>CAVSUL010000001.1:0-981776 GCA_963731325.1 uncultured Verrucomicrobiae bacterium
TTATCAATGCGACTTGATCCAAGGATCAGCGCACCTGCGCACCTCGGTCGCGAAAGGCTTGGAAATCATGGAATCGCTTCGCGGCCATACTACCGGCTACGCGGTCCCGCAGTATGTGATCGATGCGCCAGGGGGTGGCGGGAAAGTGCCGATTAATCCGAGTTACGTCCTGTACCATGATCATGAAAAGGTCGTGATTCGCAATTACGAAGGGAAGATCTTCGAGTATCCTGAACAGGATGTACCCGCTCCTTTCTCGCGGCACCCCGAGCCCGCCGACGAATTCCTTTTTTCGTGAACGAAAGAGCCCGTGGCTGGCAGGAAGAACGCCCAAATCCGTTGCGCATCGTGGAGTGCGCGCGACTTGTCGCCGCTTTGAGACCGCGCAGAGCACGGCGGCCAACCAAACGGCCATTTTCGGCGCGGAACTCCGCGCTTCGCGGCTACGTTCAGGGCGAGGCTCGCGCTCCGCGCTGATTCTAAAGCGGCGACAAGTCGCACGCACTCCAAGACGCTCCCGACCGGATTTGTCACGCCCCAGCAATGCACCGATTTCTCCAGGAGCCGACTGATGGCAGGGCTCGTCATCCGGCCGCGGGCCCGGCTATTTCATGGGCATGATTGGGTCTATTCCAGCGAGATCCTGAAAACGTTCGGGGAACCTCAGCCCGGGGATGTGGTGTCGTTGAAAGACGGCCGCGATCGATTGATTGGTTCCGCGATTTACAACCCAAAGTCGCAGATAATCGCTCGGCGTTTCTCGCGCCAGCGCCAGGATCTGACCATCGAATTCTTCGTTCGACGCATTGAGCAGGCGATCGAGCTGCGCGAGGAATTCTCGATCTTTCGGGATATCTGCCGGGTAGTCTGGAGCGAAAGCGACGGACTGCCCGGCGTCGTCATCGACCGTTACGGTCCTCATGTCGTCCTCCAAACGCTCACCCTGGGGATGGACAGCCGCAAGGCGATGATTGCTCAAGCCATTCAACGCACGCTCGCTCCCGACTCGATTATCGAGCGGAACGATGTCCCCGTCCGTCGCGCCGAAGGCCTGGAGCAGGTCACTGGCATTCTGACCGGCCAGGCCCCCGATGAATTGCGGATCGCGATCGATAACATTTCCTTCCTGGTGGACCTCCTGAAGGGGCAGAAGACCGGCTTTTATCTCGACCAGGTCAACAACTACCGGATCGTCGCCCAGATGAGTCGTGGGCGGGACGTGCTAGACTGTTTCGCAAACCAGGGGGCATTCTCTCTATTTTGCGCCCGCGCGGGAGCAAGGTCCGTCACCGCGGTTGAGATCAGTACGCTTTTGACAGAAGCCATCCGCACGAACGGTCGGGAAAACGGACTGGATGTCGGTGTCGTTGAAGCCAACGTCTTTGACTATTTGGCCGAACTGGCGAAAAGCGAGCGGCGGTTCGATCTCATTATCCTGGATCCGCCTTCTTTCACCCGATCCAAGGGCACTCTGTCCGGCGCACTCCGCGGATACAAAGAGATCCATCTGCGCGCGCTCCGACTACTTCGACCGAAAGGTCTACTGGTGACGTTTTCGTGTTCGCATCACGTGCCCCGGGAGACGTTCCTGGAAATGATTGTCGATGCAAGCGTCGATGCTAAGCGTTACGTCCGTTTGATTCAGTCCCTTTCTCAGTCGCTCGATCATCCGATACTTCCACATCTGCCGGAAACCGAGTACCTGAAAGGGTTTATCGTCCAAGCGATCGCCGGGCGCTAGCCTGCTTTGCTCGTAAATCCTTATGGAGTGCGTGCGACTTGTCGCCGCTTTGGCATGCGCGCGGAGCGCGACCTAGACCGAGGACGGAACCACGAAGTGCGAGTTTTTTGGCGAAAATACCTCTTTGTTTGAATGGCCGCGCTCCGCGCGGTCTCAAAGCGGCGACAAGTCGCACGCACTCCATAAGGATTTACGAGCAAAGCAGGCTACAAATGGCGAATGAGCTGAAGTGCCAGGACGAGAACCACCACGGTTGCAAACAATACCGCAACCGACATCACGACGAGCCGGGTGCGAGCGGCTCGTCGTTGCGCCCGGCGTGGTCTGCTGGGCCGATCCGCGAACAGATCATCCTCGTGCCGCGAGTCCTGCAGCACGTCAGGCGCATCAAATGCGCTCCGGCGGGTCGACGCTCGCGCCACTCGCTCCTGTTTCTGCCGCTCTAATTCAGCCTCAGCAAGCTTCGGCGCCTCCGCAATCAAGCGCTCGAGATCTTTCATCTTTCGCCGGATCTCTTCCTCTTCCTTCGAAAGCGCCTCTTTGCGGGCCGTAATCGGCGAACCACTGAAACGTCTTGGCGGCATATCCAGCTACACCGGATGGATGAAGAGCAACAGGAGAAGGACAATAATGGCAAAGACCAGGAGCGGCAGAGTAAAGGCAAAGCCGCGTTTCAGCCAGACGCCAAAGCCGGCATCGGTGTACGCCGACGCCTCGCTGAAATCCGTCGCATCCACTGGATCAATGACTTCTTCCTCAGAACGAGCGTTGATTTTCGTCAATGATTTTGTGAATTCAGCCCGAGCATCGTCGACCGAGCTCAGCGCTTTGCTCAGCTCTTTGTGGAGGTCGCCGGTCGTCCAGGCCTTCGGATTGATCTTTTCCAGCGAATCGAGATGTTGAGCAAAACTGGAATGAGTGGACCGCAATTGTTCGACCCTCTTCTCCGCTTCGTAAGTCTCGCGCTCGATCACAACTTGCGATCGACTTAGCTTCTCGATCATCTCCGCCCGCCCCCGCTCCAATTCATCCTGTTTGCGGCTGAGTTCTTCCAATTCGCGCTTCTGTTTCTCAATCGTGTCCTGCTGGCGTCGGAGCTGGATTAATTGTTCTTGCGCGCGTTGAACTTGGGAATCCAGTTCGTCCGGCGACGGCGATTGCCCCTCAGGCAGATCGAGGAACGGCTCTCTGTCTGACATGACGAGCCCATTGTCAGGAAATTCGGCTCAGTCGCAACGAAAATCTTATAGAAGCGGGATCGAGCGGCTTTTGTATAGTGCGGGCGGCCTCGAGTCTGTCGGATTTCAAGGTAGCTTGTCGGCTTTAGCTTCCAGCTTGTCCGCTTTTTGAACCGGCAGGATGCCGGCGCTACCTGGTACGGACGAGGCCACGCTACATAACAGCCCGCTCAAGCCGCTCCATTGACTGTTCCTTGCGCAGCTGTCATTTGTTCCCGGTGAGCGCCACTCGTTTCGAAGTTCAGTACGTTGCCGACCTCGCCCGGATTCATTTGTCTTCGGAGGAAGTCCAGACCTTTCAGAAACAGCTGGAGCATGTCCTGGAACATGTCGCGCGTCTGGATCAGATCGAAGTCGCTCAGGTTGATCCGACCGCACACAGTTTTCCGATTTTCAACGTTTTCCGGCCCGATGTTCCCGCGGAGTGCCTGCCGCGCGGGGTTGCCCTGGCGAATGCGCCCAGGCAGGCGCAGAACCTCTTTATCGTAACCAAGGTCGTGGAGTAGCGGGTGGAACTAACGTCTCTCACTGTCCATGAACTGCGGGATCTGATCCGAACCAAGGAGGTCTCTCCGCGCGACGTTATTGACGCCTTGGGCAAACGCATCGAAGAAGTCGACCCCAGGGTTCACGGTTACCTCTCCCACGATCTCGGCCGGGCCCTTGCCGAAGCTGAGCAAGCCGATCTCAGCCTGCCGCTTGGCGGGGTGCCCATCTCGATCAAGGACGTGATCAGCGTCGCGAGTCATCCCTGCACCTGCGCTTCCCGCATCCTGGCGAACTACATCGCTCCATTTGACGCAACCGCTATTGCGCGGCTGCGGTACGCAGGCGCCATTCCGTTTGGTCGGACGAACATGGATGAGTTTGCCATGGGCAGCTCGACTGAGAATTCTGCGTTTGGCCCCACTCGCAACCCTTGGGATCTCCAAAGAACGCCCGGCGGTTCCAGCGGCGGTTCCGCGGCGATCGTTGCCGCCGACGAGGCTTTCGCCGCTCTCGGATCCGATACCGGAGGCTCGATCCGCCAACCAGCAGCGCTTTGCGGCTGCGTCGGCTTGAAACCAACGTATGGCCGGGTCTCGCGCTATGGACTGGTTGCCTTCGCTTCCTCGCTCGATCAGATCGGTCCCCTCACGAAAGACGTTCGTGACGCCGCCCTCTTGCTCAACGTCATCGCCGGTCACGATCCGAAGGACTCAACGTCTCTGCCGGAAAAAATTCCGGATTTTACCCACCTCCTGGATCGAGGCGTCAAGGGCCTGAAACTCGGCCTTCCGAAAGAGTATTTTATTCCTGGGCTGGATCCGGCCGTCGAGCACGCGGTCCGCGCCGCAGTGGACCAATTTAGCGAACTGGGCGCAGAGGTCATCGATATTTCATTACCTCATACCGAATGCGCTCTCAGCACGTACTATATTATTGCTCCAGCCGAGGCTTCAGCCAACCTCGCTCGCTTCGATGGAGTGCGTTATGGTTTCCGCGCCGAGAATACTTCGGGACTCCTCGATCACTATGGAAAGACGCGGCAGGAAGGTTTTGGCTCAGAGGTAAAACGCCGGATCATCCTTGGCACTTACGTCCTGAGTTCAGGCTATTACGACGCTTATTATCTGCGAGCACAGAAAGTTCGAACTCTTATCCGGAACGATTTCACGAATGCATTTTCACAAGTTGATGCCATTGTCTGTCCGACCTCTCCAACGCCTGCATTTCGTCTGGGAGAAAAAACCAGCGATCCGTTAAGCATGTATTTGGCTGATGTCTTTACGCTGGCCGCGAATATGGCGGGGATCTGCGGCATCAGCGTCCCATGCGGCTTTGCTGAGGCCGAAGGGCGCAAGCTTCCGATTGGCCTCCAGCTTCTCGGAGATGCGCTGGGTGAAGAAACGATTCTGCGGGTGGCAGCCGCTTACGAACAAGCAACGCCGTGGCATAAGCGGAAGCCTGCCCTCTAATCGTCAGGCTAAATCGCCGCTTCGCCCTTCTCCTCAGTGCGGATCCGAATCGCTTCATCGATCGGAAAAATAAACACTTTGCCATCGCCAATCTTGCCCGTGCGCGCCGCCTGGACAATGGCCTCGACCGCCTTGGACACACGTTCGTCCGGCAAGACCACCTCGAACTTAACCTTGGGAAGGAAATCGACGGTGTACTCACTCCCACGATAGATCTCCGTGTGTCCCTTCTGACGGCCAAATCCTTTGACTTCGCTGACGGTCATCCCCTCAACCCCGATTTCCGTCAGGGCCTCCTTGACGTCCTCCATCTTGAAGGGCTTGATGATCGCCTCGATTTTCTTCATACCCGGTTAGATTGAATGGTAGGCTGAAAAACGCAAGTGTTGCTGTTTGAGCAGCGTGTCGTCGCGTGCGCGACCTTTAACCCATTCCTCCGGCCAGCCCGCCAAGTTCGGCAATCACCGCCGGCAACAGCTCGTGCTCGGCCTCCTGGATCCTCGCGTGCAAGATTTCCGGCGTATCCTCCGGAAGAATCGGAACTTCTCGTTGTGCGATAATTTCTCCAGCATCAACTTTCTCCGTCACATAGTGTACGGTACAGCCAGTGACTGACTCACCCGCAGCGAGAGCTTGTCTCCAAGCTTCTCTGCCTGGATATTTTGGAAGGAGCGAGGGATGAATGTTGATCATTCGCCGCGGGTAGGCGCGGAGAAGCGGTTCTTTCACCACGCGCATAAAGCCGGCCAGAACTACCAGATCGACTCCTTCGGCCTGCAGGAGCCGCACAATGTCAGCTTCTACTTCCGGCTCTAGTTTTGTGCGGAACCGCCCCGGTTTTATATAAAGTGACGGAACCTGGTAGTCGCGCGCGAACCCCAGGATACCGGAATCCTCGACATCCGAAATGAGCAGGCGGCACTCGGCGGACAGTCTGCCGTCCAGAATGCGTTCCATAATCGCCCGGAAATTGGAACCTTTTCCCGAGCCAAGAATACCCAAACGAAGGACTTGTTTCATAGTTGTCGAATGGCCTCGATCAAGCCCGTGGTTGATTTGCCGGCGATCAAGGGCAGAAGCTCAATTCGAGCGCCTGATCCTCGCAAAACGGAAACCTCTTCCTGATCCAAAGTTTCCACTCGATAGTCTCCACCTTTGACGTAAATGTCGGGCCGAAGCTCCTGGAGCAAGGCGGTCACCCGCGGTTCATTAAAAATAATGACGTGGTCCACGACGGCGAGTCCGGCCAATACCTCTGCTCGATCGTTCTCGTTATTCAGCGGACGGCGCCGCCCTTTGATCTGTCGAATGGACTGGTCGCTATTCAATCCGACAACCAGGACATCACCAAATTCGCGAGCGGCGGTCAGATATCTGACGTGACCGACATGAAGCAAGTCGAAGCAGCCGTTGGTAAAAACCAGGCGGCAATCAGCATACTTCTTCCGCAGAGCTGGAATTTCCGATCGGCTAATCAACTTTTTCATGCGCGTCCGCGGCGTGCCCTCAAGGAATTCGGTTCTGTCGCCCCCCGGGCAGCTGAAAATAGGCCGGCATGGAATGCCGGTAAAGCTTGGAAGAAAAAGGATCGCGCCTCAGCCGGGAGCAGATCTTCGCCTCTATGGAAATCTTCGCGCTCCTGGTTGTCGAATCGCAGGTTCCGCGAGAGACTGAGGATAAACTGATGACATCCAATTTTGACGATCGAATCAATCAACTTCGCTCGGAGCGCGTGGCCGAGCTGAAAGCGCCGGGTGGCTGGCTCAGCCTGGTTGGTCTCGAATGGCTGAAGCCGGGTCAAAACACAATCGGCTCCGCCACGGATAACAATGTGAGATTAAGTGTGGGGCCTCCTCACCTTGGCTCGGTCCTCCAGGCAGACGACGGTTCGCTTCATCTTGTCCTGCGCCCGGAGGCCCGTGCTTTGATCGACGGCAAACCCGTCCTCGAGGCCGCGCTGCTGGACGATACGCGCCCCGAAACGACCGTGGTTTCTTTTGACACCTTCCGCTTAATCGCGATTGAGCGGGCCGGTCGGAAAGGGATCCGGGTCGAGGATTCCCAAGCCGCAAATCGCATCAGCTTTCGCGGACTGGAATATTTTCCGATCGATCGATCCTGGCTGATCGAAGCGCGCTGGCAGCCTTTGGACGAACCGCTGGAGATCGAGATTCTCTCGGCGGTCGGAACGCTTCAGAAACAAAGGATCCCTGGCAAAGCCGTTTTTGAGCGCGACGGCCGCACCTGCGAACTGTTCCCTGTTCAGGAGTCATCGGAGTCCCTCTTTTTTATGTTCGCCGATCTCACCAGCGGGAAGGAAACTTATGGCGCGGGACGCTACCTTGACGCCCCGCTCCCCAGCGAAGGCATCGTCGGCCTGAACTTCAATCTGGCTCGCAACCCGCCTTGTGCGTTCACACCGTATGCTACCTGTCCGCTTGCCCCTCGAGAAAATCGGCTCGATCTCCGGATAACTGCCGGGGAAAAGATATACCGGACAGAATAGGACCAATTTACGACGCGTTGTGGAGTGCGTGCGACTTGTCGCCGCTTTAGGATATTGCAATGCCAGGTTCCTGGATTATCCCTAGCTTCTACTATGTTTGATCCGCGTTTTACGAAGCTTGCCGAGGTTTTGATCGGTTTCTCTACTCACCTTCAGAAAGACGAGCGAGTGCTGATCGACGCATTCGATGTTCCTCCGGAAATGGTGATTGCGCTGGTCCGCGCGACGCGGGAGAATGGAGGCGCATCCCTTCGTCAATCTGCAGTCTGGGATCATCAATCGCGAACTACTCCGTGGCGCAGCCGAAGCCCAGTTTCAAACGGCAGCCGAATACGAACTGGGTCGAATGGCTTTGATGGATGCCTATATCGCCCTCCGGGGAAGCAATAATATTACCGAACAAGCAGATGTGCCTTCGGAGAGCATGCTCTTAGCGATGAAGCTGATGAAGCCCGTCCTCGATCATCGGGTCAACAAGACCAAGTGGGTAGTTTTGCGTTGGCCGACTCCGGCGATGGCGCAAATGGCGGGGATGAGCACCGAAGCATTTGAGGAATTCTTTTTCCGGGTTTGCACCCTCGACTATGCCAGAATGGATTCAGGGATGCAGACACTGAAGGCTCGCATGGAAGCCACCGACCAAGTGCATATTGTCGGACCGGGAACCGACCTGCGCTTTAGCATCAAAGGAATTCCTACCGTTGTCTGTGGAGGTGAGCGGAACATCCCCGACGGCGAAGTATTTACTTCGCCAGTCCGCGACTCCATTAGTGGACATATTCAATTCAACGCACCCACGATTTACCAGGGGACAGCATTCGACAACGTCCGCCTCGCTTTTGCAGGTGGTAAGATCATTGAGGCGAGCGCCAACAATTCCAAAAGGATCAATGAGATTCTCGACTCGGACGAGGGAGCTCGCTACATCGGCGAATTCGCTCTTGGCTTCAACCCTCACATCCTGGAGCCAATGCGAGACATCCTCTTTGACGAAAAGATTGCCGGCTCCTTTCATTTTACCCCCGGCCAGGCGTACGAACGAGCAGATAACGGCAACCGCAGCCAGGTTCACTGGGACCTGGTGTGCATCCAACGGCCGGAATACGGCGGCGGCGAAATCTATTTCGACGATGAACTGGTGCGCCGGGACGGCCGCTTTGTACCGAAAGATTTGGCTGCTCTGAATCCGGAAAAGCTCGTTTAAGGCCGGTCCGATAAGGGAGAGTTCAGGCAAGCCGGAAAAGCGGCAGGAAATCTTTGCTTCCTTCCGCAAACCCTTGCGCGAGTACTCGCTACGGCCTCGTCTGTCGGACTTCAAAGTAGGATAAGCTTCCAGCTTGTCAGCTTTTTGAAACCGGCAGGATGCCGGCGCTACTTGGTACGCCCGAGGCCGCTCAAGCCGCTCAAGCCGCTCAGCCATCCAGCAGCTGTGTCTTAAACCACTGGTTCTCGACGAGTTCCGGGTGTTTCGCCAGAAGATCTTTTGTGAGGCGTTGCCCGAACCGAGCAACCTGGCGCTGAAATTCGCCCAGCTCCGATCTGATCTCGCCTGGAGCGTACGATGCCGAAATTACGATTTCCCGGCCCTTCATTTCAAAATCAATGACCGCGTCGGATTCCGTAAACTCGAAGCGCTGCTGTTGTTTACCGCTCTCTAACGCTCGGGCAATTGTTTGCCATGAGAGGAAAAAATCGAGAAGCGGTATCCAACCCCAGCGAGCGCTGAGATCTGTCCCTGGATCCTTCCAGCACTAAATCCCCGAGCGCAAAGTCATAGCGAAATTCATCCTCCTGCGCCTGCCTCAGGTCGAATGCCTGCCATAAACGCTCTTCTTTCAGATGGTAACTCAATTTCATGGACGACTCCGCCGATGGGCTGCCTCGATTTACTCGAGGCAATCATTCGTATCTCTAAAATGGAAAAGCCGTGATTACCTGATTGCGTGAACCAACGACAACGCGCAAACGGCTGGTCGGATTACCGCGAATATCGCGCCCGATGACCCGGTGGAAATCATACTCATAGATCTCCCCCGGCCGTCCGTTGGTGTTCGACCGAGGTTCGCCGTTGGCCGTTGCTTCGTCGATCAATGCGTAGAGCCCCTCCCGGCTGATCCCTTGCAGGAATTTCCCTGCACCAGGCGCCAGGCTATCGGGCCAGTGCCGCTGGACGATATGATGGTAAGCGCGAGAGGAAATAAAGGGTCTGTTCTGGATGGCGCTGTCCTGCGCTTCGACCGGGCTGGGTACAACCCCACCCCAAGCGAAGGCCGCCATCAAGAGAAACACCCGGAAAAACAAGCCCGGTCTCAAGAAAAGGTCGTCCCAAAGCATCCGCATTTTCAAGCCGCGCCCCGAAATTCTCGAATCGCCGCAGCTGCATCCGGTACCTTGAAGACACCCGTCCCGGCGACCAAGACGTTTGCGCCGGCCGCTCGCGCAACCTCGGCAGTGTCAGGATGGATGCCGCCGTCGACCTCGATATGAAAGTGAAGTTTGCGCTCGGTCCGGATGGCCACCGCCCGCCGTACCTTCGCCATCGTCTCCGGCATAAACGCCTGGCCGCCAAAACCAGGATGCACCGTCATCACCAACAACAGATCGATCGCATCGAGGAATGGTTCAACCCGCCCGAACGGGGTAGGTGGGCTGAGGGCTAAGCCAGCTGTGCAACCGGCTTTCCTTATCCCCCGCAAAGTGCCCGCGATATCATAGGGCGGTTCAACGTGGATGGTTATGTTGTTGACCAACCCAACGTAACGCGGAAAGAAATGATCCGGCCGTTCGATCATCAGGTGGGCATCCAGTGGGACGTGGGCGACCTTTTTGACCGCTTCAATGATTGGCTGACCGAATGAGATATTATCGACGAAATGACCATCCATGACGTCGAGATGAAGCCAATCGGCTCCGGCCGCCTCTATCCGAGTGCATTCGTGGCCCAGCTGCGTAAAATCCGCCGAGAGAACCGAGGCCGCTACGAGGATTGGGTTCGTGCTCATCGTTTCGCCATATTGTACCTATTAAAGATGGAAGAGCTGCCCGATTTTTCGAGCGACCGATATTTTATCGGAGAGGCTCTGCGCCAAGCTCGGAAGGCGGAAAAGCAGGAAGAAGTACCCGTTGGCGCGGTGATTGTTCGCGCCGGTTCCATCATCGCCCGCGCCTGGAACCAGGTCGAGACATTGCGTGATGCGACCGCCCATGCGGAGATGCTCGCCATTACCCAAGCCGAGAGCGTAGTGGAAGACTGGCGCTTAATTGATTGCGATCTCTACATTACCAAAGAACCATGCCCGATGTGCGCCGGAGCGATTGTTCATGCCAGGCTTCGCCGCGTCATTTTCGGCTGTGCCGATCCGAAAGCCGGTGCTGCTGGAAGCGTGATCAATTTATTGCAGATGCCGGCTCTAAATCATCGTTGCGAAATTACGCCGGGCGTGCGCGAAGCGGAGTGCCGTGACCTGTTGCAGCGGTTCTTCCGGGTAAAGCGCCAGTAACACCGGCGTTTCACAACTTTGCTCGTCCTCTCGCCGTCATAGCGCCCTCGAAAATAATCCGCAGGATGCACATCAGGCCCTCTCTCGGCTGAAGTCCGAGCTCGGCCAGTTTGACGGGATTCACAACCTCATTCACCGCTCCGAGAATAACGGCGATGAGCAGGGCGGTGGGCACATCTTTGCGGATCACTCCCGCCCGGCGGCTTTCCTCGAAAACCTTGCCGAAATGCTCGCGAATGACGCCGGCGCGACGGCGCTCGATCATGGCGAAGACTTCCGGCGCGCCCCGCTGCATGTCGCGCACAAAAGCCGGCTGGATTTCGGCCATGTGGTGCTGGAGGCAGGCCAGCAGTTCGTGCAGCTTCGCCACGCAGCCGAGCGAAGGATCGCCCGTGATCCGCGCAGCATCGGCCTCCGCGTTACCGAATTTTTTGTTCACGACGGCTTCAAGCAGCGCCTCCTTGCTGGGAAAAAGCGCATAGAGCGTCTTTTTGCTGATGCCAAGTTCGTCCGCGAGGTCGTCCGTCGTGATGGCGCGGAAGCCGTGCGCGAAGAAGTGCTGCTGTCCGGCGGCAATGATCCGCTCGGAAAGCGCGGCATCCGGCGTCGTTTTGGGCGGCTTGGCGCGGGTTGTGTTTTTTTGACGAGGTTCGGACGTTTTCATATCATGGAAACTCTTTCAGTATTGACAGTATCCTAACCGCAGCGCAAGGTTCGTCCTGGCAAAGATTCCGGGTTCAGGAACCAGTTAACCCGCATCGCTAAAAGCGAGAATTCCGACGAAACGTCTTCACACCGATCTATATGTCAAATCCTCAAGTTCTCGTCGTTGGGGCAGGCCCGACTGGCCTGGTGCTCGCGCTGTGGCTCAGCAAAGTAGGCGTCCCGGTCCGAATTATCGACAAGCTAGCCGCCTCCGGAACCACCTCGCGGGCCTTGGTATTCCACGTCCGGAATTTGGAATTTTATCGCCAGCTGGGAATCGATCAATTTCTCGCCCAGCAGAGCGTCGAAGCGAAGGTCGGTGGCCTCTGGCTTCGGGGAAATCGTGTAGGCCAGATCCGGTTTGACCGGCTGGGCATTGCTCTCAGCCGATATGGGTCTCCAGTAATTTGTCCGCAAGATCTTCATGAACAGATGCTGATCGAGCGGCTCGCCTCGCTCAATGTTCACGTCGAACGCGAGACAGAGTTGGTGGATCTAAATCCTTCGAAGGACGGGGTGAGCGCAACGCTGCGGAAAGCCGGCGGAACAACCGAAAATCTTAAAGTGCTTTATCTTGCTGGCTGTGACGGCGCGCGTTCGACAGTACGGGAAGCGCTTCAGATCGGTTTCCCTGGCGGAACCTATTCAGACATCTACTATGTCGCTGACATCCAGGCCACCGGTCCGGTTATTAATGGGCAACTGAACATCGCCCTCGATGAGGCTGACTTTCTCGCCATCTTTCCGATGAAGGGAAAAGGCCGAGCCCGGCTGGTGGGAGCCGTTCGACAGGAATTGCCGGACCATCGGAACCTCTCATGGGGCGATGTGAGTTCGCGGATCATTCAGCATCTCAAGATGGAACTGGAGGAGGTGAAGTGGTTCTCCACCTATCATGTTCACCACCGCGTGGCCGCCATTTTCCAGAAGGAGCGGGTTTTCCTGCTCGGAGATGCGGCCCACATTCATAGCCCATTCGGAGGACAGGGCATGAATACCGGTATCGGCGATGCGGTTAACTTGGCCTGGAAGCTCGCGGCCGTTTTGAAAAGAGTAGCTCCGCCCCCCTTGCTTCAAACGTACGAGCCGGAGCGAATCGCGTTCGCGCGACGTCTCGTATCCACGACGGACCGTGCTTTCGCCTTCGTGAGCTCGCGGAGTCCGTGGGCAACTGGAGTACGGCTTCATATCGTGCCGTGGCTGCTTCCCTTTCTCTTCCAATTCGCCCTGGTACGACGGATCATGTACCGAACCGTTTCTCAGATCGCGATCCGATATCCACAAAGCCCGCTCAGCCACGGAGCGGCGGGAGTAGTGGAGGGCGGTCAACGTTTGCCGTGGGTTAAGTTTCAGAACCCCATTGGCAGCGAAACTGATAATTTTAACCCGCTGTCTTCGATGGACTGGCAAATTCACTGCTATGGAGATGCGAACTCTGCGCTGCAGGGGGCGTGTCGCGATCGAGGGATCGCGCTGCACGTATTTCCCTGGGAACCCGCTATGAAAAAAGCAGGCTTAAAAAGGAATGCTGCTTACGTCATCCGTCCGGACGGACACGTTGGCATTGTAGATCCCGAAGGTGGCAATGAAAAAATATCCGCCTACCTCGACACTTGGATTTCCAGTGATCAGCGGATCAACATGCAATCGCCGTAACTGAAGAAGCGGTACCGCGCAGCTACCGCTTGTCGATACGCCTCGAGGACAAACTCCCGGCCGGCAAACGCCGCGACGAGCATCAGCAGAGTCGAGCGCGGCAAATGAAAATTGGTTAAAAGACTGTTCACTCGTCGAAAAATGAACGGCGGATGAATAAAGATGTTCGTTCGGCTGCGGCCTGACACGATGGCACCACCCGCAGCTAAAGTCTCCAGCACTCGGACCGTGGTTGTGCCCACGGCCAGGACACGCGCGGCCTGCTGAAGTTCTTTCGCTGCGGCCGATGTGACTTCAAAAGTTTCCCAATGCAAGGAGTGATCGGCGATGCGCTCCTCTTTCACCGGTTGGAAAGTACCTGGTCCGACCTCAAGGGTGACATAAACGTGCGGAACTTTTTCAAGAATGTCCTTGGTAAAATGCAATCCGGCCGTCGGGGCTGCGACCGCACCCGGGCGTCTCGCAAACACCGTTTGGTACCGCTCTTGATCGATCGGTTCCGCGGGCCGATTCAGATAAGGGGGCAGTGGCACCTCGCCGATTGCCTCCAAGTCAAGCGGCCGATCGAATCGGATCACCCGATCGCCTTGCTCGGTAATCGCGAGGACTTCGCCGCTGGTTTGCCCCAACACAAATCGTCGCCCCACACTGAACCATTTTCCCGGTCGAACAAGACAACGCCACGTGTCGGGGGCGATTTGTTCCAGCAAAAGAATTTCCGCGTTTCTATCGGGAAAACGGATTCGCGCAGGAATCACCCTCGTATCGTTAAGAACGACCAGCTCATCCGGTCGGAGAAGATCAGGAAAATCGGAGAACAAATGATGGCGCACGCTTTGGTTTACGCGATCCAGGACCATCAGCCGTGACTGATCGCGACGTTCCAGCGGATATTGAGCGATCAACTCCTGGGGCAGCGCGTAGTCGTAATCGGATGTGAACAAACTCATCCGGGAACCGGCCCGAGGCGCGATCCGAATTTGCGATCCAGGGTCTTATTCCACTTTGCCACCCGATCTTTCTGCGCCTCGATTACGAGCGAGATAGGATCAAGGATCGCGATCGAGACGATCTTGTCTCCTTGCTGTACCCGGTTTGCCACGTCCACGCCCTGGGTGACTTGACCGAAGATCGTGTATTTCCCGTCCAATGCTTTAATATGCCCCGGCGCGAGCGGCACCAGCGTGACATAGAACTGGCTGCCATTAGTATCCGGGCCGGCATTCGCCATGGCGAGGGTCCCGACCTGTTGATGAGAGAGTGTAGAATCGATCTCGTTCTCGAACCGATACCCGGGATCACCGGTTCCATTGCCCATCGGATCCCCACCTTGAATGACGAACTGCGGGACAACCCGGTGAAACGTCAGGCCATCGAAATATTTCCGGTGTGCCAGGTTCAAGAAATTGGCAACTGCGATCGGGGCTTTGGATGGAAAGAGCGTGGCTTCCAGATCGCCCTTTGCGGTGTGAATGATTACTCGGACATCTTCCAGCATAATTTAAACTCCTCGGGCCTCAGTGTAATGCGGGTACCCCGGTCCGCAACGGAGGATAAGCTTCCAGCTTGTCAAAACAACCAATGAACTCCGATGGCGCATTGTCCTTCGGTCCGGTTATGCTACTAGGTCTCATGCTGAAAATCGGGCTGGTTCAGATGAGCTGTTCGGCGCACTCGGACGAGAACATCGCCAAAGCTGAATCGATGATTCGGCAAGCCGCTCGGAGCGGAGCCCGAATTGTGTGTCTGCCGGAGTTATTTGCGTCTCAGTATTTTTGCCAGGTCGAGGACCATAAATATTTTGAGTTGGCGGAGGAGGTACCCGGACCCACGACCAACCGCTTGGCCATAGCCGCTGCCGAACTTGGCGTCGTGATTGTGGCCTCGTTATTTGAGCGCCGGGCGCCCGGTCTCTACCATAATACCGCCGCGATCATCGATGCCGACGGCACTTACCTCGGCAAATACCGCAAAATGCATATTCCTGATGACCCGCTATTCTACGAGAAATTCTATTTCACTCCCGGCGACCTTGGGTTCCGCACTTGGAAGACGCGGTATGCCAAGATCGGGATTCTGGTTTGCTGGGATCAATGGTACCCCGAGGCTGCCCGCTTGACCGCCCTGGCGGGCGCCCAAATTTTGTTTTACCCTACGGCGATAGGCTGGCACCCATCCGAAAAGGAAGAGTCTGGCGAACGCCAACACACTTCCTGGGAGCTAATCCAACGGAGCCACGGCATCGCCAATGGATGTTTTGTCGCCGCACCCAACCGAGTCGGTCATGAAGCGCCCGATGGCGGACCGGGGATTGAGTTTTGGGGACGAAGCTTTGTCAGCGACCCATCCGGAGCGCTTCTCGGCAAGGCAAATAGTGATCGCGATGAGGTGCTGTTGGTCGAGGTGGATCTCGGCGCGCTTGACCAGCAGCGCACCCATTGGCCTTTCCTGCGCGATCGCCGGATTGACGCCTACGAGAATCTGACAAAGCGCTACCTGGATTAGCGATCAGGTTCTCTCTCATACTTCCAGGCTGAACGAGTCCATGCCAAAACACTCATTCGAAGCCAATACTCCTGCTGCCGACGGTTACCGTATGCCGGCAGAATGGGAACCACACGAGGCCGTCTGGCTCTCTTGGCCTCACGAAACCGGCATCAGCTTCCCCGGGGCTTATCACGAGGTCGTTCCGATCTTCGTACGGATGATCGAAGCTTTGGCGGATTCCGAAAAGGTCAGGATCAACGTGCGGGACGGGGACGAAGAGGCTCATGTGCGGAAGGCCATAAGGGGGATCAATGCAGAGCACGTCGAATTTTTCCCCATCCCTACCAATGAGCCTTGGTGCCGTGATCACGGACCGATGTTCATCCGACGGAGAAACAAACCTGGACTGGCGATCGTCGACTGGAGTTACAACGCCTGGGGCGGCAAATATCCGCCGTTCGATCTTGATGAGGTCGTGCCGACCCGGATCGCCGAGGCGCTCTCTCTTCCCTGTTTTTATCCCGGCTTCGTGATGGAAGGCGGTTCGATCGAGGTCAACGGCGCCGGTACCTTGCTTACCACGACGTCCTGCCTCCTCAACCCAAATCGCAATCCCGGAAAGACAAAAGAGGACATTGAACAGGCGCTTGCCAATTTTCTCGGAGTAACGAACTTCCTCTGGTTGGGCGACGGGATTGAGGGCGATGATACCGACGGGCACATCGACGATATTACTCGTTTCGTGGACCGCACCACAGTGCTGACAGCGTCGGAAGCGAACAAGGATGATCCCAATTATTTTTCGCTAAAACAAAACCTGGAGTTGCTTGCCGCGATGACGCTCGAGGATGGGACACCCTTGCGAATCATCCCCCTGCCCATGCCGCCCCGGCAGGTCAGAGAGGGCCAGCGCCTGCCGGCGAGCTACGCCAATTTTTATATCGGCAACAAGGTAATTCTGATGCCGGCCTTCGCCGCAGCACAGGACCGCGAAGCGGTCGAAACTCTGGCGCTCTGTTTTCCCGGGCGCGAGATCGTACCCATTGATGCGCGCGCCCTCGTCTGGGGGCTCGGCGCGTTTCACTGTCTGACGCAGCAACAACCGGTAGCGGATACACCTTATCGGTAATCGGTAATCGGTCATCAGTAATCAGTCATCGGCCATCGGTACATCAGTCATCGGCCATCGGTCATCGGTCATTCCCCCGCCAGACGGGTTTTTGCTTGCCTGACCTACGGGGGTGACCTAACAGAAGAAGAGGATCGCCGAAGCGATTCTGTCCCCCCTATGCACAACCTCATTCCCTCTATTGGCTATTTCCGTTTTTTGTCACGTGGCGCGAGTCGCGCAGCGGGCCCTGGCTCGCCGCGTTGAGTTGCGTCCTGATGCTTACGTTGTTGCCGGCACGGGCCCAGGATTTCAAAGAACCAGACTACAGCAAATTCAAGCCGGAAGAGGGTCCGGTGACTCTGGAGGTGTGGTCCTGGGTCGGCGGCTTGGATAAAATCGGAGCGATGTTCGAGAAGGTGTACCCGAACATCAAGGTGCACGTGAACAATATCGGAGGCGGCCCGGCTGAGTACCAGAAGCTCCAGACCGCGCTGCGCGCGGGTTCCGGTGCACCGGATGTCGCGCAGATCGAATACGATTTTCTCCCGTCATTCATCGTGACGGAGGGACTGCTCGATCTGTCGAAGCTTGGAGCCAACGACGTCAAATCGTTCTTTGTTCCTTGGACCTGGGCGCAAGTCTCGCCGGACGGCCAGGCCGTATACGGTATTCCACAAGACAGCGGTCCGTTGGCCTTGCTCTACAATAAAAGGATCTTCGATCAGTATGGAATCAGCGTGCCAACCACCTGGGAGGAGTTTGCCACCCAAGCCGAGAAGCTCTCCCACGCAACCAACGGAAAAGCCAAGATGGCAAACTTTTATACGACCAGCGCCCCTTGGTACATGGGGTTGGTTTGGGCGGCGGGCGGCAAATTCTTTAAACCTCAGGGCGACGCCTGGACGCAGACGTTGAACAGCCCCGAAGCGGAAAAGGTCCTGACGTACTGGAACGATCTGGTGAAAAAGAAATACGTTGCGGCGATTCCCGGATTCACGGCGGAATTCTACAACGCGGTCGGCGCTGGCGAGATCGCGGCCTCCATCGAAGCGGCCTGGGGTCCAGGTGTGACGGCGGCATCTTTGAACGATCGAACGTCGGGTGAATGGCGAGTCGCTCCGCTCCCGCAGTGGAACAAAGGCGAGTTTCGCAGTGGCAACTGGGGCGGCAGCTCCAACGTCGTCACCAAACAATCGAAGTACCCAAAAGCAGCGACCTTGTTTGCTATCTGGCTCAACACCTCCGAGACCGCCGTGATCGCGAACTGGAACAACTATGCAATCTTCCCGGCGTCCATTGCGGGTTTAGCCTCGCCTGCGCTGAATCAGCCAGACAGAAATCCCTCCAAATTCTGCGGTGGCCAGAACGTGGCGGAGGTGTTCGCGCAGGCCTCGAAAGCGGTCGACGTCAATTTCGCATGGTCCCCTTGGTTTGCGTTTGTGAATGATAATTTCAACAAACAAATCGATGCTTTGTTCACCGGGAAAGCGACCGTGAAACAGGCGTTGGACGCCTGGCAGAACGAATCGCTGAAAAACGCGGCGGCCAACGGCTTCGAAGTGAAAGGCCAGTAGCACTCTCAGAGACAGTTGACGTTTTGTTCGCTTTATGCGCCAGGAACGGAGAGCGGCCTATCTGTTCCTGGCGCCTTTTTTGTTCGTGTTTGCGGCGTTCTATCTGGCGCCTGTCTTATACGCGGTTTACCTGAGCCTCTTCGTCCGGAGACGGGTCGGTCTCGGCCCGGCTAAACAGGTCTTTGGCGGAGCAACGAACTATCTACGGGCGTTTCAAGACGGCGATTTTCTGCACGGACTGAGCAACATGTTCCAGTTCGGGCTGGTCCAGATCCCGGTGATGCTGGGCTTCGCGATCATCCTCGCGTTGTTGCTGGATCAATCTCGAGGCCTTTTCATGAAAATTTGCCGGACGGTTTTCTTCATGCCCTACGGCATCCCGACCGCGATCGGGGCGCTAATCTGGGGTTATCTCTATTCCCCGAGTCTATCACCGATCAACCAGGCGCTACACGCGGCTCGCCAGTCCTCCATCGACTTCCTGTCGCCCGGATTCATCCTGTTCTCCATTGGGAATATCGTCACCTGGACCTGGACTGGGTATAACATGGTAACCCTGTTCGCCGCTTTACAAAACATTCCCCGGGAATTGTACGAAGCGGCTCGAGTGGATGGCGCGAACATGTGGGATATCGTTCGCAGCATTAAAATCCCATTGCTCTGGCCGACCCTGCAATTGCTGCTCATCTTCTCGGTGATTGGGACCTCGCAGTTGTTCACCGAAGCGTTTGTGTTACGGCCGTTGGGTTATGTGGCGGATAATATTACGCCGAACTTGTACATCTATTTAACGGCTGCCCGGGACGCCAATTACGCGTATGCGGCCGCGCTCGCGATTCTGCTGGCAATGTTAATCTTCGTTTTGAGCGGTGCGTTCCTGCGCAAGTTAGGCCCCCGTTAGGAAGTTTGTTTATGGATTCGAGTACGACCGGACCGACAATGGCGGGAGCAGAAGCGACCGTTTCCGGCGGCCCAGTCGTCCGCGCGGGCGCGACCGCTCCGGCCGAAGAGCCAGCTGGTAAATCGGCGGTGGGTGCGGCGATCCGAAACATCGTTCTCGGGTTATTTCTGATCTACTGTTTATTGCCGGCCATCTGGATTCTTACCGCGGTCACAAAGAACAATGAGCAACTCTTCGCGAGCTTCGGATTTTGGTTCGTCTATCCACCCCATTTTCTGGAAAACCTGGTCGGATTGTTTACCTATCGGGACGGCATTTTTGTTCGTTGGTTCGGCAACTCCTTGTTGTATGCCGTTTCGATCTCCGCCGGTAGCACAATGATTTGCGCATTAGGTGGATACGCCTTTTCGAAATACGAGTTCCCGGGTAAGAAATTCCTCTTCAACTTTATTCTCGGGACGATCATGGTGCCGTCGACCGCGCTGGTTCTGCCGTTGTTCCTGATGCTGAACCAGATCGGGCTGGTAAATACGATGTGGGGTGTGATTCTGCCGAGTTTGGTAAACCCGTTTGGCTTGTATCTTATGAAAGTCTTTTGGGATTCGTCGTTGCCGAAAGAGTTGATCGAAGCGTCCCGCTTGGAAGGCGCCGGGGAGTTTCAGGTTTTTTGGCGAATCGGTCTACCCTTGTTACAAACCGGCTTGGTGACGGTGGCATTGTTGGCCTTTGTAGGTGCCTGGAACAATTTCTTTTTACCGTTGATTGTGCTGAGCCGGGAAGATCTGTACCCGTTGACCTTGGGATTAAACGTTTGGAACAGCACGAGCGCGATGGCGGGCAGCCGCCCGATTTACAGCCTTATCGCGTTGGGTTCATTGATCAGTGTTCTGCCATTGTTACTGGCATTTGTTTTCTTGGGAAGGTACTGGCGCGGAGGACTCACCGGCGGCGCAACGAAGGGGTAGTGCTAGCACCTCACCTCAGCGTCTGGCCAGTCGCGTAAACAACGTCGCGCCGAGGGTCAGATAGAGCAGGTTCGGTAGCCAGATCAATAACTCCGGATGAAGCTGCGGATTGTTTTTCACGTTGTCCGTCATCACAATAAAAATAAAGTAGGTAAAAGCCACGACCAGGCTTAACGCAAGCCCAACACTGGTTTCGCGTCGCTGAGCGGTGATCGCTAACGGAATTCCGACCAGGACAAAAGTCAGCACGGCCATGGCATTCGAGAACCGTTTACTGACCTCCGTGCGGTACGCGCTGGCGATTCGGCCTGTCTGCTGTTCCAAGGCATCGCGCAATTGATCGAGCGTCAGCAGGTTAGGTCGCTGGTTGTTAGACGCCTTCGAAATGAGATCATTCAGCGAAATCGGGAGAACACCCTCTCGCATGGTAATGCCATAACGCATCTTCTTCAGGTTATCGGGATCACGCTCATCCCGCTCCTCGTAACGTGCATCGAAGATTCGCAGCAGGATGCGTTGATTTGCCTTGTCAACTTCGAGCGTTCCCTTTCGGGCATAGATTACCCTGATCGGCACCTGGTACCCGTTCAGTTCATAGATGTACAGATCTTTGAGCGCGGAGCCTTCCTTTTTTCCAACATAGATCTTCCGGTTAGGAAAATCGTCGATGACCTGGTCGCTGCCAAAAAGAGCCAGCGGATCTTCCGAAGCCAGATTGAAGACGGCTTCTTTTAGTTTCACTTGGGATGCGGGCGACAGATACAGATTGATCCACAGACAAATGCCGAAGAACACAAGAGCGATCAAAAAGACCGGCAAACAGATTCGCAGAATGCTAACTCCGTTGGCACGCAGAGCGACTAATTCGTTGTCGGAGGAAAGCTTTCCGAAGATCAAAAGAATGGCTACCAGCACTCCCCACGGGATCGAGAAAGTAAGCGAGAACGGCAAAGCGTAAGCAATAAAACTGAAAACGTAACTCAACGGCAACTGGCGATTGACCAGAATGGTCAGCAAGTCGCGCATCGCGTTGCCAACGACAAGCAACATGCTCAAGACGCCGATCGCCCAGATCACGGTGCCCATGATCTGCCTGGAGATATAACGATCGATGATTCTCATTCAGTCAACTCGGCCGCTCCTTCGACCGAAACACAGGAGCAGAAGAGATTCCGATCGCCGTACACGTTGTCAATGCGTCCGACCGGGGGCCAATACTTGTGCTCCCGGGTCCACGGCGCTGGATAAGCAGCGCTTTCCCGCGAGTAAGGGCGGTCCCAACCTTCTCCCAGCAGCTCCTCGGCGGTGTGCGGTGCTCTTTTTAGAACATTATCGTGCGGATCGGCTTCGCCGGTCGTGATCGCGCGGATTTCACCATAAATCGCGATCATCGCATCACAGAACCGGTCCAGTTCCTCTTTCGATTCACTTTCCGTGGGCTCGATCATCATCGTTCCGGGAACGGGCCATGACATGGTCGGCGCGTGGAACCCGTAATCGATCAGCCGTTTGGCGACATCCTCCACTTCGACGCCGGCCGTCTTTTTGAATTGACGGAAATCGATGATGCATTCGTGCGCCACTAATCCACTTTTGCCGCGGTAAAGCACTGGATAGTACGGTGCTAGGCGTTTCGCGATGTAATTGGCGTTGAGAATCGCAACCTTGGTCGCTTCAGCCAGACCTTCGCTACCCATTAAGCTGATGTAGCTCCACGAAATACTGAGAATGCCGGCGCTGCCGAAAGGAGCGGCAGCCACCGGTCCGATCCGATTTGGCCGATGAAAATCCCACAACGGGTGCGTCGGCAGAAAAGGCGCAAGATGCCCCTTGGCACCGACCGGACCGACTCCTGGACCGCCGCCTCCGTGCGGGATACAGAACGTCTTGTGGAGATTGAGATGACAGATGTCCGCCCCTATTTCGGCGGGACGGCACAGACCAAGCTGGGCATTCATATTGGCTCCGTCCAGGTAGACCTGACCACCATAGCGATGCACGATCGCGCAAACCTCGCCGATGCTTTCCTCAAACACTCCGTGAGTCGACGGATAAGTCACCATGATCGCCGCCAGATCTTGTTCGTGCCGGGCCGCCTTCTCCTGCAGATCCGCTAAATCAATGTTTCCCTCCTGATCGCAATTCACGGGCACAACCTGGAACCCGGCCATTGCTGCAGAAGCCGGATTTGTTCCATGAGCGGAGGTTGGGATCAGGCAAACTCTTCGATCGGCATCGCCCCGGCTCTGATGATAGGCCTGTATTGCCAGCAGTCCGGCGTATTCTCCTTGTGATCCGGCATTCGGCTGCAAACTCACCGCCACAAAGCCGGTCAGCTCGGCCAGCCAGCTCTCCAGCTCCGCGATCATCAAGGCGTACCCGTGCACCTGTGACGAAGGCGCAAACGGATGAATCTGCGACAGCTCCGGCCAGGTAATCGGCAGCATCTCGGCCGCGGCATTCAGCTTCATCGTGCAGGATCCGAGAGGAATCATCGAAGTGGTCAAGGAAAGATCCTTGTTTTCCAGCCGTTTCAGGTACCGCAATAACTCAGTCTCACTGTGATGTATGTTAAAGACCGGGTGGGTCAGGTACTGGCTTTCTCGCGCAAACTCTTCGGCAAACTCGTGTCGGGAAAGTGACTCTTGCAGAGGGTCCGGTGCTACGCCGAAGAGCTCGTAGAGATCGGATAAATCGTCCGAAGTCGTGGTTTCGTCGATCGACAGACCGATCGTTCCATCGTCAAACGCACGGAAATTGATAAGCAGCTTCCCGGCGTCTTCCAGAATCCGGGAGCGTTCCGCGCCTAAGTCGATCCGCAAGGTATCGAAACGGGGGCCAGGCCAAACCCGGTAACCCCTCCGAACAAGCCCCTCTGCGAGCGCCTCCGCTTTGTCGTGAATCTCGAGTGCAATCGCGCGGAGGCCGGCCGGACCATGGTAGACCGCATACATCGACGCCATCACGGCGAGCAGCACCTGCGCGGTGCAAATATTGCTCGTAGCCTTATCGCGTCGAATATGCTGTTCGCGCGTTTGCAATGCGAGGCGGTAGGCATACCGGCCGAAAGAGTCACGGGAGACTCCAACGAGTCGGCCAGGCAGATGACGTTTGAACCGGTCCCGGGTCGCAAAGAACGCGGCATGGGGCCCTCCGAATCCGAGCGGAACTCCGAAGCGCTGCGTCGAACCCACGCAAACGTCCGCCCCGAATTCTCCTGGAGGAACAACCAAAGTGAGACTCAAGAGATCGGCAGCGACGATTGCCAGCCCTTCTGTCCGATGAAGTTTGTCGATGAATTCGCGATAGTTGTAGAAAGTACCGTCGGTGGCCGGGTACTGCAGAAGAGCGGCAAACACCGGCCGGCGAAAATCCCACTGCTGGTGGTTCCCCACGATTACCTCAATATTCAGCGGCCTGGCTCGCGTCTGGATAACAGCGATCGTCTGCGGATGGCAGTTCTCCGAAACAAAAATGCTGCGGTTCTGCTGGTCTGTCCGCACCGCGAAGCAGAGCGTCATCGCCTCGGCGGCAGCGGTTGCCTCATCGAGCAGCGATGCATTGGCGATTTCCAGCCCGGTCAGATCCGTCACCATTGTCTGGAAATTCAAGAGTGCTTCGAGGCGCCCCTGGGCGATTTCCGCCTGGTAAGGAGTATACGCGGTGTACCAACCAGGGTTCTCCAGAATGCCACGCTGGATAACCGGAGGAGTAACCGTCCCGTAGTAACCCTGACCAACGTAGGATTTAGCGACCTGGTTCAGTCCGGCAAGCGCTCGGATGCGCCGCAGGACTTCATCCTCTGATTTGGCCGGAGGAAGTTCCAAAACCCGGTGGGAACGAATTTGTTCGGGCGCGACCGCCTCGATCATCGAGTCCATTGAATCGAACCCGAGTTCACTCAGCATATCCTGACGCTCGACCGGGCTTGGCCCTATGTGACGATTGGCGAAAGATCCGAGCCTTAAAGAATCCCTCGATCCGAGAACACCAGTCTTCGACATCGGCAAACATGAAACGGCTTTCCCATGAGGTCAACGGACGGTGGGCGTCGGCGTATTGCGTATCGGCGTATCGCGTTCTCGGCGTTCTGCGTGTCGGCGTCTCCGGCGTATGTGGGACTGGGACGTGTTTTAGTCCCAGAGGGACGATGGATAGTAGGCTGGCAATTCATTGCCGGTGCTAATTTTTATACTAGCCCCGTCCACGTAAGGGCCGGTTGAGCCGTGGCCATCGCCACAATTGGAAAGCGAATGCGTTACCGTATTGAAGACCTCGACATCGTCATCGTTCTCTACCTCACGCCGCCCCCGGGACAGATCCTCATTGATGATGCGGTACCGGCAATGAATTGCCGGCCCATTATCCATCGTCCCTCCGGGACTAAAACACGTCCCAGACCCACATACGCCAGAGACGCCGACACGCAGTACGCCGATACGCCCTTTCGCCCTTTCGCGCCTTTGCCCTCTCGCCCATATTCATGGCCATGGCTAAGACCAGTCCTCTCCACGAAGAACACCTCCGGCTTGGAGCTAAGCTGATCGAGTTCGCCGGCTGGCAGATGCCGGTTTTTTACTCGAGCATAGTCGGCGAACATCTTGCCGTCCGTTCCGCCGCCGGCATCTTTGATATCTCGCACATGGGAGAGATCGAGGTCTCGGGAGAGAACGCGGCCTCCTGGCTAAACAGCTTATTGACCAATGACATCAACAAGCTCGGTCCGAATGAAAGCCAATACACTCTGTTGCTGAACGAGAACGGCGGCATCATCGATGACCTGATCGCGTACCGCCGCTCTTCGGAGCGTTTTTTTCTCGTAGTAAACGCCGCAAAAACCGAGGAGGACTATGCTTGGCTCGAGACGCGCCGCGTTTCCGGAATCAACCTCAAGGACCAGAGCGCCGCTTTTGCCGCCATGGCCATCCAGGGTCCCGCCGCAGTTTCAGTTTTTGCCAACTTTGGAGCTCTTCCCAGTCGGAACCAGAGCGCCGAAGTGAAGATCGATAGCGTTCCGGTCTTGGTCGCGCGGACCGGTTACACCGGCGAGGATGGGTTCGAACTCTTTTGCCCGACGGCGGCCGGTCTGGGTCTCTGGCGCAAGATCCTGGAAGCCGGTCGCTCGCTCGGCCTGCAACCGTGCGGCTTGGGCGCGAGAGACACGCTGCGGATGGAAGTCTGCTACCCTTTGAACGGAAACGATCTTTCGCCGAAACGGACTCCGCTCGAAGCGGGTCTCGGCTTTTTTGTCGACTTGAAAAAGGGCGATTTCGTCGGGCGCGAATCCCTGCTTGCGCAGAAGGAAGCTGGAATTCGACAAAAGCTTGTCGCGATCAAACTTCAGGAAAAGGGACCCCCTCCGCGGCCGCACTATCCCATTTTTGCGGACAACGATCGGCTCGGCGAACTGACGAGCGGCACTCAATCCCCCAGCCTCGGCGCCGGGATCGGTTTAGGTTACGTCGAGTTGGCTTACAGCCGGCCGGGCCAGGTAGTTCAGATCGATATTCGTGGTCGTAAATTTGCCGCGACTGTTGAGAAAAAACCGCTATACAGCAGATCATGCTAGTGCCGGACGATTTAAAGTACTCGGAAACACACGAATGGATTCGCGTTGAGGGCGATCTGGGAACCGTTGGTATTACGGATCATGCCCAATCCGAACTGACGGACATTGTGTACGTGGAACTACCGCAGGTGGGCGCCACGCTGGAACCAAAAAAACCGGCGGCCGTCGTCGAGTCAGTGAAGGCAGCCAGCGACATTTATTCCCCGGTGGCCGGAGAAGTCACGGAAACAAACAGCGCTCTGGAGAACAATCCGGGGTTGATTAATACTGACCCTTATGGCCATGGCTGGCTGTTCCGGCTAAAGCTCTCGGCTCGGGAAGATCTGCTGAACCTGAAGGATCCGGCGAGCTACCGAACACAGACCGAAACCTAGGCCGTTCGTGACTAGCAGTTGCAATTGCTGAGTTTTCCGGCTTCTTGGCTTCTTCAATGATTTCTCGTATGTCCTGGATCGATTGGCTGGAAGCGCGCCTGGGATTTCTGGCGATTCCCCGCTTGATCCAAATGATCGCGCTGCTGACCGGCCTGGTTTACGTGCTCCATCTGTTGCGGCCCGATTTCGTTCAATTGTTGACCCTGCAACCGTCCCTTGTTCTGCAAGGCCAGATCTGGCGCCTGGTCTCCTATATCTTCATCCCGGAAGTTGTTTTCCAGTTTGGCCCCGGCGGGATGCAAGTCTTGTTCCTCGTGCTTTATCTCTGGTTTCTTGTCTGGATGGGCGATGCGCTGGAACAGGCCTGGGGAGCGTTTCGGCTCACTCTCTATTACTTTCTGGGTATGTTCGGGGTCACGGTCGCGGCTTTTTTTCTCGGTAGCGGCCTGGGCAATAGTGCGACTACCCCCTTTTTTATCAATATCTCTCTCTTCTACGCCTTCGCGACTTTGTTTCCGGACGTCCAGATCTATGTCCTTTTCATCATACCGCTCCGGGTAAAATGGGTGGCTTTGCTGAGTTTCGCTCCGCTGCTGCTGACCCTATTCCTGAGCCCGCTGGTCACCAAGGCGGCTATCATTGTCTGCCTGCTGAATTATCTGCTGTTTTTTGGTCCGTCGGTCTTCCGTCACGCACGCAATCGCTCTGAGCATCAGCGCCGAAAGGTCCGGTTCGCGGCAAAATCCCTTCCCGAAGACGAACCTTTACATCGTTGTGCCGTCTGTCATCGCACCGAGCAAGACGCCCCGGATCTGGAGTTTCGTGTCGCCGGCGACGGACATGAGTATTGCATCGAGCATCTTCCGAAGCCAGCCGAGGCAAAGGGGGCCTGAACATTCGAACGCCAGGCGCGAACTCGGCTTGACCGTGTCCGCCATAGCATCGGCGAACGAGGCGCCGTCCTGGAACGAAACCGCCCAGCTAGCGCACTCTGCCAAAAAACTCCTGGAACGCCCGCAGTTTTTCGTACGCTGCGCCCGAATCAATCAGTTCGGCGGCAAGATCCATCCCCGTTCTCATCTTCGACGCCACACCCGCAACGACCAGGGCGGCGGCAGAATTCAACAAAACAAAATCGCGCCGGGCGCTGCGATCGCGTCCAAGCAAGATGTCCGTCAACATCCCGGCGTTCTGCGCGGCGTTGCCGCCCCTCAGCTCGTGCAAACTGGGTTTCTCAATCCCCAGCTCTTCCGCAAAAAGGCTGAACGGATTGAGAGATCGCTTTTTTACTTCGTAAGCCAGGGTTTCGCCCAGAGGCGATATTTCATCCATTCCCGAACCGCCCGGCACCAGTCCATGCACGACCCAGGCCCGTTCGCGTCCGAGCCGGCCCAATGCGATGGCATACTTTTCGAGGATCGTCGGCGCGAAGAGACCTACTAGCTGAAATGCCGGGCGCATTGGATTCAATAAGGGCCCGAGCAAATTGAAAATAGTGGCGATGCCTTGCTCAGCCAGTTTCTTGCGGATCGGGCCGATCACTCGAAAAGCAGGATGATAAAGTGGCGCGAAAAAGAAAGCTAATCCGGTTTCCGCCAAACATTCCTGCATCAAATCGGGCGAACAGGCCACCGGAATGCCGAGCGCCTCGAGAACGTCTGCGCCTCCCGCTTTTGACGTAATCGATCTGTTCCCGTGCTTCAAAACGCTTACTCCGGCGGCCGCTACTGGAAACATGGCAGTTGTCGAAACGTTGACCAGTTCGTGACGATCGCCCCCTGTTCCACAGAGATCCATCCCAGGTTTGTCGGTAACCTTGCTCGCGGGTCGGATGGCGAGTTCGATAAATGCAGCCGCAAATGCGCCGAGTTCTTCGCCCGTCTCTCCCTTTGCTTTTAATGCGATCAGGAATTCGGCTTTGTCAGACTCGGGAAAACCGGGGTCGGCCAGCTGCCCGGCACAGGTGCGCACCTGTGCGGGATCCAAATCAATTTTCGCCAGAAGCTGTCGGGTAAGCTCTTTCACCGGAAGCGGAGGAACCAGCCCTAGGAAGGCAAAAAGCGCAAGCAAAACCAGCAAACGGTACATCAGGATACTAAAGCAGCAGCTCCGCAACATCCGAATGCAGCAGCGCACAAGCCCGGTCAAGGGTCGCTAATCTGCCCTTCTTGCGGCGGGCGAGCTCGGCCAGCCAGGCGTCGGTAACCTGCTTGGCCCCCTGCAAGCGGCTCGAGGAGACCTCCAAATAGGAAAAGTTATCCGGCCAAAATACGTGACGGCTGTGCAACGCTATTTCGCGCAATGCCTGCCAGGCCGCTTGCGCGGTTGTATCCCGCGCCATTGTCATATGAACCCTGAGCAAGGTACCCTGGGTCTGAGGACACGTAGCGAATCGGTCCCGCGGTCTCCGGTTGAACCACCGATGAGCCTGTCTATGGTGAATATGCGTATCAATTCTCAACGCGACCAAAAGATTGCCGTCGAGAAGGTAGATCATCGGGAAAAGCCAAACTAGTCGGCGTCTATTTCAGAGACGTCTTCGGCTGTAATCAGACGTTTTCCCGTGGAGACCGGAAAACCGTTGCGGCTCCGCTTTGGCGTCCGCTGCTCCGCTGAAGGCCTTTCGAATCCGCGTCTGGCCAGCTCATTGATCGCCTTCGCCAGGGAGACATGTTCGCTGTGGGCCAGTGCGCTTGCGACCGCGTAAACATCATCGTCGATTCGCAAACTCAACCTCATCTGGTGACAAGACACCGCTGGTGACAAGGTGTCAAGAGAACCGTCGGGGCTGACGATCAGCAGGTTGACGTCTCGCTGCCAGGGTAGGCATCCCGGGCGTGTCGGGCTTTGGTCTCTTGGGGTGATTGCTACATGCCATTGTCACACTCCGACCTTCAAACTCATTCCTAACAAGTCGAAAATATGGTCCCGCATCTCGATATAAGCCGGCGAATCCAGATTACGCGGTCTCTCCAACTCGATGCCGACCTGTCGGGTGATCACCGCCGGCCGGCTGCTCATGACCACAATTCGATCGGCCAGCTGAACAGCTTCTTCCACATCGTGCGTCACAAACAAGATGGTCTTCTGTTCCTCTCGCCAAATCCGTAATAGGTCGGCTCGCATTTTCAGCCGGGTCATGAAGTCAAGCGCACCGAACGGTTCGTCCATGTAAATCACTTCCGGACCCGCCGCCAGCGCGCGCGCAATCTCAACCCGCTGCCGCATGCCTCCGGATAACTCGCGTGGATAGGATTTCTCAAAACCGGTCAGACCAACCATCTCGACATAGTGCGCAATGATCGCCCGTTTCTCCTCGCTCGATCTAGTCCGAACGCCAAACCCAATATTGTCCTGCACGGTTAACCAAGGAAACACACCGTTCTCCTGGAACACAAAAATGCGCTGGGGATCTGGACCCAGAACCGGTTTTCCTTGAATATGGACGCTCCCGCGAGTGGGTGAGAGGAAGCCGGCGACCAGGTTGAGCAGAGTGGACTTGCCGCATCCGGAAGGGCCAACCAGGCAAACAAACTCACCGGCGTACACCTCCAGATTGATTCTACTCAGAACCTCAATCACCGCCTCGCCCGGTTTACCGGGAAAGTGCATCCAAAGATCGCGAACGCGAATAACCGGCTCGCTCATGAGTTCGGCGTTGAATAGCCCCACTTTACTTCGTCAAACCGCTCCAGCCGACGGATCAATAAGTCGAGGCAGAGTCCAATAAGACCGATCAGCAGCATGCCGGCCACAACCAGGTCGTAACGTTTGCCGGCATTACGAGCATCGATGATCAGGTAGCCGAGTCCAGAGTTGACCGCGATCATTTCGGCAGCAACCACGACCAGCCAGGCAATCCCTAAAGCAATCCGCAGCCCGGTCAGGATCTGCGGCAGACATGCCGGAAACACGACCCGGCGAAACAGATCGATCCCACTCAGACCGAAGTTGCGCGCGGCGCGTACGTAAACCGGTTGAATGTTCTGAACCGCGGCCAAGGCCGAAACGGTGATCGGGAAAACGCTCGACAAAAAAATCAGGAAAATGGGGGCGCGATCGTCGACATGGAACCAAAGAATCGCCAGCGGAATCCAGGCGATCGGTGAGATCGGCCGAAGCATCTGAATAATCGGGTTCAGCGCGAGAAAGGCCGGTCGAAACCACCCGAGAATCAGCCCGAGCGGCACGCCCACCAGGACCGCCAAGGTGAACCCGATACTCACGCGAAAGAGCGACGCAACGACGTAGTTCAGGAGAACCCCCTGGCGGCAGAGTTCAACGATCCCGAGCACGACTTGGTAAGGACGGGGGAAAATATCACTCCGCGACCAAAGGACCGCGAGATCCCAGGTCAACAGGCCCGCCGCGAAGGTAGCGAGCGGCCATAGGACCGGAGCAAAGCGCCTCATTGCTGGTACTCCCAGGAATACGCCTCGAGATTTTTTCCGGGGCCGACAAAGCTGGTATCGGCGTAGTCTTCGAATGTGGCTTTACCTTTAAGAACGCCGGCGAGCCGGCCAAGCTGCTCGATCTCCAGAAAATCCGGTTTCCGCACGGCCAGGTTGGTATACTTCACGCGGTCCGGAGGTTTGCTCAAGACAAAGCGGAGGAGGCGCGGATCCTGATGATAATAGTACTTCGCAGCAAACTCGGACGCCTCCATTCGATGATTCATCGATTGATCAAGCCATTTGCCGCTCCGAGCAATCCCGTCCACCAGGCGCTGAACCGTGGCGCGATCGTGTTTGATGGCGTTCTCGCTTACCGCGAGAACGCAAGAGATAAAATTCGGCCAGATGTCTTTTGTGAGGTAAAGCACTCGTCCGTAGCCATCCAGTTCGGCCTGACCCATGAACGGTTCACCCGAAGTAATTGCATCGACGGCGTGGCTGAAGATTGCCGCCGGCATATCGGGCGGAGGCATCTCCACGATTTTGACATCAGCCAGCGACAGGCCTCTGTCCCGAAGCGCCTTGAAAACCAGGAGAAACTGGTTGGAGAACCGGTTGGGAACGGCAATCGTTTTGCCTTTAAGATCTTCGATCCGATAGATCGACGACTCCTTGTTTACCACCATGGCGGTTCCGTCGCGATGACCAAGGTAGACGATCTTAATGGGAATCCCATCTTCCCGTAGTTTCATCGCCAGGGGCGCCAGGATGAATGTAGCCGGCGTGTCGCCACTCAGAAAAGCCTCCTTCAGTTCCGGCCAGCTCTGAAACCGGATAGGTTCGAACTGAGAAACGCCGTTCGTCTGCTTATTGATAAAATCGGTGACCGGACAGGTAAGATGACAGGTTACCGGCAGAAAGCCGACCTTGAAGGGTTTCGCACCTCCGATCCAGGTGCCTTGGAAGACATGCAGGTTTAAGCCGGCGTGGAGCAGGCTGATGACCGCGATCCAGCAAACGGCAAACAGGATAACGGTTTTCCTCAAGCTCATTGGAAGTGGCACAGGCTTTCCAGCCTGTGATCGAACGATTTCTTAACAGATGGCCGCGAAGATCGCAAAGAAAGGAAATCAGCCCGCATTTTTCTCGCGCAACAGGGAGGCGACCCCCTCCCGGAAACTTGGGAACTGCGGGTTCCATCCCGCCTCGCACAGCTTGCGGTTCGAGACCCGTTTGTTTGTCCAACCACGTTTGCGGTTCGAGTCGCGCGGACCGAACGGCGGGAGCGGCCGGCCAACTTCCGCGCAAACCCAGCTGTACCACTCCCGTTGGGTCACCGGCTCGTTATCTACCACGTTGAAAACTCCGCCGGACGCGCGGTCAGCCAATACTTTCAGAGCGCTCACCGCATCATCGCGATGGATTTGATTCATAACACGCTCGCCCTCGCCTTCCAGGATCGCGATACCTTGGAAAAGTTTCCGGAGAGGCACGCAACGGTTGGGTCCATAAATCCCAGCGAGACGCGCAACGATACCGCCCTCGTCCAGAACGAGGTTTTCGCTCTCACGCAAAATCTGACTAGTTTCGGACTGGGGTTCAGCTGGCGAACTCTCATCCACCCAACTGCCATCTGTTTGGCCGTAAACCGACGTAGAACTGGTGAACAAAAGGCGTCCCAACCGAAGTGACTGCCGCAAGTTTCGTATACCGTCGACAAAGACTGCTCGATAGCCCGCCGGCCCTTGACGCCCGGAACTCGCACAAAACACGACTAGATCGAATGTCCGTTCAGGAAGCACTTCGAACGAGGCGCGCGAGGAGATATCGACCGGAAAAACCGCGAAAGGCTCAGTGGCAAGTTTCTCCGCCGAGCCTTTGGACCCGGTCAGCCCAATGGTCAACGCCCCGGCTTCGACAAATGAGCGGGCCAGCGGCAGACCGACATAACCGCAACCGACTACCAGAACATAATCTGACACATTCGGCCAAGAGTCTCACACAAAGCCACAAAGACACAAAGGTTCTAATTGGCTACCCGATTAATGGCGTTTTTCAGGAGAGCGGCGCCAAAATTCATTAACAGTCCGAGCCTGAAATTGAGCAGCCGCAGATATGTCAGAACTTGTTTTCCGTGCACCGCTGGCAGAACAAGGTCAAACAAGTAGTCGGAGAAACCTTTGTGTCTTCGTGTCTTTGTGTGAGACTAATTCTTCACTTGCCCGGTCCCCAGCACCCGATACTTGTAGGTAGTCAATTCCTCCAACCCCATCGGACCACGCGCGTGCAGACGATCGGTGCTGATGCCGATCTCGGCGCCAAAGCCAAACTCGCCGCCATCGTTAAAGCGCGTCGAAGCATTCCAAAGAACCACCGCGGAATCAACTAAGCGAAGAAATCGTTCGGCGGCCTTCTCGGAGCCTGTCACAATCGCGTCGGTGTGATGCGACCCATATCGCTCGATATGCTCGATCGCTTGATCCAGGTTTTCGACGATCCGCACTGATAAGATCAGATCCAGGTGCTCGGTTCGCCAATCCGCTTCCGTGGCCAAACGAACCCGTTCGCCCAGAATCGTTTCGTTCTGGAGTCGCCCCGGATTTCCACCCCTCTCTCCAGCAGCTTGGTCTGGCGCAGAAACTGATCTGCCACCGCTTCATGGATCAGGAGGCACTCTGCCGCGTTGCACACTCCCGGTCTCTGACACTTGGCATTGATGACGATCTCTTCGGCCATGGCCAGGTCAGCCATTTCGTCGACAAAAACGTGGCAAACTCCGTCGTAGTGCTTGATCACCGGGACTCGGGCCACCGATGCGACTGCCTCAATCAAGGCTTTTCCGCCGCGCGGAATAATGAGATCAATCGCGGAATCAAGTTGCGCCAGGAACTGCACCGCGGCTCTGTCCGGTACCCCGATCAACTGGATCGCATCGGCGGAAAGATCAGCCCGTTCACAACCGGCCCGCAACGCCTCGGCGATCGCCGAGTTCGTCCGGCGCGCCTCCGAACCGCCTCGCAGCAGGACTGCGTTGCCGGCCTTCAGGCAGAGACAACCGGCGTCGGCCGTCACGTTCGGGCGTGACTCGTAAATGATTCCAATCACCCCGATCGGTACTGCCACTTTCTCAATCCGCAGGCCGTTCGGGCGATGCCAATGGCGCAGGATTTTCCCGACCGGGTCTTCGAGCGAAGCGATCTCTCGGACCGCTCGCGCAATTCCCAGAAGACGTTCCTCATTCAACCGCAACCGATCGATCGCGGCCTCCGCCAAGCCAGCGCTCTGCGCAGCCTCGACGTCGAGTCGATTGGCGGTCAATAGCGGACCGGCCTGCGTTTCCAGCTGATCGGCCGCACCGCGGAGGGCCGCGTTCTTTTGCTCGGTCGAGGCTGCGGCCAAAGCCGGCGTGGCGGCTCGGGCGCGCTGCCCGTACTCCTCGATAACGTTTTTTAGTTCTGCCGACATGCTGAGAAACGGGTTCCAACCGATTCGCCCTGCAGGATGGCCTGGATAGCTCCGGGTCGTCGTCCGTTCGCGATCACAGCCGGGATACCGGCTTCGATCGAGGTCTTCACGGCCTGCAGCTTCGAGATCATCCCGCCAGTAGAAAGAACGCTGGAAGTATCACGGGCAAGATGCAGCACCGAATCAACATCTTCAACCTGCCCGACGGGTTGACCATCCGCATTCATCAGACCATCGACGCTGGTCAGGATGATGAGTAGATCAGCCTGACAAAGAATTGCTACCTCGGCGGACAAGCGGTCGTTGTCGCCAAACCGCAATTCTTCCACTGCCACCGAATCATTCTCATTGATCACCGGAACAACATTTCCGAATTCGAACAGTCGCTGCAAGGTGTTCCGGGCATTCCCGTACCGCGTGCGGCTATCCATATCCTGGTGAGTCAGCAGGATCTGCGCGACATGCAAACCATTCCGATTAAACAAAGTTTCGTAGAGCCTCATGAGGCGCGATTGGCCAACCGCGGCGCAGGCCTGAATAGAAGGGAGATCCACCGGACGCTCACCCAAACGAAGGAGCATGAGACCGGCGCCAACCGCCCCGCTGCTGACGAGCAGACATTGATGCCCGGCGTTGACCAGCTTCGAAACGTCCTCCGTCAGCCGGACAAACTGGGATGTCTCCAGACCGTCGGTGGAAGCCTTGGTCAGAATCCCGGTTCCAAACTTTATGACGATTCGCTGGGATCGAGGTATCATGAGGTCGCCGGTTGACCGGCATGCCAAGCCGGAATGATTAGTTATCTTAGATGTGGCTATCGTCCAATTAATTCGCCAACGTGCAGAGTCTCGACCGGAGCATCCGGCCTATGTTCCCTACGGCTTCGGACCGGCTCTCAGCTATCGGGCCCTAGTGGCACGCTCTGATCAAATTGCCGCGACGCTGCTGGCAGCCGGATGTAAGCCCGGGCAGCGGTGCGGTCTACTCCAGGAAGAGGGGACCGGATTTCTTACCCGTGCGTTGGGAATCCTCGCCGCCGGCCTCTGCCTTGTGCCGATCAACCCTTTATGGAGCGATGAAGAAACGGAATTTGTGATTCAGAAAGCCGGGTTGCATTGGCTGCTCGGTCCCGAATCGCACCTGACCAGATTTCCGTTTGCGCAGTCGCTGGACGGTCAGACCGACTCCGAATACGCCTCTCTCTCGTCTGCTTTTATCCGCTTTACGTCCGGGACGACCGGAAGCCGCAAAGGCGTGCTTCTGAGCCACCAGACAATCGTCGATCGCCTCATTGCAGCGGACGAAGTATTGCAGATTACTCCGCAGGATCGCGTCTGGTTTCAATTGCCAATGGTCGATCATTTTGTCGTATCGACGCTTCTCTATCTATCGAGGGGGGCCACGATTGTCACCGCCTTGCCTGCCGACCCGGCCGTCCTGACGTGTTTGGTTGCGGAGTATCGGCCCACCATCTCGTACGCTTCACCCGATTTTTATGAATCGCTCATACCGGCTCCGATCCCTGACCTGGACTGCCTGCGATTGGCGGTGTCGACCACGGCGCTGCTCTCCGCAAAAACGCAGGCCTCGTTCACTCGGCGGTTTCACCGCCCTTTGAATGCCGCACTTGGAATCATCGAAGTCGGATTGCTTACACTGAACACCCAGCCCGAACATCCTGATTCGGTCGGCCGGCCGCTGCCCGCTTATCGGATCTCTTTGATCGGAGACGACGGCCAGCCTGCCGCGCCGGGAGAGCCTGGCGAACTTTGCGTCACTGGTCCTGGTCTCCTGAACGCTTATCTGAATCCGTGGCGCTTGCGGACCTCCATCCTCTCGCCGCACGGGTACCACACGGGCGATTACGCGCGACAAGATTCCGAAGGTATGATCTACTTGCTCGGCCGAAGCAAAAACCGAGTCATGGTTGATGGTGCCGCCTTCTTTTATGAGCAGATCGAGGACGTCCTGAATGCGGCACCCGGTATTCGCGAGACGAGGGTTTCGCTTGAGAATGAAAAATTAGTCGCTGATGTAGTCGGCGCTCCCAGCTCGATCGCAGACCTTCCGGGGCTGGCTCGCCGAAGACTGCCTCCAGAGGCCATTCCGCAGATTTTTCGCTGGGTTTCGACGCTGCCGCGAACTTCGAACGGCAAATTGCTGCGTCGCTAGCCGGAACTATGGCGATCATCGTGCAGAAGTACGGAGGCAGCAGCGTCGCCGACGCTACCAAGCTCCGCCGAGTAGCCGAGCGCATCATGAAAACCCGGGCCGCGGGCTACGACGTGATTGTGGTCGTTTCGGCCATGGGGAACACCACCGACGAACTGCTTTGCCTGGCCAGACAAGTCTCAGTGAATCCCGAACGTCGGGAGTTGGACATGCTGCTGTCGGCCGGAGAGCGAATATCCATGGCCCTTCTCTCTCTGGCGATCAGGGACCTCGGCGGTGATGCAATCAGTTTCACTGGAAGTCAATCGGGTATTATTACCAACGATCGCCATATCGACGCGCGGATCATTGAAGTGCGTCCTTTCCGGATCCAGGATGAGCTTTCCCGCGGCCGCATCGTCGTGGTGGCCGGGTACCAAGGCGTATCTTACCGACGGGAGGTTACGACACTTGGGCGCGGCGGAAGCGATACAACCGCGGTCGCGCTGGCTGCAGCCGTCGGGGCAGATTGGTGCGAGATCTGTTCGGATGTAGACGGCATTTACACGGCCGATCCGCGCGTCGTGCCCGAGGCGCGTCTGATTCCTGCACTGTCCTACGAAGAGACCCAGGAGATGGCTGAAAGCGGAGCCAGAGTTCTCAACGCCCAGGCGGTGGAATTCGCTAAGGAACGAAATATCGCGATCTACGCGCGTTCGACCAATAGCGAACACTCAGCTTCCGGCGCTGATGGCACGGTGGTGCGACGCTTCGCGCCGCGGCCGCCTGGATCTGTCATCGGTGTAGCCAGCGAAAAAGATCTGGTCTTGATCGAGTGCGGTCAAGCCGATCAGGCGCTCGCGCGAATGGATGCCCTCGGAATCCCTGGCAAGCAAGTCCAGATCAATTGTGGACTTCACCGCACCGATCGGCTTTCGTTGATCCTTTCAAAAGAGAATCTGCATCAAGAGGGTTCGTTCCGCAGGGTTCTGACAAGCTTGGATCAGGAATTGATCTGGAACGACGAAGTCGGCGCGTTGAGCATCATCGGAGCTGGCATCAACACTTCGCATGCCAAGTTGCGCCTTGGCTGGCAAGCGCTCCGAAAGGCAGGCATACCCGTTGGCTCGATCGCTACCTCATCGTTTCGAGTGACCTGGACGGTCCCGAAGCAAATGACAGAAAATGGCGCTCGGGTTTTGCATCGAATTTTTCTTGAGGATTCGGTTGAACCCGTTCCTTGAACCCGGAAGCGACGAATAAAAGAAAAACCAGCTCGATCAGAGGGGGAACACGGTTCTGGGGGCCAATCGAGCTGGTAATCGGGAACTTAAGAACACTGACCGGCCTGAGCAACCGAAAAAATGCAAAAAGACAGCGCGGCGATTCTGGAAATTATAGGATTTCTAGGAATTCCCGCTCCTTCCCAAGCCAGTCGGAAAATTCGCCATCGCGAATTTTCCGGTTGCCCAGTCCCGCCCTTCGATTCACCGTCCCGCTTATCGTGATCTACCGATCCCGAAGCTACATCTTGGCATGGGAAACGGCGCGCGCCTTCTTTGCCGATTCAGTTGCTGACTCCAAAGCCGGCCCTTCCTCTGCACCTGCCAGGTCAACACATTTATGCGATCAGCTTTTTGAATTCATCTGGCAGCTTTTTGCTGGCCAGATCCCCGGGTTTCATGCGTGCGACGCCGCGTTTCACGATCTCGATCACACGATGCAGGCAACCTTGGCCGTGCTGGACCTGCTGACCGCTATCCAAAGAAAAGCCGCTTCTCCCCACCACCTCAGTGAGCGCGATCGTCAGATCGCGTTGGCCGCCGTGCTCTTCCATGATACGGGCTACCTCAAGCGCGCACACGACCGAACCGGTTCCGGTGCGAAGTACTCTGTCACTCACGTCGGACGCAGTTGCTTTGTCGCCTGGGACATCCTTCCGCAATTCGGCTTCAGCCTTAACGAACTCCAACAGGTTCAACATGCGATCTGCACCACGGGAGCAACGGTCGACATGGAAACGATCGGGTTTCGCTCCCAAGCGGAATGGTTAATCGGCGCTATCGTCGGCACGGGTGACATCCTCGGCCAGATGTCGGCCGAAGATTATCCCGAGCGGCTGGCCGCTCTATACCTCGAGTTTCGCGAGGCCAGCTATTTCTCGCGGATCAAAAAGTCGGGGCTCGCCGCCTACCGGAGTTTGCTCGACGTCCTCTATGGAACAGAAAAGTTCTTTGCGGATTATGTCGTTCCGCTGCTCGACCGAGAATGGCGAGGTCTCTACACCGTTCTGGCGGACGGCCAAGGAAAAAATCCCTACTTGGAACGCATCCGAACCAACGTTCGCCGCGCGAGCAGGATTGCCACTTTGCTGTGCGCCGAAAATGGCGGCACGCCGCATCGCAGCTGAGCGGCTGACAGATATCTATCAGCCGCTCAGCTGCAATCAGGGTTCAACCGCCCAGATCTCGACCACCCGATTTTTGTCAAGCGTGGTCCCGAATAAATCCTGACCACCCATCCCAACCGCATGCATGATATTCATCGGGTTAAGCTTGTCCTTAATCGCTTTCACCACTGCTTCGGCACGCGTTCGGGAAATCTCCCGGTTTTTGGCCTGATCGCCCTGTTTGTCGGCGTAACCCACCATGACGAGTACCACCGTGGGATCCTCCAGAAGCTGGTGTACCTTTTCATCCTGGATATGTCGGATCACCTCCTCGATCTGGGCAGCTCCCGGGGAACTCTTTCCGGTTTGAAACGGTACAACCGCGACTTTTGAAAAGCCCCGAGCTCTCTCTACTTGGGCATAGAGTTGATCCTTATCCTTCTGGGAAAGATCCGGCATCAGGTCGATGCGCTTTAACACTTCCTGCCGCGTATCGTCCACCTCCTGCGCATTGGCCGTCGCTGCCGTTTTGGGCGGAGTCTCCTGCCTGGCCTGATCGGCTTCGCCGGCCTCCGGCGTTTCCGCCGAACGACTTGGCGCTGTTGCCGCTGCGACGGAACCGGACTGGACTGGTTTGAGGGCAATGATGCTCTTGAAAACGATTACTGCGCTGATTCCAAGGGCGATCAGCGCAAAGAACACCCCAATCGACACGACGATCCAGACTCCGCGTGGAGTCTTGTTGCGGCGTACCGGTGGTTTTTTATCGGGCCGGGAGAAACTCGGAGACGATGGAGACATTTTTCCTACGTGACCAGCTGGACGGCGCAGCCCTGCGCCGGATCAGCTTAGCCTTTCCCGCAAAAGCTCCGGTAGATCTTTAATCGCAACCCTCTCCTGTTTCATTGAATCTCTTTCTCGCAAGGTCACCGTGTCTCGGTTGGCCCGACCGTTCTCCCCGATCGTATCAAAATCCACGGTTACGCAGAAAGGCGTGCCGATCTCGTCCTGGCGCCGGTAACGGCGTCCAATCGCGCCTGTTTCGTCGTAAAAAACCATCATCTCGCCCCTCAACATGTTTTGAATCTGACGCGCCGATTCGACCAGGCGAGGCTGACTCTTCAATAACGGGAACACGCCACACTTGGTCGGTGCCATTCGCGGATGAAAGCGCATCACAGTGCGCATCTCATTTTTCCCTTGTTCATCTGTTACAGTTTCCTCGTCGTAAGCGGCACAAAGCAACGCCAGTACCGTGCGATCGACTCCTGCGCTCGGTTCGACAACGTGCGGAATCGAATGCGTCTTGCGTTCATCGTCGAAATATTCGAGCGGTTTGCCGCTCAGCTTCTGGTGCTGACTCAGGTCAAAGTCGGTCCTATAAGCCACGCCTTCCAACTCCTGAATGCCGAAAGGAAACCGAAATTCGATGTCATAAGTGCCCTTCGAGTAAAATGCCAATTCCTCCGGAGCAATCTTGTGAACATGCAAGTCCGATGCCGGCAAACCAATATCCGCGTAAAAACGAAGTCTCTCTTGCAACCAGTACTCCAAGAGCTCCAGGCCTTGCTCCGCGCGACAGAAGTATTCCAATTCCATCTGCTCAAACTCACGTGAACGGAAAATAAAATTCCGCGGATTGATCTCATTCCGAAACGCTTTGCCGATTTGCGCGATCCCGAACGGCAACTTCTTGCGGGACGTTTCCAGGACGTTCTTGAATTGTACAAAGATCGCTTGAGCGGTTTCCGGCCGGAGATAAGTCAAAGACGACTCGTCCTCACTCGCACCGACGTAAGTCTTAAACATCAGGTTAAACTCGCGCTGTTCGGTCAAATCCTTGCTGCCACAGACCGGACACTGTCGCTTTCCATCTTTGATTGCCAACTGGTCGCTGCGTAACCGCGCTTGGCAATTCCGGCAATCAACCATCGGATCGGTAAATGTTTTTTCGTGCCCGCTGGCCACCCAGACCTGCCGGTTCATCAGGATCGAGCCGTCCATGCCAACCACGTCGTCACGCTCCCGGACCATTCGACGCCACCAGAAATCCTTGACGTTTCTCTTGAGTTCGACTCCGGCGGGACCGTAATCCCAAGCCCCATTCAGGCCGCCGTAGATCTCGCTGGATTGGAAAATGAAGCCTCGACGTTTACAAAGGCTCACAATTCGTTCCATCCGTTCGATCGAATCGCTCTCTCGGGCCATAAGGACGCAAGATTGCCACAGCTCGGTGGAGGCCGCCAGTTCACATCTTGCAGCCGAGCGAGCGGGTTGAGCTGCGCGAGCGGCTTCAGCGGCCTGAGCGGCTGAGGATCTGGCGTAGGGCGGACGGCCTCGGCTCTGTCGGACCTCAAAGTAGGATAAGCTTCCAGCTTGTCGGCTTTTTGAACCGGCAGGATGGGTCTGTCGGACTTTGCAAGAGCATCGGCAATCCTCGCTGGCTCGGTCTCCCGCCCCGGGGGGACGTTGGAAAATAGGCCGGCAATTTATTGCCGGTATTCCAGATTGATAAGGACGCCGTCCCGGAGGGCCGGATTGAGCCGGGAGCGGCAATAGCCGAGTCATCATGCCTCGAGTACCGGCAATAAATTGCCGGTCTATTTTCCAAGGTCCCTCCGGGACAAGAGGCCAAAGTCCGACACGCCCAGGAGGCCGGCGCTACGTGGCACGGACGACGTCCGCGCTCATGCCGCTCATGCCGCTCCGACCGCTCGAGCCGCCCAGATTTGCTGGAACCGCTCAATTGACTGCAACCTTCTCCGCTCCTACACTCGCCCCATGTCGTACTATCCAGAAGACTCGATGTCCGACAGCGCGGTTTCGCTGCGGCAATGGTTTCTTCCGGCGGTGCTGCTGTCACTGCTGGCACATGGGGCTCTTTTTTACGGATTTAGCCAGCAAAAACTCGACCGTTTCGCGACGTCTGATACGCCTCGGCTGGTTCCCCGCGTCTTCAACGTCAATCGTCTCCAGGTCAGCCAGAAGTTGTTAGAGTCTTCGCCGCACCCGGACAACAAAGCCGGCAGCACCACTCCGTCCGCCGGCGTGATTGCTGCGCTGAATCAGTTCGATGGTTCCACCGACATGCGGGACCTGCGCGCCACCCCGGAGGTGAGTTCTCCCGAGGTACCGGATTTTAAGGAGAAACCGAGCGTGGACACCCAATCCGCCTTGACCGCCGCCGCCAAGGCGAAGGCAGAGAGTGCGATCGCCCTCGACAAAGATTTGAGCGATATTCGCCAGCAGTTGCTCAATGATAAACCGAGCCCTTCCCGGCCAAAATTAGCTGCCGGAAATCAGGATCGACGCGGACAAACAGACAATCCAGACGTCGGTGACTCGGCCACGGCCGGCACGGCCGGAATCCCCGCCGGCTACAGCAATCTGGACGCTTTGTTAGGAGGTTCAGGCCCGCTGGGACACGGTACAGCGCCTATTTTGATGCCGACCGATCTCCTTTTCGATTATGACTCTGCGGTCTTGCGGCCTGGCGCGACCACGAGTCTCGGCAAGCTGGGACGCTTGATTCAGCGTAATCCGCAGGCGGTTTTTCGAGTGGAAGGACACACCGACTCGTTCGGCAGCGAAGGGTATAATCTCGACCTCAGCCAGCGTCGCGCGGAAACGGTGAAGTTCTGGCTGGTCCAGAACATGGGAATCGATCCGGGCAAAATTCAAGCGCAGGGATTCGGGAAATCCCGGCTCATCGTTCCGGCGGATCGCTCGGTCGAGGAACAGCAGCTGAATCGCCGCGTAGAAATCGTCATCCATACGAAATAGCGCGATCTTGTAACACACTGTCCCAAATACCGGTGAGCCGGCATTTCTTTCCCTTGACTCATCGCCCGCTACCGGGCATCTTCCGAGCTCTTCGAAAAAGGAAGCGCTATGTCTAGAGTTTGCAGCGTTACAGGGGCGAAACCCTCCCGGGGCAGTATCATCCACCGGCGGGGTCTCGCCAAAAAGAAGGGTGGCGTCGGACAGCACGTCACGGCGAACACTCCGCGTCTTTTTCTGCCGAACCTGAAGACGCGCCGCATCTGGGTGCCGGAGCTAAACAAGTTCGTCACCGTCAAATTGAGTGCGCGCGCGGTCAAAACAATTGCCAAGAACGGCGCCTACGCAACTCTGAAGGACGCCGGCCTGCTTTGATCATTCCGTACTAGATTTCTGGAGATAGGCGGTCTCGATGTACCAGACCGCCTTTTCTATGCCTCCGCAAAAGATCATCCCCGTCAGCGTGCTGACCGGCTTTCTGGGAGCTGGCAAGACAACCTTGTTGAATCATATCTTGCGGGAACAATCGGAGTATAAATTCGGAATCATCATTAACGAAGTCGGTGCGATCGGCATCGACGGCCGGCTGGTCCAGACTCAGGCGGAAGATGTCGTCGAGATGAACAACGGCTGTATTTGCTGCACCGTGCGGAAAGATCTCGTGAAGGGAGTCCAGCAATTGCTGAAAAAGGAGGACCTGGATTATCTGCTGATCGAGACAACCGGCGTCGCGGATCCCGGACCGGTTGCGCAGACGTTCCTGAATATTCCCCAGCTACAACAGCACGCGCGCCTCGATTCCATCATTACTTTGGTGGATGCCGAACATGTCCTCCGCCAGTTAGAGAAAACCGCGGTAGTGCGGGAGCAGATCGCCTTGGCCGATTTCATCTTGCTCAACAAAATCGATCTGGTGAACTCTGAGCAACTGGCTCAGGTCGAGCAGACTCTCAACGAGATCAATCCGCAGGCGCGGATTTTCCGGTGCACTCAATCGCAGGTAAATCTGCCGGAATTACTCGATGTAAACGCGTTTGATCTGGATCATAAGCTCGCCTATGACCCCCGCTTTCTGGACGAGCTGAAGGCCAGCACTCATTCGGATATTGTCTCGTTTGCCCTGGCTTTTGCGCAACCGTTTGAGCTGGAAATGCTCGAGGCGGCCTTGGAAGAGATCGCGCAAGAGGGCAAAGTCTACCGTTCGAAAGGATTTCTCTGGATCAACGGCACCCCGCGCCGCGGCGTCTTCCACGGGGTGAATAACCGGTTCACGCTCTACTGGGACCACCTTTGGGACAAAGGCGCGTCCCGATCGAGCCAGCTTGTCTTTATTGGGAAGAATTTGCATGAAGACCAGATTCGCGGGCAACTGGAGCGTTGCTTGAGCCGCTAGTTAGCGGCGCGTTTTGGAGTGCGCGCGCACTCCAAAATCGTTATGCCCCTTGCTGTTTTGTGCCAAGGCGGCTCGCCACCATTTTCAGGTCCGCGTCCACCATGATCTTGACCAGTTCTTCAAAACGGACTTTAGGTTCCCAATTCAGCTGCTTCTTTGCTTTGGCCGCGTTGCCAATGAGAAGATCGACTTCGGCCGGACGTTCGTAGCGGTCGTCGTGCCGGACGTATTGCTGCCAATCCAGGTCCGCATACGCAAAGGCCTTTTCGACAAACTCGCGAACCGAATGGGTTTCATTCGTCGCGAGAACGTAGTCATCGGGGCCATCCTGCTGGAGCATTTGCCACATGCCTTCGACATACTCAGGCGCATATCCCCAATCTCGCTGAGCTTCGAGGTTGCCCAGATACAATCCCTTGTCCAAACCGTATTTGATCCGGGCTACCGCCCGGGAGATCTTGCGAGTCACAAACGTTTCGCCGCGGCGGGGACTTTCGTGGTTGAACAGGATCCCATTGCTGGCATGAAGCCCATAACTCTCGCGATAGTTTACGGTTAACCAGTAGGCAAATACCTTGGCTGCTCCGTACGGACTGCGTGGCCAGAACGGGGTGACTTCGGTTTGCGGGACTTCCTGTACCTTACCGTACATCTCGCTGCTCGACGCCTGATAAAACCGGGTCCGAACTCCCGCTTCACGGATTGCCTCGAGAATACGAATCGCCCCTACTCCAGTGACATCAGCCGTGTATTCCGGAATATCAAAGCTGACTCGAACATGGCTCTGCGCCCCCAGATGATATACTTCGTCGGGCTGCAAGCTGTAAAGCAGTTTCACCATGTTAACGGAATCCGCGAGATCTCCGTAGTGCAGAAATAAGCGAACGCCATGAAGATGCGGATCCTGATAAAGATGATCGATGCGCTCCGTATTAAACGTACTCGCCCGGCGGATAATCCCATGCACTTCGTATCCTTTGGATAGAAGCAGGTCGGCCAGATAAGATCCATCCTGCCCAGTGATACCGGTAATCAGCGCGCGTTTCATAATTGTTCTGGCAAGTCTGGGAGTTCCCGCCGCAAAAGGCTCCGCTGCTCTTCGATCAGTTGAGCAGAGCCCAGTTTGCCGAGACGAATCATCTCATTCAGCTCGGCGGTTGAAAAAGTGGCTTCTTCACCAGAGCCTTGCAATTCAACAAATTCGCCAGTGCTGGTCACCACCAGATTCAGGTCAACTGTAGCGTTCTTGTCCTCCTCATAATCCAAATCCAGGAGCGGTTGTTGGTTAACGATTCCAACACTGACCGCCGCCACTAACGATTTGATGGGCCACTGCGCGAGCTGTTCGTTCTTCTGCAGACGAGCGCAGGCCAGCACCAAAGCAATCGACGAGCCGGTGATCGCCGCGGTCCGCGTCCCGCCATCCGCCTGAAGGACGTCGCAATCGATCCAGACGGTTCGTTCGCCAATTACGCCGAGATCGATGATCGCGCGCAGTGATCGTCCGATCAGACGCTGGATTTCGGTGCTGCGCCCGTCGAGCTTTCCTCGATTCACATCGCGGGGACGCCGACCGAGGGTCGCATAGGGCAACATCGAGTATTCCGCGGTCAGCCAGCCGCCCCGGACATTCTGTTCTTTCATCCACCGAGGAACCCCTGGCTCAATGGTCACCGCGCAGATGACCTGGGTCCGACCCGAGCCAATCAACACTGAACCGTGTGCGTTAGGGGCGATTCCCAGCGAAACCGTGAATGACCGGAGCTGATCGGCTGGGCGCCCAGACACTCTTTCCTGATCGGTTAGTGAAAGGTCTTCCACGTTTTTTCCGAAGCCTGCGCGGTCATGAGAAACCGATCACAGTGTCTTGTCAAATCGAAGGGCTGCGGAGTATCGCGCCAATTCGGCGCCTCAGCGTTTTGGAGTGCGCGCGACTTGTCGCCGCTTTGAAATCGAGCGGAGCGGGCCTGAGACCGAGAAGGGAAGCCACGAAGTGCCGATTCCCTGGCAAAAAAACAGCTAACTTTGCGAAATAGTTGCTTGCGGGCCAAGCCTGACTGATTTTGCCGATTTCAACCATGGCTTCTGTGACAGTGCAGGTTCCTGCTTCAACGACCAACTTCGGGCCTGGCTTCGACTGTTTCGGGACCGCCCTCCAGCTCTGGAATTACGTGACTGTCGAGGACTCGGTCCAGAATCGCGGACCCGAACTAGCCACTACCGCTGCCCAATTTTTCTTCGCGCAAAGCAGCTTGCCATCACGTCCGGTTCAAGTTTCGGTCCAGGGTAATGTGCCGCCCGCTCGCGGCTTGGGCAGCAGCGCGACGCTTCGCTTAGGAACATTGCTCGCCCTGAACGCTCTGCTCGGTGATCCCCTTCGACGGAGCACGATCTTTGGCTTTTGTGTCGATTTGGAAACCCACCCGGACAACGTCGCCGCCGCCTGCTATGGCGGCTTTGTCATCGCGACAAATAATGGCAACCAACTCAGGCGCTTCGACGTCGATCCAGCGATGAGCTTCGTCCTGTTCGTTCCAGACCTTGAGGTAAAAACAAGCCGCGCCCGCCAAGTCTTGCCTGATCTTTACCGCCGGGAAGATATTCTGCAGAATCTGGCGAATGCTTCTTTGATTGCCGCTGCTATGGCGTCACAGGATTACTCGATGCTGCAAGGCTGTTTCGCTGATCGATTGCATCAACCTTATCGCGAGCCGCTGATTCCGATCCTGAACCGCGTCATTGACGCCGGAACCGCAGCCGGTGCGCTGGGCGGCTTCCTCAGCGGCTCGGGTTCGACGATTGCCTGCGTGACGCTGGACAAACCGAACGAAGTCGCGCAGGCCATGGCCGGCGCGGCTGGTCAGACGAGCGGATCGACGATGATTGTGCGCGCAGACAACCAAGGAGCGACGATTCTTCCCTGAATCTTTGAAAAACAGCACTGAGCATGGGCCGCTGGTTAGACGATCTTGAACAGTACGCGATTGAGGTAATCCTCGGCCGGCGGCATGGCTTTCGAGCCGCGCTTCTCCGTAATACGCTTTATCTGCTCTCGTTTGTTTACCTGTGGCTGGTGCAACTTCGACTGTTTCTTTACCGAAAACGACTGCTGAAAGAACGCCAGTTGGGTTGTCTCGTCATCAGTATCGGCAACCTCACGGTGGGCGGTACCGGGAAAACACCGATCGTTGAAATGTTCGCCCGCGCCCTGCAAAAGGGCGGACGCCGGGTCGCGATTCTCAGTCGGGGCTACAAAAGCGTGGACGCTCGAAAAAAACCGGGGTTGATCGAGAAACTTCGCCAAAAAAACCGGGTCTACCCGCCCCGGGTCGTTTCCGACGGCCGCCGGATTCTTCTGGATTCGGCCACCTCGGGTGATGAACCCTACATGCTAGCTTCAAACCTGAAAGGTGTTGCCGTCGTGGTCGACAAAGACCGGGTAAAAGCCGGATTGCATGCGATCAGAGAGCTGAATGTCGATACGCTCCTCCTCGACGACGGTTTGCAGTATCTCCACCTCCGGCACCGGTTGGACATCGTTCTCGTCGATCGCCAGGCTCCCTTTGGCAACGATTTTCTGCTCCCACGGGGCACCTTGCGCGAACCGCCCCGCAACCTTCGACGCGCAAGCTACATCTTCATCACGAAATGTAATGGCGAATCGAATGAACCGTTGATCGAGAGGCTGCGCCAATACAACCGCACCGCCGAAATTATCGAATGCGCGCACAAGCCGCTGTACTTGCAGCACGTCTACAAAGATGACCAGGTGCCGCTCGATTATCTTGATGGACTTTACATTGGTTCATTCTGCGGCATCGCCGCCCCGGAGAGTTTTGAGGACGGGTTGAAGAAGCTCGGGGCCAGAATCGAGCTTTCCCGGCATTTCGCGGATCACCATCGTTATAGTGAAAAGGAATTAACTTCTTTCCTGCAGCGCTGTCTCCGCCGAGACGTGAACGCCGTGGTTACTACGGAAAAAGACGCCGTGCGCTTTCCCGCCCTGGAGAACATCCCGGTGCCGATTTATTTCCTGCGCGTTGAGATCGAGATCCTCGGGGGACAGGAAACCTGGGAACACTGTGTGCAGCGAATCTGCCGCCCGCCCGCCATGATTGCCGAAGAGGAGTTCTTTCGCTGAGCGCGGCGGTTCGAGTTTCGTTTTCGCATTGCTTATCGCTTGCTCGGGAAACATGAAACGTTAAACGTCAAAACGACTTTTATTGTCTCACTTTCCATGTCAGAACGGAAACTTCGCATCGGAATTGTTGGCGCGGGCAGTATTGTCCGGACCCGCCATCTGCCCGCCCTCAAGGAAATTCCTGATCTGGAAATCGCCGCTGTCTGCAATTCCACCTATGAAAGCGCGGAAACCTTTATCCAGAAGTTTTCGCCGGATGCAACGCCCTACACCAATTGGGCCGAACTGGTTTCTCTCCCTGATATCGACATCGTCTGGATCGGAACTCCGCCGTATCTCCATTCGACGGTAGCGGTCTCGGCACTCGAAGCCGGGAAACACGTTTTTTGTCAGGCCCGCATGGCGATGAATCTGGCGGAAGCGGAGGAAATGGTAGCGGCTTCCCGGCGTAATCCCCATCTAGTGACTATGGTGTGTCCCCCACCACACGGAATGCCCGGCAATCTCTTCATGCAGAAGCTGCTGGGCGAAGAGTATCTTGGTCGTCCGCATCATATCCACCTGCGAAGCTTAAACGATTCTTTCGTCGACCCGAACACTCCTCCTCACTGGCGTCAACGCGACGAACTCTCCGGCCTCAACGTATTGACGCTCGGCATCTACGCAGAGATCCTCCAGCGCTGGTTGGGGCCGATCGCCTCCTTGGTTGCCCATCGGAAGACTATCAACCCGGTGCGCGAGGGGTATGAGGTAAAAATTCCGGATCTTGTGCTCGTACTTTGTCGATTCGCAAACGGAATCGAAGGCGCACTGGAGTTCAGCGGCGTAGCACCGTTTGCCGGACCCGACCTGCTTGAGATCTATGGAGATCGCGGAATGCTCTCCTACAACTTCGCTGATAACGAAATCGTGGGAGGCCAAATCGGTGAACCGAAGGCCCGTGTTTTGCGAATTCCTTCCGACTTGGAGCAACATTGGACCGTTGAACGCGATTTCATCGCCGCCGTTCGCTCGCCGGCAACCATCTATCCTCAACCGGGCTTCGTTGAAGGATTGCAGTACATGAAGGTCGTTCAAGCCGTCGCTGACTCGGTCGAACAGGGTCGTGAAACAGAGGTTGGCTGACAGCGCGCGAAAGCGCGAATGACCGATGACCATGGCAAATGACCAATGACCAATCGCCAATGACCAATGCGCGATGGCGAATAGCCATCATTGATCATCGGCCATCGGTCATTGGCCATTTGCCAGGTCATCGGTCATTTGCCACCGCTACGGGCACCATGATCCCATCGCGCATACCGTGAACCAGTTTCTTGTCGGCTGGAACTACGGTAGCCAGCGCGCCGCCTAGTTGAATGCGTTTGCCCGGCACCGAAAAATAATAGGGACAAAGGCGAACCCGTCCCCGAAGGACTTCGATGGCGCCCGTCTTCGGATTCCAGAACTTTTGGGGGAACAGGCTTCCCCGGAAGAATCGCTGAAGGATAAAAGGCGAAGTCGAAAAAGCCTTCTTCGCTTCATCGATCCGTTCGGCCCATTCATGATGAGGCAAATCGGTACCGACATAGACTCCGCGGCTTCCCCAGGCGCGCTCCGAAAAGCCGCTGATCTTCAGCACGAATTCGCGCTGGGCCTGGCTGAAACGCTTTAACTCGTCCCAATCCTGGATTTCGAGGCCGGGTATTACCGCATGATGCGGAACTGGAGCCGGGTCAACCACCCAGGTCTGGGGAATCAACCTACGCAGCTTGAGCCAATGTCGCTCGCTGAGTTGCCTTCGCCAAAATGGCTGTAAAGAATGAGCCCAGAACAGGCCGAATAACATCTTTTCTTCCAAGAAGGGCTTTAAAGGAGGCGTGATCTGCAGCGACCCACCGCCCGCCGCTTGGTACAGGCTCTTGCGCGAGGGCAGATTTTTAAGATCGAATAGCTCAAAAAACCGGTAGGCCGGGATTCCGGAAAGAAAATCCCAGTCCTCGGCTCGCACGACTTCCCATCGGCCGCTAAACGAAGCAGCGAGCTGTTTTCGCAGCCACTGCATTTCCGGACGGTAGGTTCCGGCCTCATCGGAAACGGTGATAACGCCTTCCGGCAAAATCGCATGAAACCCCTCGAGCATACCGTCCCTGCCCCCGAGCACATCATAGCCCAGATCCGCGTAGGTCCGGGTAAGCCAACCCGTCAAACCAATTCCGCCCGGCACTGAGTCGATTTCCGAAATGCCAAAGCCGCTATCCGTCAGGATTAAGTCGGGTCGAATGACGCTCGGAAGATCAAAAGGATATTTTCCCGCCAGTTCGAGGAGCGCGGCGGGCTTACCGGAGTCAAGATAATGCGATACCCATTCCGGTTGCTTGCCTCTCTTGCTCAAATAATAAAGCAGGTTGCTGGCCCGGATAAGCTTCCAGAGCCAGTGCCCGAGCCTCTCGAGCAAGTCAGCCGTCTCCGGGCTGATCAGAAAAGGGTCCGGCGAAATCAACCAGTTTTTGTCCGCAAATAATCCCTCGGGCGGAAGCGCTTCACGAATTTTTTCGACTCTCGCGATTTCCTTTGAATGTTCCATCACGGCCAGTGCTCGAACTTCGAACGACTTGAGTGCGAGTAAAGGGAAATGGTGGAAGGATGGAAGGAGGGCAAGAATCCAGGACCAAGGAGGTAGCGCGGACGGCCTTCAAGGTAGGATAAGCTTCCAGCTTGTCAGTGTTTTGAACCGGCAGGATGCCGGCGCTACCTGGAAGTCCGACACGCCCGAGGCTCGGCGGTCTTGATGCGTATTTCCTGGGGCTGCACACCAAACTGTCTTGACTTGAGGTTTCCAGCGCGAAAGAGCGCCGAAGGCGCCATTCAGATAGCCTCGCCATCTCGGGGGTTGCAGCGTTCCCGAATTCCTTGAACTCAGGCCAGCTTGTTTCAGCTCGTCGATCCCCGGCGGAAATTCAATGGCGGTGATGTTCATTCGCTCTGCGATTTCCTGCGAGACGAGATTCACGACGAACTGGCGCGTTTCGCAAATGTTGGCGCGGGTGTCTTTAGCACGGCCCGGCTCATGGCTGCCGATGCCGATGCCAACCACCGGCGGATCGCCGGCAAAGGCGTTGAAGAAAGAAAAGGGAGCTGCGTTGAGATGGCCCTGGACGTTCTGACTGACGATCCAGGCGATGGGTCGCGGAGTGACCGTGGAAACGAGCAATTTGTAGCGCTCGCGCGGCGGTAGTTTTTTGAAATCGAAGAGCATCAGAGGCCCCCACGTTAACACGGATTCGGGTTTCTTTAACTTACCGCCGAGTGTCGAGTTTAGAACGTGCCTTCACTTGTGCAAGCTTCCCTCGGCCGGATTCTAGATCCTGGATTCCAGCTCCTTAACCGCGAGCCGCCGGTGAACTGAGCACCGCCAGGGCAACAAGACTTGCTGCCGTCCGGGTTTCGACGGTTTGCATTTCCGTTTGTAAGTTGATTGTTGTCCTGCTGCCAGAAAAACAGTCACTTAGCTTCCAATCTCATCGTTAAAGCCTGGGCTTCGCGGAGGAGCGTATCCATTATCCGCATCCTGCTGCAGATTTTGTCGCTGGAAATAAACCGATGACCGAACGTGACGTGCATGGTGAGCCTTTACCTCTTTTGCTTGTGTCGATGTCAGGGACACAAAGAATGGTAATAGTGGCAGGACTGCCCACATCACTGTTTGTTTCGCGGAACGTTTTGCTATTTTCATATTGATCGCTTCCTTGTCTATGCTGTTTGTGCTTTCGCAATGAAAGCGAGCGCCACTAAACGCCTGAGCCTACCGGCGCGCTTGGCTTTCGATTGTATGGCCTGACTGGTAGGGCATCGGCGGATGTTCGTAAATAGAACGAAAGGACCAGTCTGTGCCTGACGCCAGGGTTGGACCGCGGCAAGCGGCCACCGTGGTTCGCTCTCTGGCGTTGGAACTTCCGGGTCGTGGACGAGTCCGGTTACCGGTTCGCTTATCTAAGCGTCGAGCAGGGAAAACCCTCGGGATTGGGGGCCCAAGGAAACATCCCCTCACCCGTTCGGGTACTCTCGGCGGACAAGTAATCGTCGACTTTGGCTACAGAACCCAATAAAAGCACCGTTCTAAGCGTCATACCCACATTCCAGTGAACGACCTCAACAAGAAAATTGCCGATGAAGCTTTGCGGGATGCCCAGCTCGCAGAGCTAAACGCGATCAGCATCAGCCTCGGCGTACCGCTCGAAGAGGTATACCTGCACCTTGTGCAGCTCCTGGACCGAAAATTCCCGGCTCCGACTTACTGTCAGTTCTCCGCGAACTAGCAAGGGGTCCGGAGCGTCAAAGGCGGGCAGGCGTTCGTGGAGATACTGAACGAAATCTTGGACCACCCGAAGCATCTCGGCTTTGCAGTTGGGATAGTAGGGTCAGCGAGCAACATCAGAACCGGATCAATGCTACGGCCTCCGCACCCGAGTCGCTTTCTCGAACTCGCGCGTCATCTCCACCATGGTGCGGCGGAAGCCCACGCTCGCGAAGAGCGGCTGCGCCGCTTGGTTTTCCTCGGCGACCAACAGGACGACGCGTGGCGCGCTGCGCGTCCTCAGGTACGTCAGGACCGCGTTTAGGAGCAGCCGACCGACGCCACGGCCGCGATGCTCTGGCTCAACGATGAGGTCGTGCAAGACGCCCGCCGGCCCGCGGAGCGACGTGTAGTCGTACCCTTCGACGGCGGCGTACGCGTAGCCGATCACGTCCCCATGGGCCTCGGCGACGAAGATGGCCGCGTCCGGATCTTCGAGTTTTGTCCTTAGGAAGGACGCATAGTCCGCTGGAGTCCGGTTGTTCGGGGCCAGGAAGCGCTGCGAGTCAAGCTCGTGATGCGCCTCGACAAGGAGCGCGCCGAGCCTGCCGAGCCGCGGCAGGTCGCTCGTCATCGCACGCCGAATGAGGGGCACTATGGGCGCGTCAGCGGACATCGTTTATACCGAATGTACGTTGGAGAAGGAGCATGGCAGTTTCTGGTTACGGAGCGCGTCATCCCGCAGCCACCTTCGACGGAGCCATGTCGATGCGCCGGCCGTGATGACGACGATCATGAAAGGCCCGAAGCCCAGGCCTTGGCGCACGTGAAGCGGCAACACCGGCAAGGCGAGACCGATGACGAGGTAGGCCATAAACACCGCCACGACAATCGGCAGCAGCGCCACCACGACGGAAGGAACCGCCGCACATGGCCGGGAGAAGTCGGCGGACATGGTAAACTCTTGTGACATAGAGGCTCGGCAAGACTATCGGCCATCGGCTAATTGGCTGCTCTCGGGATCGTGCGGCACCTGTCGTATTCTTGCGGAAAAGCGGCTAGCCTAAGAGGGCGTCGAGAATTGCGCGGGCGGTTCTTCCTAGTGCTTGAATGAAAATTGTTTTACAGGTGCTCCGCCTCAAATTTTTTACGCAGGCTAATCGAAGGACCGGAGATCATGAAGACCCCCTGACCCCGGTAGTGCACCGTCTTGGGATACTTCGGGGAGCGGGCCACATGCGCTTTAACCACTTCCCAGATGAACAGGTCGTATTTCGAAATGAGGCTGCCGTCGGCCAGGCGACATTCAAAATTCGCATAGCACTCTCGGATCAACGGGGCGCTCACCCTTGCGGCAGGGGCGGGCGTGAGCCCGAACGCTTTGAATTTGTCCACCTGCGCGCCGGAGCAGTTGCCGATGCCGATTACCTGATTAACCAGATCAGTGGTCGGCACGTTGATCACGCATTCCTGGCTGCGGCGGATCATCTCGAAGCTGTGGTTGGCGTTGGAGATGCAACAGGCCACGAGCGATGGAGAGAATTCCAATACCATGTGCCAGCCCATGGTCATGATATTAGTGTTTTCGTTCCACGCCGAGCTCACAAGCACTACGGGACCCGGTTCCAAATAGCGTCGGATCTCTGACACTGGATAATCTTGCTTTTGGAATGTTGGCTTGTGCTTCATGGTCAATACCCGGCGACTGTAGAGAAATCCCGCAGTAGGTCTCAAGGCCAGTGTTTCACTCCCCTTTGCCGCCATCGGAGGACAAGCCGCTGGAGCGCCGGGTCTACTACCTGCGCGAGTTTGGGAGTACATTCCAAGTAGAGGCCTGCAGCTTGGGCGAGTGAAACACCAGCCGCTTTTAATCTCTTGTCACAATCCGAAGCCTCCGGGCGCCGCGAGTCGGAGACAGCAAGTCCGGCTGCACCCTGCCGCTCGAGTTTGATCTTGATTTTTCTCAGCTCCCTGGTGGCGGCAGACTTGGTCTTAAAAAGAACAGCCGCTTCCGCTTCCCGTTGACTCAGTAACCTTCTATGCAATAAGGATGCGTGGCCGAATGTTTATACTCGGCGACGCGCAAGCGAGGCTTTCGCATGCACATCAGTTCGCCATAGTGTCAACATACTGTTAACAAGTTCCCGAGTAAGGGCACGGCGATCGCAAATATTGAGACGTAACCAGCTGAAGAAAAGCTACTTGGAGGGATGGCAGAGCGGTTTAATGCACCGGTCTTGAAAACCGGAGACCCGTAAGGGTCCGTGGGTTCGAATCCCACTCCCTCCGCCAGAAACAGCGTAGCTCGCTCAGGCCGTGGACGGGGCCACACTCATCGCTGTTTCGCGAAGCCCGGAAAGACCGGCAGGGTCGCTTCTCCTACATCCAGCTTCTTCGGTACTAAATTCAGAGTGAAAAAGGCGTCGGCGATCTTCTGCTGATCGGCAATGATAGTGGGAGTAACCGGCTGAAATCCCCAAGGCAGATGTTCAGTAATCCGCTGCAAGGTGTCGACATCGATACCGACCTCACGGGACAGCAGTTCGGCCGCGGCTCGCGGCTGTTCTTTTGCCCAGACAGAGGCCTCGTCAACAGCCTTGGTAAGATCACCGATAATTTCTGGATGAGCCTCGACAAACTTCCGATCGCCCAGAAAAAACTCTCGATTCGCCACCAGTCCGGTGCCGTCCACTAAAGTGCGCGCTTTCGTTGCCACCCGTGCGACGGTCAGGAACGGATCCCAAATCACCCAGGCGTCAACGTTGCCGCTGTCAAATGCCGCGCGCGCATCGGCGGGAGGCAGGTAGACCGGATGGATATCGGAGTATTTTAATCCCGCGTTCTCCAGGACCCGCACCAAGAGATAATGAACGTTTGACCCTTTATTCAAGGCGACCTTCTTTCCTTTGAGATCGGTCACGGACTTGATCGGAGAGTTGTCGGCGACAAGAATGGCCTCGCCCGATGGGTCTGGACGTTGGCTGCCGATATAGACGAATGGGTTGTTCGCAGCCTGCGCGAAGATCGGAGGCGCCTCACCGGTGTGTCCAAGGTCAATCGCGCCGGCGTTCATCGCTTCGAGGAGTTGCGGACCGGCCGGAAATAAAATCCAGTTGATCTTGATTCCTCGTTTAGCGAGCTGCTCGTCGAACGTGTGACGCGCCTTCACGACATTGAAGCTGCCGTATTTTTGATAGCCGATCCGGATGAGTTTCAGCGTCTTTTCGTAGCCGAAGCTCCGGCCGCAGATCAAGAGAAGAAGCAATAGAACGACACCTGCAGGGTGCCAAAATCGTTTCCCGAAGAGGGCGTCCATTCTATTTTTCCCGGTCTTTGGTAATCGATCGGAAGCATCCAGTTTTTTATCTCTGCTCGAGCCAAGGATTCTCATTATCCATACCAATATGATATACTTAACTCGGTGCAATCACTATTTCTCTATTGACTATATCGACATAGTATAGTTTCGTGCGCTCTGCTTTATGGCGGTAATACCGAACGCTGTGGTGCGATCCATCTCCAGGACCCTTCCCGCGGGTTTGGCAAACCTGTCCTGGGTTAATCGGGAATGCCGAACATTATGAAATTACTCTGGTTTATCCCAACCCACGGCGACGGGCGGTATCTGGGAACGAGCTATGGCGGTCGCCCGCTGGATTTTGGGTATCTCAAACAGGTCGCGTCCGCCGTGGATAACCTTGGTTTCTACGGGGCGTTATTGCCTACCGGGCGGTCATGTGAAGATGCCTGGGTCACGGCATCCTCCTTGATCTCTGAAACTCGCCGGATGCGCTTCCTCGTTGCTGTTCGGCCGGGGTTGATCTCGCCGAGTCTAGCGGCGCGCATGACCGCCACGTTCGACCGCTTAAGTAACGGCCGGTTGCTGATCAATGTGGTCACCGGCGGTGATCCGGTGGAGCTGGCTGGAGATGGTTTATTTTTGGAACACGACGAGCGTTACGAGATCACCGACGAATTCCTGAATATTTGGCGGGCCCTGGTTTCGAGCACAGGGGAGGTAAATTTTTCAGGCAAGCATCTGCAAGTGCGGGGAGCCAAAAATCTTTTTCGGGGAATCCAACAGCCCTATCCGGCGCTCTATTTTGGGGGTTCCTCGAGCGCGGGAATCGCGGTCGCGGCAAGACATATCGATCATTATCTGACCTGGGGCGAACCCCCGGCTCAAGTCGCAAAGAAGATTGAGGCCGTTCGGATAGAGGCATCCCGCTACGGGCGATCTATTCGATTCGGTATCCGGCTGCACGTCATCGTTCGTGAGTCCGACGATGCTGCCTGGCGCGATGCTGAGGCTCTAATCAGCCACCTCAGCGAACAGACTGTCAGGGCTGCTCAGAAAACGCTGGCTCGCCAGGATTCGATCGGTCAGCAACGTATGTTGGCACTTCAAAAGCTGAACGGAACCAGGCGAACGCGCGATGTGCTGGAGGTCAGCCCGAATCTCTGGGCGGGTATTGGTTTGGTCCGCGGTGGGGCGGGTACTGCGCTGGTCGGGAACGCGGAGACTGTCGCTAAGAGAATACTCGAGTATCGGGAGCTTGGAATTGAGACCTTTATTCTGTCCGGATATCCCCACCTGGAAGAAGCGTTCCGGGTGGCGGAACTGCTTTTTGCTCGGCTGCCGCTCAGGCATGATGAGCAGGACGAGCGCGAAAACCAGAACCCATCTTTTCACGGGGAGATCGTCGCGAACGAGCTGTTGCCGAATCTGCGGCAGTAATCTCCTGATGAGGCCAGGAAAGCTTCCAAGTCTCTTATCTGAATGAAAAGCGCCGCAATTAATCAAATTTTACCATGGCTTCTGCCGCTTGGTTTGCTCGCGGTGTGGCAGAGCTTATCATCGGCCGGTATCCTTTCGGGCAGGATTCTGCCGTCACCCATGGCAGTCGTCCTTGCGGGCATCCACTTGACGCAAACTGGCGAACTGCCATTGCACCTCTTCGAGAGCTTTCGGCGCGCTGCCGCCGGACTCTTGATTGGCGGGTCGATCGGCTTCCTCCTCGGCCTGTTGAACGGACTTTCGGCGCTCGCGGATAGGCTGCTGGATTCCTCAGTCCAGATGGTGCGCAACATTCCACACTTGGCGATGATCCCGCTGGTGATTCTTTGGTTCGGGATCGGAGAAGAGGCCAAGCTTTTTCTGATCACGATCGGCGTCTTCTTTCCGATCTACATCAACACTGTTCACGGGATTCGATCGATTGATTCCCGGTTGATCGAAATGGGGCGGAGTTACGGTCTTGGCCGGCTCGGATTGTTTTTAAATGTGATCCTGCCAGGAGCGCTACCGTCCATCCTGGTAGGCCTACGGTATGCTCTTGGCATTATGTGGCTGACGCTGATCGTAGCGGAAACGATCGCGTGTGATAACGGGATCGGCTACATGACAATGAACGCACGCGACTTTTTGCAGACCGACGTGGTGCTCTTGGGAATCTGCCTTTACGCGTTGCTCGGGAAAGCAGCTGATATGGGAACGCGCCTGCTCGAGCGGTGGCTCCTGCGTTGGAATCCCGCCTACAACGCCGTCTAACTAAGACAACGCGAGTTGGTCCTTCATCTAACTAAAGGAAAAACCGTTATGGTCCAGGCGATGTTCAATCAAGGTATTCAAGAAACTCTGAGAACGCCGTTGGTGCGGGTTTCGCGGGTCTCAAAGCGCTTTCGGGGGGAGCGGGTCCTGAGGGAAATCGATCTCGAAGTTGCTCAACACGAGCTCGTGGTCGTGGTCGGGCGAAGCGGAAGTGGCAAATCGACATTGCTGCGCCTGCTGGCGGGGCTCGAAACAGCGAATGCAGGCCAAATCTTTATCGACGGTCTTGCGTTGAAGGGCCCAAACCCGGTTGCCCGATTGATGTTTCAGAACTCCGCGCTTCTTCCCTGGAAAACCGTGCTTGGAAATGTGGTTCTTGCAGTGCCACGCACCAATGATGCGCCGATCATCGCGATGGAGGCCTTAGGTCAGGTCGGGCTCGCCGACCGCGCAAAGGATTGGCCGTCGATTCTGTCAGGCGGTCAGCAACAGCGGGTCGCGCTGGCGCGTGCGCTCGCGAGTCAAGCTGGTCTACTGCTGTTGGACGAACCCCTTGGGGCGCTTGATGCGTTAACTCGACTCGAAATGCAGGCTCTCATTGAGAAGATTTGGATCAGGCGTCGATTTTCGATTGTTCTCGTGACTCATGATGTCGAGGAAGCAGTTGCTTTAGCCGACCGTGTCCTGGTGATGGAACACGGCCAACTTGTATTTGAACAAGAGATTTTGTTGGAGCGGCCGCGAGCTCGCACTTCACCCGAGCTAGTGAAACTAAAGGAGGAGATCCTCCTTCGCGTGATGGGATCCTGAGCATCCCTGTGAAAGCCTGAATCCTGAACTCATTCGAAGGGAAATAATTTCGGTCATGAAACTGTTCTGGTTCATTCCCACCTTCGGTGACAGTCGTTACCTGGCTTCCCCCAAAGGAGCCAGGCGGACCACCTTCGCCTATTTGCGCCAGATCGCACAAGCCGTCGATGAACTCGGTTTTTATGGAGCGCTGCTGCCAACGGGTCGTTCATGCGACGATGCCTGGGTCGTCGCCTCGTCGCTATTTCCGTTTACCCGTACGATGCGCTTTCTTGTTGCGATTCGCCCCGGTCTTATGTCTCCGACGCTCACCGCTCGAATGGTGGCCAGCTTCGATCAGATGTCCGAAGGGCGTCTATTGATTAATGTCGTGACCGGCGGCGACCCAGTTGAACTCGCGGGTGACGGCGTGCTGCTCGATCACGACGAACGTTACCGTTTGACCGACGAATTTCTAACGATCTTTCGCAGGATCAGCGCCCAGGAGTCCGTCGATTTCAGAGGTGAGCATCTGGAGGTTCGCGATGCGAAGCTGTTATTTGCCGGAGTGCAGAAACCGTATCCCGATCTCTATTTTGGAGGATCTTCCCCCGCTGCGCACGAAGTGGCAGGGAAACATATCGATGTCTACCTCACCTGGGGTGAGCCGCCGGAGAGGGTCGCCGAAAAGGTTGCCGAAGTGCGAAAGATTGCTTACCACCATGGGCGCGCTGTGCGCTTTGGGGTTCGTCTCCACCTCATTGTTCGCGAAACCGAGAAAAAGGCCTGGACGGCTGCTGAGGATCTTATCCGTTATGTGACCGACGACGCTATTTCTGCCGCCCAGAAAATCTTCGCCCGGTTCGATTCCTCGGGCCAGCAGAGAATGTCGCAGCTGCATTCTGGAAAACGGGAAAAGCTAGAGATCAGTCCGAATCTGTGGGCGGGGGTCGGCCTGGTACGGGGAGGTGCCGGAACCGCGCTTGTCGGAGATCCGGAAACGGTGGCCGAGCGCATTCGCGAATACGCCGGCCTTGGTGTGGATAGTTTTATCTTTTCGGGATACCCGCATCTCGAAGAAGCGTACCGAGTCGCTGAACTGCTCTTCCCTCTGCTGCAGTCAAGTCCGGAATTAACCCAGGCTTCGCCGCAGTATTTGAGCCCATTTGGCGAGGTTGCTGCCAGGGGCACCGATCCCAACGATCAAGAGCGATTTCGCGCTAGCGCCTCGTGATTCATTCAGCTGCTTTCTCGCCAGAAAATAAAAGGCCAGTGAGAACTCTGAAACTCAGTTACAGGAATAAGCCGGCGCTCCTGATAGTCGCATTTGCTTTCCTTTTTTGGGTGGCCTCCGCAAGAGCTGAGTACCCTCTTTGTAAAATTCCGGATTCGTTTTTGGGTTCCGGGTGAACTGGCGGCCAGCCTTGTGATCAACTGCACCGGGCCAGAGTGCAACGATCACAAACTTCGCGATCCTCTGATGCTCCGGCTCTTTTCCCGCGGCCTGGCGAGACCCGATCCTCTGTTTCTTGGATTCGACGTGAGCGTTCATATCAGCTCGACCCGTGCATGACGAATGGCGGCAGCCGCAAGACGCCGATCACGCGTGATCAGTGGAGCATCCAGGGCCTCGGCCAGAGCAACATAAACGGCGTCATAGGCTGTGAGATTGTTCCGTAGATCCCAAACGCGGGGCAAAAGGAAATCGTGCGGATACCGGCGCAACGGGAGATCAGCGAGGTCCGCGAGAGCCTCCCGTCCCCGTCGGACGTCAATCTCGCTGGCCGCCGCATACCGGCGAATCACCTGCGCGACTTCGACGTCGAGCAGATGGGGCGCGTGCAGTGTCTGTCCGGACCGGAATAACCACCCTTCCGCCAGGGTTGCTGCAGATGTGCGGAGCAGCGCTTCGAGCACGACCGAAGCGTCGACGACGATCATTAGCGATCCCGTTGAGCCCGGACCACCTGCGCCGGTGTCGCGGTGGGGATCACGGCCGAGCGACTCTCCAACCGCATTCGCAATTCATCGAGAGTCGGCCGCTCGGCCACCAGGCGAATCTCGCTCAGCAAGTAATCGGAGAGCGACATGCCCGCCAGGGCCGCGCGCGCCTTGAGCTTACGGTGCAGCCCCTCTGGCACATTCCGGATTTGGATCATCACGGCCATGCGGAGAACATGTATCTATGTGAACTACATGTCAAGCAAGGCAGGCCAGTTATTCCTCGCCTTTTGCGCCTCCGGCCCGACACAAAGAAACGTCAGTGGCGAAATCTGTCACGCAATCCTTCTACAATGCGCTAAATTGGTTGCTCGGCAGTTCCCATACCCCGTTCGTTTGCGTTTGCGCTTGTTCATTATTAAAAAGAATAACAGGACCGAAAATGACTAATCCAACCGACTCCGAGGCGCTTTGCGCAGCCCTGAATTTTTTCGCGGTGCCGGGCGCACTGGCCGATTTGTCGCGGAATCGGTTCTTAGCCTGGAATCCAGGGTTCCTCGAAGATGCCCAGCTGACCCCCGAAGAAATCCGGCAAACCCCGGTCGATCAGGTCATCGGCTTGGAGTGGCCGGCGGAGAACGAGGCCTCCGAGTGCGACACTTCTCCGGTACCGGTTCATTTCGTCGCCTGTGCGGTTCGCCCGGCCGGTTCGAGTCGTTTTAAGGCCGGGTGTGCCTTTAAGCGAGCGGATGATTTCGTCCTGGTGCTCCTCGACTCCCAGATTGACCCCGCTGCTGCCCAGGAGTTTCTGAGTGGATTAAGCGAAGGGAAAAAGGAAGAAAACGAGAGGGTCAAGAGCGCCTTGGGCAAGGTCCTGGCGGAAGAACTTCCCGCGGCTGTTGATGCCGCGAAAAAGATCAACGAAAAGCTTGGGGGAGCGGCTCCATCGGAAGAGAGCCTGCAGACAATTACCAAGACGATGCAACATCTTCCGGAGGCAGTCGATCAGGCACTGGAATCCAGCACCGAAGAGCCAACAGCACTTGAAAACTCCTCCGTTCACCAACAATAATTACCCGACATGGCGTTTGCATTTCTAAAATTTGGTTTGCCGGTGATAATCAAGGAGTGACGACGGACAGATACGCCGCCAGAACCCCGCTTACTCCGACCGCCGCATAAATCGCGGCGCCCCAGATCTCCCACCCAAAAGAGCTTACGCCGAAACCGCCGGCGCCGCTCGAGAATTTTCCCGATTCGGGGTTCGCCCGGAGCGGGCTTCTGCCAATCAAGCGCGTGGCGGTGGATCCAACCGGTAATGGTCCGACCAATGGACTGGAGTGACCAAATGAGTTTGTCCCGAAAAAGTCCGGCTGAGCCGAGAAAACCGATTGTGTATTCATTCTTTGTATATCCATCTAATTCTATTTTAGTCGGTGATAAACAATATCAATTGATTCATACCGCTCAAGTATTATTTTGAAGGTGTGAATAAATCTCGGTTCAGCTGGATTGGCGGCGCTCTCTGCCTCGATTTCGCTAACACCGTCGGCAGTCACGCTGGACCTGATGCTTCGGAGAGGCTGAAGACCATGTCCGACCTGGCCGACTGGTGCCGCGAAGCCGGACTGATCGACTCCCGGGTTTCCCGGGAACTCGCTGGGCGTTCCGCCGGTCAACCGCTGATCGCTGGCCGATTGTTGAATACCGCTGTGCAGTTCCGGGAGGCGCTCTACCGAATACTCAACTCGATTGCCGGGCAGAAGAACCCTTCTCCCGCCGACCTGGAAATCCTCAACGAAATCCTTGTGCGGGCCCCGATAACCCTACGAATTCAAACCTCCGGTCTATCGCTTCACTGTATTCGGCAAAGCTCCGCTCTCGACGACGCTCGTTTGCTCGGCCCAATCGCCTGGTCAGCAGCGGAACTGCTGGATTCAGAAGATCAGCGGCGCCTGGTTCGCCGATGCGCCAACGCTACTTGTGGCTGGCTTTTTTTGGACCTGACTAAGAATCACAGTCGTCGCTGGTGCGACATGGGCGATTGCGGAAGCCGGGCCAAGGCCCATCGCTATTACCAACGAAAAAAGCGATCGGCTGGAACCCCGAGCGCGCGATCGGAATAGCCATTCCGTGGCGACAATTTCAATTGGCGATCTACCTTCCTTCGAAGCGACGCGCTCCGCTTTGGAACAAGCCTTCTCCTGAAGAGAAGTGTGTCACACAAATACACGAAGACACAAAGATTTTCCGGTAGGACCGTCAAATTGCATGGCTGGCGGTGTTAATTAATGCTCCGTACCGCGGGAAAGATTGCGAACAGGCACGAGCACCGTCGATCATTGCCCATCGCTCATCGGCCATCGGTCATCGGCTATCGGTCATCGGCTATCGGCTATCGGTCATCGGCTATCGGCCATCGGTCATCGGCCATCGGCCATCAGTCAGGTCATCGGCCATCGGCCATCGGCCTCAAACGGTCTCACTAAACCGATGATACAGGAACGATAGCCCGACAAGCACCGCGCCCAGCGCCAGACAGGACAACACCCGGTAAGGCGTCGTCACCTCGGCCGTGTCCAGAACAAGGACCTTCGCTACGGTAAGCAAAAGAAGCGCAATTCCGGTTATTCGATAAATCCGGCGTTTCCGCCAGAAGCCGTAGGCAAGTAAACCGGCACCAAAAAAGCTCCAGAGAACGGAGTACATCGTCAACGATGCTCGCGAAAAGAATTCAACACAGGAACGGGCACCTTCTCCGTTCAAAAAACCGAATAGAGTTACAACGCCCAGGACCTCGAACCAACCTGCGACTCGCCAGGACCGGCCCGATGATCGCTCCGAAACCGTGATAAAAATCAAGGCCCCAATCACCACGGCCGCCGTCAGCCACCGCCAGATCAGGCCGGTCGTGAACGGATGATGACCAACAACGCCGATCGGCCAATCGTCCAGTCTGAACGTATCCAACAAAACAAAACGGAGCGCGACGATCAGCGCCAGAACCGCTGTGCAAGCCCGCAGGAAATGGTCCTTTGTCCGCGCAGCAACCGAAAACAAAACAAGCATCTGGGCCGCCCAGAAGATCGTGATCCATTCGGACTCCGCAATAATCGCTGCGGTAATCAGCAGAAAAACCGTGCCCTCTCCGATAAGCCAGCTCGTCCGCAGACCTGGCCGTGCTTGACGCCAGGCGCCGACGGCAAGGGAAAAGCAGAGCACGGCATACACCAGGGTCACCAGCGAAGTCGGTAACCGTTCAAAGTGAAGTAGATGTCCTGAGTTTTCTGCGCAGAACAACCCGTTGACCACACCAACAACGAAGCACCAAGGGCGCGAATCAAGCTCGGTCTGGAGAAACGGAACAATCGATAGGGAAAGGAAAAGGAACTGGGTAAAGCTGAAGCAAAGGAGCCAATGGTCCTCCTGACGATGGGAGAACATCCAGGTGCCATAAGCGATCCAGGTCAACGAAAACCGGAAAAAATCGATCCACGGCCAGCGCCGAATGAAGGTCAGCAGCTGTGCGCCAATGTTGAGAATGATCAGGTAGGAAAAGAAAAGGGTCTGCTCAACCGGCGAAGCGTTAAAAAGGATAGTTGCGAGAAACCCGCCCCCCAGGCTCAGCGCGGCCAAAGCCTGGGAGTTCCAGCTCAATGCCAGAGTGACACCCAAAGCCGTTCCGGCTAGCATCAACGTCAAAGCCAACCAGGGGGGCAGCAGATTATAAATCTGCGAAGCTGCGTACGACGACAGATAGATCAATCCAAACCCGAGCGCCGCGACGCCAACGTCCAGACCGCGCGCATTCCGCCGGCGAAAAATCTCGCCGGCGGCAAGACAGAGGGCGCCCGCGACAAAGCCTATCGTTACCTGCGTTGTTGGCCCCAGCAGTTGAGTGTCAAAGGCGTACTTTAGAAAAAAACCGGCGCCGAGCAGCAAAATGAGAACACCCAGACCAAGAAACCACTTTTGACCGACCGCCAGCTCAGTCGCCCCGGAATCTTTGGTTGGAGGCGCCTGCATCGTTGCAGCGGCGTGTTGCGTAGCGGCGTGCTGCGTATCGGCGCGCTGCGTAGCGGCGTGCTGTGGAGCAGGGTACTGTGGAGCGGGTGGGAAAGACTTTTTGAAATTTTCGAATTCTTCCCTTAATCGCTGCAGATCTTGCCGCAACGCTAAATCCACCCCACAACCGGGACAAAAATCCTCGCTGACCTGAACATGGCACCGGGGACACTCCATAGCTCGTTCTTCTAGCTGCCGCATCCGGCCGGCGCCACCTCTTTTTGCGTGGCGAGTGGCGAGTAGCGAGTGGCGAGTATCTTGGAGTTCGCGCGACTTGTCGCCGTTTTGAGATCGCGCGGAGCGCGGCTGTCCAGGAAGGCGGTCTCTTCGCCAGGAAACTCTGCGCGTCGTACTACTGTGCCTCAAACTCTTGTTTTCCTGCGAGGATTTCGGAGAGGACGAAGACATCCACGGAGGGGCGCAAGAACCGATCAGGTTCCGGCTGCACTTCGCTGTGGGTCCGTTGTCGGTTTGGGCCGCGCTCCGCGCGGTCAGAAAGCGGCGACAAGTCGCGCGCACTCCAAGATACCCGCCCACTCGCCACTCGCCACCCGCCACTCGCCGCTCGCCACTCGCTACTCGCCACTCGCTACTCGCTACTCGCTACCACCCGCTACTCGGCACCCGCAAACCGGTCCATCAGTTCCGCCGCCGTGAGTCTGGCTAAACTCACCGGATCGTTAAATGCGGCAACGATCCGCTCAGCGCGCTCCTTTGAAAATCGGGTTGCAATATTCCGCGAGAACTTCTCGCGCAGCAAAGGAATACCTTCGCTTCGCCGCCGGCGATGACCAATTGGGTATTCCACCAGCTCGACCGATGTCTCACTGCTGTCGCGAAACCTTACCTGGACCGAGTTCGCGATTGAACGTTTACCCGGGTCCAGGTAGTCCCGGCTGAAACTTGGATTTTCGCGGACCGTCATTTTTGCGCGTAGTTCGTCGATCCGCGGATCGGCAGCAACGTGATCTTCATAGTCATCGGCTGACAAAGAACCTTTGAGCAAGGCGACCGCCACCATGTACTGAAGACAATGGTCGCGGTCGGCGGGATTGCGCAGCGGCCCGATCTTGTCAATAATGCGCTTGCCCGACTCCTGCGTCTCGATCGTCACCTGAGAGATCTCGGAGCTGCGCTCGGAGACAATCGGCGAAAGCTTGACTGCTGCCTCGACCGCGGTTTGCGCATGAAACTCGGCCGGATAGGAAATCTTAAACAGAATATTCTCCATCACATAGCTGCCGAAAGGCTGCGAGAGCTTCAAAGGAACGCCTCGCAGCACAACATCCTGGAAACCCCAGCCAGGGGCGGTGATCGCGGTAGGATACCCCATTTCTCCGAGCAAAGCTTGATAGGCGTGGAAGACTCCGCGCCGGGCTGCGTCGCCGGCGGCCCAGCTTTTGCGCGAGCCGGTGTTGGGAGCCTGGCGATAAGTTCTTAAGGCGCCGCCATCGAGAAACGCATTCGATACCGCGCTGATAATCTGTTCCCGGCCGCCGCCGAGCATCCGCATGGTCACCGCGGCCGAGGCGATTCGGACCAGCAGCACATGATCAAGTCCAACCCGGTTGAAAGCATTTTCCAGCGCGAGAATTCCCTGGATCTCATGGGCACAGATCATCGCCGTCAGCAGATCCTCTATTTTCACGGGCCGCTCATGACGCGACTCGTAATCGGCGACTGCCAGAATTGCTCCCAGGTTGTCGGAAGGGTGTCCCCATTCAGCTGCCAGCCAGGTATCGTTGTAGTCCAGCCAGCGAATCGCCGCGCCGATGTTGTAGGCGGCCCTTTCCGGATCGAGTTCAAATTCTGTGCCTGGCACCCGCGCGCCGCGCGCCACCACCGCGTCCGGCACGATCGGCCCCAAAAGTTTTGTGCAAGCGGGATAGCCGAGAGCCAGGATCGCACAACCCAGGCTGTCCATCAGGCAAAGCGCGGCAGTGTCTCTGGCTAGACCGCTTCCCCGTTCCCATCGGCAGACATAGTCGGCGATCTCAAGCAAGATGTGATCGGGGACGGATGTTTCACGTTTCATGTTTCGCGTTTCACGTTTCTAGTTTCTAGTTTCGGGTCTCGCGGGCCGTTGGACGCGAAACGCGCCACCTGAAACGCGAAACCCGACACGTGAAACGTGAAACGCGAAACGTGAAACGTCATCACCGCGCGTCGATCGGCACAAAGTCGCGTTTCGCTGGCCCGACATAATCCGCGTTCGGTCGAATCAGCTTGTTATTCTGGCGTTGCTCCTTCACGTGCGCCGACCATCCGGTTACCCGGGAAAGGACGAAAAGCGGGGTGAAATGAGACGTAGGGATTCCGAGAAAGTGATAGAGCGTTGCGCTGTAAAAGTCGGCATTGGCAAAGATTTTTTTTTCTTCCTTCATCAATTGCTCAATCGCCTCCGAAACCTCGAACAAGTAGCCATCCGGCGCGTCCTTTGAGAGGGTTTGGGACCAGGCTTTGTTAATCGCGTTGCGTGGATCGGAATGTTTGTAAACACCATGACCAAATCCCATGATCTTGGTTTTGGCGGCGAGCAGCTGGCGTACCCCGGCCCTTGCCTCGTCTGCAGTACGGAAACGCTGGACCAACTCCATCGCCGCCTCGTTCGCGCCGCCATGCAAAGAGCCGCGCAAAGTGCCGATCGCTGCGGTGATAGCCGAGTAAAAATCGGCTAAGGTAGAGGCGCACACTCTCGCGGCGAAAGTTGATGCGTTGAACTCGTGCTCGGCATAGAGGATCATCGAAACGTCCAGAGCGCGTCGCGCCAGATCGTCCGGCTCATGCCCGTGGAGCAAAGTCAGGTAATGGCCCGAGGCCGACTCATTGGGTGTCTCCGTCGAGATTTGCCGCGCGCTCCGGCGGAAATGATGCCAATAGAGGAGCATGCTCGGAAAAATCCCGAGCAGTCTCTCAGCCACACGATCCTCCTCCGCAAATGAGTGTTCCGGTTCGAGGGTTCCTAACATCGAGCAACCTGTCCGCAGAACGTCCATGGGATGGGCATCACAGGGAATCTGTTCCAGCACGGTGCGCAGAGGAGCAGGCAGACTTCGCCATTGCTTGAGCCGCTGACGAAAATCCGCGAGTTCCGCAGCCTTCGGCAGCGCTCCGTATAAAATCAGGTAAGCGACCTCCTCGAAAGTAGCGCGCTCCGCCAGTTCTTCGATCGGGTAGCCGCGATAGGTTAACCCAACGCCTTCCTTGCCCACGGTGGCAATAGCGGTAGTTCCGGCAGACTGACCCCGCAGGCCGGTGCTGGCGGGTGCAGACGACTTTTCACTCATAAATTCTTGCCAACGAGTGCATCTAACTTTTTCTCGAATTGGTAATAGTCGAGTATGTCATAGAGCTGTTCTCGCGTCTGCATCTCCGGCACCATGCTCGCTTGAGTTCCTGTCTGGCGGATCGCAGCATAGACGCGCTCGGCTGCCTGGCTCATGGCGCGAAAAGCACTGAGTGGGTAAAGCGCCAACCCGACCCCGGTGTTCTGCAGATCGGAAAGGGAAAACAGCGGCGTTTTGCCGAACTCCGTCAGGTTCACGAGCACCGGCACATGAACCTCAGAAACAAACGTACGTAACTCGTCCAGAGAAGTAAGCGCCTCCGCGAAAATCAGGTCAGCCCCGGCGGCGGTGTACGCTTGGGCGCGCATGATCGCGGCGTCCAGGCCTTCCGCCGCGACCGCATCTGTTCGCGCCATCAGGAGAAAATCGTCTCCCTGCCGGGCGTCAACGGCCGCTCTGATCCGGTCGACCATTTCCTCCCTGGCAACCAGCTCCTTGTTCGGCCGGTGTCCGCAGCGTTTCGCGGCGACTTGATCTTCCAGGTGGCAGCCGGCTGCGCCAGCCTTCCGGAGTTCGCGGACGCATCGGGCGATATTAAAGGCATTCCCCCATCCAGTATCGGCATCCACCAACAAGGGAAGGTCAGTTGCACCGGTGATTCGGCGGACATCTTCACAGACATCGTTCAGAGTCGTAATACCGAGGTCCGGCAAGCCAAAGGAAGCGTTGGCGACGCCGGCCCCGGAAAGATAGAGAGCACGAAAACCAGCTCGCTCCGCCAGCTTCGCGGCGTAGGCATTGATGACCCCGACAATCTGCAGAGGTTGTTCGACCTTGATGGCCTGAAGCAGCCGGCTGGCAGGGGTGGCCAAGTGGCTCATTACCGAATACTAGCATCGAAAAGCATCCCGGGGTTAATCGAATTTAATAAACCAAAGCACTGCGTTCCGTTCTTCGCCGAAGGCTCAGATTTATTCGAACCGCTTTCGGAGTAGCGCCAAAGACGAGGAGCGATAGGGATGCGCTCCTGCCCTACTGCACGCTGACCGCGCGGTAGGGACCGGCTCCTGTCGGTCCGTTTTCTGACGCAACCAGCGTCTGCGGATGGGCTACTACCAAAGTACCCGGTTGTTGAAGATCACTCCGCGGAACGGCCAGTCTTCAGCTCTCTCGACCAGCCCGCGCCGAACCGGATTTTCAATCATGTATCGATACTTGCTCTCCGCGTCTTGATGACAACGAATTCGATGATGAAAAGAGGCTCGTTGCCAAATGGGCTGGGATAATCCGGAAAGCCGAGTAAAACGAGATTTCCAGAAACACACCCAGGCATCGAAATCGTGATTTGTTAAGCCGCTCGGACAGGCAAACAAATGAATGTGGTCAGGCATAACTACATAGGACCCCACGAGCCAGGCCGTCGCAGAAAGCCAGACGCGTCCCAGGAGCATGTGCACGTCAGGATCTGCAAGACAAGATCGCCGGTCCTTTGTGCAGACGGTCAGAAAGATGAGCGTAGGTTGATCCTCGACGAAAAGGACGCCTCGAGCCGGACGGCGACGTTGCAAAAGAGACTTCATAACACTTTACTAGCACGTTACTTTCTCTCCGCCGTGATTTCAACATCTTTCATTGTTGTCAGGACGAGCGGGAGCTCATCCCTACCGCACGCTGACCACCGCGGAGCGGTAGGGACCGGCTCCTGTCGGTCCTCCCCTACGGACCTTGGATGTTGCGAGACAGTCTCTGAATTTCTCGCACCAATCATCGCTACGATCTCCGATGCCCACTCCAAAAAACACCCGCCACTCGGGGGTTGGAGGTGCTGAAGGTCGGAAGATTCCAGTGATCGTAAAACAAATGCCACAATCCGGGTTTTTCGGGCTTAAAAGCGTGCTCGCCCCCGGAGAGGGACGCGATTCGGCTCGCTTTTCGAGAAAAACTTCGTTGGAATTTTGCAAGCCAGGATGGGTCCACCCTGGAATAACGGCAGTCCAGTTAGTCTCATGCGTCTAAAGATGAATTCACTATGAAACACAAAAAGCATCTAGCTACTATGGCAGCCCCGGCCCTCGTTGTTCTTGCCTTGTCGGTATGCCAGTCAGCGCTTGCTGCGGACAAAGGGGGAGCACAACCTGAGCAGCCCATTTTACTCGCACAAAACGCCCCGGCGACAATGAAGGGTAAAGCCCGGCCAAACGTCGATAAGCACGGCGTGATCCTGAAGGGTTACGATCCGGTTGCTTATTTCAAAGTAGGTAAGGCGGTCAAAGGGAACCCAGCTCACAGGAGTTCCTTTGGAGGAGCCACGTACTTTTTTTCCTCCGCTGCCAACAAGGCAGAGTTCGATAAAAACCCGACCAGATTCCAGCCCCAATTCGGCGGCTGGTGTGCGCATTCGATGGCACAAGGGAAGTTGGCCGATAGCGACCCAAATGCTTTCGCGATTTACCAGAACAAACTTTTCGTCTGCACGACACCTGCGGCAGCGGCTGATTTCAAGGCACACGCCGCCACGCTACTGCCTCAAGCGGACGACCATTGGCGGCAATGGGTCTCCGGGTAATTCTGAGCGGCGAGTGGCGAGTCACTTGGGAGCTGTCGGTGCCCAACGGTCGGTAGCTTTTTCGCTTTGGATCTTCAGGCGTTCACCGAACAGGGTGAAATCACCTCAGCCCAGCGCTCGACACCCGCCACTCGCTACTCGCTACTCGCCACTCGCGAAGCTTTAAGGTTAAGGACCCTTTTGCCGGTTGAACACACGACGAGGAGCAATATGGCTTCGTCTATAGTCCTGACGAAGCCGTGCCGCGCGTGAAATCAAACGGGGCACGAGAGTCCTCCGTGGCTCCGTGAGCTCCGTGAGGGACAGTAGTGAAAGAATTGCTTCGCTCCGCACCGCCCTGATTTCTTTTCTTTGTGATCTTTGCGGTCTTTTGTTCAATTTCTTCGGTGTTCTCGTTTCCAGCTGATTAATTTAAGAATTTTAAACAGAAGCTCGCAGAGATCACAAAGAAGAGAGAGCTTTGAAATTCGTCCGGCGATTGCCGTCCCATCCTTGTTCGCGATGGCTTACACGACGGCGATTGTTTATTGATCAACGGCTGAGGAAGCCATCCGTGGCTCCGTGACCTCCGTGCGAGGCTTGATCGAATCTGTCCGAAGCAAAAGAAAGCATCGCACGGAGGCTCCTCGAGGGTCAAGTCTTGAAACTTGAACATCGACGGCTCTGCCCCCTGCCTTCTAGAGTCTTGAGAGGACGCGACCGGCCTGGTCAGAGCACTCGTGGGAATCGATCAAAGCGGATTATTCAAGTTTCAAGACGTGACCCTTCTCGTAGCCTTCTCGTAGAACGGGCGAGCCGAAGATGTCGATCGGAGGCGGTCTAGCTAAGCTAGGTCTTCCGCCGACTCATGTCAGGAGCTCATGTCAGGAGTTGTGGCAGGAGTCGAAGAGGGTAGTACCCCCATCCGACTGCGAATTGGACGGGGGATATTTTCATCTTTACCTGGGCAGTGCCCAGGAATGGGCTGCTCAGCCGGTGCTGTTTGAGCAGTTCTGATGGATCTTCCAGCGACAACCACCGATCGCCGTGGCCCGCTCGCCACGGGATCAGTCGGAACCCGAGGCGATAGTGTCGTTCATCGTCCTTCCGCTTCCCCGACAACGAGCGGCGGTAGCGGGCAGTCGAGCATATCGCAAATGGCACGGAGCAGCTCCGCTTCGCGGACGGTGACCTGCTGGTTCGCCAGGATGCAGGCCGTGCAGGCGACGACGATTCGGCGCTTGATGGCCGGGACGGATTGATTGAGCGTTTGCAGCGCCGCGTCGAACTCGGCGAGGGAGCATTCCTCGCGGGGGAGCAAGCGGTGGGTGTGGTCGCCGCCGATGTAGTGGCGCATGCCCGTATCGAAAGCCCGGGAAGCCTGATCGGGTTCCGACTGGCCTTCCCAGGCCAATAGCGCCAACACCGTCGCCACCGGGTGCGCCAGTTTTTGCGGCGAGCTGAGCACTGGACGCCTCTGACGCTGCGGCAGGAACTGGGCGTCGAGATGGCGATGTAGCACACAGCGAAGGGTGTACTCGAACAGGCTCAGCCGTTGGTCGGCGGTCATGAGCACCTCGACCTGAGCGCGGAAAGCCCGGTACTGACGGGGCGACATCTGCCGCAGGGCTGGCATGGCCAGGTCCAAGAGCGGCAGCCGGTGCGTGTCCGGCAGGGCCTGGACAGGGGCGACGAGCCGCAAGGTTTCGGCGAATTCCTGCTGCTCAGCCCCGGCCTTCAGCTGGGTGAGCTGGAGGTCCCGCAGTTCAGCCCGCGAGTCCAGGAGAAGGGCGTAGACTACGGCGTGAGCACTGAACGGCTCCTGGGCGGCGGCCCGGAGCACGTCCGGCATGCCGTCGTGCAGCGCATGGGCGTAGCTAATTACTTCCGGATCGACGTGGCCGACCCGGGACACCGCTTCGTCGGCGAACCTCAAGACCGGCACCGGCGCCTGCGGCAGCGCCGGCAACCTTGGCATCCCGGCGAACGGCGGGACGCGGTCAGAGCGGGGGCCTTCGAGTTCTTCCCGATCGACACCGACCGGCCGCGCCTCCGGGAACCGGCCGTCAAAATGGGGATCAAGCCGGCGGATTCGCTCGACGAGAGGCGGGTGGGTGGCCAGCAGTCCGGCGAGCCCCTTGCCGGCGAAGGCGTTGGCGAAAAACATGTGACCGGCCTCGGCGGCCTGAGGGTTGTCGATGCGCGATCCCTCGGCCAGCCCGCCGATCTTTTTGAGCGCCCCGCCAATGCCGCCGGGGTTGCGCGTGAACTGGACGGCACTGGCGTCGGCCAGGTACTCGCGCTGCCGAGACACCGCCGCCATGATCAGCCGACCGAAGAACGCTCCCACCAGGCCCAGCACAAACACGCCCAGGCCCACCAGCACCAGGCCGCCACGGGAATCATTCCTTCCCGACGACCGTCCACGGGACGTGAGCATGAGGATGCGGCCGATGATGGACAATGCCATGATCCCGAAGATCAGGCCGATCAGCCGGATGTTGAGCCGCATGTCGCCGTTGAGGATGTGGCTGAACTCGTGGGCCACTACGCCCTGCAGCTCGTCGCGGGTCAAGTAGTTGAGGCAGCCTTGGGAGACAGCGACCACGGCATCGCCCGGGGCGTAGCCGGCCGCGAAGGCGTTGATGCCGGGCTCCTCCAGAACATAGACGGGGGGCACCGGCACTCCCGCGGCGAGTGCCATCTCCTCGACGACGTTGAGCAGTCGCTTTTCCCGGGCGTCGGTGGTCGTGCCGGGCACCTCTTCACCGCCCATCATCAGGGCGACGGCCTGGCCGCCCGAAGCGAGCTGGGCCACCTTGAACGCGCTTGCACCGCCGACCACAAGGCCCACCCCCAGCGCCGCGAGCAGGAACTGCTCTGGCTGCCACCAGGACACCGGCTCGTGGGCGCTATCCGTGCTGAGCCACAGCAACAGCCCGTACACCAGGGCGATCAGAATCAAGATCGCCAGGACGAAATAGACCACCAGCTGGACGGTCCTGCGCCGGGCCGAATCCTGCTGCTGAAAGAAACTGGTGGCCATGGTCAGAGCGGCTTTGGGAGCATGGGACGCCCAGAGGGCGCCGGTTCCGGGTTACTGGAACGACACCTTGGGCGCTGCTCGCTCGGTCTCTGCGGCTTCGAGCAGCGCCGCCTCCCTGAAGCCGAACATACTGGCCACCGTGACGGCCGGGAAGACCTCGCGCCGGTTGTTGTAGTTGGTGGCGGCGTCGTTGAACGCTTGCCGCGCAAAGCCGATTTTGTTCTCGGTCGAGGTCAGCTCCTCCTGCAGGGCGAGCATGTTCTGGTTGGCCTTGAGGTCCGGGTACGCCTCGGCCAGGGCAAAGAGCCGGCCCAGGGTACCGCCCAGCTGGGCCTCGGCCTGGTTAAGCTGCTTCATGGCCGCCGGGTCGCTGGGGTTGGCGGCGACTTTATGCTCGGCCGCCATCGCACCATTGCGGGCCTTGATGACGGCGTCGAGCGTCTCCCTCTCGTGGCCCATGTAACCCTTGACGGCTTCGACCAGGTTCGGAATCAGCTCGTAGCGGCGTTTGAGCTGCACGTCGATCTGGGCGAAGGCATTCTTGAAGCGGTTCCCGGCGACCACCAGCCCGTTGTAGATGCCCATGAGCCAGAGCGCGAGCAGCAGTGCAACGCCCAGGAGCACGAGCAGGCTGATGATGGCGGGACTCATTGGCCGTGACCTCCGACGAAAGGACTGTTCCATCGCACAACGGCTCGCGCAACACTTGTCATATGGGGTCCCGCCGGATGAACTCCTCGTGCCGGTGGCGCGTTCCATGCAACATCACCGTGCTCTCGAGCACATTCAGAGCAGCGAACAGCGTGGTCGTGCCGTGGCGCCTGTAGTCATGCGTCATCTGTCGCAGCGACCGGGCTTCAGTGGCAGCCCTGGCTGGGTGCGGTCACAATACCGGCTTCGTGGGATAATATGGCACCCGAGGTGATGCGGCCCTGCTCTCACGCAACTCGCGGGCATAGCAACGGATCGGAGTTCATCTTCGAAGGAGGGCTCTTCAAGGGTCAAGTCTTGAAACTTGAATATTGACGGCTTTTGCCCCCTGGGTTGTACAGTCTTGAGATGACGCGACCGTTACGGATAATCATAGCGGACGGCTTCTACCACGTGATCGATCGTGGGATCGAGCGCCGGAAGATCTTTCCACAGCATTTTACATCTTTCGTCCCGTGTCGTCCACGTTCCAAAGAGTCACATCCTTGAACTTGGAAAAATCCTTGTCGAAAGAGGCTATGCCAACGCCGAACGCGACCGCCTGTGCCGCGAGATAGCAGTCGTAAAAATCACAATTGGTGGTTTTAAAGCGAGTCAGAGCGTCAAGAACAGGGTCGAGGTCAGGGCAATGAACACCTGCTCGGACAATCAGTTTCGCAAGGCTATCCGCGACCGGCTTCCGCTCGAGTCTGTAAAATGACGTGAGTACCCAGACGGCTTCGGCAATGACAAGGTCCGTGAGAATGAGAAGGCATTCCCGGTCTGCAGCGCGTTGAAACAAGCGGGCCGCTTTCGGCGAAAGCTCGTCGTGATCGGCCAGGAGAAACCGGAGAAGGATGTTCGTGTCGAGGAGGTATTTTTTCATTGATACCTGCGACAGCGGGCATCGCGGGCTTTCTCGCGTTCCTCCACCTTCGAGGCTGCGGGAACTTCACTCTTAAGGGCACCTGCGAGGTCCATGAGGTTTTCGGTCTCTGGCCGGACGACGACGCCGTCGTCACGGATTTCATAGGTAAGGCGCTGATGAGGTTTCAGGCTTAGGGCCCTGCGAATCTCGGCAGGAATGGTGGTCTGGCCGCGTTCGGTGATAGTTGACGTTAGTATTTCCTTACTCTTCATGATGCATTGTCTACAGCCATACATTGTATCATAAGATGAAAGGCAAAGTCAACTGGTTCGACGCCGGAGCTACAAACAGAGCTACATCCTTCCACGACTCTCATAACATCCTTGTTAACAGAACCGGAGCCAAGAAGGAGCAACAGGCGGCGTACCGCCAATTTGTCGAGGAGCCCATTCGGAAAGGAGAGGAGCCAAGACCCCAGGGCAATGAAGCTCCTTAGGTTCGCTGCCGATTATTCAAGTTTCAAGACGTGACCCTTCTCCCTGACCCCGTGGTGCCAAGGTTGTCACTTCTAAAAAACGTCCTCGCGCTTAACCCGCTCAGGGAATCGCACCTTCAAAGCCTTGGAGCGTATCCTTCCAAAATGCGTCCCTTGCCGGAGCGAAGGGAAAAGCCGCTCACTCACCGGACGTTGTTCAGGAACTCCTCTGGAGTAACGCCGATGTCCTTGATGATCTGTCGCAAGAGCGGCGGCGCGATGTCCCGGCCTGCATGGAAAGGAACCGTTGTACCTCTTCCATCGGCGTGCCGGAACTGGCGGTGCGCACCACGTTGACGAACCTCGACAAAACCCAGGCGTTCAAGCGCTCGAACTACTTCCCGAGGTTTGAGAACCGGAAGACGCGGCATTGGTTCAAACCGCGATCGACTGCGTGCCGACAAATTCCGCTTCGAGCCGCGGATCTCCGTCCTCGAGCAGCATGGTTACGACCTCACGAAGATTCTCTCGGAGTTCGTCAAGTGTAGCACCCTGGGAGTGCGCCCCGGCCCAGCCAGGAATATAGCCGACAAAAAGACCCGTCTCGGGATCGCGCTCGACAACCGCCGTGAAATTCCGCATGCACCACACTTAAAATAGTTTTCAAGCGATCGTCAACCCACCCTCACGAGAGCGGCTTAGGTCAGCCAATAAATCTTGGCAGATTTCAGCGTGTTTTGGATTAGTAGGCTTCGCCGAGTAATCCGAATTTCACACTTTTAGCGGAAATGCAGGACACAGACCTGAGTGCCCGGCCGACCGCCCGTCGGCCCCAATAAAGAACCGAATAGAACCGTCAAGATCGCAAACCCAAACCTCCTCGGCGCAGGCAAAAGTTCTTGATCTTGGAAGGTTGAATCGATCAAGAATCAACCGCATGAGGTTTGTCCAGCTCCTCGACGCTCCGCCGCGGCGGACCCCCTCTAGGCCAGCGAGAAGGCCCGATGAATCCAGTGTGGCCGCTCCTTGAGCATGCGTGCGCTGCACTCGATGTCGCCTGGCTCGCTCCGGGCCGACTCGAAATTGACCAGGATCCGCTTGTTTTGACTCGTGCACCCGAGATCTGCGTCGAGATTTTCTCGCCGTCTAATTCCGCATCTGAAATCAACGAAAAATGCGCCCTCTATTTCGATGCCGGCGCAACTGAAGTCTGGATCTGCAGCCTGGACGGTTCCGTCTCCTTTTTTGTTTCTCCTCACCGGCAGTTACCCGCCTCCTGTATCTGTCCCGCGTTTCCTGATCACATTTCTTGAGTGGCCTTTGCTTGATTCCTGCGGCGCAAAAATTTCGTCTCGCGGCATGAGGGTCCCAACCCTATGCTTTCCCAAGTCGGAGCATTTTGAAAGGAGCCTGCATCGCTTACAAATCTTTCCGATTTGTAAGCGATGCAGGCTCTGGCACACGAATCGGACAAATCTATTCTCATGTCTGAACTTGTTGTCGTCACGGGAGGTGCAGGTTTCATCGGCTCGCATGTCGTCACTTTTCGACGACTTTTCAAAGGGAAGGAAGGAGAACTTGCGCGAGGTCCCGCCGCTTTCAGTTGAGCAGATTTGTGGGCCGGTCCAAGAGACCGATCTTTTGAGCCGGGCGTTCCGAGGAGTCCAGTACATTGTCCACCTGGCGGGCAAATCGTCGCGAGCTGATCGCACTGCTCGCTAAGGTTACGGGGCGAACGCCGTCCGTCAGTTTGGAACCCGCCGAAACCGGGGAAATCCGGCATTCGGTTGCAAACGTCTCGCGCTCGCTTACCGCGCTCGGCGATTATCGCCTGACCGAACTCAGCGAAGGAGTTCGGTTGACATGGGCTTGTTCGGACCTTGGAAACCTGCCGCGCTCCGCGCGATCTGAAAGCGGCGCAGGAGAGGCGCACTCCAAAACACTCTGGGCTCGTTCCAGTTTTTTTACCCAAGGACCTTGCAGATGCCGGCCGCGGTTTTCTCGCCAATTCCGGGTATCTCGGTTAACTCATCCAGGGAGGCGGTAAGACACGCTCGAAGACTGCCGAAGTGATCGAGCAAACGTCGCGCTCGGTCCTGGCCTACCCCCGGAAGAGCTTGAAGCAGCCGAAGCTGCCGGGTCCGTAATCCCTTCGCCTTCTGAATTCGGTAGGCGGTAGGTTCGGCAAAGTGAATCCGGGCAAATTGCCGGCCGGCATACAAAAGCAGTTGAGCGGTTTCTTGGGGAATAGCCGAACGAAAAACCGGTAGATCAAAAATCAGACTCAGCGTGATGAGCGCACCCTGGAGGGCCTCACGGCGGACACCGAGGGTATGCCAATCGGTCGCTTTGCCTTCGATAACGAAAGCCGCGCGCAGCGATTGATTGACCAGCCGCTTGGCCTGAGCAAAAAGCCGCCCATCCACCAGCGATGCCGCAAAATCGGCCGCCGTTTTACGTTCAAAGAGTACCTGATCGCCAACCAGGTAATCGCCAGTTGACAGGGTCGCGAGATCGACAGCAACACCCGGGAAAGCGCGCAAGGAATCGATCACTCCCGACGCGGATTCCCGGTGATCCGCGACAACGTTGATGTGGTAATCTGCCGTAGGGGCTTATAACATCATTTAGTACAGTTATCATCAAGACCCGAATTCGGCTTGCCGCAGCATATTTGGATACGATCCGCCACCTCGCACATGTACAGCACATCGTAGCTAACCAGGCTCACGCCCGGAAATCGTGAAGGGCGAAGCGATGGCTCGCGATGAAATCCCAATTGTAACTGACTCCCAAACCAGGCCCGTCAGAAACTGGAACACAGCCGTCCGACCCGATGCCGTCCAACTGATCTGAATAGTTACAAGAATACACATCCGGCAAAGGGTTTCGGCACTTCGGCCCAACTAAGGCGAGCTCGTAATAGTTGGTATTCCGAATCGCCGCCATACAATGCCGGTGTGCCGGGCCGGCGGCGTGCACCTCGACATCGAGACCTAACGCTTCAGCCAAGTGGGCTATTTTCAACGCACCAGTTATCCCCATGTCGTACTCCGGATCTGTCCGCAAGATATCTGTTCCGCCGTTTATAACGAAATCCGCTTTTGGCTCGAGCCCGCGGACGTGTTCAGAACAGAGGATCGGTGTTTTGATGAGCTGACGTAATCTTTGGTGAGCAAACTGGGAAACTCCGGTATCCCGAAAAGGATCTTCCAACCAAAGAAAGTTGGCCTCATCGCAGGCCTTGCCAACTGCGAGTGCATCGAGAAAAGTGCGTATCTGGCAAGCGGGATCTAACATCAGCACCATCTCGTCTCCTACCGTCTTGCGCACATGCTTAATTGTTGCAGCCTCTTCCGCGGGATTACCGTCATACCATCCGTGGATTTTGAACGCTCGATAACCCATTTGCCGACATTGAATCGCGAATTCGGCGTATGCTTCTTTGGAAGATAAGCCGCCATTGCGGTCGCCATGCAATGTACTTGCGTAAACCGGAAGGCGGGATCGATAGCCTCCCAGCAAGGTCGAGACAGAAGCGCCGAGCTGTTTTCCGGCCAGGTCCCAAAGACAAATATCGATCATCCCGTGACCCATATGATCGTACTGACGCAGTGCTCTTTTGAACTCATCGTAAATGAGCTCCCGCTGAAAGCTGTCTCTGCCCAGAAGATGCGGCGCCAGCATAATGGTTTGGGCGAGCGCCATCGGTGTTGCGCCCCATAAACCGACATATTCGCCCCTCGCACCATCGGCTGTCTCGATGACAATGGCCCCTTTGGTAATTGCTTGGCGGTGACCAGGGAGATAAACAAAGTCAAACCCGCCCGAGTCCATCCCAAGGTCGTTTACTTCGTACCGAAATTCATGAACCTGAACCCGAGTGATCGTCGATCCCATAATTGCTAACGATAATTCACCTCGACGGCGGCACCGGAACGACTCAAGGAATGCTCGGCAGCTTCTATAATGCAAATGGCATCTCGAGCATCGGCGAGCGTGGAAAGGGGCGCTTCGCTCTTGGCAATGGCTCGACGCACAAAAAAGTCCAGTTCGTTCGAGAAGCCATCCAGGTAATTCGGGATTCCCCAGGCGGGACCTCCAGTGTCTTCAAACCGGGCATCGTCCCACGTATAAGTAACGCCTCCGCCAGTGCCCAGAATCTTGTAAATGACTGTCCAAGAATCACTCGTCGGATCGCTGGCCGCAAAGCTCGCCCAGAGATGGACCAGAGCACCGCCCGGCATCTGGCAGGTTAGCATTGCCTGGTCTTCACAGGTCAGTTTCCGGTAATGAACTCGCGACACGGTCGCAGTAACCCGCGTCGGCCGGCCCAGGAGGTACAACAGTGAATAAGCATGGTGCACACAAACCTCCCGTAGCACTCCACCGTAACGACAGGCAATTTCTTCCGAGTGAAAGATGTTGTAGAGAATCCAGGCACTTGCAATCCTGCCCAGCCGTCCTTCTGCGATTAAGCGCTTTGCCCGTTCTACACTGGCGTTATAGATGTAATTATGGGCAGGCATGCAGACTCTAGCCGCGCGTTTCGAGACTGCTTGCAGTTGGTCAATTTCTTCAATGGTTTCAGCAACAGGCTTCTCTAAGAGAACGTGTTTCCCTGCCTCCAGGCTGCGCAAAGCGGTCCCCACGTGGAGATGGTTAGGATTTAAAACCGCTACGGCATCAATCGTTGGATCGCCGAGAAGTGCGGTCAGATCGGGATAAACCCTCGCCTCCAGAGCACTGGCCAAGGCTTCCGCTCGTTTGTTATCCGGGTCGAACACGCCAGTCGCTTTAATCACGGGCAGGCGAGCCAAAGCCTTCCGATACGGCCCGGCCGCGACGATTCCAGCACCGATCAACCCCAAGTTCAGGATTTTCTCAACCATTGAGAAAGTCTTGAATGCCGTAAAACCTGGCGGCGTTTTGCGAAAACACTTTGTCCATACCGGTTGGTGTCAGCCGCGGAGCTAAGATCGTTCGAAGAGCATTGATGACTTCAGCATAACTGGCGGCCAGCAGGCAGACAGGCCAATCACTGCCGAACATGACGCGATCCTCACTGAAAGAGCGCAACATGTGATCGACGTATGGAGCAAGATGTGCGGGACACCAATGCTGGTGGTCAGCTTCGGTCACCATACCGGAAAGCTTGCAAAAGACGTTTGAGTGTTTGCCGACTTCCAGCATGAGATCAGCCCAGGGTTGAATCATCCCTGCTTTGATCTCCGGTTTCGAAAGATGATCGACGACGGCAGGCAGTTCCGGGACCTGGTCCAAAACCTGCAGCACAACCGGTAAATGACGCGTGTAGGTAAGGAATTCGAACGGAACTTTGGACGCGCTCAGGTATTCGAGGTTAGCGATCACCTGAGGTTGCAAAATCCAGCGGTCGTCCTCGAGGTCCTGTAACATCGGTCTGACACCGAGCAGAGAAGGGTTTTCGCGGCGGTAGCGTTGAAATGTGTCTGGAAAATCTTCTTGCTCGAGGTCAAACCATCCGATAACTCCGGCAACAAAATCTGTTTCGCGGGCAAGCCCCAGCAAAAACTGTGTTTCGGCAAGCGTTTGCGCAGCCTGAACCAAGATCGTTTTCGTTACGTCCGTTTTGCGCAGGGAGGGACGAAGATCGTCGGGTAAGTAGTCATGAGCCAGGACAGGCACGGTTGGCGTCATCCAGTGATAGTCGCCTCGGTCAGCTTTCCAAAAGTGTTGATGGGCATCGAGAATCATAAACCAGGTCACTCGTTCACGATTACCGACGTGAGCTTTTCCAGGTTCGTGGCCGGCTTGGCAACGTCGAGCACCTTGCGCCCTCTGGACAGGACGACAAACCGATCACACACGCGGAAGGAATGGTAGAGATTATGAGTGACAAAGACACAAGTAACTCCGTCGCGCCGCAGCTGCACGATGTAGTCGAGGACATTTTCTGTCTCACGGACCGACAGAGCGCTGGTCGGTTCATCGAGTAAAAGTATTTTTTTGCGGAAGTAGACCGCTCGCGCTATGGCTACCGCTTGCCTTTGGCCTCCGGACAGTCCTCCAACCAGTTGATCCGGGGAGTCAATGCCCGAGATCTTCACGGAGCTTCGAAGAATCTCAGTGGTTTTTGATCGCATGGCCCGCCGATGGAGAAAGCCCAGTGCATTGGCTTGTTCGCGTCCAAGAAACATGTTGCGGTACACCGACAACGTATTCACCAGAGCGATATCCTGGTAAATTGTTTCGATCCCGAGAGTTTCGGCATCGGAATAAGAGGTAATTTTAATGGCCGCCCCATTGTGGAGAATGACGCCCTCATCCGGGAAGACGACGCCGGACAGCATCTTCACCAGGGTCGATTTGCCTGCCCCGTTGTCGCCGAGCAGGCCGACTACTTCGTTCGGCCTGATCTCGAAGTCGACGTGATCAAGCGCGACGACCTTTCCGAAGCTTTTGCAGACGCCTTTCAGCTCAATCAGAGGAGAAACGGAAGTCTCGGCGGCTCCAGGAGGGTTCGTCACGATCAAGCTTCCTTTTGCACCAGACGATTCAGGGTTGCGGCGACGAGGATGATGAAACCGATAAATGCATCCAGGTAGAAACCCGGTGCCCGTAGCAAAAGGAGAACGTCTTGAATGGTGTAAAGGAGAGCCGCTCCTAAGAGGACGCCGATCATCGAACCTTTTCCTCCGGCCAAAGACACCCCTCCGATGACACAGGCAGCAATCGCCTGCAGTTCGAGACCCTGACCCTGAATCGGGGACACCGAACTCACCCGGACTGTACTGATTATTCCGGACAGGGCTGCGGTGAAACCCGCGATCGAAAACGCCAACAGCTTTACCCGAAGAACCTTCACTCCAATGGCAGTCGCCGCCTCGCGGTTCCCGCCGACTGCGTAGAGATGATTACCTATGCGATGATGGTCCATCAGCAGGTACGCCGCACCGGTGACAGCAAGTAGCCAGAGGAAAGAGAACTGTACTAAGCCGATGGATCCAGTCATAAGGGTTTCAAAGAAGGTTCCCGGATGAAAAGGGCGGGTTTGGGTGCCTGAAGAAAAAAGGATTAGTCCACGTAGCAGCATCATCATGCCTAACGTTGCAATAAAAGAGGGAATCCTCGCTCGCAAAGTAATCACTCCGTTGACCGCACCAAGCGCTGCCCCCGCGAGCAAGGCGAGAAAAACGGCCAGAGGCAGAGGCCACCCACTATTGTAGCTGTTGGCCATAATCAAGGCGGAGAAGGTGAAGTTGGCACCGACGGATAAGTCATATTCCCCGGCAATCATCAGGATCCCTACTCCGATCGAGATTATCCCCAACTGGGGAATGGCTCGGAGGACAGACTGGATATTCAGAGAACTGATGTACCGGAACTGATCCGGAACCGCGAGAGAAGCGATAATACAGCCGAGCTGTAGGAGAACGAAGATGATCAGTATATTACCCGCCGGATGGCGTCGCAGCGCGTCCAGCAGAGACGATGCAACAGAACGGCGAGACCGCAACTCGCGGCCGCTGCACGCATAGGATGCTTTTACGTCCTGTCCGTGAAGTGACATGGCTTTCTTTGGCAGCGAAGCGGCGCAGTACTGTTCCGCGGCGTTTAACGAGTGGTGTCGGCGAACTGAAGGGCCACCGCGGCGTTCGTTTTATCGATCAGGGCTGAGCCAGTATTTACATCAACCGGAATGAGACCGTACTTGTTCTTGTAGTATAGTTGAGTAACGGTGAGAAAGCCTTGATAAAAGGGCTGCTGATCAACAGTCGCGACGGTTTTACCGTCTAGGATGTTCTGGAGAATCGCCTTGCTGAGATCGAACCCACCGGTGGGAATTTTCAGGCTGGCCTCCTTGATCGCCTGCGGTGCTGCTTCAGTTGGTAGTTGTCCCAATCCGATGACCGCAGCGGTGTTCGGTTTTCCCAGCAGGTACTGATCTATTTTGTTAACGGTATCTTCCAGCCCGATGGCACCTGTATCCAGAATTTCGGAGGTCACTCCGGCCTCGTCTAACGCTCGCTTCACACCGGCGTATCTCTCGACAGCGTAGGTTGCCTCCGGATGCTCGACAGGGCAAACCACGTGGCTTCCTTTTTTTAGCGAAGCCGCATCAACCATCCGTTTACCGATCGCGTACCCCGCCGATGGAAAGCTCTGGCCAATGAAAGACAATCGAGCGCTGCCGGCTGAGCCTTTCGGATCGTCAATATTGAATGCCACCACAGGGATTCCCGCCTCGATCGCCCTCTTGATGTTTTGCTCGTACGCGTTTGGAACATTGATTGCCAAACCGATCCCTTGAACCTTGGAAGCCATGGCTGCTTCGATCGCATTATTCTGCTGGACCGGATCATTATTCGCAAACTGAGTGTCGACATTCACATTGAAAGCCTTGGCAGCCTCATTGACGCCGGCCACAACTTTCGACCAGAAAGGATTACCGGTGGTGTCGTAAATGATTACCGTGAAACGGGGATTCTCGCCTGCTCCAGAGCTGGAAACAGAACTCAGGAGCATCGTGGCGCAGGCCATGACGGCAAATGCGCTGGTTTGGATTTTCATATTTGTTTCGGAGGGGTTGGTGCCGTTCTGGATCTTCAGGGAAAAAGTTGAGCGAGCCGCCGCTCCGCCTTGCGGATGTGTTCGCCGACGCAGTTCAGGACTTTCTTCCGATCGTCTGCTTTCAGCGCAGCGAAGATTTGCTCATGCTCATTGCAGGCTTCCTTATGGTCGATAATGCCGGCACCGGCGTAAAGGCGTCCGACCTGGAGATGAAAGTGTAATTGTTCCCACGCACGGCACAGAAATCGATTGCGAGACATCTGCACAAGGGCAAGATGAAATTCGCGATCTGCGCGATTGAAATCTCGATAATGCTTGTACTCTGGACTCGAGTCAGTCCCAAGAAACCCTTTCATAACAAAGGCCACTCTGGAGATGGTTTCTGTGTTGATTATCGCAGATCTGATCGCGGCGACCTCGAGGACGTACCGGGCTTCGAACAACTGATGGTAGTCTTCTTCGGTAATGCGCGGAGCGACAGTATAGCCGCGATTGGCCGAGAGCGTGATTAATCGTTCGGCGGCAACTCTGCTCAAAGCTTCGCGCACGGGGGTGTTGCTCATTTTCAACTGTTGAGAGAGACCGGCAATGCTGATCTGCGAGCCTGCGGGGAGAACGCCCGTCAGAATGCCTTCGACAATCGCCTCGTAAGCGATTCCGGCGAGGCTCGACCAGGGCTGCGCAATTAAATTGGGCTCAAGAGGCTCGACCAAGCTTTCCGGCATCGTCGTGATATCGTGCATGATACATGATGCACGGACAGCTGCAAGAAGTCAGTTCAACCGGGTAATGCCGCGCTTCTCCCTCCTTAGCTCTTCCCCATTTTCTGGAGATCTCGGTCATCTCTAAGATCCCAGCGCGGCCAGATGCATGATTTTTTCTTCGGTAGCCTCGCCCCGGGAAAGCACGCCGGTGATCTCTCCATGGCGCATCACCAGAATCCGGTCCGCCAGAGCGAGCACCTCAGGTAGATCGCTCGAAATGACCAGGAGGGCTATTCCCTCTCGCACCAATTCATCGAACAAGTTGTAGATCTCTGCCTTGGTCCCGATGTCAACGCCGCGAGTGGGTTCATCGACAATGAGCACTTGAGGTTGCACGGCCAACCATTTCGCCAGAAGCACCTTCTGTTGGTTGCCGCCGCTTAGTAAATCGGTGCGTTGCTCGGTCGTGGTTGTTCGAACCCGTAGCCGCGACACAAAACGATCTACTAAAGAATGCTCGCCCGCTTGATCCACGAACGGCCCAAATGCCAGGTTTCGCAGGGTAGCCAGGGAAATATTATGTGCAACACTCGCATTCAGGACGAGGCCCATGGATTTCCGGTCCTCCGGCACAAAAGCAACTCCAGCGCCCAGGGCATCTCTTGGCGTGCGAAGATGAACCGGTTTTCCCTGCAGGAAAATCGTACCGCTGTCCGGAGGCGGTGATCCAAAAATTCCGAGTGCGCATTCACTCCGCCCCGCGCCGATCAACCCTGCCATGGCAGTAATCTCTCCGCGCCGCAGGGAAAAACTAACATTTGCATACTGACCTTTTTTCGTGATCCCCTTCACCTCCAGCACTACGTCTCTTGGTTTGTCCGCAGAACGATGGAACTGCAGCAGCTCTCGCCCAACCATCAGGCGAATGATTTCCGCTTCGTTCGTTTCACCCACCTTCACCGTTCGCACATGCTTTCCGTCACGCAGAACGGTGATTGTTTGGCATAAAGAAAAGACTTCGGGTAATCGATGCGAAATATAAAGGATGGTCACTCCGCGAGCGTGGAGATCAGTAACTACGCGGAACAGGATGGCGGATTCGGTCTCGGAAAGACTGGAGGTCGGCTCGTCCAGAATAAGCAAACGCGGCTCGCGAATGAGACTTTTGCAGATTTCGACGAGTTGCTGTTGTGCAACGGTCAGGGTTCGAACGAGTTGATCGGGATCAAAATGCAGACCGAGTCGCGCCATCGCTTGCCGCGCGCTGTTGCGCAGCGAGAACCGGTCGAGCAAGAAGCCGGACTTTCGCGGTTCGATCCCCAAAAAAATATTCTCGGCGATCGATAGATTAGGAGCCAGGTTTAGTTCCTGATAGACAATCGCGATGCCTTTTGCCTGGGCTTCGGCGGTGCTCGAGAAATGAACTGGCTCACCGCCAAAATGGATAGTACCATTGTCCGGCGGATACACACCGGCGATGACCTGCATCAAGGTGCTTTTGCCGGCACCGTTTTCGCCCATAACCGCGTGAATACTGCCCTCAACTACTTCAAACGTCACGTCTTTCAGCGCCTGGACGCCGGGAAAGCGCTTCGAGATGCTGTCGATGTGAAGTAAAGCAGGCAAAAGCGATTTGCGGTTTGTCCCTAGTGAACGGGCAGCCTTGCCACCGGCGTTTATTTTAGAAATTGGCCGACATTTTCCGCCGTTACAACATCAACACCGGTATCCACAACCGGCGGCACGGTTTTGCCTTCGGTTAAATCGTTCAGTACATCGACGCTTTTCGTCCCCATCGCGTAAGGTCGTTGCCCAATCAGAGCGTTGCAGGCGCCCTGTTTGAGTAGCTTCAGTTCGTCCGGCAGCGTGTCGAAGGAGACGACAACGAACTTCTTCGCCTTGATGTCGGGCAAGCGATTAGCAACCGCTTTCAAATAAGCTTCCGGCGCGCCAAAAAGAGGCCAACCGCCAGAGAAAAAGAACCCATTTAGATCGGGATTCCTGGTCAGAGTATCCTGGATGATCTGGATCGATTTCGCGGCATCGTCATTGCAGGGAAACGGCGATCCTTGAATTTCCGTGTATTGACCGCCGGAATCTTTCAACGCCTTTCTGAACCCATCGATTCGTTGGTTCAGGTTGTCGGCGGCAAGGCCACCGGTGAGGATAGCGAACTTACCTTTCGGCAACATGGACGCGAAAGCTTTGCCCCCTTCGGTGCCACCCAGTCCGTTGTTCGTGCCAACGAAGCAGACTCGTTTGGACTTAGGCGAATCGGAATCGAAGGTGATGACTTTAATGCCCTTTTGCAGAGCCGAATCGATCACGCCAATCACCGAGTCAGCGTCCATCGGCGCCACCGCGAAGCCATCGATGCCGCGGCTGACCAGATCCTGCAGGATTTGGACCTGTTTCGCCGCGTCGGCCGTCTCCGGGCCAGTGTAGATGACATTTACTCCAAGCTTCTTGCCCTCTTCTTTACACCCTTTCTCGACATCATTGTAAAACGAAACACTGATCGATTTTGGTACGATTGCGAAGGTTTTTGGTTTGCCCGCAGCCTGAGCGTGGATCGCCAAAGCCGACGCGCAGCAGATCGCGGCAAGGAGGGTTTTCTTTGTTTTCATAGGATTTACTGGGAGGAAGCCCGCGTGACCGATCGCCGGTTCAGCACGAGTTTTGGGGGGTATTTTGGGGTTTAGAGAACTCTCACTCATGGCGCAAGAGTTTTCGGAAATATTCGACGGAGACGGCCAGAATAATTACTGCACCAACAAAGACTCCTTGCCAATAGGGATCTATCCCAAAGAGCAGCAATCCGTTTCGTAGAACCTCGAGTACGATCGCTCCGATCACTGTCCCGACAATCGTGCCTTCGCCGCCTGCCAAGTTGGCTCCGCCGATGACCGTCGCGGCGATGACGGCTAGTTCATTGCCAGTGCCAAGATCGGCCGTGACACTGGAAAGATAGCTTACCTGGATGATACCAGCGAGCCCAGCGACCAACGCCGAGAGAATATAAACGAAAATCTTGAGCCGATCCACCCGCAAACCAGTCAGGCGTGCAGCCCGTTCGTTGCCACCCACCGCGTAAACGTATCGGCCCCATACGGTGCGGGACAGGAGCATCCAGAAGAGGGTTGCGACGATCAGAAAAATGATAAACGGATTGGGAATCCCGAAGATGTCACCGCCGCCGATCCAAAGAAAGGCGCGGTACTCCTCGCCGAAGATCGAAATCGGGCGCCCACGAGTGATGATCAAAGCGAGGCTGCGCGCGATCGAAAGCGTGGCCAACGTCGGAACGAAGGGCGACATGTTCAGCCGGGTGACGCACAGGCCATTGATCAGGCCGATACCGGCGGCGCTGGCCAAGCCGGCCAGGACACCGAACGGAAGCGGCCAGCCATTGGTGACGAGCGCCGCCACGATTACAGCCGTCATGCCCCAGATCGATCCGACGGACAAATCGATGCCGCCCGTCAAAATGACAGCGGTCATACCCATTGCCACGATGCCGACGAACGAAAAATTCCGAGTGATGTTCGTGAGATTCTGGATATCGCGGAACTGCGGAATAAAGATGCCCAGAATCAGAATCATCAAGATGAGCGCAGCCAGAATTCCAATCTCGCGGGGCAGTCGAAACCTGCGCCGCCGGCCGTTGCCGCCAGATTGGGGCGGTGCCGAAGATTGTGGATCCATTTCCGGGGGGAAAATCGCAATAGAAAGCAGACTGGGTCTAGCCGAAACGTTCGCGTAGTTCCAGGGATTTCGCGGACCTGCCGACCGCTTCGGCGCAAAGCACGAATTTTTAGGTGCGCAAAACTGGATCGAGAGCAGTCTTCCGGGTCATAGTTCGCGGAAGGCTCGAATGAAAGAGAATCATCTAAACGGTAAAACGGCGGTTATCACCGGCGCGAGCAAAGGACTGGGAAAAGCAATCGCGTTGGCTCTGGGTGCGGCGGGTGCGAATGTTGCGCTGGTCTCACGAGACCTGGAACAGTTAAACAAAGTCAAACTGGCGGTGGAAACCGCTGGTGGAAAGGCGCAAGCATTCCAGGCCGATGTCTCAGAGGAAGAGCAGGTCCGCCAGCTCGAACGCGACGTGCTCGGGGCCTTCAACGGGGTGGACATCCTCGTCAACAACGCTGGAATTAATCTCCGGAAGCCCTTGGTCGAGTTCACGCTGGAAGAATGGCGGAGAGTCGTCGATACGAACCTGACGAGCGTCTTTCTGATGTGCCACCGATTCGTACCGCACATGAAAGGAAAAGGCTACGGGCGCGTTATTAATCTGACATCGACGATGAGCCACGTTTCTCTGCCGGGCCGCTCGGCTTACTCGGCCAGCAAGACCGCCCTGCTCGGATTGACACGCGCGTTGGCGCTGGAACTCGCGGCCGAAGGAATCACGGTCAATGGCATCAGCCCTGGTCCGTTTGCCACAGAGATGAATACTCCGTTGATCCAAAATCCGGAGCTGAACCAGCAGTTTCTTTTGAAAATCCCGGTCGGTCGCTGGGGACAGGTCGAGGAGATTGGCCAGCTGGCTCTCTACCTCTGCTCGGGGGCGGCGGGCTTCATCACTGGAACGGATATTCTGATCGATGGCGGCTGGACGGCCCAGTGACTCTGTGATCCACGAAGCTATTACCCGAAACGTGGCACAGGCTTCCGGGAGCTATGATCGAACGCTCACCCTCGAGGCCGTGGGTTTTACGTGCAGCGGACGGCGCCGGTCTGAAAGACCGGCCGGCAGGATGCCGTTGCCACTTGGAAGGCCTCGGAATTAGCGGTAGTACCAACGCCCTCGCCACCAAAAGCGATGGCGCCAATAGGGACGACGATAAAAGAAATAGCCTCGAGGCCCCCAATAATAGCCCGCCGGATACCATCCCGGCCCCCACCAGGGTCCCGGATAATAAAAGACTGGCGCCGGAAAGCCGATCCCGATGCCAATGTGGACACCCGCTTGCGACTTTGGCACATCCGCAAAGCCGATCGCGAACAGGATACCGCCGATCAACAAAATGCGTTTCATAATCATCAGTTTTCGAACTGCAATTCTGCCAGCTGACCCTGGCAACTTCAATTCTTTCATGATTCTTGACGGGCCGACGGTCGAATCGGTTACAGCTGAAATTTATCTCCCACGGCGGATAGCCCGCAGGGGCCAGGTAATGAGACTGTCACGCAGGCCGATTGCGCTGCCCGACGCTTGCTTTTTGGAGCGGATGGCACGGGGCACTCCTTGCTGATCTCTTCAGGGGCAGTCCGAAACTCAATCCATGTTCCGAAAGGCGTGACCCGTTGTTTCGATGCACCGCACAGATCGGCGGCAATCATCTCCTTGGGAAATCGCGGCGATTATCCTTCCCACACGTCTGGTTAGGTGGTCGCGTTTGGCAACAGAAAATCTGCTGTCGAGTCCCTCCTGCAGTCCGGTCCGCTGATTACACACACTGCCACTTCGATTGGTTGCAATAGAGCGGCACAGGGCTGATAATTTCCTGTTATGGTAGCGAGTCCAAAGATAATCGCGGCGATTAACGAACAGATTGGCAACGAGTTCAGCGCGATGCTGCAATACTACGCCATAAGCGCGCATTTTGCCGCCGAAGCGTTGCCGGAACTTTCCGCGCATTTCCATAGACAAGCCGAAGAAGAAAACGAACACGCCTTACGGTTCATTCGATTTGTAGTCGATACTGGTGCGCGAGTAGAAATACCCGCTGTGGCCGCTCCCCAAGCTAAGTTCAAAGTTGCCGAAGCCGCGGTAAAACTTTCGCTGGACCAGGAAGAACGGGTCACGACTCAGATCAATGCGATTCTCTCCATGGCAAAAGCTGAGTCGGATTACACGAGTGAGAATTTCCTGCAATGGTTTGTGAAAGAGCAATTGGAAGAAGTCTCGTCGATGGAACAACTGCTACGGGTAGTCCAGCGCGCCGGCGAAGGCAACCTGTTGCGCGTGGAAGAATATCTGGCCCGCGAGAAAGATCGAGGAGTCGCTTCAAACGAGGTCGGATAAACGTTCGTCCCGCTAGAACAGAGGTCTGATTGCGCCCCGGTTCAGAGCGGACGCCCGCTCTTGTTGTTGGTTGTTCGACTAAATCGATGGCATTTGCGGCGGAGGAGTCCGGACAATTCTTGAGTCAGGATGCGCAGGGTCGTATGCTGGTCTCGCGAGAGCGTCGGGAGTCGTTGTTAGAGAAGTACGACCGGAGTGGGATTCTTATGCCCCTAACTAAGGCGGAAAGCTCGGGACATCCCTTGGCACCGGTAAAAACAGGTGAAGACGACTGCACTCTAAAAAAACAATACCATGCGTAAAACAGTAACGAACTCAGCTATCTCCTCGACCATGCCACGACCGGTAAAGGACCGGTTCAACATCGAACAAGTTGCCCGGGTGGAGGTAACCTCGGAAGATGCACAATATCCGATCGAATATGCCTTCGACGATGAGCAAGCCCGTGGCTGGCGAGCCGGTCGAACAGGTCCACAGACGATCCGTCTCGTGTTCGACGAACCCCAACGGCTGCGACGAATATGGCTCCGATTTTCAGAGCGTGACGTCGAGCGCACTCAACAGTTCACTCTGCGCTGGTTTTCGGAGGAAAACGGCTCACCCCAGGAAATCGTTCGGCAACAGTGGAATTTCAGCCCCGGCGGCTCGTCAACCGAAATCGAAGATTATAAGCTCGTGCTCGAGAGAGTGCGGATCCTGGAATTGATCATCGATCCCGATCTCGGAGAGGGTCAAGCGATGGCGACTTTGGCCGATTGGCGCCTCGAATGACTTGTCGGCACTAGCATTTCGGATGTCGAACGCGGCCCTGAATATTTTAGAGGCGGGAGACGCTGAAGCCAATCGCGGCTGGCGACCGATTACTTAAGGAAACAATCTTTGGTCAAAGTAAAAATCTGCGGATCTGAAATTTCGATCTTCAAAAAAACGGATGATTTGGATTGAGAACGTAGTTCGGCTCACCGGTGATGACCCTGGGAACTCGTAAGGCTGGATGCGTTGCTCTCTTTATTCATTGGCTGCCGATCTGCCGGGTCGTTGTGATTTCGCCGATGTCGTTCGACGAAACCGGATCGATGATAAGCCCCGCTGGGATCTGAACCCCAAACAGAGAGAAGCGTCCGTTCAGCACTCTTCTATCGTGCGTTTGTACAAGACTCTCAAGTACGGCCAGCGCGACAGAGGAAGTCGTGTAAACAACCGGTATCCCCGGTTCATTCCACCATTCCACCGGCCCGGATAGGTAGCTGCTCCTTTGCCGCTGAACGCGTCGCTTTTAGTGCCATACCTGCTTCGATTAAGCCTCCAGGCGCGGACGAAATCTTGTTGCACTTTACTGGTTCGTTAGAAAGTTAGAAAAACGCCGTGCTCAATCCGCCCAAGCAGGTTATCCACCTCTTTGATCCCAGGGGTGGTATCGAGCAGCTCTAAAGGCTTCATATCAGCAAAAGCCGGAGCTGGCGTACTAAACCACTCGCGGACGATTTCGGGATCGCCGAGGACATCTAGTGCGTGCGCGTAAAGAACTTAAAGAACCGCAAGATTGTACAAAGCGTTTGATTCCTTGGCGTGAGCTACCTTTCCATCGCCGAACAATCGATACAGCTTCTTCCGGCTTGCTCTAGTCGGCTGATTTTTCTAGGCTCAACCTCAATGTCACAGATGGAAAAAAAGACTTTGTCAGCCCCAGACGAGAAACGTTCCTTCGACAAGGGCCAATTGGAACTTGTAACGTTAGGCGGAGTCACGTTCGGCCGTGCCACACTGCAACCCGGGTGGAAATGGTCGACCTGTGTAAAACCAATCGTAAATACCGAAAGCTGCCGGGCTCCTCACCTCCAGTACCATGTCTCTGGCCGTCTCAGAGTACGTATGGATGATGGGAGCGAGGATGAGTTTGGTCCCGGTGAAGTGTCGTTATTACCTCCGGGACACGACGCATGGGTTGTGGGCGCCGAACCGGTGGTCGTAATCGATATCTCAGGGATGACGAGTTACGCGAAGCCAGCTTAAGAGCAATTTGGCGGCGCAGTGATACAGAGCGAGAAGCGGCGCATCCTGATTACCCTCGCCCAGGCTGACCACGGCTTAATAAGTCGCCAGATTGCGGTCCGAGCCGCTGCAATCTTCAATCCACAGACCGGCAGGATGCCGGTGCTACGGAAAGGAACCCCGAGCTCCTTGCGGAACCCGGGGTTCATCAATTCTGGCAATGTCCTACTCTCGCACAACCTAGAGATGCACTACCATCGGGGCTGCAGCGTTTCACTTCCGTGTTCGGAATGGGAACGGGTGGGTCCACTGCGCTAGGATCACCAGAAAGCTGGTGAAGCCGAAATTAGCCCGTGGGTGGGAGGGGGCGGTCTATTCTCAACTTCACCAGAAATTCTGGCGACAGGTTTTCGCCTAGGGCGAAACCTATGAAAGAACTTACAGTTCTTTGATACCTGCATATTTGGGTAGAGATGGACGCTAAGTTTAGCCGGTCGAACTGACCCGGCTGCTTGATTTTCACAGAACAGAACAATCAAGCCGAACGAGTAATTAGTACTACTGAGCTTAACACATCACTGTGCGTACACCCGTAGCCTATCAACGTGGTGGTCTACCACGACTCTTCAGGGAGAACCCATCTTGGGATAGGCTTGGCGCTTAGATGCTTTCAGCGCTTATCCTTTCCGAACATAGCTACCCAGCACTGCCGTTGACACGACAACTGGAACACCAGAGGTTCGTCAGACCCGGTCCTCTCGTACTAAGGTCTGAACCCCTCAATTCTCCTGCGCCCGCAGTGGATAAGGACCGAACTGTCTCGCGACGTTCTGAACCCAGCTCGCGTACCACTTTAACCGGCGAACAGCCGGACCCTTGGGACCTTCTCCAGCCCCAGGATGTGATGAGCCGACATCGAGGTGCCAAACCGAGCCGTCGCTGTGGGCGCTTGGGCTCGATCAGCCTGTTATCCCTAGCGTACCTTTTGTCCGTTTAGCGATGGCGATTCCACATTCAACCACCGGATCACTTGGACCTGCTTTCGCACCTGCTCGACGTGTGTGTCTCACAGTTAGGCTGGCTTATATCCATGTACTCGTCACCTGATTGCTAACCAGGTTGAGCCAACCTTCGTACTCCTCCGTTACTCTTTGGGAGGATACCGCCCCAGTAAAACTGACCGGCTGCCAGTGTCCCCGACCCGGTTGACGGGCTCAGGTTAGATTTTCCAACTCCAAAGGGTGGTGTTTCATTGTCGACTCCATCCGGCCCTAAAGCCGGACTTCAACGTCTCCCACTTACGCTAAGCATTAAAATCGAAAAACCAGTAACAGCGTACAGTAAAGGTGCATAGGGTCTTTCCGTCCTACTGCGGGTAGGCGGCATCTTCACCGCCATTACAACTTCGCTGAGCGCCTCCTTGAGACAGCGGTCAACTCGTTACACGATTCGTGCAGGTCGGAACTTACCCGACAAGGAATTTCGCTACCTTAGGACCGTTATAGTTACGGCCGACATTCACGGGGACTTGGGCTCAAAGCTTCGCCTTGCGGCTAACCTCTTACCGTAATCTTACCGCATTGGTCACGTGTCACACCCTATACGTCGTCTTCGCGACTTAGCAGAGTGCTGTGTTTTTGCTAAACAGTCGGTTGACCCCTTTCACTGCGACCCCGCACCATTCGACGGACGTCGAATGGAATGACCGATAGCCGATTCCCAAACGCCGATCTCTGCGCGATCGGTCATTGGTGATTGGCTATCACCATTCGGCCATCGGCCGAATGGTGCGGGGCACCCCTTCTTCCTAAGTTACGGGGCTAGATTGCCGAGTTCCTTAAGGAGGGTTCACTCACTCGCCTTGGTATATTCTACCCACCCACCTGTGTCGGTTTACGGTACGGGCGCCCCTGGGAACATTGCAGAGCTTTTCTCGGTCGCTCATTTAAAGAATCCACCTCGGCCGTAGCCTCAGCGTCCCCTTGCGGGACTGCCACTTTCAATCGGCAGCTCCTCTCCTTCGCGACGTCCTTCTGCAACTTAACCAGAGCCGGTGCAGGAATATTAAACCTGCTGTCCATCGTCTACGCCCTTCGGCCTCGACTTAGGTCCCGACTAACCCTGGGAGGACGAACCTTGCCCAGGAAACCTTGGGTTTACGGCGGCCAGGAATCTCACCTGGCTTATCGCTACTCATGTCTGCATTCTCACTTGTAAACACTCCACCGTTGGTTACCCGCCGGCTTCAAGGTATTTACAACGCTCCCCTACCACTCTAATCCGACGAATCGAATTAGAATCCAAAGCTTCGGTATACCGCTTATCGCCAATCATTTTCGGCGCGAAATCACTCGATGAGTCAGCTATTACGCACTGTTTAAATGATGGCTGCCTCTAAGCCAACATCCTCACTGTCTAAGTAACTTCACATCCTTTCCACTGAGCGGTATTTAGGCACCTTAGCTGTTGATCTGGCATGTTTGCCTCTCGCGCGTGAAGCTTATCCCTCACGCACTGACTCCCGTGTTTCATTCGACGGCATTCGGAGTTTGATTGAATTCGGTACCCTGGTGTGGGCCCTAGTTCATCCAGTGCTCTACCTCCATCGATCAGCACACGAGGCTAGCCCTCAAGCTATTTCGGGGAGAACCAGCTATCACGGGGTTTGATTAGTCTTTCGCTCCTACCCACAGCTCATCCGAGAATTTTTCAACATTCACCGGTTCGGACCTCCAGTTGCGGTTAGGCAACTTTCATCCTGGCCATGGGTAGATCACCTCCGCTTCGGGTCTACTGCCAGCAACTCAATCGCCCGTTTCGGACTCGCTTTCGCTGCGCCTCCATCCCAGAAGGATTTAGGCTTGCTCCTGACAGTAACTCGCAGACTCATTAAGCAAAAGGCACGCCATCGCCCAGTCGAAACCGGGCTCTGACACCTTGTAGACGTATCATTTCAGGTACTATTTCACTCCGCTCACAGCGGTTCTTTTCACCTTTCCCTCGCGGTACTTGTTCACTATCGGTCGCCAATTAGTATTTAGCCTTACGGCGTGGTCGCCGTAGATTCACGCAAAGTTTCACGTGCGTCGCGTTACTCAGGAAATCCCGAGGGCTTCTCCAGTTTTCGGTTACAGGCCTTTCACCTTCTGTGGAGCGACTTTCCATCCGCTTCACCTAACCTTTGAAGTCCCATGCCGGGCTCCTACAACCCCCAGCACTTTCAATCGACTTGACCACTCCGGGAACCAACCGCGCTCATATCTGAGCGCCGGTGTTTCTCCGCAGCAGCCGCCAATCAACTGAAAGTGCTGGGTTTGGGCTATTCCGCTTTCGCTCGCCACTACTGACGGAATCGATTCTCTTTCTTTTCCTCCGGTTACTGAGATGTTTCACTTCACCGGGTATTGCTTTAACTGCCCTATTGTATTCAGGCAGCAATCATTGAGGATTAACTCAAAGGGGTTACCCCATTCGGAAATCCACGGGTCAAAGCGTGTTTGCCGCTTACCGTGGCTTATCGCAGCTTACCACGTCCTTCATCGCCTTTTGGCACCAAGGCATCCATGATACGCCCTTAGTAGCTTGATCGTTTTTATCGATCTGTCTGTTTGTGATAACTGAAGTTCTCAGAATTTCACTTATCGCGAAATTCTATTCCTTCAGACTCAGCGCCATTACAATGCTCTAAAGTTGTATTTTCTACCCAATATGCAGATGTCAAAGAACTGGGGTCCGGCCTTTTCGCCGGACGCCTGGTTCGGTCAAAGTTTTTTACGACTTTCCCAAACACTCAGAGTGATGATGTACAATGCTGTTGCGAAAGAACCCAATCGGTTGCGAGGGAGCCAGCGGAGAGCAACCAGTGGGCCTGACTGGACTCGAACCAGTGACCCTGCGCTTATCAAGCGCATGCTCTAACCAACTGAGCTACAGGCCCGTTAGATTTCGTCCGGAAGACGAAATCTGGAGGTAAGGGGACTCGAACCCCTGACCTATAGCTTGCAAAGCTACCGCTCTACCAGCTGAGCTATACCCCCTTAACAGAAACAGCGACGACGAGCGATCGTCGGACAATGAGAAACCATTTTTGAACGACCGTTGGTGGTCGCCGCTCCGAGCCAAGAGGGGCTTTCGCGATTATCAGCAAAAACTGGATTGTGCGTTTTTCGTCGCAATTCTTCGGCCTGCCTGGCTTTCGCCGAACAGGCTTCCAGCGTGTCTCGCCGAAGCGAGAGTTAGCTGTCGACCTATCTACTCCGGCCGAGGCCGGAGAGAATTCTCCTTAGAAAGGAGGTGATCCAGCCGCAGGTTCCCCTACGGCTACCTTGTTACGACTTCGTCCCAGTTACCGCTCATACCTTCGGGCCCTGCCTTCCTGCTTGCGCGGGATTGGCACAGACACTTCGGGTACAAGCGACTTCCATGACGTGACGGGCGGTGTGTACAAGGCCCGGGAACGTATTCACGGCGCCGTAGCTGATGCGCCATTACTAGCGATTCCGGCTTCATGTAGGCGAGTTGCAGCCTACAATCCGAACTGGGCCCAGTTTTAGAGATTTCCTCTACCTCGCGGCTTCGGTTCCTTCTGTACTGGGCATTGTAGTACGTGTGCAGCCCTGGCCGTAAGGGCCATACTGACTTGACGTCGTCCCCACCTTCCTCCCCGTTTCACAGGGCGGTCTGAGTAGAGTGCCCCAGCACCATTTTACCTCCAATGCTTCCGCGTGTTCTTGGAAGCAAAATGGTGCTGGGTAGCAACAACTCACAGGGGTTGCGCTCGTTGCGGGACTTAACCCAACATCTCACGACACGAGCTGACGACAGCCATGCAGCACCTGTGCAAAGCGCGTATTGCTACGCTAGCCGGCTTTCACCGACGACACAATGCATGTCAAGGCCAGGTAAGGTTCTTCGCGTTGCATCGAATTAAGCCACATACTCCACCGCTTGTGCGGGCCCCCGTCAATTTCTTTGAGTTTTAGCCTTGCGACCGTACTCCTCAGGCGGCACGTTTAACGCGTTAGCTCCGGCACGCACGGGGTCGAATCCGCGCACACCAAACGTGCACCGTTTACTGCCAGGACTACCGGGGTATCTAATCCCGTTTGCTCCCCTGGCCTTCGCGCCTCAGCGTCAGGAACTGTCCAGAGATCCGCCTTCGCCACCGGTCTTCCTCACGATCTCTACGCATTTCACTGCTACACCGTGAATTCCGATCTCCTCTCCAGTCCTCGAGCCAAGCAGTATCCAGTGCAGTCTCGAAGTTGAGCTTCAAGATTTCACACCAGACTTACCACGCCGCCTACGCGCCCTTTACGCCCAATGAATCCGAACAACGCTTGAGACCTCTGTATTACCGCGGCTGCTGGCACAGAGTTAGCCGTCTCTTCCTCTTCTGGTACTATCAATCCCTTGCGGGCCTTGTTCCCAAATGACAGGAGTTTACAACCCGAAAGCCTTCATCCTCCACGCGGCGTCGCTCCTTCAGGGTTTCCCCCATTGAGAAAAATTCTCGACTGCTGCCACCCGTAGGTGTCTGGACCGTGTCTCAGTTCCAGTGTGGCTGGTCGTCCTCTCAGACCAGCTACCCGTCGATGCCTTGGTGAGCCTTTACCCCACCAACTAGCTGATAGGCCGCGACCCCATCCGGAAGCGCATTGCTGCTTTGCTCTTGCGAGCGTATGCGGTATTAATTCGCCTTTCGGCGAGCTATCCCCCACTACCGGGAAGGTTGGTCACGTGTTACGCACCCGTTCGCCACTGAACCAGTCTCGTATTGCTACGAGACTAGTCCCGTCCGACTTGCATGTCTTATCCACGCCGCCAGCGTTCGTTCTGAGCCAGAATCAAACTCTCCGTTAAAATTTTCTCCTAACGTGAGCTAGGAATCCGCCGTGCGCCTAAACTACCGGCCTCCGGCAGAAAACTGATTCTGACCAATTCTTTCCTTGCGCTAAACCCGGCTTAACGGGCTCAGGCAAGATTTTTATCGGTCATGAAAACTATTTTTAAAATCAAAGAATGTTGACGTAAAAACGCACAACACAGTCTTCGCTGACATCATCATTCTGAGTGCTTTAAAAAACTCAGAACCAAACTATCAAAAAACAATGTTCTCCCGATTGCCGGACGTAAAAAAACTCAACTTGCCACCGGCTAAACTGGTTTCGGATTACTACCAACCAACCGTTCAATTCAACCGGGACAAAATTGAGTCAATTTGAAGTCCCTTAACCTGGAAGAACGTACTCGCTTTTGGCGAGCGCTCCGATTTCTGCGGAGCCTTATACCCTACATGGTCCTGCAAGGTAGTCAATCACAAATTTACCGAAATCTACCGTTTTTTGCCCTGTTTCGTACTTTTCCGACCATTTTTCCCCAAGAACCCGGTCGTTTTCCGCTTGCAAGCGAACGTTGCCTGGCTTTTAAAACCAACTCGCCCGGCTTTCACAAAGTTCCGAACCAAATCCCGACACCCGAAACCAGACCCCGACACTTTTCACCCGAGACTTTTCAGGGCGGGACCGGGAGATTAGCGATCTTTTCCGGACGCGCAACGAAGAAATCGAAATTTTTTGCTCGAGAGGAGGATTCGAGTCGGGATGATCGTTACCTCCCTTGTGATTTTTGGCTGGGCGCTGATTCAGGGTCCGACCTCCGCGCTTCCCTACTCCGGATTTTCAAACCACCGAAACGCCCCCGGCGCCGATACCCCAACCTGGTCCAGAATCCGATGCACCACGGTATCGGCCAACTCGTCCAAAGTCTTTGGACGGCTATAGAAAGAGGGACTCGCGGGCAATACCAAGGCGCCCGCTTCCAGGAGCCGGCAACAATTTCGCGCATGAATCAGATTCCAGGGTGTCTCGCGCGGGACCAACACAAGCTTGCGTTTTTCTTTTAGGAAAACATCAGCTGTCCGCAAAATCAGCGTCTCGCTGGTGCCGGCCGCAATTCGAGCCAATGTACCCATCGAACACGGGACGATGATCATCGCATCAAAGGCGGCAGAACCACTGGCAAACGCGACATTCATACTTCGATCGTTGTGCTGGGTCACCTGAGAGGCTATGCGGAGTTCTCCCAGTTCATCGTGAATGACCTGCTTCGCAAAGGCGCTAAGAACGAGATGAACCTCGTGTTGGGCGCAGTCAATCTGGTCCAGGAGTCGTTGAAGATAGATCGCTCCACTCGCTCCCGTCGCCGCGACCACCAGTTTCATTTAGGTTTCTGACCTCGCAGAAAGTGAGTCCACGACGGAGCGACCTGAGCGGGCTGCGGACATCATCGTTCTCACTTCAATCCTGGCCGGTTTTCACAGAAGCCCTCCGCTCACAAGGCGCTGGGTCAAACCCCGAAACCGGTTGTAAGTCTCTTGATAGAGCTGGCCTCGTCCTTGATCCGGCACAGCCCGGGAACCCTCCTCCAATTTGACGACTCGATCAACGATGTCGGTGAGGCTAGCCGATTTATTGGTCACGAGGCCGTGTACCCAGCCGGCATGAATTGCCGCTCCAAGCGCCGCGCCCTCGGCGGTCGCCAGACAGACTACCGGCACCCGAAAGATGTCGGCGCAAATTTGACGCCAGATCTCGCTTTTGCTTCCTCCTCCCGTGAGCCGGATCTCGGCCGGCCGGATTCCCAGCGAACGAAAACGGTTGAGTCCGTAGGCCAACCCGAGGGTCACCCCTTCCATGACGGCGCGGGCCAAGTTGGGAGGATTCATGTTCGCGACGGTCAGTCCATGGAAAACACCGACTCCGTTGGGAAGGTTGGGGGTCCGTTCGCCGTTCAGGTAAGGAAGAAAGACCACCCCGCCCGCGCCAGCCGGCGCGGACGCAATTGCCCCATTCAGTCCGACGATGTCCCAGCCAAAAAGCTTTCTGGCCTGCTCCGTCGCGACCGTGACATTCATCGTGCAGACCAAGGGTAGCCAACGATCGGTACTGTCGCAAAAAGCTGCTAGTTCGCCTTCCGGATCGACGACAGGCGCGGGCGAGAAGGCGTACACGGTTCCCGAGGTCCCGAGACTGGCTGTTACGACCCCAGAGCGCACGTTACCGGTACCGATCGCTCCCATCATATTATCGCCGCCGCCCGCTGATACGACGGGACCGGCTTTCAATCCCCATTTTTGCCGGAGGGTTTCCCGAAGGAGCCCGACGGCTTGGCGTGAAAAGCCCAAGGAAGGCAATTTTTCTTCCAGATCGGGTGAAATAAACTCCATAACGGGCTGACACCAAGCGCGCGTTCTCACGTCCAGGAGACCCGAACCGGAGGCATCACCGTACTCCATCCGCTTTTCGCCGGTCAGCCAGAAATTGATGTAGTCATGGGGGAGAAGGATTGTTCGAGTGGATTCGTAATTACGCGGTTCGTTTTGCTTGAGCCATAGGATCTTGGGAGCCGTCCATCCCGGCAACATCGTGTTTCCCATGAGTTTGATCAAAGCGGCGCTCCCGCCGAATTCGTCAATGATTTCCGCGCACTGCGCGGCGGTCGACATGTCGCACCAGAGTTTGGCCGGACGAACGACTTCGTTCGATTTATTGAGCACGACGAGCCCGTGCTGCTGACCGCTGACACCGATGGCTCGGACCTCGTCCCGGCGCGGCCCCAATTGATTGAGGCAATCCATGATGGTCTGGTCAACCGCCTCGAGCCACACCCGCGGATCCTGTTCCATATGTCCCGCGGGGAGACCCGGTATCAACTCATAGCTTTGCTGGGCAGATGCTACGATATCACCGGACTCGAGATCCACGACAATAGACTTCGTGCTCTGGGTACCGCTATCAATGCCGATATGAAGCATAGGATTGGGGGTAAAAAATTGATTTCGCTGCGACAACTACGAACTCAATCGCTGGATAGCAAGTGTAGATAGCAACGCCGTTTGCCGAGTCGTCGTCAGAGCTAACGACCCAAGTCGTTCAGTCGTCCAGCAACTCGCGCAAGGTTTTCAAATTTCGCACATCGTCGGCGAGGTCGGCTTCTTTGGGCGTTTCCAACACCTTTGGGATCGCGGCGAACTCAGGCGAGCGCATGATCTCTCGGAATGGCGCCAGACCGATTTTTCCGCGGCCGATGTGCTCGTGCCGATCTACTCGTGATCCAAGGCCTGTCTTGGAGTCATTCAGATGCCAGGCGGCCAGGCGATCTCGCCCGATCGAATGATCAAAGTCACGCATCGCCCGCCAGAACCCGCGGGCGTTGCTGATATCATAGCCAGCCGCGAACAGGTGGGCGGTATCGAGACAGACGAGCAAACGATCGGGATGTTGGCACCGGGCGAGAATCTCCGCGAGATGTTCGAAGGAAGAGCCAATGGAACTGCCCTGCCCCGCGGTAATCTCCAGGGCCACCTTGCAATTCTTTCCCGGAAGCGCCCGAAGGACCTCGTCGAGTGTAGTCTTGATTCGCTCAATCCCGGCCGTCAGTCCGTCGCCCAGATGCGATCCTGGATGCAGCACCAGAAAAGGGAGAGAAAGCTGTTCGGCCCGCGCGAGTTCTTCGGCCAGTGCCCGGCGCGATTTCTGGAGAAAATCAGGATCCTTTGTTGCAGGATTGATCAGATAGCTCGCGTGCCCAAAGACAACCCGAGGCTTGGCCGGGTAGCGATGAAAAGCGACAACCGCAGCTTCCGCCAAGGGAGGAGCGAACCATTGCATATTGTTTTTGACAAAAATCTGAATAGCCGTGCACCCGATTGAGTGCCCGCGTTCCAGAGCCTGCACTGGACCTCCGGAGATCGACATATGCGCGCCCAGCAGAGGTGGCGCTCGGCGGGAGGGACTTGCTCCCGGCCGTTTAAGCTGTCTGGCCATGATTGACCTTCCAATTTAATCGACGCCTTCCGCCGGCAACTCCCAAGTCAACCGATCCAACGGACCGCTAGCTCGCAGCCGTACCTTTCCGCCATCGATCTGCCCGCGCACGTTTACATCGCCGTCGAGCAGGCTCACGTATCCAGTCATCTCCAAGAGATGAAGCCCTTGTGTGAGGCGGAGCGCATCGATCTGCACCGTTGCTCTTTCCGTATGAAACTGGAGAGAGCCAACGCCCGGCCCGGAAAAGCCGAGACCTTCTAACCGGCCAAGTACCGGACTAAAAAGTCGGAAATCTGCCAGCTTTGCCGGCGAAAGCGCTAGCGACCCGGCAAAGTGGGGCACGGAGAATTCTGATCCTCGACGCCGGAGCTGGAGCGAACCGCTTAGCTTGCCGTTGCTCCTGGCGAGAAAGTCCACGTTGGGCAAAGCCCGAACCAGCGGCACCTCGGCAAGCTGCAGGTCCGCCCGGAAGGTATTGCGGCTGAGAGGCAATCCGGTACTGGATTGAAGCGAGACGGTACCGTTGCCGATTTGGCCGGAGAAACCGGTCAGGTCGAGGCTGCCGGGCAGTAACAACAGATGCATTTTGGCGCCATCGAAATGAAAATCGACTCCGCCAAATGAATAGGTGAACGCCGCCGGGAAAGTTACCTCGATTGCCAGATGATTTCTTTTGCTGCTGGAGAAGTGCGTGGTGCCGTTCGCTCGAAGAAGCGGCGGCTTCGTCCAGGTGAGCGGCTGAATCGCTTGGATCAACGAGGGGCTTACCCATTGGATGAGCGCGTCCAGATCGAGCGAGGTTTGCACGTCGGTCAGAGTCACTTCGCCGTCGCGAAAATTGTAGCGGAATGAGCCGGTGCCAATGCCTTCGTCTCTACTCACGCGAACGTCGCGACACTCAATAATGCTATCTTTCAGCGTGAACGCGGTTGAGGCCGAATTCAGATTTCGCTGGCGAAACCGGGTTCGGCCGAGGAAAATCGTGCCTCCTCCGTCGAGTTCATCGAATGTTGGCCGATGCGCAGAAAAACTGGCTTGAATCACGGGCGCGCTTTGAAACTGCCAGTTGGCCAAAGCTCGTTGTACCGGAACCGGAAAGATCGGAGCCAAGGCTGCCGGATTGACTGCCGATGTCACTCGCAACCGGAACTCGCCGGGCAGACGCAAAGCATCTCCGGACAGGGTACCGGTCGCGTGCGTTGCTTCGGCGTCGTGAATCATCCAGGACTCGCCGGCCCGTGAAAATTCCGCTTTGAGGCTTTGGAACGCCACGGTTCGGAAGGTGAAACGATCGAAATTAAGCCGCCCAAAATATTGCAATCTTCCCGCTGTAGTCGTGGCGCCGGCGAGCTCAACTTCCGGGGGAGCTTCAAACGTCAGATCACGCGTCCAGCCACAACGGGGCTCGGTCGCGAGAAGTCGAGCGAGATCAAGAGTGCTTCGGACCTGGAATGCTCTTTGCCCGGCGACAAAATCCCAATCCGCTTTGGCCGATAATTCGCCATCGTCATCGCGGACCTGCAGGCGAATTAAATCGGCTCGACGATTGGCCAGGGCAAATTCGGCTTCGAGATTGCGCAAGTGGTAACCCGATCGCGACAACGTCGGGGCAGTCAAATGTCCGTTCTGGATGCGTAAACTAGCCAAGTCGCCCAGATCCGCCTGAAAGGTAAATCCGAGTTGAGGCGTTTCTCCCGTGAATTGGGTTCGATGCAACTCATCGAGCACTCTCGTCGCAAAGCGCTGCGCAGCCCGATAGCCTGCGTCGCTGATAACCTGCTGTACGCCCAGTTCGGGCTGCAATCTGCCCGGATTCACCAGGGTGCCGCTCGTGGTAAACTGGATTCCGTAAAGATCGCCGGTAACCTGCCGAAAATCGATACGGCCCGGAAAGAAGTAAACGCGGGCGTGGAGATTTTTGATTGCGAGTGTCCCGCTTTTGGGATCGTTTTGGTCAAGTGGAATCGAGATCCGGGCATCGCGCAGATCGACCGCATTGAGCGCCTGTTCGTGCGAAAGAAGATTCGCATAATTGATATCGAGGGAAATCTCACTGATCTCGGCCAGCACGTTCTGCTGACCGGCACCCCCGAGGATCTGGACGTCCCGCGCCACTAATCCATGGAACGGGTCCAGCGTCAGACGCCGAGCGTTCACGGCCAACCCGAATCGTTCAAACTCTTTCGTCAGGGCGGTGCGCCAACGCCGGCCGAATCCTTTATCGTAAACGTACCATCCGCCCCAGGAAAGCAGCCCGGCCAACGAGAGGACAGCGAGCCAGCGCCCGGAACGCATTGCGCGGCCAAATGCCATAGTTTCAAGGGATCTGGTCAGGACGACTCATCATGCGATTTGCTGCGCAACTGGCGGACAGCGACCTCGGGCAATCCGCGGTTGGGCGTTTGAACGAAACATTTAGGCACGAATCCAGTTTGGAAAGAAAAACCTTTACTACAAGGCATAATATTTGCTCCTTTATAGATCCCGATGATTCAACCGAACTGTCGGGCCAGGTTTACAGCGGAAGATTTCAGTTTCATTGTCCGGACGTTGTGCCGGACCGATCGGCAAGCTGTCAGCTTGGTCGAACTCCTCACGGATAGCCAGACGCGCGACGAACTTCTCGATCACGAAGTTTTAGTCCGTGCGGTTCTGGAAAACCCTGGCAACCTCAGCATCTCGCCTCAGTTCTATTTCTATGTTCTTGCTCGGCTGGCTCTGAAGCGGTCGGGCATTGAGGACCGGGTGATCGCTGATTACCTGGCCGCTTTGTTGGAGAAGTTTTCCCAGATCCGGCACCTCGAGTCTCCGGTCGAAACCCTCGAGACCCGCTATATTTCAGATCTGTTGCTAGCGCTTAAGACTGCCACGCCCTATCAGACGTTCTTGATTCGGGCGCACGTCGGGAATTACTCCCTGTTCATCACGGGCATCTTTCACGAAAACATCGCGCGCCGCAGTCAACGCGGCGCGCCCACGTGCTCCTTCTACGAAGATATCGGACGGGCAAGTTTCCACGCGGTTGCCTCGCACGATGTGGCGCGGCGGTTTGAGCTGAGCGATCTCTTTGAGCGATTGGCCGGCAGTTTTCACGAGTGCCGGATCGCACTCAACCGATTAGCGGAGGACTTTGTCGATCTGGGTGACAGCCGATTTACGCCGGGACCTGGCCCCGTCGGCAGCAACTGAAGGGCGACATGAACCCAACTCTGTTCAGCGAGGTACAACGGCTTTTCGAAAGGACTTACGCCAGCGTCGGAATCAACCTCGAAGATTGCCTGATCGATCGTCGTCGTTGCGCGCATCTGAGTCGCTTGGCCGGAGCATCGGCGCACGAACTGAGCGATCTAGCCCGCACTTTTCTGCGCACGGCGGACGACCGTCTCTACGTGGGTATCTACTACTCGAGCTGGCTTATCGAACAGCTCGAGAATCATGATCCACGTTCCGGGATCTCGAATTCGAACATTCGTTCGCTGATCATGTTTGTGGAAGAGATCAACCATGCGTTGCATGCCGGGCTACAATTCAAAGCGGGTCTACGCCATCTCCAAGGCGAAGACTTTGCCCGCAACCTGGAGCTGCAAGCCTTGGTCGACACGTACCTCGTTCTCCTGCTGTTTGTGGCGTTCTTCCGCCGAACTCAGCGACTCTCTCGAACCGACCGTCGATGGATCCGGTATCATCTCTTCGAATGTCGGTCTTCCGACGCTTACCGGGATCCTAATCTCCGGGGGCGCTATCTGGAAACCGCGGAACTGGGTTCCGCCTACACTCATTACCTGGACACGCTCAACGGCGTGCGCCGTCTGGAGGAAATCCGCAATTTTCATTCCCTGAGTTACGCCGACAAAAAGCGGCACATCCTGGCGCTGATGAATCGTGACCGCAGGGAAGGGTGAGGGTGAGTGCTAGTGCCGGTGCCAGTGTCAGTGCCAGTGCCGACGGCTCTGAAACAGGGCGCAGCGGGCGACCTCGCTCGCTGTTGCGATCCATAGGCCTGACGTGAGTATGGATGGCGCCGGCGACCTTTAGAAGATTCTCTCGCGGCGGGTCTCTCGTGTTATCGCGCGACAACAGGAATTCCACATTTCCTTGATAACGCGGTAGCCCTCAGGAGCGACTTTGGCGTAGGCTTTTGGGATATTCTCTTCCTCGAAAAGACGGCGCAATTGCAAAAAAGGAGGTTTAAGTTAGGATTGGCGGGACCGATCGGCGGAAGTAAAGCTGGTTCGGTCGCGCTCCAACATGTATTCGGTGTCATCGGCAATTGAGGCTCCTCAAGCGGGCGGCACCGGCAACTCGATTGTTATGTCTCACATTTCGAAAGCTCTTTTTGATCTCGATCCTGATCTGACTCGGCGGCTCCGACGAATTGGTATATTGGATCATGAGCAACTCCGGCGGATAGGGTCGGTGCGCGCCTGGCGCCGACTTGTGCAAGCAGGTTTGGACGACCGTCTGCAGAGTTTGCTGGAGCTTGAAGCTGCCATCGAAGGTACCCGATGGCAGAAAGTCTCATTGGAAAGACGAGAAGAGCTCAAGCTGAGCGCCATTTCTTTTTCGCAAGGCGAATAGTAGAGTGACGCGCCTGCCGCTGGGGCTTGTCACAGTGCCGATAGCCGCAATCAAAAATCGTCTTCGGGCTCCTCGTCGGTAGGGTGAGAGACAGCTCTAAAGTTTCGCCACGCCGTTCCCAGAGCTTTCATCCGTACTTACTCGACAAACAGTTTGCCTGCCCTTCTCCGGCAATGCTTGGCCGCCGGAAGATTGATTTTGGCGGGCGTCCCCCCCGAGAGGAGTAATTGGACGTCCTGAATATGATCAAAGGCGACATCCGGAACGCCTTGGTACCGCAACCAGCGGTAAATCAGACGGCGTTGCAACGGCACTGGTAATTGCTGCACCAATGGAACACTGAGTGCCCTGTCCTGCCAAGCGGTTGGAACTAAGCTCTGCAAAAAGTTCTCGTCATCGAGCGCCGCGAAGCAGGTCCGCAAAATCACCGGCGCGATCGACCGGCCCAAAGAGAGTTCGATTTGCGGAATTAGATCGTTTCTCAGCTTGTTGCGGCTAAAGACGGACTCCTGGTTGGATTGATCCTCCCGGTAGCGCAGACGGCAAGCCTTCGCGAAAGCATAGATGTCAGTTTTCCAAACCGACAAAAGTGGACGCAAGAGCAGGACCTGCTGACCATCGATGTCGATGGTCGAACGAAATTGCATACCGGCATTGCCAAGGGAGGCGGTACCCCGAAACAGGTTAAAAAGAAATGTCTCGACCTGATCGTTCGCTTGATGTCCAAGAAAGACACCCGCGGCGCGATATTGGCGCGCGGCCCCGGCAAAAAAACGATGACGGGCCTGCCGCGCTGCTGTTTCGAGCGACCGTTTCGCCGGCCATTCCGTGACGGTTCTCAGATACAACGGCAGAGTTAATCGAGCGGCTAACCGGCTGATCAGATGAGCGTCCGCGTCACTCTCTGAGCCGCGCAGGCGGTGATCGAGATGACAGAGTACTAGATTCGAAAAACCATTCCGCAAAAGCAGATGGAGAAGCACCCGGGAATCTACACCGCCGGAAACAGCGACCAGGTAGCAAGCGGCGCGGTCCAATCCAGCAATCCTCTCTTGGAATACCTCTGTCCAGGCAGGTGGACGCGGGGAACGATGTGGGTGGCGTCGGACAGCCTCTGACCCCGGTCCATTCTTTCTGGAATTAGCTGCTTGCGCTTCTACTTTCATTGGTGCTGGCGCCCAAAAGAGCTGACTGAATGACATGAGCAGCAAACCAGCAGCAATCGAGGTTCAAGAATTTTTGAAGTTGTGAAACACCGCAAAAGGGAAATCGCGAAGGAGATTCAGCGGGATTGTATCGGTGCCGGCTTTGAGGGTACGTTTGCTTAGCAGATCGCTCATCGGTCCGGTAGCCTCATGTAAAATGAGCTGCGTATCCTGCCAATCGAACGGCTGAGCGATCCCACCCAGGCGAGTAGTAAACCGGGGGACAATGATGATAAACTTTTTGTCGCCGGCCACGCGCGCGAAAGCCACGCAGCACTCGCTCCTTGATCCTGTCGCGTAGAGGGATTCGTAACGCCCATCTCGAAAAATTTCCGGAGCATTTTGGCGAAACTCGAGCAGGCGCGCGATTACCGAAAGCTTGATCAGTCCATCAGGCCAATGCGGGAAGAGATCCTCCGGAAGAGCGTTCCTGACGTCGGCGAGTGCCTGCCGGCGGGCGGTAAAGTCGACCGGCCGGCGATTGTCCGGATCGACCAGGCTGAAGTCCCAGAGTTCAGTTCCCTGGTAAAAATCGGGCACACCCGGCACGGTTAACCGAAGGATCGTCTGGGTAAGAGAATTCAGCATTCCGTGCCACGCGATTTGCTGGGCCGCTTCTACAAACGCCGAGCGAAAGCCGTGATCCGGCTGAAGGATTCGTTCGACAAATGAGGTTACCGCATTCTCCCAGTCTTCATTTGGCTGGATCCAACTACTGTTAATCTTTGCTTCTTTGATCGCTTTGAGGATGTATCCTTTTATCCGTTCGGCGTAAGCGTCGTTCGCCTCTTCCGGGGTTAAGGGCCAAGTGCCTAAAAGCGTCTGGTAAAGCAGATATTCCTCGTTTGCTCCGGGAGCTAAATCGCCCTCGAGCTCTGCGCGAAGCGAGGAGTTTATTTTCCGCCAGCGGTAAACCCAGTTTTCCCATTGTTCCGGAATTTCGCTCAAGGCTGCGATGCGCGCGCGAACATCTTCGCTCCGCTTGGTGTCGTGTGTGGTGCCGGCCAGGAGAGTGTGAGGAGTCTGCGCCAGACGCATCCGATTTTTCTCATGAAACCGTTCGACGGAGATACCGAATTGTTGCGGTGCGCCGCCGACCTCGTTCAAAGCGACGAGCCGGTTAAAAATATAAAACGCGGTATCTTCCAGACCTTTGGCCATGATTGGTCCGGTGCACTGCTGGAATTTTAAAACAAATTGCGTCTGCAGTCGACGGGTGGCGTAATCAAAGTTAGCAAAATTTTCCAGCAGCAGAATATCCCGCAAAAAATCGAAGATCGAGGGATCCATTGCGACATTGCGTCGTTTCGCAGCGCGAATCACGCGAAGGATAATCTGGCGGTCTGTCTCGGAAACCCCGGTCTCCTCCATGATGTAAGTACGATAAACGGGAAAACAGGCGACGGCTTCGCGCACGGCGGTGCTCAGGGAATCCAAAGTAAAATCACGATGAAGCCGATCGTGCTCGGCTAATTCGTTGAGCGTATGCCCCAGGCTCTCAATATCGCTCGCGAGCGAGACGTCCATTACCAGCTTCTTTTTTTCGTAAATCAGCGATTCGAAATGAACATAACGTTCGATGAACTCGCGATAGATGCGGGAGAAAGCGTCGCCGTTGGATGCGGCCACCAGCACTTGGGTGACATCAGAGGCGAAATCGTATCCCGTAGTGCCCTCAACTGGCCAATCAGTTCGCAGTTTCTCGTCCGAAGAAAGGATTTTTTCTACGACGAGATAAAACCGTGCCCGGGATTCCTCCGGACCAGGAGCGTCCTCGCCCGGTGACAGGGCCCCCTGCCGAAGCGCGAGCAGATATTGTTTCGGATTCTGCAAACCGTCGACATGATCAATTCTGATACCGGTAATTAGTTCCTCCTGGAGGAGTTCAAACAAAAGCCGATGAATCGTCGTAAAGACGTGTGGATTTTCCACCCGGATTGCCGCCAGATCGTTTACGTCGAAGAAACGCCGGTAATTGATTTCTTCACCGGCGACTCGCCAATAGCTCAGGCGATAGGCTTGGGCCTCGAGGAGTTGATCAAGCTGATCAAAGGATCGGGGATCGCCGGGCCGACCATCCAGTTGATTGATCGCTGCTTCGATCGCGTCTTCGACCTGAGGGAAATCGGTGCAAAGCCGGGCTATCCGGCGCTTACTGATCTCTTTTTCGCGGGCCCGTTCGCGTACCTTTGCCCGATCTGTACTTGTCCGCCCAGGGAGGTGTTCAAGCGACGTCAGGATGCTCTCGAGCTCGAACACCATCTCTTCGTCGGCGTACCGGCGAAGGTTTTCCAACGCGATCCGCAGGATAAATTGGTAGGAACGCGGATTCAAAGGGAACACTCGTTCGTAGTATGTCGCGAAAAAACCTCCATCGCGATAAACCAGGTGAATTTGCCCTTCTTCAAGCACTTTGCCGTACTGATCGCCAAGCACCGGCAACAAGACTTTGTTGTGTAGTTCTTTTTTTACGGGTTGCCAATCGATATCAAAAAATGGCGCGAACGCTGAGCTGGGGCCGTTTTCCAGGACGTCCATCCACCATTCATTGGTCGAATCAATGATGCCCATGTGATTGGGCACAAAATCAGCGATCAGTCCCATCCGCCGTTCGCGCAGAGCGTGGGACAGTGCGGCAAGATCTTCCTTTGTGCCGATATCCGGGCTCAACTCGTTGTGATTGGTCACATCATAGCCGTGGGCGCTTCCTGGCCGAGACCGGAAAAATGGCGCGCTATAAAGATCGCTGATTCCGAGGTCGGCGAGATAGGGAACAATCTCCAAGGCGTCGCGAAAGGTGAATTGATTGCTGAACTGCAGACGGTAAGTCGCGTTGGGGGTATGGGGCTGAGATGCCATCGCGGATAAATATCCTCCTCTCAAACACCTTCGTTCTGGAAGGTTTTCTAGGGCTCAGGTTGTTCAGTAAACGCAATCACCTCCGGAGCGTTCAGCAAGAACTGGTTTTTTTCTCGGTCGAACGCGCCGGGATCTTCACCGCCGTATGCTCGATCGTTGGACGTTAGTCTGGTCTTCCAGGTATAACCCGGCGCCGGTGCCAGAATTCCGTCAGCTGCCTCCAGCACGAGTCGGCCAGGGATTAGTTGCGCAATAATCAGGAGGTTGGCCGGAGATGCCTTGTAACGTAGCGCAACGGCGTTGGCCCCGACTTGAGCCACGCTCCAGCTCCCACGGTGGCGAGCAGCTAAATCCTCCCGGCGCAACGATATCAAGTTCCGGTAAAGAAGCGCGATTTTTGCGTGTGCCGGCTCGGTCAATTCAGACCACTCCAAACACGATTTCCGAAAAGTGGATTCGGACTGAGGATCGGGAATTTTCTTCCGCATTTCCGGGTCGCGGAATTCGGAAAACTCGGCGAATTCCTGCCGGCGCCCTTCGCTGATGTTCCTTCCGAGAACCGGCTCATGATCAGTAAAATACAAGAAAGGAGTAGCGGCCGCCCATTCCTGGCCCATGAAAAGCATTGGGGTATAGGGGTCGAGCAGCAGCAGGCTGCTGGCGGCGCGGTAGGCAGCCGGCGAAACGAGCTGATTTAACCGCTCGCCGAAGGCGCGATTACCGGTTTGATCGTGATTCGAGATACAATGGATGAAGCGCTCCGGGGGCAAATCCGCCCCACGAGTTCCACGAGGAATGCCATCTTTCTGGATCTGACCGGTAAATAACCAACCCTCGCGCAACGTTCGAATGAGCTCGTTTATCGTACCTTTGAAATACCCGAGATAACCCTCGTCCTCGCTGGTTATCTGCACCCGGACAACGTGATGAAAATCATCGGCCCAAACAGCATCGCAGCCGTAGCCTCCCTCCGAGCGCTTTTGCAAAATCCGGCGCTCGTTTCGGGGATCCTCACAAATTACCAGGCCGCCGAGGTCCTGCATCTGCTCGGCGATCTCCTGAATAAGATGTTTGGGAGAATCATCGAGGATCGCTTGTGTCGCATCCAATCGGAAAGCGTCGATGTGAAACTCGCTGCGCCAATAGAGCGCGTTTTCCACAAAGAACCGGCGCACCGGTTCAGCTCGAGCATTATCGAGATTGAAAGCGCGACCCCACGGGGTGTGATGCTTTTCGTTGAAGTAGTAATCGCTGTAGGCGCCGAGATAATTCCCATCCGGTCCGAGATGATTGTAAACGAGATCCAGAACAACCATTAAGCCGGCTTGATGCGCATCGTCAACGAGCCGACGCAAATCGTCGGGATGCCCATAAACATGCGCCGGGGCAAACAAGTATACTCCGTCATACCCCCAGTTCCATCGACCGGGAAAATCCGCGACCGGCATCAACTCGATTGCGTTTGCGCCCAGTCGCTGGAAATGCTCCAAACGCCGGGCGACGCCAGCGAAAGTTCCCTCCGGACTAAAGGTTCCGGTATGCAGTTCGTAAATGATGAGATCGCGGAGCGCCGGCGGGCGCCAAAGGTTATCGGTCCACGAAAAGCGATTCTCGACGACCTCCGAGGGCTCATGAACTCCCAGAGGCTGAAACCGGGAGGCGGGATCAGGAAACAGCTGATCGTCCAGCCGATATTGGTATAAAGTTCCCGCCTCAGCGCCCGGTGCCAGGCCTGCCCAGTAACCCTCAGCATCTTTGTCCAATGGCAATTCCCGGCGCACCTTTCGGTCAGGACCGAGAATAACGAGCGATACGTTCTTTTTTTGCGGCGCCCAGGTCCGAAAGGAAATTCCAGAGTTTAAGATCTCCGGTCCCTGCGAGTAGTAGCGAGTTGTTCTTTCCATACGGCAGCTCCATCAACGACCGGTCTGTTTGCTAGGCGTTTTGGACGGGGCCTTGCCTTTCTTGGTAGTCCAGGACTCCTCCTGCGCAAAGTTTTCTTCGCCCTCCGAAAGCTGCAAAAGAACAAAGCTGCGTTCGACCATTTCGATTTCTTCGCCGGCGGAGACTACTTTGGATTCCGACGCAAAACCGGCATCCAGCGCAGTATCGAGCACGAGTTGCCAACGAATCTCTTCTCGACCGGGCAGGATGAAGGTCAATGACTCATAGTGAGCATTGAAGAGCAGGAGAAAAGTGTTGTCTTTGATGATCTCGTTTTTGGCATCCCGGATATCGACGGTGGCGCCGCTGATCAACATACCCACGCATTTGGCGAACCCGTTCTGCCAATCTGTTTCCTTCATCTCCGATCCGCCTGGACTGAACCACATAATATCTTTGACCTCGGAAGATCGGATCCGGCGTCCCCGGAAATATTTCGGACGCCGGAAGACGGGGTGGTTGCGGCGGAACCTGATCAATTGGCTAACGTATTTGCAGAGCTGCTTACCCGGTTTGCCCCAATTCCAATCAAACCAGGAGAGCTCGTTATCCTGACAATAAGTGTTGTTGTTCCCCTGCTGAGTGCGGCCAAACTCGTCGCCGCCCAAGATCATTGGGACACCTTGCGAGAGAAGCAGGGTCGCAAAAAAATTCCGGCGCTGCCGCCATCGGAGCGCATCGATCTTTGGATCTTCGGACGGCCCTTCCACGCCACAATTCCAGGAATTGTTGTTATTGTCGCCGTCACGATTCCCTTCCCCGTTCGCCTCGTTGTGCTTCTCGTTGTAGCTCACCAGGTCGTTCAAAGTAAAACCGTCATGTGCGGTGACGAAGTTGATACTGGCGTAAGGCCGACGGCCCTGATGCTCGTAGAGATCAGGACTTCCCGTTAAGCGATAGGCGAACTCGGCAAGCGTCCCGTCGTCCCCCTTCCAATAGCGCCGGACGCAATCACGGTATTTTCCATTCCACTCCGCCCAGGGAATGGGAAAATCCCCGACCCGGTACCCTCCCTCACCGACATCCCAGGGCTCGGCAATCAACTTTACTTGGGAGAGGATCGGGTCTTGTAAAAGGATGTCGAAGAAACCGGCGTCTCGTTCGAAACCGTGTTCTTCCCGGCCCAGCGTGGTCGCGAGATCAAAGCGGAATCCATCGACTCGCATCTCGGTGACCCAGTAGCGCAGACTGTCCATGATCAGTTGCAATACCCGAGCATTTTGCGTGTTCGGCGTATTGCCGCATCCGGTGTAGTCCATGTAAAAACGCCGATTGTCCGGCACCAAACGATAAAAAGAGGCGTTATCGATTCCCTTGAACGCGAGCGTCGGTCCCAGGTGGTTGCCTTCGGCTGTGTGGTTATAAACCACATCCAGGATCACCTCGAGACCAGCTTGATGAAGGGCGTAGACCATTTCCTTGAAATCAGTCACCTGACCTCCGAGCACGCCCTTGCTTGAATAGGAACTTTCCGGCGCGAAGTACCCGATCGTATTGTAGCCCCAGTAGTTGGTGAGGCCGCGATCGATCAGGAAACTCTCATCGACGTGTTCGTGCACCGGCAGCAGGTCGACCGCGGTGACACCCAACCGGCGAAGGTATTCGGTCAAGGCCGGGCTGGCCAACCCCGCATAAGTGCCCCGCAGCGCCTCGGGCACTTTATCCCACAACTTGGTAAAGCTTTTCACATGGACTTCGTAGATGACCGATTCGGCCAGGGGAGTCCGGGGCGGCTGATCATCTCGCCAGTCAAAAGCCGGATCGACGACTACGCACTTCGGCAAGTTAAAGGCATTGTCGCGATAATCGCGTTTCAGGTCTTCGGTCGGTTCGCCCAGAGGATACCCGAACATCTCCGGACCCCAATTGATCTTTCCGGCAATCGCCTTTGCATACGGATCAATCAAAACCTTGGAGGCGTTAAATCGGTACCCGTCCTTCGGCTGATACACTCCATAAACTCGAAAACCGTAGAGCTGGTCAGGCCCGATTTCCGGTATAAACACGTGCCAGATATGATCAGTCCGTTCTGTCACCCGGATACGCAGCGTCTCGCGATCCGCGTCGGGTTGATCGAAAAGACAGAGATCCACTCCCGTCGCGTTCTCGGAGTAGATCGCAAAATTCACGCCCTGCTTCGTCCAAGTGGCTCCCAGGGGAAAAGGGTTCCCGGTCCATACCCGAATTTTGTTCATGCTCACAGTACCCGTACGTTTTTCGATCGACTTGTCGATCCGAGTTTTCTGGTATGCATTTGATGTGCCTGCTGGCTGAACTTCAACGGGTGAACTGTATTTGGCGCAATTTCGGGTTATGCTCGCGCGTAAAGCTCAGGATGGATGCGCTTTCGGATGAAGAAGTTTTTGTTGACAGTTTTAATCATTTTTGACCTCGGTTTTTGCGGAACAGCACTGCTGTCGACTCCGAGTTTTCCGGATAGCGCTTCCTCTTTGAATGGCGGCTTGGCCCGGGTGGCCGCGGTATTTAGCGATGCCCTGGAACTTGTTCGCCAGGACTACGTCGATCCGGCCAAGACAGGATATCGCAGTTTAGTCTATGCGGCCCTGCACGGCATGATTGAGAAGCTGGATCCGCACAGTCAATTTGTTGAGCCGGTCGATTTTCGAGAAGAACTCACCGAGAATCGCGGAGAGATGAGCGGCTTTGGTGTGGTGCTCACTCCGATCAATGGCGTCGCGACCGTGGTTTCACTGATCGAGGGTGCTCCCGCGGCAAAAGCAGGTCTGGCTCCGGGCGACCAGATTCTGAGCATCAATGGAGTTTCCACCGAGCGAAAGACCTTTGACGACGTCGGCCACCTCCTGCGCGGCGAACCGGGACAGATCGTCAGCTTCACGATTTTCCGACCTTCGACCAAGGAAACATTGGCCATCAAGGTGGAGCGCCAATTCATCAAGGTACCCAGCGTTAAGGATGCGAAAATACTCGATCCGTCCTCTACCGGTCACTGGAAAATCGGATATTTGCGGATTACGGAATTCGTTTCTCCGACGGCGCAAGAATTGGAAACGGAGCTGAGGAACCTCCAAGAGCAAGGGATGCAGGCGTTGGTCCTGGATTTGCGCTTTAATCCAGGAGGTCTGGTCCGGAGCGCGGTCGATAGCTGTGGGTTATTCCTTCCGCCCAAAACGATGGTGGTCTACACGGAGGGCAGAGATCCTGCTCAAAATCAACAGTACTACACCGACGTGGTCGACCATGCCCAGGGCAATTACCCTGTCGCAGTCCTGGTCAACAGCGAGACGGCCAGTGCCGCGGAAATCGTGGCGGGTGCGCTGAAGGATCTGAAACGAGCGATCCTGGTCGGCGAAACCACTTTTGGCAAAGGTGTTGTCCAAAGCGAAGTGCCGCTGCCAGACGGATCAGCAATCCGTTTGACCACGGCCCGTTATTTCACTCCCGACCGGAAGATCATTCAAGGCAACGGCATTGCTCCTGATATTCGCTCCACCGTGACTCAGGAGCAGGAGCATGCGCTGATCATGCAGCGGCGCCTCGGCTCGCTGAGCAGCGCCGAGAAGAACAGGGTAGCCCCGATTGCCGACGTCCAGTTGGAGAGAGCGGCAGATGCTTTACAGGCCTACTTGATCTATAAGACGACGCGGTGATTTGGGATTTGCTATTCTCCGTTCGCCACATGCTATTGCCGCCGAGATGAAGGCCGAAGAGTTGATCGCACAGAAAATGGTTTCGGCCGGCGTCAGCGAAGCCGCGCAACGAGCCTTCTTTTATCAATATAAGAAGCTGGCCGCCAAGGATGCTGGTCTGATCCCGGAAAGATCGATCGAACCGGTCACCTCTTTGCCACGAACGGACGCCGCCGGCTCGGCGGAGGCCGAGGCCGGAATAGCGTCGAAGACTGTCGTCTTGAAACTGAACGGCGGCTTGGGCACCAGTATGGGATTGGCAAAAGCCAAGACCCTGCTGGCGGTGCGCGATGGATTCACCTTTCTCGATATTATTGTGCACCAGATCCTGGCGCAGAAGGGGAATTTCTCGTCGGGCGTGGAACTTCTCTGGATGAACAGTTTCAGTACGAGCGCCGACACTCTGTCGGCTCTCCGGCGGTATCCCGAACTGGGGCCTCCGGAACAGTCCGAGCTGCTCCAGAACAAAGTGCCTAAGCTTGAAACAAGCACCCTTCTGCCGATTCAATGGCCGGCAAACCCTCAACTCGAATGGTGTCCGCCAGGTCATGGCGACCTTTATCCCACGTTACTTGGGTCTGGTAGCTTGACTCGGCTGCAACAAGCTGGAAAACAATTTTTATTTGTGTCCAATGCGGATAACCTCGGAGCGACTCTGGACCTTGGTCTTCTCCGTTTTTTTGTTCATTCCGGCGCTCCTCTCCTGATGGAGGTAACGCGGCGGACCGAGGCGGATCGCAAAGGGGGCCATCTGGCTGTTCGCCGCAGCGACCGGCGTTATCTGCTCCGGGAACTAGCCCAGTGTCCCGAAGAAGATCTAGCCGAATTTCAGAACATAGCGCGACACCGTTACTTTAATACCAATTCCATTTGGCTTAGAGTGGACGCACTGGCAGCCGCGCTACAGCAGGGCGGTGGCTTGTTGCCATTGCCGCTGATTCGCAACGAGAAAACCGTGGATCCGCGGGACAAAAATTCTCCGACAGTTTATCAACTGGAGACGGCGATGGGCGCGGCTATCGAGTGTTTCGAGGGGTCAATGGCGATCGAGGTTCCGCGGAGCCGCTTCGCGCCGGTAAAGACAACCAGCGACCTGTTGGCGATCCGCTCGGATGCATACGAGTTAGACGCCGGATATTGTTTGCGACTCCGGCCGGAACGAGGTGGTGTTCAGCCGCTAATTCGGCTGAACGACTCTTACAAGGTGGTCGACCGGTTGGAAGAACTCGTGGCCGAGGGAGTACCGTCGCTGATCGGCTGCAAAGACCTGGAGATTCAGGGACCTTTCCGGTTTGCGCCGCACGTGCAGGTTGAAGGATCGGTCAAGTTTATCAATCTGACCGAGACGATCAAGACGATCCCTTCCGACGTTTATCGGGATTGCGAGGTTGCGCTGTAGCCTGGGCCCGGCGGTATGGGGGAGCGGTGTCGAGTCTGCGGGAAGGTTCGTACGGATTTTTCGAGTGAGACTGCGCGGAGCGCGGCGGCCAAAAAAGGGGGCTTTTAGCTATGAAACGCCGCACTTCGTGGCTCCGTTTCTCGGTCTGAACCGCGCTCCGCGCGATCCTAAAGCGGCGACAAGTCGCGCGCACTCCAAAAGTTACGGGTGGATCTTATTCCTTTTCAGAAACAGCTCGAGTTCCTCGGTTCCAAAATCTTTGAGAAGCAGTTCGCCGACCCGCAGCGTCGGGGTATACGCCTGGCCGGAAAGCCGTTTCATCTCCACGTATGCCTCCGGATCCCGGTACACATCGACGCGCCGATAGGCGTACCCGTGCTGGTCCAGGAAGCCCTCGGCGCTCCGGCACCAGGGACAACCGGGTTTCACGTACAGAATAAAATCCCTCATCAATGAGCCGCTGCCTGCAGCGAAGCGAGGTAATAAAGAACAAGCTTGCCGCTTTGCGCAAGCGAAACAGCCGAGAGCCGATCCGGCCCATCATCGGCGGTTTCCAGAACAGGCGAGTCTGGATCGAGCAAGGCCAGTGCGGGAATGCGGGCCTGCGAAAAAGGAACATGGTCCGAAAGCAAAGGGCGACCTGAGATCTCCAGGCGGAAGTCCAAGCTCTGCGCTGCTTCCCGGAAAGCCTTGATCAGAACCGGGTTGGAATTGCGCGCACAGCAAAGACGAGGCTGCGGCCCGCCCTGGTTTGCCAGCACGACTGCGGCTTGATAGCTGCCGACTTGCCGGTTGATCTTTAGCAACTCGGTGAAAAATCGGCTTCCGAAGAGGCCGTCATCAAGCCCGGTTTGTCGAAAAGGCGCGTGGCCGTCCAGAAAAACGAGCTCAACCGCCGACGCTATTCGGGGAGCTTTTGCCAGTACCCGGGCCAATTCGATCAAAATGGCCGAGTTCGCCGCGCCGTCACTAGCTCCGACGCTATGAAAAACTTCGCTGTGGGGGGAATCGAGGTACGCAACCAGCGCGGTTCTCGATCCAGCCGGCTTGAGCTGCGCGGGTTGGGCGAGCAGGTTGCAGAATTCGATGGATTTGCCGCCAGGCGTTCGATCGGTAAATCGCTGCGGAAGCACTTGCCACCCGAACGAACTCAACTGGTCGGAGACATATTTTCGGGCAAGGTCCAAGGCCTGACTGCCCGATGGGCGCGGACCCAGTTCGCACAGCTTGCGGGCATATTGCAGCGCGTGTTCGCCGTCGAACTCATTCCAGAGCTCCGGAGGATTTTCGGGCAGGGCGGGAGTAGTCGCAGCGATCGCAAGATTTACCGGGGTCGAATGCTTTTCCTTCGATTGGTCAACGGAGCTCTGTTTCGGTTTACAGGAAGCCAGAAGAAGGCAAAGAACCATCGCACCGCCACACAAGCAGGTTTTCAGACGACCGGTTGCCATCACCTTGGCTGGACCCCGAGCAATGCCAGAATACGTTCCAGGTCATCATCTCCATAGTATTGGATCTCGATGCGACCCTTCTTCTCACCGTGATGAATAGTGACGTGCGTCGCCAACCGTTCACGGAGCTCGTTCTCGAGATGGACCAACGCCCGGTTCACGCTGTTGATCGTTGCCGGCGACGGGCGCACTCCAGTCCGACCGCTCCGGACCAATCCATGGCGAGCAAGATGGTCCGCGACCATTTTCTCCGTCGCACGCACGGTCGCGGCGTGCCGGATGGCAAGCTCCGCGACGGCGAGCTGTTCTTCCGGGTTATCCAAAGTCAGCAATACTTTGGCATGACCCACGCTGATTCTTCCCTGAGCTACGTAGCTCTGCACCAGCGCAGGCAGCTCCAGTAAACGAAGAGAGTTGGCCACGGCGGCCCGGCTTTTTCCCACCCGGTTAGCGATATCCTCTTGCCGCAATGAGAACTCGTCGGCCAACCGGCGATAAGCGTGCGCCTCTTCGACCGGGTTCAAGTCCTCTCGCTGCAGGTTCTCAATCAACGCCAGTTCAAGAACATCGCGATCGCTCGCTTGCCGGATAATCACCGGTATATCCACCAGTCCAAGCTGGGTAGCGGCGCGCCAGCGACGCTCGCCGGCTATCAATTCGCATTTGCCGGCTATCTTGCGCACGATCAGCGGTTGAATGATGCCGTGCTCGCGAATCGAATCGACCAATTCTTGAAGCTGTTCAGCTGCAAAATTTTTGCGAGGCTGGAGAGGACTCGGCACGACCTCTCCCAAAGCGACTCGTTCGACCCGGTCGCCGGTCTCAACCGTCACCGGTGGGGGTGGAGTGATCAGGGCACTGAGTCCCTTGCCGAGAACAACCTTTGCCATAGAAGAAACGAAGCTAACGAACCGGCCTCCGGAACGCAACGGATTAGAGCGGCTTGAACGGGGTGAGCGGCCGGTGTAGCGGGCCCGGCCTCGTCCGTACCACGTAGCGCCGGCATCCTGCCGGCTCAAAAAAGCCGACAAGCTGAAAGCTTATCCTACCTTGATGTCCGACACGCCCGCGCTACCGCTCAAGCTGCTCCCTACTTCGCCCCCGTTTCCCCAGCGAGATCCGCCGAGCGCGCACTGGTCTCCCAAAGACGCACGTTCAGCGCGGAAAGCGCGGCGGCGGTTTCGGCTTGTTTTTTGCTGGAACCACGACCCGATCCTAGCTCGAGACCGTCCCAGATGACCTTGGCGACAAACATTTTTTGGTGCTCGGGGCCGGCCTGGGAGATGATCTCATAGACCGGACTTTTCGGAGAAATCGCCTGCAGCAGCTCTTGCAATTGGCCTTTCGGATTGATCTCGAGAGGCTGGAGCGCAAGGCGCTGAATATCTTCCTGTGCCTCTTCCATGATGAATTGGCGAACGACTTCCAGATCGCTGTCCAGATACATAGCTCCGATCAGCGCTTCAAAGGCATCGGCAAGGATTGAGGCGCGCTGCCGCCCGCCGCTCGCTTCCTCTCCCCGTCCCATCATCAGATAGGTGCCAAGCCCGATATTGATGGCGTGAATTTTCAGACCTTCTCGCGAAACCAGCCGGGAACGAAGCTTGGTCAACTGGCCTTCACTGAAGTGCGGAAAGAGCCGGAACAAATGCTCGGTGAAGATTAATTGGAGCACAGCGTCGCCCAAAAATTCGAGCCGCTGATTATCAAAGTGATGCCGCTGGGTTTCATGGCCGAGACTCGGATGGGTCAAGGCCTCCGCCAGTAGCAACGAGTTCCGGAACTTGTAACCGATCCGCTGCTCCAACGGATTCATCAGGGCTATGTCGGTTGGAGCTGCCACAGCTTCGAGATGGGGGGGACCTCAGGCTGGTGCCCATGAGGTAGCCCGGGTAAGAACCCTATTTCCGGGAAATTGTCAACCGCTCAGGCGACCGGATGCAACTCTGCCGGTTCGGTTTTCCGATAACCAAAAAGCTGCCGCTCTTTAATGATGGCAGCAACGCGTTCAGGGACCATTTTTTCCCAGCGGGGTTCACCTCGCTGAATCATCTTGAGCACATCTCTGGAAAAGATGTCCATGATGGACGGATCATATCCGACCATGGGAGCGAGGTAATGATTTTCCAAGAGATGAGCGTACAAGTTCCGGAGATGCACCTCGACCTGGAGATTGTTCGCGTTGATCCACACCTCCGTTGCCAGGGAATGAGCGGAACTCCGGCCGGGTGGCGTCGGACAGTTGGCTTCCGCCGACTGACAATAGCGGTCATAGGCCGCTGAACGCATCGGATAGATATACAATTTGGTCTCATTTTTGAGCAATCGGCCAAACGATTCGAGGATGCCTCCCTCGAGATTCTCGTAGTACTTCTCGTTGAAGACCTCCAGGAGATTGTTAATCCCCATGGCCACACCAATCATCTGTTTGGTGTATCGACGGAAGTAGGACGTGAGCCGGTAAAACTCCATGTAATTGGAAATCAGAACGTTGTTTCCGATGGCGGCCAGCGTATCAACCCGGGCGAGAAAATCCTCATGGTCGACCTTCCCCGAGGCGAGCAGGTTGTGCATCGTTATCTCCATGAGCACAACGATGTCGCTCCCCTGCAGTACCGGCTCCTGCAAAAATTGGGCCAGCGCACATTGCAGCATGTCCACGTTTACCAAGGTAACCGGTCGAAAACTGCCCCGCTCAACCAGAATCGCCTTTTTGTACAAGACCTCGGAGGGCTGCAAGACTTCACCTTGCGGACTGAACATCACCGCATTGGTCAGACCGAGTTCAACCAGCTTGAGACTCATCAACCGGTTATCGACGTGGGCGAAAAGTGGCCCGGCAAAATTGATCATGTCGACCTCGATCCGTTCGATCGTGAGATTGTCGACGAGCGAACCGATCAATTTGTCAGGATCCTCCAGCAGGTAGAATCCGCCGTACATGAGATTGACCCCGACAACGCCCAGCGCCTGTTGTTGAAGGATATTTTCCTGGTCCCACATCCGGACATGCAGAATGACATCGCTGGGCGGCGTATTGACGGATGTTTGGAAGCGAATGCCTAACCAGCCGTGGCATTCATTGTTGCCGCGATAGTTCCGCGCCGAAACGGTATTGGCGAAAGCGAAAAAATGCGAACGATCGCCGCGCACGTCCCGGAGGCGCTCGATGAGTAATCCGTACTCGTGATCCAACATCAGGTTCAGCCGTTCGCGCGAGACGTAGCGGGCCGATTTTCCGTAAATCTCGTCGCTGAACTTCATATCGTAGGCCGAGATTGTCTTTGCGACCGTTCCCGCCGCCCCTCCCGCCTGGAAGAAATGGCGGGCTACCTCTTGCCCAGCACCGATCTCTGCGAAGGTGCCATATTTTGCCTCGTCGAGATTGATCGTGAGAGCTTTCCGATTCGTTGTAAGCAGTTCGGAAGACATGAATCCTATGATCGGCTTTGAAAAGGCCGAAAGCAACTGCTCAGCGGGCGAGTCAAGGTCGAAAGACTACCGGTTCCTGACTACCGTCTCTTGACTCCGGCCCTTTCTTGGAACCCTTGGCACCGGAGGCTCTTCCGCCCCTTGATATTTAATCGTGCTGGGCCAGAGCAAGCGCCACGGCTGGCTTTTGAGCTTGGTCGTCAATTCGCCGAGATCGCCCACAATCCCATTCACCCGAGGTAATGCTGTGTCCATCGTCCCTTCGATTTGACCCAGCACGCCTTTCAACCGTTCGGAACTCGTGTCGAGATTGGTCAACGTTTTTTCCAACCGGTTTCCTTTGGCCAATTGGCCGGTGATATCTTGCGCATTGCCGAGCACTGCCTGGAGCCGATCGAGCGAATTGGTGATCGGCCCTCCTTTCTCAGTCATGAGTTTCAAGTTGCCGCCAACTTCCCGGAAATTGCTGAATGTTCCATCAAGGTTCGTCATCAAGACAGAATCCTTTTCGGTTAATCGTGTGAGGTTCTGCGCAGTGTGCCGAAGTTGGATCAGGGTAGAGGTCGCCTCGCGCAAGGCCGGATCAATTTTTTGAATGATCTGCGGACCGATTTCACCGAGGTCGGGTGCACGAACTCCGACAAAGGTGTCTCCGCTGTGGGCCAGACCAGAATCAGGATTACCGTTGGTGAAATCGACGACCAGATCGGCGAGGAGACCAAAGGTTCGCATCGTGACCTTGGTCTCGCGATAAAGCCGCGCATCCGCGGACACGTCGACCGTAACATCCGCTTCGTAATCGCCCTTTCCGGGTGGCCGCCGTTGCGGCGGCACCGGAGAACTAATGTTGCTGACGATCCCGATCTTTCTTCCCGCGAGCATGACCGATGCTCCGGGTTTGATGCCGGCCGCATTATCGAAAAATACGTCAAACCGATGCAGCGGCCGGAACAGCCCGGGAGAATTGAGATAAAGCACAAGTCCAATGGCCAGACCGATCGTCAGAATTACCAGGAGACCGGTGCGGACTTCATTCCGAAGTATTTGCATGAGGTTGGTTTTCCGTAATGGGTCCTTCTGTTTCTCCGGTCACGAATTGGCGCACTACTGGATTTGCCGAGTGCCGGAACACTTCCGGAGTGCCGTCCTGAATGATCTTTCCCTGGTACAGCATGGTCATTCTTGTCGCGATGCGAAATGCGCTTTCCATCTCGTGCGTGACGATGATCGATGTCGTATTTGTTTTATCCGTCAAGTTGATGATCAATTCGTCAATGACTGAGCTGATGACCGGATCCAAGCCGGCCGTGGGTTCATCAAACAAAATAATCTCCGGATCCATGATCAGCGCACGGGCAAGACTAACTCGCTTGCGCATCCCGCCACTCAGTTCAGAGGGCATCTTGTCTTCGGTGCCGCTCATTCCGACCAAGGCCAGCTTCTCCTCGATCAGCGCGTCAATCTCTTTCCGGCGTTTGCGCCCAAGCTCCTCGAGCGGTAACGCCAGATTCTGTCGCACATTCATCGAACTGATCAAAGCCGAGTACTGGTAAACCATCCCCATCCGGGTGCGCAGGAGGTTGAGCTTATTCCGCGAGAGCCGGTGGATCGCCAGTTTTTTGTAGCGCACGACTCCGGCCGTTGGCCGCAAAATGCCGAGAATCAAACGGAGGGTTGTGCTTTTGCCGCCACCGCTTTGCCCGACAATGACCAAGCGATCTCGCTGCGCGATCTCGAGATTTACGCCATCGAGCACTGTTTTGTCGCCAAAACGAAGCGTCACCCCGTCCAGATGGATCAACGGAAGATCGCTCATCCGCCTTTTTGGGTAAGAAGGATGTTGAAAAGGGTATCGAAGCCGATCACCGAAGTGATCGCCTCGACCACGCTCTCGGTCGTGGCCACGCCGACGCCCTCAGCTCCGCCGACGACAGTCAGACCGCGGAAACACGCGATCAGTCCGATCACCAGACCAAAAAACATCGCCTTGAAAAGCCCAGTGATGATGTCGCTGACATAAAGACTGGTCAGCACTGCATCAAAGTAGAAAGCGGGTACCAGGTTCAGAGCCAGCCACGAAATCAAGGCAGAACCGAGAATCGCTGCGCAGGTCGCCACCACCGAAAGGCAGGGCATGAGGCAGCTGATCGCCACCAGGCGAGGAGCGACCAGAAAGCGCAAAGGCCCGATACCCATGGCCTCGATCGCTTCCACCTCCTCAGCGACCTGCATCGTCCCGAGTTCGGCGGTGTAAGCCGCGCCGATGCGAGCGGCCAAGACGATGCCTGTCAGAAGCGGCCCGAGTTCCCGAGTAAATGCGATGGCGATCAAGGTCGGCACGAGACGTTGGGTTCCAAACTTCGCGAGCTGGTATCCGGTCAGCAGCGCCATCGTCAGTCCCAGAAAAAACGATACAGTGACCACGAGGGGTACCGACCCCACACCCGTCCGATCAGTTTGCGCGAAAAACAGTGATGGTCGAAACGGCAGCCGTCCGCGGCGAACATTGTCTGCCATCTCCCCAATCGTGTTGAGCAAAAGCCAAAAGATACTGCCGACGATGACGAGGGCTTGTCTTGTGTAATGACCGATCCGGTAAAGCAACCCGGTAACACAGACGAACTTTGTGCCCGGGTCAATGGCGTATCGGCGTATCGGCGTGTCGGTGTGCTGCGTGTCGGCGTGCTGCGTGTCGGCGTGTCGGCGTGCTGCGTGTCGGCGTGTCGGCGTGCACTACGCAACACGCCCGTTTCTGCTAAAGATATGCTATCTAACAAGGGGGCTTCCCTACCAAATGCGTACGATTTTCCGCGTCTTTGCCTACACTCGCCGGTATCCCTGGATGGCCGGAATTACCCTGTGCTGCGCCATAGCTGCAACATCGATGGTCGTCATTTTTCCGAGTGTAACCCAACGCATCATTGACGAGGGCATTCGCGGTCACAAACCGCAATTGATCCTCCCCCTTACCCTGCTGGCCGCCGGGGCCTTCTTTCTCCAGGAGGTGTTTACCTGTCTCCGCGTCGTGTTGAACAACACCTTTGAGCAGAATGTGATCTGCGATCTACGGAGCGATCTTTACCAACGGATCCAAAAACTGCCGCTCGCCTGGTTCGATCAACGTTCCACCGGCGATATCATGACCCGCGTTCTCGAAGACGTCGCGGCGGTGGAACGCGTCATCATCGACGGCATCGAGCAAGGCTCGGTCGCAATCCTCCAAATCGCGGTCGTACTGATCCTCATGTTTCGGGCAAACGCGCACCTGGCCTGGTTCGCCCTTGTCCCTCTTCCTTTCCTCATCGCCGGCGCCTTGCTTTACACTCTTACCGCGAAAAACCGGTATCGGTTGCAGCGACAGGCCTCGTCGGCCATGAACGCGCTTCTTCACGATAACATCTCCGGTATCCGGCAACTGAAGGCCTATGCCCGCGAAGACCCGGAACATCGCAATTTCAACCGGGCAAGCCGGCGGCTGGCGGATGCCACTCTGGTCGTAATGCGGACCTGGGCGATCTACTCGCCCACGATGGATTTTCTGAGCAACTTCGGCCTGGCTCTGGTCACGGGGTTGGGTGGAATGGCCGTGATCCGAGGCGAACTCGATCTCGGCAAACTGGTGGCATACCTGATTCTGGTCCGTTTTCTCTACGAGCCCATCGGCCGTTTGCACAGCCTGAATCAACTTCTCCAGGCCGGCCGCGCCGCAGGTGAACGGGTTTTCGAAATCCTGGATGCCGAACCGGAGCCGGATCGCGGTCAGAAAATTCTGCGAGGCAACGAGGTAACCGGCCGGATCGATTTTGAGAAGGTCGAGTTCAGCTATCAGAATAATCGGCCGGCTGTCCATGATATTAATTTCACTGTTTTCCCTGGACAAACCGTTGCTCTGGTAGGTCCCACCGGAGCCGGCAAATCGACCTTGGTGAGCCTTTTGCTCCGCTTCTATGAGATCGATCGAGGACGGATTCTGATTGACGGGCATGCCATCGCGGAGTTCACAAAAAGATCACTTCGGGAGGCCATCGGATACGTTACCCAAGAGACTTTTCTCTTTAACGGCACAATTCGAGAGAATCTTCTGCTCGGAAATGCTCGGGCGTCGGACGAGGAAATCGCGGCGGCATTGAAAGCGGCTAACGCCGAACACTTTGTTCACCAACTGACGGAAGGCCTGCAAACGAATGTCGGAGAACGAGGCGTGAAATTGAGCGGCGGTGAAAAACAACGTATCTCGATCGCTCGCGCGCTCCTGAAGAATCCTCCCATCCTGGTTTTGGATGAGGCCACCGCAAGCGTGGATACGGAAACGGAACAGCAGATCCAGGAGGCGCTCAATCGACTCCTGGCCGGACGAACCAGCTTTGTGATCGCCCATCGTCTTTCGACTGTGCGTCACGCCGATCAGATTCTGGTGCTGGAGATGGGACGCATCGTCGAGCGCGGCACGCATGAGGAATTGCTCCTCCAGGATGGAAAGTATGCTCAGCTTTGCCGAAGCGGGCTGTTCCTGGAAACCGAAACCAACGAGCCTGAGCCTGAGGAACTGGTGTCCGCCGTGGCGCAGCGTGACACTCCGAAGGAGGGCTCGCCCTTCGATCCGTAAGGAGGGGCCAATGCTAGTGTCAGTGCCAGTGTCAGTGTCGGTGAGTTTTGCGGCAGTACCTTCAACGATCTCCATGTTCTCTCCGCGAAAAGACCCTTTGGTCGTTAGTCGCGCTCCGCGCGGTCTCAAAGCGGCGACAAGTCGCACGCACTCCAAGGTGCTCCTGCCGACCCTGAGTGTTGCGAGACAGCCGCTGCACCTTACTGACGCACGGCACTGAGGTGCTATACAAACTGGCACTGACACTGACACTGGCATCCTGAACTTTGAACAACTCCCTTCCCATTTTCGAGCTCGAGCACCGCATCGTAGCGTGCCTCCAATCATGTCCCCGGCTCGTTCTCCAGGCTCCAACAGGCTCTGGTAAGTCGACCCAGGTACCCCAGATTCTACTTGATCATGGTCTTGCCGAAGACGGACAGATCATCATTTCGCAGCCGCGCCGCTTACCTACCCGCCTGCTGGCTGCCCGGGTCGCGCAAGAACGGAGCACTTCTCTGGGTGAGGAGGTCGGCTACCAGATCCGGCTCGACAATGTCTCCAGTCCGCGAACCAGGATCCGCTTTGTTACCGAAGGCGTTCTTCTCCGTCAGATGGTCGGCGATCCGGCACTCCGGGGTGTATCTGTCGTTATCTTTGACGAGTTCCATGAACGTCATCTCTACGGGGATGTTGCGCTCGCCCGGGCCCGGGAGATTCAGCAAACGACCCGGCCGGATCTGAAAATCGTCGTGATGTCAGCGACGCTCGATGCCAGGCTGGTCTGTTCTTACTTGGAACCTTGCGAAGTGCTTACCTCCGCTGGACGCACATTTCCGGTTTCTCTGGAATTTCTGAAACGTCAGGTCGTTGATGAGCCTCCCTGGGAGCTGGCCGCCGATGCACTCCTCCAATCGGAGGACGATGGCGGCGACGTCCTGATTTTTATGCCGGGCGCATACGAAATCGCCCGCACCATCGAAGAGATAAAGCGAGCCAAGTTTCCCGGGACCGTCCTGCCGCTGCATGGTGACCTCTCTCCCCGGGCACAGGACGCCGCAGTAGCCGTTTACCCTCAACGCAAGGTCGTTGTCTCGACAAACGTTGCCGAGACTTCGCTGACCATCGACGGGGTCACCCTGGTCATTGATAGCGGTCTGGCCAAGATCGCGAAGTACGATCCGCATCGCGGCATCAACACGCTGATCGTCGGGAAAATCAGCCGGGCAGCGGCTGACCAGCGAGCCGGGCGAGCCGGCCGCACCGCCCCGGGTAAATGTCTTCGCCTCTGGCCGGAGAAAGACCATTTGGAGCGTCGCGCGCAAGACCAACCGGAGATCAAACGTCTTGATTTGGCGGAGGTGGTCTTGAACCTCAAGGCATCCGGCGTGATCGATCTGGAACGTTTCGGCTGGATCGAAGCGCCCAACCGAAAGTCGTTGTCCCGAGCGACCGAGCTACTGGAGGACCTTGGCGCGATCGATCGCCGGAGCGCGGCCATTACTCCTCTTGGGCGGCGAATGCTTTCCTTCCCAGTGCACCCGCGGTACTCGCGGATGCTGCTGATGGCTGACGAGCTGGATTGCGTGGGAAGTGTCGCGCTGATCGCCGCGCTTACGCAGGAACGTTCTCTGCTGAGGAAAAGTGAAAGTCCGCAGCTCGATCACGAGCGGGAGCTGCTTCTCGGAAACGAAGCCGAATCGGATTTCCTCATCCTCATCCGGGCGTGGATGTATGCTTTGGAGCATGGCCCCGATCAGGCCCGCCGCCTGGGTCTCCGTTTTCGAGTTGCCCAGCAAGTCGACCTGCTTTATCAGCAGTTTTTGGAATTGGCCAGGACGGAAGGTCTCACCATTAATACTCCGCCAGACCGGTTTTCGGCCGAGGCCCTGGGCAAATGTCTTCTCGTGGGCTTTTCCGATCATCTGGCTAAGCGAGCGGACGCCGGTACGCTTCGGTGCGATTTGGTTCATCGCCGTCAAGGTGTCCTCGCGCGAGAAAGCGCGGTTCAGAAAAGCCCATTGCTGGTGGCGGCTGAGATCAGAGAGATCCAGGGTCGGGATGAGGAACTGCTGGTGCTCCTCTCCTTGGCAACCGCTGTCCGGGAGGAGTGGTTGCGGGAACTTTATCCGGATGATCTCCAGGAAACTGAGGAACTGGCGTACGACACGAGTTTGCGCCGGGTGATAGTCCGGCGAACCCTTCGTTTCCGCGACCTCTCGCTTCAAGTGGCGCAAACCGCTCCCGAACCAAATGAGCAGACCGCCTTTATACTGGCCGGCGAGGTCCTGCTCGGACACTGTCCGCTGTCCCACTGGACACATGAGGTGGAACAATGGATTGCGCGGCTGAACTGTTTAGCGGAGTGGATGCCCGAACTGCACCTGCCTGCAATCGGCCCGGCGGAACGACAGGAGCTGGTGACCCAGATTTGTCTCGGCGCCACGACCTACCGCGAAATCAAAGAGCGCCCGGTCTGGCCAGTGGTCAAGTCATGGCTTTCTCCCAGCCAGCAATCCTTGCTCGATCGCCTCGCCCCGGAACGCATCGAGTTGCCACAAGGCAGACGCCCCAAGCTCAGCTACGCCACAGGCCAGTCGCCAGTGCTCTCCGCCCGTATACAGGATCTCTACGGAGTCAACGGCTCCCTGAAAGTTTGCGGCGGCCGCGTACCCGTATCGATTCATGTTCTGGCGCCAAACCATCGTCCCGTCCAGATCACGTCTGACCTCAGCACGTTTTGGCAGGAAGCTTATCCCAGGATCAGGCAAGAGCTGCGAAGGAAGTATCCCAAGCACGAATGGCGATAGCGGCTTGAGCGGCTTGAGCGGTTTGAGCGGCTTGAGCGGGCTGTGCGGCTGATTGTCGCGGCGGCGCGATTCAGAGCGGCCCTGGGACGCTGGCCGGAGGTGGTCGAACTACCTGCGCTGACGGTGCCGGCCGACTCTCTTTCAGCCCCTCCGGAACGGTCGGTATGTGTCGAAGCTTCGTGGAAGAAGGAGTCGGCACCACTGGTCGTCCGCGCACCGCTCAAGCCGCTCAAACCGCTCAAGCCGCTCAAGCCGCTCAGCCCGCTCAAGCCGCTTCTCTCAGCGCTTCCTTTAGAATCCTCTCCGTAGCATCGGCGATCTCTTCCGCATGCGACAAACGGTTACACCAATCCCGCGGTATTCCCGAGAATCCCAGGTGACCGCCAAGCCATGCTCCCACTAGAGCGGCTCGCCCAGCGTTATCTCCGCCGGCTCTGATGGTCGCTACAATGGCACCTTCGAAACTGTCGGCATGTCGCAAGAAAGCATGGATCGCCGAGGGGAAACTGTGCTCGAGGGGACACGACTGGCCGAGTTCCAGCGTGGTTTCGATCACATCCTTGGCCCGACGCTGAACACCCAAGTTACTCAGGCGCACGATTTCCAAGCCGTTCCGGATTTGCGACCCGATGGCCGCTTCCTGAGTTTCCGCCAGAGCGTCGCGGACCTCCGGTCCATCCAGAAGTTTTGCCAGCAACAAAGCGGAGAACTGGGCACAACCGATCGCGACATCGTTGTTCTGACAAACACGCGTCAACGACTCGATAATCCGCACCAGATTCGGATCGTGCCAATAACGCACGACGACGCCTGACAGACGCGACACCGTTGCGAGTTGATCGTCGTCCGCTCCTTGCTGGAAATCGAAATTCTCCGCGGAGTGCCGCTCGGTAAACCGGTCAAAGATTTCCACGGTGTCCCGGGTAGCACGGTCGAGATACCCAGAATAAACTTTCTCGCGGAACGTATCGACAAATCGCCGCCCAAAACTCCTCGGATCAAAAACGCCATCCTCTGCTACCGCCTTCAGCAAGAGCAAAGCCGCATCACCATAGTGGGTCTGATCGCCAGGGTGTTTGCCTGCGTGGTAATGGTCCCGCAATGGTTTTTCAAAACCGCGGACACCCTCCTGAAATTTTGTCTGCTGTTCCGCCAGATCGTAGATCCAGTGCGTGCCCAAACCCGCCGCGTCACCGACAAACTGTCCCCAAATGGCGCCTCGGAGCCGATCCTCCAGATTCCGTTTCTCGATATGTTCTCCCGCAATCATCCTCGAAGTTAGTGGACGGACCTCTCTGATGCAAAATTGCCAGTGCTCAGCATTTGAAGTTTAATCGTTCTTGCGCAAACAATGGATCTCGTCGTCGGTAGCGTCGGCGACGAAAGCTGTAAAAAATGACGGTGCGTTGGTTAAAAATTCTGCTCTTGATTGGACTGGGTTGGGTTGTCTTCGAAGGTGTTCCGGCGCAAGCCTCCCCTTCTCACAGGTCCAGCAAGACCTCGAAGAAATCGGCAAGCTCGGAGCATGCCGGACACCATTCGAAAAACTCAAGAACGAGCTCCGTTTCGCGAGGCAAGAGCTCGCACCGGCATAAGGGTGGACAGGCCCACCGTGGTCACTATTCCCGCCGGCATTTTGCTGCGCGGCGCGACCAGGGACCTCGACAAGAACAGCCGCCGGAAGAGGTTTTCCCGCCAGGGCATAAGTTTACACCAGAAGAAAAGGCGGAGGTTAGTGTGCTCGGTGTCTACGTCCAGAATGGGATGTGGAAAGACGCTCTGAAGTTTTCTACCAAAGCGCTGAAAGAACATCCGGAACGTTGGTGGCTGCAGGCGGCCCGGGCGGCCGCGGCGACCAATTTGAATCGGCCGAAAGACGTGATTGACGCGGTTGATCAGGCAATTCGGACGAACAATGGAGACGCGAATCGAGTCAATCTGGCGGAACTTTACACGTTAAAAGCCAACGCGCTTAGCCGGCTCGACCGAAAATCCGAGGCGATCAGCACTTTTAAGGCGGCCGCTCAAGCCTACCCCCGCGATGCTTACAGCCGCGCGGGAGCAGCGTGGCTCTATGCTACTTGTAAAGACCCCTCGATCCGGAATGGTAACACCGCGATTGCGCTGGCGACAGAGGCGGCCAATCTTACCCGACAGCGGGACGCGACAGTGCTTGATGTGCTCGCTGCCGCCTACGCCGAAAAGGGCGATTTCGCCTCGGCTCAGCATTGGGAAGGCAAAGCAATCCTCGGCGCTGACTCCCAGGACGCGCCGTACTTCCAGCAACGATTGCAATTCTACCAGGCAGGCAAGCCCTGGCGCGAAGACAGCCATTGAGAGCGGCTTGAGCGGCTTTGAAGTGCCGTGCGACTTGTCGCCGCTTTAGGATCGCGCGGAGCGCGGTTCAGGCCGGGGAGCGAAACAGCGAAGCGCCGATTTCGCGCGAGAAGAGCCCGATACCCGCGCTCCGCGCAAGTCTCAAAAGCGGCGACAAGTCGCACGCACTCCAAAATGCTCATGCCGCAGACATCACCTGCCATACCGGCCAAAGGAGTAGCCGCGGCTGGTGCGGAATCCTTTCACCGGTTTGAGCGGGCGCTTACCTTCGTCGAAAAGCGCCGTGTACACATAGGAAAAACCCGGCAGCCTGATCCGCGGGACCTTTTGGCCAATAAACCTTTCAATGTCGATCATTGCCTTGGCTTCCTCGGCGATTACCAAGGTAAAAGCGTCTCCAACCTGCTCCGCCCGCCCTGTTCGACCGACACGATGAACGTAATCCTCCGGATGCAGCGGGATATCGTAATTGATCACGTGCGTCACCGCGGAGATGTCGAGGCCGCGGGCGGCGATATCGGTCGCGACAAGGACCTCAAACTTTCCCGACTTGAACCCATCCAGCGCATCCTCTCTCTCCCGCTGACTTCGGTTCGAATGCAGCACAGTCACTGAATGTTTCAGCGCTTTCAGACGATCAGAGATCTGGTCTGCCGCCTGCTTGGTTCGCGTGAAAACAATAACGCTTTCGTAGTGCGTTTGTTCGAGCAGCGCGACCAACAGATCGAACTTCTGCGCCACGGCTACCGGAAAAAACGCGTGCGTCACCGTCTCAGCCACGGAGCGTCGAACCCCGATCTCGACGATCTCGGGCTTGTTGAGAACCCATGAACAGAGCTGCTCGATTTCCGGCGGAATGGTGGCTGAGAAGAGCAAGGTTTGCCGGTCTTTCGGACACAGCTCGACGATCCGGCGGACATCCGGTAAAAAGCCCATGTCGACCATCCGATCCACTTCATCGAGGACCAGAATTTCAATGCTCCTCAGATCAAGCACCCCTTGCTGTTGCAGGTCCAGCAAACGGCCGGGCGTCGCGACGATGATATCAATGCCGAAACCCAAGAGCTTTTTCTGCCGTTCGTAGCCGACTCCGCCATAAAAGACCCCAAGCTCCACCGGAGTGAAGCGGGCATACAGCTGAAGAGCCGCCTCGACCTGTATCGCCAGTTCCCGCGTGGGTTCCAGTACGAGGCAGCGCGGCGCAGAGGCGGATCGTTTTCCCAAGCGAGTCAAAATTGGCAAGCCGAACGCCGCGGTTTTACCGGTCCCGGTCTGGGCCGAACCGACCACATCACGCCCCTCGAGAACCAACGGAATACAACGTTCCTGGATAGGGGTCGGATCGCCAAAACCGACGGATTGCACCCCGTGAACGACCATGTCCCCCAACCCAAGCTCTTGAAAACTCATTGCGCGAGGGAATTACGTGCATTCCGGCCAAGAAGCAAATGCGAGGAGAAGCCCGGAGAAGTTCCTTTATGCTAGTGAATGGCTTCTCGCACAAGTTTGGCCACCTTCATCCCAAGCTTGCGGTGTGCGTCTGCGTCCAGATGAATCCCATCCAAAGAACTGAGGTCGACAACCTTTCCTGCATCAAGGAAATGACAACCTAAGCGGCCGGCCTGCCATTCGTAACGCGCCGCCAAATTCGCTGACTTTGCGATCCCGCCTTCAAAAAGCTCGGCCAATCCGGTTAGCACCTTGATCGGAGGCGGGCAAATCAAAAGCGCTGGCGGTGGCCCACCATCCGGACCGGCCACCGAGCGCTTGACGATCCCTACCAATTCAGCCGCTCCCTGAGCGATCTCGAAGGGGGTTACATTGAACCGGCGCTTCAGGTCGTTCACTCCGAGAGAAATGATAACCAGATCAAGCGGGCGGTGCGTCTCCAGCAAGATCGGCAAATGCCGCGAACCATTCCTGCAAACGGAGACACCTTCGACCTGGTCGTCAAACACCGTCGTCCGAGCATTTAAGCCCTCCTCGATAATCCGGGCATAACCTGTTAATTCCTGCTGAAGAATGCCGGGCCAACGGACGTCCCAATCAAATCGGCCAGCGCCATCCGGCCGATATCCCCAAGTGTTTGAATCGCCAAAACATAGAATCGTCTTCATTGCGCATTCACCTCGGCCATCGATTTAATACCCTGGGCGTGGAAGTAGCCGAGCCAATTGTTGGATCGCGATAACCACCGGAACTGGCGCCTCGCGCGGGAAGAGATGGCCCGCTTTGGCAATGGATCGGCGTTCATAGTATGCGGAAAAGAATTTGCTCTGATTTTCAGAACGCTCAGGCGGATGCACGCCGTCACGTTCGCCATGCAACACAATGGCGGGAACATGGACGATGGGTTGACCAGCCAAGCGTTCCTCGCTATCCGCTAGCGCAGGATCCCCAAGAGCAGCTCCGTATCGGTGGCGATAAGAGTGGATCACAATTTCGACAAAATCGGGATTATCGAAGCTGACCGCCGTACGGTCAAACTCGGTATCGCTGAATCTCCAGTTTGGCGACCAGAGCTCCCATAGCAGTCGGCAGATCGCTCGCCGATTCTGGGTAAGCCCTGTTTTGCCTCGTTCGGTATGGAAGTACCACTGGTACCAAGCCATATATTCTTGGCTGGCCGAGGCCGGCTTTCGGTCTACGGAGATATCTTCGACGTTGTAACCGCCAATCGGGACGACTCCCCCAACCTGGTCCGGCCATAGGATGGCCGTCGTACACGCGGCTCGAGCGCCCCAATCGTAGCCGACCAGAATCGGACGAATTAGCTTAAGCCCCGTGATTAAACCGTGAAGATCATGGGCGAGCGCCGCTTGCTGACCGGATCTCGGCGTCTTCGCGTCCAGGAACCGTGTCTGACCGAAACCTCGCAAATATGGAGCGATCGTTCGAAATCCCTCGCCCGCGAGAGCTTCGGCAACCTCCTCCCAGGCTCTTGGCGCATCAGGGAACCCATGCAACAGGATGACAGGCGTGCCAGCAGGCTCACCCTGTTCTTCGTAAGCAATCTGGAGAGTATCGGTTCGAACGGTCTTCAGCATTGCGTAACAATTTATTTATGAAGGAAGACCGCAAACAAGGGCAGGTCTAAACCGTCCCTGCTTGCGGTCTTCCTCATTGCACCGCGACCGAGGCAGTCTGACCGATACGCAACGGAACCGGTGGTTCGTCGGTGATGTCCACCCTTACCGGGAATCGCTCGGGAAGCCTTACCCAGTCGATGGTTTGGCTGACCGACGGCAATAGCCCGCTGCTGGTTCCGCCGCTACCATCCGCAATGAAAATCCCCCAGGCGACACTGTTGATCTTCCCGCCAAAGGGATTGGCTGGATAACCCATCAAAGTGATTTTGACCGCACGGCCCGGTTTGATCGCGGGCAACTGAGTTTCCTTGAAGTATGCCGCAACCCAGAAGGAGTGGCGGTCGACCAGCGCAAGCAATTGCTGTCCTGCCGGTACATAGGCTCCCTGGCTTGTATTGACATTCGTAAGGTAGCCGTCTACTGGCGCGTAAACCCTGGTGTAGTCCAGGTTCAGTTGGGCGGTTTGCAGGTTCGCTTCGGCGCTTTTCAATTCAGCTTCGGCGGTCGCCAGAGCGTTCTGCGCATTCTGAAATTGCTCTTTCGAGGTAACGTTGCGTTTGAACAGATCCGTCTGCCGATCCATATCTTGCTGCTTCTGCAAAAGGTTCGTTTTCGCGCTCGCCACCTGTCCAGCCGCGGAATCCAGCGCAGCCTTGTAACCGGCGGGATCGATTTCAAAAAGCAGGTCCCCTTGCTTCACTTCCTGGTTGTCGCGCACCAGAATCTTGATCACCGGACCGGCCACGCGCGGCGCGATTCCGATCACATTGGCGCGGACCTGAGCGTCGCGGGTCCATGGAGTGGACCGGTATTTGCTATACAACAACCAGGCGATCGCCGCCGCGACAATCACCATCACGAACGTCAGCAGGTATTTCAAGATCAACGCCAGCGTCTTCATGGCGCAAGCAAAAGCCCGATCAGACTGCTGAACGCGACGAATAACGCCATAAAAAACAGGGGCAAATGCCAGACGTGCCGGGTGACACCGATCCGTTCCAGGATGCTGGTACAAACCGCAGCCAGGACGAACCCTATCACGATGATCTCCATCGACCACGGCATGTGAAAATCGTACACGCGCAGCTCGGGAGTACGAAGGAAGGCCAGCGGATCCATTAGCGAGGCCGCGCCTCAGACTGAGGAGATTTAGGTGTCAAGCATAGTGTTGGGCGCTGGTGCTCCCCGGTCCAGCGGCCTCGCTGTAGAGAGTCCTCGAAAAGAGAAGAATGCAATACCTGACAAAGAGAGGCGTCTGACGAGACTTGATTCATCGGCATTCAGCTTTCGACGTTCAAGGACTCTTGTGAATTGAGTTGGAAGGTTGTCATCGGACAATCGGAGTTGCAAGCTGCGAGTTCTCCTTGTTAGTCGTTGAAGCGTGGCAGACTCGGCTGCGATCCCCGGAATTCGGCTCGGGTTCATCATTGGCCAGATTGGCCGCGGGTTCGCGGAAATATGGTCCGATCAGAACGTAAGGCATGGAATACGGTTAGGCCTGGCCGGCGTCCTCGGCCTCTACCTGGCACTCCTCCTGCGATTGGAACATCCCCTGTGGGCCCTGTTCACCGTCATTGTCTTGATGCAGGCCCAATACGTCGGCGGGATCGGACCGCGGACGTATGCGCGGATTGTCGGGACGCTGCTTGGAGGCGTCATCGGAACGCTCTTGGTGGGCAACTGGGAACAGGATCCGGTACTTTTCCTGACGAGTTATTTTCTTCTGATCCTGATCTGTATGTACCTTTATGGCGGATCGATCTTCCCATATGCCTTCTTTCTCACCGCCAACGCCCTGACTGCCATTTGCGGCAACGGTTTGAACGACCCGGCTGACGCCTGGAACGTCGGTTTAGCCCGGGTCCTGGAGATCCTGACTGGAGCGACCGCAGTGGCGATCGTCTCCAATTTGATCTTCCCTCGCTTTGCCCGCAAAGAGTTTCGGACGCTTAGCCGGCAGGCCTTGCAGAGCGCCGCGGAGTTGATCGCGCTCCACCGGCAACATCTGTTCCATGGACAGGATCAACACCTGCCCGCGCGGCGTCTGGCAAACCGGTTTCGGGAGCAAACGGCCCAGCTCAGCCTGTTGCTCGGGCTGGGAGCGAAAGAGAGCCAGCGGTTTCGCGCGCGGCAGCCCACGTACGAGCGCGTCATCGTATCGCTGAACCGGCTGCTTCAGGCGGCATTCGATCTCTTCGAGACCCAGCCAACCCGGCCAAGGTATCTTCAGGAAATCGGGGAACAACTCGCTCCGGTGTACCAGGCATTGGAAACGATCCTTCGAAACGCTGCAACGGGCGCATCTCCCGGCGCGGAAGATCTCCATGCTGTAACGACAAGCATGCATGAGCTGGAAGCGCGGTTTGTCTCGGTTCATGCGAATCGCCTCGCCGCCGGATACTCTTTGGAGGAAGTGATGGAACTGGCCAGTGAATACGAGGCGCTGCATAACCTGGCTCAGGAAGTGCAATTGACGAGCGAACTTCTCATTTCGTTGCCGATGCCAGGCGACGCGCCCACCCGGGATCAGCGAAGGCTCCAACTCCGGTTCGATCTCTCCCGGCTGCGCGACGCTTTCCGTCCCGCTTTCGCGTCGACTGCCGCGATTTTTCTCTGCAACTGGATCCATCCGCCCGGAGAAGCGAGTATTCCGCTCCTGACATTTGTACTGAGCTCTACCTCAAAAAGCACCATCACCGGGCGCGGGAACCGTGGCGTAATCCAGCAGTCGGTTTGGATCGCGTTGGGAGGCCTGATCTATCTTTTCGCGATGTTCCTCCTCACGCCTTTGCTTTCCAGTTACCTGGTCATGAACACGCTGCTTTTCGTTGCCCTTTTTCTGTTCGGTTTGCTGCAATCGGGGCAACGCGGGCTGACCCTTTCTCAAAATGCTATCCAGATTTTTATTGTATCGGTCGTCGGACTGAACGCCCAACGCCCTGTTCCGGTCGCCTCCGTGATCGACTCCTACCTCGGCTTGATCGTTCCCCTCTTCTTTGTCGCCCTGGTCCTCCGGATGTTCTGGCCAATCCTGCCGGAGATCCAATTGCGAAATTTGTTTACCGAATTTTTTACGACTTGCACCCGGCTGATTCTAGCCGGCCCGGGCACCGGAGAGACGCCGGCGTCTCAAAGGCTAAACCTGATTCCGCTCGAAACGATCAAATGGATCCACGGTCTGCGCAGTGCAGTTTGCTCCGAAGAAGAAGTCCGGAAGCTTCTGGATCTCTCCGTCACGTTACGCGCCCTGGCGCTTCATGTCACGGGCCGGGCGAAACTTCATGCTCCAAGTCTGCCCGCGAATCTGGCAACAATTCTGGACCCTTCCGTTGCGCAACTAAGAAAAGAGCTGGGGAAAGCCAGTGAGACCTGCGGCAAAGTTTTCCGGAAAGGTCGCAGAATTCCCGAGACACCTCATCTGGCCGAAGCCCGCCGGCAGTTACTCGACGCGGTCTCCGTCGTGCGCAGCCAGGGACTCGTCCAACGACTTGCCCCGGGCCCGCTCCTGGAGTTCTACGCGCTGGTTCATCATGCCGAACTGATGTCCCGTCGATTCATCCGGTCCGAAACGCAGCTCAATCATCTCGAACTCGAGCGGTACTGGGGAGACTATGCTCTGTAAAAGCGGCGCCCCGAGGGGAGCGGGGGAAGTGGTCAGTGATCACCAATCACCGCCGCCCATCCCCTACCCCTTGGTCAAGCGTTCAAGAGCCTCCTGATACTTGATCGAGGTCTGCGCAATAATTTCCGGAGCGAGATTCGGCGCCGGCGGTTGTTTATTCCAGCCAAGTTCTTCCAGATAATCGCGGACGAACTGTTTATCAAAACTTACTGGACTTACGCCGACATGATATTCATCCGCTGACCAGAACCGGGAAGAATCCGGCGTCAAACATTCGTCGATCAGGAGAAGGGTCTCATCGACCAGACCAAACTCAAACTTTGTGTCCGCGATGATGATACCGCGCTGCGCCGCATGAACGCTCCCGTCACCGTATAAGGCCATGCTGAGATCCCGCAGTTGCCTGGCCCGATCTTCCGGAACGACTTCGAGACATTGTTCCCAAGACAGGTTCTCGTCATGCCCGCTGCCTGCCTTGCGGGCTGGAGTAAAGATCTGGCCCGGCAGCTGGGCCGCCAGCTCGAGCTCGGGTGGGAGCTCGATCCCGCACACTTTCCCGGTTTGTTGGTATTCTAACCAGCTTGAACCTGCGAGATAGCCTCGAACCACACATTCAATCGGAACGGGCTCGGCTTTACGGACCAGCATGGACCGGGCCCGGAGCTGATCCGCAAACGGTTTCAGTTTCGCGGGATATTCCTCCACGGCGTCGGTCACGAAGTGACTGGGAAAATCGGCAAACTTCCTGAACCAGAAAGCGGAGAGTTGATTCAGGACCTTCCCTTTTCCCGGGATAGGATCCGGAAGAATGCAGTCAAAAGCCGAGATGCGATCCGTCGCAACCATCAGATAAAACTCCCCCACGTCGAATAGCTCGCGGACCTTGCCGGTTCGAACTTTCCGGAAACCCGGCAAATCAATGCTGGCAATCGCGTTCATGAGAGATCCTGCAAAAGCTGTTTCACGTGTTCTTCAATCGCCGCTAAGGCGACATCCGGTTCGGTCTCCGGTACATCCGGGACCGACCAGTATTCGATCCGATCCGCCCATTCGGGAAACTGTTGCTGCATCATCGGACGGTGCTCCTGCCGGTCGAGAGCGACCTGGACGGTGGAGTTTTCCAGATCGTGAACGGTCAGCTGCACTCGACCCTTCCCGGTGTGGTCGAGATTGATCCGCCGGGACTGTAAAGCGTCCGCGGTAAACGGCGAAAGATAGCCTTCCGCCCAGTGAATCGCTAAACCGCGAGAAAAAGCTCTCCAATCGAGCCCCCTTTTTTGAGCGGTATCGTTGAAAATCGCTTCGGCGAAACGGCTCCGGTAATAATTCCCGGTGCAAATGAACAAGACCCGGTTCGTCACGCTTCCGCCAATACTGCCGGAACAAGCCACGTTCAAGACGGCGTTTCACGTTTCACGTTTTCGGGTTTTGAGCCTTCAACCCAGACTCCGGTGGCAAGCTCCTGCCCATTTTGGAAAGCGCGCGACCAGGCCCGCCGCGCCGTAGCCGAGCACAGCGAAGGTGGGTCGCGCGCACTTCAAGGCGCTTGCGGCGCAAACTGTCCGTGCGCTACACCTGATCCATGTTCGACCTCAGCAAGCACCTTCCGGAAATTGCCGGTTTCGATCTGAACCGGGTGATGGTCAATCCAGGGGACAAAATTAATTTTCCGAAGAATTTTGATCCGGATTATCATGGAGAGTTCAAAGACAAGGCGCGCGCCGAAGTCGAGCTCCAAAATGATATACAACAGCTCGCGGAGCTGCAGCCTATCCTTTATGCCGATGACAGCTATTCGTTGCTGTTAATTTTTCAGGCGCTCGATGCAGCGGGAAAAGACAGCACAATCAAGCATGTCATGACCGGGGTGAATCCGCAGGGTTGTGAAGTGATCGGCTTCAAAACACCGTCCGCAGAAGAGCTGGAGCACGATTACCTTTGGCGGGCCCAACGCCGAGTGCCGCAGAGAGGACGGATCGGAATCTTTAATCGCTCTTACTATGAAGAGGTGCTCGTTGTTCGCGTCCATCCCGAGATCCGCGCGAAAGAGCGGCTAACCGATTCCGCGCAGCTCCTCTGGAAACAACGTTTTCGCGAGATCAACAATTACGAAAGATATCTTACCGATAACGGGCTGATCATTCTGAAATTCTTTCTCAATGTGTCCCGCAAAGAACAAAAGAAGAGATTCCTGAAACGCATTGACGAAAAGGAGAAGAACTGGAAGTTCTCCGCTTCCGACATCCGCGAACGCCGGTTCTGGCCTCAATACATGGAAGCTTACTCCGACGTATTCAACAAAACGAGCACTGCCTGGGCACCGTGGTTCATCGTGCCGGCCGATCACAAATGGTTTACCCGCCTTTGTGTGGCGCGAATCATTGTGACAACTCTGCAATCGCTGCACCTCACCTACCCGAAAGTACCGCCGGCGGTCGCGGAGGATCTCGAGAAAGCTAAACAGGAGCTGCTCGACGAAAAGGATGCCGGTTAAGCGCAAACCAAGAAACGAGCGGACGGGCCTTCTCCGTACGAAGCAGCGCTGGCATCCTGCCGGTTCGAAAAGCTGACAAGCTGGAAGCTTATCCTACCTTGAAGTCCGACACGCCCATCCTGCCGGTTTGGCGAATCAGTTTTTGAAACTGGCCGCATCGTCCGCCTCGAGATATTCGACCAGGGTTGAGCTCTCCGGCTTCAGCCCAACCTTCGCGCACTCGCCAGCAAACCACTCCTGTTTTTCGGGATCATCGTAGGGGCGATAGGCCTCGACTCCGCCGGACCACTGCTTGATTTCTTCAGGGGTCTTCGCGTTGCCGTGCGTGTTGAACCAGTTGACGACCTGCTCGTCACTCGCACCGGATGCAAGCAATTCCTTGACTTCGTCGCTCTGGACACCCTTAAATTCGAACAGCATCTGATCGAGTGGACAGGCATAGTGGTATTCGCCGACGGTGCCATCAATCGTGGCGCGCCCTTTGTCGATCATGCGGGCCATCAGCGCGTAGTTGCTGAGACGGGTGCGAGGGCTGCGCGGCGGTTCTTTGGTCAGATTTTTAGAGTTATTCATAGGAAAAACCTTCTTGTTTATTCGTCATTAGCTGTCTAGACGACAGATGTCGTTAATACCGCATTCGACGGATAGGATGTCAAATGGTACTTTTCTGCTTGATGCCCATCGAACCTGCGAAACTTGATCCGCGTATCCGGCGGACGAGACAGATGCTTTTCGACTCCTTTCAGTCACTGCTTTTCGAAAAGACATTCGATCTCATCACGGTGCAAGATATTGCTGAACGCTCCACCCTCAATCGAGCGACCTTCTACGATCATTTTACCGACAAATTTGCTCTTCTTGAGGCAATGATCGCGGAAAGGTTCGGCACCTTGATCGCCGCGCGGACGGCAGAGCACGAGGGTACCTGCGAAATCGCTCTGCGGCGTTTGATCCTGGCGACATGCGATTACCTGGCCGAGGTCTCTGCCGGATGTCAGAAGCGACAACGCCAGTTCGAGCCAATGGTTGAATCGCAAGTAAAGTCGGTCCTGCGGAAAACGTTGCTTGCCGGGCTTCGCCAGCACGGAGCGAAGAGCCCGGAACTGCGAGCGACAATGGTCAGCTGGGCCATTACCGGTGCCGCCCTGCAATGGAGTCGAGAAAGAAAGATGTCCGCCGATGAGCTCGCTGACGCCGTGCTCCCAACCGTGCATACCGCGCTAAAGGCTGGCGAATAAAGCCGCAAAATTCTCGCCCTACCGCCGCAGTGTTTTTACGAGCTAATACCCGGCACGGTCACGGCGCCTGGCACGAGGCAACCCTTCTCTCCGGCCCCTGTTGCGTTCTCGAGTTCAAAAGCAGGATTCGCTGAATTTCGCCAATCGTCTGCTGATTGTTCAACGCGGCGTGCCCAGCCGGGACGATTTTCTCCGATTGCGCTCCTGCCAGGTGCGAACTCCAGTAAGGCACCACACCGTCGCTGCTGTTCGGTGAATCGCCTCGACCTCGGTCGGCGATAATCGAATGATAGAGAACACGCGGGTCGATCGGGAGTTTGTTCAATGCGACCAGGAACCGGTTCGTGGGCGCGAGCGTATCGATGCTCGTCGGGAACCTTGGCTTGCGTGCGGAATCTCCGGGGTTCACCAGGAACTTCGCGGTCTCTACGCCAAGCGATACCATCCTCTCCGGCAGACTCACGAGCATGATCGCGATCCGGCCAATAATGTTCGCTGCCAAGCCGGATCCCCGATGAGGCGTTGCCACAAATATCACGCGCCCAACGTCCGGCCGTGAATGAAAGAGAAGAAGTGCTTCCACTTTTTGCTTGTCCGCCGGATTCATTGGCAATTCGGCGGGTCGTTTTTTGAAATATGCATCCCAGATGTAATAACCGCTGTTGGTAACCATCAGGCGCGAGATCAAGCCGCCCATGCTGTGGCCCACCAACACGATTGGAGAATGGTCCGGATAGGTCTGGTCGATCCGGTCTAACTCGCTTCGCAGAAGGTCAGCGGAATAGGGAAAAGGATAACCGCTCGGATAGCTGAAAACCCAGAGTTGATAGTTCCGGTTAATGGCCGGATCCGCCCGCAACCCGTTGATGACCGGCGCCCAGCTGGCCGGCGTATCTCGGAGGCCATGAACAAAGACCACCGGGATCCTTCTCGGATCGTACGGTTGCAGGCGGATCAATCGGGCCGTATGAGCGTACCGTTCCGGACGAAGCATGCGAATCAGACCCAAACGCTGCGGCCGGAACCTCGTTAGCAGCATGGCTGGCCCAATCGAAAAATCAGCGGCCAACGGGAATATGCGGTCGCCCAACCGAACCTGGTCGAACGCCAACGGATCCTTTAAGACGAGTCTGACCTCGTGACCCCGGAAGTCGAGCAGCGCGGTCATGGCGTAATCCAGTTTGTCCGAGTGCAGCCGGCCTTCCCGGTAGAGTTCCAAGGCGTTGCTGCTCTGCGCCAGCACGGGGGCCCCAATCCCGGGACGTCGTATTCGCCGCGCAAAGAAGACTCCCCGAACCTCAAGCTCATCCGCGGGTACAAAGCTGGTTGTGCGCGGATCCGAGAAAAATCGCAGATCACTGACAAACGTCAGTCGACGGGCATCGCCATCAGAACCGATCGTCGTATGGCCGGCGTCCGGTAGTTTGCCGTTGGTTTGCAAGAGCGAAACAGTCCGGCCAACTGCATAGTTGTAAACTTGCCGGGCAGCGTCGTCGTTCGGATTCCGCCGCAGGCGCCGCCATGCGATTTCCGATATACTCACCTCACGCGAAAGCGCTTGAGCAGGGGTTCTTCTTGTCTCACGCCCAGTCGGAAACTCGGTCTGGGCAAATGCACCGGCCGGTGGCGCCGGCCGGACGTTGTTCACCCTGGCCAGCGGAGCACAGCCTGCCGCTAAACTCGCGAAAATGAGAAACCAAATGCTTCTTGTTGCGTTTCCCTGCATGCCAAGATTCGTTCAAAATCCGCAGTAGTTTGCGTAACGAGCAGCAAATGACAACCCCGGCCTGGTTGGCTCGGTAGTTGGTCATTGGTCATTGGTCATCAGTGATCAGTATCAGTGATCAGTAATCAGTAATCAGTAATCGGTCATCGGTCATTGGGTGTGGGGTGTGGTCAGGACATCGGTCATCGGCTATCGCTATTGGCTATCGGCTCTCATTTGCTGTTAGTTTGTGATTGGTCGCCTTCCGACGAATGGCTTTTCAACTGCTTGTCAACGATTCTCCGACAAAAGCACGGTATGGCCGGCTAACGACTGGTCACGGCCAGATTGAGACTCCCGCCTTTATGCCGGTGGGTACCCAGGGGACAGTAAAAGCGACAACGCCGGCTGAACTCGAACAGGTCGGGGCGCAGATCATCCTGGGCAACACTTATCATCTCTTTCTGCGACCGGGCCTGGAGGTGATTCAACATTTTGGGGGTCTCCACCGTTTTATGGGTTGGCCGGGACCTATTCTTACTGATAGTGGCGGGTTCCAAGTTTTTTCCCTGGCCAAACTTCGGCGGCTTACCGAGGAAGGGGTGCATTTCAACAATCACCTCGATGGATCGCCTTGCTTTCTCAGTCCGGAGATCGCGATGGAGATCCAGATGGCGCTCGGGTCAGATATCGCCATGGTCCTGGATGAATGTCCGCCCTACCCTTGCGAGTATGACTACGCTAATGTTAGTCTCGAGCGTACTCTGCGTTGGGCCACTCGCTGCCGTGAATGGCTTAGCCGGCGACCGGCCGATTCGCGCCCCCTCCTTTTCGGGATCGTCCAAGGCGCGATCTATCAGGATCTGCGGGAACGCAGCGCGGTCCGTTTGCGAAAACTGGATTTCGATGGATACGCGATCGGCGGGGTCAGCGTCGGTGAACCACAGGTTGAAATGTTGCGAGCAATCGAGCATTCCGAACCGTACCTACCACTGGAAAAACCGCGCTACGCGATGGGCCTCGGAACGCCGTCCCAGATTGTCGAGATGGTCGCCCGAGGCGTTGATATGTTCGATTGTGTGCTGCCAACCCGGCTTGCGCGCAACGGAACCGCCTTTACGGCGAAAGGTACGATCAACTTGAAGAACAATCCGTTCCGCTTGGACAACGGCCCGATCGAAGATGGTTGTGCGTGCTCCGCCTGCCGAGCCTTTAGCCGAGGTTACATCCGGCATCTCGTGAAGGCCGAGGAGATTCTCGGGTTGCGCCTGATTACGGTCCATAATCTTCACTTTTACCTGTCGTTGATGGAGCGGATCCGCGCCGCGATTAAGGAAGGCAATTTTCAGAGTTTTCGTGAGCAATTCGCTGCCAACTACCGGACTCGTGAGTCCGAAAATAGTAAGGCGCAAAGTCCGAACCCCACGCCTACGTTGACCTGATCAACGGCACCAATCCGAATGAGATATCGCCCAATTCCAAATACCGACCTTCAGCCGTCCGTGATCTGCCTCGGCACCGGGGCGATGGGAGGAGGCGGGATCAATGATGCCAATTCCTTTGCTCTCCTGGATCACTTTGTTGCCGCTGGAGGAAATCTCATCGACACCGCGCTGGTCTATTCCGATTGGATCCCGGGCATGAGAAATCGCAGCGAAAAGCTGATCGGCCGCTGGCTCAGAGAGCGCGGTTGCCGCGATCAGATCCTGTTGTCGACCAAGGGTGCGCACCCGGCCTTGGAAACGATGCATATTCCGCGAATGAGTCGCGCCGAGATTGAGAACGATCTTCACACCAGTTTAGACAGCCTCGGCGTTGATCATGTCGACCTCTACTGGTTGCACCGCGATGCTCCCCTCATTCCAGTCGAGGAAATTTTGACCGTGCTGGATCGCTTACGCGGTGCCGGAAAAATGCGTTATTATGGGATCTCGAACTGGCAAGTCGGCCGCGCAGAGGAAGCCCGTCAAGCGGCCGCTCGAGCGGGCATTGCCGGAGCGGTTGCCACTCAGAATCTTTGGAGTCTGGCCCAAGTCAATTTGAACTCAGCCGACCCAACCTGGGCGATCATGGACGACGACTATATCCGCTGGCATGAGAAAAACCGTATCGCCGCATTCGCCTACACGCCGCTTGCCAATGGTTATTTCCGGCGCCTTGAGCGAGGTACGCTCGACCAAGCCAATCCGACGATGCGATCGCTCTTTGACCTGCCTATCAATCGGCAGCGATTCGAGCGACTGCTGGCCTTGCAACGAGAAACGGGATTCACCATCACCCAGTTGCTCCTCGGCTATCTTCTCAGTCGGGATTTTCCCGTATTTCCAATCGTTGGACCACAGAAGCTGGACGACCTCAAAGAGGCGCTCGGCGCGGATGACATCAAACTGACGGCCACCCAACGCGACTCGCTGCCATAGGCGTTTCTTTCCTTGACAAAGCCCGGACACCGGTCACAGTTCCTGCCTCCCAAAACTCGCCCTCGGGGAATGGGTCTAGTCGTCATGTCTACTCAACTGCTCGAAGAAGCCTCGCGAACGATCGTCAACACCGCCATTTTGGTTAATCTTGTGTCAAAGCGCGTCCGGCAGCTGAGTTCGGGTCATCGTCCTCTGGTCGAGGTTGGTCCCCGCATGTCGTTCGCCGACATCGCTCTCACGGAGATCATTGAAGGCAAACTCACCTTCGAACGCATCACTGCCGAAGAAGAAGCTGCGGCTTAGCCTGCAACGCTCATCCGGGCTACGCCGGAGGAACGATCCAGTCCCGCAGCAATCTCCGGCTGACGAAGAGTTCTGCGCTGCTTTTTTAAAGGAAGACCATGTCCGCCGATATCGCCAATAACCGGCGCGCTTATCATAATTATCATATAGTGGAAAAGCTCGAGGCTGGAATTGAACTCCAGGGAACGGAGGTAAAATCAATCCGTGCCGGGTTGGCTACGCTCAATAATGCGTTCGCCCGGGTCGAAGGAGACGAGGCATTCCTGTACGACGCGGATATTCAACCCTACGAGCGAGCCAGTCACTCGCAACATGAACCGAAACGGAAGCGGAGACTCCTTCTTCATCGCTCCGAGATCGATCGTCTCGCCGTCGCCAATGCGGTACGGGGCCAAGCCCTGGTCGCCCTGCGCCTCTACTGGAAAAATCATCGAGTAAAACTCGAGCTCGGCATTGGCCGGGGAAAGGATGTTGGCGATAAACGCGAGGACCTGAAGGAGAAAGCGATTCGCCGGGAAACCGAACGAGCTGCCTCGGATTTCAATAAGCGGCGTTAGTTAGGAATGGCTGGACCACCCATAGGTTCTATAGGTCAATAGGTCCTATAGAACGCATTGGCCCTATCGGATCCATGCCGAACCGATCTGCTCGCTGGCACCCTATCGTCTCGTGCGGCTCGGCAAATCCGCCAAGGTCTTTTCAACCACCGCCCTGACCCGGACGCGCAGCTTATCGGTCGGCTGAGAGCGATCCAACGCCTCGGTCGTGTAACCGCGCCAGATAATCCGCCGTTTGCGTGGATCGATTAAATCGATGATGAGAGTTCCGGAAGCGGCTTCCCCTGGCCGTTTCGGGTTTTGAAACCGGGCAAGGTCGGCTTGCGTCTCTTCGCCCGGACTGAGGTTGTAACCTGAATAGTTATCCAACGTGGTAACCGATTCGCCTTCTTTCAGGACGATATGAAAAGCGACCAGAAAATCCGTTTGACGGGTCGGAAAGAAACGATAGCCCTTCGCGTTGAGAGCGGCCACGATATCCTGGGCAATCTGTTCCCGCCAGTAAGCGCTGTTGGAAACCGCGCCGGCCGCGGCCAAGCTCTTATCCGGAACAAAGCGAAAGGTGGTTCGCCCCGCAAAGTTCGCGTCCGGCGCTTGATGGCTGCCCGTTCGCACACTGCTCGCGCAGCCGGCGAATACCAGCACTAACATTGAACAGGTTGCCACCAAATGATGCGAGAAAGTTCTTTTCATTACTAACCTTAACTGTGTTCTTTGTAGTGTTCTCATCTCACACACGATTCAAACCATCTTCGTTTCTCGTTTTGTCTCGTCTCCGGCGGCACTCCCCTGTCCCTCTTCGGGACTTCCTTTTCCGCCCAACTCTTCGCCAGTCAACCGTTTTTGGTGCAAAAAGGCGAAAGCAGGAACGATGTAGAAAAAAGTTGTTATCAGGCACCAGCTAATCCCGAGAGCGCAAACAGTTCCTAAGCCACTCAGGGCGGGATTTTGCGCCGGAACAAGCACGGCAAATCCGGCGATCGCGGTCAAGCCGCAAATGGAAAGAGCCTTTAAGACGTTTGCCAGGTTCTCCGATAATACCCCTTCGCGCCTGCTGACGATCAAAAACTGGATTCCGTGATCCACGCCGATGGCCAACACCAAGGGAAAAGCCAGCGCATTCAGCAGGTTTATCGACACATGCAACACTTTCAGCGACGCCACCAGAGCGAGCATCGACAAGACCAAAGCCGAAGAGTGCACGAGCCAGAGAGAAAACCGGCGAAACACGATCCAGAGCAAAAGCAGAATAAGAACCGCGACGCTAACCGTGAAACCGATCAGTTCGCCTCTCGCCCAGGGGACGAGGTCGAACAAGGTAAATGTCCAGCCGGTGACGATGGCGCCCGGATCGATGCCATGAATCAGGTCGCCCAGCCTCCGCTGGTCAGCTTCGGAGCTTAACGGCTGGGCAGGCCGGACAAAGCCAACCCCGAGCGTGGGCGTTTCGGCCGAGAAGTAGCGCTCGACGAAAAACCACCAGGGCGACTTCTCAGGGAACAGATTTCTCCAGTTCGGGATCCCCGTCATCGTCTTTTCCGCGTCGAGCGCACGCAGCAGATCGAAAATCCCTTGGAAAGCGGTGATCTGAAAGCCGTTCTTCTCCAAGGTCTCCCGCACAATCGCCTCGACCGCGCGGAAATCGATGCTTTTCAAGTAAGCACGGTTCTCCGCGAAATTCCGCGGCGAAAACGCCAAAGCAACCGGCGTACTGACGTACTTCAATTCGCCCCGGCGCTGGGCCTCCTCCAGGCCGGCCGTCAGTTTTTGCCAGCGATCGTGAAACTCTTGTGGGTCATGGGCTTTCACCAGAATGGTGATCGGATCAGATTCCTGGTTGAGCTTCTCCCCGATGATTCGGAGGGCAATTGATGCCGGGCTGCGCTTCGGCTCCAACGAGCGCGGATTCGTATCGAACTTGAGAGGTACGACCGGGGTGATCGCCACGGCTGCGCCAGCCAAAAGCACGGTGAAAGAAATCGCGAGAAGCTGCTGCGGACGTCGAAACACCGCGATCACGAATTTTTCGGCACCCACCAACATGAAGTCCGCGTGCGTCGGCACCTTCACCGATTTAAAGAACAAAAATAAAAACAGAATGGAGAACAGACCGGCAAAGCCCACTCCCAAAGCGACCAGCGTTCCAAGTTGGGAAAAACCGGCACTCTGGCTGAAGTTCAATGCCAGAAAACCAATTGCCGTCGTGAGAACCACGTAAAAGATGGCTGCGCCAATATCGCGGACGGAAACAAAGACAGCGTCTGGATGGCTGCTGCCCGCGCGCCGCGCCTGGAGATAACGCCCGAAAAGCAGGAAGCTAAAATCGACCCCGATGCCAATCAGGATCGAGCAAAACCCGATCGCAATCATGTTCAGGTTGCGGAGCAAAAGCATGCCAATCGCCAGGGCTACCGCGGCCGAAAGAGCTAGGACAAGACAAATACCCACCAGCGGAAGAACTCGCCGGAACGCCAGGTAAAACAATCCGCTCACGATGATCATGGAAAGCACCGAACTCAGCACGGCATCGTGATCCATGCTCCGCGAGATCTCGGCGACATAAGCGGTGCGGCCGGTGATCAAAACCCGCGGCTTGTAACCGGGCCAAGTGCTCAGGATCTTGTCCCGGAACTGGTTCACCTGGTCCATCATGCGCTGGCATTCCTTGGCACCCAGATCGGGTTGATTCAGGGTAATCAGACCGATCTGAAGCAGACCGTCATCGGACGCCAGACTGCTTCCCTGATCCATCGACGACGACGAACCGAAGGGCTTCATCGCACGCGCGAACAACCCCAGCGGATCGATTTGCACTTCATACTGGGACGAGAGCGAGTCCCCGCTTAAGGTCTCTCGTAATCGAGCGAGCCGCTGCTCGATAGTTCCCGCGTTCAGATCTCCCATCGCCGCCCGAAAATCAGCCGGAGGCAAATTCAGAAGAAGGCTCGGCTCCAACCCTCTGATTTGTTGCAAACCTTCCTCGGTATCCAACGGGATCCGGTCGAACGTGCGAAGCACCCATGGTTGCTTTCGCAACTCTTTCAAGAAATGTTCACGGAACGCATCGAGATCGTCGGCATGCCCCGGCTCCGCCAGAAAACCGAACAACAGCTGTCGCGCCTGCGAAAATTCACTGTTGAATATTCGCAAGCCAACCACCGACGGGAATTTCTTCGGTAAAAGATTGAGGACTTCTGAATCAAGCTTGCTTTGCGTCGTGATGACCGTGAGCGCCAATGCCGCCAAAACGATCGCCAGCAAGACCAATAACCTCGTGCGGGTGGCAACAATCCTAGCCAGAAACGCAGTCAGTTTTCGAGTGAAACCAGTCAACACAGAACTCGAATTCATTCAGGCGGCCGCCGGAGCTCACGCCCGGAAGTGAGAAACTCCATAAGACATCTGTCGCCTGCGCGCAATGGGCAATCAAGGGCATGGTAGCGCATACAGCCTGGTCCGTACAGGTAGCGCCGGCATCCTTCCTTGTTTTTTCCCGAAGTGAAGTACGGTAGTGTCCCCACAGGTCATGATACCCGAGTTGGTTCCTTTTCGTGGTTTTTCCCCCGCCGGCGTCCAGTTCCTCCGTGACTTGGCCCAAAATAACGATCGAGGATGGTTTCAGGCCCGCAAAGCAACTTACCAGACAGAACTTCAAGACGTTCTGAAAGCGCTCGTTGTGCAGACGACTCAACTTCTGCAAAATGCCAAAGTACCTTTGCGCGCCGACCCAAAGCGATCCCTCTTCCGCATTTACCGGGACATTCGTTTCTCCCCAGATAAAAGGCCTTATAAGACACATGTGAGCGCCGTCTTCGATCGCGAAGTCATCAAAGGGGGTGATGGCATCCTGTATGTGCACATTGACCCGGTTCGCTCTTTTGCCGCTCTGGCATTTTACCAACCCGCGACTGGCAAGCTGACCCGCTTGCGTGAAGCGATCGTGGATGAGCGAAAGCGGTTCCTCAAAGTACTCCATCAGCTTAAGTCGAGGGACTTGGCGCTTTCTCCCGACGAGGATGCTCTGAAGAGGGTTCCTCGCGGTTTCGAGGAATTTGCCGCATCCGATATCGCCTCGCTCTTGAAACACCGTTCGTTTGTTATCCGGCAGACTCTGCCCGAAACCCTGATTGAGTCTCCCGATCTGCCAAAAGCGTTAGTCGAGTTTGCCCTCGCGGGACTTCCGTTTTTGAAATTCGGCTGGGAAGCACTCGATGGCCGATGACGGCGCGTTCTGAGTAAATCGCGGCGACGACCCTGCGGCGCACGGGTGCAGACTCAAGAATACGCACGAGGCCGATAGCGCCACATAACCTGGACTCGCGTTCAGAGAAAACGCTTTGGCCGCTCAGCGCTGTGCGTCATCATGTTAGACATGAAAACGGCGTCGGTCCGAGAGGTACAGCATCACTTGAACAAAGTGCTTGCCAGGGTGGAAAAAGGAGAAGAGGTCCGTCAGACTGATTACTGATTACTGATCACTGATCACCCCCCTGCCGCCCCAACACCTCCTCGACCGCACCAACCACCTCCTCGACCGTTACTGCCTTCATGCAGCGAAAATCCAACGGGCACTCCCGCAGAAAACAAGGACTGCAAACCACATGATGCCGCAAGACCCGGTGGCCATCACCCAACGGCCCAGTCAGGCGTGGCTCGGTGGAACCGAAAATCGCGACCGTCGGCACCTCCAGGAAGGCAGCAAGGTGCATCGTCCCAGTGTCGTTGGTCAGGAGCAGCCGGCAACGCCGAAGATGCTCCATCAGCTCGCCCAAACCAGTTTGTCCCGTAAGATCCTGGGCCGACGCACCGAGCGATTCAGCGATTTCGGCGCCAAGCCGTTTCTCTCGTGCTGTTCCGAAAATGAGCCATCGAATATTCTTTTTCCGGCTCAGCGTGGCGGCCGCCTCGGCGAAATGGATCCAGCGCTTGGCGGGCCCATACTCTGCACCCGGACATAGACCAAGATAAATTTCACTCGGCTTTGGTGGAAAGATCGGCGGAAGGACCTCGGTCATGTCGGCTCCCAAACGACGGGCGATCCGCAGATAATGGTGAACTTGATGTTCAATGGGCCGCGCTCCGACCGGCTCCGGCACAAACTGGTTCAGGAAAATGTTCCGCCAAGGCCGGCGAAAACCGACCCGTCGAGGCACTCTCCCCAGATACGCTTCCAATGCCGTGCGCGGCGAGTTGGGAAAAATGATCGCGACATCGAATCGTCCCCGGATCTTTCCCGCTGTCGCGAGCAGCGATTCATTGTCTTCGATGGCAATGACTTCATCGACCTCCGGCACGCTTTTCCACAGGTCGGCCAGTCGAGCCTGAGTCAACACCGCGAGACGGGCATCAGGCCGGCCCCGCTTGATCCGCCGAACCGCTGGAATGCTCATCACCGCGTCGCCCAGCCAGTTGCTTGAACGGATCAAAATATTGAATGGCTTCAGGACTTCGCCGGTTTCCGACAGGTAGATTCCTCGTTTATAGCTGCGCAGAAGAAACTGTGGCGACGGCGTCTTCCAACGGTCATGAACCCAAAACCAGGCGGCCGGATCCGCCGCGATCTGGCCCTCCAGTTGCCGATTGATTCGCGCGGTAAGCTCTTCGGTACCGGCACCAGCGGTGGGAATGAAATCATCCACCTCAACCCGCCACCGCCCGATTCCCGCATTCACAATCCTTAGTGGAAGCAGCTGCGCTCCAGTCTTCCGCGCCAGGATTGCCGCGAATGGCGAAGTGGAAGCGAGGCGGCCAAAGAACGGTGTCCAGACCCCTTTATCTCCAGCATGCTGGTCTACCAGGATTCCCAGTACACCGCTCTGCTTCAGAAGGGAGGCGCCCGGACTGAGACCTTCGCTGCGATCGAGCAGCTTCGTACCGCAGCTTTCCCGTGCTCGCCGCACGTGCGCATCGATAAACCGATTGCGCAGCTTCTGGTAGAAAACCGCGGTCGGTCTCGATCGCATCCAATTGGTCCCAAAGATCATCAGCTCCCAATTGCCAACATGGTTGAGGACCCAGATGACACCTTTCGGTTGGTTGATTCGCTCTGCGTAGACCTGGAACGCTGAGATATCGATATACTGCGCAACTTCCGACCAGGGCCGCTGGGTGAGCACAAAACCGCAAAGCAAATTGGCGGTCAGCAATCGAAAATGCTTTTTGGCGCAAATTGCTCTGGCGTCGCTCGACCATTCCGGGAAAGCGATTCGGAGATTTGCCAGGGCAAGCCGCCGGTATCCCGGCAAGACCCAATATCCGATCCAACCAAGCGCCTGGCCCAAGCGGAACGTCAGGGCTACCGGCAACAAGCCCAGCACAAACCCGAGCACTCGATACAACAGGTAAACCAGATAATCACCAACGGGAGAGCTCACCGATCCTAACCCCGCGGGTGAAATTTTTTGTGAATCGACTTCAATCGGCTCTGGTCCACGTGCGTGTAGATCTGCGTGGTCGAGATATCGGCGTGACCGAGCAGTTCCTGAATCACGCGCAAGTCCGCGCCGTTGCTCAGAAGATGGGTAGCAAACGAGTGCCGGAGCAGATGGGGATAAACGTTCAAATCCACGCTTGCATCTGAGGCCACTTCTTTCAGGATTTGCCAGACTCGGGCCGGTGTCAGCTTGCGTCCCAGGCGCGAGAGAAAAACTTCGCTTCGCGTCGTCCGGTTTACCAGGCCCGGCCTTTCGCCGGCCAAGTACCTTTGCAGAGCCTGGGCTGCAGTCCTGCCGATGGGGACAAGGCGGGTCTTGTTCCCTTTGCCGGTTACTCGCAAGATGCGTTGCTCCAGATCGAGGTTTTCCAAACGAGCGTTGGTCAACTCGCTTATCCGTAAACCGCACGCATAGAGGACCTCGAGGATCGCTTGATCGCGTGCCGGAAAGGCCCGCTTCGATAAATCGACGGCGAGCAGTTCTTCAACCTGTCTCTCGTTCAAGGCGTCCGGTAAATAACGGATCAAACGGGGAAGCGCCAGGGCCTCAGCCGGATCCGATTTGATCTGACCTCTGGCCGTTAAAAACCGAAAGAAAATCTTCAAAGCAACGACGATCAATTTCATCGAAGCGGGAGCAAGGCCGCTAGCTTTGCGATGAGCCAGGAAAGCATTCAGATCCTCGATCTTCACCCCGTGCAGATCGCTGCCGGACTGGCCCTCGTGCCAAATCGCAAACTCCTCCAACGATCGGCGAGTCGAAACCTGATAATTTACCGAAAGGCCGCGCTCAGTCGCTAGATACAAAATAAAACCGTCGATTGCTTCAACAAACTCTGGGTGCAAGCTCTCGCAGGGTAGGTTTGGCAAGGCGTTCAGGAAAGAAAAACCTTATCGCGCTGTTGCGAACTGCCGGAGAAGTGCCAACATAGGACCTCATCGATCAGGCGGGCATAGCTTAATGGTAAAGTTCCAGCCTTCCAAGCTGGCTATGCGGGTTCGATCCCCGCTGCCCGCTCCAAGTGGCTCCCAGACTTGAACTCCGGGCGATTCAACTGATTGGACGACGACTTTTCACATACAAAGTCATACATAGTTTCCAACGGTTTGTAGCTGTTCGCTGTTGTTTTTCTGCCCAATTTGCCATCTGTTCGTGGCGGAGCCATACCTGATTCGCGCGCCAATTCACTCTTACAGTACGGCAACTAGAGGACAAACACCTCCAAAACAATTCAAAATTCCACTTGACAGAGGTTCTCGTCGTTTCCGTGCAACATGCACAGCTCATAGCAGTGCACATCGGGTCACTGCTATCCAAAATTGACGTTTTTTTGGCCGCGTAGGCGCCAAACCGGTTTTGCTTTATTGAACGCCAGATGCGTTCACGATTGTTCGCCGGAGATAAGTCGGAGCGGTCGCCGTCGATGGCTACAAGTAGGTGAAATGCCATTTAGCAGGGCAATCACCTACAAGCTAATAGCCGCCGGATTAATTTCGAGCGTTGTCGTCACCTGGCCTGGAAGTAAGCGGGGCAGACGCTTGATCGACGGCGATAGTCTCGACCTGTATCTAGAAAGCTTAACCGCAAAACAGGCTCTGGCCAAGGCCGAGACTCGATGAGGCCGGAGCTACACCAGTTCCCGCCCATCGGAGAGTTTTTCTAGTCCCAAGCTCGCGGGGTCTAGTCCGGCAGAGCGATTATGTAAGTTCCTCGGCTTTGGACCTTACGCAGCCGGAAGATCTGAAGATTCGCGCATCGATGACTCTGGATCACTTTGTCATGGTTCCAATCCATGCGAGGCAGCCAGCCTATTATCAACTACTTACGTGATTTTCCGAAAGCGCGTTTAAAGCGTGTCTTAGCCACTTCTTCGAATGCGGCGGGTGACGAACCGCTTGCTCTGCGCAAGGTGCGGATCTCCGTGAACACACTTCTCCGGCGATCGCGACAGCCTCTTTTCGCGAAAAGTGCTCCGGCAACTGCCACTCAGGCTGCCCTCTCCCCTGCCTTTCGATGGCATCGAATTCGAACCTCGCCAAAGCATGAAGTACCACAGCAACTTCAATGTTCTCGGCCTGGTCAAGCTGGCGAACAAAGAGCTCAGACCCTCAGATCCCCCGCTTTACATGATCTTTCTTCTCGGCGTCGCCGCGGGCCTGAGAAGGAAGGAGATCGACCTCCTGGAATGGTCAGCATTTCGGTTCAAGGAGAACGTAATTCGGGTTGAGCCGACCCAATTTTTTCATCCAAAGCCTCAAGATTCGATAGCTGAAATCCACGTCGATCCCGAGGTGATGTCGGTCTTTCGGGAGTACCACAGTAAAGCAAAAGGCGCCTTTGTGATCCCGTCAAGCCGGCCTCCCAGGACCGTCACCAGCGGAGACTATTACCGGTGCGAATCCCATTTTGACAGCCTGAATGCCTGGCACGAAGCAAAGGGGTTAACACACAAAAGCCGCTGCACACGTTACGGAAGGAGTACGGTTCACTGATCAATAAGGTGCACGGCATCCATGCCGCCAGTAAGGCGTTGAGGCACGCGGATATCAGCGTGACCAACAATTTTTACACCGATTCCAGGGCACGTGTAACGCCGGGCCTGGGAAAGTTATTCGCAACGAGGAGGACGCGGCAAACGAAGTAGCCATTTTCATGCAACGCCGATAAACCGTAGGCTTGGTCTTCGCTAAGGAGCGGGAGCACGACCGTTGCAAAAATTTTCGTTGTAAGGGACGCTATCCCTGAAAGGCGAGACAATGCAGCATAGGTCAGCCCGCAACTACACATGCCTACGCTTCAGGAACAAATAGCCGAAAAGTTTCTCGCGAAGCTCGCCGACTCCAAAGATGTCGACGCCGAGAAAATAGACCAACTCCGAACCCTACTCTCCAGCAGTAAAAGGCCGAGGGCCTATGACTTCGTCAAAGTATTCACGCTTCCGGCGGGCGGTGACCTGAAATGATTAAACTCGAAGCCGTCCACATTGAAGAAGTGAGAGGCATTCGGAAGCTCGACATCGACTTCCAAAAGTCCACGTTTGTAATTTCGGGGCCCAACGGCTCGGGCAAAAGCGGCGTTATCGACGCCATTGAATTCGCACTCACCGGACAAATTGGCCGGCTCACTGGAAGGGGAACCAAGGGCCTCTCTGTTGCGGAACACGGTCCCCACGTCGACAAAACCAAATTTCCTGATGCGGCATTCGTTGAATTGAAGGTTTTCCTTCCAGAACTCGGGAAATCGGCCACCATCACCCGCAAGGTATCATCGCCAAAGAAAGTCGCGGTTGAGCCCGCCAGCGACAACGTAAAGGCTGTGCTCGCCGAGATCGCTGATCATCCCGAAATCGCGCTGTCACGTCGCGAGATTCTCCGCTTCATCCAGGTCGAACCGACCAAGCGCTCCGAAGAAATTCAAACCCTTCTCAAGCTCGATGAGATCGGCGAAACCCGTGGTGCATTGAACGCCGCCCAAAACAAGCTCCAGGCAGCGCGCGGCAATGCCGCTGCACAAGTGCAGTCCACCCGAAACTCTCTGCAGCTTCACCTTCAAATCTCGACGCTACTAGCGGCGGATCTGCTGGCGGCCGTCAATACGCGCCGCAAGGTCCTCAGCCTACCTGAACTCGCCGAGCTAACAGCGGACACCAAGCTCGATACCGGGCTCTCGGCTACCGATCAAGCAACCAACTTCAACAAGCAATCGGCCCTTCGAGATCTCACAGCACTTACCGACGCTGCGAAGGGATTTCCGGATCTCGCTAAGGAACAAACGGCCGCAATCCTTGCCGATATTGCCAAACTGGAGGCGGATTCTGCGCTTCTCGCCGCCCTGCAACGACGCATCTTCATCGAAAAGGGGCTTGAGCTTGTGGACGGCCCCGGGTGCCCGCTGTGCGACACGCTTTGGGCAGACGAACAGCATCTCCGTGACCACCTGAAGGCGAAGTTGGCGAAATCGGACGAAGCCCGAAAGATCCAACAGGCCCTGTTTAACAACGGTGCGGCTGTCTCCCGGGAAATCAGCCGCTTCGCTGGGTACCTCACACCCGTCCAAAAGCTTGCGGAAACACAAGGAGACGACCCATTCGCCACGCTTTTAAGTTCGTGGAAGACCAATCTCGAAGCGTTAAAAGCCAAGCTGGGCACGGTGGACGGCCTAACAGATCTCAAAGCCAGGTTCACGGCCGGCTTGTTGGAAACGCCGGCGACATTTTCAAACAGCCTGAAAACTCTTACTGAAAACGTACGGGCCAAACCAGACCAGACCACTACTCTCGATGCGCAGACGTTTCTAACGACTGCACAGCTGCGCCTTGGCGACTACAGAGAGGCCATGAGAAAGAACAAGGCGGCCGACATCGCATGGACATGCGCCAAAGCTGCCTACGATTCCTACTGCACTGTCCTAGAACAAGAGCTGAACACCCTCTACGACGCGGTCCAGGAAGATTTCAGCTCGTTTTATCGAGCGGTCAACGAAGAGGACGAAAGCAAATTCACCGCGAAGCTCACGCCGAGCGAGGGCAAGTTAGATTTCGATGTCAATTTTTATGATCGGGGACTTTTCCCACCTGCCGCTTTTCACAGCGAGGGCCATCAGGACAGCATGGGCGTCTGCCTTTATCTTGCGCTTATGAAGCGCCTTTTCGGGGATCGATTCACGCTGGCGCTTTTGGACGATGTTGTTATGTCCGTTGATTCCGGCCATCGCTATCAATTCTGCAAGCTCCTGAAGACGTATTTTCCTAACACGCAGTTCCTCATCACCACGCACGACCGCTTGTGGGCGGAGCAGCTCCGGTCGGCCGGCGTTGTCACCGCGAAGACGTCTCTCGCCTTTCATAGTTGGACCATCGACACCGGCCCATTCGTCGAGTCGAACCTGGGAATCTGGGAAGAAATTGAGTCCGCGCTTGGGAAAGGCAAGGTGGAAGCCGCAGCGGCTGCACTCCGTCGACACCTTGAATACGTTTCCCGCCTTCTCGCGGACCAACTCGGTGCCGCGCCCCAATTCCGGGCCGACGGCGACTATGAACTCGGCGATCTTCTCCCATCTGTCCTCGCGCGGATGAAGGACCTCTACGGCAAGGCCGCGGGCGCAGCCCAGTCCTGGGGGAAAAACGACGAGAAGGAGACAATAGCCAACCGCAAGGCTGCCTTGTCCGCTGCTGCAGGCACATCGAACGTCGAACAGTGGGCCGTCAACAAAGCTGTCCACTATAACGAGTGGGCCAATTTCGGAAAAAAGGATTTCCAGCCCGTGGTGGCGGCATTCAAGGCGCTCCTCGCCTGTTTCCGTTGTGACGTCTGCGAATCCTGGATGCACATTACGCCGCGGGCCATGCCCGAATCGCTGCGCTGCGGTTGCAACGCGATCAATTTCAACCTGAAGCCAAAGCCGAAGTAAACCATTCGGTCTGTGACTTCGGATGATAGGGTTGCAGGTTCGAGCCCTGCCGGGTGCAAGCTACGATTTATCAGCACCTTGCCTGCGAACATCCGCTCCCAATTCGGCCAGATCTGAAAACGCATCTTAGCCACTTCATTAACAGCGATGAATGGCTCTCTCCCGCGTCAGATTTGTAATCAGCAGGTCGTCGGTTCGAGCCCGACTGCCAGCTTTGCTGAATATCAACGACTTACGTACGTTGAGGTCATCTGTCGTCAGCTTGCTGCTTGGACACTTTTCAGACGCCGATTTCTGCTCACATGAACCGGGAATAGGAGCGCCGCTTAGGAAACCAAGACCCCGAGGTCAAGCTTCGAGACCGAGCGTTGATATTGTCGTTCTGAGCTGACTGGACGTCACTCTATTTTCCGTGGGGTAAGCCTTGGTGAACTTTCAATAATGGCTGAACAAATGCTCGATATGCGGAATAACTCTCTCGCGAGCATTAACCTCAAAGAGATTGAACTTTGTTCTAAGCAGCTTGGGGAGAGGGACTTCAATCTCGTGGCCAGCGGAGCAAAGGTCTTCGGTAGCCGCAAGAAGCAGTGTGCTCCGCTCCGAGACCAGCTCACGTTCAGCGGGGTAAAGCTGAAAAACCTCGACATCTGGAGTATAATTTCTAGAGAATTCTGACTCACCACCTTCAAACCGTGCCCACTCGCCCATCGATTCATATCCGCGGCGAGAATGTCGCTCCCGGAGGACAACCGGCTACTGCCCCAACCCTTTCAGATCACTCGCCAGAAAAGGAGTAGATGTCGAATCCGTTTTTCGAACACCCGATCCTCAACTCGCCGTACGAATGTCCGAAACAACATTGGGAACTGGACAAGGAGGGGCAACCGACCCAACAGATCATCCCGGCCAGGCGCCGCGCGGAGTTCATTACACCGATCCCCAAGCCGAGGAAACGGAAAGACTTAGCTACGCAGCAGCAGATTGTTTTCGACGAAGGAAAAGGGCTTTCCACCGAACAACAACAGTACGATCCGACGCCGATCATCAACGATCTGCGCCAGCATGTAGACCAGTGGCGTAATTTGCCGAGCCCGAACAGTTGGCAGGTCACACCTGAGACCGCTCGGCTGCTACAGCATTGGCGGAGTCACGACTTTGGCGATGTGCGCCCGTTCTTCTGCCAGCTCGAAGCGGTGGAAACCGTGATCTGGCTGACTGAGGTGGCGCCCCATGCTGGCAAAACCGGGAGACGGTTGCTCGAACATCTCGCAAGCGTCAACAAAGACGCTCATCCGGACCTTCAACGTCTCGCTCTGAAGCTGGCAACCGGCGCCGGTAAAACCACCGTTATGGCGATGCTGATCGCCTGGCAGACGGTTAACGCCGTCCGCCGTCCCCAGAGCGACCACTTCGCACGCGGTTTCCTGGTCGTGGCGCCCGGATTAACCATTCGCGACCGGCTACGCGTCCTGCAGCCCAACGATCCGGACAGTTACTACGAAAACCGGGATCTGGTGCCGATGGACATGCGCGAAGACATCAAACGGGCCAAGATCGTGATCACTAACTTTCATGTGTTCAAGCTCCGTGAGCTGATCGAGCTTTCGAAAGGCGGTCGAGCTTTGCTGCAAGGTCGCGGCGACGAGCTCAATACCCTCGAGACCGAGGGACAAATGTTGCAACGCGTGATGCCGGACCTGATGGGTATGAAAAACATCCTGGTTCTCAATGACGAGGCCCACCATTGCTATCGCGAGAAACCTGACTCAGATGAAGAGGAAGATCTGAAGGGCGAGGACAAGAAAGAGGCGGAAAAGAATAATGAAGCGGCCCGGTTATGGATCTCGGGTCTTGAAACAGTGAACCGGAAGCTTGGGATCAGCCGCGTTATCGATCTTTCTGCGACACCGTTTTTCCTGCGCGGCTCCGGTTACGCGGAAGGCACTCTTTTCCCCTGGACCATGAGCGATTTTTCGCTCATGGACGCCATCGAGTGCGGCATCGTCAAACTGCCCCGGGTTCCGGTTGCCGATAATATTCCCGGTAACGATATGCCGATGTACCGGAATCTCTGGGAGCATATCCGGACTCAGATGCCCAAGAAAGGCCGGGGAAAAGCTAAGGACCTCGATCCGCTCAGCCTGCCGCCCCAGCTTCAGACTGCTTTGGACGCGTTGTACGGTCACTACCAGAAGACGTACCGCCTGTGGGAAGACGCCCGGATTCAGGTCCCGCCCTGTTTTATTGTGGTGTGCAATAACACCTCCACCTCGAAACTGGTCTACGATTTCATTTCCGGTTTTAACCAGGAAAACGAGGATGGAACGATCCACTTTACCAACGGCCGGTTGCCGCTGTTCCGGAACTTTGACGATAACGGGAACCCTTGCCCTCGACCACGTACTCTGCTGATCGATAGTGAACAACTCGAGTCCGGCGAAGGCTTAGAGGACAATTTCCGTAAGATCGCGGCTGATGAAATCGAACGGTTCCGCCGCGAGATTATCGAACGAACCGGAGATCCGCGCCAGGCAGAGAATATCAGTGATCAGGATTTGCTGCGGGAAGTCATGAACACGGTTGGCAAACACGGCCGGCTCGGCGGATCCATCCGGTGCGTTGTTTCCGTTTCCATGCTCACCGAAGGTTGGGACGCGAATACTGTGACTCATGTGCTTGGCGTCCGCGCGTTTGGCACCCAGCTATTGTGCGAGCAAGTGATTGGACGCGCGTTGCGCAGGCAATCCTACGACGTCAATGAAGCAGGACTGTTCAATGTCGAATACGCGGATGTGCTGGGGATCCCGTTCGATTTCACTGCTAAACCGGTGGTGGCGCCTCCGCAGCCGCCTCGGGAAACGATCCAGGTCAGAGCCGTGCGCCCGGACCGGGATACCCTCGAGATCCGATTCCCGCGAGTTGTCGGGTACCGGGTGGAATTGCCGCAAGAAAAACTCACTGCGAGGTTCAATGAGGATTCTATCCTGGAGCTGACCCCGGACCTAGTGGGCGCAACCGAAACCAGGAACTCCGGGATCATCGGTGAACCGGTTGACCTGAACCTGGTGCACACCGGCGATGTCCGGTTTTCGCAGGTGTTATATGAGCTGACGTCCCACCTTGTCCTGACGAAATGGCGTGACCCCGGTGAAGAACCGAAGCTCCACCTGTTCGGCCAACTCAAACGGATCGCCCGGGAATGGCTCGAGAATTACCTGGTGTGCAAGGGCAAAACCTATCCGGCGCAATTGAAATACAAAATGCTGGCCGACACAGCCTGTGAACGGATTACCGCCGCAATCAATTCCGCGTTTGAAGGCCAGAGACCGATCAAAGCGCTGCTCGATCCGTACAATCCAACCGGCTCAACCGCGTACGTCAACTTTAACACATCAAAGACAGATCGTTGGCAGACCAGCCCTAACCGATGCCATATCAATTGGGTCATCCTCGATAGCGACTGGGAAGCTGAACTTTGCCGTGTGGTCGAGTCACACCCCCGGGTCCAAGCCTACGCGAAGAATCATAACCTTGGCTTTGAGATCCCTTATCGATCCGGCTCAGAAGCGCGAAGATACCGCCCCGACTTCATCGTGCTGGTCGATGACGGACATGGATCCGGCGACCTTCTGCACCTGGTGATTGAAATCAAAGGTTACCGGCGCGAAGACGCCAAGGACAAAAAAACTACGATGGAAAAGTATTGGACGCCCGGCGTGAATCATCTCAAGAGCTACGGTCGCTGGGCATTCGCGGAGTTTACAGACGTTTACGAGATCCAAACCGACTTTGCGGCGAAAGTTGAGAACGAGTTCAACAAAATGATCGACGAATTCACGGCGAACAAATCCTGACCGCAATGTCACGGATCGTACCAAGCCCTGAAAATGTCGCCCCTCTGATCCACCTGATTCGCGGGGAAAAAGTCCTGCTGAGCCAGGATCTCGCCGATCTGTACGGCGTTTCTGTGAGCGCTCTTAATCAAGCCGTGAGACGGAATATCGAGCGCTTCCCTTCGGACTTCATGTTTCAGCTCTCAGAAGAAGAGTTCAGGAGTTTGAAATCACAAATTGTGATTTCAAAACGTGGCGGCATACGCCGGGCACTTCCGTACGCTTTTACAGAGCAAGGAGTTGCGATGCTTTCGAGCGTCCTCCGGTCGCCTCGTGCTGTCCAGTTGAATATCGCCATTATGCGCACGTTCGTGCAATTGCGGCGCCTCATGGACTCGAATCGCGAGCTCGCCCGCAAGATTGAAGCATTGGAAAAGAAATACGATGAACAGTTCGCCGTCGTGTTCGAAGCGATCAGGCAACTGATCGCTGAAGATCAAGCAGCGCGGACTTCTAAACGCCGGATTGGTTTCCATCCCTGATTCGCCATGGCCAAAACACCTGCAAAGAAAACCGTCGAATCCCTCAGACACAACGAAGCCAAACGGAAAAATATCCCGACCGCGGAGTACCAATCGGTGCTGCAGAAGGAACAGGATCAGCCGAAAGAAGTGCGTTACGACCGGGGTGTGAACGGCCTCGAACAGGAAAAACTGCGCCGGAACCGTGACCTTGATCCGCAGCTCGTCTGGCGCGGGAAAGATCAACAGCATTGGAGCGAGCTAGTTGTCCAGGCTCCGCCTCTTTATATCCAGGAAAAGATCCACCCAAAGGTGCTCATAGATGATCTGCTGCGCGAGAGTCGCGAACGGCAACACGAGTCCGGTGAAATCACTCCCGATCTTTTTGCCGATTTCAACGGCATCCCGAAAGGGGTGGATAAAACCGAGTTTTATCAGCACGAACAGAATTGGTCGAACCGGATAATCCTTGGCGATTCGTTGCAGGTCATGGCGAGCCTGGCCGAACGGGAAGGGCTGAGGGGTAAGGTCCAGTGTATTTATGTCGATCCGCCATACGGGATTAAATTTAACTCAAATTTTCAATGGTCCACGACCAGCAGGGACGTGAAGGATGGGAATCCCGACCATATCACGCGTGAGCCGGAGCAAGTGAAAGCCTTTCGTGACACCTGGCGCGACGGAGTACACACTTATCTCACCTACCTTAGGGATCGACTAATGGTGGCCCGGGATTTACTCGCAGATTCCGGTTCGATCTTCGTACAGATCGGCGATGAGAATGCTCATCTGTTGAGAGCGCTAACCGATGAAGTATTTGGTGACGCGAATTTCATCGCAGAAATTGTGATCGAAAAGACGTCAGGCGCCGGAATGAGGTTTATCGATCGAGTTGCTGACTTCATTCTTTGGTATGGGAAGGACGGTGAAAGAACGAAATTCCGTCCCGCATTCGAAATGAAGCGGTTCGAAGACTTCGCATATGAATACAAATTTGTTCAGGACGAGGCCGGTTATAGAGATGCCGGTCTTAGATATCGGTCTGCTGAGGATGAAGATCGCGTCTTTTCCGTCAAGCCGTTGGTTTCACAGACAAACGCAAGTACGACGCTCTATGATTACGTCTTCAGAGGCAAGAGTTATAAATCGGGAAAGCGACAATGGGCAACTCCGACCCGGGGCATGGACAGACTAGTTAAAGCCAATCGCGTTGAATTCCGAGCTTCGTCGATTGGGTTTGTAAGATTTTTTCACGACTTTTCTGTTGTTCCAAAGTCTAACATTTGGACAGACACCGGGACAGGTAGCTTCACTGATGCAAAAGTGTATGTAGTGCAGACAGGCGCAAAGATAGTCCAGCGTTGCCTGTTAATGACCACCGACCCGGGCGACCTGGTACTCGATCCAACGTGCGGTTCTGGGACCACTGCCTACGTCGCCGAACAATGGGGTCGGCGTTGGATCACCATCGACACTTCGCGCGTTGCTTTGGCGCTGGCGCGAGCACGCATCATGGGTGCTCGGTATCCATACTTTCTCTTAGCCGACTCTCGCGATGGCCAACGCAAAGAAGCAGAAATTACGCGTACCGCGCCCTCAACACAACCGGTGCACGGCAACATCCGGCACGGCTTTGTTTATGAACGAGTACCGCATATCACGCTGAAATCGATTGCCAATAATGCCGAGATCGATGTGATCTGGGGAAAGTGGCATAAGATGCTGGAACCGCTCCGCGAATCACTGAACGCCGCGCTCAAACGGAATTGGCAGGAATGGGAAATTCCACGCGAACCCGATCCCGGGTGGCCCGATGAGGTTAAGAAGCTCCATACCAATTGGTGGGATGCGCGGATCGCACGACAAAAAGAAATCGATGCTTCGATTGCCGCCAAAGCGGAGTACGAATACCTATACGACCGACCTTACGAAGATAAGAAAAGGGTCCGTGTTGCGGGACCTTTCACGGTTGAGAGCCTGTCTCCGCATCGGGTGCTTGGGGTTGATGAAAATGACGAATTGATCGATACAGTTGCAGAAACCGTCGACACCGCGGAAAAGCAATCATTCCCGCAGATGATTCTGGAGAACCTCCGAACGGCCGGTGTACAGCAGGCACACAAAGAAGACCGGATCGTATTCACCGCGCTCACGCCCTGGCCAGGCGAGCTGGTCTGCGGAGAAGGCAGGTACCTGGAAGGCAACCCTGAATCCAGCGTCGAAAAACGCGCTGCTATTTTTATCGGGCCCGAATTCGGCACGGTCTCGCGACCGGATCTTGTCGCTGCCGCGCGCGAAGCGGCCGATGCCGGGTTCGATGTTCTGATCGCATGCGCGTTCAACTTCGAGGCGCACACCACCGAGTTTAACAAGCTTGGCCGGATCCCAGTCCTCAAGGCCCGGATGAACGCCGATCTGCACATGGGCGAAGAGCTTAAGAACACGGGGAAAGGAAACCTGTTTGTGATCTTTGGTGAACCCGATATCGAGCTCCTCGATGCCGAAGACGATAAAATCCAGGTCAGAGTCAAAGGCGTGGATGTTTTCGATCCGAGCACCGGCGAAGTCCGGAGCGATAGCGCGGACGGCATCGCCTGCTGGTTCATTGATACCGATTACAACGAAGAAAGTTTCTTTGTCCGGCACGCTTATTTCCTCGGCGCAAATGATCCGTACAACGCGCTGAAAACCACGCTCAAGGCCGAGATCGACGAGAGCGCCTGGGCCAGCCTCCATAGTGATCTCTCGCGTCCGTTCCCGAAACCGAAGTCGGGCCGGATTGCGGTGAAAGTGATCAATCACCTTGGCGATGAAGTCATGAAAGTGTTCAGAGTTAGCTGATGGAGTTCCGGATCGCAGACACGTTCACGGATAGCCTTGCCCGGCTCACCGGGGAGGAACAAAAGGCCGTCAAGACTGCAGCTTTCGATCTCCAACTAAATCCGGCTAACCCGGGGTTCAGCTTTCATCGACTGGATAAAGCGAAGGACAAGAACTTCTGGTCGGTCCGGGTTGGCCGGGGTATCAGGCTGATCGTGCATAAAACTCGGACAGTTTTTTGCTTTGTTACGTCGGACACCATGATCCGGCGTATCAATGGGCCGAACGACGTAAGCTCGAGATCCATCCGAAAACGGGGGCTTACAGTTGGTCGAGATTCGCGAAAGAGTCCAAGAGGTTCTCGTCCCGGTCTATGTAGAAGTACAACATGAGCTGGAAACTAAAAGACCACTTTTCTCAACTATCTCGGATGACGAGCTTCTGGGTTATGGTGTCCCGCCGGAATGGCTGGCTGATGTCCGCTCGGCTACCGAAGACACTTTGCTGGCTCTGGCGGACCATCTGCCCAGCGAAGCGGCTGAGGCATTGCTAGAGCTCGCGACGGGAGGGAAACCTGAGCCTGTACCTGTGTCTGCCCAGGTAACAAACCCGTTTTCGAGCATCCGGACACTCAACGGCGGTTCCGCGTAATGACCGATCTCGAAGAGCTCGAGCGAGCCTTGGAATATCCCTGGGAGAAATGGATCATCTTCCTGCATCCGGCCCAGAAACAGTTGGTGGAGAGGGAATACAATGGTCCTGCCCGGGTCGCGGGTTCAGCCGGAACTGGTAAAACGATTGTTGCTCTGCACCGGGCTGTTTTTCTTGCTCGTAAACATCCGGATGCTCGAATCCTCTTAACCACGTTCTCCGATAACCTGGCGAATGCCCTTAAAACCAGACTCACGCGCCTCATCAGTAACGAACCGCGTCTGGCGGAGCGGATCGACGTCCAGTCGATTGATGCGATGAGGGGTCAGTCTGTTCAAATACCATTTTGGCGAGCCAAACCTGGCGACACGCGAGTTGATCTCGGATCTTTTACAGGAAGCGGCTGACGCAGCCGGCAACCACAATTTCAACCTGACTTTTCTCCTGACCGAATGGGAGCAGGTTGTGGACGCCTGGCAATTGGGAACCTGGGAAGCCTATCGGGATGTTGCCAGACTCGGAAGAAAGACCAAGCTACCGGACAAACAGCGAGCAATTTTGTGGTCGATTTTTGACAGCTCCGGGCGCGTTTGTCGGACCGGAAGCTTACTACGAACGCTGCGCTGTTCACCAGGCTCGCTTCTCAGTTTCAAGCGAGCAAAAATTATCCTTTTGATTTTGCGATTGTCGATGAAGCGCAAGACCTGACAATTCCGCATCTGCGGTTTCTGGCAGCGCTAGGTGCGGCTCGGTCTGACAGTCTTTTCTTTGCCGGTGACCTTGGACAACGCATCTTCCAACAGCCGTTCTCGTGGCGAACGTTAGGAGTCGATATCCGTGGCCGATCACGAATCCTGCGGGTGAATTATCGCACGTCTCATCAGATCCGGGTTCAAGCCGATCGCTTGTTAGCTCCTGAGCTCTTCGACGTCGATGGTAACATAGAGAACCGGGAACACACGATCTCCGTGTTCAATGGTCCCGTACCTGTGATTCGTATATTGACGAGCCGGCTGGAGGAAACCAGCGAGGTAGTTAACTGGATTTCCGAGCGGAAAAAAGAAGGGGTGGCGCCTCATGAAGTCGGAGTTTTTGTCCGATCGCCTGCACAGTTGGAGCGGGCACCCACAGCGATACGGCGGTGTGAGCTTCCGTCCAGGGTTGTGGACGAAAGCGCCGAGATCATCAGCGGCCATGTCTCAATCGGCACCATGCACCTGGCAAAAGGTCTAGAATTCCGGTCCGTTGTCATCATGGCCTGCGATGACGAAGTTATCCCTTTGCAAGAAAGGATTGAGACCGTAACGGACGACTCAAGCCTGGAAGAGGTCTATAACACAGAACGCCATCTGTTATACGTCGCATGCACGAGGGCCCGGGACCATTTACTAGTGACAGGCGTTCAGCCTTGCATCTCGTTCTTGACGGATCTCAAGATGTGATTAGGAGTATTGCGCTGCTGACGGAATTCGACAAACCGAGCGGAAGGACTCATTAAGGAGCTAACCTCACTCACGTGGAAGCTCAAGATGCGATTAAGTGGTCTGCGACGATTTGATCCAGCAAGCTGCCCCGCGCCTTCGCGATTCGAAGCCACGATCTGCGTTCATCCGCGGACAGGACCTGCGAGGAGAACACAACTGCGCGTTTATCCCATGGACCAAGTGTATCAAGGCCGCTTTTGTGGCTCTTGACCCACACCCGATCGTTACGACGAAGAGCGATTAAAGCTCGGTCTCGGACGCTCAAAACTGACTCATAGTTAGACGGAATCGCCGCCGACCCAAAAGCTGGATTCGAGAAAATATGTGACAACCATATATTAACAAACGGCAGCTTAGCTTCAGGGCTCTCGGCCAAAGCTTGAAATTCCGATAAATATTTGCTCACCACTTCTTTCGTTATTACTCGGGTAATGTAAATACCTGTCTCTCGGACAAGTGGAAGCAATCGCTCAAAATTGCGCACCACGATATCGAATATGCTTCTTATTCTGTACGCTCCCGCATTCCGTAACACTCGCCGCAGCAGCATAAAATCGGGTTTGGGTGAGCAAATTTCACTTTCGAAGATTTGCCGATAACTGTCTGAAACAATCCGGAACTCTTCGCTCTCAGACAACTTTCGAAGGACTTCCAAATAGTCCTCGTGGTCGAACTGTTCCGCTGGATCCTCATACGGACCAGCTTCGTGAATTAGTTTCTTAATATACTTCTCCATCGCCATCTTGTTTCGAGTTTCCTCTAGCTTTTGCTGTTCCCGTATGGCGTCATCGGTAAGAAGCCGTTTTATAAAAGACTGAACAGGCATGATCGTCGTCTTCTCGCCCGAAATGACCAGACGATGGTTATCATGAAGATACTCTGTGAAATGGTGCAAGAAGGCCCGAGCACTCACAAAATATGGGAAAAAGATTCGGAAGTCATCTGAATACCGAACATAATCGTGCGTATAACCAAGCACCTTTCGGTCGATATCGGCCAAGATCGCTTCCGAAAGAACAATGCTCGCCGCTGGGCCAACCGGAATTCCACGCGACGTCTGAGTATTTAGGGCTTCTACAAATGACTCGATTACTTCACCGATCTCATCAAATCCGGTTTCCCGACTTCCGAAATTACGTTCTGGATCCGATGACTGTATATTTGGTTATAAAAGTCGACTAGATCGGTCACTATCACCACGCCAGTCTTATACTTCCCAGCGAGCATCTTGCTTTTCTCGGTAAACGTATTCCAACCGTCCTGCATTTGTTTAAAGACAACCTTTAACATCGGGAGCTATTCGGTAGCTACATGCGATATTCTTGCTCTCAGGAACCCGAAAGCCCTCAATATCTGCGGCTACCGAGTGAACAAGCGAAGTGTAAATTAAGGAATCAACCGGATCGAGCTGATGGACGAGACGGAAAGTCCCATTCGGTTTTGGTGCGAGGAGTCGGACTGCTGCATGCGGCACGTGTTTCGAGATATCTAGTTTGAGTAGGTAATCTTTCACCGTGCTCCATTGTGTGTGAATCGCCTGGAATTCGAATGGCTCTGGGAAGAAATCGCTCGAGTAGAACCTGCGCAGGTGTGCCAGGGACCATTCTAGACTCGTCTCGCTAAGCTGCATAGCTGGATGATACTGGCCCTATTTGATGGGGTAATCGAAAGCGACTCCTATTTAAGTCCTTAACATCATTTTGCAGGATCGACGATCGTCTTTCAATAAGAGACCTGTTCCATGTCATTCGAAAACGCCTACCAGCTCGGCTGCAGTCTCTGGCTTACGCCAGATGTACGTTCGAAACCCACGGGCGGCCTCTGGCGCAAGAGTACCGTCTGCGGCTTAAACAGCCTACGCCCCGGCTTCGCCTGGTCCCCTCTATTTAAATCCTCGACCCGTCTCGGCAAGCTCGCGGCTCTTGCGCTGGCTGCCTCTTTCCGTGGGTCGCTTTGCTTTCGGCCGAAAAAATATGGCACAGCATATTTTTCCGTTCGAAAGCGAACTCCAAAATATTTCCCCGGAGGCTGCTCCTTCGTCGCGAAGCCTCTCCCCGACAGTTTCGGAGAAACTCGCACTCTACGGTTCTTCCGCGTTGTCCGGAGCTGAACATCTCACGTTACTTGTCGGAAAGGAAGAGATCGCCTTTGCTATAATCCGTCACTTCGGTTCCATGAAGGCGCTATCCCGCGCTTCCCTTCAGCAGCTCCGTCAATTCCTTCCGCAATGCAAAGCCGAGGCAGTGATGGCTGCTTTTTCTGTGTCTCTGATTGCGGAAAGCGAGCACGCTTGTTCTGAAATGCTTGATAATCCCGAATCGGTCTATCGCGCCTGTGGCGATATGAAGCTTTTCACCCGAGAAGTGCTTCGAGGGATGCTCCTGGATGCAAGACAACGCCTGATCTCTGTGGTTGATGTTACGAAGGGCACTCTCAACGAGGCTCCGGCTCATCCAAGGGAGATTTTCTTCCCCGTAATTACCCACTCAGCCCATTCTTTCATTTTGGTGCACAACCACCCCTCCGGCGCTATGCCGTATCCGGTTTTATGCCGCACAGAGCACAGTCTCCCTCGGACTAGGCGTGGTCTGATGCGGCATAAAAATGGGTTAGAACGTGGCGACAACGTTCTTTGACGGTCGCTCGGAACGCGAGGGTTTCCTGGCTCGCGTTAAAATTTTCGAGCCAATCGCCCCTTGCCGTGGCGACCGCCACTGGGGGTATCTCTTCTACTCCCTGACTATCCGGCAGCTAGTTAGAACTGAAGCTAGCTAAGCTAGTGGCTGATGCAGGACAGATTCAAAGGAAGAAATTCCGCTTCGGGTACAACAGGAGGCGAAATGTGTTGAGCGTAACGCCAGGGTAGACCTGTAACTAGCTCCGGAATCGGAAATTCTCTCTTAAAGCGGCAGAGCGGCGACTTTACTGGTGACCGCAATTGTCCGGCATGGACTGACGACAGGTCGGAGATTTGGGAATCACATCCGAGAGCTTCGATGTTGAAGGGTGTGAATTCCGGATTGGCAACAAATGGAGGATCACGAACGTCGCGTAACTCCTCCAGTGGCCATAGCGGATTCGCTAGATAACGAGGCCTCCTTGCATTCCATCTTGCCCGAATGAATTTTCGTTGCATAGGCGAGGCGTTAAATACCCGGTATCAACCACTAGCCCAATTTTCCGGCTAGTTCAATCAGCCAAATGACTCGCATTCTCCTAGGATGGATCCCAAATTCGTTCCCTCCCCCGCTGATATTATAGCGGCTCTCGCTTCGTACAGCGGCACTTAGACTATCAGGTGGCATTCGGCCATGCGAGCGTTCGGTATAATCGCCACGAATATGTGGCGAGAACCCTAGGAACTTCAGCTCAGCAGACGCTCCATAGCAAAATTGTGAATCGGAACGCCGCGCAGTTCGAAATCACGCCGGCAGACCAGCTCGAAACCTTTCCGTTTAAACACACCTTTCGCCAGTTCGCTGGCCTCGGTATAGAGTCTCGGCATCCTGGCAGCAATGGCACGTACGAGGAGTTCGTCCAGTAACTGTTCGGCCACGCCAGTCCCTGAAACGTCTGGATGGCAATAAAGGTGGTCGATGTGGCCGTCGTCCTCTAAATCGGCATAAGCGATCACTTCGCTCGAGGCGTTGACTGCAACAAGTGTGGTCCGTCCGTCGATAGTTTTAGCGTGCACGGTTGCAGGATCTTTGGGTTCAGGAGCCCAAACCGCTACCTGTTCTGCTGTATATCGGAGAGGACCGAGTCCGCGGACCGAGACGTAAAAAAGTTGAGCGATGTGCGGAGCGTCGCCCTTCTGATATTCGCGAATATAGAATTTGAGCGCCTGTCTGATCATTCCTGTTTATAACTCGACCTCCGGTCATTGGCTATGGTCAGCTAACGAAAGCCGACTTGATCGTGGATATATCTAAGCGGACCCATCGGCACTGGTAGACCGGCTGCTGGACGATTTAGGCTCGTTCGTGACCTAGATTTCAGTTTCATCTCCGAGCAGATTGGCCGATACGCCCGTTTTATGCCGCATCGGAACACGCTACATCCGAGAGAACCTCCTATTCCGTGCGGCATAAAACCGGATACGGCATAACCGGTGACCCCCAATCCAAGCGAAGCTGATATCCACCTGACCCGCAGGATTAGCGAAGCGGCGAACATTCTTCAAATCCAGTTGGTGGATTACGTGATTATCGGTCAATCCATGAATGGGCGGCAGGGATATTTCAGCTTCAAAGAAGCCGGTATCATGGGATAGAAGACCCTAGGACGTGCCACGTAAGATTCGAGAACTCGTTAGAGACCTGAAACATGCCGGATGGTACCAGGTTCCAGGCGGAAAAGGCGATCATCGAAAGTTCAAGCATGACAAAGCGAAAATTTTCGTGATTATTCCTCACACCGATAACGAAGACGCTAAGCCTTATCTCGAGAGACAAATCAGAAGGGCAATTGATGAATCCAGCAGATAGATACCACCTCGTGGTTTATTGGAGTGATGAGGACCAGTGCTATGTTGGCCTGTGCCCGGATCTGTTCTATGGTGGAACGCACGGCGATGATGCGGAGCAAGTCTTCAAGGATCTTCGGGCAATTGTAGCTGACGTCGTCGAGTCTTATAAAACCGAAGGGAAGCCCCTGCCGGAGCCTAGAGACCTGATCGCGGCATAAAGCTACCTCTATCCGCGAAGCCGGATTTCCGAAAGGTGTCCCGCACGGTGCGAGCATCCAAGCCTTTCACGATTCGCTCTTTCTGTTCAAATCGATTTCAACTGACAGGATCTCTTCCCCGTCGGCTTTGATCGCCGTCGCCTGATGATTAGAGAAATCGTCAAAAAGCTCCCGCGTCTTTGGTCCCCGGATGACAATCGTGCACGTACCGAAGTAAATCAGCAGGCCATCCTGACACGGTTCGTAGCGGACCGCAATCACACTAAAAAACGGGAGGGCCCAGCAGGCGCCGTCGCCAGCGCAAAATCGAACTAGCGGAGCGGTCACCTTCTCCCAGCAGTTTGGCTTGCCGTACATCTCCTTGAGGGACTGGACGCCAGCTTTCATCGCGTGAGCTTCGGTTCTTCGCGTCTGATCGCGTACTTAGGCACTTTTCCGTCCTGGCCTTTTGTCCCCGGTCGACCGCTTGACAGCCGGCATTCCGCGTCAGGCCCAATATCCAGGTTGTGCAGTGTTTCTCGCAGGATCTCGCAGGGGATCTCACCGCAGAGCAGCGCCTTTTCTCGTGATTCCGCAGGCACTTCAACGCCGTTCTTTCCTCCGACTCCCGATTCCTCGATCAGTTCGGCTGGTGAAAGCCGCTGGCTAGGTCGCATCACTGCCTCTTTCAAGGCAGCCTTTGAATCGGTGTAGAGATGCATCACGCGCCGAGCTCGGGACATTGAGACGTAGAACTGCGCCTGGTTCACTTGGCTGAAGGAAGACACCGGGGCACTGACAATGACCTGGTCAACAGTCTTTCCCTGTGACGCGTGGCTTGTGACCGCAATCCCCTGGTCCAGGTGGAGCGCTTCGGCTGTCCTGATAAGCCGGCCGTCTTCGAGGCGGATACCGGCATCGTCAATCGAGGTTACGCGGCAGAGCTCGTTGTTGGTGAAACGAGTGGCGCCACAGCGAAAGTTCTTCGTGATGCGCACCGAATCACCGGGTGCCAGAGTCATTGTTTGCGCGCTGTACAATTCGAACGCATTGGCCTGGACAATCGGCAAGCGCGCTTCTTTTCCATTCCTGGACACTATCACGCTGTTCTCGTCACGACGGATCACCAGCCACTTCTCACCGCTCTTGAATCCACCTCGAGCCCTCCGGTGAAAGTCCACGACCTGGCCGGCATGATAACTGATCGGGTCGCGGCGCTGGGCTTCGGTCAGGTTGAGTCTGGCGAGCCGGGTTACCTCCCTATCCTCCAGCCCGACCAGGCCAACGGCTTTCAGTTGTTTACGCACCCGCTCGGCAATCGCCCGGCATTCGGCATGCGTCGGAGCTACAACCAAGGAGGACATTCCTTCGCGGATGGCTGCCAGGTGCTGCCCGGCGATCGCTTCAAGGCGCTCTGAGCCCTCCTCGAGCTCATGAATAACGCCTGCAGCCTCCAGCTCATCTGCAGGCAGATGATTGAAGGCTTTTACGCGGCGCGCCCCGGCAAATGACTGGGACACAACTTCAGAAGAGAGGAGACCTCCCAGCTCCTCCGGAGCAACATGCAAGGTGTTTGTAAGGTCGACAACGATCTTGCCGTTCCATTGCTTGAATTGCTTCGCCACATCCTGGTGAGCAGAAAAGGGAACAGCGAGGAAGATCATCTCAGCCTGACAAGCGTCTTGAACGGATTGGGGAACGACGGTGGGACCGAGTTCTTTCGTTAAGACGCCAGTGTCGCAGCTCCACGGGAATTTGCGATGCCGACTTCGATTTTGTTGCGGGCAAAGGCGCGGGCGAGCGCGGTACCAATCTCACCGGAACCGATAATTGCGTACTTCATAAGATTCTCCTGCCTCTGAACGGTTGCTTAGCATTAATTAATGAACGGTCAGTGTTGCCTGCGGCTTACGCTGCAGCCCACTCCGTTGCTAGTTCTTCAGCGTAGCTGCTGTACGTGCTCGGCTGGTGCCCGAGCAAGGCCGCAAAGCGCTCCGTCTGGTCCTTCGTGTTGCTGAATCCACGCTCGACAAACCCCTGGAACATGAGCCGAAGATCGTAAGCCAGCCAACTGGGAGTCCCGGTATTCCGCATGGGACTCCCCGTTTTCCGCAGTTGTGCTTCAAAGTCATCGAGGTCTCCATGTCCGGCGTAAGTGATTTCCTTGCCTAGCAGCTTGGACCAGGTGACTGCCGCATCCGGACCAGTCAACATCTCTGACGAAACCAGGTCGTACGTCATTCCCTTGTGACCTTCTTCTGTCAGCGATATCGCGGCCGCCTCTGCGATGTCGCGAACATCCACCACAGCTAAGCCCTGGTTTCCCGCGGGAATCGGATATACACCCGGTCCGGTTAGCGCAGGCTTCAGCCGGCGCTCATTCTGAACAAAGTATCCGGGCCGCAGAATCGTATAAGGCATCTTACCTGCACGAATCGCTTCCTCGATGGCATACTGCGCAGCGAAATGCGGAACCTCGAGAAACTGATCCGCCTTAAAGACTGAGAGGTACGTCACATGCTTCAAACCGGCCCTCTTTGACAAGCCATAAGCGATAAGCGCCTGGGTTAGCATATCGGCGGCACCGGCGATCAGCAGGAACAACTTGTCGACACTCCTGAGCGCTTCCGCTATTGAGACCGGATCAGTCAGGTCGCCCAGTGCGATCTCTACCGCGTCCGGAAAAGTACCTGGCTTGGGCTGCTTGCGTGTCAAAGCCCGTACATCCGTTCCGCGCTGAAGAAGCGCCTTGACCACCTCCCCTCCTACCCTGCCCGTTGCACCTGTAACAAGAACCTTCATTGTTTTCTCCCTCTGCGGATTATCTGGAAGCGGTGCCACCATCCACTGGCAAGTCGATTCCAGTGATGAAGCTGCTCTCGTCGGAGGCGAGGAACACGGCTGCTGCTGCAATCTCATCTGCTGTTCCAAGGCGTCCCATTGGGATCATCTTTTTGAAGTAATCGCTGGTACCTTCGTCAGATGTTTTAGCACCGACATGGACCATGGGTGTTTCAGTCGGCCCAGGGCTGATTACGTTTGCTCGAATGCCACGGCTGGCCAACTCTGCGGTCCAGGTCCGGACAAAGGAGACTAAAGCTGCTTTCGTCGCTGAATACGCGCCGAAGCCCGGTATGCCCATCTGCCATGCGGCCGAACCAGAAAGGATGATTGACGCATTGTCGGCTAGCAGCGGCAAAGCCTTCTGCACCGTAAAGTAGGCTCCGCGTGCGTTCAGATTGAAGTGCTTGTCAAACGTCTCCGGCGTCGATTCGGTGAGTGAAACCGGATCTACAACGCCTGCATTCGCGAAGACGACATCCACATGTCCCTTCGTCTTTCGCACCACTTGGTAGAGGTGATCCAGATCATCGAGCTTCGAGACATCTCCCGGAACGGCCGTCACGTTCTTTCCGATGAGGGAGACCGCCGCGTCCAACTCTGCTTGCCGGCGTCCGGTAATAAAAACGTAGGCCCCTTCCTTCACGAACCGCTTGGCGGTAGCCAGGCCGATTCCGCTATTGCCACCGGTAATAACTGCGATTTTATCTGTTAGTATTGCCATGTTGCCTCAAGCTAGTCCATCAATTTATTATTGACAAGTACCTACCTTTTTGTAAGTACAAATGTTAGGAGAGAAAACTTGAAAAGAAAAATCTTTAGCTGCGGCCTTGATGCCTCGCTTTCTGTGATCGGCGGGAAGTGGAAATTTCTAATCATTTGGCAACTGGCAAGCCGTCCTCGGCGCTTTGGAGAGCTCAGACGACACGTCGCTGGAGTCACGGAGAAGATGCTGATTCAAAGCCTGAAGGAATTGGAAAAGGACAGAGTGGTGAGCCGAAGAGACTTCAAAGAAGTACCGCCGAAGGTGGAGTATTCCCTCACTGAGCGCGGAGTTGAGTTAGCGAACGTTTTGAGACCTCTCTGTGAATGGGGGACGGAAAATTTCAGGGAACAGATCGCGGCTCCAGAGCTAGAGCGTTATGCCACTCCGCGGAACCAGGCAGCCTAACTAGATGTGCAGACCATCCGGGGAGAATTGCAGGAGGTCGAATTGGGGCTCTCAGCGAGCCGCAAATGACAACGTTCTCGAGTACCAGCACATCCAACTCACCGATCTGGAAGCCGTGTTCCGCACCTTCAAAAGCGATTTGAACCCAATGTCGTGCCCTAGATTGCGATGATTTTTCCCACCGCTGATGGGACAACCACGTCTTCGCCGAACGCGCTGACGAGCGCGTTAACAGCGCGCCAGCCCGTACAATGGCCAGGGGAGGAAAGCTTCAGACCGAACTCGGCCGTGTCGCGCACCGATTCCGCGATAATCTTCTCATTCCCGCCCGCTAGGTGAAGACCACCGGTCACGCCGTAAAGAGGAGCGGAGGGAAAGCATGTGCGCGCGTGCTTTAGCACATTAACCACTCCCGCGTGCGAGCAGGTGGTGAAGACAACGATCCCTTTGTCCTTTATATGCGTCGCCAAAAATCTTTCATCCATAATCAACGGGTCCGGCTCCCAAGACTGTCCGTCTTCGCTGCGCCGCATATGTCCGGGAAAGCCCTTTTCGTAAGGCGTGACGCGGGGGATCTCGCCGCTTAGAAAGAACATGTCCTCTAGAAAAGTTTGCGGCTCCGTCGTGGTGATCACGGCAGCGCCTCTGGCAGTAAGCTCACCCGGCGAGGGGATCTCGCGGATGGGCAACAGGTCGCCGCCAGGCAGCGGTAGCGCGCGCTTGCGGAACATGCCGGGATGCAAATAGCAGGGTACCAGTCGTCCGCCATTGCTTTTATGGATGAGGTCGAATGCAATGGGCGGCCCCCCCGCATGATCCCAATGTCCGTGCGAGAGCACGACAGCTTCGATGGCGCCGAAATCGATGCCGAGACGTGTGCCATTGTACTCGATTGCAAACTCTACAGGACCCGCATCGAACAGCATCGTGTGCTGGGTATCGTCCCGGCGGGCGGTGATCACGAGCGAGAGCCCGTGGTTAGCGCAGCATTGGCACGAGCCTGCCAACTCCCGCATGCCCGCTCTCATCAAAGCAGGCCATTCGAGCGTCACGTTTTTGGGCCAGTGGATAGACTATCGGTAACGTTGTCGACCAGGACTTGGAATTCGATCTGATCAACCGGTTCCAGATCTTTCATAGGCACCCGCTCTGCGGCGGCCTATTTCGGACTCCGAATCTAACACATGGTTGCCGCGTTACAGCTGCGATATTTCGTCAGTTTTGTGAAGGAAGCGTGGCATCAAATGCCCTTACGAGCTCACGCGCGCGTGCCTGCAATGAGCTATTTCACTCAAGCGGAGACGACGTTTCATGGGTGGTCACAAGCTTGGTGATTGGCGCTCTGGGAGGTTTGTCAGCGGTCAACTGTAGCAATTCCCGAGCGACAAACAGGCGATGGCGGCGTTTTCCAGTCGTCTCTTTTAACAACCCTTGTTTCACCCAGAATTGGACACCGTTATTTGTAGTTGGAAAGCTGTTTCCGGTGCGCTTTACAAATCGTGAAATTGAAAAGACTGGGTTCCCAAATAATTCGTCTAGGATCAATGCCGCAGTGACTGGCGCACGCATTGCCTCTTCAAACGACTTCTGTATTGTTCGTAAAGGCTAACGACAGTCTCAGTATCCCGGAGTGCAGAGCGGGCCTGTTGTCTGACACCAGTAAGAAAATATTCAATCCAGGAACGCTGTTCGCCCTTCTGACTAACAACCAAGAGCCTATCGTAATAGGCCTCGCGGTCCTGATCAAAGAACCCAGACAAATAAAGAAGGGGCTGAGACAAACATTCCTGAGCGCACAGGAAGAGGGTGATTAACAGTCGGCCAATGCGGCCGTTCCCGTCGATAAATGGATGGATCGCCTCCAGCTGATAATGAAGAATTGCACACTTGACCAGTGGTGGCTCCGAGGACTCATCGTGCAGGTATCTTTCCCAATCACTTAACGCTTCAAACATCTCATCAGGAGGAGGTGGGACAAAAGTGGCATCCTTAAGGGTAGCCCCAGGACGGCCAATCCAATTCTGGGTACGGCGAAATTCTCCAGGGGTTTTGGTGCTTTCACCTCCTCGCACCTCAGCTAAGAGGATGCGATGTAGTTCGCACAAGAGCCTCTTGCTGACTGGTAGTTCAGTGATGCGTTTGAGCCCGTAGTCCATTGCGCGCACGTAATTGGAGACTTCTCTAACGTCGCTCCGAGCAGGAGGAGTCCTTTCTTCCTCGACTTCGAATAAGACCAGCTCTTCCATCTCTGCTATAGTGTTCTCGATACGCGAACTCAGGATGGCCTCGCGTCGAATGTACGGTCTTATGAGGAGATGCGGATTGTGCAAAAGTCGTCCCGCGCCGGAGAGCTCTGCAAGGGCACTTGCCGCTTCTGAAAGTAGCCCCGCAAGTTCCCAGTCGACTTCGAGGACCGGTGGCAACTTGTTGGGTAAAAAAGCCCAGTAGCCGGTAAGCGTCTTTTGACACTTGCCAGCGGCTTGGGAAGTAAAATCTGCGTGGTTCAATCTACTCAAGCTAGATTTAGTAGCACCTTTACTTATTAAAGCCAAGTTTGTTTCGATTTAATATACTGATGCTATATTAAAGCTTCCTGCTTTTGAATTGACTTGAGTTCCGTCCGCGTGAGAAGCAGCTCCGGCGCCGTCCAAACCTCTTTCGGTAGACTCGACGATGTCACTCTATACCAAATCTGGGGTCACGATTTGGCTTTCCACAATATACAGGGTAGAGTCTCGACAGCATAATCGCCGGGATATGATCAAGATTGATCTCTCGGGCTTCGACAAGCTACAGCGTGAGCTGAGAGATGCTCAACGCGGTCTCCAAGCCTTCAATGGGCCTATCGCCAGCGTCAAAGTTGACCGCAAACGGCCCGAGAGCGTCAGAGCAGCCACTCGACAAATGGAAGCTGCAATAGACCGAAAGATTGCCCGGTATCGAGGCAATCCCTTGGTCTCCAAAGTGGCGGCTGAATTGAAGAACCGATACCGCCAGGACATTAGTTCCACGAAGACGGAACAGAAATAATTGGCGGCCGAGAGTCCGTTTGAAAACGCGGTGGCGGTTTGAGGCGATCCATGATTCAAACTTCTGATGTGGATGGCAGCGAATCGGGTCCGGATGGCCGCCGGTGTTGGGGCACCTCAAGCGTCCGTTGTTAGACTAGGCGACACCTTAGAGACTGGAAACATGGCGCTCAAGCGGATGGACAACGTAGGAATCGTCGTCGAAGACCTCGTAGGGACGATTGATTTCTTTCGCGAACTCGGCCTCGAGCTCGAAGCGCGGGCCACGATCGAAGGAGAATGGGCCGGACGTGTCACTGGACTCGGCGATCAGCGTGTCGAGATTGCGATGATGCGCACACCGGACGGCCACAGCCGGTTGGAACTCTCCCGCTTCCTCACGCCGCCTGTCGTCGCAGATCACCGGAACGCCCCGGTCAACGCGCTAGGCTACCTCCGCGTCATGTTCGCCGTGGACGACATCGACGAGACACTTGAAAGGCTCCGCCCGCGCGGCGCGCAGCTCGTAGGCGAAGTAGTCCAGTATAAAGACGCGTATCGGCTCTGCTACATCCGTGGGCCTGAAGGGCTTCTCATCGGACTCGCCCAAGAACTCAGCTGAGCGCAATACGAAGACAAATGGCGAAGAGTGACCAATGTCAGCGAGCGCGTCGGCCGCGTTCTCGCTAAAAACAACTCGCAAGCATCTGCCAATCCGCAGTTGTGAAGCCAAAGCGAAGAAAAAAGGCCGCCTTGCCAGCCCCTTCCGGATGATCAACCTCAAGGAGATACTCGACAATCTTGTTTCGATCGACGCGCACGTTTTCTACGTTTGGTAACCAAAGTACCCCGCTGCGAAGGATCTCTGGAAACGCAGGCGAGAAACCCTTGAGTAACGCAGCACTCGGCATCCTTCCTAATTCATAAACTGACCGGTGGCCGCAAGCGGACACGTGTCGGTTGCACGACTGCCAATCGGCCGGGCAGCGCTTGAACTAGTTCCTTTTTTGCGACAAAGGACTCTATCACTCGCAAGATAAATGTTGCCACCGCATCGTCGGGTAGTTCCAGCACCAGAATTCCGGCATATTGCGCCGGCGGATAATTGCGGACGTCGGCGAAATCGAAGTCGCGTGTTACAAGCGCTAATCTATTGCCTTCCGCGTAGGCGGCGATCTCGCTGTCGGGTGCACCGCCCATTCCTATCTCACGAACATCTACTGCCTCGTGGCCATAGCGCTCAAGCAGCCCGGCGGTAGAACGTGGCATGTTTAGCATCGATGAGAAACCGCATCGGCCTCTCAGCCCGGCAACGGGTGGTGCTGTTCCTGCTCGATCAACTCGCCGGCAAACTTCAACGCCGCCCGAATATCATCGACGGTAAGATCATATTCGCGTTGAACTTCCTCAAAGCTCATTCCGCCTGCAAGGCTTCCAACTACCAGCGCTACCGGCATCCGCGTTCCACGTATCACCGGTTTTCCGTGACAGATTTTCGGATCAATGACGATTCGTTCATTCATAGGATACCATTGACACACCCTTTCCTGTCGAAGAGAGATCCTGTCGCAAGTCTTCCACCCTGTAATTGATCGGAATCTTCCGTCGCCCTAGCCCCTGCAAGAATCCAGGCGACGACATTTCCGCCGCACGCCGGAGCGACCACCTGTTTCCGTTTATAAAGCCCGATTGCGGTGTCTACCAGAGAGTCGTGCTCGCTAACCCGGATCTCGCCAGTCCGATCATCTGGAATGGTGACCGTCATTCAGCCGATATGGTAGTCGGGTGGCCCGAAGAAGCAAGCCGGGACCCAAACAGGACTGTCATCGCCCTGTAGAACGTCGGGTGTCGCCTCGGCCTTCAAGGCAGCGCCGAAAGGATTCTGCGGACTCCATAGATCGTCGGCCGGCCACGATCCCTTCCACGCTGATGTCCTCATCCAAGACATCCCAGTGAATCCCCCCTCCGCCGCCGATCAGCCGAAACTGCTGCCTCTCCTCAACCGATGCCTGTAACAGGCGCGGATACCAGACCAACGGAACCGAGACACTTCGGCCGTCGACCAGGTCCACAACCAACGCTTCCTCGGTCACCTGTACTCGGACGGCCCGCAACGACGATTCATCGATTAGCAAAGTAGTCATCCCACGCGAATTCGTTCATGTGCGTCAGAGTGTCTTGCTCGGCAATCGGGAAATAGACTCCACCGCCCGGCGCACCGTCTCAAGTTCCAGGTGCGTGTATTGCTTGTTCATGTCCTGGCTGGCGTGTCCTGTCAATTTTTGGCGGATCTCGAGTGGAACATTCGCGTTGGCCATCGCCGAATTGAAGCTGTGTCGGAGCGAATGGAATGAGAGGCGTGAAACATTTCGCCCCAGCTTTCCGTCTTTCTCACGTGCCACGCCGTCGTCGATGCCGGCTCTCTGCATCAGTCTTTTAAACGACATACTGAGCCCCGATTTCCCGGCTCCAGGCTTGTTGAAGAGTTTAGGGAAGACCGGCTTTTGCGGGCGGTCGGGTTTCGGCAATTCCAAAAGGTATTCGTACAACTCCGGATGAATTGGAATTTGAACTGAAGACCCAGTCTTTCTCTGCACGAATGTGATTACCCTCTTTGACAAATCGATGGCGCCCCAGGTGAGTCTCGCCAAGTCAACCAATCGGGCGCCCGTGAAGTAACCCGACAAAATCATCCCTCTCCAGTCGCCGTCTGCCGCTTCGAGTAAGTACTGGATTTGCTCCGGGCTAAATACGTCCTTTTTGGCGCTACTTGTTCGGATTGGGCGGACTGCACCAACGGGATTGCGATCGATCAAACCTTCTTCCAGGGCAATCTTAAAGGGCCGCTTCAGGATCTTGATCGTCTGGTTCACGGTCCGCGGGGACCTGCCTCCGGACAGCCAGCGCTCCTTAAACTCAAGAATTGTGTCGGTTGACAACCTCTCCAATGGCGCCTGAGCCTCCATGCCGATGCTGTTGAGAAAATCGCGGACAATCTGCTCATAGCGCATCATTGTACGCGCAGCCACGGCACCTCGCTCGGTTCGAACCCAGCGCTCCAGCCATTCTGAAACGGTTGGAGAGCCGGTCCGCTTGCCTGTTACTCGCTCGACGGTTTCCAGAACGATTTCCCGGATCCTGGCCTGGTCCAGGTTTCCCGCCGACGCGTGATCGGCGGCTTTTTGCCATGCGTCCAGGATTTCCTTGGCTTCCGATCGCTTCCGCTTTTTGGTCGATTTCCGAATCCATCGGCGCCTGCCACCTGGGGAAACAACAAGATAAACGCCGTACCAATAAGGTGATCGCGAACGGGCATCGCGAACGAGGTAAGCCATAAGATGTCAGGCTACCTTTAAGGTCGCAGAAAGTCACACATATTTTCACACATGTATGTCTTGGTTCTTAATTGTTTACAGGCGTCTTTTCCCTCGTGGGAACGATCTGTCGCCTAGGTGCGGCACAAAATGCGGGTTCGATCCCCGCTGCCCGCTCCAAGCAGCTCCCAGACTTGATTCCCCGAGCTTTCAGAGGTCTAGAAGAAGGCAAAACTCAGAATAAAGTCAGAATACGCTCGTTATCACTCGTGGTAGCTTGTTATCCTGTTTTTTTGGAGGGTGTCTTTTCCCGAACAGGTATGCCTGAGGATTCCCAACCGAAGCTTCCACTAGCTACCCTTGCCGAGTTCTTCGAGTCCAAGCCTGCTAACGTGGTTTTCACGATAACGGGTGTGACCCTCAAGCCAGCAGGACGGGTCCGACTTCAACACCTCTTCCGAGGACGGGCAGAGCGAAGCTCCCGCCGCTCCGATTGTGGTGTGACTCTGAGGACTGCGACGGGTTCCGTAATTTCGACTCCGTTGAGGACCACTACTCAAGCGACTACTTACACATCGCGGAAGACGACGAGTTTCAAATAGATTCGCGGAGTTTGTTTGCCGCAACTGTCGCCGAGCGCGGAAAAAGTATGCTTTTTTCGTCAAATACGACTTCCGGGCTAAAGAGCTGGTAGCCGTTAAACTTGGTGAACACCCTCCTTTATCGCTGCACCTCCCATCTCGCTTGCGAAAGCTAGTCGGATCTGAGCTAGAAAAGTTCAACAAAGGGTTACGCAGTGAGGCTCACGGTCTTGGCATCGGAGCCTTCGCGTATTATCGGGCAGTCGTCGAAACCCAAAAAGATCGGCTAATAGACGAGATCATAAAGGTTGCCAAACTGCAAAATCCATCGGGAGAACTGATAAAGGAATTAGAGGAGGCTAGGAGCGAGACGCAGTTTTCCTCGGCGGTGGAAAAGATAAAGCAGGGCATCCCTGAAGTTCTCCGAATCAACGGCCAAAATCCTTTGACCTTGCTCCACACAGCGTTAAGCGGTGGCCTGCATGCGGGCACTGACCCGGAGTGCCTGGAAATCGCCCAAGATATTCGGGTGATCCTATCGGAGTTCAGCGACCGACTTCGAAACGGCATTGAAAGACGACCAGGAACTCAAAACCGCAGTCTCTCGAATCCAAAGTCTTCGCAAGAAAGAGGAAGATCGAAAATAGGCCGTTGCGGGCGTAAACTGTCTTCGCCATGAACACCCAATTTGTCGCGCGCGTTGGTCGGTTCCGGCTCGGCTCCGGCCAACTCCGCTACCACGGAAGACACCCCGAAGAACTTGCAGCCCAAAAGGCCGAATGGGAAAGGAGACGGCGGCGGATTCTCTGGGCCAGGGGTACTGTGCTGCGAGGAGCAAGCTCCGGCTCGCGCGGGAGGCGCAAGAAGCCGAAGAAGAAGGAGGACAAAACGAGGCGCTCGGAATATTCGGGGAGCTGTTAGACATGTTCCAAGAATTTCGAGTGTCTAGTCGCGCCCGCTTTTTGAACGCTTTTACTAAGGTGGCCTAGCAAGAATCATGAACGAACTACCACGACTCAAAGAGTATCTCCAGCACGAGCCCTTGAGCCATTCTGGTTTGCGACTTTGTCAGGCTACTCAGAGACCTTAGGCGGAAACCACCAAGCGCTCTATTATGTAACGCGAGCCGACAGCGTTCGACTGGCAAAGAACGGTTCCGGAGGGGCAGTCGAAACCAATAATGGTTTCTATTCCTTTGGCCGAGTCACAGCCATAGGATACAACAAGCAAGCAGTGGAGCGAGAGCACCAAACTCGCAGTACCGAAATCCTCGACCAACAATGCAAGGCTCATCTGGCAGCACAGCGCAAGGAAGCCGAGCTAGAACGGGCTAGGAAACGTTTTTGGGAATCGTTGCCTGTATGGGCGAAAATCGCGCTGGGCTTAGGGCTGGCTCTGCTTTTTGCAGCGCTTACGGGCGGAGCCAACCCCTTTTCAATTTGGCGATAGGGTGAGCGAGAACTGTGAGTTCCCCGAAAAAACGGACACGGAGTTTTTCGGGTTTCTATAGTGTTTAATTAAAAGGAATCGGGTGACCTGTCCGCCGAAACCCCTGGGATTTTTCGCTTTGGACTTGCTCCGGCAGGACTGGCCGGGCCGGCAGGCCGCTTTTAGCGGCTCCGCCTGCCGCTTGCGTCGGTACGCGCCGTTCGCCTTAACCGGCCCATGCTTCAGCGGCGTCTCGGCGGCGCCGCTAAGTTCTTAGCCTTCGTTTATTGGCTGAGTGTGACGCTCGACTTTTTCGCAGTGCGAACCCCATTGGTCAAGAGTATCGCAGCGGTACTTCGGGCGAACCTGACAATCGGCTCCCTCAGTATTTCTTTGGGACAAGTATTGGTTTTCCTGGCGACGGTCTGGGCCTCTTTCCTAGCCTCGAGCTTTTTGCGTTTTCTTCTCGAAGAAGACATTTATCAACATTGGCGACTCGCGCGTGGCATCCCGCAGGCGATTTCAACGATCGTTCATTACGCCATCTTGCTCATGGGGTTCTTCGTCGCCTTGGCCGCGCTCGGTCTCGACCTTACCAAGGTCACGATTCTGGCCGGAGCATTTACCGTCGGCGTTGGATTTGGACTACAGACCGTCATTAACAATTTTGTTTGCGGATTGATCCTGCTTTTTGAGCGCCCGATCAAAGTCGGTGACCTCGTACAGATAGACACCGATGTCGGAGAAGTCCGCCGCATTGGTGTCCGAGCCTGCGTCATTCGCACTATGGACGGCGCCGACGTCATTGTTCCTAATGGGACGATCATCTCCAATAAGGTGACCAACTGGACGCTTTCGGATCGATGCCGCGCGGTCGAAGTCTCCGTCAAAGTGGCCCGCGGCGTAGCTTCGCAACGTATGGTCGAGGTTTTGAAAAATGTCGCCGCCAATCATCCAGGGATAATCAAGGAGCCAGCGCCCCAAGCTTACCCTGTCGATTTCGCCCCCAATACGGTGAGCTTTAAACTTCGAGCCTGGACAGATCGCTATGAAGACTGGATTCAGGTGCGCAGTGATCTGGCTGCCGCGGTTGACGACGCTTTGACTCGAGAGAAAATCATGATTGCATAGTGCCCCCACGTCGGGAGGGGACAGCCGTTGGACGGAATTCAAGCCCAGTTGCCGCAGCATCGGCCGCGTCGCGGATGAGCGGTTCCCAGCTCCCCCAAACCGTGGAGACCCTTAGCGTTCAGCGCCGACAGCTCGCTTGGTCCGAACCCACCGGCGGTCTTCCGGACCTACTTCTCGGCGTGGTGTGGCAGTTCAAAGTTTACCTTAGCGGGCGCACTATTCCTAAGAACCTTACCTCCCTCAATGTCGAATCGAGTACCGCCCGGTTCGGTGTACGACAAGCTTTCCACACCTCTGGTTGCATCGTAAGTGACCGAGAAATCCGTCACTAAATTCGCTACGAGGAATGGTCCTTCACCGACGACTACCCTTCCTTTTTCTTTAACTACAAGAAGTCCTGTCCGCACTTTGGAATTCATCCAGCCGGTTCTCTGAGAAACCGGTCTCGTCGGAGAGTTGTAATAGAGGCTGAACAAGTACTCCTCGACCTGTTCTGACTTCCATCGCCACGGGAGCACCTGGAGAAAGTCTTCCAGGACGGAGGATTTTCCCTCTATCCGCCAGCGAACGACCAACAACGCCCGGTCTCTTCTTTTTCGCTCATAACGAGATTTCCGTTCTGCTCAGTACAGCAGGGTTCTTATAGCTTGCGTTCGTTCAGATCAATGTCCGGTTTCCAAGATGATTTCGGAAAGCAGCTTAAGGCTGGTTTGGCCCAGCAGACCCACGCCGGCGAGGTTTTTCCCCCTATATTCATACCAGACGCCGCGCTTGGATTGCGGGTAGTAAACAAAGGCGATACGATCCGAAGTTTCGCCACGAACGGCTGGTTCTGCTTGGTGTTCGTCGATGAATTTGGAAAACGAGGCGGCCCATGGATGCGATCCATCAGGAAACAGCTCATGAACTAAAGCGCGTAATTCCTCGCAGGAGGTTTTGCGCAGGGTCTGGCGGGCAGACTCTTTGCGCTGCATTAGCTGTTCGGAGAAGCCAGATGGTTCATTAGGATACATATTAATAGTATAACGGTTTCATTCGATTCTAAGAATCACTTTCGGTCGTCGTGAGATGGCCAACGCGCCGAGGGGCCCGGAAAGGTCTTTGAAAAGACCAAAAGATTTCACGGGCTTGAAATTATTAGTGCAGGACGCTGTTGACTTGGAGGATGACGCAATCAAAGAGTGTTTGATGGCAATGGCCGGAAAATCAGGCGATTGCCAGCACCCGACGGAGATTAGAAGAAGGAATCCCCAAATCAAACTCGCCTTAAGGCGTGCGGGTTGTTTTAGCCAGAGCCGGCATATCGCCGTTTAACAGGACAGTGCCGGTTGCCGACGGCCTGAACCTCACCCAGCGATACGCCAAGAGCGACTAACCAAAGCATCGCTATGATCCAACGTTTTGCCTCCACCATTCTAGCCGCCATTTTAATCGCGGCTAGCGCACTCGCCCAGCAGAAGACGGTGACGATCGCCGTCGTCAATAACCCGGATATGATCCGGCTGAAAAAGCTCGCGAATAAGTTCGAAGAGAAAAACCCTGATATTAAGCTCAACTGGCTGGTACTCGAGGAGAATGTCCTGAGACAGCGGGTCACGACCGATGTTTCGCAGGGGAGCGGACAATTCGACCTCGTATATCTTGGCTTGTACGAAACGCCGATCTTTGCCAAGCGAGGTTGGTTGCGACCCCTGGAAAACTTCCCGGCGGAATATGACCTGGAAGACGTCTTTAAAGGGCTTCGGGACGGACTCTCCTATGAGGGCAAGCTGTACGCCATTCCCTTCAATGGTGAAAGCTCGATGCTGATGTACCGCAAGGATCTCTTCGACGCCAAAGGGCTGAAAATGCCCGACCAGCCGACTTACGACGATATTGCGAAATTCGCCGATGCGTTAACGGACAAGTCGAAAGGGATCTATGGGATCACACTCCGCGGCAAACCGGGCTGGGGGGAAAATATGGCATTCCTGGGTACGTTAATAAACACGTTTGGCGGGACTTGGTTCGACATGCAGTGGCATCCCACGATCGATACGGCGCCATGGAATAAGGCGATTACCTTCTATGTCGACCTGATGAAAAAGGATGGGCCACCCGGAGCCAGCTCGAATGGATTTAACGAAAATCTGACGCTTTTTGCCGGTGGCAAAGCGGCGATGTGGATTGATGCGACTTCGGGTGCTGGACCGCTCTACGATAAGGCCCAATCTCAGGTCTCGGACAAAGTAGCCTTTGCCCAGGCGCCTATCGCAGTAACACCGAACGGTTCTCACTGGCTGTGGTCTTGGGCGCTTGCGATTCCGAAATCGGCAAAGAATCCGGATGCCGCTTTCAAATTCGCGGTCTGGGCAACTTCAAAGGACTACATCCGGTTAGCCGCAGCCGATGGCGGGTGGGCGATTATTCCGCCTGGGACCCGCAAGTCCACGTATGATAATGAAGAATACCAGAAGGCTGCGCCGTTTGCGGCGGTGACGCTCAAGGCAATGCAGACCGCCGATCCAACGAATCCCGCTATAACAAAAGTGCCATACGTTGGGATTCAATTTGTTGGGATTCCTGAGTTTCAGGCCTTCGGGACGGAGGTGGGCCAAAATTTATCAGCAGCTCTTTCGGGCAGAATGACAGTGGAGCAGGCTTTGAAAGCAAGCCAAACCGAAACTGAGCGCGCCGTCAGGCAAGGCGGCTACTTGAAGTGAGGTTCGTTTCGACGTTTCGTTGCAGTGAGCCGCTTTTCTGGTTTCGGGAACACCAAAAAAGCAGAGAGATCCAAGGTCGCATCGCCGGCTCCTGGAGCGAAGGATATTTGATCGTTTAATTAAGGGAGAATGAATGAAACGATGAGCAGGACAATGATGGGCGCTGTGCTGCCCGGAAACAGTACCGTAGAACTTAAAGAGTTTCCCATTCCCGAGCCCGGGCATGGTCAAGTCTTAATCAAAACGAAGTCGTCCACGATTTGCGGGAGCGATATCCGGGCTATCTACCGCGAGCACGTCGGAAAAGGGCCGGAAGGATACCAAAACAAAATTGCAGGGCACGAACCGTGCGGGCAAATTCTAGAAGAGGGCCCCGGCCTCAAGCGGTTCAAAAAGGGAGATCGCGTTATAGTTTACCATATTTCCGGGTGCGGCGTGTGCTACGACTGCCGCCGTGGCTACATGATAAGCTGTACGAGCGAATTTCGGGCCGCCTACGGTTGGCAGAGGAACGGGGGCATGGCGCCCTATATTTTGGCCGAAGAAAAGGATCTTGTGGCGCTGCCTGACGAGCTTTCCTATACCGATGGTGCCCAGGTGGCGTGCGGTTTCGGAACGGTCTATGAGGGCCTCGAGAAGATCGGCATCTCCGGGAATGATGCGGTCTTGGTTATAGGGCTGGGTCCGGTTGGTCTCGCGGCGCTCATGCTGGCCAAGGCGATGGGTGCCAACAAGCTTATTGGAGTCGATGCCGTTGAGGAACGCTTGGAGATTGCGCAGAAGCTCGGTCTGGCCGATCACGTACTCAAAGCGCACCCCGAAAACGTCCAGGAGATTCAAAGCCTGACGAATGGGCATGGTGTCGAAAGGGCCTTGGACGCAAGCGGCAGCGACAAGGGCCGACTCACCGCGATTCAGGCTACACGCAAATGGGGTCGGATTGCCCTCATTGGCGAAGGTGGGACGCTGGGCTTGAGTCCGAGTCCCGACATGATTCATGACCAGAAAACGGTCTATGGATCCTGGGTTACAAGCATCTGGCTGATGGAAGACCTCGTCGAGCGGATTGTGCGCTGGAAGATCCATCCCGAAGAGCTCGTTACAAACAGATTTTCGCTCGAGCAGGCAGCCGAAGCTTATGCGCTCATGGCCAGCGGTAGGTCTGGTAAGGTAGCGGTTGTTTTTGACGAAGAGGTTAAATAACTCAGAGACCGCTCATCTTCTCCAGTTGTTCCGGATACCGAGCTCCTTGTATCGTAATCGTTGAGGCGGCGCTGTCGGGACGCGGAGTATAAGACCAGCTCATTCCCATGCAACCGAGCCCGAGTAGAAAGCGAGATGGGTGATGACCTCAGAAACCTCGCTTGCCTTGACGCCGTTATCGAGCGCCCGGTTGAGATAGGACGACAACTCTTCCGTTTGATGGCGGGCGATCAGGACGGCCAAGGTGACGAGACTACGATCTCGCGCTGAGAGACCAGGGCGTTTCCACAGATCGCCAAGGGTGTTTTGCGTGTATCTCTCGAGCGCCGGCGCGACCATGCCAACATCATCAAGCGTCGGCGGCGATGCGAGAACATCCGATTGTGCATTCGATTTTGTATTTGCTGCCATGTTGGATTGCTCCTCAGTAACTTTTTCCATCCAATCAACGTTTCTGCCGTCAACATTCTCCTGAATGGCGGACCAAGATGTTGCCTCATCTGCATCGGCGGATGCTAAAGAAAGCAAGAAAAGCAAGATTGCCGTTCCCGTCAGTAGTTTCATCGTACTTCTTTTCCTTCGACGTTATTGCTCACAATCCTCACTCCTGCTGGCCGTGTTGAGCGCCGGCGCGTTTAAGAGCGGCACGGCGATTGCCGCGGCGCACAGTACGACCAGCGTGCTGACGAGGAACACCGCGCCCAAGCCCGCCCCGCTCGCGACCAAACCCAGCGCCGGGTTGGCGAGTCCCAGCGCCAAATCGAGAAAAGCGGTGTAGGCTCCCATGGCCAGGCCTCGGCTTTGCGGCGGCGCGCGATGGACCGCTTCAACGCCAAAACCGGGGTAAACGAGCGAGTAACCGAACCCGGTGCATCGGCCATCGGCCGCACGGCTGCTCTCGGGATCGTGCTGCCTCTGTCGCGTTCTTGCGCAAAAGTGTGCCCGCCTAAAACGGCGTGGGCGGTCGTCTCTGTTTTGATTTCACTCCCCTGTTCTACCACCTGCCATTTCGAGCCAGTCTAATTCCTCTTCCATTCGATGAAAGGCATCGTCGCCGATCTCGTCGTTGGCACGCATGGCGAAAACGGCTTCCCGGGCCGCATGGAGAGCTCCACGATAGACTTCGCTGCGTGCGGAGCGCGCGGCATTGCCTGTGCCAACATCCGGCTGTTTGTCTGCCAGGCGCGCCGCGAACTCCTGCCGGACGACCTCCGCGGCCGGGGATCGGTCACGCGCGAAACTGGCAAGTCCCGCACGCAACGCGCGTTCACGCGCCGCGCTCAGTTCGCGGCCGACAGGATCATCATCATGTAAATCCAGCGCGCGCAAGAGAGGCTTGAGCGTCAGGCCTTGGATCGCCAGCGTGCCAAGCACGACAGAGAACGCGGTGAGCATGATCAGGTTGCGATACGGAAACGCCGATGGGAGGGCCATTGCCGCAGCCAGAGAGACAATGCCCCGCATGCCGGCCCACGAAATCATCAAGCCGCTGCCGATCGTCGCCCGCAGCATTGGCCGTGGCGGATGAAAACCGAACCGGCGGTTTCGCCACCGGAGGACTGCATTGAAGGACATGTGCCAGGCGAGGCGCACTATGATCACAGTCAGCAGGACCGCGCCGGCGACGGCGAAATAACGCCCTCGATCGGCTGCTTCCAGGCTGTTGAGAATAGGCCGAATCTGCAGGCCGACGAAGATGAAGGCCAGGATATTGAGCGCGAACACGGCTGTCTCCCACACGGAATAGGTCGGTATCCGTATCCGTGCGGGAGTCCGCTGAGGCGCCGTCCGCGCCACCGTCATAGCGTAGCACACCATCGTCAACACCCCCGAGAGTCCAACGCGATCAGCGAGCATCCACACGCCGAACGTGCTGACGAACTGGAGGATGATCACGGTGGGCATGTGCTGGACACGTTCCATCAACCGGAGGACGAGCCACCCGAGCGCCGGGCCGACCACCAGGCTGCCGGCCACCGCGAATAAGAAGGTTGGCGCAACCGCCGCGACGGAGAAGCCGTTGGCCGCGACAGCTCCAACGGCAAGGCGGTAGATCAAGAGTGCAGTGGCGTCATTCAGCAGGCTTTCGCCTTCGAGGATGGTGAGGATGCGATGGGGCGGCCGCAGCGGGCGCAGCACGGCGGTGGCCGCCACGGCGTCGGGCGGAGCCACGATCGCGCCGAGCGCAATCGCCTCTGCCCATGGCAGCGTTGGTATGAGTGCGTGAGCGATGACAGCAACAGCGGCCGTCGTGAATCCGACCGCGAATACGACCAAGCCGGTGACCGGCGCCCAATTGTCCCTGAGATCTCGAAGCGATGCGTCGTAGGCCGCATCGAGCAGCACGGGGGCGACGAATAGCGCCAGTGCAAGCGCGGGAGGGACGCTCAATAAGGGCGCACCTGGAAGAAACGCCAGCAGCGCCCCGCCGAGCGCCAGGAATACCGGATAAGGTGCTCCGATGCGGCGTGCCACCGCCGCCAGGATCACGGCCGCGAGGAACAAACCAAGAAGTTGTTCGAGTTCCCTCATGACTGACCCGTGTACGGTGTTGCCGAATCAGCGCTTGGTCGGGTCGACTTTACCCGGTGGAGAACCTCATGCAACGGTCTCGCGCGGCATGACCTTGACTGTCGCAGAGCGGGCGCGTGCGGCGATCATCGGGCTGAGATACGGGCTGCCATGGTACTTCGTCCGGTAAGCGTCGTCGATGCGGTTGTTGATCGGTCCGTTCACCGGTTCGAAGCTAACCTCCTTTGTCATGCCGGCGGCGATGATCCGCCCCGCCTTCTGCTGCAATGCGGCCTGGTACCAACGAGAGCTCTGCCCGTTGTAGCCGCGCACGTAAAGGGCGTCATCGACCGCGACAGACCAAATCCAGGTCGGGGTGCCATACGTCAAGCCATCCTCACGGAACGGTGAAATGTGCAAGTCATCGGCCTCTGCGATCTTGCGCAGTTCGTCTTTCGACCATTGGAGATGTCCGGTTATTCGGCTCATATTATTCAAATGGGCTATATCCCGGTTTCTTGTATAACTTCTCCCAGTTGCCAAGGATGTCCGGTTTGTAAACCTGCTCTGGCCAATCCTGCGGTTTGATTTCTTCAATCGCTACCGAAACCGAGTCCTCTCCGCACTTCATCAGTGCCACAAGGTCTTTCACGATTTGCTCGGCGAGCCGAGTCTTCTGCTGCTCTGACCGGCCGGGATAGAGTTTAACGCTGACATGAGGCATGGTTATCTCCTTCAGTTCTTCCAGTAGCAAGGGTACTCCGCCTCGGCAGCGGCTGCTCCCGGGATCGTGCGCCGCCTGTCGTATTCTTGCGGAAAAGCGGTGCGATGCACTACGTTGCCCAAGCCAAGGCGCTCTTGTCCGAAATGGCGCTCGAGGAAACAGCTGTAATTAGGCCGTGACGCGAGCATCTGCCTTGATATCAATTCTTTAAGCCTATGAAACCCGCCTTCCAAGAAATCAACAAAATCCCCTACGAAGGCCCATCGTCCAAAAATCCCTTGGCTTTCAAACACTACGATCCCGCGCAAGTGGTCGAAGGCCGGACGATGGCCGAACAACTCCGCTTTTCCGTGGCCTATTGGCACACTTTCCGAAACGTTTTAAGTGACCCCTTTGGCGTCGGAACAGCCGTTCGTCCCTGGGACGACGGTTCAAGCTCCATTGAGAACGCGTGTAGTCGCGTGCGCGTCGCCTTCGAGTTTATCGAAAAATTGGGGGCGCCCTTTTACGCCTTTCATGATCGCGACGTGGCGCCAGAGGGAGCCAGTCTCGCGGAGTCCAATCGTAATCTTGATGCTGTCGTCAAGGTGCTTAAGGAAGAGCAGGAACGCACGGGAATAAAACTGCTTTGGGCGACTGCCTGCTTGTTCATCAACCCGCGGTTTGCGCATGGTGCGGCCACTAGTCCAAATGCTGACGTGTTTGCGTTCGCAGCTGCGCAGGTGAAGAAGGCAATCGAAGTCGCCCACGAGTTGGGCGCGGAAGGCTATGTTTTCTGGGGAGGCCGTGAAGGATATTCCAGCCTTTGGAACACGGATCTTAAGCGTGAGGTGGACCACCTTGCGAAGTTCCTGCACATGGCTGTCGACTATAAGAAGCAGATCGGATTTAAAGGGGCTTTTTATCTCGAACCGAAACCGAAGGAACCGACCAAACATCAATACGATTTCGACGCAGCAACCTGTCTGAACTTTCTGCGCGAATACGGGCTGCTCGAACATTTCAAACTTAACTTGGAGACCAACCATGCCACGCTGGCCGGCCACACGATGCAGCACGAATGCGAGGTCGCCGCGGCCGCTGGCGCGCTTGGCACCCTCGATGCCAACACAGGAGACGAAATGATTGGCTGGGATACTGACCAATTCCCGACCAATCTTTATCTCACTACCCAGATCATGCTAACGGTCCTGAAAATGGGCGGATTCACGACGGGCGGACTCAACTTTGACGCGAAGGTCCGACGCGAAAGTTTCGAGCCGGTTGATCTATTTTATGCGCACATCGGAGGAATGGATGCCTTTGCGCGCGGGCTGAAAAACGCCGCAGCGATCCGCGCCGACGGGCGTCTGGCCGAATTGGTGAGAAATCGGTATGCGTCTTGGGACAGCGGAATCGGTGCGGCTATTGAGGCGGGCAAGGAGAATTTCAATTCGCTCCAGAAATACGCGTTGAGCCAACCGGACCCGGTCCAACACACCAGCGGACACCAAGAGCTTTGCGAGAATATCGTAAATGAGTTCATCTAAACCGTGGCGTACGCGCGAATCCCGAGGAGTTATAATCGCTAGCTAAAGGGCGTTGCGGAACTGCGTGGGAGCCATTCCCACAGTCCGCCGAAATACCTGGGCGAAATGGCTTGGACTAGTGTAGCCGACTTCGAGCGCGATTTCGATGAGGCTGCGGGAGGTTTCGCGGATAAGTTGCTGCGCTTGCAGCATGCGCTCTCGGATAACGAATTGCAGAGGCGTTATCCCCGTGGTCTGCTTGAACACGCGCGAGAAATGGAAAGGGCTCAGCTCCGCCAACTCGGCCAGCACCTCGATTGAAATACTTTCCGCGAGGTGCGCACGCACATAGTCCTCGATCTTGCGGAGCCGCGCGATCGGTAATCCGCCCACATAATCCGGCCGCGGCGATGAAACGTTCGTGTACTTCTCGGCGATGTGAATCGCGAAAAGGTGTGCGAAGGCGGCGACACGTTGCGCGCTGCCCGCCGTTCGGACCGATAGCATGTCGGCGCAGGCAAAACTCAGATGCGCAAGCGTTTCATCCCGGCCGAAGAAGTCAGTCACCTCAACGGCGCCAGCCTTATCCTGGTAGACCGTTTCAAACGCTGCGACGCACTGGTCCAAGGCAAGGATGTGGATCACGTCTATTTCCGCCCCCAAAGGGGAGCGCCAACGCAACTCGTACGGGATCTTTGAGCCGGTCACAAAGATATCTCCGCGATGGACCTGTCGAGGAACCCATGTGCCGCCGATGTCACGTTCTTGGAACTCGGCCGAGCCGTTTAACTGGCACGTGATCAGCGGCTCCGCCGTGGCCGGCACGAGAAACCCGTCCACCACGCGAGGAAAGCGGTAGCGCCGCGCGAAAAGCCCCGGCCATTTTAGCGTTGCGCTATCCGCGAGGACCTCGCCGCCGAGATATCGGGGAAAGACCTCGGCGGTTGTACGTTCAGGGGCCTTCATAGCGATGAAACGAGACTTCTCCGTTACCACGTGAGGCGGCCGATGGATAGCCTTGTGGAGTGCGTGTGACTTGTCGCCGCTTTAGGATTCACGCGGAGCGCGACCCGGACCGCCCGTCGATCTACGAGGCGCATAGTCCCTCGGAGAAAAGGCCCCGTTGGTTGACAGCCGCGCTCCGCAACGGTCTCAAAGCGGCGACAAGTCGCACGCACTACCTGACCCTCCTTGCCCAACTTTCACCTGCTCTTCTGCTGATCTCTCTTCAGCGTTCTGCTAGCTTTAGCGATGAGCCAACTCCCATCCGCCGTCCGGCCCGTTGCCTGGTGGAAAGATGTTGTCGTGTACCAGGTCTACCCGCGCTCGTTCTACGACAGTAACGGCGACGGAATCGGCGACCTCAACGGCATCAGCGCCAAGCTCGACTACCTCCAAATGCTCGGCATTGACGTGGTCTGGCTCAGCCCGCACTTCGACAGCCCGAACGCCGACAACGGCTATGACATCCGCGACTACCGCCAGGTCATGACCGAGTTCGGCACGATGGCCGACTTTGACCGCATGCTGGAAGGCATGAAGGCGCGCGGCATCGAGCTGATCATCGATTTGGTGGTCAACCATACCAGCGATGAACATGTCTGGTTCGCCAACAGTCGCCGGTCACGCGACAATCCTCACCGGGACTACTACATCTGGCGTGACAGCAAACCCGATGGCGCGCCGCCAAACAATTACCCCTCGTTCTTTGGTGGCTCGGCCTGGACGATCGACCCGGCCACTGGGCAGTATTACCTGCATTACTTCGACGTGAAACAGCCGGACCTGAATTGGGAAAACGAGCGGGTGCGCACCGAAGTTTTCGATCTCATGCGTTTCTGGCTGGATAAGGGCGTGGCGGGCTTTCGCATGGATGTCATCCCGTTCATTTCCAAGCAGCCGGGTCTGCCCGACCTCGCACCCGATCAACTGGCACATCCCGAATTTGTCTACGCCAACGGCCCGCGCGTGCACCGGTACCTCCAGCGCATGCATCAGGAGGTCCTGGCGCCCTACAACGCGGTGTCGGTGGGCGAAGCGTTCGGCGTGTCCTTCGAGCAGACCCCCTTGTTCACCGACGCGCGGCGCGGCGAGCTGAGCATGATCTTCCACTTCGATGTCGTTCGGCTGGACCGCGACAACTGGCGCAAGACGGGCTGGACGCTGCCCGCGCTGAAGGCCGCGTACACGCGCATTGATCAGGCTGCCGGCCTCCACGGCTGGGCCACCAGCTATTTGTGCAACCACGACAACCCGCGTGCGGTTTCCCACTTCGGCGACGACAGCCCCGCCTGGCGTGAACGCTCGGCGAAGGCATTGGCGACGCTGATGCTGACACAACGCGCCACCCCCTTCCTCTACCAGGGCGACGAACTCGGCATGACCAACTACCCGTTCCGAAGCTGTCGAAGACTATGAGGACGTGGAAGTCCGGGGCCAATGGCGTCAGCTCGTCGAAACGGGTCTGGTGCCGGCCCCGGTGTACCTGGATCACGTGCGCCAGACCAGCCGCGACAATGCCCGCACCCCGATGCAGTGGAACGCCGAGCCGCACGGCGGGTTCACCAAGGGTCAACCGTGGTTGGCCGTCAATCCCAATTATGCCGAAATAAACGCGGCGGCCCAGCTCGAGGATCCCGACTCGGTCTTCCAGTATCATCGACGCCTGATTGCTTTGCGCCGCCAAACGTCTGCCTTGGTCCATGGCACTTACCTGGACATTGATCCTGAACACGAGCAGGTCTTTGCTTACACCCGCACGCTTGGGCGATGAGCGTTACCTGGTCGCGCTGAATTTCGGCGGCAGGCCGCTGGATTATCCCTTGCCAGGCGGGCTGACGATTCAGCGCGCAGTGCTCGACAACACGTCGGGCGACGCCGCGACCCCCGGCGCCAACCGGCTCAGGTTGGCGCCGTGGCAGGCCACGATCTACGAACTGCGCAAAGCCTGAGATTTGTCTCACCGAGCCCGCCGGAAGCCCATTGTCTGTTTCTGGCCTGCACCGGGCCCGTTCCACCGGCTTTTGGTGTTTTTGCAAGGGTTAAGGGATTTGCCCAGCGTGCCGGGCGCCGGCGTTAACGTGAGCACCAGCCGTGGTTCGCCATCGCCAAAGTAATTTTCTTGAGGCGATTCCACCGCAAAACCGAGCGACCGGTAAAGCCGGAGCGCGTTCTTATTTTTCGGATGCGTAACCAATTCGACGAGATGCGCCCCTTTGCATTTCTCAAGAATGAAAAACATCGCGGCGCGGGCGATTCCTCGACGGCGATACTCCGGGTCAACGGCAACATTACTGATATAGATGCTCCCGTCTGGTCTTAACCGATAGGCTGCGGTCCCGACGACTTGGCCGCCTGCTTTTACAAAGTAGAATTTGTTCTTACGGATTTCCCGAAGCGCACTTTCGGCGTCCAGCGGAACACCGTATAGCTTGGGGTCGGCCACTTTGCGTTCAAAAGTGACAAGAGTGACCTTGTCCTTACCAGTCGCAAGTTGAAAAACAAGGTGCATAAACCTGCGCTCACTTTGAACGCCCCGCTTCCAGTCTGCCCGTCAGGTACAAATCATCGGTTTTGCTTTTTCCCGCAGCACGCTCGACCAAGCACTTCTATATTAGCGTTTCCGTCTCTGGATCAAACAGACAAGCCTTGGTCATATCGACCCCTAGCGTAACCGTCTCGCCAACCGCAGGCGCCGCATTCGGTTCGAAGCGGGCGATCACCTCACGGTTGCCAATGCGCACGATCACCATCGTCTCGGCGCCGGTCGGCTCGACGACCTCGACCGGGGCTTGGAGCGTGCCGAGATGGAAATTTTCTCCTGTCCGGGTACGATCGTAGCGGACCAAATTTTCCGGCCTTATGCCTAGCACCACCGGGCGGCCGTCTCCGGCGGATGCAGCAGCTCCGTCGGGAAGCGGCAGGCGCGTCGCCTTACCGTTGCATTCCACGGAAATCGTTGCGGCCGAGCCCGAACCGATAATCCGCGCGGCCAGGAAATTCATGGGCGGCGAGCCCATGAAGCCGGCAACGAACATGTTTGCGGGCCGGTCGTAGACCATCCGCGGTTCAGCAAATTGCTGGAGCTTGCCCTGATGCATGACGGCAATACGGGAGGCGAGCGTCATCGCCTCGACCTGGTCATGAGTGACGTAAATCGTGGTCTTGCCGAGTTGCTGATACAGCTTCTTGATCTCGGTGCGCATCTCGACGCGCAGCTTGGCGTCGAGATTGGAGAGCGGCTCGTCGAACAGGAACAGCGCGGGGTCGCGCACGAGCGCCCTTCCCATCGCAACGCGTTGGCGTTGGCCGCCCGAGAGTTGAGAGGGCTTGCGCCCGAGCAGGCTTTCGATCCGCAGAAGTCCGGCAACGCGGGCAAGCGCCTGCGCCCGCGCTTGCTTGGGCACTCCGCGGCTCTCCATCCCAAAGGTGATGTTAGCGCGAACCGTCATCGTCGGATAGAGCGCGTAGGATTGGAAGACCATAGCGATGTCGCGATCCTTCGGCGGCACGTCATTGACGACACGTTCGCCGATCTTGATCTCGCCAGCTGTAACGCTTTCGAGGCCCGCGATCATGGCAAGTAAAGTCGACTTGCCGCAACCCGAAGGCCCGACCAACACCACAAATTCTCCGGCCTTGACCTCGAGATCGATGCCCTTCAGCACGGGGACGGAACCAAACGATTTATTGAGGTCGCGAATTGTCAGCGAGGCCATGTTGAAGCTGCTATTTGAGTGCGCCCTGCGTCAGTCCGCGCAGAAAATACCGGCCGCCGAAGAAATAAACGAGGAGCGGCGGTAACGCGGCAATCAGCACGGCGGCGCTTTCGACATTATATTGATGCACTGACGTTCCACCGGCGCTAAGGGCGATCAACGCCGCGGTGATTGGCTGGTGGGTACCCGAGGAAAAGATGACTGCGAAGAGAAATTCGTTCCAGATGTTGGTGAATTGCCAGATCACCGTGACGATCAAGATGGACGGCGAGAGTGGCAGCACGATTTTCCGAAAAATTCGCCAGAAGCCGGCGCCGTCGATCCGCGCCGCCTTGATGAGATCATCGGGAATGTTTACGTAATAATTGCGGCAGAACAGGGTCGTAAAGCTCAAACCCTGGACGCAATGGATCAAGACCAGGCCGGCAGTCGTATTGGTCAGGCCGAGCCAGCCCAGCACGCGCGCCCAGGGTAGAAGAACCATCTGGCCAGGCATGAAGACGCCAAGCGTGATGAGGCCAAACAGAATTTCCGAACCGGTGAAGCGCCACTTCGACAAGACATAGCCGTTCACACAGCCGATCGCGGTCGAGATGATCGTTGCCGGCACGACCATCGCAACCGAATTCCAAAAGAAAGGCTCGATCCCTTTGCATGTGCCGCCGACGCAGAATTTGTTCCAGGCCAGCGACCAGTAGTTCAGGGAGAAGCTGCGCGGCAGGCCGATCAAGCCGTTGTGGCTGATATCGTGAAGATCGCGAAACGAGTTAAATATCACGACAATGAGCGGCAGCGAATAATAGAGAGCGAAAAGGCTGAGCAGCAGATAGACGACGAATTTCGCCCGGTGGCGCTGCCAGGTGCCCGGGGCGCCGAGCGGATCGTAGCTAACGGTATCAGCCACGGGCCGCCTCCCGGCGCTGACGCCAATTGGACCAGATCGTATAAGGAACGAGCACCAGAGCCAATGCGAGAAGGATCATGATTGCCGCCGCCGCTCCCTCGGCCATCTGCCCGCGCTGGAACATCAGATCATAGACATAGATCGCCGGTACAGTCGTTGCGATGCCGGGCCCGCCGCCGGTCAACGCAAGGACCAGATCGAAAGTCTTAATGGCGAATTGCAGGAGGACCACCAGCACGGCGATGAAGATGGGCCCGATCGCGGGCAGGATGATGCGCCGATAGATCCGGGGCATACTGGCGCCGTCCACTTGCGCCGCCTTGATTAGGTCCGGATCGATCGAGCGCAGGCCGGCCAGGAACAGCGCCATCACGAAACCTGACGCCTGCCAGATACCGGTGATCACTACGGTGTAAATCGCCAGCTCGCGCTGCACAATCCAGTCGAACCGGAAGCTCGCCCAACCCAGATGACGGATCACGCCCTCGATCCCGGTCGACGGGCTGAGCAGCCAGCGCCAGACCGTGCCGGTCACAACGAAGGACACCGCCAGCGGATAGAGATAGGTCGTGCGCCACAAGGCCTCGGCGCGAACACGTTGATCGATCAGGATCGCGAGCGTAAGTCCGATGGCTGTCGCGCCGATCACATAAAGCGAGCTGAACAGGAAGAGGTTTGTGTAAGCGATACTCCAGATCCGATTGCTCCATAGTTCGACGTAATGATGGAAGCCGACTAAGGAATAATCGGGCAGAAGGGTGGAGTTCGACACCGAGATCCAGATCGTCCAGCCGCAAAAGACGAACACATAGACAAAGGTGGCGAGCAACGATGGCGCGAGAACAAGTTGCGGCAGGATGGCCGTCAAGCGGTCGCGGAGCCCGCGTCTCTGGCGCGGTGTTGCTCTAACCGACGTCAACGTCGCAGGCTCTACAACCAATCGTTTTCCCCCTTTCTCCGGCTTACAGAATACAGCCCGGTCTCCAGGTTATTATTGCTGCGCCTCGACCGCATCGGCCATCTGCTTGGCAGCATCAGCAGCCGACAGACTGGGCGTATTGACAAATTCCGTGATCACTTCCATCGCCGCGCCCCGATACTTCTGCAGGATGGTCATGTTGTGAGCAAAGCTGCGCACCAAGGTGCCAGCCTTGATAGAAGCTTCCAGATCGTCTAGCGATTTTTGCTGGCAAGGATTGAAGCCCTTGCTCAGATCGACGTCGAGCCTGGCCGGAATCGAGCCTTTCGCCTGATTGAAGATCGTCTGGAATTCTTTGGTCATGATGAGATGAGCGAGGAGCGTTGAGCCGGCCAGATATTCGGGATCCTTTTGCTGGAAGAAGACAACCGAATCGCTGTTAAGAATGAAGCCGGGCTTGCCATTGTCGGCCGGTGCCTGGCCGCAGAGATAGTCCACGCCCTCCTTGTAGCCGCCGGCATTGAACGTTCCGATCGACCAATCGCCCATAAAGAAGAAGGCGGCCTTGCCAGTGAGCATCATGTTGGCGGCCGCGTCCCACGTACGCCCCGCGATGCCTGGATCCATCCAGTTAATCATCTTCCGGTACTGCTCGAAAGCAGCGGCCATTTCCGGACTGCGCATCGCGTCCGTGCTGCCTTCGACGAAAGCCTTCTTGAAGAGGTCGAGATTCATGCCGTAAACGACGATCTCGAATGTCGTGGCATCAGTCCAATCGGCGCTGCCGTGCGCGATCGGAATAATGCCGGCCGCTTTCACCTTCGCGGCGTCGGCGTTGAATTCGGCCCACGTCTTGGGCATTTCCGTGATGCCCACTCTGTCCAGCACCTTCTTGCTTGCCCACAACCAGTTAATACGGTGGATATTCATCGGGACCGCGACCCAGTGACCCTTTGGTTTCATTACCGGCAGCAGCTCGGGAGCGACAGCTGCATCCCAATTTTCCTTCTGGGCGATGTCGTCGAGATCGAGCGTCTTGCCCGTGGCATTCCATTCGGCAATCTCGGGGCCTTTTAGCTGCACCGCCGGCGGTGGATTACCGGAAACGACGTCGGCGCGAAGCTTGGCGAGCGTGTTGGCGGTGTGACCGGCAATGGAAGTCGATTCCCATTTGCCGCCCGCCGCTGTGAACATTTCACCGAGCTTGGCAATCGCTGCCGCATCGGAACCATTGTCCCATTGCGAAAGCAGGTTGGTCTTAGGTACGGCGTACAAAGGTCCGGCCGACAACAGCCCGAATGTCAACGAAACAGCAGCCACCGCAGCGGTGGCGTAACGTGTAATACACATCGCTTTCTTCCTATGGAGCAGCCCGATTTTCCGAGGCGCGCGGGTTAATTGATTCTGGGGGTGGTGAACAACGGGATATCAGTTAAGGGGGCAGATAAGGAAAAGCAATATCTAATCGAGCGAGTGGAACGAAAGTTCAGAGACTGTTTCGCAACCGACTTTGGCCCTGTGCATTGATAGCCCTTCCCTTTCGGTTTCGCATTGCGATTGGCCTCCCGCGCGACTATCTCTTGTTACATATGGAGGTCCTGCAAACGCTGGCAGTCGGCCTGGGCCTGGCCGCCCTTTCCGGCTACAGCCTGTATCTGACTGTCTTTGCGACGGGGATGGCGATCCATTTTCATTGGATCACGCTGGCGCCGCAGTTTACTTCGTTGTCTGTTCTCAGTCAGCCGCCGATCCTGGTGATCTCGGGTATCCTGTTTTTTCTCGAGTTCTTCGCGGATAAAATCCCCTGGATCGATTCGATCTGGGATGCGGCTCACACCCTGATTCGTCCGATTGGAGGAGCTCTCCTGGCGATTCAAGCGCTCGGCCATCCTTCGCCAGAATTTGATGTCGTGGTTGGTCTTCTCGCCGGTTCGGTGACCTTCGCTGCCCACAGTCTCAAGGCCGGGACCCGTTTGATCGTCAATCAATCGCCCGAACCTTTTTCCAATGTCGGCGTCAGCCTCGGCGAAAACTTGGTGGTTTTCGGCGGGCTCGCCCTTCTGTGGACTCACCCGGTGATTGCGTTTGGGGTGCTGGTGGTCTGTTTTACGCTCGCTCTTTTCCTGCTGCCCAAGCTCTGGCGGGCCGTCCACACCAAGATCTTTTTTATTGTGCGCAAACTGAGCCAACCGGCCGGAACAGATGAGGAGTATCGGCTGGGCAATCACCTGCCCGGCCGGTACGAACAAGTTTTTCGGCAGGTTGACCAAATCAAAATCGACGATCGCGTGGGGCGAACATTGCGTCTCGGCCAAAGGGAAGCATCTTGCTTCTGATCGATTCGGTTATCTGGCCGCCACAATCGAGGAACCGGGCAAGCTCTATTTTATTCGGCGCGCCTGGCTGCCCGGTTCGGGCAGATTGTTCGAGATCGAGGATTTTAAGGCGACCGCTGAGCCCCGCTTTCTTTTCGACGAACTGGTGCTGGCCAGCAGCGCCAGCCCGGTCCGGTACATTTTCCGCTTCGACCGGAGCAGGCCCGGTATCGCTGCGCAGATTGTCGCTGATCTGCAACGCCGGACCTCAGCGCCACACGAGCCCGCGCCGCAGCTCGCCGATAGCCGGTAGGTAAGATAGCCAATAGCCCCACGCCGGCTTACCGATCACTGATTACCGATCACCGATTACCGACTACCGACTACCGACTACCGGCCTCCTGGACACTTCAAGTAAATCTCCAGTTGCTAAAAAAGAGGCACATATTTATCTACTCCGTTCAAATGCATCGATCCATTCTGTTGCTCCTGGTAGCGCTCGTCCTCTCTCCGTTTTCCCTTCTGCCGCAGGCTCGCGCCAACGCGCATACCAAAGGCCGGTTGGTCGCTCCGTTGACGTCCGATCTTCGGACCGGCGATTACGTCTGGCACCCGGAAGTCTCTCCCGCCGGACCCGTGGTCCTGCTCGTCAGCCTGCCGGACCAAGTCTTGTCTGTCTATCGAAACGGCGTGCGTATCGGACGGTCTACCGTCAGCACAGGGAAAGCCAACAAACGCACACCTACCGGCGTCTTCACGGTCTTGCAGAAAAAGGTCGATCATACCTCCAGTATCTACAAAGGAGCCAAGATGCCGCACATGCAGAGACTCACTTGGAGCGGTATCGCGTTGCATGCCGGCCATCTACCGGGTTACCCCGCCTCGGCCGGATGTGTGCGTATGCCGGTTGATTTCGCGGCGAAGCTCTATTCGGTGACGACCAACGGCACCACCGTCATCATCGCTGACGATAAATCCGCTCCCCGCGACACTTTGCGGCCTGGGTTGCTTTTTTCGAGCAAGGCTGGAAGGCTCGGAAAACCCTTGGCACCTGGCAGTTTTGTCTGGCAGCCCGAGAAGGCGCCCAAGGGGCCAGTCTCGGTTATCGTAAGCGGTTCGGACCGCGAGGTGTACGTTTATCGGAATGCCATGGAAATAGGACGGGCAGCTTTCGGCCAAGACAGAACGAGCAAGATCTCTGGAAGCCATGTTTACACGGCATTGGCAACAGTCGACCAGAGCGGGCGCCGTGATTGGATGTCTACCGCCAGCGTAGGAGGAAGAGCGCCCGACCTCAAAAAGTTGGCTGACAGTCTCGCCTTGGCACCGGTGTTTCTGGATAACGTGCGAGGACTGATCGGGCCGGGCACGACGCTCGTTCTCACGAGTGCGCCGGTCAGCAGTCAGACCCAAAGCTCCGCCGGTTTCAATATCCTCACGGCGAGAGGATGACCAATGAGCAATGAGCAATGACCGATGAGGAGCTGGCGATCGGCCAATGATCATCGGTCATCACTGTCCCCCCGGCGGCGCCGTTGAGGACCGAACGATCAACTCGGGAGCAAACATCCGCGTTTGGGCCCGGCACCCGCTCCGAAGCCGGGCAAGCAAGAGCTCCATCGCGCATTGCCCCATCTCCTGCACTGGCTGCGCCACCACCGTAAGCGGCGGGTCAATGTAACGGGTCCAGAACGCATCATCGAAACTGACAACCGAGAGCTCTTTGGGTATCAGGACGGCCGCTTCCCTCAGATAGGCAGTAAGTCCGGCGGTCATCTCGATATTGGCAGAAAAGATCGCAGTGGGCCGGTTACGTCGCGCGAGCAGCTTCCTGGCTCCGTCGTAACCTGACTCCGCCTTAAAGTTTCCGAAATACACAAAACCTCTTTCGGTCGGGAGACCATAATCCCGAAGCGTCGCGCGAAAGCCGGCCAGGCGTCCACGCGCATTCGACAGATGCTGCGGCCCGGCGATGGCGGCGATCTTTCGATGGCCTAGCCCGGCGAGATGCTGAACGGCCAGCGCCCCGCCGCGCTCATTGTCGACAACCACGGTATCAACTTGGTGAAGTCCGGATTCGCGATCGAAGTCGACCAGGACGGCTCCGCTGTCTTGAAAGAGACGGAGCAGGGCTCGGTTTGCGCCAGTCGAGCAATTGATGACCCCGGACACCTTGCGGTCGAGGAGGAGTTGGAGGGCTGCCTCCTCCTTGGCGCTGTCCTCGTCGGCGTTGCAGATCAGGACCGTGTAACCGTTTGCTCGAGCGACGTCCTCGACTGCTTTCACGGCCGAGGCGAAGAACGTATTCCGGATGTCGGATACCACGACGCCGATCGTCCGGGTTTGGTGTGTGCGCAGAGCACGCTTGGTACCGTTTGGAATATACCCGTGACGATGGACCGCGGCGAGGACTCGCTGCCGGGTATGCGCCGCGACATCGGCCGGCCGGCTGAGCGATCGCGAGATCGTAGCGATACTGACATTCAGTTCTCGGGCGAGCTGTTGCAGCGTCATACGAGCAAACGAAGGGTTAGCCGCCTGTGTCGCGCCCAAATCTCGGGGATTTGTGGGCGAGGCAGGGGAAGGCTTGACTTTCGACGGGTGGCAGTTATAAGCGGAATGTAAAGTTTTACATCGCCACTCCTCAAGCACTAAAATCGAACCTGAATAGCCCATCCGTGCGGATATTAACCCCCCCAGGCCCGCCCGCGCCGCACGGGGCATAGGCCGGAATGGTTGGCTCCTCATGTCTGCCCCCGACATACCACCAAAGATTGCCGATCCTCCCGCACTCCAAATGCGCCGGATCGGCAAATCCTTCGGACCAACTCGCGTTCTTCTCGATGTCGATTTCGATCTCGAGCAAGGAGAGATTCATGCCCTCATGGGAGAGAATGGCGCCGGAAAATCGACCCTGATGAAAATCGCGGCCGGTCTGATCGACGAGTACGACGGTGAAATCCTCGTCCGCGGCCAGAACGTACGATTTGCGTCACCCCGCGAGGCTTCCCGCGCCGGGATCGCGATGATTCACCAGGAACTCAACCTCGTCCCTGAATTGCAGGTTGATGAAAACATTTTCCTCGGCCAGGAGAAGCTGGCGGGAGCGTTTCTGGTCGATCGCCGGCGCCAAATCAAGGCCGCCCAGGAAATTCTCAAAAACCTCGATTTCCACGCGCCGATCGATGTACCGGTCTCCAAACTCCGGGTTGGCGAGCAGCAACTGGTCGAAATCGGAAAGGCTCTGGCCGCTGATGCCCGCATTCTGATCATGGATGAGCCAACCTCAGCACTTTCGATCCACGAGTCGGAAAGGCTTTTTCAAGTTATCCGGCGACTCGCTGCGGAAGGCGTGGCGATTGTCTATATCTCGCATCGCATGGAAGAAGTCTTCGCATTGGCCCATCGGGTCACGGTGCTGCGGGATGGCAAGAAAATCGGAACGCTGCCGGGCTACAGCGCCAACCGGCGTGCACTGATCCGCATGATGGTGGGGCGCGAGCTGCAGGAAATGCTGGCAACCGGAAAATCCGCGACCACCGACAGCGCGACACCGGCTTTGGAGGTTCGTCATCTCTGGATGGAACATCCGCGGCCGACTCCAAGCCGCCCGATGCTGCTGAACGATGTCAATTTTTCCGTTGCCGTAGGCGAGGTCTTTGGCGTTGCCGGCCTTCTCGGGGCGGGGCGAACAGAGCTTCTGGAAGTACTTTTCGGTCTGCATCCGCACAATTCCGGAGGCGAGGTCCGCGTTTTCGGCGCCCGGATCTCGCTCAAGAATCCTGTCCAGGCCAAAGGGGCGGGATTGGCATTCGTCACCGAGGACCGCAAGCGGGACGGGCTGATCCTTGAAACAGGAATCGATCGCAATGTTCAACTGCCGGTGATGCGGGCAGTTTCGCGGACCGGGGTTGTTCTTCCCGCAAAAGAAGCGAGCCTGGCCGAGCAGGCAATTGGGAGCCTTGCTATCCAGGCGTCCGGACCGAGGCAGTCAACCGGTACGCTCAGCGGGGGCAATCAACAAAAAGTCGTGGTCGCGAAGTGGCTACTGACCAAGCCCAGGATCCTTCTGTTGGATGAACCAACTCGAGGGATCGATGTGGGTGCCAAAGCCGAAATCTATCGCTTGATCAACGATTTGGCACAGCAAGGCCTGGCGATTGTTCTGGTTACATCGGAACTCCCTGAGTTGACGCTGCTCAGTGATCGAATTCTCGTTTTGCGAGAAGGGCGGTCAACTGCGTTATTGCGACGGGGAGAGTTCACTCACGAGAGCATTCTGGAGTTCATGTCTCCCGGAGGAGCTGTCCAGTTTGACCCGAAATTGGTGAACGTATGAGAACGTTCCTTGCCCAAGCGTGGAAATTCCTGCTGAAGACGAAGCTCTTCTGGGGTTTGGCCGTTCTTTACGGAGCGGGAATCGTTTTGTCCCCGATCAATCGACATGGGGTGAATATCTTCCTCTCGCCGGGCAATCAGTCGGACGTCCTCCGGCAGGTATCCAACAACGGTGTAATTGCGGTCGGGATGACCATCGTTATTATCAGCGGCGGGATCGATTTGTCGGTTGGGTCAATCATGGGGTTTGGATCGCTCCTTACCGCGATGCTTCTCTCGAAGCAGGGTTGGTCGCCGGCTTCGGTGCTTTCCGTACCGATTTTGTCACTCACCTGCCTTTTTCTGGCCATTTACCTGGTACCGCTGGTTTCCGCCGGCCTGAACCGCGACTCCGCGAAGGCGGCGGAAAAATCGGGACGGGTCAGCAGGTTGCTCGGCTGGATCTTCGGCCTGGCCCTCGGAGGCGCGGCGTTCTACTGCGCGGCGGGCCAGGTGCAGCACAAATTTGGTGTTGTCGGAGTTCTCATCACTGTGCCCGCGGTCGGTCTCGCCGTCGGCGCGCTGAACGGGGTCATCATTGCCAAGTGCCGGATGCAGCCATTTATCGTGACGTTAGCCATGATGGTCGCGGTCCTCGGCGTTGGCCGCCTGGTTGCGGGCCCCGATCAAGCGATTTATCCCCTGGACTCGGTGAATTCCACGCCGAATTTCACGGTTCTTCGTGAATTGGTTTTGCAGGTCGTGCCCGTACCCGGGATTTTCTTCCTGGTCGCGGTTCTGGTCTTTGGGTTCATGCTGAAATCGACCACCTTCGGGCGCTACATTTACGCTTTGGGCGGCAACGAACAAGCGGCACGCTTGGCCGGCGTCCGAGTCGATCAAGTCAAAATCGCGACCTACGCAATATCCGGGATGCTAGCGGCCCTGGCCGGAGTGATTTACGCCGCTCAATATCGTCAAGGACTCGCCGACGCGGGCAGCGGCGCCGAACTGAATGCTATTGCTGCAGTGGTCATCGGCGGAACCAATCTCATGGGCGGCAGGGGCTCGATGACAGGCACTCTGGTTGGGGTACTCATCTTCGGCTTTCTCGGAAACATCCTGCTGCTGAAAAATATCGACAGCAACACTCAACTGGTACTCAAGGGAGCCATTATCATCGTCGCGGTTTTGCTGCAGGAAAGCCAGGGAGGACACTTCTTTAAACGATGGAAAACGAAGAAGGGTCCGGAACCCGAACAGAAACCAGAAAAAGCAATGGAAATGTCAACGACATCGCGCCGATAGCTTGCGCGGCTCGAAAGGATTTAGCTAACCCACAACCCACCCCCAAACTGACCCCCCGAAGAAATCATGAAAAGAAGAACGTTCGTTAAGACCGGCGCGGCCGCGCTGGCATCAAGTCTGTTAGTCAAGCCGTTTACGGGAAAAGCTGCCGACAATAAACAATATGTGTTCGGCTTTTCTCAGGTTACCACCGTTGAGCCGTGGCGCGTGCAATTCAACAAAGACATGGAAAAGGAGGCGGCCAAACATTCGAATCTGAAACTGATCATCTCCGACGGCCAGGATAAGACAGAGAAACAAGTCGCCGACGTCGAAAGCTTCATTCAACAGGGCGTGGATGTCCTGCTGGTCAGCCCGAAGGAATCAGCGGGCTTGACCGGGGCTGTGCTGAAAGCCATCGACGCGAAAATTCCCGTCATCGTGCTGGATCGCAACGTAAACACCGACAAGTACACCGTCTTTATCGGAGGCGACAACGTCGTCATTGGCAAACAGGCTGGAGCGTACGCGCTCGATCTGCTGGGCGGACAAGGCAAGGCAAAGGGAAATGTCGTTGAACTGTGGGGCGGTATGGGCACCCAACCGGCCCACGATCGCCATGACGGATTCTGGGCCGGCATGGGCAAGGAGCCGGATGTGAAGTCGCTGATGCAGCCCGTCGACTGCGATTGGAAGCAGCAGAAAGGCTACGATGCGATGACTACCGCGCTGAAATCTTTTGAAAAGATCGACCTGGTTTACGGCCACAATGATCCTATCGCCTATGGCGCCTTTCTGGCCGCGAAAGATGCCGGCCGCGAGAAGGAGATAAAAATCCTCGGGATCGATGGCTTACCCGATCTCGGCGTCAGCTGGGTGGCCAAAGGGGAATTAACCGCGACGTTCTTGTATCCGACACCCGGGGCCGAGGGTGTCAGGCAAGGACTCAAGATCATGGCGGGAGAGAAAGTTCCCCATACGATCACCCTTCCGACAATGACGATCGATCATTCGAATGCGCAACAGATCCTAAAGGAAAACGGACTGGCCTAAATCACAGCCGGGCAACTTTGAGCTGCGGCGTAGCGAGGACGGAGACCGTGCCGCTACGCCGGCATTCTGCCGGTTCAAAAAGCTGGCAAGCTAGAAGCTTATCCTACCTTGAAGCCCGACAGACCCAGCTCGTCCGCGCTACAGGCGTGACCTGTCCCCAATTAAGCGGGTCCACGAATGCCGATTTCACCCGAGTAGGATAAGCTTCCAGCTTGTCATTTTTGAACCGGCAGGATGGCGGCGCTCCACCTTCGCCCCTCGCTTCGGAGCTGCGGCGGGCACGCAGGCCGCTCAGCCCGCTCTCGCCGCTCAGTTGCCCACGCTTTGCCGGCCCGCGTAAACAATGACCCCGATCAGGGCCGCAACCAACAGTGTCATAGGTTCGATCTGTTCCCCGAGGATTACGCCGGACGCGAGAATGGAAAGCAGCGGCAGGAGCAGCTGCAACTGGCTCATCCGCACGACGCCTCCCAACGCCAATCCCCGGTAATAAAAGAAAAATCCAAGCCATTGACTAACGACGCTGAGGTAGGTTAATCCGATCCAGGCAGTCAATTGGGGCGATCGCGGCAGCCATCCGTGAATGCTCAGCCACCCGAGAAGCGCCGGCAATTCAAGCGGAAGAATCACCAGAAGAATCCAGCAGATCGCCGGCCAACTGCCTACCTCCCGAGCGACCAAGGCGCCTTCAGCGTAACCATAGGCACAGGCGAAATAAGCCACCAGAATGAGCAAATCGGCCGGTTCGATCCTGTTGAAGTGGGTGCGCCAAGCGGAGAACCCCAGGAGCAGCAATGTGCCGAGCAGCGCAAATATCCAGAAAGAAAGGCGGGAAGATTCACGTCCGCGCCAAACGCCGAACATCGCGGTAAAGAGCGGTAAAATACCGGCCAGCACCGCGGCATGCGTTGCCGGAACAAATTGGAGCGAGATTGAGATCAATAAGGGAAAGATCAAAACGATTCCCAGAGCAGCCCCGAACATTCTTCCGATCAGCCGGTTTTCCGGCACTTTCGCTTTTGACAGCAACAGGAACACTCCAGCCATGCAACCGGCCACAGTGCCGCGGATCAGGGCAATCTCGGTTGGATCGAAGGAGGACAGCGCCCAGCGGGTCATCGGAAATGTCAGGCTGAAACAAGTGATTCCGATGAGCGTTTGTCCGATGGCTTCCCAATCGCGCGCTCGGGAACCGCGCAAACCGGCGGTCGATGTGGTTGGGGCAACGTGCATTTGCGTCTGGAAATCTAGAAGAATCTCCCGATCCTAACAGACACAGATATTCGGAAATCCGACCAGAACAGATTAAGGACCAAGCCGGCCAAAATCGGCTATGGGCGCACCGCCTGTTTGGAAGCTGAGCTTACGAGAGCGGCGGATTTGCTTAGGCACTGGCCGCCCGGCGAAGAACTCCATTGAATAGGCCCGACGCTTACCCTAAGCTCAGGACGAATGCCCCCGGGGTCGCGTGCGGAGAACGGAGGCCAAGCGTCTCTAGGAACGGATCGTGATGAAGCGCGAAATCGTTAAGTCGGTCGTCTGGGCACTGCTGGTCACCGGACTGCTCGGCCTGGCGATCATCGTCGGCTCCCGCAATCTTTCCCGGTTCGATAGTGCTCTCGTGGCTTACACTTTCGCATCGTTGTTTGCCGCGTTCGGGGTTACCTATCGTTACGCCATGTGGCTTCAACGGCCGCCGACGGCATTGTATTGGCGACGCGGCTGGGAAGCCTTTTTAAAACGCCCCTACCGCAAACAGAATGCCGTCAATTGGTTTAAGCGAGTGATTGGCGATTTTGGTTTGAATCGCTTCATCTGGCGGCGCGGAAAATATCGCTGGCTGGCTCATTGGCTGATCATGTGGGGCTGTATCATTGCGGCCCTGATCACTTTTCCCCTGGTTTTTGGCTGGCTTATGTTCGAATCGGTTCCTGGCGATCTGGACAGGTACCGTATCTTTGTGTTCGGTTTTCCCACCGCCGTATTTAAAGTAGAATCGATTTTCGGCTTCCTCCTTTTCCACGGACTTGTCTGGGCAGCGTTTCTCGTGATTGCCGGCGTGATGATCGCGATGCACCGCCGAATGCGTGACGAAGGAGCGGCTTCGCTCCAGTTTTTCCGGGAAGATATTCTGCCGCTTGTTTTGCTCTTTGCCGTAAGCCTCACGGGTCTGTTGCTCGCGGTGAGCTACACCTGGCTGCGCGGCTACGGCTATGAGTTCCTGTCGCTCACTCACGCCGTGACAGTCATCGTCACGCTGCTCTGGCTCCCTTTTGGAAAGTTCTTCCATATCTTTCAGCGGCCGGCACAGATTGGGGTCAGCTTTTACCAGGATGTGGCGCGAGCTGAAGAAGCGGCCAAGTGCCGGAGATGCGGACATCCGTTCTCTTCGCGGATGCACGTCGAAGACTTGATCAAGGTTCAACGAGAGTTGGGTTACCGGTATGAAGCCGCGCAAGGCCAAGTCGAGCATTATCAGTGGATTTGTCCTCGCTGCCGTCGTGCGCTGCTGGCCTTGGCCCAGGGCAGTTTACGGTTTCCTCGCGCTTCGACGATCGAGCGAGTCGTTTTCCCGGCGCCAATGCCGGCCCCGGTTAATTCAGAACTCGGCGAAGGGCCTCTCGGCATCGAAGACCGCGAGAATTTCCATCCGTAAGAAAGGTGGGATCGATGGCCACACTTATCGCTCAGCCCGAATCGATGACCGAACGATTCGGCCCTCATCTTTCGCGATCGACTGGTATGCGGTTGGATCCAGGTGTTGTACCGGACAAGGCGGTAGAAACGCATTGCTGTTTTTGCGGTCAGCAGTGCGGGATCCAGCTTCTGGTGAAGAACAATCAGGTGATCGGATTCGAACCTTGGTACGAATTCCCGTTCAACCAAGGGAAACTCTGCCCAAAAGGAGTGAAACGTTATTTACAGGGTGCGCACGAGGATCGTTTGCTGCACGCCTACAGAAGGGACTCAGCGAGTCCGCATGGGTTTAGTCCAATCCTGTACTCGGAGGCCATACAAGAGGTAGCCGAAGCGATCGAGCGCATCCAGACAACGTACGGGCCGTCCGCTTTTGCGACTCTCAGCGGAGCGAGTCTGACGACCGAGAAGTGTTATCTGATGGGCAAGTTCGCTCGCGTGTGTTTGCGGACACCCTATACGGATTACAACGGCCGGCTTTGCATGGTGAGCGCCGGGGCCGGAAACAAGAAGGCTTTCGGGATCGATCGCGCGGCCAATCCGTGGAACGACATTTTAAAGGCGGATGTTGTCTGGATTAGCGGAGCGAACATCGCCGAATGTGCTCCGATCACGACTGACTACGTTTGGCAGGCGCGCGAAAACGGCGCCAAAGTGATTGTGGTCGATCCACGAATTACGCCGATCGGGCGTACGTGTGATCTGCTGCTTCCGGTCAAGCCGGGAAGAGATTGCGCTTTGTTCAATGGCATCCTCCATCTCATGATCAAAAACGATTGGCTCGATCACTCCTTCATCGAGAACTACACCGTCGGGTTCGACGAAGTGGCCGCCAGTGTCGAGGAATGGACTCCCGAGCGAACAGCGCAGATCACCGGCATTGCGGAAAAGGGCGTTCGGCAGGCAGCAGAATGGTGGGGCAAAGCCAAAACCAGTTTTCTGATGCACGCCCGCGGTATCGAACACAGCAGCCATGGCGTACAGAATGTTTTGAGCGCGATCAATGTGGTTTTGGCATCAGGACGAATTGGCCGGGAAAGCTGTGGTTACTCGACGATCACCGGACAAGGAAATGGCCAGGGAGGGCGTGAACATGGCCAGAAGTGCGATCAGTTGCCTGGAGCGCGCGACATCAGCAACCCGGAGCACCGGGCGTACGTTGCCGGAATTTGGGGAGTGGATCCCAAGGAATTACCGGAGGCCGGCGTCGACGCTTATGAGATCATTCGGAAGATCGATCGCGGCGAGATTCGCGGGCTTCTCTCCGTCAGTTTCAATCCGATCGTTTCTTTGCCCGATAACAATTTCGTGCGCGGCGCGCTCGAGAAGCTCGACTTTTATGTCGCGGTTGATTTCTTTCTGAACGACACGGCGCGCTTTGCCGACATTGTTCTTCCGGGATCGCTTCACGAAGAAGACGAGGGAGTCGTCACGACGACCGAGGGCCGCGTCATCAAGATCAATAAAGCGATCGACTGTCCTGGACAGGCTCGCGAGGATTGGAAGATCATCCAGGATATTGCGCATGCCTTGAAACGCCCGCACGGATTTAACTTTCGGTCTCCGCGCGAAATCTTCGATGAACTCCGGATCGCCTCAGAAGGTGGTGTCGCGGACTACTCCGGTATTACCTACGAAAAAATTGAGAAACAATACGGCGTCTTCTGGCCCTGCCCTTCCGACGAGCATCCGGGCACGCCACGACTATTCGAGGCGGGTTCCTGGAATCCAGTCGCGAAAGGGAAAGGGCCGTTCTACTTCCCGGACGGGAAGGCCCGTTTCAATGTGGCAAAGTACGGTCCGCCGGCCGAAGACACCGACGCCGGGTATCCATTGATGCTGACTACCGGGCGGGTGATCAGTCACTTCCTTTCGGGCACACAAACGCGTCGGATCGGACCGCTGGTCGACCAATGTCCTACCCCTTTCATTGAAGTTCACCCTCTCCTCGCGAAAAAGCTTGGCCTTAAGGAAGGTGATTGGGCTACTGCGGAGTCCCGTCGTGGCGCCGTCACTCTGGAGGTTCGGGTAGTGAGAACGATTCGTCCCGATACGATTTTTATTCCCTATCACTGGGCCGGAGAGCAAAGCGCGAACCAGTTGACGATCTCCGCGCAAGATCCGATCTCTCGCATCCCCGAGTACAAGGTATGTGCCGTACGTTTGCGCAAAGCCGAAGCCCCTCCGGTCAAGGCGGCGCGAAACCGTGATTAACCGATGGCAACCACGGAAAACCGTTACTTTTTCGTCGATCCCAGCCGCTGTATCGGGTGCAACGGATGCGTGCAAGCGTGCTCGGAATGCGACACACACAAGGGCTACTCGATGATTCAGCTTGACTACATCGATCGTGCTAACTCGACGCAAACCGTGCCGGTCGTTTGTATGCATTGCGACTCGCCGACTTGCGCAGAAGTTTGCCCTGCGCACGCAATCAAACGGACGGCCGACGGCGTGGTACAAACTGCCAGGAAGCCGCGCTGCATTGCGTGTAACAACTGTGTCCTGGCCTGCCCCTTCGGAATTCCCAAGATGAACACCCGCATGGAGCTGATGATGAAGTGCGACCAATGCTACGATCGTACTTCGATTGGAAAACTGCCGATGTGCGCCTCGGTCTGCCCAAGTCAGGCTCTGTTTTTCGGCACGGAAGAGGAAATCAACCGCTTGCGTCCGAATTCCAGACCGATCAATACCTTTCAGTTTGGCGAGCAAACGATTACCACGCGTACACGAATGCTTGTGCCCAAAAACAATGTTCCCGAACAGCTCGATGTGCTCTCGGCCATGGATCAGCCGGCGATTGGGAATGTCATCGAGGAAGACCTGCTACTGGATGGCATGAACCCGCAAGACGCCTATGCCTGACGAAGATCCGGAGATCATTTCGATCGCCCCGGATGGTCGCCCGGCCAAAGATCAACCGGCCTGGCGCAGGGGTTTTCCGTTCGATTGGCCCGAGGACGAATACCGATCGCGACGTGAGTTTGTCGTGTTTCTCATGTTGACTAGTGCAGCCTTTGTCGCCGGTCAGTTCTGGATTCTGCTGATCCAGGCGCGGAGAAAAGCCGCTGGCCGCCCTCCGGCAAAGGAAATCGCCCTGGTGAATGAATTGGCCGTTGGGCAATCAAAGCTTTTTGAGTATCCGAATCCAGGCAACCATTGCATCCTTGTCCGGCTTTCGGAGACCGACTTTGTCGCGTTCGGACAAAAGTGCACCCATCTGTCTTGCCCCGTTCTGCCCAGACCCGACCTGGGGCGAATGTATTGTCCCTGCCACCAGGGCTGGTTCGACATTCGGAACGGTGAACCGGTGGCTGGCCCACCGCGGCGTCCATTGCCGCGGGTGGGTCTGGAAGTGCGGGCGGGTAAAGTATTCGCGAATGGTTACGTCGAAGGGGTGATATGAGAATCACGCAGTTCGCCCGGCAACAGCGGCTGACGATTCTGTCGGGTATTTCCGCTTTCCAGATGATCATCGTGCTCCTCCAGTTGTGGCTTTTTACCACTACGATGGAAACGTTTCTCGCGGGCCATCAGGAGACCGCCTTACCAGCGGCATTAGCAAGTCTCGCTTGTTTCCTGCTCAACGGCGGCCTGTTTTTCTACCTGCGGAGTCTCGAAAGGTGAATCCACATGGCTTCGGCGCAGCGGGAGGATGAGCCGTCGTTTGTGGAGGGTTTCTTTCCGGGCTATTTCGGCCTGATCATGGCGACCGGCATCGTGTCGCTGGCGATGCATTTTCAGAGCTTTCCCGGACTGCCGGAGCTGTTGCTCTGGTTGAACGTGATTTCCTACGTCGCAGTCTGGGGCATTACGATTGTCCGGCTTGTCCGGTTCCGATCCGCGTTGATCGCCGATTTAACACATCATGCCCGCGGAGTCACCTTTTTGACCACCGTCGCCGGAACCAACGTGCTCGGCGTTCAGTTCGCCGTTCTTACGCCGTTCATCGCGGTCGCCTCAGGCCTGTGGGTCTTTGGAGTTTTGCTCTGGATCGTCCTGATCTACACATTCTTTGCGGCTGTTACCGTGGCGGAGACCAAGCCGCCGCTCGACGATTCGATCAACGGATCCTGGCTCCTGATTACGGTTTCAACGGAATCGGTCGCGGTTCTGGGGACCCTGGTCGCACACCAGCTCGGACCAGTGCAACCGATCCTCTTTGAGGTAATGTGCGCCTACCTGCTCGGTGCGATGTTTTATATCCTGTTCATCGCCTTGATCGTCTATCGCTGGATCTTTGTGCGCATGGAACCGGCAAAGCTTTCGCCCCCCTACTGGATCAACATGGGGGCGCTGGCGATTACAACGCTGGCTGGGTCCCGGCTGCTGCTCAGCTCTTCAAGCTGGGATTTTCTGCACGATCTGCAGCCTTTCATCCTGGGTTTTACCCTGTTCTTTTGGGTGACAGGCACCTGGTGGATCCCGCTCTTAGTGATCTTGGGCTTCTGGAGACATGTAGTCGAGCGCGTGCCGATCACGTACGACCCCCAGTACTGGTCATTGGTTTTTCCGCTCGGCATGTACACGGTCGCGACGTTCATTTTTGCCTATGCCACCAGGATCCCCTTTCTCCTGATTATCCCGCGGATCAGTGTTTTTATCGCGGTGATCGCCTGGCTGCTTACCTTCGGCGCAATGCTATTCAAGCTGGGAAAGTTCTATCTCGCATCTGGCCGGCCACAAAACTCCCGCGCGACCTGAACGCCATAGCCAGGAGACCCATGGGACCTATGAGGCTCATGGGACCAGTGAGTCCTATGGGGGCCGAGCGAATCACGCAGATTGCTCAGGGCTCAATGTCGCCAGCCTGGCGTCCGCTCCCCAGCACCGTACCCGGTCGCAACCGGAACCCGTGAGCAAATTCGCTGGCCGGCATCCGTTTTTTGCCCTCCAATTGTACTTCAAGCAAAAGAAGAGAGCCCTTGCCGGTGCCGACTTTGATCCCGCGATCCGATGTTCCGATCACTACACCGGGAGCAGCATGCTCACGGTGCAAGGGAAGAGCTCGATGAATCTTCAACCGGCGTGGCGCAGCGGCGGGATCGCTGATAACGGTGTAGGCACCGGGCCAGGGGTTCAAAGCGCGAACGTGGCGGTCGAGAACCCAACAATTGTTTTGCCAATCAATCAGCCCGGAAGCTCGATCCAGCTTTGGCGCATACGTGGCGGCTGCGTCGTCTTGCGGTATCCGCGGAGCACAGCCAGTCAGGAGGAGGTTCAGCGATTCTGCAAGTACCTCGGATCCTAATTGCGCCAGCCGCTCATGGAGCGAACCTCCTGTCTCGCGCCGACAGATCGGGAGCGAGCGGGCCAAGAGGATGTCGCCCGTATCGAGACCTGCGGCCATGTACATCGATGTGACTCCGGTAATCCGGTCACCCGCCAGCAGCGCAGCCTGGATTGGCGCCGCTCCACGATGCCTCGGCAGAAGTGAAGCGTGGAGGTTCAGGCAGGCGAGGGTCGGCATTGCCAGAAGCGCTTCTGGCAAAATTTGGCCGTACGCCATAACGATGATCAGATCCAGTGCGAACCGCGCAATCTCGGCTAAAACCTCCGGCCGGCGGATCTTCTCGGGCTGGAGCACGGATAGCCCAAGCTGCCGCCCGATCCGTTTCGGCCGGGATTCCATGAGTTCCTGATGCCGGCCGGCGGGCCGATCCGGCTGGGTCACAACCGCAACCAGTTGCACGCTTTCGGATCGGGCCAGCCAATCGAGAGAAGGTGCTCCGATGTCGCCGGTCCCGATAAACAGCGTTCTCGGTTTTTCCGCCGGCATGGATGCGCTTAACCCGAAGGCGGGTCAATAACAAGAGGCCGGAAAGACGAGTTTACGTGAAAGAAAACATCGAGGTCCGCTCACGCGCGGAATGCCAGGGAACCGTTCCGCGTCTTCCAGATGACTTCGACAATATCATGCAACACCTTTACCGGAGGTTGCGTTGCATCGATGCTCGTTACCCGGTCACCATAGAATTCCAAGACCGGCTTGGTCTCCGCCTCGTAGGTTTTCAGCCGGCTGGTAATCACCGTTTCGCTGGCGTCGTCGAGCCGGTTGTCTTTCAGCGCGCGTTTTCGGAGCCGGCGCACCAGCTCCTGCCGCTCAGGACAAGAAAGGTGAAAAACTTGTTTCACGTCGATCAGCTTTTCCATCAGCGCCGCCTGATTGTAATTTCGCGGAATCCCGTCCAGGACCAGCGCATCGATGTCCGGCTTAAAATGACCGGACTCGACTTGGCCTTCGATGCTGTAACGCCAGAGTTCCACGGTCAATTCGTCCGGTACAAGCATACCCTTACTGGAGTAATCAATAAACTGTTGCCCTAATGGGGTTCGGGTATCCAGTGCGCGAAAAACATCTCCGCAGGCACAATGAAAAAAACGCGGCACAGCGCCGAGAGCCTTGCCTTGCGTGCCCTTACCGCCGCCCGGCGGTCCCATGATCAGGTAGGTGATGTAGCGGTTCATTCGGGTTCTTAGGGGAGAAATTCGCAAGATCGGAAGGAACCTGAAGGAGAGCAAGCAAATTCTTCTAGCGCGGACGGCCTCGTCCGTACAGGTAGCGCCGGCATCCTGCCGGTTCAGAAAGCCGACAAGCTGGAAGCTTATCCTACCTTGAAGTCCGAGGACGAAAAGACCCGCTTTGTTTTGGGGTCGCGCTCCGCGCGATCTAAAAGCGGCGACGAATCGCGCGCACTCCAAAATCCTCTGCGACTCGTTTCTTTCCGCTTTGGAGTAGAATTTTCGCCTCGCTTGCGCTTATCATAGCGCCGTGTTCAGTCTGACTGTTCTTGGCAGTGGCAGCCGCGGAAACTGCGCGCTGCTCACAACCCCGACCTGCCGGGTTTTGATCGATGCCGGATTCAGTTCGCGCCAGATCTGTCAACGACTGCACAACGTTGGCGTTGCTCCGGAGTCGATCGACGCAATCCTGCTCACCCACGAGCACGCCGATCACGTTACCGGGCTTGAGGTTTTTTGCCGCAAATATCCGGTGCCGGTGTACTGCAACGCTCGCACGGCGGAATCGTTGTGCTTTGGAGGGTTGGCCGAGCATGGCGCTTGGCGCTTGTTTGAGACCGGGTCGGTCTTTCAACTGAAAGATATTGTTGTCCAGACATTTTATGTGCCGCACGATGCCGTCGATCCGGTTGCTTATGTGTTCGCCAACGGCTGCGGGTCGATCGGCTATCTAACCGATCTTGGTTACGCGCCGCGACTCGCGCGGGAACGATTGCGCGATGTGCATACCCTTGTGATTGAGACAAACCACGACGAACGCATGCTGCAGGACGACGCCCGCCGTCCGTGGTCAGTCAAGCAACGGATACTTTCCCGGCACGGTCATTTATCGAATACCGCAGCTGCTCGATTTGTCGCGGAAATCGCCGGCAATGATCTGCGGCGCGTTATCCTGGGGCACTTGAGCCTCGAGTGTAACACACCCGATCTGGCCCTGGCCGCAATGGACGCACTCGGATTGAATGCGCTCCAATTGCATTGCGCCAGTCAACACCAGGTGAGCCCTTCTTTCCTTGTCGAGAAAAAACCGCGATCAGCGCTGCAGGAGAAGATAAATCCAATTTGCCGTAATCGCCGTTCCGAGTGCGAAGGCCAACGTCTTTTTGACTTGTGATCTCATTGCCGGCAAACAAATCATCGGCCAACGCAGTGAGAGAACCGCGAGGGCGTAAAGATCGATCAGCGCCACCGAGAAAAAAACAAGGCACATCAGCGGGTTGAGCAGAAAAGCGCGCTCGAACTGACCGTGAATAAGTCCCAGCGCGCAGCGCGTGGATCCGCATGTCGGGCAGGGGATTCCCAAAAGGTGCCGAACCCAGCATTTCGGCCACGGTAAACCGAGATAAAGCCAACCGAGACAGCCGGCCCCGAAAGCGACTGTGCCGGCGAGAAACCAGGCGATCGCCTGCCTGTGCGCCGCGGGGTCGGTCGCGTTTTGGTTAAAAGCGGGTTTTGAAATCAAGGAATCCAAAAAAAGTTTAGAATTCTCTTCTCCAAAAAGCAGCAGCAATACGGGGCCTAGTGAAGATCTCGCTGGGCCTGGGCAAGAGCGAATGCAAACAGGCTGATCACCCCCGCAAAACAGAGTAAAAATGGCGCAAGCAGAGCTACGCCTGCTTTCCACGTTTCGACTTCGTGCACCCGGCGCAGTCCGGTCACGCCGACGATGAGAAACCAGACGATGCTCACCAGCCAACCGATGCACGGTACAATCGTGAAAATACTCGCCGCGTTTGAGTAGCTCACCACTTTGTAGGTTGCCGCGTAACCTTTCCGATTGCCGCCGAGCAAGGTGAGCACCAGATGATAAATCCCGGCCATCACAAAGTTTAATCCCAGAGCCAGGAGAAAGCCGATGACGGCGGCAATCGGCAGGAAGGCGACCGGCGTGGCGATACTCGTGTCATCGGCGTGCGCCAGGCTCCGGCTCAAAGGGAGAAAGGCCAGATTGAGGAGGACTGAGACAAGCAGCGATAAACCGATAATGATCGCGTAGAATCCCGTCGCCCGTCCGATCTGCGGGTTTACTGGCAATCGGGCAAAGGTTGGTCCTGGCTCGAAGAGGACTTGGCGGAACGTGGTAAAAAAAGCTTTGGCCAGAGGCATTTCTCCGGGGCTCTCCCAGGCGGGAGCGGGTTCGGCTGCAGCGGCCACAAGCTCCGTTTGAGGCGCGCTTTGTCCCGGAAGGGCGGCCGGGACCGGTTCCCCGACTTCTTCCTGGGCAGGCGGAATCCGTACTCCCGGAAATTCTGAGAGAGGTTTCCACGTCGGCATCCCTTCCTGCCACGCGAGATCAGTGGCGACGAATTGTCCCTGCTCCAAGCGGCGTTGCACCTCTTCCAGCGTAAACGTGCCCAGTTGCTGGCCGGCGCGATTGATCCAGATTGTCATGACGTCTCGGGTTTTACAGGATCGGGATGAAGGTGCCAACGTCGAAAACAGTTAACGTAAGGAAATCAATGCCTTCCGGCGCTCAGTCTGGAGTTTGGCAGATTTTTCCTGGAGAGACGTCTGAGCTACCCGCTCCGGAGGAGCAGAATGAGAATAGGCCGGTGCCTCAGCGCCGGTATTCTGATCAACCCCAACCGGCGTCCCGCAGGGCCGCTCTGAGTAAGATCCCAGCGGCGGAATCCGATTGGCGTCGGGAACCCTCAACCCGGCTCGACGGGACGGGATTCCGTTTAATACTGGTACCGGCGATGAATTACGGGCGCCAGGTCCCTTCTCCGGTTGCGAAATTCCGATGAAGAAATCCATTCAGCAACTCCAAGCCTACCGGAAAAAAAGGCAGTTTGCGAAAACACCGGAACCGAAAGGGAAAATTCAGGCCGCCGGGAAACATCCCCGGTTCGTTGTCCAGATGCATGCCGCCACGCGTTTGCACTACGATTTTCGCCTGGAAGCGGACGGCGTACTGAAGAGTTGGGCCGTACCCAAAGGCCCATCGCTCAATCCCAAGGACAAACGTCTCGCCGTGCAAGTCGAAGATCATCCCCTCGACTATATCGACTTCGAAGGCGTCATTCCGGAGGGAAACTACGGAGCGGGCGAGGTCATCGTGTGGGACCGCGGCTTTTTTGAACCGGTCGGCGATCCGGTTTCAGCCGGAATTGATCATGGCCACGTAACGGTGATTCTCCAGGGCGAAAAACTGCGAGGTGAGTTCGCGCTCGTTCGTCTCAAGGACGATGCCGACAAACGCAATTGGCTGCTCATCAAGGCCAACGACGACTTCGCTTCTTCCAAGCCTCTCACCGATCAGCGGTCCGTGCTGTCGGGAAGGACGCTGGCGATGATTAAGAAGGAGAAGTCGCCGAAACGCTGGATCAGCCGGCGAAAAAAGAACGCGATCGTTCCGGCCGAATTCAGCCCCATGCTCCCGCAATCCGCGGCGGATCCGTTCGACGACCCGGGCTGGGTCTTCGAACCGAAGTGGGACGGATACCGCGCGATTGCGATTCTGCAGGGTAACGGTGTCAAATTAGTTTCCCGAAATGCCAAGTCGTTACGAGACCGTTTTCCCGAAATTGTCTATGCCTTGCGCGAATCAGGATTAACCGGCGTGCTGGATGGAGAAATTGTCGCAGTCGATGCTCAAGGAATCCCTCGCTTTCAACTGCTGCAGAATTCAGCCGCCACCCCGGCCGAGTCGATCATTTACCAGGTATTCGACGCTCCTTATCTCGAGAACGAAAACCTCACGGGTTCTCCGCTACTGGAGCGCAAGGAACGATTGCGGAAACTGCTACGGGCAGGCCCGAACATTCGTTACAGTGATCATGTCGTCGGGAGAGGCCGGGATTTCTTTGCGGTAGCTACGCAACGCGGTTTAGAGGGCGTGATCGCCAAGAAAGGCAACAGTCTCTATGAACCGGGCAAGCGCACGAGCAATTGGCTGAAGATTAAAGCCAGAGCCCAGCAAGAGGCGATCATCTGCGGTTATACCGAAGGGAAAGGGTCCCGAGGCCGTTTCGGTTCGATCATCCTCGGCGTCTACGATGACCGCCAAGAGCTACGCTACGCTGGGCATACCGGCACAGGATTTACGGAAAGGTCAATCACTGATCTGCTCAGTAATTTTCAACCTTTGATCACTGCCCGGTGCCCATTTGCTACTCGCCCAAAAACCAATGGCAAAACGTTCTGGCTCGAACCCAAACTGATTTGCGAGGTCGTGTTCCAGGAATGGACCGATGAAGGACTGATGCGGCAACCGGCTTACCTGGGTTTACGTGATGACAAGAACCCGGCCGAGGTCAGGCGAGAACCAGTTTGAGTGCCGGAAATCAAGAAACGGCGTTTTTGATTTCCGGCGCTTATAATGGTTCTGTTAGGAAACTATCGTAACCCTTATGACGAAGGAAATTCATCGACTTGACTATGTTCGCGAGGGTACCCGCTACACCATCCATGTGGAACAAGCAGATGATGGTGTTCGCTGGGGGACCTGGAACTGCCAGGAATGCAATAGTGGCGGCTCGACCAACAAGCCGGCCGCCGACATTGATAGCGCCGTTGATGCAGCGAAAGCTGACCTCGAACGGCATCACACGATGCACCATAAGGTCTGAGTTTTAACCCTATTTCAAAAAGCCGTTCTCTCCCCGATCGCCTCCAATATACATCGCTACGCAGTCGTCGAACCGCCCGTAGTCATTCAGCGCGGAAAGTTCTGTTACCGTATAGAGTCGCCCGTGAATGATCCTCCGGCGTTCTACATCGTAGAGTACAACGGCTGACGCCGGCCGAGGCGACGACAGACCAATGCCGTACCGCGCTAATCTGGCCTCGGTTCGCCTCAGATTGCGCGGTTCATGCTGCGCCTGAGCAGCGCTCAGCGGACCCCCCCGACGGCCACGAACCGCATCGCTTCAGCCGTTTGGCGATCCTTTTCTTTCAGCGCTTCGAGCCGCAGCGAAGGGAAGTTACCGTCGCATGAGTCTCCTGTTTAACGTACCGGCCAATCAATATCATAAGTTGATGGATTTTCTACGGCATCATCGGCTGAAACCCGACTTGCTGAGCGCGGAAAACCTTTGAAGTGGAGTCATCGCTCCACCGATTAGAGCTATCGCTCGAATATTCGCCCGGAGCGGCGAAAGACCGTTTTGGCCGCGTTTTGCCTAAGACATTGATTACCAGGCACAAGCGTTCTCGTCATGATGCGTGGCACACCCGTTGCTTAGGTCATTGCCTGTATTCCGAGTGACATCGCCAGGAGATCGTTGGTTATGCCGGATCGACTTACCATATCCAGGAAAGACGTCAAAGAGATGATCGTCCCACTGCGCTGAAGAACGAGGCGTTTCGGGAGTAACCTGATGCGAATGTCAAGTTCAGGCTTGGAAAGAGCCTTGGCAATGTAGCCTCTACCGGCTGAAGGGCGAAATCGCAAGTGCATTCTGCTCGCAGGAGACCGAGCATGGGGGCTGCATTTTCGTTGCTAGCCGGCCGGAAGGTTCGCTCGCCGCAAGGCGGTCGGAATATCTCGGACAGTCGGAAGCTTCGCTATCGGTCACGGATTTTTCGGGCGGTTTTTTTGGAATTGGAGAATACGATAGCGCTGGCGATCGCCCCCCGGCGCCTTCGAGCGGGCCCGAAGGAGACTGCGACCTGCTTTGGCGCGCCCTGCGCTATCCCCTTCCGGTATCTACCGAGGAGCAATCTTTTCCATTCTCCGCACTTTGGCTGCCGGCCGTTCACTACTCGCGAGACCAGGTCTTTGCCGAAGACGGATCAGGCTTTTCTCCAGCAGGGATCTCGGACCTTTGTACGCGCCTGCACGAAGGTGTTGCCTCATTCGGGTGCACCAGCCGTCATTCGACCTTTTGGCCGCAAGTCGCGCCCAGGGCGTCAGTTACCGCAGATCTCGTGCAAAGGAGGTCGCCATCGGGTGCGCCGGAAATCTTTGAAAGTTTTCCGGCACTAGCCGGGGCGATCGGCACTTTGCTCGAGAATCTGGTGCAAGGCAATGAGCGATCTGCGTGATTGCGGCAAAAAGGTCGAATGACGGCTGTGCACCCGGATCGCGGATCTGCTCAACACTTCTCCCGGGGACGTTATTTCGATTCAGACCGGCCTTTCCGAGCGGCATAGCGGGGGCGGCCAAGGTCTGCTGTTAACATTTGAGAACGGATCCAAAGTTGTCTACCGGACAAAAGACACCTCGCTGGAACAGCTGATCCCCGGAATCAACGATTGGTTCGCCGCGGAAGGATCTCCGATTAGGCTTCGTTTTCCCCGTTGCTTCGGTAACGAAAATTATGGTTGGTCGGAATACGTGCAACCAGGCGATTGCCAATCGCTGGCGGAAGTCCGCGCGTTCTATCGCCGGGCGGGGCAGCTGGTGGCCCTCGCCTACTTCTTCAACGCCACCGACCTGCAATACGAAAACCTTATCGCAGCGGGAAGCGATCCGATCCTGATTGATCTGGAGACATTCTTTGCGCCGCAGGTTCGCTCGCTCGTACCGGGGCAGAGAGACCAAACCAGGGACGGATCGGATCGGAGTGTGCTCGACACGGGGTTGCTGACGTTCTGGGTAAATTCTCAGTCGCATCCAGACCATGACTTCAGTGGGCTATCCGGTTCGGGTGGACACGTTCACATCGGTCAGCGGTTACGCTGGGTTCACCTCAACTCCGATGAGATGAGGCCCGAGTGTGAACCAGTCATCTCCAAGCTTGGCCAAAATCAGGTTTTCCTGAACGGCACAGACCAACATCCGCACGAATTCACGAGAGAAATTATTGCCGGTTTTTCTGAGCTGTTCCGATTCGTACTCGCGCGCAAGCAGTCTTTTATCGAATTCCTTTCGCGTTTTTCGGACGCTCGGTCGCGGCTGCTTTTCCGGCCTAGCCAGGTGTATGCATTGTTGATCAAGCGTTCGACTGTTCCGGAGAACTTTGTCTCCGGCGTGCGCCGGAGCATTTCTCTGGACCAGCTTTATCGTCCTCCGATAAAAGGCGGCTACCTGTCGGAAGAGTTAGCTCGAATTATCGAGGCCGAGATCAGCGCGATGCTCAATCTGGATGTGCCGCCGGTTTTATGTTCCGTTGAGTGACTCTCGAGTCAAAAACGGAGAAGCGGATTTTCGCCCTTTCCTTTGGGAACCACCGCTGGAAAGTGTCCGAGCGAAAGCGGAGGCAGCATCGTCCATCGCCTTAGCTTACCAGGTCGAAGTGATTGAAGCAGCCCTGGGCAGAAAGCCCCGGCAGTTAACTTCTCCGCTTCAATCAGAAATTTATAACGAGATCGCTCGCCAGCTTTGCCGGGAGATTTTGGCAAAGGCGAAAATTGAAAACGACGCTCCTTTGTGGGATCGGCCGGTCTTCCAGACGAATTACCCGTCTGCATGGGAAAGTGGTGGGCTCTATTCGGGCGACCTGGGCGTGCTCGCTGCGATCGCCGGGTTTGATTATACGAACGGATCGGAGCTGGCCGGACCGCTGAGCGAGCGTCTTCTTTGTCGCTTGGCCGGCCACTGCAGCTGGGAGTCCCTCGGGATCGGCTCCGGGTTAGGTTCGCTCATTTACGGAGCGCTGTTGATTGGCGCTCTCACCGGCAGTGTAGGTTGGCATGCCGTGGCGCGGCAAACCGCTCTGCAAATCCCTGACTCCGCGATTCTTGGCGAGGCGAAGACGGACTTGGTCTCTGGCATCGCCGGGCTGCTAGTCGCTTTCACCCGGCTTTACCAGATCACCGGCGATGACGAAGTACTACAAAAAGGAGCGGTCTGCGTTGAAAACCTTGCTCAGCGGTTTCGATCAGGCGCAGGCTGGATCGGACCGGCCGGCGAGGTTAGCCCAGGGTTTGCGCATGGCGCTGCCGGGATCGCTTTCGCGGCAGGCCTTTACGCCAAAGCGGCAGGTAACTCGACGGCCTGGAAAGTCGCGCAAGATGCTCTGGAAGTTAATCGTCGATGTTACTCTCCCAAGCATCGCAATTGGCCGATCGATGGCGCGAGCCTGAACCCGAGGTTCCTTTCGACCTGGTGCCACGGGCTTCCCGGAATACTCCTTTCACGCTTGGCGTCTCCGCAGCTCTACACCGATGCTGAGCTGACGGCCGAAGTAGAGCGATGTCTCACGGATTTCCCGGCCGAGCTGCCGATCGATCACTGGTGCTGCGGAAATCTGGGGCTGGTTGAAATTCTCTTGTACGCCGGCTACCGCTTGAGCCGTCCTGATCTCGAAGCAGCCGTCAGCGGCTTAGCCGGAAGGGTGTTCATCCGGGCAGCGCGCTGCTGCTTCTACCGTTTCAGTTCACGCATCGCCGAGAATTACTGTTTCCAGCCCGGCCTTTTTCGCGGGATGGCCGGTGTCCTGTACTCTGCACTGCGACTTGCACACCCAGGGCGCTTGCCTTGCCTCGTCGCGTTTGAGCTGCCGGACGGGATCGTCAGTACACGATTTCGTTGAGGCATCAAGAAAGCGGCTCGCGAGGGCGCATCCGGGCGTAATCCGTTGCGCAAGAGTCCATGCTCGCCTGGATGCCAACAGGTCGATCTTCGATGCTCGAAAAGGCTCTTGGAAGTGAAAGCGTCGCCACAAGGTTTGTCGTAACGCGCTTTCCCATCTTCCTGTCCTCGAGTCGTCGATCGGCCCTGCGATCGAGCGAGCGCAAGACTCAACTCACAGCGATGCCTGAAGAGGCCACTTCATGCCCGAGCAGCAAACGTTTTTGTCATCAACGGCGGCATTATGTCCACGCGAAGACTCTATTTGTCCAGCAAGCCTGGCGCCTTCAAGGGCCCTTATGCCGCCTCTCTTGGCGACTACGCCGGAAATCATAACGGTTTTCGCAGCGTATTGGCTTAGTTGGTCGTTCAACGAGCCGTGGGGTGGAATGTTATTCGCGACAAGGAGATAAATCTTTCCTCCTTTAACCTTTAGACCCACCGGGACCCCATTTTCGATACACTGCTTGGCACAGGCTGCATGGCCCGGCCCGGCAGCACCGTCGGCAAGATAACAACCCAAGTCAATTACTTCACCAGTCAGGACAACAGACGCACCGACTGCAGGTTCTTGACTGCGGAAACTCACGATACCCCAGATCGCCATCACGCAAATCACTACGGCAGCAAGCCCCGCAAGAGCCCATCGAGGTCCCGAAAAAATCGCCAGAAAGGAGTCCCATGCGGTTATCCGTGATGGAGCAGCCTTATTCTCTCGAATCTTTGCCCACACCCTCTGGTTCACATTGGCCGGCGACTTTCGGGGTCCCTGCTTGGCAAGCGTTTCAAGGCACTTCGTTAAACGTGATTCATCCATTTCTCTTAAAGATTAAACGATACAACAAAAATAACCCCTCTAAAACCATTTTTGGTTATTTTAGTCGTTATCGTATGAATTGGATTATGGCCACGCCTTGCTTATTCCATTTGTCGGGGGGGACTTTTTTTGGTGGGGTTAGATTGGCTTTGTGCTGATTGAGCAGATCAAACGGGCGGGACTGAGGATTCGAATCGTTCGAAGACATAATCCCAGTTAACAACATTCCAGAACGCTTTTACATATTCGGCGCGTCGGTTTTGGTACTTCAAGTAGTAGGCGTGTTCCCAGACATCAAGGCCGAGTATGGGAATTTGCCGTCGCTGTGGCTTGGAAAGCGTCGAATCTTGATTGGCAGTACTCGTTATCTCCAACCTTTTGCCGTCCATGACCAACCACACCCACCCACTGCCGAAAAGCTTCATCGCCACCTCGCCGAATCGATCCTGAAAAGCCGAGTAACTTCCAAAGGTTTGCTCAATCCCCTTAAGCAAATCCCCGGTTGGTTTTTCAGTCCCACCTTTTTTGAGGAGCTTCCAGAACAAGGAATGATTGTACTGTCCCCCAGCATTATTCCGGACCGCCACACGGATGCTCTCAGGCACGCTATCAAGATGCAAAAGGAGTTCCTCGACGGACATCTTTTGGATCTCTTCCGGGGCTTCGCTGATTGCCTTGTTTAGATTTTCGACGTATGCGCCATTATGTTTGTCATGGTGGATCCGCATGGTTTCCGCGTCAATATATGGCTCTAGTGCTTCATAGGGGTAACCTAGGTCGGGGACTTTGAAAGGGTAGACCGAGGCTGCAGTAGCCGAGCTTGCAGTGCCCCCTCGTGAAAAAACAGGCGCCAAAGAAATCGCAGCGGCCGTAAGTGCGTAGGTCTTAATGGCTTCGCGTCTAGTGATCATAATTTTTCTGCTTATGCAAACCTTCGAACGGCGTGAACAGTTCGTCTCTTCATTAAACGAGGACTCCACCTCGATGCCTCAAGGATTCTTCGGACCGAGCCCTTGACCTGGTTATTAGTTTGCAGGCTCGGCTCGCGAAATGGCGCGGTCAGCAAGTCGATTGTTGGTTTGCCGGCGCAGGATCACAAACGTGTTATTATCCCCGTATTGCGACCAGCGGCCGTAAGGCACCTCGCCGAATTCGACGAATTTCCAGTCACAAACATCTTTCCCCTGGAGACCCAAATAGTCCCGAACGGCCGGCGAGACGTCGAGACCGGCCCCCTGGTTCAGATTCGGCAGAGGCCGTTGATTCCCAAATACGTACTGCCAATGGTCGGTACGGAATGGTCCGCAATCCTCCCATTGCGCATAGCACGTTTTGTTTCCATGATGAATAGCCACCCACCTCCCCTTTAACACCGACTGGCCATCTCGAACGAAGGTTTCTCGAAACCAGGGAACTACCAGGCGGGCCTCTGGTTTGGTATGACCGCCGGCAATATCATTGTACGGGAGTGCCACGTAGAACGGATTCTGACGCGGAACGAATTTCAATGGAATAAAATTGCGCCTGGCCGCAGCGTTCGGATTGTCGTAGCCTCCATAGTTGCTTCCCCAATTTCGATCCCACGAGCTACGATTGTTCGGAACTGGATTATTAGCCGAGGCTCGCTCACCAATCCAGAAGATCGTGGTTACGATACTCACCTTCCACGGAAATCGATTTTCTGTGGCGCCGAGCGCAACCGCTTGATGCTCACACGCGGCCTCGCCACTCGAAGTCAGATTTGCTTCCTTGTTTGCTATTTTCGTGGATGCGAGGCTCACCCTGGGTTGGAACCTTAGGAGAGCCGCTTGCTCCAGCCTTCGCCCGTAATCAGCAAAGTCCATTCCTGGCTCTTGCCTTTCTGCGCGCACTCCCGGTACGACGACTAACAATATAACCCCTGCGGCTAACACTTTTGCTGCCCATGCGAAGGATTGCTTCCGCTCTTTCCACAACGACCATTTGTTTCCCGCTTGTCCGTCAAACGCTGGGCTGTTGAGACATCGCCGATCGAACCTTCGGAGGAGCCGAATCATGTTCCTCAACAGAACTGATCTGGGTGTCGTTGCCATGTTAGTTAGTTAGCTCAGCAAAGATCTGCCCAATCGAATAGATCGCCGGAGAGCCTTTCTGTTTCTAACGAGCGGCGAGTCTGCTTTCCTCCAAAAACTTGCCGACGGCGAGGGTTCTGGTGCCATTCCATGCTGCCGTTTAGGGTCGCTCATCGCAGGCTGCTCCAACTCTCGCTAGTACCGTGGTCTAATTTCCTCGCTCAACAGACACTTTGTTTTGACCAGAGTAGTTCCGGATGACCCCTTCAGCGTCAGCCACGCGCGGTTCGGCCAGCCAGACCCCCGTTGCTCTTCGCTCGAGTTTGAAATGACTGGAATTGGAACGGTCTCGAGCCTTAAGCGATACCAGTTTTCCTCGAGTGGATCGTTATTTTTCCTCGTTTATACAACATAGAACAAACACGCCTCAACACGTTGAAAGGATAAGACTATGACCACGACATCGATCCAACGGACTCCCAGAACGAGTCCTATGCTTGCTGAGCGGTCACTGTCGCTCACCATGTTACGATGGTCGAGCGAGCGTATTCCGATTACCAAACAACTGATTAAAGATATGCTTTGCTGGCCTGATCTCTACGATTTAGAGAGTGCTCACTTGAGAGCGGCCGAAGAAGCCCTGGAAAGAGCGGAAAGCGAGCTAAGCCAGGTTACCTCGGGAAAAGCGTGACGATTTACACTTTAGTTTCTGTTCAACACCACAAAAACAAAACTTTCAGTGAGGTTTGTCGCGCTTTCAACGTTTAATTGAAAAATAGGAGGCACAGGAGCCTCAGAATTCAGAGATCTCCCCAAAGTGCTGGCCTGCGAAGCCGCCCGTCCCAACCACTGACAATCGCTACAACATCAATGAAAACAGGTATCATAACGACAATCGTTTTTGCAGCATCACTGTACAGCGCTTTCGCCACGGATGCGCCAAGGCTGGAATCCACAATCACCGGTAAGGTGATTGACCTCGCCTGTTACCTCGACCATGGAGCGATCGGCCAAAACCATGCCGATTGTGCAAAGCGGTGCATCGAGAGTGGCCTCCCGGTTGGACTCAAAGGAAAAGACGGAAGGATCTATCTTCTCATCGGAAATCCGCAGATACTAAATAGACAGCTTGCACCTTATGCGCAAAAGGTCATCACCTTAACTGGCAAGATTGTGAGCCGCGACAACATGAGTGGTATAGAGGATGTCAAAATTCTCAACTAATTGGGGGACGACTCTTCCGCTATCATTCGATCAAACCCTCAACATGCGGTTCGACTAGTTTTCGGGCGAGTACTGCGAGAAAGAAGATCGAAAAACTTCGAAGCCGGCGGCGGTCCGTTTCGTTTGAATATCTGAAGGAGTCGAAGTGCTGGTTTATCCCGCCGTTGCAGATAACTCGCTCAACATCCAAACGAAGCTTGCGTGAGCAAAGCTCGAGCAGGCCGAACCAACCCCCAAACAATTCACCCGTAAAAGCTCATAAGGATGTCTGTGATGAATAAGTTCGAACACCTCGAGATCGCGGTTCGGCCGGACGGAACCCTGTGGGAACTCGGGCGAGGAATCACGGGCATCACCTATAAAGCATTCGATCCCGATCTCCAAGCCGATGTAGCGCTGAAAATCATTAATCCGCAGTACTTCCAGGGTGAGAGTAATCGTCAAGAGTTTATTCGATGTGGGCGAGCAGCCGCCGAGTTCCGCCACCCGAATATCGCAGCCCTACTCCAGATTGGGATCTCGGCGGGAAGGCTTTTCTACACGACCGAATATGTAGAGGGCGAGTCCGTGCAGGACCGAGTTGCGCGAGAGGGACCACTCCATCCGCTAGTGGCATTGCGCATCGTCAGCCAGATTGCGCGGGTTTTCGTTGCCGCAAGCAGACGAGCATTGGTTCACGGCAATCTGAAACCTTCCAATGTGATACTTTCGTTTGGAGGGCTCGTGGTCAAAGTGCTCGATTTTGGACTATTTCGGGGTGGAGTTTCGGCACCCCTCCCGGGGGGTGCCGGAACTGAAGCTCTCAATCCATTTGCAAGCCCAGACCACGCGCAACGACGAGACGGCGATCTTCGATCGGATATTTACTCTTTAGGCGCGACTCTATGGTATATGTTAATTGGCCGACTTTTTCTCGCAGGTACAACCATCGACCATCAGCTGCCCGCCGACAGTTCCGCGAAACTCTCCTCTCGCATTTTAAAGGTGCTAGAAAAGATGCTGTCCCCTCTACCGGAGAATCGTTTCCAGACTTCGGCAGAATTGAAATCTGCACTCGATCAGTTGATGACTGAGTTGAAGGATGAACCTGTTACCGAACTCATACAGGACCCCGCTGAGGCCCACGGATCACCTTCACGCGGTGAATGCAGTCGCGCGACTCGGAACGACTATCTCATTGGGCGGGAGTCGGCCTCCGAGGCGAATGTTTACCACGCGAAACATCTCCACTCTGACGCTACAATGGCTTTACTCCCTCTACCCGGTGACGCGACTTATGATCCACAGTGGTTGAACAATCTCCAGGTAGTGATCGCGAAACTGCAAGCAGCTCCGCATCCCAATCTACGCGAAATTATTGCTCTGGACTCGGATGATCGCGGATTCTTTCTAGTCAAAGAATGGATTGATGGCATTTCGTGGGAAGAACTGAGCCGTTCTCTCCGCCAGCGCACAATCTCGGAAACGCTGCCTATCCTGAGGCCCCTTGCCGACGCCTTGGATTTTGCGGCGGAGTGTAAATTGCCAGGTAAACAGGTGTCATTAAAAGACATCTTTGTGGACTTGGAAGGCAGACTCGAAGGCCCGTCTACATTTCCCGCCGGGACGATCGCAAGTTGGCCTCCATTCACGGTGAAGGTCGATCTCCTCAATCTATCCTCTCCTATTGATATGACGGAAACGGCGCATACCAGGGATGGATCTGACACTTCTTTGCAAAACCCCGTCAAACACATGTCCTTACTGGTCTGTCAGCTTCTCTGCAGGAAAGAGACCGCGGCAGTGCCCGCAGGAAGAAGTCCTGGGTTTCATCCTCTGGCAAATTTACCCGAAACGGTAAATGCTTTGTTGCGCGCAGGGGCATCGGACCCTACCCGATATGCCACTGCCAAGGAGTTCCTTGAACATTTGGTGGCGGCGGAAGGAAGCCGGGAAGAATCTGTCGTTTCGGCTCCCCGGGTCGTAGAAGCCGGGGAATCGAAAGTTCAGCCGCAGAAACTGAACACGAATATCGACAAAGGGCGCGTGCGCAGATCGGCTGCCTGGGTGAGTACCTTAGCTCGAACTGCCGCGATGCTCGTGTTTTTCGGTGCAGGAGTGTTTTTCGCTGCGCACTTTCTTTTCGGCAAATCAATCCCGCCGTTTGCGATGTTGGGTTTGCATGTTGGGTGGCGGAATACAGCGGTAACCGCGCCGGCGCTCCCAGACCAGAATGCTTCGGTGCCAAAGGCCGGGATCGCTGCTCCGCCCGCAGAAGCGGTTCCTAGCGGAGATCGCGGCATTAAGCAGAATGATACTCCAACCGCGAGTCGAAGGATTCTGGCGGCGGATACTGCGACCCGAGCACCGGGCACCGGCGCGACTGCCACGCCCGAACAAACTGGGCGCGTCTCCTCGAGTGGAGGGAAACTGGATATTGTCAGGCCGGATGTCTTACCCTCTACCAGCACTCTTGTAGCTGATCGGCATTTCGAGACCATCCCTGTCAACGCCGAGAAATCCGCATCGCCGATACCAAAAACAGAATTGGCGCAGCTTTCGATCACGTCGGATCCGCCCGGTCAGCGAGTGGAAATCATCGACGCGGCCCAAAAGGTTACCACTGGACTCACGCCAATGACTCTGGAGAACGAACCGGTTGGACACTACGCGGTGAAGATCGAACGAGAGGGATGGCCGGATTATCGGGAAGATGTCGAGCTGCTGCCAAACGCCCGTTTGGTCGTCAATCATGCATTTGAACCGGTGAAGATGACTTTGAAGAGTGATCCTGATGGCGCCACTATTTTTATGGGCACCACTGAACTTGGGAAAACTCCGTTGACTGTTTCGCTGCCTCCGAAACCGGTAGAGTTGGTTTCGCGAGTCGGCTCATTAACAGCCGAAGTGCAACGAGTGGTTCCCGATCCAAAAGGAGCGAATGTGGTTGAGTTCAGGCACAGTTATGGAACTCTCTCCGTTCGCAGTGACCGTCCTGATGCAGAGATCGTCTTTAGTGGCGTAAATCGCGGTAAGCTTCCTTTCGAAGGACGAGTTGCACCCGGGCAATATGAGGTCTTGGGTCGGGCGCCAGGAATGCCTGATCAAACGAAGACTGTGGGAGTCCAGCCGGGACAGAAAGCGGAGCTGCAATTCAACTTTTCTACTGCCCCAGTTCCGGCGACACCTTCTTCGACACCGGCAGGGCAAGAGTCGCCCACCGCGAACATTACCCCTTCCGATTCACACCGGGAATCGCCGCTACATCCTCAAGCGCATCGAAGACCGCCAGGGAGTTCGCGAGCAAAGTCGATCGTCGCTAAAAAGGATTCGTCCTGCCCCGTCGGGCCGGAGAGGAAGGGCGCCCATCATCCGGAACGTTTGGCTGGATGTCCGGAGTAAAGCGATCCGAGAAAAAATGGATGGCGCGCGCGCTCGCTCCACCCCAATGGCCATATGTCCAGCGCTCACGCCGCCGCTGCGGGTTGAGCAAGGTCCCAATCGGCTCCTGATTCAGAGTCGATTCAGAACCGGCCTCGAATTGCCATCGACTCAGATTCACGAAGGAGGCAACCGAGTTATCCGCATGCAAACATCTGGAGAAGATATTTGCCACACGAGCGCGGCCCACTTTTGCAGCCGCGGGAGCTGGCTCGAGGCGTTCATTTCGGTTAAACTGCCAGTTCCGCCCATCGTTAGCGCCAAATTGTATCGGGATAAAGTGCAACAGTGCAACGATTTTGTCGGATGAATTATCCGAACGACATCGGCGTAGCGTCTCTATCAAGCCGGCCAAATCCGTGATTTTAAGCGGATCATTGACAGCAGAAAATCATGCCAGTTTGCTGGTAGCCGAATTTCGTGCTTTACCCGATTCAGCGAGTTTGTCCCCGTCGCCAGTGTGACTCTTTGAGAGTGTTTTTCAGTTTTCCTAAGCTCCTACGTAGCAGCCCTCTTTGTTCAAGATTTTCGCGTATACCCTCTTGACCCTGCCGCGTCGCAGTGTAGGAGAGATTCTCCGACTTTCGCCGTTGCCTCTGAATTTCGTGTCTAGTGCGCCGGCAATCGTGGTGTCTGCACCCCGATGGCGATTGGCAAATAAGCGAGCTGCTTTCTCCTTGATGTTACTGGCGTTCACGCCAATCGCACGAAAACCGCAGTCGCGGCGCTGTAGGTATTTGATTTTTTAGATTTGGTAACCATCCCGCCGTATCCGCGGCGTCGGCTTGGAGAGGGAGGTCGCCGCTACCATCATTACCTCCCTCGCTTACATAAATTCCACCGAAGGACTATCGACCTCTGGCGATCCTACCCACCCTGGCGGAAGCTTCGTGAATGAAACGGCGAACTGTACCGCCTGCTATGGGTTTTTGAGACTCAAACTTGATCCGGACACCTGCCTCCGTAGCACTCATTTTGAACTCATAACCTTGTTGCACATCTCCCTGGCCTTCGACCGATTGAACAAGTCCTTTTGCAACTCTCAGCTTGGGACGTCGATAATTCCGCCCGACTGTCCCATCTTTAAAGACTACTCTCCCACCTTGTAGTTCTTCTATGCTTCCCTCAGCATCGAGATTCATTGTGAGAGCGCTGCCCTCGACGATCTCAAGGCGCGCTGCCGTCCACGGATGATTAATCGTGAGGCCTTGCGTAACTATTTGCCCGAAATGTGCTTTGACTACGAGGAGGCCGAAGAGTGCCATATTGTCGGGAACCAGCATTTTGTCAAACTTGGATGCTTTTTTGAATTCAGGTGTCAGCTTCAGTCGAACGTCGCAGATTTGCCCATGCTCTTTGAGGTAGTCGACTGCATAGGTTTTGAGCTCTGCGCAGTTAGGCCGCAAAGCAGAGCGCCGCAAATCTCCATCCGTGAATGTAACTGTCAAAGTGCCCGAATAAAGGCCGTCTTCAATTATCATTACAGTGCGAGTCCCTTTGTCTTTTGTAATGTGTCCTACGAGCAAGAACGGCCGATCTTCCGACAAGCGCGGAATTCTAACTAACACTTATCGCAGCCGATCCGTCTTTCATCCGTTCCTTGCTTCGGAAGTTTTTTGTCCAGTGATCTTTAATAGTAAACGTAACTTTCTGAATCGTCTCAAGCGTTGTGGGAAAGTCTAGTGATCTTGGGGCATTGCTTTTGCGTCTCTTCAGGTAACCCAAATTTCCAAAAAACTCCTCTCCAGGCTCGGTATTTCAGATTCCTCGATTTTGGCTCTGTTTTGCATTTTTCACAGCCAGTTCCAAATCGCCAACCTGATCGTCTGCGTGGACAAAGGACAAGGTGGTATCTTTCAGCTTTTTTACTAGCGTCTGATACGTGGGTCCACCCTCCGGGAACGTGCAGCGATCAGCAAAGCGGCGCTCGGAGTCAACAAACACAGCGAAAATCGTTCGACCAAGCAGTCGATGAAAATACTCGTAACTTAGCTCACGATATCTTTCTCGAAATCCCACGACTTGCTCTTGAAAGTGTTGGTCTATGGCCACGGCTGGGTTCGCTAACAAATTGCGCGACAACACAGAACAGGGAAAATTTAGTTCGCTATCCAGCCTTTTCTGGATCTCGTCACAGCGATCTATCGTGTCCTGAGCTGTCGGCTCGTTCGAGGCCATATTTTCAAAGGATCCGGAGATTTAGAGGCGTTCTGTCCCGTTACTCTCAACTTGCCGGGATCGCCTGGAATCGGTCGGAGACAGACTTTGTAATGAACCGGACGGAAGCGACGTTTCCATCACGAAATCCCCGTAAACGCGGTCCCCGGGCGTGATCTGCCCTAACATTCGCCGATCAAGCCCTCGGTGCTTCTGCTCTCTTGTTTCCGGATCCGTTTCCTAAGGGTGTAGTCCATTTTGGTTGCCAGGAACCTTTCCAAAAAAGGGAAACGAGACCGAGCGCCAAAAGCCTCTGGAATTCGACTGCACGCGGCACCAAAACGCAAAAACGGGGCGAGGATTCGTTCCAGGGATGGCCGTACGCCGGTGAGCGTACTCGATTTTCCCATCACTGCGCTCAACTCGGCTAGCTGCTCGGCGCCAGCCGGCAAATCCGCAATCCGCTTGGCGAATTCGATAATTTTGTCCGCCATAAGGCGAAACGTGTTACACAGCTTCATGCGCATTCTTACACCGCGAATAAAGCTCTTGATCGCTTGATCGTTGGTTGCCGCATCCGCTGCGTCGCTTACGGAACCTTATTTTTCTATCCAATATGAGAGCCTGAAATAATTCCGGGCTAACGTGACGACTTCTGGGCAGGCGGCGATTCCGAAAGCTGCTTCAGGCGTCCACCTCTCCGCCACGGAAACGATTCCCGGCCTACCTCTCGGTGACTTCTGAGCTTGCGCAGCCGTCACTCACCTCTTGTACGACTTCCCGCTGATAAGTGGTTGCGCCGCCAGTGCGGCAGCACCAGCTTGTCGGTACGAAAAGATGGGCGTTCCATTGCTTGGCTCATTCCCAGGCGTGTTTCGCCTGGTTTGAGATACACCAGGGCTTAACGACCTTGTGTTTTGTCGGGCAACGCGCTTTTGTCTTGCGGAGGCCCGCCCCTTCCGGTTCTGAACGACTCTTAGCGGAACTGTTTTTTGTTGGCCGATACGCGCTCGTATAACGATCTCCAACGCTTGCTTGAACGTCGGTCGCGTGGTTGATGCGCTTACACTGGCAAGCGCCTCCTGCCAGATCGCTTGCGCTCGCCCCCAGATCGATTCTCGCGGTCTCCCAACCGCCCTCAGAGAGGTTGTATCATGACTGGCAATGCGCGACCGCCTACGATCTGCAAACGCAATCCTTCGCCGCTCGATGAGAGATCGAAGCGCTTTCGCAATTCGTTTCAACGAGGAACGCATCCCGTGACGAGGCCTATTTCGCTTTGCAATTTGAATCTCGGTCTCTCCCCGTTCCATGCCACGAATCGCCTGCTCCACTGTCCACGCGACGACCATGACCGCAAATACGCCCCAAGCGGCGATGTGGTCAAAAATTCTCCCGATGTCTCCAGGGGACTTGGGAACCGCGTTGTAGGCTTGCACGAGGCCGCGGAGCGCTCTCTCTGGGAGGCTTTTCGGTGCTCCATCCATACCTTGTGATTTATCATTCTCATTGGCGTCCTGATTTTCAGCGCGACTGGGAGAATTGTTGTCCATCATTGGCTCACCTGCAGAAGTCGCGTTAGTCCTATCGTTAGTATCTTCCGCATAAGACCAGAAAGACGATCCAGAAGGAACTGATTCGCCATTTACAGCAGGTTCGTTAAGCCCCGGAGTACCCGACCCGTTGTCATTCATCTGAGTCTCAGTAAAAGGTCGTGGCCCTCTGAACTGCCTTTTCAGAGGATTCACTGGATTCATCGGCATCGGCACGCCCGGAGGTGAGTCGTTTCTGGCATTAGTATTCGCGTCATTAGCCATAACCAATCAATCTGTTTATCAACGCTCTGGCAGAACCTTTCCCATTTCTTCCGAATGCTAATCAGTTCTCACCCTTGGTTGGACTACTCCAGTGAAAACGGTTTGCCTTCCGCGCAGGTAGTTGTGTCAAATGATATAGTCCTTCGGCCCTCAGGAATTCCTCTGCGTCCACTACGTGATCGAAGCATTGGGCGCAAAAACTAGCGTTGAGGCCGTCGTCTCACATATCCAGCGTTTTCCATTGCTCGCATACTATACAATAAGCTGGGTCAGGACAGCGAGCCTTGCGGATCGAACTGTTCATAGGGTTTCCTTTCTTCGGCAGAAAAATCGGTAAGAAGCTTTCGCACCCGGCATCACGGCTGGTGTTCTATCCTATTTAACGAGACAAACCGACGGCAGTCCTCACCAAATGCGCAGAAGCTTTTCGCGACACGATGGCTTTCCCCCCGAATCCTGACTTCGTGGTTGCGAAGGGCATTCGCCGTAAAGATGCCTACCATGGCCTAGCTATGTGACGGTACTCCAAAATCTGTCCATTTACTGGATCGTTCGCGCCGATTACGATGTACATGTCACCGGCCCTGTCGAAAGTGATTCCGCCGGGTTGTTTCAGTTGGTCGGCGACGACTTCCCTTGATCTTCCAACGCTAATACGTACAACCTGCCCGAGCCCGGTAGGAAAGCTGCTGGAGTATTCTACAGCATATAGGCCAAAGTCGGGTCCCAAGGCCATAGCGATAACCATAGTTAAGCCGTGATCGCTCCCAGTTGCTGACCATACCGGTCCACAAGCAATATTTTTGCGCTGCCAGGTGTGAACGGCGCTCCGGTCAGGAGGCTCACCAGAGAAAAATCTCCTGGAAACGGTATTACATCGGTGGGTACCGGATCGGTGAGCAGCTGATCGCCCCAATTCTGCCTCGGAATAGGACTGGGTACAGGGCCGATACGTGTGATGAGCTAGATCGCCCCTGTGTCTGGATGTACCCGAAGCAATGCGTTTGACCCGCATCGGCCACGTTAAGCTTACCCTCTAAGGTACGAGCCAAACCGAAGGGATTGGACTCGCTTGGATGAGGGCTAGCCGGCGGATTGGCGATCGCAAAGGCTTCAATGTCCGCTATCTTGGTAAGCATGCCACTTCGCTTGTCGATCTTCACTAGCGCGCCCTCGTTTTGCAGCCGCGGCAGCTGGCCTGAAGCCACCATCGGGGTTAAGCTGCCTGCTCCGCCAATAGCAAGCCAAATTGTCTGACCGTGAATGACAACCCCGAAGGACCGGTGGCCATTACTGTTCCGGCATACGAGGGCAAGTGATCTGCTACCGTGCTCTTCGAACCGTCGGGATAAATTTTGGTAACCCTGCCGCTGTATCCGCGGGTTCCGGTTGGTTCTCCACGTGGGGCGTCAGGTTGAGGGAGGTAGGACTTCACTACCACCATTACCTGCCTCGCTTACGTAAATTCCACCTGCCGTGAACCCGGAAGGTGGACAGATCTAAAATACAGTTCTGCGTTTCTTTTTCTGTTCTTGTTGGGATTAAACGTGATTAGGCGAGGGCGTCCAGACTTATCCATAATCGCCCCGGACCGGCGTGCTGCGAGAATGCCCGGTACGGGTCCGTGACGTCGCAGCAGCGCGCCGGTCCGGAAAAAGGCGATTGTGGATAAGTCGCGCATTGGGGCCGGGGCGAATCGAAGTCCAGCGTGTGCCCTCTGTTTTCAGCCGCCCATTTTGGTTGTCGCAGGATGTTGTGGCTGTCCGATTGAGCTGGCCAAACTCGTCGGGCGTCAAATATCCAAGCGCGCTGTGCGGCCGCATTTGGTTATACTCTCTTCGCCATCTCTCAATGATCACGCGTGCTTCGGCCAGGGTCGCGAAGAGTTCGCGATTCAAACACTCGTCGCGAAACTTATCGTGAAAGCTCTCGATATAAGCTTGCTCCCAGGGCGAGCCAGGCTGGATGTACAAGCTCTTAATCTGAGCTGTGCTCATCCATTGCCGGATCGCCTCAGCGATGAACTCCGGGCCATTGTCACTGCGGATATGTTCAGGCTGACCGTAGCCTTCGATCGCTCCATCCAAGACCCTGATGGCATCCAGCGCTCGAATGGATCGGCCCACTTCGATCGCCAAACACTGCTTGGTGTATTCATCGATGAGAGTCAAGATACGCAGAGAGCTTCCCGTCTGGGCCTGATCATGAATGATGTCCCAACTCCAGACCTGATTGGCTCGCTGAGCTCTCTGGCGAGTTGCCGTCGAGATTCCAATCCGTCGTGTCGCTCGTTGCTTCTTGCGCACCTCTAAGCCCTCCTGGCGCCGAATCCGCTGTACACGCTTCGGATTGACCCGTTGGCCTTCCCGACGCAGTAACGCGCCAATGCGCCGATATCCATACCGAGGATGCGCTTCACTTAACTCAATGATCCGTTGCTTCATCACTGCTCGCTCTGGACTGACTCGATTCCTACGATAAAAGCTCGATCGCGCCAATCCAAGCGCTCGGCAGGATTGAGCGGCGCTTCCCAATCCCTGTCCTACCACATAGGTTACAGCCCGTCGCCGGCTAGACGGACTTACCATTTTTTTGAATTTACTTCTTTGAGAATCTGGATCTGTAGCGCCTGATCGGCCACCAAACGCTTTAGCCGCCCGTTCTCATCTTCAAGCGCTCGCAAGCGCCGCGCTTCATCCACATCCATCCCGCCGTATTTGCGCTTCCAGTTGTAATAGGTCGCATCGCTGATGTTGTACTTCGCGCACGCACCTTTGACACTCGTCGCTTCGGCCTCCTTCAGCACCGCGATGATCTGCTCTTCATTGAATCGACTTCTCTTCATTGGTTCTGCTCCTGATTATCGGGCAGAACTCTACTTTCAGCTCGTCCACTTTTTCGGGGTCAGGCCACACCGTCGCCATCGAGAGCTACGAAGAGCGACTTGACTAAATTGCTTGCAATTACGATAGGAGGGTCGGTGCCGGCGATGCCGGGACCAGACTGGGTCAAAAGAACAAGGACGGTAAGAGCAGTGGCTGCTAGGGGCCTGTGTAATAGCGAGTGCTTCATATAATGAACGATAACTCTTTTCTAGCTCCAGACGAAGCTCCGACGTGGCCTACCTGGGCAAGGATCGAAGTGTGCCCAAAAATTCTCCTAAATATTTTTTGAGAGGCAAGAGAGAAGTTATCTCATTTTTCATTGGGATTCGAAGAGAGGAAACGAGGCGGAGTGCACAAACCCCTCCGGAATTCCACCGCACTCGGCACAAAAACGCCGAACCAATGGCTACTGACGCGAATCTTCATCCGTAGACACGTCCCACGATCGTTAAAACGTTAAAACCCGGCCCTCATCGTCGAGCGCCCATGCGCTTTCTCAGCCCCTGCGCAGTACCAGAGTCCGGCGCACTTTCCACTGGCGCACCCAACACGGCCGGGCTCGCGAAGGCCGCCATACCCATTACCGCGCTAACCTGGAATCGACTTCGCTCTGTTTCTGCTCATTTGGAAGGATTCCTTCCAAGTCTTCGTTTAAAAATAAAAATATTAGTCCGCAATGGATATTCTCCGCGAAAAAAATACGGTCATTATCAAGGAGGATGATTTAGCCTCCACGACATCGCGCCTCCCCTTCACATTCTTCTCAAAAAGGGTTCGCAGTAACATACAAAGACAGCTTGCTAACGAGGCACGAGCTGCATTGCTCGATCCGCAACGCGGGCCCTTACACTTACAATTAGACTGTAAAGGTATCGTGGAGCTCGATCTCTCCGATTTGACCTTTGCCAGTGTAAATGAAGTAGAGAGGGGAAGCGATTGGAAGGGAGCTCCTTCTGTCGAATTTACAGGAACGGGAATCGCGAGGATTGGCTCGGTTAGCAATCTTCGAAGCCTCAGCAATACAGGAAAGGGGCAAGTATGGGTGGATTCGATAATTGTCAAACCGAGTGAATTATCCGACGATTTCCCCAAGCTTTCCGGGATATCAGTTAATACATTGACATTGCACAGCAACGTCAAGCTTCACATTGCTCACCGAGAAACGCGTATCAGAGAGATACGGCGCGAAGGATCCAAGAACGGAGAACATATTGTGGTTCTTGGTCCTGGCTCTCTTTTTTATCAAACGAATAGAAATAGGGTGGCCATTGTTCCTCTAGGCGGCGGTCGGGCGGAAATGATACACAACATCCCTATTCTCCGAGTATTTTCGTCTCTGCAGCAGGAAATCCGCAACGTCGGAACGCGACAAGGCCCGCCGCAGCAGGGGCCGAAGCAAGGACCGGAGCCGCCAGGGCCGAAACGAAGACCACCGAAGAAGGGGCCGGGACGGTGAATCATTAAAGAAACGCGTCGGGCAAGTGGCGCAACGGCGTGAATCCGTGGATCTTCTCCGCCCGACGAACAATAGCGGAAGGTCCGTCTGGTAAAAGACGGCATGATAATCTTGCGATGACCTTCTCCCAGACATCTGGGCGAGACGCCGTGCGGACAATCAGGGACTCCTAAGCGTATAGCGTATTGCTTCGGAGGTCGTATTGTGGGCGCCCAGAGCATTCCCGTTTGTATCGAATAATGTTCCGGTGCCGTATGAGCTAAATGCATTCTTTGACGAAAGCGTGGCATGTTGCAAAACGTGAACTTCACCAACTAACGTTCCGCCCGGAGTAAAAGCCTGTTCTCGGAACCCGTAATCAAACGTCGTTCTGGATGTCCACTTCCAGGTGCCGACTCCTGTATATCGAGTATCGACTGGAGAATTGCTCGCGTTTGTTTCGATCAGCATGCCGCTCGGCAAGATCGCAAACAAACCTCGCTCGCTATGACCATCCGGAAAGGTGACGGTCAATGCCCAGGAACCGACTGGTGACAGGCCTGTATCATCATTGTCTTCGTTACGTTCGTCATTTGCACGAACGACGCCTAGCGTAAACGCCAGGAGTAATGCTGTGGAGAGAACTAAATTCTACTGGTTCAGCGTCAAGATCCGTTTTCCCGGATTCCGGCGGAATCAAAGGCTAACAAGGTATCCCAGCGAACTGTGTGGTCTTCTGTGGCGTTCAGGAGATGCTCGCGAAGGATCGCGACCTTTGCTCGGTGGCTAAAATAATGTCGCGTACGGTCACTCATCGAGGTGGGGTTCTGCCGGACTCCTTAGCAATAGATAGTCAATGTTATGGGGGAGCTTTTCAGACCGTCTTGGCATTGCGATTGACACCCTTTGCCAGTATGTTCAACGGACTCGACCCTGAAATGCTTTTTCTTTTAAACGGAGTGCAAACCAGTTTGGCTCGAGAAAACATCTTGAGTCCGAGATGGGGTTGGCTGCGCAACATGATTCGGTTCTGAAGAAACCACTTTTTATACTTGACATCACCTCGAGTATTAAAGTTTCCGTTCTATGATTTCCCTTTTTCTACTAAACCTACACTCGCGAAGGCGCGGGGCGGAACGGTAACACGACTGATCGCCCCGCCGCCGCTATTGAAAAGCGAGCTGTATCTGACCGGCTCCGGCAGTTGCTACAGAATTTCCGGCCGGCCAGGCGGTTTTATGCACAGGAATGGCCGTCGCTGTCGCCCTTTTGCAGCCCACATCGGCAAACACAGATGGTTTACGGAATTTCCGGTTTCTGAATTTCCCAGCGGAACATGGAACCAGGTCGTGCATCTACCCCAGGGCGACGAGAAATCCCTTATCTCCGTCCATCTTGACGGGACCGTCTCCGAAACGAACACCAATAATAAGGGCAACAATCTCGGAATAGGCACCAACTGGCCGTGACTCCTTCGAGTATACGGTCACCGAGTTTGTCCATGACGCCAGTGGCAACCTGATCCTGATCGTCATCCCGCATGCGCACGTCAGGCTTTCACCCGACGGCGATAGCTTCAGAAGCAAGGAGTCTTCCCCGCTTTCCAAGTAAACTCTGTCCCCAACCGCTTAATAAAATCGGTCTTCGCCGTATGCCGTCCTTATGTCCATTTGATGGAGAAGCGAAGTTTGCTGAATTTGTCGAAGTCGTGCTAATTGCGCGACGTTCGTTAGTTCGGGATCCGTTTTGAAACTCTGATTGCAATCAGATCCTCGTACTCACGTAACTAGCGCGGCGCGCGTTGTTCGGCTGCTCGGGGAATGTTCGTCCTCTCGCCTGATGCGAGGCTATTTGTCACATGAAAAGGGCCTATAAGAAGCGCTCTGTCCAACGGCTGCTGCGCCAGCCTCGCATCCACTGCCGGCTCAATCCCCCCTGCGGGCTGGTCCGGGTCCGAGGCAGGATCGTCCTGGCACATATTCGGCGTCTCCTCATCTGAGAGCACGCGCTTTCTCGCGAGTCGAGGACTGTATTCAACCCGGACGATACGAGTCTCTTTCACGGAGTTCCTAATTCTTAAAAGCCGACGTCGTAAAGCTTTTCCAATCAGCATCGGAACCGCGTAAAACCATGTCGCGAAAACTGATTCGCACGATTCGCGATTCGCTCCTACCGGCGAGGGTGTGATCGCGCCGGTCGTCACAATTGACTTAGCGATGTTATCTGATTCCGTTTCGTTCAGTTTCCGTCGATCGCTATTCGCAATTTGCGCGCTCATGCATCAGGGACCTATCACTTCGTTTACGGCCTCCTCGGCGACTCCTAGATGACTCAGGTAGGCTCCGCTCGAGTAGGTTGACCACGGATTCCAGTTCGTCCCGTTGTTACTGACCTCCATCATAGCCCTCGCGTTACCCAGCCCTGTGGGGTCGTATGCCTGATTGTCGCTGATATCAGGATGCCAATGGTTGTTGATTTGCCACAGTCCCCTATCGACACTTTGGTAAACATCGGTATTTACATTCGTCGCGTTTGTCCTGAGTCCCGATTCGGCCATCGCAATCGCCAGCGCCGTTGCCAGTTCGTTTCGTGGAACACCGACGGCGATCTCTAGATTGATCACATCTGCATAGGTCAAGCCGCCCGCTTCATAGGGCGCATTTACGTTCAGAGGTCCGTTTCCCGGCGGTACATTTGGATTGCCATTGGGGTTCGCACCGGACGAACCGGGCGAACTCGCCGCGTTTGAACTGGAATCGTTCGACGTACTTCCAGCGATGATCGCCACAAAACTACCGATAACAACAAATGCCGCAATGACCGGTGTACACATAAGCACGGCCGCTGCGATCAGAATCTTCATAGATTATGCCGGTTTCTAACCGACTACTGCTTTAAACGATAATCGTTCGGAACCTTCCCGATCGGCCTGTCGACAAAGATTATCTTTTCGGAAGGCGAGGTTTACGCACTACCCCAATATCATTCTTAAGCTTTGCCGATCCCTCGAGCTCTTTGATGATGGCATCGATCAACTCCTTTCGGTCAGTCTTAAACTTCCACGCCCGGATCGCCGCTGGTGAACCGAAGATTTCCACCGCACCGTCCCATTCGATCTCACGATGCAATCTCTCGATGTACAAAAACTCGTTTGCCCTAAGCGGGTTCGCTGCAATTCCACCGAGAATCTTACCCCGGCCACTCACATCAAAAACCGATCCTTTACGTACCGCCACGATGTCAGGCCGGACCTGGTCAGGGCGTACAGGTTGGCCGCCGATTAGTTCCACGTAACCCGCGATCAGATAGTCTATGAAACCTTGGACGCAGAGTCAGACGACTCTCGAATGGATCGCCCAATAAAGCATGTGCGAAAACTCCATTGATGACTGTAAGCCTGGTAAAAGCGAAGACCGGACCCTGTGGAGCCAAGGCTCGCTCCCCTGCGTCTTTCCCTCCTAGGAATCTACAACGCACCCGTCTGGAAGACGGACTATGCCGAGGCGACTGTCGCCGATAAGCGAAACGTTCCGTCCTTCTCTGGAAAGGAGCAATTGGTTTAAGTCGTCTACAAGATTCACGTACGGGGATCGACCTTCAGACAGAACGAGATCGTCCCTCGTTATGCTGATCTCTCCTAAAGTTTTCGACATTTGATAACGTTTTCAGGTAGAACTCATTGAAACAGCCCTCCGAGAAATGGCCCGGCGAGGGCACTAAAGGCCAAACCCAACCAAAACACCATGCTGAACCTTTTCACCTTTAATCTCGATGAATAAACAACCCAGGCGATCAGGAGCACCAGACCACACAAGAGGCTAATGTTATGGAAAAAGAGATTGGGCGGAGGCTGTTGAAGTAAATGATCCGAAACCTGAGCGAGAATGGCGGGCAGCTTCATACGACGCGATTACTCCAGGGTAAGCTTTGCCTCCTTTGGGTCGTATCGGATTGTGGCTTCCGCTGCCTCACGTCTCTCGAGAAGCCAAGGCAATACCGCTCTGTTGAACTGGCGATCAACTTCCTGACGGATAAACCGCGCACCACCTGTGATGGTAAATCCAACCCTGAGCAGGTGCGCGCGAACCGATCTTTCATCGACTCGGAGTCGCATTTTTAAGACTCGTTCCAGGTGCGCTAACTTGCGGAGGATAAGCGAGTTCAGGATCTGGATTTGAGTGTCTTGTTTAAGTGGGCGATAAACGATGGTCTCAGTCAAACGCGCGACCAATTCTGGTCGCAACGATTTTCTTGCTTCCGCGAGAGCAAAATCCTGCAGAGTCTGATATTTAGAATTCTCCATCTCGGGAAATGTCTTGCTTCCCAGGTTGCTCGTCATCACGATGTAACAGCCACTCACGCTCACCCGCTGAGAAGCGTCGAGCGTTACCTTGCCTTCATCGAGCATCGATAAAAAAAGATCGATAATCTTCGGATGTGCTTTTTCAATCTCGTCGAATAACAACGTTGTGCCCATCGGGTTGCGTTTCAGCCCCTCCTGCAGCCGATCAATGAGGTCGCCGACCTTGAATGAATCCTGATACTCATTCATAAAAAACATTTCTAACCGCGCGTCCTCAAACAGATATTCGGTAAATCTCTTCGCCGTCTCCGTCTTCCCAACTCCCGTCGGGCCCATGAAGAGAAATGATGCTCTGGGCCGGGGCCCGGTCTCATTGAGGCCAAATTCGGCACTTAACAGCGCTTGGGAGACTTTGCGAATCGCTTCATCCTGCCCGAATATTCTGCTCCGAAGAAAATCCCTTAATCCTCGAAGGTCTACCTGGCTTTCATCTTTCCCTTCGGATAGAAAGACAATCTCTGTGTGTAACGCTTGGCTCATGTGCGTTTAGCGCTGAAACCGCAGAATTCTCGTAAGATGCCCTTCGGGGAAAACCGGGCGTCCGCACCGTCGGCCAATTATTTGTCACAGCAAGGACAGTCGTTCATCGCCGGATAGAGGTGGTCGACCTCCTCACCTGGTCCCCAAAAGGGGCACTGGTCCAGGTGTGCTTTCGGGCTGGGATCTTGCTTGATTGTGCTCGTTGCCGATATTTTGCGCCTTACGATCATTCGTCTCGACCCGCTGATTTAAATTGCTCAGCTCTTTGGCGATCGTTTCCTGATTCTCATTGATGCGCTTCAGGCTCTGATCCAAATCCTGGCGGATCTTTATCTGATCTTGCGTAACGCTACGGACGGCTTCGATCGCTTCCTGTGTGTTCTGTCTGGTAGCGATGAGGTCGCGGCCGACTTCTCCCGGCAACGGCTCGGGTGCATATTCCGGTCGCCGCAAGCCGAGGATAGGTCCCAAGAGAACATCGGGTTCATTCGCTGAAGGCTGGGTCGCTGAAGGCTGGAGTCTCCAACCCGGACTTTCCTCGAGGCGATATACCGGGTGACGCTCGTGCAGGATACGGCTCATCACCGGCATCGACATATCGACCGGTGCCGTAGACTTTGACTACTTCGCTGGTTCGAAAACCAGATGAATTGCCATGGGGTCGAGATTTAGTGCGGCCTCGCTGCGGATTATTTTCTTTGGAATACCCCTGTAACGCCTTGGGCGCACCTTGACTTTCACTGTCATTGATCCATTCACCAGTGTAATTCATCCGACGAAGCGGCGGGCTTTCGGCGGTGCACGCTCCACCTATCACCAGTGCTATCGAAATGTACAATAAGATTATTTTCATGGGTTAGTTACTTTCAGAGGAAAAGGAGTTCCAGTAAACTGGGGCTGTCCCGCTGGCTGCTGATAGAACGGTTTGTTGCCTGGCGGTTGATTGAGCTGATTAAGGTCTTGATTTGCGCGTTCCAAATCGACTCTGGCTTGGTCCAACTGATTCGGTGAAGAGGCAGCTCCACGCGACAGCTTTTCCATTTCATCTCGTTCCGCTCGCGGCTGGCTAATCTTTTCTTCCTCTGAGCGATCCTGCAGATACTCTTTCTTCGATCGCTCCCGAGCGGGATCACCATCGACAACCGCTTTGTTCAAGTCGATGACCTGCTTTACGTAAATGTAGAATTGCTTACCAGCCTGCACCCGGATAAAGAAGCCGTCTTCTTCGATTGTCTTCAAAATTTGTTGAGCGTAGAGATCGAGAACATTTTGCGAACCCTGGGCTACCGGGTTGATGATGTATCCCGGGATTCCGGCGGTGTTACCGTTAGGATTGTTCTGAACCGTCCCGAAAACATTCGTAGTAGTTGACTTAAGCCCTTCACCTATACCAGACAAAAATGTCGCCAGGAAGAGTTTGACATCCGCGAGTTTATCGGTCTTGATCACCACGCCGCGCAAACCGGCACTCCCATCCGTAATCCCGAAGGTTTGAAAATTCGGGTCTTCTTCTCTGTCCAAGGCGATCCCTTTGACCACGAGCTCCCGGCCCAGCCCAGGGTTTTCCGGATTGTTCAGAACAAACGTGAAAAGGCCTTCGCTCGAGATTCTTTCCCGGACCCGATCAACTTGCGCAGTTCCATGTGCCTCGGAGCGACGGGGAATAATAACTTTCCCATCCCAAGACACGTCCTCAGAAACCAGGCCGATAATCGGTGTGGTCAACGATGAAGAATCGACCGTATTGACCAACTCACATTTTACCAACCGGCCATAAGGAGCGTAGTCGCCCAAGGGATCCGGTTCAGGCGCTGACGGTTTCCCGGTATAAACGCGGATCAGAGCTGCAGTCGCATTCATCGGGTGTACCGGTTGAGGTTCTTTGACTTCGATCGGCTCCTTCGCTTTTGCACTCACCGTCGGTGCCAGGCTCACTTCATGTTGTGATCGTAAAATCGGGCCCGTTAGCCCCCGCGCCTGGTCTTGTAACTCCTGTGCTCGCTGACTCAGCTTTTGTTTATTGGACGCGTTTGACCAAAAGAATGCGAACCCGACAATGCCGACTACCAGCATCGAGCATATCAACAAGAATAATCTGGGATTCTTCACTGTTATCCCTTGACCTTCATTTCACGGATTACCGTTGAGAAATCATTGTACACCGAGAGATCATTGCGATGGCCGCTCTCCCCGCTACCGGCAACCACGAAGTAGACGGTCTGTTTGACGTTCGGATCGATCTTGCCGGCGGCATCAGAAATGGCTTCCTGATAAACCTCCTGACCCACTCGCACCGCAAATCCTTCCGGATCATAGTAAATAGTTTGGGCGGTCTTATTGAATAGCTCGACCTCGAACCCTATGGCGTCCAGCGCATCGTCGCGAACTACCCGTTTGATTTGCGAGTGCAGGTGCTCGGTATCATCGGACCATTTTCCCGGCGCGTTCGGTTCACTGATATCGAGTCCGATATACATCGCCGGCTGCACCTTCGAAAAGGTAGGATAACCTTTGAGTTTATCGAGCAATCCCAACAAACGCGCTGTACTGATCTGCTTGGTTTTCGGATGCGCCTGAGCGGTTGACGTCGGCGCTCCCGGAATGGCGGGACTCCTCTTAAAGGAGAACAGTACGGAGTATTCGTTCTGTTCCGCGTAGCTCAATACAATCGGGTAGACCAATCCTCTCAACATTACGTTCAGGTTTTGTTCTACACCTTCGCGCAGAGCTTTCACGCTGACCCAGTTCGGGCCAGCGCTGACGCTGAACTGGGCGTTTCCTTGTTGACCACTCTGATTGCTGCCTTGTCCGGACTCTGCCTGAATCCCATCTCCGTCAACCGCTTCGATATTCACCGGGAACTGAAGGGTAGTAATTCCGCGAGTTGACACACCGACTCGAACCGGATTCAGCTGATCCAGCACCTCTTGTCTTACACGTTGAGACAGATCGTCCTGCTCTCCATTTGCTGTACCTTCGTGCTCGCCAGCACGTCCTTCACTCTGCTGTGAGTAACCCTGCGTCAGGCCGACAAGCATGCCAAGGGCAACGAGCAGACCCCGGAGCGACTTGAGTTTGTGGTTGCGTGCGGACTGAGGTCGAAGCAATCGCGCTCTCCCCTTCTGTTTTGCCTTCCTATCCATTTCCCTCTCTCTTGGTGTATTCATAATCCAATACAGCCAGTGGGTAATGCCGGTTTCGACCCAGGTCCGGATTGCGAGCCATCTTGAAGTTAATTGCCACCGGCTGCGCTTCCTGGGTAGCTTCCCCGTTGACCACTCCAGTGATAATCGCCTGGCCTTCGACTCGCACCAAAAGAACCCCATGGCCCAGAGATTGTGCTTGAATGACACTGATCTCGACATGTTGCCTCAGCGATTTTTGCACAAATTGTTCCCTAACATCTTGCCACTCCTGTTGCGCCTTCTCATGTGCCGCCTTCAGAAACAGGATCTGAAGCGTGCTTTCGTCGTCGAACCCGGTTGGATTGCGATCCAGCAGCGCCCGCGTCGCCCAGGAAGCCATGGTCTCAATCAATTCTTTGGAGGAAGTTGGTTCGACCAATGGCGAAACGACTAACGAGCCGCTGGCCAAATCCAAAATCGTGATCGCTGACTTCTGAGAGTCCATCCATCGATCCCAAAAAGGCAATAGTAGGTTACATCCAAGGCTGATGCTCAGCCCAATCCACAGTAGTTTCCGGACGACCGTGGCCCGCGCCAGCGCACGGGAAGCGTCTCCCGCGGTTCCCTGCGTCATCGCTCTCTTTTGGTGAGCAACGGCAGCGAGCTTCGGTTCCGCGGCTTGGGCCATTATCTGCATTGACTTGATTACTTTGGATGTCTCAGGACAAAGACAGTCTTATCAGTTCTCTCACTGTCCTTTGCCCATTTGGGCAAGTCCTTGGAGCGCGGCAAAACCGGCCGCCGAACTTGCATTAGTTGGCGCCACTCCTCCTCCGCCCCCGCCCTCGCCGGTTGCTTGACTCACTGAACTTGCCATGCTGGACGCCGGTGCAGCAGCAGCACCACCAACACTGCCTCCAATCTGACCGCCGATCTGCGCGCCCATCAGGGGATTGCCCGCCATTGCTCCCACTGCTGCCCCGGCAATGGCTCCTGTTGCTTGGGCCGCGCCCTTAACAGCCTCTCCTGCTGCGCCAATCGTTTTTCCGGATACTGCTCCCATGGCCGAAGCGGCAAAATTGCCGCCGGCGGTAATGACTTTCATAATCAAGCCTGGGGCCATGATTGTTCCAATAACCATCCACACACAAATCAGAAACACATTGATGAATATGAAAATCAGAGTACCCAGGTCCGTCGTTTTGCTGAAATTGTTAAATTGCGTCGTCAGATTCTGCATCGCGGCCACCGTTCCGACGTAAATCAGCCCCCAACCAATCGGCCAGCAGGTGACACCTAGAACACTCTGTATATAGTTGATACCAAGGAACCGCGTCGCACCCTGCCAACTGAGAATGCCGAGCGCGCATGGCATCAATAACCGGCTGAAAATGAGGATGGCCTTCTGCACAAACAGCATCACGATCATCACAAACGCGCTGAAAAGGACCACGATTCCAATGAGGCCGAAGATCAAAAGCTGAAAAAGGTATTTCGCCTCATCCACGACGCTTGATATGGGATCCTGCGGTAGTGGGATGAAACCGAAGAGCGTTGGCCCGTTCGGCTGATTAGGAGCCTGAAGACCGTTAAACATGGCGTCCAGATTGAAATTGTATAAAATTTCCGCCCGAGTGGCCGCATCGGGTACCTGCCCGATTTGTGGAGCGGGCGGAGTGTTCGCTACAAAATTTTGGCCATTGGCTCCGGAATTTGAAGCAATGGCCTTCACCAAACTCTGGGAACTCACTTCGCTGAACCACATCAAAGACGTAATGATCACCATCATCAGGAGCAGTACGGCGGCTCGCAGGACAACGGTCAGCAGGTCCGCGCCGCGACTCTTCGGGATTTCCTGAACCGTGGCCACGATAATCAGGAAAGCACCGATCAGATCAAACACGGGCATGGCCTGATCGACCACCGTGACTAACGCTTTGAGCGGTAAGAAACTTTGAACCCAGCTCGTAAGTGTCGCGCTGTCCACGCCCCCGGGTGTTGCCGCCGCTAAAAACAACATGTCAGCTCCATTTCTAGGTGCCTACAGCAGAGGACATCTTCTCACTCGAGGGTAACGACCCGCACGCTGCCTCGCACTCATTTCATCGGCGTCGGAGTCCCGTTGCCGGTCTTCTGCTTTAGATATTGAATAAAGTTGGTCATTGACATTTGCTGCTCTTTCACCTTTTGCTGGTTAGCCAATTCCTGGACGCGAGCCGCGTCGTTTTCATTGGACATTTGCTGAAGCATTACTTCCTGGCCTAACGCACTCATCTTGCTGAAAAGCGCGCTGATCAGTGCGTTGAGTCCGCTTACCTGACCCTGATACTTAAGCGTCTCCATCTCCGTAGAGGCTTTGTTCAGATTGTCCATCGCCGTCACAAGTTGCGTCTGCAATGACTGCATCTGCGTGTCGTAAGTCTTAAGTTCCGTCTGGTAGTTGTCGTACATCGCCTGCATCACTCCAAACTTTTTGAAATTTGCAAGATTCGTTACGTCCGATACCAACGGCTGTCCTTGTGCGTTCGTCGCTGTCTTCAGGTTAGTGTACAATCCACTGTTGTTGTATCCGCTGTAGGCTACCGCGGAGTCGCCGGTCGCCGTACGCATGGATTGGGCCGCCTTATCGCTGACAGCTTGACCTTTCTGGTCGAGGGCGGACGCCACATTGTTAAAGTCCGTCAGCTGGTTTTGTAATAGACCGATATATTGCTGCGGATTGCCGAGCTCCTGCAGTTGCTGTTTCAAAGTGCTAATTTCGTCGCTCGCATCCTTGTGCAGCGTCTGGTTCAAGGATTGAACGTTGTTCGCGACTTGCTGATCTATCACGGGAGTACCGGCCGTAATCGGGGTGACCGCTTTTGCCTTCCACGACAACGTCATTGCGACTGCAAATACTGCTACTATGTAAGTTCTTGTTTTCATACTCCACATCCGTTTTGTTTTCTCATTCGACGATAGGCACTACCACATTGCGCTCCACTCTCCGTACTCCATCCGTATCCACTCGAGAAGGAATGGTTGCGTCGTAAAGTACGACGTGACCATCCTTCTTGGCCGATTGGCTCCCTTGCTGATTCCAGTACTCTCTTTTGATCTGATCCGAAAGGCCCTTGGCATATCCCGAAGCAAAATCCGCGGTGACCTGTTTCGCGTATCTACCCGTGCCCATTAGTTGATCACCTCGATCGGTCAGCAGCTGAGCGCCCCGACCTTCGATGGTGACGGTCCCCTTCTGCTCAATGGATGAACACCCGGTTACCCATAACGAGGCCAGAACTATCGACATCCTTGGATGTATACGCATATAAAGATCTTTTTTATGCCTGTTTCTCTCCAATCTTCCGATCGTTACTCCGATCCACCTGCTTTGCGGATGGTTTCTCTGTTTCTAACGAAGAAAACTTCTTTATCCCTCCGAAAATGAATCTACTCTCGCATTTCGTTGCCGAGTTGTGTGGCCATTCGCCGAACAGAAGGTTCGTGGCTACCAACCATGCAGCGGCGACCAGTGCCGAACCGTTCTCGAAAGAGGTTACTGCACGCCAATCGGCAATTACTTGCGGACCTCCCGGATTCAGAACCGAAAAAACCGCGACACGACAACGATCACAATTAGATGGGTGACGTAAACTGTAAGAGCATTCCGAGAGAGCAAGCGGCTGATCGGTTCGAGCGGGCCGCAGAGTCTTGTGAGTGGCAAAAGCCGGCCCAGCACCACTGTCGTACAGAGGTAAATCGTTATCAGGCAAATGTGGTCGATTCCGCCAACATATGAAATCCAGTTTAAGGCGAGCGTGGCGATTCCGGCACAATAAAACGCCGCGCGGCTCCCTGAGACGCCGAGCCGCCTGAGCCGACCGGCCATGACCCAAAGTAATCCTGCCGTGCCGTAGTCAAAAATAAGGCTGGATAGCGGCGCCAGAAGCACCAAACCTAGCAAGAAAAGCTCTCGTGACATCTGCGACCACTTTTCTGTTCGCAGCCGTTCAACCAACATTCGGGAAAGCGCGATACTGAAAAGGATGTTGGCCGGAATCGGGTGATCAAGAAGACAAAAGCAAATTTGAGCGATGACAGCTGCGGTCCAAAGAGAAAAAGGAACTCGCGTGGATAGGTTAAATCCAACCAGGAAAAGGAATATAGGAGCCGCGATGCGTCCGGAAAGAGTAAGTAGAGGCCACTCGTGAAACAGATATCGGCCGACATGATCGCCAATCATCGAGACGATCGCCGCGACTTTCAGCAGGTCATAGTAATTGGTTGGGGGCGCCGCCGACCTAGCCACAATCGAAGACATATACCCTCCATTGCTCGGAACAGCGACCCGGACCAGGTCGAGTCGCACCGGACTTTCCGATCATCCCACCACCTCTAGTTGCCGCCAGGCAGTGCTGCCTTCTCTGCCTCACGGATAATCCCTGCGACAACATCATCGTAGGGAGCAAGCTCCCGCTGCCTGTTGTCGAACTCTTTGCCGTCGCTCTTTCCGCAATACAGCACCGGGGGCGAAACGATGTTTCGTAAAGTCCCGCATAGATTCCGCCGCGGATCCGGTGACCACATCGTGAAGCTGGAAAACTTCATCTTTCCGGCTTGATGCTCCGGCAAGGGATAGCGCCGAATCATTTCGATCGCTGAATCACTTAGCCCTAGACCCTGCCCAATTTCCGCCGCCGCAGTCACGCTCGGTTGTGCAGAAACAAAGAACAATTTGGTGTTATCAAAGACCGCGGCACGAACGTTTGGGTGTTCGGCCAACATTTTATACTGCTGAAATACGGTCACTACGACTGCTCCGAATTTGCGCATCTGGGCGTAATACTCAGACAAAACGCGTTCTCCGCCAGGAGCGCTTAACACCCGCTTACCTTCCTCGAAAAACACCAATTTTCGTTCAGCCCGGGGTCGGCGAATGACCTGTTGGCGCCCCGCGTTCATAACTAAATAATGCGCCGCGGCTCGCATTGGCTCCATAATATCGGGAATGTCGCCAAGCTCAAAATGGGTCACATTACTATCGAGGCGCGTATTACTGATCCCATCGAAGAGTTTTCCGTAAGGGCCTTCCGCCGTCCAGTTTTTCAGCGTTTGTCCCATCGCCTGCACTTCCGGCGGCGCGTCATCACCACCGATCGGCGCGAACCTCATCATTTCGACAAGGGCGGAATGAGTCGGAAATTCCTCTGGCTTAAAACTGGCGAACCCAAGATCTCGAACGATGTGCCGGGTGAGCGGATTCGTTGCCAATTTCGCAATGCTCCCTTCGTCAAAAGAAGCAATAAATTCCTCGGCATCTCCTTTGCCCGAGGCCTCCCAATCGCGCAGCTCAACGAAAGCCTCTAAGAAAGTCGGATTCTTCATCGATTTGATCCGGGTCCGCTGATATTGATGGGTGGCGTACGCTCGACGGGCAACGACCTGCGCCTCCTCGGGGTGGGCCTGTTCCCAATCATGCCAAGCGTGCCAATACAATTTTTGGATATGTTCGCTGATCAGGCTTTCCAGGCGAGCGAGACGGCTACCATCGCGCTGGCTGCTCGAATATTCTCCAAGCATTTGGAGACAAAGAGCGACTGCCATTCCGATCTGCTCGTTCGAGAGCGGGATCCCACCCGTATCGAAATAGTTAATCGTAATTTGTGAATTCGGCGTGATGATCAGCGGCCTGGAGCCGGCAGTCTGCACGGTTACCCCGTGGGATAGACCTTCCTCGACAATCAACCAATAATTGAATTCGTGTCCAATTTGGGAAAGTAAGTCCGTAAATAGAAGCGATTTACCGGCTCCAACTGCACCAAAAACTAACGTATGCTGAGGCGTGCCGCCGATCTCGGTTCGAATCCCGACCAGTCCCCCATGGGCAGAATCGTAAAGCGCTTCTGCGCGATCCAGGCGCCCAGTAAAGCTTGCGGACCAGGGAATCAACTGAGCTACCACCTCGTCATCCGTCATGAGATCGTAGCCCCGATACGTTCCGTACGTCCAACCCGGCCAGGTCTGATACCATAACTGCCGCGCGGTCTCAGCGTTTGTCGCGTGATAGCACTTTGCGCCTGCCATCGAGATAAACGAGTTCTTGACCACACCGACTCGAGAAACCAGCGTATCCGCGTCCTTCGACCATAACCGGAGAGCAAAATAGAGCCGGAACGGATGGTAGTGTCCTCGCTCGAGTTCCTGGATTCGGCTCCTGGCCATATCCAGTTGTGCGGCCAACGAAAACGCCCTTTTCGGATCCGTCTGGATGTCGCCCATCAACTGATCCGCCACTTTTTCGGTTTCCCGAATGACTTCGTCAGATCGGCGGGGGTAGATATTCAGGGTCAGCTCGTAATCAACAAAACCGAGATTTGTCAGATGGGTGATGATACCGGGGCCGATGCTTTTGGGCAACTCGCGCAGGGCCAGGACCGCGTGGTTCATACCGTCATACTGGAACGAGATCCCGGCTTGATGAGGTGTTACGATATCGGTAAACAAGCAGTTCTGCTGGATGGAACTTTCCGGGTTGAAACCGGCAAGCACTTCCTCTGGAAACGCGGCCCCGATATTCGGATTAAAAAAACGGTAGCAAGCTTTGAAATGATCTTCATCGTTCATGGGCCGAATCCGGCATTCGGGAAAGATCATCTCCAGACAGGCGCCGTTTACTTCTTCGAACGCGATCTTTTCTCGGCGTGCCAATCTGGCAAAGTGCTCGTGCAACGTTGATTCGGAGAGGGTAAAAGGAGGAGCCGAGTTGATCACGCGCGAGAAGAACAGCATCAACACCTCTCGCCGCAGTTTCCCTTGTTCCATTGCCTCTTTGTATCGGGCATGCCGTTCCGTCCGACTCCAAACCTGCCAGCGATAGCGCCATTTATCCTGAATTGTTTCGGTGTCGCGCTGGTATTGATCGAGTACATCGCCATAATCGCTGTAAATCAGGTATTTCACTTGCAGTTGATACTCTTCACCGAGAGTCGCCAACAGGACGCGCAGCCGGTCCGATATATCAACCTTGGCGTCATCATCCAGCACGTTCATTTCCGGTGGCTCGACAAAGAACCCACGGCTAACGGCGGTCTTTGCTGATCCGGCATCCCCGTACCAGAACAGATCATCACAAAAAAAACCATTGGGCATGCCAACCCGGCTTATCCTCGAGGGCACCTTCCCTGCCTTTGAGCCCGTCAGAAAAGCCAGACCTTGACCCAGGTTATCTGGAAGATTGTTCAACATGGATCGCTTTAAAGTGGTTGCTGCGTGGGCCGTCGCTGTTCCGAACCACGCCGAACGGCGGGGTGGAGCGGCTGCTTAGCTGGAGCCGAGGGAGAAACGGCGTTTCCGTTCATTAATAACCAGAATAAATCATGGTCAAGACTTGGGCGACGGCCAGTCTTGAATACCCAGATATAACCCACAGTCAGACAGAAAGGCGACCCGCAAAGCAGGGCACGCAGCCAGATATTCATCCCTGGATTGTTTACGGATGACACGGTCATCAAAAAGATACTGATAACCGCCGAGACGACTATCGGCACCGGACTTGTGTCCAGCCCGAGAAAACGGGCTCGTTCCCTGAATCTGGCCCTGGTTTCTCGAAATCGAATTGCCATAAATTGTAATCAGAAATTATTCTCAGACCCGGAGCCAGGATCCTTTCCCTCGGATCTGCACTTGGGAAAGCACCAGTAGGACTGTACCGGAAAACGTCGTAACGAGTAGGAGGCGAGCTGCTCGTCGAGCGCGAAGTTTTCGATCGATTCCTCGATTTAGGAGACCAATCTTCCATCGCTCATTGAAAGGCGACGGTCACTTCGTTCCCAGCACCGAAGAAGAATTGGAAAAGCACATTGATGATTAGCGGTGCGCCCATCATAACGAGTCCTTTTACGATTTCCTGTTTCCACTCGCCACCTGCTCTTGCTTCGAAGATAGCCTTGATGATCATGACAATTCCAGTCGGTACGGCGATCCACATGATCAGTCCAATAGCTTGTCCAAGATGCGTTTTGATATCAGCCATGCCACCCGTGCCGTTTCCGTTCTGGGCCTCAGCCAGAGAAGGAGCGGCAGCCGCTAACAGCATTATCGCTCGCGCCAGAAAGCGTCGAAGTCTTCGCGTCTCAACCGTTGCCAGCCAGTACAGCGCCGCAGTAACGACGACCGCGCAAATAAGGCTCTCTGAGGTATGCAAGCTCATTGTCTGCGCGGCTACATAGCAGCCCACGCCTGCGACAATTAGGCCAACACTGATGTGTTTTGTGTTCTCCATATATTTCTTGGTTCAGTTCAGAATTGTTAAAGCGCTACTAATGAAGATGACCGCATATTTTACTAGGCTTGAACGAAATCTGGAGATAGTTATTTCCGGAAATTGAGCGACCCCCGCCTTTCCTGCGTTAGTTTCGAGAAACTGATGTTGTTCTCTCTCTCTGCCGTAGCGTTTCTTCGGCTAAGCGGGTTTCCGTGAAGTTTGTTATCGAACTACGTTCAATAGTGTGTCGGGTACGCGTTCACGACTCGCATACGATCAGATTTTTGCGACCCAAAATCGAGACCATGACGGTTACCGAAATATTGCAGTTTTTGTACAACCGCAACGGAGGGGTGATTCTGCTCTGCGTGATTGCAGCCGTCTGTTTGGTGATCGTTTCGACAAGTAATCCTACGAGAGTACCGCGGCGCGGAGGACCTGGTCGATTTCCACGCCAGCTAAGAGATCCGACTCTCTGGGGCATGATTCTCGTTGCCATTTCAGCAACTTTCTTCCTCTGGCCGATTGCGCCGGAGTGGACCTGGACATTCTGGGTCATTCCGGTTATCGGAATGTTTCCAAGCAAGGGTCCGGACGGCAACGCCGTTTGCCGACTATCTGGGTTTAGTTGGTCGATGAACGACTTTTGCCGGGGTTGGCTGATCACGGGAGACACCGGATCAGGAAAAACTTTCGCGCTTCGTCGAGTCATGCATGAGGTGTTCCGCAATACGAAGAAGAACCCTTGGGGCGGAGTCCTGATTGATGAAAAAGGAGATGAGGTAAGGGCCCTGCTCGAGATCGCCGCTCATTACCGCCGTTCTGACGACGTCCTGCTCCTCGAAACTCGACCGGATGACGCGCCACCAGACTGGGTGCCCAAAGAGCGATTCAATCTCCTTTCTGATTTTAGAATTCCGTCATCAACATACGCGAAAGCCTTGGTGGATACAGCAGGGATGATCGGCGGCAAGGACGGTGAACAGGCGTTTTTTCGGAACCAGGCACTAATTAATATCGGCGAAGGCATTGAGCTTTTACGAGTGATGGATCGGATTCCCACCATTTCGGATCTGCTCGAGGTTTTGCGTTATAAAGATATTCTCGCCGGCTGCCTGCTCCACATAGAACCAAAGGCGGACGGAGGTGACGCGGTTGCTTCTCGGCTGGTAAATCACTTTAAAAATAGCTATCTTAAACAACCCGAGGATCAGTTGGGGGGTGTTATCTCCACGATTGAAACCTTTCTGCTTTATTTTACGAAACCGGAGATCGCTGAAGTATTTTGCGCCGTCGAAAACACTTTCGATTTCGACGCAATCGAGAAAGGGGGGATCATCGCCGTCTCCATGCCACAAAAGCTCGCGATCGAGCGTCGCTACGTGAACTGCCTGCTTAAGCTACTTTTTTATCAGCATGTCCGGCAGCGATTCCGCGTGAAAGATAAAAGCAAGCTGAATCTGCTCGTTCTGTGGCAAGACGAAGTACAGCGCTTCATCTCGGAAGCCGATGGCGATGTCGACATTATGCGTTCCGCCCGCGGGACCTCTGTTATGGCGACGCAATCGAAAATGTCGCTCTTTCCTCCACTCGGCGGAAAGGATAAAGCCAACGTGACGATCCTGAACCTCCGGAATCGCCTCATTTTTACCGCGGCGGACAAAGATTGCGCGGAGCTAAGTGCCGACATGTTAGGTAAGCACCGGGTGTGGAAGCGATCGATTTCGCGCGGCAAAGGAGGCGGCAGCGTAAGCCGGTCCGAAGAAGAGAATTTTTGGATCAAGCCGTCCGATTTCATGACCTTGCAAAAGTTTCATGCGGTACTACGTCACGCCTCAGGTCGATGGAAGAAATGCGTTGTGGCGCCCTGGGACAACCGACGACGGGTGCCTGTCTGGTTCAAAACGGGTCAGTATTAGCCCGTTATGTGTCAGCGGTCAGTCAAAACCGGCCACTAACTAGCCAGGGGCTTCGCCCCTGAAATCCCTTCAAGTTGCGCAGTGTCGCAGAGGCATCCACCGCAAGTATGTTCCTGATATCTAACCAACAGGAGCAAGCAATGAATACCTTCTGCGCGCATCACACCTTCCGCACTGGCGAACTACACGCTCCGGTCGCCGAGGCGTTGGGATGCACCTTGTCCCAGTACCGCCTTTCTTCCTTGCGTTACGATCTGTCCAAGCTCCGGGCGAAAGGTTTAGTTCAGAAGATCCCTCACTCAAGCCGTTATCGATTGTTACCCCAGGGCTACTCCATCTGCCTGGTGTTCCTCAAACTTTTCGAACGTATCTACGCTCCTCTCACTGCCGGTCTGCTCCGGCCATTCGGCGCTGACACTAAGCTCCAAGACGGTCGCCGATCACAACTCGATCGCCTCTATGTTCGCGTCGTCTCCAGCCTAGAAGAACTCTTGCAAGCAGTCGGGCTCAAAGCCGCTTGATCAATTATGAAAACGAGAACAAAATTCGCGCTTTTTGCCGCATAACGGGCTAAAGGCCGAAATTAACGGATTCAAAACCAGCCACTTTTTGGAAGAGAAACCAGTTCCTCTGGACCGCTCGAATGCGGAACCAATGGGGCATGTCGAACGCCCTCAAAGTGAGCCTGCAGGTTGAATCATCGTGCTCTGGAACACCCTGTACCTGAGCCGCGCTATTCGCGCGCTACGCAAGCAGGGGGTCGATTAGTAGATGAGAAGCTTCTTTCCCACCTCTCCCCATTGGGATGGGAACACATCAACCTTACCGGCGATTACGTCTGGCATTCCAACAAGCGCGTGCCCAAAGGCCGGTTTCGACCTTTACGAAGCAGCAAAGATTCGATGACACGCCTGTTTACGCCCGAAGCGGGAGCTTAGCGTTCTTTAATTTCCGTTTCGTGCAGCAATCCCTTCTATCTGAGCGACCTGTCCAAATTTTGGGGAGCAGTTCACCCACACAGCAGTCTTGAAAATCACCCGCCTGCGGTAGTATATAAAAGAACCCTACAAAACTCCGACAAAAGGTAGCGCGGAAGGACCTCCAGTTTTTCCCGCTCCTTTGAAGGAAACTTACATCTAAGAAACCGATTGGACTTGTCCAAACAATGGGGAGCACCTGACCCCACCCGCGGCCCCAGCTTGCGAACAGAAAACTGTTCGCCCACAGCTGCCGAAGAATCTGGCAACAGGTCATTCTTCTCTCACCTATCCGCTCGAGATCTGCAACATTATCTTATCGAGAGGTTCGCCGTGTATGCTTATGATTATTGTCTGGAGTTGATTTCTGCTGGTCAGCGGTTGTCTGCCCCATTGCAGGGCCATCTTCAGCGAGATAAACTTTCCGTCCAGATGCGAAAGCCGCAATGCCTTCTTGTCTCTGCTCCAACTCCTGTAACTGCTCCCCCAGGTGATCACGCGTCGGATAAAGATCATCTTCGAGGAAGTGCTTCCTTTTCAAAATGAGTAGCCTAATATCGCGTTTCTGGTGTTCGAGCAGCCCGGCCTGAGAGAAGAGATCCTCCGTAGTAACCACAGAACGCTCTTCCTTCAGAAACAGTGCCAGTCGACTGAGAAAGTTCTCTTCCGCGATAAAAGATGCTTCACATACTGCTTCAGTCTTATTGATAAGCTTCACGCATCTTACATAGCTTTCAACACAGGCTGCATAACTCTCGACACAATTCTTCCCTTCAGAGTAAGGTTTAAGGTAAGGTTCCTCAAACCAAATATTTATCAGTTCGCCGCGCATCGCTACAAGTGGAATACGCAGATCATCCAGATAGGCCCTAACGATCTCGCGCCGGTTAGGGGGGCGGATCCTTGGGTTCTCGGACCGTTTCCTGACAAACCGAAACATACGACGGAATTAGCTCCTTTTTACTCCCAGCTTCTCCTTCCGTCTTTGCGCCCAGTCGACATCGGTCTCAAGGACGAACGCTATTGGACCGCCGGTCTTTAAGTTCCGTTACTGCACCCAATGTTTCCTTTGCCCCCTTCAGTCCCAACTCCCGCGGCATGACAGGTCCGAGTGCTCGCCCGGTAAATCTCTCCAGAGCTCGTTCGGCAGCCACTTGACCAGCCCCTCGCCAATTCATCGGCCGTCCTCGAGCTTTCTGCCTTTGGTATGCCGGATAAATCGTTTCCAGTTCCTCTATGTAGATATCACGCAATTTTTGTCGATCCTCACTCGAGAGGCTCGCGCGGAGTGTCCGCGCAAGGTTATGAGGGTCCACCGTTGGACTCAGGAGGAGGTCTCGCGCTATGAGCGTTTGCTGCCGCATTTTTTCGGCGATCCGCAATTGGTTCCTTTTCTCTTTCAGCTCCTGTTGCCTCAGTTGCAATACTCTAGCTGCCGCGGTAAGCACGTACCTTCTGCCACCATAAGCATCCAATTGCTCAAATCGATCTCGCAGGCGATCACGTCTGCGCTCGGCCTTTTCAATAGATGTTCTATTAGAGGGTTGAGATTGTGTTAGCCGTATTAACTTGCTTTCCGCACTGTCGAACTCGCGTCTGGCTTTTTCGAGCGATTCATCACCAGATCGGGCAAGTTTGTTTGCCCGCTTTTCCATGCGATTTCGCTCGCGTTTGGCTTTCGCGACTTCGGCCGCCAACATTCGGACTTGCGCCCTGGCGTCAGCACATCGGTCACAACACTCTTGGATCCGATGTCTGTTCAGGGTTTCACTCTTGATTTTCTGGCGACTACTCCATGTTTGAAGCCGCCCTTTAACCCTATCCAATGGCCTTTGCAACTCCGCAATCCGCTGTCTGACCTCTTGGCCAGTCCTATCTCGATAAACTGCGAGCCTCGCGCGAATCACCCCTAGGCTGAGATTCTCCGCGCTGCTTACAGCCTCCGCCCATTTCTCCTGGGCAACCTTAGCGCTCTCTAACCGCTCTCTACTGGCAAAAAGGTCCGCTTCGGCTTCCCGCAGTTTTGTTTCCAAATCGGCAACAGAGTTCTCTTGTGATTCTTCGCGTTGTTCCGCTGGATTGATTAGACCTTGTCGAATGCCTCTTACGCGCATTGCGGCGTCACTAATTTGCTTACCGGGATAATCAGCAGCCGTTCTGTTCATTCGATCGAAGTCGTCTGCGGCCTTTTGTACGGCATTCCAATGCCGATTTACTTCATGTTCAATTCTAACCAACTCCTCCCTTGCCCTTCTCGCATCTAGCTCCCGAGCTAAGACAACCTGTTCGTATTGTGGCACGAACCGCCGTGCTTTCTCCCTCTCCGCGGCAATCAGGTCTCGGCAAGCGATGAGGTCAATATTGAATGCGGCTAATTGCAAGTGTGTTTCCCGTCCATTGCGGTCGAGGATGCTCGCAAGGGGAGAAATCTGACTCAGCACTTTGAGGATCCCTTTTCTACCTGGAGGTTGGTGCACACTCGTTAACGGAAGGAAATAGCTCTTTAGCGCAATGTATCGGGCTTCACGTGCATCTCCAGCGGCCACGATTGCTTCCCGGGCTTCCCGCCTCGCGTCCTTCTCCCTGTCCAGAAGGCCGGGCGCTCGGGCGACAATAACCTCCCCTTTTTCGTTCCTTACCTCAGGCTTGCCATTTAGCTCGATTCCTTTCTCCGTGTAGGCGTCCTCCGCATTTGCCAGCGCTTGGTTTGCGTCGGCAAAAATTTGCTCTGCAGCGTTTTTTATCTGCTCGGCTCGTCTCTTCTCTCCGGGATCACTGCTCGTGCTCCAAGCAATGTCCGCTGCTTCCAATGCGACCGCGGCATTCCGAACGCGCTGGGCGTGGTACTCTCTCTTTTCCGCCAAAGAAACCAGCTGTCGCCGGACACGGGCGATGTTCCTGAAACATTGGACGGCGTTACCAACGGCAATTTGACTTGCTCGAGCGGCTTGTTCGACCTGTTGTTGATAACCTTCTAGAAGAGCTTGTTTTGGTGTTAGTGATCTATTTCGTATTGAGCGCGCAGCCTCCGCACGAATCAATGAATTGTGCTGCAGATCCGCAAACGTTGGAGTCCTATGTCGATAGTGTGTGGCCCAGGCACTCAATAAGTTCCAGGTTGCCGAAGATCTCCTGCCAAAAAACCATCTCGCGTTACTCCGCGCCAGCCTGCGTGCCTCCTTTGCCAGCTCCTTATAACCTTCCGGGTTTCCGCTCTTAAGAGAGTTTTGCAACCGGCGGTAATGGAATAGCAATCGACCCAATCGGAACGGGGCGAGAGGAATGTTTCCTAAAAACTCAAACGTTTGGAAGAAAGACCGGTGTATGGTAGCACCCAGACCGGCAACGATCAGGTCGGTCACGGGCGCACCTATTAACGCTAACCTCAACGTAGGATTGATGAACCCTAGCCAAAAATCAAGAAAACCTGTAGCAGGGCTACCAGGCAGAAATGCAAGGTAGCCAGCCCTCAGGAAACTCCACGCTCCAAGCAATGAGACTGAGGTTAAGCCCGCTGCAATTTGTATGAAACGTCTGAACGCCTCTCGCCTTGCTTGCTCTTCAGGATCCTGCAGCATAGAAAACTTAAAGACTTTTAAATCGCGTTATTTCGAAATCGGATTCGGACCGCTTCGCTCGACTCGGTAACATGTCGCCGCTTGAGCCTATTGCTCTTTATCAATGCCGCGCGCTAACTCAGGTCGCCGCATGATTCCCTGATCCAAAGGCGCCGTCTCCTTGTCTGTCTTCCGTAATAGTTCCGATTGAATATGCCCGAATACGGTTCGCAGAATTTCCCGATCATAATCGAATATTAGATACAATCCGATGAGATCATCCGGCCCTTGCTGAGATTCCTTCTCGTCGTCGTTGAGCAAGGGAGCCTCAGCCGTCGATTCAATCTCCGTTTCCAATACCTCCAGGTATTCGTCGTACACTGATAGGAGTTCGGTCCCTTGTTCCAAAGCCTGATCGGGCGTGACCCCAGGCTCCATCATCAACTCCATCAGCTTCTCGGTCGCCTCAGCCAGTTCTGAAGCTGCGTTTGACAGTTCAGCTAGCGGCCAAGTTTTATCGTGACTTACTGCTGTTTTTAATTTCTCTTTTGAAGATCCGCCAGGTTCCTGGGTGAGAACAGATCCATTTATTTCCATATTTAACTCCGGCTCGGAACGTGTCGTTTGATTGTACTTCATCTTTTTAACGAGCAAAAAGATCTAACCTCTCAGAAAAACTTCACCCAGATTTCCGGTCAACGATCGCGCGGCAATCAGAGCACTACTGTTCGTCGGATTTGCCGGGAAGTCGCGCAGCAGACGGATATTATTATTCTCAAACCTTGAGACGATATCGCGTGCCCCTCGTTAATATGCTGATGCGGTTTAAACCCGGGCGAGTCGGAACAGCTAAGATAGCGTTCGCTCGCCAATGTGACGCCAGCCGAGGCTAAAATCTTTGCAAGCCGCACAAGGCAGACCACCGATGGGATTGCCCCCTTGGAGCAGCAATAGCCTGAAAAGCACAAGATGCCAAAACCTCCTGACTCCCTACTGTCAGATGATGAATACGTCGCAGCCCTTGATGCGATCGTAAAGCATACGTTCAGAGACGCGAAGCCAGTCGAACAGCCGACGGCGACCCTTGTCGGAGCGCAACCCGGCGCAGGTAAGACCACCCTGATCGCCAGTCAACTTTTGAACGGGTTGCCCGGCACAGAACATGCCGTCCTCATCGACTTTATGAAGTGGAGCAATTTTCACCCGCGCTTTGCAGAATTTTGGAAGATCGATCCGCAGAGCGCTGATTTTCAGATCAACAAAGATATTTGTGCTTTGAGGGACGATGTGATCCTCCACGCTCTGAAGGTTGTGCGTTGTGATCTGATGATTGAAACCTGGATGGTTTTGCCGGAAAAGATCGCTCAAGAGCTAGGATATGAATTACCAGAGCAGTTCGTGCAGCGGATGAAGGATTTCCACACCTTTGGCTACAAAACGCATTTGATCGGCCTAGCCGTAAATGAGGAAGTCAGTTGGCAAGGGGTGCTGCTGCGGGACGAAACATTGCGCCAGGCTCGAGGTTGGGGCCAGATGGCGCCACGGTATTTCCACGACGCTCTCTGCGTTGTAATGTCGGAGATCGTGGAACTCGTTGAGAAGTCGACCGAGAAGAAAAACTTAGCCGACGCGATTACGCTCTGCCGACGGGGAGGCGGAGTGGTCTATGAAAACCATTTAGGCAAAGACGGTCAATGGATGAACCCAACGAAAGGTCGTGTCAGTCTTGAGTGGGAACGCAAGCGTCCTCGGAGCGTTCAGGAACTCGCAGAGTTGACTGAAAACTACGAAAAACTCATAGAAATGAGGACACGCCGAAATGCTACACAAGACGAAATGGGTGAAGTGCAAACGCTACTGAAAGAAGCGCGCGAAAACAAACTGCCCACGAGAGAAATTGTGCCGCGCGACGGCCTTACGGTTGAAGGCATTATCGCGGCAGTCACCGAAAAAGGCGTTTATCAAGAGCGCAAAGTACTTGGCGGAAGCCAGATTATTCGCCATGACAGACACTCGTTTCATCCCGACAATGTGCCTCCAGTCAGTGGTAAAACCGTTGTGGTGCGGTATCAGAATCGCAAGGCTGAAGTTCTTTCGATATCACGTCAGCGAGCAAAAGGAAGAAGTCGATAAACTCCCGAGGATGCCCTCCGTCTCACCGTTTTCTTATCGGCCCGAAGGACGGAATCGGCCCGCTGCGGACTTCTTCGGAAGGTTGCCCACTCAAAATGCCTTCTACATTTTGGTCGAAGCCAATGAATTCTGTGCGCTCTATGAGCGTTGGGCTCGCGAAAAGGGGTTAGCCTGCGCTCAATATCCCTCTCTTGGACGTAACCACACGGCCATGATGGAGATACCCCCTACCCGCGTGCGACTTTTACCCACTGTTCGATTCGTCCCTGGCATCGAAGACGAGCTTCAGAGCTACCGCGATGGTTGGTGGTTGGTCAATCGGCTGCTGCGCGAACCCACAATTGATTATCCGAACGATCCCCAGCTTCAACAAGCAATTACCAAGCGTCTGGTGGGCTCCGACGGGTATGAGTTGCTCAGGTTGAAACAGCGGATTGTTGACGGCGTATTGAACGTGCAGCACCTAGCAACCCATCTTGAACTTGCCCGGGGTTACCTGCGGGTCCGGAACGCAAACCGCGCCGTAATGCACATCGAGCGAGCCAAGGCGGCACTTCAGAAGGTTCAGTTGAGTGCCTCCGACAAAAAGATCCTCGAACAAAGTCTCGAAAGAATCGAGGGTCGCATCTTCGAGTTCAGCGGGCGGACAGGCACCCCGATTCAAGCCTTTCGCATCGCCGGTAATCAGATCAAGCCACACGGGCGGTCAAATACCAATGGCATGTCGCGTTGAAACCATCCGCAGATTACAGCGATTCGCAGGCAGAATGAAAGATGCTAGGCAGATTCGTGTAACGTTATAACTTTATACGCTAAGGAAGCTCCGTACGTCGGCGTTCGCGATATCACACCGGTAACGTTTTCCGGCGACCAGCTCAAGCGGTCGCCACCCTGGCGGAGGGATCATTTTCAACATTCCTTCTCCGATCGACCTAATTACGTAGGCGATAACTCCTGTGTTTTGCGCTCTCTAAATTGAGCAATTTGAAAATACCCGAGGGCAATAACCCCTTTCCGTCGTTAGAACTGGAACAGAACAAGGATACCAATTCCATGCCTGACAAACACCAGCTTCCCTCATGGTACGTTGGGATACGATCCCGATGTGAACAGCTTAAAGAGCCAGTCCAAAGTATGCTAGATTTGCTAGAAGATATTAGAAGCGCTGAAGCTCTAGATGAGCAGGCGCGGTCGCAGCGGACTGCTGCTTTATTCAAAAGCGAAAATGTTACTTGCGCTAGCCTGGAAGCTCGTGGTCAGGAAGTGACTGAGATGCGCACTGGGTTCGAAGAACGCTGCGCAAACCTGGATCCGCTGGAAAGAGAGGCGTTGCGTTCTGAATTGGGGGCGTTGCGCTCTAAGCTAGTCGATTTACAGATGCAAGTAAATTTGCTGCATTTTCAGCACCCTGACGAGCAGCAAAGACTTCAGAAGCGTCTCGGTCGGCTCTCGGATCAAAAGCAACGACCAATTCGACAATCCAGCATGCAACTTGGCAGAGAGATCACGAAAGCGGCGGTACAGAAGGCAACGAAGAAAGCGTGGTCGCTGAACCCAGAGGACATTGGGCGAACTGACAAGCGCGCTTCCGGGCATTGCCCAGGCAGAAAGCGCACGAAGGGCGGTCCATAAATCGTCTCACATCGTTCAGGCACCAGCACGGTCCTCGACTCAAGCGGAAACCCTTTTGCCACGATCGAACCCACGTTCGTCGACAAAACAGGCTCCAAAAGCTCAGGAAAATTCACGGAGTCTGATCAGCGAAGGAAACCCCGTTCGCAAGGAGGCTATTTTGGAGGCGGCTTCGAAAGGTCCTCCAAAAATCCCTGCTGTCCGTTCTTGCCACGCTGGCCAACGGCCTTGCTCTCTCGGATTCTTTTCCAAACCGCCGCATGGAAGCCACCGTGTAAAATTAGAGGCGAACGCCCGGAGAGAGCTTTGAAGGCTGCGCTTAATTGTACCGCGTCCATCTGTCAAGAATCAACAATACAACGTTATCCTTCTCCTCGCAAAAAAAGGCGCGTGGTCAAAAGCCCAGCTTACTCATCTTTTCCAAAAGCAGTTTGCGGGCGCGATAAACCCGCATGCCGACGGCCTTTTGCGTAATGCCGAGCAGCTCTGCGGTTTCGGCCTGTGAATGACCCTCCAAGGCGGTCAATACCAAAGGGAGCCTAACGTCTTCGGGCAGTTCCTGAATCGCGCGTTCCAGAGCATCCAATTCTTCCCGCCCCTCTGTTTCCTGGTCCGGTCCACGCCCGGTCGACGAAAGCTGTGCCGGCTCTTCGCTTTCCTGGCCGGGTGCATCAGCGGATACCGTCTTCAGCGAATAGCGGTAAGCCCTGCTTCTCGAGTGATCTCGGCATACGTTCAGTGCGATATGGTACAACCAGGTGACGAACTTGGCCGTAGGCCGAAATTTGCCGATGTTGAAGTAGGCTCGAGCAAAAACTTCTGTCGTCAATTCCAACGCATCGGCTTCATTTGGGATATGGCGAAACACAAAACGAAACAGCCCCTCCTGATGGCGATCCATCAGGGCGTTGAGGGCCGAATCATCGCCGGCCTGAAGGGCCTGAACTAAGTCCAGATCGGAGTCTTCCTGTGGCATGAATTTAGTCTTGACCGGTGTCAGTACCGTTTTCATTTGGAAACATCGTCGATGAATCCTTTGACCGACTCAGGAAGCACTCGTAGCCGCGTGCGAACCAGCAGTATCACGGCTCGAAAGCAAGAGGTGTGAGGTTCTATTCTTTTTTCTCTGGTTAGTTTCTCTCCGATCTTTCTTATCCATTGCACCTCCTGCACGATTGCTTCTTCTTTTAGTAAGGACCTCCAACCGCCTTGTCAATCAAAGTCATGCCGTCGGGCTCTCCTAGGAGAAAGCGGCAAAAACCGGGCCGGTTCGAGTGCTTGGAAGCGCTCTTTTTCGTCGATGCAGAAGACCGCCAGATTGGTCCGCGGTTTTCGTTAAAATCCAGCAATGTGGGCCGCCGCCCTCTTCAACATCGGTTCATTGCAGTCCAGGATAGGCACGCGAGCGATGAGGCTGGATTCGACCGACGAAACCTCAAGCGTCTCCAGTCTGCTATTACCACTTCGATTTAGGGATGCGAGTCCTGCCGTTTATTTCCGAGGCTGCTTTAGCGAATGCGCGTTTAACGGAGAAGAACAAATAGCGATCCACAGCGATAGATAGCAAATGGAAAGCCCCCTGAAAAACCGACCCCTTTCATCCCCAATCACATCCGCCCTTGAAAACTCCTCTGGAATGGTAGGGTCAGAGACTTAAATGGCAGCCGATTTCGTGGTTCTTATCAGGCTTGAACAACTATTTTGAGGCAGTACAAACATGTCCTTTGCAGACGAAGAACATTTAAAGGCGATCGCCATGGAGTGGCTCAATGAGGCCACGAAGCCTTTTCCCCTTTTTATGCTGGGTGGTGAATCGTTTCATATGCTTGAGACGTCGGCGCCGCAGGGGGGGCACACTCGGGATTCTTCTCCCGACCAACTCAGCCTGTGGTACTTGCTATTATCTTCACAGGACATGATTCGGCCAGATGCGGGTCGAAATCCGCAACTGACTCATGACCCGCTGCTTTAGCTGTTAGAGATTCCTCACTAGTCGGCCTTTCTCGCAAGAGAAACGCGAGAAACAAAAGAATTCGGTAGCTTTTAGCACACCGATTACACGCGTTTAACTCTCTTTATGGTGTTACTCTTGTTTCAGCGGGGAGTCGCTACCCGGGTTAGTTGAACCGTTTTTGGCAGGATGCCGTAAATACTTGGCCGGGTTTTTCTGGAAGTCCGCCAAACACATTTTGCAGCAGAAAGCTATCTTCTGGTGCTGGTAATCAATATAAACTGGTTTTCCCATCGACCCGATTTTGTCACCTGAGACCGGACAGGTTGCGGTTTGGGCAGAAGGATCAGTTTTTGAGGCATCCGAACTCTTTTGGACGCCTGATTGGCCGTACGCGAAACCGATCGCCACTATTGTTGCCGCAAAACCAATCGATAAGAATATTTTCATACCTGGTAAATTTCGTGACGGGGGCTAAATCCCTTCGCAAGTTTCAACGAGAAACTGCAATGAATTCCTCAGAAACTTTGCGTTGAGCTTTCGGGCATTGTTTCCCTTCTGACGTTCGCGACCAGGTCGCTTCGGTAGTGGCGGCCGCCACGGCCAAGGTCACCCTCATAGCAAACAGGGTGACCACGAGGAACGGAACGAAGCCGTGGTCGGCGCCACCATTCATCGATGGCGGGAGGCGCACTACGGATGCCGACTCCGTTCGAAGCCGTCGAAAGCGCTCCGATGCCATTTCCGAAAGCGACGCCAACCGGCGCTCAGTGAGGCTCTTTCAAAACGTCGAAAAATTCATGAAAGTCGGCTTAGCCCATGGCACTGGATGCTCAAAAGAGCCACTTTATGAAAAGATCGTCTGCCCCAATCACGGTCCGAGCCGGACACCGCGAGTTTGTCAAACTCAACGCCACGAAGTACGACTGGCGCGATATTTACCACCTCATCTTGACCCTTAGCTGGCCGCAGTTCGCCAGCGTGGTTCTCGGGATATGGGTCCTCATTAACCTCTGTTTCGCAACCCTCTACGTGCTCGGAGGGCAATCGATTGCCGGACTGCGTCTGGGATCGTTTTCCGACGCCTTCTTCTTCAGCGTAGAAACGTTAGCCACCGTAGGCTATGGGCACGCCTACCCAGACACTTTTTACGGCCACTGTGTCGCCACGCTTGAAATCATGGTCGGACTTTTTGGTCTGGCGGTCATGACTGGTCTGATCTTTGTCCGTTTCTCCCGACCGACCGCCCGGATCATGTTCAGTGACGTCGCTGTGGTCGCGCCGTTTGACGGTCTTCCGACTCTCATGCTGCGCCTGGCCAACTTACGACATCATGAGATGGTCGATGCCGAATTTCGACTGTTGTTTATGCGCAGCGAATTGACGAAGGAAGGGGAGGAAGTCCGGCGCTTTTATCCACTGCGGCTGCAATTCGATCACTTGATCAGCTTTCCAGCGGCACTCACCCTCCGGCACGTGATCGACGAAGCGAGCCCGTTATCTGGCCTGACTCAGCAAGACTTGAAACTGGCGGACAGTCGCATGCTCGCATCGGTCGTTTGCGTTGATCCGGTGATTCAAGCTCCCGTGCAAAGCCAGACGGAGTATCTTCACGAGCAAATCGCTTGGAACCGGCGCTTCGCGGAGATCTATACTGAAGATTCCGTTGGGCGCTACACGGTGGACTACAGCAAGTTTCACGACACGATCGATATCGGTCCGCAATGAAAGCGCCTTGATTGGAACTAGAAGTTGACGCAAAAATACTGTCCCCGAACCAGTCTTTCGAATCCACCTTCAAACAAACCGCCGCCGGGGTTCAGGTGCAGCGCGTTTTTGCGGAATTTTGTTTCGATCAAAACTTGTCCGGTGTCTGGAGCAACTTCTGCACGTCCGCGCTTTGATAATTCGCCGGCGTAATCAAGACTGGTGGCAGTTCGATTTTCTTTTTCTCGATGGGTTGATGTTTCCGCGTCATGTCGATGTAACCGACACCTTGATAGCCCATCTGGTAGGGATCCTGTGCGATGATCGCCTGGATTGTGCCGTTCGAAAAAAGCGGAAGGACTTCGGGGCTTGGATCGAACGTGACCACCTTAACCTTCTTCTCCAGGCCTTTCGCTTTCACTGCCTGACAGATCCCGACCGCGGTTGGAGCACAGGCAGAAAAGAAACCCGCGATATTTGGATTCCCGTTCAACAGATCTGCCGCAATGTTCAACGATGTTGCCGCATCCGCATTCGTCCATTGAGTCGGCAGCACTTTCATATTCGGGTACTTCGCGATGGCGTCGCTGAATCCCGTGCTTCGCTTTGAACTGACTGAACCAGCCTGAATGCCCAAATTCGCCACCAACCCCTTCTCACCCAGGAGCTTGGCCATCTCCTGTCCTGCCCGGAAACCTCCATCATAATTATCGCAAGTCACGCTGGCTGCGGGCAGGTCGCTGTCGATACCGGAATCGACCATGACCACCGGAACCCCACTCTGGATCGCGTCCTGTACCGGTGGAATCAGGCCCTTGGAATCGAGCGCGGCCAGCAGGATGCCGGCCGGCTTGGATCGGGCAACATTCCGGACCAGGTCGACCTGGCTGGCAATTTCTGTTTCCGTTGCCGGACCCTCATAGTCGATCTTATAACCCAATTCTTTCGCCCGATCTTTAGCTCCTTTGACCAGGAATAGGTAAAACGTCGCCGAGGTCGATTTCGGGATAAAAACGATCGTTCCCTGATTCTGCGCCTGGGCGAAAAGAGAGTCCGCCGGTGTACAAAAGCTGCCTAGGAAGAAGACGAGGAAGAGGACTGCGGGAATGCGCTTGCTCATTTTACTTGAAGGGGGGTTAGAACAACCTTTCTATCCGTCGTATAAGGCAAAAAATCAATTTGGAATGAGAGATCGCGCGTCGTGGAGTGCGCACGCACTCCACGACGCGCGTTCTCTAAGTCTGCCTTCGGAACTGGTCGATCGAGACCGCCCCGACGATGATCATACCGCTGACTACATATTGCCAGAAGGCGTTTACGCCTAAGATGTTCAAGCCATTCCTGATTGTCGTCGCGATGATCGCGCCGATCAGTGTCGCGAAAATGTTGCCTTCACCCCCAAATAAGCTCGTCCCTCCGATCACGACCGCGCCAATGGCCAGCAGTTCATAGCCGTTGCCGCCGGCCGGTTGGATTGTCGCCAGGCGGGCCGATTCGATAATGGACGCTACGCCGGCAAGCAGACCGCACGCAACGTACAGCGTTAAGCGGACTGCCCTGGTATTGACCCCGGAGAGACTAGCCGCTTCGGCGTTGCTGCCAATCGCATAGGTAAAGCGCCCAAACCGGGTATAGCGGCAGATCAGGAACCCGGCGAGATAAACGATGAGCATGATAATCGTCGGAATCGGAACGAGACCGAACAATCGTCCCTGCCCGATCCAGAGGTAGCGCTCATCGAGGCCGAAAATCGGTATGCCTCTCGACAAAATCAGGGCCAAACCCCGAGCGATGCCAAGCATCCCCAACGTCGCGATAAACGGCGGCACACGGAGCCGTGTTATGAAGATTCCATTGCACAGGCCGAGCGCAGCACCGGCCAGCAGGGTTGCGCCCAGGCAGAAAACCAGGTTCGACGTTGCCTGGAAAACCAGTCCGCCAATCACCGCGGAGCAAGCAAAGACTGACCCGACGGAGAGGTCGATCCCGCCGGACAGAATAACAAGCGTTTCACCGGCCGCAATGATCCCTATCACCGCGGTTTGTAACGTGATCTCCGAAATATTCCCGAACGTCAGAAAGTAGGGCGACAGGAAGGAAAGCACTAACCACATCGCCACCAAAATCAGCAACATCGAGATCGCTTGATTGCGAACGAATGTCCGAAGCCCTTTGATCAGGCTAGCGCGCGCCGGTTCCGAGAGGCTTGCCATGTTTAGTGCACCGCTCAAAACTACTTCTACGTTTCATCGCTGCCAGCCGCGCCGAGACAGTAACGAGTGATCTCTTCCCTGGTCGTCCGGTTCGGATCTAGCTCGGCCACAACCCGATACTTCGCCATCACCAGAATCCGATTCGCTATCTCGAGAATTTCGGGGATATCACTGGAGATGAAGATCACCGCGGTGCCTGGTCGTGTTTTGAATTGACGGATCAAATCATAAATTTCACTGCGCGCGCCGATATCAATGCCAATGGTTGGCTCATCAAGGATCAGGACGCGACACCGTGCGGCTAGCCATTTGCCAAGCACTACTTTTTGTTTGTTGCCGCCACTCAGGTATTTCGCCGGCTGCATCGCACCGCTCGTCCGGATACGCATCGATTCGATCGTGTTGCGCACCAACTTTCTCTCCGATCTTGTCGAGAAAAAAATCCCTCGGCCCTGGGCGAGCAACGCGAGCGTTATATTCTCGGCGACACCCAGATTGAGGCACAAGCCTTTGGCATCCCGATCCTCCGGCACATAGCCAATGCCCAGGCGAACCGCGTCGCGAGGACTCCCGATTCTGGCCGGTTTCCCCTGAAACGAAATCGTTCCGCGATCAATCCGATCTGCCCCAAAAATTGCGCGAGCAAGCTCGGTCTTACCGGAACCGGTTAGCCCGGTGATTCCGAGAATTTCATTTTCCCGGAGAACCAGATTCAGCGGAGCGGTGAACCTCCGGTTCTGAATCCGATCGAGCACAATCACCGAACGATCCCGCGAAGGCGTGCTCTCCGCTGGATGACTAACCAGCGCTTTGCCGATCATCAGCCGGATGATTTCGTCCATGGCAGTGTCTTGGAGCGGCCGCGTCGCGATCACTTGCCCGTCTCGGAGAATCGTAACGCGATCCGCGATTTGCCTGATTTCCTCCAATTTATGGGAGACGTAGATGATGCCGATATCCTTGGATTTCAGCTGCCTGATGATCTCGAACAGGATGTCCGTTTCTCGTTTTGTCAGCGCTGCCGTTGGTTCGTCCATGATGAGCACACCGGCATTCTTCGAGAGCGCACTCGCGATTTCTACCATCTGCTTCTTTGCCACGCTCAGATCTTTGACGCGTGCTTCGGGTTCAATGTCGAACCCGAGGCGGGACAGGATCTCTTTCGCCCGCCGATTGATCGCTCGCCAATTGACTAACCCGGAACGCCGCGCGGTAAACTGCCGGAAAGCCAGGTTCTCGGCAACGCTCAGATGAGGGATAAGATGGAAACTCTGGTAAATAGTAATAACTCCCAGATCTTCTGCGGCCTTCGGTCCATAATGAGGCGGGATCTCTTTCCCCATGATCTCGATTGTGCCGGCATCGCATCGGTAAGCTCCAGATAGTATTTTGATCAATGTTGATTTACCGGCGCCATTTTCGCCCAGTAAAGCGTGAACCTCGCCGGGCCCAAGCTCAAAGCTGACTCCTCTTAAGACCTTTACGCCGTAGAAAGACTTGCTCACGGCGCGCATGCTCACGAGCGACTGCACTGGTTCCACTCCGTTGAAAATCTTCCTCGTTTTTTTCGCGACGTTACGGTTGTCCGAGAAAGATACCGAGACGGCGCAGTGGCCGAATTCTGTCGCAGAAAATTTTGAACGTCGCCAGGATGGGCACTGCCAGCAATGTACCAGCAAGTCCCCAGAGATAGGCCCAGAGAAGAAAGCTCAGAACAATGGCGATCGGATTCAGCGTCATCCAGCGCCCGAGAACAAGAGGAGTGGCCAGGTTACCTTCGATCATTGCACAGAAGAGATAGGCGAGTGGCGGTAGCAAAGCGTACCAGACCGAATCGAAATGGATGAGAGAAACGATCGCCATCGCGATAATTCCCCCGGTAGCTCCGACAAAGGGGATGTAATGGAGCAGAAACGCGGCGAACCCCCAAAGCAGTGGATGAGGCAGGCCGAGCAAGCCGACGGTTATCCAGACGCTCGCCCCGACCCCGCCATTAATCAGGGTTACAGACGTAAAGTAGCGCGCGGCGGTCTGCTCGATCTCTGCTGCGATTTCGATCACGTTCTGCTTCTCCGGACCGCCCGGGATCATGTCGACCAGCTTCTTCAAAAGACGCGCGCCGTAGAGCAGTAAAAAGAAAGCAAGCACATGCACGATGATGAGTATCGCCAGGATGTTGGGCGCTTGCTTCAGCGCGATCTCGATAAAGCTTGGTCCGCTGATGGTTACCTGTGGATTGTGGCTCGGGTTGAGCCAGTCGCCGACCCGATCGATAGCCGGAGCGCTCCTTTGCACGCCCTGCAAAATGGGAGCCAGCCGTTCGTGAATATGGTCCAGGTAGTTCGGCAGTTCGGGTTCGAACCGCGCGAGCGAAGCACACAAGGCAATGAAAAGGCAGATCAGAATCGTCAGGAATCCGAGTGTCCCGACCAGCGGCGCCATAAAAGAGGAAAGACCTCTTTTTTTCAACCAGCGGGTGACCGGCGTCAGCAGAAACCCGAGAAACCCGGCGAGAACGATCGGCAAAAAGAGGTTAACGGCGAGCTTGAGTGTGTAAAAACAGGCGAGAACAAACAGGCCGATCACTGAAATAGTGAACCAAAGCCGAACCGTCCTGCCCAGCGCCCGGATGCGCGTTTCCTGCTGTTCAACGCTGGAGGAAAAGGGATTTTCCATCCGGCTCAGTATCAAACCTTGATCGTAGATGCTCGATAAATCTCGTCGATGGCCGCTGCAAGAACCGAATCGAAGGTATCGTCATTCATCGATATTTTGAGGTCGTTCATCAAAGCCCGCGAGAAGCTGGCGATCATGCCATGGTTAGCCGCGAGGAGTGCGCAGGCCTCGGACCGGTTGTAGCCTCCGGACAAGGCCACGACCCTGATAACTCGCGGATGCTTGATCAGCGGCATATAGAGATCCGGAACGTCCGGAATCGTCAGCTTCAGCATTACCTGCCGGCCACTGGGCAGATCGTCGAGCCCCTTAGTCAGTTCCGAGAGTAGAATGGCTTCCGCATCGGACTTCTGCGAGCTCTTGATCGAGACTTCCGGCTCGAGGATCGGTATGAGCCCATGCTTGGCGATCTGCGCAGCGACCTCAAACTGCTGCGCCACAACGGCTGAGATACCCCCTTTGGAGGCCAACTTGATGAAGGAGCGCATCTTGGTGCCAAAAATGCCCAGCTTCGCCGCTCGAGTTAGCAAAGCGTCGAGTTCCGGGAGCGGCTTCATCAAATTGACACCGTCCTTCTCGGCGTCGAGTCCCTTGTCTACCTTAAGAAAAGGGACGATCCCCCGGATTTCCCACAGGAAGGTTGGCACGGGTATATCGTGCGCCTGCCCGTCCATTGTGGCTTCGAACAGAATTGCCCCAATGACCTTGTTTCCGCGGAAAGCCGGCGCGGTCATGATGCGCACGCGCATCTCATGCATGAGCTTGAACATCTCGGCGTCGCCACTATAGGCGCTGTCCGGAATTCCATATTGGCGCAAAGCACCGGGAGTCGATCCGCCACTTTGATCAAGCGCTGCGACGAAGCCAGGCTTCTCGGCGATTTGCGCAATCATCTTTTCCTCAGCCATAATTGCCTCCTCATCGGAACCAATGTGTTTGGATCCGCCCTACAGATCAACCGGATTGTCTGCAATCTGTGGCGTTTTGACCGGTGCGGCCGCCGGCGCTACGGTTTGGCGTGAAGGCATCTGTTTATTACGGTAAAGGAGACATTCGCGTTGAAAGTGTTCCCGATGCTGCAATCAAGGACCCGACTGACGCGCTTGTGCGAATTACGCATGCCTGCATCTGCGGTTCCGACTTGTGGTTTTATCGCGGTTACGAGCCGGACTGGAAACCTGGTTTTCGAACTGGCCATGAATGGATGGGAATCGTTGAAGAGGTCGGGAAAGAGGTCAAAACTGTCAAAAAGGGAGACTGGGTCTTGGCTCCTTTCGCATTCAGCGACGGCACGTGCGAATTTTGTGAGAAAGGCCTTTTCACAAGCTGTGTGCACCGCGGATTCTGGGGAGGAGAAAATCCGGGGGGACAGGCCGAAGCGATCCGGGCGCCCTTTGCCGATGGAACCTTAGTCAAGATTCCGGAAAACGCCGCCGGCGACGACGTCATCCTTACTCGCCTTTTGCCGCTTACCGACGTGATGGGTACCGGCTACCACTCCGTCGTCTCGGCGCATCTGCAACCCGGCAAAACAGCGATCGTCATCGGAGATGGTGCGGTAGGATTATGCGCGGTCCTCTCGGCGCAGATTCTCGGGGCGGGACGCATCATTCTTATCGGGCACAACGCCGACCGGCTGAAGCTTGGACAGAGGTTTGGCGCCACCGACATCATCAGTAGCCGCGATGATGCACAGGTTGTCGCCGAAGCCGTGCAGATGACTGAAGGCGGTGCCGAGTCGGTAGCGGAATGCGTCGGCTTAAAATCTTCCTTGGATCTTGCTATCGCGGTTGCCCGGCCGGGAGGTGTCGTTGGGTTCGTCGGCGTTCCCCACGTCACCGAGTCGATCGATCTCGGTAGAATGTTCAGTCACAACATTTCCTTGCGCGGTGGGGTTGCTCCGGTACGGGCCTACATTCCAGATTTAATGGACCAGGTACTGACCGAAAAGATTGATCCATCGCCGGTTCTGGAAATGAGCGTCGATCTCGAAGGGGTTCCGCAAGGTTATGCCGCAATGGACTCACGCAAGAAGATCAAGGTCATGGTCAAGCCGTAATTGGTTTGACAGGCTCGGTTTTGGTTAGCCTTCCACGATCTTCTTCAGCAGTTGAAAGGCTTGGACCTGTTTTCCTTGTTCCAATATCTCCATGGCTTCGCGGACTCGCTGTTTCAGATCTTCGAGCGACTCCCTGGCAGCCGGCTGTTCGCTTGGTGAAGGAGCGGAAAACTGGACCAGTTTACCGGGGGCCGGCTTTTCAATTTGCTTCTCCGGAGATTTCCGATCCTTCGCCTCAACTGGCTGGTTTCTGACGGCAGCTGTTTCCGGTTTGGTCTTAACTTCAGGCTTGCGAATGGGCATTGCGGTAGGAGTAGAATCGATCAACTCGAATTTTATACCGACCACCCGCTCTTCGGCGAAGCGCTCCAATGCCTTCGGAAAGACAAGATATTGGCGCGATCTACCCGGCTCAAAACCGACAGTCCCGTAATCCGTTTTCGCTCCGGATGCTTCCTGGTAGATGGTCATAACTCGATGTTGTCGGACTGCGGTCTGCAGCGCTTTGTCTTTGGCCGGGTCACTCAGGACCAGGTAAATCTCCGGTTTACCGCATTCATCGACCACCTTTGCAAAGCGAACTGTTTTCATGTCGGCCTGAGAACACCTATTATCGATCGATGGCCAAGCTGACCCGAGCGCTCACGCGAGGGCTGCGATTCGCCCAAAAAAAGAGAACCGGCAAGAATGGACACCCTGAACAGCAAACCACTTTCAGCCCAACTGCGCGAACGGCTTTCCGAGCCGGCGATGCTCGATCTTACGCAGCGTTTGATCGCGATTCCATCGGAAAATCCACCAGGGAATCGATACGAGGAATGCGCCGGCATCTTGTTCGACGAACTGAACAGACTCGGTTTCGATGACGTCAGACGCGAAGGCGCATGCGTACTGGCGTCGGTCGGAGTTGGCCCGCGAACGCTCTATTTCAGCGGTCACTACGATGTGGTTCCGGCTCAGAGCGACGATCAGTTTCAGCCGCGGGTCGAAGGCGCCAATCTGTTCGGGCGCGGCTCATCCGACATGAAAAGCGGCCTTACTGCGATGATTCACGCAGCCGCTGCGGCGCGTGATGAAGGACTTCTTAAAATCGGCCGAATCGGAATCGTGCTGGTACCGGATGAGGAAACCGCAGGGCCGCGCGGGTCGCGCGACCTGGACGCACGCGGGCTGCTTGGGAGAGACGCAATCGGTATGCTGACGCCGGAGCCTACCGGCGGAGTCATCTGGAACGCCAACCGTGGAGCTATTTCACTGCGCGCCACGATGCGTGGGAAGGCGGCGCACGTCGGCCGGCAATTCGAAGGGGTGAACGCGTTCGAACGCGCGCTGCCGGCCATAGAGCGGCTCGTCGAAATTAAGAACGAGATAGAGCTCCGCAAAACGCAACAGAATATCGCTCCGGCCGATGCGAGAAAGTCCATCCTGATGCTCGGCGGTTGCGTCGAGGCAGGAACGAATTTTAACGTGACGCCCGATTTCTGTTCCTTCACGGTTGACCGCCGCACGAATCCCGAAGAAAACCTCGAAAAAGAAAAACAGCGGTTGCTCGATGCGCTGGAAGGCTTCGAAATCGAGACGCTTCAGGAGGGGGCCGCCGCGACGACTCCAGCGCAAGATCCGCTCGGCGTGATTCTGTCGCGTCACATCGCGAGCCTGACCGGTAAGGAGCCTGCTTTCGAGATGTGCCCGGGCCTGCTCGAAACGCGATTCTATGCGGCTCACGGTATTCCTGCGTTTGCCTATGGACCGGGATTGCTGACTGTCTCCCATGGACCGAACGAATTCGTTCCAATCCGCAACATTATCCGATGTGCAGAGATTTATGCGCTTACCGCTGTGGAGGCGTTGCGTTGATCCTGCTAGATGCGTGCGGAAGGAAGATCGGCGAACCAGATTACGAAACTTTCCTGTCTCCATTGTTATTCGTGTCTCCGGAGGGCGCGCTCGATTCGCGGGTCCGGAATGAGCCAGATGAGCGCGACGATGACGTAAATCGCGTTAGCCATCCACGGACTAACGAAGGAAAGCACAATCGCGAGCGAGTAGAGAGCCGCCGAAAGCTTTCCTTTCCAATCAAAACCAATGGCGGCAGCCAGGAGGGACTCATGACCTTGTTTCGCAATGATCGCGTGCTGCAGAATGACATAGGCGATCGCAGCCATCAGAAGCACCACGCCATAGAGAAATGTCGGCATCGGGGCAACATGGTTCTCGCCGATCCAGGCTGTTGTAAACGGAAAGAGCGACAGCCAGAAAAGCAGGTGCAGGTTCGCCCAAAGAATTCCGCCGCTGACGCGTTGCGTGGAATGGAGCAGATGGTGATGGTTGTTCCAGTAAATGCCGAGGTAAATAAAACTCAAAACATAACTCAGGAACACGGGCAACAGCGGCTTCAATGCATCGAGCTCGACTCCGTGCGGCACTTTTAAGTCCAGCACCATGATGGTGATCAAGACTGCGAGCACGCCATCGCTGAAGGCTTCAACGCGATTCGTTGGCATGGATTACCGGTGCTAGTGCGTTGTTCTTATCGAGGCGATTGTATTTGAAATCCACGGATCAGTTCAACAAAAGCTCATCCGCCGGTCTTGCCATCGGCAGAAAGCTCGCCTGCCCAGAACTTGAGGCGGACATTGAGTTTCTCTCCGTCAAAGGTGAGAGTCCATCGTTCTGCTGGTACCCCTTGCCCGAGGACCAGCCGGTCAATGACAAACGTATGGTCGTCTTGCCAAGTCCCCTTAACCGCGTTGACCCTGGGGACACCTTCGAGCCGATTCGCAAAACCATGCCGGGTTAGCTCTCCATTTCGATACAGTCCGTCCAGTCCGATCGGGCCGGTAAATCTGGGATCCGATTTGGTTGCGTTACGGGCGTATGCCACGATGTCATAGTGCGGCTGCGGATCAGCGAAAATCAGCGACAACGACTTCACATTGATCTCGTTCGGGGGGAACGAGTAAACCTTGCCAGAGATAAGAGCTGCCGTGCTCGGGATCGGGCCGACTTCAGCGGGTTTCTCGGTTGAGGAATCGAGTATTTTGTTTGCAAGCAATTTCCCGCTCGCTGCGTCGGCCGGGAGCGGCGTATCGGACTTCACCGATCGCGAGATAATTCCGGCGAATTCACCGGAATTATGACTATCGCGGGCCGTAGTCACCGCCACAATGTCTAAATCAGGAAAGACCATGATTACCTGGCCGTTGTAGCCGACCGCCATGTAGACATGCTTGTCTGGGAGAGTCCAAAAAAGGTTCGAATACTGGAGGTCCGGCTCCCAACGGTCATGCATATCCTCCGTGGCGTGGCTTACCTTCTCAATCCAGGAAGCCGGAAGCAGTTGCTCACCTTCCCACGCGCCCTTTCGAAGGTAGAGATAGCCAATCTTCGCCATGTCGCGAGGCTGCAAGTACAAATCGTTTCCGCCCACCGAAATGCCTTGAGGATCGTGCCGCCAAAACACATCGTTGATTCCTAGAGGGCCAAAAAGCTTGGCTTTTGCATAGTTCAGGGCGCTCATTCCCGTGAGTTTCGTAATGATCGCGGAAAGGAGGTGAGCATTGCCGCTGTTATAATAGAAAGTTTCCCCCGGGGCACTCGACATTGGTCTGTCGAGGATGAATTTGACCCAGTCAGGGCTGCGCAGCATTTCGATCAACGAAGTGGGAGGAGCACCGACTCGCGGTTCTGACCACTCGATGCCAGAATTCATATCCAGCAGATTCTGAATGGTGATCGCCTCCTTTCGATCGTCGAGGTTGGCAATGCTGACACGACCAAAAAAATCAAGTACTCGATGGCTCGGATTATCCAGCAAACCATCCTTCCATGCGATCCCGGTCAAAGTACTAATGACTGCCTTGGTAGCGGACCATATCGCGTGAGGAATCCCCGCGGCATAAGGCGCGTAGTATGCTTCGGCGACAATCTTTCCGTGTCGCACAATCAACAGGCTGTCAAAGCTGTGCGATGCCCCGAAGTCAACCAATTTGGCGAGTTCCTTCGAGTCCATCCCCTGCTCTTCCGGCGAAGAAGTCTGCCATTCCTTCGTTGGCCAGATTGGCTGTGTTGCGCCCACCGCATCTCCGGCTCCGGCGCAAACTGAGGCTGCGACGAGGAAAGCTCCAAGCGATGCAGCCTTCAGAAAGCCCAATTCGACACTCCGCGAATGATTTGACCGGGCTTTCCGCGTGCGATTTCTCATGTGAGGCGTGACTCCTTTCTTTCGATCACAAAACTCTCGCTGACCCATTCCGAGAGATTCGTGAAAGTTGATCCATGACCAGAAGTTGGCCTAAGGTTTTGTTGGCACTAGCTATCAGTTTTATCTTGCCGGAGTGCAAGCAGGCAGCACCTTTGCGGCCGCAGTTCGCCTACATAGCAAACTCTTACAGCGGCCTCGTGTCCGCCTACAGCATCGGTACCAACGGACGCCCTGACGCCGGTACCGGGTTCGGCATTCGGAGATGCCGGTGCGGTGGGACCAATTTCAGTGGCGGTGGACCCCGCATCCAAGTTCGCCTACGTGGCTAACTCTGCCAGCAAGAACCTCTCGGTTTTCGGCATCGGTTCCAACGGGTCTCTGGTCCCGGTCTCAGGTTCGCCTTTCGCGGGACGGGAGTCGGGCCGGTTTCGGTAACAGCGGACCCTACGGCTCCCTACTTCTACGTGGTAAACTTTAGCGGCAAGAACGTTTCGGGTTACCGAATCGGTGTCAATGGCGCCCTGAAGCCTGTTCCAGGCTCGCCCTTCCCAACGGGACTCGGGCCGACTTCCGTCGCGGTCGTCGTCACGGCTAAGTTCGCCTAGTAACAAACAGGGGTAGCAACGACATTTCGGCCTACAGTATCGGGCCTGAGGGGGTCCTGACTCCTGTCCCTGGTTCGCCTTTCCCAGCGGGACTCGGGCCAATTTCGCTGGCAGTAGACCCCATCCGTAAGTTCGCCTACGTGGCAAACATTGACAGCAATGACATTTCCGCCTATCGGATCGATGCCAGTGGGGGCCTGACACCCATCCCTGGTTCGCCCTTCCCGGCACGGGACAAGCCTGCTTCAGTGGTCATCACGCGATTGCTGCCTTCGCACTGAAAATAAATTTGTCCTAGTTCGAGTCGCGGCGGCCCTTCAGGAGAGAACTACAACGCAATCAAGACTGTCTGCGGTCGAGGCAGCTTCCATCGCTTTGGGCAGTTTGCTCAGGGGGAAAACGCGTGGACGAATCGCTCTCAGATCGAGCAAATCTGCAACAATTCGAGCGGACGTTGGTAGGCGTTCCGCGGATACATAAATTGGCCAACAACCTCCCAGTCGTTGAGCATGAGGTCCAATACGGAATTGGTAGGCAAAGGTCACTTTTAGTTGATAAGCCTTTCTTGCGCCTTTTTTTCTTGCCAAGATGCACCCTCGGCGAGTCTGAGCTTCGACGCTGCAGGTTTCAACGCGATTCGTTGGATTACCGGGCTAGTGCGTCGTTCTTATCGAGGCGATTGTATTTGAAATCACCGGATCAGTTCAACAAAAGCTTATCCGCCGGTCTTGCCATCAACGCATTCTCGAACGCGGCCCTAAAATCGGTTTGCTCGTCCAGATCAATGCCATGATTTTGCAGGTCGGTGAAGGGAGCTTTCCAAATAATCGAAGAAATGAAACGGGCCGGTGTGATCGATGATTACGCAGTGGTGGGCGCCGTCGGTGCCCTCTTTTATGTCGAGCCCTTCGCTACGCTCGACGTTGATTTTCTTGTGAACCTGCCTGAGTCGGAGAGTTTGCTCGTTTCCTTGAAACCGATTCACGGTTGGTTACAGCGAAAAGGTTATTCGCAGTGCGATAGCAATGGCAACGTCGTTATCGAAAAATGGCCGGTGCAGTTTTTGCCCGTTAGTGATCAGCTTTCGGCCGAAGCCCTTCGCGAGGCTCAATATTTGCCCTTTGATGAGATCTTGAATGTTCGCGTCCTTCTCCCGGAATATCTCGCAGCTGAAGCGCTTAAAGTCGGACGACCCAAAGACGTTGGTCGTATCTCGATGCTTCTGGAAAGCGAAGAATTCGACCCTGACCGATTTTCTGACTTAGTGGAGCGCTTCGGCCTCAAAGCGAAATGGGCAAAGATTGAGCCGTTTCTGATTCAAGAATGAGCGGGTTTGCGTCGGTCACGGACGCTCCGAAACGCTAAATGACGGTCGCGCAAATCTTCCACGACGCGAGCCTTTTTTGACATCGGCAAGTGTGTTTGCTTCTTTCGCCAAGCTTTCTTTCCAGTCACAAAATCTTTGAGTGAAGCGCTTTTGCTCATGTCGGGCTTCCGGGGAGAACTACGCATCAGCAATTCGGTTAAGTCAACTTCTTAATCCCCGGCGTTTTTGGGGCGTTGATGTTGGGCAAAAACGAACAAGGGAGGCGCCTGCAGCGAGCGACAAATCGAAGTACCCGACCGATTTCGAACAGTACAGGGACATGCTCGCGGCGGGGGACGTGAATGATCGATCGGTTTTTTGCGCGCGCTCGAAAAGGCTGCTTAATCTTTCTGCGGTAAAGCGAACTCCATAGCATTCCGCCCAAGCAGATCGCAGAGAGCTTCCACGACCAGCTCGTGGTCTGCCCGCTGCGGCAACCCCGATACGGTGACGCATCCGATAATCCCGGCCCCCGCTACTTTCAACGGAAAAGAGCCGCCAGACGCCGCATAATCCGTTGACGATAGCTGAAACTTTTCCACTAGCGTGGCGTTGGTTTCTTTCAGCCCGAGGCCGATCGCATAGGAACTACGGTGAAAACGCGCCACGACGTTGCCCTTGCGTCTTACCCATTCCGCATTGTCTGGGCTGCTCCCATCCAGCGCGCTATAGAAGAGCGGCTGACCAAATCGCCGGACCTCGATCGCCACCGGCAGTCGACGGGCCAAGGCGAGTTCGTGCAGCCTCGATCCCAACTTCCACGCAACCTCTTCATCGAATATCGGAAACACCAGTTCACGTTCCTGTTTGGCAATTACTTCAAGGTTTTCGCGCACATTCATACCTTCTTCCTTTTTGGGGTTTTCAGCATCGAACTCACCCGCGCACTCAGTCGATCGAGCGTCGGCCAAAACTGATCCCAACAAGATAGTTCTCCCAAAAAGACGATCTCAAGATCCTTCTGAGACGGCGAGGAGAGTTCGGGTCACCGAACATCGCCAAGTCAACGTACACCGCACCGGCGACAGTTTCTGAACTCCGCTGGCAGGTTTCTTGAGACGCGTCGGCTACCTGTAAATTCCAGCCTTACCCGTATCAGGTCGCAGTGCCGGCCGCCGGGCAAAAGTTCAAGCCGGCTTAGTAGCAAATTCGTCAGCGAGGTACTGCTCTGCTTCAGTGAGATCGAATTGGTCGATCAGGAAAAATTGGTGTCGTTGGCCGTGCTTGAGCTCGCCGATCAAAAGCGGGTCTAAAGCGCGCATCCTTGGATCTGGTAAGAAAGCACTTTCCCAACGGTGTTGCTGATCGACGATGAGGTAGAGGTTGTCGAAGCGGTCTCTGGCCGCACGCGCTTTTTCGCGGACTTCTTTCGGAAGGATACCGTTAAATTCTGCGGTGATGGCCAATTTCTTCCACGGGCAAACCCGATCGAGCACCCACAGACTTAGTACGTACGCGAGGAATCCGCTAAGGGCCCATCCGCCCGCAAAAATGAAGGGCGCTCTGGGGCTGGCCAGTATCGCGATGTGGGAGAAGAGATAAGCCAGCGCAGGGAAGCTACCCAGGATTAGAGCGATTCGAGCCATTGGCCGTTCGGCCTTCATCCGCCCTTCATTGATCTTCCTTACGGACGCTTGGATCCTATGAAATGGGATGTAGGCGGGAAGGCTGCCAGACCCAGCGATTTTGGGAACCGAGTCTGTGGTGATTTCGAACGCGGACCGGTGGTCACCTTCGAGGTTGAAGACCGCGAAGACCGGTAGTTCCACGCCGGTAGCTTCGTCTCGATAGGTCTGTTGAAGACCGTATGGATCGAACTTTTGCAGGTGAAAGAACGTTTCTGGTGCTTTCGTGAGGAGGGCTTTCCCTTGCTCGCACGCTTTCTCTAAGGGAAAGAGGTAAGGGGTTTTCTTGCCAGTCACGATGGCAGGCCGGCAATAGTTCTGCCGGAGCAGGTTGAGGTTCTGGCTCATGGGGGTTTCCGGTGATTTGTGATTGCGTTTTCCCTCCAGGTTCTTGCTCTGACAAGGCTTCTAGAAAGGGAGATTATTCGTCTTAAACTATCGCCGAAGTCTTCCTGGGAGGCAAATGGGCCTCCACATTTGGCAGGCCTGCGGCAAGTGCGAGGAATAAGGTCGGATGGTTAAAGCCAAAGTGCGGGTCAAATAGGGAGGGGGTCCTGACTCCTGTCCCTCGTTCGCTTTCCTCTCCCGAAGCACTTAGTTCGCATTCTTGTCTCCGTGGGATTCGAAATCAAGCCTTCGTCAGGATGATTGTCGTAGCGGAAGAAAATGTTGCGGATGGTGTCAGCACAGTAGAAATAGCGTTCATCCGGCGACCACGCCATTGTGTTTGGAATCCCAAATTCGTGCGCCGTTAAACGCTCGTACCGACGCCCGCCGTCGTATCGAAACAATGCACCACGATGAGTGCTCATCTCTTTCATGCTACCGTCTGGATTCAACCCAATAGAGGCTCAGAGTCTCCTCTCTCCAGAGTGGGCTTTCTCCAACGCCGTCTCTTGCATCAAACACGATCTCAACTTTCATGCTCCACAGATATCATGATGGTAGTGCGCGTAGGCCGCAAAGGTCAGGTTGGGGAGGGCTGCTCCCAGAGGCAGCATGGTGGCGAGCTGGATGCCCAAGTCCCTGGACGAGTGAACAGCGATCATGAAGCGCAGCGCTTCGAGAGCGAACGGGTCGTGGTCGACAAGATATTTCTTAAGGCCTTGGAACGCAGCTTCCGCGCTTGGATCTCGCGCACGCGGAAGCGGCACTCTGCAGCTAACATTGTACCCGGGGCCAGGACAACCAGACCGTGCGCCTCTGGTCCCGGCGGGAGATTGTGGGCATCCACTGCGTGGCTTACCGGTTCAAAGCAGAAGAATGGAGCATCGGCGGAAGGCGAGTAGAGGATAAAAGTCGAGAGCGGAGGGCGTGCTTCCAAATCAAGCGCTAGCGCCCGATCTTCCCAGAGAATCGTGGCGTGGCCGTTCCAACCGACGAAGGCGTTGTTGATCCAGTCGATCGGGAGCGATCGCAACGATGAAAAGTCCCACTCAGGGCGGCTGGTCACTGGCACGCGCTTCACCGGCAGGTGGCGCGCATCTTCGAGCCAGACCGATTCGGCCTGCGCCATCAAACGCGTCGCCGGAGTACGTGGCAGCCAGGGATGGAACCCCACCCCGAAAGGAAGCGCGATGGTAGCGCGATTGGTCGCCACCAGCCGGATCGTCATCGCATCGGCGTCAAGCGTGTGGTCGAGCGTCGCCTCATAACGATAGGGACCAGGACCGTCAGCTTCGCGTTGGAGTCGCACGCGCTGATCATCATTGAAGGAAACACGCCAGGACGACAGCCAGCCATCGCCGTGGATAGGGCAGGGCTCATCCGCGATGTTGGGCGCCAGCGAGTGAAATACACCACCGAAGGTGAATCCTGAGCCGGAGATGCGGTTTGACCAGGGCACGAGGACGTATAGCCCGAGCTCGCCGGGATCGTCCGTGCCGCCGTCTGGACAAGCGCGGAACACCTCAATCCTTCGCCCGTCCCGCAGAACGTCGAAGCGCGCGACTCCACCCCCTAATAACGGCATGATCTCCGCGATCAGGGAACCGGCGGCGAGCCGGACGGCTGCGCGCATTTCCTACCAACCTCCGTCGACTAATATATTCTGACCAGCAATCATGTCGGATTCTCTGGCGCACAGGAACAACACCAGATCGGCAATGTGTTCCGGAAAGATACGTTCCTTCAGCGACTGCCGATCAAGCACCCAGTCATTATATTGTTGCAAGCGGTCGCCGAAAACGCGGTCCTCGGCCTCCGAACGTACCGCACCGGGGCTGATGGCGTTGACGCGGATGCCATGCCTGCCGAGTTCGCGGGCGAGCGTTTTGGTCAGGCCGTAGATTGCGCCTTTCGAGGCCACGTACGGCACGTAGCCCTCAACCACGCCATTCAGCGTGACCGAGCAAAAGTTCACGATTTTACCGTAGCGTTTGGCAATCATACCCGGAGTCACCGCCTGTGCCAAAGCGAACGCGGCCGCAGCGTTGACGCGCAGTTGATCCTCGTATTCAGCGAGCGAAAATTCCATGAACGGGCGGTTGACGATCAGTGCGGCGTTGTTGATGAGCACATCGATGCCGCCGTGCTCTTTTGCGAGCAGCTCGACTCGCGCCTTCGCGCCTTCGAGATCGGCCAGATCTTGCCCGATGAACGAGGCTGGGCTTCCAGTGGTCTCGACGACTTCAGCCGCGAAGCTTTCGCCGCGCTCATGGCCCGGCCGATCCAGAAGCAGAAGGCGCGCGCCAGCGCCGGCAAGGCGCATCGCCTGAGCCCGTCCCAGCGAACCGAGCGCACCAGTGAGCAGAATGGTTTTGCCCTCGAGTCTCATTGCTTTATAGAGCGTCCGAGACCTCGTCCACGTTTGTCTCCCCGACAGCTTTGTCAAAGACGATCTTGCCGCGCGCCAAGGCGACGATGCGATCGCACGATTGGAACACGTGAAGCAAGTTGTGGCTGATCAGTATTCCGGTCACACCCTGCGCAGGTAGACTGCGAACGAACCCCAGGACCTTGGATGTCTCCTTCACGGAAAGGTGGTTCGTCGGTTCATCCAGGATCAAAACCCTGGACTTGAAATGCATGGCACGGGCGATGGCGACGCCTTGCCGCTGTCCACCGGAGAGTTCGCCCAACAGTGCGTCGGCCGAGTGCACCTGCAGATCGACATCGGCGATGGCCCGCATCGCACCCTCGCGCATGCGCTGGTAATCAAGCAATCCCAGACCGCCGATCGCGAAGCGGAGCGGCTCGCGCCCGATGAACAGGTTGCGTGCGATCGACATGGTGGGCACCATGGAGTTGTCCTGATAGATCGTCTCAATGCCGAGCTTCATCGCCGACTTGGGTGAAGTGATTTCGACCAGGCGACCATCGATTCTGATTTCGCCGCGGTTCGGACGCTGGACACCCGAAAGAATCTTGATCAGCGTCGATTTGCCGGCGCCATTGTCGCCGACCAGGCCGCACACCTCGCCGGGCTGGACATCTAAATTGACGCCCTTGAGCGCGTGCACGCCCGAGTACCATTTGTGCAAGTTGCGCACCGAGATCAGGGGGGGCGTCATTTTAGCCCTCCACCTTAATGCGGCGTGCGGTCCGTCGCAGCCACGAATTCGCCACGACGGCAAATATGGTCAGCCCGCCGACGGCACATTTGAACCAATTGGCGTCGACCTGGGACAATACCAGGCCGTTGTCAATAACCCGGATGAGCAGTGCACCGACGATGGCGCCGAACACCGTGCCGACGCCGCCCGTCAAAGCGGTGCCGCCGATTACCGCTGAGGCAACGGCCTGCAGCTCCAGTCCGTCGCCGATTGAAGGAAGCGGCGCACCCAACCGAAAGACTTGGATCGTTCCTCCGAAGCCCGCCAGCATGGCGCACATGACGAAGCAGGTCATCTTCACCCGCCATACCGGGACTCCCATCGCCGCAGCGGCATCAAAGAAGCCTCCAGTCGCGCGGATCCAATTGCCGAAGTTCGAGCCACCCAGCATCGCTGCGGCAACCAACGATATGATGGCAAACCAGATAAACGAGGCGCGAAGCATTCCACCCGGACCGACGAATTGCGTGAAGACACCGATCGGCAGATCGCTCGAGAGCAAAGGCGGGAATCCGCCTGTAAGGACGACGGCCAACGAGCGCACGATGAAAAGCATCCCCAGCGTGGTGATGAAGCTCGGAATATTAAACGTCAAGGTGATGAAACCGTTGGCGAAACCCACCACGGCCGCGATCGCCAGCCCAAGTAGCATGGCCGGGATAAAGGGGATACCGGCGTTTGTCATCAGTGCAATGGAGACAGGCATCAGGGCAAACATTGAACCCACGGACAGATCGAATTCGCCGCAGATCATCAAAATGGTGACTCCAATCGAGACCAGACCCACCTCGGGGAGCAAACCCAGCATGCCGCGCAGATTTTCGGCTGAGAGGAACACACCGTTGGAGCGGGTCTCGAACACAACCGTCAAAACGATAAGCAGCGCAACGCCAGCCAGCTCCGGCTTCTCGAGATATATCCTGAAGAGCCTCCTCACAATTCGTTCCCACGAGGTGAACAGGCCGCGCCGCAGACGGTCGCCCGGATTTGTAGACTCAGCGCTTGCCTTCCTTCGAAAGCGGCATGATCGAGTCGACCTGGTCGGGAGTAATCACCGCCTCACCGGTATCGATATCGGCCGGCGCCAAGCCGATGTTCTTTTTGAGGTAGACCTCCATTACCGGCATAAACCCCTGCTCATAGGGTTGCTGGTCTATCTCGATTTGGATATACCCGGCCTTCATCATTTCGAGCACCTGCGGTACCAGATCGAAGCCGCCGAGGAGCACCTTACCTGGTGGAACATTGCGATCCTTGAGAACCTTGGCTACCCCAGCATGCCAGAATCCCATATCGAAGTAAGCTGTCGTATCGGCGTGGGCATTGAGATAAGCCCCGACGCGGTCCGAGACAATTGCGAGATCGGTGCCCGAATCGATCTTCTCGATGGTGACTTTCCTATCCGGGTTCGCCTTTTTGAACGCCTCCAACCCGTTCATCACGCCTTGGGCGCGCTGCTCGGCCCAGTTCTGACCGGGCGCGCTCACCCCAACGAGGACGCGGATCGGCCCTTCTTTAGGGAAGAGGGCCGAAAGACGCTTACCCAGGGTCGTTCCGGCCGGGATGAAATTCTGCCCGATGAAGGCTTCCCTCAGCCCGAGCTCAGGGCCAGCGGTGGCGTCGACGTTGGAGGAGATGATTGTTATACCCTTCGCCTTGGCGTCCTTGAGTACCCCGACGAACGCGTTATTGTCGACCAGCGATGTAATCAGTGCGTCCGGCTTGCGTGCAACGGCTGCTTGCATATTGGCGACTTGCTGTTCGATCGAGCCTTCCGTCTGCACGAAAATGAACTGACCTTTAGCCCCCACTTTGGCGCAGCCGTCGTCGAAGCCGAGCTTGACCGCCTGCCAGAATGAGTTGGTTGTCGCCGAATGGCAGGTAAACACGATGTTGAGCGCATCCGCGGCTGATGCGGACCCTGCAAGCATAAAAGACAGTGCTAGTGCGCCGACCCCGAACGCGCGACCTGAGGATCGCAGGAATCTGAAGGCCACCATAGAAAAGGCATTGTAACCAGAGGCTCACATAGCCAGTCAAGAATGATTACGCCGTCGCTCTTCGATTCGCAGGACAACGGACGTGAACCCAGATTCCGCAGATGAAATGATCCACAGATTACACAGATTCAAACCAAAGCCGGGAGGGATCGCGGACTCGCGATCTGGGTGAGACGAATCCAGCCGATGCGACGAAAGATCGTATGCAATGGCCGGACCGTGCCGAGAAGATTCGTTTCGGAGGTGCTTGTTTTCTGGCCTCTATTCGGCCCAGCGCGCGTGATGCATTGATTAACGGTCGTTCGTCAGCCTTTTGGCTTCCTCGCCACGATATACCCTCGGCGAGTCTGAGCTTCGACGTCGGGATAAGGATCTCGCTCAATGATTTCTTCTACTTCGAATCCCGCAGATCGAAGGGAATCAGCTACGTCGTCCGTGCGAAAAAGATGAAAATCGATTGACACGGTTTGTCCCCACAGTTCTTCGAAATGGACGATTTCCTCTCCGAGATGGAACGAGACAAGCAGAAGACCACCCGGTCTAAGTACTCGTCTGATTTCGGACAGCACAAGAACATGCTCGCTGCGGGGAACATGAATGATCGAATAGAAGGCCACAATACCGGCCCAGGTCGCGTCGGCGACATCCAGTGCGACCATGTTGCCTTGCCTGAACTCTATACCTGGATTCAGCTGAATTGCCCGTTTGACCAGCTCGGGTGACAAATCGATGCCGCAAACCTCGATGCCGCGCTCGTGGAGATAACGAGCCACATGCCCGGGACCGCAACCGAGATCGCAGACCGATCCGGCGCCGCTGACCCGGTCCGCGAATCGATCCAGCAACTGCCGGTCGAGCGGTTTGTGTGGCAACTCATTATAGATGCGGCTGACATACTCGTCGGCCAGGCGGTCATAGCTAACCTGGGTATTCTTCGTTATTTCATCGTCCATCGGGAGTGCATCGTTTACGCCTGCTGAGCCTGTCCTCTTTCGGCGTCTCAAGATCGCATCAACAGGATGCTTCCGACCTGTTGCCAAATGTTACGCAGATGCCATCAAGAGCCGACGCCGGTGGAGAAAGCGATCTCGGATTATCAGAGCGTCATACCTTAATCTTCCGGTGCGATGATCAACTCAACGCGTGCCTCTTTCAACGCCTGGGCTAAATCACTGGGTGGCTCTTCGTCGGTAACAAGGGTGCCAATCCGTTCAAGCGGGGCGATCTGTGCAAAAGTGCTGTGCCCTAGTTTCGAGGCATCGGCCAGCACGATCGTCCTTCGTGCGGCATTGATCATACCTAAGATCACGGACGCTTCTTCAAGGACGGTTGTGGTGAGGCCTTCTTTTACAGTTATTCCCCCGATGCCAATTATTGCAGAGTCGACAGTGATACTGCCCGCTGATACGAAGGCAACAGGACCAATTGTAACTTGTGCGTCCCCCTTGTACTGCCCACCTAGCACGTAAACGTCGCGAACACAGTTGTCCGCCAGAGTAGCCGGTACAGTAAGGTTGTTTGTTACAATAGTGAGATTACGCTTCGTACTTAATTCGGCAGCAAACAGCCTGGTTGTCGAACCTCCGTTCAGCAGCAGCGTTTCGCCATCGCTGATGAGCTGACTGGCTGCTCGTGCGATGCGTTTCTTTGCGGGAATCCGCGTGCTCATCCGCTGCATGAAGGTCGAGTCCTGATGCACCAGGTTGTCCATCGCAACGGCACCTCCGTGCGTTCGCTTGAGGAGCCCCTGACTCGCCAGCAGGTCGAGATCCCGGCGCACCGTATCGCCGGATACCCCGAAATGGCTCGACAATTCATTCACCGTCATCTGACCCCTGGCATGCACCAATTCAACTAGTTCAAGGTGTCGTTTGGCCGGTAACACGTTCTCGCGGATCGAATCGTCGAAACTCTCCATAAGCAATTAAATGCCGATACTTGCACATTTATAATTAAAAATCACGCACAATATTCTTGACGATGCGTAATAGTGCATTTATTTGAAGACAAATATGCATAAAGTCGCCCTCCACAGCAAAGCTCGGCAGAGCTTCCCCCTGCCATCAGCACTCGATCAGGATGAATACCGTGATAAAAAGGACGGCAGTCCGAATCAGAAGCCTGAGATCCACAGACGAGATTTCATTAAACAATCCAGCTTGGCCCTCGCCGGACTGGCCACCGCCTCAACGCTCCTGACGACTGCCCGTCGAGGTTGGTCCGCCGGAACCAACACCACGGAGATCACGTTTTCGAGCGCGAAATTTTTTGGGAAAGAAACCATCGCCAAGGTCGTGGATGCCTTTAACAGGTCGCAAGACAAGATCCATGTTACCTACAACGAGTTGCCCCCTCCGAGCTCTTCCACTGAGGTACATCAATCGCTCGTGCAACAACTCGCTCGCCGGAATGGCAGCCCGGATGTCTTTACGCAGGATATCATCTGGATCGCCGAGTTCGCGGGCGCAAAATGGGCTCTCCCGTTGGATGACCATTTCAATGCCGAAGCCATGAAGGAGTATTTCCCCGGCGTGGTCCAAGCCTGTACCTGGCAAGGCAAGCTAACCGCGCTCCCATGGTTTATCGACTCCGGCATGCTGTATTATCGGACGGATCTGTTAAATGAAATCGGCGTCAAAGCTCCTGAGACCTGGGCCGAACTGATCGATAGCGCCAAGAAGCTGACCAGCTCCGGCAAGGCCAAATTTGGATTTCTCTGGCAAGCAAAACAGGCGGAAGTGCTGGTCTGTGATCTGGTGTCATTCATTGGATCAAACGACGGAGCTATTCTTCAGCCGGACGGCAAGACAGTATCGATCGCAGATGACGCTGCAGTCGAAGCCGTACAGTTGATGCACGACTTGATCAAAAAGGATCAAGTTACTCCGGAAGACGTGTTGAGCTGGGACGAGGAACCGTCCCGTCGTCCGTTTACTTCTGGTCAATCCGCTTTTCTGCGCAACTGGTCTTACGTTTGGAAAGTCGCGCAAGACAAAGCGGAATCGAGCGTGGCCGACCAGGTGGGCGTGGTGCCGCTGCCCCATTTCCCAAACAAGAAGAGTGCCGCATGTCTCGGCGGCTATCAGTACGGTGTTAATGCTTCAAGTAAAAACAAGGAAGCCGCGATCGAGTTTGTTCGTTGGATGTCATCGCCCGAGACGCAGCTTCGGTTTGCCACCGCGCTTGGCCTCTGCCCAACTCGGCCATCAGTTCTGGATCAGCCTCAGATCGCCCAGGAACAGCCGTTCATGCCGCAACTCAAATCGGTATTTATCGGGTCGATTCCGCGACCGGTTACTCCCAAGTACCCCCAAGTCTCGCTGATCCTGCAATCGGAGATTTCAAGGGCCTTAACCAGTGGGGACGTCAAAGGGGCCCTGCAAACTGCCAAGGAAAAGATTCAGGCCATTGTAAAAACCTGAGGCCGGGCGGGTGTCATGGCCATCACTGAAGTCCAGAGCCACGCGAGAACACTCAAGCCACCGGTCATTCGTTTTAACCTTTGGCGGCCCGGGCCATTCGTGCTCTTATTGCCCGCTCTCGCCTCGATCGGAGCGGTTGCCATTTACCCGGTACTCCTCGGTCTATGGCTCTCGCTTCGAGACACCACCCTGGCATCGCCGACGGATACGTTTATCGGTTTGGCCAACTACCGCCAGATCATCTCCGACAGCCAGTTTTGGAACGCCTGGATCCACACGATCCAATTTACCGCCGCATCTACTCTGCTGGAAACCTTGCTTGGCTTGATGATTGCCTTGATTCTGGCTGAGCAATTCCGAGGCCGCGGAATGGTCCGCGCGGCGATGTTGGTGCCATGGGCTATTCCGACGGTTGTTACCTCGAAGATGTTCGGATGGCTGTTCGACGGACAAAACGGCATAGTTAACTATCTTTTGCGCAGTATCGGTCTGCTCCACCATAATGTGGATTGGTATGGGTCGCCAGACTTCGCCCTGGGCACCATCATTATCGCAGACGTCTGGAAGACAACGCCCTTTATGGCGCTGCTTCTGCTGGCTGGACTGCAAACAATACCGAACTCTCTGGCCGAGGCCTCCGTCATTGACGGAGCCAATGCCTGGCAGCAATTCTGGTACGTCCGGCTGCCCTTGCTGACTCCTACGCTATTGATCGCATCGATGTTTCGGGCGTTAGACGCTTTTCGGATTTTCGATCTCGTATACGTCTTGACCGGCGGCGGTCCGGCCGACGCAACGGAGGTCCTTTCGACCTTAACTTACAAACAGCTTTTTTCGGCACTCCAGGTCGGCTACGGATCCGCCCTGGCGACGATTATGTTTCTCACCGAAATCGTCATCGCTGTGATCTTCGGTGTGTTTCTCTTACGCAAGATGCGGGAGGTAGGCCAATGAGCAATCTGGAAAGTTCCCAGCGGAAAGCGCGACAAGGCTTCACCTTTCCTTCCCGGGGTCGCGTACTCGTCTACGTGTGCGCTTTGTTCATTGCTTGTTGGTCGGTCGGTCCGTTCCTGTGGCAGATGTCTACATCGCTACAACCAGACAGAGAGTTATTGAGTTCGACACCGCACCTTATCCCCTATCCAATAACCGTCGCTCACTTTGTTAACATCTTCGTGGGCAAAAGTTTCCACCGGTACATGATCAATTCCGGTATCGTCACAATAGCGACCACCTTTCTTTGTTTACTCTTTGGGTCCATTGCGGCGTTTGCCCTCGCTCGCTTCGATCTGCGAGGCCGATTCCGAGTTCTTGGTTTCATTCTGGCAGTTTCCATGTTTCCGCAGATCGCAATTGTTGGCCCGCTTTACGTGCTGGGTTCTAACATTGGCTGGTTGGATACCTATCGCGTCTTGATAGTCATTTACCTGGCTTTAGGCATACCATTGGTGACGTGGGTCTTGTTCGGTTACTTTCGATCCATTCCTCGAACGATCGATGAGGCGGCACGTATCGACGGGGCGCGGCCTCTGAAGATCTTCTTTTGGATTATCATACCAATGTCTCTGCCGGCGGTTGTCACGACAGGACTGCTTTGCTTCATCGCAGCCTGGAATGAGTTTATGTTTGCTTTGGCGTTTACGTCTGACATCAACCATCAGACTGTGCCCGTCGGCATCGCCAATTTCACGGGTGTTCACTACGTTCCGTGGGGCGACATCGCCGCGGCTTCCGTTGTCGTGACGCTTCCACTGGTCATCATGGTCCTTATCTTCCAGCAACACATCATCAGCGGTTTAACTGGAGGCGCGGTCAAAGAGTGAAGACCGATTACTGGGACAAGGCATATGCGGATTTACTCCGAAGGCTGTCCGAATTGATTCAGGAGACTCGGCCGACGATTTGCGGATTATCCACTTTTTTAGACGGTTACGTGCGTCTGCATGAGGCAGAGAGACTGTTAAACGCACAGGAAGGAACGCCACAAGCAGTTCTGGCCCGAGAACTCTTTCGGAGAGCGAATGCTGGAATCGGCGGGGAGTTTTACCTGGATTGGCCAGAGGGCGCAGTGTGGCTGGAAAAGAATCTCCAGATCCAGGATTGGGGACTCGGGGGGACTGGGGCTCAGGCTGCCCAAATGCTCGCCATCCTTGGAGCTCCCGCCCTGATGAGCTTGGAAGATCGCAGTGAAAGGCAACTGTCGGTGATTCATCCAGACGTTTTAGTGGCGACTAAAGGTGGTTTAATCCGGTGCGGAGAGCTTTCTCCGGCCCAGGGAAGGAAACCCGCCCACTACATATTCGAATTTACGGCCGGTACACAAGTAGGATCGATTATCCCGACGCGTTCGAGCCGAACGATCGTGCGCTTTTACGACGAGCGATTGGATAACGATTCGGACTTCATTCGGGAGAGTATTCAGAGAGCTGCTGATTGCGGAGCCGGTATTCTATCCGGTTTTAATGAAATTGGTGACCAGAACCTGGAGGAATCGCTTCAAGAGGCCGTAACGCTGGCACAAGCTTGGAGAGATCGCGGTCTGAAGACCATTCATTTAGAAATCGGCGATTATGCAACAGACAAGGCAAGAGAGAGGGCCCTGCAGGTACTTGGTGAGGTCATCACCTCACTAGGAATGAGTTACTCAGAGCTTCACGGGCTCTGCAATGGGAAACAGGACGCCATCAACAGAGCTTACGAATTATGCGAATCGTTTCATCTTTCGCGCTTGTGCGTTCATGCCGATACTTGGGCGCTGGCCATCACGACAGGCGATCCGCAACGCGAGCTTGAGGCCCTTTTGTGCGGTTGCCTACTCGCTTCTACCCGAGCGGAATGTGGGCGTCCATGTCGACCTGCCAGCGTGCCTGCTAGCGCGAAGTTCTATAGTCCGCCGTGGGAAATGTTTCGTAAGTCGGGCGACCGATTCATCGTTAGTTGCGCCTCTCCATATCTTGAACGGCCGGTCGCGACCATTGGCCTCGGTGACACTTTTTTGGCCGGCACCCTCCTGATTCTCGGCCGCGGAGGAAGCGCTTAAGCAATCTAAAAACAAATACATATGAAGACCAAAGAACACATAGACCTCGGAAAACTACGAAGCCTCCAGCGAGTAACTACGTCAGACGGATTTTTTCTGATTTGTGCATTGGACCACTTGTCAGATTTTCAGGAACTCCTGGATCCTGACCCGAAAACAGTCGATTATCAGCGAACTGGCGACGCGAAAATAGAGTTGATTCGTTCGTTGGCCTCTGAGTGCAGCGCCTTTTTGTTAGATGCCAGGTTCGGTTTGGCCCAAGCGATCGCCTCGCGCGCTCTCCCTGGCTCGGTGGGCCTTATGGCCAGTATCGAGGACGAAGACTATAAACCAATTACTGTCCACCGGAAGACCAGATTTCGCGAGCATTGGAGTACTAAACAGATAAAGTTGCTCGGCGTCGACGTGTGCAAACTTCTATGGTTCTATCGGCCCGATAGTGAAGTTGCCAAGCATCAGCGTGAAGTAGTGCGCTCGTTGGTGCTTGAATGCGCCGGACTTTCGCTTCCCTTGGTGGTTGAGCCCATCTGGTTTCCGCTCGAGGGCGAAAACCCGAAGAGCGAGGCATGGAAAAGACGCCGCATCAGAGGAATCATTGACAGCGCACACGAAGCGAACTCTTTCGGTGTTGACATACTCAAAGTGGAATTTCCTGGATATGTTGAAACCGAGGAAGGTAGAGCTGAGGCGTTCGAAGCTTGCAAACAACTGGATGCTGGAGTGAGCGTGCCTTGGATGCTGTTATCAGCGGGCGTCGGCTACGAAGCATTCAAGACTCAGGTCGAGATTGCCTGCCGCGCGGGCGGATCAGGTTTTATGGCGGGCCGCTCCATCTGGCGTGATGCTGCTTCAACCCATGATCCCAGAAAACGCGCATCAGCGGCAAAAGACGCCGCAAATCGTTTGTCCGAGCTTGCTGCACTGACCAGAAAGCATGGCAGACCTTTTGCGCCAAAACTCGAAGGAAAAGACTTCGCCCGAGCTTTCCCTGAGTTTTGGTATGCAAACTGGCACCGGTAAGATCCGCGCGGGCAGCACTGCAATGGGCTCAGCGTTCGCGTATTGGCCTTTGGCAGGGTAAAGTTTCGCCAGGTTGTTAAGGCTTGGTGAGCGTGTCGGGGTGGTCAGTTCCAAGCACGCGTTTGCTGCCTTCCAGCGCCAGTCTGTTGAGTCGCTCGGCCCCGGCCAAATCTCCTTCCGCTTGCAGCATCTGGGCCAAATTGAGCATCGACGTCAGTGTGTTCGGGTGCTCCTTACCCAGCAGCCGAGCCATGGGTTCGAGCACCTGCTCCTGGAGCTTGCGTGCCCCGGCCGGATCTCCTTGGGCGTAAAGTGTCTGGGCCAGGTTGTTCATCGACGTCAGTGTGTTCGGATGCTCCTTACCCAGCAGCCGAGTCCTGGCCTCGAGGACCTGCTCCTGGAGCTCGCGTGCCCGGGCCAGATCTCTTTGCGCGTAAAGCGTCTGGGCCAGGTTGTTCATCGACGTCAGCGTGTTCGGATGCTCCTTACCCAGCAGCCGAGCCATGGCCTCGAGGACCTGCTCCTGGAGTTCGCGTGCCCGGGCCAGATCTCCTTCGGCGTAAAGCGTCTGGGCCAGGTTGTTCATCGACGTCAGTGTGTCCGGATGCTCCTTACCCAGCAGCCGAGCTCTGGCCTCAAGCACCTGCTCCTGGAGCTTGTGTGCCCTGGCCGGATCTCCTTGCCCTTTCAGCGTCTGGGCCAGGTTGTTCATCGACGTCAGTGTGTCCGGATGCTCTTTACCCAGCAGCCGAGCCATGGCCTCAAGCACCTGCTCCTGGAGCTTGCGTGCCCCGGTCAGATCTCCTTGCGCGTAAAGCGTCTGGGCCAGGTTGTTCATCGACGTCAGTGTGTCGGGGTGCTCCTTACCCAGCAGCCGAGCCATGGCTTCGACCACCTGCTCCTGGAGCTCGTGCGCCTTGGCCAGATCTCCCTGCGCTTTCAGCGTCTGGGCCAGGTTGTTCATCGACGACAGTGTGTGCGGGTGGTCGGACCCAAGCGTGCGCTCAGAGCTTTGCAGAATCTGACGTTCCACATCTTCCGCCTCTCCATATTGGCCTTGGGCGTGCAGCATTGCAGCGAGACCAGACAAGGTGTCTAGCGAACGCTCATCCTCTGGTTGATCGCGCTTCCACAGTTGAGCCAGCTTGCGCCACCAATCGATGCGCACGCCGACGAACGCCGTGAAATCAAATGGCTCTTCCAGCGCGAGGAAGAACGCATCCAAAGACGGAAAGTCTAATAAACGGTCATGATGCCTGTCGAACGCTATCGTCATCCCTTTCTGGTATGCACTGAGATGCGATAGGGAACAGTCGGCGAGTTTCGAAAACTTCGCCTTGTTTTTGAAATACTCCAAGATCGCATCAATACGCTCGCGAGCCACGGGCCGGTCCTCTGCTTTTGCTGACTGATCTTTAATGAGGGCGAGTTCCATCAGTCGATGGAACCGGAATGTTCCGGGAAGATCGCGAATTTCCTCCACGTAAGAGTAATCCGCCCCGGTGAGGGTCGCGAAATGGAAGCCGGCCGGAATCAAGCGTATCGCAACAAGATGATCGAAAAGCGCTTCATCGAAGGTGCCAGCTAGCGCCAGGCAACGAAAGGTTTCGAACACCGCGCGCTGCCCGGTTTGCAGATAGCGAAGAAAGCGGATTTGCAGTTCAGCCGGCGTTTGGCCTAAGTCAGCGGGTCGAAAGTGAACTCCCTGTTCAGAGACAATGCCATAGGCGAGGTCGAGGTAATAAGGGTGGAATGACGACGGTTTGTCCTGGCTACGCTGCTCCCGAGTGACCGCAAGGATCGCGTCCGCGTGTTTTCGCAAATTGTCGGCCGTAGTCAGGTCTCCGCGTTCTTTATGATAAGTCCCGGCCGATTCCAGAAATCTCAGCGCGTCTTCTTTTCCGAGTCCGCCAACGGAGTGTTCACTGATTCGCGTCTGCCATTCCGTGTCGTAAAGCTCATCCCAACGGTTCTTATTTCGCCCGAGCAACACGCAGCCAAAGCGTCCGGAGAACGCCCCGTCGGGATCCGTCAGTATCCCGCACCAGTCGGCCAAATATTTCTGGATGTCCTCTGCCAGAGTGGTTGATTGAATACGTTCAAACCCATCGATCGCGACGCAAAGCGCGTCGTTGGGATTGTCCTCCAGCCATTGCTCCACATCTGCGGCTAGCACGGCCGCCAACTCCGCCTCCATGTCCTTTTCGGTCATGGACTCAGGGTTTAGCCCGCGTCTATTCAACAAGCCCTTGCGATCCCGGTTGCGAAGGTAAGTCAGGGCTTTACCGAGCAACTGAAACAGACCACCCACGGCAGAACCTGCCGTAGCGACATCGTAAACTCCGGCGGCAAGCTTCGTGGATGCTTCCGCGAGAATCGTGGTGCCTAGCGTGGAAGTGCTCAGGAGATCCTTTAATACGCTGTCATTCAAAGCGAAATTCTCGCCTGGATGCTGCGCTCGCCAGAGAGCGAAATAGAGATAATCGAAAAGCGGTGTTTCAATGCGGGCTCCGCCTCCTGTGCTTCGCGGTTTTGCCTCCCATAGCCTGGAACGCAAATGCCAGAAGAACTCGGCTACAGAGGAAGATCGCGTCCACCGGTCATGATCCAGATCGAGAGAAATCAACCGTAGCCCGGCAAGCCTCTGGCCAAGTTCTTCGATGGCTTTCTCCAACAGTTTAGTTTTGCCGATCCCACCGACTCCCCAAATACTCAGGATTGGCTTTTCGGGCCGCACGTCGTGCACCCCGTGGACCCTGGCCAATCGTTCGAAGAAATGGCGCAGAAGCTCGCGCTCATGGTTTCGATCAGTAAAGAGTTTCAGGGCGGATTGTCGTGCTACACGCTGGCCCGCGGCACTAACGGATTTGCGGATTGGCATAGACGCTAAAACGTACCAAGGATTGACATAAACGCATCCCGGCTCTTGGCTAGGTTAAAATGGAAGGTAGACAATCATGAGCGAGCAGCCTCCTACAGCCGAATATCTAGTAATCTGCAGGGGACAGTGGGACAAGACCCTCTCCCCAGATGAAATACAGAGCGCAATGGAGAAATTTTACATCTGGTATGATCGATTGATTAACGAAGGAAAAATGAAGGCCGGGCAACGGCTCATGTTCGAAGGTAAAACGGTCGCGCGAAAGAATGCGATAACAGACGGCCCCTTTGGTGAATCCAAAGAAGCGATTGGCGGCTACTGGTTCATTATCGCCCAGAGTCTCGACGAAGCCGTACAGATCGCCAAAGGCGACCCGTGTTTGAACTGCGGCTTTTTGCGCGAAATCAGGCCCATTGATCCGCTGTGTACGACCCCGGACAGTACACGCTAGGCGGCAAAGCCAAGTGGCCAATCTTGCGCGAAGTATTCCGGGAAAGATTCACCTCAAATAGCGTGGAAAATGCAGTGACTAGTCATATATAAAGCTGTGGGGCTTATGGTGATGTCGTTCGAGCGGAGTTCGTTCCAATGCTCTTCAAGTTGATTGCTGCGACCGTTCCAAATGACCGCCGCGCAAAATTCAGCGAAAGTCAGGCGTCAGGATGGAGCGGGTTGAAATCAGTGCCCGGCTTTGTCGCACAGATAGGAGGTTGGGTTAATGATCGCCCCGACTGTGCCGTTATTGTAGCCTACTGGAAAAACGAGCAGTCCTATGCCGATTTCATGCGGGAACAATATGATTCCTTTGCCGATCGCCAGCGTGAGACCTATTCCGCGCTCCGGGTCAACACCGGTCATGTCATTTCGACGATCAAAGAAGCAGATCCGCGAGTCGCGATTGCGGAGACCGGGGTCATGCGGGTCTCAGATATCACTTTGCGGCAAGATGCTTCACTGCTGTTTTTAGCCACGCAATCTGACATTTGGCGGCCGGGATTGGTCTCCACTGACGGGATGCTCGGTAACACACTCTCCCGTTTGGGACGACTGCCGGATCGTTTCGCCAGTACGACTTTTTGGAGCAGCGGCGACGCTCTCCGCAACTTTCTAGAGACTCTCTATCCCGTGCTCAGCATTCAGGCAAAATTGAAGGATCACGTCGCGGAAATCGTGAGCTACCACATCCCTCTGGAACCTTCGTGGAGCGTGCTGGCAACGCAATCTCGCTAAGTGTCGATTGCAGTTAAATCGTAGACCGGATGACTCGGACCGGATTTTTGCTACGCCAGGGTGACGACGATCTTCCCGATCTGTTGATTCGATTCCATGAACCGATGAGCTTCCGCGATCTCGCGAAAAGGGAAAACTTTGGCGATAACCGGCTTAAGCCTTCCCTTACTCAGGCCGTCTAAGATCCATTCTTTGGCTTTTGCCAATCTGTCCGGCTGCGTCGTAATCATCATGAGTGTGTAAGTACGAAAAGTCAGGCATTTCAATATTCCGACGAGGAGTGGAAAAGGAGCGGGGTCAGGCGATAGCGCGCCATAAGCGAAGATATTGGCACCTTGAGCTGCGGCTTCGCACAGTTCGGGGAATTGCGGTCCAACAATCGGATCGAAAATGATGTCGGCGCCCTTGCCGTTCGTGAGGCGCTTAACCTCTTCTACGATGTTCCTTTCCTTGCTGTTGATGACAGACTGAGCACCAGCGTCCAATAAGCGCTGCACCTTGTTTTGGTTGCGCGTTGTCGCGATGGGCCGAGCACCAACGGCATTGGCCAGCTGAATCGCAGCCAATCCGACGCTGCTGGCCGCCGCCGTGATGAGGACGTCATCTGCAGCCTTCATCTCACCAAACTCGACGAGCATGTAGGCGGTCAGGTATTGCATCCAGCAGGCAGCGGCTTCAACAGAAGAGAGCTTAGCCGGCGTCAGAACCATTGCGGCGGCGGGAAGAACAACGGAATCGCCGTAAGTGCCGTACCGCTTCATGGAAAACGCCGGAATGGTCGCGGCGCGGTCGCCCACCTTGAATCCTTTAACTCCGGGGCCGATCTCTTCGATAATACCCGCAGCTTCGTACCCGAGCAGCGAAGGAAATTCGGGGGCTTCGACATACTGCCCTTCGCGAAACATGACTTCCGCGCGATTGAGGCCAATCGCCTCGACCTTGAGCCGGACTTCTCCCGGTTCAAGCTTGCGGGCAGGAACATTGTCGTATTGAAGAACGTCAGGACCGCCAGTCCGGTGAAAACGAATGAGAGTTGGCATTGATGTGGTTGTTAATAGATTAAACTAACCTTACACCCGGCTTTACTCTTTGTCGTTTTCGCCAATTTTCAGATTTGGGCCCAGGTGCCGTCCACGTGAATGGCCAAAGTTTCGCGGTGAGCCTGGTGCTCGATGAAGAAGTGCAGGGGCGCGTCCCGAACCGACCCGGCTTTACAACGAGAACCTTTGGGCTCTGGTCTATAAGGTGCTCTCTGTTTCTTATGAGCCCCGGAACCGTTCCACTTAATCTCGCTGAATTTTTCCGCGCCGCGTCGCTCGCCGAATTACAGGAAAAGCGAATGATGACGGCGCGAGGTGACGATCGCCCGCTGCTGCTTTGCTCGCATGATGGGAAAGTGTTTGCGTTCGACAACCGCTGCCCCCACATGGGCTTCCCCCTAAACAAAGGGAGCGTTCAGGAGGGCATCCTCACGTGCCACTGGCACCATGCGCGATTCGACCTGCGCAGCGGGTGCACTTTCGACTTATGGGCCGACGACGCGCCGGCGTTTGACGTCCGCGTTCATGGCGATGATGTCTGGGTTTCCCGGCGGCCGAGACAGCAGGCTGACTCCTCCTTCTATTTTGCGCGTTTACGACGCGGGATGGAGCAGAGTATCGGGCTCGTGCAAGCAAAGAATATCGTCGCGCTCCTGGCTCGCGGCGAGCCCACAGACCGGATCGTTCGGGAAATCGCCAAATTCGGCGCGCGCAATCACCCGGTGTGGAAAGACGGCATGACCACGTTGACCGCCGTAGCTCGACTGAGTCCCTGGCTGGGCGAGACCACGCTCATCTACGCCTTGACTTTAGCGGCGCGAAAAGTAGCAGCGAACTGCGAGGGTCAACCCGTCCGGCATTCCCCCGGCGGCCTTCGCGGCGAGAAATTCGACGAAGAACGGCTCAACCGCTGGATGTTTCACTGGGCCAAAGTTCGGCACGACGATGGCGCTGAGCGAACTTTGTTGGCGGCGCTTGATTCCGGTCTGACTCGCGAAGCCCTGAACCGGCTGATCTTCGGATCACTACAGGAGCGCGTTTATGCTGACGGAGGTCATGCCCTCGACCTTTCGAACAAGGCCTTTGAACTCCTGGATCTCATCGGTTGGGAGCACGCCACCGAGATTTTCCCGCTCGTGGTGGAGTATCTAACCCAGTCGCAGTCCGAGCAGGAACGCGGCGCTTGGCGAGCGCCAAGGGATCTGATCCAATTGATCCGAGAAGCCGAGGAGGATCTGCGCAACCATCCGGTGGCAATACGGCCGGAAGGCCTCTGCCACCGGGATTTTTACCTGGAACTGCTCGAAGAGGATCCGAGCGCGATTCTCAGCGCGATCGCCGCGGCCATAACCGACGGTGTGCCGCCAGTTGAAATTACCCGGCACCTTACCTTGGCGGCGGCTTGGCGACTGGCGTGCTTCCCGGAGTCGAATGATTCCGATGATTGGTTCGGGCCTATGCACACCTTTTCATTTTGTAACGCGCTTTACCAGGTACTGGCGCGCGGTGGAGCAGATGCAAACGTTCTTCGGGGTATGTACCACGCCGCGATGTCGATCTACGTGGATCGTTTCCTCAACATTCCTCGCGCTCAACTTCCCGGCGAAACGCCTTTGGAGAAGCTCCCGACCTCGCCGAGTCTGCTGCGAGACGGGATCCTCTCTTCGCTTGACCAGCGAAAAGGCTGGTCCGAAGTGCCGAGTCTCGTAGTCCGTTACTTACGGTTGGGCCATCCGGAGCCGGATCTGGTGGATACGCTAACCTTCGCTACCGTTCGGGAGGATCTCGACTTCCACAAGTTGCAAGTGATCGAGGCCGCCGTCGCGCAGGCGCAGCTGTGGCGAGCCGGGAGCATCGAACGCGAACTACTTTATACCGCTGTCGCTCGACATCTGGCTGCCCATTGCCCGACTCGCCGTAGTTCCGGCCAGTCAGTTGCCGTCGCCTTGCGATTGCACAAAGGAGAAGAAATCTATTCCGGCTGATGCCACGCCGGGTTAGTCAGGTTTTCTCGTGCATCGAGGGCAAGCGCGGCAGTGACCCCACCACGCAGGCTATTGGGGACGGCCATCCCCCGGATCTGCCAAGTCGAATTGTTGACGCAGACCGAGTTCGAACAAGGCCCTGGGAAGAAGTGTACGAAGGAGCCGGACCCGCAAGGCGCCTCGCCCGACCAATACCTTCATGTTTGGATCTTTTTGCGTCGCCGCCTGCACAACGGCTTCTGCGACTTTTACAGGATCATCGCCCTTTTCAATGCTAAGCCGCATCTTCTCGACAGTGCGAGTTCGCGCGCCTTCGTAAACACCCTTCGGCAAGGATCCCATAGACGAACTGCGATCGATGTCGGTCCGAAAAAAACCCGGCTGTATCAAAATCGCGCGAATTCCAAAAGGACGCACTTCAAGGTCCAACGTTTCGGTCCAACCAGCGAGCGCGTGCTTGGTAGCAGCATATACCGCCTGGAAAGGCATTGGCACAAAGCCGGCTACCGAACCGATGTTCACGATCCGTCCACCAGTCTGCTGGCGCATTGCGGGAAGGACTGCCTGCGTCATTCGTACAATACCGAAAAAGTTTGTTTCAAAGACTGTCATGACCTGACCGAGGCTCAGCTCCTCAATCGCGCCATAAACGCTGATTCCGGCATTGTTCACTAAAACATCGATTCGTTTCGCCTGAGACAAAAGTGATTCAACGCACTGCGTGACTGATCTCTCGTCCTGAACGTCGAGTGGCAATAAGGTCCCACCTGCCCCCTTAACAGATTCCGGCTGCCGTGCCGTGCCGAACACCCGATCACCGCGTTGAGCAAATTCTTCTGCGATCGCTTTTCCGATCCCGCGCGAGGCACCTGTGACTAAAACCACTCGTTCTTTCATGGACAGCCTCGATTTTTGATTTAGCCCAGCTGTTAGCAAGTAACGTGCAGGATCCCGTTGGTCTTATCAGGATTCTGCTGAAACGCCTTGATCGCGTCTGCTGTTGGAAGTATCACCAATTCGATTTCGCGGCGATCGGCTTCGCGCTTGACCTCGTCCATGATCGGCAAGGCCCCGGTGCCCGTACCAACGACCAGCCGCCGGCACTTCCAGGGTATGTCTTCCTCGAGCGAGAGCGGTGTGTGTCCAAAGGAGGAGCGGAACTTTTTTGATGGCTTCTTATTGCGTTTGCTTACGTGGCAGCGATCGATCACCACGTCGTACTCATATGTCGTTCCATTAATGCGGATCGACCCAAAGGAAAATGCCTCAAAACGCAGACTCGCTTTCCCCGATCGCTTCCCGCTACCGCCCCGTTTCCTCATAAATTCAATGCAATTCAAACAGCAAAAATATCGGCTTTGATCGGGTGGAAGCAAATCCTCACGCTTACGGAAACGCCTGCCCGGCGCCGGCCGATGACCTCGGCGACGTCTCGGAACGACACGCCCAGTTCCTGAACGATGGCTGAGCCGATAAAGCCGGTTGCGCCGGGGACAAAGAGGCGCATGTTTGGTTTCCAGGCAATAAGTATACTCTACCGTACCGTTTACGAAGCGTTCGGCACAAAATCAATTATGGCCATGCGAGGCGATAAACTCCGCGAACATCTCCTTTCCGTCGCCAAGGATGTGTTCCTGGAAATGGGGTTCGAGCGCGCATCAATGGATGTGATCGCCAACCGGGCAAAAACCTCGAAACGCACCCTCTACGCCCACTTTGAGAGCAAGGAGAAGCTGTACCGCGCGGTGGTGGACCTGGTGCGCGGGATGTTTCTCAACAGACTGAAGACGCCCAGTGATTATCCGGGCAGCACCGCACAAGCCTTGGTGATGTTCTGCGGCCGATTTCTGGAGAGCCTGCTTTTCGCTGCCACAATCCGCTGGTGCCGCGTGAGCGTTGCGGAGGCCGCCAGATTCCCGGAGGGTTCCGCCCAGTCTTTCGACGTGATCTTCTCCGCAGTCCAGGAACGACTGAGCGCTTACCTGAAGCAGACGTTTGGGCTATCGCCGAAAGCAAGTTCGCAAGCGGCCCAGGAACTCATCGGCCGGGTTATTTACCCGCGTTTCCCGCGCGCCTTGTTTGGGCTCGATACGCTTTCTGACCAGTTGGACAAAGAGGTCATCAGAGCCGATTTCGATCTTAAGCCTATTCGCGAAGCCGTCGCAGACTCGATCGAATCGCTCGGGCGCCGCTGAGCTTGGGTTTTATCTCCCGCCCTAGCCTCGCCTGGGCCGGCGGACGATTCTCAGCTTCCCGCTGCTTCCGCCTCCGCAGAAAAACTGATCGCCGCCATCGGACTCGAGCCCCGATACGCCTGCTCCAGGCGGCATCTCGAGTGTTTCCAGGACCTTTCCCGTTTGAGGATCGACTCGCCGCAAATCGCTCTCGTCACCTTCCCAGGTGCCGTGCCAGAGTTCTCCGTCGATCCAGGTGACCCCGGTGACGAAGCGGTTGGACTCGATAGTGCGAAGAATCGCCCCGGTTTGAGGATCGACTTGATAAATCTTCCGGTTCCGATTCTGCCCCACCCAGAGCTTCCCTTCGGCCCAAGCGAGCCCTGAGGCACCGCCGCCGCCTGGCACCGGGATTGTAGCGAGCACACGACCGGTCTTCGGATCGATCTTCTGGATGCGATCCTCGGCGATCTGGAACAGGTGCTGACCGTCAAAGGCTGTTCCTGCATAGGCGGCGACATCAATCGAGCGCAGCATCTTCCCGCTCGCCGGATCGAAGGCATTCAGCTTGTCTCCGGACGCGAACCAGACTTGCTGACCGTCATACGTGACCCCAGCCACACTCTCCACACCCGGAAAGGGTCCATACTCACGAATGATTTCGGCTGCTGATCGATTCATGTCTCTATCCTAGCCACTCGGTAGCGGAGCGGTGAGTAACAAGGTCGTCGTGAATCCCGGTACCGGCGGGGTCATCCAACGACGAGCTCGTCCACGACCAAATGACTGCACCTTGCCTGCTGCCGCAAGCGAGTCGAGTGCCCGCTGCACGGTTCGCTGGCTGGCTCCAAGCGCAAGCGCCAGGGCCGAACTCGACCACGACTCACCGTCGGAGAGGAAGGCCAGCACCGCCCCATGCTCCTCTTCGACCGGTTGCGCCAGCACCACGACCTCGCGTGCGCGTCGTGGCACCAGCGCAAACCCTCGCTTCGTCGCGCTCACGCCGGCCAGCGCCCGCAGCAGCATGCGAAGCCGCCCGACTTCGACCCGCAACCGCGCGCGATGCGATTCATCGGCGCGTTTTGCTCGGAAAGCCCGTGCGACGAGCGTGCCTCTTGCCACGTCTCCGGGCCACGCTTCGCCCAGCGCGCGAGCGAGCGCAAACAACACCGGACGCCTGGCGAGCGAGATCACCGTGCGAGCGTTCCGCACGACATGCCGGCATGCGTCCACGACGAGCGCTCTCGACCCCAGTAGCGCTTCAACCTCCTCGAGCAGGAGCAGCCGGTCCTCGCCACGCGCAATCAAGCGCGCCGCGGGAGTGTTGAGGACGAGGGATGCGCTTTCGACCTCCGCGGTCAGTGCGGGGACCCCTGCCTGGCGCGCGTATAGCTCGGCCCGAGCGAGCGCAGCGCGCGCGGTCTTCGTTCGGAGGCGTCGCATCGCGATCCCCGCAACGACCAGCTCGTAAGCGGCCATCAACGCGGGCGGGAAGGGCGAAGGGTTGAGTTCGGCGAGCGCACGCTCGGCCTCGTCGAGGCACCCGATCAGGAGGAGACGGCGAATCTCGAGATACCGCGAATACGCGGCGTTCACCCGGTCGCCGTGCTCTTCGAGCGTCGCTCGTGCGGCGTCGAGCGCCTTCGCAGGCCAGCCCAGGTCGCGCGAAACGAGCGCGATCTCAGCCTCGGCGACGACACACCTCGCGCGAGCCACGGCTTCTCTCGTACCGAAGACGCGCGCCGCACTTCGCACGAGAGCCTTCGCGCGAACGAGATCGCCGAGCCGCGCCATCGCGATGCCTCGAAGCGCGAGCGCAGGCGCGTCGTCGCGCAAGGCAACCCGGTTCAGTGCGCCGAGGGGATCACCCGCCGCGAGCGCGCGCGCTGCGGCCGTGATTAGCGAGTCCATCTGAATCCCGCCACACTTGTCACTCCCACTGTTTCAATGCCCGGTACTAATCTATCTCATGACCAAAAACCAGAACGTTGTATCGGGAGCTGAACGAACGACAAAGAACACCCGAGGGAGGGGAGCACGATGACGACACACAGGACCGGGACACGGGAAGAGTGGCTGGCAGCGCGGCTCGAACTGCTCGCGGCAGAGAAGGAGCTAACGCGGCGCAGCGACGAGCTGGCCCGGCGGCGTCAGGAGCTGCCGTGGGTCCGGGTCGATAAGGAGTACCGATTCGAGACTGACGAAGGGAGCGCCAAGCTGCCGGACCTCTTCCGAGGGCGCTCGCAGCTCCTCGTTTACCACTTCATGTTCGGACCCGACTACACGGCGGGGTGTGCGACCTGCTCGACGATTGCAGACGGGTTCGGCGGCTTCGCCGTCCACCTGGCCAACCATGACGTGATGCTCTGGGCGGTGTCGCGGGCGCCGCTTGCCAAGCTGCAGGCGTACAAGCGGCGGATGGGGTGGATGTTTCCCTGGGCCTCCTCGTTCGGCGGGGACTTCAACTTCGACTTCAACGTCTCGTTCACCGAGGAGCAACAGCGCGAGGGGGTTATCGCATATAACTACGAGCGCGGCGGCCACGCGATGGACGCGACGGCGGTCCCGGAGCCAGTCGCCCAGAACGCGGCCATGACCGGCACCGACGCGGCAACGTACTCCCGCGAAAGGCCGGGCATGAGTGCGTTCGCACTCGAGGATGGCGTCGTCTACCACGCCTATTCCACGTATGCGCGCGGACTGGACGGCCTCTGGGGCATGTACCAGTGGCTCGACCGCGCCCCCCAGGGGCGCAACGAGAATTCGGGCGTCTGGTGGCGCCGCCACGACGAGTACGACAAGCGTTGAGCCAAGTGTGGGTGTCGTTAGCGCAAACAGGGGGCCGGCGATCTTGCGCCGCATGGTTTCCGAGCGAGGTTCCCAGCGAGCCTTCTTCGGCGTCTCGGCGCTGCTGTTCGCCGCCAGCGGGACGGTTACGATCGTCGGGTGCGCGTCCATGTCCGCGATGGGCGAGATGCCGATGCCGGGCGGCTGGGCGATGTCGATGGCGTGGATGCGTATGCCCGAACAGACGTGGCTCGAGACCGCGGCGTCATTCCTCGGCATGTGGGTCGTGATGATGGTCGCGATGATGCTGCCATCCTTGGTGCCAATGCTGTGGCGCTACCGCCAAGCCGTCGGCAGGAGCGGCGAGACGCGCCTCGGGTGGCTGACCGCGCTGGTGGGCGCGGGGTACTTCTTCGTGTGGACCATGTTCGGAATGGCCGCCTTTCCGCTTGGCGCCGTGCTGGCGGCGGTCGAGATGCAGCTGCCGCCGGTGGCGCGCGCCGTTCCGATCACGGCCGGTGTGGTCATCCTGATCGCCGGTGCGCTCCAGTTCACCGGGTGGAAGGCACATCACCTGGCCCGCTGCCGGGAGGCACCCGGGCGCGGTCAGACGCTGCCGGCGGATGCAGGCACGGCCTGGAGGCACGGCGTGCGCCTCGGCCTCCACTGCAGCTATTGCTGTGCCGGCCTGACGGCGATCCTCCTCGTCATCGGGGTCATGGACCTGCGTGCGATGGCGGCAGTGACGGCAGCGATCACCGTCGAACGCCTCGGTCCAGGGCGTGACCGTGTTGCACACGCCGTCGGAGCCATCGCCGTTGCGGCAGGATTGTTCCTGATCGCGCGAGCAGCCGGCCTCGGATGACAAATCGTTCGTGCTATCCATTGGTCCCACTATAGAAGCGCGCCGGTCATGCCGAGGTAAAGAAGCAGGGTTATGATATCAGTGATCGCCAGCGTGATCGGACCAGCGGCAATGGCGAGATCTAATTTCGCGACGTGCAACAAGGTAGGAATGCTGATGCCGAGCAGACAGGCAGCGCCAATGGCGATCGCCAGACTCCCGCTGATGATCAGCGCCGGCCAGAGTGCGCGGTCTATTATCAAGACGACCATAAACACAACCAATCCGGCGGCCACAGCTAACGGTAACGCGGTGAGCGCCTCACGCCGGCAAGTGGTGAGGAACCAGCCCAGAGTAACTTTTCTCAAGCGAAGGGCTTCCAAGACAAGAGCCAGCGATTGCACGGCAACGCTTTCCCCGAGCGCAAGCACCAGCGTGAGAAAAAATGCGACCACCAATGCGCGCTGCAGCGTCTTTTCGTGAGCCCGGGCGAGAAAGGCGCAGATTGTGCCGGCCATGATGGTGACAAGTAACCAGGGAAAACGGAAACGGAAGATCTGCAGCGGCGAAGCGAGGCGCGCCTGCGAAATGTGGAACCCGATTGCCTGGAACAGCTCGTCCCCGCTCTCCATTTTCGGGATGCCAAAGACCTCCTCATTGAACAAATTGATGTCCACTACACCCGCAATGCGTCGCCCGCGATCAACGATTGGGAATGCAAGGAACTTGTGCAGCACGAAAAACTCGCATGCTTCGAGGACCGTGGCGGTTTCTGGAATTGCAACAACCCGGCGGATCATGATTTCGGAGAGCCGTTCATCGGGCTGCGCGGCGATCAGCGCACGTGTTTGCAGTACGCCGGTGAGTCGGGAAGAAGTATCGACCACATAAAAGTAGATGAGCGTTTGGGTTGACGACCGGTGGCGACGGATCACTTGCAGAGCCTCATCCACTCGCATCGTTTCGCGCAGTTGCACAAATTCCTGCGTAGCGTAATCCCGGACCGGCCGCTGCATGTGGGTCGTGCGTGCGTTCATGAAAATGGAGGTTTCAGTTGAACTTATGATCCGAGCTAATCAATTTCGATCCCGCTATTCGAGTGTTCAATTGTTAGCGTTTCGCAGCGTCGTCTGCGGTAGCAATCCGCTGCGGCGGATCCCCACTCCACCTATGCGCGCGGTCTGGACGGCCTCTGGGGCATGTACAAGCGGCTGGACCGCCCCGCCCCAAAGGACGCAACGAGAGGGGGCCTCTGGCGGCAACGCCGCGACGAGTACGACAAGCGCTGAGCCAGGTCGCGGGTGTCGCGATCGCACTGGCCATATGGTCGGCGTGAGCTAAGGCGGCGTTCGGTCTTTGCAGCGGAGACCAGGGATTATGACCGAGCAATCTGCCAGGCAAGCGAGCACGCAGGTATCAAGGATCATCAAGGCGCCGCGCGAGGCCGTATACCAAGCCTGCCTCGACCCGGACACTTCTAGCCTCCTGCCGCCGACGTCTTTTCAAGCTTCGAAATAGCTCGGCCGGTCGAGATCGGGAATGAGCGCGGGCTGTGTTGGACGCCATCCGAGCTGTTCCCGCGTTTTCGCGCTGGAAGCCGGAAGGCCCATGGCCACGAAGTATCCCATCCAGCCAAAATGCTCGGCTGCCTCCTCGGGGGACTTGGAGACGACCGGCAGGTTCAGGCGGCGGCCGATGACCTCGGCGATATCTCGGAACGGCACGCCCTCGTCGGCGACGCCATGATACCTGGCTCCCGCAGAACCCTTCTCCAGCGCCAACCGGTAGAGATGGGCCGCATCGAGCCGGTGCACCGCGGACCAGCGATTGAGCCCGTCACCCACATAGGCCGAAACGCCCTTTTCACGCGCAATGGCGATGAGACGCGGAACAAAACCGTGATCGCCGTCGCCATGAACCGACGGCGGGAGGCGCAGCACCGAGGCGCGCACCCCATGCGACGCCAGCGAGACAGCCGTCGCTTCCGAAGCGCGGGGATACGAGGTGGAGGTCGGAACAGGCGCATCTTCCTCGGTCGCGATGCCGCCGGGCGCCAGGAGCGCGAGCCCGGAGGTAACGAGCAACGGGCGGTCGGAGCCCTGAAGCACGGCGCCGAGCGCCTCGATGGCGCGCTGGTCTGCCTCGCAGTTCTCCGCGAATTTCGAGAAGTCGTGGTTGAAGGCGGTGTGGACCACGCCGTCCGCGGCGGCGGCTCCGCTTCGGAGGCTATCCAGATCCTCGAGCGAACCGTGCTGCACGTCGGCTCCGGCCGCGGCAAGCGATTTGGCGGCCGCATCTGAGCGAGCAAGCCCGACGACCTGATGGCCCGCGCCGACTAGTTCCTGGACAATGGCCGAACCGATAAAGCCGGTTGCGCCGGTGACGAAGACGCGCATACTGTGATTTCTAGTCATAAGTAAACTCTACCGTACCGTTTACAAAGGGTCAAGCGCAAAATGAATCGATGGCTCTGCGAGGCGATAAACTCCGCGAACACCTCCTTTTCGCCGCCAAGGATGTCTTCATGGAAATGGGGTTCGAGCGCGCATCGACGGATGTGATCGCCAACCGGGCAAAAACCTCGAAACGCACCTCTCTACGCCCACTTTGTGGGCAACTCGGCGAGAACGCGGTCGGCGAGCTTCGTGCCGACGATCTCTTCGGTCACGCGCTCGAGACTACATCACCATGGGATCACGCCGTCTGCGTTGGAGAAGGTACCGGCGCACCATCCGGACTGAGCAGCGCAAGGCGCACTGGCTCGCGGGCGCCCTCCTCGACAGTCTACGTGCCCGCATAGTTGTTAAGGTTCGTCCTGCTGCGGAAAATCTCACGATATGTGCTCTTCGCGTCGCTTACGCGATGCCATGGCGTCTCAATTAGAATGTCGAAGATTGGAACTCGGTCCTTTCGAGCGTCGGCGACCACAGAGTCGTAACGCCGTATCGTTAATGGTTCAGAGTATTGAACTGGGTTGCAGCGCACGAGGTCCTTAACCAGGAGAATCGGCACTTTGTAGTCGCGTCCCAAGCGATGATAGATATCCACGAATTGCACGGACAGGGCACCATGACGGAGCCCGCGCTGCACGAGCCGATAGCCGAAAGGAAATATTTGGGGACAGGTCATTCATTCTTCGAGGGCGGCCGAGTGACACGGAAGCATTTTTTCGACTTAAATCTGACCCAGAGGTGACGGGTAGCTATGGGCAAGAGCCGCATCAGTCGTTGGAGGAAAATGGAGGCTTGGGTGCAAGGTCTCCAAAACGAAGTGAAGGGGGCATCGCACACAATCGTGTGCGTTAATGGCTTCAGATCGATTTGCGCAGCGGTCTGAAGCCCGCGCGGACCTCTTGTGAGAAGAGTTGCGGCTGTTCCCACGCCGCAAAGTGGCCGCCTCTGTCGGCCTCGTTGAAATAAACCAGTTTGTGATACGCCCGTTCTGTCCAACTCCGCGGTGCCTGGTAGTTTTCACCGGGAAACACGGTCACGGCGGCTGGGATGGAGACGTCGGCGGCAACGTAAAGGTTGAGCTTGTTTTCCCAGTAGAGGCGACCCGAAGAAACTCCCGTGTTCGTAACCCAATAGAGCGTGATGTCGTCGAGCAGGTCGTCGCGGGTAAGCTCGCCTGCGGAATGTCCATTGATCGTGCGGCCGAGTGCTGCCGAGGTGACTGCGGCCGCCGGCTGCCCATAGCCGTCAGGGTGATCGATAAGCCAGGCGGCCAGGGCCACGGGCGAATCCGCCAATCCGTAGAGCGTTTGCGGGCGCGTTCCCATAATTTGCGCGTAGGCGCGCTTTTTCGTGAGCGCGATGGTTAGCTGCTCATAAGCGCGTCTCTCGCCGGCCGAGAGATCGGACGGCGGTGGGTCGCCGGCCTGGAGCGCCTTTATAATGGCAGGCGGAACAGCACCGGGTAGGTTGACGTGGATGCCCAGCAATTCCGGGCGGCCCTGTTTGGCCATCAGATTGCAAATAGGCGAACCCCAGTCGCCGCCCTGCGCCACAAATCGTGTGTAGCCAAGGCGCTTCATCAGCACAACCCAGGCGCGTGCGACGTGATCTGGGCCCCAGCCAGTCGTGTTCGGCTTGGCTGAAAATCCGTAGCCGGGTAGCGACGGAATCACGAGATGGAAAGCATCGGATGCGCTCGCGCCATGTGCCGTGGGATTGGTGAGGGGGCCGATAATCTTCAGCTGCTCGATGACCGAGCCGGGCCACCCGTGCGTGACGATGAGCGGCAACGCATTGTCATGTTCGGAGCGAACGTGAATGAAATGAATGTCCAGTCCGTCGAACGATTTCGGGATAATGGGTCCGAAGCATGGTCGTTTACCCGCTGTCCGATACATCGGTGTCCCTGGGACGGGTTTCGAAGTGGAAGAAGAGGGATTGCTTTGCGACGAAGGCGACTTGATTGCTGAGGGCGGCCATCTGAGCCCGGGACAGGGGGTGTGAACTCGCGGGCGATCTGCACGTTTTCTTCGAGTTGCGCGATGTTGTCGCAGCCGACGATGACGGTGCTGACGGGGTGCGAGAGGGTGTAGCGCATGGCTTCGCGCATGCTCAGCACTCCGGGGCGATTGGTGGTTACTACGCCTTCCCAGGAGCGCTGCTGCTGCTCGATGGGTGGCGGAGTCCAGTTGGAGAGAATACGGCCGCGCGCGGCGATCTTCATGCCGATGATGCCCATCTGCTTTTCGACGGCGAGGGGGAGGAGTTTGTCGGTGAAGCTGTAGGCGTTGTGGGTGTCGGCTGCGTTGAGGGCCAGAATGGTCGCGTCGAAGGGGTGGCGGTTGAGGATGTCGATGATGGGTTCGGGGTGGAAGTGGGCGGCGACACCGAGAAAGCGGACGACCTTTTGGTCGTGCATCTGGGTGAAGGCTTCCATGGCGCCGCCTTTGGCGAAGACGGCGTTGACCTCCTCGGGGATGCCGATGTTGTGGAGCAGCCAGAGGTCGAGGTGGTCGGTCTTCATGAGCTTGAAGGACTGTTCGATATCACGGAGGGCGCCGTCGCGGGAGCGCTCCCTGCTCTTGGTGGCAAGGAAGACGTCGTTGCGGCGATGTTCCATGACGCGTCCTATGTATTGCTCACTCCACCGCTCGGGGAGTCCGTATCTGGGGGCAGTGTCGATGAAGTTCACGCCCAGATCGAGGGCTCGCTCGATGAGGGGGACGGCGACGTCGAAGTTGTTGGGTTGTTCGATAGCGCTCTGGCCACCGAGGGAGAAGATGCCGACCTTAAAGCCGGTCTTTCCGAGGTTGCGCGTCGGCATGGAGGCCTGCGTTCTCGGATTGGCGGGCAGGGCCGGAAGCTGGTTCGTCGCGGCCCGGGCTTGGTGGGCGAGAAGGCCTGCGGCGAGGACCCCTCCGGTCTTTAGGAATTGGCGGCGGTCGGGGAAGGAAGGGGCTGCTTCATAGGAGACCTCTCAGAGGTGCGAATGGGCCCGGGGCGATTGTACTCCTCGTGCGCGAACGTACAACCAAATGCTTACAAGGCCTCAGCCGCCACACAAAGCCCTGTAACTCTGCACTTGCAGCGGAACTGCGGGCGAGCCTCGGAAAACTCAAGCGGAAGCTGCGCGAACACGGCGGGCGGAGCGATTTGACGACCGTCAACTTTCCCGGAATTTACACGCTTCTTCCAACGAGATCGTCCCGGAAAACGCTTCCTTCAGGGCCTCTTCGAAGAGCGACGGTTCATCTTTGTGCTGGAGAATCTTGCGCAATTGACTGCTGGGCGCTCCCTCCTGGATGGCCGCTCTGACTTCGTCGCCGACGATCAGCGCTTCAAAAATCGCTTTTCGTCCGGCCACCCCGGAACCCCGGCAAAACTCGCAACCTCGTCCGCGGCGCAAGGTTACCTCGGCCGGAACGCGGCAGGGCTCAACCCCTAATCTTCGCAAGCGTTGCTCGGAAGGAACCGGCAGATCGACTGCACAGCGCGGACAGATTTTTTTGACCAGTCGCTGTGAAACCGCGATTTTCAGGCTATCCGCCACCAGAAAAGGTTGGGCTCGCAGAAGAGAAAAACGAGCAGGCACTTCACAGACCGAATTCGTATGCAGCGTGGAGATGGCGCGATGCCCGGAAGAAGAGAGCCGCATCAATGCCTCAACGCTCTCCTCGTCGCGGATCTCGCCCATCATTACGATATCCGGCGCTTGCCGCAGAATGCCGCGAGCCCAGGCCGCATAAGTGTAGGGACCGTTATCGTCGATTTGTGTCTGACAGATATTATCGAGAAAAATCTCGATCGGCGATTCCGCGGTAAGGACGTTGTTTTTGATTCGATCGATCGATCGAAGAATGCTGTAGATGGTGGTGGTCTTACCCGAACCTGTCGGCCCGCACAGAATCAGCAAACCGTGATCGCTGTTCATCATCTCTTCGATCGCCCGGGCAGAACGCTCCGGCATGCCCAGTTCCGCCAAGGATTTGATATAGCGCTGATCCCGTTGCAGGCGCAAAACTGCCTGCTCGCCCTGTGACTGGAATGAAGTATTGACCCGAAAATCGTATCGACGATCGGCAATCTTGATCGGAAACGTTCCGTCCTGCGGGAGCCTCACATATTGGATTTCCAGACCGGAGATGACTTTGATCCGTGAGATCACCTGTTTGGCGATGTAGCCGGGAAATTCTCCGTTCTCGTCAAACCAGCCACCGTCGAGCTTATAACGGACTCGCAGCTTTTGCGGGAACTCCTGGAACATGATATCGCTCGCGCCCATATCGACCGCTTTGTAGATAATCGAGTGCACGAACTTGACTACCGCTTGTTCGTCGACCCGATCCCGGCTGTCCGCCCGGCGTAGTTGATCGGCCCGGATAATCTCGAGAGCCTCCTGGTTGCGTCCAGAGCGATCAGGGGGGCTCATGGCGGCGATCAACCCGCTGGTATTGATCGCCCGACTTTCCGAAGCACTGATCACCCGTTGAATGGCAGCTTCTTCCGCCAAGACTTGTTGTACAAGAAAACGGTGCCGCAGGGCGCCTTCAATCTCGGCTTTCGTGCGCGGGTCAAGCGTTCGAGCGACGGCCAGAGTCAACATCCGCCTTCCAGAATAAATCGGAATTGCTTCAAAGCGCCTTTGCAGTACCGGGCTAAACCACTGAGCAATTTTATCGTTGGGTGCAACGCCATCGAGATCCACCCAAGGGATGCCGCCATTCTCAATGTGGCAAAAGTTTCCCCCGACGAGCGGTTCGATGAGAAATCGGCCAGCGTCTGGCCGCGACAGATCTCGCATATGTACCGGCTCACACCAGACGCAGTTAATCCTGGAAACTCCCCAGAAGGCGTTCAAAGCGTGAAACGCCGGCTGACGAAGCAGGTCGGCTAATCCGGGGATAGCCGACGCAATTGTTATTTCGTCTCCGCGCTGACCGATCGGAAGTAAGAAATGCTTGAGTGGCGGCACGCGTACCGCGTGTAACGATGGACCAAAAAGCGTCAGATCCACTGCGGGAGAGGGTCGGTCGCGAAGGAGCTTGGCAACGACTGCACCTGGGTCTAAGTCAAGCCGCTCACAGTAGTGCTCGAAAAAAATCTCCAATCGCCAAACATCGGGTGCTTCTCGTTCCACAATTTGCTCAAGATGCTCGATGAAATAACGAAAATGCGAACTCCCTTCGGAAATTCCCAGGAGCCTGCCCAGATGCGCTTGCAGTGCATAACTTAACTCCTGCGCAACTCCTTTGTCTTCGACGGCCGTACCCATAACCTCGCCAACTAACTAGCGCGCAGCTCCCAGTTGATTAAAGGTCCCCACCGGAAAGGTCTGAACATCGAGCGGAGTGATCAGGGAAGCTCCAAAGCTAGAAGCCGCACCGACGTTAAAGTCCCCTTCAATCCCCAGACGATTTGGTGTGACGACCGAGAAAGCTTGCCGCAAAACTTCGGCGCTACGTAACAAGACCAATGCGTGAGCATCGGATTGTCCGGCTCCATTCGCCGCGATGAGATAGACCGACTGAATCGGAAGCGTGGCCGGCAACGTGGCATAGTTCAGCGCGAGGACAGTCCGTCGAACTCCGTTTTCATCCGAATAACTCCCGACCATTACATTCGGTGTGGGTGGTTTATTCTGCCGGCGATGTGCGTTCTTGTTATTCGGACTGCCTCCAGTCAATCCTTGGACAGGCTGGCCAGTGCGGGTCCAGAAGATTTGAGGAAATCCCTGACCATTCACCACGACAGTGATATCACACCGAGCGCCCAAGCCAGTTATATTCAATTGCGGCGTTGCGTGATCCGAATCGCTCGAAATGCAGACACCATAGGCGGGCGCCACGTCCACCGGTAGAATGTCGGGTGTAATGATTTTAGCGGCGAACTGCGTTCTCGCGTTATCGACCCATTGACTATCTCCGGGACGACCAGCCGGCCCGTTGAGGGTAATCGCCGGCTGATCACTGAAATCGATCTGGCCGGCGCCATTCGCGTTGACGGCACCATCACTAACCAGAGGATAAGCTGAGGTGACCACGCCGCGCACGTCCACGTTTCCAACGGCAAAAACTCGTCCGACTCCTCCGTTAAAAACTGCCTCGTCCAATTGAAGATCCGAGCGCCCCGCTGAATAGACGGTGAATTCGGATACGGGTATCTGACGAATATCGATCTCCGGCGTGGCATTCACGGTTTTATCGATGATCCGGGTGCTGCCCGGTATTTTGTCTCTAACCGACGCGTCCACCGCCACCCGGGCGATTTGGACGGTGGCTCCCGCGAAGGGGTCAGCAGGCGTTTCCGCTCCCAACCGTACTCCGCTCCGCTCCAAGGAGGCCGAATCGAGCGGGGCGAAAGCCGGTATTGGGATTACGTTGTCCTCTGACCCGGGCGCCTGAAATGCGAGTGAAACAGCGGTTGCGTCATTTGTTATCCCGGGAGTGAGCAACGAAAGATCGACCTGCCCGGCGGTAACTGCTTGGTATCGAATACTGTCCTTGGCCAATCGGATTTCACTCTCGAGCACAGCTGCTTTAGCATCTTGATTAGAGATCCGCGCTTCCCGCTCACGCTGATCCGTGATGTAAACAAGACAGGAACTTATGATGATCGATGCGATTACTACGATCGCCAGGGTCACGATGAAAACCGATCCATTCTGCGCTGGACAAGACCGCCGATTCGGCGGACACACCGATCGACCGCTAACTTGGTGCATGAGCCGGAATACGGACGAGGCCGTCCGCGCTGCGTAACAGGCGCGGCATCGTACAGCGCTCAAGCATTTCGGATCATCGCTCCAATCAATGGAGGGCGAGAGGCATCGCGTAAACATGATAGGGAATACATTCCGACCGCGTGTTGACCTTCCACGACGCTTCAATCACACCGACTCGCATGCGAAAAAGATTCGGCGGATTAGCGAGAGTACAGTCGCCAAATATAACGGTCGTTCGGCTGGGCACCGACTGGGAAAAGATGATTTGATTGCCAGTGTACTGGAAGCTACTCGGTTGGCCGTCTTTCCAACAGATCAGGAAATTACCCTGCGCTTCGCCTGGCTCGCCCTCGATCGGATCGGTAGCACCCGGGGCTGCGAAAATCTGGAAATCATCCGCGGTTTTGATCGAGGCAAACAGCAGTTCTTCCAAATTGTCATGCCGCGACTCAAGCTCTGACCCCAGCAAAAAAGCGTGCTGCCGCTCGACCGCTGTGAGCAAAAATCCGGTCGACGCCCCCAGAATGACAACCATCGAGACGACTGCCGCTAACATCTCTGTCAGCGTAAAACCACCGACCGAGTTAACTCCGATGCGATAGCTCATTTGGAAAGCTCGAGCGTCTTGGTGAGTGACCGCGAGCCATTGCCGTTGGCCGATGTAATCTGATAGACCAATGACAATTCTTTCCCATCAGGGCTAAGAGCGACAACGTAAGGAATCGCGTCGGTGTACTGCAGGGCATCGCTGGAGATCTGTTTTCCGAGTGGATGATAGAGAAACCCCCGGAGCGGATCATCCGCGCCGGAATCATTGCCCAGGTAATCTGGAGAAAGCGGATCGGCCCAGCTCGGCGCGAAAGCATGCAGCTCGTAATATTCGCGCAGAATCCGCCCAGCTCGATGGTCGATCTGGCCAGCCAGTTGCTTTTCATCAATTAGTTTCCAGGCGGCAGTAATACCAACGGTAGCGCTCGAGAAGATCACGATCGAAGCGAGCACTTCGATCAAAGAAAATCCCCTCGAGAAACCCGCTTTCATTCGCGCCGCACCGCTTTGGAATCTCTGATCTGCTTCCCGGTCTTCTCCAAGGGCAAGGGCGGAGGTTCCCCCGGCAGATCCGAAGATTCACTCAGGATGTCGCGTTCGCTCTCGCCTAGCCGATCCTGACGCCGGTTTGCAGCTGGAATAATGGTCGGTGAAACAATCACAACCAGATTCGTTCGGGCGTTGGTAATTGATTTTGTCTTGAACAAATAACCGAGCACCGGAATCCGCGATATACCCGGTATACCATTCTGATTAAACTGACTATTATCTTGCAGGATACCGCCGATCACCGCGGCCTGTCCGCTGCGTACCGTCACATTAGCGGTGGTACTGCGCGTCGAGATGATCGGTACGGTCGTTGTTGTACCGGGCTGGGCCGGACTACTACCCACGACAGAGGAAAGTGCCGGATTCAGGTTCATGTCCACTAACCCGTCATCAAGAATGCGGGCAACAATATCGATCGTCAGACCTGTGGTGAAAGTGTAGGGTGTCGTACTTGGTCCATAGAGTTGGGTTCCCGGCGTCTGCAGAAAGATAGTCTGTTTCGTATCTGAGCGAATGGTTACAGGCATTCCGCTTTTCGCGATGGTCATCGGTGAATTATTACTGCGGACCCGTCCTCTCTGTTTAAGCGCCTGCAGGACTACCTGGATGTTACTGACATCCAGGATGAGACCATTGGTAAAGAACGCGCCGGGAGTAAGTTTCCCAAGGATGTCGCTGGTGGCCCCGGTAGGATTGCCTTGCAGACGAAAACTTGCTCCCTGCCCTGGCTGCAAACCAAGCGCCTGACTCCAGTCCACTCCTCCACCTAAGCCGTTTGTATCGTTCACCTCAACGACGTATGTCTTGATCAGGATCTGCTGTTCAGGCCGGTCAAGGCGCTCAATGAGTCCGGCAGCCAGGGACTGATCGTCCGGCGTGGCGCGCACCACCAGGGAGTTGCTGCTGCGCTCCACAAAGACCGCGCTCTGGGCCTCCTTGTTGTACCCGCCCGCCGAAAGAGGCGCATCGAAAGGCAATCCCGGCTGAAAGCGCGGCTGACTCTGATCACTACCCGTCGCGTTAGCGGCCGAGAGGGCGTCCGGACTGACTCTTGTAATCGCCGGTTTAGGATAAGCTGGGAAATTTTCGGCGGCCGGTACCGCCTTGATTCCAAGCAGATTGGCCACGGCCTGAAGCAGAAATTCAGCGGCTTGATGATGAATCGGGTAACGTTTTGTCACGAAAAAGCTCGGCGTCGCGATATCTGACCTTCGAAGCGTGTAGGTCCCTCCATCGGTCACCACCTGAAATCCGCGCGACTGCGCGATGTCATAGAAAGCCTGGATCGGCGTAAGATTGGTCAAGGTCACAGATATACGCTCATCGGCCGGCAGATTGGGTTCGATGTAGTTAATTCCCGCTTGCTCTGCCAAAATCCGCAGCACACGCGCCAGCGGTTGATTCGTATAACGGTGAGTTCTCGGCTCATTTGGCTGCATTCGGGCAGCGGTGGCGGCTTCGGCGTTCTCCCGTTCCCGCAAGAGACGTTCGATCTCATCAACCACCGAATCGTTCGGAGAACCAGCGGGGACAGCCAATGAGGGCGTCGGAACGGGTTCCGCGGGAGAAGCGGACGGAGATGCTTCCGGCAGCGGTTCGTTTTGACCAAAAGCAGCGCAGGTTAAACCAAGTGCGGCAAATACGGCAAAAAAATCTTTATTCATTTTTGGTAATTGGGCGTTTTCGCTCGAGCTGGATCTGGTGCGAAGGTACGTCTCCTTCAAAAGGCAGCTCGCAAAGCGCGGCTTTAAATCCTGGAAGTACAATCGACACGCCATTGGCGTGCACTGAACCCACGAGAACGGTGATGCTATCGTGACGAGGTTGATTCACCTCAAGCGGTAATCCATAGCTGCGCGCCAATTCTTCCAACTGTGTTACCTGCTCGGCGGACAACGGTAACGGGATTTTATCACCCTGCGAAAAGGTGACCCCATTGATGATCACCATCGCACGGGTCTGGTCGTCACCGGTGCTGAGTCCGCCGATAAAAAGCTCGCGCTGAATCGCAGCGGTGATCGTCTGCAAATATTGTTGGACAACCTCGCCAGAATCGATCGCAGTTGGGCTGGCATCTCCGGCAACGATCGTTCGTTTGGCATCACCATCAATAAAAGGGTCTCGACGCGTTGGCTGATAGTGATAGACGTAGAGGTCGGGTAGATGAGGTAGTTCGATTTCCTGGGCTCCCGATGTCGCCGCTCCAACCAGAATAACCAGGATAAAAGGGAGAATTGTCTTCATCGACTGGTGAGAAGGCGAATCGTGAATCGTACATCCAGGTAAGTTGGTTCCGAAGAAAAATCGGGAACACTAGCCGGGCGGTTCAAGACAATCCGATCCAGAAACAGAAAGGCATTTGAATTCTCCTGTTCCGCCAAAAGTGGAATCAAGCGCTGCAGCTCAAGCTTGGAGGACCCTGCCTCATAGATCAGGGAATTTTCTCCCGGAGGCACTCGATCCGGTCGCGCCACAATTCCAGCCTCGAGCAAACTCTTGGATAACCCTGGCGTCTCGTCCTGGTCCAATGTTTGAAGCCGCTTGTTAGAGGCTGTCCGGGTAATGCTGTTCCCGGGTCTGGTGTAAATCGCATCGCGCAACCTGACGTAAAGAGCTTTGACGCGCGATTTGCTCACTTTCAGTCCGAGGATTTCCGCCCGTTTCCGCGTATTGGCTTCTTCCGAAATGTTATTTTGCTCAGTCGAGGCAGCCAGCTCTCCGTGGAAATGCCGCAAAAGGAAGAGCTCCGCGCCAAATACGGCGCAGGCGAGAAAGCAAATAGAGGCAAGGAAGGCGGTGGCGCTGGTTTCAGGAAATCTCATAGCTACTTCAAAGTGAACTCGGATCACCAATCTTAGTGAGACCAAGGCCGAAATAGTTGCCGTCGGGTTTAATGGAATACTGCAAGAAAAAAGGCATAACATTTCCGACCGGGCTTTCCGGATGTTCGGCCCGCACGAGCTCGGTTCCCGCCGGTAAATGTTTCTGCAATCGATCGGCAAATGTCTGCACGGGATCGTTGGCGGCTTTGCGGGCCTTGCCTTGGATTAATACGCGATAATTCGTCGGAACTCGGTAGGTCCCGCCGCTCACTTCCGCCCGATCGTACTGGTCTGCTTCCATGGCGATGGAGTCGATCACCAAATTGTCCGGAATAGTCGTCTCAACCAAGCCCAACAAAGCGCTTACCGGAACGCGCCGGCGCAGAATCGGCTCCCATTGCCGGATCTGGGCTAATTGCAACCGCACTTCCTTGAGCGATCCGTTCTGTCGCTCCAATTCATCCGCCTGCGTGAGCAATGCCGCGCGGCGTGCACTTTGATCACGCTGTTCCTGCAAGATGATCATCGCAGAAACAAGGAGGGGAAGCTGACCTCCAACTAGAGCCAGGATCGCGGCCCCGGCCACCCGAAAGAGAAGGCTACGCTGATAGCGATGCCGGAGAGCTTTCTCGGGAGAGACAAACAGGAACTTCATACGAGATCTCGGCTGACCCACTGCAACAAGTACGCTACCTGATCGTCCGTCATGGATTTGTTAGCGCCGTTCCGGCGAAATAACACCTGTGATCCGGCGATCTCGGCAAGAGCCGGGCCAGCCAGGTCTGTGCCGTTCAAAGACTTGAGTAAATGGACCGGAAGATCCGTTGCGCTCCAAACATACAATGGTGGCGCGGCCAAGTGAAGGTCTCTGGCCAGATCCGCTGTTTCTCGAGGCAAATGCTCGTTCCCTTCCGCCAACTGCCGCAAGAGAACCACTTCGCCACGCTCAATCACTGCCAGGACGGTCGAACGAGCAAGCAGCAGAAGCACAAAAACGGTTTCTGCTTGAACCGGCAATCGCCGTAAGAGCCAGGCGAGTACCGCGATCGGCACCGGCACGATACCCAATAGCGAACCATCCTGAGTGTCGACCCAGTTTTCGATCGCTTCACAATAATCCGCCGGCAATCCAACCAGCATAATCTGGGCACCCGCGCGGTCGAGACGTCCGGAAAGAACTTGCAGTTTCGATCCAAACACAGCCCAGCGGAACGCGCGATGATCGTCCCATGTTCCAATGACTTGCTTGGGTTCCTCCTGCAAACTTTCCAGCAGATCTTCCGCAGTTATCTCCCGCAGATTCCTGGTGCGGTGAATCGTGCAATATAACTCAGCCGAACCCAGGTCAGGCAACAACCAGAACTGCGGCGAGCCGCGCACTCGAGAACGGGAAAGCAGTTTGGTGGTAAAGCTCCGGCCGACTTCCGCACTCAAGGGCTGCACCCCCGGAAACGGCGGAGCATCCGGCAACTCCGTGATCGCTGTCTCATAGCCAAAATGGGTTTTTTTGCGCGAGATCAAGACAGCCGAAAACTCCTCCGACAGATAGATCGCCAGAGTCGGATCCTGCGATCGGATCAACCCGCCCCGGAGATAATATTTCCAAGGGACATTTCTGAGATAGTGCGTTACCGAATACTTCATTGGCCCGATGATTAACTAGTGCTTACGTAAAAGTAACAACACGGTTGTATCATGTTTTATACTTTCTGCAAGATCTCGATCGCCGGTAAAAACGTGGCAAAAACGATGCCACCGATCACTCCCCCAAGAAAGAGAATCAACACTGGATCCAGCACCTGGCGAATCGCGGCGAGCGCGCTATCCACTTGCCTTTCCAGAAGGTCAGTCAAACGGAAAAGACCTTCCGTTCCGGCCCCAGAGATCTCCATGAAAGCAAGCCCATTTATCAGTAGATCGCCGAAAATCTGCACTTCACTGCCCATGGCTGCCGCCAATGAATCGCCGCGTTGAACTCGGACGAGGGCGCGGGCTACCGACGAACGGTACTGGTAATTCCAGCTCAGATCACGACAGAGTAGAAGTGCATCGGTGGTTCGGCTTTTGGCACTCTTCAGTTGCGCAAATGTCCGGCTGAAGTTGGCTCGCAATAACAAGCAGAGAAGTTTGCCAATTCCCGGTAGACGAAGGAGCAATCCGTGGGTAAGAGGCGTTTTTCGAAACAGCACCGGCGCCCTTACCAACAGAGTCAGAAGACCCACACCCAGCGCGAGTACGGTAAACGGATGATCGCTGACGAACTCCGAGCAGCCGAGGAGGATTCGTGTCGGCAACGGTAGCTCAGCGTGCAGTTCCGCCAAGACGTGAACAAATTGGGGAACAACTCGCACCAGCAGCATCCAGACGACGCCAAGCGCAGCGGCCAACACAATTGACGGATAGATCGACATCAAGGCGAGGCGATGCTGTAGTTCCTCGTTCCGCGCCCAAACCTTGCGTACATTGCTGAGCGCTTGATCGAAGGTCCCTCCCTCCTCCCCTGCGGTAATCAAACCGATCGCCACTTCGTCAAAAATTTCCGGATAATTCTCAATCGCTCGGGCAAAGGAAATACCCCGGGAAAGGCGATCCCGTAAATCCTGAATGATCTGTGCCAGCATCCGCCCCTGCCTTGTTCTCTGGGTGGTTGTCTTACGGCAGATGTCAAGAGCGGTTCGACAATCCATTCCCAGGTATGCACTGGCTTCGAGCTGCTCTAGAAAAGTGAGTTTGGTGCGAAGTGCTAACCGGGGAGACCTTTTGCCATTGGGTGGTTTCGAGTGTTCGAAAACCCGAACAACAATCTTATCTGCCCGAATGAGTCTTTTGTTGAGTTCGGCGGCTGACGGTGCGTCGCCGGTCGCGTAGACAAAACGGGCCCCTCGTTGAGGTTGGGTAACGTACGCGAAGCGCGGCATACCGAGTCAAACCGTAAGCGCCAATGAATGGTTAACGCCTAAGGCGTGCCGGAGCCCCCGGAGGCCGTCGTTTCCGAGAGCGGATCTGCTTCGGGCTGCGCAACGAGCGGGACGTTGTATTTCCTCAGCAAAGCTGCGAAACTGGCGCTCTTGTCGTTCGGTGTAAAGTAGGCACAGTTCAGCAAGTCGCCTGGCGCGACCGTGCCACCGGTTCCCTCATTCAACTGATCCGGTGTGCTGATGGACTGTCCGAAGCGGACCAGATACCCCTTAAAAAGATCAAACGTCACATTGGTAACCGGGTTAGCATCGTCCTGGTGGTCGAGGCGATACTGGAGCTTCGCCTTCTCGAGCGCATCGATGCGCTGGGCGGCGATAGACGCTTGCGACTTTTGGATGGAGTTAATAATCGCCGGATAGATGATTCCGGCCAAAGCGGCAATAATTGCGAGCACCACAAGCAATTCCACTAAGGTGAGACCCGTCTGAGCTCTCCACTGACGATTGCAACGATAAACTGACATAAGATAGGAATCTTCCAACACCCCGGTTAACAAGTAATCCAAACTACTTTTCTGTACGTTTCTAATAGGAGCGGCCGGGCGATTCTAGGAAAGCCGATAATTTTTGCAAGCCATTAGTTTTGGCGAATCGTTGTCTTTGGTTGACATGAAAGCCGGTTGGGTGATCCAGTTCAATTTTGTAAGTTGTTTGAACCGTTGAGCTTAGCGCCGCCGGCACAGCGCGATGAAAATGCTGTGCAAAATTTTTACTTTTTGATCGGCGTTCCTGGGTCGCATGAGTCCGGATCGGTCCGATAGGCCCTGTGCTGAACGCACTTCCAGTTTTGCTGCGATCCTACGAGCGGAGCGGCACTTCTTCGGCGCCAAGTTCCTGTTGCACTTCGCTGACCAGGTAGGGCAAATCCTTGCGAGTCATCAGCCAACCGATCAACGGTACGATGATCATGACCGCGGCGATCAGGTTGAGCACAAAGAAGCCGAACCGGATCTGATCGGGAGTTCGTTCCGGGGCGAAGTTGAGGCCGGCCGGGTAATGAAAAAGGGTCAGGATAAAAACTGCGCCGCTCAAAATCCCAAACGTCAGTACCCAGCCAATTTTGAAGGCTAGATTGGCGCCGCCTTCGAGCTCGAGCTCCGATCCGTGGTCCCGCGGCAGGATACGGCCGGAGATATGCGGCTGAAACCAGCTGCCGGGCGTCAGGAACCACCAAACCCAAGCCATCCTCATCCGGCGCATCAGACGAAACCGTTGTCCGGAAAAGGCCGACAAGATGGGTCGGGTTCCCCGGTAAAGACTCGGCACGGAAGGGTCAACGATTGGGGGATCACCGATCTTTCGAATGCGTTCCAAAGCTTCCTGAGGGGACAGAGGGGTAACCAGCGATTTGATCATAAAAATGCTCTTTTCTAGTCGCTCACGCGCGCGGTACAAGTCAAGGCAACGCTGCGAATGACGATTTTTGCTCAGCATGCGTCGGAGCTGACGAAATTTGCGCACGCCGGAGTCGGATTCTGGGCGTTCTGCGGCGGGACCGCTGAAAAAAATTTTCCTTCGAGGACCCTGACACCCGGCTACCGGCGGCAGAAGAATTGGCACCTCTGCCGGTCTTGCAGGGGTGGCAAGCTGGGAAGCTTGCCCTACGGGACAAGTTTCGGCTCGGTTGGCATATCGCGTGCTTTAACAAGCGCGTCCTTCCCTCGTCTCCAAAATCCCATCGTTTCACCCTACTCACTCATGAAAATCCCTAAGCTGTTGGACGCGACGTTTGCCGCGTGTGTGCTGGCCTGTTCCCTTGCGGTCTCCGCGTCCGCCGAGAATAGCGAACCAATCAAGGTTGGTGTTCTGCATTCCTTATCAGGAACCATGGCGATCTCGGAAACCTCGCTCAAAGACGTCGCCTTAATGACCTTTGAGGAGATCAACGCTGCGGGCGGAGTCATGGGACGCAAGATCCAGCCGGTGGTGGTCGATCCTGCATCGAACTGGCCGCTTTTCGCCGAGAAAGCGCGTCAATTGCTGACTCAAGACAAGGTAGCGGCGGTCTTCGGTTGCTGGACGTCGGTTTCGCGCAAGTCGGTTTTGCCGGTGTTTGAGGAACTGAACGGCCTCCTCTTTTACCCGGTGCAATACGAAGGCGAGGAAATGTCCCGGAACGTTTTTTATACCGGGGCCGCGCCGAACCAGCAGGCCATTCCGGCGGTGGAGTATCTGATGAGCAGGGAAGGCGGCGGCGCGAAGCGGTTCTTCCTGCTGGGAACTGACTACGTTTACCCGCGAACGACAAACAAGATTCTGCGCGCATTCCTCCATGCCAAGGGAGTTCAGGACTCGGATATCGCCGAGGTGTACACGCCGTTCGGGCACAGCGATTACCAGAATATTGTGAACGACATCAAGAAGTTCGCTCAGGGCGGCAAGGCCGCGGTTATCTCGACGATTAACGGTGATTCGAATGTGCCCTTTTATAAAGAGCTCGGGAACCAGGGTCTGAAGGCGACCGACACGCCGGTCGTCGCTTTCTCGGTTGGTGAAGAAGAACTGCGCGGGATCGATACCAAGCCGCTGGTGGGCCATCTGGCTGCCTGGAATTATTTCATGTCGTTGAAGAACCCGACGAATGCGGCCTTTAAGAAAGAGTGGTTCGCTTATGTGGCCGCGCACAATCTTCCGGGCGGCGACAAGCGGGTAACCAACGATCCGATGGAAGCGACGTACGTCGGGATCCATATGTGGAAGCAGGCGGTCGAGAAAGCCGGCTCAACCGATGTCGATAAAGTGCGCGAGGCCATGATCGGCCAGACTTTTCCGGCTCCCTGCGGATTTACGCTGGAGATGGATGCCAACCATCATCTGCACAAGCCGGTGATGATCGGGGAGATCCGACCCGATGGACAATTCAATGTTGTCTGGAAAACCAAGGCACCGATCCGGGCTCAACCATGGAGCCCATTCATTCCGGGGAACGAAAATAAGCCTGACAAGGTCGCGTACGGGACCGAAGCAGCGGATCCGATCGAGGCTTTCCTGGCTAGCATCGGCAGGCCGTAGGCCTTCCCTATGTATGTCGTTTTGCGTGTGCTCCGCCGGCGACAGTGGCTGACGCTGCTGTCGCTGGTGGCTGGCTTTCTGGCTCTGGGCAGCATTGGCGCCGCCGGCGCTTTAACCCCGGAGCAGCTCAAACCGCTGGCCGATGATGACTTTGACGCCAAGAACCAGGCGCTCGATCAGATCGTTGCCTCGAACGATCCGGCGGCGAAACGGATTCTGCAGGCACTCGATCAGAACAATCTCTACGCGACCGACGCCGGACAAATACTCGTCCAGGTGGGCGACTCTTTTCACGACGCGCTCACCGGCGCGCCGGTAGCAATCCCCGCTAATTCGGCTCAACCGGTCACCCTGAGCAACGTCCTCCGGGAGCGCGTCACGCGAGGACTGGCGCGGGTCGAACTGGAATCGACCGACAAAACTCTCCGTGCGCAGGCCATCGCGACATTGCTCAGCAATCCTGATCCGGCTTTCAACGCGGCCGTCGAAACCGCTCGCCGGCACGAGACGAATCCCGAGCTGCGCAAACGTCTGGATCAGCTCTGGGCAATGACCGCGCTTCAGGATCCCGACCCCAAACGCCGCGTTGTCGCGGTCGATCTGATCGCCCGACGCCACGACCCGCAGTTGCGCACCTTGATCGCTCCGCTGGTCGCGAAGCGGCCGGACGGCAGTTTTGTGGAACCCGATGCCGCAGTCCGCAAAGCTGCCCAGCAAGCAATCGATCAGCTAAAATTCGACGAGCAAAAAACGCAGTGGGTCGCGAACAGCTTCGCCGGGATCAGTCTTGGGAGCATTCTCCTGCTTGCCGCGCTTGGGTTGGCCATCATCTACGGCCTGATCGGGGTCATCAACATGGCGCATGGCGAGTTTCTGATGATCGGTGCGTATGCGACCTATGTGACTCAGCAGGAGTTCTCGAGTCACTGGCCGCAGTTCCTCGATTGGTATCCGATCGCAGCGCTGCCGGTGGCTTTCGGCTCCGCGGCCATCGTCGGTCTGGCCATTGAACGCCTGGTTATTCGTTTTCTCTACGGGAGACCCTTGGAAACGCTCCTGGCCACCTTCGGCGTCAGCCTGATTCTCATCCAAACCGTCCGAACGATTTTTGGCGCTCAGAATGTCCAGGTCGCGAACCCGAGTTGGATGAGCGGCGGAATCGAGGCGATGCCCGGGCTGATTTTACCCTTCAACCGAATCTGCATCATCGTCTTCGCCCTGACCGTCGTTCTTCTGACCTGGCTCGTGCTGCAAAAGACGCGCCTGGGACTTTTTGTGCGGGCGGTGACGCAGAATCGGAAGATGGCTTCCTGTCTGGGGGTAAAAACGTGGCGGGTCGATTGTTACGCCTTCGCTTTCGGAGCGGGTATTGCCGGCCTGGGGGGATGTGCTCTTTCCCAGATTGGAAACGTGGGACCGGATCTTGGTCAGACCTACATTATCGATTCTTTTATGGCGGTGGTGCTCGGCGGTGTTGGTCAGCTCAGCGGAACGATTGTCGGCTCTCTGGGCCTGGGCCTGGTGACAAAAAGTATTGAACCCTTCTGGGGCGCGGTTCTGGCCAAAATCGCCGTGCTGGTTTTGGTCATCTTGTTTATCCAAAAACGGCCGCAGGGTATTTTTGCGCTGAAAGGACGCAGCTCCGACGCGTGAATACTGATTCCGTCGGCGAATCGTCGTTGCGGTTGCGCGGTCAAACAGTTCTCGGCCGAGCCGGTTGGATTGTGCTCGGAAGCCTCACCGGACTGGTCCTGCTGGCGGTGCCGGTCTGTTCACTCCTGGTTCCGCCCGGGTCGCCCTTTTTCTTTTCAACCTATGCGATGACGCTCGCCGGCAAGATGATCTGTTTTGCGACCGCCGCCGTCGCGCTGGATCTGGTCTGGGGTTACTGCGGGATTTTGAGCCTGGGGCACAGCCTTTATTTTGCGCTCGGGGGATACATGATTGGCATGTACCTCATGCGTTCGATCGGTCTGGATGGAGTATACCATAGCCCTCTGCCCGACTTTATGGTGTTTCTTGACTGGAAAGCTTTGCCCTGGTTCTGGCATGGCACCGAGCATTTTCTTTACGCCTTGTTGCTGGTGATTGCCGTGCCTGGGGCGCTCGCCTGGGTCTTCGGCTTTTTCGCGTTTCGCTCCGGAGTCAAAGGAGTTTACTTATCGATCATCACCCAGGCGATGACGTTCGCCATGATGCTGTTGTTCTATCGTAACGAGACAGGTTTTGGCGGGAACAATGGTTTCACTGACTTCAAACGAATCCTCGGTTTCCCGATCACGGCAACCGGCACGCGAACGGCCTTATTTCTGGCGAGCTTTCTTTTGCTGGTACTGACGTTTCTCTGCGGCCGGATCATTGTGGCCTCGAAATTTGGCCGGGTGGTTCGCGCGATCCGCGACACTGAGCAACGCGTTATTTTTTTGGGTTATAACCCGGTTGGCTACAAGCTGGCGTTGTGGACATTTTCCGCCGTGATCTGCTCGTTGGCCGGAGCGCTTTACGTACCCCAGGTCGGCATTATCAACCCGAGCGAAATGTCGCCGGGCAGTTCGATTGAAATGGCAATCTGGGTAGCGCTCGGCGGGCGGGGCACGTTGCTCGGCCCTATCCTCGGCGCGTTTATTGTGAATGGTGCCAAGAGCTATCTGACTGTTGCGTTCTCTTCGTACTGGCTCTTTTTTCTAGGGCTCCTTTTTGTGATCGTTCCCCTCTGGCTACCGCGAGGAGTCATCGGGCTTCTCCGCCTGGCGCGCCGCAGACGAACCAACGTTCTGCCGGAACCGGCTCTGGTAGCTAACCCGAAAGTAAGACGGTGAAAATCCTGGACCGGCCCGCCTCGACGATCGACGTCTCTCACGGAGTCATTCTTTACCTGGAAGACGTCTGTGTCGCTTTCGATGGAATCCATGCCCTCGACCATCTGAATCTCACGATCGATAACGGCGAGTTGCGTTGCGTGATTGGACCGAACGGGGCGGGTAAAACAACCATGATGGATGTAATCACGGGAAAAACGCGGCCGGATCATGGCACCGTCTTTCTCGGACAACGCCTCGATCTGCGACGGCTCCGGCCGCATGAGATTGTGCGCGCCGGGGTGGGCCGCAAGTTCCAGAAACCCACCGTTTTTGAGCAACATCTTGTGTGGGAAAACCTGGAGTTGGCAATGACCACGCACCGGGCGTGGCACGATTCGTTAGCACACTCGCTGGCCGCCACGACGCAGGAACAGATCGAGGAAACTCTTTCGCTCATCGGGCTCACTCGCGAGGCTTATCGGTTGGCCGGCGAATTATCTCATGGCGAAAAGCAGCGCCTGGAAATCGGGATGCTACTCATGGAAAAACCGCATCTGCTGCTGCTCGATGAGCCCGCGGCCGGCATGAGCGATCGTGAGACAGAACAATTGATCGGTCTGCTGAACTCCTTCCGAGGAACGTGTTCGATGGTTGTGGTGGAGCACGATATGGAGTTTGTGGCGGCATTGAGTGGAGACTCCGGCCGGGTCACCGTTATGGCTGAGGGCTCGATACTCGCCGAAGGCACTCTGCCGCAGATCAAAGCGAATCCACACGTCATTGAGTCCTACCTGGGCCGATAATGCTAGAAACCAAAGCGCTGAACCAGTATTACGGCGGCAGCCATATTCTCCGGGACGTGAATCTCGAGTTGGCTCCGCACGAACTCACCGTCTTGCTTGGCCGAAACGGGGTTGGCAAAACCACGCTTCTTCGCTGCTTGATCGGGCTGCTCCCGATCCGATCGGGTTCGATCGTCTGGGACGGCAAGCATCTCGAAAAGCTGCCTCCTTATGAACGCGCCGCCTGCGGAATCGGCTACGTACCGCAAGGCCGCGAGATCTTTCCCAGACTGACCGTGGAAGAAAACCTTCTGGTGGGCGCAGCCGCCAGAAGCAGCCCAACCGAATCGCTTTTCGAACGGGTGTACGGATGGTTTCCAGTCCTTCGCACCATGAAGTTGCGGCGTGGCGGCGACCTTTCCGGCGGCCAGCAACAAATGCTGGCGATCGGCCGAGCATTGATGAACGAGCCGAAGTGTCTCATGCTGGACGAACCGACCGAAGGCATCCAGCCTTCGATCATCCAGGACCTGGCGGTGACGCTTCGCCGCCTGGTGGCCGAGGCCGGGATCACGGTGCTGCTAATCGAACAGTATTACGATTTTGCCCGTTCCCTGGCCGACCACTATCTCGTGATGGATCGCGGCGAAATTGTCGCTAGCGGCAAAGGCGCCGACATGGAGAAAGACGGTGTGCGGTCGATGATTGCGGTCTGAGGAGCTTTCTCTTGGACCCTGTGCTGGGTAGCTCAAAAATTGTGGAGTGCGTGCGGCTTGTCGCCGCTTTAGGATTCGCGCGGAGCGCGACCTGACCGAGGACCGATCTGCGAAGTGCTTCGTTCTCTACGCGAAAAGACCCGTTGGTTGGTAGTCGCGCTCCGCGCGGTCTCAAAGCGGCGACAAGTCGCACGCACTCCAAGATGTTTACCTGACTATGTATACGACGCGGGTAGGTAACGTTTTGTCGCCTTGGAGAGCCACGTTGGATGCGCGCTTCGAATGGGTGGAGAACCGTACCTTCATCGGTGACCGGAGACATTGCGGTCCTCTCCAGATTCTGAAGGCGCTTTACCCCGAGGGTTCATCAATTTGTCATGCAACGATTCTGCATCCGCCCGGCGGCCTGGCGCAAGGTGACGAGCTTGCGTTGGACTTTCACGTCGGGCCCTGTGCCCAGGTTGTTCTAAGCACCCCTGCCGCCACGAAATGGTATAAAACGCCAGGCGGCTGGAGCAGACAGCGGGTATCCTTGCGAGCGGGTCGCAAAAGTCGCCTGGAATGGCTGCCGCAGGAGAATATCCTTTTCGATCAAAGCTGTCCGCGAATGGATCTCAAGATCACTGTCGCCGACGATGCCTGCGCTTTGGGTTGGGATATGTTTAGTCTCGGGAGGAGAGCGGCCGGCGAATCCTGGCACAAAGGATTGCTTGAATTGAAAAGCGAAATTGTGCGCGAAGATGGCGAGTTGCTCTGGGTTGACCAAGCCGTGCTGCCGGCTCATCCGGACGTCCTCAATGCTGACCATATCCTAGCCGGGTTCCCCAGCTTCGGAACACTCTGGGCTTATGGTCCGAATTGCACACCGGCCCTCGCCCAGGGGATGACCTGCCCCTGGAATGATCAAATCCGGTCCGGCGCAACCTGTCTTCCCGGAAATGTGTTGTTAATCAGAGCGGTGTCGCGTCAAATGGAGGCTTTGCGTACCGCGATGACGAACTGGCGAACAGATCTTCGACCCATCGTTCTCGGGGTACTGCCTGCTCCTTTGCGCCTCTGGTCCACCTGAAATGGAAACTCTGCCGCCATGAACCTAACTCCGCGTGAACAGGACAAACTGCTTGTCTTTACGTCCGGACTGGTCGCGGAACGCCGCCTCGCTCGCGGACTAAAGCTGAATCATCCTGAAGCTGTGGCTTTTCTGAGCGCGGCCCTGCTGGAGGCTGCCCGGGATGGACGAACGGTCGCTGAGCTGATGCATCTGGGCACGAAAATTCTCCGGCGAGACCAGGTGATGACCGGTGTGCCAGAAATGATCCCGGAGATCCAGATTGAAGCGACTTTTCCTGACGGTACCAAGCTGGTTACCGTTCATCACCCAATTCCTTAAACGAACATGATCCCAGGCGAAATCATTCCGCAACCCGGCGACATTGAGTTCAACGTGGGCCGCTCGACCGTGACCATTCAGGTCGCGAACACCGGTGACCGCCCAATCCAGGTTGGTTCCCATTTCCACTTTTTTGAGGTCAACGACGCGCTGCAATTCGAGCGCGAGAAAACCCGTGGATACCGGCTCAACATTGTATCCGGTACCGCCGTTCGTTTCGAGCCGGGGCAGGAACGCACGGTCGAGCTGGTCGAACTGGCCGGCGACCGCATCGTGTTCGGCTTCAATGCTCGCGTGATGGGGAGACTCTAAAGGTTTTCTTTTGCCGATTATGAAAATATCGCGGAGCGCCTACGCCGAAATATTCGGCCCCACGACTGGCGATCGCATTCGTCTGGCGGATACGGACCTGTTCGTCCAGATCGAACACGATTCCACGGTGTACGGTGAGGAAGTCAAATTTGGAGGCGGCAAGGTGATCCGGGATGGAATGGGCCAGTCCCAGCGGACGAGCGGGGAATCGGCCGACACCGTCATCACCAACGCGGTCATCCTGGACCATTGGGGCGTGGTCAAGGCCGACATCGGGATCAAGGACGGCCGTATTTCGGGGATCGGCAAAGCCGGTAACCCGGATATTCAGCCGGGCGTGACGATCGTGATCGGGCCCGGCACCGAAATCATCGCGGGTGAAGGCATGATTGCAACCGCCGGAGGCATCGACACACACATCCATTTCATCTGTCCGCAACAAATTGAGGAAGCAATCGCGTCGGGCATTACTACGATGATCGGCGGCGGGACCGGTCCAGCGGCCGGAACTTGCGCTACCACCTGTACGCCCGGTCCGTGGCATATCGAGCGCATGCTCCAGGCTGCCGAAGGTTACCCCATGAACCTGGGATTTCTTGGCAAGGGCAATGCCAGCCGGCCAGAACCGCTCCGTGAACAGATCGCCGCCGGGGCGATCGGTTTGAAGCTGCACGAGGATTGGGGAACAACTCCCGCCGCGATCGATACTTGTCTCGGGGTCGCCGACGATACCGACACGCAGGTCGCGATTCACACCGATACCCTGAACGAGTCCGGATTTGTTGAGACAAGCATCGCTGCGTTCAAAGGTCGAACCATTCACACCTATCATACCGAGGGGGCCGGCGGCGGCCATGCTCCTGATATTATCAAGGTGTGCGGCGAACCGAATGTGCTGCCGTCGTCGACCAATCCGACCCGGCCGTTCACGGTCAACACGTTGGATGAGCATCTCGATATGCTGATGGTCTGCCATCACCTTGATCCCGCAATCGCGGAGGATCTGGCGTTTGCCGAATCGCGAATCCGGCGGGAGACGATCGCCGCGGAAGATATCCTGCATGACCTTGGTGCTCTCTCGATGATCTCGAGCGACTCCCAGGCAATGGGCCGAGTTGGCGAGGTCATCCTCCGGACCTGGCAGACTGCCCATAAAATGAAGACACAGCGAGGGCGGTTTCCGGAGGACTCGGCGGAGCATGATAACTTCCGAGCAAAACGTTACATTGCCAAATACACGATCAATCCGGCTTTGACCCACGGCATTGCTCATGAAGTCGGCTCGATTGAGACTGGCAAGTGGGCCGACCTGGTTCTGTGGCAACCCGCCTTCTTTGGCATAAAGCCCAGCTTGATTTTGAAAGGCGGCATGATTTCCGTTGCGTTGATGGGGGATCCGAACGCCTCAATCCCCACTCCCCAACCTGTCCGGTACCGCAACATGTTCGGGTGCAGCGGAGAAGCGCTGGCGCGAACTTGCTTTACGTTTGTTTCGCAAGAAGCCTTGGAAAACCGCGTTGCGGACCGTTATAGACTACGAAAGCAGATCGCGGCGGTAAAAGGTGTTCGGAAACTGCGAAAATCGGACCTGATCCATAACGGTTTGACCCCGCAGATCACGGTGGATCCAGAGACGTACCAGGTGGTCGCCGATGGCGAAGTGCTTCTCTGCGAGCCGGCGGAGGTGCTGCCGATGGCTCAGCGTTATTTTCTCTTCTGAACAAGACGATGATTCGGATCGAGAAAGTACTGGCCGAAGGCCGAACGCCACCGGCGGTCAACATGGAGACGCTGCGCTTGCCCTTCGGCCTTCGCCAGAAAAGCCGGCAGCAAGCCCAGTTTGACTCCGGAGAAGCCGTACAATTGTTTCTCCCGCACGGCACCCGGCTGAAGGACGGCGATCTCCTGGAGATAACTGACGGAAGAGTTGCGATCGTCAAGGCCACACCGGAAAGAGTGCTGGTCGTCACCGCGGACACGGCGACCGGGCTCGCCCGGCTCGCGTATCATCTGGGAAACAGACATACACCGGTCGAACTCGGAGAAGGTTACCTCCGGCTCGAGTACGATTCGGTGCTGGAAGAAATGCTGCGCCGCCTGGGAGGCAAGGTAGAGGAGCGGTTGGAACCGTTTGAACCCGAACCCGGCGCCTACGGCGGCGGCCATCGGCACGATATCGATGAACAGGGCGAGCGCGAGCTTGCTCAGCACGTTTTTCACGACCACGGCGCTTGAGCGGCTTGAGCAGTTTGAGCAATTTGAGCGGACTGGCACTGGCACTGCAACTCCTGAACTCCCGTGACTCCGGCAACGCCTGACTCTCGACTCCTGACTCCCGACTCCTTCCCGGTAGAGGAGTTAACCAAGCTTCTTCAGCTGGCCTCGCCGGCGTTGCCTTTGGGCAGCTTCAGTTATTCTCATGGACTGGAGACGGCGATTGAAGCCGGTCTGGTCCGAAACGCCGCGACTACTCGCTCCTGGATCGAATCGGGTCTGCGCTGGGTGCTTGGCCGTTGTGAGCTGCCCATCTTTTTTCATCAGTTCACTTCGTGGCAAACCCGCTGTGTCGCCGATTTGCAAGCTCTCGATCGGTGGTTCCTGGCTTCTCGCGAGACGAAGGAACTCCGTGAGGAAACGGAACAGCTGGGCTGGTCTTTGGCCCGGCTTGCTCTGAGCCTTGAGATCAACGACGAACCGCGCCGAGATATTCTCCGAAAGATCCGGCCGGTCAGTTTCCCCACCGTTTACGCCTTTGTCGCGCAAGGCTTTTTACTCGATCCGAGAGCCGCGGCCGCCGCGTATTGTTTTAGCTGGTCAGAGAATCAGGTGGCAGCCGCGCTCAAAGCGGTGCCGCTCGGGCAAACGGAAGGTCAAAAGATTATCGCCGAGCTGCGACCTTGCCTGACCGAGGTGATTGCGCAGGGCGAACTGCCGCTCGCGCAAATCACAACGTATGCTCCGCACCTGGCGATTCTGAGCGCAAGACACGAGAACCTGTATACGCGATTGTTTCGCTCATGAGCAGCCCGGATAGGATCAGTCGCACGAAGCGCAACCCCCCTCTGCGCCTCGGGGTAGGCGGTCCGGTCGGCAGTGGAAAAACGACTTTGATAGAGGTTCTCTGCAAGGCCCTCCGGAGCCGATACGATTTAGTGGTTATCACTAACGATATCTACACGAAGGAGGATCAACGTTTGCTAACCCTCGCCGGCGCCCTGCCGCCCGAGCGCATCATGGGCGTGGAAACAGGCGGTTGTCCCCATACCGCCATCCGCGAAGACGCTTCGATCAATCTCGAAGCGGTGGACCAGATGCTCAGCCGGTTTCCGAACGCGGACATCATTTTCATTGAATCCGGTGGCGATAATCTGGCAGCGACCTTCAGTCCTGAGCTGTCTGACCTGACGATTTACGTCATCGATGTCGCCGGCGGCGAAAAAATCCCGCGCAAAGGCGGTCCGGGGATTACCAAATCGGATCTTCTGGTAATCAACAAAATCGACTTAGCGCTTTACGTTGGCGCATCGCTCGAAGTAATGCGATCCGATGCCGGGAAAATGCGCGGGGATCGTCCTTTTGTGATGTGCAATTTGAAGAAGGGCGAAGGGCTGGACTTGGTCGTCAAGTTCATCGAAGAACACGGCATGCTCGAATAAATACGGCGCGCTCGAACGCGTTCTTGGCGATCTTCGTGGCCTTCTGTGGAAAAATTCTTCGTTTAGGAATCGCTGGTGACGGCTAAGCAGTACCCGCTTTTCTCTCCTTTAGCAGAATGATGAAGACCACGACTTCCACGTTTACCGCGTTACGAAATCCGGTTTATCGGAATCTCTGGCTTGCCACCCTGCTTTCGGGAACCTGTGTGGCAGCCCAGGAGACGGCCGCCACCTGGGTGATGAATTCGTTAGGGCGATCCGGCATGTTTCTGTCCCTGATCTCGACCTTTTCCTCTTTGCCCTTCTTTCTTTTTACGCTGCCGGCCGGCGCTCTGGCCGATATTGTCGATCGGCGCAAACTGATCTCGGTGATGAATGTCTGGCTGGCCCTGTCCGCCGCACTTCTGGCGGCCTTCGGCTGGTCGAACCTGCTCAACCCGTACCTCATTCTCGGTTGTATCTTCCTGCTGGGAGTCGGCTTTGCTTTCAACGCTCCGGCGTGGACCTCGGTCATTCCGGAGATTGTTTCAAACGAGGAGCTGCCTTCCGCCGCTGCCCTGGGCGGGTTGCAGCTGAACATGTCCGGCATTATCGGTCCGGCTTTAGGCGGTTTACTCATCCCCCTGGTCGGCGCCAACGGGCTTTTCGCCCTGAATGCGGCGGGTTTTCTGGTGGTAATTCTAGCGCTCCTTGGATGGCGCCGGCAAAAGACCACCTCGCATTTGCCGCTCGAAAGCTTTTTCGAATCGCTTGCGGCCGCGATCCGATATCTTCGCTACACTCCCGGGATCCAGATTGTGGTCGCGCGCAACGTTCTCTTTGCGTTTTTCATTTCGCTCATTCCCGCTCTCCTGCCAGTAGTCGCTTTGAAGGGTCTGCATCTGGATGCTTCGGAGCTGGGGTTCCTCTTTACGAGCATGGGCATTGGATCGGTGGGATGCGCTGTCTTTGTAATCCCGGCGTTGCGCGCCCGTTTCTCGTCCAATCGGATCACGATCATCGCCAACGCGATCGTGATCGCTGTTTATCTCCTGATGGCGTTCGTGCAGGATCACATCGCATTTATTGCTATGGCGGCTCTCGCCGGAGTCGGGTGGACTTTATGCGCGGCGGAACTCTGGGTGGCTAGTCAACGAGCCGCTCCGCCGTGGGCCCGGGGCCGGATGAACGCCACGATCATTATGGGCTCGCAAGGAGCAATGGCTCTGGGCGGCATCATCTGGGGCGGGGCCGCAGCGGAAGCAGGCACGGGACCCGTGTTGCTTGCGGCAGCGGTTCTCTTGGTGATCAGCCTCTATGTGGCGATCCGGTTTTCGATTGATTTCACGAGCGTCCTGGACCTGTCACCTGCCACGGTAACGACGTTCTCGCATAAACTGATCGAAATGCCGGAACCGCAAGACGGTCCGGTCCTGGTCACCCGGGAATTTGAAATCGATCGGAAGCGAAAGCCTGAACTAGCCGATCTGGTTCGAAAAGTCCGGCTGGTCTACTTACGCAACGGAGCGTTCAGCTGGCATCTGCACGAAGATCTCAGCCGATCGAACATTTTTCGCATGGAGATGATGCTCCCGTCGTGGAACGGCTATCTGTTAGCGCGAGAAAGGTTTACCAGACCTGAAAACGAGCTTATCGGCGCGTTGGAAGCCCTTCACGTTGGAGTTTCGCCGGTGGAAGAACGAGTGTTTGTCTGCGTGAACCGGGAAATGTTGTGAGAGATGCTCTGGAAGCCGGTACCCTTCGGAAAAACGGCAGGCTAGCGATCCCGGTCATCATGCCGTAAGGAAGGTTTGCTTTTTCGGCGTCGTTCATGCATGGTTCGTGCATGGCAACAAAGACAATCTCCCTCGAACTGGATGCCTATGAGCGGCTCAAGGCGGCAAAGGGCCCGGGTGATTCTTTTTCCGATGTGGTCCGCCGCGCAAAGTTTCCTAAAAAACCTCTGACTGCCGGCGATCTGCTTGTTTATCTCGAAGAACGCGGTCCGATCTTTTCCGAATCAGCGCTCCGCGATTTAGAGAGGACGCACGCAAGACTGAGCAGTCCTCCCGATGACCCTTGGGAGAACTCTTGATGATCCTTGACACGGTCGTTCTCATCGATCTCGAGCGGGAGCTAAATCAGAGGAAAAGAGGTCCCGCGACGAACGCTCTCCAACGTTTGACGAGTCATGAACTATTCCTGACCCCCACAATCGCGGGCGAGCTTGCCGCCGGGCGGTCAATGCAAGAATATGCTGTCTGGAAACGCTTCATCCAACCGTTCACAATTCTCGCAATCGACTCCTCCGTCTGCTGGAGGTATGGCGAACTTTTTCGAGCGCTCCGGTCCGCAGGTCGAGTGATTGGCGCAAATGACCTTTGGATCGCGGCCACTGCCCTCGCCCATGACCAAACCGTGTTAAGCCGCAACCTCAGCGATTTTCGAAGAATCCCGGATCTTCGCCTGGAAACCTATTCATCGTGATCCCGGCTACGCGGACGAGAGACCGTCTTGCTAACTAGCTGACGGCGTGTCGCTGAATTCGTGCCGGTGGGCCAGGGACAGGAACGAGCCATACGGACGAGGCCGGGTCTGTCGGGCTTCAAGGTAGGATAAGCTTCCAGCTTGTCCGCTTTTTGAACCGGCAGGATCCCGGCGCTACTGATACGGACGAGAGAACTGTTGACAGGTTTGGCCACAGCGGGCAACTGCATCCATTGTAGGAAGAAGAGATCATGGAACAAATCGGAAACATCAGAGTTCTGTTCATCGCGGGTTTTGGTCCAATCGTTCGTGACGCGGTGGCAAGTCGCGAGCTCTACAACCAGATTCTCGGCATCCAATTCAAAGAGGAGAGCGGCGGGTATCTTCATACGGAGGCTCTGAAAGGCGCAAAAAGCTTTGCCCTGTGGCCGCTTTCTCAGGCGGCGCAGTCCTGTTTCGGCAAGGATTCCTGGCCCGATGACATTCCTGTCCCCCAAGCCTGGCTTGAGTTTGATGTTGACAGTGTCGAAAAGGCGACGGTTGAACTTGAATCGCGAGGATATCGAATGCTCGCCAAGACCAAGAAAGAGCCATGGGGCCAGACTGTCAGTCGTTTCATCGGGCCGGAAGGATTGTTGGTAGGGATCACTTTTACTCCATCGATGCGAGAAGAAAAATAGCCGTCGCATGAGCGATCTTATCGTTAGGTTTTGCCGCTCAGCGGATTTTTCCACGACAACTCCGAGAAAAGGCTGAAATCACGATCGGTCGAGTAAACTCGGCCTCCGTGTTCAACGGCTAACTAGCCAAGGGCTCCGCACTTGATATCCCGCCGGTAGGGAACGCTGCAAGGCAGAAGGTGGAGCTTTCTGCTCCGACCATCCTGCCCAATGGCAAACGTATTGCGCTTACCCGATATTTCGGACACTAATTTGGGCTGATTTGTTTTTCTAGCTCGTTGTTTGGTTGATAGGCAGAACGCTCCACTGCGGTCAAGAAGCAATCCGGCATAAACGGCCTGCTTCCCGCGCTGCGCGCGGGCCCCTGCCATTTATTCCGTTTGCTCTCTTGACCTTCGTTCGACGTTCTGAACACAGGTAACTGTCATTTTCCTTCGGAAAAGTGCTTCTCCCACTGGAAGTATTTTTGGCGCGTTATCACAGGGCTTAGTTTGCCAGGTTTTCGAACTCTGCCGGGGCCAGATAACCAAGTGCACTGTGCCGACGGCGCCGGTTGTAAAAGACTTCGATGAAGGAGAAGATTTCCACTCTCGCCTGGGTGTGAGTTCCAAATCGGCTGCGATAGACGCACTCCAGCTTGAGAGTGCTAAAAAAGGCTTCCATGGCGGCATTATCGTAACAACAGCCTTTGCGACTCATGCTCCCAAGGACGCCCTGGGCGCTGAGCAACTTCCGATAGGCGGCACTGGCATACTGCACCCCTCGATCAGAATGATGAACCAGGCCTTCCGGTGGCCGACGATGAACCAATGCCATCGCCAGGGCCGCCGCGACCAACTCGGTGCCCAAGTGATGGGCAAACGCCCAACCGATGATTCGCCGGCTATAGAGATCCATAATCACCGCCAAGTACAACCAGCCTTCCTCGGTCGGAATGTAGGTGATATCACTGACCCAGATCTGATCCCGCCGGGTAGCTCGCAGCAACTCGGCCAGCCGATTGGGAGCGATCGGCCCTTCATGGCAACTATCGGTGGTTTTGGGCCGGTAATGCCGCTTCTGCCTCCCGCAGAGCCCCAGCTCTCGCCGGATCCGATCAATGCGTTTGCGACTGTGATGACGTCCCTGACTTTCCAGTTCGGCGTGCAGCCGCGGCGTGCCGTAAGTGCCACGACTCTCCCGATGGATCAGACCGATCTGTTCGGCCAAAATCCGATCTTCCAGGCCACGCGCACTGGGGCTTTGTGCTCGCTCCAGCCACTGATAAAACCCACTGCGACTCACACAAAAGGATTCGCAGAGTACTTCGATCGGATAAGCCTCTTTCATCTGCTTAATCCGTTCGTACCGCGCGAGGGTTCCTCGCAGACAATGCCCAGAGTTTTTTTTAGTATCTCCCGTTGCTGGCTCAGCTCAGCAATCTGACGCCGTTGCTTCCCGGACCAGCTTTTGGAGCCCCTCCACATCCTCCGGCAGTCCTGAGACCAGCGAACTCTGGCCGCTCGAGCCGCCACTCTCAACCAGTCCAAAATACTTCCGCTTCCATTCATAAATCGTGTACCCGCTCACGCCAAGCTCAGCGGCGACTTCTTTGACCCGCTTCCCGCCATGCAGAACCATCTCCACCGCTTGGCGTTTGAAGCTTTCATCATATTTCTTGGGCACGGCATTCGAAGATAATGTTCTTTCCATTCCTTTTCCTTCTCTTGTGCCCAAAATCTCTGTCCCTCAAAACGGGGGAACCTCATATCCCAGGTCTCAAGCTCGATCATCCTCGTCAGTTGGCGCTCATGCACGCGCTGGTCCGCTTTACCCATGTGGCCGCAGGGCAACACCTTCCGCACTTGCGAACTGCACGCTCCCACCGCCGAGGTTTTGGGATGCGCCTTGTCCCAGTACCGCCTTTCTTCCTTGCGCTACGATCTCTCCAAGCTCCGTGCGAAGGGTTTGGTGGAGAAGATCCCGCACTCAAGCCGTTATCGATTGCTGCCAGAGGGTTACTCCATCTGCGTGGTGTTTCTCAAACTTTTCGAATGCATCTATGCTCGCCTCACGGCCGGGCTGCTTCGGCCAATGAGTACTGACAACAAGCTGCACGACACCCGCCGCTCACAACTTGACCGCCTCTACGCTCGCGTCGTCTCCAGCCTCGATAAACTCTTGCAAGCCGTCGGTCTCAAAGCCGCTTGACTATGAAACGAGAACAAAATTCCCGTTTTTCGCCGCATAACGGGCTAAGGCGCTACGCGATCGGCGATCTCAAGTTTTCCGTCTTTGATCGCGATGACGAGGACTGGTTTCGAGGCGTTTCGGTGTTCGTCGATCGAGATCTTACCCGTAACGCCAGGAAAATCCTTGGTAGCGGCCAAGGCATCCCGAATCGCGCTCGACGCCGGCTGGCCGGCTCGCTTGATCGCATCCGCCAGAAGACGCGCGGCGTCGTAGCCCAATGCCGCAAATGTATCGGGAACCGATCCGAATTTCTTCCGATAGCCGTCCACAAAACGACGAACGATCGGAGAGGGATCGTCGGGCGAAAAATGGTTTGTAAAATAACAACCGTTCACCGCTTTCCCGCCGACCGAGAGCAAGGTTTCGTTGGCCCAGCCATCGCTGCCCAGTCCCGGAAACGTCAAGCCGATCTGGCGCGCCTGCTTCAAAATCAGGCTTACCTCCGGGTAGTACCCCGGGATGTAAAGAGCATCCGGCCGGTTTGCTTTGATATCGCTGAGCTGCGCGCGAAAATCCGTGTCGCCGCTGCCGTAGCTCTGTTCCTTGACGATCTGGCCGCCGAGTTTGGTGAACTCTTCTTTGAAGAAACGGGCGAGATCAACGCTGTAATCCTGTTTCACATCCGTTAACGTGGCAACCCGGATAAGGTGCAGCCGATCGCGCGCGAACCGCGCGATGACCCGCGCCTGCACTTCATCCAGGAAACACACCCGGAAAATGTAGTCACCGATCTGGGTGATCCGGGGATTTGTGGCGCTCGGTGTAATCATTGGGACCTGTGCTGCCTGCGCGATCGGCGCGGCCTCGAGGGAGGCTGAAGACGTAGCGTCTCCGAGGATGGCGACCACATGGTCCTGGGTGATGAGCTTGCGTACGCCAGTTGCGCTCTGACCGGGCTTGGATTGGCTATCTTCGCTGATCAGCTGAATCTGCTGGCCAAGCACTCCTCCTGCGCCGTTTATCTCCTGGAAAGCCAGCAAAAAACCTTGATGGCACGAAATCCCGAATTGTGAGACTCCGCCGCTGAGCGGATTAATTTCCCCGACTTTGATCTGGGCTTGGACCGTTGCGATGGAGGCGGTGAGAAGAAATGAGCTAAGAACAGCCAGGAAGCAGTTTGGAAGGTAAGCCACGGGGGGACCAGTGCCAGAGTCAGTGCTAGTGCCAGTGTTCGGGCCCTGGCGCGCCGCAAGGGCTCGGCGTCTTTAACTGGCAGCCTTCGGTGGCTGGATGGTCTGAAAATAACGCATCGCACCGTCCTTGATCGTAAGGATAACAGCCGACTTCGTGGCGTTGCGTTCCGGATTGATTGTGATGTTTCCGGAAACGCCCGGGAAATCCCTTGTACTGGCGATCGCGTCACGCAGCTTTTCCGGGTCGGTCCCGCCCGCCCGCTTAATCGCGTCCGCCAGCAGCTTGGCCGCGTCATAACCGAGCGCCGCGAAAGCGTCGGGCAATGCATTGTATTTCTGCTTATACTTGGAAACGAATTGCTGCACCGTCGGTGAACTGTCGTCCACCGAGAAGTGATTGGAGAAAAAGGCGCCCTCGATTGCTTTGCCCCCAACCGGAATCAACGAGGCGCCGTCCCAGCCATCACCGCCAACCAGGGTTGCCTTGATACCAAATTGCCGTGCCTGCTTCGCAATCAAGGCGGCTTCCGGATAATATCCGGTAATGACGATGACGTCCGGATTCGCGGCTTTCAAATCGGTCAATTGCGCCCGGAAATCTTTGTCGCCCGAGCTATAGCTCTGCTCCTTCACTACGTCGCCTCCATTCTTTTCGAGGTAGTTCTTCGCGATATTGGTCAGGCCGACACTGTAGTCCTGTTTGACGTCTGTCATGAAGGCGACCCGTTTCTTCTCCAGGTTTTCCAGTATAAACCGGGCGATAACCACGGCTTGAAAATCATCGGTGAAACAGACGCGGAAAACGAAATCGCCGACTTGCGTTACCCGCGGATTGGTTGCGGCGGTCGCGATCAAGGGGATTCTGCTTTCTTGAGCGATCGGGGCTGCTTCCAGCGTCTTGGAAGATGCGACCTCGCCGATGATCGCGACAACGTGATCCTGCGAGATCAGTTTGCGAACAATGGTCGTCGTTTCGCCCTGCTTTGTCTGATTATCCTCGACGATCAGATCGATTTTCTTTCCAAGAACGCCGCCGGCATCGTTGATCTCTCGGACCGCCATCTGGACGCCGTTGTTCTGCGAGGTTCCGAAACTCGCGTTGTCGCCTGTCAACGACCCGAATTCTCCGATCTTGATTGTCTCTTGAGAGATCGCCGAATAGGTCAAGGTCACCATCAAGCATGCCGAAAGAATAAACAGACGCTTCATAGACCGGCGATAGTAGCAACCGGCCAAGAAACTGCAATTCCGAAGAATTTGGCGAAGCACAGATTTCGCAACGCGGGGGCACTGCGAAATCTGTGCTTCGCCAAATTCTAACCCCCAGTCTCTTCGCCTACGACGTATCGGCTGAACCGCCGAATGACGATATTTTCCCCGACCTCGGAGATTTGCTTTGCGATCAAGTCTTTGATCGTCTGATCCGGATCTTTGATGAACGGCTGATCGAGCAAACAAACGCTGGCGAAAAACTTGTCCAATTTGCCTTCGACAATCTTTTCTACGACCTTTTCAGGCTTTCCCTTTACCTGCTCTCGATAGATTTCCTTTTCCCGGTCGACGGCAGTCGCCGGCACCTGGTCGCGGCTCACGTACAGCGGGTGGGCGGCGGCAATGTGCAGCGTAATATTTTTGACGAACTCAAGAAATTTTTCATTCTTGGCAACGAAGTCGGTCTCGCAGTTGATCTCGGTCAGCACGCCGACCTTGCCGTTGAGATGGATGTAGGAAGCGATAACGCCTTCCTTGGCTGATCGGCTCGCTTTCCTGGAAGCGCTGGCGATTCCTCTTTTCCGGAGAATATCCTCCGCCTTTTCCAAATCACCGTCAGATTCCACCAGCGCCTTTTTGCAATCCATCATTCCGGCATTGGTTTTTTCCCGGAGTTGTTTCACGAGAGAAGGATTTACATCAGCCATAAAATTCTTGCCGTTTTTCTGAGAGAAAAATTTGAAACAAGTTTGTCGGATTTCGTTTATGCCAAACCCGCCTTTTCATCAGGGCGCAGCGGCTTGTTTTAAGAGCTTTTCAAACCGCAATGAGCTCGCCGCTTCGGCGCTTGCGTACGTTTTTGCGCCGCTCAGCCGGCAACAGCCGCCAGAGTTGCTGCTTCTTCTTTGGCTGATTCGTGAGACGCCGAGTAGATGGCGTCCACCAGCTTCTGCAGGATGACCCGAATCGCCCGGATAGCATCATCGTTCCCGGCAATCGGATAGGTAACCTTCTCGGGATCCGCGTTGGTGTCCACGATCGCGATCGTCGGTATCCGGAGCCGTTGAGCCTCCGCGACAGCAATCGCCTCGCGGGTCGTATCAATGATCACAAGAACGTCGGGGAGGGAATCCATTGTCCGGATACCTTCCAGATTTCTCCGCAATTTTTCCGCTTCGCGTCTGAGAGCCGAGAGCTCCTGTTTCCCCATCTTGGAGTACTCCGGCGATTGCTCGATCTGTTCGAGGTAAGTCAAGCGACCGACACTTTTACGGATCGTAGCGAGGTTGGTCAACGTACCACCGAGCCAGCGCTGATTGACATAGAACTGACCGCACGCTTGTGCCGCTTCCTTCACCGCTTCCTGAGCCTGCTTTTTGCAGCCAATGAATAAAACTTTTCCACCGTCCCGCGAAACTTGCGCCAGGTAATCGGTCGCGGCCTGCAGCTGCTTCACCGTTTCGGACAAATTGATGATATAAATGGAATTTCTCTGCTCGAAGATGAACGGCTTCATCTTTGGATTCCACCGTTTGGTCTGATGCCCAAAATGAACCCCGGCTTCGAGGAGTTCGGTCATTAATTCCATTGAAGACATAGCTAGATCTGTGACAACTGGAAGGCGCTTTCATCCGCTTTTCGTGCGGAGCCGGTGACTATGCTGCAGGTGGCCGACATCCGCAAGAGAAAATCTCGGGTGGTAAGCGCGTCTTGGAATGGTTCCAGAACCCCCTTTCATCCGTGAGTTTCGGCGTAGCGGGCGAAGAGCCACAGCACGTCAGACAGGCGATTCAGATACCGGATTGCCTCTGGATTGACGTATTCCGCACTATCGGCCAATCCCACCACCCGCCGCTCGGCCCGGCGGCACGTGGTTCGGGCGATATCGAGCGCAGCGGACGCCAGGCTGCGACCGGGAGTCGCCCAATGCTTAAAAACGATGTGATGGTTTTTTTCGAGGTCGTCCACGATGTCTGTAAGCCGGTCGACCATGCCCGACACGACCAATTCGTAGCCGTCTTTCCGGTACCGTTCGCGATCCTCGTCGGCTACTGCCAGTTCCCCCATCAGAACGACCAGCTCTTTCTGCACGGAAAGAACTGGATCACTTATGAGCGGTTCATTGACAGTCGCTCGTACCAACCCCAAGGCGGCATTTAGTTCGTCGACGGTACCGTAGGCCTCCACTCGCCGGTGGGTTTTCGGCACCCGCCGGTTGTACATCAGCGCCGTTTCGCCGGCGTCTCCGGTTTTCGTGGCAATTGACACCGTTTGAAGTGAAAAGACCGACGAACCAATGAACCGGCGAAGCGGCGATCCTTACCCGACGGCCGGTTCCTCTTCAGGCAATGGCACTTCGGCGATTGGTTCCCCGGTCTCGACCATGCGAATGGCGCGGTGATCGCTAAATCCAGTACCAGCCGGGATCAGATGCCCCATGATCACGTTTTCCTTGAACCCGCGCAGGTGGTCGATCTTGCCCAAAGTGGCCGCTTCGGTCAGCACACGAGTAGTATCCTGGAAAGAGGCCGCCGAAATAAAGCTGTCTGTCTCCAGCGATGCCTTGGTTATGCCCAAAAGCACTGGCACTGCCTCGGCCGGTTTACCGCCTTGTTCAACCACACGCCGATTCTCTTTCTCGAATTCGAGACGATCGATCTGGTCGCCCCACAACAGCACAGTATCGCCCGGTTCGGTGACCTTCACCTTGCGCAGCATCTGCCGGACAATGATCTCAATGTGCTTATCATTGATCTCGACGCCCTGGAGCCGGTAGACCTCTTGCACTTCGTTGACGAGATGTTCCTGCAGATCCTGCGGTCCGCAGACCTCGAGAATTTCATGCGGAACGATCGGACCCTCCGTCAGCTGGGAACCTTTACGCACGAAATCGCCTTTGAAGACGATAATGTGTTTATTCAGCGGAATCAGGTGCTCTTCTTCCTGACCGGTCGTTGGATCCCGCAGAATCAGCCGCCGCTTGCCGCGGACGGTACCGCCGAATTCGACGGTGCCATCGATCTTCGCGATTTCCGCCGCGTCCTTCGGACGCCGCGCTTCGAATAACTCAGCCACTCGCGGAAGGCCGCCCGTGATATCCTTTGTTTTAGCGATCTTTCGCGGTGTTTTCGCCAACAGCGTTCCGGCGAGCACCTTCTTGCCTTCCTGAGCGACGATGTGGGCTCCCGCGGGAATTGAATAGCTCGCCAGCACCGTGGGTGCCGCCGTTTTGCCTTCTTCCACGATCACAACCTGCGGGTGCAAATCCTCCTTGTGCTCAATCACCACCGTGCCCAGCACGCCCGTCGCTTCATCAATCTCGCGCTTCACCGTAACGCCCGGAATCATATCCCGAAACTCAACTCGCCCCGTTTTCTCCGTGAGAATCGGAACGTTATAGGGGTCCCACTGCACGAAAGTATCGCCCTTCTTCACCGGCTCGCCGTCACCGACGGAAATCACTGAGCCGACAACGACGTTGTACCGTTCGAGTTCACGGCCATCCTTGGCGTGAACCGAGACCGATCCGTTCTTGTTGAGCACGATGTAATTGCCATCCACTGACTTGACGACCCTTAGTTCGTTGAAGCGCAGCGTACCTTCGTTCTTCGCTTTGATGATCGGCTGCTTGAAAAGCTGCGTTGCCGTACCACCGATGTGGAAGGTGCGCATGGTAAGCTGAGTGCCCGGCTCGCCGATGCTTTGCGCGGCGATAATACCAACCGCTTCCCCGAGCTTCACCATTTGTCCGGTGGCCAGATTGCGTCCATAGCAACGCGCGCAAACGCCGCGCTTCGATTCGCAGGTCAGGACGGACCGGATCTTGAGTTGTTCCACCCCGATATCCATCAGGGCCTGGCCATGTGGCTCTTCGATCAATTCATTGACCTTGATGATCGTCTTTTTCGTGACCGGATTGACGATCGTCTCGCAACTGACGCGCCCGACAATCCTGGTCGCCAGGTCGACCACCTCATCGTCCCCTTCATAAATCGGGCGAACAACGATGCCGTTGGCTGTGCCGCAATCCGGTTCCACGATGATGACATCCTGAGCCGCATCAACCAGCTTCCGGGTCAGATAACCCGAGTCTGCCGTTTTCAATGCCGTATCCGCCAGACCTTTGCGGGCGCCGTGGGTGGAAATGAAATACTCGAGCACCGACAAACCTTCCCGAAAGTTGGAGGTGATCGGTCGTTCGATGATTTCGCCCGAAGGCTTCGCCATCAAACCACGCATCCCGGCCAATTGTTTGACCTGTTGCCGGTTGCCTCGAGCCCCTGAATCCTGCATCAGATACACCGGGTTCAGCTCGCGGCGGCCTTCGTTATATTCCAGTGTGCGGAACATCACGTTCGAGATCTCCTCACCGGCGTGCGTCCAGATATCGATGATTTTGTTGTAACGCTCGCCGTCGGTGATGATACCGCTCCGGTATTGCCGATCGACCTGGGAGATCTGCTTGTAGGCTTTGTCCAGCTCGATCTTCTTTTCGTCAGGAATGATCATATCGGTAATGCCGATAGACACACCCGCTTTCGTTGCCCAGTGGAAGCCGAGTTCTTTCAATCGGTCCAAGGTTTCGACCGTACCGCGCTGGCCGGCTACCTGGTAAGTTCGCCAAATAATGTCGCTTAGCTGTTTTTTGCCGGCCACTTTGTTAAAATAGCCAAGCTCGGCAGGCCAGATTCCGTTGAAGATTACGCGGCCCGCAGTCGTCTCGAGCGTTTTGCTGTCGGAGTTGCCATAGATCGTCTTCCGGCCAAAATCCGGATTCTGGAAACGAATCCGATCATGCACGCGGACGGCGCCTTCGTTCAAAGCAAACTCGAGCTCTGTCGCATTCGAGAAGAGCCGCAACCGTTCTTCGCTCTGGGTGCCTTTGCGCGGATTTTGCGTCAGGTAGTAGCAGCCGAGCACGATATCCTGCGAAGGAGTCGTAATTGGCTTGCCGCTGGACGGCGAAAAGATATTGTTCGGAGCCAGCATCAAGAGGCGCGCCTCCATCTGCGCTTCGACCGACAACGGGACATGCACGGCCATCTGGTCGCCGTCGAAATCGGCATTATACGCGGTGCAGACCAGGGGATGAACTCGGATCGCTTCACCTTCGATCAGCATCGGTTCGAAGGCCTGGATCGAAAGCCGGTGCAAGGTCGGCGCCCGATTGAGCAAGACGGGATGACCTCGGGTGACCTCCTCGAGAATATCCCACACCTCAGGTGTCTGGCGCTCAATCATCTTTTTCGCGCTACGGACCGTGTGCACGTATCCAAGCTCTTTGAGACGGCGGATAATGAAAGGCTCAAACAGGACGAGAGCCATCTTTTTGGGAAGCCCGCACTGATGCAGCTTCAATTCCGGTCCAATGACGATCACCGACCGGCCCGAATAGTCGACCCGCTTGCCAAGAAGATTCTGGCGAAAACGGCCGCCTTTGCCTTTCAGCATATCGCTGAGAGACTTCAAGGGTCGGTTGCCTGCACCGGTGACTGCGCGGCCATGCCGGCCGTTATCAAACAGGGCGTCAACCGCCTCCTGCAGCATGCGTTTCTCGTTCCGGATGATCACGTCCGGCGTTTTAAGCTGGAGCAGATTTTTCAGCCGGTTGTTCCGGTTAATGACTCGCCGATAGAGATCGTTCAGGTCAGAGGTCGCAAACCGGCCGCCTTCCAGCGGAACCAAAGGACGCAGATCCGGTGGAATCACCGGCAAGACATCCAGAATCATCCATTCCGGGCGCGAATGAGAACTCATGAAACCCTGTACGAGCTTGAGGCGTTTCGCCAACTTCTTGCGGATCTGTTTGCTCTTGGTGTTATTAATCGCTTCCTCGAGCTCGCGATTGAGCTGGTGCAATTCCGCTTGAGTGAGCAGCAGCCTGATCGCTTCGGCTCCCATGCCGGCAACAAAGGTATCGCCATACTGCTCCTGGGCTTCCCGATGTTCCTGCTCATTGAGCAATTGGCATTTTTGCAGCGGCGTCTGGCCCGGATCGATCACGATGTAATCCTCGTAATAGATCACTCGCTCAAGCTGGCGAGAACTCATGTCGAGCATCAACCCGATCCGCGAAGGCATGCATTTGTAGAACCAAATGTGCGAAACCGGCACGGCGAGTTCGATGTGACCCATTCGTTCCCGGCGGACCCGGGAGAGGGTGACTTCGACACCGCACCGATCGCAGATGACGCCCTTGTGTTTGATCCGCTTGTATTTCCCGCACGAACATTCCCAGTCCCGGGTCGGTCCGAAGATGCGCTCGCAGAACAGACCGCCCTTTTCTGGTTTGAAGGTTCGATAATTGATCGTTTCCGGGTTTTTGACCTCGCCCTTACTCCAGGAGCGAATGGCATCGGGAGAAGCGACACTGATTCCGACCTGGTCAAACCCGACGGAGCGTTCCTCACCGAAAATTTCGCGAAGATTGGTTTCGTTCATAATTCGCGGACTACTGATTTCTCAAAAGAAATTTTGTTGAAAATCGCCCGCTTTTCGCGAGCGGAAGAAAAAATTAACTTGTTGGCTTGCATCGTTTATCGGGGCCGTGGGCCTTAGACGGCGGCCGCGGTCAGCTCCAGGGAAGAATCCGGATAACTTTGCGGCCGGCCGCCGACTTTCACGTCGAGGCCGAGGCTTTGCATTTCCTTGATCAGCACGTTGAAAGATTCCGGAGTGCCGGCCTCGAGCGAGTTATCCCCTTTCACGATCGATTCGTAGATCCGGGTCCGACCTTGCACGTCGTCTGATTTCACTGTCAGCAACTCTTGCAAGGTGTAGGCAGCGCCGTAAGCCTCCAAAGCCCAGACCTCCATCTCTCCAAATCGTTGACCACCATATTGAGCTTTGCCTCCCAGCGGCTGCTGTGTTACCAGCGAATAAGGTCCCACTGCTCTCGCATGGATCTTGTCGGCCACCAGGTGGCCAAGTTTCAGCATATAAATGTACCCAACCACGACGTTCTGATCGAACGGCTCGCCTGTGCGGCCATCGCGCAACTCGGATTTGCCATTCTCATTCACCCAGGCGAATCCACGCTTTTTCTTCGCTTCGCTCAGATACTTGCGGATCTCCGGTTCCTCAATTCCATCGAAGACCGGCGTAGCTACTTTGAAACCCAAGGCCTTGGCGGCGACGCCCAGGTGCGTTTCGAGGACCTGACCGACATTCATTCGGCTCGGCACCCCCAGCGGGTTCAGCACGATCTCAACCGGAGTACCGTCGCTGAGGAAAGGCATGTCCTCTTCGGCGACGATCTTGGCGACCACACCCTTGTTCCCATGCCGGCCCGCCATCTTGTCGCCGACACTCAGCTTGCGTTTGCTCGCAATGTAAACTTTGACCTGTTTGATGATCCCGGGATCAATGTCATCGCCGCTCTCGATTCGATCCAGGGAGCGTTCCTTCTCCAGGTCCAACTCGGCAAACTTGTGTTCGAACTGGCTGATGATCTCCCGGATTTTGTTGCGAATCGGGCTCGGATCGATGTCGATATGATCGTATACCCCGGCTAACTTGCGCAGTAACGTCTTGGTGATCTTGCGGTTGGCTGGAATGATGATTTCCCCTGTCTCCGCATTCACCACATCGAGCGGAATCTTTTCGCCCAGCAAAACATTGGAAAGCGCTTCCGTGAGTTCCTCGTGAAGTTCTTCTTTCCTTTGCCGGTAGTCCTCCGAAATCTGTTTCGCCTGACGTTTGGTCTCAGCTGGCGTCAACTTTTGTTTCTGGACTTCTTTGCGCGAAGACACCTTCACATCCATCACGATACCGTACGTACCCGAAGGCACGGTCAGCGACGTGTCTTTGACGTCGGCTGCCTTCTCGCCGAAGATCGCCCGCAAGAGACGTTCTTCCGGCGCCAATTCGGTTTCGCTTTTCGGAGTGATCTTGCCGACCAGGATATCCCCGGGCTTGACCTCTGCCCCAACCCGAATCACTCCATCCGGACTGAGATTGCGCAGCGCTTCTTCGCTGACATTCGGGATATCGCGAGTGATTTCCTCGGGCCCAAGCTTCGTATCGCGCGCGCCGATCTCAAACTCATCAATGTGGATGGAAGTATAGATGTCTTCCTTGACCACTTTTTCCGAGATCAGAATAGCATCTTCAAAATTGTAACCATTCCATGGCATGAAGGCGACGAGAACATTGCGGCCAAGCGCCAACTCGCCGTCGTCGGTGTTGGGACCATCCGCGATTACCTGCGCGGCCTTGATTTTGTCACCCTTCTGCACAATCGGCTTCTGGTTGATGCAAGTCCCCGCGTTTGACCGCATGAACTTACGGAGCTCGTACACAAACCATCCGTCCTCGGGCCGGCTGACCAACCGGCGTTTGCTGTCGGGCGCCTTGCCATCCTTGGTCACGATGATATGCTCGGCGCTCACCGACGCAACGATCCCGTCTGCCTCAGCCACAATGACTGCCCGAGAATCGCGCGCTACTTTTCCTTCCAGTCCGGTGCCGACGAGCGGCGCCTCCGACCGAATCAGCGGCACGCCTTGACGCTGCATGTTCGAACCCATCAAGGCACGGTTTGCATCGTCGTGCTCCAGGAAGGGAATCAGGCCAGCGGCCACCGAGACCAGTTGTTTTGGCGAGATATCCATGTAGTGGATCTTGCTGGGCTCGACCTCAAGAAAATCGCCGCGGTACCGGCAGGAAACCTTGGCATCAACAAAATGTCCCCGCGCATCCAGAGGAGCGTTGGCTTGGGCCACCAGATAATTTTCCTCGCGATCCGCCGTCAAATATTCGATCCGATCAGTCACCCGTCCGTTCTCGACCCGCCGGTATGGCGTTTCGATAAAACCGAAATCATTGATCCGCGCGAAGGTGCTCATCGAGCTGATCAATCCGATATTCGGACCTTCCGGAGTCTCGATCGGGCAAATGCGCCCGTAGTGGGAGGGATGGACGTCACGAACCTCAAACCCGGCACGATCGCGGCTTAATCCACCCGGTCCGAGCGCAGACAGCCTGCGCTTGTGGGTGAGCTCGGCCAGCGGGTTAGTTTGATCCATGAACTGGCTGAGCTGCGAACGTCCGAAGAAATCGCGGATCACTGCGCTCAGCGCCTTCGGATTGATCAGCTTCTGCGGAGTCATCCCGTCAATGTTGACGTCAAAAAGGGTCATTCGCTCCTTCACCAGGCGTTCGGTGCGGGCCAGACCGACCCGGCACTGGTTGGCGAGAAGTTCTCCAACGGTGCGAACGCGGCGACTGCCCAGATGGTCGATGTCGTCCAGCAAACCTTCACCCTTCCGTAAAGTGACCAGGTATTTCATCGCGCCGATAAAATCCTCCTTGGTCAGGGTGCGTTCAGCCAGGTCAACGTCGATGCCCAGCTTTTGGTTGATCTTATAGCGTCCGACGCGCCCGAGATCGTACTTCTTTGGATCGAAGAACAAGCGACGCAGCAGACCGCGCGCATTCGCTACGGTCGGAGGATCGCCTGGGCGCAACCGCCGGTAGATATCTTTGAGCGCCTCTTCCTCGTCGTGTGCCGGATCCTTTTTGAGAGATTTAATGATCGTATCGTCGTTTTTGGTCTCGACGACCTCCACCTCCGTTACTCCCAGACTGAGGATCTGCTGTATGGTCGCCTTGGTCAGCGGTTCAAACGCTCGGGCCACGGTAATCTCGCCATCGCGAACATCGCTGATCAGGACCTTCGTGGTCAGTTCTTCCTCCTCCAGATCATTGCGTAACGGCAGCTTCTCGATGTTATAAAAAAGCCGGATGATTTCCGCGTCGGACCCATAGCCGATTGCCCGCAGGAAAGTCGTCGCAAGGAATTTCCGGCGCCGTTTACGGCGGTCAAGGTAGATGTAGAGCAGGTCGTTGGTGTCGAACTGCACTTCCAGCCATGAACCGCGATCCGGAATGATCCGAAAACTGTACAGGACCTTTCCATTCAGGTGGATGGAGGATTCGAATGCAATTCCGGGCGAGCGATGCAATTGGCTGACGACGACGCGCTCCGCTCCATTGATCACGAAGGTCCCTTGCCGCGTCATGAGCGGGATCTCGCCCATATACACCTTCTCCTCCTTGGTACCCTTCTCGTCTTTGAGCTGAAAGGTAACGTGCAGAGGAGCGCTCAAGGTCTGTCCTTCTCTCTGGCATTCCAAGGCGGACATTTTGGGATCGCCAATGTCGTAGCTGACGAAATCGAGCACGACCTTGTCGTCATAGCTCTGAATCGGGAAAACCTCTCGGAAGACGGCTTGCAAGCCGACGCTCTTTCGTCTACTGGGCGGGATATCCTTCTGCAGAAACTCGACGTAGGAGTTGATCTGAACCTCGATCAGGTTTGGTGGCTCAACGGCTTCTTTAATCTTTCCGAAATAAATGCGTTCTGACATACGAGATCGTTAATCTAAGCCGAACCGGCACTTGCTCGCCGAAACCTGGGGAACGCCTACCTCTTGAGGTGGGATTTCGACAGCAAAGGGGAACAGAAGTAGCCCCAGTCACATGGCTTGTCAAATAAACCATGCAAAAGGAGCCGATAAACTAATACGTTGTTGTTAAACGTGCGAGCGATATCTCGAGTTCCCCCGCGGTTAACGGAAAGGGAGTGTAGCAGGGAAATTCTAATGCGCAAGGGGATTTATTGGAGTGCGTGCACTCCAAGACTCACAGTCACTTGCCGGGCGCTCCCCGCGAGATTCGGCGAAGGACTGGTTCGTGCGCGACTTCTGGACTCCAAAAAAAGGCGCTCGCAGGAGGCGAGCGCCTTGCAAAGCTCTTTCTCGAGCAGCGGTCTGGCCTACTTGACCTCGACTTTCGCGCCGGCCGACTCAATCTTTTTCTTGATCTCGGCCGCTTCCTCCTTGGTAACCCCTTCCTTCACCGGTTTGGGAGCCCCCTCGACGAGAGCCTTCGCCTCAGCCAACCCCAGCCCGGACACCGATGCCCGTACCTCCTTGATCACCGCGATTTTATTCGGGCCGACCTCGGTCAGAATAACGTCGAATGTCGTCTTCTCTTCCACTGCGGGCGCAGCCGCGCCAGCCGCGACAGGGGCAGCCGCCACGGCCGCTGGCGCGGCCGCACTGACTCCCCATTTTTCCTCGAGTTTTTTCACCAGATCGGCAATCTCCAAGACGGTGAGGCCGCTCAACTGGTCTACTAATTGTGTTGTATCTGCCATGTTTTCTTTTGCTTGGTATCGTCGCGCTCCGAAGCCTCACGAGCATTTAAGAACCGGCAGCCGCCGGTCCCGACGAGGAACCAGTTTTTGTTGCGATTCGCTCTGCGCGGCTTCCTTCGCAGGGCGATGATTTGCCATCCCTCTGGAACAAACCTTCGAGGTGCGGAAATCCGCCCTCCACCGGTTCGACCTTGGAACAGCGTTAAATCTCCTTTTGCTCGCCTCCTTGGTCTAGTTTTGCCTGGAGGATCCGGGCCAACGATGCGCCCGGTTCGTTAAGCACCCGCACAAGTTTTTGCAGTGGCGCGGCAAGTATCCCGAGCAACTGCGCCCGGAGCACATCCTTACTCGGCAAATCAGCCAGTGCCTGGATCTGTTCCTTCGAGATGACGACGTGATCGAGCACTCCGACTTTCACAGAAGGTTTTTGAAACTCCGCCGAGAAAGCCTTCAGGACTTTCGCGGCCGCACAAACGTCGTTCGCTCCCAGGACGATCGCGGTCTGTCCGGCCAAGCTGGATCCCAAATCAGGAAAACCCACTTCAACGGCTGCTTTCTTCAAAAAGCTATTCTTCACCACCCGGCACTGGGCTCCCACACCGGCTAAGCGAGATCGTAATTCTGACAAATGACCTACGTTCATGCCCCCGTACTCGGTGACGATTAAAAAGGGCGACGCATTCAGCCGCGATGTCAGTTCTTCGACGATGGAAGTCTTTTCAGCTCTCATTTTTTTACCTCCGGATTACTTGGAATAGGGTCCAGCATCGATTTTGATTCCCGGACTCATTGTCGCGCTGAGCGTGATCGATTGAAGAAACCTTCCCTTCGCGGAGGCCGGCCGGGCTTTCGCGACCGCATCGATCACCGCCACTCCGTTTTCGACTAAGGCCTCTGGTTCGAAGGAGAACTTGCCGACCGGCACCGCGACGTTGCCGTTCTTGTCCAGCTTGAATTCCACGCGGCCTGCCTTGACTTCGCGGACCGCCTTACCGGTATCGTCGGTCACCGTGCCGGTCTTCGGATTGGGCATCAATCCGCGTGGACCCAGGACTTTGCCGAGCTTCCGAACCTCGGACATCGCGGCCGGCGTCGCGACCGCCACGTCGAAGTCCTGAAAACCTTCCTGGCACTTTTTGATCATGTCCTCAAAGCCGACATATTCAGCACCGGCCTCCCGGGCGGCTTCCGCAGCCTGCCCTTGCGCGAACACGAGTACTCGGACTTTCTTGCCGCTGCCGTGCGGGAGGGGACAAGTGCCGCGGACCATCTGGTCCGACTGCCGGGGATCAACGCCGAGTTTGAAGGAAAGGGTGACAGTCTGGTCGAACTTTGTCGCGGGAATCAACTTCAAGGCTCCGATCCCTTCCGGAAGGGAAAACAATCTGCTGAAGTCGACCAGCGCCAAGCTGGCTCGATAACGTTTACTGCGATTTTTTGTCTTCATATTTTGGCAGTTCCAGCGATCTCAACGGGATCTCCTGCTTCGCACTCAGCCGAGGCTGAGGTTTAATCAACAATCTCGATGCCCATCTGGCGAGCTGTCCCGGCCAGAGTGCGGAACGCAGCTGCTTCCGAACCCGCGTTCATATCCTTGATCTTGACTTTGACGATCTCCATCACTTGCTTTTTGGTCAACTGGCCGACCTTCCCTTTGTTAGGTTCTTTGGCACCGGCCGCGATGTTAGCCGCTTTTTTCAGAAGAAGCGCTGCGGGAGGCGCCTTCGTAATAAACGTAAACGACTTGTCTTTATAGACGGTGATCACAACCGGGAGAATGTCACCCGCCTGCTTTTGGGTCGTCGCATTAAACTCCTTGCAAAAGGCCATGATATTGACGCCATTCTGTCCCAAAGCCGGCCCGACGGGGGGAGCCGGGTTTGCCTGGCCAGCCGGGATCTGCAGTTTGATAGTTGCAACGACTTCTTTCGCCATAAAATTTCGTAATTCTCTCTAAAAATTTTCCATCGCGAAATTAACCTCGCTCGACTTGCCAATACTCTAGCTCGACTGGTGTCGACCGGCCGAAAATGCTGACGGACACCCGCAGCTTTCCTCGGTCTGGATCAATTTCCTCAACGACTCCGCTTTGGTTTTGGAACGGCCCATCGGCTACCTTCACCGTTTCACCCACTTCAAAGCTGACCTTCGGTTTAACCTTGTCTTCTCTCTCCCGGATCTGCGCCAACATGTTTTCCACTTCTTGCGGGCGCAAGGGAACCGGCCTGTCTTTCGGCCCGGCAAAGCCAAGGACTCCAGGCGTTTCTCGAATGAAATACCAGCTCCGGTCGACTAACTGGTTTTGCTTGTCCAGCAAATACATGTTGACGATCAGATAGCCTGGGAAAAACTTCCGGGTGGTTTCGGTTTTCTTTCCCCGCTTGATTTCCGACACTCGCTCAGTCGGGATCAACACCTCGTAAACTAAGTCTCCCATTTCCTCGGTTTTAATTCGCCGGGTAAGATTATCGAACACCTTCTGTTCCTGACCGGACAGAACATGCACTACGTACCACTGATTTTTGTCCGGCTCGCTCATGTTTAACCCACCGTTATCCGGGGCAAAATGCAGGGTTGCTTCCGTTCCGCTCCGCAACCCTTCAAGGAACCAACATCTTCACCAAGTTCACCCATACAAAATCCCAAAATGCGATATAGCCGCTCAAGAGCAGCATGGCGATCACCACCACGGTCGTTGAATCAATCAACTCCCGGTATTTCCGGACCCCCTTCTCCTTCGGGTCCCAGGGCCAACTCGCCTTCCCGAGTTCGGTTCGCACTTCACCTAGAAACTGTCTTGTCCGGCCTATCATCGTCGTTTCACTCCAAATCGCGCAGGTCAGGAGGGACTCGAACCCCCAACCGGCGGTTTTGGAGACCGCTGCTCTACCAATTGAGCTACTGACCTGTCTGCTCTCTAAAAACAAAGCAGTCCGGCCGCAGCCGGACCACTCCTATCAGCCTATCTCCGAATTTAGATCCTTAGTCAAGGATGTCAGCAACCCGACCGGCGCCAACGGTCCGGCCACCCTCCCGGATGGCAAAGCGGATGGTTTTCTCCATCGCGATCGGCGTGATCAACTCAACCTCGATCGAGATGTTGTCACCTGGCATCACCATCTCTACACCTTCCGGCAGCTTTACCGTGCCCGTGACATCGGTGGTCCGGAAGTAAAACTGTGGCCGATAGTTGGAGAAGAAGGGGGTATGCCGACCTCCTTCCTCCTTGCTCAGCACATAGACTTCCGCTTTGAATTTCTTGTGTGGCGTAATCGTCCCCGGCTTCGCCACAACCTGGCCGCGTTCCACATCTTCTTTCTTCACGCCGCGTAAAAGAACTCCGACGTTATCGCCGGCCCGCGCCTCATCAAGCAGCTTCCGGAACATCTCGATATCGGTGACAGTCGTTTTCTGGGTCGGGCGCAAGCCAACAATTTCGACTTCTTCCATTTTTTTGAGAATGCCCCGCTCCACACGACCGGTCACCACCGTGCCGCGTCCTTCAATATTAAACACATCCTCGATCGGCATAAGGAACGGCTGATCAATCGGACGTTCCGGCAGCGGGATGTATTCATCCACGGCCGACATGAGCTGGAAAATCGCTTCCTTGTTTTTCGGATCGCCTTCAAGCGCCTTTAAGGCGCTTCCCTTGACGATTGGGATCGTATCACCGGGAAACTCGTACTGCGACAGGAGATCTCGTACCTCCATCTCAACCAGGTCAAGCAACTCCGGGTCGTCCACCATGTCGCACTTGTTCAGAAACACGACGATCGATGGCACACCAACCTGGCGAGCGAGCAGAATATGCTCTCGCGTCTGCGGCATTGGACCGTCCGCAGCTGAGACGACAAGAATCGCTCCGTCCATTTGCGCGGCGCCGGTAATCATGTTTTTCACGTAGTCCGCGTGTCCCGGACAATCGACATGCGCATAGTGCCTATTATCGGTCTGATATTCGACGTGAGCGGTGTTGATCGTAATCCCGCGCTCTTTCTCTTCCGGGGCATTATCGATCTGGTCGTACCGCGTCGCCTGCGCCATACCCTTCTCGGCCAGCACCGTCGTGATCGCGGCCGTCAACGTCGTCTTTCCGTGATCGACGTGGCCAATCGTACCGATGTTCACATGCGGTTTGGATCTCTCGAATTTATCCTTCGCCATTTAAGGTCTCTTTCTACTTTCTGCTCTATTTCAAATCGTCTTGTTGTTCAGGCCGGGGCAAAAGCCCATGACCGGGTTTGAACCGGTGACCTCGTCCTTACCAAGGACGTGCTCTGCCAACTGAGCTACATGGGCAACTTTACTCAGCCAGCCTCGCCGTTTCCTGACTAGACTGAACTCTCAACGTTGCCGGATCTGAGGACAGAACGCCCCTGCATTCTAATCGAGTCCCATCAGAAGCTCAGGTCGGTCGACCGCCACCCAGGTCCGTCAAGCGAGCCGGAAACTTAACAAAGAGTAACTGAGCGTCAAATGGATTCTAAAACCACCAAAAGCGCCCAACTCTCCCGGCCGCGGGGCGCAGCTTCGCTAGCGGTTCGGCACGATCGAACCGGCCCGGTCTAACGGCGCCCTAGCGTTTTCCGTCTCCCGCTCCGCCGGCACGAAAAGCTCTGACACGCGCCGGATCGACTGAGCGCGCCCGGAGGTTTCCTCAATTTCCGTGAGGATGCCGTTCAGCTTTACCTCGCCTTTGGCTACGGGAAAATTCACCGGCATGCTTGTCAAGAAACGTTGGACGATCGGCTGAATCTCGCGGCCAAGCACCGAGTGCGCCGGCCCACACATTCCCGCATCGCAAATGAAAGCAGTGCCGCCCGGAAAAATCTGCTCATCTGCGGTTTGCACATGGGTATGGGTTCCTGCGACCACCGAGACCTTCCCATCGAGAAAGCGGCCAAGCGCGATCTTTTCGCTGGTGGTTTCGGCATGGACATCAACAAAGATGATCGGCGTCTCTTCACGCAATTTCTCCACTTCCAGACGAACTCGGTGAAAGGGATTTTCGAGAGCGGGTAACATGAAGGTACGCCCTTGTATGTTCAGAACGCCGACTTTGCCTTTCGCAGTTTCGAGCACGATCGACGAATTGCCCGGAGTGCCATCCGGATAGTTGGCCGGACGCAAAAGCCGAGGTTCTGTATCAATAAACGAGACGATCTCCTTTTGATCCCAGATATGATCACCGGTCGTAATGACTGCGATGCCCACCCGCAGCAGATCAATAACGATTTTTGGAGTGATCCCTCGACCGGCCGCGGCGTTCTCCCCGTTCGCCACAATAAAATCGAGGTTCCATGCCTCCTTCCAGCGCGGCAGCACATCAATTACTGCCTTTCGCCCGGGTTCACCGATGATATCACCAAGAAATAAAAGTCGAAGCATCAATGCCCTGGATTTATAAACCCGCCGGCAACACTTTAGCACGGTTGACCCCAAACGATGGAAGACTTTGTTTTACTTCCGGAGAATAAAGTCGCTTGTCTATGTCAGCCGGTGAATCCCCGCTCGCAAGCCGCCGCCTAGCTGTTGGGAGCGATCCTCCTTCTGCTCTGGCCAATCGCGGCCTTATCCAGCCAGCTTAGCCCTCTCGCTACAACACCCGATTGGGAGCGTTTAAACGCATTTCAGCAGACAATCACGCACGACGACTTCCTGGCCCTGCTCCGAAATGTCTACGCGCCGAACGGAGCGGCCGATTCGTGGCTCCGGGTCGAAACAGATCATGCGATCATTCAGACGGGGCAAGGACCGGATTTTGTTCTTCAGTTCGCTCCGCAACGGGCCGATCGCCGCCCAGTCGCGCGCTACTCGACGTTTCCGCACAAAAGATCAGGGGAACTCAGCAAGCCGTTGCGGGCATTAACCATTGCGATCGATCCCGGACATCTCGGCGGCGAATGGGCAAAAATGGAGGAACGCTGGTTTCAATTGGACAGCTGGCCGCCTGTCATGGAAGGAAATCTTACTTTACGGGTCGCTCAGCTCCTCGCGCGGCGGCTTCGGACGCTCGGCGCCGATGTCAGACTGGTCCGCAGCAAACTTGAGCCCCTCACCAGTCTCCGTCCGGAACAACTGAGTGCAGTCGCGATCGATCAACGAAAAGATCTCGCAGCGTTACTCGGGTCAACCCGAGAAGGATATGCCCTGGCGGCCAAAACAATCATCCGAAAAGAAGCGGAACGGTTGTTCTATCGGGTTGCGGAGATTCGTGAACGGGCGCAGCGAGTCAATGACCAGATCCGGCCGGACCTGGTTGTCTGTTTACATTTTAATGCGGAACCCTGGGGCAATCCGCAGGAACCAACTTTGGTCGATGCAAATCATCTTCATCTCATCATCAACGGCGCGTACAGCGCCTCGGAACTGCGCGATGACGATGTGCGGTTCGCGATGCTGGTGAAAATGTTGAACCGATCGCACGACGCGGAACTCGCCTTATCGGAATCGATCGCCGCGGCTCTGAGGGACGCGACAGGGCTGCCGCCCTTCCGCTATTCCGGTCCCAATGCGCTCGCCGCTGACCCAAGCGGCTATATCTGGGCACGGAACCTCCTCGCCAACCGCCTGTACGAATGCCCCGTGATCTATATCGAGTGTTATGTGATGAACAGCCGGAGCTTTTTCGAACGATTCCTGGCAGGTGAATATTCCGGGCAGAGGGAGTTCGACGGCGTACTCCGACCGAACATTTTTGATGAATACGCAAATGGGATTGTCGAGGGACTGGTAAAGTACGTTCAACCGTATAAGAGCCCGTGCGCGGCAATTCCGCGGTCGCAAAACGGCCGAGCGTTCGCGCAGGGCAACATGCTTCAGGTGTGTTGCGCTCTCTCCCGTGCACAGACAAGAAATAGCTGCGAGGTACTCGTTGCTTTCCTCCGACCATCGATGTAACCTCGCCACTCCCAGCAAACGGGCTGTGGCTCAGCTTGGCTAGAGCGCCACGTTCGGGACGTGGAGGCCGTGGGTTCGAATCCCACCAGCCCGATTTTATTTTTCCGGGCGAAATCCTGTACCCGTTCAGGAACCCGGTTTCCAACCCTCCGGCGCAAGCTCGAATCGGGAAAACTCAAATCCCGGCGCAACAGTACATCCGACGAGGGTCCATGCACCAAGCGGCTCTGCGCTTTGCCATTCACTCGCGGCGACCACCGCCTGTGGGCGTTCACCCATTTCGAGATTTGCTCCCAAGCGAACGCGGTGGAGCGAATGACCCTCTCGCCAGGTTTGAAGAAGGAGAGCACCGCCCGAATACCAATGCCAGACTTCAGCGGCATCGATCCGGTGCCAATGGGAACGTTGCCCAGCCATTAATAAAAAGTAGATCGCGGTGGAAACGGCCCTACCCCGAACCAGCCTTTCGTCCCGGAAGATTTCTCGGTAGTAACCGCCCTCCGGATGCGGTTGGAGCTCAAGAAGCCGAACAACGTCCTCTGCCGTCATGTTTTCTGGTCAGAGCAAATCACACGATTTTCGGCGGACCACTAGAATCGCGCGACCTCTCGTATTAGCTTGGCACCCTTATGTCCAAAGCGGTTCTTCCGGCGCAAGCAGCGATCGTCATCCGCGGTGCGCGCCAGAACAATCTCAAGAACATCGACGTGGATCTCGCCTTGAATCGGCTCCATGTGGTGACCGGCCCGAGCGGCAGCGGCAAATCGAGTCTGGCCTTCGACACGATCTACGCCGAAGGACAACGCCGTTATGTCGAGACTTTCAGCCCTTACACCCGGCAATTTCTTGATCGCATGGACAAACCGCTGGTGGACGAAGTCAAGGGGATCCCTCCGGCTATTGCGATCGGGCAAGCGAACCGGGTTCGCACCACCCGGTCGACGGTCGGCACGATGACCGACATCAATGACTATCTGAAGATCCTCATGGCCAGAGTGGCTCACGGCTTTTGTCCCAGTTGCCAGCGCGAAATTACGCCCGAGACGCCAGACAGCATCGTCGCTGCGCTTTTGCGCGCTTGCCCCGATCGTCCCGCCCTAATTACCTTTGGCGTCCCCGTGCCACCGGGAACTAAGCCACGAGACTTTTTCCAATTCGTCGGTCAGCAGGGATTTTTGCGGGTCTGGCTCAATCAGGAACAGATCCGGACCGACTCCGAGACGAGCCTCAAACGGCTTCCCGCAATCGTGCCGGTGATCCAGGATCGATTGCCAATTATCGATAAAAACCGTCTCCGGCTGATTGAAGCGATCGAACAAGGACTCCGGTTCGGCAAGGGACAGGTCATGATTGTCAGCCTCGAACCAATTCAGGAACATCGGTTTTCCCAGGGATGGCATTGCCCCTATTGCGATATCGATATCCGTCCACCCTCTCCCGGGCTTTTCTCGTTCAACAATCCGGTGGGCGCCTGTCCGGCCTGCCGAGGGTTTGGCCGCACGATTGGAATTGATCTGGAGCGGGCGATTCCCAACCGTGAACTGAGCATCGCTGACGGCGCAATCAAGCCATTTCAAACGGCCCAAATGCACGATTGCCAACGCGATCTGGTCAAGCAAGCGCTGGAACGGGAAATCGATATTCATCTCCCTTTCCAGGAACTCACGGAAGCTGATCAGCGATGGGTTATCGAAGGCGATACTCGACCCGATGTCAGCGCGGAGGAAATCTGGGAAAGCGGCGGTTGGTATGGCGTTCGCGGGTTTTTCGAGTGGATGGAGTCGCGCACTTATAAGATGCACGTGCGTGTCTTCCTCAGCCGCTATCGCGCTTACACACTGTGCCCGGAATGTCATGGCACGCGATTCAAACCCGAAACCTTGAACTTTCGCGTCCGCATCGGCGAGCGCTCCTTCAGCCTGCCGCAACTTCAGCAAATGCCGATCCACGAACTGGTGGAAAGAACCGCCCTGATCAGCCTGCCGGCCACTGACTCCGCGACGGAGATCATTCGCTCCCAGATCGTCGCGCGACTCCGCTATCTCGTTGAAGTGGGACTAGGCTACTTGACGCTGGACCGGGCGACACGTTCGCTTTCCGGAGGCGAAATACAACGGGTCAATCTTACGACGTGTCTCGGCGCATGCCTGGTGAACACTCTCTTTGTCCTCGATGAGCCAAGCGTCGGGCTGCACCCGCGAGATGTCGAAAGATTGGTCAGCGTGCTTCATGGACTCCGAGACAAAGGCAACACGCTTCTTATCGTCGAACACGACGAAACCGTGATGAGAGGCGCCGATAACCTGCTCGAGCTTGGACCGGGCAGAGGCGAGGCTGGAGGGCACCTGGTATACGCCGGGCCGCTCGCCCAGATCGGCGCACACGTCCCGGAGTCGCTCACCGCAAGCTACCTGACCGGCCGCAAGGAAATCCCGACCCCCAGCCGTCGCCGGCAGCCTCGAAGATTCCTCCGGATAAAAAAAGCGCGTGAGCACAACCTCAAAGACATCGACGTCGCGATCCCGCTGAATGCTCTTGTCTGTGTGACGGGTGTATCCGGCTCAGGCAAGAGCACACTGATTCAGGACGTACTCTATGAAAATTTGCTCCAGCTAAAGGGCCTCGCCTCTGAACAGGCGCCCGGCGTCTGCAGCGGAATCGCTGGTGCTCACCTGGTTGATCAAGTCCTTCTGGTGGACCAGTCGCCCCTGGCGCGCTCGCCCCGCTCGACTCCGGTTGTTTATCTGGGCGTCTTTGATAAAATCCGGGAGCTTTTCGCTGCAGTGCCGGAAGCGATCGCCGCGGGTCTTAGTGCCGCGGTCTTTTCTTTTAACTCCGGCCCGGGGCGTTGCGAGCGATGCGCCGGGCTCGGCTTTGAGAAGGTCGAGATGCAGTTCCTCAGTGATCAGTATGTTCGTTGTGTCGAGTGTCTGGGGAAACGGTATCAACCGCATATCCTCAAGATCCGGCTCAATGGAAAAACGATCGACGAGGTCCTGGATTTGACAGTGACGGAAGCGATCGAGTTTTTCCGGGTAAACAAGAAAATCTCCGCTTTGGCCGGCCCCTTGGACCTCCTGCGGCGAGTTGGTCTAGGGTATCTTCGATTAGGGCAGCCGGTCAACGTTCTGTCCGGTGGCGAATCACAGCGCTTGAAGCTGGTCGGCCATTTGGCCGAGGGCGACAAAGGGCGCGGCGGCAACCTGCTGATTTTTGACGAACCGACTACCGGACTGCACTTCGACGATATCGCGGCGCTTCTGAGCGTGTTCCATGAATTGGTGGAAAGGGGTAACTCCGTGCTGGTGGTGGAGCACAACCTCGAAGTGATTCAAGCAGCCGACTACCTGATTGACCTCGGGCCGGAAGCCGGCGAGAGCGGCGGCCGGGTTGTCGCCACGGGCACTCCGGAGGAAGTCGCAAAAAATCTCGCTTCGCGGATTAGTTTGTTTCTGAAAGAGCGACTGGCCCGGCGCCGTCCCGACTACACGGAATCGTCCGGGAGAATCGCGGAGCTCCCAGCGTTCGACCCGGCTATCGCGGTGCACGGAGCTCGCCAGCACAACCTGAAAAACTTAAACGTTCGATTGCCGCGCGAGAAGATGACGGTGATCACTGGTTTGAGCGGCTCGGGAAAGTCGAGCCTCGCCTTCGATATCCTTTTTGCGGAGGGTCAGCGTCGTTTTCTCGACAGTATGTCGACCTATGCGCGGCAGTTTGTCGAACAACTGGAACGCCCCGACGTTGATCACGTCGACGGCTTGCCCCCGAGCGTGGCAATTGAGCAGCGAGTGACTCGCGGTGGAGGCAAATCGACAGTCGCGACGGTCACGGAAGTATATCACTTTCTCCGGTTACTTTTTGCCAAGCTGGGCCGACAGTTTTGCCCCAAGTGCCAGATCCCGGTCGAGAAGCAGGGCTTGGCTGCTATCCAGAGGATTGCTCTGCAACGACTGCAAAGCGGCCCGGCACTCCTCACTGCGCCCCTGGTCAAGGCGCGCAAAGGTTTTCACCGGGAAATTGCCGCCGCCGCTGAGCGGGACGGCTATGAAAGTCTGATCGTTGACGGAACCCGTTACTCGATAAGTCAATTCCCGGAACTGGAACGCTATCGGGAACACTCGATTGAGGTCGTCGTCGCCGAGCTGGCTAAGGGCGGACCGTCGAATCTGCCGATTCTTCTGAAAACCGCTCTCCGGGTTGGTGGCGGATCCGCGTTTTTACTTCTGCCGAAGAAACCGGGACAACGCGGCAACGGCCGGAGTCCTAAATCGCAACCGGCCTTTGAAAAGATTGTACTCAGTAACGAGATGAGTTGTCCCTCTTGTGGAACGGCGTTTGAAGAACTCGATCCGCGGCTCTTTTCGTTTAACTCCCCCCATGGTTGGTGCCAGACCTGTCAAGGATTCGGTTACTTGCTGCCTTTTTCCCAGGAGCGCGACGGCAGCCAATCCGCTCTCGAGGCAGAACTCACAGCCGAGCAGCGCAGCGACTGGATCGATGAGGCAACTCTGAACGAATGTCCGGACTGCGCGGGAACTCGTTTGAATCCGATTGCTCGAGCGGTTCGATTAAAAGGCCTGCAGATCGAACAGGTCGCCGCGAGTTCGATCCAACAAGCTGACGCGCTTTTGCGGAGCCTGGATTTTTCATCCGTTGAAGAAAATATCGCAGGGCCGATTCTGCCCGAGATTCAGCAACGGCTGTCTTTTATGAAACAGGTTGGGTTGGACTACCTGGCGCTGAATCGTTCCGCGAAGACGTTGAGCGGAGGGGAAGCGCAACGCATCCGGCTAGCCGCTCAGCTTGGATCGAATCTCCGCGGGGTTTTGTATGTTCTGGACGAACCAACGATTGGGCTCCATCCCCGCGATAACGAACGTCTGCTCGGGACATTAACGGCCCTCAAGGACAAAGGAAACACCATAGTGATCGTCGAGCACGACGAGGCAACGATGCGAAGGGCTGACCTGGTGGTCGATCTTGGTCCCGGAGCTGGTCGAGAGGGTGGTCACGTGGTGGGTCTGGGTTCCCTGAAGGATATTCAGAGAAACCCTGACTCGATCACCGGCCAGTTTCTGGACTCACCTCCGCAGCATCCCTTGGGCGGTGCTCGCCGAACCCTCAATGACATCCGCTGGATAAAATTGGACGGTGCGCGCGCTCACAACCTCAAGAATATCGATGTCCAAATCCCGGTCGGGCGCCTGACCGTCATCACCGGAATTTCCGGCTCCGGAAAGAGTACCCTGATGCGTTCCGCTCTGCTGCCAGCTGTTCAACAAGGATTGCGGTCAACGCGTGCTTCTGCGAACGGGCCCGCTTGGACCGCGATCAGCGGGCTTGAAGCGATCGAAAACGTTTACGAAGTCGATCAATCGCCGATCGGCAAGACTTCTCGCTCAATTCCGGCAACCTATATCAAAGTTTTTGACCAGATTCGCTCGCTGTTCGCCCAGTTGCCGGAATCGAGAATCCGGGGTTATTCTGCCGCGCGATTCTCCTTCAACACCGAGGGAGGGCGATGCGAGATCTGTGCCGGACAAGGCGTTATCAAGATGGAGATGAATTTTCTCCCGACCAGCTATCTGCCGTGTGAGACCTGCGGTGGTAAACGATTTAACAGCCAGACGCTGAGCGTGAAGTACAACGGCAAAAGTATTGGTGATGTCCTGGAAATGACCGTTGCGGAGGCCGCCGAGTTTTTCCGATCGCAACCCCGTATCTATCGGGCCTTGGACCTGTTGCAGCAGACGGGTCTTGGTTACCTGCAACTCGGTCAGCCAAGTCCGACCTTGTCTGGCGGCGAAGCTCAGCGGCTCAAACTCGTCAACGAGTTGCGTGGAGGCGTGAGCCGGGCGATCGAAGCCCGGATTCGCCGGAATCGAACTCCGAAATCGAACCTCTATCTCCTGGAAGAGCCAACCATTGGATTGCACATGGCGGACGTGCAGCGGCTCATTGAGGTGCTCCAGCGTCTGGTGGCTGAAGCAAACACCGTCGTGGTGATCGAACACAACCCGGATATCATGGCCGAAGCGGATTACATCGTTGACCTCGGCCCGGAAGCGGGTCAGGCCGGAGGGGAGATTGTGGCCGCCGGTTCCCCGGAGTTCGTCGCCCAACATTCCGCGAGCCGGACCGCTCCATTCTTGAAAAAGGTTCTGGAACGCGGCTCGCCGCTGGCGGAGCCGGCCTTGGCGCTCGAGTAGGCGTGCAATGCGTGTCGGCGTATTGCGTGTCGGCGTATTGCGTGTCGGAGTGTCGTATTGCGTGTCGGCGTATGCGTGTCGGCGTGTTGCGTAAATACGGACGGGCCGGGTCGGACTTCACGGTAGGATAAGCTTCCAGCTTGTCAGCTTTTTGAACCGGCAGGATGGGCGTGTCGGACTTTGGCCTCTTGTCCCGGAGGGACCTTGGAAAATAGACCGGCAATTTATTGCCGGTACTCGATTTAAAGATGATTTCCGTCCCGGAGGGCCGGGTGATCCGGGACCATCGGACCGCAGGGCGCGCAAGATGGAGGAATAGCTTCACGCCGATACGCATCACTCCGACACGCAATACGCCGACACGCATCACGCCGACACGCAATACGCCGATCCGCGATCACTCTCATCCCTGACACCAGCCAACTTCCACTTGATTCTCAGCAGAAGCTGAGTCAGTCAAAGAGGCGTCCGGCTCAGCCGTGCACTTGGTTTTACTATGCGATTGTCCCGGAAGATCCACAAGCTGACCACCGGAGAAGCCTGGAATAGCGCACTCGATGCCTACTATCGGTTCGCGCGGTCTCTGACTGTCCCACAGCTCTTGCGCGATCTTCCCGGCGGTGATTTCGAACAGCTCCGGATCAAGTACGGCGTTGCGGGCAAAACGAAGGCTTGGCAGAAGTACGTCGACCAGAAACGGTGGCTGGGTTTAGCGATCGAGCAAGCGCAAGAGCTTCATTTAGACCGCCGGAAACCTTCCCGGATTCTTGATCTGGGCAGCGGCGCTGGCTACTTCCTGTTTGTCTGTAAGCATCTGGGTCACACTGGGCTGGGCCTGGATCTGGATTGGCCCCCTTTGTACTTCGAAACCTTCCGTTTACTCGGCCTGCGAAGGGTGATCTGGCGGATAGAACCGTTTCAAGCTCTGCCGGAGCTGGACAGCAAGTTCGACGTGGTGACGGCCTTCGCGATTTGCTTCAATGGCCACGAGACCGACCAGGTCTGGGGGCCAAAAGTATGGGAGTTTTTTCTAGACGATCTTCAGAAAAATGTTCTCAGCCCGGGCGGGGAGATTTTTTTGAGCCTCAACCCAGAATCTTATGGGCATTATACCCCGGAGCTGAAACAGTTTTTTTTGGATCGAGGAGCGAAGATCGACCGACAAAAAGTTTTTATCCGGAACGAAGGATAAATTGCCGACTCCGTAGCGAGCACCGCCCAGAAACAGGGCTGAAATCGGACGTCAGGTCAGCAGCAAAAGCGCCAGCGCGAATACGACGAAACCCACGAAGAAGCTCATTACCGTGTAGCCCATGACGCGGCGCAGACTTATTCCGGCAATCGCCAGAACGGGCAAGGCCCAGAAGGGCTGAATCATGTTCGTGACCTGTTCACCCATCGCCACTGCCATCGCGGTGGCGGCCTGGGAAGCATGGGCCTGGGCCGCTGCGGGCACCGCGAACGGACCTTGCACCGCCCAGTGTCCTCCACCACTCGGGATAAAAAAACTGATGATCACTGACGCAATATAGTTCCAGAAAGGCAGCGTGTGGGCGTTGGCAAAACTGACGAACGCCCGGGAAATTACATCGGCTAACCCGGTGCCGGACATAATTCCCATGATACCGCCATAAAGCGGGTACTGGAGGATTAAAGGTCCGGTGATCCGCGCGGCGCTATTCACTGCCCGGACGTAGCCGATAGGCGTCCAATGCAAAAGCAGTCCAGCCAGCAGAAAGATGAAGATGACCGAGTTAATGTCGAGGCTGGCGCCTGTCCGCGCCCAGGCAAAGGTGAGCGCGGTGATCCCGGCTGCCACGACAATTAAATTCAGGATCCAAGCCCGCTCCAGTCTTTCGGCGATTGTCGGTTCGGTTGAAGGTTTCCCTTCCGGCAGAATATCCTCCTCGCGCAGCCGGTCAGCATCGGCAGCAATCACGTCTCGCTCGGCCGGCTGCATGGCGCAGTAAAGCAGCGGCAGCAGCACCAGGAGAACAAGCACGGGAACCAGATTGAAGGGCGCGAACACCGTGCGGCTCAGGGGAAGGACTTCTCCGGTCATCTTTTGCACGACATTGAGAGCCGAGCCTGGAGTGGCTTGAGCCAACGCGATTGAACTGGAAAAGCCGCTGGCCCAGATGATCCACCCGGAATAGGCGCCCGCGACCAGCCATCCGAAATCGATCCGCTGCCGCTTCGCGATTTCGCGAGACAGCAGTCCGGCGACGACTAAACCGCATCCCCAGTTGAAAAACGAGGTGACCATCACGACCACAATCGTCAAGACTATTGCGCCGCGCGGCGTGCTGACCCGCGAAGCCAGCCATCCGAGCAGCCGCTTCACCGGTATCGAGTTGGATAACGCGTAGCCCGTCACCAGGATCAGCACCATCTGGAACGCGAACTCCAGAATCTTGAACATGCCCGCGTACCAGGAACTGAGAAGGATTTCCGGCGTTCGCTTTGGAGCAAACAAAAAGGCGAGAATCGCCGTAAGGATCGTCAAAGCGACCGCAAAAATATACGGGTCTGGAGTTATCCGCTGAAACAGGTACAGGAAGAAACCGGTAATCCGGGAGAGCCAACCGGCTGGCGTGCGATCGCGCTCAACGGGTTGTGGGGGAACTTGAGAACGCGCCATGGGATAGTGGTATCAAAGAGGAGCAGGTAGACCAAGGGAAGAAAGTGTCAGTGCGCAGTGCCGGTGCCAGTGCCAGTGCCGGTGCCAGCGTTGTCGGTCATCGGTCATCGGCCATCGGAGCACTGTCGGTGACTTCGGTTCCTTGTCCCGAAGGGACGTCAGGACTTAGCCCGTGGGTTTTAACCCCGGGAAAACCGTCCCCCCTCGTTTCGCCCCGAAGGGGCGGCAGATTCCAGTGCCAATGTCAATCTTTGCCAGGAGCCGGTAGCGCGGACTTGTCGCGCCGTAGTGCCGCGGAGCCGGCACGAAGGCGGACGGCCTTGTCCGTACCAGGTAGCGCCGGCATCCTGCCGGTTCAAAAAAAACTGATAAGCTGGAAGCTTATCCTACCTTGAAGTCCGACAGACCCGGCCTCGTCCGTACTCCGGTAGTGCGCAGTGCATCGCAGTTCCAGTTGCAGTCAAGGAGTCCTTTCACCTCGCTACAGCCGATGTAATTTTGGCGCGCTATAGCAAAATGGTCATCAAAGTCACCGCCTGCGCTTTGCGAGCTCCAGGAACGGCTTCAGCGCATCGGGGTTGCTCATCGCTTCACGCGCCACGGCTTTTGCCGGCTCGATTCCCTGGAAGATCCGTTTAACCGGCACCTCAAGTTTTTTGCCGTTGAGCGTATGCGGAATTTCCGGGACGGCGTGCACTTCGTCCGGAACATAGCGCGGCGATAAAGCGGCCTTGACCGTGGAACAAATCCGCTCCTTAAGGGCCTGCCTGAGCGATTCGCCCTCGCGCAGCACGACAAACAGGAGGAGCCGCCCGTCTTGCCCGGCGGCCGCCAGGCTCGTGGTGTCAATGACCAGCGCCTCGAGAATCTCCGGGATCGGTTCAATCACCCGATAGAATTCGCTGGTTCCCATGCGGATCCCGTCCCGATTCAGAGTCGAATCCGAGCGGCCATAGATAATGCATTGGCCGTCTTCGGCACAGATCTCGATCCAGTCGCCATGACGCCAGATTCCCGGGTAAGGCTCGAAGTAAGCGGCTCGGAATTTTGCGCCCTCCGGATCATTCCAGAATTTTACCGGCATGCAGGGCATCGGGCCGGTTAAGACCAGTTCGCCGACCTCGTCCCAGACCGGTTTCCCCTCATTGTCCCACGCTTCAATCGGAGCGCCTAAACCGCGGCACTGGAGTTTTCCGGCGTGGACTGGCAACCAGGGATGCCCAAGAACGAACGCGGTACAGACGTCCGTGCCGCCGCTGGCCGACCCAAGCCAGACATCGGATTTCACGCAGCGATAAACCCAGCGAAAACCTTCCGGCGGCAATGGTGCTCCGGTTGACCCTATCGAGCGGAGAGAGGTCAGATTGGCGGCAGAGGCCGGCTCAAGCCCCGCTTTCTCACAGGCCGCGAGAAAAGGCGCGCTGGTCCCGAAGTAGGTCAGCTTTTCTTCCTCGATCAATCTCCAGAGTACGCCAAGATCGGGGTATTTCGGGCTGCCATCGTAAAGCACGATTGTCGTCTGCAAACCCAGACCCGAGATCAGGAAATTCCACATCATCCAGCCAGCGGTGGTGTACCAGAAGAAGCGGTCATCCGCTTTCAAGTCGAGATGGAGCGAGAGCGCCTTGAGATGCTCCAGAAGCATCCCTCCGTGGCCGTGAACGATCGGCTTAGGGATCCCGGTTGTTCCCGAAGAATACAGAATCCAGAGCGGATGCTCAAAGCTGACCGGCTCAAACTGGAGAGTAGCGGGTTGGGAGTCCAGAGTCTCGAGTTCCGGGGTGTGAGTCCCGAGCTGGGCCCACTGGAAAAGGAGCGGCGAGCCGCTGGTCGTTGAGGGCAAAGCGGGGCTGCCTTTTCCGACTCGAACAGCAGCACGAAGACTGCGCAAACCGTCGATCACCTCAATGACCGGTTCGAGCCGGTCATGGAATCTCCCGGCATATCGGTAACCTGAAACGAAGAACAAGACGATCGGCTCGATCTGCGACCAGCGATCCAGAATGCCTTTGGGGGACAGCTCCGGCGGACAGCTCGACCAGATTGCTCCCAAGCTGACGCTAGCGAGACAAGCGATGACGGTTTCGGGCCAGTTCGGCAACAGCCCGGCTACGCGATCTCCCTTGCCGACCCCGACGGATCGGAGCCAGGCAGCGACTCGCGCCACCTCCCGCTCAAGTTGGCCAAAGGTATAGGTCTTACGGCCTCGATCGTCCCCTGGCTCTGCGCGAGCGATCATCGCGAGCTTTTCCGGACACTGTTTACCGCCCTGGAGAAGGTGCTCCGCGTAATTCAGCGTCGCTCCCAAAAACCAGCGTGCTTCCAAGGCATTGCCGCTCGTCAATATGGTGTCCGCCGGAGTGAAATAGTGGACATCGAAGTATTCGGCGACAGAAGACCAGAACTCAGCAGGGTTTTTGACTGACCACTGATAGAGTTCGGCCGGTCCGCTCGTAGGCCGGCGATACCCGCGCGATGCCAGCCAGCGGGCGTAACGGGTCAGATTACTATTTTCGATCTGGGACGCGCCCGGTTGCCAGAGTGGTGTTTGTGGGCAGGATTCAGACATTTTTGCGGGGGATCAACGGACAACCGGAGCAGATTTCTCTGGCGTAGTCTGAGAATTATGCAGGCTGATCATCTTTCCTCGGCCAAGCGATTGCCGGCATGCCGAACATCCTGGGCCTCGGCGACGTAAATCACTTCTTCCGCGATGCTCTGGATGAGATGGGCGATCTGTTCCAGGCTCCTGGTCAGCGTCATCATCGCAATGCGCAGCCGGGACGACTGTCGGTCTGCGCTGATCTCCTCCGTAAACTGCTCTTCGAGATCGCGGAGACTCTCGGCCAGGGGTGGCATCTGAACGCGCACCTTGTCAGCCAGACGGCCATTCACCGCGCTAAAAGACTCAAGCGCCTCGGCTAACGAGTTCTCCACCGCATCAAAGAGCGGAGCCATCAGCTCCTGATCCTCATTCAAGCTGCCGCCTTCCGCCTGTCGCAACCGGCGGGCGATAACGACAAAGTGGTCCGACACCCCTTCGAGATGCGCACTCAATTTGATCGTCGCCAGAACCCAGCGAAGATCGAAGGCGACCGGCTGATATTTCATGAGGATCTCCGTGCCAGTGAGGTCTACCTGCTTCTCCAGAAGATCAATCTCCTCATCGTCCGCGATGGCAGCGGCGCAAAGGTCATCGTCATTCTCCAGGAACCCTCTTCGGACATTGCTCGCAGCGCGGCGGACGAGGCTGCACATCAACATGATATCGGAGTGCAGATTCTCCAGCGCCGTATCGAATCCAGGAATACTGTGTTTTCCGGTAGGGATCGGCATATTGGCTGTTTCGAGGGTAGTTTCGGGTCTGCGAATTGCAAGCGGCGCCTGGGGAGGAAATCAAGCAGCTCTTTCATACAATCTTCTTTCGAAGCGACAGAACGAGCCTCTCCATATCTGAAGGCTGACGGACCGGGTCGCGCGTCTTACTTGAAATAGAGCAGCTTGTCGCCGACATCAATCACGCCGCGATGCTGGAAAAAGAAGTCTGCTCCGAGCAGTCCGCCAAAAGGATATCGGAGATCCTCGGGACCTTCGGGCAAAGCGGTTACACCAACCAACGCGGGGCCGAGCTTGTATCTCCCGATTTCGATACTTGGGGCGATCGCAATGCCGACCGGGCGTTCCTTCGAGTGGATCCCTTTGGCGCTGACCGTCGTTCGGAGCACCGGCACCCCATTGGCAATCGCGACGCTCAGGGGAATCAGGGTCTCAAATCCGCCCGTATCCACGACAAAGCTGTAGTGATTGTTTCCAATGGTACCCTCGACCTCAAGCGCGCCGGAATGGGTGATCCGCATCGGAACAGCGTTCAGCCGGAACCCTCTGACTATCTTCGAAAATGCGGGAGAACCGGTACCGCTCGACTGCAAATAGATCCGTTGATTGGAACAATCGATCACCGCCGAGTACTTCTCCAGGATATCGAGGCCGATAATCCCGTCCATCGAAACCAAACTTCCGGAGTCACGCAAGCGGCCATGAAATTCGCGCAAGTCGATCAGTGCAACCGGGCCGGCGCCGAGGTTCGCTCCGCCCATCATGAGGCTTTGAACCTGGGCTACTGGCACGACCCGATCGTTCACCTCGATCTGCTTAGGAAGGATGACAGAGCCGGTGCGATTGGAGAGACCGAGGGTTTTCGCCTTCGTTCGATCGACGATCGTGAGGGCCGCGCCAGTATCAACGGCAAACCAGGCCGGCCGGTTGTTAATCCGAACCGGCACAAACAGGTGATTTCCGGTGCTGCGGCTCAAAATAACGCCCCCGCCCTCTTCGTTTGCCTTTGCGCCGGGAACCCCAACGCTGCATAGATTAAGGACAGCGATCAAGGTTAGGACGCCGAGTTTCTCAGGAGATCGCTGCATATGTTTTTATGAAAAGCTTATCAGTCAGGGTGGTTCGAACCATCCTGTCCCTCTTTACTGCTATTTGCCTGGTTAGCAACTTGCGAGCCCAATCGACAGAGACGCGCGGCTGGGGCGATATTTGGCAACGGCGGATGACGATCGGCCAGGCGGCGCTGGACGATGCTTTTAAACTGGCTCAGGCCGGCAAGGTCAGCGACGCCCTGAATATTATTGACCAGGTGATTGCCACCAACCCCCGAAATTGGCGTGCATACTTCCTGAAAGCGGCTGTCCTGACCTTGGCCAAACGAGACAACGAGGCCCTGCAACTCATCGATACGAGCATCCGCCTGGCTCGAAAAGATAACGTTTCAGCTGCTCTTCTGGCAGAACTTTACGAAAGCAAGGGACGGAGCTGTGTCGATGCCGGACGTTACCCGGAAGCGCGCCAATCGTTGGAGGCAGCGGTGAAGCTGCAGCCGAACGATCCCGGAACCCTGAACGACCTGGCGTGGATGTTGGCCACCGCAAGCGACACGCGCATCCGGAATGGCCGGAAGGCGGTCGCCCTTGCTCTGCGGGCCTGCACGCTCGGCCAATGGACAAATGCTTTCGCGATCGATACTCTGGCGGCTGCTTATGCAGAAAGTGGCGATTTCGCCAATGCGCAGAAATACCAGGCCTGGGCGATGCAGCAGCTCGATCCGGACGATCGCAAAGAGCAGCTGCCGGGAATGCAGGACCGGTTGCGGATGTACCAGCAAGGCCGGCCCTTTCACGGTTGAGCGAGCGGTGCAGGCGCCCGTGGGCCTCTAGATCCTATACGGACCAGGCGGAAGCTCGTTCGTACCGCGCAACGATCGCCGCAGAGCGGTAGGGACTGGTTCTCGTCGGTCCCGTTTTTCTGCCCGCGACCCTCGCCCACCCTTACTCCCAGTGGATGCCGATGGGGAGCCTGGCGTATGCGTGCTGGGGGTCGTTCAACGAGTTCAGGCTATTGAGATCCTGTTTAAACTCCTCCAGAGCCCGCGAAAGAATACCTAACTTGGTAACCGGCGGACGTTGACGGCTCCGGAGAAGCTCCGCAATTCTTTGCTCAAGTTCTTTGCGAGCCGGGTACTCGACAAAAGCCGGATGTTCCCCTAAGCCGACCTTGGCGCCGATGTAAGCCAAGGCTTCGCGCAACCCGCCGGCTTTATCGACCAGCTTGAGTTTCAGTGCTTCTGAACCGGCCCAGACCCTTCCCTGCGCAATTTCATTGACCTGTTCCGCAGGAATTTTGCGCGCATTCGAGACTCGCTCGATGAACTCTTCATAGATCTTGTCGATGACTCGCTGGATCGCCGCGAGTTCGGCCGGACTTTGCGGTCGCGAAATCGTGCCCAGCAGGTCGAATGGAGTCGTCGTGACAGAGTCAAAGGTTATTCCGTGATCGGTAGCAAGTTTCTGGACATTAAAAAGTAACCCAAAAACACCGATGCTCCCGGTAATTGTCGTCGGCTCGGCGAACACCTGGCTGGCTGCCGTCGTGATCCAGTATCCGCCGGAAGCGGCGACAGTTCCCATGGACACAACGACCGGCTTGGTGGCAGCCACTCTTTGGAGTTCCCGCCGGATAACCTCGGACGCGAGCGCACTGCCGCCGGGACTGTTAACCCGCAGCAAAATTGCCTTCACCGAATCATCCGAAGCCAGAGAATGGATCTTGCGGGCCAGTTTATCTCCGCCGATCTCGCCGGGCTGACCTTCACCGTCGACGATATCACCTTCTGCATAAACGATCGCAACTCTCGGGCCGCTGATCGGTCGCTGGCCGGATTGCAAACTGTTGACGTAGCTATCGAGGGCGACCTGCGGAAAGGTGTGCCTGGCCGTATCGGTACCATACTCCTTCTGGAGCTCGGCAACGACCTGAGTGAGAGGAACCAGTTCCGTACCCAGGCCGGCTTTCACGGCTGCTTGCGGATCGATCAGGCCCTCCTGAGAAATCATCTGCTCCAGAGCGCCTTTGGGCAGCTTGCGTGACTCCTCGATCGCGGAGCTTACCTCAGACCACAGATCGGCCAGCAGCGTCTGCGTTTGCTCGCGGTCTTCCGGACTCATTTTGTCGGTGATGAATGGCTCGACAAACGATTTATATTTGCCAACCCGGGTGACTTGCACTCCGATCCCGTACTTTTGAAATGCGTCGGCAAAATAAAGACGCACAGCCGCCGGTCCGTGAACCAGCATAGCGCCCTGCGGATCGATAAAGATCCTGTCAGCGACTGAGGCCAGGTAAAGTGTCGGGGACGTGGGCACGAGGAGATAGGCGTACACGGGTTTGCCGTGCTTTTTGAAACGAAGAAGCGCTTCCCGTACTTCCTTGAGCGCAGCAAATCCGGAGGCGTATCCAGCCGATACGACGTTGCCGGTTAGAAAGATTCCCTTGATCCGATTGTCAGTGGCGGCGTTGTCAATGCCGGTGAGCACTTCGCGCAAGGTGAGGGTCGGTTCTCCACGCGTGGGCGCCTGGCTCAAAGCGTCGAAAAGGGATGGCTGGGGCGGCGCATCGGGGATCGGCGCGGAAACATCGAAAACAATCAAGGAATTATTTGTTACCGCCGCCGGTTTACCTCGCAAGGCAGCCAACCCAATCAACAGAAGACAAATGACAACCAACCCGGCGAAGCAGAGAAAAATGGCCACCAGAGTGCCCAAAAACGCACCAAAAAAGCTTTTCATAAAGAGAGTTTCGCGGTTGTCTGCAGGCCAGAATCCATATTCCTCAAGCAGACGCTTTGGTAAAGTTTGGAGTTTCGATCAGGGGCACCCCTGGGAAGGTTGATTTTGGCAGCTCATTCCGATTGCTCCTCAAACAGTCGACGCCAATGATCGAGACGCTCTTTAATCTGTCGCTCAAAACCAATGTCCGTGGGCAGGTAATAGGTCCGGCCTTCTGGCAGATAGGCCTGCGGCACATAGGCCCCTTCGTAATCGTGAGCGTATTTGTACCCGTCGCCCTCTCCGAGAAGCTTCGAACCGGAGCCGCGAAGATATTTTGACACGGGCAGCACGCGACCTTTCTCGACGTCTGACATCGCCTGGTTGAGGCCGGCGTATGCGCGGTTGCTCTTCGGAGCCGTCGCCAGGTAAACCGCGGCGTGCGCCAGTGGAATCCGCGCTTCCGGCAATCCGACAAACTCGACCGCCTGCTGCGCGGCAACCGCCACCAGAAGAGCCTGCGGATCGGCCATCCCGACGTCTTCGGATGCCGCGATGACGATCCGGCGCGCAATAAACCGAATGTCTTCGCCAGCATAAAGCATCTTAGCCAGCCAATACAAAGCGGCATCGGGATCGGAACCGCGCATGCTCTTGATGAACGCACTAATGGTGTCGTAATGCCCGGCATCAGCCGCATCATACACCACCGCCTTTTTCTGAATGCTCTCTTCTGCAATGCTCCGGGTCACAACGATTGTCTGGTCCTGACCCGGCGAGGTCGTGAGCACCGCGATTTCGAGGGCGTTCAAGGCCCGCCGGGCGTCGCCCTCGCTGACCCCCGCCAGGAACCGCAGCGCTTCCTCATCGATTCGCGTTCGATACCGTCCTAACCCACGCTGCGAGTCGGCGAGCGCATGCTGCATCAAGGCAAGCAACTCCGCCTCTGTAAGGGGCTCAAGTTGAAAAATCTGGGAACGCGACACCAATGGGCTGTTGACATAAAAGAAGGGATTCAAAGTCGTCGCCCCGATCAATCGCACTATGCCATTCTCAACGTCGGGCAGAAGAACATCCTGCTGAGCTTTGTTAAACCGATGAATCTCATCGATGAACAGGATCGTTTTGGTGCGGCTGGTTTTCAGCCGCAACGCAGCTGAACCGACTACGCGCCGAATGTCCGCGACGGAACTTTCTACTCCGCTAAGCCGTTCGAAATGACTCTTTGTGCTCGCGGCAATAACCTGAGCGAGGCTGGTTTTTCCGACCCCGGGAGGACCATAGAGCAGAATCGAGGCGATTCGGTCCGCCTCGATCGCGCGACGCAAAAGTCTGCCCGGAGCGAGAATGTGTCGTTGTCCGACATACTCATCGAGATTTCTCGGCCGCATCCGAGTGGCCAAAGGAACACTCGCACCCTCGTCGGCGGACTCGGGCGCTGCGTCCTTCGGGTCATCGAAAAGATCTTCCATGCGACGGCCAGATCCGGTTCAGCTGCACTCCTGGCATTTCCCGAAAAACTCGAGAGAATGCCGCAGGTCAGAGTATCCGTAACGTTTCTCGATGTTGCGTTCGAACTTTTCCACCGGACAGGCGTCGATCATTAATGTCACTTTCCCACATTGCGTGCAGACGATGTGATCGTAGTGCTGTTGCGGATCGATCAACTCAAAATAGCTGCAGGATCTGCCCAAATTAACTTTCTGGGCTACGCCGAGCTCGAGCAGGAGACCGAGGATCCGGAAGACGGTGACGTAATCGGGGGCACACTCCGGCGTTCTTGATCCCCGTTGAATCTCTTCCAGCGAGACGGGCCGTTTCGCTCGAAGCAGGGAAGCCAGAACCTGTTTTCGGCTTTTCGTGATCCGCATCCCGCGGGACCGCAAGAGAGACAGGATCGACTCAAGATTCAACTCAGCCAGCGGCGAAGATTGGATGTGCAAAGGGTGATCCACCAAGGGCCTAAATTACAACCGTGAGCCAGGTTTTGGTAGGCGGAAAATTTGCGGGGGCAGTGTCGGTGTCAGCAGCAACCCATCGGACCCATGGGACCCATGCGACGCCCTCGCGGGATTCGGCTCGGGTGGGCCATGGATCTCTAAAGCCCGCGAAACAAGCCTGCCAGCTGCGCGCGCACCGCGTGAAAGCTGATCAGGTCCCTCGCGTTTCTCTCCATCTGCAGGAGCTGATCGCGGTAAAATGGTTCATCAATCATCAGGCGCCGGGTCAGCTCGATGAGTTCGCTGAAATCTTTACCGTGTCCATTGAGAGACGGACAGATCAGGCGCTCGATGGCACCGTTGCCACCGACAGTGAGCACGCCGGCAAGCGTTCCGTCGCCCGCAACTTGCCCCGGCACAAGGCTGCTATCGAACTGGAGAATGATCCGGTGCTGCGCGATCAAACGCAGATACTCCGGATAAGAAAGGTGCGAGTGGATTCTCACTTGGTCGGCCGGAAAGCCGAGATTTTCCACCAGGCGGGTGAGCCGGCCTCGAACCGGTTCGATCACGGTAACCCGGTAGGGAAGAGTTCGCACCGCCGCCAGCAACAGAAGATGATGACGCGAAGGGACATCGAGTTCTCGAGTGCCCAGAAAAATGTCCTGACGCTCGCTCCGGTTCCGCGCAAAGTTCCAACCTTCGAAATCCACCGGGTAAGGCGTCGGCACGTAAGCCACGTTCCGGCAGACCGCTGCGTAAACCGGAATCAGGTCCGGCGTGCTCGAGAGACAGAGCTCAGCACGCGCAGCCAGCCGTCGAAACTTTTCATAATGCCCCGCACGAGCCAGATTCGCCTCCACCTGAAAGGCGCCCGCTTCTTTAAAAGCAATTGCCACAAAACAGCCATGCTCTTTCAAAGTCTCCAGGACGCGGACCGCTCTCCCCAAGTCGCGGCGGATGAGAAGTAAGACATTGCGGTGCCGAGCCGCCAGGGAAACCGTGCGGTAGAATCCGCCACCGGAACATGCCGCGTAACCGTGATAGTTGATCGGAGGATGTTGCTCTGCCGCCGGCTGCCCCGGCCCTTCTCCGAATGTCTGGTCGGGATCGCGACCTTGCGGATTCAGGACGGCCAGTCCAGGCAAGGTAGCGAAATTCACGGTGCGTTTTCCGACAACGGGACGATGAGCACCGGGCAGCGGGCCCGTTTCAGGATGCCGTCAATCACGCCGCCGGCAAAGAGATGATAGAGCGGACCCCGGCTGTGGGATCCCAGGACAATGAGGTCGACCCGTGACGCCTCGGCCTGCGCCATAATATGATCAATCGGGGGACCCTCGAGGGCAATGACCGATGACTCCAGTCCGACCGAAGTGAGAAGCTCCTGAAGACGTGCCAGCCGCTCCTGCGCATCGGAACGCAACGCGTCATCCGAAGGCGGAGGAACCGGCACCACGTCCGGCGCGGCGCCAATGGTGGCCATCGGAGTAGTCGTCTGCGCAACATGCATCAAAAGAACCCGGCTCTTGAAGGGCTGCGCGAGGTGCGCCGCCACTTTGACCACTTTGATGGTGACGTCCGAGAAGTCGACCGGCACGAGTATTTCCTTCACCTCAATCAAACTACCTCAGCTAAGCGCCTGGACGCAACGTTAGTCGGTCGTTCTTCAGGGTAATCGGCCATCGGTCATCGCTCATCGGTCATCAGTCATTGACGCGCACCCGTATTCCACGCTCTGCCAGATAGGTTTTCGCCGCCTCAATGGTATACTCGCCAAAGTGAAAAATACTGGCTGCTAAGACCGCGTCGGCGTGCCCGTTCACGAGCACATCGGCCAGATGCTGGAGGGTACCGGCCCCGCCGCTGGCGATCACTGGAATTCCGATGCTATCGGCAACCGCAGCCGTGAGTTCGAGATCATAACCGTCCTTTGTTCCGTCCGCATCCATGCTGGTCAGAAGAATTTCGCCCGCACCTCGGTCTGCTGCTTCGCGCGCCCAGCGTACTGCGTCGAGCGACGTCGGCCGGCGACCGCCATGGGTGTAGACCAGCCATTTGCCGGGCCCTGTGCGTTTCGCGTCAATTGCCACGACGATGCATTGGACGCCGAAGGTTTCCGCCGCCTCGCTGATCAGCCGCGGATCATTCACTGCCGCGGTGTTGATGCTGACTTTATCCGCACCGGCCAGGAGCATATCACGGACATCGCTCACCTGCCGGATTCCTCCACCCACGGTCAACGGCATGAAGCATTGCTCCGCCGTTCGCTCGACGACGTCAATCATCGTTCGGCGCTCGTCCGAGGATGCCGTGATGTCCAGAAAAACCAACTCATCGGCGCCTTGGCGGTTGTACTCCATCGCGCATTCGACCGGGTCACCGGCGTCGCGCAATTGCAGGAACTTGGTACCTTTGACCACTCGGCCGGAAGTGACGTCGAGACAAGGTATGATGCGTTTTGTCAGCATGGATAACACAGCACCTGGCAAATCCGATGCGCGAGCCATTGTTTACCGCGCTGGCAATTTTTCACCGTCCGCTACCGATGAACCGGGCCAAATAAGGGCCGAACCTCGCGACGCTTCCCCGCGTAGGTAAATTGACTGCAACATAACCCTGATTACTGACAAACCGGTTGGTTCGCGTGTCGAAGATCATTACACAGTACATGTCAAGGCCTTGATAGGATCCGTGCTCGCGCCCGTGGCCGAAAAAACTGCTGGTCGTTTCTGAGTTAATCAGCTTTGGCCACAGGTCCTGGACGATTTCACTCGGAAAAACATACGTGGCGTCAACCGCCAGGTACGGAGGCTGGCCTCCGAATCTGGCCGCGTTGCGCGCCCAAAATTGGCGGGCGCGCGCTTCGCTGATAACCACCACGTTCGGCTTCGGGAAGTAGGTGTCGATCGCGTGGTCGCGGTTGTCGATTCGCGAGTAAGCGTGTTCCGCACAGGCTGCCATTGTCGCCATCACGCCCATCAGCCATGCTCGCCGGAACCAGATACCTCTCAAAAAAAACGCGTTCACACGAGAACAAGCTTCTCAGAGTGCCTCCTTGCACGTGTTTGCATTGGAGATATATGAGTCGCGGACTTGGAGCACTAGTTCAAGTGCAGTTTACCGGCCTTCCCCAATATATCTGGCCAGGTACGGACCAAACCGAGCGACGCTTCCGCGTGAAGGCAGATCAACGACGAGGTAGCCCCGGTTACTCACTAGCTGTCCGGCTCGAGTATCAAAGATCAGCACGGCATAAAGTTGCAGCTCTGAGGAGGAGGCGGACTCCAGGCCATGACCGAAAAAACTGGCAGTCGTTTCTGAGTTGATGAGCTTAGGCCACAAATTCTGGACTTCGCTGGGAAACACCAAAGTCGCATCAACTGCAAGATAAGGGGTCGGCGGAAACTTGCTTGAATTCTGCATCCAGTACCGGCGAGCACGCGCTTCGGCGACTCCCGCGACGTTCGCATCTACTGTGTAAGTGTCGATTGCGTGGTCGCGTTCGTCGATTCGTCCGGCGCCTCCGCAGGCTGACAATCCACCAACCAAGGCGATCCATTTAAGCGCGAAGGCAACCCGGAAAGAGTGTGCGTTCCGTTTCACTCACTATAGCTAAGCGTTCGAACGTCCTCCGTTGGATGCCTATACCCGGACCTTTCTTCCTCGCGCGAGGGGCCGCGTTCCGGCAGTCGCTGCAAGACAACGCTTGACATCCTTTGACCCCAACCGGATTTAATTCTCTGCACTAGGAGCTGATTTCTGCGTTATGAAAATCCTTTCGTACTCTAAATGGGATGCGGTTTGTGTCGCCTGCGGTATTTTGCATTTCGCTTACGTCTTAATGTTGTTTTTCATCTTCCCCTACGCACCCTGGTGGCTGCTGATTTGCCTCGGATTGATCTATTCGGTCAGCGTCTCGTGGAATATTAACGGAGTCTCGCACAACCTGATTCACAACCCTTTTTTCAAATCCAGGATCCTCAATCGACTCTTCAGCATCATGGAGTCGGTTACGCTCGGAATTTCTCAGACTTTCTATAAGCACGTGCATCATCGGCATCATATGGGGAACAGTGATCGCCCGGACGAACATGGACACACGCACGACTGGATTTCGATTTACCGCCACGGACACAACGGCGAGGCGGAAAACCCCTGGAGCTACATTTTCCTGAGTTATCTGCGCGAAGATCCAAAGACCATCTATGCCGAGATCAAACGGAAAAACCCGGTCGACGCACGCTGGGGACTCCTTGAGATCGCGATCCTCGGCCTGACCATCGCCATCGGCTTTGTGCTGAACTGGAAATTTTGGCTTTTCTTCCTGCCGTTCTATTATCTGGGACACTGCTGCACCTACTTGAACGGTTACTTTCTTCATTACGGCGGCAATCCCGATAAACCGATCGCCTGGGGCGTCAGCTCATACGATAAATGGTACAACCTGCTTTGGTTTAATAACGGCTACCACGCGGAGCATCATTTTCGACCGAAACTGCATTGGACAAAAATGGAGCAGTTCCATGAGTCGATTCTGGAAACGCAACGCAAAGAGGGTGTGCGCGTGATCCAACCCCCGCACGCTCTGGGATTTCTCGATCCGAACCTTCCTCCAAGGAATCGCCATTCTCCCGAGCGCGCACTTTCTCCTGGAGCACCCTCGGACGTAAAGTAATTTTCTGCCTCGGGGCAGTCTCCTGGGGGGAAGGATGATTGCCGCCGTCACGAAGATCAGCATACCTGGATGAAGGCGACGGACCCCGCGAGACTGAGCATGAGCCCTCTTGAGCTCATTGATGTCGAGCCGAAAGATTCGCCCCTTTCGGAGGATCTCGTGAACCGGGCAGTCAACGCTTTGGAAAGCGGCAAGATCCTCTTTCTGCCGCGGTACCAGTTTGCTGTAACGGAGGGGGAAAGCGCGCTTTTTTCACCGGCGATTATCGGCAAGTCCAAGAACGTGAGCTATGACCCGCGGACCGGGACGTTGCGAGGAACTGCCGCCTCAGCGCCGAACGCCGAGCTTCTTCGCAAGATGATTGCGCGTTTTGCCGATTTTGCCCGGGATCTTGTTCAGCGATTGGCTTCGCCGTATGAACGTGGGTTGATCCAAGCGCGAACGAGTTTCCGTCCGATCCAGATTGAAGGCCGCGCCACTTCCTGGCGAAAGGATGATACCCGCTTGCACGTCGACAGTTTCCCGTCCGCGCCCACTCACGGAAAGCGGATTTTGCGAGTTTTCACGAACGTCAATCCGTCTGGCCGAGGTCGGGTCTGGCGGGTCGGCGAGCCATTCGAAAAGATGGCTGCGCGTTTTGCTTCTTCAATCAAGCGGCCGGTTTTTGGAAGCGGCAGTGTCCTGAGGCTCTTGCGCATCACGAAAAGCAAGCGGACACCCTACGATCATCTCATGCTCGAGCTTCATAACCGGATGAAGATCGATGATCGCTACCAGGCCGAGGTGCCACAAGTCGAACTTGAGTTTCCGGCTGGGTCTACCTGGCTTGCCTTCACTGACCAGGTTGCACACGCCGCGATGCGTGGCCAGTACCAGCTGGAACAAACCTTTCTCGTTCCCGTTGCGCAATTGCGCAACGAAGCGAGCTCGCCGCTGCGAGTATTAGAGCAACTCACCGGACGGAAATTGGTTTAAAGAAGATGAGGGCGACAACACCGCAAGGGCGAGCCGGCCAGACAACCGGTATCTTTTGTCCGAGGGTCGGGTTTGCTCTTGTTGAGGCGTTGCCCGTCGTTTACAATTGAGAAGCCTATGAACCGAACAGCAGCTACTACAGTGGCCGCAGCAGGCAGTGCGACCGCAACCCCTTCCCCTGCGAGTGCGGAGACCGCAGACCTCAATCCGGAGTTAGCGCCGCTGCGCGATCTGATCGATGCGCACGATACGGCATTTGCAAACCACGACGTCGATGGCATCCTGGCGGTCTTCGCCCCCAAAGCGGCCTTGATGGGCACCGGTCCGGGCGAAATCTGGTCGGGTCCGGATGAAATCAAGGCGGCCCACGAATATCTCTTCGACACCTTCGACGTGGGAGAACAACATTACGAATACGAGTTCGAAGTCGGCGCGATCGGCCCGGATATGGCTTGGTTGATGACGTCCGGCAACGTCAACGGAAAGAAGGATGGAACCGATTTCACTTTCCCGCTCAACCTCTCGATTACGGCCACGAAAGAGAACGGTAAGTGGCTCATTGCCGGCATGCATTTTTCGATTCCGGACTCGGACGAAGACGAAGATTAGGAACCCAGCCCTTTACTGCTTATGAATAATCAACCCTCGTCTGAAACAGGAGACGCTGAACAGGAGAAAGAGACGCTGAACCGGCGGCTGTTTCTCCGGGGCATGGGAAAATGGTCTGGTGCCGCGATTGCGGCCATTGGACTCGCCGGCGTGTGGCTTGGCGCTGCGCCGAAAGCCAAAGCACAGGTTTGGATCAATAGGTGGGGTCCTCGGCGCGGTGGATGGATCAACAGCTGGGGTCCTCGGCGGCGCGGCCGGTGGATCAACCGCTGGGGCCCTCGTCGTCGCGGCCGCTGGCTCAATCGGTGGTGATTGACCGATGGCAATACTGTTGTGTCTGAGGAAGATCGCTATCGCCCTCTGCGGATTTTGCCATCTAGTCTGGCGGAAAAAGCGGGCGATCTCCCTTTTGCCGTCGTTGTCCGGAATCGCGAAGAACTGAGTCGATGGCTGGCCGAATCACTTCCTGGTCTGGAGTGGCTGCAAGTGGAGGGCCTGTCGGGCGATGCTGATGCCTGGACGGAGGTAGCGCGGAGCGACTCTGACGTTCCCCTTGACGTTGTTTTAGCTGACCCGGCTTCGGAGTTTGCGGATCTTTACCGCCTGGTTGATGCCTGCGGGGTCCATGACTTCCGGGTCACGATTCCAGCGGCGCCCGGTCTGCTCAAGGCGGTCAAACTCGCCGGAGCGCTGCGATTTCCCGTCCGGATATTGCCGGGTCAACCGAACGCCGCGACTCTCGCGGAACTCAACGAAGCTCTGAGCTTCTATCTTCATGAGCCGGCGGTTGAGTCGCCGGTAGAGTTCTTCCATTCAGTGCTGGCGAACGCCTATGGAGCGGACGCTGGCTCGCTCTGGACGATCCTGGAGGAAGATCCCGCCGATTTTCTCCACTACGATATGGACGGACAGCCCAAGTGGCCCCGCCCAGATCCGACCGGTTCGTTCGAATGTTCTTCTGAAGAATTTGTCGAGACTCGTTTTCAACGCCTTGTTACACAGGGATCTGAGTGCAGCGCGTGTCCATGGCAGCAGCCTTGCCGCGGCTATTTCAAATGGCCGGATCCCGCTTACTCTTGTGAGGGAGTGAAAAAGCTCTTTTCCACGATTCAACTCGCGGCCAACGAGATCGATCAAGACCTGTCCGGCTGTACAACGACAAATGAGTGACTGAGCAGGCGGAGAAATCTATGAGCGACCGAGTTTTCAGCGTGATTCTTCTCCCAACGTCGGAATGCAACGTCGCGTGTGATTACTGCTTCGAGCATAAAGAACCGCATCGTTTGTCAACTCTCCTTCTGCCTCTGTTGACGAAGCGCTTGCTGGACCACCTGGAGAACGAGCACATCGAGGAGTGCGAAATTTATTGGCAAGGCGGCGAGGCGATGATCATGGGACCTGCCTGGTTCGCTCATGCAGGGGAGGTCATGGACTCGGCCGCAACAAAGCGGGGACGACACTTTTCCCACTATCTACAGACGAACCTCGTCAGTTACTCGCCCGCCTGGAACGACGTGATCCACGGAATGTTCAACGGTTCACTAGGGACCTCGATGGATTATCCCAACGTTCATCGCAAGCTTTTCCGCGGCGGCGCGGAAGCCTACACCAAGCTCTGGACACAAAGGCTGCATGAGGCCAAAGCGGCGGGGATCGAGATCGGAGTCATCGCCGTGCTCCACCAAGCTACGCTGAGGGCAGGTCCGGAAAAGTTTTACCGGTATTACACCGAGGAGCTCGGTCTGAGCGATTTCCAGGTTAACACCCCATTTCCCGGCGGTCCGGCAAAGCAAATCGAGGACGATTTCAAGCTGGATATGCTCGACTTGGCCGCGTTTTTAGTCGGACTCTTCGATATCTGGATCGAGCGAGGCTACGCGAAGGGCGTTTCGCTCGGTCCGTTTGACGGGTTGATGAATCATTTTACCGGCAAAGAGGCGCGTCTTCCCTGCATTTGGAAAGAGAACTGCTCCAGCCAGTTTATTTCGGTGGACTCGAAAGGCACCGTTGCTCAGTGCGACTGTTGGGTTACCAGCTACCCGGAATATTTTTTTGGCAACGTTTTTCAGGAACCCGATCTCACTCGCATGCTGAAAACGAGTCGGGCGCGTCAAGATTTCGTAGAACGGCCGAAGCGCTTAGTGAAGGACGAGGACTGCCTCTCCTGCCGCTATCTCTCGATCTGCCATGGCGGGTGCCCGGTGCGAACGTACAGCGCGCTCGGAACGATGATGGCCAAGGATCCTTATTGCGAAGTGTACAAAGCAGTCTTCGCCTGCGCGGAATCTTACGGGCGAGCGATGCTGCGAATACGGCCTGAGGCATTGGCCACGCGGGGATGAGCGATGGTCGATGGCCTCTTTCATCGCACGAAGAAGCCGATCGCCAAAGCGTTGACGATGTCGATGAAGAAGGCGGAGACCAGGGGCAGGATGATGAACGCCGTCGGAGCCGCGCCATAGACCTTCTTTACCGCCGTCATGTTGGCGATGGCGGTCGGTGTCGCGCCGAGGCTGATGCCGCTGAAGCCGGCGGCAATCACCGCTGCCAGGTAGTTGCGCCCCATTGCCGGAAAGACGACAAACACGATGTAGGCGATCGCAGCGATCGTCTGAATCGCCAGGACCACGACAAGCGCCGGGCCCAGTCCACCAAGAGTCCACAGCTGCATGCTCATCAACGACATAGCCAGGAAAATGTTCAGTGAAAGATCGGAGATGAGCGCCAGATCAGGGCTCCGCGTCGGCCAGTGCAGACGAGGTAATAAGCGCGGAATCGTATTGGTGAGGATGATCGCGACGATCATGCAAGCGACGAACAGAGGCAGCTTCACACGCGTGCGCCCCACCAATTTGTCGACCGCGAAGCCGAGCAAGATCGCCACGTTGAGGACCAGGAACGTACGCAACAGGCTGATATGGTTCAGATCGTCATTTCCCGGCGCATCTGGAACGTCCGGCAGGCCGACCACCGGTGACTCGTCGGCCGGACCCCTGAGCCCATGACGGGAGATCAGAAATCCGGCAACGGGACCTCCCACGACGCTGGCAATCACTAATCCAAGTGTCGCTGCGGCTACCCCGACCTCCGTGGCGTTCGCCAATCCGAAACGCTGCTGAATCAGGGGCGCCCAAGCGATCGTGGTGCCGTGACCGCCGATCAGCGAGGCAGAGCCCAGCAGAACAGTGATCCCTTTCGGGAGACCGAGAGTGGCGACACTCCCAGCAGCGATCAGATTCTGGAGAATCAGGTAGACGACCGTGAGGCTCAGCAGAACCAGAAAGGGACGTCCCCCGGTAAGAAGATCGCTGAGTCGAGCGTTGAGGCCGATGCCGGTAAAGAAATAGAGTAACAGCAGATCACGGGCGCCAAGATCGAACGAAATCGCTAAACCGAAAAATCGGTAAGCGATCAGGGTAACGATCGCGGCGAGCAGGCCCCCGGTCACCGCTTCCGGAATGTTCCAGCGGCGGAGCGGTCGGATTTCGCGATTGAGACCGACCCCCACGAAAAACACAACGATGGCAATTGTCGCGGTGAGCAGGCCGGGTACCTGAATGTTGTTGATCATAGCGCCAGCGAAAAATGTTTTGAGAGTCACGGTCAGAAAAGCAGGACCCCTTGTTCTTGCCGCAGAAGTCTCCGGGTAAGGCCGCAGCGTTCTCCTGCTCCCGGCACGAACCGTCAGGCTTCAGTTGCCGGCGCTAAGACTCCTTCACGCGTACGAGGCTCTTTGATCCGGAACCAGGCGACGTACAGCGCGGGTAGAAAAATCAAGGTGAGAACCGTGCCTACCAGCAGACCGCCCATGATCGCAAACGCCATCGGACCCCAGAAGATCGTAACGGCGATCGGGATCATTCCCAGAACCGTCGATATAGCGGTGAGCATAATGGGACGAAAGCGAGATAACGATGCTTGGATGACCGCGTTCCAAGCGTCCACCCCAGCCTTGCGCTGTGCCTCAACCTCCTCGATGAGGATAACCGCATTGCGGGCAACCATGCCGATGAGGGCCAGAATGCCCAGGATAGCCACAAAGCCAAGCGGCTTTTGGAAGATAAGCAATGCGCCAACCACGCCGATCAACGCCATCGGCACAACCGCCAGCACCAGCAGCATGCGATTGAAGCTGTGCAACTGCATCATGAGTAAGGTGACGATCAACAGCAAGGTCACCGGAATCACGGCGACAACAGAAGCCTGGGAGTTCGCGCTCTCCTCCACTACACCTCCAGTCTCGACCCGGTAAGGCGGCGGCAGGCTTGCGTTCAGTTTAGCCACCTCGGGGGCAAGAGCTGACACCGCGGTCTCGGGCAGTTCACCACGCGCAGTAAAAGCCTGCACCGTCAAGGTTGGGACCCGATCGCGCCTCCAAACCAACGGGTATTCCTGAGCGAAATCGAACCGGGCGAATTGGCTTAAGGGAACCGTGCGTCCGCCCGGCACGGGCACCTGCAAATTGCTGAGCGTGGCGAGCGAAACTCGCTGCTCATCGTTCGCCCGGGCAATCACATCGATCAGGTAGATGCCATCGCGGATCTGCGTGACGGGGGTCCCAGTAACGACCGCGTTTAACGCAGTTCCAATCGCTTGCGAGCTAAGACCGAGCAGTCGCGCCTGGTCCTGGTCTACTCGGATCCGGAGCATACGCGCCGGTTCCATCCAGTCGAAATTCACATGCCTGAGTGCTGGGTTCTTGGCGATGACGGACGCGAGTTGCAGAGCAATGGTCCGCACCTGGCCGAGATCCGGACCGCTCACACGATACTGCACCGGCCAGGCTACCGGGGGTCCCAAACCCAAAGTCGAAACCCGGGACACTGCGCTGGGAAACTGTTCCGCCAGCTCGGACTCAAGTTTTTTTTGCAAGCGCTCGCGCCCAGCCAAGCTTTTTGCGATCACCACGGTCTGGGAGAAAAAGTCGTTTGGCAACTCCACGCTGAGCGGAAGATAGAAGCGAATCGCACCGCTTCCGACATAACTACTCCAACTCTCAACATCCGGATCTCCTCGCAAAAGGCCGTCCAGCCGCTTCACATCCGCCTCGCTCGCGTAGATGGAGGCATTCTGAGGCAGCCTGATATCAACCAGCAACTCCGGACGATCCGAGGCCGGGAAAAATTCCCTCGGGACCAACGGCAGGGCCAGGAGAGATAACACCAGACAGGCAACGGTAACCGCCACGGTGATCCAGCGAAACCGCATCGCCCCAACCAGCAGACCGCGAAAGACCCGCAAGACCACGTTGGGTTTACCCGACTTGGAGGGTTTCGGTTTTTTGAGGAGAGCTACCCCGAGCAGCGGCGAAAACAGAACGGCCACAAACCAGGAGACAAGGAGAGCGATGCTGACCACCGCAAAAATGGAAAAGGTGTACTCACCGGCGGAGCTCGCCGCGAAACCGATCGGAACAAAAGCTGCCGCTGTTATGAAGGTCCCGGTCAGCATCGGGATGGCCAGCGTGTCATAGGCATAAGTTGCCGCCTTCTCTTTGGTGTCACCGGCCGCCAGGCGGGAGCTCATGGAATCGATGGTGGTCATCGCGTTGTCGACCAGCAGGCTGAGCGCAATGATCAGCGCGCCGAGTGAGATTCGTTGTAGATCGATCCCGGCAACCAGCATCACCGGCAAAACGAGGGCGAGCGTCAGCGGTATCGAAAGAGCGATGATCGTTCCGGCTCGAACGCCAAGGGCGATAAAGCTCACGATCAGGATGATCACGATCGCCTGCCAGAGTGACTCGGTGAAAGCGCTGATCGCGTGGTCGACCACCTCGGGTTGATCGGCGACCAGAACTGGTTGGATCCCGATGGGAAGATTCGCCTCAACGTCCCGCATCAGATTCCGAACGTTCCTGCCGAGGGCAAGAATATCACCGCCTTCCCTCATCGCGATCGCCAGGCCGATGCTCAGTTGCCCGTTTACCCGAAAAAGCGGCTGTGGAGGATCAGCGTATTCGCGGCGCACCGTCGCGATATCGCGCAAACGAATCAGCCTCCCGTTAGAAACGAAGTTGACCGCCAAAAGACTGGCCTCTGACTCGAATGCGCCAGATACGCGCAGCACAAGTCTTTCGTTCCCGGTCTGAATCGTGCCGGAGGGGATAACAATATTCTGCGCTTGCAAAGCGGAGCTGAGTGCGGCTCGATCGATCCCGAGCCGCGCCAATTGCCGGACTGAAAATTCAACGAATACTTTCTCGTCTTGCGCCCCGAGAACTTCAACTTTCAAGACATCCGGCACGTGCAACAGCCGCGAGCGAATATCTTCGACGTAGTCGCGCACCTCGCGGTGGGTAAATCCGTCCGCGTTAAAACCGTAAATGATTCCGTACGTTTCCCCGAACTCGTCGTTAAAGAAGGGGCCAACCACTCCCGGCGGCAACGTATGTTCGATATCCCCAATGCTCTTCCGAACGTGATACCAGATATCCGGCACTTCCCTCGCGCGGGTAGACCCCTGGAGGTTGACAAAGATGGTCGTTTGTCCAGCGCGAGTAAAGCTCCGGACAAAATCAAGATGCGGAGTCTCCTGCAATTTGCGCTCAAGCCGTTCGGTAACCTGCTGGAGGGTTTCGTCCAGCGTGGCGCCCGGCCAGCTGGCGCCGACGATCATTGTCTTGATCACGAACGCCGGATCCTCGTTACGTCCGAGTCGGACAAAGGAAAACACGCCGGCCACAACCGCAGCCGTCATGAGATAAACAATGAAGGAGCGGTGCTTAAGCGCCCAGTCCGAGAGGTTCATTATTGATCAGGTGGAGGCGAGGAGACGAACCTTTTGTCCCGGGTGAAGAGCCTGGACTCCTGCCGTCACCACGATGTCGCCGTTCTCCAGACCGTTGGTGACAATCACCGTATCCGGAAAGAAATTAGCGATCTCAACGTCGCGCAGAGACACCAGGTGTGATGCAGGGTCAACCACCCAGACAGCGGGCTGTCCGGCCTGCCGGGTAAGCGCCGAGGCAGGCACCGCAATGGCCAGCACCGCGCTCAGTTGCGTGCTCCCAACCACTGTCGAGCCCAGACGCATCTCCGGCGGCGGATTAATTAGCCCTACTTTGACCTGAAAGGTTCTCGTGACCGGATCGGCTTGTTCAGCCACTTCGCGTACGCGCCCTTGGGCCGTCACTTTGGGATCCTCCACCAGTCGCACGTTAATCTCCGCGTTGTTCGGCACGGAACGCAGGACTTGGGCCGGCAAATCAAACACCGCATCGCGCCCCTCCTGTCGAGCGACTCGGACAATCATTTGCCCCGCCTGAACGACTTCTCCCGGTTCCGCTCCCCGAGCCGTGACCGTCCCGGGCGCATCGGCTTTCAATTCAGTAAAACCAACCCGTTCCTGGGCAATAGCGAGCTGGCCGAGCGCATTTTCAACTTGAGCCTGACCAACATCCAGGGCCTCTTGCGCCCGATCCTGTTCGGCGCGGCTGATGATGCCTCGTTGAAAAAGCTGTCGCTGCCGATCGAAGTTGTTCCGCGCCTGGGTCAAGGACGCGCGCGCAGCCGCAAGGCCCGCCTCCGCCGACTGCAAAGAGCTCAACTCGGTGGTGGGATCCAGCTTGGCGAGAACCTGCCCGGGTTCCACCCGATCGCCTACATTGACATTGCGCTCGATCACTCGTCCCCCGATCCGAAAGCCAAGCGTCGCCTCGTTCTCGGCCTCGATATGTCCAGTCAGAGTGAGCGTCTCGCCGGCATTGCCTTTTTCCGCAACGATGGTTCGGACCGGACGCACCTCGGGAGCGACCACTTTTTCCTGCCGCTGACAACCAGACGGCAGTGCTGCTGTTCCCGCCAGCAGCAACGCCACCCACCAACGACCGCGACCCTTCCTTCGCTTGGATTCTCTCACACAGACAGGCCTGCAGTTCGGGGGATTCTTTAGTGACATTTTGAAAGACTCGCCTCATCCTCGATCCTTGTGGCCAGATCGTCCTTTTCTTTTGCTGGGGACCGACCGGATATATGGGCCGTTCAATGTGTGTGTCAAGCCATTCCAGAAGAAGCGTCAAAGTGATTGGCGCGAGCGCTTTGGTAGCGCGGACGGCCTCGTCCGTACGGTAGCGCCGGCATCCTCCGGTTCAAAAAGCTGACAAGCTGGAAGCTTATCCTACATTGAAGTCCGGCACGCCCGAGGCCGTCCGCGCTACGTCACTGCATGACGGACAGCGCTACCGGTTCCCGGAATGGGCCGACTCGAACGTGGTCCCAACGGGAACAGTCGGCTCCACCAGGAACGGCCCTTTGTGCGCCTCGGGCGGTGCGTGCCGGCGTGTCCTGCGGTAGATTCCCCAAGCGGCCAGCAAGAGTTGCGTCGCGATGAGCGTGTAGGCCAGGCCTTGCGGCAAAGCCTCCATGGCAAACCCCCCAATGATCGGTCCAACGGCCGCGCCGATCCCCTGCATAATCAGGAGCCCGCCCGAAGCAACAACGAATTCGCCCGGGCCAACCGAGTCGTTCATATGGGCCATGACGACGCTGTAGGTCGGCACGATCGTTCCGCCGAATAAGCCGACGCAGAGATAGAGCACCCAACGCGGCGCATCCTCCGGTAGCAGCTGCATAATCACAAAGAGCATCGCGGCCGCGGTAATTGCGGCCCCAATGACAACGACGCGCCGGTCGAGGCGATCCGACAACCAGCCGAGAGGCCAGGCCATCACGAACGGTCCGAGGGTGCCGCACGCCATGAATGCCGCAACTCCACCGGTGTCGAGCCCGCGCCGTTGAGCGAGGATCGGGCCGAGGACGAAGAACGCGCTCGTCGTTATCCCACAGAGCGGTGCGGCGACGAGCGCGAAAGGCGATTGTTGATAGAGCTCTCTCAGGTCGATCCGGGCGTCTTCGCCTCGCTCTGGCGCCTGCGCCCGAGTCAGGGCAATCGGCACCAGGGCAAAGGCTATAATGATCGCAATCAAACAGAACGGCCGGAAACCAGCCGGATCGGTTGCTGGAAGAAGGAGTTGCCCCAGGATCCCTGCGGATAGCCCCGTCATCGCGTAAACGCTCATGATTTGGCCCCGCGTGTCACCGGTCGCCGCGCTATTCAGCCAGCTCTCGACGACGATAAACAGTCCCGCAAAGCAAAAGCCGGTCAGGCAGCGAACTACGATCCAGGCCGTCGGATCGAGTAGCAGGAGGTGAAGGAGCGGCCCGGTCGATGCGATCGCTCCTAGTGCCAGGAAGGTCCGAATGTGGCCCACGCTTCGGATTAATCTTCCACATCGCAGAGATCCAACGACGATACCGACCCAGAAGCCTGCTCCGACCGCGCCAATTTGCGCTGCAGAGAAACTCTCGATCCCGCCACGAATGCTCAAGAGCGTGCCCTGCAAAGTGTTTCCCATTTGCATGAGTCCGAAACCCAGCAGCAGAGCAAATAGAGTCGCCAGCGTTGGCCGCGGTGCGTTTCGCATGGCTCAATTACTGGAGAGGCCGCAACTCTGACCAACGAGTGAGCATATAGTTAGGAAGCGGTCGAGGTGGCATCGCTTTGATTCAGGCAGTTTCGCTGTCTTTCGGACCCCGCAGCCGTTTGATTCCCATGAAGCCGGCCACCAGCTTATCGAGGAGCCGGGCCGGCAGCATTCGCGGGATAGTCCAGTTAGTAAGGCGATTCGGGATGATGGCATAACGGGCTTTCGGGCGGGGCGCTACCAGAGCGCGCCAGACCGACTTTCCAATGGTCTCCGCAGGAAGACCGTTGGCGCCCTCTTGCAAGGAATAGCGCTCAAACTTGCTCAATGCCTCGGCAAAAGGAGTGTCGCGAAATCGCTCAGCGACTCCCTGGTCGGACTTCTGCCAGATCGGCGTTACAACCGCGCCCGGCCCGATGATAATGACGTCAATGCCAAACCGGATCAGCTCGCGCCGCAAGCTTTCCGAGAACCCTTCCAACCCGAACTTCGATGCCGAGTAAGCGCCAGTAAAAGGACCGGCGATTTTGCCACCGGCCGAGCTGATATTCACGATTCGCCCGGGCAGTCCCCGGCGACCCGGATCCGCGCCCATCAGGGGCAAAAATGCCTTTGTGACGATGAAGGGACCGACCAGGTTCACCTCCAATTGGCGCCGGAATTCATCGGTGGCCAAGGAGGGCAGAGGTCCAGCTACCTCGATCCCGGCGTTGTTCACGAGGCCGTCCAGCGTCTCCGTTGGCAGATGCTCCGCGACCTTCGCCGCGGCAGATTGCACCGCGGCTTCGTCCGTGACGTCAAAGAGCAAAGGAACAAAATTCTGTCCAAACTCGCGCTCCAACCGGTCCGCATCCTTCGGCGTACGCACACTTCCAAACACCCGAAATCCCTGATCGAGCAAGACCTTGGAGCAGGCGTAGCCGATGCCTGACGAAACGCCGGTTATGACGACCTGCTTCATGGGCGGTTTGGGAAATCGATCATCGCCGGTGACGCTAACTGACCGGTACCAGGTTGCAATCGCGGATCTCGGCTCCCGTATATACACCGCGTAACGCGAACGCCCCGTCCGTACCAGGTAGCGCCGGCATCCTGCCGGCTCGAAAACCTGACAAGCTGGAAGCTTTTCCTACGCGCGACATCGGCATTTGTGGTGTGCGGACGAGTGATTACTTGCGAACCATGAACAAGTGCGAAACTTGGCGATAGCGGAGTCAACATGGGAATCAAATCGGACCACTGGATCCGCCGAATGGCGCTCGAAAAATCCATGATTGATCCTTTTGCCGGCGCGCAGGTGCGGCGAAATGAAGCGGGTGGTTCGGTAATCAGTTACGGCCTGTCCAGCTACGGTTACGATCTGCGGGTCTCGACCGAGTTCAAGATTTTCATCAACGCGTTTAACACCGTAGTCGATCCGAAAGCATTCGACGAGAAATCGTTCGTTGATCTGGACACCGATGTCTGTGTGGTGCCGCCAAACTCATTTGCCTTGGGTTGCAGCGTCGAATACTTCCGCATTCCACGCGATGTCCTGACGATTTGTCTGGGTAAATCAACCTATGCGCGCTGCGGTATCATCGTGAATGTTACTCCGCTCGAACCCGAATGGGAGGGTCACGTGACTCTGGAGATTTCGAACACGACCCCCTTGCCGGCGCGAGTCTACGCCAACGAGGGCTTGGCCCAAGTGATTTTTCTGGAGGCGTCGGAACTATGCGAGACGTCCTACGCCGACCGGGCCGGCAAATACATGCGACAACGCGGCATCACGGTGGCAAGAGGGTGAGATAGTTCAACTCGTCGTTACAATGCCGGACCCTATGGAATCAGCGGCGGCTGCAGAGCGTCCAACAATCCGGACACAATTGGCTAAACTCACCGAGCAGGTCGGCCGCTATCCATTCTGTGTTCTGGCTCTGCCTTCGATCTATTTACTCATCCGCTATCCAATTCTTTGGAAAGATATCGATGCCCTGGCTCAGCTGATCTGGCGGGCCGGTGCCGTCAATATCCTTCATTATCCGCCCATCTACTGTTTCGGGGGGAGAGTTCCATTCTGGATTGACCATGCGATCGCCGGTCTCCTGGCTGGTGAAAAGATCCCTGCGCTCGATCTGTTCGGACCGCAGCAGCCCACTCTTCACGGCATTTACCTCCTGATCATCGGCCAACATCTTGCGCTGGTGCTCAGTCTTACTTTTTTTGTGTGTTCGGTCACCCGATCGATCCCCGCACGCGGTTGGCTGACTCTCGGCACGCTCGGGTTCAGCGTGTTCTACGCGAATCAGCAGTGCGCCGGTTCCGAGTCCCTGAGCGTTGTGGCGATTATCCTTGTCGCCGCCTCTACGGTGCGAGTCGTGCGGGAAACCCAACAAAGCGGTGACTGGTCAAGGAGCGCGGACGACCTCAGTGGCGCTGTGAGAAAAGAGTTGTTGCTGACGTGGCTCGGGTACGGCGCGAGTCTGACCCTGGCGGTTGGTACCCGGCATATCAACGTGGTGTTAGGCGCATGTCTGCCTATCAGTCTGCTCCTCCTTTTTTTCGGTCAAAGGAAAGCGAGATGGGCCAGGATCGTCCCGCTGGGGAGTCTCGCCGTGCTCCTCGCTGCGGGAGCGCTACTGATCAACGTAGGGCTCGCTCGATGGCTGATCGACTCGGTTGGCGATGAATTCCGCACGATTACCGGGATCGCCCTGAGCGCTCGCATCGAGGGGTTTTTGAAGAAGCTCCCGGCCGGCGAACGTCATGATCTTGCCGAAAAGCTAGCGTCCGCTGAACACAATCCAGCGGTTCGTGCCGCAATCTTCAGCTTGGCCACGGTGGGCTCATTTGAGCACGGAACCGACAGAGTTATTCAAGAAGTCTTGCGAGCGGGTCGCTATCCGGAACAGAAAATTCCAGCCGAATCGGAGCGGATCATCACCCGCGCGTCGCTCGCCTATCTCCGAACCTTTCACCCGAAACTGGTCGGTGTGATTTTCAAGGATTTCGGCTACGGGTTTTTGAAATCGACAAACGGCAAACTCAGCCGGGTCCCGTTCCTGGCAAATCTGGGAGCAGCCCGGTTGCGCCGGGCTAATCCAGAAATGTGGAAGCCGCTCGACCTTCTTCGCTCTCTGGATTTAGCGCAGGCCGCTCGCGAACTTCAACGAGCGAGGAGGGATTTTTTCCTCGGTTTTGGAGGCCGGGTTCCGCTGCTCATCCTTCTTTTGGCTGGCGGAATCCTTGGGGTATCCAGTTTTCGATTTTCCGGTCTTGGGGCAGTCTCAGTAGCGCTGGTTGTAACCGGCGTGCTGCTCTACTTCGTGAACTGCGTCTTCATCCCGACGATTGACCGCTATACCTTGCCATTGCTGGTGACTGGGTACGCCTCGCTGATGACCGGGTTGGCGGCGTGGTTCGATCCTCCGAAAGAACCGCCGCCCAAGGATGCCGGGCGATCTCGCATCCAGTCCCGAGCGGGCATGGACCGATAGGGGCGAAATTTTTGCTTTCGCCCCAACCGATCGAAGCTGGTGCTTCTTTATTCCAGCTTGATCTTCCGCGGCTTGACGCTTTCCGCCTTCGGCAGCGTCACGACTAAGACACCGTTGTCGATCCGGGCGGTAATCCTGCTCGTGTCAATCGAGGCATCCAGTTCGTACGAACGCCGGTAATCGAAGGGCCGCCTTTCCGAATAGATCAGCTCACCGGTAGGCTGAAGCTGCCGGCGCTGACCCTCCAACACAAGGTCGCCATTCTCGACGGTCACTTCAATGCCCTCCTTATCGACACCCGGCATCTCCGCGCGCAGAACATATCCGTCTGGCGTGGACTCGACGTCCGCCAAAGGAGTCACATAATAACGCCCTTCGTTTTGGTTACGAACGGGCACTGTTTGGGGGTTTTCTTGCTTCACAAGGTCGCTCATAAGATTTTTAATTTGTGGGTACGCGGGGGCGGACCCGGGGTTTAACTGACTGCGACGTCGATCTGTCGAGGTTTCGCTTCCTCGGCTTTGGGTAACACAATGTGCAGAATGCCATCCTGATAGGACGCCTTTACTTTGCTGGCATCGACGGGGGTCGGCAGAGTGATCGTGCGCTGGAAGCTGCCAGAGAAACGCTCGCTGCGCAGTCCTTCGTTGTCCTTCTCTTCTCGGGCGCGTTGACCAGAGATGGTCAGCGAGTCGCCTTGCAATGAGATGTCCACGTCCTCCTTTTTCATTCCTGGCAAATCGACCAGGACAGTAAACTGGTCACGGTCCTGGTAGAGATCCAGCGCTGGAGCCCAGCTGCGGAAGGAAGCATTGGAACGGGTAAAAGAACCCAGGGCAGGATCGAACAATTGATTCATCTCTTCCCGAAGCGAGTTGAAACGTTCAAACACGTTCGGAACACTAGATTGCGGATAATGCTGATAACGGATCAGATTCATAGGTTTGGAAGTTTTCTAAAAAATGAAACACCAACTACTTACAGCTTTTCGTATGCCAATGGTCGGCTGATATATGTAAGTTACTGATATATAGCAACTTACATCAGCAATGGCCAATCTTTATCGATAGACTGGATGCGTCACAATGACGCATCCTGTGCCAGTAGCGAATAAGGTCGATTGAGCCATTATGACGCTACCGGGATAATAGTCGTTCGGCGTCCTGCCCGGCTCAGGTTCAAAAAGCTGACAAGCTGGAAGCTTATCCTACCTTGAAGTCCGAGACGCCCGAGGCCGGGCGCGCTACGTTACTGTGAGCGGCCGACGAGTTCTTCGGGAAATTGACCTCAGCCCAGAAGCTGGCACGACGAAAGCTCCGGTAGTAACGTTAAGACTGTTCCAACTTAAGATGACGAAATCCGACCCAGTTACACAAATTCGTGAAGCAAAACTCGCCAAAGGTTTGACTTGGGAACAGATCGCCGAACACGTGGGCAAGGCGCCCGTGTTCCTGACCTCAGCCTGTTTGGGAGAAAATAGCTTGTCGCGTGAAGACGCGGATAAATTATGCACGCTGCTCGAGCTTGATGAGACCGTTGCGCGGCATCTACAGCAATGTCCAATGAAGGCGCAACGATCTCCGGCCATACCCCAGGACCCGCTGATCTACCGTTTTCACGAGATCACGCTGGTCTATGGCGAGACGATCAAAGAGCTTATCCACGAGAAGTTCGGGGACGGAATCATGAGCGCCATCGACTTCACTGTCCATGTGGATAGAGTCGAAGACCCCAAGGGCGATCGCGTAAAGGTGACAATGTGCGGTAAGTTTCTCCCGTACAAGAAGTGGTAACCGGTGAAAGCGAGCGAACAAATTCATAGGGCGGCAATGAGCTGGTCGGGCGTAACAGCGCGACCCCATCGCTTCGGTGGCACCGAATACCGTTTGAAGCGCCGAGAGCTTGGACACGTCCACGGGGAGTATTTGATTGATATTCCATTTCCGAAGGCTGTCCGAAACGAATTGGTCGCTGCGGGTCTGGCCGAGCCACACCATATTTTGCCTGAAAGCGGCTGGATCAGTTTCTACATCAAACAGGCCGGTCACGCGGAAGCAGCAATCGCTTTGCTCCGTCGCTCCTATGATTTGGCGGTGGCAAGGAAACTCAGGAGCTAACGCCGATTCGCTGCGGGTTATAATACGTGAGCCATTTACATCTGGGCCGGTTGCAGATCCATTATATCAGCGTTTGAAAAATCCAGGAAATGCCTTATCGCAGCCGATGACCGGTTTCGGCTTTCCGGACAATCAATGAGTGAACCCGCAGGCACAACTGAGCGCTCCGGGCACGGTAACGTCTGCCTGAGCCAGGTCGCGACGGCGGCGCGGACAATCGAAGTCTCCGTTGTTATCCCGTGCCTGAATGAGGCGGAAACGATCGGTAGATGCCTCGAAAAAGCGCGCCGCTGGATTGAGCTCAGGCAGTTAGCGGCGGAGATCATCGTGGCCGATAACGGCAGCGTTGACGCTTCCCGGCAAATCGCAGCGGCGAGCGGAGCCAGGATTTGTACAGTGTCCGAGCCGGGTTACGGTTGCGCCCTGATGGGCGGCATCCAGATGGCTCGAGGTCGCTATGTCATCATGGGGGACGCCGATGACAGCTACGATTTTTCGAACCTCGACGGATTTCTGGAAAAATTGCGAGAGGGTTTCGACCTTGTTCAAGGCTGTCGTCTCACGGCGGGTGGCGGCAAAATAATGCCGGAAGCCATGCCCCCGCTCCATCGCTGGCTTGGCAACCCCTTCTTCAGCCTGCTCGCGCGAGTTTGGTTCGGCGCACCAATCCACGATGTCAATTGCGGTTTGCGGGGGTTTTCGGCCGAGTTCTACCGGACGCTGAACATGCAGTGCACCGGAATGGAATTCGCCGTGGAGATGGTGATCAAGGCCTGCCTTTCGGGGGCGCGTATTACCGAAGTTCCGATTACCCTGCATCGTGATGGGCGCATCAACCAGCGGCCGCATCTTCGGACTTTTCGGGATGGTTGGCGCGTCCTGCGTTTTTTTCTCATGTTCAGTCCGCGTTGGTTGTTTGTCATCCCGGGCCTGATCCTGATCCTGGCAGGGCTCTCCGCGTACGCGGTTTTATTGCCCGGAACATTCTTTATTGGCCGAATCGGCCTCGATATTCACACGCTGCTTTTTGCCGCGGCCCTGATCATTGTCGGATTCGACGCCGTTGCCTTCGGTTTTTTCACTCGAGTATTCGCCGCCTCGGCCCGGCTGATGCCCGGCAAATCGGTTTTCAATCGGCTGAACGAACAGCTCACGCTCGAGATCGGGCTGATCGGTTCCGCATTGTTCCTGTCGATCGGAGCGAGCCTTGCCATCGTGGCATTTCTCCGCTGGCGGGCCACTGATTTCGGGGCGCTGGATGCCAGTGCATCTGTTCGTCTCGTCGTGAGCAGCATTACGCTGCTCATTCTGGGTTTCCAGATGGCTTTGGGCACCTTTTTTCTGAGTATACTCAACCTGCAGCGGCGCGGATGAAAGCCTACTTCGACCATTTCGCGAAGAACTATGAGCAAGTCCTCGAGCGAAGTTTGGACGTGACCGGCGAAGAGTCCGACTTTTTTGCGAACGCGCGGGTGATTCTTACCCGGAGCCGGCTGGAGCGCTCTCCGGCCCGTCCCAGATCAGCAATCGATTTCGGCTGCGGGATCGGCACATCGGTTCCGCTGCTGCAGAACCTCATCGGATTGGAACAGGTTGTCGGGATCGACGTTTCGCGCGAAATCCTGGCCGAAGCGGCGAAGAGACATCCGCAAACCCGCTTTTTTGTGCCTGAAGATTTCTCGGGATCGGTAGACCTTGTTTTTTCCAACGGAGTATTCCATCACATCGAGCCGGCAGAGCGACCGGCTGCGTTAGCCTTTATTCGGCGCGTCCTGCGGCCCGGCGGACACTTTGTGCTTTGGGAGAACAATCCATGGAATCCCGGAACCCGGTTCATCATGAACCGGTGCGAATTCGATCGCGATGCTCATCTCCTTTCGATACGACATGCTGCTGAGTTACTGAAGGCGGCCGGCTTTACGATCCGGGCATCGACCTCGGCTTTCTTTTTCCCGCGTTCACTGGCCGGGCTCCGTTTTCTGGAACCGTTCCTGGCTGGATCACTGTTGGGCGGCCAGTATGCCCTTTTCGCGCAGAGCAGCTCAGCGTGCAGGTAGAGATGGAGCGGCACGCGAAAATTGGCGCAGCGTTTTGGCGGTGCCTGATGACCACTTTGCGGTGGATCGGGAACCATCCGGCATTTTGTTTGAGCCTCCCGTCGGCCTATCTCCTTTTGAGCTATCCGCCGCTGTGGAAAGACATTGATGCGCTAGCGCAGATTATCGAGCCTGCATCGGTCACCAATATCTACCATTTCCCGGCGTTGTACTGTTTTCTTTGCCGCGTCCCGATCTGGCTGGGAGACCTCCTGCACCGACCTCACTGGCCCGAGCTGTTGTACCGGCAATACCCGACTCTCGCTGGTCTCTACTTTTTGATCGCCTTGCAGCAGGCGGCTCTGGTGATGAGTCTTGTCCTGTTGGTCCGGGTTGCCGGGCGAAACCCGTCCGGCCGCGGACTCATTGTTCTGCTGCTTGCGAGCGGTTCTGGTTTATACGCACAGGCCCAGACCTGCGGGTCAGAAGCGTGGGGACTCGTCGCGCTGATCCTGGTGTATGCCTTTGGTTTAAGGCTCTTTTACCCGAAGACCCCGAATCGGCTCACCTGGATTTGGTACACCGGCGCGCTGCTTTTCGCGGTCGGATCCAGACACATCGACATGCTCCTCGGGTGCTGGCTGATCGCGCTCTTTATTTTGTCGGGACTGGTCCAGCTGGCGATGAGCGCACCAACTCATGGTCGCGACCGGGAATTACCGGAGAGAGATGAGAGCGCTCGGTTCAACCGGCGAGCCGAAGCTCGCCGTTGCTTTACAGGGGCGGTGCTGGCTCTGATTTGCTGGGGGGCGGCACTCGGATTGAACGCCGCTATTTCGTTTGGCCTCGCCCGCATCGTTCACATCGAACCGCGAACCACTTTAGGCCGAACCTTGAGCGACCGGCTAAAAGTTTTCCTCGCGGCGTGTTCACCGGCCGAGCGGAACCGGATCGCGTTGCGAGTGGCTGGGAGTGTGACGGATCCCGATGTTAAAGCCGCTGTGATAGATCAGAACGTCATCGGCAGTTTTTACGATGGCACCGGGCGCGCAATCGCCGTGCGCCTGGCAGCGGAAGGTTATCAGGGAGAGGCACTGGGAGCCAAGACTGACCGGATTATCCTGGCATCCTCGCTTGCCTATTACCGAACTCTTCACCCGAAGCTGATTGAGGTTATCTGGCGGGATTTCCGCCAGGGGCTCGTGCGGGGAAACAACGCCGGCCTGGCCGCGGCGCCTTTTGAGCACAACCGCTACGTCGCCGAAACGCGCTCCGCCGAGCCGTCACTTTGGAAACCGCTGTCGATTCTGCCGACAACCTTCGCGCCGGCCGCGATTGTTCTGCAACACCGGGCAAGCAAAGATGTTTATTTAGGTTTCGGAAACCGTTTGCGGTTTGGCCTCCTGTTTGGGGCGGCCGCCGCCGCCGCGATCGTCCTGACATTCTGGCGAGGCGCTGGTCTGAGAGTCGGGCTTCCGGTTTTGACAATTCTGGCCACCGGACTCGTGGTGTTTGGAGCAACAATGATCTGCGTTTATTACATGGATCGTTACACGATACCCCTGGAAGTGTCAGCTTTGGCCGCTTTGAGCCTGATCCTTGGCGAGAGTTTTGAACGGCCGTCCCGGGGGGGCGGATCCACCGTTCGCTCCACGGAGGAGTTTGTTTCGCAAGGCGGATGAAGACTGACAGCACGAACGACCCCGCGTCCCGGAAAGCTGGCCAGCGCATCCTCTTGATCGTTGTCCTCGCTGTTCCATCCATTTGGATGCTGCTGCGCTGGCCGCCATTGTGGCGGGATGTTGACGGGTTTAACCAGGTCGCATCGACCTTTGCGCCAAATGGAATTATTCACTGGTTGCCCGGTTACTGTTTTTTTGGCCGCTTGATTCTGATCTTGGGAGCTGTTCTTGGTAGCCTGCTCTCTGGACATGGGCTGCCTTACCTCTCACTGGGCACGCCGACCCTTAACGATACCGGGGTTTACAGCTTGATTATTGTTCAACATATCCTGCTGGTCGGATCCCTCGCTTACCTGGTTCGTTCACTGACGACCCGCTTTGTGTGGCAGATCGTTTTTGCGCTTTTTTTTGTCGCGACCCCTTGGCTGTACGCCTTTGCCCAGTGTATCGGAAGCGAAGCATTCAGCAATCCGCTCATTATCCTGTGCGCGGCTAGCGGCTGGAAATGTTGCCGGGAAGCGAGGACCAGTCGCAAAAACCTTTTCCTGTTTTTCGGCCTGTTGGTGGCGACTTTGCTAACGCGGCAGGTCAACCTTCTGATGGTCACTCTTCTACCCATCGCTCTGCTCGTTCTGATGCTGCTTGAGTTCGGATGGTTTGCGCGATCGGCACTGGCAAACCGGTTTCGCGAAATACGGCTGGTCCGCGGCAAATTCCTGGTCTATGTGGCCGCCGGATGTTTGGCCGTGCTCACATCGTTTGGTGTTCAAACCGTTTTGTGCTGGTGTTTTCGAGTTCCTTTTCGTTCAACGCTTGGTCGCACATTTGAATGGCGGCTCCGCTATTTGCATGATTTCCCAGTGACCGACCGGTCAGCGTTGCTCGCCCGGATTTCCCGGAACTTGAACGATCCCATGCTCGTCGCCGCGCTCGCCGATCTTGACTCTTCGCTGCGGAGCGGAGCGTCCTGGGATGATCTCTTCTTGCTCCACGACTTGCATGGTCGATTGGCGGCGGCGGGCGTGAAAGATCACGTTCAACGCGATTATCTGGCCGATCAAAAGCTGAACCGGCTAGCGAGAGAATTCCTGCTGCCTCCTGAACCGTCGCTGGTCCACGCTATCATTGTGGACGTCAGCCGGATCCAGTTTCTGACCCAGGCCCATCTTTCTGGAGGACCTTTCGATGGAACGGTCGTGCTCGCTCATTTTCTTCCTGAACCGCGGTATGCGCGGCTGCGCCCGTTAGCCAGCTTTCAGCAACCGTCGGAGCTTTTAGTGACTCGCTGGGAACGATCTGCCTATCTTCAGCTTCTGAACAACATCCCATTCATCTGGCTCGCGCCGATCGCAGCCGGCGCTGCTCTGCTGCTCCTGCGCTGGCGGAGCAGACAAACATTCGCGGGTTTTTCCTATGCAGTCGCGCTGTTGCTGGTCGGAGGCTTATTCGCGGTCGGCAGCTTTTCCACGACCTGTTTCGACGCGCGTTTCCTGTTACCGACCTATTCCTGTTGGCAGATCGCGCTGCTGTTGGCAATCGCAGTCAATCTGGAGGCGCGCTCCGCTCGAGGAGAGAGGATCCCGCGCAAAGAGCCTGCATCGCTCGCAAATCCTTAAACGATTGGTGCGACGTGTTCCTTGATCGAACAACTGGCGCATTCCAGCGCGCATAGGTAGCGTTCTGCTTCCATCGCGGCCGCGCAACCTTCTCCAGCCGCTGTAATCGCCTGCCGATATACCGGGTCAGCGACGTCGCCAGCTGCGTAAATGCCCGGGAGGTTCGTTCGAGTGCCTTTTTTCCTCAACAGATAGCCATTCTTATCCATATCGATCTTCCCATGAAACGGAGCGGTGTTTGGGTTGTGGCCGATCGCGACAAAGACGCATTGGACATCGAGCCGGCTCTCCTCCCCGGTCTGCACATTCCGCAGCCGCACCGCCTGCATCTCGCCATGCCCGTCCGGAATGTATTCGGTAACGATGGTATCCCAGATCGGTTCAATTTTTGGATTGCTTAAAGCGCGGTCCTCCAGGATGGCTGAAGCTCGCAATGTATCGCGTCGATGGATGAGATAGACCTTCGATGCAAATCGCGTCAGAAAGACCGCCTCTTCACAGGCCGTATCGCCCCCTCCCACCACACATACGGGCACGTCTCGATAAAAGGAGCCGTCACAGGTTGCGCAGGAAGTCAGGCCATGGCCGATCAGCCGGCTTTCGTTTTTCAAACCGAGCCAGCGAGCCGAGGCGCCGCTGGCGACAATCATCGTCTGGGTCGCGATCGAGTGTTCGTCCGTTTCGAGGAGGTAATGCCCGTCGTGGCGAGAGAACTCCTTGAGCTCGGCGTAGCGGAAGCGCGCTCCAAATTTCTCGGCCTGCCGGTGCATCCTCAGAATAAGATCCGGTCCGTCTATCCCGTCCGGGAAACCAGGGAAATTCTCGACGAGCGTCGTCGTCGTCAGCTGTCCACCCGGTTCCCGACCTTCGAGAACCAAGGGAGACAAATTCGCTCGGGCGGCGTAGATCGCCGCGGTAAGTCCAGCGCAACCGGTACCAACGATAACAACCTTTTCCATGCTTTATTGATGTTCCACTAAGCCTGCATCGCCCACAAATCTATAAACGATTTGTGGGCGATGCCGACTGTGGCAGCAGAATTCTCGGCTGCGCCGGAGAGTTCTGCTGCATTTTTGAGAGAAAGTCTAACCCACGTTGTTGGGATTTCTATCATTTTGAAACAGGCTAGCTGCCCAGGTGCGGCAGAATTGGGGAGAATTGGTTTCCCTGCGGTTCGCGGATCGGTTAAGGCAGAACACTCCATTGGCATGAAGGTTTGTGATCTGACCCAGTTCTATTCCCCATTCAGTGGAGGGGTGCGCCGGTACCTGGAGGAGAAGCGTCGTTTTTGCCAGCGCCACGGTCACGAACACATCTTAATCGTACCAGGACCAAAAACCGAGCGGTTGGAAGAAGATCGCGCACGCACTTATTTCCTGAGAGCTCCCCTCATCTCGAGGACTTCGCGCTATCGAGCGTTATTCGATCTCAATGCGGTCGAACAAATTCTGGAGCGGGAACAACCGGAAATTCTGGAGACGAGCGACCCATATCAGATTGCCTGGAAAGCCCTCGCCTCCGGAGAGGCCCTCCGGATACCCGTAGCCGGCTTTTATCACTCCCACTTTCCTGAGGCCTACATGAGAACCGCGGCGAAATATATCGGAGAAACCGCGGAAAAGATCGTCATGGAGGTCGCCCGGCACTATGTTCGAGCGCTCTACAACGGCTTTCTGGCGACCTTTGTGCCTTCCGAAGCTCTGGCCTCGGTTCTGAAAAGCTGGGGGGTAAACAACACCGTTGTCGTCGAACTCGGCGTGAGGACGGAGGTCTTTCATCCCGAAAAGGATAAAATCGCGACAAGGGCGGCACTGAACGTACCGTCCGATCGTTTTCTGCTGCTCTACGTAGGCCGCCTCGCGCCGGAGAAAAATATCAAGACATTACTTCTGGCATTTGAACAGCTGTGCCAATCTGAACCCGAGACTTTTCACTTGCTGGTGGTTGGCGATGGACCCTCCCGCGAACGCCTGATGCTTCTCGAAAAGGAAACACGGTCTGTAACCTGGCTCAGGTACTGTGCCGATCCGGCCGCCTTGGCAAAGATCTATCGGGCGGCCGACCTTTTTGTGCATCCTGGCGTTCAGGAAACCTTTGGCCTGGTCGCTCTGGAAAGCCAGGCATGCGGCATACCGGTCATCGGTATCCGAGGGAGTTATCTCGACCGCATTATTTTCACCGATCAATCCCACTGGGCAGCGGAAAACTCCAGCGGATCACTCGCCGACGGCATACGAAAGATGATGCAGAGCAACCTGGAAGAGCTCGGCGCTCAGGCCAGCGAGCGCGTGGCTTCTCGCTACTCCTGGGAAAACGTCTTTCACCGGATGTTTGACATTTATGCCCGGATCAGGATTTAAGTCCTTTGTGGAAGCTGAGGTTCTTGCTCCGAGGTCTTTGCAGGTCCGGAAGTACCAGTCGAGCGATCGCGCCATCGTCCGCCGGCTTTGTTGCGATACGGGGTTTTTAGGTAATCCAATCGATCCGGTATTTGAGGATCGAGAACTGTTTGCCGACTTCCTGACTGGCTATTACCTGCGCTACGAACCGGAATCCGTCTTCGTTCTGACTCTCAACGGCGAGGTCAAGGGTTACCTGCTTGGCTCCCGCCGTCCGTTGAAACACCAGATCCATAGTTTGAGTCAAAATCTCGTGCTGGCCGCAAAAGCGAGCTTCCGATATTGCTCTTTGAACCAGGCATCTCGGCGTTTCCTGCACTGGATCCTGCTCAATGCCTGGCGTGAAGTACCGGCGGCGCCGCGGCGAACGGGGCACTTTCATATCAACCTGCTGCCGGAAGCTCGCAGCATCGAAGGCTGCCGGCTCCTCCTCGAGACTTATCTGCGGTTCCTCTACGAGAAAGGTGTTAAACGCGTTTATGGCCAGGTGGTCACCTTTGACGATCGGCGCGGCTACAAACTCTTCGAGCGGTACGGATTCAAGGTGATGAACCGTTCCGAAATTAGCAAGTACCGGCGTTATACGTCACGGAATGTTTATCTCTGCACGGTAGTCAAAGAGCTGGAACAACGCAGCGACCGTATTCTCTTTCCAGAACGCAAGATGAAACCGTCAGGGTAAACGCTGGCGCTGCGAGCGAGACCTGTTAGGGAGAGATCGTCGGTAAAGAAACGTGACGAAGCGTGTAAAGACGGCCATCACTGGCTGTCGGTGGTTGATCTTCCCAGATAGTCAGGTCGTTAAGTTCCCAGGCGCCCGGGTCGAAACTCACTACCCGAAAAAGCGATCCGGCGAGAACGCCGCGAGTAACCCAGCTATTAACAAACTGAGCAGCTGGCGTTTGCCGCGGCATTCCGAAAATGCGTCGCAAAGCGAAGCGTGCGCCAACAAGCCGGGAGAGTTCTCCGTTAACGTCAACTGTCAACCAGCGCCTCACGATCGGCCGGGCAAACGCTTCAGTGTAGTTCTGAAACAAGTCGCTGAGCAGGAATTTTCGCATGGTCGGCTCATCTTCCCACAGGTAGATCGAGCTGTATTCGTTCAGCGGACTGTCGGCCTGATCGTTCAGGACGTAGAGTTTGAACCAGAGCCCGCGCATCGTATCAAACGGGGTAGCCACGCGCGCAATTCGCTGCCGCACGGCCGCAAGATCAAAGGTCGTCGGCAAAGGCGTCTCGTACTGCATCAACACACTTGGCGCAAAGTCTTGAGTAGGCATGTGGTCAAGAAAGCGATCTTCCTTGATAAAACAATTTGAAAGCTTCTCAGTGATCGACAATGAGCCGGACACTGGAGTTGCTTTCTTTTACATTTCGCCTTTGGGCCTGTGCCGGTAGGGCGAAAATTTATCCAAGCCTCAGCGAGAACTTATTTGAGCCGTATACTACGCACCGGAAAAGCGCGTATCTACCTAGGGCGCTCTCAGAGATTGGAGCCATCGCCGCATCATCGCGGTTTCAGTCGCTACGGGACCGGTATCAGCTCGCCCGGATGATGGCCGACCGGTATCAACCAGTCGTCGCGAACCGCTCGCCACGGTGCGACCGGAAGGATCTCGCAGCACATAATCAAACGCTAGCCGCGCGGGGGTTCTCGTCCGAACAACTCTCACCGATTGCGGTCCGGTTGTCCGCCGGCCGGCAAGATCGATATTCGTGTAGCGCAGGTTAAGCGTGTGCGCCGGAAATCGCCTGGCCATTACGGGCAGGAGCGCGCTGGTGATGTTCCGGGTAAAGACCGTCGACGAATGTTGGACATCGCGATTGTTAATGCGAAAATCCGTGAATCTCCCTGGATTAACATAATCGATCGTCACTACTGCAGGAGCGGAAGGGGTGCCGGGTGCGGCCGTCCGAGTCGTGGTGGAAGTGCAGCCGAAGTTACCTATGATCAACGCAAAAGCGCCTACTGCGGAAAGTGTTGGTTTCATGACATCGCCTATCGTTTACGAATAATTCGGATTGAGTTTCCTGTTTGCCTGCCAGAAACCGCGATCAGAGTAATAGAGGGATGCTGCGACAGGCACACGACAATTCGAACAATTCGAACATCTCACGGAGGGGCTGGCTGGCCAATCAGCCTGAATAGTACCGGGTGTATCCGGGCAGGCAAGCAAATAGTGCCGGAGGTCTTCCTGATCTTCACCAGCCCGGCAACTGCGTTAAACCGTTAGTTTAAAATTAAAACTCTCCTGGACTCGCCTGTAACCATTCTTCTAGACTCGTTGAAGCATGATCGCGCCACACCCCTCATCGAGCCAAGTCCCTCTTAACAACTGGAAACCGCGATTTGCGCTGATGCTGTTCATGGCGGCGTTTTCGAGTTGCTCAACCGTAACCGTAAGGACGGATCATGATCCGGCAACGAATTTTGCCAGGTATCGCACGTATGCCTTCGGTCCTCTTTCGCAGAACGCCTTGGCGATCAGCCCCGGCGTGCGCGCCCAAATCGAGTCTTCGATTGATCAGGGCCTGGCTGCCAGAGGGCTGCGCCGATCCGCGCGTCCGGATTTCTTCGTGGCCTATCATGTCACGACCCGGGAACAGATCTCAGTCCAAACGTTTCATGACTGGGGTCGTTGGAGTTATGGTGGACCTCGGTGGAATTCTTATGCGCTTTGGCGTGGATCTCCGATGACGACGAGCTACGTCCACCGGTCCACCATCGGAACTCTGGTAGTGGATTTTGTCGACGCCAGAACCGATCGAGGATTTTGGCGCGGAATCGCAACCGGCACCGTTCGAGGCGCGCAATCGAATCGGCAAAACGTCGCAGACGCGATTCGTCGGATGTTGAAAAACTTTCCTCCTTAGCCTGTGGCAGCAGAATTCCCCGGCTATCCCGGGGAGTTCTGCTGCTTCTTTTTGAGAGAAGAGTTGGTCGCCGCTACATGAGATCTGCGCAAGCCGCTACCCACGCTCCTTGGAGGCCTTTTGTTTCATCCTCGCGATGATTCTCCAAACCAAGATCACGAGGATTGAGCCGAGAAAAGCAGCAATGAGATCTTCAAAGGTGACCTTCAGCTCGCCGAGCCCGAAGTCGATCCTGAACAGCCTGAACAGCTCGCCGCCGATCACGGCGCCGATCATGCCGACCAGAAAGTTGGCCCAGCGGCCGAGTCCCTCCTTTTTAAAGGTTACCAGCCGGCCCGCAAGCGTGCCGGCAAAGCCGCCGACAATAGTCCAGATGATGATTTGACCAATGTTCATGTGTCGGCGGTGAAGCGAGCGAAGAGGATATACAATCCTCTCTTGGATAACATCATTCAATTTCCATTTAGCATCGCTATGGCGAGCAGGATGGCGACTACGATCAGCGAGAGGCTGGCAACCGGCCATTGTCGCAAGAAATCGTCCCATCGCTCCAGGGCGGCTCCGCAGCGGGCGGTGGCACGGGCGGCACCCCTCCCCACGACGACCACATCCCCCTCTGGGATCCGCGGGAGACGATGCTCCCAGAGTCGAAGTCCGACAAACAGCAGGTAGCCGGCAAGAATTGGCCACAACGCGCTCCAAAGAACTGCCGGAGCGAAGATGTCGACAGTGGCGCCCAGACCGGTAGCGGGATATAAGGCCCAGGGCACCGCAAGAGAAGCGGCCGCGATCACGAACCAAGGGATCGCCAGGCCGGCTGGCGCGGCATTGAAAGGATCGTTTGACGCACTTAGCAAAAGCCGGCGCAAAAAGTGAAACATCAGAAGCGACGACCCGACCGCCGAGACGCTGGCAAGGGTGCCAACCAGGCCCTCCCCTAGCGTGCTCTTTACTACCAGCTTTGCGTAGGCGCCACCGGTCAGAGGCAACCCTCCGAGACTAAGCGCCAGCACCGCCGCCAACAATAGCACCAACCGCCAACGCCGAGTGCGGATGCCCGTGAGACTCACGACGCCTATCGCGAGGAACAACCCGCCTTTCACCAGGACATGGAATGCCGCGTAAAAAGCGGCCTCCATCACAACCCCTCTGTCGCCAGCCGATTGTCCCATTCCCAGTACAGTGCCGATGAACCCCATTTGGCTAACGCTCGAATAGGCGAGCACTGCTTTGGGATTGGATTGGGTGACGCCGACGATAATTCCGTAAAAGCCCGTGAACAGCCCAACGGCCACCAGAGCCCAACCCCAGTTTGGCAAAGAGACTCCCAAAGGTAAGAAACGGATCAGCCCGATCACTCCGGCCTTCACCGCAGCCCCGCTCAGGACCGCGGCGGCCGGAATCGGCGCCGCCGCGTAGGTCAGCGGCATCCAGAAATGCACCGGCACGAGCGCTATTTTCATCGCAAAACCGGCAATTACCAATGCCAGCACAACGTTTCGCCAAGGGGAACCCGTAAGTGCCGCAATCACATCGCGGATCAGCAGACTGCCGTGCACCGAGTTAACCGCGAGCAGCACAAAACCCATCAGAAGAACCGTTTCGCTTAACAAGGCGAAAGCCGTATACAGGGCGCCGGCTCGCCCGCCGGCCGGTGTGCCGTCATGGATCAGGAGACCGTATGCGGGAAGACTGACCAAGGCGAAAAAGAAGAAAAAGCTGGCCAGGTCGGCCGCCAGGAAGATGCCTAAGCTGCCCGTCAGAGTCAGCAGCCAGAAGACAGCGAATCGCACCCGGTTTGCGGTGTTCCTCAAAAAAGCCGAAGCGTAAGCACCTGCGACCGCCCAGAGGAGCGCTGCTACTCCGAGCAGCATCGCACCCGGTCCGTCTAACGCGAGTGTCATCAGGTGGAACCTGGGGTCAGGAAGGAACGGCGGCGCATTCACCGCGAATAACGCAGCGGCCAGTGCCGGCAAGGGGGCGAATGCCAGCAGCTCCGGCATTCGGTTCCGGAAGTTCCTGAAGAGGCAGGCGAGCAGCATGGCCGCCGGCGTGGCGATTGAGGCAACGAGCAACACGGTGGTCAACGGAACGTTGTTCATGGCGAAACAACCTTCGACATGGGCGGGCGCCCGATTTTTAGCAGGGCGATTGGTTTTTGGGGCAGGAGGCCAAGGACCAGCGAGCAGAGGGCGAGCGCCAGGACAACCAACTCATGGTGCCGGGAAACTTCCTCGCGCAAGACCAAAGGTTCTTCGGGTTCGGCGAGTGCGGGTGCCAGAACCCGGAACATGTATCCACCGGCGAGCAGTCCACCGAAGAGGATCACGACGGCCCACCACCATTGACCGGTAGTGACCGTCGCGGTGAGCAGCAGCCATTTTGTCACGAAGCCACCGCTCGGCGGCACGCCGACGAGAGACAGCGCCCCGATTCCGAACGCGAAAACCGTCACCGGCAAAGTCTGTCCAATCCCGCGGAGACCCGCGATGCGATCATGACCGAGCGCACTGGCGATCAGGCCGGCGGCCATGAACATGGAGGCCTTGGAAAACGCGTGTGAGATCGCTTGAAACATTCCGCCCGTCAGGGCAGCATCGAGCGCAGCCTGCGACCGGAGCGGACCGACCGCGAGCGGGAACATGAGAAACAGGTAACCGATTTGCGCCACGGTCGAATAAGCGATCAGAAGCTTCAGCCGCGCTTGCCGGAGCGCGAGCACACTGCCGACCAGGATGGCGCCTGCGCCGAGCACCCCAAGAATTTGCGCCGCCGCCTGGATCGGCAATCGCGGCATGACATCAAACCAGAGGCGTACGACGATAAAAAACGATGCTTTGACCACCAATGCAGAAAGCAGAGCGCTGGCAGCGGGCGGAGCACCGGCGTGGGCCGGCGGCAGCCAAAGATGGAGTGGGAAGAGCGCGGTTTTCACGACCAGGCCTGCGGTCATCAGTGCGACCGCGAGCCAGACGATGGATTCAGGCCGAATCCGTTCAGCGAGGACGACGATATCGAGCGTGCCGTAATTGCCATAAAGCAGCGCGGTGCCGAGTAGATAAAGCACTGAGCCGAGAAGCGCAAAGAACAGGTACCGCAGCGCGGCGGTCAGCGTTTCTGGACGTCCTTCCAGATAAACCAGCGGCACCGCGGCGAAGGTGACCAGTTCGAGCGCGACGTAAAGGTTAAAAAGATCGCCGCCCAAGAAGATGGCGTTCATTGCTGCCCAAACCCCCAGCAGCAACGTCCAAAAAACCAACGACGCGCGAGTCTCGGGTTCCCCAGGCCGCACCTGGAACTTTGCGGGCGCATAGAGCCCGACGGCACAGATCACGATGGCGGTTGTCGCGATCATGGCGGCGGAGAGACCGTCAGCGCGCAACGCCACGCCAAGCGGCGGTACCCATCTACCCAAAAAATAAGTCAGTGCATTCCCGGCGCGCCAGACGCAGATCAGGATCCCTGCCGCGACCGCCAGTCCGGCCGGCATCAGGACGAGCGTGATGGCTCGGGCATAGTGGCCGCCAGTCACCAGCGCCAGCAACAAGCCCGCGACCGGCAGCACGATGGCGAGCACGAGGAGGGACCCGCCGGCGGAAGATGTATCGGAAAGAGACTCGGAGAGCTGCATCAAGGCTTGGCTTGCTCCTGGTCAGGTTTCTTCGATCGGTCAGCCCGCAAAGAGGCGAGGCCGGTTTGTTGAAAAAGGCGGAGCACCAGCCCGACAGCCAGAGCGGTCGCGGAAAAGGCCACGACGATGCCGGTGATAACCATCGCCTGCGGTACCGGATCGCCGCCCAGTCCCACCGCTGCTCCTCGCCGAGCGATCACTCCGAAAAGGAGAAAGACGCCGCTGCCGAGGAGGTTAAAGGCAACAATCTTGCGGAGCGGCTGAGGTTGGACGATGAGCCCGAAAAGGCCGAGACCTACCATAATCGCGCCACATAGTCCGAACACGGTGGGCGCGCTCATGGCTCGGGTGGCCGCTCCGGGGGGCCGGCTACTAACAGGACGAGAGTTACCGCGATGGAGAGCGTCAGCGCTGCTTCGATCGTGACGATCAGCGGCTTGGCGTGGTCTGGCGGATAGGCCAGGAAACCGGATGCCAGCGCGAAGCCGGCTAATCCTGCCATGAGAAATACGGAGGTTCCGAAGACCAGCAGGAAACGCAACCAGCGCCGCGTAACCGGGGGTGGGTCGGTCAGCCCGGCGATTTTGGCCAAAATCCACATCGCTGCGAGAACGGTACCGCCCTGAAAAGTCCCTCCCGGAGCATCGGCCCCCACCCAGAAAAGGTAGACGCCGATCATCATCCCCACTGGGGGCAGTACTTGAGCAAGAAAAGTCAATACACCATCAGGTTCCGGTGAGTGGCGCTGCCCAGGCCGGCCGCCCCAGAAATCATCAGGCGCAAGCGCCCAGAGGCCAATGATCGCCAGTAGTAGCACAACTTTTTCCAACAATGTATCGAACGCGCGAAAGGCGAGCAGCACTCCGGTAACTGGATTGCCCAGACCAGTTGCCGGCAGATTGGCATGCGCCGCGGGGGCAAGCGTAGGCGCGGGATCCGGCAGATGCAGGACGACGGCGGCCAGACCCAGCGAGACGCAGACGCACAGGATAGCTGCCGCGACATGGACGCCCAAGCCAGGCCGTTCTTCGTCGGACCGCGCTTCGGCTGGGCGCAATCGCGCGGAGGCGGACAGCAGTAACGCGCCGGTCACCCCGCTACCGATGGCCGCTTCGGTCAACGCGACATCCACCGACGACAGAGATACCCAGGCAAGTGTCAGCAGAAGACCGTAAACGACGAAACCGACAACGGACGCAAAGGTTTCGCGCACCAGAGTAGTCCAGACGGCAACCGCCAGAATCAGCAAACCCAAGCCGATTTCCAACACCGGAACGATCTTCATTTGTTCGGTCCTTCCTGCCGTGCGGCGCGTGCGATGAGTTGACCGACGGTCGCTGCCGATAGCAGGACGAGGAGCCAGACGGCGATCAGTTTCAACCCCTCAAAGACCGACTCTGCCCGCGGCAAAAGCCCGAGCACGACGAGACCAAGACCGAGATTGTCAGCTTTGGTCAACGCATGGAGGCGAGAGAGCGTGTCCGGAAAACGGAGCAGCCCAACAGTGCCTGCCAGGAAAAAAACGAACCCGGCCGACACCATCACAATCGTGAAGACGTTAAGCGCCAGGGTCATCCGCTTTTGAGGTGGTAAACTGCTTTTGGGGCGGCGGAATGTTTTTGACAAAAGTAACCGACGAGAAGGCGGTCAGCAGGGCCAAGGTCAGCGCCACGTCTGCGGCAGCCTTCAGCCCGGAGGCCGAGGTCAACAACAGCAAAATGGCTATCCCGCCAGTGCCGAAAAGTTGCGCCGCCATCATGCGGTCTACATGACTGGGGCCGCGCAGAATTCTGAATAGGCCGAGTGCGACCACTACCAGCACACAGCCGGCGGCGACGAACAGAAACTCAGACATACCCGTCCTTGTTTCCCAATCCTCGGATCAGACTCGCCTCGTCCTGCGCCATGTGATCAAGCAAAGGCTGACTCGTATCGAGACAATGCATGACGAGCCTTCCCTGCTCGTCCGACCCGGTTGGCACAGAACCCGGCATAAGGCTCGTCATCGCGCAGAAGACGCTCCGGGCCGGAGACGGATCAAGCCGGCAGGTGTATGTGACGAAGCCAAGCCGGAGCGGCAATCGAGGATCAAAAGCGCGCTTGGCCACATCCACTCCAGCGATCAGCGAGTTCCACAGAAAACGCAGGCCCAGCAGACCCAGCGAAAAAAAACGCACACGTCCCGGTTCCGGCGGCATCAGACGAAGGCTCGTCCAGGTCGCTGCGGAGGCAGTCGCCAGCCCGATGAGCATTCCGCTCGCTTCGATACCGCGAAGCACCAGCCAAAAGCCAAACAAGCCTGCGGATCGGCTGATCCCGGCGCGGATAGACCCGCCCGACGGATCATTGCTCGGGATGCTCATTTTTGAAGCGACGACAGCGGACTCAGCGGCGCGACATAGTTTATAACTCTCATCCGCCACCGTCTATCTGGTCCCGCCGGCCGATTGTTCGATTCTGTGTCTCCCCGCGTCTGTAGCAACGCGCAATCATAACAGCAAGTTGAAATTTACCTCTACACGGTCATGCCGCGATCACTTGCACGGAGACTTCCATACGATCAAAAGCGTCTGACGGCCCGGACCACGTGCCCGAGAGCGGGGACGCCTTCTCATGGTCCCGGGCGACCGCGACCGAAACGTGTTCGGAACCGGCCAGTTTATTATTCGTGGGATCGAATCCGCGCCAGCCAGCGCCTGGTATGTAAACCTCGGTCCAGGCGTGCGTTGCGCCGTGCTGACCCTCGCCCAGGATGATGTAGCCGGTAACAAATCGCGCGCCAAAGCCCCAGTGCCGAGCGGCTTCCATCATGAGCACGGCATAGTCGCGGCAGGATCCGGTACCTAAAGCGAGCGTTTCGCAGGGTAGCTGCACGCCGGATTCCTCGCGGCGAGCATATTTGAAGTATTCGTAAATACGCGTGTTCAGTTTGTCGAGAAGCACATGGGTCTCGATGACCTGGCCGGGGCGGTAGAGTTCCAGGAGCCATTCTTGCAAAGCCGGCCCATCGTAAGGATAGCTCGGAAGGCGGTAATGAATGAGTTCCACCTGTTCGTTTGGGGCGTATTGGAAGGGATAGGAACGGGCCCCCGGTTCGATGACGCAATCGATCGGTTCATCATTGTACAGATCCACATCGACATCACTCCGGAGGCTCAACCTTTGCCCGGGCTCCGCGAATTTGATGATCGTGATCGAATTCCCATAAATGTCGCGTAACCAGCGCACATCGGCCTTTGGCTGAACTTCGAGAGATGAACTTGCGATGTGGAGGTCGTGCCCTTCACGTGGCCGCAAGAGCGCTTGGTGAGGGCCGAACGTCACAGGCATGTGATAATAATAGTCTGTGGTGTGCGTGATACGGATTCTTTGCATAGGGAGAGGGACGAGCGGCGGTAGGTTAACGACCGGCAGGCTGCGAGGCGAAGAGATTGAGTCCTAACTGTTCAGACAGGAACTCGGCGGTGAGCCGGCCCTTGACGCTATTACCGAAACTATCGAGCGGAGGAGCAAAGGTTCCCAGTCCGCCTTTGCCCGGCGAAATCGCCACGGTTCCGCCGCTGACCCCGCTTTTGCCGGGTAAGCCTGTATCATAAAGCCAGTCGCCGGAGCTTTCGTAGAGCCCGGCGGTTACCATAACGGCAAGGACGTGCTGGCAATGGATCGCATCGACGATCCGTTCTCTGGTCTGCGGGTTCACGCCCCCATTGGCTAAGGTAGCTGCCATGACCGCGATATCCTTGGCTGTCACATTGAGCGAGCATTGCTTTGTGTAAATGTCGGTTGCCTGAAGGGGATCGAAATAGATCCGGCCATAGGTTTCGAGCAACTTGGCCTTGGCCTCGTTCCGCTGGTTGGCCGAGAACTCGGATTGATACACTTCCTGGTTGAGAGCGAGATCTCTGCCGGCAAACCGGGATAATCCTTTCTGGATGAATTGCCACTTGGCATCGACATTCGTGCCTTCCGCCAAGCTCGCGGCCGCAATTGCCCCGGCGTTTACCATCGGGTTGGTTCTCCCTTCGTCGGCGCGTTCGATGGCTTTCATCGAATTGAAGGGCAGCCCGGTACTATTTACGCCGAGCTTCTCGCGCGCCTGGTTTTCGCCGAGCAATTGACAGATCAGAGCGAAGACAAATGGCTTCGAAACACTCTGGATCGTAAACTCGACGTCGGAGTCTCCGGCCGCATAGGCGGTACCGGAAGTTCCGACTACGCACACTCCGAAGAGGTCCCCCCGCACTTTGGCGAGTGCGGGTATATAATCCGCGTTTTTCCCTTCTCTGACGGATTTGAAACGATGATACGCCTCTGCCACCAGGTCGCTCACCCGCTGAGCGGATGGCAAATGACCGGTCGAAACGGAAGAGGAATCGGTCATCATGACAAAGAACCTAACCGGCCGCCCCCAGGGAGTCGAGCGATGAGTAACCGGGTAACGGCCGATGCGGACGCGAAGACGGATGACGTTTTGGAGTGCGCGCGACTTGTCGCCGCTTTGAGATCGCGCGGAGCACGCCCCAAACGGAGAACAGAAATGCGAAGAGCGAACTTCCCTCAAAAAGATCGGCCTTGCCACCGGGCGCCTCTTCCTTCCTTTGCGCTCGCGGACTCGACTGCGGCGCTCCGCGCGATCCTAAAGCGGCGACAGGTCGCACGCACTCCACAGGGCCGTGTACTTGAAATTTTTTCAGGTTAGCATTGCTTCTATGAAAGCAATTCGAGTTCATTCGCACGGTGGCCCCGAGGTGCTGCGGATTGAAGAAATTGATCCGCCCAAACTGAAACCGGGCGAATCCCTGGTCCGCGTACAGTACGCCGGGGTGAATTTTCTGGACATTTATCAGCGTACCGGACTCTACAAAATCTCCCTGCCTTTCACGCCGGGGATGGAAGGGGCCGGGATTCTTGAGGGAGGAGAACTCGCGCCGGGCACGCGAGTGGCCTGGACGGATTTTCCGGGTGCGTACGCGGAATTTGCCGCTGTGCCGACCTGGAAACTTGTCCCCGTACCCGACGAGATTGAACTCTCCACCGCCGCGGCTGCTCTTTTGCAGGGATTGACGGCTGAATACCTGACCGAGAGCACCTATCCGGTAAAAGCTGGCGACACGGCGCTCGTTCATGCGGGCGCGGGCGGTGTCGGCCTTCTCCTGATACAGATGATCAAACGCAACGGTGCGCGTGTTTTCACCACGGTTTCGACTGAAGAAAAAGCGCAGCTTGCCCGCAGTGCAGGCGCTGATCTGGCGATTCGCTATACGGAAGAGGACTTTGTTTCTGCCGTACGCGCGGCAACCCAAAACCAAGGAGTCAATGTGGTCTACGATTCGGTCGGGGCACAGACTTTTGCCGGCAGCCTGGAATCGCTGAAGCCACGCGGAATGCTCGTCCTGTTCGGCCAGTCGAGCGGTCGCGTACCGCCCTTCGACATCGCCATGCTTCAGCCAAAATCCTTGTTCTTAACGCGTCCGAGCCTTGCACTATACATCGCTAATCGCGAAGAATTACTCGAGCGCGCTCGCAAGCTTTTCGGTTGGTTGGCTGGGAAAGAGCTTCAGGTGCGTATTCATCACGTGTACCCGCTATCGGAAGCAGGCACCGCCCAGGCCGACCTTGAATCGCGCAAGACCAGTGGAAAACTTTTGCTCAAAATAGGGGCTTGAACGCGTACGACCTAACCCGGAAACCACCTTACGCGATGCGTTGAGCAGCCGCCTGCGCCTTAAGACAAAGCTCCGCCGCTTTGAATGCGTGATCCTGGCTCATCGCTGTCTCGGTTCCGTTCAGGCAATCAAGGATCAAGCGGCCAAAAAAAGGGAAGCCGACCTTACCCGCAAGGGCGAAGTGTTGCTCGTTTCGCTGATTAACCAAAAACAGCTGATCGCCCTGCGCCTCGCGACTGACATCGATGTACTTTCGCATCTCGATATACCCTTCGGTTCCAAGAATGATCGTGCGGCCGTCTCCCCAGGTGCGCAAGCCATCGGGGGTTAGCCAATCCACGCGAAAATAGGAAGTAGCGCCGTTGTCGGCGACCAATGTTGTGTCACCAAAGTCTTCCAGCTCCGGGTACTCTTTATTGGCGTAATTGGCTACCCGCGCCGAAGTGACGGTGGCGTCGGACGCTCCGGTGTAGAAAAGGAATTGCTCGATCTGATGGCTGCCAATGTCGCATAATATCCCGCCGTACTTCGCCTTCTCAAAAAACCAGGCGGGCCGTGATTTGGCGCTCAGGCGATGCGGCCCTAATCCAAGAACCTGGACCACACGACCGATTGCTCCCTGCTCGATGAGATCGCCGGCGAACACCGCGCATTCCACATGGAGACGTTCGCTGTAGTAAACCATGTATTTCTTGCCGGTCTCCGCCACGACTCGTCTGGCCTCTGCAAGTTGTGCGAGTTCGGTGAATGGAGTCTTGTCCGTAAAATAGTGTTTTCCGGCTCGCATCACCTGCGTGCCGAGAGGCCCTCTTTCCGACGGAATCGCCGCTGCCGCGACGAGCTGAATTCCGGGATCATCCAGGACCTGGCCAAGCGCCTTGGCGATCTTGACCTGAGGAAATTTGCTGCGGAATCCCTCGACCTTGAGCGGATCGGGGTCGAATACCCAGCTTAGTTCGCCGCCCGCTTCAATCAGCCCGTTGCACTGCCCATAAATGTGGCCGTGATCGAGGGCAACCGCGGCAAATTGAAACTCGCCCGGCTGACACACGGGCGCCGGTTTACCTTTCGGAGCGTAATCGTAACCTGTTTGACTCATAATTTAAGAAGATCGCATTTCGTCACCGAAAAGAGCTCGCCATATCATCAGACACTTCCCGGACAACTCTCGGCTTCCGCCGATCCGATGAATTGATCAGTCTTTTGAGATGCTCTTCGAAGGATACTCCGTCCAGCGGAAGTCGGACGGAGCGATTTTCCAAACTCGAGAGTAGAAACGAGTTTGCCAGCTCCAAGGAAAAAATTCCTTCACGGGCCGGCGCAATTAATAGCGCTCCGTCCAGGATGGCGCTTACAAAATTGGCCAGAATACCATTGTGTTGGAGGCCGTGCCCTTCAATCGGTATGCGAATATCCCAAGTTGGAGGCGTCGAAAAGCGACCCGGATCTGTCTTCGAAAATTCGCTCATCAGCACCTCGTTTCGCGTAAAGAGAAACTGATCATTTTCGATGACGATTTTACCTTGCTCGGCAGCCACTTCGAGCCGGTTTGTCCCCGGTGCCTCCCCGGTCGACGCGCTGAATACGGCCGTCATCCCGTCCGAATACTCGAGATATGCCGTCACGTCGTCTTCGACTTCGATATCGTGATACCGGCCGAAATGGCAAAACGCCCGGACGCTGGCAGGCATTCCAAAGATCCATTGGAAAAGATCCAGATTGTGCGGGCACTGGTTGAGCAACACACCGCCTCCTTCGCCTGCCCACGTAGCTCTCCAGTCGCTCGACTGGTAATATGCTTCAGTCCGGAACCAGTTGGTAATCGTCCAGTTGACACGCCTGATCGCGCCGAGATCGCCGGATCGCACCAGTTGACGAAGCTTGAGAAAGAAAGGGTCGGTCCGCTGGTTGAACATTGCGGCAAACACTTGATCCGAACTGCGATGAGCCGCGAGCAAACGTTCGGCATCCAATTTGTGGGCTGAGATGGGCTTTTCCACCAGCACATGCCGGCCGGTCCCGAGCGCCTCGATTCCGATTGTCGTGTGAGAGTAATGCGGCGTCGCAATCAAAACCGCATCCGTTTCCGATGAACGCAGGAAGTCGCTCGCGGAAAGAAACCCTTTGGCCGACGAGAACGCCTGGAGACGTTCAACCTTCTGATCACAGACTGCGGTTAGCTCGCATCGTGGCACCTTGCCGTCAACGATGGCTTGCGCATGGACGGATCCCATCGACCCTAGTCCAACAATTCCGAGTCTTACTGTTTCCATACGAACCTTTGTCTCTCCTTCATTTCATTGAGCGTTTTATCCCCTAATGAGTGCCTCCGCTCAGCGCAATGGAATGCTGTCTGCCCCGCAATATCGTCAGCGTACCGTAAACCTGCCACCTGCACCGCTCAACCATGTTCGTTCACACCAGGTTGGCCAAATCATAGCTGCAGGCTAAATGTTGTTGATTGCGCATAACTATCAACGGCCGTAGATAATTCTCCCAGCACCGGGTGACCTCAGACCTGCAGGTTGGTTCGCCGAAGCGACCTCCGAATTTGCGCATGAAACAACCGTCCGCGACGCTTTCGAGTGCTCGAGTGCTTTCGTTGTGGATTGTCTTCGTCTGCTCCGTTTGCGCTCAACAACCGAAGCCGATTTTGCCCGACCCCAGGCTTACCCCGGGCGACATCTTTGACGTCACCATCCAGGATATGTGTCTGACGGGCTACTCGAAAAAGGTACGAGCTGTTAGCAATGCACTTCGAAACCGGGCGTTTGCCGAATACGGCATCGACCCGCGCGGGCCGGGCAACTATCAGCTAGATCACTTGATTCCGTTATCGCTCGGCGGCTCCAACTCCATCCGGAACCTGTGGCCTCAATCATACGATACGTCACCTTGGAACGCTTATGTGAAAGATGTGCTGGAACGAAGACTATATAATCTTGTTTGCAACGGCAAGGAAACCCTCCAAACCGCTCAGCATGAGATTGCGACCGACTGGATCAAAGCATATCAGAAACACATCGCCAAAAGTCCGCCGGCTTCACAGATGCGCGCGCTTACGGTTACCGCCGAAACTGCCGCGCCGGACGAGGTCTGGGTGAACACGCGTTCAGGCAAATACTGGCTGCCGGGTTCACGATTTTATGGGAAAACCAGGGAAGGAATATTCATGACCGAGATCGACGCTCTTGATAGCGGGTACACGCCGGCCGGCCGCGCCGGCCGATAGATTATGCCAAGAAACAATAAGCTAACAAACGTCTTAAGAGGCCGAACCGTTCGGGCGGCAACCGCTGACCTGGGCGAAGTAATGATTTGGTTCGCTGATCAGTCGTCGATGAAGGTTAAGACGGCAGAGATCGCCAATATCTCGCCAGGGGGTACGATCAAGGCAATCCAGGAAGATTTCGCAGAGTTTACGCTTCAGTTTGAGGACAGTTCGGCGGTGACTATGCAGCTTGCCGATCCGGGAGCATCCGTGGCGGTGCGCGACAAGAATAATCAAATCGAGTACCTCGGGTGATTGGGACGGACCCCTCATCCACCTAGCGCCGGCATCCTGCCGGTTCAAGAAGCCGACAAGCTGGAAGCTTATCCTACCTTAATTAAAGTCCGACGGACCCTCCTCGTGAGTCCCGGAGGGACCTTGGATGCTCATCCCTTGACGCCTCCACTCAGCGATCCCTTAAGAAAATAGCGTTGGAAACAAACGAAAACGATCAGGACCGGAAGCATCGCCAGGGTCGCGTAAGCCAGCAATGTACCCCACTCAACCGTGTTGGTTCCCACCAGGTTGGCTAAGGATAACTGCAGGGTAAAGTTCTTCTGGTTACTAATAACAATCAACGGCCAGAGATAATCGTTCCAGCGCCAAGTGAAGCTAAGAATTCCAACCGCGCCTAACGCAGGAGCTGACAGTGGCAGGATCACACGCCAATAGATTTTCCAGTGCGATGCGCCGTCCATCCGAGCGGCTTCCAACAACTCATCCGGAATTCCCAGAATGTACTGGCGCATCATGAAAGTTCCGGTCGCCGTCGCAGCCGGCGGGATAATAATACCAATCAAATTGTTGATCCAACCCAGGGCTTTCAACACGAGGAAAACTGGTACCATTAATACCTGTAAGGGAATCAGGAGTACACTGATAATCAGCAGAAAAATAACGTGCCGGCCCAAAAACCGATACTTGGCCAGAGCGAATCCTGCCATGGAACTCGCCACGACAGTGATCAGGCTGCTCGATGTCGCTACAATCAGCGAATTCATCGCATAGCGCGGCACGTCTCCGGTGGCAAAGACTGTCTTGAAATTGATCCAGCTAAATTGCCGGGGATCGAAGCCTGGCGGAAAGGTAAACAGATGCTTGGGCAGCTGGAAGGCCGAAAAAATGACCCAAAGCACCGGGATCAGAAAAATGAGGCAAACGCCGATCGCACAGCAATCGTAGACCACTTTGCCGAAAGCCCTGCTTTTCTGATCGTTCGTCCTCATCTAGCGTACCGTTTCATAGATCATACACTGGCACTGGCACTGGCACTGACACTAGCACTGGCACTAGATAATCCCCTCCTTTTTGAAGAGCCGCATTTGCAGCCAGGCGACTACGAGAATCACTGGCAGAAGGACAACCGCCTGGGCCACCCCGTATCCGGGCTGCAAGCGTCCAAAAGCTGACTGATACATATTCTGCACAATGAGCCGTGTCGCGTCGCCCGGCCCTCCCGCGGTGAGCAGCAGGATCATCTCAAAGGCTTGGGTCGCGTGAATCGTTGCCAGGATAATGACTAACAGGAGCGTTGGTCTTAGCATCGGCAGAGTAATTCGCCAAAATTGTTGCCATCGGCTCGCGCCTTCGATTCGCGCTGCCTCATAAAGATCAGGGCTGATCTGACTCAACCCGGCTAAGACCATCAGCATGTAAAACCCGACGAGATTCCATACGGTGATGAGTACGACGCTGACTCGCGCGGAAAAGTCGGACGTCAACCAGGGGATCGTGGACGCTCCCGCCCACTTAAGAAATCCATCAATCACACCGAGATCTTCGTTCAAGAGCCATTTCCAGGAGGTCGCTACCACCACGGGCGACAAAACAAACGGGATATAAAATCCGACGCGGGCGAGCAACCGCGCTGGTCTGCTTTCGCGGAGAAACACGGCGATGGCGACACTTCCCGCGACAATTAGCGGGACCACTGTGAGCGTGTACCAGGCCGTATTCACCACACTCTGACCAAATTGCGCGTCGTGAAACAGTTTGAGGTAATTTCCTAACCCGATAAACCGGAACGTCCCGTGAATAACATCAAAATCGTGCAATGACATCCAAACGCCGTAAAGCATTGGATATAGACTGAAAAGAGCCATGATGCCGACTGTAGGAAGCAAGAACAGGTAGGGCGCCAATTGGAACGGAGCTTTCATGCGCGACGAGGATGCCGCCGTCGCCGTGGAGATTGCTTTATCCACCGAACTCATAAACGGTCGCTATTTACTAACCGGTTGATTCTGTTGGAGAGTGCTGGAGCCAAGGTTTTCGATCTCGCCGATCGCGTCATTCAGTTGCTTCCTTCCGGTGGAGAACAGGATCAACTGATCAAGCAAATCATTCTGCAAAAGGTTGAGAGCCGGCTTGGCCAGATCCTCCGAAACCCACTGCGGCGTTACTGATAAATCATCCAGCATCGGTTTCAGGTACTCGGCGTACTTTCCGTAATTGATTGGTAAGTCTTTGATCGGACTCAGAAGAGAGCCTCCGAGGCTCTCGAGATAACGTTTCGTCGTCGATGGTTCCGCCCACCAGAGCAACACTTTTGCCGCGTCGTCATGGTTTGGCGATTTGCTGAACCCGATCAAAAATTCGCCTCCGGGACACGCCGCTCGGATGGCATCCTTGGGAAAGTAAGTTGTGCCAAAAGCAAATGCTGTTCCGCCTCCCAAGAGTGTTTTCAATTCCCAATTTCCAGCCCACATGAGCGCGGTGACCCCAGTCTGGAAGAGTGGACCTCCGTCCGTCTTGCCCGGCCACGAAGAGGTGGGCACAAGTTTTGCCTCGATCAAACTTCGAAAATACGCGAGCGCCTGTTTGGCCGCCTCGCGATTTGGCAGGATTGTTTTCCCATCGGCCGAGATCCAGCGGCCGTTTGCCTGGTACAGCAGGTTGGACCAGCGCTGCACACTGCAATCGAAGGCCACGCCAATTCGACAGGATGGCAGTTTCATCACCTTTTGGACTGTGTCTTTGAATTCTTGCCAGGTCCAAACATGCCCGGCATCCGTTGGTACACTTGCGCCCGCTGCCTTGAAAAGCTCCTTATTATAAAAAAGCCCGTTGACCGTGGCTTCAATTGGGATTCCGATCACTTTATTTTCCGACCGGATGAAAGGCTGGTAAGTTGGCAAGTACCGATTTAACAGATCAGCCCCATTTGTGTACTGGGCCAGATCGAGGGCTTGTTCGGCGAACGTCTGAATATAAGACGTTGTCACCTCCAGAATATCGGGAGGTTCACCGGCGGTGACGAGTGTATTGATCTTCGCGGTGAGCGCGCTGTACTGCACAATCGATACGTTGAAATCAATCCCTGGATGGTGCTGTCCATACTCTTTGAGAAACTTTTGAATCACATCTTGCGTACTGGCATTGGCCAGCAGGAGGACAGTCAAGGTTTTTGCGGAACTCGGGGATACGGCTAGCAGCAAACACACGGCCGTGCAGATGGCCCGCGGATCGAAGATTTTCATGCTGATTCCTGGGGAGAGGTTCATCTACGTTTAGCATGGGTGATGGGCCTTGAACAGGAAGGCCTGTTGCGTGCCAATACGGAAACGCTTATCCGCTCCGGACAGATTCGAAGCAAGCCTCGCACGGAGGTCACGGAGCCACGGAGGGCTTCCTCAGCCAGAACGATTGGTTGCGGCTCCGGCTCAGATGTTCCGTGACCCGGTGATCGGCTGTCAGGTGATCGAGAAAACAGCTGTTCTGTATGGCGTCTCGGATGGAACTCCCTCTTGATTTATGACTGGTCAGAGGTACTAGTCATTCATGACGATCACTGTGACCGAGTTCAAAGCCAAATGCCTTCAGCTCATCGAGCAGCTCCGACGAGACGGAAATCCTGTTCTCATCACCAAGCATGGGCAGGTGGTGGCCAAACTCGTTCCGGAGCATCCGACGAAGCCCATCGGCGCTGTGCGCCAGGCGCTCGCCCGATCGATTAAAACCTACCGAGACCCTTTCACGCCCGCCATCTCCGAATCTGCCGTCGAGACGTTTCAATGATCGCGCCGCTGCTCGATACGCATGCCTGGCTCTGGTACGTTGCTGATCCGGCCAAACTGCACCCTCTCGAAATCACGGCGCTCGACGCGTTGGATCCGGATAACTGTCCTTTCATCTCGGACTTCAGCCTCTGGGAGGTCGCCACGTTGTTTGGCCTGGGACGCCTCCGTTTGACGCAACCATTCGAAGACTGGCTCGGGTACGCCACCAAGCCGGGTGTCGTTCGGGTGCTGCCGGTATCACTCCAGGTCGCGATCGAGCTTGCGTCATTGCCCGACCGACTTCACCGCGATCCGGCGGATCGAGCGATTGTCGCCACGGCTAGGGCACATCGACTTCCAGTGCTGACTCGAGATAAACGAATCTTGTCCTCGGGTTTGGTGCAAAGGTGGAAACCAAACTCGAAGAGCTAGTCACAAAGCCGGATCTATCCATAGTAGGCGGCGACCCGATGAATATCCTCTTTCCGGATTGTTCCATCCCCCGCCGGCACCAGATCCCATTGGTTCTTCACCCGGGATCGTGCAACTATTTGCTCGCTGATGGAAATAGCCTTCTGGGTTCATCACCTGAACCCGTTTGTCGTTCGATTTAATGACCAGATTGGCGTTCGCTGGTATGGACTGGCCTATTTGGCAGGTTTCATCGCGGCTTTTTATTTGATCAAGTGGCTTGCGCGGAAAGGTTATGGCTCCCTTCGCGAAAACGAGGTCGCCGATTTCATCTTTTACGCCGCACTTTTCGGAGTGCTCGTCGGCGGACGGATAGGTTACGTGTTGTTCTATCGTCCGGGCATGATCTCCGAAGATCCGTTGGGGATTTTTCGCGTTTGGGACGGCGGCATGGCCAGCCACGGCGGCATTCTGGGACTCATCATTTTCAGCTGGATTTACGCCCGGCGTCACCATATCTCCTGGACCGGCGTCGGGGACAACCTCGTCACCGCTGCGCCGATCGGACTATTCTTTGGCCGATTGGCCAACTTCATCAACGGCGAACTCTACGGCCGCATCAGCCACGTGCCTTGGGCCATGCAGTTTCCGGCCGAGCTGCTCGATCATCCCAACGAAGCGGCCGCGGCCATCGAGCAGACAACCCGCCTTGATCCTGCGCTGAACTCGCCCGCGGCGATCATCGACGCTTCGCGCACCAACCCGCAAGTGCGCGAAATTCTGAGCCACATCTTGTCGCCGCGGCATCCCAGCCAACTCTACGAAGCTGCCTTGGAAGGTGTCGTCCTTTTCGTTTGCCTGCTAGCCATCCGACTGCGCTTTCGGACGCCAAACGGCATAACAACCGCCGCCTTCTTTTTCCTGTACCCATTGATGCGTATCATCGGCGAATTCTTTCGCGAACCGGATGCGCCGCTGACCGGACCCTTCACTCGGGGTCAGTTTCTTTCATTGTTCATGTTTGTGGTCGGGGCACTCTTCCTTATCTCGGCCCTGCGCCGCAGGAAGTCATCTTCCGCCTTAAGTGCACCCAATTTGAAGAAGGGCTAGCTAGAAGCAGTGCTCAGTTGCTACGCGTCCCAGGGATTGATTAGCGTCACGCCGCAGTGTTCGAAGCCGCCGGTGTCGCGCGTGACCACACTTGCGCGCTTGCATCGCGCGACGGATGCGATCATGAGATCGACGGTCGTCGTTGGTTCGCCCGCATGCCTACGGGCAGCGAAAAGATTGGCGTAGGCAACGGCCGCTTCCGTGTCAAAGGGAAGCACTCGACCATTGAAATCCCCCAGAAACATCGCCCGCGCTTCTGCTTCCAGAGCTTGGCGGCGCCGCCCTTCCGGCAGGATCGCGATTCTGGAAAGGATTTCCGCCTGGCAGATGGAGGTCGTGAACAAGAGGTGAACGGGCTGACAACCGATCCACTCCGCGACTTTTGGCATTGGCGCCGGTCTCATCAGCTCGGAAAGGATATTGGTGTCGAGGATAAACATTAGTGAAAAGTGGGAGGTTTGCGACTGGGCTCGCGCAGTGGAATCTCCACTTCGGCGCCGCCCAGCGGCGCGAACCGGCGGCGAATTTTTCGGCCAGATTGATATCGAGATTGCGCTCGGAAGCGACAACCTCGGTCAGGATCGCTCGAAGCTCGGCTTCCATTGAACGCCCATTGTAGGCAGCCCGCACGCGAAGCCGTTCCTTAATCGCGGGATCGAGTTTGCGGATAGTCAGTGTGGCCATGTTTTTTTCATTTCGATATTCGATGACATCATTGAATGCAATGCTGTAGGTGTGCTCGCGATGGGTCATTTCTCCCCGAGGCTCGTCGACTCCCAGCGAGGCAGTTTGCGTAGTGCGGAAGGGTCTCGTCGGTAACCTTGGGCGAGTAGCCTGGTCAGTGTTTTGAACCGGCAGGGATGCCGGCGCTACCGGATACGAGGCCTGTCCCGCTACGGCTCCGACTTCAACGAGGCGTCAATCGCAAAAACTGGTTTTCGGCAGTCTTGACCAGCACAATCCTTTTTTCCGTTTGCTGCCGAGTCTGATACAGCGGGATTTTGCCGGAATCATCGACTCCGATTCGCCGGGCGTCTGCTTCCGGCAAATCCAGAGGCGCGTTTGTCTGCAGGAAATAACCTTGCTTGTTCCAATGCAGAATCTCCTTGCCAGGATTGCTCCGCGGATCGTATTCGACGACGACGGGATCGCCCACCGCCGTCGGCTGACGAACCACCTCCAGATCGGTCCGATGCCGTGCATCGAGAAAGAGCAGCAGAGCAACAAGCAGCAGCCCAGCTGAGAATCCTGCCATAATACCATAGGCCCACTTCTGTCCCGGCAAGCGCGCGTCAAGGTCCTCTGCCATTGTTCGTCCGAAACTGCCACGATGAGCACCGCAGTCAATGTTCCGACTAACCGATGACCGATCACTGATGACCGATGACCGATCGCCGATCACCGATTGCCGATTGCCGATTGCCGATGACCGATGACCGATCACTGATTACCGATGACCGACCCGATGGCGCCCCTGATACCTCGTTTGTTGCGCCGGCAATAACGGCGGCCACGCGGTCTTTGACGGGCTGACAGTATGCTCGACATAGCTCCGAGCTTCCCTTTGGAGATGTTGCCAACGGTTCCAAGGGTAAACCGGCGCTTGCGCGACCTGGCGCAGCAGACTTCTCCATTCGATGATCGCTCGATCGATGTCTCCTGCTTGAACCGCTTCGCCGGCCAGCTTTTGCTTCGGTACGCCATGTTCGACGATCGCGCGGACTACTTCGGAGGCGCCTGCCCCATATCCAGGCGGAACACCGCTTTCAAGAAAACCGGCTAATTCGGCTCGGGCGTACACTTGCTGGCTCGCTAATCCCAACCGTCCGCTGACCCGCGTATCGTCAAGATGGAAACGGTGCCCGCCTCGCAGGTTTGCCAGATCGAATATGAGATCTTCAATCGCGTAATCCTCTTGTTCAAGAGCAGCCGCTACGGCCAGTCCTTCGCCCTGGTTAAAGAAGCTGGCGATTACCCCGCGCCGGGTCGGTTCACCGGACTTTTCGACCAGGCCGAGCTGGCGCCAAAGGAGCGCCGGAGTCATCGTCAGATCAAGTGATTCACATTGGGCGCGATAGAGACAATTCCGGCAGACCGCTGGAAATTCCCGGCGAATCTCCGGCGCCTTCAGATGACGGCCCGCCGCGTCCAGATACCCCTCGGTCGGTAGATGCCCAAAGCTGAATCGAGCAGAAATAATATTTCGCTGCGCAGCCTGAGAGACGAACATGCCGCCGGTCGCTTTTTCCAACACTGGCAGAAGGAGTTTGATGCTTTCCTCCACGTCATCGCCGGGTGGCGGAACAACCAAGCTCGGATACTCTTTACGCAGCAGCTTTCTCAGCCACTTTACCGGTCGCCATTGATGGCCTGCGCGAGTCAGCACGGGAACTTCTCGTCCGTACATCCTCTCTTTCTTGTCCGACGGCAGCCGGCAGAGCAGGCCGAAGCCGATTCCTTCCAGGGTTTCAGCCACGCTGAGGGCAGGTCGCCACCGCCCGGCGGCGGTTCGGACCCAAAGCCTCTCCAGTGCGACAGCCATCTTTTCCGGACAGAGTTCCCACTGTCCAAGGGAATTTTTCATCTCTAAATCGTGACTTCGGACGAGGCGCGCTCGCTCGCCATCGACTTTCAATCCACAGGGCCGAGCCACACTGTCACCTGACGTTTCGGCCATCGGCCTCTTTGCATCCGGCCGCCCTAATCCCAACGATCCGCCCAGGTCCGTACTATCCCGATAGTATATCTCAACCCCGAGCGGAACCCGGTTTTTCGAGAATAACCGGTAAGAAAGTTTCAGGGCTGCCGCAAAGGGATCGAGCTGCTGTTGGGCGGCCGCCTCCATCACGGCCAACAACGAAGGCCAATCAAGCGTCTCTGGACGCCGAAGCTTCTGGGCGACAGCTTCATGAATCCGCGGCACCTCTGGGGTCACGAGCACGTAACCGGCATCATCCAGACCTCGGCGACCGGCTCGGCCAAACATCTGGAGGAGTTCATCGGGCCGGACTTGGCGTTGAAAGTTGCCGGCCTGGTACTTGGTATCGGTTACCAGAACAGACCGGGTGGAAAAATTAATTCCGGCGGCCAGTCCCATGGTCGCAACGACCACCCGTAGCTGGCCTTTCTTGGCGAGCGGTTCGATCAATCCAGCTCGCACGGCATAGCTCAACCCGCTGTGATGAAACGCCACCCGATTCTTTAGAAGGCGTGCGAGTACTCCTCCCGCCAGCGTCTTTTGCTCCGGGCTAATGACCAACGGATCGATCAGGGGTAAAGCCCCGGCCAGGCTCTGCGCAAGTTCTTCCGCGGCGTTCCGGCGAGGGGCAAAGATCAGAATTGGCCCAAGGTCGGCGAGCAACGCGCGACTGATCAGCGTTGGCCAATAGCCGCGGATCCCGCTTGGCGCCCGCACGGGCAAATCGCTTAGCATCGCTTCTTCTAACCGGATTGGCCGTTCCCGATGCTGGACCAACTTCGCGTTCCGTCCAATTCGGCAGAGCCAGGTAACGATGTCTTCGGGATTGGCCACACTTCCACTCAATAACAAAAGTTGTGTATGTTGCGGTGCCAGGGCCAGGATCAGTTCGTAGTTGGTTCCCCGGACGGCGTCGGCGAGCAATTGATATTCATCGACCACCAGGAGACGGGGACCTTGTCCCTGTAAAAACCCTCTTTTTTGCGTTTCCAGCGTTGCGACGACGACCTTTGCATCGAGTCGCTCGGTGATATCGCCGGTAGCGATCCCGACATCCCAGCCTCTCGCCCTCCATTCTCTCAGCTTGTCATTGGCCAGCGCCCGGGTGGGTACGGTATAAATCGCCTGACCTCGCAAGGCTTCGTAAAGGAGCTCGAAAACGTAGGTTTTACCCGCGCCTGTCGGCGCGTCGATTACCACGTCCTTACCCGCGCGCAATAGATTGACGGCATCCTGCTGCCACTTGTCAGGGATGATCAAATTGACCATCGCGCTCTACCTTCGGTAAAGCGATCGCAAATAGCAACTAGCCAATGACCGATGACCAATTGCCAATGACCGATGAGGTGCCTCTATTTGCGATGGCGCTTACGCTGCACGCGAGACTCTTCGAGACCGCTGATCCACGCGATTGATCTGACTGCGTAGGAATGCCTTGCTTCGTGGATTTCTTCCCTTCAAGGAAAGACCCAAAAGTGTTACCGATGTCCTGACCACACCCCCCGCCTGGTCATTGGTCATCGGTCATTGGTCATCGGACCTTGGCCATTGCTCATCGGCCATCGGCTCGGGCGTCAGCCCAAGCGCGGCAAGCAGCGCCAAATCCTGTGAGGCCGCCGGATTTCCCGCCGTCAATAGCCTGTCTCCGTAAAAGATCGAGTTGGCCCCGGCAAAAAAACAAAGCGCTTGCGCCTCGCGCGAGAGGCGGGTCCGGCCTGCGGAGAGACGCACTCTGGCCTGGGGCAGCGCGAGCCGGACCGTCGCGATCAGGCGAACCAGCTCGAAGACGTCGACCGGCGGTTGATCTTCCAACGGTGTGCCCCGCATCGGCATCAGACAATTGATCGGAACGCTTTCCGGCGCGGGATCGAACCCGGCTAACACCTCCAGCATTTTCAGGCGATCGATTTCCGTTTCTCCCATCCCGATGATCCCGCCGCAACAGACCGAGATTCCCGCATCCTGGACCGCACGAATCGTCCTCAGCCGATCGGCATAGGAATGAGTCGTGACAATCTGCGGATAAAAATCCTCTGATGTATCCAGATTATGGTTGTAGGCAGTCAGCCCAGCGTCTTTCAGAGCCTGCGCTTCCGCCTGGGATAATTGCCCTAAGGTCACGCAAACTTCCATCCCAAGCTTGCTGACCGAGCGAACGATGTCCAGAACCTGGGCAAAGCGCGGATCACCTGCCCGGACCCCTTTCCATGCCGCGCCCATGCAGAACCGGGTCGATCCGTTGCCGCGCGCTCGTCGAGCCGCTTCCAAAACCGTCTCCTCGCTCATGAGCCGCGTGGCAGCCACGCCCGTGTTATACCGGGCGCTTTGGGCGCAATAGGCACAATCCTCGCTGCAGCCTCCCGTCTTGATGCTTAATAAAGTGCAGAGCTGCACTTCGTCGTCTCGCCCAGGCCTCTCGATGACAGGCGCGCGCCGCCGTTAGGAGATCAAAAAAGGGCTGTCGATAAAGCGCCTCGAGCTCAGCGAAGGTCATAGCCCGCGTTCCGTGGGAGCGCCTTCGGGGCAGTCACAGCCCGCTACTCCACCTCCCTTGAGGCGTACTCAGGACCGGAAGCTCGTTTGTCATGTACTGCGTCTTGCCCACCGCCCCGATCATCTTGGCACCGGTCGCGGCGTACCAAAGTTTTGACATGCTCTCGGCGGTGTAACAACCCCACGCTTTGACTTCAGCATTCTTTACAAAAATACCGTGTCGTAACTTTTGTTTGAGTTCCGTTTCGTGCAGCCACGCCTTCGACGCACTACCGATCTGGTTGCTGTAATCGAACATGAAGCATGCCTTGTTGGAGTGCCCAAAATAGTCGAATGACGCGATTTTGTAGCGCGAACGATCCAGTCCGCCATCCAGATATCCGCAGACCTGGTCCGCATTTGTAAAGTAGATCAGGTTTACCCGATACTTGTCTCGCACGGAGTCGATAATGCCGAACAGATTTTCCTTCTCCTGACGCTGTCTTCTCTGGTAGCCGGGCGCATAAACCAGCCACGTGATTCGTGCGTCGGGACCGTACTCCTCGCGGAGCTGCTCGATCCGGATCCGGCTGGCCCGAACAAAATTCATCCACCAGTTATCGTGCGGCTCGGCCTTGTATTTCTCCCATTCCGCCAAAGACGGACCCCCCGTCAGGACAATATGTTCGCCTCGATCAGGCTGCCGGGCCGGAGCAGCCGGAGCAGGTTGCTGGCCGAGCGCCGGCAAACCGACTAAGCAACTCGCAAGAAGACAGGAGAAAAACCGTGTCATGCAAACTTTCTTAACTCGGCTCCTAAAAACTTTCCAGCGTCATTCGGCTGGTAAAAGGAGTCCGGCAGTCACCGAAGTTCCGGAGGTGCAGGCCGACCATACGCATGGGGATGGGGGTGGGATCGGGCAGTAGTCAGTAATCGGTCATCGGTCATCGGTCGTTGGTCATCGGGCGTGATCAAGGTCATCGGCCATCGGTCATCTGAGGAAATCGCTTACCGCCTGGAAAAACTGTTCAGGCGCCTCGAGATGCGGAATGTGTCCGACATTGGGAATCTGGACGAGGCGCGCCCCTGGAATCTGTGCCACCGCCTTCTTCGCCAGCTCCGCGACATTTCCCAGGTTCCGCTGAAGATCGATCGGAGCGCGATCGCGACCCACGGCGGTGTGATCTTCCTGGCCAATGATGAGCAGCGTCGGCACTTTGATCTCGGAAAGTTCATAGCACACCGGCTGCTGGTAAATCATCATGGTCGTGAGCGCTGCGGACATCGCCCAACGCGGAAAGTCTCCGCTGAGACTGACGCGCATCCGGGGCTCCACGAAGACTTCGGCCCGATACGCCGGAAAATTGACGAAATAACTTTGCACATACTTCCGAAAACTCTCCAGAGTCATCGTGAGCTCCTGTTGATAGAGCTGCTCGAGCGGAGCGGGCGGCACAGTCAAACGATAGTCCTCCAATCCAATCGGATCCTCCAGAATCAGGGATTCGGTTCGGCCTGGATAAAGCCGGGCAAACCGGATAGCCAGCATTCCGCCCATGGAATGTCCCAAAATGGTTGCCTTAGGTACCTGTAACAGATCGAGTAAACCTGCCGTATTTTCTGCCAACAAATCGAAGCTGTAATGGATGTCCGGTTTTGAGGACTTACCGAACCCGATCTGGTCAGGGACGATGACGCGGAAGCCACGATCAACCAGGAACTTGATCGTATCGTCCCAATACGCTCCCCAGAAATTCTTGCCGTGAAGCAGCACCACCGTCCTTCCGTTCGCGTTTTTCGCGGGATGAACGTCCATGAAACACATCCGAACATCCTGACCCTCGATATTGAGGTTCAGAAATGCCGTCGGATAGGGATACGGGAGTTCTTCAAAGCATGTTCCCAGAGCTTCTTCATACTTCTCCGGTAAGGGTTGCTCCTGCGCGGCGAGATTCGCCGCGAGCATCATCGTTAATCCAAGCCAACCGAAAAACCGGAATTTTCTCACGTCGATATTTAGTCGGCAGTGCTCCAGCCGCGCAACGCAAAACGCCGAAATCGATCTGGGGATGACGTCTTTCTCTTGGCCGTGCTCCGACCGAAACCGTAAAAAACCGTGATCAGCAACCCCGCGAAAAAAAGGCGCACAATCCACCGATGACCATTCGGCGCATCCCACGACGTGGTAGCGTCCGGCAGTTTGCGCAGGATGGCGGCACGTAACTTTCGCTCGGCCTGCGGATCGAGACGAGCGTCACTCTTGAGCAACGGCAGGGCCGGATCGCCGACCCTCATCCCAAAACCAATGGCGCGGGCCGTTGGGCTATCGGCAAAAAGCCGGCGCCCGCCAAACGCGCGTTCAACCAGCGAAGTGCAATCTTCCCCAAAGAAGGGTCGTCCTTTGATCGCGTTGAGGAAGTCGACTACTTCTCCGATCACCGCCTCATCGATCCCACGAAAATCCGTAGCCGGTATCGTCAGATCCCAGCCACCATTGTCCCGCGCCTGGAAGGTTTCGAGCGGGGTCCAATTCAGACCATCAACAAAATTTTCCCGCGGAGTCCCGAAAAGCTGCTCAACGACGAATTCGCGGCCATCCTCTAACGCAACATGCAGGCCGGCATGCATGGCGATAGGCGGCCCTCCCGGATCACGGCCAATGCCGATCAAACGCCGATCGAGCATCTCTACCGGACGGATGATCCACGAGCCCAGGACGCTTCGTTTGTCGCTTTGCAGAATCACTCCGCGCAGAGCGGCAACCGGCGCAGGCCGGTCCGGCACCGACGGCGGCAATCTTTGGGCATCGAGGAAAGACTCCATTAGCGATAAATAAACAGAAAAAGCCCGAATGGTAAACCTACCGGCCGTTGGATAACTTTTTCCCGGTCGGCATTTTCGCGGTCATCGGCCATCGGTATGCATCTTCATCGGCCATCGGGCCTTATCTCGGCAGCAGGAACTGCAGCGCGAACACTACGGCTCCGGCAAAAAGGCAATAATAGCCAAACCACTGCCAGCGGCCGCGTTCCAACCAACGAGACAGCCAGCGGAGCGCCACCAAGCCGGCCAGAAAACTCGCTATCATCCCGATAATCACCGGAATGAGTTGATGCCCGAGTCCGTCGGAAGATCCGCTCGCGGACAATGAGTGTGTCTTGGCCAAGCGAAGAAATTCGCGAACAACCACTGGCGGAGTGAGGATCACCGCTAAAGCAAAACTGAATTGCTCAGCGCGCATTCGCGAAATCCCAAGCAAGAGCGCGGTGGAGATCGTCGCCCCCGATCGGGAAAAACCGCGGAAGGGAAGAGCGAGTCCCTGAATCGCGCCGATGACGCACGATTCCCGGCCATCTGGACCGTGTCCATCGCCCACCGGACTCGGCACTCGGCCCGAGAAAATAATCAAAAGGCCGACCAGCGCCAGCGCACAGGCGATCAACGTCAAATTTCCGAAAAGCGTCTCGACCTCGGCATTATCAAAGCCGCTTAGAAAGACCTTCTCGATCAAAAGCAGCAGGATGATGCCGACGACTCCGGTCGCCAGAGTGGCAATCACCAACTGTTTCAGGAAGTTCCAGAGTGAAGTAGAAGAGGCGGACAGCTCGCGCCACCACGGGCGCCAGAAGTAGCCCAGCACGGCGAACATCGTCCCGGTATGAAGTGCCACCAGGAGCAGGGTCATTTGCGGGCTGGTTGGATCGATGCCCATCAGCTTTTCGGCGATGATCACGTGAGCCGAGCTGGAAACGGGCAACAATTCGCAGGCGCCTTGAATGATTGCCAGGATCAGGATTTGCAAAATGTTCATGAGGCCTCGGTGTAAAGAACCCGCGATTGTAGGGAGGACAAGCGCCGTGGCAAGCCTGGATGCGTCGCGTCATTGGCCTTCCCACGGCGAAACCGCTTGACTCCGAACTACGCCATCCCGGGCCATCGGACTACAGGATCGCTGTTGGTCCGAGGTCCGGCCTCGTCAGATTTCCCTTTTCGGCTGACAATTGTGGCTATTCTTATGCCGTGCGAAAGATGTTTTTCCTTCTGGTTCTGGCGTTCACACCGGTGCTAAACGGAATCGCTGCCGACGATGTCGTTATCCAGGATCCGATAGCCGATTATTTGGCGATGCAGGTTCCCGACCGCGCAACCAATGCAGAGCCTCTGCTTGTGATCAAGAAGGTCGAAGTCGACATCGCCGGCGACGGAAATCCAGTGGTCTTCATCGGCACTTGGTATCGCAATTCCGGCCCAAATACATGGCTCTGGGTCGGTTATCGCCGCATGCCGTCGGGATTTATCCGGATCACGCCGAGCCATGCGGATATGCTGATTGACTTCAGTGATATTTACGTCGGATTTCTACCGGACCTGAATCGCCAGGGCATGGCCCAAGCCTATAGTCTGGAACTCGATAACAAAGATCGCTCGCAATCGAACATCATCAGCGATCTGACCTTTTATTACTTGCAAGACAACAAACTGGTCGAGCAAGGTTCTGGCATGCTTGACCTGGAGGATTCCTCTCAGAAAGCCAAATACGATTTTTATTTCGGCCCTGACCGTGAAGTTCGCGATCATCCGCAGATCGAAGCCTTTACGATCATGGATTTGGCCCGGCGGGGTTACAAAATTCCGAAGCCTCCGCCGAAACCACCATCCTAGGACGCACGACGTCTCGGCACGTTACCTGGCCAGATTTTGCCGGAGGTGGGGTAGCGGCGGACGGCCTCGTCCGTAACAGGTAGCGCCGGCATCCTGCCGGTTCAAAAAGCCGACAAGCTGGAAGCTTATCCTACCTTGAAGTCCGACAGACCCGAGGCCGTCCGCGTTACGTGCTCCGTTTAGCCGGCCAATCTACAAAAAACTTGGTCGGCTAACGGGTCGAACCCTGGCCGTAATAGGAGCTCGGTCCGTACTTCCGCAGAGGAGCGCTCATCGGGGACAGGTCCCTTTTCGACCGACGAAACCGCCATCTTAGGCCGCATGGCGTTTCCGCGGCGTTACCTGGCTAGATACGAGACCCTCCCTCCCCCAAGTGACGCTTTGCCGGTGGAAGACGCTCGTTGGGGACACCGCTCATTGGGGACAGGTCCGTTTCCGTCCAGGTACTCGCCATCGGGGGACGGGTCCTATCTCGAGGTCTCTTGCAACCGGCCGTCTACTGGATTGCCTTCCTCGAAGCAAAAATTCGGGATGAAAAGTTGCCCTAAACCGATGGGCGCGGCAGATCGTCGTAGAGGCGCCACTGTTGTAAAACGGCTGATTGATCGATCAGCTGTTTGTTGTACGTTCGCTTATGCCAACCGTAAAGGTCTCCAGCAAGTATCAGATCGTCATCCCGCGCGAGATCCGTCAGAAGCTGAAGCTGAGGCCGGGCCTTTTGCTCCGAGCCGTCGAATACGATGGCCGCCTCGAGCTAATTCCGGTGCGCGAACCCTCCGCTCTGAGGGGCGCTTTTCCTGGACTAAGCACGGAAATCTTGCGTGACGAGGATCGGTGTTGAACGTCGTTGACTCTTCCGGATGGCTCGAGTATTTCGCGGGGACAGAACGCGCGGACCTGTTCGCGCCGGCGATCGAGCAAACCGCGCAACTGATCGTTCCGGTGATCTCGATTTTTGAGGTATTCCGCAAGCTGTTCCGCGAATTTGGTGAGAATGCCGGACTACAAGCGTACGCGGCTATGAGCCAAGGACGAGTTGTCGATCTCGATGGACGCTTGGTCTTGCGAGCTGCCCGTTATCCCTTGCCGATGGCCGACAGTATTATTCTTGCCACAGCTCAGGAATACGGCGCAATTGTTTGGACCCAAGACCGGCATTTTCAAGGGTTGCCGCAGGTGAAATTCTTCGAATAGACGTGATGTCTTTCGGTTCCATGGCGGCTGACTCACACACGACCTACGGTCGTTTCGCAGGTTTTATGATCTGATTTACTCCTGGAAAGACTACGCAAGCGAAGCAAAAATCATTGAAGCCATCATTCACGAACACAACTCGAGAGCAGTTTCGTCGCTGGATGTTGCGTGCAGGACCGGCGAGCACCTGAAATTTCTGGATCGGTTTGCCAGGACAGGATTGGATAAGAATCCGGAATTTGTCGCCGTTACGTGCTCCGTTTAGCCGGCCAATCTACAAAAATCTTGGTCAGCTAATGGGTCGAACCCTGGCCGTAATAGGAGCTCGGTCCGTGCTTCCGCAGAAAATGCTTATCGAGCAGGTGTTTCGGAATTGGTTGTGCCTCAGGATTAAGCTGAATGGTTCTCATCGCCATTTCCGCCACGATCTCCAGTGCCAGAGCGTTTTCGACCGCTTTTTTTCCGCTTGAGCCCCAAGCGAAGGGTCCGTGATTACGAACGAGTACGGCGCAAATTTCGTTCGGGTCAAGTGCCCTGAAGCGTTCCACGATCACATTTCCAGTTTCCCACTCGTAAGCGGACTCGATTTCCTGGGCCGTCATGATGCGTGTAACCGGTACGCTGCCGTAGAAATAGTCGGCGTGGGTGGTCCCAAAGCAGGGGATTTCGCGGCCCGCCTGGGCGAAGGCGACGGCGTTACGCGAATGAGTATGCACCACCGCTCGAATGCCTTGAAATGCCTGGAATAAACGGCGGTGTGTCGGGGTGTCCGAAGAGGGGCGCAGAGACCCGTCAACGATTTGTCCTTCGAAGTCCACGATCACAATCTGATTGGACTGCATGACATTGTAGTCAACGCCGCTAGGTTTGATTGCGAAAACCCGGCGGCCCGGATCGGCCACGCTGACGTTCCCGAACGTAAGGTCAATCAACTTATAATCCGGCAACAACAGGTTGGCTTCGTAACACTCTTCCTTGAGCTCTCGATAATTACTCATGGCGACGCAATTCAGGCGATCATTTGCTTGTCCCTGTGCCAAACCAGAGTCCGGCCTTATACCTCCCTCAAACCGGTCGCGAAGTGATAGTAAATCTCGTTATCACGAAGCCGGTGCTTGAACTCACGCAGGCGTGTCTCGCGATCAATGATCGCGAGTTCTACGCCAGCAATTTCTGCAAAATCTTCCAAGTATTCGGTCGTGGCGCCATAACTATACACGGTGTGATGCGCACCACCGGAATAAATCCAGGCAGCTACCGCGGTCTTGAAATCTGGCAAGCATTTCCAGACGGCCCGCGCCACAGGCAGCTTCGGCAACGGCTCAAGCGGTTTTACGGCCTGCACTTCGTTGACGACAAAGCGAAAGCGGTTTCCGAGATCGACTAGGCAGGCATTGATAGCCGGCCCGAGCGGAGCATTAAATACCAAGCGCACCGGGTCCTCCTTACCGCCGATGGCCAGGGGATGAATTTCCAAGGACGGCTTGTCCTCGGCGATGGATTCGCACACCTCCAACATGTGGGAGCCGAGCACCAAGTGACCGTCAGGATGCAAATGGTAAGTATAATCTTCCATGAAGGAAGTGCCGCCATTGAGGTCGGCGGTCATTGCCTTCACCGCCCGGAGCAGGGCGGACGTTTTCCAATCACCTTCACCTCCAAAACCGTACCCGTCCGCCATCAGACGCTGTACTGCCAGGCCAGGAAGCTGCTTTAGCCCATGCAGAACTTGGAAGTTAGTCGTGAACCCTTTAAAATGGCCCTCCTCCAAAAAGCCACGCAAACCCAGCTCGATGCGCGCCCCGTCGCGCAGTGCATTGTGACGCGCACCGCCTGTACGCAGTTCTTCTGCCACGTTATAGCGTTCTTCGTACTCCTTACAAAGCTTGGTTACCTCATCGTCGGTCGCCCGATTCACGTACTCAACCAGGTCACCTACGCCGTAACCGTTCACGGAAAAACCAAACCTTGCTTCAGCTGAGACTTTGTCGCCTTCAGTCACAGCAACGTCGCGCATGTTGTCAGCGAAGCGGGCAAACTTCGCCCCTTGCCAGTCGTGCCAACCTCGCACGACGCGCATCCAGATTGCGAGCCGGTCCTGGACCTCGGCATCTGACCAATGGCCGGCCACCACTTTGCGATTCAACCGTAAACGGGTGTGAATGTACCCAGCCTCTCGGTCGCCGTGCGCCGCCTGGTTCAGGTTCATAAAATCCATATCTATCTCGTTCCAGGGCAGGTCACGATTGAACTGGGTGTGCAGGTGCAAGAACGGTTTCATCAAAAGAGAAAGGCCGCCGATCCAGATTTTCGAAGGCGAGAAAGTGTGCATCCAGAGCACCAGGCCGCCGCAGTTTGGCGTGCTGTTCGCCCGGATGCAAAGCGTGCGAATTTCTTCAGGTCGGGTGAGCACCGGCTGAAACACCAAGCTAAGCGGGAGCCGCTGGGAGGCGTTTAGCTGGGTAACGATCTGTTGCGAATGTTCCGCGACCTGGCGTAGCGTCTCTGGCCCATAAAGGTGTTGGCTGCCCGTGATGAACCAGATTTCGGGCGATTCAAGGTTTTGCATGGAGTGGTTGTGGGAATGTGCATCCTATCGTGCTAAAGATTTTGCACCAGAGCCGTTTCGGAACTTTCTTCGGCAGTTCCAGGTACAATTGAACGAGTTCTTTCTTGGTTTTCGAGCGTAACACTTCCTCGTTTTCTTGGCACAGGACTTCTATTTCAGCGCATGCACGGCGGCTCTTTCGATAGCCATTCCCGCTTTGTAACGTTCCATGAAGGCCGTAAAGCCATCGACATCCCCCTGATCAGGAGCTATCGTCGTGCTATTGTCTCCTGCAAAGACTTTGTTGGAGAGATAGGCTTCCAAGGGTTCGTTCTCTTTTTTACGGAGCATATAGGAGGCCAGCAATGCGATTCCCCATGCGCCGCCCTCGCCAGCGGTCTCCATCACGGACACGGGAACATTCATCGCTGCCGCCATGATCTTCTGGCCCACTTCCTCCGTTTTGAAGAAGCCACCGTGACCGAGGACCTTGTCGATCTTCACGTGCTCCTCTTCAAAGAGGATGTCCATTCCGATCTTCAATGTGCCAAGTGCCGAGAACAGATGCACACGCATGAAGTTCGAAAGGGAGAAGCGGCTTTCGGGTGTACGGACAAACAGTGGACGCCCCTCTTCAAGGTGTGTGATGGGCTCACCCGAAAAATAATTGTAGGCAAGAAGCCCGCCACCATCCGCATCACCCGTGAGTGCCTGCTTGTACAATTTTTCGAACAGCTTGGCTTGACTGATTTCCACACCAAGCGCATCCACAAATTCTCGGAACAGACCGATCCATGCATTGAGGTCGGGCGTGCAGTTGTTACTATGTGCCATAGCCACCGGCTTGCCACTGGGCGTCGTCACCATATCGATCTCGGGGTGTAGTTTCGAGAGCTCCTTTTCCAGGACGATCATGGCGAAGACGGATGTTCCTGCGGAAACGTTGCTCGTTCGCTCGGCAACGCTGTCAGTGGCCACCATGCCGGTGCCTGCGTCGCCCTCGGGCGGACAGAGTGGAATATCCCTTTGTAGTTGGGCCGTGGGATCGAGCAGCTGAGCACCTTCTTCGGTAAGCACCCCTGCAACATCTCCTGCCGCAAGGACTTTCGGAAGAATGTCCGGGAGCTTCCACGCGATGTTTTCCACTTCGAGCCGTTCGTTGAATCGCTCGATCTTGCTCGCATCGTAATCGTTGGTCCTGCTATCGATGGGGAACATGCCCGATGCGTCGCCGACGCCTAACACCTTTTGCCCTGTCAGTTTCCAATGAACATAGCCTGCCAGGGTGGTCTGATAGCTGATATCTTTGACATGGGGTTCCTTGTTCAATATCGCCTGATAGAGGTGGGCAATGCTCCAACGATGGGGAACGTTGAATTGGAACAATTCAGTGAGGGCCGTGGCAGCCTGCGCGGTCGTGGTGTTTCGCCATGTACGAAACGGGACGAGTAGATTTCCGTTCTTATTGAACGCCATATAACCGTGCATCATGGCGCTGAAGCCAATGGCACCAATAGTCTGCAGCGGAGTGTTGTAATTCTCGAAAACCTCCTTGCTAAGCTTCCGATAACTCTCCTGCAAGCCTGTCCAGACATCTTCGAGACGGTACGTCCAGATGCCATTTTCGTATCGATTTTCCCAATCATAGCTTCCCGACGCGATCGGTGTATGATCCTCGCCGATCAGCACCGCCTTGATGCGAGTCGAGCCTAACTCAATGCCAAGAACAGTCCTTGAGCTATCAATTGCTTCCTGGGTATCCTTTCGATTCATGTTTGTTTCTCAGGATTTGAACTCATTTCTTCAAACTTATTTTTCAGGAAAGACAGTTTTCATTCGACGCCATCTCTATGTTTAGTGCGCTTGCAAACCGTAGGATGCAACACTTGCGAGACAAACGGGCTTGCTTTGTGCCTCTCACTGTTTAGCGTTTGCGAGTTTCTGAATCCCCCAACCTCCCGCACTTATCATGGCCAGACCTGTTACCCTTTTCACCGGCCAATGGGCCGACCTACCCCTCAAGGAACTTGCTCCAATGGCAAAAAAGATGGGCTTCGACGGGCTCGAGCTTGCTTGCTGGGGCGACCACTTTGACGTCAACAAAGCAGCACAATCCAAGGAATACTGCGAAGACCGGTGGCGCATTCTCACCGAAAACGGGCTGACGGCTTTTTCCATCTCTAATCATTTGGCCGGTCAAGCGGTCTGTGACCTGATCGATGAACGCCATCAAGCGATTCTTCCGCCAGAAATCTGGGGCGATGGAAACCCCGAAGGAGTTCGCGAACGCGCCGCCGAAGCCATGAAAACCACGGCCCGCGCCTGCCGGAACTTTATTGACGCAAAGCCAGCGAAAGACCTCGATTTTCCCGCAGTCGTCAATGGGTTCTCCGGGTCGAGTATCTGGCATGCGGTTTACGCCTTTCCACCGACCAGTCAAACCTATCTCGAAAAGGGCTTCGCCGACTTTGCAAAACGCTGGACACCGATTCTCGACGCCTTCGACGCGGTCAACGTGAACTTTGCTCTGGAAGTTCACCCGACAGAGATCGCCTTCGATATCGCCTCGGCTCAACGCGCGCTGGAAGCGGTCAACCATCATCGGCGATTCGGCTTTAACTACGATCCATCGCATCTCGGATATCAGGGCGTTGATTACGTTCGATTCATCTACCATTTCAAGGATCGGATTTATCACGCGCATATGAAAGACGCCTGGTGGGGACATGGAACCGGCGAGGTGGGTGTCTTCGGCGGGCATACTGACTTTGGCGATCGACGACGCTACTGGGACTTCCGGTCAATAGGGCGTGGCGACATCAAATTTGAAGACATCATTGTCGCGCTCAACGATATCCAATATCGTGGTCCGCTCTCCATCGAATGGGAAGATGGCCGCATGGATCGGGTGCACGGGGCGACAGAATCTTGTCGAAACACCCGGTCCTATGACTTCGAACCGAACCGGGCGGCATTCGACGCCGCATTCCAGAAGAAATCCTGACGGAGAAGCTATGAGCAGACGATTGAAAATGGGGATGGTCGGTGGCGGACCTGGAGCGTTTATCGGGGCGGTACACCGGATCGCGGCAAATTTAGACGGCAAAATCGAGTTGGTTGCCGGGGCGTTCTCGAGTTCGGCCGAGAAATCGAAACAACAAGGCGAGGAACTCGGCTTGAATCCAAGCCGGATTTATCCGGATTACCAGAGCATGGCGGCAGCCGAGGCCAAGCTGCCGAAGGGTGAAGGCATCGACTTTGTCTCGATTGTCACTCCGAACAATTCGCATTTTCCAGCGGCCAAGACATTCCTGGAGGCAGGATTCAATGTCGTCTGCGATAAGCCGATGACCTTCAACCTGGAAGAAGCCAAACAACTGCGGGAGATTGTCAAGCACACAAAAAAGGTGTTTGCGCTCACCCACAACTACACGGGGTATCCGATGGTGAAGGAGGCGAGAGAGATGGTACGTCGAGGCGACCTCGGAAAAATTCTGAAAATTGTGGCGGAGTATCCGCAGGGCTGGTTAATCAGTGCGATCGATGCGGAAGGCCAGAAACAAGCTTCCTGGCGAACCGACCCGACAAAAGCGGGCGCGAGCAGCTGCATTGGAGATATCGGCACCCACGCCGAAAACTTAGGCCGTTACATTACCGGTCTGGAGATTGCGGAACTTTGTGCCGATTTCACCACGTTCGTTCCTGGGCGCCGGCTGGAAGATGATGGCAATCTGCTCGTGCGCTATGAGGGAGGTGCCCGCGGCGTGCTTTACGCCTCCCAGGTTTCTGCGGGCGAAGAAAACAATCTCACGATCCGGGTGTACGGAACGCAGGCTTCCCTGGAATGGCATCAGGAACATCCGAATGAGCTGATCGTAAAGTATCCTGATGCACCGCGGAAAACGTTTCGGCGCGGCAACAGCTACGTCAGCGAAACGGCCAAGAAATTCACTCGCCTGCCCTTTGGTCATCCGGAGGCTTTTTTGGAAGCATTCGCGAATATTTATCTTGAAGCAGGCCGCGCGATCACCGCGGAAGTCGAAGGAAAGCCAATTCCATCGGATTGCGATTTTCCGACAGTCGACGACGGCGTTGAAGGGATGGCTTTCATTGCCACCGCGGTGGAAAGCGCAAAGAACGGCAGCGTGTGGACCAAGATGAAACGCGTTTAAAGAGGGCGTTCACAGTATCCCGCGATTGGTAGGACGAAAATCACTCTATCGCGCGGCAGTTCGGGAGGAGCACCTTCTACGCACTCCACGGCGCATCACGCCGAGTGGCCCGGGAAATAGTGCAACGCAGGAGATATCGGGCAAGAACCGGTGTCTGCCTTCAGGCACTTTTCATAGCGTAAAATGGATCGCGTCCATCGCGAACTCCCGCTAAAAACTGGATTATCCGTCGCTCCCAAAATCTTTGAGGATGGCACAAGCAAGCATGCACGGACTCAAATTGTTGTTGCTCACAGATGCCTTAACGGAGGTAGAGACAGTCGCGCTGCCACTCCTTGGATTAACCTGCCTGATCTATGGCATTGCGCTGTTGATCGGCCGGTTTTTCAAACGACGGCTTCGTGTCCAATTGGATTGGACGTACCAGATTTTTGCCTTGGCGCTCGCGGTCTATCTCGGCGCGACCATTCTCGGAAAACAAGACCTTCCGGGCATCAAGGAATCCGGATTTCTCGCCCTTTTTTTTGGAGCATTCCCCTTCAACGCGCTCCTGCACCGGTTTTTCTGGCCACTCTACGGTTATCCTGGACCAAAACCACGCATCCCGACATTTTTGCCCCAAGTTGCGGCACTACTGGTCGTAATTGCCTTCTGGGTTATCGGGCTGGGAACGTTTTATCACATCACGGTCACCGGTCTCTTAGCCGGGTCGGGTGTCATCGCGATCATCATCGGTCTGGCTTTGCAAGAGACACTGGGCAATATCTTTGCCGGGTTCGGCCTGCAGGCCGGCAAGACCTTCCGGGTCGGCGATTGGCTGATTGTCGATGGTCAGCATGTGGAGGTAGTCGAGTTGAACTGGCGCTCAACCAGGTTCCGGAATAATGACGAAGCCAGCATCAGCGTACCCAACAGCCAGCTGGCGAAAGCAAAGATTATCAATCTCTATTATCCAACCGCGGTCCACGCGATGCGGGTAAAAGTCGGCGTGGAATACCGCATCGCACCGAACGAGGTGAAGGAAGCGCTGATCAAAGCGGCGCTCTCCGTCGATGGCGTCTTGTCCGAACCTGCTCCGTACGCTTTCCTCACGGAATTCGACGATTCCGCAATCAACTATGAATTGAAGTTTTGGCTGCGCGATGGGCGGCGCTACCCGCGAATCAGTGATGCGATTCGGACCAATTGCTGGTATGAGTTTTCTCGTCGCGGAATCCCCTTTGCTTTTCCAGTCCGCCTTTTGGAACGGTCCCGAACAGGGCCCCGTCGCCCGGACCAGAAGACTCAGTTGCTGGAACAACAGCCGCTGTTTGCTTTGCTGGCGCAATCTCAAATTGAGCAACTCGCACAGGCCACACAGCAGGTGCGTTTTGGCAAAGGAGAAACGATCATCCAACAAGGGGAACCAGGCGAGTCGATGTTCATTCTTGCCTCCGGGACGGCGGGAGTATTTGTCAGAAAAGAAGGCCGGCTCCTGCGGGTGGGCACGCTGAAGGCAGGCGATTGTTTCGGTGAAGTCTCTCTGTTAACCGGCGAACCGAGAAGCGCCACGGTAGTCGCAGAGAGCGATTGCTCGGTGATTGAGGTCGAGAAGACTCCGGTCAGCACCCTTCTACATCAAACGCCCGAGTTGGCCGAGCGACTTAGCGAAACGCTTGCCCAGCGTCGTTTGGCCACCGAGAACGAGCTGGAGCGTTTAGAACTGGAAGGTACCGCGAACGTTGCGACGCAGACAAAAGAAAGTCTGCTGGCCCGGCTTCGGTTGTTCTTTGAGCTTTGAAGGTAATATACCGTTGTGCAGGATACCGCCGACGATCGGGTATGGGATCAGCGCTTCATGAGAAGGGCATTGCATGAGGCGAAGAAAGGACTGGGCAGCGTCAGTCCCAATCCAGCGGTCGGAGCCGTCATTGTTCGGGAGGGAGAGATTCTGGCCACGGGTTTTCATCGGAGGGCGGGCCTTCCTCATGCCGAAGTCGAGGCGATCCGCAATGCGGGTGGCCCAAATGCCTGCCACGGCACAACCCTTTACGTAACCTTGGAACCTTGTTCCACCTCGGGACGGACTCCGCCGTGTACCGAGGCGATTGTCGCCGCCGGGATTCGACGGATAGTCATCGGAGCCATCGATCCGAATCCAATCCATCGGGGACAAGGATTGGTTGAGCTACGCCAGCGTGGCGTCGAGGTCACCGAGGGCGTACTCGCTCCCGAATGTTCGCACTTGAACGCCGGCTTTAATCGCTGGATCCAGACAGGCAGGCCATGGGTCATCGTAAAAGTCGCGCAGTCCCTCGACGGTTACCTGACGCGTCTTCCCTCTGAGCCTCGCTGGCTGACCAACAAACATTCACGATCGCTGGTCCATCGTCTCCGAGCCAGCGTCGATGCGGTCCTGGTTGGCGCTGCTACCCTTCGATCGGATAATCCGCAGCTCACCGTGCGTCCCCCGCGGGGCAACCGCCAGCCATGGCGCGTGATTGTAACCCGCTCGGGCATTTTGCCATCGAATGCCCGCGTTTTCACCGATTCGTTCCGGGATCGCACTTTGGTTTTTCAGAATCAGGCGTGGGACACTGTGCTGCACCAGCTCGGCGAGCGGGGCGTCACTCGCCTGCTGGTGGAAGGCGGCGGCGAGATTACCGGCGAACTGCTGGACCGCGATTTGATCGACGAGATCTGGTGCTTCTATGGACCATGGTTGACCGGAGGAAATACGCCGGCGTTTCGCGGGATCGGCGTTGCAAATAACGAAGAAGCAAAGACTCTCCGGGAACCTCGTTTTCTCCGCTTGGACAACGATGTGCTGCTCATCGGCCGCCTGCACGAGGCGTAGAGCAGCCCAGAGCCTCGAAAACAAAAGACCTGCCTGATTTAGGCAGGTCTTCTGGCTAATAGTGATCGAATTTATTTACCAACGATGCCAGCGATGCCAGCGATGATGTCGCCGCCAGTACCAGGGACCCCGGGAATAATAAGGACGATAATACCCTGAGCCGTACCAGCTGGAATAGGCGTATGGATAGTACCCGCCGTAGTAAGGATAATACGGTCCATAATATCCTGGACCGACAGATATACTGAAGCCGACACCAGCCTTGGCCGGCTGCGGCGAAAATGCGCACAATCCGATAACGGCCGCGGTAAGAAGAAGAATTCGTTTCATAGCAGATCCAATTCTATCTCTTGGACGAAGCTTATGGCGTGCCTATTCGGTTTGTGAGCGAGCCGGTGCAAGTGCCAGCGTCAGTTCCCAGCGCGCGCCGGCAAACGCTGACCTGCGGTCCCAGATACGGGACTGGCGTTCTTAACTTTTGAGAATGCAAAAAGCCCGCGGAACGCTCCGCGGGCTTTGCTTGCTGGCTCGCAGGCCAGAAAGGGACAACGCTGCTAGGAAGATTTGGTCGTCTTCGCGGCGGCGCTCTTCTTATGCTTGTGAGTCATGGTCTTCTTCGCCTTCGCTGGGGAAGCCGCCGGAGAAGGTGAAGGAGATGGGTCGGCCGCAAAGACAGCCGAGCTGGACAAGCCGATAACAGCAGCCAGAGCAAGAATGCTTTTTGTCATTTTTCCTAATCTATTGGTGGTTCATTGTCTTCCGCTGCGGTGCTGGCTCAGGAGCCTTCCCGCAGGCGGGGATTTTCGCATCGACTGTCTTCGAGCCAGGAAACCGCTTCCAAGGCTCAGAAGATTCGAGCGAGAGTTCAGTAGTAGTGTCTCACCACGACCCTCCGGTAACCTCGACCGTAAAAAGCTCGTCGCGCCACAAAGACGCGACGGCTACCAAAAGGAGTAGCAATTCCTTCATACTTTCCTCACGTGACCTCAACCCGGACGAACTCCGGAAGTTTCGAAATTCTTTTGCGCCGGACCTGCCCCAAGGAAGAAAGCACGCGCGCGAACTGGCATCGGCCTTATCACGTGACCGGTTCGCTCTTGTTCGGTCAAACATGAATTTTTCGCCCGGCCTTGCGTGCCGCCGTTCCTTTTGGTACCTGAATCCAGCCCTCGGGGGAACAGAGAATACAGATGGCAGGTTTACAGCTTCGCGATGTCGTCAAACGATTTGGCCAAACCGAAATCATTCACGGTATGTCGTTACAGATCGAGGATGGCGAACTTGTGGTTTTTGTTGGTCCGTCGGGTTGTGGTAAATCGACGCTCCTGCGCCTGATCGCCGGTCTGGAGGAGCTGACGGAGGGCGAGGTTTTCATCGGCGATCATCCGGTCAACGATATCGATCCGGCCAGCCGAGGAGTTGCGATGGTTTTCCAGACATACGCTCTCTATCCGCACATGACCGTGGAACAGAACATGGGATTTGGGCTTCGCATGGCCAAACGTCCAAAGGCCGAGATCCGCGAACGGGTCCAACGCGCGGCAAAAATCCTCCATCTGACCCCTTATCTGAAACGTCGGCCAAAAGAGCTTTCCGGCGGACAGCGTCAACGCGTGGCCATCGGACGGGCGATTGTGCGGGAGCCGCAGGTTTTTCTCTTTGATGAGCCGCTCTCTAATCTCGATGCGGAACTGCGGGTGCAGATGCGCATTGAGTTGGCCAAGCTGCATAGCGAACTCCAGACGACGATGATCTACGTGACGCACGACCAGGTCGAAGCCATGACCTTGGCCGACAAGATCGTCGTGATTAATGAAGGCGCGATCGAACAGATCGGGCGGCCGATGGATCTTTACCAGACGCCGGCCAACCTCTTTGTGGCCGGGTTTATCGGAGCACCCAGAATGAACTTTCTCCCGGTAACCGCCGACGAGAAGACCCCGGCCGGCCTCCGGATTCAAACCGCCGATTTAGCGGATGAAATCGTCATTCTGCCGACCCGCACTCAGCGCGAGATTCCGCGCGGAACCGAGCTTGTTTTAGGGATCCGACCCGAGCACCTGCGCGTGGCCGAGCCCGGTTACGGCAAAGGGCGCCTCAGGATCGAGGTTGCCGAGAGCCTCGGCGACAGTACTTATCTGCATGGACTGACCCCGACCGGCAGCCGGATGACGATCAGTATCAAGGGATTCCATGTCTACCGGCACAATGATGTCGTCGGGATCGACTTTGAGGAGTCAAACGCACATCTCTTCGAGACCAACGGACCAGTGGTCTGAAAAACAGAGGGGATTTCTTCTGCTCACTTGATTTAGCCAAGACTCAAGCGCACGCTGCAGCGACAACGGGTCCACCATGAGTGAACCGGAGGAAGCAAGGAGCGAGAACCTGCAAATCGGCGATGGAATTGAGTCCGCCGGGGTCGAGATTTCTGAGCGCGACATTGTCTTTGAGTGCCCGCATTGCCACGGTGAACTGGTGGTGGACAGGGATGGGGCCGGACTGGTCGTCAACTGTGTATTTTGCAGCCAGCCGGTCACCGTGCCGCCCTACACGGGGCCATCGCTTCATTACCTGCAGGCTGCTACCGCAAAACTGAGCGACGCCCTGCGCTCCACTCGGACGGCCAAGCCGAAAAAGGATCGTTTTGAAGGCAGAACCAGGGAGGAACTCAATCTCCGGGCAAAAGAACTGCAAGCGCAGCTTCGCGAGGTGCAGAGTCAGGCCTCCGAGGTGCGTGGACTGCTGAACCATTCGCGGATTCAGCTCCACCGTTATCAGTTGAAGCTCGAGATGCTGCACGAGCGCCAGACTGAGCTGAAGAGTGAGCTGGACGCCTTGCTCGGCCTTTCCCGAGCCACGGAAGACGAGCAGTCTGCGGAAGGAAATGCGCCGGCGCATCCCGCCGCTTCTCCATAGAACGCTTAGCGTTTCCGTCGCGAAGAAACCGCTCCGAAACCGTTTGCACGGCCGAGCTTTCCACCGCATCATGTCGGCTCGCTCATCTGGATGGGTGCCAGAGCGGTCGATTGGGCACGCCTGGAAAGCGTGTGTACCGCAAGGTACCGCGGGTTCGAATCCCGCCCCATCCGTTACATATTGAATGATTTACAACTCTGAAACCGCAGTAAAATGCGCTACTCCATGCCCGATTCAATGTTGGCACTAAACGGTTCAATCTCGCGATGAGCAAAACTGCGGCGAAGCCGCGAAGGATATCCGAACATTTTTCTTCTTTTTGGAGCGCTACCGTCCAGCCGAGTGGGCTCTCAAAGGCCCTCAGTTTATTGGTACAGGTTTTTGCAATGCTATTGCCCCATCCTATCAAGCGTTTTTTGTTGCGTTCCGCGCTGGGCTGGTCAATCGGCACAAATACAACAATCGGTTACTCAATCATTTTATGCGCGCGGGTGCGCATTGGAGCGAATTGCCGGATCGGACATTTCAACCTTTTCCGCGACTTGAAAACGCTGGAGATCGGCAATGAAACCAAAATTTTAAACCTGAACCATTTTATGGCCAGTAAAGAAAAGGATTGGCCGAATGCGTTCTCGATCGAGAAAAATTCTCAAATAACAAGTCGCCACTTTTTTGATTGCTCGGGCGGCATACGGATCGGGAATCTATGCCTTGTAGGAGGCCGGGATTCGCAATTCTGGACGCATTTTTACAATTCCCGCAACGGGGTTAGCCGAATCGAATGGCGCGAGCTAACGGTTGCCGACCGTTCGTACATCTGCGCTCGAGCAACGCTTGTGTACTGTAAAATACCGTCCGATTGCGTGGTTGGCGCTGGAGCGGTGGTGACCAAAGACTTTTCAGAAGAGGGAGCGGGACTGTTGCTGGCCGGGAATCCCGCCGAGATAAAGGGGCGACTCCCGTCGCCCACCAACTAACGCGCTATGATTCCAGATTTGCGAGAGCCCGCACCGGCAAACGCGAGCAGCTTGTGGCGCAAAGGCGTGCCGCGAGGCTGGCGAACTTGGCCGCGTGACTTGGGAAAGTCTGAAAGGAACAACTAGGCATTGAAGAAGAGGCTGTGCCATTCGGTCGCAGTGGTTGTGACAAGTAGCGACAAAAAGACCCGTTGATTGAGGTTGCTCTTTCTGCCAATCAAATTGTAAGCACTTGGAGGCTAAGCACTTAGGGACATAAGCGGTCGATCGGCACAGGTCTTGCCTCACCTGTCAGAGCAATTATGGCAAAAATTTTAGGTATTGACCTCGGAACGACCAATTCCTGTATGTCGGCCATGGAGGGTGGCGAGCCGGTTGTTATTGAGAATTCTGAGGGTGCACGCACGACGCCGTCGATCGTGGCCTTCACCAAGAGCGGCGAACGTCTGGTTGGCCAGGCCGCAAAACGGCAGGCCGTGACCAACGCAAAAAATACGGTGTATTCGATCAAGCGCTTCATGGGACGAAAGTTCGATGAAGTGCAGGATGAAGCAAAACGGGTTCCCTACAGGATCACAAAGGCGGCCAACGGCGATGCCGCTGTGGAAGTGGAGGTGGGCGGCGAGCGCAAAACATTCTCGCCTCCGGAAATTTCCGCCATGATTTTGGGGAAATTAAAAAGCGATGCCGAGTCGAAACTGGGCGAGAAAATCACCCAGGCCGTTATTACTGTGCCTGCGTATTTCAACGACTCGCAGCGGAATGCCACTAAAGACGCTGGACGGATTGCCGGGCTCGAGGTTTTGCGGATTATCAATGAGCCAACAGCGGCGTCGCTTGCTTACGGTTTGGAGAAGAAGAAGGACGAAAAGATCGCGGTCTACGATCTGGGCGGCGGTACTTTCGATATTTCCGTCCTCGAGATAGGTGACGGCGTCTTTGAGGTAAAGGCTACGAACGGTGACACCCATCTGGGAGGCGATGACTGGGACAACGCCGTCGCGGACTGGATTATCAGCGAATTTCGCAAGGACACCGGGATTGATCTCAGCAAACAGGCCGATGCCCTGCAACGGATAAAGGAAGAAGCTGAAAAAGCAAAGATCGCCCTCTCTTCCTCTCAGGAATATGAGATTAACCTGCCTTTCATCACTGCGGACGCCTCCGGCCCTAAGCACATCCAGAAAAAACTTACGCGTGCGAAACTGGAGCAGCTGACCGATCCTCTTGTCCAGCGGACAATCCCTCCCGTGAAGGCTTGCTTGACCGACGCAAAACTGACCGAGCGTGACGTGAATGAGCTGGTGCTGGTAGGGGGGATGACACGGATGCCAAAGGTCATTGAGACGGCGCGTAAGCTGATCGGCAAAGAACCGCACAAAGGCGTGAATCCGGATGAGGTGGTAGCCATCGGGGCGGCCATCCAGGGCGGCGTTCTGCGCGGCGATGTCAAGGACGTTCTACTGCTTGACGTCACTCCCCTTACCCTGGCGATCGAAACCGCCGGCGGTATAGCCACGCCAATGATTCCGCGGAATACCACCATTCCAACCCGGAAATCACAGATCTTCTCTACCTTCAGCGACAATCAACCGGGCGTGGAGATCAAGGTACTGCAAGGCGAGCGGCCGATGTCACGCGATAATAAGAATCTCGGGACGTTCCATCTGGACGGTATCCCGCCAGCGCCCCGTGGAGTCCCGCAGATTGAGGTTACGTTTGATATTGACGCGAACGGGATTTTGAACGTTTCGGCCAAGGATCTTGGGACCGGCAAGGAACAGACAATCTCGATTACCGGTTCAAGCGGTTTGACCAAAGATGAAGTCGAGCGCCTGCGCAAAGAGGCGGATGCGCACGCCGAAGAAGATCGAAAAGCTCGCGAAACCGCGGAAGTCCGCAACAACGCGGATAACTTGGCCTACCAATGCGAGAAACAGCTCCACGAACTGGGCGACAAAGTTCCGGCAGACCAGAAATCGAGCATCGAAGCAGCGATTAAGCAGGTGCGCGAAACGCTGAATACCAACGACGGTGATGCGATCAAGCGAGCGATGGAAGATCTGCAAAGCAAGTTTGAGAGCGTCAGCGCTGAGCTCTACAAGCAGGCTTCTGCCGCCCGCGGTCCCGAACAGGGCGGTCCAGGGCCAGGCAGTGCGGGTCAGGGTCCCGGAGCTGCTGAGGGCTCCCGCTCTGGCGAGCAAGCCGGGGCTTCCCGCTCGTCCGACAACGTCGTGGATGCGGACTTCGAGGTAGTCGACGAAGACAAAAAGAACAAGTGATCAGGTTTTAAGGATTCCCGATGCCGGCAGTTCGATCCTCGCCGCCGGTATCGGTTTATAAAACAACCCAAACGTAAATCAAAGGAGGACACTGATATATATGGCAATAAACGTTAAGCCTCTCGGCGATCGCGTGCTGGTGCAGCCGCTCGACGAAAAAGAGGTAAAAAAAGGTGGCATTATCATCCCTGATACCGCCAAAGAAAAACCTCAGGAAGGCACTGTAGTGGCCCTGGGAACTGGGAAACTCGACGACAGCGGCAAGAAAATCGATTTCAATGTCAAAGTCGGCGACAAGGTTCTCATCTCCAAATACGGAGGTACTGAGATAAAGATCGACGATGAGAATTATCTCATCATGCGCGAGGACGACATCCTCGGCATCCTTGGATAACAATCAAATTAGTTAAAGTTAGAATATGGCAGCAAAACAGTTGCAGTTTGATGAATCAGCGCGTCAGGCGTTGCTCCGCGGTGTGGAGAAACTTGCGAAAGCAGTGAAAGCCACCCTGGGGCCGTCCGGGCGTAACGTGATTCTAGACAAGAAATTCGGTAGCCCGACTATTACAAAAGACGGCGTCACCGTAGCTAAGGAAATCGAACTCGAGGACCCGTATGAAAATATGGGAGCCCAGCTGGTCCGCGAGGTCGCTTCCAAGACCTCGGACGTCGCCGGCGATGGAACGACTACCGCTACCGTTCTCGCCGAATCGATCTTTCGCGAAGGATTAAAGAACGTTACAGCAGGCGCAAATCCGACCTCGTTACAGCGCGGAATTCTGCGCGCGGTAGAGGCGATCGTCGGAGAACTCCAGAGGATCTCGAAAAAGGTATCAGACCGCACCGAGATCGCCCAGGTTGCTACCGTGTCCGCAAACTGGGACAAGACCATCGGCGACATCATTGCCGACGCGATGGATAAGGTTGGCAAAGACGGCACCATCACGGTTGAAGAAGCCAAAGGCATTGAGACGACCTTGGAAGTGGTCGAGGGAATGCAGTTCGACAAGGGCTATCTTTCACCCTACTTCGTGACGAACACGGAGAGTATGGAAACGGTCCTGGAGAATGCCTACGTTCTCATCCACGAGAAGAAGATCTCGAGCCTGAAGGATCTGCTCCCGTTGCTTGAAAAAGTGGCGAAAGCTGGACGCCCGCTCTTGATCATTGCTGAGGACGTCGAAGGCGAAGCGCTCGCGACACTCGTGGTAAACAAACTGCGGGGCACGCTACAAGTGGCGGCCGTAAAGGCGCCAGGTTTCGGTGACCGACGCAAGGCGATGCTTGAAGATATCGCGGTGCTGACCGGCGGACGTTGTCTGACGGAAGATCTCGGTATCAAACTCGAGAACATCACCTTGGATGACCTTGGGAAGGCGAAACGCATCACGATCGACAAGGAAAACACCACGATCGTAGAGGGCGAGGGCAAAACTTCCGACATCCAAGGGCGGGTTAATCAGATCCGCCGGCAGATCGAGGAAACCACCTCCGACTACGATCGCGAGAAGCTGCAGGAACGCCTGGCGAAGCTGGCCGGCGGGGTGGCCGTCATCAATGTCGGCGCAGCGACTGAGACCGAGATGAAAGAGAAGAAAGCTCGCGTGGAAGATGCCTTGCACGCTACTCGAGCAGCTGTCGAAGAGGGTATCGTGGCCGGCGGCGGCGTTGCGTTCATCCGGGCGCAAAGCGCACTGAAGGATCTGAAACTCGATGGCGACGAGCAGGTCGGTTTGGAGATTGTCAATCGCGCAGTGGAATCTCCGCTTCGCCAATTGGCCAATAACGCCGGCCAGGAAGGCGCGCTCATCGTGCAGGAGGTGAAAAAACGCAAGGGCAATGAGGGTTACAATGTGGCCACGGGTGATTTCGGCGATCTGATGAAAGCCGGTGTCGTCGACCCGACCAAAGTGACCCGCTACGCTCTGCAGAACGCGGCTTCGATCTCCGGTTTATTGCTCACGACCGAAGCGCTCGTGACCGAGATTCCGGAAAAGGAGAAGGCAGCTCCAGCCGGCGGTCCGGGCGGAATGGGCGGTATGGGTGGAATGGACTACTAAAAAGAAAACAATAATCGAGACTTGCGCCTTGATGAATGTCCGGTCCGGCAGCTGCCGGACCGGATTTTTTTTTAAGGTGGAATGGGATGTCTTCCCAGGCCAAACAGCCGAGAATGTCTCGCAAGGTTGGCCTCGGGGCCTTCGTAGTTCGGCCCTCGGCCGGAGCGCGCTCCGCGCGGATCCGAAAGCGGCGACAAGTCGCACGCACTCCAAAACTTCCAGCCCCAGATCGAGCAGCCGAGCAGCGACTTGCGGGTCATTCGGAGTTACGGGAGACTTGGAAAACAATGTCCCCGGAGATTGGAAAACTAATCGTAGCAGTCGGTGCGATTCTTGTGCTAGTGGGACTGCTCATCTGGCGGTTCCCAAATGCGTTTGCCTGGTTTGGTAAACTGCCGGGCGATATTTCAATCCAAAAGGGCGGCTCCGCGTTTTATTTTCCGATTGTTACGTGCATTCTGATCAGCTTGGTGCTGACGCTGCTAAGCTGGCTTTTTCGCCGCTAATGAATCAGCTTTTGCGACTTCCGCACCGATTCCAGCTCCGGCCTGGATGACACCTTCGGGCGACACCTTGGCATTGGGACAGGAATCAATCCAACGAGAACCCTGGGGCGCAAGCCATTTCACCGCGTTGCGAACGACGGTTTGGACCTCAGGCTGATGGTAGGTCGGATAAGTTTCGTGACCCGGGCGAAAGTAAAAGATTTTACCGTTACCACGGGTCCAGGAGCAGCCTGAACGGAAAACCTCGCCACCTTGGAACCAGGAAATGAAAACTGTTTCTTCCGGCGTGGGAATCGCGAATGGTTCCCCATACATCTCTTCCTGCGGGATTTCGAAATAGGCCGGCAAACCTTGGGCTATCGGATGGCCCGGGTTACACACCCAAAGACGTTCTTTCTCGTCGGCCTCACGCCAGATCAAGGAACAAGTTGTTCCAAGCAAACGCCGGAAAATTTTGGAAAAATGTCCCGAATGCAGGACCAGAAGCCCCATTCCTTCGAGCACCCGCTTTTGCACCCGATCGACAATCTTATCGTCAACCTGACTATGGGCCATGTGACCCCACCACACCAGGACATCGGTTGTTTCGAGACGGGTCCCGGAAAGACCGTGTTCGGGTTCCTGCAGAGTTGCGGTGCTCGCAGCGATCCCGGCGTCAGTCGCGAGTACCTCCGCGAGGTGTGTATGCATTCCTTTTGGATAAATGTTGCGTACCTTCTCGGACTTTTGTTCATGGACGTTTTCGCCCCAGACCACAACGCGCAGAGTGTTCATCGATGATGTATTGACCACAGGATGTCAGCCCGTGCAAATCGGAACGATTCTTCGCGAGAGAGAGCAGGTCGTTGCCCAGAGAAGGTTCCTTCCGGCGAAAGATCGGCCCGGCTGCCAAACCTGTGCCGACTGGAAACTAACGAACCGAACGCGTAGTCTGTCTGTGCATGCGTTCTCCCCGGCAACCATACGAAGATGTCGAACGCATCATCGAACTCGATTTTCTGCGCGCCACCGAGGCGGCCGCCCTGAATACTTTGCCATGGCTGGGCCGAGGCGAAAAAGAGCGCGCTGACGCGGCCGCCTGCGATGCGATTCGCGGCATGTTCGATTTGATGAATGTTTGTGGGGAAGTCGTTATCGGCGAGGGGATCAAAGATGATGCGCCGGGTATCTTTAAGGGCGAACATCTCGGGACTTGGACGCCGGGCAGTCACAAATTCGATCTGGCTCTCGACCCGATCGACGGCACGACCAATGTAGCCAAGGGGTTGCCGGGTTCGATCTGTTGTCTGGCCGCCGCTTCTCCCGAGGAAGGACGGGGTGCTTCGCTGAAAGACGTCCCGACTTTCTATATGATGAAGCTGGCGTACGGCATCAAAGCTGTCCGGTACATGCAGCGCACGGGCATCAAGACGATTTCCATTCGACAACCGGTCGAAGAAATCCTTCCAGTCGTGGCGCGGGCGCTCCGTAAACGGTTGCAGGATATTGCGGTGGTGATCCTCGATCGGCCTCGGCACGAGAAGCTCATCCAGGCAGTGCGATCGACCGGAGCGATGGTCCGCATGATTTCCGACGGTGACATTACCGCCGCGATTGCTCCTTCGCTGCCAGAGAGCGGAGTTGATCTCTATGTCGGTATCGGGGGCTCGCCTGAGGCCGTGCTGGCCGCCGCCGCGATTCGCTGTCTGGGCGGCGATCTGCAAACCATGATGTGGCCGCGGGACGATACGGAGCGAGACCATGTGGTGCGTGCCGGATTGAAGGATGAGCTGAACCACGTATTCAGTGCGGCCGATCTGGCTCGGGGGAATAACATTATCTTTTGTGCAACCGGGATCAGCGACACCCCGCTGCTGCGCGGGGTCAGGGTACAAGGCCATACCGCCGTGACTCATTCGATTCTGATGCGCGGGCGCAGCCGAACGGTCCGAATGATCGAGGCCTACCACGACTTGGCGCACAAAACGATTCGGCTGCGGTCCACCAGACAAGAACAAGCATTGTAGTCCGCTGAAACGCGGCTCCAACCTCTATCGAGGGGAACCGGAGAAAATCGAGGGAGAAAACTACCATCATGAACACTGGCACTGACACTGACATCAACGCCTCCTTCGCCAATCGTGCCGCCGGCGCCGTGATGGGCGCACTCGTCGGCGATGCGCTTGGCCTTGGACCTCATTGGTACTACGACTTGGATGAGCTTCGCCGGGACTACGGCCCCTGGATAACAACCTATACTGATCCGAAGCCCGGGCGCTATCACGCCGGCATGCAGGCTGGCCAGCTATCGCAGACCGGCCTCATCATTGTCGTCTTGCTGAAATTGATCACTCATGAACGCAGTTACTCGGAGGCGGCGTTTACGCGGTGGCTCGACACGGAGCTGTTTCCGAACCTGGATGGCACTCCCTTTCATGGGCCGGGCGGCTACACCAATCAGTCAATCCGAGAAGCGTTCCGGCGCCGGACGATTGAAAAGCGTGTCTGGGGCGACGTCGCGGGAACGGCCGACACAACGGAGGCCGCGGAACGGGGGGTCGTCCTGGCCGCGCTGTATGCCAAGGATCCGGGTGCGGTTGCCCGGGAAGGAGCGACCAATTGCCGGCTACTGCAAAACGATCCCGCGATCGTTGCCATGACTACGGCTTATCTTTCCGTTCTCGCTGCTCTTGTACGAGGAGAGAAAATGCGTGAATCCATTTCGGATCACCTGATGCTGTTGGTTCACGAAGGCCAATTGCCTTTCCATCACGTTACCAACGCCGACCTGTCCCCGGCGGCGGGCGGCGAAGAATCGGCGATCAATCAGTCCGGCAATTTCTCATCGCCAGACGCCCTGCTGACTCCGGGCTATTGCGCCAGAACGGCAGCCGACAACACCATCAAGGTCGAGCCGGCCTGGAAAATTTCTCTCGTCTACGGCATGCCTTGCGCCATCTATCATCAACTGCCGGCGGCCTACTATTTGGCGGCCCGGTTCGCCGATGATTTTGAAGCAGGAGTGCTTCACGCCTTGAACGGAGGTGGTCAGAACATGTCGCGCGCTTGTCTGACTGGGGCTTTGATCGGCGCTCAAGTGGGCCTGAGCGGCATTCCAGAAAAATTCCTGGGAGGACTCATCGGCGGCGAAAAATTGCGGAAACTCGCCCAGCAACTTGGAGCACTCGCGGCGGGCGGCTGACTCTGGCAGAATGGATGTTATGGATGGCGTCTCCACAACTCTTTTCTTTGCCACGACTCATTGACGTTTGAGAACGTTCGCGGTAGGTGCCTCCACCGATGGCTGATTCAATTGGATCGAAGCGTCGTGTGTACATCACCGGTTTTGGAGTCGTTTCTCCGCTCGGAATCAATGTGCCGGCAAATCTTCGATCGCTCCGCGAAGGCCGGGATGCCGTCACACTGGTCAGGACCTTCGATGTTTCGAAAAACCGGTGCAAGACAGCCGGTCAGATTCCCGATGATTGGCTGGAGTCGACGGCTGGTCGATCGAAGCGATCCAAACGCCTTCATCGCAGCTCCTTGATGATGATACTCGCGATGGAGGAAGCCCTGACGATGGCGAAGAGACCGACCCCCGAAGTAGCCGTCATGGCCACCTCCAGCGGCGCCATGAGTAACGGCGAGGAATTCTATCGCGGACTGACGACCAGCGGCAGCCGACGCCACCATGCCCGGCTGGTCGCGAACTATCTTCCGCAGAAGCCGGTTCTCGACGCACTCGAGACCAACGGTCTGCGCGCGCCGGTCCAGATCATTTCGAATGCTTGTTCTTCCGGTTCGAATTCCATCGGACACGCCTTTGCCCTCGTGCGCAGCGGCCTTCATGAATGCCTGGTCTGTGGCGGCTATGATCCATTGGGGAGACTAGTCTTTTCGGGATTTGACTCTCTACAGGCTGCCACCCCGGAAAAGATTCGCCCCTTCGACCGGGACCGCACCGGGCTGGTTCTCGGCGAAGGAGCCGCGGTCCTGATCGTGGAGTCAGGTGCATCGGCGGCCGCACGTGGCGTTGCCGCCTGTGCCGAAATAATCGGTTATGGCGTGGCCACGGACAATTATCATCTTACCCAGCCTAACCCCTCGGGTGTTGGCCCGCGGCTGGCGATGGAGCGAAGCTTGCACAGTGCCGGGATCGCGGCTCAATCGGTCGATTATATCAATGCCCATGGCACAGCGACGACGTTCAACGATGCGACCGAGGGCTTGGCCATCTCAGCGTTATTCGATCGAATCCCGGTAAGCTCCACCAAATCGATGATGGGCCACGCCCTGGGTGGCGCAGGCGCGATCGAAGCCGTCTTCTGCGTCCTGGCTTTGCAGCATGAGTTTATACCGCCCAACATCAACTTCCGGCAACCGGATCCCTCGTGGACTTTTGAGGTGGTCGCAAACCAGGCGAGGTACCGGCCGCTGTCGGTCGTGCTTTCCAACTCGTTTGGATTCGGCGGGTGCAACGCTTCTCTTGTCTTTCGCGCAATATGAATTATTTCGTGCAAGGAATCGGTGCCGTTACCCCGCTGGGCCCGACTGCCGAGATAACTTGGCAGGCCTTGTGCGACGGGCAGCAGGCAGTGCGGTCGCCGCTCACTGCGTCCCTGGGCGGGCGCCAGTACTTTTCCTGTTCGGTTCCGTCAAAGTTCGTCAATCTATCAGCTCCCTTACCGCGGCTGCGCCGCTCGAGTGTCCTTTCGCTCATGGGGGTGACTGCGGCTCAGGAGGCGCTCGCTCAGAAGCAACGCGCGACCGGAAGTCCGCCCGCAATTATCTATGCGATCTGCTCAGGTGCGGTGAGCTACACCCGCCGGTTTTTTGACGAGGTTCTCCGCCCGGACGTGCCGACGCCCAGCCCGCTACTATTTTCCGAAACAGTGTTCAACGGGCCGGCTAGTCACCTGGCATCCGTTCTCCAGATGGATGGTCCGGTCTATACCCTGGTGGGCGATTCGGCCGTGGGCTTATCCGCGATCCACTTTGCGACAGAGCTGCTCTATCTGGATCAGACCTTGGAGAATTGCCTGGTTGTTGGAACTGAGGAGATGAATTGGGTGCTGCCAGAGGCGTTTCAATCCTGGCGGATGGTCAGCCGGACGCCGCGTTGCGAGGTCTTTGGTAAAAGACGCGGCGCGGTCTTTGGAGAAGCGGCAGCCGCCGTACTTATCGGACGCGAGCCGGGCTGGCGGCTCGCCTATACCGGCGCCGGTCAGGCGTTTTTCTCGATGAAGGACGCGATTGAAACAACCGAAAAAGTAGTGAGCGAATGCATCAGCAACGCTGGCGAGCCGGACATCGTTCTTGCCAGCGCCAACGGCACCTTTATCGATCACGCAGAACACCGAGCGTTGTCGCTGGGTGCGATCCGCGCGCCGGTCTATGCGTATAAACCAGCGCTGGGTGACGCCTTAGGTGCCGGCGCGGTTCTGCAGGTTGTCCTCGGTTGTCTCGCTTTGCAGTCTCAGAAATTGCCGGGTACACTCTCCGCGGGCGACCTTTCAGCGCTGGTGAATCGTACCACCAAGCCGGTGCACGCTGATCGTTGCCTCATCAGCACGGTTGGGTTCAGCCAGCAGGCCAACGCGCTGATGATCGAAGTTCCCTAGCACCGTAAGCGCACTCCCCGACACCACCGCTTCATATTGATTCCCAAGAGGGAATACGGCATACTGCGCCTTTATGGGCGCCAGGCTCACTCCGACCCGATCTTCCGCTGTTGAGGATTATCTTGAGCAGATCCTCGACCTCATCAATGCAAAGGGTTATGCGCGAGTAGCCGATATCGCTCAAGGATTGAAGATCTCGCAGGCCAGCGTCACCAATATGGTCCAGCGGTTGGACTCCGAGGGGCTTCTCAAATATGAAAAATATCGGGGACTGGTTTTAACGACCGCGGGCGAAACCCTGGCTCGAAATATCATGCAGCGACATCATCTCTTGAGCGATTTCTTTCGTCTGCTTGGAGTCGACGAAGATGTGATCTATCACGACGTGGAAGGTATGGAACACCACATCAGCCCGCCAACGCTGCACGCGATCGAGGCTTTAATGAAAGAACTACAACAACAACCAAAACTTCTCGCTCGCATCAGACCCCACCCTCATGGCAGTTGAACATTGCGGTTTTTCCCGTCACGCAGGAACTCTCAGGTTTAACAACAGCAACGCGGAGGTAATTTCCTATCATCCTCCAGCCGCCAGGGCGGGCCTGGGGCGCACCGATCCGAAGCCGATCCTATGAGGTGGGTTCGGGGCTTGGCGCTGATCGCGCTTTTGTTCACGGCATGTGAGAGCGGTACCGAACCATATCGCAATTCCCAGACAGAGGCGGCAGTCAACCGCCAGGTCGCGCAGGAACCGCTCGGCAACTACTACATCGGACGCCGCTTTTACCGGCGGTACTTCTTTTTTTGGGGTTACGTCCGGCGGCCGAGACAACCCTGGAGCCAGGCGCAACTCGTCATGCTCAATGAGCAAAAAATGCATGCGCCCGATCGCGCCCAGAACGCGATTGGTTCCGACAACGGTTACGAGTACCGTCTCCAAGGCTATTTTTCCGGTCAAAAAGTGTACGAACCCGCCTCCAATAGTTTCTATCCGGAATTCGTCCTGACGGGATACACGTTGCTCTCGCAACATCCTCCGCCTATTTTCCGGGAATCGAGTGCAACCGATCCCAACCGGATAACGATCGATCGACCCGAATGATTGTTTGCTGTTCAGCGTCTGAATATTCTGGCTCCTCGAGGCGTTAGCCGGTGTGAAGGATTGAGTTTAGCCGAGAGAGGATGCTTTCGAGGGATGATCGATCCGAGCAGATTTGACCATTTCGAGGTTTTGCGGAAGTCGGATGGCGCTCTTTGGGAACTGGGGCGGGGCGCAATGGGTACTACCTACAAAGCGTTCGATACGAATTTGCGGTGTGCGGTTGCCTTGAAGGTGATTAACCCGCAGTACGTCAGTAGTGACACCGCGCGTTACCGTTTTTTGCGCGAAGCTCGGGCGGCCGCGCAGCTCCGCCATCCAAACGTCGCTTCGGTATTTCATCTGGGTAACTCCGAGAACGGCTTCTTCTATGTGATGGAGTTCGTCGATGGGGAGACCGTGGAGTGGCGGGTTGCCGAACGCGGTCCCATCGATCTACTCCAGAGCTTGCGCATTACGAGACAGGTAACACGGGCGTTGATTGCGGCCGAGCGGCAACAATTGATTCACCGAGACATTAAGCCCGCAAATCTGATGCTGGCGAGGGACCAGGATGACGAGGACCAGCTGCTCGTCAAGGTCATTGACTTCGGGCTGGCCAAATCATTGCTGAGCCCGGCCGAACAGTCGGGTACCGTGACGTTTGCCGGATTTGCCGGTACACCGCATTTCTCCAGCCCGGAGCAGCTTGAGGAAAAAGATCTTGATATTCGCTCCGACCTCTATTCCCTCGGGGCGACTCTCTGGTACATGTTATTTGGGCATCCGCCTTTCCAAGGCCCGATCGCCAGCGTCATCGCCCAGCAGCTCAGCGCGGAGTTACCTGCGCGGGCCCTCAGCCAGTTGCCGGCCGCCCCTCGGGAGGTGCTGCGCAAACTGTTGGCCAAGAACCCGGCCGACCGGTTTTCTGACCCGAGCGAACTCAAGTCGTCGCTAGATCGGATCTTGCAGGATCTGGCCGAAGATGGCGAACCTCAGGATAAAAGATCCCGAGAATCTGATCCTCCACAAGCCGCCATGGCCCTGGAGGAGTTTGCGACCGGCCAGCTGGTGCGTACTCGGTACAAGATCATTCGGCCATCGCCGGTCGACCGTAGACTGTACCAGGCCAGGGATCTTCACGGCAACCGGCTGGTCGCCATTCGACCAGTTCCCGCGGTTTTGGCAGCGGATTCCGGGTGGATGGATCAGTTCGGAAAGGAGATCGAGCGCCTGCGGAGCATTCATCATCCCAACCTGATTGAACTGATCGGGCTGGAAACCTCTGATCAGGCCTCGGTTTTGATCAGCGAATGGGTGAATGGATTCTCCTGGCAGGAGTTGCTTCGTGCGCGGCGAGAACTTACCTGGGAAGAAACATACCGATTAACCACCCCGCTTGCTCGCCTAACCGATTTTCTCCAAGGACGAGGTTTTGTGTCTCTGTCGTTGCGAAGCCTCTTCGTCGAGATACCGAAGCTGCCCGGCAATTGGCGGGCACTCTTGCGAACCCCCGTCTCTGGTTGGCCGCCATTCCTGGTGAAAGCGGATCCCTTGGCGCTAAGTCACTGGTGGCGCCCCGACTCGTTCGAACCAACGATGACTGTGGTCGACCGTCGAACAGGTGACGCTGAGCCTTCGGCCGCCCAGTATCTCGCACAGGCGATCTATGAACTGTTGGGCGGTACCCCGCACGGCTCGGCGGTCGCACCGGAACTTGGCCGCTCTCCTCCTTTGGTCACGCTCTCCGAAGCCGGCAACCGTCTCCTGCAGCAGGCCCTCACTGACCGAAAGCGATTCAATTCCGCCACACAATTTGTGAAAGAGTTGCAGGCGGTTGAAAGCGGAGAGGCCGCGCCAGCGGCGGTTCCCCAAAAACGATTGGCGGCTATAATGGCTGCAAGGCGCGCTCCCGAGCCAATCATCGTCGAAGACGACGCCCGGCCCCGGTTATCACCAATTCTCCTTTCCATCGGGGTAATTGTTCTTGTCTTGTTTCTCGCGTGCGCGGTTGGCCTGCTGATTTTCGAACAGGTCCGGCTGAGCCACCACGTGTTAGCGCCTACCGGGTTTGTTTCCGTCGAAAGTCAGCCCGAAGGAGCATCGGTATTTTGGCGAGGTCAGGAGCTGGGCAAGACGCCGGTTAAACAAAGCTCGCTGCCAATCGGAGCGCAAATGCTCGAGTTGCGGCTGCCGGGTTACGAGAATCGTCAGCTAAATGTAAACGTGCTCGCCGGAACAACCAGCGAGGCTGGCGCGTTTACACTCCAACGGAGCGCCGGGCATCTGATTCTACAGACCAATCCCAGTGGGGTTCCTTATGAGGTAAGCGGTGCCGATCAGAAATTAATCTCAGGACAGACCCCGGCGAATTTAGGAAAGCTTGCTCCCGGGAAGTATGTCGTTCGGTATCGTTTGCCCGGCTGGCCGGTGTTTCAACAGCCGGTGAGTATTGAGCCGGGAGCAACGCAGACATTGGAACACACCTTTCCTGGAGGCACGGTGAATTTTAAAAGCGATCCCACGGGTGCAACGATCTACCTGGGAGAAACGCTGATGGGCAAGACGCCTTTCAGTGCCGTCCTGCCGCTTGGTCAGACGATTGAATTGACCTCGAAAGTCGAAGGACTAAAGCCCGTCTCGGCGAGCGTCACCCCTGCACAACAAAACCCAGATCCGGTGATCTTTCGGCACGCCTATGGGATGGTTTCGGTCAATAGCAATGTGCCCGGCGGAGAAGTAACAATTTCCGGGATCGACGCTGGCCGGACACCGCTTCAGAAGCCAGTTTCTCCAGGTCAGCACGAATTTGTGTTCACGAGTCCAGACAACTCGACGGAGCGCAAGGAGATCGACGTACCCAATGGGAAAGTGATCGCGATCAATTTCGGGTCTGCCGCCTCCGATGCGCGGCGCGGGGCGCGTCGGTCCGCGCCGCACGGCCAACCTTCAGGGTCGCGGCGGGCGTCCGCCTACTTGTCAAAGGATGACTATGATCGTGCACGAGACGAGTCGTTTCGCCGCTTCGATGCGGAATGGGACTACCGCAAACGTGCGCTGAAACAGGCCAAAGATTACTATGATTATCAGGCCGACCATTCCGAAGGGGCGGCTCGCGAGAAATGGAATGCGAAAAGGGAACAGGCCGATCGTCAGAGTGACGCCTTGGGCGATGCACGAGATCGCGCGAAAGACGAACTGAAACGGCAGTGGAGCGAATGAGAGTGGGATACCAGCATTTGTGCGAAGGACAAAGGGCCGTGTTACCACGTTTTACCGTATAGTGGGCCTAGCTTAGCTAACTAAGCCTCGCCGATGCGCTGATGCAGGACCCGAAAGGCCGAGCCGGCCCCGCTCGGATCCGTGACAAACCGCGCCCGCTCATCGGACAAGGTCTGTCGAGCCCAGGTCTTCAGAAAGTCGGCTTGGGAGAAATAGCCGATTGTGCGAAACCCAAGTCGCAGGCCCCATTGCTGCAGATCGGCAAAGTTAACGTCGGCCGTCAGATCCTGGTGTCCGGCTCGCATATAGATTTCCCTTCCATTGAAGCGCTGATGGCGATAATAGGCTCGGATAGTTCCCATCCGGGCAGCGCCGAAGATTTCGGCGGGATTTCCACCATAGTCGATAGTCAAGAGCGCGCCTTTTTGCAGAACAAAACTAAGTTCCTTGAGCCAGGTGCCGTACGTTTCATGAACCTCGATGAATTGTCCGGAAACAAACGTGTCGTCGAACGAAGTCGACTCGGGCAGATCTTTTACGGAATGCAGCTCTTCGCGCCAAACTCCGGAATCAAAATGGAGGAACACCTCGAACCAGGCGTCGTCTTGTTTGGCAAACCGGCGGCAAGGAAAAGCGTCGACAAACTCGTTGGAAAAAACCAAGGCTTTGCCCACGCCCTGGAGAGCCGCCTGCACTGAGGAGAACCAACGCGGAAACGAAACCCGCCGCAGAAATGGCAATCGCCGCAGTCGGGCATGTGACAGCATCTGCTGCTGTTCCTCCATCAACGGACGCGACAATTCGACGATCCGATATTCGATTCCTGAAAATGGTTGGAAACGCCGCAAGATCCAGCCAGCCAGTTCACCGGAACCGGCGCCCAACTCTACCACGATGACAGGGCGCAGTTTCAATTCACGCGCCTCCTGTTTGATCCAGGCCGCGATCGCTTCCGCCGGCGCGGCACTTAAGGTTGCCGTGGTGGAGAAGTCCCCTTTTGGCCCGACCGTAACAACGTTTCGACTGTAGTAACCGTGGACTGGATGATAGAGCGCGAGTTCCATGAAGCGGTCAAAGCGGAGACCGCCGCCCTCGGCCTGAGCAATCTCAGCTAACCAGCTTGGCATAGGAAGGGAACGAGCGCGTTTGTGGAGCGCGCGCGCTCCACAATACCCTATCCGCCGAAATCTTCTCTGATCGTCTCAACGAAAGCGGTCAGCAACCGAACGCAACGTTCCACGTCGCTCAAGTCCACAAGTTCGACCGGAGAGTGCATGTACCTGAGCGGAACGGAGATCAGCGCGCTGGGCACGCCTGTCCGGCTGGAATAAACGCGGTCGGTGTCGGTGCCGGTGGAGCGAGAAGAGGCTTCATGTTGGATCGGGAGATCAAGCTGCTTAGCCAGAGCAATCAACCGCTCCACGATAGCCGGATGATTCGCCGTCCCGTGAGTAAGCGAAGGTCCCTGCCCAAGTCGAACCGAACCGTGCTTGTTTTTATCAATACCCGGTGAATCAGTCGCGTGAGTGACGTCAAGAACGATCGCCGCTCGGGGTTCCAGTCGATAGGCAATCATCTTGGCGCCGGCACCCCCTATTTCCTCCTGAACCGCGTTTACGGCAAGCACAGTTGCGACCGTTCTTTCTGGTCGGAGAGACAAGCTCGCAAGTACCTGGCTGAGAATAAATCCGCCGATCCGGTTGTCGATCGCGCGGCCAACCACTCGGTTCGGCGTAAGCTCTTCGGCCTGGTCAGTGTAGACGGCCGGATGTCCAGGACGGATTCCCCGTTCCTCAACTTCCGCTCGAGCATTGGCGCCGATGTCGACGAAAAGCTGATGCATCTCCGGGATCTTGTCGTCCTGCTTCTCCCGAAGATGGATCGCAGTATTGCCGACAATCCCGAGCACCGGCCCTTTGTCCCCGAAGATTCTGAGACGTTTGCCCCGGGCGATGGCCCGATCGCTCCCGCCAATCCTGGTTAAGTAGAGATAACCGTCATCCGAAATGTTCTGTACCATGAACCCGATTTCATCCGCGTGCGCCTCCAACATGATCCGGAGGCTCGGGTTTGTGCCATGGCTGGTTGCCCACGCGTTTCCGTATGAATCCGTATCGACTTGATCCGCCCGCTGGCGCGCATAGTCCATCCAAACTTTTTGACCAGCCTTCTCAAACCCAGTCGGGCTTGGTGTGTTGAGCAATTCGAAGAGAAATCGTTTGGCGTCGTCATTCATTTTGGAACGGCGCAGGAAATCAACCCCTGGTCACCTGTTAAAACCGCGGCCGGCGACGTTTTAAAAAAGCAGAGGTATCCGTACTCGAACTATCAATCGAGGGCCGCGGCCGCAAGAAGAAATAGGAGCGGCGCAGTTCGCGCCGGGTCTGTCGGACTTCAAACTAGGATAAGCTTCCAGCTTGTCAGCTTTTTTGAACCGGCAGGATGCCGGCGCTACCTGGTACTGACGAGGCCGTCCGCAATTCTTATTCCCAACCGTCCCGGGCGCATGGTTGTGCCCGTTCACCGGTCGTCGGATCAAGAATCAAGCGGCGCGCGTGACGCTCGGTGTCGAAGTCGAACACCGTCTCTAAGGAGCCCGCCAGCTCGTCAAACGAGGAATCACCGATTCGACCTAACTTCCAGTTATCTTCGATGAATCGCAAAATGGAGGATTGATCGCTGATACTGTGATCAACAAAGTTCTGCTTTGCGAATGGCGAAATGATGAGAAGTGGCAAACGCGGACCATAACCGAAGCGTCCCTGATAACCACCCAACGGTGGATTGGTTCCAGATTGGTTGGTTCCGGCAAAGACGTCATACGGAGTCTGCGACTGATTCACGTTCGGAGGCATTGCGTGGTCGTACCAGCCATCAGGGTTTTCAGGGGAAGCGCCATGGGTCTGCCCGGCAATTAAGTTCAACGCGCCGGGCGTCGATGGGCCCGTCACTGTTCCATACGAATTGTCGTTCATCGAAAAGTTCTGGGCGTAGTTCCAAAGAGCGGTAACCGTGTTGCCGTCGAAGTAGTCCATGACAGTCGTCGGACCTCCGGTTTCGGGCGTTCCAGTGAACTGAACAAACTTGTCCATCAGCCCATGGTCAAACGCTTGTTGCTCTGTCTGGTACTCATGATCTTGGTCGGCGGTCAGTGCATGGGCGCGATCCAGGCGTTTGGGCTGTAGCGAGTTCGGATTACTGGTTAGGAGTGCCTGGTCTAGCTAGACCGTTCACCGTCGGCGTGCCCGGTTTCGCTTCAAAGCGAGGTTCGCCAGCCGCATTCAGGGCTTTGGGATAGGTGGCAAAGTAGTGATCGAAGGAGACATTTTCCTGAAAAATGACGACGACGTGGCTGATCGGGTACCTTGTCTCGCCACCGGCCCTATCATTGCCAGGATCGGCAAAACATGTACCGATGAAAGGCATCGTTAACGTCAGGGCACACAAATACCGGCTATAAAATGCTTTCATTGATATGGGCGATATTTCTCGGGCTGGAGAATCCACGAGACAAGCATGAGAAAGTGACGTTTCCGTCACAACGAGCGCTCGGCTACCGCTAGGGCTTGGATACTCACGGCTGGCTCAGTCTTCCTCGCGCTTTTCTCCTGGCTCAAGGTCCAATCCCAACTGTAAATCGAGTACCGGAATCGTGGGTAAGGAGTTCGCGCCGATAATGCCCTGCAGATCTCCGTACATCCCTGAGACGCTGTTCAAGACTCCATCGATCTGCTTCTCCCGCGCATTCCAATGGCTGCTGATCGCGCGCTTTTCCCGCTCGAGCGCCAGCTGCATCTGCATAAAAGTCTGGAGGATGGCGTTCACCCGTTCGCGGAACTCGGGTCCGGTCAGATACTGATACAGGACGTTCATCTTCTGGTCGCGGCCTTCGGCCGAGAGCCGTGCATAAGCCAGGCTGACGACCTGTTGCCGAAGCACCATGGCCAGCCCGGGCAGCGCCGTGAGATCGCACACCCAGATTCCCTCAATTTGCTCAAAATGCCGTACGCCGTCCGGTAGAGAAGTCGAGACCAGCACACCAAACTCCGACTTCCCGGCGATCATGTCCTTGCGCACCTTCTCCAGCCAGCGCTGATTCCAGTTCTGCGCGTTTTTTGTTTCCCAGGTGATCGTGCCGCAGGTTCGTCCGCCGCTTGCTACCACTGTCTGGAGCACGTCCGCGCCATGCACTCCTTTGGCGATCGCATGCACTCCGTCGGTGGGAAAACGGGTGTGCAATTCGCGCTCCAACACCAGCTCGAGCGCTTCCCCCTGCAGTTGTTGCGACCCCTGCTCCATTCGCCGGCGCAGATCCTCCGCTGCCAAACGCGCATCGTCCCGTTGTTTCTCCAGCTCGACCTGTTTCAGGCGCAAGGTATCGAGTTCGGACTGATATTTCTCTCGCGCGGTCAGATCCGCCTGTCGAGCGGTCTCCCGAGCGAGGTTTTCTCGGGCTTCACAGACGGCTTGGGCGATAGCAGCATCTTTCTCGACCTGCAGTTGCGTAACTTTCGCCAGAAGTTCGACTCGTTCCCTGCTCTTTTGCGAAAGTTGATCGGTCAGATTCTGAAGCAGACTATTCTGTTGCTGGAAGCGTTCCTCGAACAGCCGTTCGCGGATGCGTGACCGTTCATTCTCTTCCTCGGACGCCTGACGCTGAGTGCGTTCCAGTTCGACCCGCGCCGCGTTCATCAGCCGTTCGTGCTCCGCCCGGGACTTGACCAGTTGCTCCTGCAGGGCGCCCAGCTGTTGCTCGAAACCCTTGGACAAGTCTGCGACCAGGCTCGTCCGAACATTCTCGGAAAACCTGGCTCGCTCTTCGAGCAGATCACGCTGTCTTCGCTGAATAATCGCCTCGCTCAGAGCTTCCCGAAGACAGAAACGATGAGCTCGATCCGCCGGGCAGGCGATCTCTTCGTCGAGGCTAATCAAGATAAAATCGGAATCCCCACTCATAAATAAACTCGAACGCGCATTAGCATCCGAGCCCTTCTCCATGTTTTCTCTTTCGGCGGGCAGGCGCAAACCGCAAATTCAGCGGCAGGAGCGGCTTGAGCGGGTTGAGCGGGTTGAGCGGGCTGAGCGGCTTGAGCGGGCTGAACGGCGTCCGCGCAGGGAAATAACCGGACGGTTGTGGAGCCGGAACCGTTAAGAGCTGACCAAGATGGCTCTGCGGGTTGTTCGAGCACCTGAGTCCTTTTTCAGTTGTGAGCTCTTGCTGCCTCGCTCGCTCATCCCTCAAGCTGCTCAAACCGTTCAAACCGCTCAGCCCGCTCAAGCCGCTCCTGCCTGCTCTCAGACGATGACAATGTCGATTCCCGGCAGCTCCCGGATGAGATCGTCATGCAGCGCCCGGCCGAACGGCCATAGGCGGCGTTTGCCAGGACGCCCGAGCACCACGTGCGTAATGCCATATTCCTTGGCGAACGAGACTAACGCGCGCGAGACGTCCTCGTTCTTCAGCGAAATGACCAGACCGCCCATCTTTTGCGCAGCCTCCAGCGTGTCGGCCACTCTCCGCTGCAGTTCGGCGTCAATCTTCACCGCGGACTCCTGCGGTGTGCGCACATAAACCGCATACCAAACCGCATTGAGCTGAGCGGCGAGCCGGGCTGTCTTGCGGAGAAGGCGTCCAGGATCCGGACCGCGGCTGCTGATTGCCACCATGACCTGCCCCAACGCGCTTGTCTTGGAATCCTGTTCCGCCGCTTCCCGCTGTTTGCGGTCGAGCAGATTCGCCGTCTCGCTCAAGGTCATCTCGCGCAGACGCGTGAGATTTTTGGTCGTGAAAAAGTTGGCCAGCGCCGATTCGATTCGTTCCTTGGGATAGATCTTACCGGCTTGCAAACGTTCCTGCAGATCTTCCGCCGGCAGGTCAATGTTCATGATCTGATCGGCTCGCACGATCACCTCGTCCGGCACCCGTTCCTTGACCCTTACCCCGGTTGCTTCCTCGACAATGTTATAAAGCGATTCGAAATGCTGGACGTTTACCGTCGTGATGACACTGATGCCGGCTCTGAGCAGGTCCTCCACATCCTCATACCGCTTCCGATTGCGGCTCTGCGGAGCATTCGTATGAGCAAGTTCATCGACGAGCGCCACCGTCGGTTTGCGTTCAAGGACTGCGTCCAAATCCATCTCGCGCACGACAATCCCGTGATACTGGGCCATCAGCGGTGGAACGATTTCCAAGTCATTAACCTGGGCAATGGTTTCCGGGCGTTCGTGCGGCTCAACGTAGCCAATCACCACATCCACACCCTGCCGCTTCAGGCGATTACCCTCGACCAACATCTGGTAGGTCTTACCAACACCGGCACACGCCCCGAGATAGATCTTCAGCTTTCCTAATTGCTGTTGGCGGATGATCGCCAGGAAATCGTCGGCCGTCGGTCTGAGATTGGGGGGATCGGCTGACGTCATAAGCTTAGGATAACTAAGCAGGTTAACGAAGAGTAGGATAAGCTTCCAGCTTGTCAGGTCCAGAACCGGTGCCGGTGCCAAGGTGAAAAAGTTGTCAGCGGAGTTTGCAAGACTGATTAGTGCGTCTTGTTGCTGGTCAGTCGGTCGAGCGCCAGGTTCAGTTCCAGAACATTCACCCCCGCGTCGCCGCCCACAAAGCCCAGCAATGGGTGTTTGGTCGCGCGGACGATTTCCGCTTCGACCGCAGCCTGCTTCAGTCCCCGTTCTTTGGCAATGCGTGGCGCCTGCAGTTTCGCGTTGGCGGAGCTGATATCAGGATCGAGGCCGCTCCCTGAGGCCGTCACGGCATCCGCCGGTACCAGGGTCGAGGCGGATAGGCCATTCTCTTTGCGATAGGCTTCGAGGTTAGCTTTGATCATATCGATCAATTTCTGCGAAGTTGGCCCGAGGTTTGATCCGCCCGAGTTAAGAACATCGTAAGGATAGGTACTGGTGGCCGATGGGCGCGGATGAAAATACTGTGGGCCGCTAAACCCCTGCGCAAGCAACGCCGAACCGGCTATCTGACCGTTGTTATCCACGAGACTACCATTAGCCTGCCGCGGGAAAAGGATCTGGCTCAGACCCCAAACCAAGACCGGATAAATTCCGCTCACAACAACACAAAGGATGATTGTCGCCAGGATTGAATTCTTCAGCTCCAGTAAGAAATGTCTTCATAATTCAGGCAAATATTAGTCAGGCCAAGTGCGAGCGCGGTAATGATCAGGTCGATCAGCTTGATCCCAATGAATGGCAAAATAATTCCGCCAGCGCCGTAGATAAGGAGGTTTCTTTGCAGAATCCTGGCTGCGCCGAGCGGACGAAACCGGACTCCTCGAAGAGCCAGGGGAATCAAGGCAACAATGATTAATGCATTGAAGATTACCGCGCTCAGAATCGCGCTCTGCGGAGACTTCAAGAACATGATATTCAATGGAGCGATCTGCGGAAAAGTGCCGACTAGCATGGCCGGAATGATCGCGAAATATTTTGCCACATCATTGGCGATGCTGAAGGTCGTGAGCGCTCCTCGAGTGATCAGTAACTGCTTTCCGATCTCGACGATCTCAATCAGCTTGGTCGGATTGGAATCGAGATCGACCATATTGCCTGCTTCCTTCGCCGCCTGCGTGCCGGTGTTCATCGCGACGCCCACATCGGCCTGGGCCAGCGCCGGAGCGTCGTTGGTGCCATCTCCCGTCATCGCAACCAGGTGCCCAGCTTCCTGCTCCCGCCGGCAAAGAGCCAATTTGTTCTCGGGTTTGGCTTCGGCCAGGAAGTCGTCTACGCCCGCCTCTCGGGCAATCGCGGCTGCGGTTAGCGGGTTGTCGCCCGTAATCATCACTGTTCGGATGCCCATCGCGCGAAAACGTTCAAACCGGTCAGACAAACCGCCCTTGACGACATCTTTGAGCTGAACAGTGCCGAGCACCCGCGCATTCGACGCGACGACCAACGGCGTGCCGCCGTCACCCGCAATCTTGTCGACGTCTTGTTGCACTTCCGCGGGCATTTTGCCGCCAACAAATTTCCGAACGGCCTCGGCCGAGCCTTTCCGTAAGCTCATCCCGTCCAGATCAACTCCGCTCATTCTGGTCTGCGCACTGAAGGGTAAGAAAATGGCCTTTGGCATCTCGCTCAGTTCCCGTTCGCGGATGCCGAAACTCTTCGCCAAAATGACGATGCTGCGGCCTTCCGGCGTTTCGTCGGCCAGCGAAGCAAGTTGCGCCGCGTCAGCCAGGTCTTTCTCCGTGACCCCTGGCGCCGGTAAAAACGCGGTCGCCTGCCGATTGCCGATCGTGATCGTGCCGGTCTTGTCGAGCAGCAAAACATCCACATCACCGGCCGCTTCCACGGAGCGGCCACTCATCGCCAGGACGTTCTTCTGTACGAGTCGATCGATTCCCGCAATTCCGATGGCACTCAGCAGGCCGCCGATCGTGGTGGGTATCAGGCAGACCAGCAGCGCCACCAGAACCGGAATAGTAAAGTCCACCTTAGTTAAGCTGTCGAAAGCTGAGTAAGAGTTACCGAACGCTTTGAGCGACATCATCGCGATCAAAAAGATCAGCGTGAGTGCCGATAATAGAATCGTCAGCGCAATCTCATTGGGCGTCTTCTGTCGCACCGCCCCTTCCACCAACCGAATCATGCGATCCAGAAAGGTTTCACCGGGGTTTGAGGTTATCTGGACCTTGATCTGATCAGACAAGACCTTGGTACCGCCGGTGACCGCGCTCCGGTCGCCTCCTGATTCCCGGATGACCGGCGCAGATTCCCCGGTGATGGCCGATTCGTCAACCGTCGCAGCGCCCTCGATCACTTCGCCGTCGCCGGGAATGAGCTCGCCGGCGGAGACGACGACCACGTCGCCCTTTCGCAATTGCTCCGCTTGTACTTGCTCGACCGTGCCGTTGGCCTTCAACCGGTTACCAAAACTCTGCGTCCTGGTCGCCCGCAAAGCCTTGGCCTGGGCTTTGCCTCGGCCTTCGGCCATCGCCTCGGCAAAATTCGCGAACAAAACAGTGAACCAAAGCCAGAGCGCGATCTGGAGTTGGAAGGCGAAATGATCACGATGGAAAAAGAGCAGAACTGTCGTGATCGCCGCCCCAACCTCGGTCACAAACATGACCGGATTCTTGGCCAGGGTCATCGGGTTGAGCTTTTTAAAAGATTCCATGATTGCCGGACCGATGATTGTCGGATCAAAGATCGAATGAGATTTCGCTGCCATGATAGTTATTCTTAGAATTAGTTGCTCAGCAGAATTTGATCGGATTTTTCCTTTGCTGCGCCCGGCTTGGTTAGAAGAGTTTTCCGCTGTGCATAAGGAAATGTTCCAGGATCGGGGTCATGGTAAGGGCAGGAAGAAAAGTTAGCGCTCCTACCAGGAGGATAGTGCCGATGACCAGCACACCGAACAGAGTCCCGGTCACAGGGAAGGTGCCGGCGCTGGTCGCTACTAACTTTTTTCGACCGAGTGAACCGGCCAAAGCCATGACCGGAATCAGCATACCGAACCGTCCAATCATGGTTGCCAGCCCAAGAGTTATATTGTAATGCGGATCTCCGTTTGCCGGGTTACCGGTCAGGCCGGCAAAAGCGCTGCCGTTGTTTCCGGTGCAGGAGCTGAACGCATAAAAGATCTCCGTCAGCCCGTGTGGGCCGGAGTTGTTGGTTCCCGCCTGACCCCAGGGCGTCAGCGCTGCCCATCCGGCAAACCCCAAAATGGAGAACGCCATCAGCAAGATAGCGATCGAAGCTAGCTTGACATCGTACGACTCGATCTTCTTGCCCAGGTATTCCGGAGTTCTCCCCACCATCAGCCCCGCGATGAAGACTGCCAGAATCACAAATATCAGCATGCCATAAAGCCCGGAACCAACCCCTCCGAAAATGATCTCTCCGAGCTGGATGTTAAACAGCGGAACAAATCCGCCTAATGGGGTAAACGAGTCGTGCATCGAGTTAACCGCGCCGCAGGAGGCGTCCGTCGTAACGGTGGCGAAAAGTGCCGAGTCGGCGATTCCGAAGCGGACTTCCTTGCCCTCCATGTTACCGGTGCTCGGATCGACTCCCAATTGGCTCACGATCGGGTTCCCATGGGCTTCCGAGCTCCAACAGATCAAAAATCCACCCACGAACAGCACCGCCATGACAGCCCAGATCGTCCAACCGTGCCGTTGGTTCTTCACGGAGCGGCCGAAGTACCAGGTCAGCGCGCTGGGGATCGCGAAGATCGAGAGCATTTGCACAAAATTGGATAGCGGCGTCGGATTCTCGAAGGGATGCGCCGCATTGGCGTTCGTATAACCGCCGCCGTTTGTGCCCAGCATTTTGATCGCTACCTGAGATGCGATAGGCCCTTCGACAATCGTCTGAGTATCGACCTTTTGATCAGTCATTACCGGATTGCCCTTCTCATCCTTCACCGGGTTACCCGCCGCGTCTTTCTTCGGCACCTGCACGGTTTGCGCCTCTACCACCTTCGTTGTGTCGTATGCCTTGAAGTTTTGCGGTATACCTTGCGAGACTAGAAACAGTGCATAAATAAGGCAGATCGGCAGGAGCAAATAGTAGTTCAGTCGAACCATGTCGACCCAGAAGTTGCCGATCGTGTTAACCGTGTGACGGGCGATACCTCGCACCAGCGCGGCCGCCACCGCAATTCCCATCGCCGCCGATAAGAAATTGTGCGAGGCCAGAGCAAGCATCTGCGACAGATAACTCATCGTGGTCTCGCCACCGTAGTTCTGCCAATTCGTGTTCGTCGCAAAACTCAGGACGGTGTTAAACGCCAGAGGTTCACTTACCGGAGTCTGGCCCTGGGGATTTAGCGGCAGAACGTTTTGCCAACGGAGCACCAGGTAACTGAGGACGGTACTGACCAAGCCGAAACCCAATAGTGCGAGTGTGTAGTGAATCCACCCTTGTTCCTTCTGGGGATCGATCCCAAGGAGCCGATAAGTCAGCCGCTCGAGTGGCCGCACCACTGGGTCAAGAAACGTCTTGCCGTTCGCATCGAGCACCCGGCAAAGATACAGACCGAGCGGTTTGGTGATTAAAAAGAGAACCCCAATAAACAACCCGAGTTCCAGCCAGCCTTTAATGTTCATAACAGTCACGGTTCCTTTTCGCCATTGCACTCTTTAGAACTTCTCCGGACGGAGCATTGAATACAGCAGATAGATGATTAAACAAACAGAGATGAGGCCAACCACAATATCTTCCATAGTTTTTCCTTGTCGAAATTAAAGCTTGCTGCAGAACTGCGTAAAAGAGCCCAGCACAACGAAACATCCGATAATCATTCCGAGATAGAGAAGATCAGCCATATAGTTAGTTCTTAGTTATTTTGCCCCAGGTTCAGCGGTTCCTCACTGGATCCGAAATTGAAGAGCTCAAAAATCCTCCGCATATTTTGCTGAGCGGGTTCAAACCGTTTGTTGACCCGAATCGCCTGCCCATAACAACGCCTGGCCCGATCGTAGTCCCCCATCACCTCCGCCAGTACACCTGCCAGATTGAATGCTTCCGCCGAGCGGGCATCTAATTCCAGTGCGCGCGTCACATGCTTCTGTGCTTCACTGAATCGTCGCAAATTGATCAGGCGCTTGGCTGAACGAATGTGGCTGGCGAAAGTATCTACTTCGATTACCTCCAGGGGTTCTTCATGTCGGTTGAGCACTTCCCAAACGATCGTCCGCAGTTCGTCAGGTCGGAGTGGCTTTTGCAAAAAGTCGATGGCGCCAAGTTTCATCGCTTTCACGGCATTCGGTACGTCGCTGTAAGCAGTAATAATCACGGAAGGCGTGGGAACCTGCTGCTGGCGCATTTTAGAAAGCAGCTCCAACCCATCCATACCTGGCATCCGCAAGTCGAGAATGGCCAGGTCAGCCGGCTGTTTCTGGAGATGCTGCAAAGCCTCTTCCGCAGTTGCCGATTCCTCCACCAGATAACCTTCCGTTTCGAGGGCTACTCGATAGATCAGGCGCACATTCGGCTCGTCATCGACAATCAAAATCCGTTTCATGTCTTGCTCCCGCTGACTAGTGGTAGGTCGAAATAGAACTCGCTGCCTTGCCCAGGCTGACTCTTCAGACCAACCTCGCCACCCAGGGAGTTGACGATCTCCCGGACGATTGCTAACCCAAGACCGGCTCCTGTCTTTTCCGTTCCGGGAATTCTGAAAAAGCGCTCAAAGACCCGAGGTTGATATTCCAAAGGTATTCCCGGGCCTTGGTCGATAACCGCAAACCGGACGCGATTTCCAATCCGTTTTGCCTCGATTACAATTTCCGTTCCAGGTTTAGAATGCTTGGCCGCGTTCGAAATCAGGTTCGAGAAAACGTGGTGAATCTGTCCCGCGTCAACTGCCACCAGGGGTAATCCCGCTTCGACGCGCAGTCCGAGACGGCGTCCATGGGATTCCACCATCGGTGCAAAATCCTCGACCGCGGCGGCCACCAGCGTTTTGGGATAAAGCTGTTCGATCACGTTCCTCGCCTTGCCGGACTCGAGCCGGGCCAGATCAAGCAGATCGTTGATCATTTGGACGAGACGCTCAGAATCTTCACGGGCTGCCAGCAGCAATTCTGTTTGCTTCGTGGTGAGCGTGCCGATTCGCTCCTCGAGCAGGAGATGCAAACCCATTCGGATACTCGTGAGCGGTGTTTTCAGTTCATGACTAACCGTCGAGACCAAGTTGGTTTTCACCTCATCCATGAGCCGGAACCGCGTGACGTCCTGCAGAATAGCGGCGGCACCAAAAAGATTGCCGTTTTCATCCCGCATGCCGATGACCCGAGGAAGAAGAAAGGTCTCGTGTTCATCCAAGCGGATCGGAATAACATTCTCGAAAGAAGTGGGCACCAGATCGGACCCCCCACCCAGCACCCGCTTGACTTCGGACGTCAGATTCCCCGGAAGATTATCGTCGTCGTCCAATTTACTGCGGAGCCGTTCCGCCGCCGGATTCGCAAAGCTAATTTTGCCTTCGCTGGAAAAGCCAAAAATTGCGTCAGGAAACGCCGACAGCGTGATCTCGGTCATCTGCCGTGCTTGCACGATCTGATCGGAAGCTACGCGGCGATAAGCCCGCAACTTGGCCGCCATCCGGTTGAAGGCGGTCGCCAAATCTCCGAGTTCGTCTTTGGATTGAACCGTGACAACCTGGTCTAAATTACCCTCGCCCAAGTCGCGAGTAACCGTCGTTAACTCGTGAATCGGCCGCAGGATTGCTTTTTGGAGACGCGACGCGAAAAATAGCGAGGCGGCAATCCCGCAAAGTACAACCAGGAACATATACCGGATTGATTGCTCGCTGACCGCGAGGGCTTCGCGGTTGGCGGCCAGCATGTTTTCTTCGTTGATCCGGATGATTTCCTGGGCAGTGTCCTTGATGTCAGTCGCGAGCGGCAGAAGCGAGTTGAAATAGGTGGTCTTGCGCTGGTCCAGGCTCGGTTGTTGAAAGAACTGGTCTACCGCCCGCGTATACTGCCCGAAGAGCACCTGGATATGCTCAGCTAGTTTGCCCTCTCCCGGCAGAGTGATGTTTCGCAGCTCGACATCGAGCGCTTCTCGAAACAAAGAGCGGTTTTGGTCATACATTTGTCGACCGCGAGCTTCTTCACCGACGAGAGAGAAAAAGGCGCCTGAGTCCATCCGCTCAAGCGATTCTTTCATCTTCTGCCCGGCGATAACGCTCTGATAGTTTTCGCGGAGAATAACGTCGATCTTCCCGCCCAGACTATGGAAGAGGACCATGGCGTAGCCTCCCATCCCGGCGAAAAGCACGAGCATTGGCAGCAACCAGATGATGATCCGCTTTTTCATGAAAGAAGAAGGAGATCGATCCATTAGCCGGTCGCATGCCAAGAGGACGCGCGAGACGGATTCTCCCCTTTAGCCTTGGTCAAGCGAAGGTTAGTTCGCGGCCCTCAAATCGCGTTTTGCGAGTAAATGGGTGTTCGCCACTCGCGTAGTGCGAGCTTGCGTCCTCCCTACGGACTTTTGGAACGAGTCTTCCTAGAAGGCTCAACGAACAGGTGGTCGCAACGTCTCTCTGGCCTGGCCTTCTGCCCGCAAAGCGAAACTTATGCGAGCTTTTGGAGATTAAAGACGAGAAGCGGTTCAAAAGGCGAGTAGCGCGAACGGCCTCGGCCGTACCAAGTAGCGCCGGCATCCTGCCGATTAAAAAGCTGACAAGCTGGAAGCTTATCCTACCTTGAAGTCCGACACACCCGGCCTCGGCCGTATCGCCGTTGTGCCGGCGTTCCGCCTGCTTCGCGTCTTAAGTCCCGAATCGTACCAGAGAGCGCGCTTTTGCTTTGGCCGCCTGTTCCTCGCGATTTTTTGGCGGAGCGTTCGTCTCCAGCGATCCGAGATAACGGGCTGAAGCCTCCGCTATTTCGTCGATGGCGGCGAGGAATACAGCTTCATTTGCCTTCGAAGGCTTACTAAAACCACTGATTTTTCTGACAAACTGCTGAGAAGCCGCCCGGATCTCTTCGGCGGTGACAGGCGGATCGAAGTTGTAAAGGGTCTTAATATTCCTGCACATAAGAAATGGGTGCACTTACGCATTCGGCACTTCGGTTTACAACTAAGAACAGGTCGGCCAAGGGACAGGTCGCGGAGAGCAAACGCTTCGACCCACTGGGTGCACGGCTCAACTAAGAAGGGCGATTAATGGGTCAGGTCACTGAGGGGCTAAGGAGGGCGATTAAGGGGTCAGGTCACTGAGGCGGCTAAGAGACGAGTCACTGGAATAGCCGCCGCGAAACCTTGGGCCTCGAGTGTCTGGCGCAACGGGGACACGCACGAACTGCCCCCGGGCGGCGCTGTTGAGTGCGAGTCCAAGGACACGTTTTCCTTCCAACCGAAGGTTGACCTGTCCCCCAAACGAAGCGGAGACGGCTAAGGGATGGGTCACTGGGGACAAGCGCAGCGATATCTTGGGCCTTGGGTGTCTGGCGGGCCTTGCTTGAGGCGCTCGATTTTCTTAGACCGGGGCGTGATTCGTTAAATCGGCAGTGCTATCGGGGCGAGCACCGGTCTCCCGGCCGCTCCGGGATGAAGAGCTGCGGCAATGATTTGAGGCAGCTGGCTTGCTTAGTTAAGCGGTCTTGCCAACATCCGACACAGCACGGTCGGCGTCTTCGTCGGCCAACTTCGTGACTTCGTCCGGATGCTCTGGCGGCGGGGGTTGCAGCGCGACAAGGCCGCGGATTGCTTGTTCCAAATTCGTATAGACGCCCCCCACCCGTGCCTCGCGCAAGCGGCGAACAAGCCGGGCAGCGCCTTGCGGCGGCAAACTCCATAGACCGACAAAGATGGTAGCTCCCGGCAAAGCAGTCTGCAACGTGCGCGCCATCTTATCGAGCGTAGCTGCCGAACGCGCCGCTACGCACGAAAGGACAATCACCGTCGCCTGAAGCTCTTTGAGCTGTTCGAGTTTTTCCGCGCGGAGCAATTTGCTTGGGATGACGTGCGCACGAAGCCCTTCTTGCTGCAGTAGGTCCACGAGAGCCTGACCCGCTATTTCATCCCCTTCGCCGACGGACGGCACGATCGCAATGACACGATCGCCGGCGACTGTGTCGCCGACAGCGGTTTCCTCCGATGCAGTCGACGATCGGGACAAACCCTCGAGGACCTCGCGCAACTGCTGGTAAATACGTGCCTTCGTCGGATTGGACGCTGCGCCCGGGAAAAGCTCATTTTCGATCGCGCGCACCGTAGGCATCACCAGTTCTTCGGCGGAAGTCAGGTTCAGTTGGGCTCCAATGGCTTCGTTGACAAGCGCTTTTGCTTCCGGAAGCCGGTTCTCAGTCAGAAGCCGCGTTAGTTTGACCTCCATGGCCGTCGGCGGGTCGGCGGCCAATAGAACACTGCAGAAGTGAAAAGCCGGGAAGTATCGTCCCAAAACAACCAGACATGCGGTAAGCGGAGTAGCCAACACCAAGCCAACAGGCCCCCAGAGCCATGTCCAGAAAAGCGCAGCAGCAATTACGGCCAAGGGCGAGATACCCGTACTCCCGCCCAAGACAATCGGTTCAACGACGTTATTAGTGAACACTTCCAAAAAGACGTAAAGCCCCAGCGTGAGCAGCGGAGTCGTCCAGCCCGTCGAAGTGGCGATTGACAACACGAGAGGGAAAGCGGCTGCGATCCAGATGCCCACGTATGGCAGGAACCTCAAGGTCAGCGTGAGCACGGCCCAAAGCACCGCATTGGGGATGCCGAGAAAGTAAAGACCAATCCCAACAGCAAGGGCGAAGCCTGCGTTAACCTGAAGTTGCGCTAGCAAGAATCCGCTTAAGCGGGCCCCTGCTTCGTCCACCGCGAGAGTCGTAGTCGCGCTGTGCGAGTGGCCTACCAACCGCAGAAAACGCGGGCGGAGCCGGTGCCGTTCCAACAAGAGAAACACAACAAGCAAGACTACGACCGCAAACTCGGTGGCGGGGCCGACCAGAGGCGTAAGGCTGCTCTGGGCCACCGCCAGAAGATTACTGCTGTTTGCGACCACCTCCACTTTGGTCGGCCGCTGAGCTTGACCAACATCAACCGCGGAAGTCGACACCCTGCTTAGGTCGTCGATCAATGCGTGTAAATTGCGGGTGGCCGTGTTTAGGGGACCGGGTGGCCCCTGGCGCAGCGATTCCCAGCGAGCAACGATGTTGCTACGATACTTGGGCACCGTATTGACGAGGTCCAACGCCTGGGAGGAAACGACGGCACAAAGACTGCCAAGGAGCAGAAAAGCGACCACAACCACGCTCAACACGGCCAGGACGGGCCGAAAGCCATGTCTTTCAAGCCACGCAACCGCCGGGCTCAATACCAGGCTGAACAAACCGGCCAGGATAAGAGGCAGCAAGAACGCCTTGCCCCAAGCCAACAAACCCAAGATAAGAAAGAAAGAGATAACCCGGACAAGTCGCCGCAACTCCGAAGGAAGTTTGTTTTCATCGGGGTCAGGCATAAAGAATCAGGGTAGTCGCGTTGGAACCTGCTTTACACCACCGGAAGATCAAGTGGCTTCCCATCAGATCGGCCCAGACCGGCCCCGCGGTCGTTACCTGGCGTCGTTCTTGGGGTCCCTTTGCCATTCGCGGTCCTAGACCAAGTAAGTGATGTAGCTGATCGAGACCGAATTTTGTGAGATTCCTCTGAAAAGCTGTGAATAAAGCCCGATAACCTCTCGAAGACACGGACTGGTGGCGAAATTTCGCAGTTCATCCCGCGGTTAATCCCAGGATATTGCGGGTCCCAGATCCTATTTCAGAGCGCGTTCCGAGCATTTTAGCAGACTTGTTCACAACCTTAATAAGAAGATGATTTAGGGTAATTTAAAATAGAATCATCTCCGAAAGGACCAATAAGTTCCGGCAAAAAACCAGATGGAACCGTGCTCGCTGTCCCAGAGCTGTTCGCCTGGACCGAAAGGTTTCTCGGTCAGTTGAGGAACGCCTCAGTCTGTTCTACCGGTTGAGGGATGCGCGTGCTTGTCGCCGAAGACGAAAAAAAGGTCTGCCATTTCGTACAGAAGGCGCTCGAGGAGGTCGGATTTGCAGTCGACGCGGTGAACGACGGCGAGAAGGCACTCGCTCTCGGGCAGCACTCTGCCTATGACGTCATCGTGCTCGATATCATGATGCCCGGGCACGATGGACTCACTATTCTGCGAACCCTGCGAAAGGCCCGCAACTCGACGCCTATTCTGCTCCTCACTGCCCGAGGGGAGGTCTCACAGCGAGTAGAAGGTTTGGAGCTCGGCGCGGATGATTATCTCGCCAAACCGTTTGCGATGCGGGAACTGGTTGCCCGGGTCAATGCTCTCGCCCGGAGGGCTTCTGGCGAACGTTTGACCGTGCTCCGGGTTGGTGATCTTGTCATGAACCTTGTGACTCGCGAAGTGACCCGCAATGGGCAGAAAATCGAGCTGGCCGTCCGAGAATTCGCCTTACTCGACTATTTGATGAGGTATCCTGGGCAGGTGCTGTCTCGGACCAGTATCAGCGAGCAGGTCTGGAACTATCATTTTGATACCGGTACGAATGTTGTCGATGTTTACATTAATCGCTTACGGCGCAAGGTGGACGATTTTCATCAGATTAAACTGCTCCACACGGTGCGTGGTATCGGTTACATGTTAAAAGCGCCCGAATGAAACACTGGCATCTGAGTACGAAACTGACCGCGTGGTCTGCTTTGATCGTCGGCCTGAGCGTGCTGGCTTGCGCAGTGGGGACGGCCATATTTCTGCGTCACGAACAGCTGGAGATGCTCGACAATCAGCTCAAAAGAGAAGCCCGCCATTTTTTTACGGAATGGGAGCGGCGGGCGGATCAGTCTTTTGACCAGAAACTGGTGGAAGTCGAACAGATGCTGCCGGTCCCGGCGAGCAAGCGGTATTTCGAACTGCTCGATGACAATCGCCAGGTATTGTACCGATCAAAAGATCTACCGGTTCGCGATCTTCCCTCCCCTCGCCTGATCGTCGATACGGTCCGATTGCCGAAGCAATACTATCGGCTGGCGACATTTCAGAAGGATGGTCTGGAGTTACGCCTTGCGGCGAATATTCACGAGATCGAAACCGACGCCGCTGAGCGAGCCATGGCGATATTGCCGGCGCTGCCTTTGTTGGTTGGCCTGACTGTTTTCGGCGGATGGTGGATTGCCCGAAAAGCGCTCGATCCGGTAAACAGCATTGCGGCATCTGCTGAACAGATCACCGCCGAACGACTTGACCGCCGCTTGCCTGCACCCCCGGTTGAGGATGAAATCGGGCGCCTCACGCGGGTGTTGAATGAAATGTTTGACCGCCTTGACCAGAGCTTCCAGCAAGCGGTACGGTTCAGCGCCGATGCGTCCCATGAGCTAAAGACGCCGCTGACCGTATTGAGAACAGGAATAGACGATCTCCTGGAATCCCCTGCCCTGAGTGAGCGAGACCGGACGGCGGTGGCGGGTTTGCTCGAGCAAACTCTTCGGCTGTCTTCCATCATTGACAGCCTTCTCTTGTTGTCCCGCGCGGATTGCGGCCGTTTGCAACTGGACCTGCTGCCGACCGATGTGTTGGAATTGATCGCCACCTGTGTCGAAGACGCCAGGATCCAGGCCGAGCCGCGGCAAATCGACATCGAAGCTCGCCTGCCACGGTCCCTCTGGGGTTATGTTGACGCGGGACGTCTTGGCCAAATCCTCCTGAATCTTTTGAGCAACGCCATAAAGTTCAACGTCGATCGTGGACACATCACAGTAACTGCCGGTCAAGACGAGGCCGCAAAATTTCTTTGGATCAGAGTGGGCAACACTGGCCCCGCCATTCCTCCGAACGAAGTGCCGCACGTTTTTGAGCGGTTTTTTCGCAGTGACAATCAGCGCGAAGTTCCCGGGCACGGCTTGGGATTAAGCTTGGCGAAAGAATTGGCGAGGGCCCACGACGGCGACCTGGAACTAGAACATTCGGAAGACGGCTGGACGCAGTTCCGCCTGACGTTAGCGATCGAGAAAGCCGAATTAAAAGCGGCGGCGGGAGTAGGTTCGGCGATGGGAAGTAGTTGAGCCGGCGAGTCGAGCAACCGGTGGATCGGCATGGCTGATTGCTGATTCGCTGCCGAACGCTTGCGTCACATCCCACTGCGGAACTTGCTTCCGCCGCCGCTTAAATATGAATTGCCAACCCAAATGCCTGCTCGCTGGCTTCGTGGACTGCTTCGCTGAGCGTCGGGTGCGAGTGGATCGTAGCATCGATTTCTTCGTAGGTAGCCTCGAGGTTCATGGCAAGGCCGAGCTCAGCAATCAACTCCGTTGCCTCGGGACCGATGATGTGCGCCCCGAGAATCTCCCCGTTTGGCTGCCCGATAAGGAGTTTCACAAAACCTTCAGGTTCGCCCACCGCAAGAGCTTTCCCGTTCGCTGAGAACGGGAATTTGCCGATCTTGAAGCTCAATCCCTGTTCCCGCGCGGCCCGTTCAGTCAATCCGATACTGGCGACCTGCGGTTGGCAATAGGTGCAGCCAGGGAAGAACTTAATTTTTTTTGGACGATGATCCGTGAAGAGTCCTTCCACGGTCTGAATCGCTTCCCAACTGGCGACGTGCGCGAGCCAGGGAGGCCCGATGACGTCTCCTGCGGCATAGATCCCGGGGACGCTTGTCTGGTAACGATCATCCGTTTCCAGGAACCCGCCCTTTCCGCGGCGCAGTTCGACTCCTGGCGGCACGACAGGAGACACACCGATCGCAACCAGAGCGGCGTCTCCCTCCAGCGTCTGCTTTTGCTTGCCTTCCACCGTGAGATAAACTGCATTTTTGCCGGCTTCGGCCTGAACGACTTTCGTATTGGTCAGGAACTTAATGCCTTGGCGAGTAAACGATTTTTCCAAGGCGATGCTGACCTCGGTGTCTTCCACCGGCAGAAGGTTCGGCAACATCTCAACCAGCGTTACCTCAGTGCCGAACGCATTGAAAAAGTAGGCGAATTCTACACCAATCGCGCCTGCGCCAATGATGATCAATCGCTTTGGCTGGTGCTCAACGATCATCGCCTGATGGCTGTCGAGTACTGTTGTCCCGTTGACGGCCAAGCCCGGCATCTCTTTGGCAACACACCCGGTGCTGACCAAAATCCTGTCCGTCTCCGCCGTTTCCTCCTTGCCATCCCGGGTCCGATACCGCACTACGCCCGCCTTCGGAATTGTTCCCTCGCCCAGCAAGTAGTCGATTTTGTTTTTCTTGAAGAGAAATTCCACACCACCGGCCAGCTTGTTCGCGACCGAACGACTGCGGGAGATGATCTTTGACCAATCAAAGCTCAGGTTGTCAAAGGTGATTCCGTAGTCACCGGCGCGCCGGCTCAGGAGCGAATACAGCTCGGCGTTGCGCAGAAGCGATTTTGTCGGGATACAACCCCAATTCAGGCAAGTACCGCCTGCCCGATCTCTTTCGACACAGGCTACTTTCTTTCCAAGTTGCGCCGAGCGAATGGCTCCAACATAGCCGGCCGGACCACCGCCAACGACTACAAGGTCATATTTCATAGATCTGTGGGAGTGTCAGTGCTAGTGCCGGTTTCAGTTTGGCAGGCTCAATCTAGTGTTATCGGTACAATCTCGACTTGGGTTGCCCACGCAAAGGCCTGAACTCACATTCGAACCAACACTAGCACTGGCACTCCTCAAATCAGCATCAGGGGCGGGGTCTCGATCAGTCTTTTAAGCTCGGCGAGGAACTGCGCCCCAATTGCTCCATCGACTACGCGATGATCGCAGCTTAACCCCAGGATCATCCGCTCGCCCGCCGTCAATTCGCCCTTCTCGTTGATGACCGGCTTTCTGACGATCGCACCAACCGAGACGATGAGGGCCTGAGGCGGATTGATGATGGCAAAAAATTGTTCCACTCCGTAGCCGCCAAGGTTCGAAACCGTCAAGGTCCCTCCCTGATACTCCTCCGGCTTTAACTTTTTGGAACGAGCCCGGGCAGCGAGATCCTTGATGTCGGCGCTGATTTGAAGCAGACTTTTCTTCTGGGCTTCGCGAATGACAGGAGTGACCAACCCTTCGTCGATGGCGACAGCGCAAGCGAGCTGGACGTTGGCAAATTGGATAATCGCGTCTCCGGCAAAGGTGGCGTTCGCCTGGGGTACCCGGGCTGCGGCAACCGCCGTGGCTTTCAAGATAAAATCGTTGACGGTTACCTTTGGCTGTTTTGCCGCTTCCAAGGAGGCATTGATGTCGCGGCGCAGCGCCATCAGCGGCCCGGCGTTGAGTTCTGCCTGCAAATAAAAATGCGGGATAGTGGTTTTGGACTCCAGGAGGCGAGCAGCAATTCCTTTGCGCATGCCGCTAAGGGGAATGCGCTGATCTTCGGCGAGGAGAACCGGTCGCTGTTCGGCCGGCTTTTGCGGCGGCGAGGCGAGTTTCTCCGCCGCCCGGCCCGGTTTCGCGCCAGTTTTCGCGGCGGCAAGAACATCGTCACGAACAATTCGCCCGCCAGGTCCGCTGCCGGAGAGAGAGCCTAGTTCGACCCCGAGTTCGCGGGCGATTTTCCGGGCCAGCGGCGACGCCTTCACCCGTTGATCTCTGTCCCTCCTGTCTTCGGCCGGTGGAGCTGCCTGCGGAGCAGAAGTCTCTCCGGAAGTCGTCGAGCTCGCCGATTTCTCGTGTCCCTCCTTCTCAGCTGCCTCAGGTTGCGACCCAGCGGCCTCCGCTTGCGCGGGCATGCGTTTCTGGAGAGAGGTATCGGTTCCTACCTCGTGATTGGTTACTGCTTCGTCTTTTCGCGAATCCTTATTCGGACTCGTTTCGGGCCGTCCGGAACTGGCCGATGCCGATGTCGCTCCGTCGCTCAATTTCTCTCCCTCCTGCAAAAGGACGGCTAGCTTCTGCCCGACTTCGACTTTTTGACCATCCTGCACGTAAATTTCGCCGAGAGTGCCTTCGTCGAACGCCTCCATTTCCATTGTAGCCTTATCGGTCTCAACCTCAGCCAGGACGTCCCCCACCTCGACCTGGTCGCCGGGCTTCTTGATCCACCGCACCAGGGTACCCTCGGTCATGGTGTCGCTCAGCTTCGGCATTTCGATGTTAATGGGCATGGTCAGCGGAGAGAGTTCAGCACATCTCGAGTACTTTCGACAGGACGCGTCGCGGCTCCGGCAGTTGCGTCTTTTCCAGGGGCGGACTGTAAATGGCGGGTGCGTCGAGCGAGGAGACGCGAGCTACCGGAGCATCCAGATCGTCGAAGGCCCTCTCCTGGATCATCGCCGCAATTTGAGCGGCGGTACCGCAGAACGGCTTGTTTTCTTCCACGACCAAGACCCGATGAGTTTTGCGCACCGAGGCAAGGACTGTCTCTTCGTCCAAGGGGCGGATCGAACGCAAATCGACGATCTCGGCATTGATATCGTGTTCCGCAGCAAGATGCTCGGCGGCAGCCAGGCAGGTGAGAACCGCACGCCCGTGAGCCACCAGGGTGATGTCCGTTCCGGCGCGCTTCACATCAGCCACTCCCAGCGGAATGAGATACTCCTCGTCTGGAACCTCCCATTTCTCGCCATAAAGCAGCGTATTTTCCATGAACATCACCGGATCGTTGTCGCGGATCGAGGTTTTTAGCAGACCCTTGGCATCGTAGGCCGTTGCCGGCACCACGACTTTCAAACCAGGCATGTTGGCCAGAAGATTATCAGGTGTATGGGAATGGGTCGCTCCGACGTTTGTTCCGGCGTTGGCCGGGCCCCGGATGACAATCGGCACATGCAGCAAGCCGCCTGACATGTAGCGGATACATCCGGCGTTGTTCACGATCTGATCGAACGCTACGTAAGCAAAGCTCCAGAACATGAGTTCGAGGACCGGACGCAATCCGAGCATCGACGCTCCAATCCCCATGCCGATGAAGGCAGCCTCGCTAATCGGGGTATCTACCAATCGCCGGTCGCCGTATTTCTTCCAAAGGCCTTCGGTGACTTTGTATGCGCCGTTGTACTGGGCAACTTCCTCGCCGATAATCACGACATTTTCATCACGTTGGATCTCTTCGTCCAAGGCGGTTTTCAGGGCCTGTCGGTAAGTAATGAGAGCCATGATCGTAGTCTAGGAATTGAAGAAAAACGTCCCCTGCTTGGCCGCTTCGGTGTGATGGTCCACTTCCCAATAGACGTCACTAGTGATGTCGCTCTCTTCGGGGAACGGACTGTCCTCGGCAAACTTCACGCTCCGATTTGCTTCTTCTTTGGCGTCTCGGTCGATTTGTTCGAACTGTTCTTCATCCAACAGGCCTTCCTTCATTAACGTGCGCGACCAGACTTGGATTGGGTCGTGCTCAGTTTTGTACCGCTCGATTTCCTCCGGCGATCGATACTTTTTCGCATTGGCGTCTGCGACGGAATGACCGTAGTAGCGATAAGTTTGGACCTCAAGCAGCGTCGGTGCGCTTTCGTTGTGTGCTCGGTCGATTGCGATCTGGGTTTTGGCCCGAACCTCGTAGATGTCTTCTCCCTGGAACACGTCCCAGGCCATATCATAGGCTTCCGCGCGTTTGGCCAGACTCTCTTTGAAGGCCGAGGAACGTTTCAGACTCGTGCCCATCGAGTAGCCGTTGTTTTCAATAATGTAGATAACCGGAAGCTTAAATAACTCGGCCAGATTAAGTGATTCGTGAAACGGCCCTTGGTTAATCGCGCCGTCACCGAGAAAGCATAAGCAGCAGCCGCGAATGCCTTTGTACTTCAAGGCATAAGCGATCCCGGCGCCGAGCGGTGTCTGACCGCCAACGATGCCGTGACCACCCCAGAAGTGTTTGTCGGGCGCAAAGAAATGCATCGAACCGCCCTTCCCTTTTGAGCAGCCTGTCGCGCGGCCAAACAGTTCGGCCATGCATTCGTTCATGGACATACCAACCGATAGGGCGTGACCGTGATCTCGATAGGCAGTAATCACGTGATCGGTTGGCGTAAGCAACGAAACCGTGCCGACCGCCACGGCTTCCTCGCCAGAGTAAAGATGGAGAAAACCACCCATTTTTCCTAAGTTATAATATTTCAGGGCGGTTTGTTCGAAACGCCGGATCCGGCACATGTCCGCCAAGAAACGAAGCTTGTCCTCTTTGCTGAGCGAACGATTAATCGGAGCTTCGGCGTAGTTCGTTTTGCTGGAGGAAGTTTCCTTAGGCTTGGCGGAGGAGGTTTCCATAACAAAAGGTTTATCCAATCTCCGGTTTATTTGGCGTTTCGGGAAGCGAGTTGGTCATCTTTGGCAAGGTGCCTGAGGCAAGCGGTTGTTTGCGGCGCAAGCTGGATAGGGTCCAGGATAGCAAGAATAGAATGGTGAAGGTTAAATCGCTGAGCAGGGTATTGCGGAAGAAAAGAACGGTCGGCGGAAATCCCGGATGCCCGGCGGTTAACGCCTGGTAGAGGCCGGCGGCTGTTCGCGGATAAGGGGCGACAGCCAACGGCCCCGAGGCTTCGAACCACCAATCGGCAGTGTTGGTGATCAAATAGAAGAGCACAGAAGCGGCCAACGAGCCAACCAGGGTGTACAACACTTTATAATGCTGTTGTTTTGAAATCCAGAAGCCCAGCAGCAGGATGAGCCCGAAACTGAAATATCCGGGCAGCATCCGGGGGTCGAACAATGGCACCTGATAGTGGGCGTTGAGAAGTAAATCGCTGAGCAAGACGATGGCAAGGGGTATGACGAAGGCAGCTCGAGGCCGGAGATACGCCCCGGCGCACAGGATAATCGCGGCAAGGGGCGAAAAGTTCGCCCACTCGGCGGGCGCTCCGGCTAGCGCGTAAAGGACTCGGTAAAAAATTGCGACAATGATGAGGAGGAGACCTGCGAGCATGACGCGAAACAGTTAGGCAACGGAGCAATGAAAGCAAAGGGAATCCAAAAATCAATGGAGCAGGGCAGGGGAGAAGCTAACATTTCAAGAAAGTGTTAGAGTGAACCGGGGCAAAGTATGCGGAAATGGCGATTTGAGCCCCAGCGCGGACGGCCTCGTCCGTACTTTGACTGCCGTAGCCGTGCAGTGCGTCGCGCAAAAACGCCTGTGAACCCAGGGCCTCAAAGGAAGCGCACTGCCTCGCAGATAACCACCAGATCGGACGAAACTGTTTGAGCCACGCTCGCGCCGCCCGGGCGGCGAGATCACCAGTCCTTAACCATGGACAACAACTCTTCAATGAGCAGGTCGATTTTCTTCAGATCTTTGCGTCGGCCTTTGCCGGGTTTCAGGTCAAGCGTTCGACAGAGCGTCAACATATCGCGGAAGTCTCGGATTCGGGAAGGGGAGGACTTGGGATTTTTGGCTTGCTCAATGACTGCCTCGCGAACTTGGACGAGGTCGTTATCGAGGCGGGCGGCGTACACGTCGACGCAATCCCGGAAAGTCTTTCGCAAAAAGTCCAGCTCTTCGGCCAGAGACTTCATCGGTGAGACCTCGAGGGATTTGGTCATGGCGACAGGGATGGTCGGCAGATAGTGAACGAAATACTCAGGCATGTCACGCGAAAGGAAAAAGTTATTTACACGGAGCGAATGCGAGCGGCTTGGAGCGGCCTGAGCACGGACAGGTAGCGAGCGAGGGGAAACCGCGCACCGGGCTCGGGGATTTACGGCATGCCCGATTCCCGCACGTTGCTGATGAAGTTGCCTTCTTCGCTCGGGCCGCTCAAGCCGCTCAAAGGCGTTCCACGTGGAACAAGAACGACTTGGTTGAATTCCGCTGCTTTTCACGGATTCTTGGCGGGTGACACTTTATGCGAAGGAGTACGACGTCCTTGTGGTCGGGGCGGGGCACGCTGGGATCGAGGCAGCCGCCGCGGCCGCGCGCCTCGGCTGTCAAGTGCTAATGCTCACCCAGAACCTCGATACGATCGGTCAAATGTCGTGTAACCCGGCGATCGGAGGATTGGGAAAAGGCCACATCGTGAGGGAAATCGACGCTCTGGGCGGTCTGATGGGCAGTAACACGGACGCCACGGGAATCCAATTTCGAATGCTCAACGCGAACAAAGGCCCCAGCGTGCGTGCCCCACGTGCTCAATGCGACAAGAAAGCGTACCAATTTCGACTCAAAAATCTGGTTGAAAGAATACCGAACCTAGGCCTTTTCCAGGGGAACGTCGTTCGGTTGGTGGTTCAGGACGGCGCAATCGCGGGCGTTGAGACCAATCTGGGTTTGCGCATCAGGGGCCGCGCCGTGATCCTCACGACCGGTACTTTCATGCGAGGCTTGCTTCATGTCGGATTGCGCAACCAGGCCGGTGGACGAATGGGCGACGCCGTGTCGACGGTCAGCGACACCCTCCGTGACTTAGGCTTCAGCCTCGGGCGGTTCAAGACTGGGACGCCATGCCGGATCAACGCGCGCTCGATCGATCTGTCTCGCTGCGAGCGACAGGATGGAGATATTCCTCCGCCGCGGTTTTCTACGCGGGAGGACGAGTTCGCACCGGGGCCTTTCACCTTGAACAGCCTGCGCAGGGGAGTGTTCCACGTGGAACAACTTCCGTGCTGGATCACCCATACAACGGAGGAGACGCATCGAGTGATCCGTCAGAATCTCGATAAATCACCGATGTTTAGTGGAATTATTGAAGGTGTCGGACCGCGATACTGTCCTTCCATCGAAGATAAAGTCGTGAAGTTCGCAGATAAAGCATCTCACCAACTGTTTCTCGAACCCGAAGGGCGCCAAACAAACGAAGTTTACCTTAACGGACTCTCGACGAGCCTGCCCTTTGAAGTCCAGTACGCATTCGTCCGAAGCGTTCCCGGTCTCGAAGACGCGGAGATCGTCCGCCCCGGATATGCGGTCGAGTACGATTATTGTCCGCCGACCCAACTCTATCCCACGCTCGAAACCAAGCGGATCGAAGCACTCTATTTCGCCGGTCAAATTAATGGCACCTCGGGTTATGAAGAGGCCGCTGCCCAAGGGCTTGTAGCCGGAGCGAATGCAGCGTACAAGATATTGGGTAAACCTCCCTTTGTTCTTTCCAGAGCCCAAGCCTATATCGGCGTACTGATCGACGATCTGGTGACCAAAGGCGTGCAGGAGCCCTACCGGATGTTCACCAGTCGCGCGGAGTATCGGCTTCTGCTGCGCCAAGACAATGCCGACCTGCGTCTTACCCCTCTAGCATGGCAGAACGGCTTGGTCAGTCTCCCCGAATGGCAACGCGTCTCGGGTAAGATTCAGCAGATTGCCGCTGCTAAGAGACTCCTCGCCGAGAAACCGCATCAAGGGTGGACGGCGCTTCTGCGCCGGCCGGAAGCGACTTTCCGCGACCTGCCGGCCGCGATTTTCGCGCAGTTTCCCGCTTCGATTTGGGAGCATGTCGAGATCGATCTGAAATACGAGGGCTACATCCGACGCCAGGAAACTGCGATCGCCAAAGCTGAGCAAGACGAGAATCGAGCCGTACCGCCGCATCTGGACTTTACCCAAATTCAGGGCCTTCGGGCCGAAGCGCGGCAAAAATTTGCCCAGGTTCAACCTCAAACACTGGGACAAGCGGGGCGTATCAGCGGTATTACGCCGGCCGATATTGCCTTGCTTACGATCTTTCTGGAAAAAAAAGATCGCTCCCCTGTCTCTTGTTAAGACGTTTGTCCGTCGTCTTGGTGCTCCAGCAAGGCAGCACCGCCAGTTGAAGCACAAAACCGACGCAGCGCGCGCTTTGCAACAAAGTGGGCCGCTGCTGTGTCTTCCCAAAAAACGAAAACGACTTGACAATGATTAGGACGCTAATAATTAGGGAGCTTAATTTTATGTCTGACGAGGTCCCTTATTTCAAAAACCTTCCTCGCTACGACGTTTTGCTCACCGAAGCGGAACGCTGCCCCGAGTTCGATGCTTCCGCTTGCTTCGCCTTTCTGCATCTTCTCAAGACCGGCCACGAACTTCTCTCGCTGGATTCGCAGGTTCTTAGTTCGCTCGGGACGCGGCAGGGTCGCTTTTCCCTTCTGATGCTGGCAGATAAGGACCATCCGCCTACGGCCGCCGAGTTGTCCGACGATACCGGTGTCACCCGCGCAACGATCACCGGTCTATTGGACGGCTTGGAACGCGAGGGGCTGATCGAACGCCGCACGGATTCAGAGGATCGCCGCGCCGTCCGGGTGCATTTGACACCGCTTGGTTCAGCTCTTCTGGAAAAGGTGAAGCCGGCTTACTGTCAGTGGTTTTCCCAGGTCGTCGCAAATCTGGACGAGAACGAGCGACAGCAATTGGTGCGCCTCTTAACAAAAATTCAGGCGCAAATGGCGCGTCTGAACGCGGAAGTTCAGACAACATCCCGAGCAGCCTGAAGTGCAGTATGCGTATTTTTCTTCGTCTCCTGGCTGGCCTGGCGGTAGTACTTTTGGTTTTGGCGCTCGTGCGCCACTTTACTGCCGAGCGGGTTCCGGCGAAGCCGACGACAGCTTCCGCTGCCTCCAGTGTAGGTTCCGCGCCCTCAGCAGCAATCGACATTTCCTCCGAGGTGGTACGGCAGGAAGTTTGGCAGCCCTTTCTGGAGTCGGTTGGCTCTGTGACGGCCATCAAAGGAGTCAACTTGAGCACCGAGATTGCTGGAATCGTGCGGAAGATTGCATTTGAATCCGGCGTTCGAGTCAAAGCTGGCGATCTGCTGGTTCAACTGGATATCACCCAGGAACAAGCGCAACTCGCTCAGGCGACCGCAAAGCGCGATCTGGACAAGATAAATCTCGACCGTTACCAGAATTTGCTGACGCGGCATACCGTAGCCCAGGCCGACTTTGATTCGGCGGAAGCAAACTTTCGAACAGCCCAGGGCGCTGTCGACGAGCAGAACGCAATTATCGGAAAGAAAACGATCCGGGCTCCCTTCGATGGCGTTGTCGGAATTCGCCAAATCAACCTGGGCCAATACCTCGGGGCCGGCCAAGCCATTGTCACCCTCCAAGCCTTCGACCCAATTTACGTGAATTTTCAGTTGCCTCAGGAGAATCTTTCGTCATTCTCCGCCGGATCCAAAGTAGAGGTGCGGGTCGATGCTCATTCGGAGCGCACCTTTAATGGAAAGATCACTGCGGTTGATGCGCAGGTTGACGCCAACAGTCGGAATGTGCAGGTGCAAGCGACATTACCAAATAGTGATTATCAGCTTCGCCCCGGGATGTACGCCAGAATCAGCATCGCGACCGGACAGGTGCGCGACGTGACGACCGTTCCCGTGGCGGCAGTGAACTTCGCACCATACGGTAACTCGGTGTTTGTCGTTAGCGAAATACCGGACGCGGCCGGTCGCCATTTTCAAGGGGTGAAACAACAGTTTGTCAGGCTCGGCGAAACTCGCGGCGATCGCGTAGCGGTCCTCACCGGGCTAAAGCCCGGCGAACGGGTGGCTACGTCCGCCGTTTTTCGTTTGCGCAGCGGCGAAGCAGTCCGGTTTGGTCAGAACGAGAAATCGCCGGGCCCGGAACATACACCCGCCAAAGGTTGATCCTGCATGAGAAGATCGTTTAAACTAGCGCTCGGTTTCCTTGTGATGTTCCTCGGGGTTCTCGTCGTTGTCGGCGGCTTGGGCTACTACAAAGTTTCGCAGATTCTCCACTACATCCAATTGGCCAAAATGGGCGCTTTCGCGCCGCCTCCGACGGCCGTCACCACGGAAGTGATCGAGGCATCGGGATGGCAGCCCACGCGAAACGTCATTGGGTCGGTTGCCGCGATCGAGGGCATTACTGTCAGCACAGATCTCTCGGGAACTGTCGCAAAAATCGCGTTTGAATCCGGCAGCCAGGTCAAACGCGGCGATCTGCTGGTTCAGCTGGATACCAGCCAGGAGCAGGCTCAGCTGGTCCAAGCCGTTGCGATGCGAGACCTTGCGCGGCTCAATCGGGACCGAAATAAAGGACTTCTCGCGTCGCACACCATTGCGCAGGCTGACTTCGACAGTTCCGAAGCCGATCTGCGCTCTGACCAGGGCGCGGTGAGCGCCATTGCTGCGACGATTGCCAAGAAAACGGTCCGCGCACCTTTCGACGGAGTGGTTGGCATTCGCCAAATTAACCTCGGCCAATATCTCACTCCCGGTCAGGCGATGGTGTCCCTGCAGGCGTTCGATCCGATTTATGTGAACTTCTTTGTGCCGCAACAGGATTTGGGCAAGCTGACCGTTGGCCAGATGGTAGGGATTTGGGTGGATACGTATCCCAACGAACGATTCGCCGGGAAAATTACCGCGTTGAACTCGCTGGTTGACGCCACGTCGCGCAACGTGCAGGTGCAAGCGACGGTGCAAAATGCGGACGAGAAACTCCGGCCGGGGATGTTTGCGCATGTGAACATTGTTCTGGGCGAGAACGAGCACGTGGTGGCGATTCCGACTTCTTCCATCAGTTTTGGACCGGACGGCAACGGCGTTTATGTTGTGAGCGAGATCACTGGCAAAGACGGTAAGAAGGGGAAGGCGGTCCGTTTGCAACCAGTGCAACTAGGGGAGTCTCGCGGCGATCTGACCGCCGTGACGCAAGGCGTCAAGCCGGGAGACGAGATCGTCACTTCCGGAGTGTTTCGTTTACGGGATCACGCGCCGATAACGGTTAACAACGCGGTTAGACCGCAGAGCGAGCTGGCGCCGAAGCCGGCGAACAGTTAGGAGATCATTATCTATGCGTTTCACCGATTTGTTTATTCGCCGGCCGGTTGTCGCGACGGTAGTTAACTTGATCATTCTGATCGCGGGTTACCAGGCTTGGCGGAGTCTCAATGTGCGGCAATATCCGCGCAGCGACATTTCCGTGATCACGGTCAAGACGGTCTATGTGGGCGCTGACGCAGACTTGGTGCAAGGGTTCGTCACGACCCCATTGGAACAAGCGATCGCGGCCGTTGAAGGGGTTGATTACATGGAGTCGCAAAGCGTTCCGGGTCAAAGCACCATTTCGATCCAACTCAAGATTAACTATGACCCGTTCAAGGCGCTGACCCAGGTTCAGACAAAGGTTAACCAGGTGCGGAACGATCTGCCGCCGGAAGCAGAACTGCCGACAATTGATATCACCTCGACTGACAACCAGTTCGCACAGATGTATCTGAGTTTTTACTCAGACGATCTCGATCGAAACCAGATCAGCGATTACCTCGCTCGAGTTATCCAACCGAAGTTATCCGCGATCAGCGGCGTCCAGCAGGCCGAGATTCTCGGCGAGCGTAAATTTGCGATGCGCATCTGGCTAAAAGCCGACCGCATGGCTGCCTTGGGTGTATCGGCGACCGATGTGCAGCAGAAACTTTCCGAGAACAATTATCTGTCAGCAATTGGTTCGACCAAGGGAGCGATGGTGGCCGTGAATTTGAAGGCGAACACCGATCTACGCAGCGCGGACGAGTTCAAACAGTTAGTAATCAAGGAAAGCAACGGGGCAATTATCCGGTTGCAGGACATTGCCAACGTCGAGCTGGGCGCGGAAGATTATGATTCGGATGTCCGATTTTCCGGCAGCACTGCTACCTTCATGGGAATTTTTGTTCTGCCGACGGCCAATAGTCTGGAGGTCATTAAGAATGTGCGGGCGGCCTTGCCGGAACTCGCCCGGCAGTTGCCGGTCGGCATGAAGTTAGACGTTCCCTATGATTCTACCAAGTACATCGATAACGCCATTCGTGAAGTTACCAAGACCCTGACAGAAACGATCGGGATCGTCATCGTCGTGATTTTCCTTTTCATGGGTTCGTTTCGGAGCGTGCTCATCCCGGTGGTGGCGATTCCGCTCTCCTTGATTGGCGCGCTTTTTCTCATGTTAGCCTTCGGGTTCACCCTGAACCTGCTGACCTTGTTAGCAATCGTGCTCGCGGTTGGACTGGTGGTCGACGATGCGATTGTTGTGGTGGAGAACGTAGAACGGCATATCGGGGAAGGATTAAGTCCGATGGACGCGGCGCTAAAGGGTGCGCGCGAGCTCTTCGGGCCGATCATCGCAATGACGATCACGTTGGCGACAGTCTATGCGCCGATTGGAATTCAGGGCGGACTGACCGGTGCGTTATTCCGCGAATTTGCTTTCACTCTGGCCGGAGCAGTGGTCGTCTCCGGTTTCGTCGCCCTGACTTTATCGCCGATGATGTCGTCCCGGCTTCTGCGGGCTGGAATGAACGAACATGGGCTGGCCGGGTTGGTAACTCGGACCTTTGATCGTTTCCGCAATTTTTATGTCCGGGTGCTTCGGTTTATTCTGAACTTTCGGCCGGTGGTCTACACCCTCTGGGTAATCGTTGTTTTACTCATGGTTCCTTTCTATATGTTTTCCGGGAAGGAAGCCGCTCCGAAGGAGGATCAGGGGGTGATTTTTGGGATCGTGCAGACAGCGCCGAACTCGACCCTTGATCAAAATCTTCTGTTCACCCGCCAGGTGAACTCGGTTTTCCAGAGCTTTCCCGAAACCGCGCAGACTTTTCAGATCACGTTCCCGGGCCAAGGCTTTTCGGGGATGGTGGCCAAGCCATGGGAGGAGCGCCACCGGACCATGGAACAGGTGTTGATCGATGTCGACAAGAAGCTCGCCTTGATCCCGGGAATACGGGTGATTGGGGCAACGCCATCGCCTTTGCCCGGCGGCACGAATTTTCCGGTCGAGTTTGTCATTGCTTCCACGGTGCAACCGCGCGAGTTGCTCGATTTCTCTCGGAAATTGGTCGGAGCGGCGATGAGCAGTGGCAAGTTCTTCTTCGCGGACAGCGACTTGAAGTATGATCAACCGCAATCGACCGTTGTCTTTGACCGGGACAAGGTAGGGTCGATGGGTCTGAATCTCCAGAACGTCGGTGGCGACCTCGCCTGGCTTTACGGCGGTAACTATGTTAACCGGTTTAGTATTCAGGGGCGGAGTTACAAGGTGATTCCGCAGATCCGGCGAGTCGAGCGACTTACGACCGACCAGCTGCAGAACGTCTATGTCAGCGGTCCGAACGGTCAACTGGTGCAATTATCAACCTTTGCGACGATCAAGAACGATGTCCAGCCGCGCTCTCTCAATCGGTTCAACCAGTTGAACTCGGTGAAAATCCAGGGGGTTATACCTCCCAGCGTGACCGTTGATCAAGCGCTGAAGGTTCTGGAGGACGAAGCCGCCAAGATTCTGCCCAATGGCTATACCGTCGACTATACGGGCGAATCCCGCCAGCTGCGAAAAGAAGGTAATGCCTTCATGACGACCTTCGTGCTTGCGGTCATTTTGATCTACCTGGTTTTAGCCGCGCAATTCGAGAGCTTCCGCGATCCGTTCATTATCCTCGCCGGTTCGGTGCCGTTGGCGCTGTCTGGAGCCTTGACCTTTAGTTTTCTCGGACTAACCACAATCAATGTCTACAGTCAGGTTGGGCTGATTACCCTGGTCGGGTTAATCGCCAAAAACGGCATCTTAATCGTGGAGTTTGCAAACCGTCTGCAGGAAGAAGGACTGGAGAAACTACGGGCGATTATCGAAGCGGCCGGAACGCGCTTGCGGCCAGTGCTGATGACGACGGTGGCCACGGTGATGGGTCATCTTCCATTGGTCTTTGCCACCGGCCCTGGGGCGGGCGCGCGAAACAGCATTGGTATTATGCTGGTTTCCGGAATGATTATCGGCACGAGTTTTACCCTGTTCGTGGTGCCCTCGATCTACATGCTGATCGCGAAGGATCACCGGAAAGATAAGCTGAGGCGAGGAGAGGGGACGCTCGAGGCGCCGGAAAAACTGGAACCGGCGCTTGCCTAAATCGCGCGAAAGCGAGATAACGGAAGGCGGTCGCGACCGGTTCACTCTTTCGCGGAGATCGTGGAAAGACGTTTCAACGAAGGGCTACGCCTGAACCGCGCCGTGCAAGCGGACCGCCGCGATCGATGAATAGGGCGGCCGGACTCAGGTTCGGCCGCTCTTGAGCGGACGCATTTAGTTAAACGGTGGTAGTTGGACGATACGCTCTTAGCTCTCGCGCATCCCTTCCTCGGGCGGATCCTCTGCTGCGGGTTTCCTCCCGCTTAATTAACTAAATGCGTCAGGTCCGGAAGCAGTGTCATCCCGATAGGGCGGGAGAGGCACGACGACATTCGTGCTAAGGGGCCGAACACGTTCGATGATCTGGTCGCTTAAAGCGTGGCCCGTCCGGTACGCCGCCTGGAGCACGTCCAGCTTCGCGTCAAGATTATCAATAAAATGGAGAGCAAACGCCTCGGGCGTTTTGGGTTCAACCGGAGAACCAAACTCTTTTGCGCCATGATGCGCAGCCACCAGGTGCAGCAGGTGCAGCCGAACAGCTTCCGCTTCCGGAGATCCGGCTGGTTGGAACTCGGGCGTCTCACGCAATTGACTCCAAAGCCGATTGATTACCTCGATGCCGATTGGAATGTGCCCGAGCAGCTCGCCCCGCGAATCGAACGGCATCGTCAGCGAATCTTTGCTGTAGCAGTTCTCCCACATCTTGCCGACGTCATGGAGCAGAACCCCGACCAGCAGAAGGTCACGATTCAGTGCCGGATAAACACCGGAGAGTGCGTCGACCGCGCGAAACATCTGAGCGACGTGTTCAACCAACCCGCCGCGCCGAGCATGATGATAGTGTCGCGCGCCGGCGGTGCGTCGAAACCGGTCACCGAATTCCTCCAGGAAACGAACGCCGAGCGCCCGGAGCCGAGGATCTTTGACCGTGGTGAGTTGCGTTTGGATATACCCATACTCCTGCGCCAGCTTTTCCCGGAACTCCGGCGGCCCAGCGACCAGGACAGCGATTTCCTCCGGATTGAGAAAACGAATTGTCCAGTTCCTCGCTTCGCAGCCGAAAGGCGGATTGGCGCCGAATTCTGCGGCAAGCGCGATCAGATCACCCACCCGCAGCTCCGAACAAAAGCTATAGAGCGGGTGATCGTTCCATACCCGCAAAAGAAAACTCCCAGAGAGATCGCGCAGTAAAAGGCCGAGGTAGCGCTTCTGCTCGCGCGTCATTTTGACGGCTACTTCCGCGATCTGACCGCGGATTACCGCCAAGGTAGTCGCCTTGACCGACCGCCGGTTCACCTCCTCGATACTCAGATTGTCTTGTGACAGCTCCATGAAATTAGGCCAATTTTCAAAAATCGTTTGAGATTTCAGGCGGCGGTCCAACTTAAAGCACAAACGCTATGGAAAATATGAACGTCGGAGTCGTTGGACTTGGCTGGCCCGGAGAACGCCATGCCGAAGCGATCATCGGTTGCGGGCTCGGATGTCTTTGGGCAGCGTGCGATCTCAACGAACATCGAAGAGAACAATATACGGCAAAGTACCATCCCCGGAAAGTGTTCGCACAATATGACGAAATGTTAAGCGACCCGGATTTGCACGCAGTGGTCGTCAGCCTGCCGAACGCGTTACATTTTCCGGCCTCATTAAAGGCGCTTGAGGCGGGCAAGCACGTTCTATGTGAAAAGCCGCCCACACTCAACGCTGAGCAAATGCGCCGGCTTCACGACGAATCGATCAAGCGCGGACTGATCTACGCATTTGGCCGCCAAATGCGTTTCTCCGGAGCGATCCAGGCGGCGCGCAAAGCGATTGCGGAGCGGCGCCTCGGGGAGATTTACTACGCGAAGACGATGTGGGTGCGAGCCCGGGGCACTCCGGGCGGCATCGATGGCTGGTTTACCGATCGAACCCGCGCCGGTGGAGGAGCGCTGATCGATCTTGGCGTCCATGCCATTGACGCTGCGTGGTATCTGATGGGGACGCCGAAGCCGCGCTCCGTCTCCGCCCAGACTTTTCAAAAGTTTCCTCAGCTGACCAAGTCCCCGGTTTTTGACGTGGAAGACAGCGGCTACGGTATGATTCGGTTTGAGAACGGAGCCGTCGTGTTATTTGAGGTGTCTTGGGCCGCAAACCTTACGGATGACCTGCCGTTTGGTAAATACACACGCGAACTTTTTCAGACGGTCGTTTACGGGCCGAAAGCCACGATCCGAGTGACGGACATCTTTCAACTCGGTCCCAAAGAAAAACGGCCGGCACTAACTATGTTTGAGGACCAAGGTGCTGGCGATCCGGTCGCTTTGGAATTGCCTTTCGAACCGGTAAAAAATGAGTTCGTTCCACAAATGCGAAATTTCCTCCGCGCGATCCAGGGCGAGGAACCGCCAATCAATAGCTCGCTGCAAGCCGTCCAGTTGATGGAAATGCTGGATGCGATCTACCATTCAAGTCTGACTGGCCGGGAAGTTGTGCTGGCGTAGCCAGTGGGACGAAACGACCACTTGTTCAATCGTTTGGGTACGAGTCCCATCCAAAAAATAGTCTGGGCGAATCCGTGAAATTTGTGGTTTCATTTTGTCATGAAACGGTGGTGCCTGTTGTCTTTGGCGCTTACTTTCCTAACCGTTCCCACGATTGCCGGAGTCGCCACAGTGGTGCTGGTCTCGCCGGGCGATCAGGAGCTGGTTCAGCTCGGACCAGGGCGCAGTTTCGTGCGGCTGCCAAGCGACTCGCGAAGGCTCTGGACTCTCGGATTCGGACGCGCCCCGTTCGAAGACCCTAGCCCGTTTAACCGCGGATATGGGAACGATGTCATCGCGATCCCGTTTGACCGAGCTGGCCACGTCGCCTTCGCGCCCACCTACATTTTTACCATTATCCCGGACCGTGGAGTGGAACATCGCTTCAACTTTTTGGTTCAGGGTCGAACGACCAAGCAGGATGTCCTCGCTCTCTTCGGACGGGTACGGCAACCGTCGAGGGTAAACGGTTACGAGGTTTGGTACTACGAGATTCCGGTCTGGAACCCGTTTGAGGAATGGCCATTTCCAGGGAACCGCTAATCCCGAGAGCAGCGCGTGTTACCTGGCGCGGACGGAGGCCGAGTGTGTCGGACTTCAAGGTCAGATAAGCTTCCAGCTTGTCGCCTTTTGGACCCGCAGGATGCTGGCACTACTTGGCCTGGACGAGGAGGCCGTCCGCGTTGCAAGCGTGACCCGTCCCCAATTACCCTGGGAGCATTGATGAGCGCACTTTTTTCCCCGTGGGGGCAGGGACCGGTGAGCGAGGAGAACCGGCATCAGCGGCTGTTCGCCGAAAAACCGACAGGTTGGGCCGAGCCCAGTTCTGCCAGACCGAATGCGTAGATAAAAGCGCCTTCCTTAAGCTGATCGTATCGACCCGAGGCGCCACCGTGGCCGGCCGCAAGGTTGACGCGCAGGAGCACCGGGTTCTTGTCGGTCTTGAGGCGACGGACTTTCGCCGCGTACTTTGCCGGTTCCCAGTAAGGTACCTGGCTGTCGTTCAGTGACGTCAGGATCAACAGGGTTGGGTACGGTTTCGCGGCAAGATTGTCATACGGACTATAGCTTTTAATGTACCGGTACTCGTCCGGATGATTCGGGTTGCCCCACTCGATGTACTCGCCCGTAGTCAACGGCAGAGTCGGGTCGCTCATCGTGTTGAGCACGTCGACGAACGGTACGTCCAGAACGGCCGCTCTGCAGATATCAGGCCGCAGGTTTAACGTCGCTCCGATCAGGAGTCCCCCGGCGCTGCCTCCTTCGATGACCGTCCGATCGTGCGTCGTAAAATGGTGGGAGACCAGGTAATCCGCGCAGGCGATAAAATCGGTAAACGTGTTCTTCTTTGTCATCATCCGTCCGGCGTCGTGCCAGGCTTCCCCAAGCTCGCCGCCTCCCCGGACGTGGGCAATGGCGTAGATGACGCCGCGGTCGAGCAAAGAGATCCGGCTGCTGGAAAACGACGGGTCGACGGGAATTCCGTATGAACCATAGCCATAGAGCCAGAGAGGCGCTCGCCCGTCGAGGGCGACATCCGTTCGGCGGACGATGTCCAACGGAACTTGCGTCCCGTCTGCGGCCGTAGCGCTTACCCGGTCGACCCGGTAGCGCGAGGGATCGTAACCACCGAGAACCTGCCTCTGTTTCACCAAGGTTTGGGCTCCGGTAGCAAAGCGATATTCGTAAACGCTTGGTGGCGTTACGGGTGATTCGTAGGTGTAGCGGAATCCGTTCGCGTTGAACTCCGGGTTGGCCGAAAGGCCGGCATCATAGGCCGACTCTGGCAACGGCACTGGCCGGGAGTCTTTTGTGGAAAAATCCAAAATACGAAACTGGGGCAAACCGCCGGTCCGTTCGACGATCACAGCATGGGTCGCGAAGGGAGCGAAATCCTCGAGTTTTGTCTTGTCGCTGCCGGGTAAATACTCCTGCCAGTGCTCCACTTCGGGATTATCCACCGGCGCCGTGACGACTCGGAACTCTTTCGCGCCATCGTTCGTCCGGATATAAAACAATCCGTTCCGATGTTCGGGAAAATACTCGATCTCGTCGCGTCGGGGGGCAATCAGCCGCCATTCACCCATTGGCTGGTCGGCTCGCAGGAACCGGAATTCTGTCGTCCGGCTGCTTGCGCTGCCGGCGAACAGGTACTTACCGTCGCGAGATCGATCAATATCAAGCTCGTACAACTCATTTTTTTCTTCAAAAATGAGAGCCGCTTCTTTGTCGCCAAGGGTATAACGCCAGAGCCGGTTTGAGCGTTTGGCTTCATCTTCCGTGATGAAGAAAAGCGTCCGATTGTCGGCTGCCCAGGCGACGTCGGCAACCTTGCCGATCGGAGTTTTCAGCTCCGCACCGGTGGTCAAGTTCTTGAGATGAAAATCGTAATCGCGATGTCCGCTACTGTCGGTGGAATACGCCAGGAGCGAGTTGTCGTCACTGTACTCGAAAACTCCGAGAGCCATGAACGGGTGACCTTCGGCCACCTGGTTGATGTCAAGCACGACCTGTTCCGGCGCGTCTAAGCTCCCTTTTTTGCGGCAAAGAATCGGATACTGCTTGCCCTCCTGGGTTCGTTGATAAAGCCAATAACCCCGCTGAAGATACGGCGCGGAGATGTCAGTTTGCTGGATCCGGTCGATCATTTCTCGGTATAACTCGTCTTCGAAGCCCTTAAGCGGAGCCGTGACCGCGGCCGTATAGGCGTTCTCGGCTTGCAGGTGTGCCAAGACCGCCGGGTTGGTCCTCTCCCGCAGCCAGAAGTAGGGATCCTCGATCCGGTCGCCGTGCAAGCCGACGATCTTAGGCTTTCGCTCAGTGAGGGGCGGTCTGGCCGCCTGCGGGTCAAGAGCTGGAGTAACGGCAGAGGCCAGGACAGGGGCGATGAGAGGGATCGTCGGTGCCATGATCAGAAGGGCTGAGCGCCAAAAAACGCGTTGTTTCATGCGGAAGAACCGGCAACCTAGCGCGGTTTGGGTCATAGGCGAAAGGAAAGTGGTCCGCAACGGCGTAATGGCCTTCTTAGCTCGATCGAGCGCAGAGACCCTTTTCAGCCACAGGACCTCGCGCGCGCTCTGGGCGGCGGGAGCCAGAAACCGCTTGCAAACAAACGCCCGAGCAATACGCTTTTCGTCCTCGGGTGAACGCGCGGTTAGCTCAGTGGTAGAGCACTACCTTGACACGGTAGGGGTCACAGGTTCGAACCCTGTATCGCGCAGTGACTTACGCAGCCTGCCGGTTTTCAGTTGGCGTCTGGTAACCCTGAAAGCTCACGGTTTTGTACAGCCCAGAAAGAGCGCCGTGGCGAACTAAATCTGTGGAACTCGACCGGGTTTTTAAAGAAGTGACATTTCGGATTGACTAGTCTTAACTGCCTCAGCGTTATCCGCGGTCGTTACCGGCCGGCCGTCGCCGGTCAATGCCAACATCATAGCGTGTACCGCATTGCTTAACGCTTCCGTGACCATGTCGATGTTTTTCAGCTGGTCCGGCGTGGCGCCAAGCTCAAAATCCCTTCGTAAAACTCGCAGGCAAAGCGCTGCTCCAATTAGATTCGGAGCCACCGTATCGTGGAAAAGCTGGTACACGCGCTGCCGCTCTTTAAGCGTGGCCGCATTCGCGACGCTGTCCTCGATCGGTTCCGGATCAAAGAGCAAGACGTTGATTCCCTCTCTGTTCCCGGCCAGATGGCCGTCAAGAACCTGACCGGACGCACCGAGAAAAGAGACCGCGGCTAAACCCTCGCTCGAGGTGCTCGTTTGAGCCTGGATCAGATCGCTCGGTTTTCGAGTGGCCAGATCTTCCTCTCGAAAACCGGTTAATTGAAGAAAGGCGTCATTCCACGCCATGAATCTGTCCGACTGGCAGTGTACAAAAGCGCGAGGCAACCCGAACCGGTCCATGCTGGAACAGACTTGCTTCGCTTGACGCCGGGCTACATCCATAGACCAACTAGTTTACATCATTAAAGGAATGGATCAGTAAAGGCAAGGCTGCGGGCGTCCAATCTCGAATTAGCCGGTATTTTGCCTCCGGCCAACGGTCGCAAGGCTCGATCCAAAATCAGATCACGGTGCTCGGCGATGCCCGCAATATACGCGCCAGGCTCGCCGGGCCAGACGTTAGCTGTATTCAACTGATACTGATAAAACCGATAACAAATTGCCTTTGCGCGCCCACCGGTAATAGGAGCTGCGCGGGTGATCGAATGTATTAATCATTCAATCCCTTTCCATTCAGAATTTGCTTCATACATTTTTCGACCCTTGCCTCCCGGGTTTTGGATTGTTTGGGTGCAGAAAAGTAAAGGATGTATGCTCTTTGCCGTCCTGGCGTCAATGCCTCAAAAGCAGTTTTCAAGGCAGGGATTTCATCTGCTTTATTTTGAAGCTCTTCAGGAACTATGAATTCTGAGGTCTTTTTATAATTCACTTCCAAACCGGCTTCTTCCACTTCAATGGCTTCATAAATATAGGCTTTCAAGATGGGTTCCATCTCAACTATTTCTCGACCATTGGTGAACCGAATCTGACGAGCTGCCTGCGTATTCTCCCCAGGTTTGATTAGGATACCATTGGCATCACCCAACAAAGCACCTTTGCAAAACATCAAAGCACAGTACTTTGTAAATCCTTGTATTATAACTATGTTCCTTTTCTGGAGTGTGTAACAAGGCTTACCCCACTTCAATTCTTCGGTCAGTTGACAGTCGAGAATGATTTTTCTCAAGCTTTCCATTTCGTCCTGCCATTTTGTGGCTCTACTTAGATATTCATCAACCTTAGGATTCATTCTCGTTGTCATGGTTTCTTATGTAAATTTCCTTACGACGTTTTGTAATCGGTTATGTGCCATGTTCACCCCTTGAGCCATACCTCTTTGCAACATCTGGTCTTTGTGTGCGACTGATCTATATACGCGTATTTGTTGCCCTGAACATCGGTTGTTTCAAATTGCCAACCGCCGTGCTTTTTATTTTCACGTTTTAGCACTTTCGTTCCCATCCATTGCTCGACAATGTCGGGTTCTAGATACGCTTTTAAAAGTAATTCCAATGGCAAATCAAATTGCCTTGTTATCACTCGTTTACTCGTTTTGTTTGCCGTTTTGCTCTTGTTCAAGCAATTGGCATTGGGTGAGGATTTGCAAGCGTTTCGAAACTGTCGGTCTGGCTGTGTCAAAGTGTGAAATGAAAGAATCCGTGAAAGAAAAGAAGGCTCAAAAAAGGTACGACGAGGAGTTCAAGCGCCAGGCAGTGGAGCTGATGATTCACAGCGGCAGGACCCAGGCGCAGATCGCTCGGGAGCTGGGGGTCAGCGATTACAGTCTGACGTTATGGAAGAGGGCCTACCTCGGGCATCGGAAGCCGGCGCAGCTGGCGGGCGAGCAGCTATAGTCCGGAACAGATGTTCGCCAAGATTGGCCAGCAGCAACGAGAGATCGAGTATCTCAAGCGTCAGGGTGAGATCTTAAAAAAAGCTATGAGCATACTGGGAGAGGAACCGCAGAGCGGTCTGCGATGATTGAAGAACTGTCGGTTCAATTTCCGGTTAAGGAGTGTTGCGTGGCCCTGAGCGTTTCGCGTAGTGGTTATTACCAGTGGGTGGGAACAGAGCAGTCTGTACGAGCCGAAGCGAACGGCGAGATTTTGAAGGAAGTCGAGCGCGTCTACGATGAGCACAAAGGACGCTACGGTAGTCCGCGGATTAGCCAGCAGCTTCGGCAGGAGGGCATGGTGTGTGGGAAGAATCGAGTGGCGCGATTGATGCGTGAAAATGAGTTAGCTGCTCGACGTAAGAAGGCGTTTCGACCACGGACGACATTGCCGGGCCAAACAGCGGCTCCTAACCTGATCAAGGAGCTCAAACCCAGTGCTCCAGATCAAGTCTGGGCCAGCGATATTACCTATGTCGCCACGCTAGAGGGATGGCTTTAGCTGGCGGTGATCCTGGATCTGTTCAGCCGCAGAGTGGTGGGCCGGAAACTAGGCCAGAGACTTTGGAGGCGGAACTGGTTGTTACGGCGCTCAAAAATGCTTTGGTCTTGCGCCAGCCGGATGAGGGTCTGTGCTTTCACTCCGATCAAGGGAGCCAGTACAGCAGCGAAGCCGTACCAAACCATTGGGTGTTATTGGGGCCAATCTGAGCATGAGTGGGTTAGGGAATTGTTATGATAACGCCCAAGCCGAAGCCTTTTTCAGCACACTGAAAACGGAGTGTTTTCCGGAGAACCACGTCTTCGCCAGCCGAAGGCCCAAGCGCGGCGTGAGATCTTCGAATACATCGAGGTTTATTACAATACCCAGCGTCTGCACAGTGCCTTGGATTACCAGACGCCAAGCAGGTATGAAACCAAGTTCAATAGCGTAATTGACATCGGAATCAACGCGCCGCACATTGCTGGTGCTGTGCCGGAAGATAGAGCTCTGCGGGGACGCAACTCGAGCGCCAGTGCGGCCTTGCAAACGGCAGGCGGAGCCGCTAAAAGCGGCCTGCCGGCCCGGCCAGTCCTGCCGGAGCAAGTCCAAAGCGAAAAATCCCAGGGGGTTCGGGGGACAGGTCACCCGATTCCTTTTAATTAAACACTATAGAAAACCGAAAAACTCCGTGTCCGTTTTTTCGGGGGAACTACACATACCTCTTTGCAACATCTGGTTTTTGTGTGCGACTGATCTATATACGCGTATTTGTTGCCCTGAGCATCGGTTGTTTCAAATTGCCAACCGCCGTGCTTTTTATTTTCACGTTTTAGCACTTTCGTTCCCATCCATTGCTCGACAATGTCGGGTTCTAGTCTACTGTCTCTTAAATAATAGTGACATTCTGACCAGAATGTGATTGGATGCTTGGATGTCCAAGCAGCATGGAAAGCTGGTGTTGAGTTCCACTGAAAAAGAGCAACTTCGACAGTTGATACGCGCCCATAGCACGGCCCAAGGCTTGGCGCAGAGAGCGCGAGTCGTACAGTTGGCGGCTCAAGGATTGGGGGTCCGTGCCATCGGAGAGCAGGTCGGCATGCATTATAACCAGGTCGCGAAGTGGAGACGGCGATATATCAAAGGCGGGCTTGGGGCGCTGCAGGATGAGCCGCGCTCGGGCCGCAAAGGCAGCATTGGGATGGAGGTCTTGCGCCAGATCGTGGATCAAGCCACGCGGCCACCGCAGGGCCGGGCGCGTTGGACTTGCCGCGCCATGGCCCGCGAGTTCGGAGTCTCCAAGGCCACCGTGCAGCGGGTCTGGAGTGAGAACGAAATCAAGCCGCACCTGACACGTGTCTTTAAGCTTTCGACCGATCCGGACTTTGAGGCGAAGTTTTGGGATGTCATCGGTCTTTATCTCAATCCTCCCGAGCAGGCTGTGGTGCTCTGTTGTGACGAGAAAAGCCAGATCCAGGCGCTTTCAGCGCAGCCAGCCGGGTCTGCCGCTGGGCAAAGGGCATATCCGCACCCAAACCCACGATTACTACCGCAACGGTACGGTGACCCTCTTTGCCGCGCTGGATTATTTGCAGGGCAAAGTCATCGCGCACACTGCTCAAAAACACACCCACCGCCAGTGGCTGGAATTTCTCAAGCAAATCGACCGGGAAATTCCTTTGAGCCAGCACATCCACATCATTCTGGATAATTACTCCACCCATAAGCACCCGGCCATCAAGCGCTGGTTGGCAGGTCATCCGCGCTTCGAGCTGCATTTTACGCCCACGGGTTCATCCTGGATGAACTTGGTCGAACGCTTCTTCCGAGACTTGAGCCAGCAGGCGATCCTGCCCGGGAGCTTCGGCAGCGTGCGCCAACTGGTCGACGCTATCATGCAATACCTCGCCCAGCGAACCTCTCCATAGCCTGCCGCAATGGAGTCCAACAATTGGGCATCCGACAAAAGTCGTCGTTGGGGGGCATAGCACAAAATGTGGAAATGATTGGACATGACCGCGTAGGTTAAAACCTGGATGCAGCAGGCCTGTTCCAGGCGGCGCATCAGCCCGCGGAAATGGTCCGCTTCGGCCGAAAAGGCCCAGGGATTGGGAAAGATGGTCAGCCCGTCTACGGCGCGCGACATGCCGTGGTAGAAGCCATCGCCGGGAAGCTTGATTCGAGGGTGGCGCATTTGAATCAAAATAACGAATTCTCTTAATGTTATCAACGCAAATTGATACCGGAGTTTCTCTAGGCTACCGGTTCGCCCTGCCGTTACCTATCTCCGCACCAATCTCGTCCGTTCCGAACGCATCTGCCCTTTCTGTTATTTTCCGACGAACAGAAGGATTCTAGCCAACCCGCTTCTTGTGACTTTCGGACGAGGTAAACTCTTCTCGCCGACTGAGCATCGGCCAAAAGACTTCCCGCGATTGCTTGCCTCATTACCGAGCGGTCTCTCAATACCTGCGGCCTCAAAGCCTTTCCTCGGCCCGCTCGCAGATGGCTATTCTGGGTAAGATTGACCTGTCCCCAGCAACGTTCCTCAATACCTGCGGCCTCAAAGCCTTTCCTCGGCCCGCTCGCAGATGGCATTCTGGGTAAGATTGACCTGTCCCCAGCAACGTTCCCTTATGTTTTGCGTGCAAAGACTCAGTTGGCAAAGCGCTGTCGCAGGTCATTATTTTGGTACGTTTTGATCAGCCGTTCCAACTGCGCAATTCTGGATCGGAGGATGCGGCCGCGTTGACTGTCTGCCAGCCTTCTGGCTCTCTTCCACTCACGCACCACGGTAATGCTCGGGATGATATCTGCGCCCTGGAGGATCGCGGCCTCTACGGACTCGAAATGATGGTGCGTGGCGAGAAACGTACGTTGAGGTTCAAGCACGAGGGTAAAGCCCCTGTCTCCGTAGGCCTCCGAAAAGGCTCCGTCGATCGTTATTGCTTTTCCACTTTTCTTCAGGGGTGATTCGCCTTTTTCGACCTCCACCGGCACGTGACCGTTGACGATCAAACCTTGCCGTGGATCGACGCCGAATTCGGCGAGGATCTTTTCACAGAACCACGGCTCGTGAATCAGTCGAAAATACGGGTTCTTGGTTTCGTGGTGGGTCCGTTTGTCGACGATCAAGTCGCGTTCGAGGGTCGCGATGCGATCTTTGCCAAAAAGCGGCGATTGCGGACCGCACCACAAGTACCAAAGCAGATCCAGGTCGTGGGGCGATTGCCCATCTATTAGCCGGTAGATGGCGCTCTCGATCGCTTTGAACATTGCGCTCCCCGAGACAGGTTGGTTATCGACGTGCATCGACAGAAACTCGCCGTGCTCATCGACTGGAACGCAACCGTGAAAGATCAGGTGCTCCTCGCGCTGGAGATACATTGCTCCGTGGCTAATCATCCACCGCATCTGGCTCCAGAGTTTCTGGCTGGCCAGAAATGAGCTGCGGATGCGCTTCAGACAGATTCGTTCATTCTCCGTGAGCCGGTACGGATCCGTTTGATCGATCGTGGGAAACTTCGAGTCCTTGAGGGAATAACAAAATCCGTCAATTGTGATGGTTCCCGCTTTGCGATCAATCCGGTGCAGCAGACGCCGCTGATCCATCTTCCATTCGGGATGCCGCGCTATCAGCTGTCCTTCCACCTTAAACTGCATGATCGCTGCAGCTTTCTGCATGCGGGCCATCATGATGTGTTCGCGCATACCCGTCCCCTTTATCGCAAAACCTAACGCCGGATCATCGGCGTAGTCTTGCCGAGCGAGCTGATCGAGAGCGGCGAGCGGAATTCCGTATCCCTCTTCGAGCTGTAGCAGACGGCGGTAGCGAATCGAGAGCCGCAGCACCTGACAGATGAGCGCCTCATGCCCAAGACATGCCCCCAACCAAGCGATATCGTGATTGCCCCAGACAAAGGAAACGCTCGGCTGTTGCATGAGATAATCCACTACACGGTCGCCACGCGGTCCGCGGTCCCAGCAATCTCCGGCGATGACCAATTCGTCGATCGCGAGGTTACGGATAACGCGTCCAGTCAAATGGATCAGGTGCAGGACACGGCCTCGGCGCACTAGTTCTTCGACGATGGCTCCAAGATAATCCTGATCGCGCTCAGTGGAGGGTGCATGCAGAATCTCCACCAGTAGCTCTCGATACTCAGGGGGAAATATATTCATGGCGCGCTGCAGGCTCCGGCGCGCCGCCAAGACGCGAACGATGTCGAACAAATCGTTTAACACCTTCATCGCATACTCTTTCTGCTCCTGAGGAGTGCGCAGTGTTTGCTCCAGACGACTCACTACCTCGGCCGGATAGAAGATTAGAGTCAGAAACTCCTGGAACTGCTGCGACGGCATGCGCTGCTTCATGAGTTGTTCTACCAAGGGCCGCAGCGTACCCGATGCGTTGTTGATCACGTGGCGAAGCTTCTTGTCGTCGCCGTGGATATCGCTAATGACGTGGATCGTGCCTTTCGGTAGCGTGAGCTCAGCGGAAAGGCGCGCTATCTCTGCGATTGCGGAATCGATATTCGGAACCTCCCGGGACAACGGTTCCAAGCCCGCCAGTTCGTGATCTTCAAGCAGAGTGTGATCTCTCTTCAGTTCCATAAAGCCACACCTAGCTGGACGGGCCCAGACCAGAGTTTCAACGCTGGAACTCGCGACCCGACCTGCTACAGGGTACATCAAACCACTAACAGGTCACTTGCCAGTTAGCGGGGGTTCGTTCACGCCCGAAATTTTCGGGACGGTGATGCCCGAACGCGGCCATGGAGTTTGGAGCAGCAAGGCTAGGGGCCCTTCTCCGCAATTGCCTGGCCCACGGCCTTACACAAGCCGACAAAGGTTTCTTCGGCCAAGCTGAGGCGACGGGCCTTACGAAAGACGATGCCCCAGTGACGCCGAAGCTTGCGTCGACCGAGCGGCAATGCCGCGAGGGAGCGTTCGGCTAACTCCTTCTGCGCGATCCACGAAGCCAGAATACTGATCCCAAGTCCGGCCTTGACGAGCTCCTTGATCGCCTCTGTACTCTCCAGCGCAATCGAGGTTTTCAGAGAAATGCCTTCCGCGGCGAAATAACGATCGATCGCCTGGTAGGTAAAACTGGATGGCTCATGGAGGACAAAATTCTGCCGGCCGATCTCGTCACGCTCCACTTTCCCTTTTCGGGCCCAAGGGTGCAGCGGGTTGACGACGAATTGAAGTTCATCGACGAAAAGCGGGCGAAACTCCAAACGAGCTTCGCGTCGGGGGCGTAAACTGACAGCCAAGTCTATTCGTTCGTTTCGTACCATTTCGATCAGAGTAGGGCCGCCCCCCGGCTGAATCGTGATCGCACACTCCGGATAACTTTCGCGGAACTCACGCAGAACTGCGGGAATAAGATGCTGGCAGGCGGTTGTGCTGGCGCCGAGAGAAAGATGGGCCTGTCCCCACTTACCCAGACGTCCAATCTCTTCCCGGACCTTGCCCATTTCCCGAAGGATCCGCTCAGCTCGGGCCAGCAATGCTTCGCCTGCTTCAGTCGGTGTTACCTTTTTGCCAAGCCTGTCCAAAAGCAGGCATCCAATGTCCTGCTCCAGCGCGCGGATCGAGTGACTGACCGCTGATTGGGTCAGGGAGAGGTGGCCGGCTGCGGCGGTAAAGCTGCCGGTCTGCGCCAACACCCAAAAGGCACGCAGCTGCCTGGAATCAAGGGTCGCCGGGATCATGAAATATTTTCATAGCTTATGCGAAATATTTTCGCAAGGCGAATGACGCTCCGGAGGAGGACTTGGCCCAGTAACCGCTAATCAGGCACCGATGACGACGTTTGTGCACCGTGGCTAGATCAGGAACATCGCGCTTCAGGAAAAGTTATCGTCTCCGCCTTGGCTATGTGCCTCTGGCCGACGCCGCACCGTTAATCGTGGCGCGCGCGTTGGGGCTCTTCGAACGGTATGGCTTAGCCGTTGAGCTCACGCGGGAAGTCGGCTGGGCGACGATTCGCGATAAGATTATCTATGGGGAACTCGAGGCGGCGCATGCTGTAGCCGGGCTCGTGTTCGCTTGCAGTGAAGGGTGGGGCTGCCTGCCAACCGAATGCCTGACGGCATTGGTCCTCAATCTAAACGGCAACGCGATCACTATCTCGCAACGACTCTATCAGAGCGGTGTGCGCCACGCGCGAGATCTCCGTCAATTCATCGCGCAAAACCGTCAACCCTTGATCCTGGGTGTCGCCTCTCTGGTGTCATCTCACCATTTCCTCATGCGGCAATGGTTGCGGTCCGGCGGATTGAATCCGGGGAACGAGATTCGGTTGGTTGTCGTACCGCCGCCCCAAATGACCTTCAATTTGCAGCACGGCTACATCGACGCGTTTTGTGTTGGAGAGCCGTGGAATTCGGTCGCGGTAATGCGAGGCGAAGGTGTCTGCGTCGCCACGAGCGAAGATTTAGCGCCGGGCCATCCGGAGAAAGTGCTCGTGGTGCGGAAGAGTTTTGCGGAAGAACGCGGTGAGGAACATCTGGCGCTGGTCGCTGCGCTGCTGGAGGCGTGCGCTTTTTGCGACCAGCCGGAAAACCGGGAACGACTCATCGAGGTGCTGGCTGCTGAGTTGCCGGTTCCAATCGAAGCGCTGCGGCGCAGCATGCTTGGTCGATTCTATTTTACCCGGGAGCGGTCGGAGAAAATACCCAACCTCAATGTCTTCGCCCGCTTCGACGCGAACAAGCCAACCCCGCAGAAAGCGGAGTGGGTTCTGCGGGCGCTGCGCAGTAGCGGTCTGCTGGGTTCCGCCAGTGAGGATCAGGCAACTCACCGTTTCCGTCTGGACCTTTTTGGTGAAGCCGCACGCCTGGTCGAAACGGAAAACCTTCTTTCATGACATTAACAGAGTTCAAAAACGTTGGTCATTGGCCAACCCTGGTTACCGCTTTTCTTTATTTCGATTTCAGCTTCATGGTTTGGACGGTACTCGGCCCTCTCGGAGCGCAGATCGGCGATACGTTGAGGCTTTCTCCTGAGCAGAAGGGTCTCATGGTCGCCGTGCCGATTCTCTCGGGAGCCATCATGCGCATCGCCCTCGGCCTGCTGGTCGATCGAATTGGCGCGAAGAATACGGGTATCCTGGCGCAAATCATCGTTTTGCTTGGGCTGGCCGGCGGTTGGTTGGCCGGTCTTCCCAGCTTCGCGGCTACGCTCGTCATGGGGCTGGTTCTGGGCTTTGCCGGCGCCAGCTTCGCGGTGGCACTGCCGCAAGCCGGGCGTTGGTATCCGCCGGAAAGGCAGGGACTCGTGATGGGCTTAGCTGGCGCCGGTAATATTGGCGTTGTGCTCAACAGCTTGTTGGCGCCACGCCTTGCCGCGACCCATGGCTGGCAGCAAGTCTTTGGTTTTGCCCTCATTCCAGCGTTCCTGACGCTCTTGCTGTACACGCTGTTTTCGCGCGAGCCTACTGGCGCGGTGAGGCGGAAGAATCTTCGGGACTATTTAAACCTGCTGAAGGAAGGCGATGCGCACTGGTTCTGTTTCTACTACACCGTGAGCTTCGGAGGGTTTGTCGGATTGGCGAGCTCTTACGTCATTTACTTTAAAAGTGAATTTCACTTCAGCCCGGTGCAGGCGGGAGATCTGGCAGCTCTCTGCACCTTTGTTGGAGCGATCCTCCGACCGGTCGGCGGGGCCATCGCGGATCGGATTGGTGGGATTAGTTCGCTTCATCGATTCTATGCTGCCAGTGGCTGTGCTTTGTGCGTGGCTTCATTTGTGCCGGGGCTGACCGCGAAACTCAGTTGTTTCCTGCTGGCCTCCGGGTTTCTCGGGATGGCCAACGGGGCCGTGTTCCAGCTCCTGCCGCAAAGGTTTGGCAAGGATCTGGGGATCATGACCGGTCTGGTCGGCGCAGGAGGCGGAATCGGTGGATTTTACCTGGCCAGCTCCCTCGGCTTTTCGAAGGGATTGACCGGATCTTACTCGATCGGGTTTCTCCTCTTTGCCGGCCTCTGCTTTGCGGCCGTGGCCGGGTTAGCCGTCGTGCGGACCCGCTGGCGCACGACGTGGGGAGCGGTGGCCAACGCTCGGATCTAACTGACCTGCCTATGCAAACGCAACTCACTTCTTCCGATCAGGGTTTTACCGCTGAGCAAAAAGAGTATCTGCAGGGTTTCTTTGCCGGTGTCGCCGCGACGCGAACCGTTCCCTTTGTTGCGCATGATCGCGACGGAAAGATTACACACTTGCCGGCAGCGGGTCTTGCGAACGCCGCGGCCCAGCCCAAAGAGGACGAGGTTTTCGGAACACCGGTATCGGAACTCTGCGAGCAGGAAACCTGGAAACTGGAGCAGAATGGTTTGGATATCTGGGACCGCCTGCTGGAACACGCCCAAAAGGACAAGTTTCCGGACAAGAGGGATACCTTTCTTTTTCGCTACCACGGCCTGTTTCATGTCGCTCCGGCGCAAAACTGTTTTATGTTGCGATGCCGCATCGCGGCGGGCGAACTCACGGCCGCTCAGTTCCGCGGCCTGGCTGGCGTCGCGGAAGATTGGGGTGGCGGTTATTCCGACCTGACTACCCGCGCCAATCTCCAGGTCAGAGAAATTCAGCCTCGGAACATCATCAAGGTTTTACTCCGTTTACAGGAGTTGGGACTTACCTCGCGTGGAGCTGGTGTTGATAATGTTCGCAATATTACGGCGAGTCCGACGGCAGGGATCGATCCGGCGGAGTTGATCGATTGCCGGCCGATGGCCAAAGGCCTGCATTACTATATTTTGAATAACCGCGATCTCTACGGTTTACCGCGCAAATTCAATGTTGCTTTCGATGGGGGAGGTGCGATCAGCAACGCGGCCGATACAAATGATATTGGTTTTATCGCGGTGCGGGTCAAGGAAGGACACGCTGTTCCTGCGGGAGTCTATTTCAGAGTCGAACTGGCCGGTATCACCGGGCATCAACAGTTTGCTAGAGATGCCGGAATCGTTGTTCGCCCAAGCGAATGCGTCGCGGTTGGAGCGGCGATCATCAGAGTCTTCAATGAGCATGGCAACCGCACCGATCGCAAGAAAGCACGACTCAAATACCTGATCGACGAGTGGGGGATCGAAAAATTTGTGCGTCATGTTGAGGAAAAGCTCGCTTTTCCACTCACCTATCTTCCGAAAAGCGAATGCATGTCGCGGCATCCGGCTGTTCTCCACGGCCACACCGGAGTTTACAAGCAGGCGCAGCCGGGAAAAAACTACATAGGCGTCGCGATTCCCGTTGGAAGAATGAAATGCCGGCAGATGCGACGGTTAGCCGATCTGGCGGAAAACTACGGTTCGGGGGATCTCCGCCTGACAGTCTGGCAAAATCTTGTTCTGCCCGGCATTTCGGACGCCTTTGTCGAGACCGTGAAGCGCAACCTGGTCCGTCTCGGTTTTCACTATCAGGCGAGCAGTCTGGCCGGGGGGCTGATCGCGTGCACGGGCAACACCGGCTGCAAATGGTCCTCGACCAACACGAAGGGACATGCGCTCGAACTGGTGCGGACACTGGAAAGGAAACTCACTCTGGACTTGCCAATCAATATCCATCTGACTGGATGTCCCAATTCCTGCGCCCAGCATTACATGGGAGATATCGGTCTGCTTGGCGCCAAGGTTGGTCCAAATGCCGCCGAGGGCTACCACGTCTTCGTCGGAGGCGGTTTCGGCGAAGCTCAAGGCGTCGGGCGGGAGATCTTTCACGGGATTCCTTTTTCCGAGTTGCCGCTTCTCCTAGAGCGGGTTTTGCGCGTCTATCTGGCGCGACGGCGCCGAGGTGAAGCGTTCGTTGACTTCACTCGCCGGCACGAAGTGAAAGAGCTCCAGGAAATGTTCTCAGAATGAACGCGGGAATGACGGCTAGCAGCCAGACCGCGACCGTGCCGGTCATTCCGGAGAACGCTCCGTTCACTCCCGCACAGCGCGCTTGGTTGAACGGCTTTCTGGCCGGCATGTTTTCCGGCCGGATCGCCGCTGCTCCGGAAAAGAGACCGACCATTACCATCTATTTCGGCACGGAAAGCGGCAATGCTGAAGGTCTGGCGAAGCGTCTCAGTAAAACGGCGCGGAAGATGAACTTTGAAGTCGAGGTCAAAGGATTGGATCGGGTTTCTCCAGGAGATCTGGCTGAACCCGCAATCGCATTGTTCGTTGTGAGCACATTTGGAGATGGCGATCCGCCCGAGAACGCACGAGCTTTTGCGGACGCACTCGCGCAAGCGGACGCACCATCTCTTCAGGATCTGCGCTATGCCATCTGTGCGCTCGGCGACACGAATTACCCCAAGTTCTGCCAATTCGGCAAACGATTGGATGAGCGACTGGCTGAACTCGGGGCAAGGCGTTTGTACGAAAGGGCGGATTGCGATGTTGACTACGAGGCACCTTTTGAGTGCTGGCAGGATGGGGTTCTTGGCGTACTCGTGGCGAATTCTGAATCGTCCGCGGCGAGTCAGGCCGAGCGAAGTAAATCGCTGTCCGGGCATCCCTCGTCGAGCGACGTTTCTCCGAAGCCAGGCCGAAATGGAAGCGGTCACGCCTCCCTGGCCGGCACGGAAGAGGAGAGCGGCGCGGAACCGGGTCCAAGTTTTGCGGCGCGGATTGCGGAACCCAGGTATTCCCGGAACGCGCCTTTCCTGGCTCGTCTATTGGAAAACCGTCTCTTGACGGCAGCCGGCTCGGGCAAGGAGACGCGGCATTTTGTATTGGATCTCACGGGCTCGGGGCTGATGTATGAACCCGGGGATGCGCTTGGAGTGCTACCCACCAATTGTCCGGAGGCGGTTGAAACGATCTTGCGCGCCTTGAACTGTGACGGGGAAGAAGCGGTCCCGGCCGGCGAAAACCGTGAACTGCCTCTGCGCAAAGCGCTCGGCGACTACTATGATATCAACCGTATTTCCAATGAATTGCTGGAGGCGGTTGCCGACAGGACCGGCGATCCGGCTCTAAAAGAGACGCTGCGCGACGCGGCGGCTCGGCAGGCGTATCTTCTCGGGCGCGAGCCGATCGATCTGCTGGAGCAATTTCCGGCGGCCCAGTTCGACCCGCTGAGCTTCGTACAGTGCCTGAGAAAACTGCAACCGCGCCTATACTCCATCGCTTCCAGCCTGAAGGCGCACCCGGAGCAAGTACATCTGACCGTCAGCATCGTGCGATACCAGAGCTACAATCGAGCCCGCCGGGGAGTGTGCTCAGTTTTTCTGGCTGATCGGGCTCGGGCCGCGGTCCCGGTATTTGTGCAAGTCTCTCGCAGTTTTCGTCTCCCCTTGAATCCCGAGGTCCCCATCATCATGGTTGGGCCAGGTACCGGCGTTGCGCCGTTCCGCGCTTTTCTGCAAGAGAGGAGCCAAAAACCAGGAAAAAACTGGTTGTTCTTCGGTGAACAGCATGCCGCGACGGATTTTTTCTACCGCGAAGAACTCGAGGCGATGTTAACCGCCGGACATCTAACCAAACTCACCACTGCCTTCTCGCGCGATCAAGCGGAGAAGATCTATGTGCAGCGCCGCATGATCGAGCATGGCAGGGAGTTGTGGGAGTGGTTGGAAAACGGAGCGCACTTCTACGTTTGCGGAGACGCCTCCCGCATGGCCAAAGACGTCGATGCAGCGCTCCACCAAGTGATCGGGACTGCCGGTAACCTGCACCCGGCGGCCGCCGCAGAATACGTGCGGAGACTGAAAACCGAAAAGCGTTATCAGCGGGACGTCTACTAAAGGCTTTCGCGCGGGGGACAATTCATGCCGGACTTTATGGACCAGCAACTCGTGACCGGCCGCCAGCTTCTTGAAGTGTTGCTGGGAGAACAACAGGACCTCACGGCGGCGACAAAATTCGCGAAACTCTATAAGGAGCATCAACTACCGGCCCAGGCGCGCTATTACCGCGACCTGATCCCGCTGGACCGCCCGGCCGAAGGTCAACAATATGCTTTCGCGGTCGATCTCGATGCATGTACAGGCTGTAAAGCTTGCGTGACGGCCTGTCACCGGCTGAATGGATTGGATGAGCATGAGACCTGGCGCGACGTTGGATTGCTTCTGGGCGGCACAATCGAGCATCCGGTACAGCAAACTGTAACCACCGCCTGTCACCATTGTCTGCAACCGGCGTGCCGCGACGGATGCCCTGTGCTGGCCTATGAGAAAGATCCACGCACGGGAATCGTCCGGCATCTCGATGACCAATGTATCGGCTGCCAATACTGCATTCTGAAGTGCCCTTACGATGTGCCCAAGTACTCGAAGAAAAGGGGTATCGTTCGGAAATGTGATATGTGTTCCAGCAGGCTGGCGATCGGTGAAGCTCCCGCTTGCGTGCAGGCCTGCCCGAGCCAGGCGATCCGGATTGAGATCGTGGATCAGCGAACGATTGCTGAGAACAGCCGAACCGGCGCTATTCTCCCGGGCGCTCCCACATCCGATTACACCCAGCCGACGACTCTCTATCGGAGTACGAAGGAGCTTTCGGAGGATTTACGATCGTGGGACGATTTCGTTTTGACTCCACAAGACGGGCATCCCGCGTTGGTCATCATGCTGGTGCTGACGCAAAGCTCGGTCGGTGTTTTCCTGGTTCTGTCGGTTCTCTGTGGGTTGGACTCCGTCCGCGCTGCCAATGTCGCGCCGACGCTTCTCGCCGTCGCCCTTGGCCTGGGAGTTTCCGGGCTGGCCGCCAGCGTTCTGCATCTAGGCCGGCCGTTGCAAGCATGGCGCGCTTTTCTTGGCGTGCGCACTTCCTGGCTGAGCCGCGAGATTATCATGTTCGGGATCTTCATCGCCGGGGTGACACTGGAGACCGCGGCGGACTGTTGGCCGCAAACAAGAGCACACCTTGCGCCTTTGATCACCTGGCTGGTGTGCAGCGCCGGTTTGTTCGCGGTTTTTTGCTCAGCCATGATTTACCAGAGCACTCGGCGGCCTGGCTGGAGCAGAGGTCAGCCGCTCTGTAAATTTTTTGGTACAACCGTTCTCCTTGGTTCGGCCGTCGCTCTCTTCTGTACTGGTTTGGCCGAGGCGAGGTGGAAGCCTTTTTTCGGTCAAAGCTTCGACTTTGAGAAGGTTGTGACCATTTGCCTGCTCCTGACCAGCGCCGCAAAACTGACGGGCGACTGCTCGGTCTTTGTGCATTTGCGCGATCGCGAATCTTCAACTGCCCGGCGAACGGCTCGTTTGCTGATCGGACCTCTCGCCGGAACCGCGATGTCCCGTTATGCGTGTGGACTCACGGGAGGCATTTTCCTTCCAGTCTTTGCGTTAATCTTTGGGGCGGGTCTTTATCCGGCGACAGGGATGCTGCTGCTCTGTGCAACCGCCGAAATCCTCGAAAGACAGCTTTTTTTCAAGGCCGTGATGCCTTTGAAAATGCCCGGTCCCGTGACCGTGTCTTGAATTCAAACCAAGACGGAAGTGAAGAAACTGATTGCCAGCTTACAGCGAAAAGACGGACCGCTGACGCACGATTTAACGCTGCGGCCGGGGGCATTCGGACTTGGCCAAGTGCCGAGCCGGCTGCAACCGGACGACGTGACCGACCTGGTGTGTGGGTTCTGTTCAACCGGTTGTAGCCTGACCGCGCATCTGCGCCAGGGTCGCGCGATTAACCTCACTCCTTCCACCGATTACCCGGTCAATTCGGGAATGGCTTGCCCCAAAGGCTGGGAAGCACTTGCACCCTTAGTTGCGGCCGATCGCCTCGCCACGCCTTTCCTGCGCAATAGCCGCGGTGAATTGGAACCGGTCGATTGGGATCAGGCGCTTCAAGTATTTGTCCTCCGTTTCAAAGCCATTCAACACCAGCATGGTCCTGATGCGGTCGCTTTCCTCAGCACCGGCCAGATTTGCACGGAAGAGATGGCCTTGCTTGGCGCGGTCGCGAAGTTTGGGATGAGCATTGTCCACGGCGATGGAAACACCCGCCAATGCATGGCCACCGCGGTCGCGGCTTACAAAGAGTCTTTTGGTTTCGACGCACCGCCGTATACCTACCAGGACTTTGAGCGATCCGACGTGCTCGTGTTTATCGGCTCGAATCCTTGCATTGCCCATCCGATCATGTGGGAGCGGGTTTGTCGCAACCCGCATCAACCACAAATCATCGTTGTCGATCCGCGTAAAACGGAAACCGCGATGGCGGCGACACAGCACTACGCTCTGCGGCCGAAGTCGGATCTCGTGCTCCTTTACGGTCTGGCTAATCTCCTGATCGCACGCGGCTGGATCGATCGCGAGTACATCGAACAACACACGGCAGGTTTCGAGGCATATGCGAAGCACGTTCAGGAGTTTACCCTTGAGCACACCGCCGCTGCGACTGGTTTACTGCCGAACGCGCTGGAGCGATTCAGCGAAACGATTCATCTAGGCAAACGAGTCTCGTTCTGGTGGACGATGGGAGTAAACCAAGGGCACGAGGCGACTCGGACCGCGCAAGCGATTATCAATCTGGCGTTGCTCACCGGAAATTTAGGCCGACCGGGTACGGGCGCCAATTCCATCACTGGTCAATGCAACGCGATGGGTTCCCGCCTGTTCAGCAATACCTCAAATCTTTTCGGTGGCCGAGACTTTACCAGGCGAGAGCATCGTGCGGCCGTGGCCGGGATACTCGGTATCCCGGTCGATCGTATTCCAGACAGAAACTCCTGGGCCTACGACGAGATCGTCAAAAGAGTGGTTGAGGGACAGGTGAAGGGACTCTGGATTATCGCGACAAATCCGGCGCACTCCTGGATCGATCAAAGCCGGTTTCGCCAGGCACTGGCGAACCTGGATTTCCTGGTCGTGCAGGATATGTACCGCACTACGGAGACCGCTCAGGCGGCCCATCTCCTTCTACCCGCAGCGGCCTGGGGTGAAAAAGAAGGCACGTTCATCAACTCGGAACGCCGATTGGGACTGGTGAAAAAGATTGCGCGGGCCCCCGGTCAGGCGCTGTCTGATTTCAGGATTTTTCAGTTAGTGGCGCACTACTGGGGATGCGAAGAGTTATTCCATCAATGGACTTCGCCGGAAGCGGTGTTTGGCATCCTGAAAAAACTATCAGAAGGCCTGCCGTGCGACATGACTGGCATCCGGGATTATCAGATGCTGGACGCTAACGGTGGCGTCCAGTGGCCGCTCGTTGAGGGAGAGACTCTGGTGGACAGCGAACGACGTTTGTTTGTTGATGGAAAGTTCTTTCACCCTGATGGCCGAGCGCGTTTCTGTTTCGATCAGCCGGGTCAGCTGCCGGAAACGGTTAGCGAACGTTTCCCTTACGTGCTGCTTACCGGGCGCGGTACGTCCTCCCAATGGCACACGGAAACGCGCACCGCGAAATCCGCGATTTTGCGGAAGCTTTATCCGAACAACATCTACGTCGAGATCAACCCGGTAGACGCTGCGGAAATCGGCGTGGAGTCAGGGGACCTCGTGCGGGTTATTTCGCGCCGGGACGAGCTTGAGGCAACGGCCCTGGTGACAACTACCGTACAACCTGGCCAGATCTTTATTCCGATGCACTACCGGGCAACCAACCGGCTCACCTTTCCCGCGTTCGACCCTCAATCGCGACAGCCAGCATACAAGTATTGCGCTGTCGCCGTCGTCAGTGCAGGGCAACACAAGGGGGAGATGTTTTGAGATTGTCTCGCAACATCTCTCTCGCTCTGGCCACTCGCTAGCCGATGACGGTCTCGTCCAGCCAGGAATCGTACGGTTCCATTGGAAGAGAGTCCAGGAGTTGAAATTCAAAGCCAACGCCAACCTTGCGGGTTCGGCCGGTCAGCTTGGAAAGAAAACGATCGTAGAATCCGCCGCCGCGACCCAGGCGAGATCCGTCTTTCCCGAAGGCGAGTCCTGGCACCAGAATCACGTCCGGCGGTTCACTCGCCGGAGCGGTAACCGGCTCCCGAACACCAAAACGGCCGAGACGCAGTTGGTCGAGCGCGGCAACGGGACAGAAGTACATCTCAGTCCCGTCAATCCGCGGGTACAGGATCAAGCGATGCGCGAACAAACGGTCTGACCAGAGGGGATCGAGATCGGGTTCTTGCCAGGTGGCGGCGTAGGCCGCGATGACCTGAGGTTGCTGCAACCGAAGAAGCAACTCGCGCCGCACCTCGTTGGAGCATCTCTCTCGTTGCGTTGGCGAAAGCGCCCGCAACAATCGCATCATCTGGGAACGCAATTGTTGCTTCTGCTGCTTGATTCCAGTGTCATGTGTCATTGAAGGTCTAAGGAAATCCAGTTGTGTCGAGTAGTCCTAAACATCGCGGACACCAGGTCGGTCTCCGGCCGGGCAAAGGTTGGTTGCGCCGCAACTTTATCACGGAAGTTTATCTGCCGTCGCTTTTCACTCGACGCCAGGGCCGCCGTTATCCTGGCGAGCCGGTTTATCCAGTCCTCGAGAATGGCCGAGTGGGCGTGACCTGGATCGGACACGCCACGTTCCTGATAACCTGGCGCGGGCTCAACATTCTCATCGACCCGATCTGGTCACTCTGGTTGAAAGTCGTAAAGCGGATCAAACATCCCGGCATTCGATTGGATCACTTGCCACGGATTGACCTGGTGTTGATCACCCACGCGCATTTCGATCATCTCGACCGGCGCACCCTGCGGAGAATTGCGGCAGAGCAATCGATCATCGTCCCGTCCGGGGTGGGATCTCTTGTTCGTGGCTTGGGCTTTAATCGGGTCCACGAGATGAATGCCTGGGAAAATCTCAAAATCGGCGATATCACCGTAACCTTGACTCCCTGTCATCATTGGGGCGCACGCATCTTGCATGATCGCTACCGCGGCTTTGGCGGCTATCACCTCAGACTCGGGGATCGCACAATTTTCCATTGTGGCGACACCGCTTATTTCGACGGGTTCAAGGAAATTGCCGAACATTTGTCGACTGAGATTGCTCTCTTGCCCATAGGCGCGTACGAGGCGCCGACCCGGCGGGAAGTCCATATGAATCCGGAGCAGGCTGTTCGCGCTTTTCTGGATCTCAGAGCCCAGCGGCTAATTCCGATGCACTATGGTTCCTTTCGGTTGGGCTATGAGCCGCTGGATGAACCGCTGACCAGGCTGCAGGCGGAGGTCCAACGATATGGCATCGAGTCGCGGGTGACGATCCTGTCCGAAGGACGTCCTGCAGCGTTTTAGACTATTTCTTCTGGCGCGACTGAAGGCTGATTCGAATTTCTTCCTGTAGGTTTTTCACGTCCTCGGGCTTGCGATTACAGAGGACCGCTGCCACGAGCACGTCTCCGCGACGGTAACGCACAATAAAGTTGGCCTTTTCCCGGGAACCATCCAGTTCTCCGAGGAGGTGTGGCGTATTGAAGTCGCCGACAAATTCGAAATGCATACCGAGCACCAAGCTCGAGCACCAGGGAACGACTTCGAATTTCTGGCGTTTGCGTCCGGTCATGTTCGCGCCGGCCGTCAGGCCCTGAAGTTTAGCCATCTCGTAATTGGTGATCCGCCGGGCACCGCCAAACAGCCGGTCGGGGTAGAACGCGATATCGCCCACGGCGTAAATTCCTTTCTCGTCGCTCTCGAGGTATTCATTCACGGGGCAACCGTTTGCGCTGCTCAACGGGGTGTTGTTCACCAATTGAAGATTCGGTTCGGTGCCTATGGCAACAATGGCTAATCCAGCCGGGAATCGGAGTCCACTCTTGGTCTGAACGTTGCGAACGGCGGTTTTCCCTTCAAACCCGTTCAAATTTTCGTTCAAAAGCAATTGAATACCAGCGCGGCTGAACCGCTGCGTTAGCCACTCCGCGGTAATCGGGTCAAGCATTTCCTGCCAGACAAACTTGTCTCGGCTAAGCAACGTGAGCTTGGTGCTGGATCTCAAGAGTGACGAAGTGATCTCCGCGCCGAGAAATCCTGTGCCGACAATGACTACATGTTTTTCTGATCGGAGGATTTCCTTGATCGCCAGTGCATCGCGAAAGGTTCGCAGGTAAACGACGTTGCCGAGATTAGCCCCCGCTACTGCGGGGCGGCGGGGCCGGCTCCCGGTAGCGAGGCAAGCTTTGCGAAACTCAATGGTCTGCCCGTTCTCGAGCACCGTGAGACGCCGTTCCAGATTGAGCTCGCGAACCAGCGTGCCGAGTCGCAGTTCCACCCGATGCTTTTCGTACCATTCCTCAGGTTTGTCGGCTAGTTTGTTGATAGCCGGAGCGCCATCCTTCAAAACTGCTTTGGAAAGAGGCGGCCGTTGATAAGGCAAATAAGGCTCGTTGCTAACGAGAGTAACGCTTCCTTTCGGGTCAAATTGGCGCAATGCTTCGCAGGCACTGGCTCCGGCGATGCCTCCGCCGATGATCAAGTAGTCACGCTGGATCATGGAATAGAGAGGACTATACCGAGGCTCGTTTGGATTCTCGACGAAAATTTGTTACGGAGGATTGGTAACCTGCTGATCGATAATCACTAAAGCAATCGCCGAGAATGAAGCAAACTTATGAATCGTAATGACCTGAGCGCCAAAAACGGCATTGATCGTCGAGCAGCAAAGGCTTTCGCGAAAACTGGACGGCCTATCACGGTTGGGGCGGGGGACGCTCAACACGTTGCGTTTCTCCAAGACCGGTCATCTGCTTTCAGAGAAACTCTTTGCGCTGCACTACGTCGTCCCGAGGCGGACGTCCGATCGGGACCGGAGCTGCGGAAATTGAAAGAAGAGAAATCACAGATCCGACAAGCTGGAAGCTCGTCCTACCCCACTGCCCGCACCAGGAGAACATCCACGGTCCGCGGGCCGTGCACTCCTTTGACCTTGGTCATCTCGATGTCAACCGTGCCGGACGGACCAGAAAACAGGGTTATCGGTTTGGTCCTGACCGCGATCAGCTCTCGAATGCCTTCGGGAACAGTCTCGCGGACCTGGTCCTGCCGAACGACACAAAGGTGATAGTCAGGCAAAAGAGTAAACCGGCGCGGACCTTCCCCTGCCGCACCAGTTAAGATGATTGTGCCGGTCACTGCCAGAGCGAGCGAGCATTCCGTCAAAACGCCGTCGCAGCGATCGATCTCCTGGTTGGTTAGTTCGGCCTCCCGAACCGGATCGACGGTTCCAGGTATCCACTCCTCGGGAATGCCGCGCGGAATCAGGATCCGGCGTTTGCCGCGTTCCGCGAGCAGATCAGCAATGGTCTGAGGCACTTCCGGTTTCGAGGTCTCGCGCACCGAAGCACCACACTCGGTTACGCGTACCTTGAACAGCTGGATCACGGCAGCCGGATCGAGTTCGCCACGGCCCGAATAATCGCGTTTCAACTCCAGCCGGCTCTTGCTTTGTAGCTCTAGCCTGGCTTCGTGCGCCAAGCCATCTCCGACGAGCTGGGCAATTTTTCCCAGAATATCCGCTCGAGAATTTTCATCCATGGGAATTCTCTGGTTTCCCTGCGGACGGGTCCGCCGAACTTTGCCTGGTTCGCTTCCACCACTCGTGAAAACTCTCGGCCGGCAGGGCGGGAAAATCCCGCACCATTGTCCAAGCGCCGAGTGGACCCGGCATGCCCGTGATGAATCCGTGTCGCGTAAAAAGCTTCTGACCTACCTTCGCAAGGCTTTCCCAGCCATGCAAAATTCCAGAGCTGCTGAATACCAGCGCAGCGGCTTGCATCATCATATTTTCCGGGTCGAGGCTGCCAAAGAAGGTCTTCTGCTTTTGTCGAACGATCCTACCGCGGAGGTGAATCAATACTTCCGGGATGTTAATTTTCACCGGGCAAACGTCATAACACGCGCCGCATAACGACGAAGCAAAAGGAAGACTGGTGGAGTGTTCGAGATTTTGCAGTTGGGGGGTGATAATGGCGCCGATCGGGCCCGAATACACTGATCCATAAGCGTGGCCGCCGGTTTGTCGATAAACCGGGCAGATGTTCAGGCAAGCTGCGCAACGGATGCAATGGAGTGTCTGCCGGCCGACCTCATCCGCTAGAACCTTCGTTCGGCCGTTATCCAAAAAGACGACATGCATCTCCTGTGGCCCGTCCCCGGAATGGACACCCGTCCAGATCGAAGTGTATGGGTTCATGCGCTCGCCTGTGGCGGATCGGGCGAGCAATTGTAAAAAAACTTCCAGGTCCTGGAACTGCGGGATAACCTTTTCGATTCCGACCAGGGATATCAGGACGTCGGGGAGCGTGAGACACATCCGGCCGTTTCCTTCGCTTTCGACGATCACGATCGCGCCGGGGTCGGCAATTGCGTAGTTCGCGCCGCTCACCGCGACCTTGATCGTAAGAAATTTTTCGCGAAGATAGCGGCGGGCCGCGTCGGTCAGCTGCTCAGGAACGTCCGTCAGCTTGTCGATGCCAAGCGAGGCCAAAGGCATCTTTTTCTCAAAAATTTCCCGGATCTGTGCGCGGTTTTTGTGGAGAGCCGGGACCACGATATGCGAGGGTTGATCTTCCCCGAGTTGGATGATCAAGTCAGCCAGATCGGTTTCGTCCGGAGTGATGCCTCGCTCCTGGAGGTACTCGTTCAAGCCGATCTCGTCCGAGGTCATCGTTTTGACTTTGATTACCTCTTTCGCGGCGTGACGGCTGATGATGTCGGCAATCAGGCGATTCGCTTCATCGGCGTCCGTGGCCCAGTGGACCTGTCCCCCGGCTGCCACAAAGTTGGCTTCGAATTGCTCGAGATAGAGGTCGAGGTACTTAAGGGTATGCGCCTTGATGTCGTACCCTGCCTGACGTAGCGCCTCCCAATCAGGCGTCTGGCTGACGAGCCGGGCGCGTTTGGCCCGAATCAAGTCAGTGGCATGGCGGACGTTATGACGGAGCTGCGTATCCTGTAAGGCCTCCCTGGCTGCTTCCGGAAACGGCGGTGCGTTGGCCGCATGACCCACCCGCGTACTCATGCCGCTTTTCCTTGCTCGGTAGAGGCGAGAATTTCGGCGATGTGGACCGTTCGCACACCGGAGCGTTGGCGATGTAACGAGCCGAAGATATGCATCAGACAGGAGTTATCGCCCGCAGTGCATATCTCCGCCTGGGTATCCAGAATACAACGAACCTTCTCCGCGAGCATTGCCGCAGACGTCTCCACGTTCTTCACGGCAAAGGTTCCGCCAAACCCACAGCATTCTTCCTGGTTCGGGAGATCGACGAGCTCAAGGCCCCGCACGTTCTGGAGCAACTTGATCGGTGCATCGCCCACCCGGAGCAGACGCAGAGAATGACATGACGGATGGTAGGTGACCCGATGCGGATAATAGGCTCCGACGTCCTGAAGGCCCAGGCGTTTCACCAGGAATTCCGTAAGCTCATAGACCCGAGGTGCCAACGTCTCGATTGCCAGGGCCAACCTGCGGTCGCCCGCTGCTGCGGCCAGCTTCGGGTAATGCTCCCGAATCATCGCGACACATGAACCCGATGGCGCGCAAATTACCTCCGCATTCTCGAACTGCTCAACGAACTTTCGCAATAGTGGTAACGTCTCCCGCTGATATCCGGTGTTGTAGTGCATCTGGCCGCAACAGGTCTGGGCGGCGTTAAATTCGACCTGGTGCCCGAGCCGTTCCAACAGGGCAACAACCGCTTGACCCGTGGCCGGGAACAGCAAGTCCGTGTAACAAGTGATGAAAAGCGAGACGCGCATCCCTCAGACCCTCGTTTCCGGGGCTAGATTACAGACGACGATTCCGCGTTCGATCTGGATAGTCGCATGGTCGATCCAAAAAAGTTGGTTCAGATCGCGACAGGCCTTTCCCAAAAGGTGATCATCGTCGTGCACAGCGTATCCGTCATAAAGGGGAATTACCAGGTGCGCTGTCAAGGCAGTCTCGGTAGTACTCATGGCCCAGATATGCAGGTCGTGCACCGACTGGACCCTGGGCAGCCCAGCGAGATATTGCTTTACCGCCGATTCATCGATCCCGGGCGGGACTGAATCGAGCGAGAGATTTAACGAATCACGAAGAAGCCCCCAGGTGCCGGCCAGGATGACCGCGACAATGATCAGGCTGACCAGTGGATCGATCCAGTAGGCGCCTGTCAGGAGAATCAAGATGCCGGCAACGACCACGCCGGCCGCCGTGCCCGCATCCGCGGCCATGTGGAGGAAAGCTCCACGGATATTGATGTCGCGTTTTCGTCCAGACATAAAGAGCACCGCGGTTAGGCCACTGATCAGGATGGCGACCAACGAAACCCAGATCACCGTCCAGCCTGACACCGGTTCAGGTTTCCAGAAGCGTTTGATCGACTCCCAGGCAATTGCTCCGATCGCGATCAACAGGAGAATGGAATTCGCTAATGCCGCCAAGATCGAGGAGCGCCGGTAACCATAGGAACGGCCTGGTTTTGGCCCGACATTTGACAAAAGCGCGGCAGCCCAGGCCAGCAAGAGCCCGATGACATCGGTAAAGTTGTGACCGGCATCAGCGATCAGTGCCAGAGACCTTGCGAAGAGTCCAAACGCGATCTCCACAACCACGAAAGCGAGGTTGAGGCCCATGCCAACAGCAAAGGCTGTTCCGAAGTTGGCGGGCGGCGAATGCACATGTCCGCTGTGGCCGTCCGCGGGGCAGCTGAGTCGGGGCTGATGATCGGAACTAGCCATCCAACTCCTTTTTCCAATACTCGAATAGAGGTCCATTCTCGCCGAAAACCGGGTCCATTTCCGGCCGGGGAACCTGCGCGGTCTTCCTCTCCGCGAGCGGCCGCTCCGAAAGGTCGCCGCGGCACAGATCCCAATCCGTCCCATCCGGATAAGCGCCGACCACCCTGAAATCAAAGCTGGAGCCAACATTTCGATGGCCGGTTCCCGCGGGCAGGATGATCACGTCGCCGGCTGCTACTTCCGTCGTCACCCCGTTCTCGCCACCCAAGACGACCGAGGCTTTCCCTTGAAAGACCCCGAGCACTTCGTGTGTGTTGCTGTGATAGTGGTGAAACGAGTAAATGCCGTTGCGCCAGCTGTTGGTCCAGCGGTTTGACGCAAAAAGATCTTCGACGATTGCAGCCCGGTTCGACTCCGTGAACCGGACCACGTTTCGGTAGATCAGAAGCGGCAGCTTCGGGTTATTGGGAATTTTGCCATCATCGGTGAAGCGGTAGATCTCCGGGGTCACGTTTCGCAGTTCTGGGTTCACGTCAGTAATATCGCATCCCGACTCCTTCTATCGTAGCCGCGAACGGTGACACATGAAAAGCGAAACGCGAAACGTCTGCCATCCCCCGTGCTACATTCAGGTTGTGAATCTCCTGGTCATCGGCGCGACTGGCGGAGTCGGTCAGTGGCTCGTCAATCTTGGTTTGAAGCGCGGTCACACGGTGACGGCTTTCGCCCGCGCGGAGAGTGGAATCAATGCGCAGCACGAGCGGCTGCGGGTGATCGTCGGAGATGTGCTGGTGCCGGAAACCTTGATCGCGGCCGTCAGCGGACAGGACGCCGTTCTCTCCGCGCTCGGTGCACGCACTCTCGAACCGAATACCACGTGCTCGGAAGGGATGCGCAACCTGACCCGAGCCATGGAGCAGGCCGGCGTGCGCCGCTTGATTGCCGTTAGTTCCCTTGGGGTCGGAGACAGCCGGAAACGAGCCGGTTTTTTTCTGACGCATTTCACGATTCCGCTTTTACTAAAAAATGCGGTTGTTGACTTGGAACGAGCGGAGGAAATTATACGGAGCACTGAACTCGACTGGATTATCGTCCGTCCAGGCGGTTTGACCAACCATCGACCTGTCCACCATTACCGGGTCGCGGAAGGCGGTTTGCGATCCGGACGAATTGCTCGTGGCGATGTCGCGTCCTTCATGTTGCAGCAATTGGAGGACAAAACGTATTTGCGCAAGGCGGTTGCCATTGCGGGCTGAAGGCTGGTTCACGCATGAGGGATCGTGGCAAGGAGTTCCAACACAAGGAGTACCCTCGGTTGTTGCATTCTGATCTGTGGAGTTCTTTAGTCCTTGAAATGCCGAACTCTGCTTTCCGCTGGATCACCGACCCTAGCTTTTACCCGACAGCGCGGCTCGCCATGCAGGCGCCCCCCGAAAAACACGCCTTTGTGGCCGCGCTTGCTCCCGACCACCGATCGCGTCCCGACGCCTTACTCGTTGTCGATCTCGACGCCGCCTCCGGCAGCTATGGCCAGATTGTTGGCTCTCTCGATATGCCCGATCTCGGTGATGAGCTTCATCACTTTGGCTGGAACGCCTGCAGCACCGCGCTCTGTCCGTACGCGCCTCATCCGCATGTCGAGCGGCGGTACCTGGTCGTGCCAGGTTTGCGTTCTTCGCGGATCCATATTGTCGATACCAAACCGAACCCGCACAAACTAACGATCGCCAAGACGATCGAGCCCACCGAACTCATGGAGCGATCCGGATATTCACGTCCTCATACCGTCCATTGTGGGCCGGAGGGCATTTACCTCAGCGGACTGGGGGCGCCCGACGGCAACGGGCCAGGCGGGATATTTCTGTTGGATCACTACGATTTCAACGTGCTTGGCCGTTGGGAAATCGATCGCGGTCCGCAAGAGCTCGCGTACGACTTCTGGTGGCATTTGGGACATGACACCATGATCACGAGCGAATGGGGTACGCCAAATCAAATCGAAAATGGCGTGCTACCGGAGCAGCTTTTTGCCAGTGCATATGGACACCGGCTGCACGTCTGGGATCTGCGCCGCCGGAAACATCAACAGGCGATCGATCTCGGGAAAGAATACCAGATGGTTCTCGAACTGCGGCCGTCCCACGATCCTTCCAAGACTTATGGGTACGCCGGTGTGGCGCTTTCTTTGAAGGATCTTTCGTCTTCGATCTGGCTCTGGAAGAGGAATAATGGGACCTGGGATGCGCAAAAGGTGATCGAGATTCCGGCAGAGCCGGCCGATCCAGAGGATTTGCCACCGCTGCTGAAAAACTTCAAAGCCGTGCCGCCGCTGGTGACTGATATCAATCTCAGCCTCGATGACCGTTGGCTGTATGTCTCCTGCTGGGGAACTGGTGAATTAAGGCGGTACGACGTTTCGATTCCCGATCGGCCCCGCTTGAGCAGCGCTGTGCAGATCGGCGGCATCGTCCGTCGAGCTCCGCATCCCGCTCATCCCCAGGAACCGCGTCTTGGCGGCCCGCAAATGGTGGAGGTAAGCCGCGATGGCAAACGCGTTTATTTCACCAACTCGCTTTACGCCGCCTGGGATGAACAATTCTATCCGGCTGGCGTGGGGACCTGGATGGTGAAAGCGGACGCTGATTCGGACGGATCGCTCAAACTTGACCCCAACTTTTTCGTACATTCTGACGAGCACCGGCTCCATCAAATGCACTTGGAGGGTGGAGATAGTTCCTCCGACTCATACTGTTATCCTTCGTAAAGCGACGGCGCAGAAAGGCTGCCACAACGAGGAGGAGCAGGGCAGGGCGCGTCGCTTGTCGCCTGAATTTTTTCAAGCTGAGGCGCGGACTCGTTCGTGAACGTGACTCCACTTTGGCCGTGGCTGACCATTATCGGACTGGGTTTCTGGCACGGTTTGAACCCGGCGATGGGCTGGCTGTTTGCCGTTGCGCTCGGCCTGCAACGAAAGAGCCGCCGGGCGATGTTTCAGGCCTTTTTGCCGATCGCCCTGGGGCACGCATTGGCAATTACACTGGTGGTCGTACCGGCGGTGTGGCTCGGAACGGTCCTTCCTTTGAACAAGGTGCGGCTTGGCGGCGGCGTCCTGTTGATCGGCGTGGGCATCTACAAGCTCGTTCGGTTGCGGCATCCGACCTGGGTCGGGATGGATGTAGGATTCGCTGATCTTGTTCTCTGGTCTGCTCTGATCGCCACGGTGCATGGCGCCGGCCTGATGCTGGTGCCAGTTTTATTGGGAGCTCCGGGAGTGTTCTGCGGATTTCCGCGGAGCGGCGCGGTTGAGCTGATTTCTGTCGCGGCCGGCTCTGCGCCGCTCGAAGCTGTTATGCTGCATAGTGTCGCTTACCTGGCAATCGCCGTGTTCGTCGCCTGGCTGGTCTATGACTTTGTTGGGCTATCGGTGCTGCGCCGCTCCTGGTTCAACGTTGACTTTCTCTGGTCACTCGCGCTCATTGCCGCCGGCGTTACGCTCTTTGTAGAGTAGCGAGGCGGGCTCGATGGTTCGCTTTGGGTTCGGCCCATGGGACCGCCAGGACGGATGGGCGTATGAGTCCGATGCGACCTATGGTGGGAATACGCTCTGGGCTAAGCCAGATAAAATTCGAGGGCCGAGCGGACGCTAATTCAGCCTTTCTTTGATGGAAGCTTTTTGCGCTTTGTTTTCGCGAAATCCTTGAGCTGTCGTTCCGACATTGATTTTTCCATCTGCTTTGACGCGCCTTTAAGACTGGACTTCGAACGCTTTCCGCGTTTTGCAGCCAACGCGGCGCCTGCGGCCATTTGCTGTTTTTTGGATCTGGCTGGCATACTACCATTTCGCCGGCCGACCGGGATTCGGCCGGGTCGGAGCGGGCGTGCGCCCACGGCCGATCAGCTTCCCTGCGGGAAACACAATGGTTAACCCCCAAGCGGATGAATTCGAGGACCGACGCGCTTCCTTTGCGTTTCCTTAGAGGTGCTGAATTATCGTCGCTTTGATTTTTGGCGCCCGGACCTCTTCTTTTTCGTGACAGCGTCGGCGGGTGGTCTGACCATCCCTTCATCCGCTCGGCCGCGCGGGTCCGAACCTTTCTTCTCGGGATGATCGCTCGTCGGTCCTGGATAATCTTCTACATCGCTCACAACGATGATTTCGCATGGGGCATGACAGGCGGTTGCCTTGCTAAGACCTGCGGCCTTGGTGTGTCGGGCTTCCCGCTACGGACGCCGGAGCTGCCATCATCCAAGGCGGCTCCTCCTTCGCTAAAGCTATGGCGAACGCGGTCAAACAAGTTCTCGCCCGGCGCTCGATTAACTTTTCGCATCTACCTGCAAGGGGACCTTGGGACACGTGACACTGGACGAGGGCTTCGTCCGAGCCGGTAGCGCCGGCATCCCGCCGGTTCAAAAAGCCGACAAGCTGGAAGCTTATCCTACCTTGAAGTCCGACAGACCCGAGGGGGGTTCGCCGTCGTTTACTATATGGCACTGGCACTACCACAGACTCTCCCTATGCTTCCTCCCAGTAGAGACCGGAATGTCACGAGAGCCGCTCAATTTTCGCGAGTACGCATGCGAAGCGATCAGGTACTGCCTGGAATGTCTTTATCGGGCTGAGCGCGGTCGTCTTCGACTTTGGCAAAGGGCTTTGGATGGAGCATTGGTTGCCCAGCGCAAGTGTCCGGCTCCTGATCACCGACCTGATTTTTTCCGGAAGCGGATCGCTTTCTGCAGTCTTTCGGAACGTCCATGTTCCGCACCGCCAGCCTGCGTCGCCCACCGTCCTCTAAAGTCCGGTGGGCGATTCAGGTTATTCGTCCAAACCGAATCCTCGATGGATAACAGTGGCGCCCTCATCAACGCGGTTCTCATCGACGATGACCGAGATCTTTATTTCGGAGGTCGAAATCATTTGGATGTTGATTCCCGCCTGAGCCAGCAATTCAAACATTTTTGCCGCGACGCCTGAATGGGAACGCATGCCGATACCGATCACACTTAGCTTCGCGATCCCCGCTTGAGCCGAGAAACTTTTCGCGCCGATCTCGGCGACAATGGGACTCAGCGAGCGTTCAATGGCCGGGAGTTCGTCACCGGGAATCGTGAAAGAGATATCGGTCGTACCGGCTGCGGAGACGTTCTGCACGATCATATCGACGTTGACATTGATCGCGGCGATTTCGGTAAAAATGCGGGAAGCGGTTCCCGGTCGATCAGGAACCTGGTTGATCGTTACCTTCGCCTGCTGGCGGTCAACGCTGACGCCCCGGATGACGACCTTTTCCATGCCGCTGGTTTCCTCTTTCACGATAGTGCCTGGCTTATTATTAAAACTGCTGCGAACTTCGAAAATTACTCCGAATTTCTTGGCGAATTCAACTGAGCGCGACTGCATGACCTTGGAACCGAGACTGGCCATCTCGAGCATTTCATCATAAGAAAGCTCCGGGATTTTGCGAGCGTGCTTCACGATCCGCGGATCGCAGGTGTAGACGCCGTCGACGTCGGTAAAGATCTGGCAGAGATCGGCCTTCATGACGGCGGCCAGCGCGATCGCGGTGAGATCGGTTCCACCACGCCCTAACGTGGTTATCTGCCCTTCCAGAGTTTCCCCCTGGAAACCCGCAACGATGACAATCAGCCCGGAATGGAGAAAACTCTGGAGGCGTTTGGGCGTGATGTTGGCGATCTTGGCCTTTGTGTGGACACCGTCGGTGACAATGCCGGCCTGCGCTCCCGTGAGCGACACGGCGCGGCCGCCCAGATGGTTCACGGCCATGGCAGTAAGCGCGATGGTGGTCTGTTCGCCGGTCGAGAGCAGCATGTCCAGTTCGCGTTCGCTCGGATGCGGAGTGATCTGCCGGGCGAGCTTGATCAGGTTATCGGTGACACCGGACATCGCCGACACCACCGCGACGACCTGACTTCCGTTGTGCTGAGCAGCCAGGATGCGGCGAGCAACCCGTTGAATGCGGTCCGGCGTCGCTACCGACGTGCCGCCGTATTTTTGAACAATCAGGTGCCCCACAACAGATCGAGAATCGCTTTCTTTTCAGGAGGCGCGGAAAGAGGAGCAGCAATGTGGTCGAGGACCGCGCCCACGTCTTTGAGGCCGTGCCCCGTAATCGTGATGACAATTGTCCGCAGCGCGGCGAGATCGGCTTGCACCGGGCAGCGAACGCACGGACTGGCGCGCAGACATTTCAACAAGCCGGCGACCCCGGTCGCGCTGGCCGGTTCGACGAAGACGCCTTCCTCGCGCGCCAACCATCGGTGAGCCTCGAAGATCTCGGCGTCCTCCACGATGTCAACCCCTCCCCCGGAAGCATGAATTGCCGCGGTCGCGAGTTTCCAGCTTGCCGGATTGCCAATGCGAATGGCCGAAGCCTCGGTCTGCGGGTTGGGAATGATTTTATCAAAATAGATCGGGGCGGCACCACTTGCCTGGAATCCGAGCATCCGGGGCTGCCGACGCGTCAGGCCGGCCGCAGAGTATTCTTGGTAACCTTGCCAGTAAGCAGTGATGTTTCCTGCGTTTCCGATGGGCAGGATATGGAGGTCGGGTGCGTCCCCCAAAGCGTCGACCACTTCGAAAGCGGCGGTCTTCTGACCGGCCAGCCGATGCGGATTGATCGAATTGACGACCGCTACGCCCGGCTCTTGAGCCAGCGTTCGGACGAGATTGAGACAGCTGTCGAAATTTCCATCAATCCCGATGACCGTGGCGCCATAGATGAAGGCCTGAGCAAGCTTGCCCATGGAAATTTTACCGGCTGGCAGGAGAACGGCGCAGCGGATCCCGGCCCGAGCGGCATACGCAGCCGCAGCCGCTGAAGTATTGCCCGTAGAAGCACAGAGGAGCAGGCGCGCGCCGCGTTCGACCGCCTTGCTCACGGCTAAAGTCATACCGCGATCTTTAAACGAACCGGTTGGATTCAACCCTTCGTGCTTGAGGTAAACACGGCAATTGTTGCCAACCAGGCGGCTCAGGCGAGGGGAATCGATGAGCGGCGTCGATCCTTCACTAAGACTGATCACCGGTGTTTGCTCGTTTACCGGCAAAAACTGGCGGTAACGTTCGATCACCCCAACCCGAATATTCGTCCGGTCCGGCAAATCAGAGCTCATCACGAGATCGCCCAGAGCAAGGCGGGCGGCGCTTTGACGCATTCCAGTTCGCTGATCCGCTGAACAGCAGTTTGCATCCGGCCAAACGGCGCGTCGTGGATCATTAAAACGAGCGGCACGCAAGTCACTTCATGGCTTTCCGGTTGAATCACCGAGGAAATCCCGATCTGGTGGGCGCCAAGGACGCTAGCGATCTGAGCGAGTACACCCGGTTGATCATCCACCGTCAACCTGAGGTAAAACGCTGAGTCGATCTCGACAAGCGGGCGGCACTTCCCGTACATGCTGTGCGGAACGAAGCCGAAAGCTTTTCCGCCGGAATCGAGAAAAATAGCGGCTTGAGCGAGATCGCTAATGACGGAACTGGCTGTCGGGTCCTGACCGGCACCCCGGCCGTAAAAGAGTGTGTCGCCAACAACATCACCGCGCACCATCAAGGCATTAAAAACTCCATTCACGGAGGCCAGGACATGCAGTTTGGGGATCAGCGTAGGACAAACCCGGACCTCAATGCCAGAGTTGTGATCCGCCCGAATCGTCGCCAATAGTTTGATGCGGTAGCCAAGGCCATCGGCGAAGCGTATATCCGCGGCCGTTACCTTTTCGATACCCTCGACATACACCTGATCTGCTCTCACCCAAAATCCGTAAGCAAGCGAAGCCAGGATGATGGCTTTGTGCGCGGCATCTTCGCCGTTGACGTCGAGGCTGGGATCAGCCTCAGCGTAGCCCTCCCTCTGCGCTTCCTGCAGAGCCCCAGCAAACTCAAGCCCGGCTTCCGTCATGCGGGTGAGAATGTAGTTGCTCGTCCCGTTAAGGATTCCCCGAATGGATTCAATATGGTTTCCGATAAACGCTTCACGGATGGATTTTATGATCGGAATACCGCCGGCCACCGCAGCCTCAAAGAATACCGGGACGTGCTTTTCTTCAGCTTTGCGGAAAATCTCCTGCCCGCGCTTCGCCAGCAATGCCTTGTTTCCCGTGATCACCGGCTTTCCGGCCTCGAGGGAGCACAGCGCAAGCTCATAGGCGTCCTGGATGCCGCCCATTAATTCGACCACGATCTGTACATTCGTGTCTGCAACCATTTCCCGCCAATCGCCCGTCAACAGTTTGGCGGGCGGCTGGACATTTCGCACCAAAGAGGGATTTCGCACCGCGATCCGGCGAACAGCTAATTCGAGTCCCACGCGCTCGGTCAAAAGCACCCGGTTTTGTTGCAGGTGACGGAACACGCCTGCACCTACCGTACCGAGGCCTGCCAGACCTATTCCGATTTGCTGCATAGCGAGGGAGGCGCACTGTCGTGGAATCGCTTCCAGGTGTAAAGGGGAAGTTGAGAGGGTCAGTGCCAGTGCAGTGCCAGTGCCGGTGCCAGTGTTAGTGGAGATTATTGGCTATCGGCCATAGGACATTGGTCAATCTGCTGGCTGTTCGCTATTCTTCCCTATGAAATCGTCCATCGAACGTTTTACGAACCGGGTCTCGGACTATCGCAAGTACCGGCCGAGTTATCCTCCGGAACTTCTAATTTTCTTGGAAAAGAATGTTCTGCCGCCCGGTCCGGTGGCGGACATCGGGGCAGGAACGGGGATCTTCACGGGTCAGTTGCTCGCGCGCGGCTACGAGGTCTTTGCGATCGAACCGAACCGGGCAATGGCTGCGGCCGCCAAGGAACAGTTTAGCCTCGATCCGCGGTTTCACGGCGTTCCAGGCCTGGCCGATGAAACGGGTCTGCCCTCGAGCTCGGTTCGACTGATCACTTGCGCCCAATCGTTCCACTGGTTCGATCGCGAGCGTGTTAAAAAAGAGTTTCGGCGGATTCTAATGCCAGCCGGTCATGCGGCCATTGTCTGGAATGAGCGGTTAGAGCGTGCGTCGCCGTTTCAGGAGCAATACGAGAAAATCCTGCACGAATTTGCTCCGGAGTATACCCAGGTCGCTCATCACAACGTGACTTCGGAACAAATCCAGGATTTTTTTTCGCCTGGCAGCACGCAGCGCCTGATCTTCTCGAATCCGCAGACCTTGTCCCGGGAACAGCTGATTGGGAGGGCCCTTTCTTCCTCCTACGTGCCGAAGGAAGGGGAACCGGGTCATCGCGAGATCGTGTCGGCGCTTGAGACACTCTTTGACCAGACACAGGTGGATGGCGTGGTCCGAATGGACTGCGAGACCCGGGCGTATTTTGGGTCCTTCGAAAGCCAGAACGCCGCATAACACTTATCTGGGAGGGTGCGGCGGAACGGCTTGCCGCTTAAAACCGCATCCCTGAGGTGTTTCAGTAATAATCAGTGACCCGGATGGGAGTCTCCTTTGCTTGGCGATTCCCGCAACGGAATTGTCCGAAAAGATTAATCCACCGACTTTGGAACCGGCAACGACAAAGGCCTAGGAAAGTGCATGTTGTCACGGCCCACGGCGGAGCTTCGCTCCGGTCTACAATTTTTTCTTCCGTCGATACAAGGTCGCCGGATCGATTCTAAGGACGTCCGCGGCATCTTCAACCGTACGCGAGTTGGCCAGCACCCGCCGGATATGCTCGTTTTCGATGTCTTGCAGACTAACCTGGCTTCCGAGACGGATTTCGGGCGACTGCGGTAAGAGCTCCGCGAGATCATCCAGATCGATCTGCTCACCTGATCCCAGGATTACGGCACGTTCGACGACGTTTCGCAATTCCCGGAGATTGCCTGGCCAGCGGTAGCGCACCATCGCCTCCCGGGCGCGCTCCGTAAATCCCGTCATTTTTTTGCCGGCTCGACTGGCGAAAAACTGCAACTGCTTGTCGGCGATCCGGCGCAGGTCGAGGGTTCGATCGCGCAGGGGAGGGAGCAGGATGCTGATGACGTTCAGGCGGTAATACAAATCCTCGCGAAACCGCCCTTCGGCGACCGCCTTAGGGAGATCGCGATTCGTTGCAGCCAACACTCTGACTTGCGCCTGCCGGGGATGAGGATCGCCCACTTTCTCGTACTCCCGATCCTGGAGGAGACGCAAGAGCTTTGCCTGAATCTCGAGGGGCAGTTCGCCGATCTCATCAAGAAACAGGGTTCCGCCGTCCGCCAGGGCAATCTTGCCAGTGGTGTCGGTGTGCGCACCGGTGAACGACCCTCTCGTGTGTCCGAACAACTCGCTTTCCAGCAAATCGCGCGATAGGCTCGGGCAATTCACGGTCACAAACGCCGCCGCTGAGCGGTGACTGTGCTGATGAATGATCCGGGCGAGGACGCTTTTGCCAGTGCCACTCTCGCCCAGTAACATGACCGTTGCCTCGGTCGGAGCGGCCTTGACCGCGATATCGAGCGCGCGTTTAATAAGCGGCGATTCTGAGCGCAACTCGATCTCGGGAAACTCGTCCTGGAAACGCGACTCCAAATCACGCACGCGCTGCTCCAGCTCGCGCAGGTGCGCGATCCGCGTCACGATTTGCCGAACCTGATCCGGCGTGCAGGGCTTCGGCAGGTAATCAAAAGCGCCGCGCCGCATCGCCTCTACGGCGGTTTCGATGGAGGCGTAAGCCGTTACAATGACCACCGCCACGCTCGGGTCGAGGCGCAAGATCTCGCCAAGAACATCCAAGCCGCTCTCCGCTTGCAGCTTCAGATCAAGAAAGACGACTTGATAGGTTGCTTTTCGCAACTGAAGCAATCCCGCTGTTCCGGACGCCGCGGCAACAGCTTCGTGGCCGCCTGATTCCAAAGTCGTGGCTAAGGCCTGCCGGATATTTTTCTCGTCATCAATGATCAAAACTCGCATGCTGGCAAAGCGCGAATACCCGCTGGAACAGTCGCACAAACTGGCTATACCTTCCTTTCACCCGTTTCAATGGACAAACCCCCGGGTATGTGTTGGTAGCAAGCATTGAGAGCCTACTCTATTAAACACGTTTGGCTGAGCGTATGAGAGCGGTGTCGAGTTCACCAGGTAGCCCTGTCAACCGCGTCTTATGGATTGTCGTTGCCGTGCTCGGCGCGGCTGCGTTTGGAGTAGTTGCTCTGAGCCGGGGCGAACCGGTTAATGCCGCCTGGCTAGTGATTGCCTCGGTCTGCGTTTACCTGATCGCATACCGTTTCTATGCTCTCTACATCGCGCGACAGATCCTTCGGGTTGACGAGGCTCGCGAGACTCCCGCTTACCGCCACAACGACGGACTCGACTATGTGCCGACGAATCGTTTCGTCCTCTTCGGACACCACTTTGCGGCGATTGCAGGCGCCGGCCCGCTGGTTGGGCCGGTCCTGGCGGCTCAAATGGGGTATCTACCCAGTACCATCTGGATCCTGGCCGGCGTTGTTTTCGCAGGGGCAGTTCAGGATATGATCGTCCTGTTCCTCTCCACCCGGCGGGACGGAAAGTCGCTAGGCGATATGGTTCGCTCGGAGATGGGAGCAGTTCCCGGGGTGTTCGCTCTCGTCGGGTTGGTCCTCATCATGATCATCCTTCTCGCTGTCCTGGCGCTGGTCGTCGTGAAGGCTCTCGCGGCCAGCCCGTGGGGTACGTTCACCGTGTTCTGCACAATTCCGATCGCTCTCCTTATGGGCGTCTACAGCCGGTTTATTCGACCGGGGCGCATCGCAGAGATGTCGATAATCGGGTTTGTATTGCTCCTCGCGGCCTTGATTTTTGGACGGACGGTCTCGGACACTCCAGCGCTGGCCGCACTCTTTAACTATCGGGGCGAGATGCTGGCCCTGCTGATCGCGTTTTACGGTTTTTTCGCTTCTGTCCTGCCCGTCTGGCTTTTGCTTGCGCCCAGGGACTATCTCTCCACCTTTTTGAAAGTTGGTACGATTCTGCTGCTCGCGCTCAGCATCGTGCTCGTTCGCCCGGCCCTCCAGATGCCGTCGATAACGCGTTTCATTGACGGTACCGGGCCAGTCTTTGCCGGCAGCCTTTTTCCTTTCCTGTTTATTACCATCGCCTGCGGCGCGGTATCTGGTTTTCACGCGCTGATCTCGTCTGGCACAACGCCGAAAATGATCGAAAACGAGCGGCAGATCCGTTTCATCGGCTTTGGAGGCATGCTGATGGAATCCTTTGTGGCGATCATGGCGCTGATCGGCGCGAGTGTCATCGATCCCGGCGTTTATTTTGCGATGAACAGCCCAGCAGCGTTAATCGGTACGACTGCCGCCCAGGCGGGACAGGTAATCTCCGGTTGGGGGTTTGCCGTCAGTCCTGACGTGATCAATCAGATCGCGGCGGATGTCGGAGAGAAGACGATTTTGTCGCGAACCGGGGGCGCGCCGACTCTCGCAGTCGGCATGGCGACGATCCTCTCGAATCTGCTCGGCGGCCGAGCCTTGATTGGCATCTGGTACCATTTTGTGATTTTGTTCGAGGCGCTTTTCATCCTGACGACTGTGGACGCCGGCACCCGTGTATTGCGGTTTATGATCCAGGACCTTGTAGGAATAGCGATACCGGCTTTCCGGATCACCAGATCGTGGGGAAACAACGTGATTGGATCGGCTCTGGCCGTAGCGGCCTGGGGTTATATTCTCTATCAAGGCGTTATCGATCCGCTCGGTGGTATCAATACCCTGTGGCCGCTGTTCGGAATCTCGAATCAGATGTTGGCCGCTATCGCGCTGACGCTTTGTACCGTGGTGCTCTTCAAAATGAAACGGCAGGCCGGCGCGTGGGTGACGATTCTGCCAACGATCTGGCTCCTGGTGTGCACGGTGACCGCCGGTCTCCAGAAAATCTTCAGCAGCAACCCCTCCATTGGGTTCCTTTCCCATGCTCGCCGGTTCAGTGACGCACTCTCCGCGGATAAACTGCTTGCACCCGCGAAAACGATTGGCGAAATGCAGCGGATCATTCTCAATGATTACATTGACGCGGGCATGGCGATCGTGTTCGTCCTCGTCGTGCTCGCCATAGTCTATTACGGCATAGTAGGCATCCTGAAGGCGATAAACGATCCCCGAGTGTCCGCGGTAGAAATGGGACCGGTCGGGCAGGCGATCGAAGGTACACATGGCTAGCCTGCGCCAACTTCGGGCTCTGCTCGTCCGGACTGCGCGACTGATGGTCGGCGTTCCGGATTACGAGGCCTATGTCGCGCATCGAAAATCGCGGCATCCCGATGAACCCATCATGAGTTATCCGGAATTTTTCCGGGAACGTCAAAAGGCGAGATATGATGTCGGAAAGGGCAAATTTCGCGGCTGCTGTTGAAAACTCAGGATTGTGAACGCGACGTGCCGAATCCTGTGAGCGAGGGCTCCTTTACATTCCTCTGCCGACATTCCTTGACACGTTCTGACCTGCCCTGTTTACTCGTATTGAACCCTATCCGAGGTCTTTCCCCCATGAAGGCACTACATTCTGTCCGATCGCGTTTCTTGCGCCCCTTACTGCTAACCGCCGTTAGCTCGCTGTTATTTTCCCAGTCCGGCTTTTCGGCCGGAGTAACCATCACGTTTGCCGGCGATTCTGATGTGGGGGAAGGCGGGCGCTGGACGAAAGCTCTCGCCCAGGAGTGGGCCGAGAAGACGGGCAACAAGCTCGTGTACGTCAGCCGCCCGAATGATGCCACGGCCACCCTGCAGCAGTTCCAGCAATATTGGGCAGCGCACAGTCCGGACGTCGATGTCTACATGATCGATGTCATTTGGCCGGGCATCGCCGCCCCGCACGCAGTTGACCTGAAGAAATATTTCAAGGAAGACGAAATCAACCAGCATTTCCCGAAGATCATCCAGAACAACACGGTAAAGGGACAACTGGTCGCGATGCCATTCTTTACGGACGCCGGGCTCCTTTTCTATCGGACTGATCTCCTCCAAAAATACGGATATCAAGGGCCGCCAAAAACCTGGGAAGAGCTCGCCGAAATGGCGAAAAAGATTCAGGACGGCGAACGCGCGGCGGGCAAACCGGACTTTCAAGGGTTCGTTTTCCAGGGAAAAGCCAGCGAGAGCGTTACGTGCAACGCAATCGAATGGATCTACAGCTACGGCGGCGGGACCATCATTGAGCCAAATAAGAAGGTTACGATCAACAATCCTCAGGCGATCAAGGCTCTGGAGACAGCCAAGAGCTGGGTTGGCACCATCTCTCCCCGGGGCGTCGTGACTTATGGTGAGGAAGAAGCTCGCAATGTCTGGCAGCAAGGAAACGCCGCGTTTATGCGTAACTGGCCTTACGCTTACGCCCTGGGTGCTGATCCGAAGAGCGTGATTTCCGGGAAGTTTGATGCCGGTGTTTTGCCAAAAGGCGGGGAAGACGGGAAAAACGCGGCCTGCCTCGGCGGCTGGCAACTGATGGTGGCGAAGTACTCGAAAAATCCGGAGGTAGCCGCGGACCTGGTTCGCTACCTCACTTCTGATGCCGCGCAGAAAAAGCGCGCGATTGAACTCAGCCAGTTGCCGACCAGACCGTCTCTCTACAAGGATTCGGATGTTCTCGCCAAGGAGAAGTGGTTTGGTAACGCTTTAGTCGTGCTGAACAACGCCATTGCCCGTCCTTCTACCGTGACCGGAGCGGACTATAACCAGGTTTCTACCGCGTTTTTTCAAAGCGTGAACCAGGTGTTGAGTGGCACGATGCCAGCGCAGAAAGCCGTCCAGGACGTTGAGCGTGTGGCCAAAAGGATTGTTCGTTAGACAACAGCTAACCCGGTCCGCAAGGTGGCCAAAGAGATCGACCTCTATGCACGCCAAAAGCGTTTGGCGTGGTATCTCATTGTTCCGGCGGTCCTGGTGGTCTTTCTGATCATTGGCTACCCGCTTGCCCAAGTCATCATTTATTCATTCATGAAGTACAAGCTCGACGGGGTCACCCCGGCGAGTTTTATCGGGTTCGATAATTATATCTTTATTTTTACCGACCCTGACTTTTGGCACGCGGTCCTCATCACGCTGATCTTTACGGTTTGTTCCGTGGTGCTGGAAACGGTGCTCGGATTGGGCGTTGCACTGGTCGCCAACTCGAAATTCAAAGGTCGCACCTTACTGCGGGTAGCGATCTTGGTTCCTTGGGCGATTCCGACTGTCGTTTCCGCCCAGATCTGGCGATGGATGTTTAACGATATCTATGGGGTGGCAAACATCATTCTGGCCGGACTTCACATCATTCCGCATAAACTGGCGTGGCTGGCCACGCCGGCAACGGCCCTCCCGGTGATCATTGCCGTCGATGTCTGGAAGACCACGCCATTCATGGCTCTTCTGCTCCTCGCCGGTTTACAGTTGATCCCGAAGGATCTCTATGAAGCGGGCGCGATCGATGGGGCGACCGGGACAAAACAATTCTGGGCGATTACCCTGCCTCTGGTCATGCCCACTTTGTTGGTCGCCTTGATCTTCCGGACGCTCGATGCGCTGCGAGTGTTCGATATTTTTTACGTGATGGTCGGCGGCCAGGGCAACATGCAAACCATGGCCACCTACAATCAACAGCAGCTTATCTCGTTCCTTGACGCGGGCGTGGGGTCGGCAACTTCCGTGATTATCCTGCTGTTTATTATGGTATTCGTTTTTCTTTACACCCGGCTCAGCCGAACGAGCTTCGAATGAATAAAAACGATAAATCGCCTCTGTTACGCATTTTGTTCTATGTCCTGGTCGCGCTGATTCTGATCTTCAACCTTTTCCCATTTGTCTGGTCAGTTATCTCCTCATTCCGACCGCCGAGCGATCTCTTTTCCACCCAGCTCTGGCCAAGACGTGTCACGCCGGACAACTACGTTGCGGTTTTCAAAGACCCGCGTTTTGTCAACAGCTTGATCAATTCGATCATCATCGCGGGATGCACCGTCCTGATATCGCTTGGATTGGGCAGTCTCTGCGCGTACGCCCTGGGTCGGTTGCCTTTTCGTTTTAAGGGGCCGGTCCTTTACCTGGTGCTCTTGATGACAATGTTCCCCCAGATCGCGGTCCTCTCCGGGCTCTTCGTCATGCTCAAGACCTTGAATCTTTTCAATAGCAGACAAGGACTCATCCTGACCTACCTGATTTTCACCATGCCGTTTACGATCTGGGTGATGACTCAGTACTTTCGCAGCCTGCCGCGCGAGCTGGAAGAGGCAGCGTACGTCGACGGTGCATCGCCTCTGAAAGTTTTCTGGCAGATTCTGCTGCCGTTGACCTTGCCCGGTCTGGTCTCCACCGGGTTGCTGGCCTTTATTGCTGCCTGGAACGAGTTTCTTTTCGCGCTGACCTTCACCATAACCGACAACATGAAGACCGTACCGGTCGTCATCTCGCAGTTCGCCGGTACGACTGCTTTTGAACAGCCGTGGGGCTCGATCATGGCCGGTTCGATGGTAGTGACAGTCCCCTTGGTGCTGCTCGTCTTGATTTTCCAATACCGGATCGTAGAAGGCCTCACGGCAGGTGCAGTCAAAGGATAGCGGCATCGTTACTCGACGTTTGTGCCGATTGGCTGATCAGCGAGTCCGCGTCTCACCAGGTTTCTTGCGGCAGGTCAGTGATTTTTTCGAAATGACGGACGTTGCGCGAAACGAGGACTAGACGGTGGACAATTGCGGTGGCCCCGATTAGGCAGTCACTAATCCCGATCGGTGTTCCCGACCTCTGAAGGCTTGCCGCAATGTCAGCGGCGGCATTGGCAACGGGCTGATCTACCTCCAGCCAGCGGACGAGCGGCAAAATCTTCGATTCAATCTTTTGCCAAGGCTCGAAATGTCTCGCCGCAATGCTGGCACACGACTGGTCGGTTGAACTTCAGGTTTAGCTGTTGGAACCTACTCTCCTCCCCATGGCCTTTCGCTTTGAACAAAAGGAGTCCGGCTCCGACGGCGTCAAACGAGTTGCTCGTGAGCGCGTTAACCGTGTGATCCGAAACCTTTCCCGGAAGCCAAGCCCCACCGCGGAAAATATTCACGATGCCAGGAAAGACCTGAAAAGCTTGCGGGCGCTCATGCGACTCGTGCGCTCCGCGATGGAAGCCGAGGAATGGCGGGAGGACAATCGTATATTTCGTGATAGCGCTCGAACGCTTTCACGCAGCCGGGATGCGCAGGTAATGATGGAAACTCTCAGCGAATTGCTGATCTCGGATCATGATTCTCCGTCACCGGAATCTGCCTGGAAATCCGAGAGCGGCCGCAAAATCTGGAAAGAGCTGGAACAGGATGCCCGGACAAGAATAGCTGCCGCTAGCTTACAGGAAGCACTACGTCCGCTTCGCGCAATTCGCCAACGATTATCGTTCTGGTTGACACCTGCGCCTGACGCGGACAAATCGTCCTGGACCGCTCTTTTTCGCGAAGGTCTGAAAGATTCCTACCGCAAGGGCCGCACTCTGCTGCGACAATGCCAATTCGTCGGTCCGGATCACTTCCCCGAGGAAAATTGGCACCAGCTCCGGAAACAGGCAAAGACTCTCGGCTACCAGCTTCGCTTAATGCGCCCAATCTGGCCGGGCCCGCTCAAGCGTTTGATTGATGAACTGGATGATTTGACCGACTTGCTCGGGAAAAATCATGATCTCGTTGTTCTCCGAACGAGGATCAATCAGGAGCGCGACTCTGCGGCCGCTACTCAGCAAGCGGCGGAAGATCGACTTGCCTTGCTGCGCGCCATTGACCAAAGACAGGGTAACCTGAAGGCTACGGCGCTTGATATTGCGCGTCACGTTTACGTCGAAAAACCGCGCCAATTCGAAAGCCGTTTGCGAACCTATTGGAAAATATGGCACACCCCGGCCAAAGAAAGGATCAGCGGAAACGGAGAAAACTCCACCACCGCAAAGGCTGCAGGACTTAGTAGTAATCAGTGATCAATGATTTGTAATCGGTGACCCGTAATCGGGTAATCATCACCTGAGCGATGCCAGGCTAGTGTGCGAGGCTCGAATTCAGATACTGCACTTCGCCCGTTACCTCTCGACCAAACCAGGCGGGCGGGTCAAAGGTTTCCGCGGCGGCCTCTGACGGAAACTCAACTTCCGCCGTGATTAATCCGGCCAGTTGGCCCCCATAGACGTCCAAGTCAACGCTAAGCTGCGCGCCCAAGGCGATCTTGTATCTTTTTTTGATGAGCCGGCGTCCCTCCGTTAGTGGCCACAAGGCAGCGAACTGCGCCGGGGTCAGCGGCAACTCCACTTCCACCCGGCGAACACCCCGCCCACCTTTCGCCGTCAGAAACGCGCGCGTGGCATCAATCCGGCGAACTCGCACGCCGACCTGAGAGTCGGCGGTCAAACCCAGATAGCCTTGCTCAATTTGCTCGGCGGTTTCGAGACCGGTCGGAAGACGGTCAACCAGGAATTTACGCTCGATCTCCGACTCCATCGCCGCGACTACTGCGGTGTTGGACTCGCCTTCGGAGAAGGAGCCGGCGTCGAAGCCGCCGGAGTGGGTAATTGAATATCCTTCAACTGACCTCCAAGATCCTGTATCTGCTTCTGCAACGTTACGATTTGTCCGCGCAGCTCCGTATTCAGATTCTCGCGCCGCGTGTCTGGTAGAAAAAGAATTGCCACGCCGCCAATGATCAGCCCGATGAGGAAAGCCACCAATGATCTCATGCCGCGAAAAAGGTAGGCCTTAACCAGAAAAAGCCCAGTCCGAAGATTGCGGAAAATGCCTGGGCGACCACCGAAGACGGCGTTGCGTTTGATTCCGAGTGGCGAGATTTCGCATTCCCCCCGGTTGCTGAAACCTTCACCAGGCTCGGAATCAAGCGCAACGCCGTTTTTCCCGACCGACGTCGTGATCGCTTTATAGCTCAAATGCGAAACCTGCGAAATTACCCAAACGGGTAAGACCAGGATCAGGCCGGAGAGAGCACGCTTAAAGCCAATCGAGCCGCGCCGGTGCGTGTTTCGACGCCGAGCTTCGCGAATAAATTATTGGCATGCTTTTTAACGGTGTTTAACGAAGCGTCTAGAATAATGGCGATCTCCGGGTTCGTTTTTCCCTCAGCCATCCAGTACAACACCTCCGCTTCGCGCGCCGTCAAGCCAAGTGAAAGAAGTGCTTTTGGGCCATGATCTCCAGTCCTTTGTTCGATCCGGAGCAGCGAGACATTTTTCGAATTGGGCAAGGAGAAAACATCGATTTCGATCTCGCCTTTCTTGGGGTGGGTGACGGGCAAAGGTTTCAGACTGTTGGGACCTGTCATCCAGTTGACGACTTCTTTCGGCAACTCGTTGGGAGGAAGCTTGTCGAAGAAGCTGCTGAGCAGGATTCGCCCTTGCCGGGTCGCAAAAAGAATCTCGCCGTGATGATTGGCCACGAGCAAAGCCTGCTCGAGTGAGGCCTCGAGCTGCTTTTCCGCATCAAGCCGAAGCTCGATTTCTTCGGCGAGTTCTTTGTTCTTCAGTTCCAACTGTAATTGCAGCTCCCGGATTTTCAGGTGCGTTTGAACCCTGGCCTGCACTTCTTCCGGTTGAATTGGCTTGGTCAGAAAGTCGACGGCGCCAACCGCAAAGGACTCTAGCTTTTTCGTTAACTCGTCGGCAGCGGTGATCACAATGACCGGGATACGACTCCAATCCGGTCGTTTCTTGATCTGGCGGCAGGTCTCAATCCCGTCGATCCCCGGCATCATCAGGTCGAGCAGGATAATATCAGGAAGTTCCCATTCCAGTTGTTCCAGACAGCGTTTTCCGGTCTCCGCCACTAAAACGCGATAGCCTGCGCCGTTCAAATAACCGAGCAAGACATCGAGGTTCGCAGGCAGGTCATCGACAACCATGACAGTCCTCGGGTGTTCAGGGGGAAGCCGGTCGGGATAATCCATTAGTGTAGTATGCCCTTTTTAACCGAAACAGTCTGTAACCCGTTAGGATTACTTCTGCGGAAGCCGCTCCGTTTTCTCAGACAGACTTGCTTTGTTTTGTTCGTCCGCGATCTTTTTTGGGTGAGCCGCAACATCCGCACCATCAGACTGCGCCGCCTGGAAGGTCAGCTTAGCGAAGTAGCTTACCAGGTCACAAAGCTCCACTTTGCTGGTTTTCGATGTTCAGAGCCGACCTGGAGTCCGTCCATCAATGTATTTCTTTGTGAGAATTGTTGGCGAATCTCTGTCGAATTAGCCGGGGTGGACCCAGATAGCGTGAAGCTGGATTTGGTTCAGGGGCGGCTTCTCATCAGCGGCCATCGAGAGTCGCCGGAACCGCCTTGCCCGGAAGAGCGCTATCCGGCCCGCAAAGAAGTTCGCGTGCTCGCTATGGAAATCAGCTATGGGTCATTTGCCCGCGAGATCGCTTTACCGCACGATTTGGTGCTCGGGAAAGCCAGTTCGGAATGGTTTAATGGCCTGCTCTGGATCACGATCCCGCGACGATCTAATGCCTGAAACCGCCTCCTTGCTGTGGTCTCCCCTGGAGCACCTCGCTTCTAATCGATCTTTTGAACCACGACTTGTCATGAATCCCGAAAACAAACCTTTCCTGGAAAGCAGGCCCAATACTCCGGAGCCGGCTGCAGAACAGCGGAGTGTCTCTTCCGAGGAACACGGGGAGCTGGCTTCCTCTGCGACAACCGGTCAGAGGACTCTCCCGGTGCTTCCTGTCCGAGGGATTGTTCTTTTCCCGGGAACGATCGCTCCGCTGACCATTGGCCGTCCTTCCGCTCTTAAGCTGATCGATGCCGAACTTCCGGACAACAAGCAGATCGTCCTGGTCACCCAACAAAACGAACAGGTGGATAAGCCAAGCCCAGCGGATTTGTATCGGGTCGGTGTCGCCGCCCAGGTTCTGAAGCTCGTTCGCCAGCCGGACGGTTCCGCCATTTTGTTGGTCCAGGCGCAGGAACGTGTTCGGCTCGAATCATTTGTGCAGACTGAGCCCTATATCCGCGCGGCCGTGAGTGCCGTCCCAACCGTCACCCCGGTGGGCGATAACGCGGAGCTGCAAGCGTTGTTTAATAATCTGAGAGAGGCAACGGGCCGGCTGCTCGATCTTTCCCCGGAGATTCCCGAACAGGCAAGAACGGTTCTGGCGAATGTCGAACAACCGGAACAACTGGCGGACCTCATCGCCGGCAACCTCGGCCTGGATGTCGCCAGGAAGCAGGCCATCCTCGAAGAAACTGATTTGCTCCGCCGGCTTCACGCCGTTCGTGATGCTCTGCAGCGGCAGATTGAAATTGCCGAGCTGCAACAAAAATTGCGACAGGATGTCGAGGGCCGTTTTTCGGAATCCCAGAGACGAGCTTATCTCCGCGAGCAACTTCGGGCCATCCAGCGCGAACTTGGCGAGCAAGAACCGAATGAAGAGGAACAGGCGGAAGTGCTGCGCAACCGGTTGCGCGAAGCAGGGGCGCCTCAGGTCGTGCTCGATACCGCGGAAAAAGAGTTGAAGCGTTTGGTGCACATCCCGAGCGCCAGCCCGGAGTCTTCCGTTATCATCTCATACGTTGAGTTATTAGCGGATCTGCCCTGGAACAAAACGACCGAAGATAGTGCCGATCTCGCGAATGCTCAGGCTATTCTCGACCGCGACCATTACGGCCTGGAGAAGGTGAAACGCCGGATCGTTGAGTTCCTGGCCGTCCGTAAGCTAAACCCGACCGGGCGAAGTCCCATTCTGTGCTTTCTTGGGCCACCCGGAGTTGGCAAAACCAGCCTGGGTCAATCGATTGCGGACGCGCTCGGTCGAAAGTTTGCCCGGATTTCGTTGGGCGGTATTCGGGACGAGGCTGAGATTCGGGGGCACCGTCGGACTTATATCGGAGCGATGCCCGGGCGCATCATCCAGGAAATCCGGCGCATTGGGGTGCGCAATCCAGTGATGATGTTGGACGAGTTGGATAAACTGGGCGCCGACTTCCGAGGCGATCCGGCCAGCGCCCTCCTGGAGGTTCTGGATCCGCGTCAAAACCAGGCGTTCGTTGATCGTTATCTCGATGTACCCTTCGATCTCAGCCAAGTCATCTTTATCGGTACCGCGAACTATGTTGAGGGGATTCCGGCGCCCTTGCGCGACCGGATGGAAATCATCTCCATCCCCGGATACACCGAGATCGAAAAGCTCCACATCGCGCAGCAGTACCTCGTTCCGCGCCAACTTCAGGAAAACGGTCTCACTCCTGAGCGATGCCGATTTGAAGACGAGGCCATCCTGACAATCATCAATGAGTACACTTACGAAGCCGGGGTTCGCGAGTTGGAGCGGCGGATCGGCGCGATCTGTCGAAGCGTCGCGGCAGAGGTGGCGAAGGGGGTTGTCGGCGGTGGCACGACCGCCACGCCGGACTTCGTCCGGTTGATTTTAGGGAGGGCTGCCCGCACCGTTCGGGAGCAACATCTGGACAACAGCCTGGTTGGCGTCGTGACGGGGCTCGCCTATACGCCTACTGGCGGTGACGTTCTTTTTGTCGAGGCCACTCGTTACCCTGGGAAAGGGAATCTTCTCTTGACGGGGCAGGTCGGCGAGGTCATGCGCGAGTCGATGCAGGCGGCGTACAGCCTGGTAAAAAGCCGCTCAAAACAGCTCGAGATTGATCAAGACGTGTTCGGCACCACCGATGTCCATATTCATGTTCCGAGCGGTGCGATCCCCAAGGATGGGCCGAGCGCGGGCGTGGCCATCTTCACTGCGCTGGCCAGCCTCTTCGGGAATCGGCCGGTGCGCAAGGATGTCGCCATGACCGGGGAAATCACCCTGCGTGGAGCGGTGCTGCCAATCGGCGGCCTCAAAGAGAAGAGCCTGGCCGCCTTACGCGCGGGGATTTCCGACGTGCTGATCCCGTTAGCCAACGAAAAGGATCTCGAAGACGTTCCCAAGGAGGCAAGGGAAAAGCTGCGGTTTCATCCGATCAAAACGGTTGACGAGATTCCAACTCTGGCGCTGGAGCAGTAGTGGAGGGTCTGTCGGGCTTTTGACGAGATTTTGGGCCGCTCCTTCAGAGATCGGTTTCTGCCAGCCCAGGACTGGTAGGCGCAAATTCATTCGAACGCCGGGCGAGAACTTGTTTCGGATAAATTTACGCCCTATCGTTTCTTTCTTCTTTTGATTTCCGGCCAGACCAACTCGAAGTCGGCGCTGCCCCTCATGACCTCGATTCCCATTGGAGTTAGCCCGAGAACTGGGAACGGTCCCTCCTGGGACTCCACCAAGCCGGCGGTTTGCAATTCCATAATGATTTCGTGCAGGTAAGCATCGCTGAACTCGCGCAGAATCCCGTACGTGGAGAGGTGGTTCAGCCGCAGGTCAAGCACTTCAGTGGCCTTGCTCCCAGCGAGCACTTGTACAATTCTGGTTCGGCCAAACCGCGGTTTAAAACCATGAGCGCTCCGATAGGACATCCGGGCGACGCCACTTAACACCTTGCGCACCAGGGTATGTTCTGTGTCCGTCGGTGCGCGTTGATGCACCGGTCGCCCGCTTAAACAGTTGTCGCACGCACCGCAGGGGCGCGCTTGCGGGTCACCAAAGTAATTGAGGATCGTCGCCGGCCGGCAACGACGTGTGTAAGCGTAATTGAGCAAGGCTTTCAACTTTGCTCGATCCCGGCATTCCTTTTCCCGGAGCGCTTCATAGTCCAGCGGCAGCTTGTCCGCATTGAGCCGCTCTCTTAGAGCCGTTCCGCGCACCCGCGATCCAGGGACATCGAAACGTTCAATCAACTCCGCCCGTTCCAGAACCGTCAAAGCCGATCGCACGGACTTCTCATTGTCAACGCTCATTCGATCGGCCATTTCCTGTACCGGCATGATCAATTTTTCTGAGCGATCGACGTTTTGATCAAGAAAACGATAGACGTGTCGGATCATTTGCGCCGAAGGATTGTTCCCCTCGATGAAGAACTCTTGTACTTCCGTATCGGCGTAGTTGAAAAGCAGTTCGCAGTCGGACGGTTCGCCATCCCGGCCGGCGCGCCCCGCCTCCTGGTAATAGGCCTCCAACGAACCGGGAATTTCGAAGTGAACAACAAACCGGAGATCGGCGCGGTCAATCCCCATGCCGAAGGCGTTCGTCGCCACGACGATGTCCGCCTTTCCGCTGGCGAATCGGTTTTGGGCGAGCGCCCGGTCCTGATCTTCAAGGCCGCCGTGGTACAGCTCCGCGCGCATTTTCCATGTCCGCAGCACTTCCGCGACTTGCTCCACCCTTTTTCGGGTAGCGCAATAAATGATCCCGGCACGATCGCGCCCGATGATGTCCCTCAACCGGACGAATTTGTCTTGATCGCTCAGCGCGGCATAGACCTTGAACTTCAGGTTTGGCCGGGCGAAACCGGCGATAAAAGTCCGCGGGTTGCGCAAGCCCAGACGGCCTAGAATGTCCTCGCGAACCGGAGGTGTCGCCGTCGCGGTGAAAGCAGCGGTCTGGGGATGCCCCAGCGCTTCAATCACCGCGCCGAGACGAAAATAATCCGGCCGAAAATCGTGACCCCATTGCGATATACAATGGGCCTCATCAACGGCAAAAAGAGAGAGCGGCAGACCGTTCAACGAACGCAGAAAAGCCGGGTTCCGAAACCTTTCGGGCGCGACATATACCAGCTTCAGTTCCCGTTTCATCATCCGGCGGACTGTGTCGTGCTGCTCGCTGGGAGACATCGAGCTATTGATGGCGCCGGCCGGCAAACCGCGCTGGCAAAGACTGTCGACCTGATCCTTCATCAACGCGATCAGCGGCGAAACGACCAAGGTCATGCCATCGAAGAGCAGGGCCGGCAACTGGTAGCACAACGACTTACCGCCACCGGTCGGCATCACCACAAAAACATCTCGCCCGGCCAGGATTTCCGTGATCACCTCATCCTGCGGTTCCCGAAATTCACGGAAGCCGAAATGCTGTTCCAGAGAGGCCGTCAGATTCATCGGTAGTCGAATCGCAAATTAAAAATGTTCTTAAGCCAGCATCCGTCACAAATCTATTAGAGATTTGTGAGCGAAGCGGGGTAGGGTATGCTGTGAGCGAAATCAAAAGCCAGTTCCCGGCGGAGCAATCCGCGGACGGCAGCTTTGAGCGACAGGAGGACGCTTTCCGCCACTGGATTTCTCCGGACGACTCCGCGGAGTTCAAACCGGCGAGCGGCCGGTATCATCTCTATGTCTCCTGGGCCTGTCCCTGGGCGCATCGCACGATTATTGTGCGCCGCTTGAAAGGCCTGGAGGAAGCAATCGGGTTGACCGCCGTTGACCCCGTGCGGGACGAGCGCGGCTGGGCTTTTCGGGATGGACCAGGCTTTTCCCGGGATCCCATCAACGGCTTTGGATTCCTCCGCGATGCTTACCTGCAAACCGATCCGACCTATACCGGCCGGGTGACCGTACCAGTCCTGTGGGACAAACAAACGTCGCGTATAGTGTCGAACTCCGACGATGATCTGATGCGGTTTTTGAACTCGGCTTTCAACGAGTTTGCCCGGAATGATCTCGACCTTTACCCGCCTAAACATCGGGCCGAGATCGATCACCTGAATAAGTTGATCTACGAGACAGTAAATAACGGCGTTTATCGCGCGGGATTTGCTACCGCGCAGGCAGCTTACGAAGAGGCGGCCTATGCGCTCTTCGCGACACTCGACCGCCTTGAGGAGCGGCTCTCCCGTCGACGTTATCTGATCGCCGAGATCCCCTTGGAAACTGACTGGCGACTCTTCGTTACCCTTGTTCGATTCGACGCAGTTTACCACGGGCATTTCAAATGCAATCTATGGCGAATCGTCGACTACCCTGCGCTCTCCGGTTATCTTCGCGATCTTTACCAGTACGACGGCATCGCCGAGACGGTGAATTTTGATCACATCAAGCGTCATTACTATTTCACGCACGATGACATCAACCCGACTCGGATCATTCCGATCGGCCCGGCACTGGATCTGAGCGCGCCGCATGGGCGCGAGCGGCTGACGTAGGCTAAATGAGCAGATTCCGGAGTAATTGCGCGCCTGGACGATGAGGCGGCGCTACGAGGTGTAACTCGACAAAGCCTGATCAAAGTTTGGATCTACGAAAAGCTGGAAGCTTTTACGGCGTGTTTCATAGGCGCGGCCAACAAATCTACATCGTATACCGTGCGCCGTCGGAGCATATCACCTGACCCGAGATCCAGTCAGCTTCGGAAGAAACGAGGAATCGAACGAGCCGGGCGGCGTCCTCTGGTTGACCGATACGACCGAAAGGGGTCACGGCTTTTCGGCTGATCTCGTCGTCCATCCAACCCGTGTCGGTCGGACCGGGATCAACCGCGTTGACTGTAATCCCCAGGGGCGCTGTCACGGCGGCGAAAGACAAGGTGAAGGCGTCTATCGCGGCCTTTGTCGCGGCGTAGGCTAATTCTTCCGGCATCTGGGACCTGCTTTGGCCGCTGGTCATCGAAACAATTCTGCGCGCGCCGCGACCGCGAAAGCGTCTCACAAACTCGACGCTCAGCAGGATCGGCGCGCGAGCATTCACCGCATAACTCCGATCGAGAATTTCTGCTGTGATTGTATCCAAACTATCCCGAGCCGAATGGCACGCGTTGTTCACCAGAATATGGGCCTGCCCAAAAAGCTGCTCGACCCGATCGATGATACCCGTAACCGTCGATTCATCGCCCAGATCGATTTCCATATGAGCGGCCTTGATGCCGAACGATCGCAACTCGGTGGTGAACGGCTCCGAAAAATCCGGTTTTTCACCCCAGATCGCCGCATCGTATGGGTGCCAACCGGTAAAAAAGATGTTCGCACCGGCCCTGGCGAGCGAGCGACAAATTGCTGCTCCAATCCCGCGTTCTCTGCTAACCCCAGTCACGATGGCTGTTTGTTGCTCCAGGTCTGGCATAGGTGTGGTTCAAGCCCGGTAGGATAAGCTTCCAGCTTGTCAGCTTTCAAGATGTCAGCTTTCAAGACCGGCGGGGAACGCCGGTGCTGGCCTTCCTCTGCTCCCTCGGGCACCAACAAGTCGTTCTTCCCCCGATTGTCGCCCGCTCAAGAGTCGCGTGGCACCTCGGGCATTTGCCTCCCTTTTCCCATCGATGAGCGAACAACCAGTTTTTTGGGAATTCCCAGTGATCGTCCATGGACTTGAGGGCCAACTCGCAGACGCGTCGCACCGTTCGATAAAGCGTGGAGACTTCTTTACTCGCTAACTTTCCGGCCAATCGCGCTGGATGAAGCCGTGTTCTCCACAAGATCTCGTCCGCCATCCAGTTGCCAATACCCGGAAAGCGCTCCTGCATGAGCAGAACGGCCTTGATGGGGGAACCTCCTCTTCGCTGGAAAAAATCCGCTACCAGGGTTTTGGTAAACGCCGAAGACAAAATCGCGGGCGGAAGATTGGACCACCAGGCTGGAGGCGCGGGGCCGCTGTGATAAAGCACTCGGCCGAAGTGGCGTTGATCGGAAAAGATGAGGTGACGCTTCTTTTGACGCAGGATCAGCACGTCATGTTTGCGCGGCTCGTACTTGAGCGGCTCGATCCGCAAATCTCCCGACATTCCCAGATGAAGACCAATCCAAGCGGTCCGGCCAAAGCGGAAAAGCAACTGTTTGCCGCGACTTTCCGATTCGCGGTAGATTTCGCCGGTTACCTCGGCTTTGAGTTGGCCGGTTGATGTCCCGCGAAAGACCCTATCGTCCGGTTTCGGAAGACGCACCTCCAGAATACGTTGCCCCAAGGCGATGTCCCACAGCCTTCGTGAATGCTCGACCTCGGCAAGTTCCGGCATTTCAGTTAGGTTTTCTTTCTCCCATAGGTCCCATGGGTCCTATAGGTCTGGTGCCGCTAAGTCTGCGGACGAGCTCTCCTCCACAAAACGCAGGATCTGTTTCGCGCGGGCTCTCCAGCTGATCTCCTGAGCACGGCGGCGGGCCGCGACGGTGGCCCGGGCGTATCGCTCCGGATCGTCCAGCAGGTTGGCCACGGCTTCCGCCAGAGGACGTTCCTGTCCCGGCGGAAAAAAGTGGCCGGCGCCATCGCTCCCCAGAACTTCCCGGCAAGATTCCAGGTCGCTCGCGACAACCGGTAAAGCATGCGAGAGGTAGTCCAGCGCTTTCACCGGACAAGTGAGATAGCGATTGTAAAAGTTGTCTTCGAGCGGCAACAAACCGACGCTCGCCTGACGCGCAAGTGCGTCCCGAAGTTCTTCGGGCGAGCGGGTGCTCACACCTTCCACGAATTCCGCTATTCCCAAGGCCGCTGCTCGCGCGCGTAATCTGCCAATTTGTTCGGGATTGCCACCCCAAAACGCGAATCGAATGTTTCTGTCGCACAAGCACTGGGCGGCCCGCAGCAGTAGTTCCAGTCCTTTTCCCCGGCTGAGCCGGCCAACATACACCGCTTGCCGCAATGCGCGCCGATTCCCGTGATCGATGTTTCCCGGTGCCGGATCGGTTCCGAGAGGCAACGCCAGGCTTGGGACTGTCGGGAATTTTTTTCGATAAAGCGCTCGCTGCGCCTCAGTGATGCAGATCAAGCCGTTCAACCGCGGAAGAAAGGTGCGCTCTAGCCATTGTTGCCGAATGTCTTGAATCTTGATCCGCTGACTTTCCCGTTTTCGCCAGCCCAGGTCGGCATAGTAATCGTGTAATTCGCAAAAAATCCGGAGCCGCGCCCCAAAGCGCCAGCCGAGCCAGCAAAGACGGGGTAGGAAAGATCCTTCTCGTGTCAGAACAGTGACATCCTCGTGCGGTCGTTCCCGGAGCAGCGAGATGATCAGGCGCATTGCCGCGCGAAAGATGGGCCCGCTGCTCGTCCGACCTTGCACCCAGGACGCAGTGGAGCGTGAAGTGAGATGAATCCTTAGCGTGGGCAAGGGGTGCAGCCCGTAGAAATCCTGGAGATCCCGGACCACACTTGGCCTTTGACCCGCGCCCAGGCACAGATGCGTCTCCACCCCGAGCGATGCCAGGCTGTGTGCATTGCGCACCGCCATATTCACAATCGGACCTGGGTGCCGCCAATCGCGTTTGTTTACCCAAACGCAGATCACACCGACACTCCCCCAAAACCACCCGTTACTGGACTCGAGTCCATACGTCGGTCCGACCAATCAGAGAGATCGCGATGTAGCCGCGCACTTTCAGCCTGTTCGTATTCTCCAGCTCCATGTTGCAGGAATACGTATTGCCCGTCTTGGGGTCGTAGATTGTCCCATGATCCCATTTTCCTGTCCCGGCGGGAACAAACCCGCTCATGAAGACAAGACCCATCAGGGGTCGACTATGTTTCGTTGCATCAGGGTTGTGGACATCCGTCTTCTCTTTACCGTCAGGCGTTTTTGGTTCCCGAAGTCCGACGATCTTTGCCGCGAGCTTACCGGTGTCATTAAAGATCTCGAACGTGGCATCCTCGTTTTTCCAGAGGCCGGTGATTGGCCCGCTTTCCGCTGCCCAGCCAGTGGACCAACCGGCGCCAGCCAACAACGCCGCGAACAGCAAACGAACGATTCCGTTCATGGCGGAAGATAGAAGAAAAACCGGCCCCGTCTATGCGTTAACCGGGGGCTTGGTCCCAGATTCCTTTAACCAATCATCCGGGAGGGGACAAATCGCGTTTAACTGATCAGAAGGAGCAGGGCGGCTACACCGACCACGCTCAAAAGCAGCCAGTCGACCAAGTCCCCGCGATCGAAATGTGCGTTCATGAAGAAATCTATTACCAGAAAACCGGAACCTGTAACTCACCCGTCGGAGGTATATTCTGGACGTATGCGTTGGCCTGTTTCTTTCGTTATTGCCTTGGTATTGAATGGCCTGACCTCGCTGGGTGTCGCGGTACCTTCCCTGGTACCCGCTGTCGTGGAGGTATCTCCCGCTTTCCGACAAGGTGTTTTTCGCGAGAAACGTGTCTTGAACATTCCGGCCGGATTTCGGATCACGGTGGCGGCTCGAGTACCCCGGGCGCGCTTTCTGCGCCCGTTGCCAGGCGGAGCTTTCCTGATTTCCCAACCGTCAACCGGTCGAATCGTTCTGGTCCAACCGAACGGCGCGGAGAAGACTTTCGTCACGGGACTCCGCCATCCCCAGGGAATGGAGCTGCACAACGAAGGCGGGAAAATCGAGCTTTACGTTGGCGAATCCGACGAGATCAGCCGATACACTCTTTCCAGCGATTACCAGACGGCCGGCGACAAAGTAGTGATCGTGCCAGATTTGCCGGATAGCAGCAGCCCCATGCTGGGCGGTTTTTATGGGCACGAGCTCAAAAATTTGACTATCGGTCCCGACAACAAACTCTATGTGGACATCGCGTCCTCCACGAATGCGGATCCGAAAGATGTCACGAGCGACCCCGTGCGTTGCGCGATCTACCAATATGATCTTGACGGACATGACGGACGGATCATCGCGCGCGGAATCCGCAACGCCGAAGGTCTGGCCTTTGTGCCTGGAACAAATCAACTCTGGGCGGCGGTCAACCAACGGGACGACATCCGCTATCCCTTTCACCAGAGCTGGCGCGGGAGCGGTTCCGACGATTATGGCCGCCGGATCAGCGGCTACATCGACAATCATCCGCCCGACCAGTTCATACGGGTAAGGGAAGGAGCTGACTACGGCTGGCCTTTTGCCAACCCAGATCCAGACACCTCCACCGGCTTGGACAACATGCCGCTGGATCCTGACTATGATAACAACCCCGGCTGGAGCCGTTTTCCGTCGAGCAAATTCACGCGGACGGATAAGGGCATCCAGGCGCACTCCGCGGTCCTGGGCATTGCTTTTCTACAGGGAACCAAAGTACCGGAGTCAATCCGCAACGGAGTTGTAATGGCCTATCATGGGTCATGGGACAGGTCCGTGAAGACGGGTTACAAGGTCGTTTTCTTTCCCTGGGTGAGCGGCGGCCCGGGCGGGCAGTTCGATCTGGTCACCGGCTGGTTGAACGAAAGGTCTCAAAGCGAATGGGGCCGTCCGGTAGACGTGAAACCGGAAGCCGATGGCGCGCTCCTGATTTCCGACGACGCGAGCGGCACCGTGTACCGGCTTTTCGCGGGAAGCCGCTGAATTTTTAAGAGGGTTCGGCTGCTCGGCTACCCCGGAACGGGAAAGAGAACTCAGGGCGGGTATAGGTCTCATGGTCCTAGAGGACCCATGAGTTCTCGTAGGAAACCGATCAGGGCGGCAATGAGCCGCTCAAATATAAATACATGTATTTTTATAGTTGCATTATTCATTTTCCCATCTATTATGAACGCGTTCCAAACATTCACGTGAAATGCTATGATATTTCCTGGCGGCCTGGTTAAGACCGCACTTTTGTTTTCTGGAATTCGCCTCATTCAATCTCATGTCTGACCCCTTGGAAAAACAATCTGCCCAATCCCGCAGTCCTTTGCCGTTTACTTTCTTTCGTTTTGCGACCGGCAATCCCGCCTTCAGCGGCCGCACCGTTGTTGAGATCAAGGGGTCCGGACAAGTGCGGGTGGAGTTTGCTCAAGGCAGCGAGATAGCCAATTACTCGGGTGCGCTCTCGCGGGATAAAAGATCCTGGCTTGCCCGGGAGCTCTCCGAGAAAGAGCCATCGACGATTAGCCAAACCGGTCGGCCGCCCGTTGCCGGAGAGGAGAAGATCCTGCTCCAACTTGGCCGGGGCGATGAGCTCTGGACGGGCGAGTACTGGACGAACGATCAAGCTGACAGTCCGCCTCTCCGCAAGCTTGTCGATTTTTTCGAGGCCTCGGCGAGCGAGATCTCTGGCGGCAAAGTTCGTTTCTAACGGGTCCCCATATGAACGAGGAAATCCCGATCGAACGGAACATCGTTGATGAACCGTTCCAATGGACGGCCGCTTATACCGCGCGGGTAAGCAACGACGAAGCGGCCTTGCGGGTAAGAATTCATCTTAAACCTGAGCAAGGAGTCTCGTTGAGCGATAGCTTGAAGGTTCGGCTCGAGACCAGGCAGGCGATCGAAAAAGTCTTTAACCGCCAGTATGTCTTCGAGGATGCCGCGGGAAACGCTCGCAGGTTTCAGGTTATCCCCGACTTCTCGAACGGTCCGTCTGACCTGGAGGTTACGCTCCATTCAGGTTCCGGTCGGAGCAACCTGACCAATTGGTATGTCGATTCGGCGCCGGTTGTCCGCGCCCATGAAATCGGACACGCGCTTGGTCTCAAGGATGAGTATGTCGATTCCAATGCCAAACACCGGACAGATCAATACGCGACCGGCGTTTTTACGGATCACTCTTTGATGGGCAATTTTTACGCGGAAGGAATTGAGTTGGCCGGGCTCAAGAGGAGACACGCCGATTCCCTCGCGAAGACTCTATCGGAAGAACTGGGCATACAGCTCCGTGCCAGTCCGGCGGTGCTCAAGCTTCCAGCGGCATCGACGCCTCAAGGACCCGCTGAACATGCGCCAGTCCTCTGTGCCGATCCAGACTTGTCCGTTGAAGCTTTCGCGACAGAGGAGGAGGAGCAGGTTGAGAATAGGGCGGTGATTCAGCGTCGATAGGCGGACTCCGTTCTCTCTGCTCGCTTTTGGTTGATTGCGGCAAGTCTGACTGGCGGGAACCCTGGCAAAATGCCAAACCCACTTACCCGCGCTGGATCAGCTCGATCTCGTAGCCCTCGGGCGCATCGACAAATCCCATGACGCTGCCCGAACCAGTCTTGGTCGGCCCGTCGGAGAGAGGATAACCCTTCTTTGCGGCTTCTTTGGCAAACTTTTCCAGGTCATCCACCTCGAACGCCAAATGGGTGATGTCGTGTCCGACATTGACCGGGCCACTTTCATCAAACTGACAAATTTCAATTTCTTCCTCGTTCCCGGGTACACTCAGAAAAACCAACTTCGATCCACGAGGTGAAGTGTGACGGCTGGTTTCCTGCAGCCCAAGAACGTCCTTATAAAAACTGACAGTCTTTTCCAGATCGGAAACGCGGTAGCGGGTATGGAGAAGTTTTTTGACCATACCAGGATCTCCGACGATCCGGTGGCGAACGCAAGAGAGAACCCTGGCAGCTGGTGAGGCGATTTTGGAGTGCGCGCGACCCGCCTTCGCTTCGCTCGGCTACGGCGCGAAGCCGCACGCACTCCAAAGCGTTTGATTGCCCGAACTTTCGCCGCGCGACAAGGCGAATTTCTCGATCTAGAACATCGCGAGGACGGTAAAGGCAAAGCAATACACCGCCAGGCATGCGATCAAGCCAACCGTCACAACGAAGCTGGTGTGTTCCCAAATGATGGCTCCCGGCAGCAGCCGCCGGCGGTGCTCATTTCTATCTCTTTTGACCGGCCGTTTCAGGCGCACCGAGCTGGCCTGTTCCGGTCTCTTGTTCAAATAAACTGTCGTCTTGCAAGTTGCGTTCATAAACCCTGTGGCTCGTCGTCTCCGTTTGAATCAACTACGGCCACACCGTGTACGCTATCCCACTTTAGGAGTATGAGCAAAACTGTCTCTTGGGCAGTTCTCGACGGCGTAGAATCGGCATCCCTGCCGGTCAAGGGCAGGGCAGACAACGCCGGAAGCACGTCCTACCACTTACCGATGGGGAAACAATCCAAGAATCCCCACGAGGATCAGATAGAACGCGACGATATAATTCAAAAGTCGCGGGATGATCAGGATCAAGATTCCCGCAATGAGAGCGATCAGGGGCGATAAAGCGATGAACATGATTTGTTGGTAGGTTGTCCCCTTCGACTAAAGGCAGGCCTGGAAATCAATTGCCAGCTTTTTTTCGACTGATCCGGCCGGCCTTGGGGCGGATCAGTGCGCGTGCGCCGAGACGGACAGGCAGAATAAAATATAGCCGAGAAGCAGAAAGGTCACCCTCGCACCTTGCGCCCATTCCCATTGTGCCCAAATCCTTCGCCAATCCGGAGGAGGGTTGGTGCGTTCCCATACGATAATCGCGCGATAAGCCGGAATGATCAGCCAAACGCTGACAACCAGGGCAACGGATAAACAGAAAAAAGCGACCCAGGCGCTGGCATTGGCAAAACCGCGATGCTGAAACCGCAGCGCATAGACGCCGACCAGAACCAGGTTCGCGCTGCTCAAGATCGGCACCATGCCTCCCGAAGCCCGAACCAAGCCTTGAGTAGCGTCAACCAATTCGAGCGGCGGCATCCGCCTCAAGGTCGGTAAGTTCAACGCAAAAGCGCCGAATTCAAAACAGGCAAGCAACCCGGTTGCGACCAGGTTCACAAATTTCAGCCAATCCATCAGATGGATAGTAGAGCAGATTTTCGGATGAATGATCTACAGCGAATTGCAGATTTCGCGGGCCGCCAACCGGTTGGGATCAATCTCCTGAACGCTCGGCGCAGAGGCCGCGGGAGCCTGCGGATTGCCCTGTTTGTGCCGCCGCTTTCCTCTCTGCGCCCGGGCCGATAGACCTCACTGCGGACTAATATTCCAAAACAATTTTGATGCGAGTTGGTTTGTGATCGGGGGTGCACGCCTGTTGAAGATCAATTTGCTTGGGCGTGGCGGGATCCCAGTCCGCCGCCTTCTTCATGTCGTGTTGACCGGCGTGTCCAACAAAAGCGCGGACTTCAGTTGGCTGAGCAGCATTTTGATTGACGATCAAGGTGATATCTGGCGTTGCGGCGGCCGGAGCGGCCCCAGCACTCGGAGCCGCGCCGGGACCTGTGGTCACGGCTGGTGCGGGTTGAATCACACAAAGTCTTGGATGGCCTGGCATAGATCGGAATTATACCTGTCAACTGAGTGGCGGGCCAGCGTTTCTCCTGCCAGGCGGCTACTACTTTCGGTGAAGAAACCAAGATCGAAGCCTGCGCCTCTTCGGATCCGCTTTGCTGGACCCTGCAGAAAGACTTAGAATAGTCGGCAGCAATTGTGGTAGAAAAACCATTGGGTTCCTTGTACCGCTTCCGAACAGGCCGAGTATATGCCCTCGTTACATCGATCGCCTTGTGGTTTTTCTGTTCCGGATTCGTGCGGGGCGAAATGCGTCCCGAGTTTGGGCGGCCGTTAACCCAGTACTACACCTCTCGAGACTTCCATGCCCCGGGCCAGATCTGGACCGGTCTGCAGGATGCCAAGGGCTCGATGCTGTTCGGCAGCACAGATTGCGTTCTCGAATTTGATGGAATCCAGTGGAATCGAGTTCCGGTGACCTCTGGCGGCAATATTCGGGCTCTCGCTCGCGATAACGCCGGGAATGTTTGGGTTGGGGGTGACAATGTGCTCGGAACTCTCCAGCGTACCGCTAACGGTTACGAGTTTCGGCGGGTCGATCCTAAATTACTCATGGGTTTGCGAGGATTTGGCAGTATCTGGGATATCTTCGTTCGCGGAAGTCGGGTTTACTTCCTTTCAGATAAGCTCCTCATGTTCAGAGAAGGAGGCGTTTTCCACGCCTTGCCGTGGCCGACCAGTACCGCCGCCGAATGGTACGTTTGTCCGAGCCCCCACCACGTTTACGTCCAGGCCATGGGTCAAGGACTTTGGGAGTTAGTCGATGACCGTTATCGCCTTGTCAGTGATGATGAGCGCCTGAAAGAGTCCAGGCTGCACGGCGCGATTGAAACGGCGGAGGGAAAAATCGTGCTCGTAACGGGTACCCTGGGGTTATTTCGCCTTTCCGAAGGCGGGATTGAACCGCTGGAAACCTCGGTTGATTCTTTACTCCACCAAGGCGTTTACACCGCCAGGCTGCTTTCTAACGAAATCCTCGCTCTCGCGGTGCGAGGACAAGGTCTGGCCTTTGTTGACCTGAATGGGAACGTGAAACGCCTTTTCCTTTCCGAAAATGGTATCCCGGATCCGTCGATCTTGGGCCTTGCTCTGGATGATTCCAATGGGCTCTGGGTGTGCGGCGATAATGGCGTCACTCGGCTAGACGCGACGTTTTCCGCTGACATTTTCGACCATGTGAACGGCCTCGGCCGAGGAAGCGTTAGTGACTTAATTCGGTACGACGGACGGATGTATGCCTCCGCCAGGGACGGTCTCTACGTGCTGGAAAACGAGAACCGAAATGTCTTTCGTTTCCGACGGCTCGGCGGCATCAGCACCAGTATTTGGTCGATGATCCAGTACTCCGGAGGCGTCCTCGCCGGAGGCGACGTCGGGCTTTTCGGTATTCGCGTCGAGCGGGCAGATCCGGTCGAGACCACGCTCCATTACATCACCGTCTTGGAACAATCGAAGACTTACCCTGACCTTTTTTTTGCAGGAATGGCCTATGGTCTTGGAATTGTCGAAGCCCCTCCCGGCCGAACAATCGCGAGTTATCAAATTCCGAGCCTCGACGCGAACATTCAATCGATTTGCGAAACTTCCTCGGGAGAGCTTTACCTGGCAAGCGGTGATCACAAATTCTATCGAACCCGACTGGACCTTCTGAAAAAAAGAAATCAGAACGATTCTCCGCTTCAGTCGATCAACCTCCCAGCGGCTTCCGGTCATTCCGGCACACCGGCGGTTTTTGCCTGGAAAGGGAAGATTCTCCTGTGCCAGCAGTCCGGTCTTTTCCTTTATGACGCCGAAAACAACTCAGCGAGTCCATTAAGCTTATCACCTGCTCTTGGCTCAGCTTCGATTGAGCTGGCCTCGAGCGGTCTTCTGCCCCCTGATCATTTTTGGCTGGTCACCAACGAAGCGGGTCGCTCCCCGCATTTGCCCGACAAGCGAAAACTGTGGATCGTCCATTCCGACGGAAACCGCAAACCGATTCCCAACGCTGTTTGTGATTTCCTTGGCGAGATTTTCAATATTCGCGAGGAACAAAGTGGTCAATCGAAGGAAGTTTGGATCGCCGGCGGCTTTGGCGCCGTAAAGCTAAATCTCGACGACTTACCGAAGTCGGCTACCTCGTTTTTGATTTACCCGGAAGGAGCCTCTTCGAACGATGGAAAATCTATCGCGTTGCCCCGAGGCGACGAGACCCTTGAGTTGCCGTTTGACGGCAGGGATATCCAAATACGATTCGGTACTGACCATTTCGCAAACGCCAACGAAATAGAATTCGCGAGCCGCCTCGAAACTATAGGTTCGGGTTGGTCTCCCTTTACCCGCGAACCGATCTGGCGAACTGGAGCGCTCAACGAGGGTCGTTACCGGGTTCATGTGCGAGCGCGGGATGCGGATGGTGTCCAAAGCGAGGAGTATATTCTAGCGTTCGTGATTGACCCGCCCTGGTTCCGCACCTGGTGGGCCTACGCGATTTATGTGGCGCTCATTGGCCTCGGTCTGGCCCTTTTTATCCGGTTGCGGGTGCGCCACCTGAAAAAACGCGAGTACGAACTGGTCTCCCTGGTGGATCAGCGAACCCAGGATCTGCGAGAAAGCCAGGCGCGCTTACAAGAAGCTAAGGAAGCGGCCGAAGCCGCGAATCGGGCCAAGACCAATTTTCTGGCGAATATGAGCCACGAACTGAGGACTCCGCTCAACAGTATCATGGGTTTTTCTCACTTGCTCTTGCGCGACGCCAATCTCGGCGAAAGCGCGCGTAAGCGGCTGGAAACCATCTATCAGAGCGGAGAAAATCTTCTGCTGATGATCAATGAGATGCTCGATCTGTCCAAGATCGAGGCGGGTTCAATCGCGATCAATCCAGTGCCTGTCCAATTTCGGAAATGGCTTGGGGCGATCGTCGATGAATTTCAGCTCCGTTGTCGCACGAAGCAGATCGATTTTCAGTGCGTTATTGACCCGAAGACGCCGGAATGGATCTCCGCCGATCCTCTCCGTCTGCGCCAGGTTCTTTTGAACCTGCTCGGCAATGCGCTGAAGTTCACCCAGCGGGGTAACATTGCCCTCCACGTCCGGCTTGTCATCCCGACCCTGGTTTTTGATGTTTCTGATACCGGCAGCGGTATCCCAACCTCGGAGTTGCCGCGCATCTTCGAACCGTTTTTTCAGGCCTCGAACAATAAGGACAACAACCAAGGCGTTGGTCTGGGCCTGTACATCAGCCGCCGAATCGTCGAATTGCTGCACGGCACAATTTCCGTGCGCAGTGTCGAAAACACCGGCAGTACGTTCAGCTTTTCAGTGCCGTTAGCCCAGGTAGTGCCGGTGGATTCCCGGTCGGAGCGTCGCCAGATCGTCGGCTATGAAGGTCCTCGCCAAACAGTCTTGGTGGTGGACGACAATGTGCTGAACCGCCGGCTGCTCCATGAGATGCTCCAGCATGTCGGCTTCGAGGTTACTGAAGCGGACAGTCCCGAGGAGTGCCTCCAACTGCTCCGGAACCAGTCTTACGATGTCCTTATCTCCGATATTCGCATGCCGGGAAAAGACGGGCATGCTTTGATTCGCGAGGTGCGCGGTTTCGCGAATCGTCACTCACTGCTCGCTTTGGCCTCGTCAGCCAGTGTCTATGCCGATGATAAGGAGAAGGCGATCGCCGCCGGTTTTGACGACTTTTTGCCGAAGCCGGTGTACGAAGCGGAATTGCTGGCCGTACTTGAGCGACACTTGAGGTTGAATTGGATTTACAGTTCGAACGGCAAGCCCAAAACGGAGCTTTTTGCCACGATCGAACAGGCAGAACAGAGCGCCTTGGAAGAACCGTTGCCGCCAAAGGCCGATCTCCAACGTTGCCTGGAGCTAACAAGACTCGGCGATATCGTCGCGCTTCGGCAAGAGATCGACAAGCTGCGACAGCGCGACCCTGCTTCCACAACGTTTTGCGAACGTCTGGAGATCCTGGGCAACCATTATCGCATGGAATCTCTCGAAAGAATTCTGGGGAACGCTCTTACGCTCCAGGGGGACTAGCCTGCACCACCGCGCAAATCCTTCGGCATTTGCGCAGCGATGCATGCTATAGGTAGACGCGCGCCACGCGCTTGGTGATTCCGGTGAAAATTTCCCATGCGATCGTTCCCGCCTTGCCGGCCAGTTCAGTTGCCAGGATTTGTTCGGCGCCTTGCTGCCCAATCAGGACCACTTCCTCTCCCGGTTCGACCGCTCCGGCGCGGGTCACATCGACCACAACCTGGTCCATAGTCACCCGGCCAAGGAGTGGACAGCGCACTCCACGGATGAGCACCTCGGTTCCTTGCCCGGAAAGATGGCGCTGATAACCGTCAGCGTAGCCGACAGCGAGGGTCGCTACCCGCATCGGCTTGGTGGTGAGGAACGTCCGGCCATAACTGATGCTGCGCCCGGGCCCGAGGGAACGGACCAGAATCACACGGGTTTTCCAAGTCAGCGCCGGTTGCAGCCGGCTCTGCAGGTCGGCTAGAGGCGAAATGCCGTAGACAGCCAACCCGAGCCGCACCAGATCGCCGCCTTGCGCGGCATGGGGCCATCTCAAGGCGCCGGCACTGTTGAGGATCGTCGCCGGTACACCGAGCGGGAAAAGATCGGCCCTTTGCCTGGCGAACCTGCCCAGTTGCTCGTCCGTGTACTGCGGATCCTCATCAGCCACCGGCAAGTGCGATGAAAGAGCAACCACTTGGAGGCTCTTGTGCCGCAAGATCCGACTCAGCGTTCGCGCAGCTTCATGCTCCCATAAACCGATTCGGCCCATTCCGGTATCGACCACGAAGTGGACGGGCAATGGCGGCCCACCGGCCGCCAAGCTGGCGTATGCTTCGGCTTCTTCCTCAGTCGATATCATTGGGACGAAACGATTCACGGCGACGGCCCGTCGCTCCGAAGGAAGAGCCGGGCTGAGGACCAAGACCGGTGCGCGTGCGCCGGCCTCAACAACTTCCAAAGCTTCTGCTAAATTCGCGACCCCGAAGGCATCGACCCTCGAATCGATTGCTACCGCGACCTCTCTCAGCCCATGGCCGTAGGCATCAGCTTTGACAACCGCCACGACTTGCACTCCGGAATCCAGAAAGGAGCGAAGAATCCGCAGGTTGTGTTCGAGCGCGCCGAATTCGATTTCAGCCCAACTGCGATGAGGGTCCATTGTTCCTGATTCGGTGGTTAATCGATTGGGTTTGACACTGTTTCGAACCCGAACCGGTCAAAGTCGTTGGTATTGCGAGTGTAAAACAATTCAACTCTGTTCGCCCGCAAAGTAACTGCGAGCATTGCATCAAAAGTTCTTTTCGCGGGGAAACCGGGCGATCGAAGAATAGGCCCCAGCTCGGCCCAATACGCGAGTTCGTAGCAGCAAATCTGCAGACCGGCGTTTGCTCGATAGAAATCAATGATGTCCCAAGCCTGTTCGGACGATAACGGTTTCCGGAAAACCGCCGGGTTTCGCAAAACGCAGTACACTTCGATCAGCACTTGCTCGGCGAGAATCCAGTCGTCGGGGTTTGCCACGATATCGGTTACGAACCGCTTTGCCTGTTCGTGTTCCGGCGCCGCCTCGTTGATGGCATAGATCAGGATATTGGTATCGAAGCTTTTCATGCCAGTCAGCCAACCCGATCACGATAGAGGATGTCGCGGAGCGACTCAGGCGCGACGAGCATTTTACCAGCATTAACCGTCGGAATCGATGGCGGCGCTTCCCGTTCCGCTGTGTCGGGAATTCGCTTCAGAGCGTCTTCCACGGCTCGGCGCACAATTTCGCTGATTGGGCGATCCTGCATTCGCGCGATTCGGCGCAACCGGCGCATCACAGGATCGGGGAACAAAATTTGCATCTTTTGCATGGATACATCTATCGCATGGAACACGCGATGACACAAGCCGCTTGGTCCGCGCCTCAGAACTCTCTGATGTAGCTGCGAAATCTTGCTACCCAGAGAAAGCCGGCCAGAACCAGCAGGAAAAGATCGCGAGCAGCGCCCCACGCCACCGTCATTGGAGGAAGGGCATGACCGAAACAGCCGCAATCAACGTCCAGATGCCGCAACCAGGCGCTGACGATGGCAAAGGTGAACACGACGAGCAACCCGGTAATGATCAGCAGTGCGCCCGACTCGAGCTTGCGCACAATCAACAGGATCCCGGAGATCATCTCCAGCCACGGAAGAAACACGGCCAGCCCAGCCACCAACGTCCAGGGTAACAGATGAAAATGGTTGATCTGATCAGCGAACGCCGCCAGATCATACGCTTTTGCCGCCCCGGCGAAGACGAAGACCGCTCCCAACACCACCCGGCAAATCTGGAAAACAACCGACCATACCCTTGTTTTCATGCTACTTGGTTTAGTTTCTTTCAAAGGCGGCCGAACTCGGCGGCCAAGTCCTCTAATCGCCCTTGGAGATCGCGTCGCCATGCCGGCTTACCCAACTTTCCCAGCCCCCGCGGAGCACATACACCGGGCTGATCTTGTTTTCTCGCAGCCGGTCCGCAACCTGCTTACTCAGATCGCAATCGCGCGAACTGCAGTAAACCACGATCTTCTGATCCGGATTCCAGCGGTCCAGGAAAGCTGCGATTAAGCTGTCCCACTGTTCCAGATTCAGCGGGATCGCACCGGAAATATGACCTTCTCTAAACTCGTCCATTGGCCGGGCATCCACCCAGAGTACGGTCTGTCCCCAACCCTCCACCGTGGCGAGATCGATTTCGTCCGATCGTGATTCCATCGGCTTGCGCGGATGGAAAGCAGCCGACAACAGGGCGGGCAGGAGCGCGACGGCGATAATGCCGAGAGCCTGGCGCAGAGCGACCCGAATCATTCGCATAAACCGGGAAAACCTCATTTTACCCGAGCATACGCGTAATGCGTCTGTGGATTCTCCGGGGGATAATCGGTTTGCACCAATAGCACAGCGCTGGCCGGACGGGCCGTATCCGCCGGACGCAACTCGAGCTCCAGGTCCTTCCCGGGTTTAGTCTCATGCACAATCAGCTGGACCATTGGATTGTCACTTAGGACCGAGGTGATCCGCACTGGCACATCGTCGTTGACCTTGATGCGAATGGTTTTGGGATCAGGCGGATCGCCGATTTTCCAAAGAACGAATTCAGGATCGATCTTCACGAGGTCGGGAATATCGACCGTCAGCAACAGCATGGTCGGTTGTGGTTGATCGCTGGTTCTCACCATGATGGCCTTCTCCTGGTGACCGGTCCGTCCCGCTAAATGAAAATCAGCCACGATCTGGCCCGCTTCTCCCGGAGCATAATCCTTCTTGGCCAGCGCAGCGGTGGTGCAGCCGCAGGAGGTCTTTACTTCGCTGATCGTTACCGGGGTCGAGCCGGTATTCTGGAATTTGAAAACTGCTTTCACATCGTCCGCGGTAGCTTTGACCTTGAAGCTCTGTTGCGGAGCGTCCCAATGGAGCTGGGAAAATGCCGGCGAAGAGAATGTCAGTGCCAGTGCCAGCGCCAGTGGACCGGCCGGCCGGTGGGATGGGCGGTTCATCGTTTTTTCTTCTCGCCTTCCTCGATCAGCTTCCAAAACCCGGCGTGTTCTTGCAACTGTTCATCCTCTCCCAAGGGGAGTTTCGAGCGATAAAGGAAATCCCGAATGGTATTCTTGTGCAGCACTCGGTGCACGACGATGCCTTCGTCACTCCGGGCAAAGTAGATCCGATAATCGTGCGCGCGGTACCGATAAAGCTTCTTGTCGTCCCGCTCGATAACGCCGAACGCTTTCGAATCGAGCTGGTCCAGATCGTCCGGCAGAAATTTGAACTCGGCCAGCAATTCGAGCTGCAGCTCTTTCGGTATATTCGAGATTTCCGCCGCGCTGATCTCGTTGAAGACGATCTGATACATCGCACTTGATGTCTAGGTTAGCACATTAGTCTTCATCGCCCACAAATCCTTAGAGATTTGCCAGCGATGCAGGCTATACGTTCTTATGGATCTGCTGCAGTTAATCGAAAACGACGAAGAGCAACGCATCAGCCAATTTCCGATTTGCCGTCACAAGATCTTTATGGCCCACGCGGCGGTTACCGCCCTGCCGAAGCGGGTGGCCGACGCCATGACGCATCTGATCGAGCGCTGTTCAGCGGAATTCGTTGATTTCTCGGAGATCACGCGGCTGATTCAGGAGACTCGGGCGGCAGCGGCACGGTTGATAAACGCATCCCCCGAGGAGGTCGCGCTGCTCGGGCCGACCTCGCTTGGACTGAGTCTTTTTGCCAACGGAATCGATTGGCAGCCCGGCGATGAGGTCCTCTGCTATCTGGACGACTACCCGGCCAACGTGTATCCATGGCTCAATCTGCGATCGCGCGGAGTAACGGTTCGTTTCCTGGAACCCTCCAATCTCGGCGAACTGACCTCGGATCTCGTAGCCAGGACTCTATCGCCCCGTACCCGGTTGGTCGCTCTCGCCTCATGCAATTTCGTTTCCGGTTACCGGATCGATCTGGACGCCATCGGGCAACTTTTGTCGAAGCGCGGGATCATGTTTTGTGTAGACGCGATCCAGACGCTCGGGGCGTTCCCGACAACCGTTGAGCACGTTGGTTTTCTCAGCGCGGACGCCCATAAATGGTTGCTCGGGCCAGTCGCGATCGGGATCGTTTTTATCCAGCGGTCCTGCTTTGAGATCTGCCGGCCGACGTTGCTTGGGGCATGGAACATCAAGAGCCCGAACTTTATCGCGCGGAACGAAATCGAGTTTGTGCCGACGGCCCAACGGTACGAACCAGGGGTTCTGAATTTTCCGGGGATCGCGGGAATGAAGGCGGCCATCGATCTACTGCTGGAGATCGGAATTGAGCGAGTTGCCGACCGGATCCGTGCGCTTGGCCAGAGCCTTAGCCGAGGGCTGGTTGAGCTTGGATTCGAGCTGCGAAGCCCGGTCGCGAGCGGCATTGCTTCCGGCATCGTGACAGTGGTCCACCCAACGCGTGACCTGGCCGCTCTTCATGCTCATCTTGCGCAGAAGAATATCATCTGCTCAGCCAGAGAAGATCGCACGGGCTGCAAGCTGCTGCGATTCAGCCCACATTTTTATAATACGGAAGAGGAAATTGAGAGGGTTCTTCTCGCGCTCAAAGAAGCCTGAGAATACGCGGGACCGCGCACTGTCGGACTTCCAGGTAGGATAAGCTTCCAGCTTGTCAGCTTTTTGAACCGGCAGGATGCCGGCGCTACCTTGGTACACCCCGGGGCCGTCGATGCTCCGCCGACCCCCGCTTAGAATGGAATATCGTCCGGTTCTGCGTCGAGGTCTGGATCTTTGGTCGGTCGCACGGGCGGCGCAGACGTCGCTGGACGGGCGGGACGTGAACTGGGCGGCGCGCCTTCGGAATCGGGGCGGCCGCCGAGCATCTGCAGATTCTCGCCAATCACGCGGAGCTTCGAGCGTTTCTGGCCGGTTTGTTTATCGTCCCAACTATCCAGTTGAAGACGGCCTTCGATGAAGACTGATCGGCCTTTTTTCAAATATTGCTCGGCGATCTCGGCCAGACGCGCCCAGAGCACGACGTCGATGTAGGTGGCCTCTTCCCGGCGTTCGCCTTCCTCGGTGGTGAACATGCGGTTGACCGCCAACCCGAGGTCCACCACCGCGGTTCCCTTGGGTGTGTAGCGCATCTCGGGGTCTCGAGTGAGATTTCCAATGAGAAAAACACGATTGAGGCTAGCCATGGATCATGCGGTGGCACTTTTAGGCGCCGTCTTTGACGATAATTTTTGATAATGTTGGAGGAAAACGACCGGGTCGAGCTTGAATTTACTGCGTAGCCTGGCGATTACCCCGGGCTCCGCTTCGAAGACAAAATTGACGTAATAGGCGGAATCGACATGCCTCGGCGTATAAGGGAGTTGCCGTTTATCCATCTTCTGCACTTGCTCGATCTTCGCGTCTTCTTTCCCAAAATCCTCTTCGAAACGCTCGATCAGTTCTTTCACTCCATCTTCCTGGCCTCGAGTATCGAGCGCCAGCAAACATTCATAACGATTTATCATAGTGTTTTCAAGTAATTTCTGCGCGGTTGTAAAGATTCATCGCGGAAACGATCCCGTCTTGGACAACATGCCGGATGGCTTCGACCGCCCGGCGGATGGCGGCCTCCATCGCCGATTTCTCTTCAGCGCTGAATTTGCCGAGCACGTGGTCGACAAGTTCATCGTTGCCGGTTACCGCTCCGATACCCACGCGCAGCCGCGGGAACAATTCACCGAGATGCTCGATCACGGATTTCAGCCCATTGTGCCCGCCATCGCTGCCCGTCTGGCGAAGACGCAATCGGCCAAGCGGTAAGGCGGCGTCGTCGCTCACCACCAGGACCTGTTCCGGAGCGATTTTGTAATAGCGTGCAAGCGGTCCGATCGCGTCTCCACTACGATTCATAAAGGTCATCGGCTTGACCAGCAAGACATCGCCCCACCGGGCGAGGTACGAATGCCAGACCGGTTTTTCCGTAAAAAGAAGATTCTCGGTCTCGGCTAGGCGATCCAGAACCATAAAACCAATATTGTGCCGGGTATGCGCGTACTGACCTCCCGGATTGCCCAGACCGGCAACCAGACGAAGCTCAGCCATAGAGTTCAACCGGCGGAACTCTCAGCGGCACCCTCCTCTTTCTTGGCCGTAATGACTTCCGGAGCGGTTACCGGCTCTTCGGCGACGGTCTCCTCAGCCTCGACCCGCGGCTCCACGACCGCCACCACGGTCAACTCACCGTCGTTCAGGGCTTCAACGCCGGCCGGCAATTGCAAGTCACGCACGTGGACGGAATCGCCGACATTCAGGTTGGATACATCGACGTGAATCGCTTCCGGCAAGTCTTTCGGCAGACACTCCACTTCCAGCCGTCGCAAAATATGCTCCAGCAGCCCACCAAACGTCTTGACCCCGACCGCTTCACCGATTGTTTCAATGGGGACCTCGGTCGAGACTTTCTCGGTAGCGGAAACCGCGTGAAAATCGACGTGCAGCAGGTCTGCCTGCAGCGGATGGTGTTGAACCTCCTGGATCAAGGCAAGTGCGTTTGTGCGGCTGGCGCCGTCGACGATCTCGAGCTCAACGAGAATGTTTTCCCCAGCGCCATGCGAGAGCACGGTTTTGAGCTCGCGCCCCTCTACCTCAAGCGGTAGCGCCGGTTGATTCGCGCCATAAATAATGGCGGGAACGAGACCTCGGCGGCGGATCTCCTTGATGTGGTTGCGGCCGGTGACGGCTCGTCGATGCACGGTTAACTTCGCTTGTTGTGCCATGATTGTTTACTTACTTCGTAGTCGCGTTTATTTCGAAAAGTGAACTGACCGATTCGTTCGTATAAATCCGCTGAATACCTTCGCCGAGGAGTTCCGCCACCGACAGCACGGTGATGCGGCAGGATGGATTCAACAAGACCGGGGTCGTATCGGTCGTGATCAGTTCCAGAATCTCGGAGTTTTTTAAACGTTCGTGCGCGATGTTTGTGAACACCGCATGGGTCACTCCGGCATAAATGTCACGGGCACCCTGCTTTCTCAGAAGGGCGGCGGCGCTCGTCAGAGTACCAGCTGTTTCTGTGAGGTCATCGACCATCAAAACATTTTTCCCGTCGACATCGCCGATCACCTGAAGCGCTTCGGTCTCGGTGGGGCTCAGGCGCCGTTTTGCGACGGTGGCAAAGGTGGCGCCAAGCGCATCAGCATAGACCGAGGCAAGCTTCAGGCCTCCGACGTCGGGTGATACCACGACCAGGTTATCGAGATTCTTCTGGCGAATGTATCGGAGGAGGACGGGAGCGGCGTAAAGGTGGTCGACTGGGATATCGAAAAAGCCTTGAATTTGCTGCGCGTGCAGATCGATCGTGAGAATTCTGTTCGCACCGGCGGCGTCCAACAGATTGGCGACGAGCTTAGCGGTAATGGGCACTCTGGGCTGATCTTTTCTGTCTTGCCTGGCATAACCGAAATAAGGGATCACTGCGGTAATGCGATAAGCGCTTGCCCGCCGAGCCGCGTCGATCATGATCAGCAACTCCATCAGATTCTGATTGGTCGGCGGACAGGTCGGTTGAACGATAAAAACGTCGCGACCGCGAATATTCTCGTCGATTTTGACCCGGGTTTCGCCGTCGGGGAAGGAGTTCACACTGGCCTCGCCGAGGGGCGCGCCGACGGACTGGCAAATTTTTAGCGCGAGCTCGCGGTGAGCACGCCCGGAAAAAATTCGCATCTCGCGATTAAACGGAGTCATAGCAAGGCAAGAGGAACCGGGAAAGTAGTGCGGAACAGAAAATTTACAAATACGATAAGAAGGGAAAGTTTATGGCGGATTTTTGGCCGAGTGGCCACTCTCGGGCAAGACCCCTATACGACGCCACCCCCTACGATTTGGTTGTCGATTCGACCGCATTTTCCAGAATGCCGGCCAGCCGTTCGCGAAATAGAGGCGAATCCTTGATCGCGAACTCTCGGCCGGTCCGCAGTTTCACCTTTTCGCCGAACGGAGAAACAAAGCGCAAAACGAGCGGCTGCTCGCCGGGGAACTGCTGGATCAATTGCCGAATGCCTTCTAACCTTGCCTCGTCCAGTTGGTCTGCCGGCAAATCGATGGTAAGGGGGCGAGCAGACTTCTCAGGCGCGATCGAGCCAATCTCGTTGGCGACCAGGCGGATACCATCGTCTTTGCGATCGAGTCTTGCCTTTACCGAAACGATCCTGGATTTCTCGATCTCACGACTCGCGCCGGTATACACTTCTCCCCAAACCAGTATCTCCACCTGACCGGTGAAGTCTTCAAGGGAGACGATGGCGAACGGTTTGCCTTCTTTTTTAGTGAATTTGCGATCGACCGAAACGATTGAGCCGGCAACCTGGACAGCCGCTTTGTCATCTTTGGTCTCCAGCTCGCCAATGGGCAAATACGATCCTTGCTCGAGCTGCGTTCGGTAGCTGTCGAGCGGATGACCCGTTACGTAAAAACCAAGCAGATCCTTCTCGTGGCCGAGCTTCTCGGCGAGGGACCACGGGCAAAAATTCACGGATTCGCTTTTTCTGGCGGGAGCGGATTCCAGTTCGAGATCGCCAAAGAGTGAGACTTGGCCGCTCATGCGATCTCTTTGGGCGGACGCACCTGAACTCAGGGCTAAATCGATCCGGGCAAAAAGTTCCGCCCGATCTTTGCCGGTGAAATCGAAAGCACCTGCCCGGATCAAATTCTCGAGAATCTTTCGATTTACGGAGCGGGAATCGAGCCGGCTGCAATAATCCTCCATCGATTTGTAAAGACCGTGCGCAAGCCGTTCGGAAATCGCGGTATGCATCGCAGCTTCCCCGATATTCTTGATGGCCGCCAAGCCATAGCGGATCGCGCGCCGGTCGCCAGCCGTCTCGGGAATAAACTTGAGATGGCTATGATTGATATCGGGAGGCAGAATCGAAATGCCGAGCCGCTGGCATTCCGCGACAAACACCGAAATCTTTTCGGTGTTATTCACTTCGTTACTCAGCAAGCCGGCCATGAACTCGACCGGATAGTTCGCTTTGAGAAAAGCCGTCCGATAACTGATCAGACCGTAGGCGGCGCTGTGGCTCTTGTTAAATCCGTAGCCGGCGAACTTTTCGAGCAGATCAAAAATCGCATTCGCTTTTTTTTCCTCGATCCCATTTACCCTTTTGCAGCCGGCGATGAAGTTGACGCGCTCCTTCGCCATTTTGGCCTTATCCTTTTTGCCCATGGCGCGGCGGAGCAGGTCAGCTTGCCCGAGGCTGTAGCCCGCCAGGACATTGGCGGCACGCTGCACTTGCTCCTGGTAAATCATGATTCCGTAGGTGTCGGCACAGACCTCTTTGAGCAGCGGGTGCTCGTACTTGATCTTGGTAAGGCCTTTCTTTCGCCGGATGTAGTCCGGGATCAGCTCCATCGGACCGGGGCGATAGAGCGCGATTAAGGCGATGATGTCATCGATATTGGAGATATTGAATTGCTTGCAAAGGTGCACCATGCCACCGGACTCAAGCTGAAATACTCCGATCGTTTCACCCCGGTTCAGGATGTCGAAGGTCGCCTGGTTGTCCAACGGGATTTCCTCGATCGTAAACTCCGGCTCGCGTTGACGGATCAGGTTCTCGGTATCCTGGATGACGGTGAGAGTCTTGAGACCCAGGAAATCCATCTTCAGCATTCCCAGATCTGTTAACGGCCCCATCGCATACTGCGTGATGACCTCATTATCGTTACCTCGGCAAAGCGGGATATATTCGTCGAGCGGCCGATCGCCGATCACCACCCCCGCCGCGTGAATCCCGGCATTGCGGGTGAGGCCTTCGAGCACCGTGGCATAGCTCCAGAGCTCTTGAGTGGCCGGCTCTGTCTCCACGGCTTTCTTTAGTTCCGGATTCTTTTCCAGAGCCGAGTGCAGAGTGACGCCGAGTTCGTTCGGGATCATTTTCGCGATTCGGTCGGCGTCGGAGTAGCTCAAGCCCATGACCCGGCCAACGTCGCGGACGACGCTTTTTGCGCCTAAGGTACCGAAGGTGATGATCTGGGAGACGGATCGCAAACCGTACTTCGCGCGCACGTAGTCGATCACTTCGCCTCGCCGGTTCTGGCAGAAGTCGACATCGATGTCTGGCGGGCTGACGCGTTCCGGGTTCAGGAATCGCTCAAAAATCAGACCGAACCGTAGAGGGTCCAGGTCGGTGATCTTCAGGACATAAGAGGCTAGCGAGCCGGCGGCCGAACCTCGGCCCGGTCCAACCGGGATGTCGTTCTGCTTGGCATAGTGAATGAAATCCCAGACTATCAGAAAGTAGCTGGTGAAGCCGGTTTTCTCGAGAATCTCGAGTTCGTACTCGAGCCGGTTGCGCAGTGCGGAGTCGCTCTCGGCTCGCTCCCCATATCTTTCGCGCAATCCGGCAAAGCAAAGCTCGCGCAGATACGCGTCGCGCGATTTACCGGGTGGAGGCTCGTATGCCGGATACTTGGATGCATTGAAATCGAGCTGGAGATCGCACAAATGCGCGATGCGCAAGGTGTTTTCGAGCGCTTCCGGTACCTGAGGGAAGAGAGCGGCCATCTCTTCAGGCGATTTGAGATATACCTCGGTCGGATAGTGCATTCGCCGTTCGTCGTGCAGCATCGCTCCCGTTCCGATGCAAATCATGACGTCATGCGCCTCGTGATGTGAGCGTTCCAGAAAGTGGACATCGTTGGCCGCGACGACCGGGATCTGCCAATGTTTGGAGATCCGCAGAAGCTGCTCATTACAAAGGCGCTGGGCCTCCAGTCCGTGATTATGCAGCTCGAGGTAGAAGCATTCCGGTCCAAAAATTTCGGCAAATTCCTGGGCCGTGCGTTCCGCTTTTTTCAAATCACCGTTCTGAATCGCGACGTTGATTTCACCCTTTAAACAAGCGCTCAAACCGATCAGGCCGCGGCTGTGCTCCGCCAAAATCGTTTTGTCGATACGCGGCTTGTAGTGGAATCCCTCGAGGTGTCCGGCGGAGACCAGTTTGACCAGATTGCTATAGCCTTCGAAATCGCGGGCCAGAAGAGTGAAATGATAGGCGGCATCTCGAGCCGACGACGCGCTCCGGTCGGTCATGGCGCCCGGGGCCATGTACACCTCGCAACCGATAATCGGTTTGATACCCGCCTTGGTCGCGGCCTCATAGAATTCGATCGCGCCGAACATGTTGCCGTGATCGGTGATCGCGACGGCGGGCATGCCGAAGTCGACCGCTTTTTTCATCAAATCAGGTATCCGGACGAGTCCGTCGAGCAGCGAATACTCCGTGTGAAGATGCAGGTGAACAAAGGAGTCAGGCATCAGAAGAGACAGGATAACCGGGAACGAGAGAACGATCAATGGTCTGAGTGGTCCGAGCGCGTTGTGGAGTGCGTGCGACTTGTCGCCGCTTTAGGATCAGCGCGGAGCGCGGCTCGGGCCGAGGAACCGAACCACGAAGTGAGAGACAGCTTGACGAAAAGATCCGCCTTGTTGGAGGCGCGCTCCGCGCGGTGTCAAAGCGGCGACAAGTCGCACGCACTCCACAACGCGCTCAGACCGCTCAAAAACCTAAGCGGTCAGTTTCCCGCGAATGTCGCGAAAGCTGATTTGGCAAAGAATCACCGAGAAGATCAGTAGCGCCACGCAGTGGAGGAGCACGGATGCCGGCCGCCACTCGCCCCAGGCCGCTAGTTGCATCAGACGCACCCCATGATAAAACGGCGAGAACTGAATAACCGCCGCCAGAAAGGTGCCCGGCCGAATCGGGAAAAAGACGGCCGAGAGGAAATAGATTGGCGCGATTAAGAAAGAATAGACCGTCTGGAACTGGTTGATGTTGCGGACGCGTGCTGCCGCGATTAGTCCGATGGCGCCACAAGGGATTGCGAGCATCCCGCCAATAAACGGCAAGAGCAAAACCGCGGCTGGATTGGGCAGGAGACCGCAAACGAGCAGGACAAGGCCTACTCCGAAAGCCATACTGGCTGCCCGGACAAAAACCCAGATAAACTCGCCCAGGACGACTTCCGCCACGCCGATCGGCGTGGTCAGCATTGCTTTAAAGACGGCCTCGAAAGTCATTCGGACAAAGAAACCGTAGCTGCATTCAAAAAACGCGGTGAACAGAGCGGTCGAGGCGGCCAAACCTGGAGCGAGAAATTGGGCGTAAGTCCGACCGTCGATGTGTCCGATGAAGGGCGACAAACCGAGTCCGAGGGAGGTCAGAATCAAGGCGGGATCGGCCAGGGTTGGCGAGATGTTTGCCAGGAAATCCTTGCGATAGACAACCCAGTTGCGAACCACGACCTGCCAGGCAAGTCGTGCGGTGATGGTTAATTCATTCATCATCGGCGAGGCCATGCCCGGTCAGCCTGAGGTAGACATCTTCGAGGTTAGCCGGCCGCAGCTGCAGCGCGGTGACGCCGGCCGCAGCCTGCAAAGCGGTGAGATCCTCCAGCCGGGGAACGCGGATGCAAGTTTGATGTCCTTGTTGAAAAACGGGCCAGTCAGGCCGGATTTGTTTTCGGAGAATGGGTTCTTCTTGAATCCGGAAATACCCGACGTATCCCGGCGCATGACGATCGATCAGATCGCGCGGCGTTCCGGTGGCAATCACTTTGCCACGGTTGAGGATGACGACCCGGTTACAGAGCAGTTCAGCCTCGTGCATATAGTGGGTGGTGATGAGAACTGTTTTGCCGCTCTGACGATAGTTCAGCACCTTTTCCCAGAGAACATGACGAACCGCCGGATCCAAGCCGGTGGTCGGTTCGTCCAGAATGAGGAGTTCAGGATCGGAGAGCAACGCCCGCACGAAAACCAGGCGCCGTTTCATTCCGCCGGACAGCGACCGGATCGGCGCATCGCGCTTGTGTTCGAGCGACATTTCCTCCAGAAGCGCTTCGATTCGCTCGCGGGCGAGCTTTAACGGCAGGAGAGCAAAACGGGCATAAAGCCGCATGTTTTCGAGCACGGTCAGTTCCTCATCGAGAGCATTCTCCTGTGGGACAACTCCGAGCCGGGTCTTGATCGTTCTCGCTTCCTTTTGCGGGTCTAGACCAAACACCATGAGGTTGCCGCCGGTGCGCACGACCGCTCCGTACAGGCACCCGATGAAGGTCGATTTGCCGGCTCCGTTTGGTCCAAGTAATCCGACGCACTCTCCGCTGCCCACCTCTAGATCCAACGCTTGAAGAGCCTCGGTTTCTCCGAATCGCTTCGTGACAGCTTGGGCTTGGATGATCCGAGCCGCCGCCGCGACGAACTTTTCGACAGACTGCGGGGTCTCGATCATCGCCGGCATGAGCGCCAACTAGTCCTAAAGGCCACCATCAGGCAAGCGGTGTTTATTTGGGGCCGGTCGGCGGGATATGCTCACGTGCCTCGCAGGGCGATACGAGGCCGTTAAGGGAGTTTCTCGGCCAAGACGTCGACGCGTTCGATGATCGGTGGTTGGGAAAAGAGGTCGCTCGCTTTCTCCATCAGCGCCGCAGCGACTTTGCCGGCAAGGTGAGCTTGTCGCCCGGCTTCGTCGGGAAATGCGTCGAAGATGCCAAAAGTGGAAGGTCCAAGGCGGACCCCAAACCACACCACGGTAGCCGGTTCCTGTTGAACGAGGGGTAAGCCAGCGCGAAGGAAGGCCGCAACCTCCTCTTCTTTTCCCGGCTTGGCTTCGAGACGAACGAGTAGGGCGACTTTAAGCATATGTTGTTCCGTTCCGTCGATCTGCTAGGGGAGGATAACCACAGATTAACACAGATTAACACAGATTTAGGAGGAGATGAGCATGGGACCGTCGATTTTGTGCTGCTGGCTCTATGTAAGCGGGTGCTTCCATTTTAAGCCGGGGAAGCGAGCGAAGGCGCGGTCGGCGGTGATCCATTCGCATCCGCGCTCAATCGCTATACAGAATTCTGTCAAAGCCGGCAAATGAACCAGTTAGAGCATCGGTAGGTGCTCTGGCCGCGGCCCGGACGGAAAAGCACGATCAATCCGCGCCATCTCATCTTCTGTCAGGTGGATTGTTGCCGCGCCCGCATTCTCTTCCACATGTTGAACGCCGCCCGCCTTCGGGATTGCAAAAACCGAAGACCGCCGGGTGAGAAAGCTCAATGCGATTTGTCGGGGAGTGGACCGGTGGCGTGCCGCGATCTGCTCCAGCAACCGTCCACCAACCGATCCGGGTCCGGGAAAGTTTCCGTGTCCGAAAGGGCTGTAAGCGACAACCGCAATACCATTTTCCTCACACCAGGGCAGAACCGCATGCTCGATAGCGCGCTCTTCCAGATGATAGAGCACCTGGTTACAGGCGAGCTCGCCTTCGCCCGCAAGTTCCAGGACTTCCTCCAAATCGGAAACATCGAAATTGCTTACGCCCCAGGTCAGGATTTTCCCTTCCGCTTGCAAGTCATTAAATCCCGCAATCGTCTCCTCGAGCGGGTAGGAGCCTCGCCAGTGCAGGAGGTAGCAATCCAAGTGGTCAGTCTGGAGGCGGGCCAGCGAATGGTTGCATGCTTTGATCGTTCCAGCGCGCGAAGCGTGTTGGGGCAGGACCTTCGAAACCAGGAAGACCTTCTCTCGCTGTCCGGCGATCGCCTGACCGACCAGCTCTTCGGCCGCTCCCGACCCATACATCTCGGCTGTATCGATATGGGTCAGGCCAAGATCGAGACCGCGGCGCAACGTGGCAATCGCACCTGTTGCGCCGCTCTTGGCGGCCTCGAGATACCAAGTGCCTTGTCCGATGACGGACACGTCTCGTTTCGTAGGACCAAACTGTCGTAGTTCCAAGCGCTCTCCTGTTAAATCCCTTCAGATTGTCGGCTGAAGCGAATGGCGATGCAACGCGTCGAAGTGGTCGCTGTGAAGAAAGGCGTTTCGGAACCAAACGCGGCTCTCGACACATTCAGGCATCGCGAATAGTTTTTAATTGAAGGAGCTTCATGAAAAAAGAGGTTACGATAGAATACTGCCAAGTCTGAAACTACGAACCGAGGGCTGCCAGTTTGGCGGCCAAAATTCGCGAGGCGGCGGGGATTAAGTCGGTCAAACTTATCCCTTCGAGCGGCGGCGCTTTCGAAATTCGCGTCAATGATGAGCTGCTTTACTCTAAGCTTCAAACCGGAGAGTGGCCGGACTTCGACGGGATCGCGCAAAAGGTTAAAGCGAAATTGTAAACCGCGCCCGCGGGCTGGTCCTTGCAGCAAGCGGGGTTCGAGAGCCCTGACTCCATCATAGCGTGCCGCTGTTGATGAAGAAATCAGGCGTGACCTGTGTTTCCCCATGGCAACGCGCTTGGAAAGCTTTTGTATTGTTCCATTCGGAGCCTGACGCAAAACATCTGGATGGGCGCAAGGCCTTCGAGGGTCAATCGGAATCTCAATTCCGGCCGCTGTCGGCCTTCTTGCCAATCACCTGCCATGGGGCATTCTCTGCGCCTTCGCTACCCTTTGGATTTTATCGTGCGACGTTGGGGGCGCCTATCGGCAGAAGGCCGTCTCCTTGCTGGGATCCGGGTTAACGATGCTGGGCGCCTACCTCTTTGGAGGGTGGATGATTCAGTCCGTATGGAATTACATTATTGGAACGTTTGTATGGGTTTTTCCGGCAGCTCTGATCGGAGTTGCTGGAAACGCCGCTGCTCAGGCCGGCTTGGTGAGTTCTACTGTGGTTGTCACGTCGGTAGTGCTTGTCGTTTCTAGCGAATTCTGGACCCGTCTACTCATTTGCCTGGTTGGCATCTGTTGGGCACTCCTCCTTTCGCTGGCGCTCTGGCCGATGCGACCGTTTTCGCCGCTCTTTCAGGCGCTCGCAGCAAGTTTCATGAAACTGGCGGGTCTGGCCGACGCATTCCTGTTGGGCGCTCCAAATCCTGAACGGCCGGCCAACAACTTGCCGTTTGCTGTCGCTTACGATGATTTTATGAACAGCTTGGAAAGCCCCCATCGTATATGGGGCGCGCTGCGTGCGCGCCGCGCCGGACCAACGCCGAGGAGCATGCAACTACTCGCGTTAATCGAACTGCTCGATGATGTCGCCAGAACCTTGGTCACTCGCGTTCCTCCACCCCCCGCCGCAACTCGCGCCACTTCATCGATAATCGGCTTCCTCCCTTCTGATGCTTGTGAAACCTGGAGGGCCGTCGCGGCATAGGCGCTCCGCCAGAGCGGCTATGTCCCCATAGTGGTAGTAGTGGATTCGTCCTGCCCGAACGGCCGCTCTAATCCAGCCAGCTGCAAGACACCGGTCCCATATTATTTCCGCCCCGCCAAGCAGGCGTATTGCGTCCCGGGTACCCACCAACAAAGCTCTCTCACACGTCTCAGCTAGCACCTCATAGCCGACTCCTTTCCACCATCGGTCCGCCACGCTCTTTTTCGTCTGCATTTTTTCCTACCGGAAAGCGTTCCATCGAGCGATAGGTAGCCACCCTGCATCGCATCAACCGAAGCTCATCTGCTTCTTCGATCACCGTCCTGTTCCGTTTCCCATTCACGGCCGGCTGCTGCTTCTTCCTCGGCGCGTACTACATCAGATAGCCGGTACCGGACCACGTGTGTGCTCATCCGGATGGGCCTCAATATCCCCTGCTGCTCGCGCCGCTTGACCGTTGTAATCGAGACGCGCCACCTCCGCCCGGGAAAGAAAACAATCGTCGATCGGATTCATTCCGCTAGGTATACGTGACACAAGTTTCTTCGTTCAAGAGCCCGAGCAAATATTTTTAATGTGCTGATAAAAGATCGTCATTGTACTCGATCGTCCCTCTGGTCTAGCCATACCTAGGACGGATCAACCTGATCTCTTCTGATCCGCTATGATCCGTTATGACCCGTTATGCGCCGCTAGACTATATGTAAATACGTATATGAAGATAATCCAAAAAACAGCCGAGAGTCGCCATCTCTCCAATAAGGAGTTGCCAGTATGATTCTGGATTGCCATCGTTTACTGCTTAATGGCGACCAAGCCCTCGCACCCCGTCGTGACACAATTGAAGAAATGGCGCGCCCTGAACAACCTCAGCCAGTCTCAAGCCGTACGTATTCTCGTAAAAGCCGGCCTACCCATCGCCCTCTCTACGCTTCAACAGTGGGAGATAGCGCGTTCCTCCCCGCGTCCGCTTATGGTCGCAGCCCTCGCGCGTTTTCTTGCTGAGCAAGAGAAATTGTCGAGGACGTCAGAACGAAAGGCTGTCGCGCCTGTTATTGAGCGCCTCAAAGCCTGGCGAGAGGCCAACAACCTTAGCCAGTCCCAAACAGAAAAACTCCTGATCGAGGCGGGACTGCCCGCAAAACTTAAGACGCTTCAGGGTTGGGAGATTGGACGGCATTCGCCTCAAGCGATCACCGCCGCGGCAATAGAACGGTTTCTTGATCAGCGTTCGACGCATTTTTAACGCTCTCGTAGCCCTCCTCCTCAATCCGCAGGACATCGCTTAGCCGATAGCGAATAACGCGCCCCTCCAGCCTTACGGGGCGCAGTATCTTTGCGCGCTCCCTTCGCTTGAGCGTGCCAATCGAGACCTTCCATCGTCGCGCCAGCTCCACCCTGGTTAGAAGTTTATCGTCCATGGTTTCCGGATCTAAATAACACTACAATAGTGTGTTTTGTGTATTCTTTAACTAGCAGCCTGATAACAGGCTCGCGCGGATGTCGTATTTGAACAGTTATGCCTGCCTCCGTGTGCTGCTGCATGCTCATGTGCACTACTTTGCCATATGATAATTATGGAAACGCTGGTCAGAATGATGCGCTCTTCGGATAATTTAATGGCTAATGGGGCATAGATCGAGCTTTCCGCAGAAGAACAGGATCCGGATTCTGAAGTTAGCAAAAGTACGAAAGCCCCGAGCAGCATGCTTGAGGCTTTGAATCTTGGAGTTAAAGCCCTCAGTCATGGCATTACAGATAGCATGAGTGAAATAGGTCAACAGATTTCCCAAATGGATTTTGAGCATCCGGGCGACTGCCTTAACTGGAACCAACCGGCAGCGACTTGCCCAGCTATACCAGCGATCAAAGAAGCTTTCAGCCTCTGCCGGGTCAAAACAACTCCAGAAGTCTCTGAAGAGTTCCTTGATTTGCCAGGCTCTGGCGACCTTACATCCGGAGTAGCGCAGAGCTTCAAACCTTAGTCGATCGGCCTCACGCCAGTTCTCGGGATTTTTTAACCACACGTACTTGCTGCCGCTGAGCAGATCATTTCCTTCGGAATGCAGCTGCCGATTCTCGGCCCGCCGCACCCGATCGACCGCTTCGTTGAGATGCTTGGCAACATGAAACTTGTCATGGACAATCCGGGCTTGGGGTGCTGCCTGGGCCGTAGCACTCAGGTAAGGCTCCCACATGTCGATACTGACTGCTTCGACTTTAAGATTCTGCTCGGGACCGAGATGTTTCCAGAGTTCCTGGCATGCTTCGCTAGTCCGGTCCGGTACCACCTCCAAAACCCGGCTCTGTTCCAGATCAGTCATCAGGCTGATGTAGTCTTGCCCAGAGCCAAAGCTCTTTTCGTCAATGCCGACCAACCGCACCGTCTCCATCTTGCGACGCCTCAGGCCTCGTTCCACGGCTCGCTCCATGATTTGATGTGCACTGTGCCAATCCAACCGCAGAAGCCCTGCGCCACTCCTGACTGTTTCGCATGCTTGGAGCAGCCGAATGGCAAAGGCCTCAAACATTAGCGTAAAACGGCTGTTCTTCCCGGCCCAAGGCAGTTCGATGGTTTTGACTCCGTGTTCGGCACAATTGACCCTGGGAATCCGTGCTACTAAAACCGTCTCAAACTGCATAGTGTCCAGGTGCCGCCATCGCCGTTCAGGCGCGTGGTCGTAGAGCCCATACCATTTTCCACATTCCGGGCACTTCAATCCCCGTGGCTTTACCTGTGCCTCTAAGCGGATCTCCACGCGTTGTGCGGCCAACTCCAGTTTAACCGCCTCGACCACCCAGGGCTCTTCCAGTCCCAATAACCGCCGATAATGCTGCTCCAAACTCTCTGCCATCCATCCCTTTTAGTCTTCGCTTTCCGCATCGCAAACCCGCAATTAAGCGGTGACTAAACAGCCCGGCCGCCCACATTCATCTTTGGCAAAGCAACCGCTTTTCGCCAGAAAAGCCATGGTTCCCATCCGCGCAAGGCCGTGGCGCAGTGCAAGAGAAAAACGGAATAAGTGCCGAAGGCCGAGCGTCAGCGAGTTATGCCGGATTTTCTCTTGCACGAAGCGGAGTCCTTGCGCTACCAAGGCGGCGACTATCCACGAAATTATCCGAAGAACCGAATGATGATAAAACGATGAAACGATACTAAAACGGTGCTGGGGATGGACGTTCCGCACGTGTCATTGAAACTTGTATTCCGGGGAGAAGAGCTGCCGCGGCTTCACTCGATCTATTTTCTTTCGGGATCCGACACATCCGTTGCAGAGGCGCCGCAAGATCGGGATCTGGCCAAATCCATCGCTATCGCGCTCCTTCTTTTTCGCACTTACTGCGCGTACCGGGAAATGACCCTGTTCCGTATAAGGCCGCCAAGGCAGCCGGGTTCATAGGCACGATCCTCAACGCAAAGAAGCAGTCTCAAAGCAAAAACCCAATCTGCAGTCTGGCCAACGGCGCATTTTGAGGCTATTCATAAAGCCTTCCTCACCAACCAGTCGGTACATGGACATTGATTTGGCTCGGCTGAAGCCGACCGCCGTAGGGATCATGCTCGATGGCCGTTCCGTTAATGATCTTGAGATTATCAAACGGATGATCAGTCTCATCGCCGCGCGAAAATCCTGGATCTCAACGACTACTCAATCGAAGCTCTGCCACAACCACCAGACCCCAGTTCTACAACTTCGGAGCAACAAAACCCTTCAGCCACAAATGCGACACCAACTGAGCTCATTGGCTCACCGACCGTCCTTGACAATCCAGCCTTCATCGCGATTCGTGAGGCAGTACGAAATTTCTGCCAAGACGGCATACACGAGCATTTGCACGTACGTTACATTCGATCCAATGCCGAACTTGAAGATCTTTGGGAAATCGACAACGCGGCCTACGGCGAAGCCTCTATCACGTACGAGAAGTTCCAGGACTGGTGGTTCTCTTATCGATCCGGCTTACATGCCCTGTTCTTTCGGACTTGTGTAATGGGAGCCATCGGGATCTGGCCTCTTTCGGCCCGCTCAGCCGAGCTTTTCACAACCGGTGGCATCAAGGAGTCACAACTGAACGGTCGCGCAATGCGCCCCTTTCTCAATGACTCCACGCAATACTGGTATATTTCCGGGATTGTCCTCCGGTCCGAACTCAGAGACAGTCGTGCCATTAAAATCCTTTTGTCCCGCAGCATCGGATGTTGGCTTGCCACAGCCCACATTCACTTTCCCTGTGAGCTCCTTGCCCTTGGGTATTCGGAGCATGGCCAAGCGCTGCTCGAAGGATTCGATTTCTTCAAGCTGCGAAACGCTAAAGCGATGCCGGACGGAGTACCACTTTTTGCGCTCCAGGTCAGCAACAGAGAGCAACTGCTGTCATCACTCAACTCAAGGGGGATAGACCCATGCCCACCAACGACCAAAGCGTTGAACTGATCACTACAAGGGAGATCGATCTATTCCTGCCAATCATGAAAGAGCTCGCCGATGACTTCGGAGATCGCTTTCTGCTCTCGATGCTCCACTGGTGCGGGATCGGGCGCCGAGGCGCCCCTTTGGAGTACTGGCAGGTTTTCCTCATTCGAACTGGCCAGAACATCATTGGCGTGGCCGGGCTCTACAGACAGCCGGGATCGCCCAAACATCTCTGCTGGTTAGGATGGTTCGCTATCCGTCCAAAGTTTCGACGCCAAGGTTTTGGAAGCGCCGCGATTCACGCAATCGCCGATCATGCGCGGACAATTTCCTGCAAAGAGCTGTGGGTTTACACCGATCGCTCCGCCGATATTGCCAAAGGCTTTTACTTGAGCCAGGGTTTCGAACTTCTCGGCCCCGCAATCGAGTTGGCTCCAGAACAAACAATGCACGACTCTGATATTGTGCTGAGACGAATACTCTAAGAAGCAGCACTCAGGAAATGCGGTTCGTCTCGGAGCGATCATGCGAAATGAGTGAGCAACGCAGAGAAAAGCGGTTCACGGTCTCGATTCCACTGAGGGGCGTGGCGCGCGAGAAAGGCTCGGAGGCGCGCAACCGCCGGCGACTCTTATCGAGGCGCTCTCGAGCGTAGTTGGGTGCTGGTTTGTGGTGTATTCAAACGCACCGGAAATGGATGCGGTTTCCTACTGCAAGCGCTCTTTTTGAACCCTTTGGTGACTCTCCCGTAGCGAAAATAAATATTTCGTTGCTGCGGGAATTCATTTAACTCAAAATGGGATTAGGACGTTCGGCGCTTGCAATCCGGTCCGTCAAAAATGTTACAGGTACCTGGCTGGTTAAAGGCGCTCTATGATTGGACCAAGATTGTGGGTCTTGCCGTGGGGGTCTTTTCGTTTGGGTTGGCCTTTATTATCGGTCGTGACAAAGGTCTTACTGTCGCTTCTCTCATTGCTGCTCTGGCAATGGTTTTTTTCATAGTAATCGTAGTCGTGAGGAATGCCTATGCGGCGGTCGGAGAAGCTAGCAGCGCAGTCTCTGACTACGATAAATGGGCGCCAGAAAAACGCCGAGAGGTCCTGGATGGCATGAAAGGCTCGAAGAACATTGTGATCTTTTGGACGACCGTTTTCGCGTTCATCGCGGCGGTGGCCAGCGCCTTTTTGCTCTGCTCGCCGGTTTATCATGCGCTATACACCAAGACTCCAGATAAAATCGAGTTCGCTAAGATATCCTATTTTGATGCGAGCCAGCAGCGATTGGTAGAGGAGTTACCCATCGTTGAGGCGATCGTAACCTCTTTGAAGGACGAAGCACAGGCCTCGGGCATGAACGCACGAATCATAGTCGGAACGACTAGGCCCTTCGAGCGTCCCGCACCGGGTTTCCGCTTTCAAGTTGTTATTAAAGACGACAATTTTCAGCTGTCCGGATACGCGTTCCTCACGCGCGGAGAAGGGTTGAAAACAGGATTTCAGTCGGTTCTCCCGAACTACACTGAAAAAGACGCCGTCATACTCTCGGTCCCGGCGAGTGAAACGGGCGACAAAGTCTTTTTCGTCGGACGACTTTCACTCGCGCCAGGCAAAACGGACTTCCCGTCCGAACCAGAAACGATTTTGGGAGCAACAATAATCGCAGGAGGAGATCATTCATGAAGGAGAGTTTGGTGGCAATCTTAAAAGGCCTTTCTATTGTTTTGGTTTTGGTGCTGGGTGCCCTTCCTGGTCGTTCGCAATTTGTCATCGACGGGGTGGTTTTGGACAGTGGCTTTAATCCGGTTCCCGGCGTCGACGTCTCTTTGTTCGTGGCGGGTAGGAAGGATCCAGTCGAGAGCCAAAAATCGGATTCCAAAAGCGGTAAATATTCTTTCACGGTCCAATTGACCGAAGCCTTCGATATCGTGTTTCTGCATTCGCGGTATCAAATGGCCTCTGTTAGTCGATTGGCGGAAAGGGATAGCCAGCATATTAGCAAAGTAATCTACCTTAAAGGAGAGCCCGTCCCCTCAACTGCAGCGGATGATCAATTGCATTCAGCTCAGCGAGTCATTTTTCTCGCTGCGTCTCTACCTCTGGGTGATCGAGCCTCCTTCCTGAGCCGGTTTAATCAATTTGAGGTATGGGCGAATCCCAATCGACTGAAACTAACGAATGAGGTTCCGAAGGAAGTCCGTGCAGCTTGGGCGAACGAAGCATCCATGGTCGATCAACGGCGTACTGAATTGCTGAAGTCGGAATAGCTAAGAGCAGTTGGTTTCCCGATTAATTAGCAGAGTTACCGAACTTACGCCTCGACGCTTAGGTCGCTTGAAATAATCGCCAACATCCGGGCACCGTCCAACCGCTCCACGCTTACTCCGCTGTTGCGCAGAAAGGGCAATGACAAATGGACAATGCCGGGCGGCACATTGGACTTCGGGGAATCGTCAACGTCTTGCGCTATCAGGGAAGTGCGTGAAGAGACCGGGCTTCACATTCGAATGACGGGTCTGATAGGCACATACAGCGACCCCACATTTTTATCGCGTACACCGACGGTGAGGTCTGTCAGGAATTCACATTCGTATGTGCCGCCGAGATCGAATCCGGCGAGTTGAAAATTGATGATAGATCCAAAGAAGCGAAATCGGTGCCGCTTTCATCGGCAGTCGAGCTGCCACTGGCCGAATCGCAGCGGCGCAGGCTGAAGGACGTTATGGAGTATCAGAAGGAGCGGCGGACGTTCTTGAGGTAACTCCGATGTCTCAGAGACATTCTGCGCATTGCTGCTGCTTAGACACGATTTTTGCATATCAACTGTTGGACCATATTTTGCTATGCCGAACCCATAAACATTTTCTTCGCGAGAGTGTATACAGTGGGAAAATGGGTCAGGCCCCAGGATGCCCTCCTTTTTTATTTTTGCCCCTGAATGCATCACCATTCCGGGCATATTCATGTTCAGCTCCAGTTTCACATTCTCTGCGTCGATGGGATGCCCGCCCGGATCTTGAAACTTGATCTCTAACGCATTGTCTTTGGCGTGGATCTGCCCATCGGAGCTAAGGATGGAAATCGTCACACCGTCTTGAGTTATCTTGGCGACAGGCACCTTTGGATCGGTCGATTTGAAGATCGAATTTTCAATGCCGGAGGACCATGAGAAATAGGTGGCTGCGACAACAATGCCAACTAGCAAAACAGCGTAGAGCCGGTTAGAATCCTGCGCCGAGAACTGGTGGACACCGTTCCGGTTTCTGATACGGGCGGGCCGGCAGAAAGTTTTGCAGTAGGCGTGGAAGGAAGTGAGCGCTGCTTCCAGATCACGTAGATCACCGGATAGATCAAAAGATTGAGAATCGCTGAGGTAATTACCCCGCAATCATCGGTGTAGCAATCCTTTTCATCACATCGGCTCCCGCTTGATAGACCGGTGACCACATGATTGGTAGCAGTCCGAAGATAATGGCGCATACAGTCATGATCTTTGGCCGAATTCGCTGAACCGCACCTTCAATGACGGCTGCATACAGGTCTTCGATCCTGTTCATCCGACCTTGCGCCTTAAACTTTTCCCACGCGTAGTCCAGATAAAGGAGCATCACCACTCCTGTCTCGGCATCAAGACCGGCAAGAGCGATCAAGCCAACCCAGACCGCGACGCTCATGTTGTAATGGAGCACGTACAACATCCAGAAAGCTCCCACTAAGGAGAAGGGTACCGACAAGAGGACGATAAAGGTGTGGCCTGACCCCGAAAAAGTGGACGAGCTGAAAGTAGAGTTCTGCCCGATAATCAGGAGCAGAACCAATGAAGAGAAGTCGATTCAATGAAGAGCAGATCATCGCGGTGCTGAAGGAGGCCGAAGCGACGAGTGTCAAAGGTGCGTGCGCGAAGTACAACATCAGCGATGCGACCTATTACAACTGGAAGCGCAAATACGGCGGGATGGATGTGGATGAAGCGCGGCGCTTGCGAGCGCTTGAAGATGAGAACGGGCGGCTAAAGCGTTTGGTGGCCGATCAGGCGGTACAGATCCAGATTCTCAAAGAAGTAAATTCAAAAAAATGGTAAGTCCGTCTAGCTAGCCGGCGACGGGCTGTAACCTATGTGGTAGGACAGGGATTGGGAAGCGCCGCTCAATCCTGCCGAGCGCTTGGATTGGCGCGATCGAGCTTTTATCGTAGGAATCGAGTCAGTCCAGAGCGAGCAGTGATGAAGCAACGGATCATTGAGTTAAGTGAAGCGCATCCTCGGTATGGATATCGGCGCATTGGCGCGTTACTGCGTCGGGAAGGCCAACGGGTCAATCCGAAGCGTGTACAGCGGATTCGGCGCCAGGAGGGCTTAGAGGTGCGCAAGAAGCAACGAGCGACACGACGGATTGGAATCTCGACGGCAACTCGCCAGAGAGCTCAGCGAGCCAATCAGGTCTGGAGTTGGGACATCATTCATGATCAGGCCCAGACGGGAAGCTCTCTGCGTATCTTGACTCTCATCGATGAATACACCAAGCAGCGTTTGGCGATCGAAGTGGGCCGATCCATTCGAGCGCTGGATGCCATCAGGGTCTTGGATGGAGCGATCAAAGGCTACGGTCAGCCTGAACATATCCGCAGTGACAATGGCCCGGAGTTCATCGCTGAGGCGATCCGGCAATGGATGAGCACAGCTCAGATTAAGAGCTTGTACATCCAGCCTGGCTCGCCCTGGGAGCAAGCTTATATCGAGAGCTTTCACGATAAGTTTCGCGACGAGTGTTTGAATCGCGAACTCTTCGCGACCCTGGCCGAAGCACGCGTGATCATCGAGAGCTGGCGAAGAGAGTATAACCAAATGCGGCCGCACAGCGCGCTTGGATATTTGACGCCCGACGAGTTTGGCCAGCTCTATCGGACAGCCACAACATCCTGCGACAACCAAAATGGGCGGCTGAAAACAGAGGGCACACGCTGGACTTCGATTCGCCCCGGCCCCAATGCGCGACTTATCCACAATCGCCTTTTTCCGGACCGTCGCGCTGCTGCGACGTCACGGACCCGTACCGGGCATTCTCCGCAGCACGCCGGTCCGGGGCGATTATGGATAAGTCTGGACGCCCTCGCCTAATCACGTTTAATCCCAACAAGAACAGAAAAAGAAACGCAGAACTGTATTTTAGATCTGTCCACCTTCCGGGTTCACGGCAGGTTTTTATGACTGATCTCGTATTCAGATAGATCAGGAAAAAAATGATCAATAGAGTGAACGGGACCAGGATAGCCAGGCGTGCTTCGGCCGCTTTGAGGCACTCAAATTGACCCGCCCACTGAATATAGTAGCCCTGCAGAAAATGCACCTTCTGCGTAATCTCGTTTGAAGCAGCCCGAACATATCCATCGATATCACTATTTGTGATGTCAACGAACACGTAACCGACGAGCTGCGCGTTCTCTTCGCGAATCGATGGAGGTCCGGTCCGGTAATCAATGTCTACCAGCAATGAAATCGGTACCTGAGCGCCTGCCGGCGTTGGAACCAGAACACGTTTAAGGCTATCAAGATCACTCCGGAAATCGCGGGCATAGCGCACACTGATCGGGTAGCGTTCACGACCTTCCACTGTCATTGCGACCGTGTTCCCTCCAATCGCACTCTCAACGATCTGATTTACATCCTGGACCTGAAGACCATATCGAGCCGCCGCCTCGCGATTCACACTGAAGTCCAGGAAATAACCCCCAGTTGTTCGCTCGGCGAAAGCGCTTCGTGTGTTCGGAAAATCGGAGAGGACTTGTTCGATTTGAACCGCAACCTTTTCGATTCCCTTGAGATCCGGGCCGAAGACCTTGATGCCCAGCACTGACCTGAATCCGGTCGTCAGCATCTCGGTGCGGGTCTGGATGGGCATCCAGAAGATTTGAGCCATGCCCGGAGTCTTGCTTGCCTCGTTCATGCGTGCGATAAGCTGATCCCAAGTTGTGCCGGGCGGCCACTGTTCTGGAGGTTTGAGCTGGACAACCGTTTCAAACATCGAAAGAGGCGCAGGATCGGTGGATGTGTCCGCCTGGCCTGCTTTGCCAAAGACGCTTTCCACCTCTGGAAACTGTCTCAGGATCCGATCCTGAATCTGGAGAACTTTTGTCGCTTCAGCCATCGACATGCCAGGGATCGCCGTCGGCATATAGAGCAGAGTCCCCTCATTAAGCGGGGGCATGAATTCCTTGCCCAATTGACTAAACGGAATCCAGGTCAGACCCAGCACCAATAGCGAAAGCAAAATCGTCACCCAGCGAAAACGTAGAACAAAATTAACAAATGGTTGGTAAAGCCAAATCAGAAAACGGTTCAGTGGATTCTTAATCTCCGGTGTAATCTTCCCCCGGATTAACCAGGCCATGAGGACCGGTACAAGGGTTATCCCCAGGATCGTGGCGAAGAACATAGAAAACGTTTTGGTGAACGCGAGCGGACGGAACAAACGTCCTTCCTGAGCCTCCAGCGAAAACACTGGAATGAAGCTTACCGTGATCACCAGAAGCGAAAAGAACAGCGGCCTGCCAACGCTCTTCGCCGCGTCGACTATGACCTCAAAACGTTCCTGTCCGGTCGGATCGCGTCCATGCTCCTCTTTGAAATGTTCGAGTGCCTTGTGGGCGTTCTCCACCATGATGATGGCAGCGTCAATCATCGCGCCAATCGCGATGGCGATCCCGCCAAGGGACATGATATTTGAGGTTAATCCCAACCCGTAGAGCGGGATGAACGACATAATGATCGCTATCGGCAGTGTGATAATTGCCACGAGGGCCGAACGCACGTGCCACAGAAAGAGAATACAAACCAACGCTACCACGATGCTCTCTTCAATCAGCTTTTCGCGCAGAGTATCAATTGCTTGATAGATCAAGGTGCTGCGGTCGTAGGTTGGTATGACTTTTACACCGGGAGGAAACGAACTGCGCACATCTTCAAGTTTCTTTTTAACTCCGTCGATAACTTTAAGCGCGTTCTCGCCATACCGCATGACGACGACGCCACCGACCACTTCCCCTTTGCCATCCAGGTCAGTAACGCCATAGCGGAGGTCAGGACCGAGATGGACGGTTGCTACGTTTTTGATGTATATGGGCGTGCCGTTTTGCGTCGTTAGTACCGCGTTCTCAATGTCCCGGACGTTCTTGATGTAGCCTCTGCCGCGAACAAAAAATTCGTGCGACGAGACGTCAACCGTTTTCCCACCAACATCGGCGTTACTGTTTCGGATGGCGTTAACCACCGTGCTCAATGGAATGTTATAGGCAAGAAGCTTATTCGGATCGACATCGACTTGATACTCCTTCACAAAGCCACCTGCGGACGCCACTTCTGCCACACCCGGAACAGATTCGAGCGCATACTTCAGGTGCCAATCCTGAAACGATCGTAATTCAGCGAGATTGTGTTTACCGCTGTCGTCCACCAGAGCGTACTCGTAAACCCACCCTACACCGGTGGCGTCCGGGCCAATCACCGGGTTTACGCTTTCAGGAAGCGAATCGCGGACGGAGTTCAAATATTCGATGACCCGGGACCGCGCCCAGTAAATGTCCGTCCCGTCCTGGAAGATTACGTACACGAATGACTTGCCAAACATTGATTCTGCGCGAACAAACTTCACCGTATGCACGATCACCTGGACGTCGCTCTCGTCCGGGATGGCGTCGAGCGGGATCTGGATCAATGCATAGATGCGACCCGCAATCCCAAAGAGAGCGAAAATGAGGACAAGGAAAGCATTCGGGCGCTGGCGCCAATTATGCGCTCAATCAACGTCTCAGCTTGAGGTGCAGGATTTTCGGCCATTGCTCCCTTTACTTCAGAGCCCGCAGTGGACCGCTAACTTGTCCGCAGTCCGGCATCTGTTTTCCGAACAATGGGTTCTTGACCTCCGCTGTCGTTTGCACCCACCGTGCGGGAGACTCTTTCCACATCGGACAGGTGATAGTGTACAGGGGACGGCACATCGATGCGGGACACACCTGTAGAAAAGCAATCAAATCTGCACTGAAAAATCCAAATTGGGCACGAGCATCTTCTAGTGCAGTGTCTCTTAAATGTCTTTAATATTATGGGATCTGCTGTATGATAACTGGATGGCAGGTCGACCGAAAGCAAAATTGGAGCTCACCGAAGTGCAGCGGCAGGAGTTAGCGCGCATGGCCAGAGCTGGCACTAGTCAAAAACGGCTGGTCTTCCGAGCACGGGTAATCCTCGAAAGCGCGACCGGAGCGGACAACGTCGAGGTCGCCCAACGCTTAGGCACAAGCGAACAAACCGTGACGCTTTGGCGGGGTCGTTTCCTCCAAGAAGGCGTTGGAGGTTTGGCCGACTTGGCCCGCAGCGGGCGCCCAGAACGCATTGCGCCGATGCTCAAGGGCAGAATCTTGAGTGAGGTCGTCCGGCCGCCAGCGAGCCTGGGGCGATGGAGCACCCGTTCGATGGCCAGGCATCTGGGAGTGTCAAAAGCGACGGTGCAGCGCTTCTGGTCGAGCAACGACATTAAGCCGCACCGGACGCGGATCTTCAAATTGTCGTGCGACGAAGAGTTCGAAGCCAAGTTCTGGGACGTGATCGGAGTTTATCTCAATCCCCCCGACAAGGCCGTGGTGCTCTGTTGCGATGAAAAAAGTCAGTGTCAGGCCTTGCAGCGCAGCCAGCCCGGCTTACCACTGGGCCAAGGTCATGTGCGGACCGTCACCCACGATTACTACCGACATGGAACCATTACCCTGTTTGCTGCGCTCGATTACCTCAGCGGTAAAGTCATCAGTCAGGTGGCGCCGCGCCACCGGCATACGGAGTGGCTCAAGTTCTTGAAGAAAGTTGATGCCCAGATTGCGGGCGATTTAAGCATTCACCTCATCGTGGATAACTACGCAACGCACAAACACCAAAGCGTCCGCCGTTGGCTGGAGCGTCATCCACGCTTTCACCTGCACTTCACCCCCACCAGCGCTTCCTGGATGAACATGGTGGAGCGTTTCTTCCGAGATCTGAGCCAACGAGCCATCTTGCCCGGCAGCTTCGGGTCAGTCGCCGAACTGGTCGATACCATTAACCTCTACCTTTCGCAGCATAACCTGGAACCAAAACGCTACGTCTGGCACGCCGATGGCCAAGAAGTTCTCAATAAAATTCAGCGCGCTTGGGAAGCAGCAACAGATCCCTCACTTCCTAAAGAGACTTAAGAGTCAGTACACAGTGAATTTCTTGTGGCAGCGGCGTACTTCTTTTCGGATGATCGTCTTGGCGTACGCGTCCGCGGCCTTACTCTTGAGCGAGTTTTCCGGGCACAAAAGGGGCACCGATTAGTAGTAAAATCATGTTAGCTAGCACGCCGCATCAGGTGGACAAGTCGTTTTTGGGTAACCTCTTCTCACAGAGATCACTTTGATGACCCGAACTGCGCCGAGCCGGGAGCAATTATTCGACTCGATCGTGTACTTGGCCGGCTTTCGCATCGATGAAGGTTTCCGACAGATCCGCATAAGAAATGACGAGACGATAATGATCGGGCCGTAAATGTTATCGACGACAACATCAAGATCCAACCGTTGCAAAACTCGCCATTGGGCGATGCCCTCGTATCACCTCTTTCATAGACTGCCACCGAGGATTTATCCAACGGAACCAGCAGGTGTCTTTGAGGTCCGGGTTGAGGTGCAGGTCGTTTAAGCCGCAGACAGTACTCTTGCACCGCAGACCGCCCGTGCCCCCGGGTTCGAATCACATATGGCAAAACAAAACACTAAATAGTGTCGGCGCTTGGCTAACTGAGATGACGTCACCTACGTCGATGGATGCGAGTCCCAGGCTTCGCTGCTCAGTGAATATGGCTAAGAAGTGGCTAAGCAATAACAACATTCCAGCTCAATAAGGCAACGAAACCGCTGGTCTAATTGACTGATACTGAGCTGCTTCTGTCTGGAGCCGGCAGACGGGATCGAACCGGCGACCTGCTGATTACAAATCACCAACTGCGTAGGTCTTTCGACCGTCGCCCGATCGGCCTTTATTTTTTGGCGGAACGCCGCTCTGTGACCCGCACCCATGCATCCCTCTTCGTATGCGCTAATGTCCACCTGAACCCCACGGCCCCGCTCCGAGAAACCTGCCTCCGGTGCGGTTACTTCCATTCGCCCCTCTTGTACCTCGGCCTGACGGCACTAACGTTGAGGCAATATGAAAATCGGCATTATCGGCGCAGGAGAAATCGGCGGCACGCTAACACGACGCCTTACAGCTCTCGGTCATCAGGTTTCGGTGGCCAACTCGCGAGGCCCGGAATCGCTTGTTGACCTGGCAGCGGAAACCGGCGCAAAGGCAGCCTCGGTTGAGGAGGCGGCTATATTCGGAGAAGTCGTTGTTGTAACTATCCCCGAGAAGAATATTCCGAATTTGCCTCGCGATTTGTTCGCAGCAACGCCCGACACCGTAGTTGTCATAGATACCGGCAACTACTACCCACGGCAGCGCGATGGCCGCATCGACGGGATCGAGGCCGGCCTGACAGAGAGCCGCTGGGTTGCGCAACAGTTGAACCGTCCGGTGATTAAGGCGTTCAACAACATCTATGCTGAACACCTGCTGAAGCTGGGCAAGCTCAAAGGCACACCGGGGCGAATCGCGCTGCCGGTAGCGGGCGATGACCCCGCGGCCAAAGCCATCGTCTTGAAGCTTGTCGATGAACTCGGATTCGACGGGGTTGATGCTGGCACCCTGGATGAGTCCTGGCGTCAACAGCCCGCTACCCCGGTTTACGGCAAAGACTTCGATGCAGAGGGTGTACGACGTGCACTCTCCCAGGCCAGTAAAGAACGAAAAACAGAGTGGCGCGGAACCGCAAACAGTCCAGGAACCTTTGAGAATCCTGTCTGAGGCGATCAGCCGATCGAGAGTCTGCGGTGTTCGGAAAGGCCTGCTTGCTTGTATCTTTGGGCCACGATGGCCGGCAGATTGGAACAGGGGCGCACGGTCCTAAATACTCTTCAGGGACGGCGCCAAAATCGTTAAACAGACACGTGAAAACACGTCCAAACACATTTACATCTGTTGAGAGAATACGTTGAGATTGGTGTCTATCTCATATCATAAGTAACTATATTTCAACGATTTGCCGGGGAGGGGACTCGAACCCCTAAGGATTGCTCCACCAGATCCTAAGTCTGGCGCGTCTGCCAATTTCGCCACCCCGGCGGTGAAGAGCGTTTCACGTGTCGCGTGCCGCGTTTCACGTGTCGCGCGTCGGGATTGGGGTGTCAAGGTGAGGGCGCCGCCAGCCGATCGAATGAACTTGGATAAGATTTGTCACTACCTGTTCGGCGCGCTTGCCGTGTGTTTGCTGTCCTAAATCTCGGACAGCTTCGCTAGATCGATTCGCTGGCGTAGCGGAAACCGCTTATCTCGGGAAGCGTGGCGGTTCCTTTGCTCAAAAGGAGGAACTTGAACGTCATTCCCATCGTGCCCGGCAGCATCAAAGTTTTGTAAGCGCGCAGAAACCGGGTCTCTGCGGCGCTTGGGGGAATTTCCAAGCCCCGCAAGCGAGCTTCACCTGCGCCGACCATAAAGTGGTGCTGATCGGCAAACCCGACGAACTCCAGGTGCTCAGCGGCGGCCGCTTCGACCAATGTCGTGAAGTCCACGTGCGTGGTGATATCCATTTGGCCGGGGGCTTCGAGCGGGTCGTAGCTCTTCCGGTGTCCGTGATAGCAAGTGAGGGTTCCCGCTGTCCGGCGAGGACCGTAATAATCTTCCCGACAATAGCCGTAGTCGATTACCAGGACAAAGCCACGGTCCAATGCTCGCCCGTTTTCCTGTGTCCAGATTGCCGCACGAAGATTGACCTCGGTCCGATAGGGAACAGTCCGCGGAACCGGCAGCTTCTCCAGGTGCTCAGCCAGGGCGGGCATCTCCACCGGCCATGGCTCCAAACGTAACTGATTGCCTGACCAATTGACGCGCAGCTCACGCCATTCCTTGCCAGAATTTTCCACGAGATGCACCGGAAACGCGTCCAACAGTTCGCTGGCGAGTACCACACCGGTCACCGGCGCGATCGAATCCAAGGCGTCGATCCAGCCCGTTTGTTCGGCAAAATTCCGCAAAAGCTGTTTCTGCCGAAGCTGTTTTTCCGGAAAAGGTTCAACGATGACATATTCGTAGACAGATTCCTCCTGGTCCGGTGCGACCCTGTTCAGAGCGGAAAGAATGTCAGCGGCGAGCTGTCCATCTTCGGCCCCTGCTTCAACGATCGTGAATTTCGCGGGCCGGCCAAGTGCTTCATGCATCTCCCGAATCTGTTCCGCCAGGATCAGACCGTAAGCCGGTCCGACACTGACGCTGGTATAGTAGTCGCCTCGGGTGCCCACGCGGACGCGGTCTTTGCGGTAATAGCCAAACTCCGGATGATAAAGGGCCTGCTCCATAAACCAGGGAAATGGGACCGGGCCGCTGGCAAGGATCTCGCCGCGAAGGAATTCGAGGAAGCGCAGGTCGGCAGGCATAGAGAAACTTTCAACGTGCGACCGCGAGGTTCAACATCGAGATTTGCGCGCGCGAGGATTTCAGGCAATTTCATTGGGACTCGCGTGAGTCCCATAGGTCCTGTAGGTCCTATAGGTCTATCGGTGGTCTATGGGTTTGGCTGGCAACCGGCACTGGCTATCCCCCGGTCGATCGAGCTCGACTGAACTTTTAAGTTGATCCGGAAGCTCCCTGATGAAAGCTGGTACCCTGTTGCATTTTTATGCGTAACCCGGAAGGACGTCGGCCATTTTATCGAAGACCATTGTTTCTGGTCTTGGCTTTTCTGCTCATCGTGGGCGGTTCCGGCGCCGGCTGGTTCTATTTCAACTACATCCTGCGCTATGAGCGGAAAGCCGAAGAGTTCGATATTTCCAAGCTAGGAGATCTCGAGTCGGCTAGCATTGTTTACGATCGGCACGGAAAAGTGTTCGGCAGGATATTCGTCCAGAACCGGGAACAGGTGGGTCTGGACCAGATTTCCCACAATCTGATCGATGCGGTTGTTTCGGCGGAGGACAACCGTTTTTATGAGCATAGAGGCGTCGACTTTTTCGGGATGTTCCGGGCGGCGTTGAAAAACACCGAAGCAGGCCGGATTCGGCAAGGCGCCAGCACGCTGACGCAGCAGCTTGCCCGCAATACTTTTGATCTGAAAGACCGCACCTACGATCGCAAGATCCTGGAGGCATTCCTGGCGATGCGCATCGAGCGCACGATTCCGAAGGATCGGATCCTGGAGTTGTACCTGAATCGTGTCTATTTTGGCGGCGGTTTGTACGGTGCGGAGGCCGCAGCGCGCGGCTATTTCGGCAAACCGGCCAAAGACCTGACAATCGGCGAGGCGGCCATGCTTGCCGGCCTCTTGAAGAGTCCGAACAACTTGTCACCCTGGCACAGCCTTGAAGCAGCGACCTCGAGCCGCGATTTCGTCCTGAATCGTATGGTGGAGAACAACAAGATTTCGAGCGAGCAAGCCAAGGCCGCCCAGAGCGAACCCCTGCAGGTGTTGCCGAAAGCGAATCCTGCCCAGCAGTCTTATGCGGTCGACTATATTCGTCAGCAGGTGGAAGGCGACCTGGGCTTTGAAGCTCTGGAAAGCGAGGGCTACAAGATCTATACGACCCTCGATTTGGATGTCCAAAAAGCGGCAGAAGCCTCAGTACAACGGGTGTTGAACGACGCGGAATCCCGCAGCGACTATCACCATCAGACCTACGCCGATTTCACGCGGACGTGGAAAGATTTGCGGTCAAGGCAACCCAGTAATAGTGCAGTCCCTGCTCCTGACTATCTGCAGGGGGCGGTGATGGCTGTCGACAATCAAACAGGCGGGATTCTGGCGATGGTCGGAGGGCGGGATTACAGCCAAAGCGTTTATAACCGCGCTTTCCAGTCAAAGCGGCCGGCAGGTACAGCGTTTACTCCGCTGGTCTTTGCCGCGGCTTTGGATAAAGGCATTTTTCCGGGGACGCTTTTTGACGACTCGCCAATTGACAATCGGCAAGTGATGATCGGCGGTACAACGGGGATCTTAGGGGAGTGGGGGGTGGAAAGCGCCGAGAATCGATATGAAGGTCCAATCCCGATGCGCAAGATTCTGGAGGAGTCGAAAAACGCCGCGTCGGTGCGCGTGGGGCTCGCGGCCGGGTTGGACTCGGTCCAGAAGCTGGCCAGGCGCGCGGGAATTCAAGAGGACCTGCGCTCCTATCCCTCAACATTGCTCGGGAGCAGCGAGATAACGCTGAGCGATATGCTGATGGCCTACCTGATGTTTCCGGGCGGTGGCTCCCGGCCGGATCATTGGACGATTGTGACCCGGATTGAAAACTCCGAAGGGACTGAGGTGTACCGGGCGCAGCCCAAGCGGGTGACGGTGATGGATCCGCAGGCCGCCTTTGAAGTGCACTCTTTCCTGACCGACGCGTTGAATGTCGGGACGGGCGTAAACGCGCGGCGCCAATACGGATTGAAAGATTTTCCGGCCGCGGGAAAAACGGGTACGGCGTACAACTTTACCGATGCCTGGTTCTTCGGATATGACAGCGCGATCAGTTGCGGGGTGTGGGTTGGATTCGACAAACCGCAGACGATTTATCGTGGCGCGTTCGGGAACGAACTGGCATTACCGATCTGGTGTGATGTGATGAATGCTTCGGTTAGCAATGGACGGCCGCGTCCTTTGGCCCGGCCAATCGACCTGAAGCGCGTGGAAGTTTGTCTCTCAACGGGGTTGCCGGCATCTCCGAAATGCTCTCTCACGGCAGACGTTTCGGATGACCCGAATTTTCCGCCGCGCAAAGGAACGTTCGTTGAGTTTTCTTCGGCGAAGCAACTGCCGAAAGAACAATGTTGGCTGCACGGAGACGACCGGCGATCTTTTGTGCGGCGCGTGAAGACGCAAACGCAGGACGTACCGCGCGCAACAACGGCGATCGACCCGAGCAGGGCTGTTCCGGTCCCGATGCGCGAGCCGACCCTGGTGGGTAATGATCCGTATCAGACTGTCAGACCGCGGGCGGAGGAAGCGCAGCTGGCGCAAGCGAAAGCCGGTTGGACGCCTGCCCCACGCGCTCTTCCGGTAACCACCCCGGAGCCGACAGTACGCCGGGCCGAACCGGTTGGACCTCTCGATCGCCAATCAAGTTCGGCGAAGGTCGATTTGCCGCCGCCGGAGCCGATCGATTTGGGCAGCGACCCGACGGGGCTGTGAGCCGTTTTCGCGTTTTGGAGTGCGTGCGACTTGTCGCCGCTTTCAAAGCGCGTGGAGCGCGATCCTGGCTCGCCAGTTGCAAGCCATAGGACCCATGGGACCTATGCGACTCATGGGACTTATGGGGTTTTTTTACCGACGCTCAGACCGTCCGAGTGGGGTTGGCCCAAAAACAGTGCCCGAAACGTCCTACCCTCCGGCAATCGCCGGTACGATACTGATCTCGTCTCCCGATTTTAAGCAGGTGTCAGTGTCATCCAGGAACCGGATGTCCTCGTCGTTGACAAAAACATTCACAAAACGCCGGAGGTTATTCTCCTCGTCGCAGATGCGTTCCTTCAGGCCCGGATAAGCGATCTCGAGGTGATTAATCACTTCGCGGACGGTGCCACCTTCGACCTGAACAACCTCCTGGTTGGCGGTTAATTTACGGAGTGGGGTCGGGATTCGAACAGGAACTGGCATAGGGTGATCTCCTTAGTGAATATTGGCGAAACGTTGATGGGCTAGCAACTCTTCAAACTCTTTAAGCGTTGGACGAATGACGGGAGGGAGTTCCATCTGTTCGGCAACCGCCTCCTGAGTTTTCAGGCCGTAGCCAGTGATACAAAGGACCGCTGATTCATCAGGCTGGATGCGGCCTGCCTCGATCAGCTTGCGGGCACAGGCTACAGTCACTCCCCCAGCGGTCTCGGCAAAAATCCCTTCCGTTTCCGCCAGTAACCGAATTGCCGCGACAATCTCGGTGTCGGTACAATCCTCCGCGGTCCCGCCGCTCTCTTTCATGGCGCGAATGGCATAGTACCCATCAGCCGGGGTGCCGATCGCGAGCGATTTGGCGATCGTCTGTGGTCTGGGAACCGGGCGCACGACTTCGCTGTTGTTCTTCACGGCTGTGCTGATGGGAGAGCAGCCAGCCGCTTGTGCTCCGTGGATCGAAAATTCTCCGGCAGAGACCAGCCCAACCTCGATAAATTCGTGGTAGGCCTTGGAGATTTTGGTCAAGAGGGCTCCACTCGCCATTGGGATCACCGTATGCCTGGGAAGTCGCCAGCCCAGTTGTTCCAGGATCTCAAAACCCATTGTTTTTGAGCCTTCGGCATAGTAGGGCCGCAGATTCACGTTCACAAAACCCCATCCATATTTTCCGGCAATTTCCGCGCAAAGGCGGTTGACCTGATCGTAAGCGCCCTCAATGGCAACCACATTCGTGGCGTAAACGAGTGAATTGATCACTTTACTTCGCTCGAGATTCGAAGGGATCAGCACGACGCTTTTCAGTCCGACCGAAGCAGCATGCGCGGCCACGGCGTTTGCCAGGTTACCGGTCGATGCGCAAGCCACGGTGCCGATACCGAGTTCACGAGCGCGGCTAAGAGCCACCGAGACGACCCGATCCTTGAAGGAGAGCGTCGGATGATTGTAGGCATCGTTTTTCAGGTAAAGTTCCCGAACGCCCAATCTCGCGGCCAGCCGGTCGGCTCGAACCAGGGGAGTTGAACCGGTAAAAAGCCCCACGGTCGGCACGGTCTCGATGGGCAGAAACTCGCGATAACGCCACATTGAATGCGGGCGCGCTGAGATTGTTTCGCGCCCGATCGCTGCCCGGATTGCGGCGTAATCATAGGCGGCTTCGAGGGGACCAAAATCAAACTCGCAGACGTGAACAGCTTCCTTGGGGTAGCGTCGACCGCACTCGCGACACTGCAGATGCGAAAAGTACGAAGGTTTTTCCATGGCAAAAGCGGCTGGTTTGCTTTCCACCAAGAGTCACGAAGCTCCGGACCCATCTTCCCTCGAATCGTTTCGAGGCTGGATTTGGCACCTGGTCATCCTGGTCGCCCAAGATCGGTTGCCGTGGCTTCGTCGGGCCAGTCCCTCTGCCACTCTTGATGGAATGTCGGCGAAACTAGGAGACGGTCAGCGGTCCGTCAACAGAAAAGTCGAACCTCGAGGAAAAGTAATCCTTGTGCCGGATACAAAAGGTGTGTGATTTGTGTCTGCCAATGGATTCCGATCGCAAACGTCGTTGGAAGGAGTTTTACCGTGAGCAGCTTGCCGTTCCACTCGCCGGTTTTGGCATGGCCGCGATCCTGGTCGGATTGTTCATCTTGTTAATGACGACCTTGTCGCACTACGTTTACGTGGGCGGGATGCGCTAGCCTGCGTCGCCCACCGATCCCAAGCAATTGGCGAACGATGCCAGGCTGTGGCATGATCCCGCTTTTACGAAAGTCTATGTCCGCCAAGTTTCGAGTCTGCCGAAGCGATCGTGAGCCAACGGAAAAGATCATCAGCAACACGGCAACGATTGGGCGGACGGCGGACAACACAATCATGCTGCCGGGCAGCCACGTCTCCCGACAGCACGCCATCGTCCGTTGCCACAACGCGTTCCAATACCAGATCATGGATCTGGGAAGTCGAAACGGCACCTTTGTGAATGGGCGCCGGGTGATTACGCCTGTCGTCCTGGAGCCAGGAGCAAAGGTGCGCATCGCGGATTATGAGCTGGTCTTCGAGCATTTGCCGGGCGAGGGAACCGACGCTCAGGTCGACGCTACCTTGGCGGCTCTGAGCTGCGATATCGGGCAGAATTCGCTTTCCGCGGCAATGCTGGTCTGCGATATCCGGGGCTTCAGTACGATGACCGAGCGGCTTGAAGAAAGAGAACTGGCCCGGATCATTGGCAACTGGTTTCGCGAGATCGGCAACACGGTTCAGGCTAGCGCCGGGGTGATTGACAAGTATATAGGCGATGCCGTGCTGGCCTACTGGCCTGCTCATGACGAACGCGGAATGGAGTGTGCCACCTGCTTTTCGACGGCGCTGACCATTCGAGAGTTGGCCGTCCGCCGAAGCTGGCCGGCCGGTGAGGCGTTTCGGATCGTTCTTGCTCTCCACTTTGGACGGGTGACCAGCAGCAATATCGGGCAGATGGCAGTGCGCGATGCGACGATTCTCGGCGACGCTGTCAATACGGTTTTCCGACTGGAAGGTATCGCCAAGGAACTCAATCAGGAACTGGTCTGTTCACAGGATTTTGTCACAGCACTACCGACCGACCACAAGTTTCAGGGCTTCGGTGATTTTCACCTGAAAGGAAAAAGCCAGCAGGTTGGCGTATTCGGCCTGATTGAACCGGTCAGTCACTGAAGCCTGCATTGCCTGCAAATCCCGTGAGGGATTGCAGGCAATGCAGGCTTCATTCCCGTTCTTTCCTGGCCAGAAGGAAATAGCTTCCGCCGAAACAGAGCAGGCTCCACAGAACCAGGCAAGAGTATCCTGACCACAACGCACCCGTTTCGACGAAGATTGCTCCGCTGCGAAGCCGTTCACCGGTGAGCTGGCGATGCAATTCATTCAAGTTTGAATAGGGAATGGGGAGGTCGCGAGCCAAGGCGCCGGTGATCTGTTTGTTCAGGAGAAAAGCGACATCGCTCACGCGCTGAGCGGCGAAGGTGGGCACGGCCTGCGCGATAGTGGCGACCGATGCCGGCATGTCTGCAAGCGGGACGGTAAATCCCGAGAACAAGATCTGCGGAATAAGGATCAGGGGCACAAGCATGGCTGCCTGCAACGCCGAGCGGGCGAGGGTGGAAACGAGCAGTCCTATGCCGGTGCCGGCAATGCACAAGAGCATCAGCCCGGCAAAGCGAAGAGCGGCGCCATCGTGAACCCCCCCTTTGGTGAGCGCGGTTACGAGGACGATCAAGGTGGTCTGGACCGCCGTTAGGGACGCGAACCAGGCAAACTTGCTGAACAAATAGCTTGTTCGGTCGAGGCCAACCAGCCGTTCCCGCCGATAGATTGGGAGTTCTTTGACGATCTCCTGTGCCGCATTGCTGCACCCGAACCACAGAGCGGAGATATAGGTGAAAAATTCGATAAGGGGAGGATCGCTTGTTACCCAGCAAACCAGCAGGGCAATAATCACCGGCTGCCCGATCAGCAGCAGAATGTTTTTCGGATCGGCCTGGTAAATTGTAATGAGGCGGTTGAGTAAGATCGAAAGATACGGTGGGTTGTTTTTTCGGGGTGCCTCGACCGAATCAGGCGCTTTCTCTTCCGGTTGATCCTCCCAGACTGGCGCCACTGGCGGGAGCTCGGCCGGATCTAGTGTCTGCAGGGCATCGTAGAGAGCAGTGAGCCGGGCTACGGAAAAACGGGTGCGGGCGGATTCCGGCGAGCCTTGAAAAATCAGGCGTCCTCCCATCAGGACAGCAATCTGATCCATGAGATAGACATTCTCCATGACATGGGTTGTGCAGATAACGGTACAGCCAGTATCGGCCAAACGCCGAAGCAACTCCATCAGGCGGAACTCCGCGAGAGGATCAAGTCCGGAGGTAGGCTCGTCCAGAAAAAGTAGCGGCGGGCGATGGAGGAGTTCGACTCCAACGCTGACACGTTTGCGCTGACCGCCCGATAGCTGAGCAATTCTCTTATCTCGATGGTCCAGCAGGCCGAGGTTCGCCATGGTGTGACCAATGAGCCGTTTGATCTCCAGAATCGGGGTATCGGCCGGGAGTCGAAGCCGCGCGGAATAGAACAGGGCCTCGCTGACGGTCAGCTCAGCGTGGACGATATCATCCTGCGGCACGTAGCCAAAGTAGGTACGCAGCCGATCGAAATTTCGGCGCAAATCCATGCGATCGATCAGGATCTCACCGCTTTCGACCGGGCGCAGACCGCTCAGGGCGTTGAGCAAGGTTGTCTTGCCCGCGCCGCTCGGTCCAAGGATCCCGATGAACTGGCCCGCGTCCGCACGGAACGAAACGTGATCCAATATTGGACCGGTCTTCCCGGTTTTCACCAGGTCTCTGGCTTGGATCTCTCCCAGCGAAAAACTTTGCTGGCGGATCAAATCCTTGCCGTTAAACGAAAAGTAGAATTTTCCGAGCTGAACCCGGTCACCGATCACCAGATCATGCTCGTCAAAACGCCGGCCATTAACGAAAGAACCAGACCGGCTATGCAGATCGATAATGCGATAGCCGTTCGGCCCGGTTTCAATTCGAGCGTGCTGACGCGAGACAGTCTGATCGTCCAGCCGCGCCTGAGCGTCGTCGCCCCTCCCGAGGATGACCGTTGACTGGAGGGGAATCGCGTTCACTCGCCGATTCCCGAACCAGATATCGTTGTGGGAAACCGTTTCTTCCTTTTCCGAGCTGACCCTCTTGGGCGGAAGCGCAACGTCAAGCAAGACTGGTCCGAGAGAGATGCGGTCACCTGGATGAAGGGCTTGCTTTCCTTCGATTGTGACGCCGTTGGTTCGGGTACCGCTCCGACTTCCAAGATCTTCGATCCACCACTCGTCGCCTTCCTGAATCAAGCGGCAATGTCGTCGGGAAATCTCCGGATGAGCCAGGACCAGATCCACCGCGGGATCTCGACCAACAACCACTGTCGGTTCATCGATCTGCAGCTTTCGCGGCGCTAGCCCGGAGAGAATGGAAATCTCGATCGCCAAGGGGATACGTTTCGCGTTTCACGTTTCACGCTTGGGAGCAACCTGAAACGCCACATGCGAAACCCGAAGAAACCCCGTCAGAGGACTACGGCAACGTAAAGCATACTACCGTTGCTGCATTCCTGCCCTGGCGGGGTTTGTAAGTCTGCGCTCCATAGCCCCTGACGGTTAAAACACAGATGGCACAGTTTTTCTGGATTGAAAGACCGCTGTTCGTCCCCTGCCCGTAAAACGGGAAGTCAACGACGGCATGGTTGTCATCTATCAGACGATGAACTTGTCCGGCGAACCGAACGTTGACGGCGAGCCGTCTTCGCGGAAGACTCAAGATCGCGATTTCTCATGATTCGGTTTCTGTTATCGGTCGCTCTCTTGTGCACACTGCTCTCTGGAGGACTTGGCTTTTTTAACCGGACGAAACTGAACGACCTGAATAATGCGCTCACCCAAGTACGGCAACAGGCACAGAAGAGCGAGAATCAACTGAAAGAGGCTCAAGAATCGCTGAAACAGACTCAGGAAAGGTTACTCACCCAGGAACGGCTCACTCAGGAGGAGAGGGACACAAGGAGCGCCGAACTCAACAGTACTAAAGCCAAGCTCAACCAGGTTACTGATCAGCTGACCACCCGCGAAAACGAGAACAAGGCTCTCACGGCGGCATTGACCGAAGCGGGTCGCAACCTCGACCAAAAGCAGCGGGCCGAGACCGACCGGCAGGCGCTTGCTGCTCGGCTCATCCAGGTTCAGGCGAACCTGAACGAACTGCGTCTGAAAGCGCGCGATGGGAGCGGGACGCCGGTCGAACTGGAGGGAAGCATTCTTTCGATCAATCGCGAAGCAAAAGCGTTAACGGTGAGTTTGGGCAAGAACGTTGGTTTGACACCGAACACCCGGCTTGACGTTCGTCAGAATGGTCAGACTGTCGGTCAGCTGCGAGTGGTGTCCGTGGAAAGCACTACTTGCGTAGCGGAATTTGTTAACTCGACTACCGATAACATTGGCAACGTCTCGGTTGGAGACGCCGTGATACTAACTATACGATGAAAAAAGCAGTCTTAATTGTTGGATTTTCGCTGTTCGCGGCCGGTTGTCAGGTCGATCCAGACGCGGAAAAGACAACACAGACCCCACAGTTTGGTAAACCGACTAGCACCATTCCTTGGAACAAGCCGGAGGACTGGGAACAAAACGGTCAGCTAGGCTCGATGCCGGGGATTGGGGAACCACACTAGCTCGTGAGGCCGATTTGAGCGAGTCGGGCTACCCGAGACGCTGGGTCGACTGTGCGTATTTTGGTCCTGCGAGGGGGAGCATTGGGCGATTTTATCGTGACGTTGCCCGTTCTGGCAGCGCTCCGGAGAGCTTATCCCCAGGCGAGGATTGAGGTCCTTGGAACGATGCCTCAAGCCCAACTGGCGCAGAATGATCTTGCCGATGCCGTGCACGACCTGAACGGCGTGGCGCTGCTGCCCTTGTTCGTTCCAGGAGCGACCTTTTCCCCCGAATGGTCTGAGCGATTGGGGAAAACGGATTTAGCCATTAGCTATCTCGCGGATCCCCAGGATACCATTTCGAGCCAGTTACAAAGGGCTGGAGTCAAAAAGATTGTCCGCGGACCATACCGCTTTGATAACCGGAAGCACGCTATCGATCATCTGGCGGAGCCTCTGGCCGACCTTTGCATACCGCTGGGAGACCGGATTCCACGGTTGCCGCGAGCCCGCTCAGGAGGGTCTCGGCCGACATTGGCATTGCACGTTGGGAGCAGTTCACCCAGCAAAAGCTGGCCGCTCGAGCGGTGGGTGAAGTGTCTGATCGAGATAGAACATGATTGGCCGAGGATCCTCCTCATTGCCGGCGAGGCAGACCTCGCAATCAGTCGCGCCATGTTCGCGTGCGGTCTGCCGCCACAGGCGATAAGCCTCGAGCGGCCGCTGCTTGGCGAACTGGTTGCCGAACTAGGCCATTGTCGCTTGTTCCTGGGGCATGACTCCGGTGTGACGCATTTGGCAGCCGCGCTCGGCCTGCCAACAATCGCCCTGTTTGGGCCGAGCGACCCCTCGATTTGGGCGCCACTGGGAGATCGGGTCCAGGTAGTGCGAAGCGCGACTCACGAGATGGCAGGGCTGAGCGTCGCACAGGTTCTGGCGGCAGTTCGTTCCTGGTAGGCGGAATTCAGAGATTGTCTTCCACCGTCCGCCGCCCGGGACCCAAACAGGGCCTGAGGCTGCATCGCGAAATCACGGTGCGTCGAACCGTTCACCGAATTGCTTTTCCAGGTTTGCGCGGATTCGCTCGAACTGGTCGCCGCCGAGATAATCGATGTAGCCCATCGGTCCGCCCTTGAAAGCGGGATAGCCCCAGCCCAGCACGGAAGCGAGATCAGCCGTGTCGGGCTCCCGAATGATGCCCTCCTTGAGAGCCGATAATGTCTCCAAGGTCTGGATAACGAATAGGCGCTGCGCAATGATCTCCGGCGCAGCCGGTTCAGCACGTTGAGGAAACAGGTTCGCCAGGCCCGGCCAAACCATGGGTTTGTTGTTTTCGGGATAATCGTAGATTCCGCCCCCGGTTTTTCGCCCCAGCCGGTTTCGTCCGACAAACGCTGAGAGGATTTCAACTGTTTGACCAGCGTACCTTGCCGATCCGCGGCCGTGCGCAGCCAGACTGCGCGCAATGTCCAGGTGCAAATCCAGGGAAAGTACATCGGCCATAGCTAAGGGACCGATCGGCATTCCGGCGTTTCGAGCCACATTGTCAATCAAGGTCGGAGAAATGCCTTCGTGTACCAGGAAGAAAGCTTCCTGGGCGTAAGCCATTACTACCCGGCTGGTATAAAAACCAGGTCCGTCCCGAACAACAATTGGCACTTTTCCCAAAACTCGAGACAGCCCGAGCGCCCGATTGAGTGTTTCTTCGCTGGTGGCCGAGCCCATGATGATCTCCACCAGTTCCATCCGCTCGACCGGCGAAAAGAAGTGCGTACCGATAACGCGCCCCGGGGCCGGACAGGCTTCCGCCAAAGAGGAAATCGGCAAGGTAGTGGTGTTCGAGGCGAGCACGGTGCTTGGTCCAACCAGCTCCGACAATGTCTTCAGAATGTCTTTTTTGAGACCCAGTCGTTCAAAGGCAGCCTCGATCACGAAGTCGGCGTCCGCGATGCCCTCGATCTTCTCGAGAAACACGATGCGCTCTACGACCGCCGGGCCATCGGTTTGCTTGAGGAGTTTTTGCTTCGAACGAGTCAACGCTTCGGTGGAAGTATCGAAAAGCCGGACATCACACCCGGCGCGAGCAGCGGTCAGTGCAATTCCCGTTCCCATGAGGCCGGACCCGAGAACTCCAAGCTTGAGCACTGCCGATTCGACAACTGGAAGATTTCTGGAAGCTTGTTGCCGCAGCGAGCAATAGATCCGCTCGCGGTTCCGTGCGACCAGGGACTTTTCCAACCTTCGGACTTCCTCCGCTTCGATTTTCAGGCCGGCATCAAAACTTCTTTCCCAGCCGTCGTGAAAACAGCGAAGCAAGGAGGAAAAGACCTCGTCTTCCGGAGGGAACTTTTCGCGGAGCCGCAAGTAGCTTTTTTCGAGAAGCCGTCGGACCGGCAGCTCCTGGCTGTGAAAGGCGGAACGAGCGCCTATGTCCCAAGGTTGGCGCGGCTTGGGGTTCCGATGCGCCCATTCCTTTGCGCCCTGCATCGGGTTACCCCCGGATGCTGCCCTTGGCAAAACTTCGCCGATGTCAGCCGCCACGAGACCTCCTTCAAACAGGAGTACCTGGACCGTCTTGTCAGGTCCGACGAGCCAAGGCAGCCGCTGCGTGGTTCCCAAAACGGGAATACTTCCGTAGCGGATCAAGGGAAACCAAGCCCGTATTGCCGGATCGGAAAAAAAGCGAGCATGACAGCACAGAGCCAGTTCAAACGCAAACCCGCAAAGGTCTCCTTCGACGATCGCGAGAAACGGCGCCTCGCGTTGTTCCAGGCGCCGCAGGGCTGCCCGGAAGCGGTCCGCATAGGCCTTTGCGTTGAGAAAATTCTCAATCTGCGGCGGTCCTTCGCGAAGGCGCACCAGCAGCGGAGTAGAGCCTGTCCCTTGATTTTCCAGCGCCGCAACAAACGACTCGGTGAGAACCGCCGGGACGTCGAGGACGGTTATTTGAGATTGATCTGGCGGGAGCATTTCCGGCTGGCCTAGTTTTCAGTGCCTCTTAGTTTAGGCGTTCGACTACGGTCGACACTCCCATACCCAGGCCCGTGCACATCGTTACCAGTCCGAGCCGCAGGTCGCGCCGCTCCAGCTCATCGATCAGCGTTCCGAGCAGCATTGCGCCGGTCGCTCCGACGGGATGTCCCATGGCGATCGCGCCACCTGTAACGTTGATCCTTTCCCACTGCACCTTGGTCTTTTCCATGAAATACAAGACGACCGAAGCAAACGCCTCGTTGACTTCGTACAGGTCGATATCGGAAAACCGGAGGCCGGCACGCTTCAACGCTCGATGAGCTGCCTCGGCCGGAGCCGTCAGCATGATGCACGGGTCGTCCGCCGCTGAGGCTGTAGCCAGGATACGTGCGCGCGGCCGCAAACCTAGTTTTTCCCCGGCGGCGTTCGAACCGAGCAGAACGACGGCAGCGCCGTCCGCGATCCCGGACGAATTGCCGGCATGGTGCACATAGTTGATCGAGCCGACGTCTGGATAACGGTACCGGATGATTTTGGAGTAGCCCTCTTCGCCGGCCTTCTGGAAAGAAGGCGAGAGTTTGGCCAGGCTCTGTGTCGTGACGTTCTCGCGGACAAGGTCGTCGCGAGTCACCGTCTGGCGCTCAGACAAGGGTACCGGAACAATCGATCGACCAAACCAGCCTTTGTGCCAGGCAAGCGAAGCGCGCTGCTGCGAAGAAGCGGCCAGAGAATCCACATCGGTCCGCGAGTATCCCTGTCGCGTCGCAATCAGGTCCGCAGATAACCCTTGCGGGATCGACACGATCCGGTCTTTGAACCGCACGTCAGACATCAAGGGTCCACCCGAACCAAAGATCGTGAAGAGCGAGAGCATCTCGACTCCGCCGGCGATGACGAGTTCTTCCTGTCCGGCCGTGATCTTGGCAGCTCCGGTATTTACCGCATCAAGAGCGGACCCGCAGAAACGCGAAACCATGAACCCCGGAGTAGCGATGGAGTACCCGGCGTTGAGGGCAGCTGACCGGGCAAGGTTGCCGCCTTGATCGTCGTACTGTTCGCAACAACCGAGGACGACTTCCGGTTCCGAGTCCTCGATACCAGCGTATCGCCGTCGCAATTCCCTTAGCAGCAAGGTCGTTAACCCGAGAGGAGTTTGACTATGCAAACTTCCGGACGCTTTCCCTCGTCCGCGCGGGGTGCGGATCGCATCAAAAATTAAAGCTGACTCAAGTGCGGACATGCGAGAGGCCTCTCCCAAAATAGTACCGTCTTCGCAAAATTGCATGGCCGGGTGCGCTCAGGGCGAAATTTATTTTGGAGTGCGCGCGACTTGTCGCCGCTTTCTAATCGCGCGGAGCGCGGCCCGGACCGAAAAACGGAAGTGCCGAGTGTGCTGTCGAAAAGGATCCCGTTCTTGCCTGCCGCGCTCCGCGCGGTCTCAAAGCGGCGACAAGTCGCGCGCACTCACCGCCGAAAAAAAGAAAGCTGGTTTTGCCGTAGCCGCGAGGTAGAGGGGATGTCTTGGTAAGCCGTCTTTGGTTATTCCCAAGCAACTCAATTGCCTTCCTCGGAATAACCGTAGAACTTTGCGATCCCGCCCCAGAAATTTTCCGTCTGAACCCCAGGCGGCGAAAATCGTCGAAACGCGTGCTGCGGCGCAAAGCAGGTAACGATCGTTCTCCGGCCCGATCGGATCGGGGTGCTGGCGTAACAGCCTGCGGTCAGGCGAGACTAAGGCGAAGAGGTTAGCCATGAAAAACGTGTTGAAACCGGCTGCAGCGCTGAACCCGCGAATTCTCTGCAGCGTTCGATCGAGTTGGTATTCGTCAGCCAGGGACGGATTTAATCCGATCCACAGACAGGCCTTTTGCGGGCGCGTGTGATCCCAGCGATGAGCTAAAAGGTAGCGATAGATCCGGTCAGCGGAGAAGGCACAGAAGTTCATTTGGAGTGCGTGCGACCCACCTTCGCCTTCGCTGCGCTGGGCTACGGCGCGGCAGGCCTTGTCGCCGCTTTAAGATCGCGCGGAACGCGAACCAAACCGAGGACCAAATCACCAAGCGTCCTATAAAACTCTCCTGCGCTTCTGTTGACTGTTCTCTCTGCAGCTGGTCAGCTTTATTTATGAAGATTTACCGTATTGCGGCGATTCCCGGAGACGGTATCGGCAGGGAAGTCGTTCCTCAAGGCATCCGGGTTCTCGATGCCGCCGCAAAACGATTCGGTTTCGAGTTTGATTGGCAGCATTTCCCATGGAGTTGCCAGTACTATCAGGAGACAGGTCGGATGATGCCGGACAATGGTCTCGATCAGCTTCGATCTTTTGACGCGATTTTTCTCGGTGCGGTCGGTTTTCCCGACGTACCGGATCACGTTTCGCTCTGGGGCCTGCTCATACCGATTCGACGAACGTTTGAACAGTACGCCAACGTCCGGCCGGTACGTCTGATGCCGGGAATCGCTCCTCCTCTTCGAGACCGCAATCCGGGCGACATCGATTTTGTCATTGTTCGCGAAAACAACGAAGGTGAGTACTCCTCGATCGGAGGAAAGATCTTCGAAGGCACTCCCAATGAGGTGGTTGCTCAGGAGTCGATTTTTACCCGGCGTGGTGTCGACCGGATCTTGCGTTACGCTTTTGAGCTGGCCCGCGATCGGGCTCGCAAACATGTAACCTCAGCGACCAAATCGAACGGCATAACCATTACGATGCCGTTCTGGGACGAGCGCTTCATGGCGATTAGTGACGAGTATCCCGATGTGCGGACCGATCAATTTCACATCGATATTTTAGCGGCGCATTTCGTCCTGCATCCCGACTGGTTCGACGTGGTAGTCGGTTCAAACCTGTTTGGCGATATCCTTTCGGATTTAGGACCGGCGTGCACCGGAACCATTGCGATCGCGCCTTCGGCGAACCTGAATCCGGAACGGAACTATCCTTCGATGTTTGAACCGGTGCACGGATCGGCTCCGGATATCGCCGGGCGCGGGCTAGCCAATCCGATCGGCCAGATCTGGTCGGGCGCGATGATGCTTGAACATCTGGGCGAAGCGGAAGCGGCCCGGACGATCGTGGACGGTATCGAACGAACGCTGCTCAAAGGCCCGCGCACGAGAGACCTCGGCGGCACGGCCACAACCCAGGACATGGGAGCGGCGATTGCGGAGGCGTGTGTCGGGGTTTAATTGGCGTTCACTACTTCTAAATCTTCGACGTTATCGGGAGAACGAGAACACCAACCGAACCAGCTTGTTCAGTGCTTCAGCTTGATCGCTTTGTAAGACTGCATGGTTTCCACGAGCGCTTTTTCGACTGGAAGACGTTCCATACTCGAAGCGCCGTAGAAACCGTGAACGCCTTTGGTGTGGTGCAAGACGAACTCAGCATCTTCCGGCTCGGAGATCGGACCGCCGTGACAGAGCACCAGGATATCGCGGCTCACCGAACGAGCGGCATCGGCAATCGCCTGGACCCGCTCGGGCGCTTGTTCCAAGCCGACTGCCGTAGAGGCGCCGATCGAGCCTTTCGTGGTGAGTCCCAGGTGCGCAACCACGATATCGGCGCCGGCGCGAGCCATCGCCATGGCTTCATCCGGATTGAAACAATAGGGGGTCGTCAAAAGATCCAGTTCCCGAGCCGCGCGAATCATGTTTACTTCCAGGTCATAGCCCATGCCTGTTTCCTCGAGGTTTTTCCGGAACAACCCGTCGTAGAGACCGACCGTCGGGAAGTTCTGCACTCCGGCGAAACCAATTTCTTTGATCTGCCGCAAAAACAATGGGATCTGCCGGAAGGGATCGGTGCCGCAAACTCCGGCCAGCACCGGCACGCTTTTTACGATCGTCAAAACCTCGTCCGCCATCTCAAGAACGATCGCGTTGGCATCTCCATAGGGCATCAATCCGGCGAGGGAACCGCGTCCTGCCATCCGGTAGCGGCCGCTATTATAGATGACGATCAGGTCAACACCGCCGGCCTCTTCAAACTTGGCTGAGATCCCGGTACCGGCTCCCCCGCCGATAATCGGTCGACCCTCCCCGATGATTTTTCGAAACCTGCGCAGAATCTGTTGGCGTGAATTGGACATTTTGAGAGACCTGGTTCGCACTTAGGTTCTGCCCCGTTCCGGCATTCCGCGCAAGGCGGAACAGCAGTGCGTTTTGGAGTGCGTGCGACTTGTCGCCGCTCTGGGATCCGCGCGGAGCGCGGCCGCGACCCACGACCGAACTGCGAAGCGCCACTTGCCGGGCGAAATAAGACCCGCCACGCTGGCGAGCCGCGCTTCGCGCGATCTCAACGCGGCGACAAGTCGCGCGCACTCCAAGACGTTCCTGTCCGAATTGGCTATAGAGGACGCGCGTCTTACGATTCTGCGCGGCCGGTCTTCTTCTGTTCCATGAGTTGGCCGAGCAATTCGACTGCTCTCGCAGCGAACTCCGGATCATTGATGTTATGGTCGCTCTCAACGATGGGAATCGCGGGATTGAGCTTTTGCCGGATGGCGTCAAACAATGCCCGGTCCGCAGCGCGGTCGCAAAACTGCTGCCCATCGCCATCCAACATCGACACGCCGCGCAGCGGAAACAGGAAAGCAACCGGACCCTTCGCGGCATTCGCTTTTTCGGCAAAGATTTCGCCGATCCGCCGGTTTTCCGCTTCGTTAGTCCTCATCAAGGTGACTGAGGGGTTCCATTCATAAAACAAGCGGCCGGCTTCGTGGAATTGCGCGGGAACCGTGGAAGGCGCCCCGAAATTGACCATATCGACGCACCCTGGGACAATGAGATGTGGAACACCGCGTTGGCCAGGGGCGCTCAGACGTTCCGGACCGGCGCTGAACACGCCTCCGCACAGCTCGTCCGCCCACTCGGTCGTCGTGATGTCGAGCACGGCCTCGACCAGACCGTCGGCGACCAAGGTTTCCATCGCACGGCCGCCGGTGCCGGTTGCATGGAACACCAGCACCTCGAATCCTTTGTCATCGAGGGCTTTTACGCACGTGTCCACGCAATCGGTAGTATTGCCGAACATCGACGCGACAATGACCGGCCGATCCGTTTCGGCCCTGGGCGGTTCGCTCAGGACCATTCCGGAGATCGCGCCGGCGGCTCTGGTATAAACCAGCCGGGAAATCCGATTCAGCCCGGCCACATCGACAATCGCAGGGAACATGACGATATCTTTGCCTCGCACATAAAAAGAAACATCTCCGGAAGCAACGGTTGAGACGAGCACTTTGGGAATCCCGATGGGCAGGGCGCGCATCGCCGACGCGATAACGGCTGAGCCACCCGAACCGCCCATCCCGATGATGCCGTCAAACTTTCGCTGGGCGTAGAGCTGCTCAATAAAGCGCGGAGCGGCCTGGTCGAGCATTTTCATTGCTTCGGCCTTGTCGTGGCGGGCACGTAGAGCATCCAGGTCGACGTTGATCGCCCGGAGAACAGCATCGGTTTCGAAATCTACCGGCAGGCGGTCGGTCGAGCCGAGGAGGCCGATGTTGACGGTAAGAACGTCGTGACCGAATTGCTGAATCTGTTCGCGGAGGAATGCATGATCGTTGCCTTTGGTATCGAAGGCGCCAATAACACAGATCGTCTTTGCCATAGGAGGAGGGGGAAAAGCTCAATCTCACACAAAGGCACGAAGACACAAAGATCGAGGGATGCCGCTCATGCCGCTCATGGTTGACAAGTCCCCTTTTCTGTGGCTTTTTCCACGTCCCGCGCGAGCCGAACACAAGAACCGTGCCGTTGGTCCCTGGGTCGCAGCTTGTTTGGCTGTGATCGCACGCGCCAGGGGGAACCCGGCAAGAGGATGTAACTACTATGCCCGTTCGTCTAGGACGATTCGAAATGCCAAAGAGCCTCTCGAAAGATGAGGCCACGGCCACTGAAACCTACGCCAGATTCATCGCTGAACCCTTTGAAGCCGGGTACGGCCACACGGTGGGGAATTCGCTTCGCCGCGTATTGCTTTCTTCCTTGGAGGGCGCGGCGATCACTTCCGCAAGGATCACCGGAGCCCAGCACGAGTTCGCTTCGCTGCCCGGTGTGGTCGAAGACGTTACCGATATCGTTTTGAACCTGAAAAAGATCAAGTTCAAGGCAGTTGACCATGATTTCCGCACGGTCACGATCAATGTGACGAAGGAAGGTTCCGTGACGGCCGCCGATATCCAGACTGTCACCGGAGTTGAAGTGCTTAATCCGGAGCAGCTCATCTGTACACTGGACAAAAAGCAGAAATTCGAGGCCGAATTCGATGTGCGAGTCGGACGCGGATTCTCGTCCGGAGATGAGAACAAACGCCCGGATACCCCGATCGGTGTCATTCCGATCGACTCGATTTTCTCGCCGGTTTTACGTGTCAAGTATGCCGTCGAGAACACGCGGGTCGGTCAGCGAACCGATTACGACAAGCTGATCCTCGAGGTTTGGACTGATGGGCGGATTACACCGGACGAGGCGCTATTGCAGGCTTCATCGATCCTGCGCCATCACCTCGACGTGTTTGTCAATTACGACGATTCGCTCGTTGAGTTTGATGAGACGCCGGAGGAAATCAGCCAGGAGAATACCCGGCTGAAGAAACTGCTCAATATGAGTGTAAATGAGATTGAGTTGTCGGTCCGGGCTGCCAATTGCTTGAACAACGCCAATATCACTACGGTAGGCCAATTGGCGATGAAGACCGAAGCGGAGATGCTGAAGTATCGCAACTTCGGAAAGAAATCGCTGAACGAGATCAAGGAAAAGCTTCAACAGCTTGGTTTGAGCCTGGGAATGAAGTTCGATACTGGATTGGTTGATACGCCGCTCGGAGGCGATCGCAACAACAACGACGAATCCAGGCTCATTGCGATCTGATCATTTTAAAAAAACAAGGCCCATTGACTCCCGACTCCTGACTTTATGCGGCACCAGAAAAAGACCTTAAAGCTCGGACGTAAAGCCGAGCATCGGAACTCATTGCTGGCAAACCAGGTCTGCAGTTTGATCGAACACGACCGGATCAAGACAACCTTGGCAAAGGCGAAAGCGGTGCGGCCGTTTGCGGAAAAAATGGTGACCCTTGGCAAGCAAGGCAATTTGCATGCCCGGCGTCAGGCGTTTGCTTTCCTGGGTCAGAAAGAACTTGTTCGGAAATTGTTTTCGGACGTTGCGCCGCGGGTGGCGCGCCGCCAGGGCGGTTATGTTCGAATTGTCAAGCTGGGACCGCGTGCCAGCGACTCGGCGCCGATGGCGCTTCTGGAGTGGGTCGATACAGCGGTAAAGCAAGAAAAAGTCGGCGCGAAATAGATCGGTCAGGGTTTTGGAGTGCGCGCGACTTGTCGCCGCTTTAAGATCGCGCGGAGCGGGGTCCCGGCGCACGACCGAACTGCGAAGCGCCACTTCCCGAGCGAACAAGACCCGCCACGCTGACGAGTCCGCACTCACGGATTCGAGGCTGCAAGCCCGGTTGTGCCTTGGTAATGTCTGCGGATGAGCGCTTCGATCGCCCTTCCTCGTTTACTCCGTGTCGGCGGCGGCGCCCGCCGCGAAATCGGATCCGTACTAACGGCGCTTGGTCTGCGGACACCGATGATCGTCACCGACCCCTATCTGTCCAGGCAGCCGATCATGCGAGAATTTCTGGAGTCTTTTCAACAGACGAAGCTGCCGTTGCCAGCCGTTTTCGACGGAGTCGTGCCGGACCCGACTTCCGGATCAATCGGCGCGGCCCTGCGCTTTCTTCGCGAGCGCCAGCCTGATTCCGTTGTTGGATTCGGAGGGGGCAGTTCTCTCGACACGGCTAAAGCGGTGGCGATGCTGGCGGTCCAAGGCGGCGAGATGCACGACTACAAAGCTCCACATCAGCAGGACACCCCAGGGTTGCCAGTGGTGGCTGTACCGACGACGGCCGGAACGGGCTCCGAAGCCACGCGGTTTACCATCATAACCGACGATCCGACCGGAGAAAAAATGCTCTGTATCGGGCTAGCCTACCTGCCAATGGCAGCCATCTGCGACTACGAACTGACGCTCACCAAACCGGCGCGCTTGACCGCCGATACCGGCGTTGATTCCTTGACGCACGCGATTGAGGCCTTTGTGAGTCGCCGGGCAAATCCTTTCGCCGATGCGTTCGCGGTCAGTGCCATGCAAGCGATCTGGGCCAATCTGCCGGTGGTTTTCTTCGAACCGCAGAATCGCGGCGCGCGGGCTGCGATGATGTTGGCGGCCACCCAGGCGGGCATCGCCTTTTCGAATTCGAGCGTTGCCCTCGTGCATGGAATGAGCCGTCCGATCGGGGCGCGCTTCCATGTACCTCACGGGCTCTCCAATGCGATGTTGCTACCTGCGGTTACCCGGTTTTCAATCAAGGGCGCGCCCGAACGTTACGCTGAATGCGCCCGGATCCTGGGAATCGTGGGGGCAGGCGCATCCGACGAATCAGCGGCGGCAGCGCTCGTCGAAGCGTTGTGTGATTTGAATCGGCAATTGGAAGTACCGATTCCGCAGAAATTGGGCATTACCGTGGCTGACTGGGACGCCAGTCTGTCAACGATGGCAGGGCAAGCAATCGCTTCTGGATCTCCAGCAAACAATCCGAGAGTGCCAACGATGGATGAAATCGTTGAGCTGTATCGCCAGGTTTGGCGTGGAGAGTAGGCCGGAACGTGGCGCGATACGGCATCTCAGAACTTCTCATTGGAGATCAAGTCTTCGAGCGCGGAACGATGGCGAAGAAGGAATGCCAGGTCGGCAGCGTAAGCGAGATCGTGTCCAGCGGCCAATAAACGCCGCCGAGCTGCGAGGTCTTGCTGCTGCCGTCCTCTCAGCCAGTTGATCTCGTGAGCCAAACGGAGTTCCATCTGTTGAATCAAGTTGCCTGGATTGGGCCAACCATAAATGGAACAAAACATACGGGCGCGTTCGGCCAGAAGGGGAAGGTGGACAAGCCTTGCTAGATTTCCTAGACCGCAGAACGGAGCGAACCGATAGATGGCGTAAGCTAAATCCCAGCTTCTGGGCCCGGGAGCAGCGCGGTCAAAATCAATCAAGCCGAGTTGGTTTGCTGGACCAAAGATGATGTTGTAAGGGCCGAGATCATTGTGGCAGATCACCTCCGGGCGGCCGGGTAAGCAATCACTCCAGACGGCGCCGGCAGGTGCTTGGAATGTGGCGCTGGCATCGTGCACCTGCCGCAACAGCCTCGCTAACCCGGCGAGCGTTGAACACCGAAAAACTCGCTCCGCCCAGGGGTAACTGAAAGTCTTCCCGGCGATGAAAGAGACGATTTCGTAGCCTTGGCTGATTCCGCCGGCTCGTGGCACGCGGACGACACCCTGTTGTGCCAGATGCCGAAGCAGAAGTTGGATGGTTTGGCTAGTCGGTCGGAGCGTTCGGTAGACCTTTTCGCCTTTCCGATAGACCTGATTCATGTTGCCACCGGCTAGGTTTTCCTGGGATGACATATGCCGCCTCACCGACAAAAATATGTTTAGCGAACGGTACTGATCGCCAGGGCGGTCCGCAAGCATCACCGGGCTGTCGGTAGCGGAACAGCTTCGGGGGTGATCTCAGGCCAGGAAAGCTGATTGGTTTCCAGGTTCCAGGTTGCGTGATTTGGGATTGGTCCAGTGATTCTGGCACCGTTCCATCTCACTTGGGCGACATTGATGACGGTGGTATTCCCAATTTTCTGCTGGCGACAAAATTGCTTTCGATACGGTTGCCGAAAATAGCGGGCTGAACACCACACCGTCGGACTGAATTCTTCCACCAGTCGTCCGGCAGCGCATTCTTCCGGACCAGCGGTCGTAGTGAACGCCGGCGGATGGTGGTGAACGACTAACCACGGTCCCTTCAAGGATTCCCGGAGCTGCTTCCCCGTCTGAAGCTGAGCCCGTTTTAGCGGGAGATCGCTCAAATAACCAAGGACGGTGACGGTCAGCTGGTTGGCGAAAACAAAACTTTGGCCGTCCGATGCTATTCCGGAAGCGTCGGCTAAGAGGTCGAGCCAGGCAGGTCGAACGCCAGCTCCGGTATGTGCTGGCAGGTCCACCGCATCGTGGTTCCCGGAACAGATCACCGTAGGTCGCTTGCTTGCCAAGGTGCGAAGAAGGGCGCTCGCACGGATGATTTGTTTGGACAAACCGATCCGGCTTTGCGTGTCCAAGACGTCGCCAGCGAAGACAATCAGATCATAGGCGTCGGCGCGGGCTATCAACCACTTGAGCCACTGCCGATTAAAGCGGAAGTCTGCGGTCAGGAGTGCGCGCACGGGTTCCTTTTGAACGAGCAACTGATGCGCGGATTCCCGTGGGAGGCGAGCGATTTCTCGGCTTCGAGTTGGTTCCTCCTTGGGAACGCTTAATAAACGGTTGCTTTTTTTTCCTGAGTGACGAGCGATCGAAGAGATCGCGCCGAGCTGGAGTGACGAAGTTTTTGATTCGAAATAGTTATGCAATTTCTACGTCCGAATGAACTGAAGGCTGGTTTTTGGGCCATCGAAGCCAAACACCTGGTGCCGGAACTCATCGATTTTGGTCAAGGCTGGGTTCACTCCGGGTGGACACTGAATCCGCATTTGCACCGGCACTGGGAATTCTATCTGCAGATCGAAGGTGAAACTGAGTGGGCAGCCATGGGACAGAAAGCGTTTAAGCTAGGCAGCGGATCACTTTACTGCATCTCCCCAAACATCAATCATTGGATGTTCCGGTCTGCAGACCTCAATCGCTACATGTTCGTCGGAGTAGACGTCATGCTCATGCGGAACCGGCTGCCAAAACTAACGGAAACGGTGCTGGACGGATTTAAAACGGTCGACGGAGTGGCCCGATTAGAAGCTTATTTTGGCGAGGTATTCCGCGAGGCGACCACCCGGCAGGATTACCAGGCGCTAGGACTGAGACTGGCACTGGATACGTTAGTTTTGCAGGTAATTCGCTCGCTCGGCTCATCTCATGAAACCTTGGCCGGATTGCCGACGCACCCAGCCGTCGCCCGCACGTTGCACTTGTTATCGAGCCGTTTTCGCGAACCTTGGACTTTGGAAGTTCTGGCGCGCGAAGTGGGCGTTTCCCGCGGTAGACTTGCCACTCTTTTTTTGGCCGAGACCGGATCAACCATTCATCGGATGCTGCTTAAAAAAAGGATTGCGGCCGCTAAACATCTTTTACGGAGCTCCGATCTCTCCGTTGGAGAAGTAGCGCACGCCTGCGGATTTCAAACGGGTGAACACTTTGCTCGTATTTTTCGAGCGCAGAATGGCTGCACACCGCGCGGTTTTCGCAGCCGGGCGCCCTAAGCGCTGAGTAGTGAGGCATCTAATCGCCCAAGCAGCAAAATCAGCTGGTCGGCCAAACTCGCTTCGGTCGATCCGTCTCAAGTTTCTGTTCATTCGTCACACGTTGCAGTTCGCGAATCGACAAATCGTCATTTCCGCTCGAAAGCGAAGAAGGATAGAACGCAGAGAAATCGCGGATATTCGAACGCAAGATGTTTGCCCTCCAAAGGTATTTGATAGCAAGCGGAACGGCCGCAAAGCGATTGCTTGCCGCTGTTCTTTTATTCGCCGCGGTCGTTGCTCCTGCGGCGCAACCGGTTACGGAGTTACCGGGTATCGTTGTCACTGGCGCCGCCCCCGCAAACACGGTCCCGCCCGACGTCGTAAGCAGAGACCGCGACGGGCGATCACCGGACATTCACTGGCCCACCGCTTTGTCGATCAAATACTCAGAGATGTTTGGCCATAACGAGATTGAGATCAATGCGCCCGTCGCCACGGTATGGAATCGCCTCGTCGAAGCCAGGCGGTGGCCGCAATGGTATCCAAATGCCGGCAAGGTCAAGATCAAGGACGGTTCGGCGATCCTGGAGAAAAATACCAGGTTCACGTGGAGTGGTCTTGACCTGCCACTGGACAGTAAAGTGTTTGGTGAATATTCGTCCGGGCCAGTGGACAGCCAAGTGGTTGAATACGTTCCGGAGAGCCGCATCGGTTGGTCCAGTCTTGGGCCTCACACGATTCATGGGCCTCTCAGCCTTACGTACCACACGTGGCTCCTCACGCCAATCGGCGCTCGAAAGTGCCGCGTAATTTTCGAAGAAGTCGCGACAGGTTTGGCAGCCCGATACGCCCGGGGAGCCTGTCCCGAAATAATTCATTCCGAACATGCACGATGCCTGGAACAGTTGAAGAGGGTCTCAGAAGAGCACTCGTCTTAGGCCAATCGGGCGAGTTGAAGATCGTCTCAGGGTGCCTCCAGTGCTGTGCCGGGGGTTAGCGATAGCAACCCCAACGCCCGGCTCGAACAATTGTTCGCCGACGGCTCAGATAAAGAGATCGTCTCACAACATCCCAAGGTCGGTAGGGGGCAGCCTCAGGGCAAGCTCCTGCTTGACCTCCTTAGTATTGGATCACGTCTCGATCTGGACGAGCAGGCCGCCTCCTATTTCTTTATGTCGAGCTTCGCGATCTCGGTCGCCGCTTCGCGAAGCGACCCATCGATACTACCTTGTCCTGCCAGCACTTTTTGAATTGCAGTACGTGTGATCTGTGAAACCAGCGGATATTCTGCCCCGCCCTCGGACGATCTAGCTCGAGCGGTTTCCATTTCCACGACGAATGGCTGCAGATCGGGTTGCAGCCGGCCCTGATTCTGCGCCACCGGCGCTACCGAAGAGATGTAATCGCACGTCATACATAATTTGAGCAGGCGTTCCGGATTTTGAGTAAAGGCGATGAATCTCAAGGCCGCGTCCTCGGTATTCCGGTTAGTTTTCATGACGCACCAGACTTCCCCGCCCAGCGCCACGACCGGTTTTTGCCCAACTGTACGTATTGGAATTGGCACGATGCCGTAGTCTACGCCACTTCGTTTTACAGCCAGCAACATCCATGGGCCGCTGACCATCATGGCAGCTGTGCCGCCGATAAACTGGTTGGCCACGTCGCCGCCGCTCCAGGTCACCACGTCAGGCGAGGCAGATCCATCCTGTACCAGATCAGCCCAAAGTTTCAAGGCCTGCCGAGCGTTCTCAGAACCGAGATCCAGCAAACTTCCACCATTGGTCCAGAGGAAGGCCTCCCAAGTTCCGGTGCAATCCTCGGTGTTTATGGCTGGAAAAGCGATTCCGTACACCGGAGGCTTGCTCAGCTGTTTCGCTATCCGCAGCAGATCATCCCAGGTCTTCGGCGGCCCTTGAATCCCAGCCTCAGCAAACATTTTCTTGTTGTAATACAGGGCCACGGTATTGCTCCCAATGGGAATGCCATAGACGTGGCCTCCTGCGCTGATTGCGCTCTTCGGTCCACCATACGTTTCCTTCCATGCCGGGATCTGAGATAGGCGTGGCGAGATGTCTTCCAAAACACCCGCTTTCGCGGCGCGAAGCACGTCCGGATTATCGAGCGCCGCGATAGCCGCAGGGCGATGCACGGCAGCCGTTTGCAGTGTCCGGCTGAGTAGCTCTCCAAACGGAACATAGGTTAACTGGATTTTGATGTCAGGATTGCTCTGCTCGAAGGCCGTCACGATCTCGCTTAGTGCCTTTTGTTGATCCTCCACTCCAAAATAGTGCAGTATTTCAATGGTCGTGTGCTCAGCGCGAGCAGAGCAGAGCGATAAGAACGGTCCGAGACAGACCGCGATGATATTCCGCCATTGATGTATTCGGCTTTTGGGAATCTTCTTGGCGATTATCACCCTGGCTAATCAAATAGCATTGATTCCGCAGCCAGCCACAAACGTGTCTGGTTCTGCCGGCACAGTGTCGAAGGAGTGCCGCAATGCGATTTAACTTGTCGGCCACACTCGCAGCCTTTTTTTTCGCGCAGCCGCTAACAACTCATCATTGAAGCTCACCAGAACCAAATCGGATTGGACGGTAAGCGACTGCACGAAACAGTAGAGATGTCCGGCATCCGACGCTCGCAGAGCTAGCCGCACATTGAACTTTCGCAATTCGGGCAACTCACCTGCGGGCAACTCGACCCAGCGGAAACCACCCAAGAGTTCATCTAGCGACTCCCACGCTCGCACTGGCGCGCACCGCCGCAGAAGCGCCGCTTCGGCTTCCACCCGCATCCAACTCCAGGCGTAATCGCCGTCGCTTCGCGAGAAACACTCTTGCGCAGAACGAGAGCCTCTTTCTTGAAGAACGAGCGGGACGACCGCGCTCGTGTCCCAGAACGCGAACATTTCAATAGTCCTTCTCGCGGCGCATCTGAACCACAGTGTTCGTGGGGTCCGACTTGATCTTGACCCTTACCGGAGGGCGCAGCTGAGGTTTTGCGGAACGTTTTAATGGAAGGCGCACGCTCAGACCCAGTCTGGCAAAGCGGTCGATTATCTTCTGGCGTTCCCGGGGCCAATCACCTTCAACTTCGCTTGGAAGTGGGGATAATGTCGCAACCGGCCGATCCCGATCGCACACGACGATTGTTTCACCGGTTTGCCGGATCTGGCGCAAATACCTGCTGAGATTATTTTTTAGATCGGCGGTTTTAACGTTCACATGGCTATGTTGGGCTAAAACGTAGCTATGTCAATGGGAGGCTGACAGGGACGTGGCGGCGGGCACTTTGGGTGTTGTGGAGTGCGTGCGACTTGTCGCCGCTTTAATTAAGATAGCGCGGAGCGCGGCCCCAACCCAGTATGGAACCACGACAGGCAGAATTCGCTGGCGAAAAGATCCGCCTTGGTGGCGGCCGCGCTCCGCGCGGTCAGAAAGCGGCGACAAGTCGCACGCACTCCGTACGCGCGGGGAGTTGGCAACGCTTCTTGCCGGATCTCTAATGCCGAACGACAAGCGATTCGAAAATCAGGCCACCACCTGGGCGGCTAAACGCTGCATCCCGGTTGCGCCTTGGGGGATTGTGCCGCGTTCTTCGGAGGTTTGTCTCTGGCCGTTTCCATCATAGGCCCGGACCGCGAAAACCACTTCGCCCGGTTTTTCCGGAGTGAAAGGAAGAGTCCACAAGCTCCACGATATTTTCGTTCCCGGATGAATGATGTTGGCCTCTTGCCACGTCTTCTCCTTGTCGTAACTCAATTCGACTTTGCTGATCCCACGATCGCCTCCAAAAGCAATGCCGCGGAGCTCCACCGGCTGGCCCACATGGAAAGGGGCTTGGAAACGGCCATTTCGTGCCATCGGAGCATCGATCCGGGAAAAAATTGGGATGGTAAAGTTTGGTCCCCAACCTTGCTCTTTGTAGAAGCCGCAGCCATGTGTGCGAACCAGCCTGGGATCGCTTGCTGCGAGCAACTCGATCTTGGTCAGCCATTTGGGATTCTTCTCGCCATAAAGCCCCGGAACAACCATTCGCAGGGGAAAGCCATGGATCCGCGGCAGCGGTTGACCGTTCATGTCGTAGGCGAGTAGCGTCGTTTTCTCGGACGCTTTGGCGTATGGAATCGTTTCATAATAACCATCAGCTGCGTGAAAAAGGAGAGCCTCGATTCCTGGCCCTGGTTTTGCCTGCGCTAATAAATCCGGAAGAGGAACCCCTTTCCAGATAGCATTGCTCATTAACCCGCCACCAATTGGATTGCTGATACACATCAGCGTGGTTTCCTGTTCGACCGCCGGCATGGCTGCGATCTCCGCGAAGGTGAACGTCTTCGGGTGTTCCACCAACCCTCCGACCTCCAACCGCCAGAGGTCGCGCACCACGTCCGGATCAACGATGTTTTTGGTCACCGAATAGAATTTATCGGTCGGCGTGACTTGGGCGATGTCTGGACCGTCGTAGGTGTGTCCATCGTAAAAAAATGTTCCGAGCTGATAGAGCCGTCGGAGGACGGTCGCAAAAGCGACGCCGATTACCGCCATCAGGCCGAGTGCCAGGAAAGAGCGGCGGGAAGTACGTGGGCGCGCGCCGGGCCCTGGTAAAACTTCAGCGGGGGGAGCGCTGAGCAGGCGATAGAAAAAGACAATACCAAAAGCGCAAGCGCCGAAGTCAATGAGCAAACCGAGAGCGCCAAGCCAGGTTGCAACAGAAGGAGGCAGGCCGCGGTACTGGGTCAATAACGTTGGCCAAAGAAAGATCACGAAGGTCAACCAGACAAGCAGCAGAAGTGGCAGGACGATCCGCAACTCGTCCCGCCATACTTTCTTTGTGCGATTTGCGATTTGCGATCCGCGATTGCGCAGTAGTGCGTAGAGAGCTCCGGCAATCATCGCGACGATCAGTTGACCCGCCAGGGCACCGGCCGCCCCGGATATTTTGAGCGGCGTATAACCACCAGCTAAAACGATGGATTTGATAAATACGTCGATCGACACAAGCGGAAAAGCTCGGTCGAAAATCATTTCGGTTGCGGTTGGGAACCCGAGCAGCCAACGGAGCAGAAGCGCCACGAGCAACATTAGCAATCCGCCGCCCAAGCCGGACAACAGACCGATGAAGATCAGGCCAACAGTTTTCCGGACTGGCAAAGACGTTGCCTTCATGATCTTGTCGAGTCGCCCAAGCGTTATCTTATTCCGTAAGTCGGCGTTTCTCACCCATCTTTACAGATTTTGCGAGCGACAGAGATTTTGCCCTCGCAGCTCGCAGCCGGGGACATGTTGCAAAGGCAGTTGCTGTCTTTTCGCCCGCTTCGAAGATTACTGATTTACGAAGCGTTTTGGAGTCCTGCCCGAACTGCCGCGCGATGTACCTATATCATACACCCGTTCTCTGGCGGCTGACGCGCAGAAAGGTCTGCATGATGCGGACTGCTGCCCGGATGGTGCCGGTGAATGAGCCGGATACTTTTGATTTGCCGCCCCGCCTGTTCCGATGATCGACAGACACTTCGAGAATCCTTGCTCCGCGCTGGGCCGCGAGCATCTGCATCTCCAGATTCCAGCCGTACGTTTCTTCGCGCATTCCGAGCTCCTGGAGAAGCGTTGCCCGGATGGTGCGGAAAGGGGACATGTCGGTGAAACGGACTCCGTAGGCGCGATGCAGCAGCCACCCGGCCGCGTGCGCCGCCAGCAGTTGTGAACTGTTCATGCTCCCGCGTTCACGATGGCCGCGAATTCTTGAGCCGAGCACAAAGTCGTATTCGCCCGACACCACCGGGTTCACGACCTGAGGCATGAATTCCGGGCAATCGCTTCCATCGCCGTCGATAAATACCAGGACGTCGGCGCCGGCTTCCCGCGCGGCGTTTGCTCCGGCCCTGCAGGCCCGCCCATAGCCCGCAACCGGTTCGGTTACCACCTGGGCCCCCGCCTGACTCGCCACGTCGGCCGTTCCATCGGTGCTGCCATTATCCACCACAATGATCTTATCGATGATCGCGCGCGGTATGGAGCGAACGACCTCGCCGATCGTTTCAGCCTCGTTGCGTGCTGGGATGATGAGGAAGACCATGTTAGTGCCAGTGCTGCCGTGGGTTATTGTAGGCGACCGCTAGTGGTCAATCTTAAACGAGCGCTGTTCCGAGCTGCTGTTGGTTGGTGAGAGGACCGCACAAATGTGTGACGGCATCATCAAGGCTTTCCAGCCCCCTCAATCCCCCCAGCCCCGCCCGCACCGGCACTGACATCCACCTTCTGCAATATCCCTTTCGCGCGAAGGATTTGCTCAGCTTCCGCGAAGTATTCTCGAATACTGCCCTGGGCGCGAATCCAGGAGAGATAACGCTCGAGCCCTTGCTCCAGCGTAACCTCGGGTTGATAACCAGCTGCGCGAATGCGCGTTGTGTCAGAAATTAAGTGGCGCATTTCGCCGGGTCGAAACTCGCCATTCAACACCGGCTCCAACGGGAATCCGAGCGCCTCGCTGATCAACCGAGCCAGGCGACGGATGCTGACCGCCCGGCCGCTGCCGACATTCACGGCGAGTCCGTCCAGTCGAGAGCTTGTCGCGGCCAGGAGATTGGCCCGGGCAATGTCTTCGACAAAGCTGAAATCGCGGGTTTGCTCGCCGTCTTCGTAGATTACCGGAGGCAAGTTGTTCAGCAGCCGCGTGCAGAAAATAGCGATCACACCGGTGTAAGGATTGGAGATCGATTGCCGGGGACCATAGGTGCAGGAGTAGCGCAGAGCGACCGCCGGGACGCCCGTCTGGCGGCCCCAGCTCAGGACCAATTTTTCCTGGTCGACTTTCGTAATCGCATAAACTGTTTCGCCGCTGAGCGGCGCGTTCTCGGGTGTCGGGGCAGGGGTAGTGTCCGCGCCGCAGAAGGGACAATGTACGGAGAAATCGCCTTGCCTCAGCTGAGCCAGCGGTCTGACTGACGGAAACACGAGCCCGTGACTCGCACATAGCCCGGCGCCCTCCGGGTAAACGACCTGCGAAGAGGCTACGATCACTTTTCGTACGGAAAGATTTTTCTCGCGAATGATCTCCAATAGTTGGGCTGTGCCCAAGCTATTCACAGCAACATACTTGGCGATCTCCGGCATATAGCCCCCGTAAGCGGCCTCGTGAAAAACCACATCAACGTCTTGCAGAGCGCCTTCCACTGCTGTGCGATTGCGGATATCGCCCTGCCGGAACTCGCTCGCGGCCTGCTCGCGATCCAGCCAGGGAGGCGAGCCGTGGGGATGGGTTTGCGGTTCGAGATTGTCGAAGACGCGGACCGTCCAGCCCTGGGCGAGTAACAGATCAGTGATATGCGAGCCGATCAATCCCGCGCCTCCCGTGACCAAGGCACGCCGGCCGCGGCGAGTAGAGTCAAAGCCGTTTCGCGCTTCGCGCTTTACGTTTTGCGTTTCGGATTTCACGTTTCACGCAATTATGTCACTCGTCCGCCTTTAGTCGTTCGAGCCGCTGAAGCCGCTCAGCCCGCTCATCATTGCTAAGTCGCCAGACGCCCAGTCCGAGCAATACGAGAAAGGGCAGCCAGACCTGCGAATGCAACATAAAATAGTTTTGTCGAGTATACTCGTGAATCGCCCGGTAGAGGACGAAGGATGCCAACGTAATGAATAAGCCGGCGGCGGACGGCACAAATAACAGGAAAGGCACGAGCCAGGCGTTGTACCACGGGTAATCAAAGGACAACAGAACCGTAAACGTGAGCACCAAGAGGAAAGCCTGCCTGAACATTGTTGTGTTGATGTCCGATGGTCGGCGCCCGATGACCGATGACTGATTTACTTTCAGGAAGGCTCGGAAAGCAAGTGCGCCCAATCCCAGGAGTGCGAGCACAACGAAAATCGACGGCGGCATTTGGAAAGGAACACCGCTCCAGTGCAGAAGGTGATTGAGAAGATTTAAGAAGTAATAGCGCTCACCGGTCTGCATCCGCTCCTCGCGTGTATAGCTTGGCAAAAAGCCAAGTACCTTCGGACCGGCCCCGGCAAAGTAGGTAAGATAGAGAAATGCAACAGTTAGACCGGCGGAAACAGGCATCTTCCAATCGCGTTTTCGGCAGAGCACCGGAAAAAGCAGCAGCGGAATAAACTTGGTTGCGACGGCGCAACCGAGGGCCAGGCCGCTCGCGGCGGCCTTATTTTCCGTCCTGGCCAGGAAAGCGAGGACCACAAACAGAATCATCATTGCATCGATGTGACCAGCGCTGGCAAATTCCCAGATCGGAAGCGGATGCCAGGCATAGACCAAGACGTGTTCTCGAGGCAGACGCAGGAGAGCGAGGAGCCGCACCAGGGCGGCAACCGTGGTCAGATCGACCATGACCATCGCGGCTTTGAACCACCAGGCCGAGTTGCTTACGCAAGCAATCGCAAAAAACCAGAGTTCGGCGAACGGCGGATAGATCGTTGGAGCGTAGTCTTTGCGGTTGATCTTCGGATAGATCTGCGCGTCGCGGAGAAACGCCAAATGTTGGTCAGCTGGTATATAAGCATACGGGTTAAACCCGGCTTTTTGTACTCGCCCGTCCCAGAGATATCGATAGAGATCGGTAGAGAGCCGCGGCGGATCCAGGAATACCAGCAGCATTCGCGCAACGACCGCAAAAATGAGAATAACAGTCAGGCAACCGTTGCCGAAGCTTGTCGCCCGAAAACAATGGTACACGGCCAGAGCAAACGGAATGCCGCTCAATAAAAGAAAAGTAGTGAGCAGGAAGATGTTATCGGCCCGGTAGGCGCTGATAGCAGCCAGTTCAAAGCAAAGGCAGGCGAAGGCAAACCAGGCCAGGGTCGGCCAACCGAGAACACGGAACGGTGGTTCGCTTTCTACCATCGCACCGGAGACTGGCGTAGCGTAATCCATGCTGGCCTCATCAGGCGAACTTGCCGGCGGCATTTTCCAGGGAACGCCACCGCTCCAAAAATTTGAGGGTAATCGGGGCGGGATAGCGAGATCTCTCTTGGGTGACAGACCGGGATGTCAGTTCCCGCATCAAGCGTTCGAGCGACGCGGCGTTATCAACGTCGTACCACTCACCCAAGGTAACGACACGCAAGCGGAGCTCAGAGGCCTTGCGAAGGGTCTGACGAAACACACGCTCTGTGCTCCAGTCGATATCGGTAAATAACGCAGGGTAAATCCGCGTCACTCCGATCAGATAATAACCGCCGTCTTCGGTCGGACCGAGCACGAGCCGGTCAGCCGGCGCGCCCGCGAGCTGGTCGATTAACTCCTCGTAGTAATCCGTGGGCAGCGAAGGGCTATCGGAGTCGATTAACGCCACGCTGGAAAAACCCACCGAAAGTAAGTCAGTCAGAGCATTGAGCAGGCGTTGGCCAAAATCGGAGCCTCGTTGAGGAATCAGGAAAAAATCAGGCGGGACCGCTCCGGCAAATTCATTTTCCGACCCGGCGGGCGTGTAGATCGCAACCCCGACAGCCCGGTCGGTCTTTCGGCAAGCCAGCGCGATATTTGCGGTTGTATCCCGGAAAAAACATTGGCTCAACTCAGCAGCTTGTTCCGGTCGAAGGGGGGGACACAACCGTGTTTTGGACTGGCCAGGTCGAGGTGCCTTGAACATGACCCCGAGTGCGCAACGCCCAATCAGACCCTCGACGGCTCTGCGCGGTTCGAGGATTGCCAGGCTCATGCTCAGACGTTCAGTGGTCGAGCATCGAAGTTCAAGGCGGCTTGGAAAATCCGTCGCTTTGCTGCGCCTCCAGTTAGAAGAAGGGCGCCTTGGAGTGCGTGCGACTTGTCGCCGCTTTAGGATTGCGCGGAGCGCGACTTAAGCCAAAGACGGAACTCCGAAGCGTGGTTTCCCTGGGGAAAGACCCGCTTTGTCGGCGGCCGCCGCTCCGCGCGGTCTCAAAGCGGCGACAAGTCACACGCACTCTATGGCGCGCTTTGGCCGAACTAGCCGCGCGACACAGCCAGAGATGGGTCGCGCCCGGGAAAATAACACGATCGGCGCTTGCCTGAACGATCCCGCTCACGCCAGCACTTGGAGCGCCTTCTTGAGATCGTTCGGACGAAAGATCAAAGTGCCGAGTTCCATATGCGGTCCGCTGGCAAGGTAGGCGTACTCGATGTTTATACCGTGTTCGGCCAGCTTTTTCGCGACGGCTGACAATGTACCTGGCTTATTGTCGTGCTCGACCATGAGCACCTCGTTCTCAATGACCAACGTGCCATGAGACTCGAAAATGCCGAGAGCTTTTGATGGATCGCTGACTACCATGCGAACGACTGCATGGTCGACCGTATCCGAGATGGTTAGTCCGTAGATGTTAATCTGTTCGGCCGCCAGAGCGTCGCAAACAGCAGCCAGCGTTCCTGGCTTGTTCGCCAGAAACAGGGCGAGTTGCGTAGCGGTTTCCACCATATTTTACTCCTTGGCCGCCGGGGCTGTCGCCGGCTCAGTGACGGCCGGAGGCTTGGGCGTCAACGGGATCGGAGTGATCTTCCGGAATTTCTCCTGGTAAATATTCCAATCGGCGAGGATTGATTGAGCCAGTTCGCTGTCGGTTCGTTCAAGATGTTTGTAGATCAGCTTTTTTACCATGGTAATGTCGCCGGGATCTTCCAACGGAACAGCCTGCACAAGCTCCCGATTCAGGTTGATCGGTAAACGATCGTGCGCGTCCAGGACATAAGCGATTCCCCCCGTCATACCGGCGCCGAAGTTTTTGCCCGTCTGGCCAAGCACCAGCACAACGCCACCGGTCATGTACTCACAACCGTGATCGCCGATCCCTTCGATGACCGCCGTAGCGCCGCAGTTACGAACGGCAAAGCGTTCACCCGCGCGCCCAGAAGCGAAGAATTCGCCGCCGGTCGCGCCATAAAGGCAGGTGTTACCGATGATGGAATTCTCGTGGGCAACGTACTTTCGAGCGGCGGGAGGCCGGACGATGATTTCGCCTCCGCCCATCCCTTTGCCGACGTAATCGTTGGCTTCGCCGGTTAAAATAACCTTCACACCCGGGCTCAGAAACGCGCCGAGGCTTTGGCCGGCGCTCCCCCGCAGCGCGAGTTCGATGGTCGCGGGCGGAAGTCCCTGCTCTCCCCAAAGGTAAGCGATTTCACCGGAAAGCTTCGTCGCTACGGCCCGGTTAGTGTTCTTCACTCGATAGGCCAGTGCAATCGGCAGTTGGTCGTTCACCGCCTCACGCGCGTCCTGCAAGATGGAGTCGTCCAACCTCTGTCCGCCGGGCGGATCATTGCGGTCCCACGTGTTATGGCGCGGCTGCGAATCGTCGTCCCGCGCAACATTCACAATTAAGCGGCTCAGATTGAGACGGTTCGCCTTTGGGTGTCCTTCGATTGGCCGCTGGCGCAGATGTTCGACGCGACCGACCAATTCGTTGAAAGTCGCTGCGCCGAGGGAGGCCATCATCTCGCGAACATCTTGTGCCACGCCGTTAAAGTAATTGACCACAAACTCCGGTTTGCCCTTGAACTTGGCGCGAAGCCTTTCGTCCTGGGTGGCGATGCCGACTGGGCAGGTGTTGAGATGGCACTGCCGCACGTACACACAGCCCGAAGCGATCAGCGCGGTTGTTCCGAAATTAAATTCTTCAGCCCCAAGCAGTGCCGCCATCACGATATCCTCGCCGGTCCGCATCCCGCCGTCCGTGCGCAGAATCACCCGGTTGCGCAGACCATTGAGCATAAGCACCTGGTGGGCTTCGGCGACACCCAGTTCCCAAGCGCTTCCCGCATTCTTGATGGAGCTGAGCGGCGACGCTCCGGTGCCGCCCTCATGGCCGCTGATCAGGATGATATCAGCGTGCGCCTTGGCCACCCCGGCTGCAATCGTGCCAACCCCGGCTTCGGCCACGAGTTTGACACAAATTTTCGCGCGTGGATTCACCTGTTTCAGGTCGAAGATCAGCTGAGCCAGGTCCTCGATCGAATAGATGTCGTGATGGGGCGGAGGGGAGATGAGGGCCACGCCCGGAGTGCTCTTGCGTAACCGGGCAATCAGCCCAGTGACCTTATGTCCGGGTAACTGACCTCCCTCGCCCGGCTTGGCGCCCTGAGCCATCTTAATCTCGATCTCTTTGGCGGTCGCCAGGTAGGCGGCCGTCACACCAAAGCGCCCGGCAGCGACTTGTTTGATTGCGCTATTCGGCCAATCGCCGTTTGGACGACGATGGAAACGTTCCGGATCCTCGCCGCCTTCGCCGGAGTTCGATTTACCGCCAATCTGATTCATCGCAATCGCGAGGCATTCATGAGCTTCGGGACTCAGCGCGCCAAGGGACATACCGGCGGTCGTAAACCGACGCCGAATTTCCTCAATCGGTTCGACTTCCTCCAGCGGCAACGGCGGCCGCCCAGCTGGAACGATCTGCAGAAGGTCGCGCAGAGTGTTCGGGCGAATGGCGCGCACCGCGTCCGCGTAGGCCTTGTAATCCTCCGGTTTGTTCGACTTGACGAAGGTATGAAAATTCTTGATGACCGCCGGGACAATCGCGTGCTGTTCCCCTTGACGTCTGAAGCGGTAGTATCCGGGATCCCCCAGCTCGAGTTTGGTGTTTTCTTCCGGGACCGGCCGCGAAAAACCTTGTCGATGGCGCGTAAGGGTTTCCAACGCGATTTCCGCGAAGTCGACACCCTCGATCTTTGACGAAGTGCCAGCAAAACATTTCTCAACCAAGTTAGAACTGATACCAATCGCTTCAAAGATCTGCGCACCGCGGTAGCTTCCGATGACCGAGATGCCCATTTTCGACATGATCTTGAGAAGACCCTTTTCCAGGGCCGCTTTGTACTTCAGGATCGCCTGGCTGAGAGAAGCGTTCTCGCCAAGAGTGCCTTTGTCGAGCATCTCGCGTGCAGTCTCATAAGCAAGGTAGGGGCAGACCGCACTGGCGCCGTAGCTGATTAAACAAGCGGTCTGATGGACATCGCGGGCCTCACCCGTTTCCGCCACGATACTGCAGCGCATTCTCTTTCCGGCCCGGCTGAGGGCATGGTGAACCGCTCCGACCGCCAGAAGCATCGGGATGGCTGCCCTTTCGTGATCGACGCCCTGATCAGAGAGGATCAACAGCCGCGCGCCTTCATCGACTGCCTTCTCCGCCTCCGCGCAAAGCCGGTTGACGGCCGGTTCCAATCCACCTTCTCCATCCACAACATTCCAGAGGATCGGTAAAGTCACCGCGCGATGAGCCGGGTCGGGGATGCTTCGGAGCGCCCCCAGCTCATGCATGAGCAAGACGGGCGACTCGGAGTGGATCAGCTTCGCATGTTCCGGTGTTTCGCCCAGGAGGTTACGGCGCCAGCCCATGATTGTGGCCAGCGACATGACCATCTTTTCCCGCAACGGATCGATCGGCGGGTTGGTGACCTGCGCAAACAATTGTTTGAAATAGGTGTAGAGCAGCCGGGGCTGGCGGGAGAGGACGGCGAGCGGGGTGTCATCCCCCATGGAGCCAAGCGCTTCCTGAGCATCCTTGAGCATTGGCTTCAGCACAAAATCAAGCTCCTCGGAGCTGTAGCCAAAAGCGATCTGTCGCTGCGTCAGTTCGAGAATATCCAAATCACCATTCTGCGCCGGCGGTTTCGGGCCGGCTAGCTTTTGCAGCCGTAACAGGTGCGTCTCGACCCATTCCCGGTACGGCCGATGAGCGGCCAATTGTTCTTTGATCTCGCGGTCGCGCAGCAGTTTGCCTTGCTGCGTATCAACCGCGATCATTTCGCCAGGCGCCAGTCGACCTTTCTCAATCACTTTTGAATCGTCGAGATCGGTGCAGCCGACTTCTGAAGCCAGCGCAAAAATGCCGTCTTCGGTAAGTTTGTACCGAGCGGGTCGCAACCCGTTCCGGTCCAAGCAGGCTCCCGCGATGATTCCATTGCTGAAGACGAGACCGGCCGGCCCGTCCCACGGTTCGTTAAAGCAGCGATGGTAGTCGTAAAAGCCCTTCATCTCGGGCGTCATGGTTTCGTCGGTCCGCCAGGCTGGAGGAACCAGCATCGTCATGGCGTGCAACAGATTGCGACCGGACAGTGTGAGCACTTCCAGCGCGTTGTCCAGGCTCGCCGAATCCGAGCCGCCCGGCTGGATAATCGGTTTTAATAAATCGATGTCCGTCCCCCAAAAATCCGCCATCAACTCCGATTCGCGAGCGCGCATCCAGTTTCGATTGCCGCGGATGGTATTGATTTCGCCGTTGTGCGCCAGAACCCGAAAAGGCTGACTGAGCGGCCAGGTAGGAAACGTGTTTGTGCTGTAGCGCTCGTGAAAGAGGCAAATGGCGGTCTCGTAATCGGGGTTATGGAGATCGCGGTAGAATTTATCGAGAGAGACGGCCGTCAGCAGTCCTTTGTAGATGACTACTCGATGCGAAAAGGAGGCAATGTAGAAGTTCCGCAGATTGTCCAGCTGAGCGCGTTTCTCGATTTCGTTGCGAGCCAGGAAAAGACGCCGCTCATATTCGTCGTCGGTCATGCCGGCTGGTCGGCCGATCAACACTTGCTCGATGCGCGGCATTGTCAGCTGGGCTTTATCGCCTAGGACCAGGATGTTCAGCGGTACTTCGCGCCAGCCGAACAGGAAAAGGCCGCGATATGCGAGGACCTCTTCGACGATCGCTTTGGCTCGAGCTTGGGCATACGCGTTATCGTGCGGCAGAAAGACAAAGCCAACACCCAGATCATTATCGTTATAGAGCGTGTGTCCCATCCGGGAAACTTCCGGGCGAAACAAACGATAAGGGATCTGGGTTAATACACCGGACCCGTCCCCAGTCTTGGCATCGGCATCCATGGCTCCGCGATGGGCCATCTGACACACCGAAGTGAGACCTAGACGTAAAACGCGATTGGAGCGCTGGCCGTCAATGGAGGCGATAAAACCAACCCCACAGGAATCATGTTCCTCCTCTGGCTCGTAGAGGGACGCCGGGCATGATTGCAGCGTTTCGATGATTGCGTCGTTCATGGAGAAAAAACCCGCTGAGAATATCGTCTAAAACAGCAAAAGCAAGACAAAAACCTTCTTTTAACTCAAGATTTCGGTCGCCGCTAAAGAACAATTTGCCTAATGTCGGTCGACACCAAACATGCGGCTCACGGGAAATGGAGAGAAGTTTCCCAGCAGCCCGCTTACCATGCCATGAGAGTTTTAGATGAGCAAGAAAAGGCGATCGCACGGCAATTAATTCGAGACCCCCGGCAGTCTGATAACGCGGTAGGCGAGCAAACGGGGATCAACGTCCGAACCGTCAGCCGCAAACGGCTCCGTTTAGAACAGGAAGGGCTACTTTCGTATTTCGCCAGCGTCGATCTCTCTGCCGATGGAGCGCGCCAATTCACGACCCGGGCCTTGTACATTATCAAGTTTCGCGTGGGTGTCACTTACAAGCAGCTGCTGGAGGAGATGCGACAGGAATCGAATCAGCAACCGGTTTTCACCGAAAGCATCTACGAGAGTCACCTCGCTGAGATCGACGGCAAGGTGGCGCTTCTTATTTTTGTCGATGGCGATAGTGATCTAGACATTGTGCGCCGGATTCACGAGGAGATTGTTCCGACGCTCTTCCAGAACCATGGGAACGATTCCATCGAGGCAATCTCAACGGTGCGACTGTTGTCTCCCGTCCGCGTGCTGCGCAACTACCTGCCGCTGATCAACATGACTGAGGGTTATCTCAAGCCCGAGTGGCCGCTGGAAGCGATCTACGTAGGGAAGTAACGCGAGTCCGGACGGCGAGGGACGTATCGGAATTTGGGGAATTTATGGCGCGCGCAATGGAGCCATGCTTTGGAAGTGAGGCTAGAGCCTTGGCCCAATGAGTCTTTTGCCCTACCGCACAGGGCAAGTGCCACGCTCCAGGTTGCTTAGCGCGCTCTCCAGCCGCACTGCTGAGCCCGAAGACAGGCTCTGGAACTCCTGAACTCCTGACTCCTCACTCCTGACTCCTAGACTTCGCCCTGAACTCGATCTCCGCTCGGATAACTGCCCAGTACCTTCACAAACGTACAATGCTGTTCGAGTTCATGGATCGCTTCGCGAACCAGCTGATCGTCACAATGGCCTTCGATGTCGACAAAGAAAAAATACTCCCAATTCTTTCGTTTTGAAGGCCGGCTCTCAATCTTGCTCATGCTGAGCTTGAGATCGCTGAAGGGTTCGAGCGCCGCGTAAAGGGCACCCACCCTGTCGTGAACGCAGAACATCAGGGAGGTCTTATCGTTGCCTGTTGGCGGGCAGGTTGTGTGCGAAATGACGAGAAACCGGGTCGTGTTGTTCGGGCTATCCTGCACGGAGCGCTCCAGAACCTTCAGTCCGTAGACTTCCGCCGCCATCTCTCCGGCCAAGGCTGCCGAGTCAGCCTCTCGAGCGGCAATCTCGGCCGCGCGCGTCGTGCTCGAGACTTCGATCTGTTCGACATCGCGCGCATTTTTCTGCAGCCACTTCCGACACTGGCCCAGCACCTGCGGATGCGAATAGATTCGCCGGATCTTCTCCCGCGGACTCTTGGAGATGAGGTGGTTTTCGATGCGAAGCAAGATCTGCGCGCAGATCTTCAGCTCCGAATCCGTAAACACGTCCAGCGTATGATTAACGGCGCCTTCGACCGAATTCTCGATCGGGACAACTCCGTAATCCGCGAGGTGCCGTGTTACCTGGTCGAACACGTCGCCGATATTTGCTTGCGGCGCATACCCGACCGACCCGCCGAACTTCGCGCGCGCCGCTTGATGAGACCAGGTCGCTTCCGGTCCCAGATAAGAGATCGTCAGGCCCTTTTCCAGGGCGTAGGAGGCCGAGATAATCTCCCGGAAAATCGCGCGAATGGCCAGCGGCGGCAGGCGCCCTTTGCTGCGCCTGAGCAAGCTTTGAAAAAGGGCCTCCTCCCGCTCCGGGGCAAAAATAGAGAGGCCGGACTCTTTTTTCAGCAGCCCAACTTCGTGAACCAGGTCGGCGCGCTGATTTAAAAGCCGGAGCACGTGGCTATCAACCTCGTCAATCTGCTTGCGGATTTCCGTCAGGGACATTTTTGCTCGTTCCACTTTCTTCTTTCGATGAATGTCCCGACAAACTGGCTGGGTCAACAGTTGTTGTGGTTTCCGGTTGCGATCGGGTCAGCTCCATCACTGCTTGCTCTACCTTCGCCGTCTTCGAATCGGCGGCTCTGACTGTTCTTGCCATGAGATCCGAGATCTGGCGGAGTTCACGAGCGTTGGGCAAGTCGTCTAAGGATTTCAAACCAAAGTGTTCCAGAAAATGGTGAGTAGTCTCGTAAAGAAGCGGGCGACCGGGGATCTCAGCGCGTCCAGCGATTTTGCTCAACCCAGCATCTAAAAGTTTCTGAAGCACCCCCTCGACGTTAACTCCGCGAATCGCCTCGATGTCGGCTTTCGTGATCGGTTGCCGATAAGCGATGATCGCAAGAGTCTCCAAGGCAGGCGGGCTGAGCCGGTTGGGACGGAGTTCCGGGTAGAGCTGCCGAATCCAGAGAGCGTACTCCGCTCGCGAGGTAAGCTGCCAACCTCCGGCACCCTCAATCAACTGAAAAGCGTGTCCGCCGGTTTCGTAATGCTCGGCCAAGTCCCGCAAAGTTTGTCCGATAGTTTCGTCGTTTACCGCGATCGCTGCAGGATCCTCAGCGTATTCCGCCGCCGCCGAGAGTGCTTGTTCGATCTGGTGCGCGGTCAGGGGTCCGGGAGCGCTGAACAGGAGCGCCTCGACGATGCGTTTCAGTGTGATCATGGACGGCGGAAGCCTCAGGTAACCAAAAATCCGCCGTCGATCCGCAAAGCGAGTGCGTTCAACATGGACGCGCTGCCGCTCAGCAGAAAACAGACGACTGAAGCCACATCCGAGCATTCCGCGAATCGCCGCAAAGGGATGCGCGCAAGCATGGGACCTCCCTTAGCGGGATCGCTCCAGGCGCGTTTGCCCATTTCGGTCAGAACCACCGTGGGATTGACCGAGTTGACCCTGATACCGTACTCCCCAAGCTCGACCGCCATGACCTTGGTCAGCTGGTCAAGACCTGCTTTGGAAGCGCAATAGGTGGCATGATCTCTGAGCGCATGAAAAGCCGCCATGCTCGAGACGTTAACGATTGAGCCGGCCACTTTGCGCGCGATCATGCCGCGGGCGATGACCTGAGAGAGGATCAAAATCGAGCGCAGATTCACGGCGAACGTGCGATTGAAGTTTTCCTCGGTTGTGTCCAGGAACGACTGCAGAATCGCGATTCCCGCGTTGTTAACGAGCAGGTCGATCTCGCCGGCCTGCTCTGCTGTCTGCCGGATCTGCGCCGGGTCCTCGAGATCGGCCACGATGGTCTCGCATTTGATCTGGTCCTGTAAACTATCCAGATCTGAGCGAGTCCGACTGACGGCAACTACCTGGGCATTGTATCCGGCCAGCATGGTGGCAATTTCTCGCCCAATGCCTTTGCCGGCACCGGTCACGAGGGCACGGCGTCGTTGAAAATCGATCTGCTCGGTGATGGGAGGAAGATTCATACGGGATTCACCCTCAGATATGGCATGCCGATCGGCGGTGCGCAAAATCCGTCTTGGAACGCGCTTTGCGTCCAATCGCTTCCTGGATACCGGTCGGGCGCGTCGGACTCTGGTTTCTTGTCCCGAAGGGACATCAGGACTCAGCCCGCGGGTTTTAACCCCGGGAAAAACGTTCTTCACCAGTCGCCCGGAAAGAGGCGTACGATTCCTTGACGCCATTCCCGCACCTTAAGTTCGTCGAAACCGAGTAGCTTGTTATTCCCAAAAGAGTCGAAGACCGAGACGCCCATCCGGCCGGTTCAACAAGCTCCCCGAAGTGCGGTGCGCCGCGATTCCCTGCTGCGGGTACTGGACCTTCCGCGTGGCTCGTGAAATGTTCCGGAACGCACATGGCAATGCTTCCCCGAAAAAGAACAAGGTCCGTCGCGGTGCGGTCGGGCAGCTTGGAGTTTGTCAAGATCAATACCAGCCGGTACGACTTTCGAGACCTTTACCACCTCATCTTGACGTTATCCTGGCCGGCGTTTTCCGGAGTGGTCTTCATTGTCTACCTCCTGCTAAACCTCGTTTTTGCCTGTCTTTACCTGCTCGGCGGGAACGCAATCGCCGAGCTCCCGCCCGGCTCTTTCCTCGAAGCATTTTTCTTCAGTGTGGAAACCCTCGCGACAGTCGGGTACGGACATATGTACCCGGTTACCCTGTATGGCCATTGCATCGCGACCCTGGAAATTATCATTGGCATGTTTGGTCTGGCAGTGATCACTGGCCTCATTTTTGTCCGCTTTTCCCGGCCGACCGCGCGGATCCTCTTCAGTAAATCCGCGGTGATCGCCATGTTCGATGGGGTGCCGACTCTGATGCTGCGCGTGGCCAATCTGCGTCATCAGGCGATGGCCGAAGCGGATTTCCGAATCATGCTGCTCAGGGACGAGGTGATTCGGGAAGGCGAGATGTTCCGGAAATTCTATCCTTTGAAGCTGAGTTTCGATCATCTGATCATGTTTCCGGTTGCGCTCACCTTGCGGCATCCGATTGACGAAAGCAGTCCGTTGTTCGGGATGAGCCCGGAAGATCTGGAACGCTCCGATGCGCGCCTGTTGGCTTCGATCGTTTGCGTTGACACCGTCATACAGGCTCCTGTGCAGAGCCAGGCCGACTACGGCTGGCAGGAAATTCTTTGGAACAAACGCTTTGTGGAAATCTACACCGAAGGGGCGGATGGGAGGTACACGGTCGATTATGGCCGGCTCCACGACGTTGAGCCGGTGCCCGCAAGCGATCTGATCCCGGAGGTAAGCAGCTCGCCGACCGTCGCGGACAAGCCACTCGAGCCAGTCCGCTAAAGGGATCCCACACCAGGATTCCAGCCGCAGCGTTCCGGGCTATCCGCTATTGAGCATTGGTCAAAACTCGAGAGCGACTCCTGGCGCGACCGGTAAACCTGCGCAGACGACTGTCGGCGTGGGGATCGGCAAAGTGAAACAATGCCGTTGCCCGGGTTTTGTCTGGATCGCATGCCTCGTTGGCATGCACGGTCCGATATCCCCAAAAAAGGTAGAGATTACCGGCTACCAACGGAACCTGCTTGAATTTAAGGAGCGCCGACTTGACCGCCCGGCGGAGCAAAAACTGAGTTGCCGGGTTATCCAGAATGATCTTGTCGAGGAGGTTGAAGAGATACGACGATCTGACCGAGCGCACATTAGGTGCCATGATGAGGTGACCTGCGCCCCCGTCCGGCGGAATGATCACCGGCAGAAGCGCGGTCACGACATAGGAGTCGTAATGAAAGTGAAACGCATGCTTCAAGCCGGATTTGCCTTTCAAACAGCGCAGGACCTGGTAAACCGATTGGTTCGGCGCCGGGCGGCCGGAGCCTTCTTCGTAGACCTGGCGCAGCAGGTTCACGAAGTTAGGTGAGGCAGGCAGCTTCGCTAACAGAGTTCTCGTAACCGACTCTTCCCCAGTGAACACGACGTATTCCCCGCCGGCGGTCGCCACCGCGTCTTCGACGAAATGCCGAAGCTCGTCCAGATCAGGCAGTTCCAAATAGTCAGACAAGACGCCAAAGCCGATCCTGTTCATGTCAGTGACCAGGTCGATGATTCTTTCGCGTGATATTTCCGGAACACATAGCGTGTTTCTGGCGCTCCTCACAGGAGGCGGATCTGCGAACCGTGCAGGCACATCCATGTTATAAGTTTTTCCAAAAGAATGCGGCTCGGATTGGACGATGCGCTATTCCATGAAGCGAGGCAACCGGAATAACGTTTTTGAAGACGAGGAGCGAGGTCAAACAAGAGCGTCGCCCGTGTCGCCGCGCGGCTCCCCGAGAAGCGCGGGATGGAAGAACGCGCTTTTCCGCAAGAACACGACAGGCGCCGCACGATCCCGAGAGCAGCCATCGCGGTGAGGGAGTAAGCTCGCCTGAAAGAGAAAAGCGAACGATGGACTATCCATATCCTGGATTATTTTTGGATCTCCAGCTTGCCCGGGAACGCCTGGCACAAGTATGGAAAGCGGACCACCGCGGCGTCGTGACCCGCAATGCCTTTAGTGACAACCTTAAAGTAAGTGAATCAAGAAAACTCACATGGTAGCAAATTCGTTGCGCGCATGACAGTCCTTCAGGAGGACGTCAAAATTTCTGAATCGGAGACGGTTCCGGCCCCGATCGAAAGCTCGGATGGGGCGAGCGCGACATATTCACGACGGAACAGATTGCATCTCTGTTGGAAGTGGCCCGCGATGAATGGAGAGCCGTTATCTTTGCTGGCTTTTACACGGGTCTACGCCTCATCGACATTACGAACCTAAATGGTCGAACATCGATGTGGCAGCCGGCTGTTCAAGCCCTCGATAGGCGTCGCACTTGCCATTAAACATATTGACCCGATGCTCGTGATTGACTACATACCGTAGTCAATGCGGATTATCGCTCCCTCAACGATAAGAAGATGGTGCGATGAACATCCGAGGGCGAAAGGGAGATTGCTGGCATGGCTGGACATCGTGAAAAAGGCGAAATGGAGTCACCCTCCCGGCATGCTCAAGCAGTTCCCAAAAGCTGATCCAGTAAAGGTGAAGAGTGGAAAACCGAATGTGTACGTGTTCAATATACTTGGGAATGAATACCGCCTTATTTGCGCGGTTCACTTTAAGACCGGAATAGTGTTCGCCCTGCGGTTCATGAAGCATAACGAATACGAGAGAGGAGCTTGGAAGAACGAACTATGAAGACTGCGAACAAGGCGAACCCATTTCCGCGTGGTATACCTCGCACTTATAGCGGACTAATGGCCGTTTTAGTACCTCGGGCGATTCATGACCGCATTGAATTCGAAAATGCCAGCACGATCATGAACGCTATGGCCGGCCACGAGCTAAACGAAGAGCAAGAGGCCTACCTGGAGACGATCGCCATTCTCATGGACCAATACGACCGCACGCACAACAGGCAGCCAGAAAAATCCACACCACTCGCTGTGCTGCGTCTTCTTATGGAAGAGCATGATCTCAGTGGTCGCGACTTAGGGCGTATCCTTGGCAATCAGGCTGCTGGAGGATTTATTTTGAGAGGCGACCGATCCATCACTATCGAGCAAGCCAAGAAACTTGGACGACGATTCGCCGTGGATCCAGGGTTGTTTCTAGGGCTGTGAGCTCTGCTCGCTGGGGTTCGGGGTCGGATTCCAAGACCGCTGAGTTGGTAGATCAGAGCCGCTGACCACCGATCTCATTCTGGCGGATTACCTCCGCAGCTTCGCGAGCTTCCTGGTCGCGACGATGACGGCGCTGATGTGGGAAAATCGGTGCTGGTGGCAAATGCGATCCCATTCCTGCCCCGTTCGACAGGGCCCCGATGATTCAAACTGTCCTGTTCAAGGCAATTGTATTTTGGGCGGTCGTTTTCCTGGTGCGCTTTCTAGGAAAAGCTCGTCGAATATCTTTTTGCCAGCGGAACCCATGGCGGGATTCCTGCGTACTTTGCGACACACTTCACCTGGCATCGCTTTGCCGCCATACAAATCTGGATCTTCGTTCTGTTTCTGGTTTGCTGCTCGCTCGTCGAACTGAATGCGGTGCTCGGCAAGGGAGAGCTCGTGAAGATCTTCTTCACCAGGCGCCCGTCGGGAACGAAAGTGACACAGCGGTAGCCGGCTGTTGCAGCCGAACTGCAAAACGCGCGAGCGGCCGTTAAGTCTCCAAGCGGGGATCGTCACAACAGTGCAATTGTGAGTATTCCAAGAAGCCAGAAGCATAACAGCAAATAGAGGGCCAGCAGAGATGATGCAGGTGTTAGCTCAAGACGGTTATTTTTCCGGTGGCAAGATCGTAGATGCCGCCAACGACTTTGAGGTGGTTTTCCTTAACTAAAGCGGACAGGACCGGTTCCGAGGTTTGAATCTTCTGCACATTCAGAGCAACATTCTCTCGGATCGCGTTGTCGAGGATCGACCCGCTTTGGGATCTCACTTTTTCGACCGGGGCCTTCAGATAGCTGACCAATCCCGTTAGATGGCCGGGTAACGATTCCCCGTTAGTGACAACATCGATGGCTGCTTTGATGGCTCCACACTCGGTGTGTCCGAGTACCATGATGAGCGAAGTACCCAACACGCTCGCTGCATACTCCAGACTCGCGATTCCGTTGTCATCCGCGAAGTTCCCTGCCAGCCGAACCACGAATAACCTGCCGCGAGTCTGATCAAATGCGAGCGCAGGCGAAACGCGAGAATCTGCGCAGCCCAGAATCGCCGCGAACGGATGTTGGCTAAGGGCGAGAGCGGGGCGCTCTGGGCCGTATTCATGGTGAGTGTGCTCGCCGGTAACATATCGTTCATTACCTTCGACTAGCTCTCTTAGCGCTTCGTCAGCCGTCTTAGGATTATTTTCCTCGGATGCTTGCGCACCGGATCGGAGGGGGTTCCATGGCATGCTGGCGGCGGCCAGCGTGACACTACGCCGGAGAAACCGGCGCCGAGAATACTTTACTTGGTCCATAAATGAGGAGGAGCGGCAGCTGGATCGATCATTGAAACACTAAGCCCAAAGCGAAAACCACGCACCATCACAAGACCCCGAAAAGTACCCGAGCACACCACCAAATGACCGGGTGCTGACAAGATTTAGTACAATTTCTCTTAAAAGCCTGCAGAAGCAATCTCATTGGGCTTGCTCTGGTGTTCGCGGATGCTGACCAGCATTACATCTAGACTGGCACGAGAGGGGGTACGCATGTCCTAAATTCTCTTAGGTGGTATCCGCGTCTGTTCGTTCGCTTCGGCGTGCCAAGAACGGAAATCGATACCGTCGCTGTTTCCCTTTGCCGTCATTACAATGGTGGCAGAGCACCTAATCGAAAGCCCGCGTGGATCTGCTGGTGCTTCTAAAGAAGCATTAAGATTAAGCTTAACTCCAAACCAGCACAGCGCGTTCACCACTGAGGCGCTGAGAATGCGACATGCACCTGGATTTCAAGCGATCCAGAGTTGTCTGGATCATCGAGTAAAACGGCGGTCTGCAAGGCGTCGTGGCTAGCCCAGGAGTCGTAACGATCTCCGAATGTGTGTTCAGATTCTTTTAGCGCGCGATTCAGGTTAAATCGGAAGAGATCGTAGCGTTCGATCGATTCCTGTGCGGACAGGGGCTGAAACGAGACGCGATAATTGTAAGCAGGTTGTTGTCCCGCATGAAAGTAGATCTCTTCGAGTTCCGCAGAACTCGATCCAGCAAACAGAAAGGTCCCTTCATAAACCTTTCTGATACGGAAGAGAGATGTCGGGTCGAGACCCTTCTCGGTCTTCTTGAGCTTTCCTCGCAAATCACGAAAGCCGTTTTCAGAGGCCTGCAGCAGCCGCTGCAGGTTCGCTTCGAACGGGTCGGTGGAAGGGGTCGGACGAGCCTCAGGAATGGGAGAAGGCGAAAGAATTGGAGACGGATTTGGTTTTACCGGCTGTGACGGCAAGGGCAAAGGAGTTGGCGTAGTAGTCGGGGTCAAAGTTGCCGGAGGCGACAGTGTTTCGGTTGCTGTATTGGAGGGGGTAGGGCTGGGCGTCGCGGTTTGGCGCCGGCAATTACATAGCAGTAGGATTGCGGCAATAGCTGCGCTTAGGCTGCAAAAGTCACATAAAGGCCGAAGCGAAAAGCAGCTCATTGCGGACGAGCCCGAATATCTCCAGGCGCCGCGGAGCCGCAACCAAAAAGGACTGGAATGGGGTGTCGGGTGTCGGGGTCAGCAGGGACGTGCTCCGTCGCGTTCTGGTCCACGCACCTGCCTGCATCAATAGGTTTTGGCGCCTAAGAGAGTTCGCTCGGCAAGGGCAGAACCAAAGAAAAAAGTGTCTGGTCGTCGACCCTCAGGCTATCAAGGATAGACTTGAGGGTATCGCTTCGTTCGAAGTTCATTTGAGGCACCTCACTATTCACGAATCACGTCCTTTGCCTGTTTGTCGCAATCCTAGAAAAACCGGCTGACGAAGCCGGTCGTCAGAAGTCCAGTCGGTGACCTTTACTTGGGCGATCAGGACCGGCTCGACCCAATGGCAACGTTTCATGATTGCAGGCGTTATGCGCTGCCCCTATCTGCCGCGCCTTTTCTCCGGCAGATTAACAAAGATGCAAGTCTCGCGTTTGATCTTTTTGCATGCCATCGTACAGCCTCTCCAGAGCTTTTTCAGAGAAACCGGAGCCGACTCTACCGGCGAAGAGAAGTCCGGCCGGATCATAGTAGCCGACCAGCAGAGCGGGGTTGTGCCGCTTTCTCAACCAGCCGCTGACGCCATTCCTTTGTGGTACGCGGGCCACTGATGACCGTTTCTTGCTTCTCACCCAACGCCGGCCGCAAATGTCTGTTCGATGGCTGCGGACAAAAAACCTGATTTAGAGGTAGGGGTTCACTTAGCGCTTTTTTTTTCGTTCGTGCGGTCCCATAATGACCGGCCGGAGAAGCATTTGGGTAGAGCCGTAAAAATCCATGAAAGCCGTTGTACGCTGGCCGCCTAAGTTGAAACGAGGAAAGCCGCCCGGGAAGAATGATATCATAGAATGCAAACCACAAGTTCCCCTGGGTCGACTTGCGTGCATGGCGGCCATGGGCGGCCTGTTTTTAATTGGCTTGACGAGTGCGATGCTGGCTATTTCAGGTGGCCCCCCGAAAAAGAGCGAAGCACGTAAGCTGGACGCCGCTGAATTTAATGGTCAACACATGCAGCAAGACGCGGTCGATGTAGGCTCAAAGCCTGCTAACCTCGACCCATCCGCGAGAAGTACTTCGGGTTACCCTTCTTCGCTACCGACGCCTGGCCTCGTAATAAAGGACCCTCCAGGCACCCCTTATCAGCCACGATTAACGCGAAAGTCATCGCCCGGGCGATTTGGTATGCAATCGGACGCAAGAGAGTGGCGCTTTGAGCGTCAACCCTCCGTGGTTGCGCGAAGACCCAGATCCGCTCCGGGCAACAAGAGGAACTGGCCGAAAACATTTATAATGTACTTGAAGGCTCACCAAGGCTACCTGAGAAAGGCTCTACGGTACGGCCAAACAGATTCGCCTAATACAATGGAATAGACAGCGGCCACCGGCACGGGCACCGTTCCAAGGCGTCAATTTCGGCAGCCAAGATACCCTACGGTGCTTCATAACCACCTCCCGATTTTCGAAATTCTTCTCGGTCTTTCTGAGATTTTTCAAGGGACGAATTAGTCGGTCATCCGCCTTCGCTCCTGATGCCTCGCTGTAGTTTGCCAAGATGCGCGATGGAATCTACAGAGTCGATTTCAGGGCAGGGCGGCCAGAGGGTAAAGGCATTGCGAATGCTTCGCGGTGCAGTATTCAACGGACTCGACCAAGATCATGGCTGCACCGGCAGTTTAGAGGCAGCCGAAGGCCGTCTGAGCGGATACATCACTTTTCGGGACGCTTTGGGAGAGGCGCAGCCGTCATTCGTGACGCTGAAATCCAGCTCGCGGGTCGGGAGCGATAAGGCCCCTCCCTTGGTGGTTCGAGCAAGCACCAGGAAAGGACAATCACCGTCGGCCGCGTGACGCACGGTAGCCTTCGGCAGCATGAAGACCAAGGCGTCAAAGGAAAACGGGATCGCCTTGACCATGTCATCCGGAGGCTCGGTCCGGAGCCCGGCGGCGAGAAGTTCTCGGGAAACATAGTAGGTCGGGACATCGTAGCGCAGCAGGATCGCCGCCCGGCCGTGGCGGTGGATTTGGCCTGCTCCGATCTTCATGGACGCGCACGTAATTCTGCATCGCGGCGTTGACTGATGAGACCGCCAATACCTTTTGTGGCCAGTAGTCGGCTGGCGCATTGATGTGTCGCGGTGTCAACCCCCGCATCCAATTTAGATGCTCCTTTTCAAGCTAAGCCCGGACTTCGGTGTAGTTGTGCAACTGGGTACTCATTGCTTCACTCCTTGCGAGCCTCGCCAGCCGAGACGGCGTGGTCGATATCCCGCGCAACTTCGGAATCCGAAACTACTCGATCAGGCACAAAGAAACGTGCAGCGCAGTCGGCCGCTACCCTCGCCTCCGAGTATTGAGACAGAGTCAGGTCAATCCGCATTTAGTAGCGAGAGTCGAAACAGCCACGGAAAGCAGTTCAAGTTGGGTATCTATCCAATGCCGTTGTTTGATGAGCGCATCGGACTCAAGCAAAAACTTCAGCTTAGGCTGCGAGTGTATCGTTCCGCCCAATGCGCGGCTCCAGTCGGCCTCGTACCAGAGATCCAGGTCGATTTCGTGTGGAGCACCGGCAACGAGCGGTACGGACCGACCGGGTGCAAGTAAGCATTTAAGCGATGTCCGAGGTGTTGGTCGAATTAACGATCGAAAAGTCGGGACACTGCTCTGATTATTACGAGGGCCTTGCTTCGCACCACCGCCAGGCGACGGAGGAAGTATTTTGCCCACGGAGGGGTCGGCGAAAGAGACCTGCCGTGAAAGCTGAGGTCAATGGAGGACGTGAGAACGCTGCTCCGTAACGGTGTACAACCCAGGCTGCATTCCAGATTGATCAGCGCTTTGAGATGAGAAATGCGTGTTATGGAATTCGTTATGGATCGGGCTGTCTACAGAGGTCTTTGATGCGTAAGCGCCTGAATATCAGCAGTAAAGGCGGGGGCGGGAATCGAACCCGCGAATAGATCTGGCCCTCGCGTAAGTCCGTCTCCCATAGGGGAATAGACATTGTAAAACATTGCTGTACAATGTTGGATTGTCTTACTATTTGTCTTACCTATGGCCTGCATCTGGAAGCACCCAAAATCCAAGTATTGGATCGCTCGGTTTCTTTCGGCCGATGGTGAATATAAGAATCGATCGACCAAAGAAACCGATTCAAAAAAGGCGCGAAAGACGGCCGAGGACTGGGAAAAGGTCGAGCGCATGGCACGGCGCGGCGTTCTGGTCGAGGCGCAAGCAAGAGAAGTCTTGAACGAGATTCTTGAGCGGACCACCGGCGACCGACTGCAGACCCATTCCTGCCGGGAATGGCTTGAGGAATGGATCAAAGGCAAACAGGGGACAACCGCGGGCAAGACCATGCTGAAGTACACGCAGGTGACGCGAGACTTTCTTGGGCACCTTGGGAAGCGCGCGGACCTGCCTCTTACAGCAATCAGCATTCAGGACTTCAGGTCCTTTCGTGACAAGCTCGCCGAAGGCGGCCGGTCGCCTCAGACAGTTAATCAGTTGCTCCACAAGACCTTGACAATTCCGTTTAACAAGGCGCGAAGACTCGGACTGATTCCCATGAACCCGTTAGTTGCGGTCGAATCTTTGACCGAGGATCCGGGCGAGCGCGACATATTCACGACGGAGCAGATAGGATCTCTACTGGAAGTGGCCCGCGACGACTGGAGGGGCGTCATCCTTGCTGGCTTTTACACGGGTTTGCGCCTTATCGACATTACGAACCTAAGATGGTCAAACATCGATGTGGCTGCCGGCTGCATCACGCTCTACGCGCAGAAGAGCAAGCGGACCAAGCGAAGAATCATCATCCCGATCCACGACGATCTAGCGGATTGGCTGTCGTCCCGGCCTTCGAGCGATGTGGATGGATTCATCTTTCCCTCGCTTGCCGGGAAGGCCGTTGGCGGAAGCAGCGGCCTTTCGCGACAGTTCCGGAAGATTATGGAGAAGGCCGGAGTCGTGGGACGGGTCATCCGATATGGCAAGGGCGCGGGCCGATGTATCGAAAGCCTCTCCTTTCACAGCTTGCGCCATTCCTTCAACAGCGCGCTGGCGAACGCAGGCGTCAGCCAGGAGTTGCGCCAGGCGCTTACCGGCCATATGTCAGCGAGGGATAATGAGCGCTACACTCACCGGCAGATCAGCCTCTTGCGAACCGCTATTGAACAGGTTCCGCGTATCAAACCATCGATCTAGTCGAGGTCTAGGAATAGCTCTGGTCGGATACCAAAGTGCTGGCCAAGTTTCCTGGCGTGCTCTTGAGTAATCGGCCGGGCCCCTTTAAAGATTAGAGAGAGACACCAGGCTTTCGCTTACTCCGAGAACCGCGGCGAGTCTCCTTTGGTCGGTACCGGTTTCTTGACAGGCTGTCGTGAGCATCTCCAAGCCGCTCAGTCTATCAGCTGGCGGAATGGTGCGTTGTTCATAATCGTAGACCTGCTGGCTCAGGATGGCTAGATAGTCCTCTTGATCTTGGTTTAGGGGCAAGCCTGCCATCGCGTCAATGGCCTCCAGCGTGTTCCTGTAGGCAACCTCATCGTGAATCGGGCGAGGAGGCAGGACAGCGCACAGTCCCTTGTAGGTGTCAGGTATTCCACGTCTAAAAAGCTTACGATTGGTTTTGGCTTTCATTCATGAGTACCTCTCCTTCCACTTTCCTGTGGCGTACTCTTTGTGGGTCAACAAATCTCGGATGCGTGTTGAAATGAATGTTCGGTGTAGAAGTTGGTTTCGCGGCGAGGCTTAATTTGGTCACACGACCTTGATGTCATGAAAAGGTCAAGTATTATTTGACCTATGCATGACAAAGAGCAGGGTGACGACAGTAAACAAAGACACTCCCGACTCTTTGAACTGGTCTCGGAGCAGGGCGGATACTTTACTGCCGCTCAGGCACGTGCGTGTGGCTTCAGCAAGGCACTGCTCGCCCATCACGCGAAATCCGGCCGTTACCTCCGGGTCCGCCAAGGGCTTTACCGATTTCGCGAATACCCGAGTTCGCCGCGCGAGGAAGTTATAGCCGCCTGGCTTGCCACGGGAAAGGAAGCGGCGGTTGTGTCTCATGAGAGCGCGCTCGACATGCTCGGACTTTCCGACGTGGTACCGAAGGTCGTTGATCTCACCGTTCCCAGGGCGCGGCGCTATCGTTCCGCGTCTCAAGGAGTGGTGATCCATACGACTACCCTGCCCCTCGGGAAATCCGAGATTGTGATTCGCGATGGAATCCGACTTACTGGACCCGTGCGCTCGATCGTCGACGCGGCTGAGGCGGGAACCGCGCCCGAGCAGATACTGGCCGCGGTTGACCAGGCTCTCGACCGGGGCATGGCAACTGAATCAAAACTGCTTGCCGCTGCAAATGCGCGTGGAGGCCGAGTCCGGCGCCTTGTTCAAGAAGCTCTCGATAAGCGTCACCGGCAATGAAGTATCGAACCGGAGCCGCATTTCGTCAGGCGCTTGAGCAGCGCCTACTTATGCGATCGCGTGACACGCGCAATTCGCTTGTTCGCCTTCGAAAGGCGGTCGTTTTCGACCGTCTTCTTATGCGCCTCGCAGACGTTGCGCGAGACCGCTGGGTTCTCAAGGGAGCCCTGGCCCTTGACTTTCGGCTGGGAGAACGAACGCGCACCACGAAAGACATGGATCTTGTTTGCCGCGACGATGAGGTGGGGGTCGCTTCCGCTCTCATCGCCGCCCAAGCTCTCGAGCTCGATGACTTTTTTACCTTTGATATAGAGAAGGCCGGTGCGCCGGGTGAAACGGTTGAAGGCGTGGCGGTCAGATACCGCGTCCGGGCAGAACTCGCCGGCAGGCGATTCGAAGAAGTGATGGTCGACGTTGGATTCTCAGACCCGCTGGGGTGGAAACCCGAAATGATCCGGGGGCCGGACCTTCTGGCATTCGCCGATATCGATCCAATCGAAGTGCCGGTCCTGCCGCTTGAACAACACGTCGCAGAGAAAGTCCACGCATACACAAGAACTTATGGACAAGGTCACAAGAGCAGCCGCGCAAAGGATCTGGTCGATCTTGTCCTCGTGAAACAGCTCATGGTGCTGGACGCAGGGCGTCTTCGCAGTGCATTGGTGGGAATCTTCGACGCAAGGTCTCAACAAGCTCTTCCGGTTCGCCTCCCTCCTCCACCAACAGACTGGGCGGTAGCATACAGGAAGCTAGCCAACTTGGTCGGCATCGAACCGGATGTACGCGCGGCCTACGCTGAAGCTGCTGCGCTGCTTGATCCCGTACTGGCGGGCCGTGCGGCTGGCCGATGGGATCCAGGGACGGCTGCATGGAAATGATCTACCCAATTCCAAGCGCTAAAGCAGAAAGCGTCATGAAAATTCTCGAGTCTTGGCAGAATTAACTAATTTTTTGTTTGACAGGCTAGTTAGCTATTTTCGCCCCGAATCACCAGTGCAAGACGGCACATTAAGGTACATAGAGGGTCACTGAGGTTCAAAAAAACGGCGAAAAGGGCGACCTAACGATTTTGCTATGTTAGCTTCATGCTAACTACAGAAATCCAGCAGGACACTCACACTGGTCCTGTGACGTTAAATCCGCGGTGGCTCAGAATACCTGACGCGGTGAAATACTCGGGTCTCTCTCGTTCCCGGCTCTACGAGCTGCTGACGGAGAGACGAATTAAGTCAATCTGCGTGAAGTCACACAAGGGGGCAGAGCGTGGGGTTCGCCTCATCGATAGGGAATCAATCGACCTGTTTATGGAAAGCCAACGGGAAGCCGTGTGAACATGTCAGCTGCACGGATCGGCTACCATGCTGACCGGTAAACTTAGGTTCTGCCATGAAATAAGCCATTCTTCTTTGCGTTTGACAGGTCGGTGCGAGGAACGAGCGGCGAGCTGTCGAAGGCAAAGTACGGGTACCGCCCAAGAGCGCGAAACGTAGCCTGGTCAAGTGAGAAACGGAATAAATAGGAGGGTCCCGCGCCGAGGATAGGTGCGGGAGGCGCCTGTTTATGCCGGATTCGCACTTGAGTAGGCGTAGTGAAGCGCTACAGGATCGGAGCTCCAGGTCGCTCTTTACAAGAGCGTTATCAACAATGCCGCGCGGCAAGAGAGGCGATGAATACAAGTACCTGCCTCGTTGGGATCTGTGCGCTCCGTAGGGACGATAATTCGCCGTTCTTCTCCATTGTTCTCCAACTCGGCAGGCAGGATTGCATAACATTGGAGAAGATGGGAGAAGAATGGCGAAAATTAGATTCAATCATCCAGAGCACATTGGAAATAAATGGAAAGGATTGGAAACAAAAAGGCCAGAATCTTTCCAATTATTTCCATTCCGCGGCTGACTTAGCGCGAAGCGATAGGAGATACGCCTGCGACCTTAAGCGAAGCGTAAGGGTGCACGCGTTTACCTGCCCAATGTTAGTTTGACGAGTTAGTATGCTAAACATCGATGTTAACCGTAGCGCTCAAGGGGTGGAACGGTACTTCGACCGCGAATTGGCGGTGAGCGATTACTTGATGAAAGAGCCTGGTGTCTGGGCGGGACGCGGAGCGGAACGGTTAGGACTCGCGTGGTCCGGTGCAGCGGTCCCAGTTCGTGGCACTGTTGCGAAACCAGAATCCGGCGACGGGTAAGCGGCTAACGGCACGTATGAATACGAGCCGGCAGGAAGACGGCGAAATGGTCAGTAATCGGCAGGTTGGCTATGGGCTCGTGTTCGGAGTTCCCAAGTCGCTGAGCATCTATCTGGCGATCACAGGGGATCAGGTGGTCGAGAATATCGCAAGGTCGGCTGTAAATGAAACGATGCGGGCAATGGAATCCGAGATGGAGTGCAAGGTCCGGAAGGGAGGCGTGCACGAGGACCGTAGAACAGGCGAGCTGCTGTATTCAAAGTTCTTCCATCGCGATTCCCGGCCGATCAACGGGCTGAGCGATCCGCACTGGCACGTCCACTGTTTCCTTCACAACGCGACATTTGATCCGGTGGAGAACCGATGGAAAGCCGGCCAATTCAGGGGACTGATTACTGATAAAGGCTATTTCCAGGAATATTTTCATACCCTGCTCGCACAAAAATTGATGGGGTCCGGGTACAAGCTTCGGCGAACGGATAGGGGTTGGCACCAGTGGGAAATGGCGTGCATCACAGACCGGGAGGTAGAACTATTCTCTAAGAGAAATGAGCTGATCGACACTCTGTCTGAAGAAAGGGGATCGACGCCAGAGGAAGAAAGGCGGATTGCGTTCCAGGAGCGTGATAGCAAGACAACCAAGCTCTTCCACGGCAAAGCGGAGATCGAGAATTGGCGTCAGCAAATGGGACCGCAGCGGTGGGACGCGATAACGCCAGAAGGAGCGAAACAGGGGCCTCAACTCGAGCTGCCAATCAATCCGCTTAAAGTGGCGGTCGAAGCCTACTTCGCCAAGCATTCCGTAGCGCGCGACCGGGTGCTAACGGCTGAGATCCTGAAACGGGCCTGCGGTAAACTATCTCTTGAAGAAGTGGAGCAATACGTCAAAAGCGACCGGTTCATCCAGCTCGACGCTTCGCATGTAACCACTGAGCAAGCGAAACTTGAGGAGGAACAGCTCCTGAATCTCGTGCGGGGTGGATGGGATACCTGTGAACCGATAGGACGACCTTTCGAATTAAATCTAGCGAAACTCACGGGTGAGCAGCGTAAGGCGCTCGAGCACCTCCTGGCATCACGAGACCTGGTCATGGATGTTTCTGGGATTGCCGGAGCCGGAAAATCGCATCTTCTCAAACAGGTGACAGGAGCGGCGCTTTCCAGGGGCAAGAGCATCGCCATCCTCTCTCCAACGGACGCCAGCGTAAAGGACTTACGCAAAGCGGGATTCCAGGCGCGAACATTTCAGGGATTCCAAGCAAGGCCGGAACGGGCGGATGTGCTTGTGATTGACGAGGCATCGATGCTGAGCGTACCGCAAATGCTGTGGCTGGTGAAACATGCAAGGGAGAATAATTCCAGGGTCCTCCTGGTTGGCGATAGCGCTCAGCATAGGTCGGTCGAGCGCGGGGATGCGCTGCGCATTCTCGAACAGTCTGGCTCTGTCCGGTATGTGGAATTACTCCAAACGCAGAGACAAAAGGTACCCGCACTGAAAGCCGCGATCGAGGATTTGAAAGCAGGGCGGCTTCAGGCTGGCTGGGAGAAGCTGGAGCACCATGGAGTCATTAAAGAGGTCACCGATAGTGAAGCACTGAGGGAAAGAGCGGTCGAGCAGCACCTCAAGGCGCTTCGGGCCGGCAAGACGTCGCTCATGATCTCTCCTCGCCACGAGGAGGCGCGCAAGGTCGCTTCGGTTGTGCGGGAGCGACTCAAGGCTGAAGGCGCCATAGGACTCGAGAACTGCGCGGTTAGCGTTCTTGGCCGCATGGACCTCGGGCCCGAATCGTGCCGGGACCTCTTACATTACGTGCCAGGCCGAGTGGTCGGATTCCACACACGCACCGCGGGAGGGTTTCGGCCTGGTGAGAAGTGGATCGTGAGGCAAACGAATTGCGAGACCGTTACGCTCGAGCGCAATGGGCAGGTCCGGCGGTTCAAACCATCTGTCAAGGGTAAGTGGGACGTGCTCGTCTGCTCAACGATGCAGGTCAGCGTAGGAGATCAGATTCGAGTTACGGCAGGGTTCAGGGAAGGGAAAAACGTGTTCAAGAACAACGATATTGCCGAGGTGCGGGAGGTCACCGATACCGAGCTCGTCCTGGGTGACGGCCGGCGAATGCGCCGGGATGGTGCGCACATGGATCAAGGCGTCTGCATTACCTCTCACGCAAGCCAATGCCGTACTGTCGATCAGGTGGTTGTGCTGCCGGACGGCGCTGATGCAAAAGGCTGGTATGTCAGCCTATCCCGGGCTCGAGAGGCGATGCACGTCTACACGCGCGACAAGGCAGATGCGTTGCGTCAATCGGTGATGCAACCCGGTGAACGGAAGTCAGTGTGGGAGTTTATCCAAGCTCTGCGAAAATCGACGCTGCAATCCAGAGATCGAATCATGCCCCACCACCTTTGGGCGACGCGCCAACCGGAAATAGTTCGCGAGATGGGAATGGAGCGTTAGCTAGTTAGGCTCATCGTCACGTGACGCCTATCGTGCAGACTCAAAACGATAAGCACAAAGACAAAGTTTCCCCCTGAAGTGGCTACTGGGCATTACCAAAGAGGTAGTCGGAATCCACGTCCTTCTGACCCGCTCGCTTTTTGGCGGCGGTATTCCGCGCAGGTGGCTTCCGCGCGTTTCTCCAGCGAAACCGACTTCTGCTCCCGTGCGGTGTTGATGGCTTCGCAAAATGAAGCCTCAATTTGGGTCTCCTCAGCACCCAAAGTCGCGAGAAATGCGCCGCGAAGCCGGTATAGTTCGGCACACCACCAGCGCTCTCCAGATCTTTCGACCCATGCTTCCCCCTCCGTTATTGCCTCAAGAGCTTCGGAGACACGATTCGCAAAGTGCAAAGATTCAGCCTTTATTGTCAGAAAATATGGCATGCGCAGCGTCGAGCCGGTTGCTCGATAGTTGCGTATTGCGTCCTCGATCCACGCGATGCCTTCCGCTGTGCTACCGGAAGCACTCCGCGCCCAGCCGCGCAAAATCTCTCCTGCGGGCAGCCAAAACGCAAAATTCTGACGTGTGCAAAGCTCAATTAAATCCGATGCCGAGCGTGCCACTGTAGCAGGATTACGTTCAAGATGACCGAGCTTCGTTTCCCAGAGCAGGGCTGCGGCTAGCGCGTGATTATCATTCAGCTCTTTCGCTAGCGAGATCGCTTGCGCCATAGTCGCTTCGCATGAGGCGATCTCTCCCAGGTGCCAATCGGACAGAGCTGCAACCATCAGACAAATGACGGACGGCGCGTAGACCTCTTCGACCAGGGACTGAACGACCCCTGAGCGCCAGATCAGGAGACCACACGTCGCGTTTTGTCGCGCGGCCTCGAAATCACCTAAAAAGTAGAGCGTGGCTGCCAAAGCACTGTACGCTCCTATCATTAGTGCAGAGTCATTCTGGTCCTGGGCCAGTGAGTAAACTCGTTTCGCGATCTGCATCGTTGCACTCAGCTTGCCAGTGGCGAGGGAAAATACCCACTGACTCATCAGTCCAGCAAACAGAAGCACGGGACGATTCAGTGAAAGACACAAGATCTCCGCGCGCTCGTAACAAATTCGAGCCTCCGGTGCTCCCAGTCCTCGCGTGAGTGTTAGATACAGCCCGGTCTGCATGAGGATGAAGAGCCGATCTTCTGGAGTAAGGACCTGCCCTGCGACGCCGGTTTCTACGATTGAACCCCAGCGCCCCTGTTCGAAGAAGTGGGCTAAAACTGATAGCAACGCGCCTCTGGCTCCGAGGACGTTAGCAGCGAAGGAGGCGTTGCCTCGCTGAATCCGCGGAAGGTAAACTTCATGCAGCGCTTCGCGATATAAACCGGCGTTGCATCCGCAAATTACTGCCAAGAAAAGTGGCTCCATGTCTCTAAAGCTTTCCGGTAGCTGCGGCGCAAGGGCCCGATAGTAATAGAAGAGCCGCTGGTTACATGCTGTCCAGGCCTCGGTTAATTGGCTACGGAGCTGTTCGCCAAAGTATTCGCGAACGAGAGGATGCGTATCGAACTGTCCAGGATTGTGTGGATCTTCGCCAGCCAGAAGTCTTGCTCTTCTCAACCTGCCAAAAATCGCTCGCCACTCAGTTGGGCTCAAATCCGTTAGTGACTCTGTCAAGCCACGGATAGCAGGCGGTCTCAACAGGGCCGCAAGCGCCTTTTCGTCAGCCGGTCGATCAAAGAGACCTAACATGCGCAGAATCGAGAGTTCAGGGCCTTCCCCAAACCAGGTTTGGTAAGATTCCATGACCTTCCGGGCATGGACTCCCTGTCTTACGTCGTGGGCAAGACGTTTTGACACTTCTTTGCAACAACGGATATCTCCGTCGTAGGCATCCGTCAGATAGCTGCCCAGCAGGGTGAGAGCAAGACAGTGCCCATGGAACTCGTCGCTGGCTTTTCGCAGCTCCGCCTCGTTCCCTTTGACGCCCAGCGCCCGAAGCAACTTCGCGCCGGCGTCGCTGGCTAGTTGTTCCAGGTCACGACGCAGGGCTGAAGTGCCCTCGTGTTCTGCAATGTCAGCGACCGGTAGGCGCGTGGTAACTACGCAAAGCCCAGTATTGAAAGCGGCGAGCTCGCGCAGAAGCGCCTGGATAGAAGGCTCGCGTATCCGTCCCTCTTGCGGACCAGGCGGATTTTGGAACGGCTCCAGGCCGTCTAGGATCAGCAAGGCCCGCCTATGCGCTACCAGCTTCGCCAATCGCTCGCCCTTTTCCCACGCTGTTCCGATGCGTGGATCAGGATCCCCGAACCAAGTCAGAGTAGCGTCAAGAAATTCATCTGCGGAAGAAGTGCCCCCAGTCGTGCCCTGTCTATAGAAGGACCAGCCAAAAACGAATTGCGCAGAACGATATTGTTCAGCAGCCATTCGCCGCAGCCAATGGTTCAGGAGTGTCGATTTCCCGACACCAGCCCAGGCAACGATTGTGACGACGTTTACTTGTGGATTTGCCCAGGCGGCGTCCAGGAAAGCGATGTCCTCTTCTCGACCAAATACATCTCTTCCAGTAACGGGCAATCTGGCTACGGAGATTTTCTTCGGTCCAGGTTTTGTTGGCGACCTGCGAATTGGGGCGCGGGATTCGGCAACGGGCCTTTTTCGCAAGCTCTGAAAAGTGATTGTATGCCCACGGGCGATAGCGTCCGTTATCAATGGCATAAACTTCAGCAAATCGGCCGGAGCCTGGAAGCGCTGCGTCGGGTCTTTGTCCAGCAGCACCTCAAGGAGAACAATGGCCGGCTCTGGGACGCCTTGGAGTTGGTTGATTGGTAAAGGTGCGTGTAAGTGCTGATGCATCACCTCAGCCGGGGAGCCCCTGAACACCACATAGCCGGTCACCATCTCCCAGAGCACGACTCCTAACGAGTAGAGGTCCGAACGGATGTCCACGCCAACTCCGGCGAACTGCTCGGGGCTAGCGAACTCCGGTGTGCCAGCAAAAGCTCCCGGAGTTGAAATCGCAGCTTCAGTAGGCGCATCTGGGGCTGGCTTCGCTAGCCCAAGGTCAATGATTTTGGCTGTTACAGTGTTCCCCTCCTCGACACTCACCATGATGTTGCTGGGTTTGATATCCCGATGAACGAGCTTCTGCTTGTGCACCGCAGCCAAACCGGCAGCGGTCTGCGTCGTGATTTCTAACGCCAGCTTTACCTCCAACTGGCCTGAGCGTTTGATGAGACTCTCGAGCGTTTCCCCCTCTACGAACTCCATCGCATAGAAATAACTGCTCCCGGTTCTGCCCAGGTGGAAGACCGAGGCGACATTCGCGTGCCGGACGCTCGCCGCCGCGCGGGCTTCGCGTAAAAAACGAAGCCGTGCCGATTCATCACCGAGATAGTTTTCGCTGATGACTTTCAATGTCACGGGGTATCGCAGATCAACGTCGAACGCTTTGTAAGTGACGCCCATGGCACCGCGACCCAACTCGATTGGTCTGCCGTCTGCATCCAACATCAGTTCGTAGTTCTCAAATCGCCGCCCAACCGGCTCGGAGATTGACCCAACCACGGGCAGTTCAGAAGCGGATTGCTCCGATGAGACTTCCTCCGTGATGGCCGCGCGCAACACACAAACTGGACAGACCTCCCTATCGGCGGAGACTTGCGTTCCGCACACCTGGCAGGTCCGCCTATCGCCTACTTTCATACCAGCCGTCCTTCGGATGCGATCAGGGCGTCGCAAAGAGCGTGGATCTCCTCATCTATCTCTCCCGGGGTCGAAACCGTACGGGCCACCTCCGCGCGCAAGAGCGTCGTATACCTTTTCCGCAGGCGATGAATAAGCATCTTGACTGCGCCGACGCTGACCTCGAGCTGATCGGCCACTTGTTCGTACGACGGCAGCGCTTCGCTGTTGATAGGGTGTAAAAAGGGTTTCAGCGTTTCGAGTGTCTCCATCTTACCCTGGCCGGCATATTCCGCGCAGAGCAGACTCATCGCCTCGTCCAGCAAGGTTAACGCCCACCGGGCATCGAATATTTTTTCTGCTGTTATATGATCGGTCGGCTCGAGGCGATAACGGTCTTCGGCACTTTCTGCGCTGAGAGGAACAAATTCCGTTTTGCCGCCTCTCTTCAGGCAGCGCGCGCGGTCGGCCTCCTTCGAAAGGTAGTTCTGGATTGATGCGAGCAAAAAGGACCGGAATTTGCCTTTAAGCGGGTCGACCTGAGCCAACGCCTTGTGACCAAGCAGGTGCAGAAAAAAGCCCTGGGTTAGATCTTGCGCGTCCTCAGGGTTGTACCCTCGGCGCCGAACAAATGCGTAAAGCGGATACCAGTAGAGCCCGCACAGAGTGGCTAGCGCCGCTTGGGATCCGGGGGCTTTACTCTGCGCTGAAAGCAAAACCACGCTCCACCGAGTAGGGCGAAACTCAGCGGCATCCGCCGGCGAACTATGATCGGGCTTCAACTATGACCTCCCGCGGTCAACCAAGAGTATCAGATGCGCCTGAAGGTTTAAATCAAACATTCAAAGCGGCTAAGATCCATGGACTGCGGTAACCGCAACCGTTGATCAAACTATTCGGCGCCCGCAGAAACTCTGAAACGTGCGCAACGCGATCCGTTTGTAACTCAGTGAAGGCCAGCAAGGCCGCCCATCATGATTCAGCGTCAGTTACTCCATTTCGGCGAGATCGTCGCCATGAATGCCTATTTGTCTCCAAACAAGGTAGGTGCGCGGGATCTCAAGCGATCACTGACGTTTCGCGGGTGGAACGATCGGTCCTGCAAGCTCGCCAATGCGCTCGTCGGACTGGGGCTCGAGACGGGAGATCGGATCGCCGTCCTCGCCTACAACTGCCTTGAATGGATGGAAATCTATGCGGCGGTCGCCAAGGCGGGGCTCGTCGTTGTGCCGATCAATTTCAGGCTGCTTGGCTCAGAGGTCCGGTACATCGTCGAGAACTCAGAAGCTAAAGCCGTCATCGTCCAGGACGATCTTCTTGACCGCGTGGAAGCAATCCGAGCCGAGCGCCGGATCGCCGGGGACAAGTATATCCATTTCGGCGGCAGAACGCCCCCAGGGTACCGATCCTATGAGGACTTGGTTGCGGCCGGCAGGCGGTCTGAACCGTCGATCGAAACTGGGCCCGACGATCCCTATGCCCTTCTTTACACGTCCGGCACCACCGGCAAACCCAAGGGTGCCATTCGCACTAGCGGTAGCTTGGTCCTTCTAGCGTATCTCACGCAGGTCGACTGGGGTTTCAGTCGAAATGATTTGGGCCTTCTGGTCATGCCGATGTGCCACGCGAACTCGATCTTTTTCGCGCACGTATTTGCCGCCTGCGGCGCAGCCTCCTGCGTCTACGACCGGAAGAGCTTCGAACCGGACCATTTGCTGAGGACGCTCGCCAGCGACAAATTCACCTTCACCTCACTGGTGCCGACGCACTACATCATGATGCTCGGATTGCCCGAATCCGTGAAGCGCCAGCTCCATGTAGAGAGTGTGACCAAACTCCTCATCTCCTCCGCGCCGGCCCGCCAGGACACCAAGCTGGCGCTGATGGAATACTTCAGGAGGTCTCAGCTCTATGAGGCCTACGGCTCCACCGAAGCGGGATGGGTGACTTTGCTGCGTCCCGAAGAGCAGTTGACCAAGCTCGGTTCCATAGGCCGCGAATGCCTCGGTACCGGGGGGATCAAGCTCCTTGATTCAGGAGGTAACGAGATCGTCGATGGCGAAGTCGGTGAACTCCATTCGCGCACGCCTTACGCGTTTCAAGGCTATTGGAAGTCGCCGGACAAGACTGCTGAGGCGTTCCGAGGCCCGTATTGCACGGTCGGCGACATGGCCCGTCGCGACCAGGACGGCTACTATTATCTCGTCGATCGCAAGAGCAATATGATCGTTAGCGGCGGAGAGAATGTCTATCCATCCGAAGTGGAGCAGGTTCTTGGCGCTCATCCCAAGGTCAAGGATGTAGCTGCAATTGGCGTTCCTCACGAGAAGTGGGGAGAGGCAGTTCACGCAGTGGTGGTCTTACATCAAGATCAGCGCACAACGGAGTCCGATATCCTCGATTGGAGCAAAGACAGGATCGCCGGATACAAACGACCAAAATCGATCTCGTTCATCGCTGAAGACGAAATGCCGAGGACTGCCACCGGGAAGGTTCTGCACCGAGTTCTCCGGGCCAGGTACGCCAATCACGAAGCGCGTAGCGCTGAAGGAACTCTATTATGACGGAGCCGGGCAATTCAAGCGAGGCGCTCTCGGGCGTCGTCATGGGAAAAACCGCGGGCGCGGCGTTGGCAGGTGAAGGAGCGGCAGAATCCGTGCCGTCTGCGGTGGTGAAAATCGATGGCGGTGCCCTGGTCGCCCGCGTGCTCCAGTCCGAAGGCGTGAAATACCTATTTGCCGTCAACGGGGGCCACACTTGGCCGATCCTTGGTGCGCTGCGCGACCATGGGATCAAACTCATCCACATGCGCCACGAGCAATCATGCGCCTACGCGGCGGACGGATGGGCGCGGACCACTGGAACACCTGGCATTTGCAGTGTCACAGCCGGCTGCGGACTGACTAACGCCGTCACCGGCCTCTGTGCCGCAGGTCTCGCCGGGAGCGCGGTGGTGTGCATTGCCGGCCAGCACCCGACGACGGAGGACGGGCTGGGCTCGTTTCAGGAGGCGTATGGCAGCGAGGTGTGCCGCTCCTTCTCTAAGTTCACCAAGCGAGTACTCGACTGGTCGATGATCGAAGTCGATTTGCGGCAGGCGTTTCGCGATGCGACGAGCCCGCCGCAGGGCGTCGCCCTGGTCGAGATCCCGACGAACATTCTCTACCGGAGCGGACTTGAAAGCGATCAACGGCGCGGGGCGAAAGTCTATGCGCCGGACGAGCTTCGCTCAGGAGCGGACCCGCGCAGCATTGAGCAGGCGATCGGGATCCTCCTTGCCGCCAAGCGCCCGTTAATCGCAGCAGGCGACGGAATCTTCTGGTCGGGTGCGGCAGCCGAGCTACGCGAATTTGTTGAGCTCACCAAGATACCGGTGTACGCCCGGCGCACCGGGCAAGGCGCCGTGGCTGAAGACCACCCGCTTGCAATCCGAGGTCCATGGAAGAAGCCGTTCACCGGGCGCGCCGATGCGGTATTGGCGATCGGCTTTCGGTTCTGGAGCGGCGAAAAGTTCGGCGAGGCACCCACTTGGAGTGAGTCCGCACGCTACATTCAGGCTGACGCTACGCCGACGCGGATCGGTCTCCATGTACCGGCAGAGGTTGCCATGGTTGGTGACGCGAAACTCGTTCTCCGGCAGCTTTGCGACGCAGCGCGCGCCAACGACTGGAAGCGACTAGGCCACTCGGACTGGCTCCAGGAGGTCGCCGACGTGCGGACCAACTTTGATCGGGTAATCGTCGAACAGGAGCATAAGCACCACAACGACACACCGATACACCCCGCAAGGGTTGCGCGGGAGCTTTGTGAAGTGATCGATCCGGACGCAACGATCGTGATCGATAGCTTCACGATGAGCGGCTGGATGTCGCAATGCTTCCAGGCTCGCTTTCCCGGCCAAATTCTCGACGCGGGCCCGCTCGCGCCCGTTGGCCACGGCGTCGGCATGGCCATCGGTGCTCAACTCGCGCGGCCCGGAAAACAGGTCGTGCTTTTAGTCGGGGACGGCGGTCTCGGCATCAGCGGCTTCGATCTCGAAACTGCGCGCCGCTATGGCCTGCCAATCGTCGCGGTTTTGTGGAACAACAGTTCCTGGGGGCCGAGCTTCGACCAAATGCCATTCCTGAAAGGTCGGACCGATCCGTTCGAGATAATACCGAACCAACGCTACGACCGGATGTTCGAGCTCCTGGATTGTCACGGTGAGCACGTCGAGCGGCCTGAGGAGTTTCGCCCTGCTCTCGAACGTGCACTGAGGGCCGGTAAGACCGCGCTCATCAATGTCGTCGGCGACCGCACGATAGGCCATCCGAGCCTTGGCGGAAATCTGCTCGGCTCGACCCGCGTGTAGCATCATCTCATCGCTCCTCGCAGCCGATGAGGTCGTGCAAGGTGATGGCCGAGCTTGTACGCGAATGGACGTTGTCTTACTTTCCTGTCTTACCCCGCTGTTTTGTACGGCCATCTGCGTCGTAAGTGCCTCAGCTCGAAGCATGGAGGCGGGGGCGGGAATCGAACCCGCGAATAGAGGTTTTGCAGACCTCGGCCTTACCACTTGGCTACCCCGCCGACCGAAAAGCCGTATCATCGGTTTGGCCTGTACCAGTGTCAATCACAGGGATGAACTGGCAAGCTGGTATCGGTCCCGGGTGCGGGATCACGGGCCTCGCGCATACGCCGGGCATGGGACAGGGGTACGGACGAGGCCTCGTCCGCAGCAAGTAGCGCCGGCCGGTTCAAAAAGCTGACAAGCTGGAAGCTTATTCTACCTTGAAGTCCGACAGAGCCGAGGCCGTCCGCCTCCGTCCCCCGTTGCGCAGGACTACGGCGCGACAAGTTCCGCGCTACCGAGCCAATAATGCTGGCCGGCCTCAGACAATCTCAAGCGGGCACTTTGGCAGAGCCTCGAGAAAGGCGCGCCCATACGGCTTATTCAAAATGCGATTGTCCAGAATCACCACAATACCCCGATCCTTGGTCGATCGAATCAGCCGGCCAACCCCTTGGCGCATTTTGAGAATCGCTTCGGGTAACGAGAATTCCGTGAAAGGATCGCCGCCGGCCGCCGCGATCAATTCCAGCTTCGCCTCGATGAGCGGATGATCGGGCACCGCGAAGGGCAGGCGCGTTATCATCACGTTGGAGAGCGCATCCCCCGGTACATCCACTCCGGTCCAGAAACTGTCCGTGCCGAACAGCACGCCGTTCTTTGATTCCCGGAAACGGGCGAGCATGCGGCTGCGTGGAAGGCCTTGACCCTGGACCAGGAACGTAAACTTCTTCTCCAGTTGCGGCGCCATTCGCTGGGTCACGCTCGTCATCATCTTATAGCTGGTAAAGAGGACAAAAGCGCGACCCTGGGTTTTTTCCAGGAAATGCCAGATCCAGTGCTGCAGAGCAATTTCGTAATCGCTCTGGCGCGGGTCGGGCATCTTGCCCACGACGTACATCTTCATTTGCTTGGCAAAGTCGAACGGACTCCCGATCTGGCGCGCGGCAACCTCCGAGGCCCCTACTCGTTTGCGGAAGTAATCCAGCGTGCCGCCGGCGACGGCCAGGGTCGCGCTGGTCATCACACAGCTTTGGCCTTCCGGAAAGAAAAGGCGTTTCAGGACTGGCGCGATATCGATGGGAACGGCGTGGAGGGAGAGCTGTTGCCGAATTTTTCCGGTTCGCTCAATCCAGTAGACGTGATTTTCGGCTGCTTGTCGCAAAAAGTCAGAAATCCCCGCTCGCGCATCGCGAATGCGCCTGCCCAGGTCCTGCAATTCCGCCCGCAATTTTTCGTCGTCCACTTCTTTGACGGCGGCAACAACCGCGGCCTGAACCCGGGCCAGAGCGAAAGTGGCGTTGTCCGGAACAAGTTCAGGCTGGCGAACCCGAAACTCGCGGCCTTTGCGAAAATCGGCTGCTTGATCCAACGCGGCGAAAAACTGGTCAAGCAGTTCGCAGGTTTGGGTGGTTTCGCGCACCGAGTCCGGTGCGTGCAAAAGTTGAAACAGCCCCTTCTGAGTCTTTGGGTTGTAAAGCCGATGCAGGATTTGTCTTAAGCCATATTGCGAGATACCAAGACCGATCTGGCGTGCGGCCACTGATTCGATCGTGTGCGCTTCATCGAGGATCAGAAAATCCCGGGGGAACAAATAGCCGGACCGGTTCTCGTTGTCGGCCGCGGCCTGAATGGCGAGGAGCAGGAGAGTATGGTTGAGGACGATAATGTCGGCGGTCAGAAGTTTTTTGCGGGCCCTTTGGTAAAAGCAACGGTCATCGGTGCCGCAACTGTTTGGAGTGCAGATATGAGGTTCGCTGCAAACCTGGCTCCAAACGTTTGGATCAGGTTCAATGTCGAGATCACTCAAGGTGCCTTCGGTGGTTCGCTGGCTCCATTCCTTCAGGCGGAGCAACTCTTTTTGCTGAGATCCGTCAAAGAGGTCGGCCTGCAGCTGCAGCGCGCGATCGAGGCGATTCGGGCAAAGATAATTCTGCCGTCCCTTCAGAAGAGCAGCCTGAAAAGGGCGTTTGATCAACTTTTGCACTGCCGGGATATCCTTCTGCAAAAGCTGTTCCTGCAGGTTGATCGTGTGAGTTGAGATGATCGCTTTGCGATTGTCCTCGAGAGCCAATAGCACCGAGGGAACCAGATAAGCTAACGACTTGCCCACGCCCGTCCCCGCTTCGATGACCAGGTGCTCCTGGCGCTCCAAGGCTTCAGAAATCGATACCGCCATTTTTTGTTGTTGCGGCCGGTACTCGAAGCGGGCCTGACGCGAAAGCGCGCCTTTGGGGCCGAAAAGAGCCTGGACCTGGCGGCTGAATTCGGGTTCGAAATCTTGGCGAAATGCGATCACGGGGAGGGAGAAGTCGGAGAAGTTCGGAGAAGTTCAGGGAAGTTCAAGAAAGTTCGAGGAGAGCGGCCGGAGCGGCTGAAATAGCGGCAGGTACGTTGACACGCTGAGATATGGGCGACACCAATATGCCGACACGGCAATACCGTGACGGCGTACGCGGATGCCACTCTAAACTCAAGCCGCTCGAACCGTCAAGCTCTACCCGCTCAGCCGCTCAAGCCGCTCGAACCGCTCAAACCGCTGCAATTGCGGCGCAATCAGAGTTGAGTAAGGTCCCGGGGTGTTTCGGATCTTTGACCGTTATCTCCTGAAGAATTTCCTGGTGCCGTTTTTCCTCGCCTTGTTCGGGATGATTGCGATCTGGCTCATCTACGATCTGGGCGAGAACACGGCGAACTTTCAAGATAATCATCTCAGGATCGGCTTTATCGTTCTGTATTACCTCACCCAGTTGCCTTATGTCGTGGTTACGTGGCTTCCTTTAGCGATCTTGCTGGGACTCCTGTATGTCCTTACTCGGATGTCGCGCCGGAATGAGATTGTCTCGATGATGACGGCCGGCGTGAGTGTGTTCCGGGTGCTCCTGCCCCTGATTGGGTTCGGCATTTTGGCGACCGCTGCTTGTACCTATCTGAACTATGAACTGGCTCCCCGGGGCCAATACGCCGAAAACTATATGATTGACGAGGTCGCCAAGGGGCGCTCGAAAACGACGCAGCTCGACGGTCATCTTTTCCGGAGCCGGACCGATCACCGGATGTGGTTTATTCAACACCTGAACACCAAGCTTGGAGATGTGCGCGGCATTCAGGTCACCCAGGAAGACGCTTCCGGCACAGTCCTTTACAAGATCTACGGTGAACGCGCCGAACATGACACGGTGCGGAATGTCTGGGTTTTCTATAACGGCAAGCTGACCCGGGTGGATCCAACCGGGGACGTTACCGGTGAAGAATACTTTGAGCGCAAGGAGATCAGCGGCTGGCCGGAAACCATCTGGCAGCTCGGCAGCTCGGCCTTAAAAGGGAAGATGATGACTGTGCCACAATTGATCGAGTATTTGCGCGTGAACGCCGATTTTCCCGAATCGAGTTTGGCCGAGTACCAAACCCAGCTCTGGTACAGATTTGCGCTTCCCTGGAACGCTGTCGCGGTGATTCTGGTGGCGGCCCCGATGTGTGTGGTCTTTTCTCGGCGGGGCGCTCTGGGCGGAGTAGCGGGCGGCCTCTTTCTTTTTATCGGTCTGTTTGCCAGCACAAACGTGTTTCTGGCACTGGGGCAAGGTGCCAGGATCGGCCCGATCGTCTCAGCCTGGACACCGGCCGCGACTTTTCTTCTGCTCGGTCTGGTGCTGCTCTACTTGCGATCGACAAATAGGCCGCTTCCGCTGCTGGGCTGAGCGGGCGGCGGATTTCGCGGGACGCTGCACGAGCGCATAGACAGGGTATCGGACGCACTGAGACCCGTTTTTTTTCGCCATTGCAGTCCTCCGGTATTTTTCTCAAGATCCCGCCCGATATTTGCAATGGATCGATCGATGCATCCGCGCTGACTATGCGAATTTTTGTGCCGAAGGAGAGTTATCCCGGCGAGCGGCGAGTCGCGCTGGTGCCGTCTTCGGCAGCGCGTCTCGCAAAGCTGGGGGCAGAGCTGTCGGTCGAAACTAGCCTCGGCGAGGCCGTCAGAATCACGGATGACAGCTATCGAGCGGCCGGCGCAGCTATTATCAGCGACCGCCAGGCGGCCTTCGGTACGGCGGACGCGATCCTGCGGGTGCGCAAACCGATGCCGGAGGAAGTCGCCCTTCTGAAGAAAGGAGCAATGCACATCAGCCTGCTTGACCCTTTCAACGAACGAAAGCTCGTTGAAGGACTGGCACAAGCCGGCGCGGTGACGGTCAGCATGGAGCTCATTCCGCGCATCGCAGTTGCGCAGAAGATGGATGCATTAAGTTCGCAAGCGAATCTCGCCGGGTACGCTGGCGTTGTACTGGCCGCGGCTACGATTGACCGGGTTTTTCCGATGATGATGACAGCCGCCGGCACGATCAAACCGTTGCGGATGTTTGTGATCGGTGTCGGCGTGGCCGGGTTACAAGCCATCGCGACCGCGCGAAGACTGGGTGCGACGGTCGAGGCCTTTGACACCCGGCCGGTCGTTGAGGAACAGGTGCGATCGCTCGGCGCGAAATTTGTGAAAGCTGATCTCGGAGCGACAGGTGAAACAGCGGGCGGCTACGCGAAGGCGCTGACGCCCGAACAATTACAGAAGCAACGCGAAGTGATGGCAGAGCACGTTGCGCAGGCCGATATCGTGATCACGGCGGCCCAGGTTTTTGGGAAAAGAGCGCCTCTGATTCTCACCACCGAAATGCTGGAGCGGATGCGGCCAGGAAGCGTCGTGGTTGACCTCGCGGTAGAGACCGGCGGAAATGTGGAGGGGGCGCGTCTGGAAGAACAAGTCGAGGTCAACGGTGTACGAGTTCTCGGGCCCGGCAACATCACGAGCCGGGTAGCCGGAAACGCCAGTGAAACTTTTTCGACCAATGTGAGCGCGTTCGTAGAGCATTTCTGGGACGAGGAAGTCAAAGGTCTGCATATCGACCTGTCCGACCCAATTCTGAAGGCGTGCGTCGTCACATACCGAGGCGAGATTTGCAACGAGCTGCTGCGACAGGTGTATGCCCAAGAAAAATTATGAGCTTTGAATCCCTGCTCCCGATTATCTACATCTTCCTCCTGGCCGCATTTCTCGGGTACCAGGTTATTTCGCGGGTTCCACCGTTGCTGCATACGCCATTGATGTCGGCGACGAACGCGATTTCGGGTATCTCGCTGGTTGGTTCGCTGGTTACGGCCGGAGCCCATCTTTCGACTTTTTCGACGATCCTGGGTTTTATCGCGGTGGTGTGTTCTACGACCAATGTCGTGGGCGGTTTCGTCATTACGGAACGCATGTTGAAGATGTTTAAACGCCGCGCGGCACCCGAAGAGAAAAAATAGCTGGCCAATGGCCGATGACCGATGACTGATGACCGATCACCGATGGCTGATGAGCTGCTGATATGCGCGTAATTTTCACTGAGCTCACCTACCTGGTCGCGTCGGTGCTCTTCATTCTGGGCTTGCGAGGCCTGAGCGGCCCCGAAACCGCTCGCCGCGGAATGCGCCTGGCCGAGATCGGGATGCTGCTGGCGATTGTTGGAACCTTGATCAGCCGGGAGATTGTCCGATTCGAATGGATCATCGCCGGATTGTTGATCGGGTCGACCATCGGCCTGGCTATGGGCGTATGGGTGCCGATGACGGCCATGCCGCAGCGGACAGCTTTATCGCACGCTTTCGGGGCGTTTGCTGCCGCGCTTGTTGGTATCTCTGAATATTATCTGCGCGGCCGCCACTTCGGCGGCTTCAAAACTGGAGCGCTCGGGTTTGAAGTGTTGCTTGGTTCGCTCACAACCACCGGAAGTCTGCTGGCTTTTGCCAAGCTCCAGGGGCTCGTGCCCGGCCGGCCGATTACCTACCGCAATCAGAATGTCCTGAACATCGTCCTGTTCAGCGTTACGGTCATTTGTTTCCTCGTTTTACAAGTTCACCCGGAAGCCGCACCGGTTTTTTGTTTGATGCTTCTTCTGTCGTTCGTTTTCGGCGTACTGCTCGTACTACCGATCGGCGCGGCGGATATGCCGGTCGTGATCGCTTTGCTGAACTCGTACGCGGGTCTGGCGTCCGCGGCGACGGGAATGGTGATCAACAACAACGTCCTGATCATCGCGGGGACCCTCGACGGCGGTTCGGGTTTCATTCTTTCCATGGTGATGTGCAAAGCCATGAATCGATCGATCACGAACGTGTTATTCGGCGCATTCGGCAAGGTGTCGGAAGCCGTCGCGACCACGGCCGGAGAAATGAGTGAGGTAAACGTCGAAGATGCTGCGGTCCAATTGGCCTATGCGCGCCAGGCGATCTTCGTTCCCGGCTATGGCATGGCAACGGCACAAGCGCAGCATGTTCTGCGCGAGCTGTCCGACGCGCTCGAGGCGCGGGGCGTCACGGTCAAGTACGCCATTCATCCGGTGGCCGGCCGGATGCCCGGACATATGAACGTTCTCCTGGCCGAAGCAAACGTACCCTATTCTCAACTCTATGAATTGGACCATATCAATCCCGAATTTCCGACCACTGATGTCGCGGTCGTGGTTGGCGCGAATGATGTGGTTAATCCGGATGCGCGCGATAATCCGAAAAGCGTTATTGCCGGGATGCCGATTCTGGAGGTTGACCGCGCGAAACTGGTTGTGGTGCTCAAGCGCGGCCAGGGCAAAGGGTTTTCCGGGCTACTGAACCCGCTCTTCTACAAACCGAATTGCCGAATGTTATATGGCGATGCGAAGAACTCGTTGGCGTTGCTGACTCAGGCGGTGCACGACGCGTGAGGAGGCCCGTCCATCTTCGTCGCTTGAGCCCTCCTACCCGGGCTCGGTGCGACTGTTTTCAAAGCTCCGGCGATTTCTAAGCTAACAAAACTGTCCGTTTCCTCGCGGACAAAATGAGCTAGTGCAGTGTCTCTTAAATGTCTTTAATATTATGGGATCTGCTGTATGATAACTGGATGGCAGGTCGACCGAAAGCAAAATTGGAGCTCACCGAAGTGCAGCGGCAGGAGTTAGCGCGCATGGCCAGAGCTGGCACTAGTCAAAAACGGCTGGTCTTCCGAGCACGGGTAATCCTCGAAAGCGCGACCGGAGCGGACAACGTCGAGGTCGCCCAACGCTTAGGCACAAGCGAACAAACCGTGACGCTTTGGCGGGGTCGTTTCCTCCAAGAAGGCGTTGGAGGTTTGGCCGACTTGGCCCGCAGCGGGCGCCCAGCACGCATTGCGCCGATGCTCAAGGGCAGAATCTTGAGTGAGGTCGTCCGGCCGCCAGCGAGCCTGGGGCGATGGAGCACCCGTTCGATGGCCAGGCATCTGGGAGTGTCAAAAGCGACGGTGCAGCGCTTCTGGTCGAGCAACGACATTAAGCCGCACCGGACGCGGATCTTCAAATTGTCGTGCGACGAAGAGTTCGAAGCCAAGTTCTGGGACGTGATCGGAGTTTATCTCAATCCCCCCGACAAGGCCGTGGTGCTCTGTTGCGATGAAAAAAGTCAGTGTCAGGCCTTGCAGCGCAGCCAGCCCGGCTTACCACTGGGCCAAGGTCATGTGCGGACCGTCACCCACGATTACTACCGACATGGAACCATTACCCTGTTTGCTGCGCTCGATTACCTCAGCGGTAAAGTCATCAGTCAGGTGGCGCCGCGCCACCGGCATAGGGAGTGGCTCAAGTTCTTGAAGAAAGTTGATGCCCAGATTGCGGGCGATTTAAGCATTCACCTCATCGTGGATAACTACGCAACGCACAAACACCAAAGCGTCCGCCGTTGGCTGGAGCGTCATCCACGCTTTCACCTGCACTTCACCCCCACCAGCGCTTCCTGGATGAACATGGTGGAGCGTTTCTTCCGAGATCTGAGCCAACGAGCCATCTTGCCCGGCAGCTTCGGGTCAGTCGCCGAACTGGTCGATACCATTAACCTCTACCTTTCGCAGCATAACCTGGAACCAAAACGCTACGTCTGGCACGCCGATGGCCAAGAAGTTCTCAATAAAATTCAGCGCGCTTGGGAAGCAGCAACAGATTCCTCACTTCCTAAAGAGACTTAAGAGTCAGTACACTAGTGTACCGTTTATTAAATAACTATAAATAACTGGCAAGATCGGCAAAAGGCCTAATCTGGGGCAAATGGCACGTCCGATATCGCCGGTCGAAATAACCCCTGAGGAAAGAGCGGAACTGCTCCGACGAATCGGCGCCCGGAGCGGTTCACAGAGAGATGCCTTACGAGCACGCATTGTTCTGCTGCGGGCGGAGGGATACAGAGAGACAGCGATAGCCGAAAAGGTTCACATCAATCCGGCAACAGTATGCAAGTGGTCGCAGCGCTTCGAACTGGCTGGCCTGGAAGGCTTGCAGGATGTAGAGGGGCGCGGCCGACGCAGTTGGCTCAGCCAAGACAAGATTGCAGCCGTCATCACCCGGGTGACTCAGCCCCCTGCCGGCCGGGGACGCTGGAGCGTGCGTTCCATGGCCAGGGAGGTTGGTATTTCCCCTGGCAGTGTCTACAAGCTCTGGAAGCGCAACGAGCTTAAGCCCCACCTGGTCAGAACCTTCAAAATCTCAACCGATCCGCACTTTGAACAAAAGTTTTGGGATGTCATTGGGTTGTATCTCAACCCGCCCGAAAAGGCTTTGGTGCTGTGTTCCGACGAAAAAAGCCAGTGTCAAGCTCTGGAGAGGACTCAGCCCGGTCTGCCGCTTGGGGTCGGTCATATTCGCACCAAAACTCATGACTATAAACGGCACGGTACCTTAACCCTGTTTGCAGCTCTGAATTACCTGGATGGTAAAATCGTTTCCCGCACCGAACAGAAGCACACCCACGTAGAATGGTTGCGGTTTCTAAAACAAATTGATCGTCAAAGCCCTGCGGAGCTTGCGATTCATATCATTGCCGACAATTACAGCGCCCATAAACATCCCAAGGTGAAAGAATGGCTCAAACGCCATTCCCGCTTTGTCATGCATTTTACTCCTACCAGCAGTTCCTGGCTCAACCTTGTGGAACGCTTCTTTGCCGAACTCACTGAGGAAGTCGTTCGCGAAGGTAGCTTCAAGGTAAACGTCTTACCATCCCCACCTGTTCGTCTGCGGGCTTTTTTGCTGGACTGTGGGTATGACGGCAAACGCAGAAATCTCGCAGCGGAAGCGACGAAGTCGCGAGGCGGTCAAGCGGTTGGTAGTTGAATTCGAGGCGAGCGGATCGCGACCGGCCGAATTCTGCCGCAATCACGGTTTGGCGCTGAGCACTTTGCAGCGCCACCTCAGAAGACGGCGCCAGGACAACGGGGAACCAGGACTCGGGGCGAACTCAGCCGAACGCTGAGGAATCGCTTGGTAGCGGTGGAGTTGGCCAGGAGGGACCAGGATGGGCATCACCGATCGAGTAGTGCCTTAAAAATCGTGTTAACCAGCGGACGGCGGACTGAGGTGGGGCCAGATTTCGATGCGGACACCTTCGAACGGCTGGTGAGGATTTTGGAAAGACTGTAGGCCGTGTTTGGGCTGGGACCGGCGACCCGCATCTACCTGGGCGGTGGGAGCCACCGACCTGCGCAAGGGTTTTGAAGGACTTTACGGCCTGGTGCGTGATCGGCTCTTGGGTGAGCCGCTGAGCGGCCATCTGTTCTTATTTTCTAACGCCAGACGCAACCGACTCAAAGTGTTGTATTGGGACGGAAGTGGGCTTTGGATTTGCGCCAAGCGGCTGGAAAAGGGACGCTTCAGCTGGCCCGGAGAGGATGAGCAAGCGGTTCGGGTAATAATCAGCCAGGAGGAACTCTCGCTGTTGTTGGGTGGAATTGATCTGGCACAAACGCGGCAAAAAAAATTGGTACCGAAAAGAACTAGAACTGTAGCGAAAAAGTTGGAAAAAAAGCTGGTGACTAACACCACTTGTTTGTTAGTTACAGGGCGCAGTTGAGCCTTAGTTTTAGTACTCTTAAAGCCCTTGATCCCGCGCTGGTCAGCCAGCTCAAAGACTCCCTTCCCAATCCACTGTTTGAAAGGCTCAACGGGTCACTCTCGATTGATCAGGAACGACTGAAGTTCGCCGAGTACAAGATTCGGGTATTGGAAGAGAGATTGCGTCTAATACGGATCGAGAAATACGGCCCCGGCAGCGAAAAACTCTCCGACGCCCAACCGGAGCTATTGGAATTGGAGCCGGGAGTGAGCAGCGCGGAAGTAGCGGCTGAGAGTGAACGTGGGCAATTAAAGCTACCACTCAGGCCAGCTCGCAAACATCCAGGCCGACAGGAACTGCCCGCGGATCTGCCGCGCAAAGAGCAGATTATCCCCTGTACACCGGAACAATGCGTCTGCGGCAAGTGTGGCAGAGAGACTACGGTCATCGGCTATGAGCAGAGTGAGCAACTCGATGTCGAACCGGCGCAATACTTCGTGCGGGTGACCAAGCGCGAGAAACGAGCCTGTAAAACTTGTGAAGAACAAGGAGTGCGGTGTGCGCCGCTGCCTCCACGGATTATCGAGAAAGGCCTGGCCAGCGATCGGGTAGTGATCGACACGGTGGTAAGCAAATACCTGGATTACCTGCCGCTTTATCGCCAGAGCGCAATCCTGGAGCGAGAGACCGGGTTGGAAATCTCTCGGGCGACTTTGGATGGTTGGGTAATGCGGGTGGGTGAATTGCTTCGGCCCATCACAGGAGCGATGGCCGAAGAGCTGCTGAGCGGCAACTATATCCAAGGCGATGAAACGCCGGTGGGAGTTCAATCCGACAGGGTGCGGGGCAAAAATCACTTGGCCTACCTTTGGCGGTGCAGTCGGCCGGGAGGCTCAGTGGTGTTCGACTTCCGAGTCGGTCGGGAACGGGCGGGTCCCAAACGGTTCCTGGGCAACTTCGAAGGCGTACTGCAGAGTGACGGCTATGCGGCCTACGATCATGTGGGTGGCCCCAAGATGGTGCACGCGGCGTGTTGGGCCCATGCCAGGCGAAAGTTCTTCCAGGCGGTGGAACTCAATCCCGAGGACCAGCGAGCCATCGGCATTGTGGCGCAAATGGACAAGCTCTTCGAAATCGATCAACAGGCGCGTGAGCAGGGATTAAGCCGAGAGGCTCGTCACGCCCTGCGCCTGGAGGAGGCCCAACCGCTTCTAGAAGAGATCAAATCCCAAATCGAGGCGGCGCGCTCGGGCGCACTGCCAAAGAGTGTCCTGGCTAAAGCCTGCAATTACACACTGACGCTTTGGACCCGACTGACCCGCTTCCTGCAATACCCCGAACTGGAGCTGAGTAACAATTGCGCCGAGAACGCCATCCGTCCGGTCGCCCCTGGACGCAAGAACTGGATCCACATTGGCAGCGAGGAAGCTGGCCCACGCGTCGCAGCCATCATCTCGGTTATCGAAACCTGCCGACGACTCAGCATTCCAGTTCGCGACTATCTGGGCTCTGTGCTTCCGGGCTTAGCCAACTTCCCGATCAATCGGATCGCTGAACTCACTCCTGTAGCCTGGGCCGTTCGAGCCTAGCCGACCGTCGAATTTGCCGGGCGCCGCCCGCCATGTGGTTAGTAAGACGGATACTTAGAACAGACCGAAGGCACTATCGAGAAGGGATAGTCCGATTCTGACAGGCCTTAGCAAGGCCCCTTGAGCTGGCCTCTCAAGTCTTCCCCTCCATAAGGAGGCAGCTCTCTGACCCATGCGCGAGCAGCTTGCCCGCCTGGTCAGTCAGTCGGCCCTCTGCCGTGGCAACGCGTTTACCGAAGTGCACTACACGGCCCACGCAGCGCACGCGTCCCGTGTTCACTGTGACTGGCCGGACAAAGTTCAACTGCATCTGCACCGTCGTGTAGCTCTGACCGGCGGCTAGACGCGACAGGACCGCCCACGCCATCGCCGAGTCAAGGATCGTTGCCACCCAGCCGCCGTGGATCTTTCCGTCGGGATTGAGAAAGCGTTCCGATGGCTCCCCATCGAACATCGCACATCCCTCCCAGGCTTCGACCGGGTAGATGCGCGTGATCGCCGCGGCAGGCGGTGCCGGCAACTCGCCGCTGAGCACGCGCTGCATAACCTCGAGTCCCGCAAGATTAGTCACCACGTTAAGCGGGAGCGGCGAACCCGGTCGATCGAGGATCCGGGATGTGCTCAGCGCGGCATCACCTATCGAAAGGTCTTCGAAATCAAGCCGGGTACGGAGTTGTTGACGCTCTTCCCTGCTCATTTCCGGAAGTTCTTCGAGGATTTCCTTGATGCTCATTGCTTAGGCCTTTCTTGTGTTGCATTACCAGCGGCGATGACCAAAACGCTTCGGTTAGAGACATAACCTTCGAAACAAAATTTCGCTGTCTAATGTTGGGTCTCCGATCGGAAAATAGGATACGCCTGCTTCCAGGATTAGAAACGAGAATCCTCACACGAAACATCACCCATTCGGGTAATGTTTCGCATTCTCCCGAAAGTTTGGGGCCAGGAACCGTCGAGATCCTCAGATCGTGTCATCCGTGTGGTTAGTCAGACGGATACGCTTCAAGAGCGTTCCCGAATTGCTCGCCGCTATCGAGGATTATTTGCTAGAGCGCAACGAGAATCCAAAACCTTACCGCTGGCACGCCAAAGGGCACGAAATCCTGGCCAAGATCGAGCGCGCGAAGCAGGCGGCCGCCAATCCATGATAATTATACCTATTTCGTAAACACGACACAACGTGCGCGAACTGGTTGACGCGATCATGCAATACCTCGCTCAGCATAACCTCAGCCCAAGCGTTACGTCTGGAGAGCTAAAGGACAGGAGATTCTGGCCAAGATCGACCGTGCTTGGAAAGCGGCGCTCGGAGAAAATAAACATGTCACTATTATTTCAGAGACGCCTGACTAGTTGGTAGGTTGATCCTTGGTAGGTTGTCCGACTTCGATAATGATCCGTCTGGCTACTCAGAGATACATTAACCCGATCTTCATAACATCACCCGAAAGTGGCATCGCGCTTAAGCAATTCCAAGTGTATAAAGCGAACCGGTCGTCACACTTGGCTCAGGATTTTGCTCGGTGGTGATTAGGGTATTGTCTGGGCATAATAGCCGACTCAGTCCTGGTGCTTTGTGTGGCAGTTAATCAGAAAGTTATCAAATCATCAATGGGGGGGCAAATAAGTGCTCAAGTTATGGCGGACGATCAGATAGTAAAGGCGGCGATGAATGAAGCGATCCTCGCGTATCGTGGCGAGGTTGTGCGTCGGCGACGAGTCGAGGTGCCGATAGCGGTTTTTGAAGCAAAGACGAATGACATCGCCCCGGATTTTCCCGGCGGCTCGATGATCGTGACCTCCGGGCTAGCCAAGGCGCCCTTTATGCAGGCGATGCGAAGCGCAGCCCAACAGGGAGACGCGCGCGCCATTGGCGCTCTTCTGCTTAAGCACAGGAGCGCTGTGGAGAGTGCTGGGCGCAATCGTGGGATTAGCACTCCCACTAATATCACCGAGCGAATTGGCGGGGTATCGGTGCTCAGCGAGATTTCGTATCGCGGCAAAGCGTTAGCGGATGGTCTTCCGGTAATACGAGAACTGCCCGCCACCGCCGTTCTGTTGCCGTTCGCGGGCGGACCTCTGGACGAGAAGAGCTTCGTCGCTTCGCATTTTGTGACGCTCGCGGCGCCAGCTACAACTGACTTGGACACAGTCATTATTTATCGCCAGCCGCAGCTCACGCCGCTGGAAAAAAGAATTCTCGAGATGCTGCCAAACGAGAATATTGCGACATCGGTCGGTAGTGTTGACCAGGTTGCCAATTGGGGATTGGTTGCGGCAGCTGTGGTCTTTGTCGCGGCCGTTGTCGTCGGCGTTTATTTTGCACAGCAGGCGACAAAAGAGTTGCAGCAGAATCAGCAGGATCAGCAAGCAGCGGTCGACAACGTTGGTCAGGATCAGCAGCAGGCCGATCAGCAGCAGGGACAGGCCGATCTGCAGCAGGCCGGTCAACAGCAGGGACAGGGCGATCAACAGCAGGGACAGGGCGATCAACAGCAGGGACAGGGCGATCAACAGCAGGGACAGGGCGATCAGCAACAGGGACAGGGCGATCAACAGCAGGGACAGGGCGATCAACAACAGGGACAGGGCGATCAGCAACAAGGACAGGGCGATCAGCAACAGGGACAGGGCGATCAGCAAGTAGCGCAGGAAAACAACGGCGGAAGCATCATAGGCTGGATCGATCAAGTGCAGAACCAGGTCCTGCTCGAGGGACTCAATGCGAGCGCGGCAGTAGCGACGCTCGTTCAGGTTCGGACGCAAATGATGAGACAGGGAGCGATCCGATAGGATTTAGCAATGGTGGCGGAAATCGCGTCGGGAATTCTGTGCGTGGCGTATCTCGTCGTCACCGCCTTGGCCCAACGCCCGAAGTTTGCTTGGGTGCGGTGGTTGAAGGCCCGCGATCCCTTCGCACTGATCCCGATGTGGACTTTCTTCGCTCCGAACCCGGGGACAACCGACACGCGGCTGTTGTGGCGAGAACGGCTTTTCGACGGCTCGATTAGCCCGTGGCACGAGGTGGATCCCCCAATCGGGGGAGTGCTGCGCGCCGTTTGGAATCCCCGCAAACGGATCCGCAAGGCAATCACAGATGCTTGTTCAATTCTGGCGCGCCGAGCAGCGGCGGAACCAAAGAACAAGCTGCTCCTGATTTCGATCCCGTTCCTGATGATCCTCCGCTACATCTGCTCTTTTCCCGCCTCGCGGCTCGCGGTCGCGCGGCAATTCGTCCTATGCCAGACTTCCGGTGCTGACGAAGAGGGAACCGTACCGAAGCTGGTCTTGGTTTCTAATTGGCATGTCTTGAAGCCCATCCAGGAGATGCACCTCGATCGAAAGAAGGGACCGACAGAGGAGCTTGTAGAAAGACCATTCACGCATGGCACCGCTTGAGACCGCATCTATCATGGCCGCGATTGGAGCGGTCGGAGTAGCGATAGACTCGGCAGAGATGCTTGTGATCCGCCGCGCGTTTGCTCAGGACGGCATCTATTCCTTCGAATTGCTACGCACGGGTCGCTACTTCTTTTTGGCTGGTCCTGTCGCTAGGCCACTGGGCCGATTGATGGCCTATCCAGGAGTGCTTGTGTTACCGATCTTGCAGTTGATATGCGCCACAGTTCTGTTCGCGTTACCCTTCGCGGATCCACTAACGCATCGCTGGCTTGGTGCGGTTGCCTGCTCAGTAATCCTGGTCGCGCGAATGCTCATCTACGCGCGGAATGTTTTTGGGCAGGACGGTAGCGATCAGATGCTGCTGGTTGTCTACCTAAGTGCACTGGTCGTGTATATCGCGGGCAATGGCTCCATTGCTGTCATTGCGCTCGCGTGCGCAGCGGGTCAGCTCATTCTGTCTTACTGGATCGCGGGCATTGCGAAGGCCCTGGGCCCAATGTGGCGCAGTGGAAAGGCCATTCCAGCGATCACTCGTACGATAGGATACGGACAGCCGCGGTTAGGTTCATTCCTCAGTCACTACAGTGGGTTTAGCGCGTTATTGTGTTGGAGTGTAATCTCCTTTGAGTGCCTCGGACCATTCCTTGTGCTCGGGGGTAGAAATGGCGCCGTGATGTTCATGATTCTCGGCATACTGTTTCACGTCGCCGTCGCCGTCGCTATGGGGCTGAACGTTTTCGTTTGGAGCTTTGCAGCAGCTTACCCAGCGGTCATCTTTCTAGCAGAGTACCTTGACGTGACACGAGTGCTACTACGCTTAATTCAGTGAACTCCTCATAAATTCGCACTTCGTGAAAACGAAGTTGGCAAGAATTGGCCTCCAAGACGCGCCTTCAGTACCTTCGACCCGATGCGTACGGGTGTTTTTCAGGCCGGACGTCCAAAAATCGGAGCGCTGAGTGGTACTGGTCAGAATTCATCCTCTGACAGACTCAGGCCGAGGTTCGTGGAACGCGCGCGACTTGTCGCCGCTCTCCCTGCGCGCGCTTAAACCGAGAATGGAACGACGAAGTGCCGAGTTGCCTGGCGAAAGGGACGCTTGGTAAAGGGCCGCGCTCCGCGCGATCTCAAAGCGGCGACGAGTCGCGCGCACTCCGTACGCGGATGAAGACATGAAACCAACCAGTGAAAATCTGAGTCCATCGAAGGCACGACTCTCGATGGGTAGCCAAGGACTACTGCGCCGCAGCAATGCGGGGTGGGGAGTTATCCGAGGCAAAAGAATGGTCCCAAACGAAAGTGATCTCGATTCGGCCATTGCAGAGGGCGAGCTGGCGGAGAAAGAGCATCTGCCGTGGACAGCCTCGGGGGGGTGTTGGCGAAGCCTGGGTGAAAGCCCGACCGGCAGACGGCACATCGCGTGTCGAGGCTGAACTGTCGGCTCTGCAGGGGTGTTTGGAGTGGGAACGTTCGAAGGTGTCATGGGATAAATCAGGATCGCTGCCGCCGTGCAGAGACGGCGGCAGATGACAGAGCCCTCATAGTAGCAACGAAGCGAGTAATGATCGTGGAGCGAAGGGGGTAGGAAGGTGAATACGGAACGAGACCAGAGCGGCACACCAAGACCGCAGCCAGTGCCTGCAAAGACTACACGCTGCGGGGAAAGGCGGAAGTGGCAATGGGGGACATTGAGGCTTTCGCTAAATTCCTTGCTGGTCTGGACCGAACCGATGCTGGCGGCCCTCGAAAGAGGGAACGACGGCAGGCAATGGCACACGCTAAACGACAAGATCTGGTCCCCAAAGAACTTGGGTTTAGCACTGCAAACGGTGACGGCCCGCAAGGGAGCAGCCGGGATCGACGGGCAAAGGACCGAAGCGGTAGAAAAGCGCGCGGAGGCAGAGCTGGCCCTGATTGAAAGGTTGCTGCGAGAAGGCCGATATGAACCACGAGCGGTACGCCGCGTGATGATTGACAAGCCGGGTAGCTCCGAGAAGCGGCCCCTTGGCATACCCACCGTGCGAGACCGGATCGTCCAAAGTGCGATGCTGCACATCCTCGAAGCGATCTTCGAGCGAGACTTCTCGGAAAACAGCTACGGATTTCGTCCTGGCCGCAATGCCGGACAAGCTGTGGCAATCGTCGAAACAAGTCTGGCCGAAGGACGCACCTGGGTGGTAGACGCAGCCATCAAGGGATACTTCGACAGCATCCCGCAGGACAAACTGCTGGCCCGCGTCAGGCAAAAGGTCGCGGACGGCAAAGTGCTGGGGCTGCTGGAAAAGTTCCTCCGGCAAGGTGTCATGGAGAGCGGCAAGAACTGGGTACCCACCGAAAGTGGAACACCACAGGGAGCCGTCATCAGCCCCTTGCTGGCGAACATCTACCTTGATCCGCTCGACCACCAAATGGCGCAACAAGGAAAAAGGATGATCCGCTATGCCGACGACTTCGTTCTGCTTTGTCACAGTGAAACCGAAGCCCAAGAGGCTTTGGCCCAAGTGCGAGGCTGGATGGAAGAAGCCGGACTGAAGCTGCATCCACAGAAAACACGGATCGTGAACACCAGTGCCGGAGAAAGCTTCGAGTTCCTCGGCTGGCACTTTGAACGCGGCCACAAGTGGCCTCGCGAGAAAAGCCGGCAGAAGTTCAAAGAAGCCATCCGGAAGCGGACCAAGCGCAGTGACGGGTGCTCCCTGGAACGGATCATTGTCGATGTCAATCGAGTGATTCGTGGTTGGGGAGGCTATTTCCAGGGAGGAGCAAGAAGTGTCAGCCCCAAACTGGACTCATGGGTGCGAATGCGCTTGCGCAGCATCCTGAGGAAACGTGACAAACGCAAAGGACGCGGCCATGGACGCGATCACAACCGTTACCCCAATGTCTGGCTCGCTGCTCGCGGGCTGATCTCCCTGCTTCAGATCACCCACGGCGCAGCCGCAAGCCCTGCACAATGAAGCGTCTGGACGTCTCATGCAGGTACTCACCAACTGGAGAGCCGGATGCGGGAAATCCGCCTGTCCGGTTCGGAGGGAGGGGTGGCGCAACCCAATGCGCCCTCCCTACCACTCCACGACGCGCGGCGCCCGGTGGGAGCTCACAGCGCCCGGAGTACGCGGCTCTTCGTTGACAAATCAGTCAATATTCCGTAACGGTTCGGTGAGACGTTATCTGTGAGTTCTCCAACTGTTTCATCTGAGCCGGCAAACCCTCTTGTTGCCGGCGCCGGGCGCGCCGATCTGCGACCAGAGCATATCCGCGATGCGGTCATTCGTCTGGCCGGTAATTCTCAGGACGGGATACAAACAGCGGGCGCTTTTTTGGCGCGGTTGGCCGGCCGGAGCGCGCAAGAGGTCATCACCTACATGACGATCCCGTCGACCATCTCCGGCGGCCCTTCCATTTTCCAGGTGCGCATCGGAACGGGAGAGGTGCTTTCGGCCGGTGATGAAGCAGATTTTCTGGTTGCGTTTTACCAGCATAGCTATGACGAGCATATCGGTTTTCTGCGGGAGGGAGGGATCCTGCTCTATGATTCCGATAATGTGCAGCCAAACCTCGACGATAAGCGCTTCGTGAACGTCGGGGTGCCGATCACCGGTCTCACGATCGAGGCGCTCGGCGGCACGGCCAAGGACAAAGGGAAAAACATTTTCGTACTCGGTTTGCTGGCGAAGATCTTCAATCTGGACATCGAGAAACTCAAGACGCTGATCCGGGAACGTTTCGGCGGCAAAGACGAAAGCGTGGTGAATACTGCCCTCATCGCTTTCCAGGCGGGATACGCTTACCCGGTCGGGAACGTTTTATCCCGGCGTTACGAATTTTTGCCGAATCCCAACCCGAGCGCCCGTGCCCAGGTTACCATGGACGGCAACCAGGCGCTGGCTTACGGGCTGATCGCCGCCGGGGTTCGTTTCGGAGCGGGTTATCCAATTACGCCCTGGTCGTCGATCATGGAGACGTTGCGCTCGGAATTGCCCAAGTACGGGGGAATTTTTGTGCAAGCGGAAGATGAACTCGCGGCGGTTTCATTGGCCTTGGGATTTTCTTTTTCCGGTTTTCTCGCGGTCACCGGGAGCGCCGGGCCGGGCATCTCGCTGAAATCGGAAGCGATTGGTTGGGCGTCGATGGCCGAGATGCCGCTCATTGTGATCAACGTGCAGAGAGGCGGCCCAAGCACTGGCCTGCCGACGAATGTCGAGCAAAGCGATCTTTTTCAGGCAGTTTATGGAGGACACGGAGACAGTCCACGGGTGGTCATCGCCGCTGCCACGGTCGAAGACTGTTTTTATATCGCGCTGGAAGCGGCGCGGATCGCGCGCCAATACAGTACCCCGGTGATTCTGCTCAGTGACGGCTCGCTGGCCACCCGGATCGAAGCGTTTAATGAGCCGGACCTGAAAGCGCTGCTGCAGAACCCGAAGCCGGACCTGACGCCGCGGGAACCCGGATTCAAGCCTTACGCGCTCGATCGCATTACCCAACATGCCGCGCCCGGTACGCGCATGCTGGACGGTAGATATCCGGTTGTCACCGGATTGGAGCATGACGAGATGGGCCATCCGACCGCGCATCCGCGAATGCACGCCGGGATGACGGCAAAAAGGCGAGCGAAACTGCAGAAACTGGCAAGCGAAATTCCGGTTCCAGTCGTCCACGGCGAAGAGAGCGGCGATTTGCTCTTGGTTGGATGGGGCTCAACTTACGGACCCATTCTTGAGGCGGTCAACCGGGCGCGTGCCGGCGGAATCCGGATCTCCGCACTGCATTTGCGCCACCTGAATCCGTTGCCCAATGGCTTGGAGAAGATTTTCCAGCGTTTTTCACGAGTGGTGGTTGTGGAAATGAACGACGGCAGTCTCTACGGTTACGGTCAGCTTGCCACGATCCTGCGAGCCCGGTATTGCGATCCGCGAATTACGAGCTTCACGAAGACGGATGGGTTGACATTTCGGGTAAAGGAGATCCTGGAAGGAGTGTTAAAATGAATCCACTAGCGTTGACGCCGGAACCGGTTGCCTCTCGGGAAAAGCTCACGAAAAAAGCAATCACGGCGGATCACCCGACCTGGTGTCCCGGGTGTGGCGATTTCGCGGTCCTGGCCGCGTTCTACAAGGTGTTGGAGAAAAGGCAATTGCCGCAGGAGAACATTGTGACCTTGGCTGGGATCGGTTGTTCCTCGCGGTTCCCCTACTTTGTAAACGGGTTTGGGGCGCACTATATCCATGGCCGGGCGGTGCCGTTGGCGACAGCGATCAGCCTGGCTCGTCCCGACCTTCACGTATTTCTGTTCGGAGGTGATGGCGATGGTTTCTCGATCGGCGGGAACCATCTGGAGCATGGCGCTCGCAAGAATCCGCGGCTGACCTACGTCATCATGGACAATTTCGTTTATGGCCTGACCAAGAAACAAACCTCGCCCACCTCACCGGTCGGGTATCGATCCAAAACGGACCCAACTGGGGTGATCGATCAGCCGGTGAATCCAATCAAGAAGTTGATTGCCGCGGGCGCGACATTTGTTGCCAGGACACACGCGACGCAGGTGAACCATATGATCCAGGTGATCGAACGCGCCATGGATCACGACGGATTTTCGGTGATCGAGTGTCTCTCGGAGTGTGTGGAGTTTTATCCGGGTGCGTTTGATGCGGGTAACCCGCGCAAGGGCGGGGTATTTGGCCTGATCGAGGAAAAGAGGTGGGATGATACCCCGGAAGACGAGGGGCGGCACGATGTCACGGACGAAGTGGCGGCATACAAGCTGGCAAATCTTCCGTTTCCTGGGTTATTCGGTGTTTTCTACGAAGTTGATCGTCCGACGAAGAACGCCCTTGAACAAAGATGGATTGAGAGCTCCCGGGCCAAGCACGGCGAGCCGAGCGATCTGCAACTTCTGCAACAGACCTTCGATCGGATGAAATAGTGGGGCGCACGTCGGTCGCGTGTGCCAGATCGCGGGTCCCGAGCCTCGAGAGACGCGCGACTCGGGGCTGGGACCAGGCACTTGGCTTGCGAGCGCAAAAAAAAGCGAGCTATACATTCTTTGGATAAGAGAACTTTTGAGTGGGAATAATTAGTGAGGGCGGTGATCCGCAAACAACGACAGCAGGTAAGTTGCTTTCCAGAGCGACTCGGGGGCTTTCCATCGACAAGGCGGGCCGCGCGAGCCGTCGGTGCCGGCCTGCTTTTAGGGTTGCTATTTGGCTGTACGCACCCGATTCGGACGGTTTCCGTGGCGGTTGCCGGAGGTCAGACGGTCACCTTCCAGAAGGTGGGGACAAGCTTCGTCGGTGGCGAGAATGACCGATTCGCCATCACCGAGTCGGGGTTAAATCCTTATCGACAGTCCGGCCGGAATTTCCTGCGTTGGCAGTTTACCTTTCGAACGAAACAACCAACCATCCTTCGGCGGGTTCAGGTGGAAGACGTCAGTGAGAACGCGTCGGTCTTGCTGGTCGATGACCGGCATCCCTCCGTCGACGGGATTGAGTGGTCGAGACATTCCGAATTAACGCCGGCTACTCCCACGGACACACCCTGGCTTTTTGACTATCATCCGACGCTCCGCGTTTTTCGTTTCACGATTACCGAAGGCAACGGTCGAAGATCCGTGCTTTACCAAGCCGCCTTGTTTAATCGGAAAGCGAAGGATGCGGTGCGTATTCAGATGGGGCCGGAAATTCCTGTGGGTTGATCTTTTGTCTTCTCGGTGCGAACAAGTCGGGTTCGGGTTACTGCGCAGTGATTGCCGGTAAAACCCTTCAGAAAACCGGTCAAACCTTTTGAATCATATATTTTTATGAAGAAGATCGCCTCCATGACTGCCGAGATAGAATCCTTGCCAGGCGCACTCGTTGAAGATCAGGACGAGGCGCCGATCGGGGTATTGACGGCGATCTGGGCGGATAGCGCGAATTCCAAAGTGAAATACCTGGAGGTCGCGGCCAGTCCAGAGTCGCCGGAGGTTCAGCTTGTCCCCGTGAGAAACAGCCGATTTGACGATTATAGCAGGATCGTCCGGGTAAGCTTTCCTTTCCACCTGATTCAATCGGCTCCAAGTATTCGGCCGGGCACGGAACTGGATACCGCGCTCGAGCAACGGATCGGCGAACATTTCGGAAAAGAAGAACGAGACTCAACCAAAAGGGAAGAGGGATCGCTGAAACGGCCAGTGTCCGAGGCTAAGGGAGAGGTTGGCAGCCAACGGCCCGAAGCCGCTCGACGAACCATGCGGCGAATTGCGGCGCCAGCGGCAATTCAGGGAGCGGCAGAAGGGGTTGTCGAGAGGGAGGAAAATATTCCTCGCATCGACAACGAGGCAGACACCTTTGAGTCGATTCATCCAGATTTGCGGAGGGTTTGGGATCGGCAGCGACGGAGCCCGACGGAGCTGTAGCGATGAAAGCAATCTGGAAAGGCGCGATCAGCTTTGGATTGGTGAACATTCCTGTGCGCCTCTACTCGGCCGTGGAGAATGAGCGGCCGGGATTTCATCTCCTGCACAAGAAAGACCTCTCCCGGATTCGTTACAAACGGGTGTCCGAGTCAACCGGGGAGGAGGTCGCCTTCGATCAGATCGTTCGCGGCTTTCCGTTGGAGGACGACCGCTACGTTACGATCAGCGACGAGGAACTTGAGCAAGCCAGCCCGGACAAATCGGCTACTCTAGATATCCAGGCCTTTGTTCCAGAAGGGCAAATTGAGACGCTCTATTTCGATCGTCCTTATTATCTGGAACCGGAGAAGTCGGCGCTAAAAGCTTATGCGCTCTTGCGTGAGGCACTGTCCAAGAGTGGAAAGGTGGGCATCTGCCAATTTGTTTTGCGTGACAAGGAACATTTATCCGCCCTGAAGACTCATGGCGACGTGCTGGTGCTCAACTCTCTGCGCTTTGCCGGCGAGATTCGGGCTACGTCGGATCTAGTTGTGCCCAAAGAGCAAGCGGCCAGCCCCAAGGAGGTCGCTCTGGCTGAACGGCTGATCGACGAGTTGTCGGAAGATTTCAAGCCTGAACAATACAAAGACACTTACGCCGAAGATCTGAAGAAGCTGATCGAGGCGAAAGCCAAAGGTCAGAAGGTGAAGGCAGCGCCAAAAAAACCGACTCAGGGCAAAGTGGTGGACCTGATGGCGGCTCTGCAGGAAAGCCTGAAGAAGACGAAGAAACGAGCGGCGTAGGACCGGCAATAAATTGCCGGTCTATTTTCCAAGGTCCCTCCGGGACAAGAGGCCAAAGTCCGACACGCCCAGGATGCCGGCACTACCTGGTACGGAACCCCGTCCCTATTCTGGAGGTTACGCACGAGGCCGCGCTGACAAGTTGGAAGCTTACCCTACGTCGCTTATTTCGAGCGCGTTCGCGAGTGCTTCCCTCACAAAGGGATAGCGGAATACAAATCCGGTCTGCAGCGCTTTCTCGGGAATAACGCGTTGACTATCCAGCACCAGGCTCGACTCCTCACGGAGCAAGGATTTTAGCAAGAGGGCTGGTACCGGGATGAGGGCGGGTTTGTGCAGAAGCGAGGCAAAGGTGTCCGTGAACTCACGATTTCGCACCGGGTTGGGCGCGGATCCATTGATTGGCCCAGACCACTGCGGATTTCGCGCGGCCTCCAGAAATAGGCCAGCCGCATCGGATACATGGATCCACGACATCCACTGTTTACCCGAACCGAGATGCCCACCCAGACCGAGACGGAACATCGGACTCATCGCCGCGACTGCCCCGGCCCGAGGGCCGAGAACCATCGCGATTCGGACATTTACTACCCGGACGCCGAGAACCGCCGCAGTCGCGGCTTCCCGTTCTACCGCGAGAGCTACATCCCGCAGAAAGCCATGGTCGCCGACGCGGGCTGACTCGGGCAGCACGTCATTCCCGCGGTCGCTGTAGATACCCACACCGGAAGCGACTAACAAAGCGCCAGGGCGCTTCGCGCTCTTTTTGATGGACTCGACGATTGCACGGATAGCTCGAACCCGGCTCTCGACGATCAGACGCTTTTTTTGAGAGGTCCAGAGCCCCAGGATCGATTCGCCCGCCAACTGAATCACTGCATCGACATCGCTCACGTCGGGATCGAGAAAAGGTTGCGTTTCGAGCGTGTCGGGCACCTTGCGCTCTGGACTGCGGGAGAAAGCAATCACCTGATCTCCGGCGCTCTTTGCCTGGGCGACAATCGCGCGTCCAATAAATCCAGATGCTCCGGTGACACCGATGCGCATGGGGCAAACTCAACGAAGGCTGCGTCGCCCGCAAATCGTGTCGATGACCAATGCCCAATGCCCAATTGCCGATTGGTCATCGGTCATTGGTGATTGTCCATCAGTAAGGTTTGCAGGCGACGCAGGCTTGCTAGTCGGGGAAGGTATGGTGAAGCCAGTTGAGTGGGAAACGGTTCCCCGGACAATCGGTCGGTACGGGGTTGATTTCCTTATGACCGCGGATGGTGGTGTAACGCCCATCGATCTTGCCGACCCGCTGCCGCAGATAACGGATCAGCTCGTCGACCGCTTCATATTGCGCCCGGGTGGGCAGGTCGCGATTGAAATCGCCGACCAGGCAGATGCCGATCGAGATGTAGTTGAGGTAGTCGCTGTGCACATGCCCCCCGGCAATCTGGTAAACCCAGCGATTGCCGACCTCGATCTGGCCGTCGCCGGAGGAGCTGCCGTTGCCAATCACAAAATGATATGCGAGCCCATTGGGCATGTGACGGACATGACGATGGTAATAGTCGAAGATTCGCGCATCGCCCTGCCGAGTGCCGCTATTGTGAACAATGATGTATTTCCAGCGGTTGCCGGCGACCCGGGCATCGTCGATTGCCTTGCGCACCGCCGGGGTTAAGTAATGCCAGCCTCCGCCGCCGCTCCGATGATCAACCGGCACTTGGTCAGACTCTTGCTCGACGCCGGACTTCTGGATGACGATCGCTTTATCATGGTGTCCAAAGATCCACCAGCCGTGTTTTTTTTCGGGCGTTGGGGCCGGCGTGGCCGGCGTTGGGCTTGGGGTTGGGGTTTGGCTTGGGGTTTGCGGCTGCGGGTTGGGCGAAGAAGCCGGCGTCTTCGCTTCGGGCATCGGTCTGGGTGTCAGCGCAGCCTCGGGAGTAGGGGCTGCTTCTTCGGGCGTTCGGTGGACGGGAGTCACGGGACTAACCCGGCGCCTGGGCGACGGGGCGGGCGTAGGCTTGGGACTCGGGCTAGCCGATGGGCTGGGGAGCACCTCCATTTCCTGGCGGCTCTTTAAAAAGAGATCGCGCAACCGCTTTTCTTCGTCATTGGACTGGCCGGTCACCCGCGGTCCCACCGAGGCGAGCAAGCAAAAACCGACGATACCGACCGGAAGCAGGCAGCGAAACCGGCGAGTTCCGAGCCGAACTGATCGCGAACGGCGCTCGATGGCTCGGACTGATTTTGCTGGCATCAGGGTTTGCTTCCGCGCCTGGGGTACGGCTCTTTAAAATCGCTGGCAGGAATTCGATCCATCGGTTAACCTCCCCGGCTCGCAACGTAGTATCAAAATCATCCGGCGAAGTGCAAACGGCACTGCAAGAAATTTCCGATCAGTGATGAAGAAAATCGTGATTTTCACGGCTGGCTTTGGCGAAGGCCATAACACAGCGGCGCGAAACATTCGTGACGCTCTGGAGTTTGTTGGGACGGACGATGCCCGCGTGGAAGTGCTGGATCTGTTCGATAGTTGTTACGGCAAACTGAACGATTTTTTTCGCAAAGCGTATATCGCGGCGATCAATCGTACTCCAAGGGTCTGGGGGAAAATCTACAACGTGATCGATGGTACTCAGCTTGTGGAGTCCAACATGCTCGTGCTCACGAAGATGAAGCGAGCGATGTCGACGCTCCTTGATCAGCTTGAACCGGATGCGGTCGTCTCCACCTACCCGATTTACAACTACTTCATCGACGAACTCTATCCGTCGGATCGGGTGCGACCGTTTTCTCAGATCACCGTCGTGACGGACTCGATCACGGTGAATTCCGTTTGGTATCGCTGTTCGAGCGATTATTTCGTCGTCGCTAATGAGGACACGGCCGCTGTGCTCCGCGCCGGCGGTATTCCTGACGATCGGATCAGGATCTTCGGGTTTCCGGTTACCCATCGGTTTGCCGAAATCAAGGATGAACGTTATTCGGCGGGAAACAGCGCCGTAAAACGCGTTCTTTACATGATCAGTTCGGGTAAAAAAGAGGCGCCTACTCTTGTTCGAAGATTGGCGCGACGTTCGGACATCGAATTGACTGTCACCGTGGGTCGGGAATCGGCATTGCGTGCTCAACTGGAAGACAGTGTAAAAGCGGCTGCGCACCCGGTGCGCATCCTGGGCTGGACCACGAAAATGCCGGAGTTGCTGACGAGCCATCATCTGATCATCACGAAGGCCGGCGGCGCGACCATCCAGGAATCGATCGCTGCGCGCACCCCTGTCATTATCAGTCAGGTTGTTCCCGGTCAGGAGGAGGGTAACGCCCGTCTGATTGTCGAAAATGAGTGCGGCCAGCTGGCGCCGAACGGAGCCGCGATATTGGAAACACTGGACGAGGCATTCCGCGATGAAGATCGCCTGCTGAAGAAATGGAATAAAAACCTACTGCGGATCAGCCGGCCAGACGCCTCATTACAGATCGCACGGTTCATCCTGGATCTGGCGATGGCGGAGAACACGCCTCCTCGTGATCTACACCAGTTCAAACAGCAATCGGTCCAACGCCGGAAACAAGCGATTCTTCTTTGCGATTTGCATACTCATAGCGTCTTTTCCGACGGCAAATTGACCGTGCGCGAGTTGGTCGATTTTTACGGACAGCGGGGTTTTGACGCGCTCTGCATCACCGACCACATTTGCGACTACAGCAAGCTGATCGGGCGCGTTACTAATCTCACCGGGCTGGTCCTTCATCGCGATCAGGTCGAGGAATATTTCGAGACGATCGAGCACGAGAAAAAGCGTGCGTGGGAGAAATACAATCTCCTGGTGCTGGCGGGGCTTGAGTTTAACAAGGACGGTCTAACCAGGAAAAGCTCGGCGCATCTTCTGGCGATCGATCTGAAGAAGCCAATCGATCCCGGACTGGGCATAACCCAAACGATTGCTGAGATTCATGCCCAAGGCGCGCTGGCCGTTGCTTCGCATCCGCACGAGTTCAGAACGCACTGGGGGAAAAACACGCTCTATTTCTGGGACAACATCGCGCAGTTTGCTCCTCTGCTGGATGCCTGGGAGGTAGCGAATCGCGACGATATTTTCAATCCGATCGGGCTGAAACGTCTGCCGTTCATCGCGAATAGCGACTTCCATAAACCGAAGCATATCTTTTCCTGGAAGACGGTTCTTTTCTGCGAAAAGGACGCGGAAGCGATTAAACAGTGCATCCGGATTAATCGCGACGTAGCCATTACTCTCTACCGGGATCATCGCATTGGGCTACGCCAGGAGGGCCTTGACGCGAAAGCCGGTGACGGGCAAGGAGAGCAATCGTCGCTACTCAGATTTCCACGCGAAGAGCATCTGCGAAGCGCATAGCCTGCGATGCAGGCTATTGACCCGTTGCTTTGCCCAGCTCGTCGGTTTGCCGATCGATATAGTCCTGGAACAATTTCTGTTCCTCAGGGCTCAGTTGAGACCGGATTTGTTCGGCTCGCTCCTGGATCTCCTTGGCGCGGCCGGTCATCGCTTGGAACTTGCTCATATCGCCGCGCTGCATCAGGACGAAAGCAGCCTGAAAATCGCGGAGGTAAGCATCGAAGTTGTCCAGATATTCGTTGGCGGCTGGATTCGTAAATCTCGGCCGCGCAACCGCCGCCGGCCCTGGCTGTGGTGAGGTTCCGACCGTTGACTCGGCTGGGGATGCAGCCGGGGCCGGCGTTTCCGCCACGCTTGGAGAAACGGGCGCCGGAGTAGCTGTCTCTTCCGCGGGAGGCGTAGGCTGTTCGTTGGCGGACGGCGAAGGTTTTGCGGAGCCCGGCGGCGCCGGCTGCTTTTCGCAGGCAACAAGTACAAGCGAAACGGCCGTCATCGGAATGACGTTTTTCAGGTGCAAGGCGCAACGTTCAGAGATCGGCTGAGCATATTCAAGCTGAACGTTGGCTGAGCAACAACTTGACCTGCGAACGTCTCGTTCCTCGCTGGACACTATGAGGTCAGTTGCTAAACTCTGGCGTTATGTCCCTCCTGCGGAAATGGCTTGTTCCGAGCGCGATCGCTTTCAGTTTCATGGGTGCCGCGCTGGCCGAGGACAATGCGGTAAACAAGCCTCCGGTTCCCTCCGATACGCCGTTGACTCGCAGTGAGATCGAGAATGCAGCAAAGGTAGATGCAGTTACCGTTCCGACGCCCGGCGAATTTTTCGCGGCGATCGAGAAGTCGGGTAAGCCGAACTGGGCTTCGCAGTATCGGCCACCAACCGCCATCGATTCAACCAGCCGCGCCCAGATGGCGTTGAACCTGGGCACGCTGATCGCCGACGGTTACATTGCGATTGAGGCACAGGACGGTCAGCAAGTCAAAAACATCGGCAAAGACGTGTTAGCAATCGCGAAGAAACTGAGCGTTTCGGAAGGAGTCCTTTCCCGGAGCAAAAGCATCACGGAGTTTGCCGAGAACGGGCTTTGGGATCAACTGCATGAGGAACTCGAAGCGACCCAGAATGAAGTAAAGAAGTCACTCGAAACCAATCGAGACAGCGATTTAATCAATCTCGTCAGTTTGGGCGGTTGGATTCGCGGCACCCAGGTTGTTACCGGGCTTCTTTTGGAGAATTTCAATGCCGAGAATGCGCGGTTGCTGCGGCAGCCCTGGCTGGTCGCGTTTCTGCGAAGCAAGCTCGACGCGCTACCCGGCAAGTTGCGCGACGACAAGTTGGTTGCTCAAGTGGACCAAAAGCTGCAGAGTATTCAGCAGATGGTCTCTTTCCCGGCGGACCATGTTCCAACGCTCGACGAGGTGAAGGTGCTGAACCAGGCGGCCGGTCAGCTGACGAAAGAGATATCTACTCAGGAATGAAGCGTCTGGTTTTGGCAATGGCCTTTCTGGCCGGCACGGGTCTACCGACCGTTTGGGGTGCACCGGTATCGGATGACCAAGTCAATGCCCGCAGCGCGGTGATTGACCTCGCCGGAGCGTTCGAAAATGATGGCTTCAAGATCCGCGATGGCGATTGGTTCGGCAAAGTTTCGCGGGATCATCCGGGGATCATTTCAGTTAACCTCTATGGCGGCAACGCCTATTGGTTTAGCGCAGCTGCAGCAAAGGGAGGGAGACTGACGGTGTCGGTCTTTGACGAACAGGGCAAACCGGTCAACTACGAGCCTTTTGAATCCGACAGTCGGGCGGCGGCTGGATTCAGCCCCGATGCCAGCGGAGTCTACTACGTAAAAGTGGCGTTGCGGGAAGGTCAACCTTCGACCTTTTGTTTGATTTACTCTTATAAATGAAATTCTCTGGCTGACTCATGCCGACAGAATCGCCCACGGTTAAAGAAAAGACCTCGGGACCGACCGTAAAGCAGTTCTCGATCTTTTTACTGAACAAGGTGGGCGCTTTACTCGAGATAGTGAAGCTCCTGAACGATGCCAACGTTCACGTGCTCGCGATCAATTCTCAGGACTCGACCGATTCCGCAATCGTCCGCATCATCACGAGCGATCCGGAAATGGTAGAGGATGTCTTTGACCTTCACGAGGTCGCCTACAGCATTTCCGAGATCCTGGTGGTGGAGATGAAAGAGGTTGCGGTGGATCTCAAGCGAATGCTTTACAGCCTTTTAATGGCCGAAGTGAATATTCAGGTTTGTTATCCGATTCTGGTGCGTCCGCATGGACGATCCGCCATGGCACTTCATCTTGATGACTCCGAATGCGGTTGGTCGGTGCTGACGGGGGAAGGCTTCAAGATTCTAAGCCAGAACGATCTTTCGCGCTAGGATCTAGAATTCATCCTGTATGCGCCTCCTTGACGATCCTGACAAGGACTCCGAATATGGCTGTCTCCAATGAAGCTGCACGTGACGGTGATGCCGAAACAGACTGTGTTGGATCCTCAGGGCTTGGCGGTCCGGAACGCCATCCGTGAAGTCGGTCTCGAAACGATTTCCCAAGTGCGTGTCGGGAAGTTCCTCGAACTCGAGTTCAGCGAAGCGCCTAACAAAGAAAAGCTCGAGGAAATTTGCCGGGATCTTCTGTCTAACCCGGTCGTTGAGGACTATGCGATCGAGCCGTCATCGGGGCCCGGGGCGCCTCCATGAAGATCGCGGTGATCCAATTCCCGGGATCCAATTGCGATCAGGACTGTTTGCGTGCCTTCACCGACGGTCTGGGCGCCGAAGCGCGCTATGTCTGGCATAAGGAAACCCGACTGGAAGGGTTTTCCGCCATTATCCTGCCTGGTGGGTTTTCCTACGGTGACTATCTTCGGTGCGGTGCAATCGCGCGGTTTTCACCGATCATGCAAGCGGTCCGGGAAGCGGCAGCGGAGCGAATCCCGGTGATCGGTGTCTGCAACGGTTTCCAGATTCTTTGCGAAGCCGGGCTTTTGCCCGGAGCGCTGATCAGGAATCGGTCTTTGGAATTTGTTTGTCAAAACATCCGGCTACGTGTTGAAACCCGGGACACCCCGTTTACCGCCGCATTTGAACGCGGACAGCTTTTGCAAATGCCGGTCGCGCACGGAGAAGGCGCCTTTTTTGCACCTCCCGAATCAATTGAAGAACTGGAAGCGAATGAGCAGGTCGTTTTTCGGTACGTCAATTCCTCTGGGCAGCCTGATGACGAATCCAATCCCAATGGGAGCGTGGCGAACATCGCGGGGGTTTGCAACCGGGCGCGCAACGTTTTAGGCATGATGCCGCACCCCGATCGCGCTTGGGAGGCCCGGCTCGGGAGCGTCGACGGACTCTTGTTGTTCCGCTCGATGATGGAGGTCGCAGCGTGATGATTTCGGGTTTCTGGTTTCACGTTTCGCGTTTCGCGTTGCACGTACAACGTAGTTTGAAACGCGGAACGTCAAACGCGAAACGAGAAACATGAAACGCGAAATCATCCGTCAGCATGGTCTGTCGAGCGATGAGTACGACCGGATCAAAGACATTCTCGAACGCGAACCGAACATGGCCGAACTTGGTGTTTTCTCGGTGATGTGGAGTGAGCACTGCTCCTACAAAAATACCAAGCCGGAGCTGAGAAAGTTCCCGACCAGCGGTCCGAACGTCCTGGTGCGCGCAGGAGAGGAGAATGCCGGAGTGATCGACATCGGTGACGGCTGGGCAGTCGCGTTCAAGATGGAAAGCCACAATCATCCCAGCGCGATCGAACCGTTTCAGGGCGCGGCGACCGGTGTAGGGGGAATCATTCGAGATATCTTTACAATGGGCGCGCGGCCGGTTTTTCTCCTGGATTCTTTGCGCTTCGGTTCGATTGAGGGTTCGTCGGCCCGGCACCGCCAAAATCGGCGGCTTTTACGCGGAGTCGTTAGCGGGATCTCGCACTACGGCAACTGCATCGGCGTGCCAACGATCGGGGGTGAGATCTATTTTGACGAGTCGTACGAGGGCAACCCGTTGGTCAACGTGCTTTGTCTGGGTGTTCTGCGACACGATCAGATCGCTCGCGGCGCGGCCCAGGGAATCGGCAATCCGGTCTTCTACGTTGGTGCCGAGACCGGCCGCGATGGGTTGGCGGGAGCCGCTTTTGCTTCGCGCGATCTGACGGAGGAAAGTAAGGCCGATCGGCCCGCGGTGCAGGTAGGCGATCCCTTTAAGGGAAAACTTCTCCTGGAAGCGTGCCTGGAACTTCTCGGGTCGGGTTGTGTCGCGGGAATCCAGGATATGGGCGCAGCTGGGCTTACTTGTTCGACCTGCGAGACGGCCAGTCGCGGTGGGACCGGTGTTCAGATCGACCTCGCGCGCGTTCCGAAACGCGAGCCGGGAATGACTCCCTACGAGATTCTCTTGAGCGAGTCGCAGGAAAGGATGCTCATCATCGCCAAACGGGGGCAGGAAAATCTGGTCGAGCGGATCTTCAAAAAATGGGATCTGCCCTATGCGCTTGTCGGGGAAGTCACCAAAGACGGATTCATGCGCGTCTTCAATGACGGCAACGTGGTGGTGGAAATTCCGGCCGCCAAGCTGGCCGAGGACGCGCCGATTTACATCCGGGAGGCCAAACACCCGGAAGCTGCCAGGGAACTTGATCTGTCTACTGTTTCCGAGCTTGACCCGGAACAAAGCCTGTACCGATTGCTGAGCGACCCAACGATCGCCTCGAAGAATTGGGTGTATCGGCAATACGATCATACCGTCCGGGCTGGAGCCGTGGTCGCCCCGGGTTCAGACGCGGCGGTGTTTTATGTCCGTGAAGCGCGAAAATTCCTGGCTGCGACCTGCGACTGTAACAGCACGTATTGCAAGCTTGACCCACGAACCGGAGCCCAGGTCGCGGTAGCGGAAGCCGCGCGAAACTTGACTTGCTCGGGGGCGACTCCGCTGGCCGTCACGGACAACCTGAACTTTGGGAATCCTTACCGGCCGGAGAATTTCTGGCAATTGCGCGAGTCAGTGGAAGGAATGGCGGAGGCTTGCCGGGTGTTCAGCACGCCGGTGATCGGGGGGAACGTCAGCCTTTATAACGAGAATCCGAATGGCCCGATTGACCCGACACCGACGGTTGGCATGGTGGGAGTTATCTCGGAAGAACGATTTATCACGCGCCAAGGGTTTCAAACAGAGGGCGATGCGATTCTCTTGGTGGGCGAGATCGGTGATGAGCTGGGTGGCTCGCAATATCTGAAGACAGTACATGGGAGAAAAGAGGGGCGGCCGCCTCGGCTGGATTATGCGCGCGAACTAGCTGTCCAGGCGGCTGTTCGTCGGCTGATCCGGGAGGAACTTACCCGCAGTGCGCACGATTGTTCCGAAGGCGGCTTGGCGGTAGCGTTGGCGGAGTGCTGCCTCTCCGGCTCCAAACGGATGGGCGCTGTAGTCGAACTCTCGGGGGAGACCATTCGACTGGACCAGATTCTCTTCAATGAGAGCCAGTCACGTGTCCTGGTCAGCGTTTCTGCCCAGCACGTGGCGATGGCGAGATCCATCTGCGGCGCTTTGGGTGTCGTCGCTTCCCAAGTTGGCGAGACCGGGGGTAGTCATTTACAAATCGCGGCGCAGGGTCGAGTACTGAGGTGGGATGTGGAGGAACTCTTTCAAAGATGGTATTTTTCTTTGGCACGTCTGATGGCCACTCCCTGATCGGTGAAAAATTCGCATAGACCAAAACATGAGTGCGGGGTGTTCGCGATTTATGGCCACCCGAACGCCGCGTTGCTAACCTATTACGGGCTCTTTGCGTTGCAGCATCGCGGCCAGGAAAGCGCGGGCATTGTCAGCGCGGAGGGACCTCATCGCCCTTTCAATATCCACCGAGGGATGGGGTTGGTCGCCCAGGTTTTCAGCGAGAAGGAACTGCAACAGCTCAAGGGCGACCGAGCAATCGGACATGTACGCTACTCGACGACCGGATCGAGCACGCTGAAGAACGCGCAACCTCTGGTGGTCGATTGTGCGCGAGGTCAATTGGCCATCGCGCACAATGGCAACCTGATCAACGCGGCTGTCCTGCGGGAGGATCTTGAGTCAAAAGGGTCGATTTTCCAGACCACCGTCGATAGCGAGATCGTGCTTCACTTGCTCGCCCATCCGGCGCAGTCTAGTCCGCTTGCTGCCTTGCGACAGATCGAGGGCGCTTTTTCTTTTGTCTTGATGGGCGAGAGCGAGATCATCGGAGTGCGCGATCCGTTTGGTTTTCGGCCGTTGGCGCTCGGGCAGCTGGATGGCGCTTATGTTCTCGCCTCCGAGACGTGCGCCTTGGATCTGATCCAGGCCAAGTTCATCCGCGAGATCGAGCCGGGCGAGGTCGTTATTATCGGTCAGGACGGGATTCGCTCCGAATGGCCGTTCAAAGAGGAGCGTCCGGCCTTCTGCATGTTTGAGTACGTCTACTTTGCTCGGCCGGACAGTCAGATTCGCGGACGCAACGTCAGCCGCGTGCGAGTAGCGATGGGACGAGAACTCGCTCGATTGCACCCGGTGGAAGCAGATATCGTTGTGCCTATCCCCGACTCCGGCAATTACGCAGCACTTGGATTCAGCCAGGAACTGGGAATTCCATTTGAACATGCATTTGTGCGAAACCACTACATCGGACGCACTTTTCTGCAGCCGACACAGCTGATTCGCGATTTCAACGTGCGGGTCAAACTTAATCTCATCAAAGAACTGGTGGCCGGCAAACGGGTGGTGGTGGTCGATGACTCGGTCGTGCGTGGCACGACGACGCGGGCAAAGGTAGTAAATCTTCGCGAGGCCGGGGCGAAGCAGGTGCACCTGCGGATCAGCTGCCCTCCTCATCGGTTTGCCTGCTTTTACGGTATCGACTTTCCCGATCCGAAAAACCTGTTGGCCAACCGATATTCGCAGGAAGAGATCCGCGACTACCTCGAAGTAGACTCCGTTGGCTACTTGGATTTAGCCGGTATGGTCCGAGCCACCGGGCTGCCGGAGAACGAGTTTTGTCTGGCCTGTTTCAACGGTCGTTACCCTGTACCGATCGATACCGAGCTTGACAAGTTTATCATGGAACGGCGTCAGACGCGCCCGCGGCAGTTGGCCGAGTCGCTCACTCATCCAGAACTCTTTGCCGACCGAAAATGACTCCGAGCGGCCAGAAAAAGGCGTACGCCGCGGCGGGGGTAGACATCGATCTTGGTAATCGGGTCAAACGAGGGATTCACGAGAAGGTAAAAACCACCTTCGGCCCAGAGGTTCTCGGGCGGTCCGGCGGCTTTGGCGGCCTCTTTCGAGCCGATTTCAAAGGGTTCAAGGATCCGATCCTCGTGGCCAGTATCGATGGGGTTGGTACCAAGCTGAAAGTGGCGGTCGCCTTGGGGAGACATGAGTCCGTCGCGCAGGACCTGGTCAACCATTGCATCAATGATATTGCCGTGATCGGCGCCAAGCCGCTTTTCTTCCTCGATTATATCGCTGCCGAACGCCTCGATCCCGCGGTATTTGACCAGCTGATTTCCGGGTTTGCCAAGGCGTGCAAAATAAGCAACTGCGCGCTCATCGGCGGGGAAACGGCCCAGATGCCCGACATGTATTCGGCGGGCGAGTATGATCTGGCAGGCTGCATCGTCGGGTTGGTTGATCGGTCAAGGATGCTCGATGGCTCGCGGATCGTCCCCTCGGATGCAGTCATCGGGCTACCTTCTAATGGCCTCCATACCAATGGGTATTCGCTTGCCCGCAAAGTGTTACTGAACCAAATGCGGTTGGATCTGGCAAAAAAGCACGGCAACCTGGTGAGGACGCTTGGCGATGAGTTATTGCGAATTCACCGGAACTACGAACCTATCCTTTCGGCGATTCCGGCGGGGAAGATCAAAGGCGCCGCGCACATCACCGGCGGCGGCCTGATCGACAATTTACCGCGCATCCTCCCCGGCACCTGCGACGCACTGATTGATGTCAGTTCCTGGAAGGTGCCGCCGATTTTTCGGCTCATCCAGAAGGGCGGCAACATCGCCGCCGACGAGATGTTCCAGGTTTTCAATATGGGTATCGGGATGGTTTTGGTGGTGGGTAAACATCAGCAAGACGAGATGATCGCCCTGACCCGTGGCAAAGTGATCGGGCAGATCACGCCGGGCTCCGGCAAGGTGCTGCTCAGCTAGTGCGCCAGGTCAGAGGAGAAGTCAGGGACGTCATGCGCAAGTTGCTCGGTTTCCTAAAGCGAAAGCTCCTGAGCCTCGGTCTGGGCGCGGGAATGCTTGGTGCGCTGGTCGTCGCGATACGCTTCGCAAAGAAGCCGCGGCCGCAAGTAAAGCTTCCAGAAAGCATTTCTCCGGCGATTTTCGCCACGCGGATGCTGTATACCAGCCGAGGCCAAATGGTCTACCACGAATCGGGCCAAGGCGATCCGCTGATCTTCCTTCACGGTGTCTACCTGGGTGCATCATCCTATGAATGGTCGAAGGTTTACCCTCACTTTGCCGATCGATTTCAGGTGATTGCGCCGGATCTGATCGGGTTCGGTGAATCGGAGCGTTCCCCTCTCTCGCTCGAAGATCATGTCCGATCCCTTGGAGAATGTCTGCGAGCGAAGTGCGGAGAGGCCAGGGCCGCCATTGTGGCCAGCGGCTTGGGAGCAGTTGCCAGCGCTCTGCTCGCCGAACAACATCCCGAACTGGTGCAGAGGCTGGTGTTGTTCATGCCGGTCGACGACCGAGATCTGCTTCGCCAATATGTGCCGCGGCGGCTTCGAACCTTCGCGAGATTAGCACTCCGAAACGACGGGTTTTATCGCCGACATTTCGCGTCGGAACGACAAATCCGCGATTGGCTGACCCGCTTCGGTTTTGCCGAGGCTGCGCGAATCGATCATGAGACGGTCGATGTCCTCACCAGGAGCGCGCAACAGTTCGGAGCACAGAGGGCTGTTCTGCATTGGCTTCTGCACAAGGAAATGACTTCCCTCGAGCGCATTTTTGCCGGATTAACGCAACCGGTGACGCTTCTTTGGGCTGACAAAGCAACGGTTCCCGGAGTCGAGTTTGGTCGCCGCCTGCAGAGAATCCCTCGACATTGCAGCTTGGTGACATTGGAACATTGCGGAATTCTCGCTGCCCTCGAAGTGCCGGCGCAAATGATCCAAGTTCTTGACCAAGAACTGGGTCCTGGCCTCCGGCTTTTTACCTCCGGACAAGAGCAGGACGTTGAAGACTTACCTTCGACGTGATTTCAGATCGGCATCGAATTGTTCGCGCGCCGACTCAATCAACGTTCGGAGGCTCTCCGCTCCGATAGTGTGAGCTCCGAAGGACAGCGCGGTCTGTTGTTCGAGCGAGTCGTCTGTCGCCACCGTGATCGAATACATCGGAGCGTATTTCGCGGTCAGGCGCTCGACCACATCATCGGCGGTTCGGTCCGCACTCGAATAGAAAACCTGGATGCCCTCCGGCTCGCTTGTCTCGTTTGTCGATGAACCCTGACCATCAAAAACCAGAACCACGCGCACACCGGTAAAATCCTGAAAATCAGTGAGGAGTTTGATCAGACGGTCCCGCGCGCTGACGGTTCTTTGCTGGTGGAGAGCTCGGAGATCCGGCCAGGCGAAGATGATGCTATGGCCATCAACGATGAGAAACTCGGTCGGCATGACACGATACCATACCACGGATGACTGTCGGGTCGCATACGTCCCGTGGGACCGATAGGACTTATGGGAGCCCGCGGACGTCCGTACCAGGTAGGTAGCGCCGTCATCCTGCCGGATCAAAAAGCTGACAAGCTGGAAGCTTATCCTACCTTGAAGTCCGGCAGGCGAGACACACCGCCCCGGCCGCCCGTCAGGCGGCTAAGACGTCATTGATCGGGATCCCGCGCAAGTCGAAGACCCGGAAGATAGTCTCCTCGATCAGGTTATTTGGGCAGGAAGCTCCCGCGGTAATGCCGATGGTCAGCGGACCGTCCCGGAGCCAATTCTCTGTCACGATCTCGGAGTTGAGGTGCAGGTCGTAGTGGGTAATGCGCGTTCTATCTGTCAGCTTGTCCGCGCCCTTGATGAAGTAGGTCGGCAGTTTTGCTTCGCCCATCTCCGCGAGGTGCGATGTGTTAGAGCTGTTGTAGCCACCGACCACCAGGAGCAGATCCATCCGTTCCTTTAAAAGCTGGTAGAGTGCATCCTGACGTTCCTGCGTCGCGCCGCAAATCGTGTCGAAAAACCGGAAGTTCTTTGCTCCTTCTTCGGGACCGTCCCGATCCAGAATTGCCTGCCGGATTCGACGCTGCACTTCCTCGGTTTCGCCGCGCAGCATCGTCGTCTGATTCGCTACACCGATCGCGCGGAGGTCGCGGTCCGGATCGAAATCCGGCGAATGCGCGTTGCGAAAGCGTTCCAGAAAGGCTTCCTTGCTGCCCCCGTGCCGGATGTAATCGCAGACGTAGTCGGTATCGGCGAGGGTAAGCACGACGAGATAATGTCCCCCGCCTGCGCCGAGGGCCCGCGAAGCGGTTGCTTTCGTCTCTTCATGTTCGGCTTTGCCGTGAATAATTGAGGTTACTTTCTCGACAGCGTTCTGCCGAACGCGTTTCCAGACGCTCATCACATCGCCGCAAGTCGTGTCCACAATCTGACAGCCGCACGCGCGGATCTTGGCGAGCGTCTCCAGATCAGTTCCAAACGCCGGAACGATCACGATGTCGTCCGCTCGCAAATCGGCGATCTCGGCCTCTTTCTGCCAGCCGATAAGGTTCTTGATTCCCATTGCGGCGATCTGCTCGTTAACCAGGGGGTTGTGAATGATCTCGCCGAGAATAAACAAGCGCCGATCAGCGAACACGCGCCTGGCCGCATAAGCCAGGTCAATGGCACGCTCCACACCGTAGCAAAATCCAAATTGTTTGGCGAGAAGCATCGTGGTGTCCCGCACCGTTAAGATGCCGCCGGTAGAGCGCAAGCGCTCCACGATCACGCTGCGATAGTGCGACTCTACTTGCTCCTGCACCCGGGTCATGACGTCCGGGGTGCGGAGATTAATTTTCTTGGGATGAACGGCGGAAGACGATGACGGCATTAGCGAAAGCTAAACGAGTTTAGATGTCCTCGCAGCCGTTATGTTTGGGGAACAAGCAGCGGTCCGGGAATTGGAGCAAAAGCCTTGTCTGAGGTAAGGATCGCGGCCGGGAGATCCGGGTCATTGTAATCAGCCGGGCGAGGCGCGGTTTTGCCGATCGTGGCGTCCTCGGGTTGACTTCGCGCAACGTTCACGGGTGTGCCCATACGGACCAGCGCAAAAAATTTAGGAGCAGCCTGCGGATGAAGACGCAAGCAACCGTGCGAGTGGGGGATTGGCCAGACGGCTCCCTGATGGAACCCGTAAGCCGGCTTGAATCCGACCCAGTAAGCCATGGGATAACCGACATAATGGAAACCGGAACCTGGCGAGTGACTGCTGGTACCGACCCGAACGTCATTGCCGCGGACCCAGAATCCGTAAGTGTTCGAGCGTTTCCTCTGGATCTTTTCGATGACACGATAGGAACCAGTCGGGGTGACCGCTCCCTCCTTCCCAATGGTGGTTGGCGTAACCAGGAGAGGCCGATTTCCCTCCATGACGTAGACCATCCGATTTTCCAGCGAGACTTTGACACGAACATTCTCCGGATTTCTCGGCTTATAAGCCACGACCGTGTAGGGTTTCTTCCCCAGAGTTAAAGGAGTATTGCAACCGGTCAGAAAGAGGGATCCGGCCAGGGCAACAAGGGCGAGGGTACGAAGGCAAAGGCTTCTCATACGGCTGAATTGGGTCTATTTTAGCGGATGCCGAGAATTTGCAAGAAGCAAAAATGGGTGGGATGAAGCCAATTCAATACAGAAAAACCCACGAGCGGACGAGAACCCCGGGGACTCGAAACATTTTTTCTTTTAAGCGGTTGCCGGGTCTTTACTGACAAATAGTGCAAAATCTCAAGCGGGTCCGGTACTGGTTTGAATGGATTGGGGTCCGTTTCTTTGCGAATCTTATTCCGTGTCTGCCGCTGTCTTTGGTACGCCTGCTGGCCGATGTGGTTGGAGCGCTCTATTATCGTTTCGACGGCAAAACGCGGGCCGTAATCCAGGCAAATCTGGAACTGGCTGTGGGTGAGAGCCGGTCCGCGGCCGAGCGCGAAAAAATCGGGCGCAAGTCCGTGCAGATCTTTGCCCGCAGCTTTCTTGAACTCTTTTGGACGCCCCGGCTGAATGTCCGGAACCTGTCGCGCGTGGCTTGCTTCGAAGATCCGGCTGCGTTTGCGACGATGATGGCAGAGGGACGGCAGGCCGCCATTTTTGTGACGATACACTTTGGCAATTTTGAGTGGGGGAGTGCCCTTCTCGGTTTCAACGGCTGCCCCGGTCATGTGCTGACTCAACGGTTTAAGAATGACCGGCTGACTCCAATCTTTGCCGGCATCCGGGAAATCTCCGGCTCCAAAGTGATCACTCGCGAGCGCTCGATGATTCGCTTATTGAAGCTGGTACGCCAACGGAAGACGGTTGGTATTTTGATCGATCTCACCCTCAAGATGGAGGACCCCGGGATGATCATTGACGCTTTTGGAATGAAGATGCGGACGACGTTGCTCCATGCGGTGCTGCACCGGCGCACGGGCGTTCCGATCCAGCCTTTCCTTACTCTACCTCGAGCGGACGGGGGGTGGGTGGTGCGCTTGTTCCCGCCGTTGACTTTTCCCGGCACGGCATCCGATCGGGAGATCGTGCAAGCGTGTTGGGACCTGTTCGAACCCGTGATCCGGCAGTATCCCGAGCAGTGGTTATGGAGCTACAAACATTGGCGCTATCGCCCTGCTTCGCCGGAACGGAATTATCCTTTCTATGCCAACGTCTCGGACGCGTTTGAACGGGAATTGGCCGGTCCGGAGAAGACCTCCGAGCAGGGCGCACGCAGCTCCTCCTGAAAGGCTGTTTCGCAACCTCTCGCTTCAACAACCGCAATTGGCGCGAAGACTCCAAAGCTAACGCCTTGCCTGGCCGGCCGGTCTTTTCCGATACATCTCCCGAAAAGGATGCTCATCGAGCAAATTCGGATCGATGCCCCCGTACTTCGCGGCGTCATAGATCTGGATTCCCATGTAGAAATAGAGCGGGCAGATCGGGACAGCCCGATTGAGCAAAAGATCTTCCGCTTGTGCGAAAATCAGCAACCGCTTCTGCTCGTCTGACTCGCCCGCTGCGGCTTCGATGAGACGGTCGTAGCCGGGATCGCTCCAGCCGGTCCGGTTATTACCGGCCCCGGAGACAAAACAATCCAGGAAACTATTGGGGTCATTGTAGTCGCCCACCCAGCTGGACCGAGCAAAGTCGTAGTCGAGCCGGTTCAAGGAATTCAAATACACTTTCCATTCCTGTTTTGCTAACTGTATGTGAACGCCCAAGTCGGTCGCCAACATGCTTTGGATTTCGACTGCGATATCCTCGTTGAGCTTCTTGTTGTCGTAGAGATAGGTAACCGTCGGGAATCCCCTTCCATTGGGGTAACCGGCGGCCGCCAGGAGCTCGCGAGCGCGCTCAGGGTCACGTTGAAACATTCTTGGCGGTTGATAGTGATGCGCTATTCCCGGTGGGGTGAAGGAATAAGCCGGCGGTTCGCCCGCCTGCGTGATTTTGCGGACGATCCTCTCGCGATCGATGACCATCGAGAAAGCTTCCCGCACCCGTGTATCGTTGAACGGAGCTCGCGTGACGTTGAACCGGATAAAGTAGGTTCCTAAAAAAGGAGCGGCATGAAAATCAGGCCGCTTCCTTAGCTCCGGAATCAATGAGGGAGGTGTCAAGCCTTTGTCGAGAATCAGGTCGGCCACTTTGGAAGCGTAGAAATTGTAGGCCGTGATCGAATTATCGATCGGCAGCGCATCGATCGTTTCCAGCTGGACATGGTCTCGGTCCCAGTAGGTTGGATTTTTTCTAAATCGAATCCGGTAGTTCAGGCGCCAATCGTCCAGCAAGAAAGGACCGTCGTTTACCAGATGACCCGGCTTAAGCCAATCTTCGCCATCTTGCTGAATACTTGGAAGGTAAACGGGCGCAAGAGTGGCCAGCGCGCAAAGATCGAGAAAATACGGCGTCGGCGAGGTCAGTTCGACGCGCAGGGTATGTTCGTCCAGCGCCTTGACCCCCACCTTTGAAAAATCCTTCAACTTTCCTTCGTTGAACGCTTGTGCGTTTACGATGTGGTAGAGAAGGTAGGCATATTCCGAAGCGGTTTCCGGCAGAAGCACCCGTTTCCAGGAGTTGACAAAGTCGTGCGCGGTTACCGGTTGGCCGTTGCTCCACTTTACTCCGGAACGAAGTTGAAAGGTGTAGGTCCGTTTATCGTTCGAGATCACCCAGTTCTGGGCAACGGCCGGCTGAGCCCGGCCCAAGCGGTCGAAATGGAATAGTCCGTCGAAGAGGGCGTACACCAGCCTCATTTCCAGCTGGCCGGTGACCACCGCGGGATCCAGTGACTCCGGCTCCGCCCCATTCAAAATGACCAAGTCAGCCCGTTTTTCAGCCGGCTTGCATCCGGCGAGGACGAGCAGCAGGAACGCTACCCAGATCGGAAAACAGGCTCTGATCCGGCACTGCTGCACAAACTACTTTGCCGGGGTACCACCCGGCGATGGGTTTTTCGGAGAAGCAGCCGTCGCCGCCGCGGGCGAAGCAGCGGGGAGCGGTGTTACCGAGGCAGTGGGACTGGAAGTGGCGGACCCGGGCGTCGGCAGCGGAGTAGCCAACGGCGCCGGACTGCCCTCTGCCCGAGGACTCGCCGGAACCGACGGTGAAGCCGCGGTAGCGGCCGGCGCAGGATGGGTCGGCGCGGCGGCGCTTGCTTTCCTGGTCTCGTTTTCTAAAAGGCCGACCCGTCGTTCGAGTCCTTGCCGGGCGGTGAGGACCGTTAATAACAGTGTCACCGCAAAAAACACGATGCCCAAGTAGACCGTGGCTTTAGTCAACACAGTGGTGGTTTGCGCGCCGAAGATGTTTTCGGTCATCCCCGAGCCGAAAGCGGCGCCTAAGCCTTCGCTACGCGGTCTCTGCATCAACACAACGAGGGTCAGAAGGATGCAAACGATCACCAGAACCACAAGCAGAAAAGGGATGAGGATCGACAGCATAAGGGCGGGAATATGTTCGCTGGTCCGGGAAAAGCAAGCGGCGGCTGCAACGACGGTGTGTGTGCGTGCCGGTGCCAGTGCTACTGCTGGTGCCAGTGTCAGTGCCAGTGCTAGTTGTGCCGTCGGGATCGCGGGCGACGCAAAGAGTTGATCAATCCATTACACATTCGTCCGATCTTATTGATGCCCGCCAGCAACGCCGAACACGAGTCGTTTCCGATGTATTCTAATCTCTCCGCAACTAGGACCTGGGTCTCAATTTCGTAAAGCGAGCCTCGGGCGTGACAACGGACCGCGCGAATTCGCCTGAAGTAATTCGACCGGTGCCCTGCGCAAGGTTACTCGGAACAGAGACAGCCGCGCGACGCAGTTGACTGCTTAACCCGTAGATTTCCCGCTCCGGGAAGGTTGCTGTTAGCAGGTAGACTTGTTCGCAAAGGTCGAACGATTTCTGCCAGACCAGCAGATCTCGGTAGCTCTTTGTGTTTTTGCCAGTACCAATCGCTCGAATTCGGAGCTTCGCTGTATTCATAACTCTTATATTACGAGTTATTACTATCACTACTGGCGTGTGTCGAGCTCGAACTGAGCCCTGCCGCGCGCAGCGGCGATCACGCTACACTGACACTGACACTGACACTAGCACTGGCACGGCATGGCACTGACACGCACCAGCACTCCCATTAAAGCTCCTTCGCAGCCTGCACTACCGTGGCTTCAGCAGCGGTTCCCGTGCGCTCGCGCATGTACCACAAAAGCTGGGCCAGGCAGAGACTCGCGACGGTTGACGCTCGTTCCAAGGCGCTTTCCGCCTCGGCCGTTTCACCGGTTTGCAGATCGAGCAGCCCAAGATTGAGGTGTCGCAGGATCGAGTGAAACCATTGCAACGTCAGGCTCAGATTGGTGTTCTGCAGCTCGCGGGATCGATCCCGTCCTTCATCAGACTCCGCAGTGTAGGCACCGTGCAAAGAAACCAGGCAGCAGCGGCTGAATAGCAGCAGAAACTCCTCGACCGCCGGTTGCTGGACCACCCGCGGATTCGCTACGCCTAAAATGACCCAAAGAAAGGGTTTTCCGTAATAGCGAAAATGACATTCAACAGCGCCGCGACAACCTGCGATTTCCAGAAGGTCACGCGCTTCTTGGTCCAGCCGGAATGACTGCAACGAACGATGTGCGGTTAAATCAAGATCATCCGAGTTTTTACGCGCGTTTTCCGCGCGAATCGCCGTCGCGTCTGGAAAAACCTGGACCCTGCGCGAGATCGCGCCGTTCTCCAAATGCAAAAAGACGCGCTCATTGGCTTCATGGACCGGATGCCAAAGGTAGGCCATAAGGGACTTGGCTCCGAAGAATTGGTCCAAGGTGAGGAGGATCGCCTTGGCGCAGGATTCGGTGTCGAACCGGGGAAGCGTGCGCTTCAAAAAGAAGTTCATCGCGGCTGGCAGCTGGCGCCGGTCAGGTGCCGTGACTCTTTGGGTCTCTTCGGCCATGGAGTATTTACTCGCTCAACCACTAGTCTCACTGGCAATGGTTGGCAGTGTCAAGCAGTTGGCGCTGGCACTGGCACCGACACAGGCACTAGCACTGACACTGACACCGGCACTGGCACTGGCACTGACCCTGACTCTGTGGTTCCGTGCTCGCCATGATTTGCGTTCTGCTAATTTCCCTGGTGGCTGCCACCATCAGCTCCGCCCTTGCCCTTCCCTATCCCGAAGCGAAGAAAGGAGACGTCGTTGAAGACTATCATGGGACGAAGGTCGCCGACCCCTACCGCTGGCTGGAGGATCTCGATTCACCGCAGACGGCGGCATGGATCAAAGCGCAGAATGAAGTGACTGCGGGATATCTCAGCACGTTGCCCGATCGGAGGTATTTCCGGGAGCAACTCAAGAAATTCTGGAACTTTGAACGGTACACGCCTCCCATCTGGGAAGGGGGCCGCTACATTTTTCGCCGGAACAATGGGCTCCAGAATCAGAGTCTCATTTATACCGTGCGGCAGTTGCAGGACACACCGACGCTGGTGCTCGATCCCAATCAATTGTCTGCGGATGGAACTATCGCGGTGACCGCGCTCGAGCTTAGTCACGACGGCAACTTGTTGGCTTATTCCATAGCGGCCAGCGGGTCCGATTGGACCGAGATCCACGTTCGCGATCTCTCGACCAACAAGGATCGGCCAGATGTGATCAAGTGGGTGAAGTTCTCCGAGCCGGCGTGGACCCACGATAACCGCGGTTTTTTTTATGCGCGGTTTCCGGAGCCGGTTCCCGGCCAGGACCAGACCTTTGCGGCCCTGCAAAATCAGAAACTTTATTACCATCGTCTGGGCGACCCCCAGGAGAAAGATACCCTGATCTATGAGAGACCCGGTCAACCGAAGGAGTTTTTCTCTGGTTACGTCACCGAGGACGGTCGTTATCTCCTCGTGTCAATCGAGGCCGACACCGGCGAGAAAAATCTGCTTTACTACAAGGACCTCAAGCAGCCCGACCAGCCGGAACTAAACGGACCAATGGTCGCCTTGGTCGAGAAATACGAGAACTCATATCGACCAATCGAAGTGGTGGACAACCAGCTCTACGTCCGAACGGACAAGGATGCTCCGCGCTATCGCGTGCTGCGAAGGGATTTGACTCAGTCCGATTATCCGTGGACGGAAGTCGTTCCGCAGACCAAGGACCTGCTCGAAAGTGCGGACGTCATCGGCGGCAAATTCGTCCTCAACTATCTGATTGATGCCAAGAGCGAACTGCGAGTGGCCGGCCTCAACGGCAAAGCCGAACGCACCATTGCGCTGCCAACGCTGGGGGCGGTTTCCGCGGTTTCCGGGAATGTGTCGCGGCCGGATATGTTTTACGCTTTCACCTCTTTTCTCTATCCGCCGACGATTTTCCGTTACGATGTTGATTCTGCCAGCAACGAGATCTTTCGGCAGCCCCAGCTTGATTTTTCGCCGGACGCGTTTGAGACGAAGCAGATCTTCTTTCATTCGAAGGATGGCACGTTGATCCCAATGTTTGTCGTCAAAGCAAGGGGAACGAACCTGGACGGAAAAAATCCCGTCTATCTGACCGGATACGGCGGATTCAACGTTTCGATTGAACCGCAGTTTTCCGTGCCCGCGCTTTGCTGGATAAAAAAAGGAGGCGTCTTTGCGGTGCCAAATCTGCGCGGTGGGGGCGAGTACGGGCGGACCTGGCACGAAGCCGGCACCAAGGAACATAAACAAAATGTGTTCGATGATTTCCGCGGCGCGGCGAAGACGTTGATCAAAGAAAAGTATACGGAGCCTGGCCGGCTGGGAATCGTCGGTGCATCGAATGGCGGGTTGCTGGTAGGAGCGACGTTGACTCAGCACCCGGAACTGCTCGGGGCTGCGGTGGCGGAAGTAGGAGTCCTCGATATGCTGCGCTATCACAAATTCACCATCGGATGGGCTTGGGCATCGGACTACGGCACATCGGATGACCCGGAAGCGTTCAAGTACCTGATCCGGTATTCCCCGCTCCAGAACGTCAAACCTGGTACTTGTTATCCTCCGACCTTGATCACCACGGCCGATCACGATGATCGCGTATTTCCGGCCCACTCCTTCAAATTCGCGGCGGCTCTGCAGGCTGCGCAAAGCTGTCCTAACCCGATCATCATCCGGATTGAAACAAAAGCCGGACACGGCGGTGGAAAACCGTTGTCGAAGATCATTGACGAGGAGACGGATGTGCTGGCATTTCTGTGGAAGAATCTGGCAGAGCCAGCGGAATAGGGGAATGCCGTGTGTCAGCGCCGGCTGATCGTCGGAATAGGCGGGCGATCCTGGGGCAACGGCAAAGTCCGATGCGCCCGAATCGTCCGCACCGCGGCAACTGGTGTCAAATGCCGACAAACCGCGATTCCGGCGACCCAACCGGCACTGGCACTGACGCTCGCAACTAACACCGGCGCAGATCCCTAGTAAAAATTCTTGATCTCGGCGATCATGCGGCGCACATGCGCATAATCCTGTCGCGGCTTGAGAATGCGGTAACTCTGCCAAGGATCACCCCAGCGAAGGATTTGAATCGTCACCCGGCGCACTCCCCAATTGTTCATCTCGCTCCGGTCGGTACAATACAGATCGATCGTGTTTCGGCCGGCTAAGGCCCATCCATAGTCGTCGACTTGATAGACGTGACCGGTCGCGAGGATCATGAACTGTGTACCGATCGGCCAGCGCGACCAATCCGCGGCGGCACTGCGAACCTCCGCATTCTGGAGCACAGAGCCTGCCGCGCTCATGTTGCCATAAGGCAGATGATCGTTTTCCGTATGGGTGTAAGCCGTGGTCCTGACTTTCATAAACTGGCTGCGCTTCAGCGGCGGCTCGTAGGCCGGCAATTGGCGTTCGGCGCATCCAACAAGGAAGAGAGCCGCTCCTGCCAACGCAGCGAGCGAGACGACTCGGAACTTCATGTGCGCGGATCATAGCGGATTTCCGGGAGAACGTTCAACGTTTATGTTATGGACAATTGCCGATCTACGGGTGTGACGAAGCTCGTTCGTTCGGTCTGCTTCGTTTTATTCGTTGCATTGCATTTCTCGAGAGTTTGGCCTAAAAAACGTGCCGAGATGTGGAACTCTTGGATCATCCGTACAAGCTTCGTGGTTTCCTGGTTGATCGCGATGCCTTGGCCGAGCACAGGTCAGACTGCCGCCGTTCGGCGCGCGCAGTCAGCGCAACCGGCTCAGCTTAATTCCTATGACGCAGAACCGACGACCCGGCCGTCGTCATTCAACAGCGTGGCCGACGATCCGGACCAGGCTCGTGGCTTGGCGGAATACCCGGCAGATGCGCCGCTGACGATCGCCAGTTCCGCCATGATGATTGATGCCAAAAGCGGTGAAACGCTTTTTTTCAAAAATCCGGATGTCAGACGTCCGGTCGCCAGTACGCAGAAGCTCATGACGGCACTCCTGATCGCCGAGCACGGCGGTTTGGATCAACCGGTCCGGGTCAGTCCTGTGGATTGCCAGGTTGAGCCGACCAAATTGTCTTTTCACCCCGGAGAGGTTTATTCCAAACGACAGCTCTTGCCGGCGCTGTTAGTCCACAGCTGTAACGATGCGGCCTTGTGTCTGGCGCGCAACGATGCCGGCAGCGTCGCTGCCTTCGCGCAGGAAATGAACGCCCGCGCGGCGACGGCCCGAGCCAACAACACCCATTTTGTCAATCCAAACGGTCTGCCGGTTCCCGGCCAGTATTCGACCGCGCGCGACATGGCGCGCATTGCTTACGTCGCTTATCACAACACGACGCTGCGGCCCTACATGCGTTTGACCGGTATGAATTTCACCTACAACTCCGGCCGGCACCGTTTTTTGGAAGCCACGAATAAACTCATTGCGCGTTCTCCGATTTTTACCGGAATGAAAACCGGCTACACCGAATCGTCGGGTCGCTGCCTGGTGTCGAGCGCCTCCAACGGCGGTCACGAAATCATCCTGGTACAGCTTGGAGGGACGCACAGTATGCTCTTCAACGATGCGGAGCGGTTGTTACTGTGGGGCTTGGAACGCCGGGGCGGCGGCGGGGCGGAACTGGCTCGCCTGGCCCCCCTGAGTCGTCCGTAGAAGCTGCTGTCAGCGGCGGAGGCTGGGCAGCACGCGTTCGAAGGCCAAAAACCCGCGCGTGGCACCCGTCGAATCAAGGATCGGATTGATCCCGATGGAAACGTGGTAACAGCTTCCGTTCTTGTGATAGTTGATCAGTTCTTCCCTGCACGGTTGCGCAGACCGAACTGCCTGCCGCATGCGCGCGATCGCTGCAGCATCGCTCTGAGGGCCCTGCAGCACGGCTCCAGGCTTTTTTCCGCGCAATTCTCCAAGACCGTAGCCGCACATCAATGAAAATGCGCAATTAACCCAGCGGACCAAGCCGTGTTTGTCGGTAATGACAATACCGTCGGCGCTTTCTCCGGCCAGATCGGACAGCAGTTGTTCCCGTCCGATTGCCGCGTCGATCGCGGCCAACGTTCGTTGTTTCACGGCTTCCGATGGGCGTGGCGAGGAGTCCATCCTTTGCAGGAGCCAGTCGGTCGTGAGGTCCAGGACCCGACGGGTGTAATCCAAAACTGCGGGGTCCCGCTCCAGCGACCACTCAAACTGCTCCCGTTCGGCCGAGTCGAGCAATCCGGCGGCGTAAAAAAAAGCGCCGAGCTGCGAACTATCAGGGATTGTTCCAGAGTGGTTCATAAACCTGCCGCCGTTCTCGCGATCTGTGTCAGAACAAACCAGGAAGACTTTCCGCGTCGAAGCCGTTGCGCTTGCCGGGGGGCAAGCAGTTAATGTGACCGATTCGGCCGGTTCTGCAAATATCAAACATTGCTTCTTCTCCTTTACGATTTGTCGTCGTCGCTGGATGTCCTCAGGCCGCACGGCCGACCACGACGTAATCCATGCCGCTAGCCGTGGCGGCCTGGAACCCGGCGACGCTATCTTCCAGGACAACGCAGTTTCGAGGCGGCACCTGCATTCGCCGAGCAGCTTCCAGGAACATGTCTGGAGACGGTTTCCCATGCGTGACCTGTTCCGAAGTGACAATGACCGGAAAAAATCCCTCCAGGCCGATCGCCTTCAGCGTTCGGAGCACAATCGGCATTTCACCTCCCGAGGCGACGGCCACCTGCGCTTTTTCGCGAACGTACCGGGCGAACTCGACAACTTCAGGGATCGGCTTGATCTCGTCGATGAAACTGAGATAAAGGCTCTCTTTCCGCGTCGCCACTCTGATCGGGTCCATCGCGGTCCCATATTTCTCGTTGAGAGACTCGACGACTTTCGGGCTCGGCACTCCACCGAGAGAATAAAAGGTCTCCTCGTTGATCGTACCAGCGGACTCCGTGACCGCCGCTTTCCATGCTCGATAATGCACCGGCATGGAGTGGGCCAGCGTTCCATCGCAATCGAAGATGTAGCCGCCATAGAGCTTTTGCGGTGCGGTAAAGATTTCCATAAGTCTGGAAGCTTAGCAGAGTTGGGAAATTACAGGAGTCCAGGAGTCCAGGAGTCCTGTAACAACTCCTAGACTTCTCGCAAAGTTCGCTGGATGATTGCCCTCCCTAGGTATGCGCCACACAATTTCAGTTCTGGTGGAAAACCGTTTTGGCGTGCTTGCCCGAGTTGCCGGAATGTTCAGCGGGCGCGGCTTTAACATCGATAGTCTCAATGTCGCGCCGACAAATGATGCTTCGACTTCGCGGATGACCATCGTCGTCCGGGGAGATGATACCGTGCTCGAGCAGGTCACCAAGCAGCTCAATAAACTCGTCGACATTATCGAGATTCAAGATTTTCGTGACGGCGAGTATGTCGACCGGGAACTTGTCATGCTGAGGGTAAATGCCGATTCCGACAGTCGTTCAGAAGTGATGCAGATCTGCGACATTTTCCGCGCAAAAATTGTCGATGTGCAGCCTCGGCGCCTCGGGATTGAGATCACCGGCAACGAAAGCAAGATCAGCAAGTTCCTGAGGTTGATGGACAACTTCGGCATCAGCGACGTGACGCGAACCGGGAAGGTCGCCATGGCGCGCGTGGAATAGTTCTTCTGCGTTTGCGAAGCAAGTAAGGATTTATGGCAGCAAAAGTATACACTGACAAAGACGCCGATCTTCAGCACCTCCAGGGAAAGCTGTGCGGAGTTATCGGGTTCGGCTCCCAGGGACATGCGCACGCGCTCAATCTGAAGGACAGCGGGATTGACGTGGCAGTGGGATTATACAAAGGCAGTAAGTCAATCCCGACCGCTCAGGATCACGGGTTTGAAGTTCACGAGGTCGCTGAGTTGGCAAAAAAAGCCGATGTGCTCTTCTTCGCGACGCCGGATCTCCGGATCGCGTCGATTTTTCGCGATGAAGTAGCTCCTCACCTCCGGAAAGACCAGACCCTGCTTTTCAGTCACGGGTTCGCAATCCACTTCGGTACGGTCCGGCCACCGGGCGATGTGGATGTCATCATGGTCGCGCCCAAGGGTCCGGGGCATATCGTTCGCCGCCAGTACTTGGAGGGCAAAGGCGTCCCGGCGCTGATCGCGGTTCACCAGAATCCGTCACGACAAGCGAAGAAAGTAGCCCTCGCCTGGGCCAAAGCTATCGGTGCGACGCGAGCCGGTGTCATTGAGACGTCTTTCAAAGAGGAGACCGAAACCGATCTGTTCGGAGAGCAGACTGTTCTCTGCGGCGGCCTGACGTCGCTTGTCCGAAACGGGTACGAGACGCTGGTGGAAGCCGGTTACCAACCAGAGATGGCCTATTTCGAGTGTCTCCATGAACTGAAGCTGATCGTGGATCTCATGTATGAATCAGGCATCGCGGGAATGCGCTTCTCGATTTCGGAGACGGCCAAATGGGGCGATGTTTCGGTAGGACCCGCGATCATCGATCACGCAGTCAAAAAGAAAATGCAGCGGGCGCTGAAGGACATTCAATCGGGTAAGTTCGCCAAGGGCTGGATCGCCGAGGCGGAAGCCGGGTTTCCGAATTACCGACGGCTGTTGAAAGAAGGAGAGGTGCACTCCATTGAAAAGATCGGCAAACGGCTCCGGTCACTGATGCCCTGGATCCAGAAAAAGAATATCAAGGGAGCTCAGGCGGCGTACTGACGGGCACAGGCGAATGACCAGTAACCGATAGCAATGTCCGACGATCTGGCCCCGAATTTGGTCATTGGCTCTTTTATTCGAAGTACCGGCGGTGGACGGGCCGGCGCGCGGGAACATGCCTTCGATTTTTCTCATCAATTTCCACTGCGAGACGAAACAGCTCATGAGCGGTCATCGGTGGAGACTTTCGGATGCCGGGCCGGCCGGTATCTCGCTGGGTGAGACCGGAGAACTCCTTTTCCGTAGCAACTTTCCCCGCCGCATCGAACATTTCCTTGTCCATACCGACAGCCTTTTTTGAGAGCAATACCACTCGCGGCACGTGCGCCTGCCCGCCCTGTCTGCAACGGCAGTCAGGATAGCGCAGGGATTTGGCAAAACCAACTTTATTGTTGAAGAAGACTGCGTAATTCTTCTGTCCGCTGGCTGAACACCTGGATGGCTTTCTCGACCGGAGCGGGGGAGGCCATGTCTACGCCGGCATCGAACAAAGTCTCGATCGGAAACTTCGAGCCGCCTGATTTCAGAAACCCAAGATAGGCATCGCGCGCTCCGGGCACCTCCTTGATCACCCGATCCGCCAAGGTAATCGCGGCAGAGACGCCGGTCGCATATTTGTAGACATAGAACGCTGAGTAAAAGTGCGGAATGCGCAGACACTCGATATCGAGCTCAGGATCGATCGTAAAACGCGGCCCAAAATATGCCTCAAGCAACGTTCGGTAAAGTTGTTTGAAGGTCTCCAGGGTGAGCGGCTCGCCTCTCTCCTCTATCTCGTGGGTTTGCGTCTCGAATTCCGCAAACATCGTTTGCCGGAAGAGCACACTGCGGATGTCCTCGATTCGACGATCGATCAGATATGCGCGCAATTCCGGTTCCTGCGCGCGTTCCAAGAGGTAATGAGTCAGCAGTTCTTCGTTAAAAGTTGAGGCGACCTCGGCCAAAAAGATGGGATAGCTGTACGTCTGGAAAGGCTGATGGGATTGCGAAAACCAGCTATGCAGGGAGTGGCCGGCTTCATGCGCCAGGGTAAAAACGTGGGAAAAAACATCGGCTTGGTAATTCATCAGGATGTACGGCGGATTCCCATAGCTGGAGGAGGAGAAAGCGCCGCTGCGCTTCCCCTTGCTCTCGTATCGATCGATCCAGCGTGCGTTCAGTCCGGCCCGCAGAGGGTCGACGTATTCGCGGCCGAGCCGCGCAAGTGAATCGCTCACCAGGGCCACAGCTTCGTCGAACGGCACATTTTTACGAAGAGCCGGAACGAGCGGCACAAAGGTGTCGTATTGGTGCAGGTCGGCCAGCCCCAGGACTTCCTGGCGCAGATCATAGTAGGCATGGAGGGCCGGCAGATTTCGGCGAACCGCCGCGACCAGGTTGTCGTAGATTGTCAAAGGGACTTTGTCGGGGAACAACGCCGCCGCGCGGGCAGAACCGAAATTTCTTGCCCGAGCATAGAAAGCGTCACCTCGAATCGAAGCCGCGAGAGCGGAAGCCAAGGTGTACTGGTGATCTCGAAATTCGTGGTAGAACTGGTGGAAAGCCCTTCGCCGCACTTCGCGGTCAGAGCGCTGGAGGAGAGAAAAAAAGCTGCTCTGGGAAAGCGGAACCTCCCGATCCTCTTCGTCTCGCACCGTGCCGAACCGCATGTCGACGTTGGTGAGTTGGGAAAAGGTCTCTCCATGTCCGCGGACCACGCTGCTGCTCGCCGCCAGGAGCCGCTCTTCTCCCTCGGACAAGGTGTGCGGGAGATAACGGCGAATCTTCGCGAGAGGAATCCTCCATTCACTGAGGATCGGATCCTGCTGGTATTCCTCAAACCGGTCATCCGGAATCTGCTGAATCTCCGGGACGACAAACGATGCCGATTCGCGGGCGCGAGTGAAAAGGTTTGTGAGTTCGGCCTGACGGGCCAGATTTTCGTCGTTGGAACTATCCTCGGCCGCCCGAAGCGAAGCGTAATGCCCGAGGCGTTCCGCCAACAAGTCCAGAGATTTCTCCAGCTCAAGGCAGGCAAACAGATCTTGCGCAGATCGACCGAGACGCCCCTTGAACTCGCTGAGCCGGGGATACTCGGCTCGATAATGCTCCAGGCTTTGGCGATAATCCTTTTCGGTGGCAAAAAGGGGCCGGAGATCCCAGGTATCAGGTTCGGCAATTTCAGAGCGAAGCGGTATCGCAGGGGTGGTCATGAGGAGACAGTGAAATCGCAAAGCGCAAAGCGCAAATCGCAAAAGAGACCGAATCGAGAATCCAGGATGTTCACGGATTTGCGATCGCTTAGCTCGATTTTAGAGCTAAGCGCGAGGGTGAGCCGCGTCGTAGGCCTTACGCAGGCGTTCTGTCGTGACCTGAGTGTAGATCTGCGTCGTGGAGAGGCTGGCATGGCCCAGGAGCGTTTGCACGCTGCGCAGGTCGGCGCCATTATCCAGGAGGTGGGTGGCGAAGCTGTGTCGCAGCTTATGCGGGCTTACCGGCAGCTGGATGCTGCTTTGCTGCAAATATTTTCGGAAAATCAGCCAGACCGAGCGCGCTGAGATGCGCTTTCGCAGCTTGCTCACAAAAAGCGGCCCGGTGTTGACTCCTGCTTCCAGCCGGTACTTCTGAAGGGCATTTAGCGCGATCTCACCGACGGGGACAATCCGTTCCTTTCGGCCTTTCCCGAGAACGCGTACCGACTCAGTAAAAGCGTCGACATCAGAGACGTTCAGGGCGACGAGTTCGCTGAGTCGCAGCCCGCTGCTGTAAAACAGTTCAAGGATCGCGATATCTCGCGTCGCGGCCCACGACGGCGCCTGATTTTTTCTTTGCACGCCCGGCAGCGCCAGTAATTCCTCGATTTGTGGCACCGAAAGGACCACTGGCAGCTTCTTTTCTCTCTTGGGCAACTGCACTTCCTTCAGCGGGTTAGCAGTGAAGCCGGCGCGCTCGGTCAAATAGCGGTAAAAACTGCGGAGAGCGGCAAAGGTCAGTCGCACGTAAGAACGAGCCATTTCTTGCTTCATGCACTCGAGCAAAAAAGCGCGGAACTGGGTTGCAGTAGCGCTCGGCCACGGGTTTTGGCTGCCAGCGAATGTTCGGAATTTTTCCAAGGCGTGCCGGTAAGCGAGAATGGTTCGGCCGGAGGCGTTCTTCTCGACCTCCATGTATTGGAGATACTGGTCGAGTAGCCGATCTTTCTTTCCGGTCGCCACCTGGGGTCAGACTAGAAAACCGTGTGGAACGTGTCGAGCTCCCACCGATTACCGGCGACCTATTGGATCGCTCAAATGACCGGGCTGGCCAGTCGCGCCAACGTCCCCCTCCCGGGCCGTCGCACGGCTGAACCGCAACGTTGCTGCCCTGGTCTCGATGCCATCCGGCGAAGTGGCCCGAATCGGGATTTCGAAATTGCCATCAGGCAACTTGAAATGATAACGGAACGAGCCATCCGGCTGAAGCTCGATCGGCTCGCCATCGACCGTGACCTTTGCTCTCGGGTCGGTGCCGCCGTAGAAAATCACCTCGGCGTTTACGTGGAGGAAAAAATTTCTTTCGCCGTACGGTGCCTGACCGCTCCAGCTCGCACCGACTTCACTGGAAAGACTGGTCTCGCTGAAAAGCTGATTCCAGCTCGACAGTTCGAATTGAAGACCGCTCCAACCGGCAGCGACCGCGGAGCTAAGCTCGACCGATCCGAGCCCCAGGCCCATGATCTCGGCGGAGCTCAGCCCAAGAGGAAAGGTCTCCGATGAGCTTAGACCAAGTGACTGTTCCGACGCCAAACCGTAAGAACTTGTCTCCGCAGCACCGGTAACGGGTAAAAAGCGTTCGCTTAATTCTCGCGAACTCATTCCAAAAGAACTCACTGCTGACTCCCAGCTCCCACCAACTGCCCCCTGCTCCCAGCTCCCGCCGACCGCCCCTCGCTCCCAGCTTGCCCCGGTCTCGCTTCCGGCTTTCGCAGCAAGCATCGACTCGCTGCCGCCACTCACGCCGAGCGACGACTCGCCGCCAACCGCTCCGAGCGACGATTCACCACCCACGCCGGCCGCTTGAAAACTGCTGACACCCGCGCTGGACACCTCACGGGCAAGGGCCTCTCGTATCGACCCGCCGAAAAGACTCGATTCGGCCGGCAACAACAGTTCGGCAAGCCGGCTCTTGGCCAGAATTTCACTCGCCGACTCGGAATCGAGCCTCGAACGAATTTCCTGTTGCAGAAAGCTCGAGAGTTCCGCTGAACTCAAAGAAAATAATTGGTCTACCGTTTGTTTGCCGAGCAATGCTTCCAAGACCCTGATCTGATCGAAAGCCCAGCTCGAGGGTTCTCCCAAAGCGCCGCCAGCGCCCCTCTGCTGAAGGCGGCCCAACGCTTCCGCCAGCGGTTCGCCCGACCGGCGTGCGGCGGCAATCACCTCGAGCAGAAGGTTGAAACTCAAATGGAACGGCACAGTGGCAAACTTTGCGTCCCAGTCCGGGCTCACAGACTCGGGAGGGGTCTGCGCCGGCCCGGCGGAACCGAGTTCGTGCCACTGTCCCGAGCTGTCGGTGAGACCAAACACGATCCGGTAGCTGGCATTGGCCGCCCGAACCGGGATGTACCAGTTCCGGGCGATCTCATTCAGGTCAATGGTTGACTCAAGTTCGTCTCCCCGAAAAACACGGAGCTTCAGTTGCCGCTCGGTCGGAAACTGTGAGTAGTCGAAGTCCCAGTAGGTGAATAGCCAGTGAGGATCGCGGGCGATGAGAAAGATTTCCGGCTCGGCTTTTGGCAAGTCGCCGAGCGACTCAAATTCCGGACTCAAAGACGGGTCGGTCGCCGGAAGGTATTTTGAGCTTTCCTCTTCATACTCATTTGGCACCACCGGCTTCGGCGCGATGCGAAATCCGTTTTGGTTGTCGCCCGATTCGTTGCTCATAAAATCATTCCTCTTGGCTTGCTACCGCTACCCCCCGGGGACAAGCCCCGGCAAAGACTAGGAGAAACGTCGGCGAAGGCAAATAGGTTTTTTCGTTGCGCAAAATGCCGGAGGAGAAACGCAAAACCCGAAACGTGAAACCCGAAACGCCCAACCTCAACGCGTGCCCGACATCGCCGACGCTTCAGTCAGCGACGAACTTTCGACCGTCAGTCCGGCCAGGTAAGAGTTACGCAAAGGCAGCGCGCCGGCCATCTGAATATTGGAGGGATATTCCAGACGAGAAAAGATGGCGTATGCGATACGTGATCGCGGAACGACTTTCTCGCCGAACCCGCCCGGCTTGTTACTGGACCAGAAACGTACCATGTTCACACCTTCGTGTTGCACCTGGCCGAGATAGATGACGGAATGCCCGTGCTCGCTCCGACCAACCTTGGTTGTCCAGAAGATTTTCATAAAGTCGCCGGGACGCGCTTCGTCGAACGAGGTGAAATTGGATCCGAGCCGCAGTTCTCGAAAGAGGCAAGCGGTGCCTGGTCCGTTGGCATTCCACCGACCCCAAATTCCTGAGCCGTCCGGCTGATCACGGACAGCCAGGGCACGCGCCAGCGAGCCGTTCATCTGCGCTGGTGCCAAGCGTTGCAACGCCTCCAAAAAAACCAGGTACGTCGCCTCGGAGCAAAAACTCGGGTGCGCGTCCGCGGGATCTACCTCCAGGGCATCTCCGCTGACCCGGACCGCGGTTTCCAGGTGGCGGATAGCCTCGGACGTCGCGAGGTAGCCGCCGCCGGACGGCATCGTGCGGACGAGCGAGACGATGAGCTGGTTAGGATTTTGCTGGGCCAGCAGCACCGAGCTGGCGAGAACAGAAAAGGTCAAGACGAGCGCGAATGCTTTAGGCGGAAGGCTACGAGGTCTGGGCAAGTTCAAGGAAGTTCAGGAAATTTCAGCGTTTTGCCGGCAATGATCTGCTTCGGTAAGGCACAAGGACATTGGGCGAGCCTAAAAAACACAGGCATTATAACAAGTTTCTTAAGCTGAGCCGAATGCCCTCCCTGCGCATCACGGCATTGGTGCCAGGCAGCTCGAACTCGCGCGGAATCCGAACCGCTTGATTCCGCCCGTTTTTAAAGAGTTTAACATGTCTTTCCAGAACGGGAGTTTTTTTTAACATAGGCCCAAGCATAGGTCAAAAGCGCCGCACAGCAATCGTGAGGCATCTCTCCCGTCTCGACAAAAGGCGAATGTTGCGTCAGGTGACCAAGTCTGGTTCGGCTACCGTCTGCCGGGTTTCGGAGACCTCTCTCGCGCCGGGTCGATAGGTTGCGTAAAGGGCCAGGCCGGTGAACAGCGCTCCACCGACAAAGTTTCCGACGATCACTGGTATCTGGTTCCAAAGCCACCAATCAGCGAAACTCACTTTTGCTCCTAAGAGCATTCCTGCCGGGATCACAAACATGTTTACAATCGAATGCTCAAATCCGAGCGCGAAGAAAGTCAGGATCGGAAGCCAAGCCGCCAAAATCTTGCCGGCAGTTGAGCGCGACGTCATGGCCATCACTACTCCAAGCGTTACCATCCAGTTACAGAGGATCGATTTGATGAAAACGGTAGCCAGACCGACCCAGCCAAATTTGGCGTAGCCGATGGTTTTCGCTTGCGCTGCGGCAATCAATTTCTGCCCAACGCCGGTTGCATCAACCGCGTGGCCGCACATCGTCAGGGCTCCAACGAGGAGCAGGGCGTAGAGGAGGCTGCCAAGCAAGTTGCCCAGCAACACCCAGCCGAAGTTGCGGAACATCGCGCCGGCGGAAAGTTTCCTTTCTCTCACCGCCAGGGGCAAAAGCGCAAAGCTCCCAGTGGCAAGTTCCAGGCCGAGTACAACGATCATCACAAATCCGACCGGAAAGATCAGCGCACCAACCAGCGGAACGTTTGTTTGAATCGTGCCGCTGATTGCGAGTGTCGTTGCAAAGCCGAGGAATGATCCTGATAACGCTCCTCGGATAAGCAGATCTTTGGTACCGAGCGATCCCTTTGTTTGGGCCGCGGAAATCATTGTATCGACCACTTCGGCCGGCTTGACGTAATCCATAAGGTTAGTTGACCGGGATGGCAGCGGAATACGTGCCAGATTTTTTTTCGTTCGGTGATTCTGCATTTCGCTGGCCGCTCCCACAGATTGCTTGAATGCGGCGACTGAAAGCACGAAGCCTTGGACAGAACGCCTCGCGGCAGGTGGACAAAACTGATCAGGCGCGGCCAATTTCAGACGGTGTGGAGGAACGATCCGGACCAGTTGGCTCCTATGGGTCGGCGATTTCCGGAAAACGTGAGAAGGTAGAGTAAGACGATGAATTGGTTTTTTGTGACGGTCTATCACTCGGCGGCCATGTTCTGGGAGACGCTTTGAGCTCTGGTGCTGGGCTTTACCATCTCCGCGGCCTTGCAGGTGTTTGTCAGCAAGGAGCAGATGGTGCGCAGCTTTGGCCAGACGAACTGGCGCTCGATGGCGCTGGCTACGGGGGGCGAGCCGCCTTTCTGATTGTCAGCACGATGTTTCTCTCGATCGTGCTCGCGGGCATCAGCGTCGATCTGCTCTTTGCAAGCCTGAACTTGATCCCGACCGGGCCGCGGCCGCAAGATGCCATTTCGATGGCTCGGTTTGAGTGGAACTATACTACCTGGCTGAATTTCGCGGCGATCGCGTGGGCTGGATGGTTGATTTTTCTTTACCGCAAATCACCACGCGCCGCCGGGGCGCCTGCTTCGGCCGAGCATTTACCTGAGCATCATCACTAGAGTAGTTGCCAAGATGCCGGCACGAGCAGGAAAGAAAGAACTTCGAGAGTTTGGTCGCTCGCGGGCTGATCACTGCGAGCGGTTTGATGATTCGGCTGAAACAAGGAACCCGCGAAAGAATCGGATTGATCTCCAATACCTTCGTCGGTCCTCAAAAGGCGCTGTTTAATTAGGCCTACTGCAGGGCTAGCTAAAAAATCCAACCGACTCCCGCGAAGAATCCGCGGCGCGCTCCGTACTGCGGAGCAAACACACCGATCCCGGTGCCGTTGCGCAGCTGATAGCTTTGATCGAATAAATTCACGACGTCGAAGCGCAAGCGGATCTTGCCATATCTCCTTGGTAAATGAAACGCGTGCGTCAGGCCGACGTTGAAAGTGTAGTAGGGGTCGAGCTCGTCAGTATTCGCGAACCCGCTCCGAAGGCCGCTGCCAAAGAGGAGATCGGCGTAGGCCGTAGTGTTTCTGAACGTGTAGGATGCGCCGGCCGAGAGAGTGTAGCGCTGGTCGTGATCAAGAAAGATCCAATGGTTACGAATGAAGGCCAGTTCATCAGGGGTGAAGAGAAACTGCCCAGAAACAATCCTCTCTCCGGTTCCGCGCCCAAAACCGAAATTGGCATAAGCATTGAACGCGCCTTGTGTGTAATTCGCGGCGACCTCAACGCCGTACTGATTTCCTTTCGCATAATTAAAGGGAGAGAAGATCAAAGCCGATCCGAATTGACCTTCGTCAATCAAGTCTCGAGAAATCTTATAGTAACCGTCAACGCTTATCGAAAAGGCGCGGGTAACCTGCTGGGTCATCCCGACATCGAAGTAATGAGCCCGTTCGGGTTTGACTGTGGTGCTTTCCAAGACCGCTGACGCGTTGGAGGTGCCCACAAATTTATTGATACTCTGCGATTGAACCAGCTCCAGCGGAGGCGGCGTAAAGTACCGGGCATAACCGGCGTGAATGGTCGTACTTTTGGTCGCTTGGAGCACGACATTGACCCTCGGACTAAGCTGGCTGGAATGGGCGTACTCGTCGACGACATCAAAGCGGGCGCCGAAGTTGATCGTTAACGGTTCAAATACTTTCCATTCATCCTGTAAATAGAAGCCATACAGGCCGCCCGTTCGGCGTTGATTGTCAATAATGGTCAGTGGAACCTCCGCTGTCTGATTTCCCGCGGCATCAACGGGAAAAACCTGGTTGTCGGTATCAACGTTTGCATGTTCCACCGTGACCAGGAAGCCTCCCCGCAAGGTATGAGCATCGCTGACGGCCCAGCTCGCATCGAACTGAACTCCATTGGAAAAGATGCTGCGATCGATTCGGCCCGCTAAACCGGTGAAGATGAGATCGCCTTTCGGATCAGGAGAAAACAAGGTGCCGCTGTAACGAGAAAACGCTGCCAGTTGGAAAGTGAGAGTATCGAGCGATTTCTGGTAAGCCAGAATCGCGTAATGATTTTGCTCATACTGATTTTCACTGAGGTTTCTCGAATCGAAGTTCCGTGGGCTGGCTCCAGCCAGAGCAAAGACGGGCGTCTGACCGGGATTATTCGGGATCTGAAAGTCTGAATAGGTACCGCTTAGCAAGAGGCTGATTCGACTCGTGTCATCGATCAGGCAGGAGAGATAAGCAAAACCCTTATATTGTTTGGTATCATCGTGGATGGCGGAGGAACTTCCGGTCGGGTTTTCGATCCCTAAACTGTTTTGATCATAGCTTCCAACCACGAAGTAGTTCAGCCGGCCCGTTGAGCCGCCCAATTCAAACGCGGGATTGAGGGTTTCGTGCGAGCCGCCGTAAAAGGAAAGATCACCGCCATTCAAATTCGGGCCTTCCTTGGTGTGAATATCGATGATTCCTGAGGTCCGGAAGCCGAATTGCGCAGGAAGAGAACCGGTGATCAGTGAGACATTATCAACCAGCCGCGTATCGATTTCCTGGCCGAAACCGGTGATGCCTTCAGGAATTAACACGTCATTGACCCGGAATTGCAGGTTGGCATGCTCATCCCGGACATGCAGTTGCCCGTAGGAATCCTGGGCCACTCCGGGCGCCCTGAGAATGACTTGATTAAACGGGGCATTGGCGCCCTGCGACTGGGTTTGAATCTGCGCTTGGTCGATCGAGTATTTTGTCGCTCCTAAAGAGGGCACGATCTGGCTGCGCGCCTTATTGAGCTGTCCGGTCACCACGATCGGGTTGAGGTCAGTACCGATCGGCTCGGCGGCGCTGCCGGAGGCGTTTTCCGACCTCTGGTTTTTCCCGCTGTCGAGTGCAGCCGCTGGCGTCGGCGAAGGGGTCTGCGCTTCGCCATCCGAAGACCACGAGACGGACCAGGCGATGCCTAGAACGAGAAGCCGGAAAGAGAGGTTGACCGGAACAAGCGATTGCATGCGCTAATGCAAACGTCTTGCAATATATATTGCAAGCGAATTGCATTAATGCTGACCCCTCGCCTTCCCTAGCCAGCGCGAAATGCGCAACCTGAAACGCGAAACGGGAAACGCGCCTTCGTTCTTCCTTGATCCAAACACGTTCTCCTGTAGTGTTCGCCTGAACAGCTCATGCCAGAACTGACGCAGCGCCAACGGCAGGTACTCCATTTCATCGAACGACAGCAGCGCGAGACCGGACTGCCGCCGACCAGCCGGGAAATTCAGACGCATTTCAGGTTCAGAAGTCAAACGGCCGCGATGAATCATTTGCGGGCTCTCGCCAGAAAAGGCGCGATCAGGCGGCTTCCGGGCCGGGCCCGCTCGGCGGTTGTCCCACATCTGGGTTCGCTAAAGCTTCCTTTTCTGGGACATATCCCGGCGGGTATGTCGGTCGAGTCCGAGCAGGCAACAGACTCCTCTTTTGTTCTGGACCCGAGCGCGCTCGGGATTCGGCAAGGTCGAGACGTCTTCGCGCTCCGCGTGCAGGGCGATTCCATGATCGGTGCGCAGATTGCCGATGGCGACACCGTCATTCTAGAACGACGACCTCCTCGGCATAACGAGATTGTCGCCGCGTTAATCGATGGAGAGGTGACTCTAAAACGCTATCAGAACGACCGGACCGGCACTTTCCTCAAAGCAGAGAACCCGAAGTACCCGGACTTGATCCCATTGACTGATCTCACGGTGCAAGGCGTCATGATTGGTTTGTTGCGGCGTCTTGCTTGAATCGCAAAGGGAGGCTGTTTTGTCGCAACGCATCTCTCCCCCGTGCGGGGTGGGGCGAAAATTTTTGGAGCGCCAGGCGAGACAATCCCCGAATTTTCGCTTTGCCGACGCGACGGCCTCAGGTGTTACGGGAAAGCCTTTGTGCGAACTCCTTGACTTGAATAAAAGCCTGCTGCGATTGTCCATGCGCTTAATCCGGGACCGTTTTGAACATTCCAGTTTTTTTTACCGTCCATTCAAGGAAGGTCGCCGTTCTGGTGATCATCGCGACTTTTTTTGCCGGTCATCCCGGCGCAGCGGAAGAAGCGCCCATCGTCTTCGACTACGGCAAGGTTGTCGAGAAAGCCGCCGCGCTCGCCCAGCAGCCTTTCGAGCCTCAGCTCCAGGAGCTGTCGCCCGACATGCTCAACCTGGACTACGACCAATATCGGCGAATCCGTTTTCTGCCCGAGCGAAGCGTGTGGCGTGGTGCTGCCTATCGGATCGGTTTCTTTCATCCGGGGTATTATTTCAAGCGACGGGTTCTGTTTCGCGCGGTCGAGCCCGACCGCTTGCGCGATATTCCTTTTTCTCCCTCCTACTTCTATTATGACAAGCCGATCGTGTTCAGCGGGCACGAAGGCTTTGTCGGTTTCAAGACCTTTGTCCCGAGTGCCGCGGCGGGTGTTCAGGACGAGTTCATGTCTTTCCTGGGAGCCAGCTATTTCCGGGCGATCGCCCGCGGCCTGCATTGGGGTCTGTCCACCCGTGGACTGGCAGTCAACAATGGAACTAATGGACCGGAGGAATTCCCGGATTTCCGCCAATTCTGGATACGGGAACCGAAAGCCGGAGATCAGCAGTTTGTTTTTTATGCTCTCCTGGACAGCGAAAGCGTCACGGGTGGCTACGAATTTGTCGTGCAATACGGAGATACGACGACAATGGACATCCGCGCGACGATCTTCATCCGAAAGAAACCGGAGGTTCTCGAGTTCACCCCGCTCACAACGATGTTTTACTTCGGGGAAAACACGGTGAATAAACCCACACTGAAACCCGACTACCAACCTACGGGCAAGGCCGATTTTTCGATGAACAAGACCGACTTCAAACGCCGGGAATTTCGACCGCAGGTGCACGATTCGGACGGCCTTCTGCTAGATACAGTTTCCGGCGAACGAGTTTGGGTTCCCTTCGACAATCCGCGCTCGATGACGGTACGCCAGTTTTCCAATGTGCGATCGTTCTCGGCGTTGCAACGGGATCGAGACGTCAATCATTACCTGGATCAGGAAGCAGAGTACCATCGCCGGCCGAGCTTGACCGTTATTCCCAAGAGCGGTTTCGAGCCGGGTTACGTGCGGCTCTTGCAAATCCCGAGCGCGGACGAATATACGGACAATACGGTGGCAGGATGGCAGATGCAGAATCCACCGGAAGCGGGTGGTCACGTGGAAGTTGCCTATCGGCTTTTGTGGCGCGGTGATGAACCGAATAAGGATCAGTACCGAGTAGTATCGACGACTGTTCGTCCCAGTCCTGGGTCCAACGAAACCCGTTTTGCGGTGGAGTATGCGCGCCCGGAGACCGAGCAAAACGTTCCGGTCGAAGAACTCAAGCCCTACATCGTGGTGGGCCAGGGCGGTCAGGTCAAAGATATCGAATTTACTCCGACTGCGCGGGGCTGGCTCGTCGGTTTCACCATTTTCAAACCCTCTCCTGCCCAAGCTATGGACATCAGCTGTGTCATTCTTCGAGGCGACAAGTTTTTTTCGGAAAAATGGCTGTATCTCCTGAATACTTAACAGTTCTTCGCACGGGGATAAAATCGTCCCCGGAATGGCGAGAGGCGTGGGATCGCATGAACACGTACTTGGATGCTTTACATGCTCCGGAAGGGGTCGATCGCGAGTTGATGCTGCTCTCGAGCTTTGAGCGGGCGATTGCGCGTAAGCGAGACTCGCCGTTTACGCCGGCGACTGAGTTGGTCTTTGAGGAAATGCAAAAGAGTCTCGACGAATCTTTAGGGCATCTGATCGGCAACCATGTTCCCGACCATCGGCGATCGGCGGAAGAGCGAGTCCGGCTGTTTCTGAACGAGGCGGCGATCGGCAGTGTGCTTGGACAGTCCGAGCCGGTCTCCCGGGACGTGGTCGAGGCGATGCGAGAGGTGAAGCTCGACACCGCGCCAAGATCGCAGCCGAGCAGCATTACACCTCGACCTTTTGCGACATCTCGGATCGGGGCTCGGATCGGCTGGATGGCCGGCCGGCTTTCACCGTTAGGAGCGAATCGGTGGATCGTTTGGGGGATCGTTTTGCTGCTCGTCTTTTTTTTGGTATACTTCTCGCTAGTTAGATAGGCAAGCCCGAGCTGAGAGACATTTTGTCTCTTTTTTGGAAGGCTGGAAGGTCCGCAGTTTATGAAAGGTAACAATCGATCGGTTCAGCTGGCGGGTCTGCTCACTACAAAGGAGTTGGATGAAGCATTTGCCGCCAAGGTGCGGCAACGACGCTGGGCGGTCGGTTTCGTGAGCCTGGGCATTGCACTCATCGGCGTCTGGCTGATGTGCGACATGTTGGGATCGGGCGGCTGGACGATGCTAAAGGTGATCACTACGTGCGTTTTCTGCCTCTTGTTTTCTGCATTGGCTTTTGGATTTACGCAAGCTTTCCTCGGTTTTCTCGTGCTGGCCGAGGGGCAGGAACCGCTCAAAATTACAAACACTCTGGATCAAACGACCCCTCTGGCCTCGACCGCAATCGTGATGCCAGTGTTCAACGAACATCCTGAAACCGTTTTTGGAAACATTCGGGTTCTCTTTGAATCCCTGGCGCAAAGGGCGGAGCTCGAACACTTCGATTTTTATATTCTCAGCGATTCCACCGACCCGGCCTGCGCGGTTGAGGAAGAACTCGCCTGGGCGGATCTGTGCCGCCAGACGAATGGTTTCGGGCGGATTCATTACCGTCGACGGAAGCTCCCGGTAAACCGGAAGAGTGGCAACGTCGCCGATTTTTGCCGGCGTTGGGGTCACCGCCATCGTTACATGGTGGTTTTGGACGCCGATAGCATAATGACCGGGGAGGCGGTGTCTTCACTCGTGCGCCTGATGGAGGTGAACCCTCGAGCAGGTATCATTCAGACGATGCCTCGTCTGGCCGGGGCGGAAACGGTATTTGGAAGAATCCAGCAATTTGCCTCGCGTCTTTATAGTCCCATTTTCGCTGCCGGGCTCAATTTTTGGCAGCAGGGTGCGGGAAACTATTGGGGACACAACGCGATCATCCGTGTGAATCCGTTCCTGTCCAGTTGCGCTCTGCCGGAATTGCCGGGCAAGGAACCGCTGGGAGGCCGCATCCTGAGTCATGATTTTGTGGAAGCGGCGCTTATGCGCGACGCCGGCTGGGAAGTCTGGTTTGCCTACGACCTGGAAGGCAGTTTCGAGGGCTTACCGCCCAATCTCACCGAGTACGTCAAACGCGACCGCCGCTGGTGCCAGGGTAACCTCCAACATATGTGGTTCCTGTTGGCTGACCGGATCAAATTCGTCAGCCGTCTGCACCTGGTTCAGGGCATTCTCGCTTATGCATCGGCTCCGCTGCTGGTTTTGTTTGTCGCCCTGGGAGCGATGCAATCGGCACTGGAACATTTTCGCCAAAAGCCTGCCGAGTTTCCTTCGGCATCGGCTGGGGTCCTTTTTGTGTTGACCTGCGGGCTTCTTTTTGGGCCGAAGATCTTGAGCGTGCTCCACCTTTTCGCGCGACGGAAGGAGGTTGAGGCGTTCGGAGGACCGCTTCGAGTCATAGCCGGAGTGGTCGGGGAGACCGTGTTTTCCATTATCGTGGCTCCCGTGATGCTGTGGTTTCATACGCGCTTTGTCTTGCGTAATCTGGCCGGAAAAACGGTTTCCTGGCATGCCCAAACCCGGGATGGAGGCAAGGGTCCGCGTTGGACCGATGTGTTCGCGGAATATTGGCTGCTGCCAGTCGCCGGTTCGATTTTTGGAGTTTTGGCCTTTCTGATCTCGCCGAGCTATTTTGCGTGGGTTTTGCCATTGTTGCTTGGTCTTTGGCTGGCAATTCCGGTGGCTCAATTGAGCGGTCGGACGAATTGGTTCCGCAACCTTTTTATAACCCCGGAGGAATCCGCGCCGGCCAAGGAGCTAACCAGCCGTTTCGAATTTCAATTGCGCGACGGCGACCAGTTTATCCATGCCGTGCTCGATCCTTTTTATAACGCGGTCCATGTGTCGCTGCAGCGCGAGAAAAAGAGTAACTCACCGGCCGCCTCTGATTATCGAGCCGCGCTGGCTGACCGCTTGTTTGCGGAAGGGCCGGATGCTCTTTCGAATCGTGAAAAACGGGCATTGCTTTCCGATGGTTCGATGATGGCTTACCTGCACGACTTGATCTGGAAAACGCCAGCCGAGTTTCTCCATCCAGCGTGGCTGGCTGGTCTTCGGGAGTACCGGGCGAATAGTGACGCCGGGCCGGCTCCGCGCCTATCGCCGGAGGCGCTAATCTCAAGCCTCAGGCCGGCGGTGGCGGCCTGAAGGCAACGGCTCGACAAGACTGGTTGAAGCGTCTTTTTTTAGGGACGCGAATGAAACGTATCTTGCTTGGAGGGCTGCTTGTTTTCCTCATCGCAGCTGCCGCGGCCGTTTTTTTCTGGCAATCCCGGCAAATACCGGTTCCGGGGACTCGGCTTGCTCCAAGCGATGCGGCTATTTTCTTTGAGATACCAGACATCGAAGCGAGCCGGAAACGCTGGGATGGCAGTGCCCTTGCCCAGCTCTTGCGAGAGCCCTCCGTCGAGGGATTTCTAGCACGTCCGTTGAATCGAGTTTTGCGCGACTATCGGAGCACGCGCCAAGCCCTTGAGCGTCTTCGCCCGAACTCACTTTTTTTCTGTGACACCGGCACAAACGAAAAAAGCTGGATGCTCGGGCTGCAATGCTTTTCCGATCTCAAGGAATGGCGCCGGAATGTGGAGGCGGCTATCGAAAACACTTACGGGTGCCGCCTTCGCGAACTCCCGGTTGCCGAAAAGGGCGTCGGCCCGGCGGTTTCCTCGCCCACCGTCTACGCTGATCGAATCGGAAACTGGCTACTCTTCAGTCGGGACCCAGCCATGCTCAGAGCGGCGGTCAGACGATTTTACCAGACATGGGCGGGGCTTGAAGAGTCGTCGCTTTTTCAACAATGCTCCGCGCGCTTGCCCGCCAAGAAGGATTTCCTGACTTTTTTCCGAGGTGCCGCTTTATCGCCCGATCTTCTGCCGTGGAAAATCCCCAGCGATATCGAAAACATGCGCGCGGTGATGGGAGCCACCACGATCGAGGGGGCTCGCCTCCGCGATACAGTCTTTACGCTGGAGAAGAACCCTGTGATTCGCTCTCCGTTGAAAAGCAACACGTACTCCGAAGCCGGCCCAGATGCTTTGTTTCTCGGTGCTTTTCAGCTTGATCTGCTTCATCTCCGGGATTTGGCGGCAGGACTGTCCGACCGATTTGCGATCGCCGAATCCGCGAAAGGCTATTTTGGAGAGATAAAGGCGGCCGGTGTTGATCTGTCCGAGCTTAGCAGCCTGGTGCCGGAAGTGGAATTCGTTCTCGATCGAGATCGGAACAAGGACAACCTTTCCTTGCTCTTTACCGCGGTCGTGCGTGATCCTTCCAAGTTTGCGTCAATCATGGAGAGACTTCTTGCGGCGGAATTTCCCGGGCAGTATTCGCGTCGGGAGATCGGCGGTATTTCGGCCTATGTTTTGCGGGTCAACGAGAGCACTTCGTTTGTATTCGGTCTCTTTGCCGAGCGCCTGTATGTCGCGAGGAACGAACAAGATCTCACGGAGGCGCTTCGACGCGCCCGCGGCCAGACGACACTGCTGAGCAGCAATCAGGGATTTCAGGCGATCCGGAAGCTGGTTTCACCGGCAACGGATGTATTTATCTATGTCAATAGTAAGGATTTGTTCGACCGGGTCTACCCGATCGTTCGCCCGATGTTGATGTTCAGTTCCGCACTGGTACCGCATCTTAACGAATACGTCGATGAAAATGCCCTGCCGGAACCGGCCGAAGTGAGCCGGCATCTTAGCCCCATTATTTTTTCTCGGCACCGAGTGTCGAACGGTGTGCTCGATGAATCCGTCGGCCCGATCACCGGCTACCAGGCGTCGATCGTTGCTCTGAGCGTTAGTTATGCTCTCGGACTGTTCAACCCCGGAAGCTAGGTAACCCCGAGAGCCAAGTTAACTGTCGTCACCACTAAGTTTCCGGCTAACCTCTGCGCCGGCTATAGCACCGTGCGCTTCTTGAGCATCATCACAAACGCGCGCGCGGCCGAACTCCGGACTTTGTTCCGTTTCTGCAGAATGCCAATTGGTCGCCACATGTTCGCCGACTCGATCTCGATCGGTATCAAGGTTCCTAGCTTATGCTCCTTCTCAATCGTCGTCAGCGGAACGATCGAAATTCCATGCTCAATCTCTACGGCGCGCTTCACCGTCTCGATGTTATCGAATTCCATCGTTCGGCGAATCGCAACGTGATTGATCCGGAAAATACGGTCGATCGCTTTCCGCGTTGGTTGATCGAAGGCAAAGGAGATAAAAGGTTGCCCTTCCAACGCACCGATGGGAGCGCTTCGTCGGCTGGCGAGCGGATGGTTAGGCGGGCAGATCAAGACCAGCTTGTCTTTCCAGTAACTCTCGACCGCGACACCGCGTCGCCGGCCAGGAAACGCGACAAGCCCGAGGTCAACGGAGCCGTCGCTGACTTGCTGATAAACCTGGGACGCCCTTAAATACTCGACCGTTACTTCAACGGCAGGGTACTCTCGCTGAAACAGCTTCAGATTTCGCGGCAGTTCATGGAGGCCAATACTGAAGACAGTCGCGATTTTCAGAGTTCCCGCCACGGTGTGCTGCAACTGCTGCAGCTTTTCTCCAAGGCCGTCGTAAGCTTTCAAAATCTCCTTACTTGCCTGAAGAAAGGCTCGCCCCTCGCTGGTGACGGAAAAGTTTTTCTTGCCGCGCTCGATCAGAGCGACCTCGAATTTCCGCTCGAGCGCACGAATCTGCTGACTAACAGCGCTCTGGGTGATCGAATTCAGTTCGGCCGTTTTGGAGAAGCTTGCAGTCTCAACGAGGTCGCAAAAGATTTTGAAGTTCTCGATCTGCATCTAATGGGGCCACGCCTCAGTCCAACGGGTTATCGCATATCTAAATTGATCCCAAAAGAGCGAGCAACGCGGAAAAACAGAGTCTTTGGCCAGAGGCTGCCACCATCCAAGACGGCTCAAACAAGTTCTCGCCCGGCGTTCGAATAAATTTTCGTTCTACCGGCATAGGCAGTTACCGTTAAGCTGACACGCCGTGGATACTGTCATCGCGAATAACTTAGAGCGGGTACGGTTAAAGGTTAGCGAGGCGGCCCGGGCGTCTGGACGTTCCGCTGAGTCCGTGACCGTTATCGCGGTGAGCAAAACGCATCCGGTCGAAGTGATTGCCCAGGCGGTTGAAGCTGGGCAACTCCTGTTTGGCGAAAACAAGGTCCAGGAAGGCCGAGCCAAGATCGCGCTCCTGCCAGCAAAACTGCGCTGGCACCTCGTTGGCCACCTGCAAAGCAATAAGGTGCGACTCGCATTGTCTCTTTTTGAAATGCTTCACGGGCTCGATTCGCTTGATCTCCTGCGAGAGGTCGCGCGCATCGGAGCTGAGCTCGGGATATATCCCAAAGTGCTTTTGCAGGTAAATGTCGCCGGCGAATCGTCCAAGTTCGGTTTCTCACCAGAGGACTTGATTCGCCAGATTGAGGCGGTTGCCGGAATCGAACGCGTCCAGATCGATGGGCTGATGACGATTCCCCCGCTCAGTCCGCTGCCTGAACAAGCCCGGCCATATTTCCGACGGCTTCGTGAGCTGCGTGATCGGATTGAACAAGAGTTTCGCCTGCCGCTTACACACCTTTCGATGGGTATGAGCAACGACTATCAGGTCGCCATTGAAGAGGGCGCTACCATGGTGCGGATCGGCACCGCAATCTTCGGCGCCCGCCGACCAAAGCGACAAGAGCCGTAGGTCGTAGCGCGGACGGCCTCGGGCGTGTCGGACTTGAAGGTAAGATAAGCTTCCAGCTTGTCAGTTTTTTGAACCGGCAGGATGCCGGAGCTACGTGATGCAGGCCCGATCGTTCGCGCCGCGGAATCCCAAAACCTCACGGCAAAACGACGTCCGTTGAGGCCATGGGTTCCGGCCGGCGAAGGCCGAGTACTTGTAGGGTGAGATGTTCGAGAGCGCCCGGACAGTATTGAAATCCTTGAATCAGCGCATCCCCGAGCAGTCGATGGAGCATCGCATGTTTCGCGAGCTGGTTCACCCAGAGCCGCCCACGGTAGACACGCCCCAATCCTTCGCCAAAGGAAGCATCAGCCAAGCGACCGCCTGAGACCTCTCTGATGATCGCGCCGGCGGCCAGCCGGCCAGTCTTGAGCGCATAGAGAATGCCTTCTCCGGTGAAAGGTTCAACAACATATCCAGCGTCTCCGACATAGAAGAGCCGCGGCATCTTCGAGCGAATAGCCGCGCGCGCCAGTGGGGCTACGGAAAGCCAAGGGTGGTCCTCCGCCAGGTTGAACTGGCGACGTGCCCAATTCCGGGCTTCCGGGACCTTTGCGGGATGGCAAACGAGGCAGAGGTTCATTGTTTCCTCAGAAACCGTCGCTCGTCCCAAATAGCCGAACGAATGGAGCTCAAGCCCGATCTGCGGTTCCGCTCGCCAGTGAAAGTGTGTCTGCAGCGCCACGCGATCGCGCCGACTTCGAGGCGCGTGACCAAGCAGGCGGGCGACCGTCGAATTTCGTCCGTCCGCAGCGACCAAGTACCTGGCTAGCACGTGACCGGTTCTGGTCTTCATTTCCCATTCGGGTTGAACCTTGGTAACCGGTTCGCCAGCCCACAGCTCGGCCCCCAACTCCAAAGCCCGATTCAAGAGCACTTGATCCAGATCGCTGCGACGGACTGCGATCTCCCCGGATTCAGTCGCCGGGATACTGACCCGCCGCCTGGAGCCGTTCGATCCGACAAAATCAACCCAGCGCGGCCGCGAATGCGGCAGGCTCTGCACCGCGTCCTCTACGGCCAGTTCTCGAAAAATCTCCCAGGAACCTGGGTTTACGCAGTCACCGCAAACCTTATCTCGAGGAAAGTGTGCTCGTTCGATGATCAGCGTTTTGAAGCCGGCCTGAGCGATGAGCGCGGCGGCCGTCGCTCCCGCTGGACCGGCTCCTACCACCACGACGTCGCAGCGCGTCATACAAAGAGTTCGGCGATGGAGTCGGCTACCAGACGGCCTTTTGGCGTAAGAGCGACGCGGTTACCTGGGAACCGCAAATAGCCCTGTTCACGCAGGCTCTGCAGATCTGCTTGCCATTCTGTGACATCGGATTGCAGCACGCCGCGGTTAGTCCGCAGGCCAAAAGCAAGCTTCTCAGAGCGGCGGATCGACGAGGTTAGATGTTCGCTGATGGAGATGGCGCTGCCCGAGACGGCAATCCGGTCGACGTAGGTTGCGGTGTCCGCCACATTCTGCCATCGGCGAGTTCCCACCGTCGACCAGGCGCTCGGTCCGAGGCCAAGATAGTCGTTCCCTTGCCAGTAGGCCAGGTTATGCTGACACTCGCACCCCGGCCTGGCGTAATTGGAAATCTCATATTGGGAGTAGCCGGCGCTTCCCAAAATGTCCATCGTTTGCGTAAAAAGATCCGCCTCGACTTGCTCGTTTGTGGTGATCTCACCGCGATTCAGTTTAAGGAAAAACTCGGTATCCTCCTCGTAAGTAAGACAGTAAGCCGAAATGTGTTCGGGCGAGAGATCGACAGCCTGACGCAAGGTTGCCGCCCAGACCGCAGGCGTCTGTCCGGGTAAGCCAAAAATGAAATCCAGATTGATGTTGGTGAAGCCTGCTTTCCTCAGGATCTCGTAGGAACGGAGAGCTTGTTCGGCGGAGTGGACCCGTCCCAGCCTGTTCAGCAGCAGCGGGTCGAAAGACTGCACACCCATGCTGATCCGGTTCACGCCAAGTGTTCGCAATAGGCTTGCCTTTTCCAACGAGACGGTGGCCGGATTCATCTCCAGGGTCCATTCCTCAAGGAGGGAGAGATCGAGTTTGCCCCGCAGATGTCCGAGCAGAAACTTCAGCTGGCGAACGGTCAGCGCGGAAGGAGTGCCGCCGCCGAAGAAGATCGTTTTGCAACGAAGGCCGGATGCGCGGCGAGCGTTCAACTCGGTGAGGAGCGCGTTGAGAAAGACCTGCGTCTTGTTCCGGTCCGATGCTTCCTTATAGAAGCTGCAGTAGGGGCAGATCTTTGGGCAAAAAGGGATGTGGATATAAAGATGGTGCACCGGGCCGCCTGAGCGAGCTGGCGATCGCAAACAATCCTCCTGGACTCCTGAACTCCCGGAATCCTGGACTCCGTTGGTTTCCTCACTCATGATCAACCTTGAACTCCGATTTAGCTTTGTTTAGGTTCAACAAGATTTCTCTTGTGCGCAGAGTCGCGATCATCATCTCCGGTTGTTTCACTCTGATCTTTAGCCCGTTATGGCTATTAGCTCAATCCGAGCCTGCGCCCACCCCGGACACAGGGGGAGTACCGGAGGCGAACCCGGGTCCGGCCGCTGCGGCCCCTGATCCTGCCGTTCCACCTGAGCCGGCTCCGGTTCCGCTGCGTTCTGTCGTCTACGAGGTGCAAGACAGGGATGCGATCCAGGATTACAAGGCTTTCGGCCGTCCGGTTCGGCGGATGGTCGATGAACTCGTCACCATTCTCACGGGAGCCTATTCCCCTGGCCAGGCGTGGGCGTCGCTCGTGAAGCCGAACGACGTGGTTGGCCTGAAGGTTTCGGCCAATGGAGCCCCTCTTTTCAGCACTCGTCCGGAAGTGGTGCAGGCTATCGTTGCCGGGCTCGAGGAAGCTGGCGTGCCGCCGCATAATATTATCGTTTGGGATCGGGACCCCGATCTGCTGGCGGAAGCTGGTTTTTTCAACAGAGCGGGAGGTTATCGAGTGGAGTGGAGCGAGATGAACTACGATCCGCAAGCCATGTTGACTTCCGCCGTCGTCGGCCGCCTCATCTTTGGTGATTTACTTTTTGTGGGTAGACGAGCTCCGAACTTCAAAGCGGAAGTGGAGGCTGATCCGAGAGCCAGGCAGCCGCATCGCAGTCCCGATAACCTTAGTAACCAAAGTTTCATCAGCAAGGTGCTCACCCGCGACGTGACCAAGGTGATCAATCTGCCGGTCCTTTCCGATCACATTTTCTGCGGCTTGGCGGGAGCGATGTACAACATGACGGTCCAGAACGTTGACAATTGGCGGCGGTTGGCTGACGAGCAGGAAAGAGGCAATCCGGCCATCCCGGAAATGTACGCCGATCCGCGGATCAGCGGCAAAGTCGTCTTGACCGTCATGGATGGCTTGGTTGCCCTTTATGCCGGAGGACCGACCGGCGATCCGAACTACGCTGTGCATTTCGGGACGCTTTACGCCAGTAAAGATCCGGTCGCGATTGATGCGATCGCTTTGAAACAGCTGGATCACTGGCGGTTGGAGGCTAAACTCGACCCTGCCTCCAAGGACGCAAAGTACGTCGAGACTGCTTCCGAATACCAACTCGGAAATTCTGATCTCGGCAAAATCGAACTCCGGCAGCTGCCATTGCAATTGAGAACGGACGAGCGGTGACGCGATGACGGGTTTACGGGAGAAGCAACTCCTGACCTTGCTTCGGCAGACCTCACGTTCTTTTTACCTGAGCGTTCGATTGCTGCCGCGGCAGATCAGGCCCACCGTCGCGCTCGCCTATCTGATCGCGCGTGCCACCGATACGATCGCGGACGCAAGCCGCGTGGCCCCTCAAGCGCGCCTCGGACTTCTCGCTGAAACGGCGATGGCCTTGGTTCAGCCGGCTGCGTCAGGGGCGACCCATTCCGATTACGGTGAAGTAGCGGTGGAATCAACCGGTCCAGAGCGTCAACTCCTTACGCAGATTCCGCGGTTGATCGGGCGCTTCCGGCAGTTGCCGGTGGAGCACCAGCATCTGGTATCGGCCGTAATTCAGACCATCGTGCGTGGCCAATCTCTTGATCTTGAGCGGTTTGAATTGACCCCCGGACCGGGCGCCCTCCAGAACAGCGAAGAACTGGACGACTATACCTATCTTGTCGCGGGATCGGTCGGTGAATTCTGGACGAAGTTGTGTTACGAGGAATGGCCGCATTACGCCCGAATCGCTCAGAAAGAGCTGATCCTTCTTGGGGTCGCTTTTGGCCAAGGGCTGCAACTCATCAACGTGCTCCGCGATTTGCCGGTTGATCTCGAAAATGGCCGCTGCTATCTGCCGCTTGGTGAACCGCCGTTTGCCCTGGATTCGGAGAAGGCGGGAGTCGAGTTCCGGAAATGGCGCGAAATCGCTTTCGAAAAACTGGCCTTGGGCTGGCAATACGTTGAGTCAATCCGGCCTCTCCGCATCAAATTCGCTTGTGCCTTGCCGATCCTGATTGGGATTCGCACGCTGAGCTTGCTGAAGTCCGCTGAAACTCTCCGGCCGGGCTTGAAGATCTCCCGTCGAGAGGTCTATCGCCTGATGATCTTCTCTGTGCTGATCGCGGCGGTTCCAACGCTTGCCGGGCCGATATTTCATTGGGAACAGAGGCGGGCTACCGGTTCCCGGCTGCCTGAAGCGCGTTAGCTGTAGTTAGAAAATCGAGCGCACGTTCCAGGACGACATCTTTGAGCTTTGGCGGTTGCGCCTTTGTCGTACCCTGCGCCTCCAGCGCATCGAGTTCGGGATTTTTTCCGGCTACCAGGGAGGCTTCATTATTGTGCGCGCGTTCATCCTCAGTGATGGAAGGAACGACCGAACCGCTGTCCGTTGCGCGTAAGAGAGTGGCTTCGTCGCCGGCCGAAACCTTGACATCGATATCCGGGTGCACTCCACCGGGAAAAAGCGCCGCGCCGTTGGGCAAACGCACCGCTGCCACGGCAACGTTAAGGAAGACACCGGGTTCCACCGGGAACCTTTGATATTCTACTGCGCGAGCAGCTGTCTTTTCGCCAACCAGGAGCGCATGACCTTCGGTTTTCAAGGCGCCCCCGATGGCTTCAGCGGGTCCGGCGGTGTCAGGGCCGATCACCACGGCTAATAAGCCTGTATAGATGGCATCGCTGCTTCCGGAGAAACTCCTTTCGGTGGGACCATTCTTCCCAATCAGCCGGAAAAAGGGTACTCCTGATCCAAGAAAACGACTTAAAACTTCCGCCGCAGCGGGATATCCGTCGGTAAAATCGCTGGTGCGGAGATCGAGAACCACACCGGCTACTCCATGGTCGCGAAACTCGGAGAGGGCGCTATCCAAACGCGGCAGCAGGTCTCGGGAGAGGGTTCCCAGCCGAATGTAACCAAACTGGCCATCGATCAACTCGGCTTTGAAGGGACGAGATGCAGGGGTGATCTGTTGATCTGGTCCCCTCTGCAAAAACGCGCCTGGACCGATGCGAGCGAGCAGGCCGTGCACCGTGGCCCGCGTAATCTCATCCTCGGTCAACGCTTTCGGATCGACATAGCTATCCCGCAGGCGATCGATGATGGTCTGCAGCTCCTTCTGGTCGAGTTGGTCGATGGCCAAGGTATCTCGCGGAGAAGCCGTCGCGGTCGGGGAAGGAGCGGCGCCGGCCGAAGGCGGATTCGTAATCGCCGCAGCGGAGGCCAATGTTGTCGCAAGGCAGAGGATCGCCCCGAGAAAGAGCAAATGCGAACGGCGGGGGAAAAAGATTCGGGGCGTCGCGGTCATTCCGTGCCAATGTCGCGGCGGAAATAGCAGCAATCAAAATGGATTTTCGCAACTGTGTCGTAGGCTAGCTTAGCTGCCTGCGACAAAGAGGGTTTGATGGCGGTCACGCCGATAACCCGGCCGCCGCAGGTGACGGTACGCTCCCCTTCCTGCCGGGTGCCCGCGTGAAAGAGGATAAGGTCGGGCGAGCCGGCCGCATCTTCCAGACCGGTGAGGAGCTTACCGGTCTCGTACCGAAAGGGGTAACCGCCAGAAGCCATCACGACACAAACACTGGCGCGCTCGCTCCACTTCGCGTTCATCTTCCCGAGCCTGCGGTCAATGGTCGATTCCAGCAGATCGACAAGATCCGATTCCAAGCGTGGAAGAATAGCTTGCGTTTCCGGATCGCCGAACCGTGCGTTAAACTCGAGAACCTTGATTCCTTCCGACGTCAGCATTAGTCCGGGAAACAAGAGACCCCGATAATCGATCTGCTCTTCCTGAATTCCGCGCAGAAAGGGTTTCAGGACCGAGCGCTCGATCTCATCGATCAAGTTCTTGTTGATGGAGCGGGAGGGGCTGAAGGCTCCCATCCCGCCTGTGTTCGGGCCGCGGTTCCCCTCGTAGAGTTGCTTATGATCTTGGGCTGTGGGAAAGAGCAAATAATTCTGACCGTCGACCAGCGCATGCACGGAGCACTCAGTACCGGTCAGGAACTGCTCGAGCACAATCCTTTTTCCCGCTGGCCCAAAACGGCCGCTCTCCATCATGTCCCGAATCGCCGTCTCTGCGTTTGGTCGATCCTCGGCAATGATCACGCCCTTACCGAGGGACAATCCGTCCGCTTTGATTGCCAATGGGAAGCCGAACCGTTCCAGCGCGCCGACGGCGGCTTCCGACGAGTCAAACGATTCGTAGCGGGCGGTCGGAATCCCGTGGCGAACCATGAAGGCCTTCGCAAAACTCTTCGAAGATTCGAGCTGTGCGGCACGTCGATTCGGACCGAAAATGCGCGCACCTCTTTGCTGAAAGAGATCGACGACGCCGGCGGCCAGCGCATCGTCCGGTCCCACGACCGTCAGATCGATGCGTTGATCCTGAGCAAACTGAACCAGCCCGTCGAGATTGCGAAGGTCGATCGGCACGTTGTGGGCCGTCCGGCCTGTTCCGGCGTTTCCCGGAGCCACAAAGACTTCGCTTACCCTTGGAGACTGGCTGATTTTCCAAGCTAGGGCGTGTTCCCGACCGCCACTGCCAAGGACCAGTACTCTCATGTCAGCGGCTGATGTGCCATTGGTCTCGCCGGTTAATCCACGCAACGAGTGGCCGGTATCCAGGATATGTTCAGGCATCAGACTTGGCAGGATGGAAAATCAGCGGCCACCCACCAGGAAGGTGGTTGGAACAGGCGGCAAAGTCGACCGAGAAATTGTAAAATGGCTGCCCACCCGCACAATGTTTCCGGTGCCTCTCCAATCGAAACTGCCAGTGTAGCTGATTGGAATGATGATTCTCGGGCGCAGCCGTTCAAGAGTTATCCGGCGTTTTTCAGCATTGAAATTGGGGACGCCGCCACCTGGAATAAAAAGGACGTCTACCGTGCCAATATTCAGGGCTTCGGTTGGCGAGATGGCATCTTCGATTGCCCCCAAATGACAGAATCGTATGCCGTCCATCGACCACACAAACGCGACATTGAGGCGTCCCGTTACTTCCAGGCTTTCCGAGCTCGTTCGAACTCCTCGGACCAGCAGGCCGCTCGCTCGATTCACCCCCGACGCCATCGAGCTCCGGAAGATTTGTGGTGACCCCGCTGCGAGATCCGTGAAACTCGCAAGCTCGTCTTCGTGAGTAACGAAGATGGCGTCCGCGGGAACGCTGGCTACTTTTACATTGATATGCGCGACCGAAGGATTAAACGGGTCGATCAGGACCGACAGGCCGATCGAGGAAGTAACTCGGAAAGAGCCTCGGCCCAGCCACTCAACCGTCGCCTGGCGAGGTCCGGACGGATAGGGGTTTTCCGGGCGGGGACGATGAAAGCAGCCAGTTAACGCGAGGGCGGCGAGAAGAAAGGGGAGACTTCGGTGCATGGTTCGATTTTGGAGCTGTAGAAAAGCCGAGACTGACACAGAGGGATCGCGCGTTCAACGGTCTTCTCGGATCCCTGGACGCCGATCGGCGATTCCCACGCCATTATCAATGGCGCAAGGCTGAGACTGTTCCGGCCGGTCCCTTCCAGCGCAGGCTCTGACCGATCGCCCTGGTTACAAACCGTTTGGCCGAGCGGCAGGATGCGATCAGATCTTTGCCGGAGGCGAGGTTGGCGGCGATCGCCGCGGAGTAGGCGCACCCGGTTCCATGCGTCGAAATGCCGGGGATAAAGCGAGCTGACAATCGAAGCATCCGGCCTTGCTGGCTGAGCAGGTCAACCGCGACCTTTCTCTTGAGATGGCCGCCCTTGAGCAGGATGGGTTTTCTGAAACATTGTTCGAGTTCAAGCGCCGCCTTTCGCATCTCGGCATCATTTCGGACTGGCCGATTCAAGAGGACGGCGGCCTCGTCCAGGTTGGGAGTGATCACCGCGGCCAGCGGAAAAAGCCGTTCCGTGTACTGCTTGATCGCGGATGGTTCCAGCAAGCAGTCTCCCGAACTTGCGACCATGACCGGATCGACCACGATTTGGGGACGTTGCTTTGCCGGGATCTTCTCCAGAAATCCGCAAACCGCGTCGACGATGCGAGCGGAGCAGAGCATCCCGGTCTTTACAGCGGCGACCGGAAAATGTCGGAAGCTGAGTGCGAGCTGTTCCCTGACCTGTTCCGGAGCAAGAGGAAAAATCCCCGAGACCTTTCCTGGAACCTCCGCCACCACACAGGTCACCGCGGTCAAGCCGTACACACCAAAACGAGAAAAGGTCTTCAGGTCTGCCTGAATACCCGCGCCGGCGGAGCTATCCGAACCGGCAATGGTGAGGGCGATAGGAGGATCACGTTTCACATCTCACACTGGCACTGGCACTGACACTGGCACTAGTCCTCTCCCAAAACGCTTCTTTCCAATTGCCGGCCGGGGTCGTAGTACTGGCCTTGGCGTGTTTCAAGAGCTTCCGGATGTCCGTGTGATGGTTGATAAGGTGATTTACGTGCCAACGTTGGAAGCGCCTCCAGACCGGCCTTTCCCGTTTGTTTATTTTATCACGATCGAAAACGCGTCGGACCAAACAGTCACGATTCGCGGACGTAAATGGGTCGTCACCGATGCTCGCGGTGAGACTGTTGTCGTTGAGGGCGACGGAGTTGTCGGGGAATTGCCTCGTCTTAGGCCTGGTGAACGCTTTTCCTACAATAGTTATCATGTGATCGGAGCGGACAGCGTCGCGGAAGGATCCTTCCTCGGACTTTCTGAGGACGGAGACCCATTCGTTGTTCGAATCCCCCGGTTTGAAATGCACGCGCCGATTGAGGAAATTTAAAAGAGTAACGCCGCGCCTTTAATCCCGGTCCGCTCGATCTTCGAGAGGAGGTTTCGCGGACCGTTCGAGAACGTGCTTTAGAAAAACATTCTTGTAGTTTTCGAAGACCGCAGTAACGATCGCCGCATCGTCGGCGTAACCCGCCCGCGGGATTTCATCTGGAATGAGATCGACCGCCTTGCGGACATAGGATAAGGCAAAAGCCGCTTCCGCGATCGCGGTGTAGGGGATGTTCTTGTTCAGGCCGGAGTGAAAATCCTCGATGAGTTCAGCCAGAAATTCGACCTGATCGGCCAGATAAGGAAACTCGGTGATCTGGGTAACCGCGAGCCGGATATCGGAGAGCTGGCGCACGAGCTTTTCCAGTTTCCTGGGTGTGATTTTGCGGGCGCCATCGGCAATGAACTGATGGAGTTCTTTTTTCATCGAATGAATTAGTTGATCAGTTGGCGGGCCAACAGTCAATTGGCACGCCGGGCCTGAAATTCCGGTTTCGTTGGGAATAGAGAGGCGAACCACAGATTTCACCGGTTTTCACAGATTCAGAAGGGTTTTCGAAGTGCGAAGGCGTGTCGGACTTTGACCGCGCGCCAGCCGACCGATCCCTGATTACGGACGAGGGCGTTCGCGCTATTCGCTGGGCAGGCTATTTCCAGAGCAGCCTCCGGTTGTCATAGTCTGAGAGAATCTGTGAAATCTGTGGTTACCCAATTCTGCTTACGATCCGATAAGCACGCGTGCTCGCTCGACCGCTTCCGGCAACCTGGCTGGATCGCGGCCGACGCCGCGGGCCACGTCGGGGCGGCCTCCGCCTTTTCCGCCGAGAATGCCGGTCAGTTCCCGAACCAATTTTCCGGCGTTGAATTGGGCGATCAATGCGCTGGCGACGTAGACAACCACATCGACGCTGTCGGGCAGATGACCAAACAGAACGACAACCCCTTCAAATTTCCTGGCCTTCAACGCGTGTGCGATTGCTTGAAGAAAATCGCCCGATCCTTCCGGAACGATCTCAACCACCCGAGGTTTGCGGATGGTCCCGATGAACTCCCCGGCCCGGCGCGCAAGTGCTGCTTCTCTTTCTTTTTCCGCGGCTTTCCGGAGTTCGGCAACCTGGTGGTTCAAGCTGGCGATTCTCGCGGTTTGTTCGGCTAGCTGGCCCGTGAGCTGGCCCCATGCGGTCAGCCCGGTGAGAGCTTCAACACGACGCACTCCAGCCGCGATCGCCCCTTCGCTGATGATGCGGAAGGGTCCGATTTGGCCGCTTCGCAAGACGTGGGTCCCGCCACAAAGCTCCATCGAAAAACCGTCCAGGCGCCCGGCGTGGCCGCCAATCTGAACGACGCGCACCTCAGCCCCGTATTTTTCCCCAAAGAACTGCATGATTTCCGGGCGCGCCTTGACTTCCTGGTAGGGTACCTGGGTCCAGCTTACGAGGTCGTCCGAAATCACCCGGGAATTGACCAGCGTTTCGATAGCCCGGATCTGGTCGCCGGACAGCGGGGAACTGTTGAAGTCGAACCGGAGCCGATCCGGACCGACGTATGAACCTTTTTGCCGGACCTCCGGACCCACGATCTCGTGGAGAGCCCAGTGGAGCAGATGGGTTGCCGTGTGATTGGCTTCAATCATGTGCCGTCGGGCCGCGTCCACGGAAAGGGTAACCTCCGTCCCGACGAGGATCACGACATCCGCAGGCAGTTGCAGATAGAAGGTTCCCCCTTGCTTTACGACTCCAACGACCGGGAGGCTGGAGCCGTCTGCCAAGGTGACCAACCCGGTGTCGCTCACTTGTCCACCCATCTCGGCATAGAGCGGGGAACGATCGACACCGATCAAGGTCTGCCCCGGTCGATGCTGGACTTCGGTCACGATCGCTTTGCCTTCCTGCTTGACGAATCCCACGAATTCGGTCGGCGGCGTATCCCCGGCAGCGACGATCGCCGTTTTCTCCTGTGCCGCCCGGGATCTCGCGCGTTGTTCCTCGAGGAGACGCGAAACCTCGGCAAGGTCGAGCGTGAATCCACGCTCACGCAGAAGCAGCTCGGTGAGATCGACCGGAAAACCGTAAGTGTCGTAGAGCATGAATGCCGCCTCCGGCGAAAAAACCTTGCCGGGATGCGAGGCAAGCTGTTCTTCAAAAAGCCGGAGACCACGATCGAGCGTCCGGTTGAACAGCGCTTCCTCCATGTCGAGAATTTCCGCTACGCGCTCCTGATTTTGGCGCAGCTCGGGAAAGACTTTTTCGAAATTGTCGACTACCGCTGGCATCAGGTTGCGGAGAAAACCCGCAGCGCTAAAACCGAGCTGCCGGCCGAACATTACCGCGCGGCGCAGAATCCGCCGCACGACATAATTCCGATCGGTGTTACCGGGCAGGATACCGTCAGAAATGGCAAAAATCAGGGTGCGCAGATGATCGGCCACAACCCGAAAAGCGATATCGATGCGCTCCTGTTCGCTCAGACCAGCGCGGGACGAGGGCAGGGTACCGCGGTACTGCTTGCCGGACTGCGAAGCAATCGCGTCAAAGATCGGCCGGAAAACACTCGAATCGTAGTTGGAGATCGGGTGCTCAAAGTGCTTGAAACCGGCACTGCATTCAACGATCGCAGACACCCGTTCAAAGCCCATCCCGGTATCGACGTGCGTGGCGGGCAATGGCGAGAAAGTGCCATCCGGATTCGCATTGAACTGGATGAAAACGAGGTTCCAGATCTCGATGCAAAGGGGATTGCCTTGATTGACCAGCCTGCCTCCAGAGTCGCCGTTGGGCGTCAGGTCGAAATGAATTTCGGAACAAGGACCGCAGGGGCCGGTATCACCCATCATCCAGAAATTATCGACGCGATTGCCGCAGAGAACATGAACGGCAGGATCGAACCCGGATTGGGAAAACCATTCCGACCAGTAGCGATGAGCATCTTCGTCGAACTGGGCGGGGTCGCCCGGGTCGGGCCGATAAACCGTCACATAGAGTCGAGCCGGCGGAAAGTTCCAGCGTTCGACCAGAAGCTCCCAGGCAAACGCGATCGCTTCTTTCTTGAAGTAATCGCCAAAGCTCCAGTTGCCTAACATTTCAAAAAAAGTGTGATGATATGTGTCGAAGCCAACGTCGTCGAGGTCGTTATGCTTGCCGCCGGCCCGCACACATTTCTGGGTGTCGGCGACTCGGGGCGGATGAAAAGGCGCTTTTCGCTCTCCAAGAAAGTAGGGAACGAACTGGTTCATCCCGGCGTTGGTGAAAAGCAGGTTTGGCGCGTCCGGAAGCAAACTAGAGGAGGGCACGATCGTGTGCTGCTTCTCGTGGAAGAAATCCAAAAAAGACTGTCTGATCTCGGCCGCCTTCATCAGGTAGACCGTTCGACTAATGTAGGAACCCGCGAGCCGCAAGAAGGAAAAGGTCGTAGGATAAGCTTCCAGCTTGTCCGCGACCGGCCGGATGTGCGCGAGGCGCAAATCAAACCCGCCGATGCTGTTCCTCGAGTGCAGCCTTAACCGCGATTTCGATTTCCTCGGCGAGAGAAGCGTCGGCCTTGAGAGCTTCCTTGGCCGCGTCGCGCCCCTGCGCAAGCTGCTGACCTTTGTAAGAGATCCAGGAACCGCGTTTCTCCAGGATGTTCTTTTCCAGGGCCAGGTCGAGCAGCGCGCCAACGTTGGAAATCCCCTCGTTGTACATGATGTCGAACTCCGCTTCCGTAAAGGGAGGGGCGACTTTGTTCTTCACGATCTTCACCTTGGTGCGATTCCCCACCACGACGCCGTCGGTTTGTTTGATCGCGTTAATCCGACGAATATCAATGCGCACGCTCGCATAAAATTTTAGCGCCTTTCCACCCGGAGTTGTCTCCGGGTTGCCGAACATGACCCCGATCTTTTCCCTGATCTGATTCGTGAACACGCAGCAAGTCCGGGCCCGTGAAATCAGCGATGTCAGTTTACGAAGGGCGGCGCTCATCAGCCGAGCCTGCGCGCCAACGGTAGCATCGCCGATCTCGCCTTCGAGCTCCGCTTTCGTGACAAGCGCGGCGACCGAGTCGATTACGATAACGTCCAAGGCGTTGGACCGAATGAGCGTCTCGCAGATTCTGAGCGCTTCCTCGCCGGAACTCGGCTGAGAGACTAGCAGGTCATCGAGATTCACCCCTAACCGGCGGGCATACTGCGGATCCAGGGCGTGTTCGACGTCAATAAATCCAGCCAGGCCGCCGCGTTTCTGCGCCTGAGCGATGACCGTCAGAGTCAGGGTTGTTTTTCCGGAGGATTCCGGGCCAAACACTTCCACGATTCTACCACGCGGAAAGCCGCCAACACCGAGCGCCCGATCGATCACGATATTGCCGGTCGGGATTACTTCGACCGGCGCGATGTGATCGTCGCCAAGCCGCATAATTGCCCCTTCACCGTAGTCCTTGGCAATCTGCTGTAACGCCAGGTCGAGGTTCTTTTTGCGGGCAGCGTAAGCGGGATCGGAAGCACTTACCACGGAGTTCTTGACGGCCATCTGGTGAGACTATCAGCGATCGAGGATGAACGTCAACGGACGCGTGCTGCAGTCGACTCGGCTCCTGCTACCGGATCAACGAATCGACCCGGCTCTGCCTCCTCGCAGGCGGGCCGAGAAGCGTCGGACGGGAAAATCATTCTTTCGGGTGATAGCGAACTTGCCGAAACGGTCCGAGAATATCGCCCTACTATGAAAACTCGAACCTTGTCTGATTACCCTCTTCTCATCGGTGAAATTCTTTGGAGAGCGGAGTTACGTAAATTGCGGGCGGCCGAGCGCAGCCGCCGGTTTCGCGGGATGTTCGGCATCCGTTCTACGCGCTAGCGGTCTGCGGCAGGCCCGGGACCGATGCGACTCATAGAATGCATCCAACCGATGGAAGTCCCGGGTCGCGCGACTCCCGGATGAAGCCAGTTTCTTGTTGCAGCGCTTTAACTAACGAACAAACGCGTCAGTAATCCGCCGCAGAATTTCAATCCGGTCACCGTGGCCGGATGAATCCCGTCCACTCGCGGCTTGGCGGCGTTCCTGATCTGAGCGGTCGAGAACGACCTCGGCATCGGCCACATCGCTCCTTGAGGTGCTTTATTGAGTACCAACATAATTCGTCCCCATTTAGTCTCGGCAAGGCGCCTTTTACGGCATCCAGCAAATTGTCAAGAACGGCTGACTGCTGCTGGGACAAAGCGCAAACTTGATGGATCGGCTCTTTCTTACTCCAGCGGGTGAATTTTCATCGGCTGCTTCTGGCTTGCCAGATGACTGAGATAGGAAGACCATTGGATTTGAGGGTCTAGACAAACGCGCTCGTCCGGCTGGTCCGATTGGTCTGAGGAAACGTTGTTGGAAAGACGCAGGGACGCCCCAGCTGGCGAAAAGCTTTCGTCAGCCGTCATTACCCAAGCTCAAACCCTATGGCAATAAACCTTGTCGAAATGGCCAAGAGCCAACTTGGCGGAAACGTCCTTGGTCAGATCAGTTCGTTGATCGGGGAAAACCCGGATAAAACGACCGCCGCAGCTGGCGCTACAGTACCCGCGCTTTTGGCGGCGGTGACAAACCTTGGCAGCAAACCCGAGGGCGCCACCCAACTGCTCTCGACGTTGCGCAACGTCGACCCCAGCATGGTGGATAAATTCTCCAGCCTGCTCGGATCACAGGGTACCAACGTAGCGCAGCAAGGAAACTCTCTGCTCGGCGGCCTTTTTGGCGGCAGCATGATCTCGGGGCTCGCGGGTGTGGTTTCCAAATTCACCGGCCTCCCGCAGCCCGCGGCCAGCACATTGATTGGAACGTTAGCCCCTATGGTCCTTGGCATGCTCAGCAAGCATACTCAGGCACAGGGACTAAACGCGTCATCGCTCTCGAGCCTGTTAGCTGATCAAAAGAAAAACGTGGAGGCAGCGCTTCCTCCCGGTATGGCTCCGCTCTTGGGCAACGTTCCGGGTCTGCAAGGATTCTTTGGATCGGCCGGTCAAACCGCCCGGTCGGCGGTCGATACTTCGCGAGCAGCAGTTTCCAGTGCTGGGCAGGCGGTCCAGGATACTGCGCAGGAGACCCGTTCCAAGTTGCCGGGCTGGCTGGTACCGCTGGCTGTGGTCGTGGTACTCGCTTTGTTGCTCTTCCAATTCCTCAAACCTCGACCGGCCCCTCCAGCCGCCACGGAGGCACCGGCACCGGCTGCGACCGCTGCGGAGACGCCTGCCGCGACTGCAACGGAGACGCCGGCCGCAACCGCTGCCGCGCCCACTGATGTAACGGGCCAGTTTACCGGGCAGTTGACCGGTGTGTTGACCGGCGTCACGCAGAATTTGAGCGGCGTCCATGACGCGGCTTCGGCCAACGCGGCGGTCCCGCAGCTCAAGGACGCGAGTTCAAAGTTGGATGCCTTGAAAAGCTTATGGGCGCAGGTGCCGGATAGCGCCAAAGCCCAGGTTCGGACAGCGGTCACACCAACGACAACGGCTCTGCAGGAGGTGATTACGAAAGTTGAAGCGATTCCCGGAGTTGGAGACATCCTTAAGCCGGTTGCGGACGATTTCATGTCCAAGTTGAAAGATTTACTGGGCTAAACAGCCGCGACGAAAATTTAGAGATTGTGATGTAGCGCGGACGGCCCCGGGTCTGTCGGACTTCGGCGTAGGGTAAGCTTCCAGCTTGCCAGTTTTTTCAACCGGCAGGATGCCCGGCGCTATCCAGTACGCACGAGGCCCCCGTCGGTCGCGCAGAATCGAATGTTCTTCAGCTCCCGGACGGCTTCTTGCCGTCAAGCACGGCGAGAACATCCTGTGCCTGCCGGTCGGTCGCGGCGTGAGTATCAAACCAGACAAGCTTGCCGTCTTTAAAAAGGTACGCTTGCCGGGAATCCAAGCTATTCTTAATCAAAGGAACGCCAAAGGCATTGCTCACTCGGTGATCCACGTCCGATATCAGAGTGAAAGGAAGATGGTCTTTTTCTTTGAACTCGCTTTCGCTGGCAACTGGATCGGCGCTGACGCCAAGTATCTTTACGCCCCGATCCTGCAGCACAGAATAGGAGTCCCGGAGACTGCAGGCTTGTGCCGTGCAACCCGGACTCATGGCCTTCGGATAAAAGTAAACTAGCAAATAGCCGGTTTGCGCCTGCTCAGAAAAGCTAACCTTGGAACCATCCTGAGCGGTGCCCGAAATATTGGGAATCGGACTGCCCACTTGCAACTTGGTATCCGTGGCGCACCAAGCCGTCGCCAAGCCGAGCAGCAACGCTATGGCGGAGAGGAAAGAAATTCGCTTCATAACGCGAATTTCACGTAATCCCTTTTGAGACGCAACCTCCTCAGCTCTAAAAAAAAGAGCGGCAGAATCTTCCGGCGCAGGCTACTTGTTCGGCAATGGTGACTCCTGACCCGTGCCACTGATCGCGTCCAGAAATCCTCGCAGGTAGGCAGGTGGAACATAAACGTAGAGAATGCCGGTTCCGGGTGTCGATCCGGAGACATAGAACCTGAGCCCGGTGGAAAGATGTTCTTCCAGATACCCCGGCGACAAATCGATTCGCGCCGATGTTTTCGCGTCGCTCACCTCTCGCTCGCGGGGAGAGTTCGCATCACAATCCCGTTCGACCCCCGCGACATCCCTGGCGCGCTCAAGGGGGTACCAGCGACGCGACCGGATGACGACATCAAGGGCCGCGCCCTCGGCGTATCCGTTCAACAGCGAAGCCGACAGGGAGGCAAAAACGGCATCGGCGTGAATCGGGTTGTAGATTGGTTCGTGCAGGGTTGAGGTCGGAAAGGCCGAACCCTTGGCCTTCATAGCGACCCAGGGACCGTACGCGACGGTTCCCGACGGCGTGTGATCATAGCGTACCTTTCCGGCAACCTCGCGCGGGTCGGTGTCGAGCCCAACCTGGTTCCAGGGCGCGCAGCCTGCGACGAATACGCTCAGGACGAGGGTAGCCAGCGCGGCTTTGCGGAATCGGGCTTGTGCCAACATGCGCCGAGGTTAGGCGCTTCATCTCCAACGTTCAACGCTCAAGGTTTGTCCTTTGAGGCCGAAGAAGTCGACCCTCATGCTCTCCGGATTTCGATGTCCGAGAAGATGTTGTTCTGCGAGACCAGGAGTTGTCTCAGTCTGATTAATTCCAGAAGGGCGAGGAAGGTAACCACGATTTCGGTGCGCGACGCAGCGGCCGTGAACAGGTCCGAGAAGGAAATTGGGCGATTCGAATCAGTGATTCGCAGAAGATGCTCGATCTTGGCCGAGACAGTAAAATTCTCTTCAAAAATCTCCCGGAGATCTTCCCGTTTGTTTTCCAGACGCCGGAGCGCTTTCTGCAGCGCATTGATCAGATCGAAAATGCTGATTTCGGAGGCCAGCAGCGGACTGGGGTCCACTAAATCGGGTTTAGCCGGACTACGCATATGAAGACCTTCCTGAGCGCGTTCGCGTTGTTGAAGGTCGCCCGCCGCATCCTTGAACTTCTTGTATTCGATAAGTTGCCGAATCAACTCCCAGCGCGGATCCTCCTCTTCGGCGTCTTCCTCGGGTAGCTGCTGGTGCACGGGAAGAAGACTCCGGCTTTTGATGTACATCAAGTTGGCTGCCATCACGACGAATTCCCCTGCGATGTCGAGATCAAGCATGCGGAAATTGTCGAGATACTCCAGATACTGCCCGGTGATCCTTTCCAAGGTAACATCGTAGATGGCCACCTCTTCTTTTTTGATCAGGTAGAGCAACAGGTCGAGTGGCCCTTCGAAAACGTCCAGTTTAACCTTGTAATCGCTATCCATCTGGGGAGAGGCGCCGCTCCATGTTACTATCGGAAGAGATTTCTCATTTTTTCCACAGAATCGCCTGGGCCACTGCATAGTCCTGCGTGTGACTCAGGCTTACAAAAATTTCCGTTATTCCGGATCGCCCAGCCAACTCAGCCGCGCCCGCATGCAGTACGACAAAGGGTTCGCCATTTGCTTTTCGCCGCACCTCGATGTCTTTCCAGTTGATCGAGCCGGCAAGCCCGGTGCCGAAGGCCTTCGCTACCGCTTCCTTTGCAGCGAATCGGACGGCAAAGTGAGGTGCTGGTTCTTTCATTGAACGGCAGTACTCGACCTCGGATCGAAAGAAAATCCTTTCGAGAAATCGCTGGCCATGCCGGCGAATGGCATCCGCTATCCGGCCATTCTCAACAACATCAATACCAATTCCGAAAATCATCGACCTGTTTGCAGACGGGCCAGCATTTCGCGCACGGCATTTTCCAGCCCAGCGAAAATGGCTCGAGAAACGATCGAGTGTCCAATATTAAACTCGCTCCAGAGAGGGATCCGCAACAGCAGGTGCACATTGTCATAATTAATCCCGTGCCCGGCATTTACTCGAAGTCCTTTTTCGTCAGCTAACCGCGCCGCCGCCTCCAGCCGGGCGAGTTCATCATTCTTGAAATCATCCAGCGCATTGGCAAAAGCTCCGGTATGCAGCTCGACTGCGTCAGCTCCGAGATCCGCGGAAGCCTGGATCTGGTGAGCGTCGGGCTCGATGAACATGCTGACCCGAATCCCTGCGGCACTCAGGCGCTCGACGGTTTTTCGAAGCGCTTTGGCATTGCGCACTACCTCGAGTCCGCCTTCGGTAGTGACTTCCTGGCGGTTTTCCGGCACCAGGCACACGTCATCGGGAACAACGCGCAAGGCCGTTTCGAGGATCTCCGGTGTATTAGCCATTTCCAGATTCAACTTGGTCACCAGGCTTTTCCGCAGCCGGAAGACATCGCGATCCTGAATATGACGTCGATCAGCTCGCAAATGCACAGTGATCCCGTGAGCGCCGGCTCGCTCGCACGCTGAGGCTGCCTGCAGGACGTCGGGTTCGCTGTTGATTGAGTCGCTCATTTCGGCGTAGCGGGCCTGTCGCAGCGTGGCTACATGGTCGATGTTCACTCCTAAGCGTATCACAGGGAAACTTAAGCACGGGACGGCGGAGAGCGCAGAGCCGAGCTTCGAAATTTTTTCCGCTGGGACCGCCAGGACCCGTCGAACCGATGAAACTGATAGGAGCTCGTTTCGCTCCTCAGTGCCTGAAGTGCCGGACTTCAGTCAACACCATGGTCATGTTGCGTTCGTTGGCCGCCGCGATGATTTCCACATCTTTCACCGATCCGCCCGGCTGAATCGCCGCCGTAGCTCCGGCGTCGGCGGCGGTCAGGAGCGCGTCCGGAAACGGAAAAAGGGCGTCGCTGGCCACGGCCGAGCCTTTGAGCGACAGGCCGGCTTCAGTCGCTTTCCAGACGGCAATCCGCGAGGCGTCCACCCGGGACATCTGTCCCGCGCCAATCCCCAGCGTGCGATCTTTACCCGCCACGACGATGGCATTTGACTTCACGTGCTTAACCACTCGCCAGCCAAACATCATTGCCGTCATCTCGTCCACCGTGGGTGGCCGCGTCGTGACGACGTGGCGCTCGGGTTGTTTGAAATCGGCGTGGTCTTGCTCCTGCACCAGCAGACCGCCGATGACTGAACGCAGCTCCGGATCCTGACGCGTTGCCTCGGCCCAATCGAGCATTTTCATGAGACGCAAATTCTTTTTCTTTTGCAGCAGGGCGCGAGCCTCCGGCTCAAAGTCCGGAGCGATGATTACTTCGCTGAAAATCTCCGAGATCGCTTTCGCCAGGGGTAGAGTTAACGGCCGATTGCAAACGATGATTCCGCCGAAAGGAGCTTGCTTATCCGTTGCGAAGGCTTTTAGCCACGCTTCACGCAAATCGACGTCCGAGCCGACCCCGCAAGGATTGCTGTGTTTCAGGATAGCCACAGTCGGTTCATAAAAATCGGCAATGAGGTTCGCGGCGGCATTGATATCCAGGATATTGTTGTAGGAGAGTTCCTTGCCGTGGAGCTTCTGGAAGAAGTCCTGAAAATGGCCATAAAGCGCGGCATGTTGGTGAGGATTCTCGCCATAGCGGAGGCGCGTTTCCAGGGGGAGCGAAAGCGCGAAAGAACCCTCGGTCGATTGTTTGCGGTTCAGATACTCGGCAATGACATGATCGTAACGAGCCGTGGTATTAAACACCTTGATAGCGAGCCGTTCTCGCAGGGCCAGGGAGGTCTCACCGTCATGTTTGTCCAGGTCGTCCAGCACGGTCTGATAGTCGCGCGGGTCGGTAAGGACGGTCACGGAACGATAATTCTTGGCGGCGCTCCGCAGCATCGAGGGGCCGCCGATGTCGATTTGTTCGATCGCTTCCGCCAGGGTGACCTCGGGCTTGGCGATGGTTGCTTCGAACGGGTAAAGGTTGACGACCACTAGGTCGATCGGCGGAATCCCGGTTTCTTCGGCTTGGCGCTGATGGTCGGGGTCGTCGCGCACAAAGAGCAGTCCGCCGTGCACTTTCGGATGAAGCGTCTTGACCCGGCCGCTGAGGATCTCGGGAAAGCCGGTATAGTCACCGATCGCCACGTGAGGAACCTGTTCGGCTTTGAGCAGGTTGGCCGTGCCTCCCGTTGAGATGATCTCAATCCCGAGCTCAACCAAGCGTTGAACAAACGGAACCAGCCCGGTCTTATCGGAAACCGAAACCAGCGCGCGTTTTATCTTCATGGAAATCAAAACGTAACAGGCCGAAAGCCAATGTCGACCAGGGATCGAGGAGTGGCGGGTGGCGAGTGGCGGGTGACGAGTGGCGAGTGACGAGTGGCGAGTGGCGGGTGGCGGGTGGCGAGTGGCGGGTGAAGACGCCGCCTCGCTGAATCTTAGCTTGGCTTTTTCTGGGCTCTGCTACATTTCGTGGGCTGACGAAAACCATGAAAAAGCGAGTTTTGATCATGTCGACCAGCGCGGGTACCGGTCATGTGCGAGCCGCCCAAGCTTTAACCAAGGTCTTCGGTGAACATCCGCAGGTTTCGGAGGTTGTCCATAGCGATGCGCTGCACTTTACCAACCAGCTTTTTCGCGACTTCTACTCCAAGCTCTATACCCGTCTGGTAAAAACGGCGCCGGATTTTCTCGGGTGGTGGTACAAACAGAGCGACGAGCCGTGGAAGACCGACGGAATGCGTCTGATGATGGATCGCCTGAACACCGGTCCGCTGGTTAAATTCATTCGCAAGTTCGACCCCCACATCACGGTTTGTACCCATTTCATGCCGGCTGGAATCATTTCGGACTTGATCGCTAAAAAGCAGCTGGACGCCCATCTCTCCATCGTGGTGACCGATCTCGATTTTCACGCGATGTGGCTTTCCCGGATGTTTCATCGCTATTTTGTCGCGATCGCTGAAACCAAGGTTCACTTGGAAATGCTGGGATTGCCCAGCGAACGAATCACCGTTTCGGGAATACCAATCGATCCGTCTTTCCTCGAACCAGTTGACCGAACCGGGGTCCGATCTGCCCTGGGATTGGATCCCGACCTGCCCATCCTGCTCCTTTCGGCCGGCGCACTCGGTGTTGGCCCAGCGGAGTTCGTGGTTGAGCGCCTGAAGACTTTGCGCTCGCGGACGCAAACGATCGTCATCTGCGGCCGCAGTGTGGCGACCAGGCAACGAGTGGAGCGAGCGGTCCATGATCGGACCGAGAGCTTCCGCGTACTGGGGTATACCGACCGGATGGCCGACCTGATGACGATTTCCGACCTTTTCATCGGCAAACCGGGCGGCCTGACCACCGCCGAAGCGTTGACCTGCGGTCTGCCGATGGTGATCCTGAACCCAATTCCCGGCCAGGAAGAGCGAAACAGCGATCATCTGCTTGAGGATGGTGTCGCGGTTAAGTGCAACGAACTCACGACCCTCGCGTATAAGATCGATACGTTACTGGACGATCCGAAACGGCTGGAACAGATGCGGCAGCGCGCTCATGAGTTGAGCCGGCCGGAGGCTGCTCGAACGATCGTCGAAACGCTTGTGGCAGATGATCTGCCGCCACTTGAAGTGACCGACGACGATGCCGAGGCGATCACCCAGGCAGCGGTCAGAGAGCGAGATCTGCGTTAGAGTATGTCCGAATTTCTCTGGGGCGTCGCAACGTCGGCCTACCAGTCGGAGGGTAGCTACAACGGTCCGGGCCAGCCGCTTACCAACTGGGCGGAGAGCGAACTGCGAGGAGCCGTGGCGGGTGTCGGATTAGCCGCCGACTTTTGGAACCGGTTCGCCGGGGACTTTGCCCTTTGTCGCGAACTCGGGCTGAACGCGTTCCGCCTTGGCATCGAATGGAGCCGCGTTCAGCCGGCCCGGTCTTCCCGCCCGGGGCCGCCGCCTCCTTTCGATGAAACCGCGCTCGACCACTATGCCAGGATGCTCGCGGAGTGCCGGCTCAACGGGCTTGAGCCGATCGTGACTCTTCACCACTTTGTGCACCCTGCCTGGTTGGGAGCTGATCCCTGGCTCGAGCCGGATATCGCGGATCTGTTCTGCAACTACGTTGAGCATGCGCTGCTCTCGATCAATCGCCGGCTGACGAACGACTATGGTGTCGCGCCGCCGCGCATTTTTATCACGATTAATGAGCCGAACATGTTGGTGCTTAACACTTATTTCGGGACACAATTTCCGGGTCGGGAGAAAAAGACCTCGGGGATTCGGACTTTGCTGGAGGTCTATCGTCAGATCCTGGTCACCCATGTGCGTGCTTACAACCTGCTCCATCGTTTGGCGGCGGAACAGGGTTGGGCTGAACCGATCGTGACGTTCAACAATTATTCCAGCGATCTCTATTGGTCAGACAAAGTGCTGCTCGATTTGATCTCGCTCCGGGAACGCCAGGTCACCATTGGCGGGCTGCGCGACTATATCCATGAGAAAAGTCTGGAATTCGAGCGGGCTTTCCTGGCTGCACGGATTCCGTTGCCGAAGGATATTCCTTTTTTCTTTGGTGCGGCGGCGAAACGCATTAGCAACTGGGTCGGTTACAAAACATTCGCCGCCGACTGCTTAAGCCCGTTGGTGGACGAGCTTTACGCGGCAGAACGCCCGATCGCTTTCGATTATGTCGCGATGGATTACTACGATCCATTCGCCGCGCACATTTTCCGGCATCCGGTCTGGTGGGATCACGAGTTCAAGAACAAGAGCCTGCGAACCTGGCTCATGAATAGCATCACCAGTAAGTGGTGGGACTGGCGAGTGTTGCCGGCCGGCATGCGCTTTTTCTGTGACTATTACAGTCGCGACCTGGGCGGGCGATCGGTCTTGATTACGGAAAACGGCATGGCCTTGCGCCGGCGAATTGACAACCGCAATACAATGCGCCGGGATAAGATGACCCGCAGTCAGTTTCTCCGTTTGCATGTCGAGGAGGTCATCAGAATTGTTGAGGCCGGCATACCACTTTTCGGCTATCTGCATTGGTCGCTTTTCGACAACTACGAATGGGGTTCGTTTACCCCGCGGTTTGGGCTGTTCTCCATTGATTACCAATGTAATAACAACCGGATTGCGGAGGATCACCTGGGCGATCGGCCTTCGCTAACCTACCGGCAATTGGTTGCCGCGGCCAAGACACGCATGCCTGACGAGGTTGCTGTGGAGAGAAGGGGTGACCGGCCATCATTGGCGGGTCCTTCGTAAGCCTGGACCGCTCACAAACCCCTAGAGATTTGCGAACAATGCGGGCTGCGGATTTTCTCGACCGGAAACCGGTGGGACACGGAGCCAAGCACAAAAGCGTTTCTTTGAAATTTGACCGATCGAACGTCCAGGCGCGAGTTGTCCAGAATGACTGCACGCAGTCCCAAATGCGGCAAAAAGCTGCCGCAGTTGATCACGATACGGGAGGCTTTTTGCCAAACCCCCGGCCAGTGAGTATGACCAATCACAATGAATCGGGCTTCCGGCCGGAAAACACGGGCGAGATCAACCGTGAGACCGGGCGTCTGCCACCAGGCTTGCAGAATCAAGAATGGCCGAATCGGCGGCCAGAGATGGCGCGCGACCAGCTCAAGGAAAGGCACCGCTCCACTCGGCGTCGGCTTTTCAATCATTTGGAGACGAAGCGCGGTCCGTTTGCTGGCCAGAAGCCGTTTTTCAAAGTCTGTGAAAGCCTCTGGCCCCAGTCCTTCTAGAATCTCCTGATGCGCTTTCAGGTATTCTTTTGCCCGGCGGCTCCACGGCGCCAGCCCAAGGAAAAGGATGTCTCCGTGGGTGACGAGAACCGCTCCATTCTCGAGATCGAGGTGATTGAGTTCCGAAATGGTGGGATCATGATTGCCGTTGAGAAAGATCGCTTTCACCCCAAGAGAGTGGCAGAGGCGGCCTAGCTCGGCGGCCAGGCGGCGGCCTAAAGGTCGATCAACAGCGTGCCTCATCTCCGAGGTGTCGCCATTGAAAATGACGGTCCGAAAACCGGCGGCCAGCAGTGGAGCGAGTTGTTCCGGACTCTTAATCCGCGACGCCCGGTGGCCGAGATGGAGATCGGAGAGGAGCAGGGTCGGATCGGTTGGCTTCAGCATTGAGATTCGGTGACGATTATCCTCGAGGGGAATTGGTCTCGCCGAAGATGCAGATCGCCACAGTTCGATCGTGTGGTTGCCGGCGATGCTCAAAAACAAAGATGCCTTGCCAAGTTCCCAGCAACAGTTCACCGCCCGAAACCGGGATCGATTCGGAGCTGCGCGTGAGGACCATTCGGAGATGACTTGGCATGTCATCCGGCCCCTCGATGTTGTGTGCAAAGGCAATCTCCCGCTCAGGAACCAGACGATCGAAATAGGTCTCCAGGTCGACTCGCGCAGTCCGATCGGCATTCTCAAAAAGGATGAGGCTCGCGCTGGTGTGCCGGAGAAAAACAATCGCAAGGCCTTCCGTAATCCCGCTCTGGCGTACTGCCTCCGACACTTGACCAGTTATCTCGTAGGTGCCTTTGCCCTTTGTTTGGACCACAAACTCGGAGTTACGCACCGTTAGCATAGAGGAATTCGACCAGCCGGAGACTTTTTCGGTTTGGAAGAACCCCAGGCTCCATCTGGTTCATGATATACGCAAATGCGATCCGATTTTCGGGGTCGGCAAACGCATGGCTTCCGCCGGCGCCTGGTTGACCGAATGCCTGCAACGAAGGACCAAAAAGCTTCCTCACCTTGTGATCTCCCGCCACCGGATCTTTCATGAATCCCGTGCTGAAACCCGTAGCGATCCGTAAGACGCGATCTTCCCCGGTGACGACTAACCTTCGGCAGAGGGCCGGATCGTCCAGGATACCGGGTTCGCAAAGCGCATAGTAAAATCGGCAGAGAGATTCGGCCGTCCCGATTCCGCCAAAGGATCCCAGGGCCATTTGCCGGACGGCGGGGTCGTTCATTAAGGAAGGGGCTAGCAGACCGGCCGGGGTCGAGAAGGCTTTCCGGGTGAGAGAGCGTGTTCGCGCGTATTCGACATAGAAAGGGGCTTCTTCCGAGCCGGTTCGATTATGGCGAGGCGCGTAGATCGGGGCAACTTGATCTGCCAGGGCTGCGGGAATCCCAATCCAAAGATCAAGGTTCAGTGGGTCTCGAAATATCTGGCGGAAATAGTCGCTCACTCCTATCCCGCCGGTAATCCGGCGGAGCAGTTCGTCAACGAGAAAACCAAAGGTGCGGGGGTGATAACCGTGTGCTTTTCCCGGCGGCCAAAACGGTTCCTGAGCGGCCAGAGCCTCGATCACTGCGGTCCGGTCAAGCACCGAGATGGCGGGGTCGCGCAGGGCGGGCATTCCTGCCTGGTGAGAAAGGATGTGCAGCAGGGTGGTGTCATCCTTGCCTGCGGTCGCATACTGCGGCCAAAAGCGCTTGACCTTCTCCGTGATTGAGATTCCGTGGTGTCCGCAGGCATGGAGGAAGCACGCTGAGGTTAACCCTTTAGTGGCTGACCAGATCAGAACGCGCGTCTGGGCCGTCCAGGGAACCGTTTTCTCCCGGTCCTGAAAACCTGCTCCCAGGTTCAGTACTTGTTGCCCGTCGTGCCAGACAGCGACCGAAGCTCCGAGCTCGTTCTCTTCCGAAAAATTGTCCGCGAAGGCCGCGCTCAACCCGGCAAGATCCATCAGAGCGAGTCCTGGATGGACGCGAGATCAGGATCGTTTCGCGCCGTATCGCGAAATGATTTATTCAGGCGAAAACTTGCGCGAAGGTAGGCTCGCGCCTGATCCAGGTTTCCCAGAATGGCATCGTAGCAAGCGAGATTGTAGTAATACAGTGGCTCGTCCAGAAGGGAAGGCGGGCCGCCCAAGAGCACTTCCTTCGCGTCGGCGGTCCGTCCTAATTCATGTAAAGAGAACGCGGTGTGGATGAACCCGAAACTTTCCTGGGGACAGAGTTCACAAAGGCGTTCACTCAGCTCAAGAGCCGCTCGCCACCTTCGCAAGCCCAATAAAATTCTTACCCGGATTTGCAGCGTCAGGGTCTTCTGTTGATCCTGTGGCGAGAGTCGATCCAGTTCGGCGAGCGCATCTTCCTGCATCCCCAACTCGGCGTAGCCTTCCGCCGCGCGGATCTGTTTGTCGAGGGTCATTTTTAACGCGCGGACGGAGTTTCCTGGTCGATCATCGCGATGCGGTGAATGTGGCGTCCGCCTTCAAACGGCGTGGTTAACCACGTGCGCACGATGCGTAGAGCCAGTTCTTCCGGAATGGTCCGCTGGCCGAGAGACAAAACGTTGCCGTCATTGTGTGCCCGGTTCCAGACGGCGACCTGTTCTGTCCAGCACAGTCCGCAACGGACTCCTCGCACCCGATTTGCGACGATCGCTTCACCATTGCCGGAACCACCGAGGACAACCCCACGCTCCACTTCCCCTTGCGCTACCGCGAGGGCCACCGGCTGGATGAAGAGTGGATAATCGACCGGTTCTTCCGAATCCGTGCCGAAGTCGATCACAGCGTGTCCTTCACTTTTCAGAAATTCTTTGATCTTCTCTTTGTACCGGAATCCTGCGTGGTCGGAACCGATCGCGATTTTCATGGTATGATTCTAGAAGCTCCGGAGTTTAGAAGTCTAGGAGTTTAGAAGTCCAGGAGTTCAGGAGTCGCAGGAGTCCAGGAGCACGGTGGTCGAGGAGTGGGCAGCTCGGAACTGGCACGAGACGATTCCAGTAGCGCGGACGGTCTAGTCCGTATCGGACGGGCTGGTGACTTCTGAGCTCCTGGACTCCTGCAACTCCTCACTTTCTGAGCTCGGCGGGACGAATAGGCACTTTCACGATCTCGGTTCCGCGGATCAACGTCAGGACAGATGAAACGCCGATCTGATCGCCGACCAGCACACGATGCAGATCATCGATCGAGGCGATCGCCTGGTCATTGAACGCGACGATGATGTCGCCTCCGCGGACGCCAGCGTCGCGGGCTGGTCCTTCTTTTTCTACATCGGCCACCAAAACGCCGCGATCGGAGGCGAGTTGATGGAATCGGACGATTCTCGGGTGAATCGAGGCGGTCTGACCCGCCAGGCCGAGGTAGCTTCTTCGGATCGTGCCGTCTTTAATCAGCCAACCGGCCACCAACTGCGCAGTGTTCGAGGCGATGGCAAAACAGAGGCCCTGCGCGGGAAGGATGACCGCAGTATTGACCCCGATGACTTCGCCTCGGCTATTGACGAGCGGACCGCCGGAATTACCCGGATTAAGAGCGGCATCGGTTTGGAGAATGTCGTCCATCAACCGGCCGGACTCGGCCCGCATCGAGCGCCCGAGCGCGCTGACGACGCCGGCTGTCACGGTTTGCTGGAAGCCATATGGACTACCGATCGCCACCGCAATCTGGCCAGCGCGGAGTTGCTTGGAATCAGCAAAGCTCAAAACCGGAAGGGTCGAGCTATCGACGCGGAGAACAGCGAGGTCAGTATCGGGATCTTCGCCTACGAGCTTGGCGCTCATCTCCCGGGTATCAGCCAGTGTCACTTCAATTGTCTTGGCCCGATGCACGACATGGCTGTTGGTCATGATGAATCCATCCGGCGCGATAATAAAGCCGCTGCCGCCACCCTCGCGTTGGCCGCGTCCGCCGCTTTGCCTCACCTGGATATTGACTACCGCGGGAGAAACCGCGGCGGCGACTGCGCTGACGGTCTGGGAGTACGCGTCGAGCAGCACCGGATCATTCGCGACCGAGAGCTGGCTTGGCTCTGACCGTTGAGGTCCGGGTGCCAGGATTGGTGTCCAGGAAGCCGTAAAATCTGAAAGCATAAGAATAGGATAACTTCACAGACTAATACGTAACATTAAACGTTACAAATGAATGATTGGCCTTCACCGGCAGACGCTCGTCAGGCCTCCTTCAGCGATCGCAGAACCTGGGCCAATGTGATGTCCTCCAATTCTTTCCGGATCGAGCGGCGCAGCCGTTTTCGAATCTGTTCCATTACCCGCTCGATATTTTTCCCGACGGGACAACGGCGGGAAGGACGTCGTGGGTGAATTCCGAAGAACTCCGATTCCGTGACCGCTGCATGGATCTGCAAAAGAGTGACCTTCGCCGGCTTCACCAGCAGAACGGCGCCGCCATGGGGGCCGCGCTGGGTCCGGATCAAACCGGCCTCCTGAAGCTCGATCAACAGGCGGCGGATCACGACTGGATTGGTGTTCACCGTTGCCGCCAAACGCGCCGAAGAACAACATTTCTTTTTCTCCAAAGCGAGCACCGCCATCACGTGGACGGCAAACGCAAACTGGCAGCTCTGCACCGCAAGAGTGTAACTCAACGGATTACATTTGACAATCTTGGTGTCCGCCGGATCGCGTTGGAAACAAGTAGCGAGGGCCGAGCTTCTCCCTACCGCTGATCTTTCTTTGGACTGGGGACGAGCGAGTCGGAGGCGCGCGGGGAAGGTGGTCCGGCCGGCGCAAGGGAAGACAAAGGAGTCGGTGAAGCGGCCGGGCCCAGGCTGCCACTCGGGCTCGGCGAGGGCGATACGGTGATGTCGGGCCAATCCCACAGCCGGCCAGTCGCTCCTCCGATGTCCTGCAGGAGCTGAGCACAACGTTCATGGAGCCGTTTCAGGTCTGGCGGTCCCGGCGGTGAATCGCCGCTTCCGGGAAAAACCAGGTACGTTATATCCAGGTCTGTTTCGGGACGATTATAGGCGCTCACCCTCGGGTCCAGCTCGCTCGCGATCCGCAAGGACGCCTCGCCCATTTTGTAGGAGGGACCCACGTCGCCAAGCAATGCCGGGTAGAAAACTCCACGGTAAAGGACGACGGCGTAGTCGCCAAGTTTTGGCGCGAAAGCCATCTTTGGCTCGCGCAGCATGAAACCGGGCAATACGATAAACGGGTCGGTCTTGGAAATCAGGAAACTGTACTTCTTCAAGTCCGCGATCTCGCGATTCAACCCGCTGATTTGTTCCTGAAGAACACGACGCCGTTCCGACGTGGTCGTGCGGTCAGCGAGTTCGGTTTGCCATTGTTTGAGTTTGCTTTCTCGTTCCGGAATGAACTGACTGGGGATCGGCGTCCGTTTCAGCCAACGGTAACTGGTGAAAGGTTGAAAATTCAGGGAACTTCCGTCGACCACCACGTTGCGATCGGAATCGGATCCATCGGCATTCACGTCCATGTCACTCTGGATCAGCAGCACTTTTCGGTTGGATGGCTGGCTGGTAATTTCCAGGATCGTATTGCAGTCGAAGAAGTTATGTCGCGACAGGAGTAGCTCGAGTCGAGAGAGATTGTGGTCGAGGGAATTTACCTTTAGCTCGTAAAGGGCGTGGTAAAAGCTGGAGACTTTTGCTTGCGGGAGCGCGGCGAGAAGGCCGGGGAGCAGCTCCGACAGACGAGGATCGGACGTTTGCAATTGCTCGAGGGTGTGCGCCGCTTCGGGTACGCGCACGCTGACGTCCAAGTTGAGAACATAGGCCTCTGGAACACGTCGTTCGAGGACGGCAATATCACCCTGACTGCTCGAGACGGTGGCGTGAAGATCAAAGCCATTAAACAGCTTGGCCGTCTCCATCCTCGAATAAGGAATAAACGTCTGCGGCAACGGCGTTGGCGCAGGGGTAATGCTAGGAGCGGGTGAGGGAGACGGGGAAGGTGATGGGCTCTGCGATTTTGGCCCGGGGCAACCCCCGGTAGCCAGCGCTAGCAGCACAGCAAGTGCTCCACTCGAGCAGCGTTTCCCCGATCGAAACTTCTCCCTAAATAAATGAAGGCCAACAGCCTGCATCGCTCGCAAATCCATCAGGGATTTGCGAGCGATGCAGGCTAATGAAGCCACGCCGCGATTGTCCACACCACTGATACTACGCTCAGAACAATCATTGGAAGGGCCGGCATCGGTTTTCGCTTTGCCAAGTAAGATCGTCCAAAGTGAATCAACAGCACGAGCGAGACGAGCAACGCCAGGACATAGGCGACCCAGGAAGGGACCAGGACGGCGGCAATCACGAGGAGCACGGCAGAAACAATACCGGCAATGAGAGAGGCGCGACTACCGGCGCGCACAAATCCCAACAACCCTCCCAAAAAAGAGACCGCCGCGAAGCAATAGTAATAGATAGCAACCGCCATGGACCAAGGCCTGTCGTGCCGCAGTTAGCTCGCCTTTGTTTTGGCGTATTCGGCCGATTCCGACACCGGCACGCCAGGAATCCGTTTCACCTGGGCAAGATAGATAAGCCGTTTGACGAACATCGGCAGGAAGGCCACCGAAGTCATCGCGATATTCACGAGCATGCCGGGAATGATTCGCGCCCGATCTTTGCGAACCGCATCGAGCGCCTGGCGCACAACCTCCTGGACAGGTACGATCATGAAGTCGGGAGCCATATTCGTCGCCGGGCTGTTATCCCGAGAGGCTTCCCGGAAAAACTCTGTTGGAACCGGTCCCGGACAGAGCGCCGTGACAGAAATATTGGCGGAGCGCAATTCGGCGCGAATCGCTTCGCTGAAACTAGTCACATATGCCTTCGTCGCTGCGTAGACGGCGATATTCGGGAGGGGGAGCAAGCTGGCGGCTGAACTAACGTTCAGGATGGCGCCTCCCCCCGCTTTCTGCATTGCGGGCAAAGTTCGAAAAGTCAAGTATGTCAGGGCCGTGACGTTGACTTGCAACATCGCGCCGATTCGATCCCATGATCCCTCCACAAACGCGCCGTGGTCGCCCAAGCCGGCATTATTGATCAGGAAGTCGACCGACAGTCCGCTCTCGTCCAGCCAATCGCAAAACCTTTCAAGTTGACCCTGGTCACGCAGGTCTAGTTGCCGGCAAAAGATCTCTATCTGGGGATTGATCACCTTTAGCTCCAGTTCGAGCGCTTCCAGGCGTTCCGATCGTCTGGCCACCAGGATCATCGTGCCCGCAACCGGAGCAAGCTGCCGGGCAAACTCGCGACCGATCCCGGCCGAGGCGCCAGTGATCAGCACGGTGCACTCGGCAAAGTAGCTGATACTCATGAACTTTCTTCTAAGTTGGATCTTGAGTGCCGTCAATGAGAGGAGCGGGATAAACGCGAGGCCCAATTGGAGCGGAAGACCCTTGTGTGGCATAGTGCACCGTATTTTGAAAAGACCCGACGCAAGTGCACTTCCTTTTCCTGGTCCTCATTCTGTCTACTGCAATGCTTTTGGGCAACGAGTTCAGCATTTCGGCTTTTATTCACCCTGCATTGTCGCGTACGCAGCATGAGAGTTTTCTTCCGGCGATCCAGGTGTTCGCTGCTTTGTTCGGGAAGATCATGCCTTTCTGGATGGCCGCAACCCTGCTGCTGCACCTGATTCTCTTGGGTCTCGCCTGGCATTGGCCGGCACTTCCAACGCTTCTATTGCTCACTGCGACGCTGTTGTGGTTTGCTATCATTCTTTTCAGCGTTTTTGGCCCGGTGCCCATTAACAACCAGGTGATAGCCTGGGACGTACGGCAGCTTCCACCCGATTGGCAGGCAAAAAGACGGCGCTGGGACCGCCTCAATGCAATTCGGGTAGTTATGATAGCATCAGCCTTTCTCGCGCTGATTCTCAGCCACAAAATGTTCGTATGAGCTTTTCGATCGGACGACGATTGGCCAGGCCTTCTCCCAGCGCTATGTTTGCCCGTGTCTTCTTCTGCTCCTAAGAAAATTGAAGTGGTCGGAGGAGAACTAGCCATCGTCTGGTCCGATGACACCGAATCGTACCTGCCCCTGGCGCTCCTCCGGCGTCGCTGTCCCTGCGCGGTCTGCGTGGGAGAGAAGGACCTCCTTGGCAAGGTCCATGGCGGTAGAACGACCCAACTGGGTGAGAGCAGCTTCGCGCTGGCCAGCTACGAGTTTGTCGGCGGGTATGCCATTCGCCCTCGCTGGCAAGACGGCCATGACACCGGCATTTTTTCGTTTGATTACCTCCGGCAACTGGCGGCCAAGTGGCCGTAAAAGGCCCGCATGTGTCGCAACTGACACCTGTACTCGCACCGGCACTTCTAGAGCCGCGCGGAAACCAACTCCTTGAGCTTGAGCATGCCCCGACGAATTCTGGCTTTCACCGTTCCGAGAGGCTGCCGAAGCTCATGCGCGATCTCATTCTGGGTCAGACCGGAAAAGAACGCGAGCTCGATCGCTTGCCGTTGTTCTCTGGAAAGCTGCAGTACCGCGGAGTGGATAATGTGACTCTTTTCAATCGCGTCGACTTCGTCCGCTGAATCGCGTACGGCGATCTGGCCGTTCAGCTGCGATTCTTTTTCGACTTGGTCCTTTAAGCGGAACCGGCGCTGAATCGAACGGAGGCGGTCGATCGCCTTGTTCCTGGTCAGCGTCATGGCCCAGGTCAGCGGTTTACCGCGCGCCGAGTCATAAAGCTTCGCTTTGTCCCAGATTTGGAGGAAAACGTCCTGCAAAACGTCCTCGGCTTCCCGTCGATCGCTCAGGATCTGCAGGGCAGCGCAATACAAAACTCCCGAAAATCGGTCGTAGAGTAATTCAAAACCGCTCCGATCCCCTTGACCGACCCGCGCCAGCAGCTCGCCTTCGACTTCGTGAATGTTCCGTTCCTTGCGCATGCCGATGAGCTTTCTTAGGCAAATGCAAGTTAACGGACCGGTCAACAAACGCAAGGAGCGAGCGCCGCGCGCACCACCTGGAGCGTCCGGTCGAAGTCCGTTTCCGTATGCTCCAGACACAAGAATCCAGCTTCGAACTGGGACGGCGCGAAGTACACTCCGCGTTCTCGACACCCGTGAAAAAATCGGCGAAACGCGCCTAGATCCGAACGTTTGGCATCAGAAAGGTTCCAGACAGGCTGCTCGCAGAAAAACAGGCAGAACATCGAGCCAATCCGCTGAAACTGATAATCGTTGCCCGACGATCGCAGCAACTCACGGACGCCGGCTTCGTATTTCCGGCCCAGCTGATCAAGCTTCTCGTACCCGTTCCGGCGCTCTAGTTCGTTCAGTTGGGTCAGGCCTGCGATCATGGCCAGAGGGTTGCCAGAGAGCGTACCGGCTTGGTACACCGGGCCGTCCGGTGAAAGGTAGTCCATGATTTCCGCGCGGCCGCCAAAGGCGCCGATCGGGAGACCGCCTCCGATGACCTTTCCTAATGCTGTCAGATCCGGCTCAACGCTGGCGATCGACTGAAATCCGCCTTTGGCCAAGCGGAACCCAGTCATGACCTCGTCGAAGATCAATACGCTGCCTGCCGCCGAACAATTTTTACGAATTGCCTCGAGAAAGCCAGGTTTAGGCAGAAACAAACCGGCGTTGGCCGGGACCGGTTCGAGAATCACTGCCGCGAGGCGATCACCCCATTCGGCAAAAATTCGGTCGAGCTTCTCAAAATCATTGAAAGGTATATTGATCGTCAGCGCGGCCAATTCTTCCGGCACACCTGCGCTGTCCGGATGCCCGTGAGTCAACGCGCCGCTCCCCGCCTTGACCAGCAACGAATCGACATGTCCGTGATAGCAGCCTTCGAACTTTAAAATCATTTTGCGGCCGGTGTAACCACGGGCCAGCCGGATGCATGACATCGTAGCCTCCGTCCCGCTATTCACCATTCGTACCTTTTCGATCGACTTGATCGAGGAGCAGATGACCCGTGCCAGATCCACTTCAAACGGATTAGGAATGCCGAAGCTCAAACCCCGGCCCGCGGCATCGCGGACCGCCTCCACCACCGCGGCCGGGGCGTGACCAAGAATCGCCGGACCCCAGGTGCCGACATAGTCGATGTACTCCCGACCGTCCACATCCCAGATGTGTGCGCCGGCCGCCCGGCTAACAAAAAAGGGTTCTCCTCCGACGTTGCGAAAGGCGCGTACCGGAGAATTCACCCCGCCGGGGATGTAGCGCTTCGCTTCCGCCCACAACGAGGAACTGGTCATTGGTCAAGCTATGTGTGGCGACCAAATGGGCAAGGCAATGTAGGATAAGCTTCCAGCTTGTGCTCCGGCCGTCATCCGCAAGATTCCCTTCAGCCGTTTCAGCCCCGGGGCATAAATTTAAAAAGCCGGTTCAAAATAGTTGCAATTGTCCGGCTTAGGCCGGGGGAGCGATGCAGGCCTGCCAAAGGAGAAAGGCGTTGAGCACCGCAATAGTAATCCCCAGTACCCAGCCCGATACCTTCACCCAGCGCGGATTCACCAATTCGCCCATTTTCAACTTGTCACTCGTGAACATCACCAGTGGAATCACGGCAAAGCTCAATTGCATGCTGAGGATCACTTGGCTCAGGATTAAGAGCTGCGCGGTGCCGCTCTCGCCCATGAGAGCGGTGACGATTACCGCCGGGACAATCGCCAAAAGTCGCGTGATCAGGCGCCGCAACACCGGCGACATTCGCAGACGTAAAAACCCTTCCATCACGATCTGGCCCGCTAAAGTTCCGGTGAGCGATGAGTTTTGGCCGGACGCCAGCAGCGCGATTGCGAAGAGCGTACTTGCTCCACCCACTCCGAGAAGCGGGCTGAGCAGTTTATACGCGTCCTGAATTTCTGCTACATCATGATGTCCGTGCCGATAAAACGTAGCAGCCGCTACCACGAGGATTGCGGCGTTAATAAAGAGAGCGAAAAACAGCGCTATACTAGAGTCGATCGTGCCAAAAAGCACAGCTTCGCGTTTTCCTTTTGGCGTTAACTCGAAATGGCGTGTCTGGGCGATCGAGGAGTGGAGATATAAATTGTGCGGCATCACGGTGGCGCCAAGAATCCCGATTGCGACATAAAACATCTGGGGATTGTGCAGGATCTCCCGGGACGGAATCGCACCCCATGCCATGGCGGCGAAGTCGGGTTTGGATAGAAAAATTTGGACGCCAAAGCTCACGGCAATGATACCGATCAGGGTGAGTACCAGAGCCTCGATCAGCCGAAACCCTTTGTTTTGCAGATAAAGAACGGCGATCACGTCGCAGGCGGTCAAACAGACACCCCAGATCAGAGGCAGTCCGAAAAGGAGATTCAAGGCGATCGCCGAACCGATCACTTCGGCGAGATCGCAGGCCGCGATGGCTATTTCGCAGCCAATCCAGAGGAAAAAGTTGACCCATGGATGGAAATGATCTCGGCAGGCTTGGGCCAAATCACGCCCGGTTGCCACGCCGAGTTTCAAGGCGAGGTGCTGCAGGAAAATGGCCATGAGGCTGGAAATGATCACCACGGAGAGAAGCGTGTAGTTGAACTGAGACCCTCCGGCGAGGGATGTTGCCCAGTTCCCCGGGTCCATGTAACCGACAGCGACCAGATACCCCGGGCCGGAGAAAGCCAGCAGCTTCCGCAGGACCCCCCGCCAATTGCGGCCTACTCGGGGTACTGTGATCGAGCGGTACACCTCCGGCAGGGAGGGGTTGGTCCGGCTGAACCGCCAGCCCTGCGGTGTTGCCGCGGTCTCTTCAGTGGTGCTGAGTTGGCTCATGGTTAAGGAAGACTTACTCGTATTAAAGAAACTTTGTGACCACTGTAATATTTAGGTGAGACTAAATTTAATGTCAAGGCCTAATATCGCGGCAGAGCATCGCGTTGGGACAAGCTGGAGGACTCGTTGTGGAGTGCGCGCGACTTGTCGCCGCTTTGCGACTGTGCGGAGCGCGACTACCAGCTAACGGGTCTTTTCGCGGAGAGAACGAAGCACTTCGCAGATCGATCCTCGGTCAGGCCGCGCTCCGCGCGGATCCTAACCGCCCGGATCAGCATCGACTTCGGCGCTGTTATCGATCCCGGAACGATCGTCTGCCCCTTTTGTCACGATTGCGCCCCTTTGCTGGACGAACTTGCCGGTGCGCTGCCGCGGTACCTCGATCCTGCGCGACCGGTTGAGTTTCTTCCGTCTGCGCCGGCTGTGCAGCACATTCCTTAAAAATAGCGCAAGCGATGTCCGTCGGAGAAAAACCAAGCTCGAGAAATCGATCAACAACGCGCATCTCCCTCGCAAAGTCGCCCTTCAGCAGATGCTCGCGAACTTTCTCGATAAAAACGTTTGATCGTTTTTCCTCGATCTCTTCGCGGCTGGGCACCGGGCGTCGTAGAATCTTCGATCGCGTAAATCGCTCGATACTTTGCAGTTTATAAATCTCTCGCCCTTCGACGAGGGAGACCGCCCGGCCGAACCGGCCAGCCCGGCCGGTGCGTCCTATTCGGTGGAGGTAATCTTCCTCGTCCCAAGGAAGATCGTAGTTGAAAACTACCTCCACATTTTCGACATCAACGCCGCGCGCCGCCACATCGGTGGCAATGAGGAATTCAAGTCGCGAGTTGCGGAACTTGCCAATCGCGCGTTCGCGTTGTGCCTGGCTGATATCGCCGTGAATTCGTTCGGCTGAGTATCCCCGTGCAACCAGCTCATCCGTTAACTGATCTACCGTCTTTTTCGTATTACAAAAGATGATCGCTAGTTTGATATCATTTAAGTCAATCAGCCGAGTCAGCGCTTCTGTCTTCGATCTTCCCCGGACATCGTAGTAAGTCTGTTCAACGGTGGGAACAGTTAGTTGTTTGTGTTCGATCCGGATTGTTTCCGGATCCTTTGTAAATCGCCGGATTAACTCCTGAATCGGCCGGGAGAAGGTCGCGGAAAAACAAACCATCTGACGATCACCGGGGAGGGTTTCCAGGATTCGTTGAATGTCGTCGCGGAACCCCATGTCAAACATTTCGTCCGCTTCGTCCAGAACCACCATCTTCACCTGCGTTAAATCCAGAGTTCCACGATCCAGGTGATCGAGCAGACGACCGGGAGTACCAATCACAATTTGAGCCCCATGCTGCAGAGCGCGAATCTGACGGTCATACGATTGCCCGCCATAGATTGGCACCGAGTGAACGCGCCGCTTGAATGCGGCGAACTTGTAGATTTCCTCGGCCACCTGCAGGGCAAGCTCGCGGGTTGGGCACAGGATAAGCACCTGCGTGTGAGTCGACGCCGGGTCGGCGAGTTCCACGGCCGGAAGTCCGAACGCGGCGGTTTTGCCCGAGCCGGTCTGAGATTGGCCGATGACGTCCTTACCTCTTAGTAAGACAGGAATGGCGGCTGCCTGGATCGGAGCGGGTTTTTCGTAACCGAGTTGATCGACGGCCTTCAGAAGAGCGGGGGAAAGCCCAAGTTCGGAAAATGCAGAGGCGGTCATTAACAATCCGTTAGACGATCAAACAAGCGTTCGGGATTCTCCGGTCGAGAGTTGCAAGCTCGGCGCCTTGGCTCTTGGCGAGTTCCAGCAGGTGCCCATCGGTGGTTTGTCTCCCCGCTCGGACCCAGTCTGGGAGACGCTCAGCTCCCAAGTCATCGTGGAAAAACACAAAGGTCTGTCGCCGGCTGGATTTCAGACGGGCCAATCCAGCCCGGGCTTCTTGATAAGTGACTCCAAAAGATGGCACGGTGGACGCGACTCGCACAAAACCGAGTTCGGTGATCGCGCAGGTCGCCAGCTCTGTCGCCGTATCCTTCAATAACCCGCCAAGCCAACCATCGACGCGATGATGAAACTCGTGTTCCACAAAAACCAAGGCCAGAAGGGCGTTGACATCGAAGAGGTAGGTCACGGAAAATCCTCCAGCGCTGCGTAGACCATCTCGCTGGTGATTCGGGCGCCGCGCGTCGAGATGATCGCTAGCCCGGTGGTCTTGCTTCGCGCAATCCGCGGTTTGCGTTTCGGTTTTCGCTCAGGAACAAGAACGATCCGATCGCCGTCCAGTTTTGCTTCGAACTCCGCGCCGGGGTGGAGCCCGAGCTTTCTGCGCAAGGCGCTGGGAAGAACCACTTGGCCTTTACTGGAAAGTCTCGTTCGCACCGTAAGACATTCTTACGGTTACTCCGGGCGCGATGCAACGCAGTTTATTCTGCGTGCTGCCGATTTTGTCGTCGGCTCGAATAAAGAGATTCTCTCGCAACATCATGGATCCAGATCCCTGGGGAAACGCGGCCAATTCACGGCGTTTCTTGCTCTTGCTTCGGAGGAGCGGGGAATCTCCGATGCGAGGCGCTACCGTGCGTTTTGCAGTGCGTGCGACTTGTCGCCGCTTTAGGATCCGCGCAGAGCGCGGCCTGGGTCGGGGACGGAACCAGACCCCTGGGCGTTCGCCGTTGTACCGGCATTCCATGCCGGCCTGTTCTCCGTAGCCCCTTCGGGGGCGCCAGAACCGATTTGGCTGCGGATCTCGGCGTGAGCTCGGTCGAACGCTCTGCCCCGCTGTGGACACCCGGAACTCGGCACTCGGGAGCCCGAAACGCTACCAAGCGTAAGCCTGGGGCGCTTCACCGCCCGGACCGGGGAAAATCTCGTCGAGCTTTCTCAAGGTTTCTTTGTCCAGCGCAATTTCCGTGGCTCGGAGGGTCGATTCCAGTTGCTCGATCGTTCGAGGGCCGATGATCGGCGCGGTCACGATAGGGTTCTGCAGAAGCCAGGCCAGCGCTACGGCGGCGGGAGGCGCACCCAATTGTTTGCAGAGGGCTTCGTACTGTTCCAGTTTGGCGCGGTTTTCGTTGATTTCCTTCAGCGAATCCTCGCTGGCGCGGCGTCCGCTTTCCAATTTTTCCAAGGCGCCGCCCAGAAGGCCACCGCCGAGGGGACTCCAAGGAATCAGTCCCAAGCCGTAGTAACGGCAGGCGGGAATGACCTCCAGTTCCACCGTACGATTGTTCAGGTGATAGATGCTTTGTTCGCTGGCCAAGCCCATCAAACCGCGTTTGGAAGCCTCCTGGCAGGCGGTCGCGATATCCCATCCCGCGAAATTGCTGGATCCCACATAAACCACTTTGCCCTGCTGCCCCAGTTGTTCGAAAGCCTGCCAGATCTCGTCCCAGGGACAGTCCCGGTCCACGTGGTGCATCTGGTACAGATCGATGTGATCGGTCTGGAGCCGTTTGAGACTGCCTTCGCAGTGCTTGCGGATCTTGTACGCTGACAGACTGCGGGCGTCAGTATTCGGCTCCGGCAGGTTCGCTTTGCGTTTGACGGGATTGAAGACCTTGGTGGCCAGGACCACCGCGTCGCGGCGGCCACCGCCCTGGGCAAACCAGCGCCCAAGGATCTCCTCGGTGTCGCCTTGTTCGCCACCCCAGCCGTAGACGTCGGCGGTATCGAAGAAGTTGATGCCGAGCTCCAGGGCCCGGTCCATGATCTGGAAACTCTCTTTCTGGGCGGTGTGCCACCCGAAGTTCATCGTTCCCAGGCAGATGTCGCTTACCACAACCCCGTGTTTACCCAAACGTTTGTGTTTGATTGCCATGTTAATTATTAACTTTCCTGCGCAGGGTAGGTCTTCAAGTCAACTTTTTCGTGCGGCCTCGCCTTTGGCCCGGAAGAACTCGATCCATGCAGAAGTGTCAATCAAGGTCATCCCTCTTCAATTCGGGCCAGAGCTTCCACCTGCTCGTTGCTGGCCAGGTAATTCGTCTTTCCGGCGAGTACCTTTTCGAGAAACGCCTGTCTCCGTTTCTGCGCGAGAAATTCGTCGAGAGCGGCCGCGACGGCTGGCGACTTTTTGGTCTGCCGCGTCCATTTCAAAACCGCAGCCAGTTTTGAGTCCTCAATGTCGACAGTAATTCTCATACTTTAATCGATCGAGATGATGATGTTTAAAACTAGAAATATCATCAAATGAATTATTCGCTGCGGTCTCAAAACGGCGACAAGGCCTGCCCGCGCCGTAGCCGGGCGTAGCGAAAGCGAAGGCGGGTTCGGCACCCCCGACGCGCTGCATGGTTTGATTCGCCTCTTGATCGGTTTGTGCGATACTGAAACGTTTTCGGAGCCGTCCCGCTTCGAATCAGTTCCACCTACCGGTTCCCCCAATTTTATGAGACCCCTGCTCAACCGTCCTCCGGTTCTTCCTTGTCAGCTTGGTTTTCTGGACGCCTGCAATCTCCCCGTCAGCTGTAGCAGGCAAGGAGCCAGCCGCCAAAGGTACTCCCTTGGAATTAACCGACCCTGGGTGGCCCCGCGAGATTAACCGGAACGGGGTTCGCTTCGTTTATTACCAACCCCAAGTCGACGACTGGAAAGACTTTCGCGAGATCCGCGCCCGGCTTGCTTTCACCCTTACCCCGAATGGTGGGAAAACCAGTCGCTGGTATCGAAGAGTTAAGCGGCCGCACCATGCCCAACCTGGAGACTCGTACCGTCTCAATTGATAACATCGAGATCGTCGCCGTCCGGTTCCCGTCTTTATCGGACTCGGAGGCTGAGAAGATGAGCGAACTGCTTCGCTCGACGTTCCCAGGCAGACCACTAATCGTCTCGTTGGACCGTCTCATCGCCAGCGCTCAATTGGGCCAAGACAAGGTTAAACCCATTTCTGTAAAGACCGACGCACCGCCTATTTTCACGAGTACGGAACCAGCGGTACTTTTGGCCGTTGATGGTAAGCCGGTGTTGGCTCCGATCAAAGATTCCGACCTGAAATTTGTTCTCAACACCAACTGGGACCTTTTCTTCAGTCCAGGCGATTCTCGCTACTACCTCTTAATCAATAAGCTGTGGCTCAGCGCCGATTCACTGGAAGGTCGCTGGACGCCTGCCAGAAAATTACCCGCCGATTTTGGAAATCTCCCGAGCGACTGGGATCGAGTAAAACAGGCGGTTCCGCCCCGCGCCGAACCGGGAAAGCCGCCTAAGGTCTTCTTTTCGGCGGTGCCGGCGGAACTTATCATCTTTGCGGGCGCGCCCAGCTTCAAGAGCATTCCGGGAACACAACTCTCGTACGCCACCAATACAAAGAGCTGGGTTCTTCGGGATGCGGCACAGAACCAGATCTACTATCTGGTGACAGGCCGTTGGTTCCGTGCTGATAGCATAGCCGGTCCCTGGAGTTATGCCGGAAATGATTTGCCAGCGGACTTCCTGCGAATTCCTACGAACAGCGCAGCTGCGGAAGTGCTCTCCTCCGTTCCCGGCACCAGCGAAGCGGAAGACGCGGTTTTGTTAGCACAAATTCCCACTGCCGCGGTAATTGACGGGGCTGAGGCTGAAGCCAAGGTCAAGGTAGAGTACTAAGGTGAACCGCAGTTCGCGACGATCGAAGGTACTGACCTTCGCTACGCGACCAATACCGACGTTGCCAAGGCGGCCGCAGCGGCTGTGCTGGTCTGGGGAACGGGTTACTATTATCCTCCGTACGTTTATCCGGCTGCGGTCCCGATCTACCGTCCCTATTATCCCACCTACGGGGTCGCCGCCACTTATTGCCACTTATTATCCCGCGACCGGCTATTACGCTACCGGGGGATATGCATACGGACCGTACAACAGCGTCGGCCGGGCAGCTTGGTATAATCCGAGCACGGGCGCCTACGGGCGGGCGTACACGACGCAGAGTGCGTCTGGCGGCCAATCCAGCGCCTGGGGCTACAATCCAAGCACGGGGACCTCTTGGAACACCCAGCAAGGGCACAACTATTACAGCCAATGGGGAACGACCACCGCCCAACGCAACGGCGAGACCTACCAAGCAGGACATGTCGTGACGAACAATGGTGGTACCGCGGTCGCGAAAGGCCCCGATAACCTATACGCTGGTCACGACGGTAACGTCTACAAACGAGACGATAACGGCAACTGGTCGAAGTATGACAATGGCCAATGGCAGCCGGTGAGTCAGCCTCAGCGGAATGATGAATCAAGGCAAAGCCAGCCTGGAAACCAGCAAAATAATGCCTTATCAAGTGAACCTGGCTCTGCTTCTCCGAATGCCCAAAGCAGGCGGCAGGCGAACCGGCCATCGTCGCAGGACGAGGGACAATCGCGAGAGGCCCGACAGGCAAACAACGGTCGAGCAAAACAGCGTTCGGAAGAACCGACAAGCGGCCTCGACCGTGAGGCTTCGGCGCGACAACGCGGCTCCGAGCGCGTGAACCTGCAGCAACGCCGCGCACAAGAGGGAGGCGCGAGGAATCGTGGTTTGGGAGCTGAGCGAGGATCAAGTGGTTCGCGGGATCGGTTCTCCGGACGTCAGTAACTCGACTTACATGAGTGATCCGGGGGAGACACTGGCATGAGCAGGTTTTTCCGGCTTGTTCTCGAATCGCTGCGTCCAGGTCAATTCGTGCGCATTCGGGTGAAAGTGAGAACCCAGCAGGGGGCCTTGCTCGTGCCGCAGCGCGCGGTAAGCAGTTAGAAGCCAGCTATGAAGTGGCGGTGGTGGGCGCCGACGACAAGGTCCAGATGCGTTCCGTGAAGGTTGGTGAGCTCTTCGGTTCGCTTTGGATCATCGAGGCGGGTTTGCAAGCCAGAGAACGTGTTGTCGTTGAAGGACTCCAAAAAGTAAGGGATGGCGAATTAACCAAGCCGATGCCTTGGATCAAGGCTTCGGGCTAAGTATGGCGCGTTTCTTCGTCCAACGGCCGATTCTTTCGGTTGTTGTCGCTCTCTTTGCCATCATTCTCGGTGGGTTAGCGCTGGCGGTTCTGCCGATTTCCCTGTTTCCCAATATCACTCCTCCGGAAATCATGGTGTCGGCCAGCTACCCGGGTGCCGACGCGGTGACTGTCGAGCAAGCCGTGGCTACGCCGATCGAACAGCAGATCAGCGGCGTAGATAACATGAATTATATGTACTCCCTCAATGCGAGCACCGGCCAAATGAGGTTGCGGGTAAACTTCGACGAGCAGACAAATCCCAAAACTGACCAGGTGCTAACTCAAAGGCGCCAGGCCCAAGCCAGTGCGCAGCTCCCGCCTGAGGTAGTGGCTCAGGGAGTCAGCGTTCAAAAATCTTTCGCCGCTCCGTTGATGCTTGTCGCGCTGCGTTCAGGCGGCGCCCGTTACGATTCTCAGTTCCTGACCAACTACGCCTATATCAATCTTAATGGCCGCCTGACTCGCCTCCGGGCATTTCGAACGTCCAGGTATTTGGATCGGGACAGTACGCCATGCGCATCTGGCTAAGTCCTGACCAACTCGCCAGGTTTAATCTCACCATACCAGAAGTCATCAACGCCCTCCAGCAACAGAACGCGGTTAATCCTATCGGGGTGCTCGGGGGAGAACCAGTTCCGAGAGGGCAGGAATTTACCTTGATGGCGGTAGCTCGTGGCCCGCTTATCACACCGGAACAATTTGGCAACGTCGTCGTTCGTGAACTATCCGATGGGGCGGTTGTTCGAATCAGAGATTTAGGGCGGGTCGAATTGGGCTCACAAGTTTACACCACAAAAGCCAGGTTAAATGGTGAGCCGAGTGCCTTATTGCCATCTATCAACTACCTGGGAGCAACGCGTTAGCGGCGGCCCAGGGGGTTAAGCGGCTGCTGGCCGAGCTCAAGCCACATTTTCCGCGCGGGCTGGATTATGTCGTCTCGCTAGACACAACCTTGCCGGTGACGGCGGGGATCAAGGAGATGGTCAAGACTCTGCTGGAGGCGATGGGATTGGTGATTTTGGTTGTTTACCTGTTTTTACAGAGTTGGCGGGCTACCCTGATTCCGTTGTTAGCCGTACCGGTGTCCTTGATTGGCACCTTTCTATTCTTTCCGCTGCTGGGTTTTTCCATTAACACCCTTTCGTTGTTCGGTCTGGTGCTGGCCATTGGCCTGGTGGTTGATGATGCCATTGTGGTCGTCGAGGCGGTCGAGCGCCATCTGGAAGCCGGACTTAGTCCGAAAGAAGCTACCCTTCAAGCCATGAAGGAGATCACCGGGCCGGTGATTGGGGTAGCGCTGGTGTTAGCCTCGGTTTTTGTGCCGACGGCTTTTATTCCGGGAATCACCGGGCGGCTCTATCAACAGTTTGCCGTCACCATTGCGGTGTCGGTGCTCATTTCGGCGTTCAATGCGCTGACCCTCAGTCCGGCGCTGTGCGCCCTCTTGCTGCGCCCGGGCCGCCGGCCGAGCGGTCCGCTGGGCCGTTGCTTTGCCGGTTTCAATGGCATCTTTGGCCGAGTTACCAATGGTTATATTCGGCTGGCGGCTTTCTTTATTCGCCGCACCGCACTGGCGCTGCTGGTGCTGGCGGCCTTTGCCGCCGCGGCCGTCTTCTTTGGCAAAAAACTGCCCACCAGCTTTCTGCCCGACGAAGACCAGGGCTTCTTCTATGTCAATCTCCAACTGCCCGAGGCGGCCTCGCTCCAGCGCACCGATCAGGTCTGTCGCCAGATCGAAGCGATCCTCGCCCAAACGCCAGGCGTTCGTTACACCACCACAACCGTGGGCTCCAGTCTACTGACCGGCGTGCAAAGCACCTACAACGGGTTCTTTTTTGTTACCCTGAAACCGTGGAAAGAACGCCGGGCGGCAGCCGAACAGTTTCAGGAAATCAAGTCTTCGCTGAACCGCGCGCTGGCAAAACTTCCTTCTGGAATGGCCTTCGCCTTTTCCCCTCCTGCCATTCCCGGCGCGGGCGCCTCTGGAGATCTGACGTTTGTCCTGGAGGACCCGTTCCGGTGGAGAAGACGGGCATTTGGCGGAGCACGTTACTCGTTTCATGGAGACCGCTCAGACCAGACCGGAGTTAGCGCAAGTGAGTACCACATTTCAAGCGCAGGTTCCTCAAGTCTACATCGACGTCGATTACGAGAAGGCTTTAAAACAGGGCGTTCCGGTGAGCGACATCTACACGACGATGCAAACCTTCATGGGTGGAGCATTTGTTAATTATTTTAACCGCTTCGGTCGCCAATGGCAGGTTTACCTGCAAGCCGAAGGAAAGTTCCGGACCAATCCAAACGACCTCGACCAATTTTATGTTCGCAACTCGAACAACAGCATGGTGCCGCTCAACACGCTCGCCCGGATCGAGCGTCGTACTGGACCCGAGTTTACGATGCGCTACAACTTGTACGATTGCGCCCAGATTAACGCCACGCCTGCCGCCGGTTTTACTTCGGACCAGGCGATGGGGGCGTTGGAGGAAGTCTTCCAGCAGACCATGCCTGGTGATATGGGCTATGACTATATTGGGATGTCTCTTCAACAGAAGCAGGCACAGCAAGGGCTCCCGCCCGCCGCGATATTCGGTTTTTCGCTGCTTTTCGTTTTTTTGATTCTGGCGGCACTGTACGAAAGTTGGTCACTGCCTTGCAGCGTGTTACTGAGTACTCCGATTGCGGTCTTTGGCGCGTTCGGGATGCTCTACCTTCGAAGACTCTCGGCCGAAGCATTCGGCTCGCCGTTCCTTGTTCAAATCGAAAACGATGTCTTTGCCCAGATCGGGCTGGTCATGATCATCGGGTTACTGGCCAAGAATGCGATCCTGATTGTCGGGTACGCCAAGGCCGAATCTGAGCGAGGCCTTTCCCTCGTCCACGCCGCGCTCGCTGGCGCACGACTCCGCCTCCGGCCAATCCTGATGACTTCCTTCGCGTTCATCCTCGGTTGTCTTCCGCTCTGGACGGCGTTTGGCGCCGGAGCGCTCGCCCGAAAAGTCATGGCACGACCGTGATTGGCGGTATGCTCGCGGCGAGTCTGCTCGCCGTATTCTTTATTCCTGTTAGCTTTTGTTTCGTAGAACGGCTCACGCGAGCTCGGAAGGTTGACCGCGCAAGCCCAAACCCAAGCCCGACCTTCCGATCGACAGAGGAAAGCAAGTTATGATTCAAAGAAGACTCCATCGTTATGCGATATTATTTTTTGCCGGCATCTTGGCGATGGCTACCAACGGCCTCGCACAATCCTCGCCTGAGGCGCAGATGCGTGAAATGAGCAGCAGGCTCCAGCTTACCGAGAAGCAAAAGGTACAGATGGCTCCGCTAGTCGGAAAGCAATTCCGCGATTTCAAAGCGCTCAAAGAAAACACCTCGATGGGCAAACTACAAAAGCTGCGCCGAGTGAAAGAAGTGCAGACGAATTTTCATAATGAGGCATCCAGAGTTTGAGACCCGACCAAATGAAGAAATTGGAAGAGATGCAGGCAGAGCGGCGGGCGGGTTTCATGAGCGGCGGACGGTCCTGATGGCTGATAGCCAATAGCCGGTGGCCAATAGATCGATGGCAGCTCATCGCCGATGAGATCGGCTATCGGCTCTCGGCAATTCCTGCGGTAGGTATTTCCCAGCGGTTGGCTTGAGCCGATCGGAAAAGCGCTTCGATTGTTGCCATGTTCCGAATTGAATTTGCCAGGGGCACGGGTACCTCGATCCCTTCGCGGATACTTTTTGAGAATTGGTCTCCTTGGATCGTGTACTGATCGCAAACTGGCAGCTCCATCGCCTCCGCACTGCGCCCGGATAGGTCAGTGCCGTCATCGACGAAAATCCGGCAGGGCCGGTCCGGCGGAGCATTAAACGGTATTTCAATTTCGATCCGCCCTTTTGTTCCCAGGATCTGCACCCGTTGGTAAGGCACGAGTTGTGTGCTGCACGTAAAGACACAATGGCCGGACGGAAATTGCAGAACGCCCGAACTAAGCCGATCTGTCCCCATCTCCGGATCCCGATCGATCAGCCCGAGAACACGAGCCGGTTCTTCGCCAAACATCAAGCGCGAGGTGAAAACCAGGTAGCAACCAATGTCCAGGAGTGCGCCGCCTCCATAATCCGAAATGTTTCGGATATTTTTCGGATCCTGATTGAAGTAGCTGAATCCGCCGATGATCGAGCGAAGCGATCCGATCCGACCACGACGAACAAGGTCGAGAGCGGTCGTCCATTGAGGATGAGTGCGCACCATGAATGCTTCCCCGATCTTTCGGCCAGTCCGATCCCGGACAGCCAGCAGTGACAATGCTTCTTGAACCGTTAAGCTGATCGGTTTTTCGCAAAGCACGTGCTTACCGGCCTCTGCTGCTTTGATCGACCACGGTACATGGAGATGATTCGGGAGCGGATTATAGATCGCCTCGATTTGGGGATCAGCTAACAATTCCTCGTATGAGCCGTAAACTTTCGGGATTCCCAACTCTCGTGCAAGTGGTCGAGCCTTGTCCGGTGCTCTTGAGGCGATCGCAACCACTTGTGAATACTGGCCTTTCTGCATGGCGGGAATAACTTTCTGCAGAGCAATTTTCGCGGCCCCGAGCACCCCCCAGCGGACTTTATCGTTCATGTACTTGGATCGACCCAACACTACCAGAAGACAACCGGCAATAATCAGCATTGGCGAGCGGATTTTCAGAAAAAAATAAAGTGTTTAACAGAAGGCCACAGCGCGGCGTAGCCGCAACCGCATCGTGCTCGTGCTCGTGCTTGAACCTGTCCGGCTACCACCATCTTGCGCGAAAGCGTCTTAAGTAGCCCGGACGGCCTCGTCCGTATTCCGGAGGGTTCCTTAGCCGCTGATCAAGCGTTTGATGCCGGTCTTAAGCTGGGATTCGCCAAAATTCAGCAAATAGCCAAGACGCAGATTCGCCAGGCGAATGTACGTCAGGACTTGCTTGGAGTGCACAGGGAGCAGCTTCTCCACCGGTTTTAGCTCGCGAAGGACCCGTTTCTCAACGATCAGGTCTCTTTCGCTACTTCTGTGTGAACTCCCAGCTTTATTATCTCAAGCACCTAAATCGACCATAGCGGTTCATCGCAACTCGGGACTCGGGACTCACCACCCCGCCACCCGTCACTGCTTCACACTTACCGGGATCTCGATCCGTCCCTCGCCAGCTGAACCGTTCCAGGATAGGTTTACAACCCAGTCACCTGACATTTGAGGTTGGAGCTTTGCCTGATAGACTCCTGCATGGTTCGTTTTTGTGACGTCGCCGCCGGAGTGCATAACCATGCCTGTCATGTTCATGGCAAGGTCAGTCTTCACCTCGCCAACGTCTCTGCGCTGCCCACCAGGGTCCTTGAACTCGATGAAAACCGCACTCGACCCGTTATGTAAATCGCCATACAAATTGATCGTCAGCCCTTCTGTCGTCCGAGTCGCCAACGGCGCCGACAGGGTCAGTGAGGTGCCCTCGGCGTGAGAACTCCACCAGTTCCAGCCGGCGTAGCCTCCGCCAAACAGAACCGCGGCGATCGCCCCGCCGATCAAGATGCGCACCAAACCTTTGAACCTTCCCGAGGATTCCTGGCTGTCAATTGCGGAAAGTTCGGTCAATGGCAATCCGCCAGAGGGTAGTTCTCGCTTCCGCCAGATAACGTAGATAACCGGGTAAATCAGGAGATTCAGAATTGCGGAAGTCACTACGCCGCCAATCATCGGTGTAGCAATTCGTTTCATTACGTCCGCGCCAGCCTGGTAAGCTGGGGACCACATGATTGGCAACAGGCCGAATAAGATTGCGCAGACCGTCATCATCTTAGGCCGGATGCGTTGAACCGCGCCTTCCTTAACCGCCGCGTATAAATCGGCCATCCCATTCATTTTTCCCTCGAGCCGATATCGATCCCAGGCCTGGTCGAGGTAGAGCAACATCACCACACCGGTCTCCGCATCCAGACCAGCCAAAGCGATGAGCCCAATCCACACCGCAACGCTCATGTTGTAGCCGAGAAGATAAAGGAGCCAAAACGCACCCACGAGAGAAAATGGCACGGACAGTAAGACGATGAATGTTTTGGTTACTGAGCCGGTGTTGATAAAGATGAGGACAAAAATAATCAGCAAGGTAAACGGAATGAGAATCGATAAGCGCTTCTCGGCCGCTTGCAGATATTGAAATTGACCGGCCCATTGGATGTAATAGCCTGGCGGGAACTTGACTTCCTGAGCAATCTTTTGGCTCGCTGCTTTGACGTATCCATTGATGTCGCTGCTCGTAATGTCCACGAAAACAAACCCAACCAGTTGACCGTTCTCGGTACGAATCGATGGCGCGCCTGTCCGATAGTGGATATTGGCCAGCAACGAGATCGGCACCTGCTCTCCGCTCGGAGTCGCCACCAGCACGCGCTGCAGTTGGTTAATGTCATTTCGGTAATCGCGAGCATAGCGAACGCTGATGGGATATCGCTCCCGGCCTTCGACCGTCGTTCCAATCGTGTTTCCTCCGATGGCCGTCTCAACAATTTGATTAACATCTTCGATTCTCAGGCCGTAGCGAGCCGCGGCCTGGCGATTCGGCGTGAAATCCAGGAAATAACCTCCCGTGGTCCGCTCGGCAAACGCACTGCGAGTCTTCGGAAAATTTGAGAGTGATTTCTCGATTGCTATCGCCACGTCCTGAATACCCTTGAGATCCGGGCCAAACACCTTGATTCCAAGAACCGAACGAAATCCGGTGGTCAGCATTTCCGTCCGCGTTTGGATTGGCATCCAGAAGATCTGGGCCATGCCGGGGGTTTTACTGGCCTCGTTCATTTGGGCAATGAGTTTTTCCCAGGTCACTCCGGCGGGCCACTGTTCCGGAGGCTTTAATTGCACGACTGTTTCGAACATGGAGAGCGGCGCGGGATCAGTGGGTGTATCGGCTTGTCCGGCTTTACCGAAAACACTCTTCACTTCCGGGAACTTTCGAAGAATGCGATCCTGGATTTGCAGGACTTTGGTAGCTTCGGTAATCGACATTCCTGGAACCGCCGTCGGCATGTACAACAGGGTTCCCTCGTTCAACGGAGGCATAAATTCTTTTCCGAGCCGGCTGAAAGGAATGTAGGTTAGGGCGAGCACCACAATAGCCAGGAAAAGTGTTAGCCAGCGGAAGCGCAGGACAAAGTTGACCAATGGCTGGTAGGCCCAGATCAGAAAGCGATTAATCGGGTTTTTTGTTTCGGGTGTAATCTTTCCCCGAATGAGCCACGCCATCAGGATTGGCACAAGGGTCACTCCTAGAATGGAAGCGAAGAACATGGCAAAAGTCTTCGTAAACGCCAGCGGACGAAATAACCTTCCCTCCTGCGCTTCCAGGGAAAAGACTGGAATAAAACTAACGGTGATAACCAGCAGCGAATAGAAAAGGGGTCGCCCGACACTTTTGGCTGCCGTCAGAATAACTTCGAAACGTTCTCGGCCACGCGCTTCGTGTCCGTCCTGGATGCGAAAATGTTCCAATGCCTTATGCGCATTCTCGACCATGATGATCGCCGCATCGATCATCGCGCCAATCGCAATGACAATCCCGCCCAGCGACATGATATTGGAAGTCTGCCCCAACCAAAGCATCGGAACGAACGAGAGAATGATGGCAATCGGCAGCGTGATGATCGAGACCAGGGCGGACCGGATATGCCAAAGAAAAACGATCGACACCAGGGCAACGACAATGCTCTCCTCGATCAGCTTCTCTCGAAGCGTATCGATTGCGTTTTGAATCAGTGTGCTCCGATCATAGACGGGAACGATCTGCACGCCTTCCGGCAGCGCTTTTTTGATCTCCTCGAATTTCTTTTTAATCCCGTCAATGACCCTCAGAGCGTTTTCCCCATAACGCATGACGACGACGCCGCCAACCGTTTCTCCTTCCCCGTTGAGTTCGGCCACGCCGTACCGCAAATCAGGTCCGACATGAACCGTGCCCACCTGCTTCAAGTAAACCGGAGTACCATTCTGGACTTTGAGGACGATGTCTTCAAAGTCCTGGACATTCTTGATGTAGCCGCGACCACGAACAAAAAACTGCGTGGTGGATACTTCGAAGGTTTTGCCTCCAACGTCCTGGTTGCTCATCCGGATCGCGTTGGCCACGTCTCCGATTGGGATGTTGTAAGCCAGGAGCTTATTTGGATCGAGATCGACTTGATATTGCTTAACAAATCCGCCGACCGGTGCCACCTCAGCCACACCTTCGACGGATTCCAGTGCATACCGAATATTCCAGTCCTGCAGGGATCGCAGTTGCGCCAGATCGTGTTTACCACTCTTGTCGACTAGAGCGTACTCGTAAACCCATCCGACTCCGGTTGCATCCGGTCCAATGACCGGATTAACACCTTCTGGCAAGGAACCGCGTACCGAGTTCAGGTACTCGATCACTCGAGACCTGGCCCAGTAAATATCGGTTCCGTCCTGAAAAATCACGTAGACGAACGATTTGCCGAACATCGATTCACCGCGGACAAACTTGACCTTGGGTGCCGCAATAAATTTGGTCGAGATAGGGTAAGTGATCTGATCTTCGACCAAGTCAGGCGAACGACCTTCCCAGTCTGTGTAGACAATCACTTGTACATCACTGAGGTCGGGAATCGCATCCAGCGGAGTCTGGTACAAAGCATAAATCCCGCCCGCAATCCCGAGTATCACGAATACAACGACCAAGAAAGGATTCCGGGCGCTCGCGGAAATGATTCGCTCGATCCAGGTCGGAGCACCTTGCTGAGGAATTGTCGTGGCCACGCGAGCTATTTTCTCGACCCCAAGCGCTCTTGGATCTGACCGCAGTCAGCCATCGCTTTACCCAGGAAAGGATTCTTGATCTCCTCACCAATCTGAATCCAGCGTGCCGGCGATTTCTTCCACATCGGGCATTCGACGACATTCCAGGATCCCTGAAGCGGATCGCGGTAGACTTCAAGCATCGCGATTAATTTTTCGCTGAGTTGTCCGAATTGGATCCGCGCTTCGTCCAGAGTTGCTGGATGGAACTTCTGCACAAGCTCATACAAATTATCGAGCGCCTTGTCGTAAGCGGTAGGATCGGGGACACGATCGAGCAACTGCTCATGAATCGCTCGCAGCTCAACTAACAAGGCGCTCGCCGAGTCCTGTATCCCGGCCAGCGAATCAGCCGCCAATTGGGCGTGCATTGTGGAATACGAACTAAACAGGTCCCGATACAAGTTCGTTCCCAACTGGCCCGCGCCCGGCGGATCTACCGACCTTTCGTCGTGCATCTCCGGCGTCACGGATGGCTCAGGTCCTTGGAAATCTTTAAGCGCCCCTTGCACCTGGGATTCCGCATCGATCAGAAAATTAGCGCTGGTGACAATTCGCTCGCCTCCTTCCAAGCCACTCACTACTTGATAAAAGCTCTCCTCTTGTTGGCTATCAAAGGTTGTGAAAGATCGACCTACCTGCACATAGCGGGGCAGGAGTTTCCCCTGGCCGCGATCGATAAATACCAGCACCCGTTCTCCGGTCGGGAGCGCCGCCTGCACCGGAATCGTTAACCCTTCTCCATCATCGATCTTCACTTCCACATTGGCATACATGCCTGGACGCAATTGACGTTTCGGGTTCGGTATGTCGATTCGTACGCGAGCTGTTCGTTTTGTCGGATCAATGCTCGGATTGATGACCGCGATCCGGCCCTGGAAGGTTTGATTGGGGAAAGCCGGTAGAGTCACGTCGATTGGCTGCCCTTCCTTGAGTAAGCCGATCTCGTTTTCGTAAAACTCAGCCCAAACCCACAGGCTCGACAGGTCAAGGACGCTGACAAGTTTGTCACCCACCTTTACATTCATCCCGGGACGGCCCATGACTTCGCTGACGACCCCGTCGAAAGGCGACCGCAGGATTAGTTGGTCTGACGGTTTCCGGCTTCTCTCGAGCTCAGCAATCTCCTGATCGCTCACATTCCAGAGCCTGAGCCGTCTCTTGGAGGCGTCGATCAGCTGATCATTGGAACCGCGACCTGGACCAGCATGCTCGCGATCGTTTAAGAGATTAACTAACTCCTGCTCAGTGCTGCGGAGGTCAGGACTGTAGATCGTTATGAGGGGCTGGCCAGACGACACCTGTTCTCCGGGTGAACTGACTTTCAATTCCTGGACGTAACCGTCGACCCGGGCCACATAGTCAAAGATCTTTGCGCTGTCGGGCTCCAGCATCCCAACCGAACGGATTGCAAATTGGATTGGTCGCTTTGTTACCGTGGCATAAGTCACGCCAATCTGCTGTTGTCTTTCAACCGGGACCGTGAACGCGCTCGATTCGGCCGGTTTCTGGTCGACGGAGCCCGTCTTCAGATTTTCCATGGACCCGGTGCTCGGTTGGTTAGCCGCCGTCTTGATTTCCGTATTCGCCGTTGTCTTCTTTTTTACCGGCACGAGGTCCATAGAACAGATCGGGCATTTCCCCGGTGTCTTGGAATGGACCGACGGATGCATCGTGCAGGTGTAGTAGTCCACGTCCTGATCAGCCGCCGCCGCCGTGATCGCCGGCTTCGAGCAACTGCTGAGCAGAATAGATCCGAGGAACAAGATGGGCAGGACCACCAGTGTCGAGTAAAGACGTGCTTTCATTATTTGCTGTGCTCCTGGCGGGGTGAAGTGCTATCGGCCACGCTCAAATCTGCTCCAATAAGCGCTTCTAACTCGGCAATCGCGACTTGGTAGTCCGTCGCATCCTGGTAGTACATCGTCTTGAGCTGCCGGAGGTTGTTCTCCGAGGTGAGCACCTGAATCAAAGTTGTCTTGCCGGCTTCGTAATCAGATTGATTTGCCGAAACGGTCTGACCTGCCCTTGGCAGCAATCGGTCTCGGTAGAGCTCGATGTGATGGTGGAGCGTCTCGAGTTTCTGCAACTGGTCACGAAGCAAACCCAACGCCTCGATTTGCACTCCATCCAATGCCTGTTGGGCAGCGAGCAAAACGTTCTGCGCTTCGCGCTCACCGGCGCGGTATTTGTTGCCATTGAACCACGGCAGGCTGATCGAAACTCCGGCATCAAGTTCACTCACAACCTGCGAACCACCGTTATAATGCTGCGCACCTAAACTAACCGAAGGGTCAGGAATCCACTCTCGGTGCGCGAGTTGAACCTTTGCCGAAGCGGCGACCGTCATTGCGTGCGCCTCTCGAACCTCCGGACGGTTTGCCAAGGTAAGACTCCGTAAGCGTTCATACGACAGGTCTGGTTTTAATGTCACCGGCGAGATTGGGCGGCCCAGAGGAGAAAAGGGATCCTGATGCATCAGCACTTTCAGGGTCGTTTGTTCGTCCGAGAGTTTCTGCTCGAGGTCACGTCGTGCTTCGATGATTTTCTGCAGTTCAACGTCGGAGGTTAAAAGGTCTGCCTGCGACTCGGCTCCGACCTCGAATTTTGCGTTGCCTGCCGCCACGGTTTGGGTGAGCGCTGCCTGGTCCTGGCTGTTCAGATCCAAAAGCAGGTAAAAATTGGCCAGCCGAAAGTAACTCGCTTTTGTTTTCGCAACGACATCCAGCTTCTGGCGTCGGAAGTCTTCGAAACTTTCCAGCGCTTCTGCGGCGGCGACGCGCTCCCGGCTGCGGTTCTTTCCAGAAAGCGGGAGCATCTGCTCGACACTCACCATTTGATCGGTGAAACCGTTTTGCGAGATATCGACAAAACGGCCAAGCAGCGTATTTGCGTTCAGTTTCGGGTCTTCCCAAGCCGCTGCCTGTGGGACTCTTTGCTTTGCCGATTCCCATTTGGACCGGGCCGCTTTAATCATCGGGTTATTTTGCAGAGCAGCTGCGAGAGCGGTATCTAACGTCAGTTCAGCAGCTTTCGTGGAATCGGAATTGCTAGTTGGCTGCCTGGCCAGAACCGTCGTGCCGGGAGCGAGGAGGTAGACTAGCAGCACTCCTGTTTTTATCGGGTTGAGCGGTCCCGCCGCGGCGGATCGGGCAGGTCGCCCGGAAGCACCGGCCTCGCGCACGGCCGGTGCCAAGCAAGTTCTTAAAGGAAAAATAATCTTCATCGTGTGAGGGTTCGAAATGCAAGAAATGGCTCCTCAAGCGGAGGAACCCGGGCATCCGGAAACCGGTCGCCTTATTCCGCGAAAGAAGCGGAATGCGGGCCGGTCCTTGCTCTCACAACAGCCGTGCGCAGTGCGTCGACTGAAAGTCGATGGCGGGCGGCGGACCGAGATTGAGCGCTCGGCTGGTTTCTGCCAAAAGCACTGGCAGAAAAATACTCGGCACGTCACTAGGGGCGTCTGCCGTTAAGTCTGATACCGAGTCGCTCGCGCTCACCGCTTTGATGGGATTCGCGGCGAGGGCCTTGGCAACCGTCATGCCGCAACTCGCCTGCCGATCGCCGCAACAGGAATGGCAGGCTTTCTCGGCGGCCGCACAGGGCATCCCGCAGGTGGCGGCCAGTGTTTGAGCGTAGCCGGCAATCGGCAGGGCGATAAGCAGCCATGCCACGAGCCAGACACGGGAACACTGACCGAAGGACGTCATCGACCCGCTAGAATAGGTTGATCAGCCAATTTCGCAAGGACTGCTTGAATGCACTGAACGAGTGCATCAGGACCCGTCCATTTCCACCTGCATCGAGATAGGGGAATTGCAGACTATTGTGTTGAAAAGGCATTTCCTGCGCCTCAGCCGGAAAAACCGACACGACGCTAACCAGCATCAAAACAAGCCAGTTGAATGGTAACCGGAAATTCATTTCAATGGCGGGTGGCCACCGCAAGGCAGAGAAGGAGGAATCCGACAAAGAGCAGCCAGGAGCGTATGCCTTGGAAAAACTCCCAACGATTTCGTGTTGCCTTCCAATTCTGAGGGAGATCCTGCGGATTGAATCGCCCGGTGGCCAGGTTAATTGGCACGTTGAAGATGACGGTACAAACCAACGCACCGACAAAGACGAGGGCGGACAACCAGCGAATCGGATTCGCTCCACCGCCGGCGGCATTCACTTGAATCGCATAAGAAATTGAAAGGATAGGGCAAAGAGTCATCAGGACCGGCATCACGCGACCAAAGGTCTTCAGCAGGCCTTTCTCCACGTTGACGTGATGTTCCGGCGGTAAGAGACGGATCACGGGATGCACGAACGCGTAGGAGCCAAACTCGGCACACGAAGTAAAGCCGGTCACGATCAACGTGGCGAACTCGAGCAAGTCTAAACTCATGGCAACAATCTCCATTTGACGGGCCGTGAAGGCGTTAAAGAATTCATCCTTTGAGGTTGGTGTACATGCCGCCCATCGTGATGTAACCGTGTGGCCCTTGAGCACCAACCATCGGCGCGGAATTTTTGGGAACCTTCATGCCCGTATCGCCCATTTCTCCCATGCCGGCTTGGCCCATTGTCATATAGCCTGAGAGAAAAACCCGAACTCGCTTGTCCAAGGTTCCGGGTTGCACGCCGATCATATTCGGGAAGCCATGACCCATTTGGTTTATGGTGTGGTGCGTCATGTGACAATGCATCGCCCAGTCGCCCGGATTATTCGCAATGAATTCGACGGTACGGGTCGTGCCAACCGGAACCAGGACGCTGGCTTCGGGTGTTTGTGCGCTCTTCGGAATTGGACCGCCATCGGTGCCTACGATTGTCCAATGATGACCATGAATGTGGATCGGATGATGATCCATCGGAGAAAGATTGCCGAAACGCACGCGAACGCTGTCGCCAAGTTTGGCGACCAGCGGCCCAGGAAGGCGGCAGGGCTGCCGTCAAAAACGCTCCCATTGACCAGTTCTCTACACTCCTTCTCTTTGCAATCGTGGCCAAGACGCGTTGTTCAAAGGTCTCCGAAAGCCGGGCGTCACTAGCCTCTCTGATTCGTTCTAGTGCTTTATCAAGTTCACTCTCACGCATTTGTTCATTAAAAGACGGAGAAACATTAGCTAGGAGACCCTCAGCAAAATTGCTCAAGAGAGGCAAAACGACTTCGATAATATGATCTGGGCGTGCTTTCCGGCGCCCGGTACTCGACGTTTTTCACGAGAAGCGTTTTCTTTTCCTTTGCTCTGATACATATACAGGGTATATGTATTTGGATGAAAACGGATGCCTCCGACAAACTGGAAGCACGCACCCGACGGATCGCCGGCCAGATCAGCGGCATCCAGCGCATGATCGAGGAGAAGCGCTACTGCGTTGATATTCTTAATCAAATCTCCGCGGTGCGATCGGCCCTCGATGCTCTTGGTGTCGAGTTGCTCAGCAATCATCTCGAGTCCTGCGTCGTTGGCCACGGCCAGGGGACCGAACACGCGCGCGCAAAGCCGATGAAACCGGCGCAGCTGCTCGCCGAATTGCGCAATGCCTTGACCCGATTCCTGCGATGAATTCCACGGAAAAAAAACCCAACGACCCGATCTGCGGAATGCAGGTTGGTCCTGAAACCGCGGCGAGAATCATTTACACCTGCCCGATGCATCCGCAGATCGAGCAAGACAAACCTGGCAATTGCCCGATCTGCGGCATGGCGCTTGAGCCGAAGAATGCCGTCGCCGGCATTGAGGAGGAAAACGTCGAACTCCGCGATATGACGCGGCGCCTGTGGATTGGCGCGGTGCTCGGCGCGCCTGTATTTTTGCTTGCGATGTGGCACATGCTTCCGTCAGCGCCGCGGTGGGTGCAGGGCGATCCGGGGCGCTGGGCGCAGTTCATCTTGAGCACGCCAGTGGTGCTCTGGGCGGGATGGCCATTTTTCCAACGCGGCTGGCAATCGATCGCGAACCGCTCGCTGAACATGTTTACATTGATCGCGATCGGCGTCGGCGCGGCTTACTTCTATAGCGCGGTCGTGATGTTGCTCCCGCAAATCTTCCCGCCCTTCTTCGCCGCGCACGGCAAAATCGGCGTCTATTTCGAAGCAGCCGCCATTATCACCGTTCTAGTCCTGTTAGGCCAAGTGCTCGAGCTGCGCGCTCGCAGTCGAACGGGAAGCGCGATCCGGGCATTGCTGGATCTCGCACCGAGCACCGCTCGTGTCGTGCGTGATGGCAACGAAGAGGATGTGCCGCTCGACCAAATTCAGAGAGGCGACCATCTGCGCATTCGGCCCGGCGAAAAAGTTCCGGTCGATGGTCGAGTGATCGATGGGAGAACCAGTATTGATGAGTCGATGATCACCGGCGAAGCGACGCCGGTGGAGAAGAGCACCGCTGATCGCGTCACCGGCGGCACGGTTAATCAAACTGGCAGCGTCCTCATCGAAGCAGAGCGCGTCGGCGGCGAGACTGTGCTCTCACAGATCGTCGCGATGGTGGCGCAAGCCCAACGCAGCCGTGCTCCAATCCAGGGATTGGCCGACAAGGTTGCGAGTTGGTTTGTGCCGACGGTGATCGCATTGGCGGTGCTCACTTTCATCCTGTGGACGCTCTTTGGCCCTGAGCCGAGCATTGCCTATGGGATTGTAAATGCAGTCGCTGTTCTGATCATCGCGTGCCCTTGTGCACTCGGTCTCGCAACGCCGATGTCAGTCATGGTTGGTGTCGGTCGGGGTGCGCAGGCGGGCGTGTTGATCAAGAAAGCCGAAGCGATCGAGCTGATGGAAAAAGTTCAGACGCTCGTCGTCGATAAGACCGGTACCCTCACCGAAGGTCGGCCCGCCGTTACCGCGGTGGTGGTGACTGGTGGGATTTCTGAAGACGAGTTACTGAAGCTCGCGGCTTCCGTCGAGGCCCACAGTGAGCATCCGCTCGCCGCCGCAGTTGTTCATGGCGCTAAACAAAGAGGTTTGAATCTAGCGTCAGCCACGGAATTCCAATCCACCACGGGCGACGGGGTCGTCGGGCGCGTCGGTGGTCGTCGCGTGCTTGTCGGTAAATCGCAGTTCCTCCGCTCTCAAGCCGTACACGATCTCGAAAAATTTGAGAACAAAGCTGCTGAACTACAAAAACAAGGCAACGGTGTGATCTTCGTCGCGCTTGATGATCGCGCGGCCGGTATCGTGGCGGTCGCTGATCCAATCAAGGAATCGACGCCGGGTGTAATTGAGCAACTGCACAAACTGGGGCTCAGAATCATCATGCTAACCGGTGACAACGAGCGTACGGCGCGCGCCGTGTCACAAAAGCTGGGCATCGATGAAGTGGAAGCTGGCGTCGAACCACAAAAAAAGAACGAGCGCGTCCGTCAAATACGCGAACAGAAACAAATCGTCGCAATGGCCGGTGATGGTATCAACGATGCGCCTGCGCTGGCCGCCGCGGATGTTGGCATCGCCATGGGGACCGGGACGGATGTGGCGATGGAGAGCGCCGGAATCACCTTGCTAAAAGGCGATCTGCGCGGCGTGGAAAAAGCCATTCGTCTGAGCCGCGCGATGATGAGCAACATCCGCCAGAATCTTTTTTTCGCCTTTATTTACAACTCGTTAGGCATCCCGATTGCCGCCGGGATTTTGTATCCCTGGTTTGGCTTCCTTCTCAGTCCAATCATCGCCGGCGCGGCCATGAGTCTGAGCTCCGTTTCCGTGATCGCCAATGCGCTGCGTTTGCGCAATGTGAAGCTCTGAAGCGCGGGAGTTTCGTGCCGCATTAGCCGGGATGTCGCAATCCCCGAGATCATCGCAGAAGCGCCCCGACGAAATGCCCAACGTCGGAAAAAAAGGTGCCACATAATTTGGAAACCCACAAGAATGGTTGGTCTCTCCCCTAGCTTTAGTGATACATAACCAGGTTCTGGCATTGATCCCTCTTGGGATGGGCGTAACCTTGTCCCGAGTTTCAATGGCGCGCGGCTACTGCGAGGCAAAAGAGAAGGAATCCAATAAAGAGCAGCCAGGAGCGTTTGCCTTGGAAAAACTCCCAACGATTTCGTGTCACGACGACCATGATCACCAGAACGGCCCCGCGGAGTACGCCCGGCTAGGAGCGATGGGTCTCATTGTCGTGGCCAGCCTGACCGGCTGGTGGCGCCCATTCATGCAGCGAGACTGGCTCGCATTCGCGGGAACGGTGATTGGCGGATTGCCGATTTATCGAGAGGCTTGGGAAAATCTCCTCAAGCGCCGGATGACGATGGAACTGTCGATGACCATCGCGCTTCTCTCTGCGCTGGCGATCGGACAGTTTTTCACCGCAATTGTGATTGCCTTCTTTGTCTTGTTCGCCGAGCTACTCGAAGGCTATACGGTCGGAGGTGGACGCCGAGCCATCGAAAAGCTCATCAATGCATTGCCACGGCATGTGACCGTTCGCCGGAATGGTCAGGAGAGCGAGATCGATGCGGAAGAACTCGCCGCCGGCGAGGTGATCGTGATTCGTCCAGGAGAAAGAATCCCGGTCGATGGAATAGTGACAAAAGGCAGCGGTTACGTGGATCAATCTTCGATCACCGGAGAGTCGCTCCCGATTGAAAAGACCGAGCAAAGCAAGGTCTTTGCCGGGACGATCAATAAGAACGGAGTACTGGAAGTCAGCGCTGAGCGGATCGGGCGAGACACGACCTTTGGAAAAATCGTTCAGATTGTCGAACAGGCGGAAAAGTCGAGAGCGCCGGTGCAGCGAATCGCCGATCGGCTCGCCGCCGGTCTGGTGTACTTCGCGCTGGCCGCCGCTGTTCTGACTTTTGTCGTGACGCGCAATCTTACTTCAACCATCGCTGTGATCATCGTGGCCGGGGCATGCGGCGTTGCGGCCGGTACGCCGTTAGCCATTTTAGCTGGTATCGGGAGTGCCGCCCGACGCGGAATCATCGTTAAAGGCGGACTCTATCTGGAGAAGCTCGCCGGCATCGATATCATCGTTTTAGACAAAACCGGTACACTGACGATGGGCGTCCCTGAGGTAACTGGAATTTTGGTTATCAATGGCGCGACGGAGAAGGAGGTACTACAAAATGCGGCCATTGCCGAACAGCACTCCGAACACCCATTGGGCGAAGCCGTCATCCGCAAGGCCAGAGCTGAGCAGATCTCTCTGCGCGAATACACCGGTCTTCGATATATTCCGGGCAAAGGCCTGACATGTCTCGATCAGGGCAGCAAGATCGTCGTGGGAACTCAGAGGCTCCTGGAGGAAAACAATATTCGCATGGATAGCGATGGCGCGGGATCGTTCGAGAAGGAAACGAAGCCCGGAGAAACGCTCGTCTATGTAGGACGAAACAGGACGCTGTTGGGCGCGCTGACCGTCGCTGACCAGCTTCGCCGGGAAGCAATCGAAGCCGTCGATGCACTGAAGCGAAACGGTTATCGCACCATCCTCTTGAGCGGTGACAGCAGCGAAGCTGCGTCGGCCGTCGGAACTCACCTCGGAGTCGATGAGGCCATCGGCAATCTATTACCCGAGCAGAAACTCGAGAAAATCCGGGAGCTCCTTCGGCAGGGCCACAGAGTCGCGATGGTCGGAGACGGCCTCAATGACGCTCCAGCATTGGCCGAAGCCACCGTGGGAATAGCGATGGGCGGCGGCACCGATGTTGCCCTCGAGACCGCCGATATAACTCTGATGACGAGCGATCTCTCGCGCCTTACGGAGGTATTAGGCATCGCCAAAAGGTGCTACCGGGTAATCATGTTCAACTTCTGGGGTACGATTGCCGTCGACACTGTGGGGATAGGGTTGGCATTTCTGGGACTGCTCGCCCCGATTATCGCGGCACTGATCCATGTGGGTTCGGAATTGGCTTTCATCCTTAACTCAGCGCGCTTGTTTCGTTCCTCGGTGCGTTTATAGCGCGGTTCGGCTGGCACATGAATCCTTTGATTTTTGCCGCTCTCTTCCAGCAAAATTCGCCGAATTTCTGCGACAGCCAGCGGGCTTTTCATCGAACCGTGATCGGTTGGCACGATGAGCTCGGATTGCGCGGAGTCAAGGTGCGAACTCCAGTAAGGAACCACTCCATCGGAGCTGTTTGGCGTATCGCCTCGGCCACGGTCTCCCAATGGCGGCCGCAATCCGGGACGGTAACTGAATCAGCCGCATACCAAGAGCTCCGATCCCGCCAGAGGCCAGGGTCGCGCCGCGGTGTGGTGTGGACATGAAGATGACGCGTTTGATTGCCGGGTTAGCTCGAAAGAGCAACGCTCGTTTGACCAGCGACGTTTCGGGTAACTCCGCGTAGAGCTGATTGGCTTGTTGACCGAAGGCCTCATCCCAGGTTTTCCGTCCGGAATTAGTTACCTGCAAGCGAGCCAGGTTCCCGCCCATGCTGTGACCAATCAATATCAGTTGCTTGAATCTTAACGCTTGCTGAGCGTCAGCCAGGTCAGTTCGAAGAAGGTAAGCAGAGTAGGCGATTGGATTACCTGTCGAATACGAGAAAACCCAGTAAGAGCCGTAGACCGCGGAATGATCAGCGGCCAACATCCGCGGTTTTCCGGCCACAATCGCAGACTCAACTTTGTCGGGATCGAGGAGCCGAACGCGAGCGGTGGTCGGTCTACTGGCCTTGTCGAACTCGACAATCGCAGTCATGGGTATCCGAAAACCCTGCAAAGGCTCGAAACGTGGCGGCGGCATCCCAACGGGAAAAGTGTGATGTACACCCACAACCGGGCCGCCAAACCCAGGGTGAGAAACATTGACTGTAAGTCCTTTCTTTTTAACGCGCTGAGCCGTCAGAATTTGCTGGAAAAAATCAGGCCGATACTCTCCCGAACGACTGGACTCAAGTCGCAATAGGAAGGCTTCTCCTGTCCGCGAATTTCGAACCGTGAGGGTACGCGGACCCGGATGTTTGCGAAGCAGGGCAGGCAAAATGGTTGCTACATCGGCGGACGCACGGTCGTACGCGAGGGCCGCCGCGGCGCCTGGAGAAACCGGCGATCCAGAAAGCCGGCTCATTTCATTCTCGGCGCTTTCACAAATGGCCAGGTATTGAGCGGCCCGTTGCTCCGCAGGGAGCTTGCTGCGTTCAGTCTGCGCGAGAATGCCTTCGGCTTGGTTTTGCGACGGAGTTTGGCCTTGCTGCTGAGTGGCGCAACCGCCGAAGAGTAGGGGAACTGCCAGGGCCGCGCTCCGAAGTCCGTGGCAGTAATGGCCTACGAAATATCCGGGCTCCCTAAACACCAGCCTGGTCGCTGGTCAATCAAAACCGGGACGGAATTGGGTTCGGAATTTGACCTTCTTGGTCCTCTATCGGATCGGTGTTCCGCTAAAAGTTGTAAGCAGGGAATCATCAGAAGCACATCTCAGTGAAGCCTATATCCTTCTCTGCCGGGGTTAGAAATGCTCTCATCGCAGCGCTGTTATTTGGGGCGAGCGCGCCGTTGGCAAAGATCCTTCTTCATGGCTTGTCACCGATCGAATTGGCTGGCGCGCTTTACTTCGGCTCCGGTGTGGGACTGGCCTTTTGGCGATGGGTCCAGCCATCTTGCGGGAAGGGTGCAGAAGCCGCTCTCGACCGCTCAGCATGGCCGTGGTTAATTGGAGCCATCGTCTCCGGCGGTCTGATCGGTCCGGTCCTGCTGCTGGCGGGGCTGTCAACAACGCCTGCTTCCAGCACTTCGCTATTGCTGAATTTGGAGGGAGTGCTCACCACACTGCTCGCCTGGTTCGCTTTCCGGGAGAACTTTGACCGGCGCATTCTCGTTGGGATGATCGCCATTATCATGGGAGGGTTGCTCGTATCCTGGAAACCCGGGGAGGTCGTCATCTTTTCCTGGGGAACCTTGCTGATAGCCGGCGCGTGTTTCTGTTGGGCGATCGATAACAACCTGACGCGTAAAGTCTCCGGATTCGATCCATCGCAGATTGCCATGCTGAAGGGACTGAGCGCTGGAACAGTCAATCTCACGATCGGTCTTCTGGTGAGCGGGAAAACGCCGCCGATGATCTCCTTGGCAAGTGCGGGGTTACTCGGTTTCCTGAGTTACGGAGTAAGCCTTACTTGCTTTGTCTTAGCTTTGCGTGACCTGGGTACGGCACGGACGGGCGCTTATTTTTCGACTGCGCCATTTATCGGGGTACTCCTTTCGCTGCTGTTCCTTCGTGAAGTACCCTCGCTGTTTTTCTGGGCCGCGCTTTTCTTGATGATTCTCGGCGTTTGGCTGCATTTGACCGAGCACCACGAGCACGAGCATTTCCATGAGGCCTTGGAGCACGAGCATCCACATCGTCACGACGAACATCACCAGCATGAACATCTGCTGACCGATCCGCCTGGAGAACCGCATACACATTGGCATCGGCACAAACCAATGGTTCATCGCCACGCTCATCTGCCCGACCTGCATCACAGGCACAATCACCGTGTAAACTGATGCTTCAGCGGTAATCAGTAATCAGTAATCAGTCATCGACCATCGACCACCGGTCATTGGCTATCGGCTATCAGCCGAGCGAAAGCTAACGAAACAGGTTTGTCTTCGCCAGGTCGACAATCTCGTCGCCGCGACCACTCAACACCGCTTTGGCCATATAGAGACTGAAACCGACTGCCTGCTTTAGTTCGATCGTCGGCGGCATCGAAAGTTCCTGGCGGCCGGTAACCACGTCGATCAACGCTGGTCCGTCATGCTCCAATGCCTTCTTCACGGACCCTTGGAGTTCACCGGGATCCTCCACTCGTACACCAAACAGACCGGCAGCCTCGGCGATCTCGGCGAAGCTAGGATTCTCCAGCTCGGTTGCAAAATCCAGAATACCGGCCGCCTTCATTTCCAGTTCAACGAAGGCCAGCGAGCTGTTGTTAAAAATGACAATCTTGACGGGTAAGCTCAACTGTTTCAGCGAGAGCAAATCCCCCATTAGCATTGCGAATCCGCCATCACCGGAAAAGGTGATAACCTGTCGCTTGGGAAACGCGGTTTGAGCACCGATCGCCTGGGGGAGGGCGTTTGCCATCGACCGCATGGTTGAATGATCCCAGGAGGCGGCGCTTACCGTTCATCGTCAGATATCGCGCCGCCCAGATCGTCGGAGTACCGACGTCGCAAGAGAAAATCGCATCATCGGAAGCAAGCTGATCTACGATTTTGGCAACGTATTGCGGATGAAGTGGTTTTTTCCCGGGCGTGCCGGTGGCGAGATCATCCAACCCTTTGCGGGTTTTTCGATAGTGATCAAGACATTGGTTCAGATGATTTCGATTCTGTTTCGCCGCGAGTTTTGGCATCAGGGCTTGCAGCGTAGCCTTTATGTCGCCGACCAGCCCGAGATCGACTTTGGTCCGCCGGCCAATCTGCTCTGGACGACTATCGATCTGGATGATCGTGGCGTGCTCCGGGAAGAATTGTTGATATGGAAAATCTGTCCCAAGCATCAGGAGCGTGTTGCAATTCATCATTGCGTAATAACCAGACGAAAAACCGAGAAGACCTGTCATGCCGACATCGAAGGGATTATCATATTCAATGTATTCCTTCCCTCGCATCGCATGGACGATTGGCGCGCTCAACTGGCGCGCAGCGTTGATTAACTCACCATGCGCGTCGGCGCATCGCAATCTCCAGAGTGCGCGGCATCTGTTCTGGCTGCGACACCAACTCGCAATAGTGACTGCAATCGAGAAATAGTCTTTCCGGATGGGTCTCTTGGAAATAATTGCTGCCGATCTCTTTGCTGGGGATTTGTGCGGCAATGGCCAAAACCGGGACCCGGCTTCGATGACAGTCGTATAAACCATTGATTAAATGCATATTACCCGGACCGCAGCTTCCCGCGCAAATGGCCTAAAGATTTCGTGAGATGCGCTTCCGCGCCGGCGGCGAAAGCGGCAACCTCCTCGTGACGCACGGGAACCCACTTGACGCTCTTACTGGTGCGAATGGTGTCGGTGATGCCATTGAGGGAATCGCCGGCGACCCCGAAGACTTGCTTTACGCCGGCGAAGGCCAACGTTTCGACTAACAACTGAGCCACGGTTTTCTTTGCCATAAAGATTGCTTCCTTTTGGTTGTCGATCTTCCGGATATTAAAACAGGAACAGCATAAACCGATATCGTTCGTTCGGTCTATCGTTCGATACGCCTGGTAATCACCGATTCCCGATTACTGATGAAAGATGACCGATGGCCGATGACCCCGCACTGGTGGCGCGCGGACGTTGATATCGTTAGCGGTTGGCCTACTGTCCGGCAATGGATCTGTCCACGGTCTTGGGCTTGCTGATCATCGCAAACGTGATTGGCGTGAGCTGTGCGGCGTTCCATTCGAGTAAAAGGTACCGCATTTGACGATCAAGAGCGCACCGCTCTCGGTCTAAAAGGACTCCTCCCACCGCAGGTTGAGTCGCTTCAGCAACAGTCGGTGCGCGCTTATGAATCCTTTAACATGAAAGAGACGGATCTCGAGCGCCACATCTATCTGCGTCAGCTACAGGATTCGAATGAAATCCTCTTTTACCGACTTCTGTTGGATCATATTGAGGAAATGATGCCGATCGTTTACACTCCGACGGTCGGTCTGGCGTGTCAGCAGTTTAGCCATATCTATCGGCGCCCCCGTGGACTCATCGTTTCTTATCCCTTGCGTGATTCGATCGCTGAAGTGTTGGGCAATCGTCCTAACCCGGAGGTCGACGTTATTGTTGTGACCGATGGCGAGCGCATCCTGGGACTTGGCGACCAGGGCGTTGGTGCGTCCAAAGTTGCCGGGAAAAGCGTGAAGGAACACGAGATAGTCTTTGTGGGCGCCGGCTCGGCTGCAATCGGAGTTGCCGACTACCTTCGCATTGCCATGGTTGAAGAGGGTCTTGCCGAAACCGAAGCCCAAGCGCGGTTTTGGATCATTGATAAGGACGGGTTGCTGGACGACGACCGCCGAGACCTCTCCGAGGAACAGAAACCCTATGCGAGGGAGCGCAACGAAACTGCGAATTGGCCCCGGAATCAGCATGGTCAGGTCGGCTTGGAGGAGGTAATCAACAAGGTAGAGGCTACGGTGTTGATTGGTTTGTCTACGGTGAAAGGCATTTTCTCCGAGTCGATCGTTCGCGAAATGGCCAGGAAAACCAAGAGGCCAATCATCTTTCCTTTGTCGAACCCCACCAGCCGTTCGGAAGCCAAACCTTCCGACCTCCTGGCCTGGACAGAAGGCCGAGCTCTGATTGCTACGGGGTCGCCATTCGCGCCAGTGAAGTATGGCGGGAGAAGCATCGAGATCGCACAATGCAACAATGTCTTTATCTTTCCCGCAGTCGGTCTCGCATTGCTTGCCTCAGACGCCCGGAGAGTCAGCGATAAAATGATGCTGGCCGGGGCGAAGGCTCTTGGCGAGCATTCGCCAGCGCTGCGAGATCCGGCCGCTTCTCTGTTACCAAGGGTTCGAAGCATCCGGGAGAATGCCGTCGAGGTCGCTTATGCCGTCGCACGGAAAGCACAAGAAGAGGGATTTAGCTCCTCAGTGCGCACCAGATGCGTTCCGGCGAGCGGTTGTCGCAAGCCAATGGACCCCGGAATACGTAGCTTATTAGCCAGCGGAGTGGCTCTTTACTCTTCGGGACGCAGGGTATCAACTCAAGGTCGGATCCCTGTCCGGCCGTCGCCGTTCAAACCAAAGGCGGAATCATGAGCACGCACGCGTTTCGTCACGTCTATCGAGCTGGTTCCGCGTCGAACCCGAACAGCCTTCTGCTGTTGCATGGAACGGGCGGAGATGAACAGGACATGGTGCCGTTCGCAGAAGAGATCGCGCCCGGTGCGACGGTGATCAGTCCCCGTGGCCGGGTCGTCGAGAATGGAGGACCACGATTTTTCCGACGTTTTGCGGCGGGGGTTCTCGACGTCGAAGATTGGCGGAAGCGCTCGGAGGAGCTGGCGGATTTCGTGACGGCAATTTGTATCGAACACGGGATTCTCCCAGAGACACTGACCGCAGTGGGCTACTCGAATGGAGCGAACATCGCGCAGGGCCTTCTGCTGCTTCGTCCCGAAGTGCTTGCCGCGGCGATCCTGTTTCGCCCGATGTTCGTTACCGACGATATTCCGGCAACCGATCTCGCGGGCCGCCGGGTTCTTCTGCTTGCGGGCGACCGCGATCCGATCATTCCGCCGGGCGACTCTCAGCATATTGCCGAACAACTGCGAAGCAGCGGTGCGAACGTAACGGTCAAGCTCGTCCGCGCCTCCCACGGCCTTGTGCAGGACGACCTCACTCAAGCGCGCGCCTGGTTCTAACCGGGCCCGTGCCAACTTTCTGTCTGGCTAACGTATAAGTTCTGATCATCTCTGTTAGCTGAGGTGGTGCGTACCTCTTGTGCTGTCGGAGTTTGGTTGGCACAAGGAGGGCCTGCGAGGACACTGGGAAGTCAGCGATGCGCAATGGAAGCTGCTGGAGCCGATCTTAAGGCCGAAGGTCCGTCGCGATGGTCGTGGCCGCCCCTGGCACGATACGCGAGCGGTGCTGAACGGGTCTTGTGGGTATTGGGCACGGGCGCCGCAGTGGCGAGAGCTGCCCTCAAAGTATCCAGCCGTTCCAAACCTGCCATCGGCGTTTCCAGCAGTGGGTGCGGGAGGGCAAGCTAGAACGGGTTCTGCCCCGGGTGGCCGCCGAAAACTCCCTCGGCATGGTTCGGCTCGGGTGCATGAAAATTATGCTGCGGTATTTGTGACCGCCGATGTTGTCTCGTTCGCGTGACTCGGCGAAGCCACCCCGGCGATTTGGAGGCAGGATTGCGGTCACCGTTTAGATCCAAGCAGGAGGTCATTATCGGCGCGCCATTGGAAGCAGTGTGGTCGTTCAGCATGGATCTGACGAAAATCCCAGAGTTCCATCCTCGCGTCTTCAAGGTCGATCTTGTTGATGGAAAGGCATTTCGCGAACCAGGCGTGTCGTATCAATGCCATCTTTCGGGCGGGAAGCATACCTGCATTGAGAAGGATATCGAAATCGTGCCGCTGCAGAAGATCGTCACCGTTTTGCCAGAGGACACGTTCGGTATAAGTAGGATTCTCAGCGATTACACGGTGGAAACGACGTTCCGCAAGCTCGGCGATGCTTCAACCAAGGCGGAGATCCGCCACTATTACTCGACGACAAGCCTGAAAGCCAAGCTCCTCAACTTAATCGCGAAAGGCAAGATCGCCCGCGAGACTCAGGCAACTTTGAATGCGGCCAAAGCTGCCATAGAAGTCGCACGCTCTCCAGGATAGGAGGTTTATGAGACCGGTTCTAGACAATTTGGGCACTTCCGCGCCTCAGTGACCCTCGCTGTTTGCGTCGGACGATCGCAAAAAGCCACCCCTACGGGATGAACCACTGGTCGGGGTTTCGGCAGGGGTAGCATTTTTCTGCGCACCGCCTTGGGCAAAGGCTGTGTTTGGATCCGTTACATCTGCCTTGGAGGTGGCATTCCCTCCGCTCTGGCATGCAGCAAAAGAAGTGATCAAGCCAAACGCGATCAATGCTACCGCACAGACAACTTCCTTTTGGATACCTATGATTTTAGTGTCCACTGACCGTCACTCTATCCTGAAAATGTTGTCCTGGAATCGCCTCCGGTCATGGGAGGAGCCGACTCTGTAGAAGTTCCGAGAGTGTATCCTTGGAAGCAGAAAAGTAAAACTACTGCGATCACAATCCGATCCCAACTTTCGAGAATCATAAGCGAAGACTAGCTAAGCTAGAGACGCGGATGTCGAACTAGCGTTACAGGAAAGGCAGGTTTCCGAATTGCCTTTTGCGCAATTCAGAGATAGTCCGCAATATGACTGACAACTGCCTGTGGCGAGTAGTAGACTTGGTGACATGTTGGATTTGATTGCGAAAATCGGCTTGGCCGTCACTGCTTTCAAAGGCCGGCAACAGGACATCGCCGGGGTAAGCCTGAGAGCTTACAAGGATCTGTTTGCGGCAGCAAACGCGGCTCTCCTGTCCTCCCGCGTTCAGGATTTCATTCAACAATCGTATCGGGAGATGATCACGGTGAGTTCACCAAGGACGTCGCTGTTGGCCGCAGTCGCGCAGCATCATACCGAAATTATTGCCGGGTGTCGGGTGCTCACCCAGGACGAAGGTATTCTGTGCGCATTAACCGACGCGGCGAATGCCGCAACCATGGAGGCGTTTCGGCTCATCTACCAGGAAGCTCCGGAAAGCCCAACTCCGCGTCGCCGGCAGTCAAAGGCGAAAGCGCTGTCCTCGCCGGAACAATCGGCAAGAAAGAGAAGACCAGGCTCGGCCAGGATGCGAACTGCGCAAAATCCGGGATAGTTTAACCGACACCGCCTCCAGAGCTTCACTGGGAATGAGAACACCGAAGAGGTTGAACAAAAGATCGCCAAGATCAAAAAGGGGACTCTCCGCGAAACCGTGAAAGTCCGTCTAGCTGACGCGCGCGTGATGCCAACGCCGATGCGCTAAATGAAAAGCACCTGTCTCGCTTCTTCCAAGTCGCTAACGCACTCCGCGATCATTCGGCAAGCCATTCAAGACGACGAGGACGGAACCGCAGATGCAGCTTTGCTTTCGCATTCGAAGCGCCGCGAAGCCGTGTGCCGTAGTAAACCGCGTCCGGTCCGGCCTTCCGTAGGGCTTCTTCTTCTGAAATGTGGACCGGCTCCGGGGCGTCCGCGTGGCGCGCGAAAGCGGGAAGCCACACCCGCTGCTCCGATGGCTCGTCGTCCACGATATTGTAGACGCCGGGATCGCAGTGAAGCGCCGCAACGGTTGCCGCCGCCGCATCCTCCACATGCACGAAGTTCCAAACTCCCTGGCCCTCGCCGATGACCGGAACCTTTCTTTGCCGAACCTGCTCGCCCATATCGCCATGCTTCCTGTACCATGTGCCAGGTCCGTAAAAGAAGCCGTAACGCAGAACAACGCCCCCGATCTGTTCTTCGGCGAGTAGGACCGATTCGAGTTCCGCATAAGTTCTTGTTCCGGCCGCAACCCCAGGGGAGGAATCGAAAGCGAATGGCGTGCTCTCATCGGCTAATCCGTCTCCGGGCGCATACCAGAACGCGGACGACTGTAAAATGTACCGCCGGCACTGGGACACGCGAGCGGCCGCTAGCAGGTTGCCGTTGCCGGTGATCCGAACGTTCCGATCCCGCTGAGCGGCTGCTTCCATCGCTTCCGGCGTGTAGTGTTTCGGCAGAGCGGTCAGTTCATTGACGATGGCGTCCGGTCGGAGACGCTTGACCGCTTGCTCCACTCTCGTCCGATCGAGTGCATCGACAACAATCGCTTCCGCCCCCTTTTCCTTTAGCGCGTCAGTCGCGCCGGGGGAATGGGTCATTCCAAATACCGCATCCCCATTCGCCCGAAGATGCGCGATGAGCGGAGAGCCAATCGCGCCAGTCGCGCCCGCGAGCAACACCTTCATGAAGCAATCTTGGCACACCCTCCGCATGGTGGCAGTGCAAAATTGCTGTCCGGCTTACGCCGCGCTGCGGCCAAGGGCCGACTTGCATTGGAAGAAAGAACAAATGAGGAAAGGTATAGAACGTCATTTTGCAATTCGGTGCGACTGGCCCAAGAGTTTCTTCATTCTATGAAACTCACCAGCAACATTGATGCGACCGCTCAAAGGAATCTCGGCGGCAGCTTCACCCTACCCAGTACTTCCATGACCGTGAACCGGCTGGGGTATGGCGCCATGCAACTCGCCGGTAAAGGTGTCTGGGGACCGCCCCGCGACATTGACACTGCTGTTGCCGTGTTGCGCGAGGCGATTGCACTCGGAATCAACCACATCGATACCGCGGACTTCTACGGCCCGCACATCACGAACCAAATCATCCGACAGGCTCTTCACCCCTATCCAGAAGGGCTGGTGATCGTGACGAAGGTCGGGTATCGCCGGGGAGAGGACAAGTCGTGGCGCCCGGCGTTCTCGCCCGAGGAACTCACGGCCGCCGTGCACGACAATCTGCGTAATCTTGGTCGGGAGGTGCTGGACGTCGTTAATCTGCGGGTCGGCGGACCCCACGGGCCGATCGAAGATTCCATCGCGGAGCCGCTCACGGTTCTGGCCGGCCTCAAAACCCAAGGTTTGATCCGCCAGCTCGGTTTGAGCACCGTCACTCCCAGGCAGTTCGCGCAGGCGCAGGAAATCACAGAGGTCGTCTGCATCCAGAACGAATACAACCTGGCGCATCGCCACGATGATCCTCTCATTGACGAGCTCGCCGCCAAGGGCATCGCGTTTACTCCGTACTTTCCGCTTGGCGGGTTCACGCCTCTGCAGTCTTCGGTGCTGGAGGAAGCCGCTAAATCGCTAGAGGCAACGCCCATGCAGGTCGCCCTTGCCTGGTTGTTGCAACGGTCCCCGAACATCCTCCTGATCCCCGGTACATCGTCCGTGGACCATCTCCGCGAGAATGTGAAAGCCGCAGCGTTGCAGTTGCCTCCGCAAACAATTGCCGATCTCAACTTAATTGCCACAGACGCAGATCAGTGAAGGGCAGTTCTTCGCCGTTCAGCTTCGACCCGGCGTGGTGGGTGGGTGCCATGACGAAGAATCGTGTCGGCACGTCAACTGCTCCCGTGAGACACTTCAGTCCGAAAGCCTTTGCCATGCGTCTCTCAGATTTTGGTATGTCACCACTTGCACCTCGGGACCATAATGAAAGTAAGATAAAATATTGAGTCCGATGTCCTTATGCGGATCGGGAATCACTCTCACAACTAATCCTACCTTTTTTTCCGAAAGAAGGTCCATGATCTCGGCAATGTAAGGGGCACCGGCAGGGTCCATGGACTCCAATCCGGTTAAGTCACCGAGTAGTCGAAAGCCCGGCCTGATATCTACCATCAGGGCACGGAATCGTTCGGCGCACGCTCGCATTTCATCAATGCAAACATTTTCCGACCAACTGATTCTGATCAGGCGGTTGCTGTTGTCAGCTTCAATGGAGAACATTGGTATTTGCGCTCCTCCCGAGATACATCCTTGCGAGCACCGTCACAAAAAATGAATCTAGGCATCGGAGTGATTGGCACCGGAAACATGGGAGCCAATCACGTGAACACAATTATCACTGCGGTTTCTGGAGCACAGGTCAAGGCCGTTGCCGATATCGACCTCCAACGCGCCGAAATCATCGCCTCACGCGTGCCCGGTGCCAAAAGGCTCGCATCGGCTGATGACCTCATTCGGTCGCCTGAGGTGGACGCCGTGATCGTGGCCTCGAACGACACGACGCACGCCCACTACGTCAGCGCGGCGATGGCCGCGCGCAAGCCAATTCTTTGCGAAAAGCCGCTCGCGCCGACGGTAGCCGAATGTGAGGCTATCCTCCGTCTCGAACAGGCTGCCGGGCTACGTCTTGTGCAGGTGGGGTTCATGCGACGGTTTGATCCCGGATATGTCGAACTGCGTAAAAAAGTCGTCTCAGGGGTAATCGGCACTCCCGTCCTCGCACATTGTGCGCACCGCAATTTTGGCGCCTCGGCCAGCTGGACCGCGGAAGCCACGGTGATCAGCTCGGCTGTGCATGAGATTGACGTGATGCCCTGGTTATTCGGTCGGGAAGTGGTTGGAGTGAACTGGCTGTCCCCAATCCCGGCGGCGAGCGGCAAGCTGCCGGATCCCCAAGTGGTGATTTTAGAACTCGAGGGTGGCGCGCTTGTCATCGCCGAAATCTTGATGAGATCTGGCTACGGGTACGAGATTCGATGTGAGCTGCTCGGCGAGAAGGGCACAGTTGAGTTAGCGCCGACCGCCCGGACCGTTTTGCGTTCTGATCTAGCAATTAACCAAGACGTCCCCCCGGATTGGCGAGGTCGCTTTGCCGAGGCATACCGGCTTGAGTTGCAGAGCTGGGTTGACGCAATTTTCAGTTGGCGCGCGGGTACTACCGAAAGAGGTCCGGTCGATGGACCCGATGCGTGGGACGGCTATCGTGCGGCGGTGATATCGGAAGCGGTGCTGGTCTCCATGTCAAAAGGCAGCAGGGTCGTCGTGGAACCCAGGGCGGTACCTGAATTGTATCGCCGGAGCCGGGTTTCTGCGGGGAACACCGGGTAGCTGTTTCGGCTTCCGAGTCACTCGTCACCGTTACTCGTCACTCGTCACCCGTCACCCGTCACCCGTCACCGCACAAGGTTCTGCGTCCATTCCTCGAGCACCTTCCTGTGCTGCGGGAACGCGATCTCGGCCTCTTCGATTTCGGGATGCCAGTACTTCTCCCACTCGACCGAGAAATACCCTTTGTAACCACCGGCCACCAGCAATCCGATGATCTCGCGGACCGGCACCTCTCCCTCACCCAGAAGCACGAGCTGCCAGCCGCCTTTGTGCGACCCTGAGCGCCGGGCATCTTTGACTTGCACGTGCAAAACCCGAGGACCGATGTGCTTGTAGACTTCGGCCGGACTTTCTCCCATCCGATGAGGATGATGGGTGTCCCACAAAGCGCCGACCCACCGGGAGTCCACCATTGCCAGCAGCTCCGCAACCACCGAAGAGGCCGAAAAGGCGTCATGGGTCTCGATTGCGATGGCGACACCGAGACGTTCGGCGAAGGGAACCGCTTCCTGAAGCACTCTGGCCGCCCGCTCGATCTGTGCCCGGCGTGGTCTCGGCTCTTCGGGTAACGGACCGCCGTAGACGCGAATCAGCGGCGATTCCCAATCGTTGGCGAGTTCCAGAAACCGCCGGAGTTCGGGGCCAGCGCCGTCGGCAGTGAGAAGGATCGAGCTGTCGGCCGACACAATCGGCAAATGCGCAGCGGCGCACGCCTGCTTCACCCGCATGCGTTCGGCAGCGGGCATTGAAGAGTCAATCAGTTGTCCGTCGACGAGCCGCAGCTCGACGCCAGCATAGCCGCAGGAGCGACCGAGGGAAGTAGCTTCTTCCAGGGTTCCGTCCGGAAACGCCAGCGTGCTGAATGCGATGCGCAATGGGCTCACAAACATTTTCTTCAGTCGCGGCGGAGAAATTTGCAATTGATTTGACGATCGAATCCGGCTGCGGCTCGTTTGTGAACAGGTTCGCACTCATGAATAAGAAGATGACCGCGGTGGTTAACTATGGACCGGAACCTCACAGTGTGGAGCTCCGCGAAGTCCCAATTCCGGAGATCGGCGATCAGGAGGTACTGTTAGCCGTTCAAGCGGTTGGCGTTTGTGGTACCGATATTCATCAGGCCTATGAGCGGCATCGCAGAAAATTGAACTATCCGGTTATACTTGGCCACGAGTTCGGAGGGGTAATCGCTCAAGTCGGCAAGAATGTTCGCGGTTTTAAGGAAGGCGATCGAGTCGTGAGCGAAACCGCAGCCATTATCGACGAAAATTCCCCTTTTGTTCGGAGCGGCCTGTACAACCTGGATCCCGGCCGGCGCGGGTTTGGGTTCGGAGCTGACGGGGCGATGACTCAATTTACGAAAGTGCCCGAACGAATCCTGCACCACATTCCCGCCACGCTGCCCTTTGAAATCGCGGCGCTGACCGAGCCGAGCTGTGTTGCGTACAATGCTACATGCGGGAACGCCCGCATCCTCCCGGGCGACGCGGTCGCGATCATTGGACCTGGGCCGATCGGTCTGCTCTGTGCCGCGATGGCGAAGCTGGCCGGCGCTGGTGAACTAGTCGTCATTGGCACGCGCGTGGACGCTCGCCGGTTGGAGGTTGCCAAGCAGATTGGCGCGTCTGCCACCCTCGGCGCCAACGGCGAAGACGTGGTCGCTTGGACCCGATCGTTGCGCGACGGCTATGGTTTTGATGTCGTGATCGATGCCGCCGGCGTTTCCGCGACGCTGAAGCTCGCGATCGATATTGTCCGGCCAGCCGGACAGATCAGCAAAGTTGGGTGGGGACCGCAACCGCTCGATTTCTCGCTTGATCCGTTAGTGCTGAAAGCAGTGACATTGCACGGCAGCTTTTCCCATAACTGGCCGATCTGGGAACGGGTCATCCGTTTGCTTTCCTCGGGTCAATTAGAGATCGGTCCCGAGTTCCGTCGCGTTTCGCCTTTGACGGAGTGGCAAGACGCGTTTGAAGCTATGTATTCGGGGGAGATAGTGAAAGCGGTTTTGCTCCCTGCTCAATAGTTGCCAGGGGAGAGGCCTCTGAATTCACACCGGCGAGAGGGCGGATGCTCATCCTATCGCTCCTCGTGGCCAACACACCGGTCCGCTAACCCACTTTGACGCTTTCCTTAGCCTCGCGCCCGGCGATCCTCTCCGAGCTGTCGACTCCGATTTTGCTCCGCAATGGCAGAAGCACCTCAAACGAGGTTCCTTTCGCATCCGACGAGATTAAGCGGATGCTGCCGGCGTGCAACGCCACGATTTCACGGCAGATGCTCAGACCCAGTCCCGCGCCAAAACCTCTAACTGAACGCGCAGGATCGACGCGATGAAAGCGCTCGAAGAGCCGCCTTTGTTCTCCAGCAGGTATCAGCGTTCCGGAGTTCGCAATGACCAGACGGGCATTTCTATCGTGCCCGACGATCAGGAAACGAATCCAGCCGTAGTCAACGTTGTGCTTTACAGCGTTATCCAAAAGATTCTGCAGAAGGCGACGGATGAGTGGGGTGTCACCAGTTACCTGAACATCCGGTTCGATCAGTGCGTCGACCTTGATCTGGCGCGACTCAGCCAACACCTGCGCGTCTTCGAGCAGCTCCAGTCCGAGCACAGAGAGATTTACCCCATGCGGGTCAAACTCAATCTCGTCGGCATCCGCCCGCGCCAGGAACAACAGCGACTCGCACAAACGCGCCAGTCGGTTGATCTCGAGCAAGAGTCGTTCGCAGACATCGGGTGAAAAACTACTCGTTCCATCGCGCAGAAGTGCCTCCACCTCGCATTTCATCACGGTGAGCGGCATCCGCAGTTCATGGGAGGCGTCGGCAGTGAAGCGTTTGATCTGAGCGACGCTCGCCTCCAGACGCTCCAGCAATTCATTCATCGCGTTCGTCAGGCGCGAGACTTCGTCAAGAGTCGCTGGCACATCCAGCCGGTCTTGCAGATTGTGTATCGAGATTCGATCTGCGGAATCCGCCAGGTGTGTGAGATGGCGCAGGAAACGCGTCGCAAAAAACCACCCGATTGCGGCAGAACCGAGCGCAGCGACCGGCAACAGAATAGCGTAAGAGGAAACCAGGGTGAGCGCGCCCTCCCATGCTTCGCTTCGGTCCTCCGCCGACGGCACGATTGAGTGGTCATCCGAGAACGCCTCGATCTGTTCGTGGTAAAAAAGGATGGCCGATAACGCAGCGAACACGACCAGGGTGCCGGCCACCAGCAATGCACAGAAAATGGCGAACCGTGACCTCAATGAACGAGGTTTCATGGTTGTTCTGACATCTTGTAACCCGTGCCGCGCACCGTGTGGATTAGTTTGGGGCTGAAACCGCTATCCACCTTTCGTCGCAGCCGCTGGACGTACACGTCAACGAGATTAGAACCCGGGTCGAAGCCATAATCCCAGACTCGTTCGCAAATTTGCGTCCGGGTGAATACCCGTCCCGGGTGTCTGACCAGAAGCTCGAGCAAGCCGAATTCGCGCGCCGTCAGTTCAATCCGGGCTCCGCTTCGCTCTGCGGTCCGCTCCGCCGGCCGTATAGTCAGATCGGCCACCTTAAAAAAACTGAAGGTTTCTCCACTGGAACGCCGAATCAGGGCGCGGACCCGCGCGACCAGCTCGTCCGACGAGAATGGCTTGGTCAAGTAATCGTCAGCGCCGGCGTTCAGACCATCCACCCGCTCGGTTACCGACGATCGTGCGGTAAGGAGCAGCACGGGCACTGCGTTCAAACGCTGTCGTAACCCCTGGACGATGCTCAGTCCGTCCCGACCCGGGAGCATAATGTCAAGGACGACGGCGTCGAATAGCTCCTCGCGCAGCAGCGTATCGGCCTCGTCGCCGTGTTGGGAAACAGCGACACTGAAATTCTCGTCGGCCAGTGCCCTTCGCAGAAACTGCGCTACGCGAAGATCATCCTCTACGACAAGCACACGCACCCGATATGATACCTCCAAAGATTGGGGTCGCGCCAACTCATCTTCACATCATTGGGGAAGATGACGATCTTTTCATTTGGCGTTCATCATCCTGTCATTCTCAGCGCCCATTCCTCGAGCGTGTGAGAATCGCAAGTTCTCCGATTTCAGTTGGTGCCTTGCCACCTTTTCGGGAAAGCCCGCGGCAGCCATGACTAACTTGTTCCGTGAAAGAAGGCTCGCCGAGGCCGTCCCAGGGGATCGGCACCGGCGGATGTTGCCCCTTTTCCCGGCAAATGAAAAAAATTTCATTCTCGTTTCATCATCACTTAACCAGAGCCCGGTCTGTTCTTCTTGAAGACTTCCATCCGCGGGGATGTGGCGCTTCCCTGCATTAATAAACAAAAAGGAAAAAACTTGTGACTTTATTAGCGAAAGAACCGCAATCGAAAACCGGCGTCGGCAATCAGGCTTCGGAAATTGTTTTGAGCAAGATTCCAGAAGTCACACTTGCTTTTTGGATCATCAAGATTTGCGCGACAACTCTGGGCGAAACCGGCGGAGATGCCCTTTCCATGACTATGCGATTGGGCTACGCCATCAGCACGGTCATTTTCTTTGCAATTTTCATTGTTGCGGCTGCCGCCCAGATCGGCTCCAAATCTTTTCATCCGTTCTTGTACTGGACCGTGATTGTCGCAACGACCACCGCCGGGACGACAATGGCAGATTTTGCCGATCGCTCCCTCGGCATTGGCTACGTCGGAGGGTCGATTTTGCTCTTTTTGATGCTGATGGGGATCCTCGGACTCTGGAAGATTTCTCTCGGTTCGGTGTCGGTCAACAAAATCACCTCGCACAAGGCGGAGCTCTTCTATTGGACGACGATTCTCTTTTCGAATACGCTCGGAACTGCCCTTGGCGACTTCTTTGCCGATGATTCGGGGTTGGGATACGAAGGCGCAGCGATGGTCTTTCTTGGAGTTCTGGGCTTTCTCGCGGCCATCTATTTTTTGACGAACGTCTCACGTACCTTGTTATTTTGGTCGGCATTCATCCTCACGCGTCCGCTCGGTGCGACGTTGGGAGATCTTCTCACCAAGCCGGTAGCGCACGGGGGGTTCAACCTTAGCCGCATTAGCTCCTCGTTGATAATTGGGGCTTTCATCTGCGGCTGCATTTTATTCACGTCGCAGCGAGCGGGTAATCACGGGGGAGCTAGTCGCGATAGCATTTAGGAAGTCAGTTGAGGCTTTGGACCGTTCGGCAGGTGCAGCTTGCCAGCGACATTCATGCTTCGCGGAGTCGGTCGTGTGGGCAATCTTCCGCTGAAACTTACTCAACGACTCCGCTCACCTGATTGACTAAAATGACTGCTATGAAGGTTCCGTTCACGGTGGGAACAGTCGGTCATTTCGGATTGGCTGTACGTAATCCAAAACACAGCGCGGAATGGTTCGAACGCGCGCTGGGCTTATCCCCTCAATTTGAGTTTGAAGACGGCGTCGCGGTCGGTAACGCGAACGTAACGATCGTGTTATTCAAGGGAATGCCCTCACCAAAAACCCTCGATCACATCTCGTTTCATCTGCCCAGCATGGCGAAATTGCGAAAGGCGCTTCAGCATCTGAAGGAAGCTGGGGGTTGCGGTCGAAGATCCGGGTGACGAAATCGGACCGGAGTCCCCCGGCTCGGCCAACATGGGCCTGTGGTTTCACGATCCCGACGGTTACCGCTGGGAACTCTCGGTCCTCGCGGACTCAACGTGACGAAGATGGTCCGTCGCTCACGTGCAATAACGAATCGCCCTCGCCACCTACGCCGAAGATCAATTTCGCTGCGGCTGCGCGACTCCGCGAACACCGTGTGCCTCCGTGCGATGCCTCTTCCGCTCCGGATAGATTCGATCGAGTCTCGCACGGAGGTCACGGAGCACAATCGTCGGAGCACTCTTTTCTCCAGCTTCGCGGTAGAACATCTTATGGCCGCGGACGTCAGCGTAGTTGTAGGTAGTCATCTGAATTCCTTTCCGATTCGGGTGTATCCAAACCTTTTCAGAGCCTTGACCAATCGGTCCGCGTTGACGTCCCGCGGCGTCTTCATACCGCCAAGACTTCGGCGCGGACGAAATGAAGGCGAATTATCTTTGGCGCTTCTTCAGCGTCGTGGAAATGACATTGCACGGCCTCTTTCACCATTGCGCGCAAATTATCATAAAACGCTGCATTTAGAAGGTTGGGCAGCTCCTGTTCAAATTTCTTCGGTGTTCCGGTTTTCCGCCAATACCATCAAAGACTTTGAAAAGAAGGTCGCCAAGATCGCTAAGACGAGAAAGTCACAGTCGCAAGACCGGCAAATCGGATTGGTGCCGGGGTGGCCGACGGGACTCGAACCCGCAACAGCTGGAACCACAATCCAGGGCTCTACCATTGAGCTACGGCCACCATTTTCCCGAGGAAAAGCAGATTAGCGCATCCTGGGAGGAGGCCAAGCGGATTTTGCGCGCGAAGCGGGGGAAGGAGAGGCCCGGACGTCGAATGCAGTCCGTCCGCAACGGAGCGGGCGCTTTGTGCTCCGGCCGAACTGGCCTCGTGGTCCAGGAAAGCTAACAAGCATCCAGGAACCCGACAAGCTGGAAGCGTATCCTACCTGCGAAAAACGAACCTCCTTCCCCGTTGAACTTTGCACCCTTCGGCGATATCTTTCGGGCTCCTAAACTTGCCTACTTGTGCTCTGAAATCTTAACGTGGCCTGAAAGAACGCAGCTCAGAATCTGCCGGGTGGGCTTCCACATGTTTTTCGTGGCCGCCGGGTTGTTTTTTTCCCGGCCCAGTCCAGCGCAGTTCCTGACCCGCGACCGACCCTTGGCAAAGGATGAGATCCGCATCGGGATGTCGAATGGCGAGTCAGGCCGATTTGGGGCGGTCGGATCGGCCCTCAAACTTGGAGCAGAAGCATACTTTACCCGGATCAATCGGCAAGGAGGTGTGAATGGGCGAAAACTAAAGCTGGTTGCCTATGATGACCGGTATGAGCCTCTGAATTCCGTTGTGAACACTGAGCGATTGATCAACCAGGACCGCGTCTTTGCCTTATTCGGATACGTGGGGACCGCGACCTGCGAGATGATCCAGCCAATGCTGCGAGAGGCGAATATTCCGCTCATTGGACCTATCGCGAGCGATTCCGAACGAGGTGATCCCGCGCAATCGCTGATCTTTGTCAGCCGCCCGACGGTCCAGCAGCAGATCGAAACGATTGTCAGCCACCTGACGAAGGATCTCGGGATTACTCGCATCGGCCTTTTTCGACAGGACGACGCTTTTGGTGATGCCGGGCGAGACGCCCTCGAGAAGGTTCTCGGACGGCGTGGGCTCGAGTTAACCGGAGAAGGTGTTTACGTTCGTAACTCGGTCGATATCCAATCCGCGCTCGACCAACTGGTGCCGGCCAAACCCGAGGCGGTGTTGCTGGTCGGAACTTATCAGCCTTGCGCAAGTCTGGTCACGGCAATGCGGGCCCGGGGTTTGACCGGCGTAATCTTTGCCTGTTTAAGCTCCGCGGGTACGGAAAACTTGCTCAAGTTATTGGGTTCCGGGGCGGAGGGCATGATTATCCCAGAAGTTGTTCCCTCGCCGGAGAACCGTTCAGAATCGCTCGTGCGCGAGTATCAAGACGATCTGCGCAGCATTGGTTCGAAGGACTTTACTTACGCGGGACTGGAGGGCTATCTGAACGCGAGAGTCCTGGCTTCCGCTCTGGAGAAACCGGGTCCGGAACTGACCGAACAAAGATTCCTGGAAGCACTGCGCAGTACCGATCTCACGTATGATTCCATCCGAATACGGTTTGACCGGGCGCCGACACAGGGTGATGCCTTAACGCCTGTTCTCACCCAGGCTGCGACCAATCAAGGACTCAAGGGCATGTCGGCGCCTTCTCCACAGACGGGGAATCAGCCAGCACCAGGAACGGCAATGCGGAATGAAACCCAGCCGGCTGCAAACGATCATCCGGTTTTTCTGATTCAGATTAGGGGGGGCTTGCCCAGGCCGGTTGACGCGCTGCGCCGGCCCGCTTTACCCGGCAAACTATGACCCGGCCCACGACGAACACCGATTCGCGGGCAGGCCGGTTGCCCCCGCGAGGGCTGACGATTCGGACTAAGCTGCTCTGCTTTGTCGTCGTCCTGTGCGCTCTTGTTTTAGGTGCGCTGGCCGCAACTGCTTTTTATCTGTCCATGTTTGCGCTTCGAGACGTGCGTTTCGGCGAGTTGCGCACCTTGGGTCGGTCAATTTCCCTTGCGGTCGATACGTTTCTGACAAACCAACGCCGTGATCTTGCTACCCAGGCCGATCTGCAAACCTTTCGGTACGCCATAGCCGAATTGGGTGAAGCTTACGATCATCTCCTGGACGACCTCGACGCGGGCGGATTCAAGGTCGATGAGGCTTTTATCAACAGTTTGCGGCAGCAACTGCGAGAGGAGTATGACCGATCGCTGATCCCGGTTTTGAAAGGGCTGGGGCGTCCGTTAGAACCGTCGGAAACAGTCGATGATCTGACGTGGCAGGGCGTCCTTGTGCAGTACGTGTACATTCTGCGGAATCCGGCGGCACCGGGCAGCAAGTTCCTCAACAACTTCTCGAGCGATATCGCGGCTAATGAAAACCTGCCCAAAGAGTTCCGAGAGGCGTTTGCCAAGACCACGTATGCCCGGACGATCGACCGATACCAGTCGTCTTTTGAGACGGTCGTCCGGCGTAACCGCTATGACGATCTCATCCTGGTCGATGCCAACGGCGATCTGATTTACACCTTCAACAAGGCTTGGGATTTTGGAACCAATGTGCTGAAAGGATGGCAAAGCCATGCCTCGCTGAAAAAGGCCTTTTTGGGCGCATGGTATATGCCCTTGACCGGCGCGGTTCGCTCTTCGCCTGAACATGTCGCGCTCACGGACTTTGAGCGCTATCCCGCAGCTTTCGATGCTCCCATTATGTTTTTGGGGTGTCCGATCGTGAGCCGGACCGGATCACGAATCGGTGTGATGGTGCACGCCCTCCGGACTTATCAGTTCACTAATATCGTAAGCTTCAGCCAGCACTGGAGCGACGCTGGTCTCGGCGAAACCGGGGAAACTTATATTGTCGGTCCCGATCGGAAACTGCGTACAGAACCGCGATTCCTGGCCCTGCTGCCGGCGGAATACAAGACGCGGACGTACTTGAGCAACGGTACGCCGGGACCGCCGAGCGCTATTCTGAGCTTGCCTCTGATGAATGCCGCAGTGACCCGGCTTTTCTCGAGCAACGAGCTAACGAGCGCCGGTGAAACGACGTTTGTTGATGAGATCGGGCGTGAGTCGCTTGGCTCTTTCGGGCCGCTCAACATTCCTGATCTGGACTGGGGACTGATCGTTCGCATGGATACGGCGGAGGCATTCGCTCCGGCTTCGAACCTGACTCGCTTGGTGGTCGAAGGCGGATTGGTCCTTTTGCTGGTCGCGATGTTGGCGACTATTCTTGTTTCGCATTTCCTTTCCCGACCCATTCTGCAACTGGTGACGGCGGCCGAACGGATTGCTTCCGGCGACCTCGGAGTGCGGGCCCCCGTCAGCAGCCGGGATGAGATCGGATTTCTCGCGAGCCGCTTCAACAAGATGATCGGTCAGGTCGAAGACCGGAACCGGCAGGTCCGCAAGATTCTGGAGACGGTAAACGAAGGATTGTTCCTGATCGATGATGAGTTTGTGGTTCAGCCGGAATGTTCGCGCGCGACGGAGGAAATCTTCGGCGGCAAAATCGAAGGGCTGAATTTTCTGACGCTGCTGGAGAACGGTACTGCGGGGGGTCTTCGACCCAGGATCACTGACGAGGTCCGGGAATCGTCAAAGCATTATCTCGAATTGCTCTTGAATCCGCGGGTGAAAGAGAAGCTCATTCAAAAAACCAACCCGCTCACCGAAGTCGAGCTGCAGTACTTGGACGTGCACGGGAAGACGCGGAGCCGTTTCGTCGAATTTCGCTTTAATCGAGCTGTCGAAGGCGGGGCGGTCGCTCACATCATGGTCACCGCGCTCGATGTGACCTCCCGGGTGGCTCTGGCCAGGCAAATCCGCGAGAACGAAGCAAAAGCGCGGTCGCAGATCGAGCGGCTCTTTGGTGTGCTCCATGTGAACTCATCGGTTTTAGCGGAGTTCCTGGAGACTGTTGATACGAAAATTGGAGAAGCACTCGGCCTGCTGGAAGCGGAACAGTTCGGGGCCCGTAAAAAGGAGACGGAAGCAGATCGCTCTGCTCGGTATCGCGTCCTTTTGGACAAAATTTTTCGTACTGTTCACTTGATAAAAGGGGATGCGGGGATGTTGCAGCTGACTTTTTTTGAAGAACTTGCTCACGCGGTAGAGGAAAGGATTTCCGATTTGCGCGCGGCCGACGTGATTACCGGCGAGCAATTTCTGCCCGTTACATCCGGACTGGCTTCGGTACAGGACCAGGTGCAGATGACGCGCGATGTGCTCGATCGACTGAACTCAAAGGGGGTTCTTCCAGTCGAGCGAAACGGTGCGACAGATCATACCGCCCTCGTGAACTTAGCGCGCGATATCTGCGACCGGAGCGGCAAACAGGTCAGGGTGAGCTTCCGTGGAAATCCGCAATCCGAGCATTTACCGGAAAAGCTCCGGGAGCCGGTCCAATCGATCTTGTCCCAACTGGTGCGGAATGCAGTTGTCCATGGGATCGAAGCGCCGGCCGAGCGCGTCGAAAAGAAAAAAAGTCCGGTCGGCACGATCGAAATTGCCTTGCTGAAGAAGAACGATGAGCTCATCACCTTGCTGGTGCGCGACGACGGCCGGGGCGTCAATTACGAGGAAATCCGAGGCCGAGCTGTCGAGCTCGGCTATGCCACTGACTCTGAAGTCAAGAACTGGAATCACGCGCAATTGGCCAGCCTGCTATACCAAGCCGGTTTTACGACCTTGCGAACGCCGACTTCGGATGCTGGGCGCGGAGTGGGATTGGATGCGGTCAAGGATTTAGTGTCCCGCTTGGGCGGGGCTCTGGGATTGGAATGCCAAGAGGACGAGTATTGTGAATTTCGTGTCGAGTTTCCTTGCGCATGAAACTTTTAATCGTCGATGACTCCACGGTCGTCCGGCGGGCGATCGAACGGGACCTGGTGTCGGGAACAATCTCCGAGATTGACCAGGCCTCCAACGGCGAAGAAGCCGTTCGGCTTTACCAGGAAAAGCGCCACGAAGTGGTGACGATGGACATCACGATGCCCTTGATGGATGGTCTGACCTGCCTGGATCGAATCATCGCCTTGAACCCTGGGGTCAAGGTGCTCGTGATCTCGGCGCTGCGCGATCGAAGTACGGCACTCGACGCGATCAAACGTGGTGCCAGCGGTTTTCTTTGCAAGCCAATTCACCCGGACGAACTGCGTGAATCATTTCAGCTGCTCATGGATGACTGAGACTGAATGAAAAACGAGGATATCCAGGCTTTTATCGCTGGCATTCGCCGGTATTTTGAATCTTTGGATGAGGGGCATCTGGTCGTAATCGAACCCCCTTTCTGGCGTGATCATCCGGAACCATTGCTCGAGTATACCGGGGTCATCCGGATTTCAGGCCGGGCTCGCGGACTCGTTTGTTTCACCGCGAACAGCCCACTGCTCAGACTAATCCTCTCCTTGTTGGATGAGCCGGAAATGGGTGAAGCCGCGAAACGGGACCTGGTAGGAGAAATTGCCAACACCCTTAGTGGAAACGCTCGCGAGCAGTTTGGCAGCGATTTTCGCATTTCAGTTCCTTTCGCCGCCACCGGCACCGACCAGTTCGCGAAACGGCGGCAAAGAAGTTACGTCATTCCGGTGAACTGGCGTGAACAAACCGCTTATTTGCTGGTCTGCCTGGGCTGAGCCTCCATCGCTCCCAAATCTCCGGGATTTGGGAGCGATGCAGGCTCGCAAACATTCCACTGGCTTGCACGGTCGAGGGTCCCGTGGCGAATCGATGCACCTGCTCGAGGGCGATTTTTCCGCCATTCAAACGGCCGAGAACAATTCGTCCGCTTTCCGCGCCTAAGTCACAGGCAATAAAAGATTTAGCGATCACTGGCTGAATCACTGGAAAATAAAAAGAAGAAACTTTGAACGACAGAGCCAAGGCTCCTGTCTACTTTCATCGGTTAAGGCGATTCGGGTTTGCGCACGGTTTCTCTCGACTCTACTCCTTGGCGTGCGCAGCCCGGATCATTTTTTTTGCCGGACCTTGATGGCTTCGAACCCATTCGCTAGGGTGCGAATTCGATGCGGGATACCATTCTGGTGGTCGATGATGAGCCGGATGTGGTTGATCTGGTCAGATACCATTTACATCGGGCCGGCTTCAACGTCCTGATTGCTTTAAACGGTCCCTCGGGGCTAATGGCGGCTGCCGAAAGCCGGCCCAACGCGATCGTCCTCGACATCATGCTACCCCAAATGAATGGGACGGAAGTGTTCCGGGCGCTTCGTAAGAACGAGGGGACTTGCGATATCCCGATCTTAGTCCTGACGGCCAAGGCGGCGCCTTCCGAGCGTGTTGCCGGCCTGGAGATGGGAGTCGACGACTATCTCACCAAGCCCTTTAGTCCGCGGGAGTTGGTCCTGCGAATTCAGAATCTTTTACGCCGCCTGCGCGCCGTGAAGACGTCGGCGGTCGTCCACGTTGACGACTTTTGTCTGTATAAGGCCAACTTCGGCATCACCGTTCGCGGTAAGCGGCTCGACCTGACCCTGACCGAGTTTAAATTATTGGCGATATTGGTGGAGCGACGCGGACGAACCCTGACCAGGGAAACTCTTTTGCAGGATGTGTGGGGATATGAGAATGCGATTGACACACGCACGGTGGACACCCATGTGCGTCGATTGCGCGAGAAACTTGGTCCACTGGCGAACCGCATCGTGACGGTGCGGGGAGAAGGCTACCGGTTTCTGGCACAGCGCGACTCGTGATGTTCTGGTGGATTATCTTGTGGGGTGCCGTAAGTCTGCCTCTGGCGATCGTAGCATGGTCCGGCCGGCGGCAGCTGGTTCAGCTGCGTCGAGCCGTTCATGGTTTAGCTTCCGATGGCGAATTGCGAACTCGGCTTCAGGGTTCCCCGGTCATTCGGGATATTTACCGCGATCTACAACAGATCCGGGCTCATCAACAAGAGATTGCCCGCCAGGTCGCTGAAGAAGACTTCAGCCTTCGCGCGATTCTGAGCAGCATGGTCGACGGCGTCCTCATTACCGATGCCGAAGATCGAATCCGGCTGACCAACGAACGGCTGGGCCAGATGTTTTCTCTCCCCATCGCTCCGATTGGCCGAACTGTCATGGAAGCCTTTCGCAATCACGAGCTCCACCAGTTGGTCGGTCGAACCCTTTCCGCCGAACCTCAGTCCGAAGAGCTGCACATCGAGCTTGAGGAAGGTGGGCAATTTGGCCAACGGACTTTCCAGGTCACCTCCGTGCGCCTCCAACCAAGGGAACACGAACCGCCTGGTGGGGTTCTCCTGATTTTTCACGACGTTTCACAGATCCGCTCGCTGGAGACCGTCAGGAGAGATTTTGTGGCCAATGTATCGCATGAATTGCGAACACCTTTATCGATTATTACAGGTTATTTGGAGACACTGCTTGATGGAGACACCGAACCGGAGTTGGGCCGCCGTTTTCTTCAGGTCATGCACAAGCATGCCCAGCGTCTAAACCTATTGCTTGAAGATCTTCTGACGCTCGCTCAGCTGGAATCGCGTAAGCTCAGTTTACATTTCGAGCCGATCAATGTTCCTGAGTGTGTTCATCGAGTGTTGGAACGGCTTGAGACGATGATTAGCGCGACCCAGGCCGAGATTTTCACGGAATTACCGGAATCTCTCCCAGTAATCGAGGCCGATCCTTTGCGGTTCGAACAAGTGCTTTTGAACCTGGTCGATAACGCTCTGAAATATGGCAACAGACCCGGCATGAAGGTGGTAATCACCGCCAAGCGCGACAATGACGATCTAGTTCTCCAGGTCAAAGACAACGGACCTGGTATTCCGTTGAGCGATCAACCGCATATCTTCGAGCGTTTCTACCGGGTTCATAAAGATCGATCTCGCGATGCTGGAGGGACTGGGATTGGGCTTTCGATAGTCAAACATACCGTGCAGGCGCACGGCGGCACGGTCTCGATCGACAGCCGGCCAGGGGCCGGCGCGACGTTTACGGTGCGAATGCCACTGCACCATGAGATGCTGATCGGGAATAGGGGCGACATATAGCGCGGAAGCGGCTCAAGGCGAGAGGCGGTAGCAACTGTGTTTAAAAGTTTCTCGGGTGGAGCTCAACGCGACACTGCGTGCAAGAAAAGATCCGGCATAACTCGCTTCGCTCGGCCTTCGGCACTTATTGCGTTTTTTTCTTGCACTCCGCTAGGCGTTGAGCGGTTGGCTTACAAGGGGCTTTGCAAGGCAAAGTCCTTGTTCTGATGCGTGTGCGATTGCGCCCTAAGGTGCCCAGCTCTGGCAAAGTGATTAAGAGCGTTACGGCGACGCACCCGATCAGGTGCCGGCGTCGGTGAGGGCCGGAAGCTTCGCGCAAATTGCACAGCGCCAGGATATTTTTTGGCTGCCTTGATCAACTGGCGGAAGCCTGCATGATCATTGCCAAGCTACGCTGGCAGAGCCAGCGCGGCTGCATCGAGATCGAGTTTGTCTTTAGAGACATCGATCGCACAATAAAGAAGATCTTTTTGCATAGATTAAAAAGTTCAAACTTGATTTGGGTCGCGCTGGTTGGAAGCTCTACCTTATCTGCGAGCTCGAATCCGGCTCAGGTCAACTGTTCGAGTTCAACCAGAAAAAACAGACGCAGAGCGGACTATGCTGAGGTGATCCAACACCAAAGAGGTCAAGCGGGAGCTTGTCCCTCCCACCCTTGGGTGTTGCCGGAGAACCGCTCTATTTAAGGCGACCTGCCCGGTACCAGCGGTCGAACCGATTCAGGATCTCCGCCGCCAGCGCTGCTCGATTGAGCGGATTCGCCGCGTAGCGATCTGCGAAAGTCGTCGGATACCCAGGTATGTGAGGAGCGCTTCGCACGTTTACGCCAAATCCCAGGACGCGAAAAGGGGAAGCGGCGACAGTTTCCAGAAGAAACCCGGCAATTTTGGCCCCCGCAATCAGCAGATCATTCGGTGGTTTCAGACGGATACTCACCGATAGGACGGCTTCCAGGGACCGGAGTGTCGCCTCCGCAGCACCGCGGAGGATTGCGTCATTTTCCTTGGGGTCAGACGCCAGCAGGATCGAGCCCCAGAGGCCGGCTCTCTCAGCCGATACCCAGCGCCGGCCGTATTGCCCTCGCCCCGCGGTCTGTTTTTCGGCAAAGATAACCAACCCAGCCGTTTCACCGCCAAGAGCCGCCTGCCTGATGCGATCATTAGTAGATCCCGTCTCGCGCAGGACGACGACCTCGCGCCCCACCAATTCAGTTTCCAATCGAGCAAGGATCGTCGCCGGCACCAGCTGATCAGGTTCACGCACCAGACAAATTCGTTGCTGCTTCCGGCGAAAGACGATTCCGGCTTCCTCGAGCGACGTCAGATTGGCTTCCAGCGCAGCCTTGTCCCAAGCAAAGTGGGTCTGGAGTTCAGGCAAAGCCCGCTCTCCAAGAAGAAGAAACCGGAGCAATTCACTTTCGCTCGATTTCTTCATCGAGCAGCTCGAGGGAAAAATCGATCGCGCGAGCCGAATGGGTGAGCTTGCCGACCGAAATGTAATCCACCCCGGTTTTTGCGATTTGTTCAACCATGTCCAAGCTTATGCCGCCACTCGCTTCAAAAGTCAGGTTCCGGCGACGCAACGCGACACACGCTATCAACTCAGCCACTGACATATTATCCAGGAGGATACGGTCAACCCCGGGCAATTGGACAAAGGTCTTTACCTGGTCCAAGGAATCGGCCTCCAGCTCGATAAGGACGTCAGGATGGGTCTGCTTAAGAGCCCGGATGGCCTCTTCCAGCTGTGGGCGGGTGAGAAGATGATTATCCTTCACGATAACGCCATCAAACAAACCCATCCGGTGGTTCTGTCCGCCGCCGGCTTTCACCGCAGCCTTCTCGAGGCGGCGTAGCCCCGGCATTGTCTTGCGGGTATCAAGGATCTTCGCGCTCGTTCCCTCCGTTCGGCGAACAAACTCCCGAGTCAGCGTGGCGATTCCGGACAAGTGTTGGATGAAGTTCAAGGCCACCCGTTCACCGGTCAGAATCGACCGGGTAGACCCGCTGATCCGCAATACGGTGTCGCCTGGCGAGAGGGGCGTGCCATCCGGAGTAGTGATGATCACTTCCAAACTCGGGTCGAGCGTTCGGTAGACCTGCTCCGCGACGCTGGTGCCGGCAACGACGGCCGGTTCCTTGGCGAAAATGCGGGCGTGTGATTGCCGGTGTTCTGGAAGGAAGAAGATTGAGGTCAGGTCCCCCGATCCGACGTCCTCGGTCAAGGCAAAAGCGACTGGATCATGATCTGGCACAGGCAGCGAAAATAGCGGGATCAGAGCCGATCTCAACTGTGAGGACTCAGCGGTACCGCCGCGATTGAAGCGGGCTTGCGCGGCCAGTTTGGGCAGAGACGCCTTGGAGTGCGAGCGACTTGTCGCCGCTTTGAGACCGCGCGGAGCACGGCCCAGACCGAGGATCGATCTGGGAAGTACAAATTTCTCTCCGAGACTAGGACCGGTTGGTTGTTAGCCGCGCTCCGCGCGGGCCTCAAAGCGGCGACAAGTTGCGCGCACTCCAAAGGCTTAGAATAAAACGTGGAAAAATTTAGTAAGAAAATGATTGTCAGGATGACAGAAACATCTATAAATGGAGTTATGAAGATACCGCTATCCGCAACGATCCCGCGAACGAACCGGCCCGCGCTGAAGTTTTTTGTCGGCTTGCTTTCAGTCCTTCTTCTTCCGGCGCCTCGGGTTCTCGCTCAGTCCACTACCACAAACAATCTGAGCAGCTTTACGACTCCGCTCCAGAGCGGCCTCAATCTGATCGTGATCTTTGGGTTCATCGCCGGTTGCGTAATGGTCATGGGTGGTTTTCTCAACGCGAAACGGGACGAGAACTGGAAAATGACGGTCATTTACGGCATCGGCGTGGCCGGTGCCGTGGTCTTAATGAAGGCCTTATTCACGATGTTTGGCGGATCCAGCGCGAGCGCCATCAACGGCTTTTAGAACCGCTCCGCGACGAATCGATGAAAGGCAATTTGATTTACACCGACACTCGGCCACGAGCTAAATCGACCGGGCACGCCTTCGGGTTTGAGGGGAATCTTGGCATGCCGGTGATCGTCGCCGGGATGGTTTCTGTCTTTGTCCTCACGATGCTTTTCAGTGGACGTAATAACCTCTCTATCGTCATCAAATTCCTGGTGTCCCTGGCTCCGACGGTCACGACCGCCGGCTATATCATCCTGTTCCGGAACCGGCGCCCCCCCCGTTTCGATCGTGATCTGCTTGCTTCCTGGGTGAATGGTCCGGCGTTTCGTCCGGCCAAAGTTCAACCGCGTCATCCGTTCCTCTTTCCGGGATGATCCAACCGATTGTCAATTTGGGAAGCAGGCTAGCCGGGCGATTCACCGGGCGGCGCCCTGCGCCGGTCTCGCGAGTGTTTCGAAACGGCATGCCGAACGGATTCTTTCTGCGTGATCTCCTCTGGTTTGGTGACGGCGCTTCTCGGCGAACCCCGATTTCCCGCGGATTCAGCGTCGAGCCCGGCGAGGTAAGCGCATTTAGCGTGAATCAGCTCAACGACCTTCACGAACGGCTCCGTGTGCTCCTTGGCACGATGGGCGAGGAACACAGTCTGCAATTCCAGTGGAGTATCGACAGCGATTATCGGCACGAACTCGATCAATATCACCGGGAGACACTCTCCATCCGGCGGAAAGATCCGATTTACGGACAATTCGGTGTGCTGGTCAGGGCGGAGCGTTACGAACGTTATAAAGCAGCCATGGAGGAAGGGCGCCTTCGCCGGGAAAGGCTGACGATTTTCGTTACCCGAACCATTGAGACACGCGCCCCCCTGGCGACTCCGGCGATTCTTACGGAGTATTTTGATACGCTGGCCCGCAAGGAAAGTTTGGCGCTGCTCGACTTCGGTCTCGGAACTTTGAATCGCTTGTTCCCGGATTGCCGGATAGCCCCCCTTTCGGATCGAGACCATTTCCTCTTTTATTATCGGTTCCTGAACACCAATCCCGGCTTGACCGAGCTCAACCCGGTCGAGCTTTTCGATCCAGCCGCTTCGATCCAACAGAATTGCCTCCATACGGATGGCCTCACCCCAGCGCATCTTCCAGGTGTCTCCTTTACGCTCAGCGCCTGTCACCACGCGATTTTCGCTGTTCGTCAATGGCCAAGGCGAACCTTCCCCGGGATCATCACCGCGTTGACCGGCATGGGGTTTCAGGAGTACGGCATTACCCTGAATGTTTACCCGAAAGCGATCGATCGAGTGATTGACCGCGAGGAAGGCCATATTCAGCGACTCCAGGTCGATGCCGCTTCTGAGCGAAAGCAGTCTTTAATCGCCGATTTGGTGGCGAAACAGGAGAAGGTGAACGAGATCCAGCAAGGTAAGGTTATCCCCCTTGATTGCCTTTACGTTGTTCGCCTGTGGCATCGGAATCCCGATGCGCTGGCGTCTCGTTGTGTTGGCTTGCGAAACGCTTTTGTCGCAATGGGAGGTGCGGTGGTTCATCACGCCATCATTCCCGAAAACGCTCGCCAACTATTCTATCAGACATGGCCAGGGTGGACCCAGGGTACCTATCGAGAGTTCGATCTGCCGGCGGAGGACTCCTATCTTGCTGATCTGATACCGTGGTCTGCTACCTTTACTGGCCACCTCGCGGATGCAGAAGCCATCTATAATGGCGCCCGCGGTAACCTGGTTGGGATCAGAACACGCCTGGGCGACACGCCGCAGCACGGGGTGCTCTTTGGGATGACGGGCGCCGGTAAGTCGGTTATTATCGGCGATTTGCTGGCCCAAATCGGGCACCGGTTCGGGTTTCGTTTAATCGTTGAAGAAGGGCTCTCCCACGGCGTCCTCACCCAGACACAGGGGTGCGAACCGCTCGTGATCAACCCGAATGGCAACTTGACGATCAATTACCTGGACACTGGCGAGTCGCCGCTCTCCCCCATGCATCTCGCCCTTAGCGCCGGGCTTTGTCTGCTCTTTTGCGGCGAGGACGGCCTGGACAGTGAGCGCAAAACGCTCCGGCATGCGTTGATCGTGGAGCACCTGCAGCAACTTTATACCGATGTCTTTCACGATTGGTTAGTAGCCCATGAAGCCGCCGGCGAGGAACTCCGGTGGCGCGCCTCGGCGATCGACAAGTATTTGCGGACAAAAATGAAAAGTTCGCAATTTAACGTTGTCGATGCGTTTGCCGCCTTCCGGGACTGGGAGAAAACGTCCCCGGAGGAAGCGCAGGAATTCATCGAGGGCCAACTCGAAAGCGAAGTCGCTGATTTCTCTAAGAATCCGGCGACGGCACCCCTCGTGCGCGATCTCGCGTTTGCTTATTTTCGGCCCGACCAATTTCCCACGCATCACGCATTGGTCGAACAGTTACTCTACAGTTCGCGCGGCGGCGAGCGGGACCGCCAAGAAACCGATCGGGTTGGAAAATTGTTGCAAGCATGGAGCCGGCACGGTGAGCGCGGGAAACTCTTTGATGGAGTTAGCAATATTCGCATCGATGGCCGAGTTGCGCACTTCGAGTTAGGCCAAATTCCCGAGCACGCCATCGAGTTAAGGGCGGCGGCAAACTTCCTGGTCGCTAACTACGGGCGGCAAAAGATTATCTCAATGCCGCGCGCCGTGCCAAAACTAGCGATTTTTGAGGAGGCCGCGCGGACGCTCGATATCCCCGGCGGAGTGAAAATGATCCAGGAATACTATCGGCAAATGCGGAAGTTTGGCTGCAACATTCTGGCCGTCGTTCAGCAGTACGACATACTTAAACAATCGCCGGTTCGTGGCGCGATGATCGGAAATTCGAAAATGTTCCTGATTACTTCGCAACAAAGCAGAGAAGATGCTCACGACATTGGCGAAGCACTCAGTTTGTCAGAGAAAGCGGTGGAAACGATTCATAACTATCCATTGCCGGAACTGATGGATCCGAAAGAACGGTTCAGCGCTTTCACCTATGTGGCCAATGAAAAAAGGCGCCGGCTTGTCGGTACGGTGAAGAATGTGGTTTCCCGTGAACTGCTTTACGCGGCTTCGAGTGACAATGAGACCTTTGACCTGCGGGCCCTTACTTTGAGCCAGTACAGGAATATCGTCGCCGGAATTATTGCCGAATCGGAGAAGATCAGCGTCGCCAGCGAAGAGTCCTCGACGGAGCCGATCTTATGAAGGCTTCTCTTCTCTTGCTCGCCCTGCTGGTCGCGGGCTGCACCGTCGGTCCAACCGTTCCAAAAGGTCAGCAGACGATGCAAGGAAGGGGAGCGGAAGCATTAACTAACCAAGGCGATCCGCTGCTGGCGGACGGGGAGAACAGTCGGAAAGTGCCGGTCGAATTCGCCAAAGGCTACACCAAAGGTGTTTCCGACCAGATCAAACGCAGTTATTGGGCTCAACAACAAAACCAAAGGACAATTCAGCAAACTGATGAAGGCCATATTCGTTATTACAACGCGACTGTTCCGGAACACGAAGATGGCACCGGCGTTGTCCGGGTTTCTCGTGAGATCACGATTCCGATTGTCGAGTGAGGGGCGCCGCTTGGCGATCATCCTGAGCCTGGTCTGCACCGGTGTGGGTGAGGCCAGAGCCACTACGGTTCACGACCCGATTCACACCGTACTCAATATTCTTCAACAAACGATTGGCCAGGTAAAGGAAGCTGGGTACCACGCACAAGACGTCGCCAAATATACCGAGATGATTAACAAACAGGTTCAACAAATCCAGCAACTAACTCAGATGGTAAATCAGAGCACGGAGGCGCTCGAACGCTTCGGCAACCCGGACTACTATACGAACATGCTCGGACTCGATGCGTTGCTAGCCGACGTGAACAAAATAAAGAGTGGAGTTGGCCAGACGATCGGTGAAGTGCAGGCGACGGCCAACGGTGGGATGGCCCTGAAAAATACCGCGGGAGGATTGTATGACGACCTGTCGGATCTGCCAGACCGATTCGGTCAGAAGGTGCAGCTCGATGCTGACCGTTTCAAACGATTCGGCGTGGTGCAGGATCTGTACGATTCCTATAACACCGAGATGCAATCAGCGAATGAATCCCTGGCTCAACTGCAACAGGAAAAACAACAGACTTTGCAACAGTTGAACGCGGCCGGCTCGCTGGTGGAAACGGAAAAGTGGAAGGCAAAGCTGGTAGCGGTGCAGGGGAGCCTGGACAACTGGACATCCCGCCTCCATGCGTCGGCTATGAAAGTTCTGGTCCAACAGGCCGCGAATCAGAATGACGAGGCGAGACAAGCATTGGCGGCGAAGCAGCAAGCGGCCCAGGGGTTGGCCACCGACACTTCGACCTTGCTACTTGGCGGGCATCAATTTTTCCAGCAGTCCCCTGAGACAGCTGCGCCCTGAACGAGCAATGGAGAAGCGACAGTAAAGCACCGCCAGCTACGGAGTGGCACACGGCGGGCCCATCGAACGAAACCGAGCCACCGATTGAACTGAAGCAAGATGTTTACTGGACTCAATGATTTATTCTTCTTAGTCGCGGCGGCTGCGCCTGGTCCTTCACCCGGTAGCGGTTCGGCTTTCAGCGGTTTCTTGGACGTCCAAAAGGTGATGCACACCGCCCAAGGGTTTGCCGACAGCTTGGCCGACATCAGTCTCGTTATCGCGTTTATTCTAATGGTATTGAGCGCGGTCCAAAATTTTCTGAGGGCCGATCAACGCCACTTTTTCGGAACGGTCCTGCGGATGATCGTGATTACCAGCCTGATCTTTGGTGCGAAGACGTGGAGGAACTGGCTGGATCAGGCCGCGAATGGGATTACCAAGGCAACGGTCGTCACTCAGATGCAGGTAACCGCCACCGGCAAGCCAGTAACGTTTCAGTACACTCTGCAACCTGATCTGGCGATGATCGATGAGGTTCTCAACCGAAAATATCCAACCCCGCAAAACCCGGCGAGCTCCGGCAGAAGTCCCAGTGGCCCGAATACCAATCAATCGATTGGTAAGGAGCCTTCGGTGTTGCAATTCAATGCCTGGTTTGCCTGGCAACTGATGCATTCGGGAGCGTTTGAGTGGGCGATGAGTTTCGTCCGGGATCTGCTGTTGTGGCTGGTACTCCTGCTTTTTCGGTCGTGTGATTTCGTGGTTCGATTGATGCAGCTGCTTCAGCAAATTATCCTCATTTTTCTTTCGATTTATCTTCCGATCGGATTAGCCGAGCTGACGCTGCACTCGCTGCGGTCTCAAGGAATGCTTTATTTGAAAACCTTGCTTGGTGCGTACTGCTGGCCGGTGGGGTGGGTGTTTGTCAATATCATCACAGTCGGGTTACTCGATGGCATGCCCCAGATCAATCCGCTCGATATGGGATCAATCCTGTTGGGGCTTATTGCAATTATTCCAATTTTTTTCTGGACCCTGATCGGTCATTTTCTGGCGCCGTTTTATGCGCAAAAGATCGTCACGCACGGCGGAGCCGCCCTGCAGGGCTTTGCCGGTTCCATGCTCGCGACCGCCGGACCGTTGACTGGCGCGACCTACGCCGGGATAGCCTCAACAGCTGCGGCCGGCATTCGACAGCTCGGTAACGGCTTATCGAATATGATCAATGGTTTTGGACGAGGATTCTCTGGGGGGAAAGACTCAGAGAAAGGGCGTTCCGAAAGCCAGGGTTGGGGTTCGCCGGTGCTGGATTGTGGAGTGTTCGATTCGGAGCTGGCGGGAGCAGGTTTCCCTGGCAGCGCAGGGGCGTCGCGGGGCGCGCGCCGACCATCCTCCTCGTCGTCGAAGGCTGGGAAGCTGGTGGGCGGGATCATTCATGGCGCCGCCGATGTCGTGGCGGCCCCGCTCGATACGGCCGGTGCATTGGCATCGGCCGGTGGAAACGTGATGGGCTCATTGGGCTCGCTGACTGCGCACGCGGCGGGAGATTCCGTTGGCGCAGCGCACGGCCTGGCTTCCTTCGGCGCAGTGACCAAGCGGAACCGGCGCGCATGGAATTCTTCGAGGCGAGCTCAGCAGTACATCTGGGACTAGCCAGCAACCGAGTATGAGTACGCCGTCAAACCCGATTGTTCATCGTAAATCGATTCAGCCGCCCGCGATAGACGGCTCGCTTGCCGCCGCCGATCATGCGCCAACCAGTCCTGAGTCCTGGCTCCGCAGCCAGCAGCTGATCGAGTCTGAAGTAAAACGCATCGCGGACTCTGCCGTGACGGTCGAGCGGCATCGGGCGGCGAGCCAACTTGCCTCCGGCCGGCACAAGGTCCGCCTTCTCTGGACTGCATTGCTGATTTCGCTGGGGGCCCACCTCATTATCCCGTCCTATCTGATCACCGTGATGCATCAGCCCGAAAAGGTTGCTCTAATGGATGGTACCGAATCGTTGATCATCGCACCGCTGGTGCCAGTTGAGCAGAGCCGGGAAATTCTCGAATCCATTTCTTATTGGGCGGCGAAGTCGTTTCTCGATCGAGGCCCCCAAGGTTTTGATTCAACCGAAATCCTCCAAAGAGTCTTTCTCCCCCCAGCCTTTGAGAAGGCCAAGAAAGACTTCGAAACGGTCGCGTCCGAGTTCAGCAAGAAGAGCATTCATCAAAAGCTGGAAATTGGCCGGCTGGATTTGCAGCGGATTGACAATGCGACCATCCTCGCTCACATCGTTGGCCAGTTGTTGACCCAGGCGGAGATCGATGGTGAGCAGATTACCCAATCTCAACCTGTCTCCCTGAATTTGAAATTAGTTCGAAACCCATTTCTCGGCCGAAATCGCCGGTATCCCTTCGCGGTGGCCGACTACAACTTCGGGCCGCCGGAGCAATTGGCGGTCCAGACCATCGAAAAAAAATGATATGCGTAGAATCGTTTCGCTCCTGATCGCAGTGTTGCCGGCTTTGTCGTTCGGTCAGCCTGATCTGAGTTCAAAGATCGTCCACCTCTCGCTGAACCAGAATGAGCCCGCGGTCATTGAAGTTGGAATCCAAGGAATTACTACCGTTGAATTCCCCACAAAGATTGAAGCACTTGATGGTTACGGATTTTCCTTAAACCCTGCTCCGGATGGTCTGGATCTGTTTCAAATTTCCTTCAATAAGGGAACAAATTTCCTGTCCCTGAAAGCAATGCACCCCCGCGTCGAAGGTAACCTGACCGTTGTCCTCGAGGGCAAAGTTTATTCACTCTTCTGCAAAGAGACGCCCGACCCATCATTTGTCGTGATCTTCGATGGAGGTACCGGCCATTCGACCAAGCCGATCGATGTGTTGGCGAAGACCAAGGCTGCCTCCCCGGCCAGAGTGATGGGATTCCTGGATAAAGTAAAAGGTTTTCCGGCTCTCAAGAACAGTGCGCCCGAAATGTTCGCCACTCTGGAGATCGCCGAGCCGGGCACACGTACAGAGGCTAACGGGATAAGCGTGGTCCTTAAGCGAGTGATCAGAGATGATGCGATCGATTCTGTCGGTTTTGAAGTCGAACTGATAAACCGGACCGATCACGATTTTCTTTACGATCCGGAAAGTTTTGGCGCGCGCGTGGGCGACGAGGTTTACGCGCAGACTGTCTCGGATGCGGGCGGCCTGGTACCTGCCGGCAAATCGCAAACTGCTTATTTTGTAGTTACCGGATCGGCCAACGGTAACCGAAACGATTTGGCCGTGACGAATAAATTCGATGTGATATTCCGCCAGGTGACTGGCGAGATGGATCCGCAGCGAAAGATTTCGGCCGAATGGCAGGAGCCTCCGGACAGCATGCCGGAGGGATCGGTGACACCGGAGCAAACGCGCCAGAGCGATCCGACAGCCAAAGCGACGCCGACGGCTACTCCAACGCGTCGCAAAGGCGCTCACCGAGTAACCGGCAAGGGGCAAACTGTAGCTCAGCATGATTAACCAACGGACACTCTTGTTGGGTGCGGCAGCCGCCCTGTTGTTAGGTGGAGTATTTGCCTACACGCTGATGCAGCGCGGGGGAGCTCGCCGGCTGAATCGGCGCCAAGAAGAGGTCATGCGCGATGCTGGTAAGATCACCGACTCAATGACCTCTTCGTTAAGAAACTTCAATCCGGTGCTCCCGGAGCGGCCTAGACCCGCGAAAAACTCTCGACGCCGGTCTGTTGCTGCTCGCTTCAGATCCGCCTCCGAAGATCCAACACACTCGGATCCGTCCCTTGCATCACTCACCATTCTGGCGGCCGACCCTCAGCCAACCCCTGCGTCGGAGCGCGCTCCGAAAGGCGACTATGCGCCGGCGTTTCGAATGGTGAAGTGCCAGCTAGTGAATACCGTCGATTCCAGTAATCTCACGACGCCGATTATCGGCTTGGTCAGCGAGGATGTCTGGTGGAACGGAAAGGTCATTATTCGAGCAAACTCCGAGATCCACGGGCTGGCCAGCGTAGACACTGTCCGGGAGCGGATCGCCGGTAACGGCGAGTTTACGTTTGTGCTGAACGAGCCCAGTGGGCTGGGCCGTGAACTTGTCGTGCGGGCCATTGTGCTCGACATGGAACACGACGATCAGGTTGATAGTTACGGCATCACGGACGGCAGCGCCGGACTGCGCGGTGACGTGATTCGAACGGCGAATAGTGACGTCGTCAAATTGTATGCGGCATCTTTGATGAATGGTATTGCTGGAGCGTTCTCCAGCAATGCCTCCGGAATTCTCGGCAACCGCGTGTACACCAACGGTAATTCGCTCGGTTTGAGCGCGTTACAGAACGGCGTGGTGAATCCGGCTGCCGGAGGCACCCAGGCAGTGCTCGATCGTTATGCGTCGCAGATTGCTTCTTCGATCGAGCGAGACGGTTTCTTTATCCGGGTCCCAGCCGGAAAACAATTCTATCTTTACTGCATGGAAGCGATCGATCTGGATCGCGCCAAGGTAGCAGCCGACGATGAGCGCGTCGCTCGGGATGAAGCGGATTTTCAGAAGAAAAAACTGCGCGAAGAGGTCCGCCGCGCCCTTCCGGTAGATCCGACGGAATTAGCAAAACCTCTGCTTCCGGCATTGGAGGCAACAAATCATAACACAAATTGAGAAAGTATACTGATACTGGTATTATTGGTGCACTCGTTTGCGCCGTAGCCGCTTGTCACACCGCGACGACGAGGACCACCTGGTTGGCTCCGCAGCGTGTCGATAAGGAAATCGCAGAGCGGACAGCCTCGTCCGATCCCGGAACTCCGGCGCCCGATCCGGGAGACCAGCGCGGGAGAACCCCGGGCGGGAGCATTCGTCAAAATGGCGTTGTGAAGGTCTACGGTGTCAATCGCTACGTTGACCCGGCGGATTCCACCATTATGCATGAACGGCATGCCATCTACCGTCTCGAGCAACAACCCTCCTGGGTAACTCGCTCGCCGCAGGCCGCCCGTCCGGAAGTTTTGCTGGGTCCGATCGTCGGCCTGAAAAGGCCGGAGTATGCACCCGAGCCGCTGCCTGGCGAAGCGGCTCAGCAAATCGTACAGGCCCGTCACGCAGCAGACGAATCGGCAAAGGCGATCGAAGCAGAAAGGCGAAATCAGGAGAAACTGGCCGATCAAGTGGCTGGACTAGCCAAGCAGACCGCCGAGACGCAGCAAAAACTCGCTACTATTGTTTCTCTGCTGAATGAGCGAGTCAAGCGTTTAGAAGGCGACAACGGCAACGGCGCCGACGGTGCTACCGATTCCGGAGCCGGAACGTCGCCCGAAGGTTCTGTCACCGTCCGCGGTCCACAATGAACGAGGGCGCTCTTTCTCGATCTGACAGCCAGGTTGACAAGAAAGGAGAAGTCGATCCGGATCTCTCGTGGAAGCGCTATCTTGGCCAGTTGCAGGAATATCTGGACAGCCAGATTTTGGGTCAGGCAAACGCCATGGCGCGAATCGCCCGGGCTTTGCAAGCGTCTGAGCTTGGATTAAACGAAGGAACCAATCGGCCGAAGAGCAGCTTTCTTTTCCTCGGACCAACGGGAGTAGGAAAGACCGAATCGGCAAAACGATTCACCGAATACCTGTTCGGCGCCGGTGTTCCGCTAGAGATTCTTTTCATGAACGAATATGCGGCTCAATCCCGCTTTCCTGAGTTTATCGAGAGAACGGAGGCCGCGATTCGGCGTAATCCTTCCGGAACCACGATTCTGTTCGATGAGATCGAGAAGGCCAATCACCGGGCGATCGACGTCTTTCTGTCTCTGCTGGAAGAAGGTCAGCTTACTACCCTGGAGGGAAAAGGGCTGGCCCTCAGCCAGTTCTACGTTGTGCTGACCAGTAACCTGGGAAGCGGTGATCTCGCGAAAATGGAAAGCGCGCCGTACACCACGATGGAACGCGTGGCGCTGGATATCGCCAGTCAGTTCCTCCGGCCGGAGCTCTTTGCCCGGATCACGGAGCGAATCGTGTTTCGACCACTGGACTTGGAAACACAAAAACGCATTCTGGAAGTCCTGATCGCCGCGAAGCTTTTGGTTTTGGAAAATTATTTTGAGCGACCCCTGACGATTGATCGAGGACCGGTCATGGCTTTCCTTTTGCGTGCGGGATACAATCGAGGGCAAGGCGCGCGCTTGCTCCGGCAGGAGGTTGACCGCCAATTGAATCAAGCCTGCCTGGATTGGGCTTTGAACGACAGAGTTCCCGAACAAGGACTCTTCACCTACGACGCCGGCCGCGGCCGTCTGGTATTGAGTTAGCCAGGATCGCATCGAAAGCTTCGACATTATAAAGTCGCGAGTGTAGTGCTGCTAAGCGGAGGAGATGACGACGATTCCCACCATTCTCAAGAAAGACGGGTTCGACAAGCGACGGTCGAAGTAGCGACCCGTCGAAGTAACTCCACAACCGCGGCAGCAGACTGCGGTGCGAATACAGTGATTCGACCGTTCGAGGACTTAGGTTAAGGTGAGAGGCGATCTCTTTATTGGTCAGACCCTTTGCGATAAGAGCGAGAATAGAATGCTGCCGGGGCGTAAGGCCCGTTGCGCCTCCCGCTCGGGAGTCACATCTTCAGCGATAACAGAAGCAGCTTTGATCCTATCGCGTTGTAAGGAATCTAGAAACGGTCGAAGCCCGAGCCGGCGCGCTAGCTCTGCCGCCTCACGACGTTTCTCTTCGGCTTCACGTGGTTGACCTCGGGCCGCTAGCAGCAGTGCTAAACGACGACGTAAAAAGGCCATCTCCAAGGCCGTTCCAACCCGGTCATACCCTTCAACGGCTTCGCGCATAAGAGTGACTGCGTTCGTCAGGTCGCCATGGCACCACGCGGTCTCTGCAAATACTGCTTGACTCGCGGCGCTGGTTTCCTCGTTCCTATTTTCTTGCGCTATAACACTAAGAATTTCGCCGCAGGCCGCCAGATTCTTACCGTCTCGCTGGTCGGCACAAAATCCCGCGGCTGAAACAACGCCCGGAACAGCGAACATCCTGTCCTCGGTTCCATGCCAGAGGCTCAAAAGCTCTCCGTATTGCTCAGCCGCCAGAGGATAGTTGCCTTCAAGATCGGCCATTACACCGCGTACCCAAAGTGGACAAAATTCGAGTATCAGGAAGTTACTAGCGCGCAGCTGAAAGAGCGCTTCGGTCAGTCGCGAGTACCCTCGCCGACGCTCGCCGCGGAGTACGCCGATCATCGCGGGCACGACGGCCACCAAAGCACGAGCAACCGGGCCAGCATCCTCGTTTACCAGCACCTTGCGCGCATTTTCGACGGCTCGCTTCCATTGACCCGCACGGAACAGCACATAACCCAGACAGCCAAGACACATGTGTTGCTCACTTATGCCCCCCGTGTCGTCCAGAGAAGGAGATCGCGTGCAATTGCGCGTCGCGAGCCCCATCGTAGTCAGCCCTGAATTCCCGAAGATCCCCCAGCACGCGATACGCTATGGCCGCCTGCATAGGAAAATTATTATCCAAAGCCAATTGCAAAGAAGAATCGACTCGCGCACGCGCTTCATCATGCTTGCCCATCATGGCCAAGATCCATCCTTCGAGGGCGAGTATTTTCAGAAAGAAGCCCGACGTGTTCGGCCTCTTCTGCCGCCTGGCGTGCAAGCGCCAGAGAGGCGAGCCCCTCCCGAAAAACTCGAAAGCGATAAGTCAAATAGCTCGCAACTGCGAACACTGACGTGCAGCTTGGAGAGCCGGGCCTGTCTGCTGCCTGAGTTCTGCAGCCTTTCTTAGAGAACTGACGGCTGCGGTGTGATCCCCAAGCAGTTGGCTGAATTCGGCAATTTGGTTGTGCGCTTCAACCTCGCCTTCTATCGATCCAGTCGCCAGACAAGTCGCCAGTATCTCCTCCCAGGCAAGTCGTGCGGCGCTGAACTCACGCGCATGACGGGCACAGCGTGCCATCTCTTTAAGAGCATGACTTCGTCTGTCGACGTCCTCGCCAGAGGGCCAGATCTCGAGGGCTTGCTGCAAAAGCCGAAAAGCCTTGGTATACTGGCCGTTATGGCAGGCTTCTTCGGCCGCCTGCATGCGACAAACGCGAGCGTCTCCATAACGGTGGGCGCGGCAAAAGAAATCGGCTGCTTCGTCAAGAGAATCCCGGCGATGCCTAAGCAATTCTCCAACTTGCTCACAGAAACGTCGTTTTTTTGACCATGGCACCCGGCCAAGAAGCTCGTTGCGAAGTTCGGAATCCGTAAATTCTGCTTGGGTAGGGGACGGTTCGCTGAAAATACCGTTATCAAACAAAGGATCTAGCGCCTCCGCCGAGAATCCGAGGTCGATCAGCAGCGAGACAAAGAAAGGCTGATCCAAAAGAGCTGCCGCCTCTAAAATAGCTCGTGAGCTATCCGGTAGTTGATTTAGCTGTTGTGCAGTCATGATCAATCATCAATGTCTGCAACGCGTCTATTTTACGCTTGAGCTTCGGGAACTGTCCACAAAACTGAAAGTCGCAGCGCTTTCTCGCAACGCCAATTCATGAGAGTCGTTTGAGGCTAGGATATTTGTGCAAAGCTAGGCGGAGTGCCGGACGGTGGTGGTCTTCGGACATGGCGGATTGGAAATCGCTTGTGGTGACATGATCTGGGCGCCGCCGTATCCGCGCCATTGCATGAAGAGGCTGTGGCAAGGCTGATCGCCGCTGGGGGATTTCCGATCACAATGCTTCGGGGTGGGCGGACTCGCTAGTGTTCATAGTTTGATTCGGTTAGTTGTGCGTGAGTTATACTCGATTCGCGATGGCGCTGGATTGATGTCCGCGCGTGCCGCTCTGAGGGCGACTAAACTTCGATGACCTCGCCGCTTTGTTGGCCCTCGATGCTCTTTAGGTAGCCCTGCGCCACCTCGACCGCGGGTTTGCCAAGGCTCGGGTCCATGTTGAGCGTTTTCAGGGTTTCCGTTACCCAGGGCGGCGAGACCACGTTAACACGAATGCGCCGCGGGACTTCGAGCGCGGCGGCGCGCGCAAAACCCTCCAATCCCGCGTTTACCAGGCTGATGGCCGCACTACCTACCATGGGCTTGTGCGAGAGGATGCCGCTGGTGAGCGTGATCGAGCCTTTATCATTGAGGTAATCGATGCCAATCCTCGCGAGGTTGACCTGGCCCATCAACTTATTGGCGAGACTGAAGCGGAAATCCTCGTCACTTAGTTTTTCCAGCGGTGCGAATCTGGCTGCACCTGCAGTACCGACAATGCCGTCCACCTTGCCGATGGCCTTGAAGACGTTTCTTATGGAGTCCGCGTTGGCGAGGTCGGCTTTGAGCTCGCCCTGACGATTGCCGACCTGGAGGACTTCGTATTTGGGCGAAAGCGCGGCGACGACCGCTTTACCTATGGTGCCGGTGGCGCCGAAGACGACGATCTTTTTCGGGTCCTGGATGTGGCTCATTATTCTATAGTATATAGATACCTTTATTCGTCAACCTTTTTTTCGGTCCGCGCTAGAAAATGATTGACCAGCTAGTTGCTCAGTCGGAAAAAGTTCGCTGCCTCAGACCTTCCGGTGGCCCAATCGCGCAAACGTCGTCCCGCCGGATGCTCTCCGCTACGCTTGCTTTAAAGCAATTCCATAGAATATTGTTAATAAAAAGTATGCCCGTCCAAAGACGATCCCTTAAAGACCAAGTGAAACAGCAGATTCTCGAGCGGATTCTGAGGGGTCGGTACACCCCAGGCCAACGCTTGCGAGAAGTGGCCTTAGCTAAGGAGCTCAATACCAGCCCTATCCCCGTGCGTGAGGCGCTGCGGGAGTTGGAGAGTCTGAGGATCGTCGAATCGGAAGCCTACAAAGGCGTTCGCGTTCGGCAAGTCACGCCAAAGGATTTGGTGGAAGCCTACGAGCTAAGAGCCCTTTTGGAGTCTTACGCGGCTGAAAAAGGAGGCCGCAGCTTTAAGGGAAACACCCAAGCGCTTCGGAAACGATATTTAGCGATGCTGGCCGCAGCACGGTCCGGGGAGATAGAAGCTTACGTCCAACACGATATTCCGTTTCATCGGCTAATCGTTGAAGGCGCGCAAAATGCCTTTCTTCTCCGAGCCTGGGATGGACTCGGTTTCGAGATTCGTACCCGGATCTTCCTGGCATCCAAGGAATTTGACATGGTGGAAATCGCCAAACTGCATGAACCGATCCTCGAGGCGCTCGAACGTGGCGATGGGAAACGGGCAGCGCAGCTCCTGCGGAGACATTCGCTGGGATTTGCCGCCCAGGTGGGAGATGCACGACAAGAATCTGCCCGATACCCTGAAACCGGCGATTTCGCAGTCAATTGGGGCCAAGGCACAACTTCTTCTTCAGACGGGCAACAGTTCCGGAAATGGCGCCATCGATCCAAAACGAGGAAGGATGATGATGCGCCTACAAATCCTGGGACAAAGTAGTCCAGGAGGCCCAAGTAGCAGCAAAGATTAACGCACATTGGACTTGCGGTTGCAATTATTATCCCCCCCGAGCCGACAGACGTCGACAGGAGCTTAGATCAAAGTCAACTGTCGGCAACACGCGCGGAAAATTACCTGCTCGCCCAATGGCGGGCCGGACTCCAGTTGCGGATTGACCGCGAACGAGGAAAAATTCGGAGGGTAGGATAGCCGACACCTTGTGAAACGCGCTCTAACTAATTCATTAAGACTTGCTCTTTCGACGAGCAGCTTCCGCCATCGCTCTTTCGATCAGGAGCGTAGCGAGACGTTGGGTTCCTTCGTCCAACGCAGCGTTCGCTTTCTTCAGCTCGGTAACGCTATGACCTTGCTGGGCCGCCTCAACTTTCTCTAACAATTCCTGGATGTGCGCACGTTCGGCCTTCGAAATCTGGTCGCCAATCATGGTCAAAGCGCTGCGAACCGCCGGAACCAGTTCATTGCTCTTCAGAAACGTTTCTGTCCAAACTCGCTCGCTCATATCATCGAACGCATGATCAAGCGATTCGGCAATCATCATTTCCACGGCTTCATCGGACACATCCACCGCGCTGCTTAGTTCTAAAGCCTCCTCTTTCCCGCTTCCGGTGTCGCGGGCCAGAACTTTCAGCATGCCGTTGGCGTCAATCGCGAATTGAACGCCGACCCGAGCTACTCCTTTTGGTACCGGATCGAAATTCAGGTTGATGCTGCCCAGTTCCCAATTGTCCTTGGCCAGCTCGCGCTCTCCCTGCAGAATTCTTACCGCCATTGACGTTTGGTTGGCGACGGCGTTAGTAAACATCTCACCGGCCTTGCACGGAATTGTCGAGTTGCGCGGAATAATTACATTCATCAGACCTCCAAAAGTCTCGATCCCGAGGGAGAGGGGAGTAACGTCGAGCAAAACAATATTTTGCACCTCGCCCGAGAGGATCCCAGCTTGAATGGTCGCGCCCAAGGCGACCGCTTCGTCCGGGTTTTGGCTCACATTGGGCAGGCGCTGGAAAATTTCGGCGACGAACTGGCGAACCAGCGGCATGCGCGTGACACCGCCCACCAGAATCACTTCGTCGATCTGGTGCGGCGCGAGCTTTGCGTCTTCAAGCGAGCGCAAACAATGCGATCTTGTTCGGCGAATCAACGGTCGCGCGATTGCTTCAAGTTCCTGGCGGGTAAGCGTATAAGAAAAACTCTGTGCCGAGGCCAAAAAGGGGATTTCAACCAGAACAGCCTCTTCGGTGGAGAGCCTGATTTTGGCTTCGTGCGCAATTTCACGCAGCCGGGCAAGCGATTGGGGCTGCTCAAGATCATGCCGAAGCTCGGGGTAGCGGGCGATGACCCGCTCTTTCAGCAAGCGGATCAGTTCGCGATCAATATCATCGCCGCCGAGGCGCGTGTTCCCGTTCGTTGAGCGAACTCGAAAAGCCCCCTCATTGAGTTCCAGGAGCGAGATGTCAAAGGTACCGCCCCCGAAATCGTAGACTGCGATGTGAGAGCGGTCGGCGAGACGCTCCAGACCGTAAGCGAGCGCGGCCGCCGTGGGTTCGTTGATGATCCTTTCAACCGCCAGCCCCGCCAGTTCCCCCGCTCGCTTTGTTGCTTGCCGTTGGAGTTCATTGAAATACGCTGGAACGGTAATCACCGCTCGTTCGACCTCGTGTCCAAGCGCTCGCGCAGCGTCCTGCTTTAGCTTGGAGAGAATCAGGCTCGATAGTTGCTCGGGGCGAAAAACGCGATCTCCGATCTCGATTTGGAACTGGCCGTCGGCGGAACGAACGCGATAACTAAATTCCTCCTTGTCGGACTCGCCAGGGCGCCGTCCCATCAAGCGTTTGATCGAATAAATCGTCCGGTCTGGGTGCAGAACCCGCATCCGATCAGCCATTGCGCCAATGACCCACTTCCCGTGCTGATCGAGATAGACGACCGAGGGGGTCAGTCTCGAGCCGTTCTCGTCCGCCAGAAGTACCGGAAAACCCGAATCCATCACGCCGATAAGCGAGTTCGTGGTTCCCAGGTCGATGCCAACAATCTCGCTCATGATTTGTGTCCCGCGTTAACGATATCTAGACCAACTCTTCGAAGCGCAGGGTTCGCTCCCGGATTTGGCCGGACCACCTTTGGAGGAAGCTCAACTCGGCGGCGATTTGAGCCAGGCGTCGCTGCTGTTTCTCGCCATGCGCCAACCAGTCACGGTCTATGCCGTTGAGTTCGTCATGTAACCGCCGTTCCTGCTTTTCGACAGAAATCCTAATGGCCTCGAGACCGTCCTCAGCCGCGGTTAAGTCGTTGATATGCATCGCGCGAAGCACGGGTGAATTTTCTGAAGCAGCCGAATCAAATCGTCGATCGAACTCTTCGATCGCTCGCATCACCTGGCCGAAAAGCTGCGCGACCTCAGAGTTGGCCTCCGTTGAGATGGGAGGACCGTCCTTGAGTTCCAGGAGATGCCGGATGCGGCTGCTCGGATTCTGGAGAATCCGAAAAGCCTCGTTGAGAAGTTGCAGCTCAGCCGTTGTGTCCGTTTCTCGATGGAGTTTCTCACTCCGGCGAACAAAAGCTTCCTTCAAGAAATCATCGTCGAGCACCGCACGGCGAGGCATTCCGAGTAGAGCGAAGTAATCCGTCATGCAGAAAAGCTCTCTCCGCACGAGCAATGCGCGACTGCATTGGGATTCGTAACCTTGAATCCTCCTTTCTGGAGGTCGTCACTAAAATCCAACATGGAGCCGCTGACAAAAAGCGCGCTCTTCGGATCCACCACGACGCGGACACAATTTGATTCGACCAGGATATCCCGATTGGCGGGGCCGTCGACCAAGTCCATCTTGTACTGGAGTCCGGAACAACCGCCACCGATCACCGCGACGCGCAAAGCTCCCGCCGGTCTTCCTTGTCGCTGCAGAAGTTGCCTGACCTTTGCTGCGGCGCGCTCGGTCACCTTAACAAGCCGCTCGTTGCCAATCTTATACTTCACGTTTGTGCCGGCAATCACGCGCGAAATATGGAATCCCGTTGGCCCAAAAGCAAATGGGCGAAGCCGGTGCCTTAACGTGAAACCGCGCTGACAGGCGGGCAACGTGTGCCACCGTAACCGCCCTGTGTCGCAGTTTCGCTCCTTCTGGCCGAGTTATCCAAAACTGTTCAGCTAGCCGTTCCGATGATGATCGGACAGACCGGCCAAATGTTGATGGCGCTGACCGATACATTGGTGGTCGGGCGCCTGGGAGTAACGGCGCTCGCAGCGATTGCTTTTGCCAATTCCGTTGTCAGCATGCTTTTCTTTGGCCTCGGCATCCTCGCCTCAATCTCGATCATTGGTGCACAAGCCCACGGGGCTGGATTGGTCGAACAGAGAAGGAACCTCTTGGGAACCTCACTCTGGCTTTCTCTTGGTCTGGGAAGTGCCCTGGCTCTGCTGGTTTGTGTTTCTTTTCCCTTTCTCCCGGTGCTTGCTCAGCCGAAGGCGGTGTTGGAGGCGGGTCGCCCTTTTCTGATCATCGTTGCGTGGTCCTTAGTCCCCGGCCTTGGTTATACAGCCGCGATTTTGAATTTTGCCCTGAATGTCGCCCTGTTCTTTGGTTTACTAGGGGCGCCGAAACTGGGACTTCCCGGATCCGCTTACGCGACTCTTTTGTCGCGGTCATTTGCGATGTTCGGGACGCTTTTCTATGCGCTCCGGATTGCCGGTATCCGCGTCAGCCACTTGTCTCCGGGACTCCTCGACGGGCGGCTGTTACAAGCCCTCTTGACCATGGGGATACCAGTCGGATTGCAATACCTGGCAGAGGTGGCGGCTTTCAGTTTCAGTGCCGTAATGGTGGGCTGGATCGGCCCGGGCGCCCTGGCCGCTCATCAGATCGCCATCATCTGCGCCGCGACGACCTTCATGTTTCCGCTCGGGATTTCCCAAGCGGTGACTATCCGCATCGGCCACGCGCTCGGTGCCGGCCAGCAGCCGTTAATGCGAACCATCGGTTGTGGTGGGTTGGCAGCCGCGGCCGGGGTGATGGGTTGCTCTGCCGTTGTATTTGGGTTATGGAATCAGCAAATCCCGCAGTTGTTTTCGACCGATCATGAAGTTATCACCATTGCGAGCTTGCTTGTCCTGGTCGCTGGAGTGTTTCAACTAGCAGACGGGGTCCAGGTAACAGCGGCGGGCGCGCTCCGTGGAATGGCTGATGTCCGCATCCCGATGTGGATTTCGGGCGGCTATTGGGGAGTCGCAATACCGCTTGCCTATCTCGGCGGGTTCATCATGGGTTTTGGCGCTCTCGGGGTATGGTGTGGCTTGGCATCGGGTTTGTTTGTTGCGGCCACGGTATTCACCGTGCGCAAAACCCTTCCAACTAGCTGCACAGGCTCAAACCAGGTTGCCAAACAGCAGGTATTTGGCCTACGACAAGCCCCGGCTCATTTGTTTCCTGCACCCACGCGAGATGACGTTCAGCGATCAGGTCCAACTCTGAAAGCGCAACGACTTTTTGGAGTTCAGAGCGGAGCAACCGGCTTTCCGGCATCCCTTTGGAGTAGGCCATCAGGCGCCCTCGCAGCGAGGTCATCATCGACCTTTCGTCGTCGCTTTCGGCAACTGCCAGATGGCAATGCATCCTGATGTGCCGCCATCGGTCTTCCAGGTCAGGGCCGGGCAAAATCTCCTCATTCGTTAGAAATGCTTTGACTTGACGAAAAAGCCACGGCGAGGTCATCGCGGCTCTCCCGATCATGAGACCGGCCACCTCTGAGCTGGCCAGACGGTCTCCGGCGTCTCGTGCGGACCGGATGTCGCCGTTTCCGATGATTGGGATTTGGACGGCCGCGGCTACCTGGGCAATTCGATTCCAGTCAGCTTCACCGCCGTAAGCCTGCTCTTTTGTCCGGCCATGTACCGCAATCGCCCGAATGCCTGCTTGCTCGAGAATGCGCGCAGTCGTCACGGCGTTGATCGAGTCGCTGTTCCACCCGAGTCGTATTTTTGCGGTTACGGGTGCAGGGGTGGCAGCCTTCACTACCGCTTCTGCTACCTTCTCCAAAAGCGGGCAATCTCGGAGAAGCGCAGCGCCGCCGTGCCGGCAAACGACCTTGTTCACCGGGCATCCGAAGTTCAGGTCGATAAAATCCGGCTGCGTCCAATCGAGGACCGCGCGGGCGGCTTCTGCCATTCGATCGGGCTCGGCGCCAAAGAGTTGGACGCCGATCGGCCTTTCCACACCGACAAAGCGAATCATTTCCCGGGTTCGCTGGTTGCGTCGGAGAATTCCCTCGGCGGACACAAATTCGGTGACGAGGACATCCGCACCCTGTTGTTTGCACAGGCGTCGGAAGACCGAGTCAGTTACCCCGGCCATCGGCGCCAGATATAGGGTACACTTGCCGTTGGCCAACCAGGGTAACATGCGGGCCTTACTTTACGTTGACTCATGGCTCGGGCAAGAGCGTCTTGGAGTGCGCGCGACTTTTCGCCGCGTTTAAGATCCGCGCGAAGCGCGGTCCAAGACTGGCAGTGCGGGTGAGGTGGACAGGGTCATTCCGCACCGATTACTTATTCTCAGCCCGCTGCCAGACGAGTGTAAATCTGGCTTTGAATCTTCTCGAGCTCGGACAGCTGCAGTTGCGGTTCGGCAATAAGAAAAACTTCGCCGGTCTTGGCATGCTCGTAAACCAAAAGGCGTCCGACCTCCAAAGCTCGAGTATCCACTTGGCGCAGCACTTTTTTTCTCTCCAGCATAAGAGCAAGGATATAGCGCGTACTAGTGTCTTCGGGCCGATCTTCTCGAAGCAAACGGCGCAGCAAGTTTTCCCCAGTCTCTTTCGGCAGAGCCTCCGGAGCGGGCGGCTCGGGTTCCTTATAAGCTGAGCGCCAAAAAGAGAAAGGCGCGGGTTTTGCCGGTAGATTCGCCCAGGCTGCCTCGGAAATGTCTTCGCGGCGAAAACCGGCACCCTCTTGGAACAGGAGTGTATAGATCGGTTCGCCGTCACGAAACGGATGGCTGGTCCGTGTGCATTTGCGCCCGCGAGGCTTGATCTCCCATTCGGCAAACATTCAGCGCAATGTATCGAGCGGCAGCGCCGAGGAAAGATCGAAAAAATCCGTGCAGAGATGCGAGTTTTCTCCAGAGTGCAGGCTATGCAACAGGTGATCCCGCCGGGCTCAATTATCGGCCTGCTGGGCGGCGGCCAGCTGGGACGGATGTTTGCCATCGCCGCTCGCCGGATGGGTTATCGCGTGCACACCTACGAATCCAGGTCGGACAGCCCGGCCGGGCAAATCTCGGATCGGGAATTCACCGGATCATTTTCCGACGACGGTCGGATCGCCGAGTTCGCTCAATCAGTCGACGTCGTCACCTTCGAGTTTGAAAATATCCCGACGGAAGTGGTGACGCGGATCGCGGAGTCGAAGCCGGTGCATCCCCGCGCGGAGGTGCTGTCGATCTGCCAAAACCGGCAAAAGGAGAAAAACTTTCTGCGCGACCGGGGTTATCCCGTCGTTCCGTTTGAGGTGGTGGCTAGCCAACACGAGCTGGACCTGGCCAGGCAGAAGCTTGGCTCTAACGCCGTCCTGAAGACTGCGTTTTTTGGCTATGACGGAAAAGGGCAGATCCGTGTCCAGAAGGGCGAACCCTTTGATTTCGCACGCTTCGAGGGAGCGATCGGCGTTCTCGAGAGCTGGCTGGAAAGTACGACGGAACTATCGGTGATCTGCGCTCGAGGACTGGATGGCGCCGTCAATTCATTTCCCGTGGCCGAAAATGTCCACGCGAATCACATCCTTGACCATACCATCGTTCCTGCCAGGCTTTCGCCGTCGGTGAAAAGAGAAGCTCAGCAGATCGCCGAAGGGATCGCGGCCGATCTGGAGATTGTTGGCGTTCTCGCAGTTGAGTTTTTTCTGCTGCCGGACGGGAAACTTTTCGTAAATGAGCTTGCGCCGAGGCCCCATAATTCGGGTCACTACAGTTTCGACGCTTGCATCACCAGCCAGTTTGAACAACAGCTGAGAGCGGTTTGCGGTTTAAGGTTTGGTTCGACCGATCTTTTGCGGCCGGTTGTCATGGTGAACCTCCTCGGCGATTTGTGGCGGAACGGTCAGGCGCCTGATTGGACTCCGATTCTCAATCACCCGGAGACGAAATTCCATTTGTATGGCAAATCCGAAGGACGACCGGGGCGGAAAATGGGCCACTTCTGCGTGCTCGCGCCGACTGCGGAGATAGCGCTTCAAGAGGCTCTAATGCTGAGAGAGCAGATTGTCCAAGCAACGCGGTTTGCCGCCTCGGAAGAAAACTCTGTTGCATGAGGCCGATCTTCCCGAGAGCAATCAGGGCGGTTTGCCTGTCGGTACCGCTCTTCCTCCTCGCCGCTGGCTGTGGCGAAAAGCCAGAAACGAACGCGTTTGGGTTGAAAACCGCTCGGCTTCAGGTAGGATCGGAAGCCATCATCGCGGAAGTGGCCGACACGCCGGAGAAGGAAGCAACCGGCCTGATGTTCCGCGATTCCTTGCCGGAAGATCACGGCATGATTTTTGAACTTAAGCCGCCGAGGCAGGCTCAGTTCTGGATGCACAACACGAGGATTCCCCTTTCAATCGCTTTCATCGATCAGACCGGCAAAATAATGGAGATTCGTTCGATGAAACCATTCGACGAGACCAACATCCAGAGCCGATCGGACGAGGTAGCCTTTGCCTTGGAAGCGAACGAAGGCTGGTTTGCCCGTCATCGGGTAAAACCCGGCACCGTCGTTATCGGACTGCCGCGCACCTGAAAGTCATGCCAACAGTCACAAAATCTGAAACAGCCGATTTGTTGGAAACCATCGCGCGCCTGCTCGAGATCAAAGGGGAAAACGCCTTCAAAATTCGAGCGTACACCAACGCGGCGCGGGCGATCGAATCATTCTCCGGGAATCTGCTCGAAGCTGTCGAGAACAAGCGGCTGAAGGAACTGGTCGGAATTGGGGACGCGATCGCGGCAAAGATTTCCGAGTTCGTCCAGACCGGCCGCCTGGCTTACTTCGAGGAGTTGCGCGCCACGCTCCCGGCAACCATTTTCGAACTATTTGAGCTGCAAGGGCTTGGAGGGAAAAAAGTCAAAGCCCTTTACGACAGTCTCCACATCGCCACGATCGAACAGCTCGAGAAGGCATGCAGAGACGGGACTGTTGCAGGGTTGACCGGGTTTGGGGAGAAAACCGCCGACAACCTTCTCCGCTCGATTGAGCGCCGCCGGCAGCACGCCGGACGCTTTCTACTTTCGGATGCAGTCAACTGGTCAGACCAGCTGCTCGAGCATTTTCGCGATCATCCGGATGTATCGCAAATCAGCGTGGCGGGAAGTCTCCGCCGGAGCAAGGAGATCATTGGCGACCTTGATTTTCTTGTTGCGACGAAAGCTCCGGAAAAGATCCTGACTCATTTCCTGGCCTATCCCGCGATCGAACGAATTCTGGCCCAAGGGGACACCAAAGTAAGTGTGCTCCTGCGCTCTGGGATACAGGCGGATTTGCGAGTAGTCACTAATCAGCAGTTTCCGTTTGCGCTTGGATATTTTACCGGCAGCAAAGAGCACAATGTCGCGCTCCGCGGGCGAGCCCTGCTCAACGGCTGGACTTTGAACGAATACCGGCTTGGCGCGGATCCCAACACGAAACGCGTGGTGAAAGAAATCCCCGCGATCGACACCGAAGCGGAACTGTACCAGGCGCTCGGGCTCGCGTTTATCCCGCCGGAAATACGGGAATTCAGCGGCGAAATCGAAGCGGCTGAGTTGGGCGCGCTTCCCCAGCTGATCGAATGGTCGAATCTGCGAGGAACATTTCATTGTCACACAACGGAATCCGACGGTCGCAATTCGCTGCTGGAAATGGCGGACGCGGCTCGGGAACTTGGCCTGAGTTACTTTGGCATCGCCGATCACAGCAAAAGCTCGGTTCAAGCATACGGACTTGATGAAAAACGTCTGCTGGACCAGGTCGGCCGGATTAAGGAATTGAACCAGCGGTATGGGGATGAATTCCGGATTTTTGCCGGGGTGGAATGCGACATCCTTCGCGACGGCAGCCTCGATTTCTCCGACGAAATCCTGGCGCAACTGGACTACGTCGTTGGCAGCGTCCACGCTTCGTTTACCCTTTCCGAGAAGGAAATGACTGAGCGAGTGATCCGCGCGATCGAGAACCCTTTTCTGACGATGTTGGGACATCTGACCGGCCGGATGCTGCTATCTCGCGAACCATACGCGCTGGATATTCCGGCGGTAATCACCGCCGCCGCTCGAACCGGAACCTTGATAGAACTTAACGCGAACCCGCGGCGTCTTGAGTTAGACTGGCGTTATTGGCCGCTCGCCAAAAGGCAGGGAGTGAAGTGCGTGATTAATCCGGACGCTCACTCAACCGGGCGGCTAGAGGATCTGGGGTTCGGCGTCCAGATCGCCCGGAAAGGCTGGCTGACCCGTGACGATGTGGTGAATTGTCTGCCCCTGGAGCAAATCGGAAGGGTTTTGCGTCAGAAGCGCGAAGGACGGCTCGTATAGGTTCTACTGGTTGGACATCACTTCTGTTACAGCCTGCGTCGCTCAGAATCCTCTAGGGATTTCTGAGCGACGCAGGCTCAGCGGTTCAGATAAAACTGGTATTCTGCCGGATCGACCAGGTGTTGGACCGCCTTGAGGGCACTCTGGAAATCGATCATGCCGGCATCCCGCCCGGCCAACATATGGCTGATTAACTCCTGCTCGTTGCCTTTCAAAATCACCGCTTCCACTTTTGGGGCGTGCAAACAGATCTCACGAACGGCGAGACGACCGCCACCGCGCTTCTTGAGAAGGCGCTGATTGATCAAAACACGAAGCGTGCGGGCCAGGATATAACGCGTTTCGTTCGTTCGCTCGGATGGACCAAGCAGAAGATAGCGGGAGATGGTTTCCACCACGCTGGTGGTATGCAGACTGCCAATCACCAGGTGGCCCGTTTCCGCGGCTTGCAAGGCGGAGATAGCGGTATCCTGATCGCGAATCTCTCCGATGACAATGACATCGGGATTCTGGCGCAAGCTTTCTCGTGTTGCAACATCGTAGGATGCAGTATCACGACCGACTTCGCGCTGAATGATCTCCGCCTTTCGGCCGGCGAATTGGAATTCGATCGGATCCTCAATTGTAATAATTTTGACGGGCCTTGTTTCGTTGATCGCTTCGACAAAGGCCGCAATAGTTGAAGTTTTCCCCGAACCGGTGGGCCCGGTGACCAGAATCAAGCCGTCCCGCAAAGCGGCGACATGCCCAATCAGTTTGGCCGGCAAGCCAAGCTCAGCACCTCCTGGTGGCACATCCGGTAAAGGCCGCAGAGAGGCAAAAAGCGAGCCCTGCGCCCGGGCGATGTTTATCCGAAACCGTTTCCCGAACAGGTCCAATGTAAAGTCCTGGGCCACCAAAGAATTCCCCGGGGGCGGACATGGGTTGCGCGCTACCAGGTAAGCGATCAACGCCTGAATCTCCGCCCTGGAGAGAGCGCCCTCTTCGGAGAGTCGAATCACCTGCCCATCGTCGCGAGCCATGATGTGGGTGTCGAACAGCGAGATATCGCTGACAGGATGATCCCGGACAAATCCGGCAATCGAGCGAAGCTTATCCTCGATTGCCTGCCTGGTCGCGTGCGGCGGAGGGGTCACTTTCCAGAGTTGAGCAGGGCGCTATTGTTCGGATGTATTCGGCAAGCGACCGGCGCGTTGAGATTGTAGAGATTTTCGTAGTCTTCCTGGCGATTGTCGGGACATCGTGGGATGGAGAATTTGAAGTATCGGGCGAACTCCGTTGGATCGATCGGCTGCCCGACGTGATCACGCGCATATTCATCCTTGGCGGCTTCGATCGTCATCATATTCTCAAGGCATATCTTTTCGTTCTGTTTCAATAACGTGCGGCCGACGGCAAAACTGATCAGGCCCGCCATGGTTGCGACGATTGCGACAACGACCAGCAACTCTACGAGAGTGAATCCTGAGCGAGAATTGGTCTGATACACGGCCTTGCTAGCGGTAAGCCTCGTAATTTTCGAGATCGTCTTTGACTAAGAAGTCGCGCAGCACATGCTGACTCACTTCGTTCAGCGCGTTAAAAACGTTGGTACCATCAAGACAACTGCCGGCAAATCGCGAAACCGGTGGACGCCCGGTCAAGAGCAAAAGGTCCAAGGCTTCGACCGATGCAATCGTCTCCATTGGCAGATCTCTCTTGTTGTAGAAGAGCGTCCAAGCGAGCTGGCTGACAGACGAGTTGAGTTCGGCGAGATTCTCTTCCAGATTCCGCAAACTCTCGATATTGGCTTCCATTCGTTCCCACTGTGAGTCTGCCACAAAAACGATCCCGTCTGCGCCGCGCAGCAAGAGCTGACGGGTGGCGTTGTACATCACCTGACCTGGTACGGTCCAAAGCTTGAAGCGAACCTTGAAGCCTTTGACGCTGCCGCCATCAACTGGTAAGAAATCAAAAAACAAGGTTCGATCGTTTCGGGTCGGCAATAGAAGCAGCTCGCCGCGGTCGCTTGCGTCAACCCTTTCGTGGATGTAGCCCAGGCTGCTCGTCTTTCCACCGAGGGCGCATCCGTAATAGACGATCTTGAACTCTACCTCACCGGTAACAAAATTAATGAACGACATGTCTAGCAGTTAGTCTTACCCGGGGAACCGCGTTTTTTTGTCTTTTCCTAACGAAATGTGCGAACGTTTTCAAGTCGGCTTTGCGCTAATTGCGGTTTGCTTCTTCGGCCGACGACGGCGGCTTTGTCCCTAACGCCTGGCCGGCCGAACCGGAAGTCGATTTTACCGTTCGAAAACCGATTCGGCCGTCCCGATGGAATGGTGAAAGGTGGAGGACGCGCTCCGTAATGTCTCCCCCGGCCTTTTCGAAATTGCTGCCGCGAACGGTGGGCGAACCTTCCTCATCCAGTGTGGCAGACCATTCGGAGAGATTTCCGGCCAGGTCATAGACTCCAAACGAACTTCGGTCGCTCGAATTCGATCCGACCGGCTCGGGGCCGAAGAACTGCGCGGTACCGCCGGAGGACGGCAGCGTCTGGCCTGGGGCAGGATCGTCAGGTCGGCGGTCCTGGGCGCCTTGGGCCGCTTTCTCCCATTCCTCATCCGAGGGAAGCCGACGACCGCGCCACGCAGCAAAAGCGAATGCGTCAAACCAGTCGAGATAAGCGGCCGGATGATTTGGAGTCAGTCTCGTGCCGTGGAAAGTCTTGAATTGGAAGGCGGCTCGGGAGTACTCGACCCACTCGGGATTGCTGTGTGACTTGGACGAAGGTTGATCGGGATGATCAAAGGCATGACTCTGACCAACCGCATCAAGGAATTCCTGGTATTGCCAGATCGGAACCTCGACGTCGTCCATTTCAAAGCTGGGCAACGTCACTTCGTGGCCGCGCTGATCGATGAAGCTGCCAGCCGGGATAGCAACGCTGAGCGGCTTCCGCTTTTTCCAGCCCGGCAAGCCGTTGACCTTCTGAGCAAGAAAAGAGCTATTCCACCACGAGGGCAGCCGCGCCGCTCGTGCGAGGTAAAGGTGCGCACCGCCCAGAAGAAGACTGAAGCAGATCAGCGGGATTCCGAGCCCGACCACCAGTCGGCGAAACGATGCCCGCCGGTTCGCTCGGCGGATCGTCTCCGATGCCGCACGGCTCAGGCAACGAGCCAAACCCCTGGCAAGGCGCGGTCGCTCGGCGGAAGACCATTTCTCATCCCTTTTCCGAATGGCTTCCATTAGCGCGTGTTCCCAAGAGCCAGTGATCGTTATCCGACCCGATTCAGAGTCCTGGGTTTTGGTGAAGCGAAATCGGCCGTTTCGCCAACAGAAAATCTCAACCAGAGCGTCTTCGCCCGACAGATAGCCAGCTTGGGCGTCGACGATACAGCCGCTTTGGAGAACAACCATTCCCCGGCGACGCTGATGTCGCACAGAAAGCCGTCCTGTATGCTGGGCCAGGCAAGCCATCTGCAATACGTCGAACAACTGGCAATCCTCGAGTGTGCCTTGAAAACTCTGCCAGTGGGAAGCGACCGGCTTCCGCAACGTGGCAGTCTTAACGTCCATAACGGACGGTGATCGTGGCTTTGCCCAGAGCGTGCTTGGAGATCAGAGCGGCCACCTCTCCAGCGGTGGCATGCGGCGATACTGGAAGATTTTCCAGGTTGAGCGCGGTAACGGTAAGAATGTAGCGATGCGTGGATCCTTCGGGGGGGCATGGTCCGCCATAGCCGATCGACCCATAATCGTTCCGCGCTTGTTTTGCCCCGGGTATCGCGGCCGTGCTCGCACCCGCGCCGGCGGGAAGACGCTCGGTCTTCGGAGGCAGATCAAACATGGCCCAGTGCCAAAAGCCGTGTCCTCCCGGAGCATCTGGATCGAAGAAAGTTACTGCGAAAGATTTTGTGCCTGCGGGGGCACCGGACCAAGCTAAATCCGGAGAAAGGTTGCGGCCGCCGCACTTTGCCAGAAGATGCTCAACCGGTACCATACCACCTTCTCGCAAGGTCGGGCTCTGCAGACGGAAATCGGCGGCAAAGAGCGAGCCGATCGACACCCAGAAAAGAAAGCCGAACATTTGAAGCTTCATACAACTCGGTAAAAAGACCTGTGCGCTCTATTCAGCCAATTTCTGGTAAGAAATCAACTCCAGCGACTCAGTGATCAAATCGAATCGGCAGGGTCATGCTAGAGCTTGGCTCGAGAACGGCCCTGTGACGATAGTTTATGGTCGGCGGTCAACGGGGACTGGGTGCGCAAGTGCGCAGTGTCGCAGGCCTCACAGGGCCAAATGACACGTCGCGCGGGAACATCACTCTTTATTGACCGTGCTGATCCGGGGAGCGCTCCGGCGAATGGCGCGCTGCTCGTCGGCCGAAGTGAATTGCAGCGAGCCGGTCTTGGAGAGAAGGATCGCGACCCAGCGAGTGCTGCGAAAGTTCGAGAGGATAATCACGAGAATTACGGTCAGAGGAACACAGAGAAAAGCGCCGGTAATGCCCCAAAGCGTCCCCCAGAATATCAACGCCATGATGACAGCCAGTGGGCTGAGATTCAAACTTTCTCCCATGATGTTGGGCTCGACGATACTCCCCATGACCTGAGCGATGGCGATGAGTCCGATGCCGATAATGAGGACGGGTCCAGAATAGTCGAATTGGACTAAAGCAAGAGCGGTCGGTAGGAAAACCGCGACAATTACCCCAAAGGTCGGAATGAAATGCAAGACAAACACCAGCAGAGCCCAGAACTCGGCAAAGTCGAGGCCAACAAAACGCATCAGCGCGTAAGCCAGGATCGCGCTAGTAAAACTAACGATCGTTTTCACTCCAAGATACGTATGAATGTCGCGGTCAATCCGTTGCATCAGGGCGAGCGCTTTCGTGCGTCTCTCGGGATCGGGAAAAAGCGCACGCAATTTCGTGCCGGCAAAGCGAAGCTCGAGTAGAATAAAAAACCCGTAAACGGCCACCAGGCTGATATTTTCCAAAAGCCCGGCGACGCCGGTGGCGACAGTGGTAAAGACGGTTCGGAGATCGAGGGTGCGAATCAGCTGGCGTATTTCCGGAGGCTCCTCGACACCTGCTCTGGCAAATAAAGCTGTCTGTAGTTGCTGGAAATGCGCCTGATAACGCGGCGCTGCTTTCGCAACGTGGACGGCGTTGTTTGCCAATATGAGGACGAAGCAATAGCCGAGCCCGAAAATCACTGCAAACGCTAGAACGAGCGAAAGAAAGGTTGTCAGCCGCACCCTGCCAATTCGAACCCGGCGAATTGCCCTGGCCAGGATCTCCACCAGGTAAACAGCAATGAGAGCGATCGCCAACGGGATGAAGAAACTCTTGCCTTTGCCGAGAATGAAAAAAGCGGCGAGAAGAATCCCCAGGGTCAGAGCGACGGAGACCAGCCGGCGATTGTCCAGGCGGGGATGAGGTGGGACATTTGCCGTCATGCTGAGAACATGAGCAGCTTACAAACACTCCGATCGCTTGACCAATGGCAAATCAGCGATCGCAACCCGGCAACAAAAGAAGGCAAGCAGGCGATGGCCTTCTTGCCCGATGTGTTTGCAAGGCGTTGTACACCGTCGATCCGCACAAAAAAAAGCCGGCCGGAACATTCCGGCCGGTTTTTGATGATCTTTGACGATCGATCCTTAAAACGCGTACTTCACACCGAAGTTCGTTTGCAGATAGTTGTTCTTTGGACCGTCGACGACATTGTAGCCGCACTCGCCAAACAGTCCGATATGGGGAGTGAAACGGTACTCAAGACCGGCTCCGAAATCCCTAAGACCCGATTGTCCGAATTATTGTTGTGGCGAAATCTATCGCTGACGAAGTTCCCGAAGTTGTCCCCGGAAACGAAAACGCCACCAATGCCGGCGTATCCATAGGGCGCAAGGTGTAATCTGGGATTGATCAAATCAAGAGGGTAACGCACGACGAAATCCCCTGTGACATCTCCGACCGTGTTATCTTCCGGTTTCGCATTCACCACGGTTCCCTTGAGGCGAAATCCGGCGTAGAGCCACGGAAAATAACTGACGCTGACACCACCTCCCCAGGCGTGCGAACCCGTTACGCGGCGATTTTTATCCCACGTAGAGTTGTAAGTTGCGAATGCGCCCAAGCTTCACTCGTTGGCACGAAAGTAGGACGTTGGGGCAGGCGGAGGCGGTGGGGCAACGACTTCTTTCGATGACGTAACCGGCTCTCCGGCAAATGCGGCAGCCGACTGCAAGGCTACCAATACAGCTAAGGCACTTCTTTGTAACATATATGTTCCTCCATGGTAACGACGTGGGAAAAATCCCGGCTTGCCCAGGTTTGTAAAGGGAAAAACAGCGACGGTGACAAAGCCGTAATGATCGGCGAACTGAGGTTCCTGACCGCACCGATAAGACCCAGAACGAGTTCCGTGAAACCTAAACTCGTGCCGGCCAGCCCCCAAACCTTAGCACCAGCGAGGCGTGCGACCGTCCGGATCCATAGGATGGATCCGCCGTCGCACAAAACGCCGTTCGCAATGCTTGATGATCGCGGTGAATTTGGGAAGGCTCATGATCTGGTACGGTTTAACCAGATATTCTTCTTCGCGCGACCGTGTGGTACTAGTGCCGCCTTTTGCGCGCGTGTACGATTTTTTCCAATAAAGGTGCCGACCAATGAAATCGGCGGAGCTTTCCGCGCAAGCGCGGTCGGCTGCCTTGAAGATGATCCGGTTGCGAAGATTGAGGATTGTTACCTCGGCTTTCTCCCGGCCGCCCAGGGCTGGAAAAAAGGCGATCTTCGATTGTGTGGCCATGACGGTGGTGGCGTTGCTTTGCCGCAGCACGTCGACATTGCCATCCGACTCAGTGACAAATCGTTGGGCCTCGTCCTGCCAACAAATGAGAAGATTGTCCTGCTCCCGGCCCTGCTGGTTGTCACCGCGCGGGTCGAATCTGCGCAGAGCATGCGTGTAGAAAAGAAGCTTGAGGATCGTGGTGATGTAACGTCGCTCGGTCTGATACTTCTGCGGCATCGACAGGCAGATGATCGCTCCCCGGTCCAGGGCTCGAAAATCAAATGTGTTCTCCTCAGTGCCGAATACTTCGGCAATATCCGGATTCGTGAAGTAATTCAGATAGTTGTAAATCGTCGAGATCACGCCGCCGAGTTGCTCTGGCGGTTGACGCAGAAAACCGTTGAGGAAATGTTCGTAGCATTTACTTGCATCGGGATCGCCCGCCGTTTTTTTCGGTTCGAGTTCTTGTAACATCGCTTTCAGGACCGGCTGATATTCCAGCATTTCCAGTAGATGATGCATGGTCGGGCGGAGACCGAGGAGGCGGAAGAGCTGGATACCGTGGCCGATATAGGAGTGGGCTTGGGTTTTGAAAAAGCCTTGATCCTCTTTTCCAGTGTTTAAAGCGGCCGCGGTATCGACGATCACGGTGGCGTAGGTGGAGGGGGGAATCGTGTCATCCGACAGCAGATTATACCGGGCCGGTGGCGTCCAATCATCCCGCGCCTGGTCTGGCCGGGTCTGCAAAAGGAGCAGGTCATTTTGGCGGCCGTAGTGGCGCGCCATTGGGACCAGGGTTTCGTGATAAACCCCTTTTTCATCGCAGCAGAGACCGCCCCAATCGGGTTCGTGCTGAAAGACCGAGTGCAACAGCGCATTGACGGCAAAGGTCTTCCCGGAGCCGGTATCGCCGGTGATGAGCCAGCCGCGACAAAAGTCATTGCGATCCCAAGTGAGCCCGCCGAGGCGGGCCGTCGTTTGTGGAGGTCGGCGCGAAGGCGCAAGAGACCAGGCGAGTGGAAGGGAAACCACCCCAGGCAGCAAAGCCGGCCACCCGGTGAGCGGAAAGAGATACCAGGCAAAAGCCAGGCAACAAAGCCAGAGGAAAAGCAATGCTGGCGAAAACGTGAAAGCGAAACGGTCACCCAGCCGGCGTTGCTGGAGCCAGTCACGCGCGGCTTGGCGCGCTTCTTCCAGAGAGATTTCGGCGGTGGTCCAGGTGCGAGCGTAAACGCGGGCTTGGCCTTGGTAAATCCGCACGCTAAACACGCAACCGGGGTTTTCGGCTGCTCGCTTGCCTACCCCTTGGGTCGAAGCGCAAATCCGGAACTCGCCGTGCTGTTCAAGGACGATCGGGTTTGCGGCCGGCTCGAGTGGCAAACGGATCAAGGCACCTTGAGCATTTCGGCAGCATAGTCGATCGGTCCGCGGTCGGGCGCGAGTCTGGGGCAGAGAACTGAGCGAAACAGTCTCGAAGAACATATACAACTTAATAATAAACTGTAACTATATCTGTCAATGAACAAACTGATCTCGGGAAACGGGAGATGACCCAATCACAGCTGGTTCGCGCAACGCCTAGGGCGACCTATGGGTCCCCTGGGTCGTACCGGTCCTACGGTAGGATGTCCTCTGGGAGCCGCATGCGCTCCAGGACAGGCAGCCGGGGCTGCACGACCGTTCCCGTGATTGCTCTTTAAGCTTTCGCTCTAGTGATATGTGCGCCGCCCAACCTCAACGTCCCCAGCGGTTGACGACCGCATTGGTTACCGCTTCGCGCACCGCGTCATGGCGCATCGCCCACTGGAACTGGTATACCGGATTATCGTATTGCTCATCAAATTCCCGCTTCATCGCCTCGGCAATACGCGCAGCCGAAACTGGCCCTTTCAGCCGGGAAACCACCCTTTCGGTGATTTCCAGGCAATAAAGGATCAGCATCCGAGCGGCGCGCTGAGAAATGTCGTCCAATTCTTCGGTGCAAACTAAAAAGAAATTTTCCCAAGTGACTTTGGTGACCCCTTTCAACCATTGCTCCTTGCCTTCGAAAAAGGTTCCTTGCTCGCGGTAGCTATCAAGGAACTCATCCAAACTGAGCGGTTTTCCTTCAGCGGAAAATGACCACTGAGCAGCTTCAGTCGTCGTGGTCGCGCGGCTTTCTTTAGTGCTAACCATTTTTGGTCTTCTCTAAAAATAAAAAATGTATAGGATGTTGTAACACCCTAATTCAGAGAAAGTAAAGTGCGTAAATACAACAAAGTTTTCGGTACGTTGCCCTCACCGGAATCGGCCGAGCAGCTCAGTTTTGGCGACGACCTGATTGAGGCTTACTACAAACTCAGCCCGGACGAGCGGGCGATCGTCATGAGTATCGTGGATCGTTTGAAGCCGGGTGTGGTCAGTTTCGAATGGAACGATTTCAAGCTCGAGCCGGCGGCGCTGAAGCTCCTGACCTATCATCGGCTGGTTTTGCACAACAACGACCAACAGAACTCCGTATTGTTTGCTCGTTGGTTGAGCTCGATCGTGATGGTGGATAAGAAGATGTTTCTGCATGTTGATCCGGGTCTTTTGCCTCATTTCGAGCGTCTCAAAGCGCACCAGAAAGCCGATTCGGAAAGAGCCAGCGTAAAACTGGCCAGTCAATATTCGATCCGCCTCTATGAATGGGCGTGGCGCTGGCGCCACGTAGGGCTGAAACGGATCTCAATTCCTCAGATTCGGAAAATTCTGGGCGTTGATGAAATCCGGGATGCCGATGGGAAGGTAATCAGCGAGAAATGCCTGGTCCATTGGCCGAATCTCAAGCAGAGGGCGATCGATCGGGCTCTCCATGAGATCAATAAGAAAACGGATCTGGGCATCCGGTTGGTGGCGGTCGGTCAAGCCAAGTATCGGCGGGTTTTGTCTCTGGCTTTCGAAATCAAGGAAAAGAAGAAAAAGACTCGCCTGAACGGAACAAAACCGGGCGCCTGAATCCTGCGGCGCCGGGGATGAGTGATCAAGACAGTCGGAGAACGGTGCCAAGCTTACGCGATCTGACAGCGGACGAACTGCTGGATATCCGGTCAATCCTGCCCGACCGCGCCTACAATTTCGCGGAGCCGCCAGATCCGCAGATCGAAGTGAGTCTCAGTGATTACCTCGCTAATGCGCGGTTTCCATTTGCCTTGGCGGATGCCGGCGACAAGTGGGGGGTCAACGCGATCTCCATGGATAATTTCGGGCGCCTTTTTAACCCGGGACAGATCGGCTGGCCCGGTTACTTGAGCGCGATCAGCACGGCGAAACTGATCGCGTTTTGTTTGCAAATCGCGGAATCGACCCGCGAATCTCTCCCGGAACTGCACGGAATATCGTGCCCGACCGCGGAAGACGTGATGAACCAGCTGGCGGATCTAGCGCGAACTAGCCATGCGCTGCAGGCTCTTTCACCTTGGAAGCAGTTTTTCGTTTGTACAAAGAATCCCGTGATCCGGCGCGCGGTAAATAACGCTATCATGAATCGATGGGGAGTCTCGCAAACGAACGGTTCAGAATTCGACTGACTTATCGCCGAAAGGTTCTGCTACGAGGCGAAGCCGCAGGTCTGGGCCTTCGCGGACAAGGGCCACCCGGAAGCCGGCCAGATCGTCCAGAAAGAGGTGCTTACCGCAAAAATCGCGCCCGAGGGAGATCTCAACTTCGACGAACGAATATCGCAGAGTGACTAAGCGATCGCCCAGCGCATCGATTACCAGGAGATGACTGTAAGGAATGCTCCGGCTCCGCGGAGGCGCGGCCAGCACAAAGGTACAAGTGTGCCCGGCCTGAGTCCCGGAATGACAGAGATAAGGCCGCAATTCCGGGCGGAGGATCTGGTGACCACCAACCATCGACACATGGTGACAAATGATAACGTGTTATGCAAATGTTATTGCAGACTCGGTTGATAATTTCCGAAAGCCGGCTCGACGTTCGCGAGGAGCTCGCCAACCAGAAAAAGAGAACCCGTGGCCAGAATCATCGCATGACGAGACCGAAGCTCGACGAGAGCCGCCATCGCCGACGAAAAGGGTTGAACGCTCATTTCGGGCGCAGCCAGTGCCCGGATCTCCTCCGCGGAAGCGCCTCGGCGGCCAGTGACCGGCACCGCCACTAGCTCCGCGGCCAGGGGCCGCAGAAGGAGCAACATTTCTTTAATTGCCTTATCACGAAGCGCACCAAACAGGATCGCCGGCTTTGCCGGGCCGAAGTGTTCCTGCCATGTCTGGATCAGTTGAGCAATCGCGGCCGGGTTGTGAGCGCCGTCGAGAACGAGCGTCTCATCGATGCGTTGGAATCGCCCGGGCCACTGCACGGTCGCCAAGCCCCGGCGGACGGCTCGGTCCGAGATGGGAACCTGGGCCGACTCGAGTGCGGCGATAGCGAGCGCGGCGTTCAATCGCTGATGCGATCCGGCCAGCGCGATCGGCAGTTCTTCGACGGGATGGTTGACGATTCTCACGGGCGCCGCCTGCCGAAGAGCAACCTCCCGAATGATCGCTTCAACCTCGGGACGCTGCGGCGCGGAGATGACTGGAACTCCCTGCTTAATGATACCGGCTTTTTCGCGGGCGATCTCCACATGTGTGTTTCCCAGCAGTTTTTGATGATCGAGATCGATGGAAGTGAGCACGGTGACCAGCGGCGAGACGACATTCGTAGCATCAAGTCTTCCGCCCAGGCCGGTCTCCAGAACAACGAGATCACACCGCTCCTGGGCAAAAAAGTTGAAGGCCAGGACAGTCGTGATTTCAAAGAAGGTCGGATGTGTTTCGGATTCGATGGCCGAACGGATTTGTTCAAGGCCCGCAACAACGGAATCATCGGTAATGGGGTGTCCGTTGATGGTGATCCGTTCGTTAAAGCGAACCAGATGAGGAGAGGTGAACAAGCCGACTCGCAGGCCTTGAGCCCGGCAAATAGACTCCATCATGGCGCACACGGAACCTTTGCCGTTCGTACCGGTAACATGCGCACACTGAAACCGCCGTTGAGGGTCAGCAAAGCGGCCAAGCAACCGCCGGACATTCGCGAGACCAAGTTTCACTCCGCGTTCCTGAGTGCCATACAACCACTCAAGGGCCTTTTGGTAGGAGTCCATATGGTTACTGGCGCCCGGTCTCCAAGTAGCTGAGTAAACCGCTCAACGTACTCCGCATGGAACGGCGGTGAACGATGAGATCAATCAAACCGTGCTCCTGCAAAAACTCGGCGGTCTGAAAACCGGCAGGTAGCTCCTGCTGGGTAGTCTCGCGGATCACCCGCGGTCCTGCGAAACCGATCATCGCTTTCGGTTCTGCAATGATGACGTCGCCCAGTGAAGCGAAACTGGCCATGACGCCGGCAGTAGTTGCATGTGTCAGCACAGCCACGTACGGCAGTTTTGCTCGGTCATGCCGGGCCAGCGCGCCGCTTGTCTTCGCCATCTGCATGAGGCTGAACATTCCTTCGTACATCCGCGCACCCCCGGAAGCGCAGAAAATCAGAACTGGCCGGCGGCTCTCGGTGGCCTTCTCGATCAGACGGGTGATTTTTTCGCCGACAACCGAGCCCATGGTAGCCGCCAGGAAGTTGAAGTCCATGGCGGCCAACGCGATGGGGCGCGAATCCAGGGTAGCCAAACCCGTGATAACGGCATCTTTCAGGCCGGTCTTTTCCTGGTAGCTCTTGAGGCGGTCGGTGTAAGCGACCACCCCTTTGAAATTGAGGACATCAACCGATCCGAGGTTTGAATCCAGCTCGGCAAATGAGCCTGGATCAACCAGGCTGATAATTCGTTTATCGGCCGAAAAGATAAAATGATGGTCGCATTTCGGACAAACCTCAAGGTTCTGCGCGAGCTCAAGATGATGAATCACTTCACCGCAGCTGGGGCATTTCTGCCAGAGACCCTCGGGCATGTCGCGTTTCCTCTTTTCTCCAGTTTTGAGACTTGGTTTGGGAAAAATTGGCATAGGTGGGCAGCGTGATCAAAAGCCTCTCGGCCGGAAGGTTCATCCCCGGGCAATCGTAAGTGCCCTGACCGATTCGGCTCCGGCTTCCAACAGAACCCGGGAGCACTCATCCAACGTAGCACCTGTCGTGAAAACATCGTCGATCAAGAGCAGTTTCTTGCCCACGAGCGAGCGGCCGCCCGCTGCGCGAAAAGCGGTTCGGAGATTTCGCATTCTGGTTGGTCGATCGAAGTGGGTCTGGGTCTCAGTGTAACGAATCCGCCGCAGACTGTTTTGCAGGGGGATGTCGCTCTTTTTGGAAAGGAGTTCACCGATCGCCTGGGCCTGGTTGAATCCCCGTTCTCTCTGGCGGACCGGATGAAGCGGCACCGGGACGATCGCGTCGAAGCTGGATTGTTGCAGCCGAGGATCAGCCAAGCCCTGCGCGGCCCACCGGGCAAGGATGTGGCGCAGATGAAAGTCACCGTTGTACTTGAAGCGATGGATTAGCTCGCGAACGATTCCGCGCGCGCGATAAGGGGCGACGGCGCACGCAAAACCAAAGGACTGACTGATACAGTTTGGACAGGAAAACGGACTGGGGATCTCGCCGTCGTAGGGTCGAGAGCAGATTTCGCAAAAAGGCGCCGTCACCTTCGGAGCGCTTTCATAGCAGGATCGGCAGATCATTCGGAAAACGGTGTGGGCAGACCCGCAGACAACGCAGTGTTCCGGGTAAAAGAGTTCAAGCAACGTGTGCCACATCGGAAGGAAGGGGTCGGCTTACCCGCAAGATAAACCAAACGGCACACCAAAGGAAAACGAGGATCAGGATCGCGCCCAAACCGATCGTCAGGTCTGCGCCAAACCAGGGAAACAAGTCGCCGGATCGTTTTGTAACCTTGTTAAAACCCATCTTGGCGAAGACTACCCCGGCGTGGAGCCCGACGGATAGCCAAAGCGAAGAGGTTTTAATCGTGGCATACCCCAGGAGAAGTCCTAGCAGGAACAGCGTGAAGGCACCCCCAGCCACCAACAGGGGATCGGCGAAGCGAAAAAACAGTGTTGGTAAGAGATCGAACCCAGAGTGCCAGCTGACTGCGGAAACTACGTCGTCTGCCGGTTTCAAAAAGTGGACGACAGCAAACAGGAATGAGCAGACCAGGAGGGCTCCCCACGGCGGCAATGAGCGTCGGAGGAGGCCAAGAACCGCCCCGCGAAAAAAAGATTCTTCCAGTCCGGCGATGACCAATGCAGATACGAAAAGATGGGGAAGAACGTTCAATGGAGGGTGCCACTTCAGCACGCACGCTCCGGCGGCCACCAGTCCGCTGCCGATTACCGCGATCGTGACGGCGGCCAAACCGAAACCGGTTGCCAAGTCCCGCCATCTGGCGGGATTGCGACGGAGTCCGAATTGGTCGAGGCGAGTCAGTCCGGTCCATCGAACGGCCGGCCAAAGCAGGAGCAGGGCCGACAGGAGAACAGACCGATCAAAGAATCGGCTGAAATCGCTGTCGGCGAGCGCTGCGAACGGAGTCCAATGCGCGGTCCACTGAACGGCCTGGTAGAGCACCGGCGCAAAAGCAGCCCCCAGCAGAATGGTAACAAGGAAGTAGCAAAGCAGCTTGATGGTTAAAATCAAGGGAAGCAATTACCGTGGACGAATAAGGGTCGCAAACTAAAGTTCAGCCGATGCGCAATCAGCATATTTGGACCGAACGCACTACTGACGGCGTCAAGCGGGAGGTCCGGGTCACAAAACAGTCCAAGCGCTGGCGTTTTCAAGCGAAAAGGTCGGATGAACTCACGTGGATCTACTACGACAATCCTCGCTTGGAAGATTTGCGCGAGTTTAAAGAGCGACTTTTTCGCAAGTACCAGCGCCGGCGCGCCTCTTATGAGGACTACCTCTGGGCTGAACGTGAATTAGCGCTTCAAAGCCGAAACCTTGGGGATGAAGACCGCTAGATCCTACGTTTCAGCCGATAAGCAGTTTGTCTGGCACCCGTTTACCCAGATGCGGGATTGGCTTCGGCAGGACCACGATCCCCTGATGCTCGTTCGTGGACAGGGAGCCTGGGTCTTTGACGGGGAGGGACGTGGCTACCTGGATGGTAACTCATCGATCTGGACCAATATCCATGGACACAATCATCCGGCGATCGGCCAGGCAATCCGCGATCAACTGAACCGGGTGGCGCATACTTCGTTTTTGGGATCGAGCAATCCATTGGCGGCAAGGTTGGCCGAGGAACTCGCGCACCTGGTTGAGCCTTGCTCCTTGCGAAGAGTCTTTTTTTCTGATGATGGCTCAACGGCCATCGAAGTAGCGGTCAAGATGTCCCTCCAGTATTTTTTTCAGAATGGATTCCCGAAAAAGAAGCGGTTAGTGGCTTTTTCGAATGCCTACCATGGCGACACCCTGGGCGCGTCGAGCCTTGGAGGCATCGCCGCGTTTCATGCCCGGTTTGCTCCTTGGCATTTCCCGGTTCAGCATATCGAAGCCGAGAGCGACTTGCTCGCGCTCGACTCGGCGGAGATCGCGGCAGTTGTCATTGAACCGCTAGTCCAAGGTGCGGCTGGCATGCGGCTTTGGCCGACCGGGCTTCTGGCAAACTTGCGATCATGGTGCGATCAGCATCAGGCCTTCCTCATTTTCGACGAGGTCATGACTGGTTTCGGCCGGACCGGAAAAATGTTCGCCTTCCAGCACGAAAACGTCGCTCCGGATTTCCTGGCACTGGCCAAGGGGCTTACCGGCGGCTATCTGCCGTTGGGCGCGACGCTTACTACGGAACGGGTGTTCGAAGGCTTTCTTGGCCCCACGGAAAGAACCTTTTTCTACGGGCACAGTTATGCTGGGAATCAGCTTGGCTGTGCGGCGGCATTGGCGAGCCTCGAGGTTTTTCGAGAGGAGGTCACGCTCGATCGACTTCAGCCCAAAATCCGGCGCTTGGAGGATGCGCTTGGACGCATTGGCCGGAGCCCCTTTGTTCGGGCGACGCGCCAATGCGGGTTCATTGCGGGGGTGGAACTCGGAAAACCAACCGGTGCGGCGTTTTTGCCGGAGGAGCGCATTGGTGCCGCGGTTTGTCAGCGGGCGCGTGCGCACCAGTTGCTCACTAGGCCGATCGGCGACGTCATTGTCTTAATGCTCCCGTTGTGTGCGACGGAAGAAGAGATCGGCTTGGCCGAGTCGGCACTCAGCGCGGCCATCGAAGAGGTCTGCGCATGACCCTCTCCGGTTCCTCTCGAGCGCCGAGTCGCTAGTAACGAGTCCCGAGTCCCGACCGCGAATGTCGAGTCACGAGCTGCGGGTTTGTCACTCGCCACTCGCCACTCGCGACTCGCCACTCGTCACTCGTCACTCGTCACTCGTCACTCGTCACTCGCCACTCCCCAAGCTCAAGCGCGCGTTGTTCGGCCACCCGAGCCTCCTCCGGGCGGCCGATCTGCGCGAGTGCCAGTGCCAGGTTGCTCCAGCTTGCCGCCGCTTTCGGGAAAATCTCGGTCGCGCGGCGAGCAGCCTCGGCGGAGGCCGGCCACTCGCCGAGCTCGGCCCGGCACCAGGTCAATTCGAGCCACGCATCTCCATTCCGCGGATTCGTCTGGACGATCCGATCAAAGAAAGTGGCGGCTCGCGCCCAGTCGCGCAGCATTCTGTTACCCAAACCGGAGACATAAAACGCCAGAGCTTGGTGATCGCCGGGTTCCTGAGCAAAGCGCTCTGCTTTCAGCGTCAGCCTGCGGATTTGCTCTTCGAGCTCGGCTACCCGGGAAGTCTCCTGTCGGGCACTTGCCGTATCGGCAGATTGCTCCAGCTGCCAAAGGTAATTGCCGATTTCCCGGAGCGTTCCATCATAATCGGCAGCCGACAATTTGGTGTACTTCATAAGAAAGCGGCGTGAAAACGTACGGATAAAAATAAATCCCTTGATCGACCGCCCCAACTCGTCGCCTTATAATGGGGCTCGCGGATGAGCGCAACCGTTCTTGCTTTCATCAATTTCAAGGGAGGCGTTGGGAAGACCGCCACGGTGGTTAACATCGGAGCGACTCTAGCCAAGCTCCATGAGAAGAAGGTGTTGATAGTGGATCTCGATCCGCAATCCAATGCGAGCCTTTGGCTGATGCGCCCCGATCGATGGAGGGAGCACGTCGTCAAAGGGCGAAGGTCGACGTTCCAGATTTTCGATGACGCTATCCAGAGTAAGCAGCGATTTGGGTTTGACGAGACCCTGGTACAGGGGGTTGTGACCTGGACCGGCTTTGTTGATCTACCGCGCCTTCATCTCCTGCCCGCCTCGGTTGAATTGCTGAAGACGGAGGAAAGATTGCATGAGCTGCGACCGCCGCGTTCTTATGAAGTGATTGCCAAAGCGTTGGGTCCGCGATTCAAGGATTACGATTTTGTTTTGCTCGACTGCCCGCCCAACCTCTACACCACGACGAAGAACGCCATTTTCGCAGCCGAAAGTTGTATCGTTCCCTATGTGCCTGATTACCTGTCCCTCTCTGGCTTTCAAGTGTTAGCCGAACAAATCGGCGAATTCCGGGAGCGATTTGCCGATCACTTTACTCACAAGCATCGGCCACAGATCGGGGCGCTGATTGTCAGTCATTATCGGCAAAGCGGAAATGTGTTTCGCCTCGCGGTCAACGAACTCGAACTGGCCCTGGCCCACCTCAAGCATACGGGATTTCTGTCGGACAAAACCCAGCTGCTGCATCCTTATATCCGCCATTGCGTGCGAGTGGCGGAATCGACGAGCGAACATCTTCCAGTCATCCTCTATGCGCCGGGCAGCATTGGAGCGCAGGATTACTGCGATTTGACCCAAGCACTCCTCGATCATCTTGATGGAAAACGATGAACTACTCGGAACTGTCAGAAAAACTTAGTCAAGTGGCCGCTCGCGTCGCCAAGCAGGCCAGTAAAATTGAAGGGAACGATCTGGCGCGGTCCGCCCGGCGACTCGAACGGGAGGCGGATCGGTTCGCCGAAGCGCTGGATAGCTTCCTCTCGAGCCGCAAGTCGGGCGAACTGATGCTCGAGACTCTTTTGCGTTCACCGTCGGCCAAGCGTCACCTGACGCTTGACCTCTTGAGCCGGATGCTCCGCGAAATTGCGGGCAAGCGAATGAAGGCCGACGATCTGTCCGCGGCGAAGCGCGAGTTTGTCGAGGTCGTCCATCGAGAGAACTGCGCTGAGCGATCCACGAAGCGGCTGCGAGAGCAGCTCGCGGATGCTTCCCGGGTAGCTTCCGGGGGCAAGCACAAGATTGGGTTGCAACAGGAATTTATTCGCCTCGGGCGACTGGCCGATGACGAATTTGCCGGCGAGATCGGCCGCCGCACTTTTGGAGAGCTGCGCCGGCTAGCCGAGGCAAACGGACTGCGATTTACCGATAAGACCTCGAAGCAGCGGCTGATCTTAATGATCCGCCGCTATGGCCAGCGGGCCGCCTTGAATATTCCGGTTGCTGCCTGACTTTCGGAAGGGAAACTGCGCGACGCCCCGCAGACGATATTGGCACAGCTGAGGACCGGGTCCGTCGCGGCGTTATCCCTTGAGGATGGTTGCAGCAGATGGAACAAGACCTTGCCAGAATACTCTATAAAGAGAGTGAGATCGCGGCTCGACTTGACGAGATCGCGGCGACGATCACCCGCGATTATCAGGGGAAGGACTTGACTGTCCTCGCCATTCTCAATGGCAGCCTGATTTTCATGGCCGACCTGCTTCGCCGTATTCCGCTGCCATTGCGCCTCGATTGCGTGCGCGTCCAAAGTTACCATGGAGGTACGACCTGTACCGGCCAAGTCCAGTTCGATCGAGATGCTCTGCCTGACTTGCGCGAGCGCCATGTACTGTTACTGGATGACATCCTGGATAGCGGCCGCACCCTTTCGGCGATCATCGATGCGATCGCTCGCGATTGCCGTCCACGAAGTGTTCGCAGTTGTGTGCTCTTGCGAAAACGGAAAAATCGGACCGCGCCAATCGAGGCCGATTACGTCGGTTTCGATATCGAGGATGAATTTGTGGTCGGGTATGGTTTGGACTACCAAGAGCAATATCGCAACCTTCCACTGATCGGAGTCCTGCGATTACAAGCATGACAGTCCATCTGCAATACTTCTCGGCGCTTCGGGATCTTGACGGCCCGAGCGAGCTGGATGTCCGCGAAGGCACGACTGTCGGTGAGTTGCTCCAGCAGCTCTTCCGGCAAGTGCCCGGATTGAGTGGCTGGGACCGTCATCTCCTGGTCGCGATCGGGGAGGAGTATGCTGCGAGAGATGACGCTCTCAAACCGGGCGATCTAGTCTCGCTGATGCCGCCGGTCCAGGGGGGATGATACGAGGATTACGCGGCGAGGATTTCGTCCTACGAAATCCTCGCCGCCTAAAATCCCCGCTAGTCCCGGAAATTCTTGAAGTTCAGCCCAACCCCGAAATCGCGGTTCCGCAAGAATTGGATTACCTTCTGCAGATCGTCCCGTTTTTTTCCCGTGACGCGGATTTGACGATCTTGCAGCTGACTCTGGACTTTCGCCTCGAGTTCCTTGATTGCCTGGATGATTTTCTTAGCCGTATCGCCATCCAGTCCTTGTTTAATGTGCAACTCCTGGCGGGCGTGTCCGAGTGGAGAGATCGACGGGTCTTTCCTCTCGACGTTTCGGAGATCGATTGAGCGCTTGGCCATCCGACCGATCACGATTTCGTGTAAGGATTTCAAGTGAGCGGTATCCTCCGCGTGAAGCTCGATCAATTCCGGACTTTTTATCTCGATCCGGGCAGCGCTACCTTTGAAATCGAAGCGAGTGGCCAGCTCCTTACGGGATTGGTCCACGGAGTTGGTGATCTCCTGACGGTCGACTTCCGAAACAATGTCGAACGAGGGCATAGCAGCTTTATCCTAGTGCAAGCTGGGCACGAACAAAATCAGCGATTTCAATCGGAGCAGGTCGCTGACCATTGTAGGGCGATGAAGCAACTTGGGAAACCTCCGCGAAAGCGAAAATCTGGTTGTTGTACCAAATAAAGGCATCTTTTCGGTAAGGGCCGACTTGGGCCGGATTGCTCCAGAAATGAATCGCCAGCAATTTGTGCGAGAGCGCCGCCGCCAAATGCATAGGTCCGCTGTCAACGCTGACGACGAAATCTGCATTGCGCAGCAGCCAAATGAGCTGAGCAAGATCGGTCTGATCGACGAGCCAGAGCGGGTCTGCGGCGGCGCCGCGCGAAGATGCGCCACGACCGATGACAACAGTTTGGAGGGGAAGCAGCGCCTCCCGCAATAAAGTGATTTCCGGGAGGCTCAGTGATTTTCCCTTTCCGCGGGCAAAGGGATGTAAGACGACTAAGGGGCTAGGGAGGGGGAGGGCCGCGAAAGGCTTCCCGGTTGGAAGGCGGAAATCAAGCGGCCGGCCTGTGTCGGCGCCGGCCAGGCGAGCGAGACTCAAATAGCGCTCCACCGCATGCTGGTCGCGGCTTACCGGAGCGACTCGATCATAAAAAATGCGAGCGCCCTCGCGCGCGTCAGCCAACCCATAGATTCGCTGCGCACCCGAACTCCGGGCTATCCAGGCGCTGCGAAGCAAACCTTGAAAATCGAGAACCAAGCCCGGCCGTAATCCTGCCAGGGACCGGCACCAGCTCAAATAGCGGAGAAAAGCGCGAACTCCGCGAAATTGTCTACGGGGAAAAGGAATCACCTGGTCCACGTGTGGATTGTCATCGAGAAGGACCTGCCACTCCGTGTTGATGATCCAGCGAATGCGCGATTGAGGGAATGTTTGTTTCAAGGCCGCAACTGCGGGGAGCGTATGCAAAACGTCTCCGAGCGAGCTTGGCTTGATGACCAGAATTTCGAACACGCTCATCGGCCGAACAGCAGCCTTTCCGCTAATTTGCCCGGAAGCCCGGCTCGATAGATTTTTTCCTGGGTTCGGGTGATGTCATAGGGAATACGGCGCAGTGCGACCTTGCCAAACTTTTTATCATAAATGGCGTAAGAAGCTCGCCAGTCGCCATCGCGCGGTTGACCGACGCTGCCAACGTTGATCAAATACGTTTTTTTTGGCTCAATCCGGACCACGGTGAGTGGTTGCCCGGTGACCGAATGGTCGTGGATGTAGACTCGGGGCGCATGGGTATGCCCAACAAAACAAACCTGGGTTTCCTGATGAACGAAACTGGCTGCTGCTTCCGCTTGATTGAGCACGTAGATCCAGTTCGAAGGTTGTTCCAGGCTGGCATGGACCGCGGTGAACCCGGCCACCTTCATGACGAGCGGCAGTTCGTTGAGCCATCCTTTCTCTGCCGCCGATAGGTTTATTCGGGTCCAGCGAATCGCCGCTTCGGCAAGTGGGTTAAACGATTCGAGTGACTCTTCGGTAGAGGAGTACTCGTCGTGATTGCCCTTCACAACGGCGCAGTTCATCGAACGAACGATACGGAGACACTCGCGCGGATCGGCATTGTAGCCGACGACATCGCCAAGGCAGACATAGTCGGTGCACCGCTGGTCTTTGGCGTCGGCCAAAACTGCGTGAAGCGCTTCGAGATTCGCATGAATATCGCCAAAAATTGCGAATCGCATTCTGGGCGCATCATCGTTTCGAAGTCTGGTAAGGTCCAGCCTAGCCTGAATCGAAGGCAAATCTCTGCGGATTGTGGTCGATTCAGGCTAGTTCTGTTTGTTCATTTCGGTTTACTTGTCGGAATGATCGCACAACAGGTAAACTTTGAAGGCCGCGTTCAGGGGGTTGGTTTTCGGTTCACGGTCAAAGAGCTGGCCCGGGGGTACGACGTCTTCGGGTGGATCAGGAACCTGCCCGATGGCCGAGTCGAGATGCATATCCAAGGCGAGCCCGGAGAGGTGGAGGCTTTCGTCAACGAGATCCAGCTTAGCGCGTTGCGGCCGTTCATCGCCCGCCACACCAAGCGCGAGGTTGCCCTCGACAAAGACCTGAAGGGCTTTCAGATCCGCTAGCCTGCATCGCTCGTAAATCTTTAAAGGATTTACGAGCGATGCAGGCTGTCATTATCTTCTCCAGTCGAGAGCGCCCTTTTTCATCGCATAGACGAAACCCACCATCAGAATAGCAATGAAACCGAACATGCTTCCGAGGATGGTCAGGCTGCCGAACTGCGCAATGTAATCCCGATAGACTACCGCCCATGGGTACATAAAGACAATCTCGATGTCGAAAAGGATGAAAAGCATCGCGACCAGATAAAATTTTACGCTGAATCGCGGCTGGGCTTCGCCCACCGGGATCATCCCGCATTCGTAAGCCGAATCTTTCGTCGGATTTCTCTTCCCGACCCGACCGACCACGACACTGATCAGGAGGGCAACGGCCGCGAATCCAATCGCGACGATGACCTGCAGGAGAATAGGGAGATAGTCCCGGAGCATGAGGGAGCGATCAGGACTTTGAAGCAGCCAAGGCCGCGGCCTGAGCAGCGTTCGCCGCCACCATTGCGGCCAAAGCGGAAGAATCGCCCTTGTAAATTTTCCCAGTCTTCTTAACCGCCCCCCGGGCTACCAGGTTTTGCAATTTCTCGTAGGCGCGCAACCGCAACATTTCTTCGCCGCCGCTCGCCGCATTCCGCTGGCGGAGATTCTCGTGCACAAGCTCGAAGAGTTGTTTGAATTCGAAGGATTTCTTTTGAGACAGAACTGACACCAATTCTTCGGTAACAAGGTCAGGGAGGCGACGAGAGAAAGCGTTTTTCTTCTGAATAGCCATAGAGGCCGGGAATATAACACAGAAAGGCCTGAAGACGAGGAGAAAGAAAAACGGGCCGCTCAGTTGACAAACTGACGGTCGATCAGGGGCATGTTTGCGGGAAAGGTAACTGAAACAGAGAAAAAGGGCAGCTTTTTGTCGGAAGGGTTCCCTTGGCTTCGTTTCATGGAGTGCGGGCGACTTGTCGCTGCTTGAAGATCCGCACGGAGCGAAGCTCCCAACCAAAGCGGGGTACCCTCATCCGGCAACTTCGCGCTTTGCAGGTCTGTCCTTGGCCAAGGCCGGGTCCGCGCGGTCTCGAAGCGGCGACAAGTCGCGCGTACTCCGAGGCAAAAGAAACTGAAATTTACACAAAATAGGATTGACCTTCGAAGGGCAAAGTGGATAAAAGTGGGGTGCAGTGGGGTAAAATGGTTGGTCTGACCACGCTGCACCTATGGAGCCGTCCCGGACAAGCCAGCCTATTTTTGCCGGCGAATTTCGGCACGCCTTGGACGCGAAAAATCGGGTCACGATCCCGGCGCGTTGGCGGAGTGGCGAGCTAGACGAGTTCTTTGCTATTCCCGACCTGGAGAGCGGATGCTTGATGGTGATGCCGCCTGAGGAAACTCAGCGAGTGGCCGAACGGGTGGAACAGGACGCTCGGCTACGCCCGCAGGAACGACGAAAGTTTATCCGGCAGTTTTATTCCCGCGCTCAGCATCTCGTCAGCGACAAACAGGGGCGGATCGTTCTTCCGGAGGAACACTGTCGATCGCTGCAACTGACGGGCGAAGTGGTTCTCGTGGGTGGCCACAGCCGGTTTGAAATCTGGAACCCCGACAACTGGAAAGCAGCCTTCGATGCCGATTCACCCACCTTTAAGCACGTTTTAGGAATGATCGGCCTTTGAGAAAGCGGGAATACAGAAGTCGAGCAGGAGCGAGACACAGTGATTAGTTTGATCGACGAGCTTTCGATGACAGCAAGCAGCCAGGACCCTGGTTTTCACCTCCCGGTGTTGCTGAGGGAGAGTATTTCCCTGCTGCGGCCGGGACCCGGCAAGATCTTCTTTGACGGGACGGTCGGCGGTGGCGGACATAGCGAAGCCCTGCTCAGAGCTGGGGCTACGGTCATTGCCGGCGACCGCGATTCTGCCGCTCTGGCCGCCGCCGCCGCTCGGTTGACCGTCTATGGCGAGAGGATCCAGCTGGTGGAGATGAACTACGCCGAAGCCGCTGACCGGTTGCGCGCTTTTGGTGTTTCGATGCTCGACGGTATTCTGCTCGATCTCGGCGTCTCCTCGCACCAGTTCGATAACCCCGAGAGAGGCTTCAGTATTCAGCATGACGGACCCCTCGATATGCGCATGTCGCCTTCCGCGAACCAGCCGACGGCGGCCGATCTAGTCAACGAATCGTCGGAAGACGACCTGGTCCGCATCTTCTTTGAATTCGGCCAGGAAAGGCGGGCGCGACGGGTGGCCGCTCATCTGGTAAAAAGTCGAATCAATCAAAAATTCTCTACCACGGGCGAGCTGGCCCGAGCAGTCGAGAAGGTAGTTCCGCGGAGGGGGCACCGCCATCCGGCGACGCGCGTATTTCAGGCCCTGCGGCTAGCGGTGAACCGGGAGTTGGAGCATTTGGAGCAAGCTCTGCCCAGCCTGAGCCAGTTGCTTGGGCCGGGCGGACGCTTCGTGGTGATCACTTTTCACTCGTTGGAAGATCGGATCGTAAAAAATTACTATCGATCGGTCACTCGGCAGTGGATCGACCGCCCGGAGTGGCCGGAGCCTCGGCCCAACCCAAGCTACCGCTTTCGGCTGATCACAGCGCATCCAATCGAACCCATTACAGAGGAACTTTCGGAAAACCCGCGGGCTCGCAGTGCGAAGCTCCGCGCTGTTGAGAGGATTGATGTATGAACAAAGAAAAGAAGATTACCCATTCCATCAGAGCGGCCTCCATTTTGCGCGTAGTGGTTTGCACGGCGCTGCTCGCACTAGCGGGCCTGACCTATGTTTATCTGAAGAACCAGCTATACCAGTACGGAGATATTCAACGCCGACTGGAACGTGAACTGGTCGAGTTGCGTTCAGAAAGCGAGGTGGCTCGAGCGCAGATCGCGTCTCTCAGTTCGCGAGTGATTCTGGAAAAGAAGCTGGCAAAAAACTCGCTCGGTCTGGTGCCGATTGCGAGCGAGCAAGTCGTTCGCCTCAACCAGCCGCATGAAGCGGGTCAAAATGAACTCCGAGTCGTTGCCAATCGCGTTTTTAACTGATGAGGTGGGATGCACAAGCGCGCGCCGTCACCGTTTGCTTCGGATTGGTCGGCCTTTTCAGTGTCTACTCGTTTCGGCTGATCGATTTACAGATTGTGAAGCACGACGAGTACGCTGCGCTTGCCGCTGAAAAACACGTTCACAAACAAAATATCTATGCCAGGCGCGGGATTATCCGAGACATCCGGAACGAAGGTCTCACCGAGAACTTACCGGTCAAAGCAGTCATTGCCGATGCTTCGCACATACGGGACCCACTGGCTCTGGCTGAGGCAATCGCAAATCAGCTGGAAATGGATCCGCGGGAGCTCGCGGAGAAGCTGAAAAGCGGCCGCCAGTATATTGTACTCAAGAAGGAGCTTCCGGAAGAAAAAGCGGAGCAGCTAAAAGAGCTCCTGCGGAAACAAGACTTCCGGGGGATCTATTTCGAACAGGATTTTGTTCGCGTCTACCCGAATGGCTCGATGCTGGCCCAGGCTTTGGGGTTTCTCGACCACGACCACCGGGGTGTTCTGGGCATTGAAAAGACCATGCAGGAGTTCCTTCATGGCACCGACGGTAGCCGTTATATCGAGAGTGATCGCACCGGGCGCGAAATTGTCCCATACCGAGGCCTTGAAACAGCGGCCAAAGACGGTTGCGACATCACGTTAACCGTCGATCTGGGACTCCAGGATATTGTCGAGAGCGAATTGGCCGCGGCTTGTGCCCAATACAAACCAAAGGATGCCAGTGCCGTGATGGTACGGCCGCAGACCGGCGAAATTCTCGCGATCGCCAGTTGGCCGACGTTCGATCTGAACCACCCGGGGGACGCTTCACCGGATCAAACCAAAAACCGGCCAATCGTCGATATGGTCGAACCTGGGTCGACTTTCAAGATCGTGACTACCTCCGCGGTGCTCCAGGAAAAGTTGGTCACGCCGGAAACGAGGATCTTTTGCGAGAACGGCCACTTCCTGTATGCCGGCCGAATCCTCCGAGACGCGCACCCGATGGGGATTCTCAGCGTGCATCAGGTCCTCGAAAAATCGAGCAATATCGGGGTAGCCAAACTGGCGCTCCAACTCGGTGACACCAAGGTGTATGAATACGTGCGCCGATTCGGCTTTGGCGAGAAAACCGGGGTAGCGATGACCGGTGAAATTCCGGGACTGGTCAATCCGCCGTATCGCTGGAGCAAGTTGGATATTACCCGCATACCCATGGGGCAATCGGTCGCGGTGACGCCGCTCCAGATCGTGATGGCCATGTCGGCTGTGGCCAATGGCGGAAAGCTGATGAAGCCGTTGATTCTCTCCAAAGTCACGGATCCGGACGGGCGAATCGTCGCTTCGTTCGGACCGGAGATTGTTCGACAGGTGGTATCGTCCGAAACAACCGCGAAGATCGTGTCGGCCTTGAAAGACGTCGTCAGTAAGAACGGCACGGCGCAGAAAGCTGCCGTGCCTGGTTTTGCCGTAGCGGGGAAGACGGGGACAGCTCAAAAGATCGATCCCCGAGGCGGTTATCTTCCCGGCAGATACGTGGTTTCGTTTGTCGGATTCATGCCGGCCGACGATCCCCGGTTTACCCTGCTCGTTCTTCTGGATGACCCGGTCACAAAAGCTGGAGAGGCATACGGCGGTTTGGTGGCGGGGCCAATTTTCTCAAGAATCGCGGAGAGAGCCGCCCGCTACCTCGATTTATCGCCGACGGAACCCCTGGCGGCGCCGATACCCACAAAAAAGGTGGCATTGGCTCGATTAAAGCGTGAGTAATCGATCGATTATGCAGTTAGCCGAATTAACGCAGGGTTTGGAGACGACGTCTATTGGAGGTGTGCTTGATCGGCAAATCTCGGGAATTTATTACGACTCCCGGACCGTTCTGCCCGGAGGGTTGTTTGTGGCGATGAAAGGGGAGCACGTCGACGGACATTCGTTTATTCCGCACGCGATCGACCGAGGGGCGGTCGCCATCGTTGCGCAGGAAGCCGTCGTTGGCAGCAAAGCTACGATGATTCAGGTAAAGGATTCCCGTCGAGCGATGGCGACGATCGCGGCGGCTTTTTACCGAAATCCGTCCCGGACTCTTCGGATGGTTGGCGTGACTGGCACGAACGGGAAAACAACGACAGCCTTCCTGATCAAACACCTGCTCGAGCGAGCTAACCGCCGGCCGGGTCTGCTCGGTACGGTGAACTACGAGATTGGCGACCGTATTCTTCCGGCGCACAGGACTACGCCCGAGTCGCTCGATCTGCAGAATCTGCTGGCGCAGTGCCGGGACACGGGCTGTTCCGATGTCGTGATGGAGGTTTCTTCACACGCCTTGGCGCAAGACCGGGTAAGTCAGATTGAATTTGATACGGCAGTTTTTACGAACCTTACCCAGGACCATCTCGATTTTCATCGGGACATGCGCGACTATTTTGAGGCCAAATCCCTCCTCTTTAGCGCTTTGTGCGAGAGCCGGAAGGCGCCGCGCCGCGCAGTAATCAACATTGACGATCCTTATGGACAACAGCTGGTCGCCCGGTTCGGGAGAGACCTTCCGGTTCTGACCTACGGCATGGGCGCTCGCGCGGAGTTCCGTGCGAGCAATTTTAAGATTGAACTGACGGGGACCTCGTATCAGTTGGATGCCCGCGATCGGAGTTATCTTGTCCGGTTACCATTGATAGGGCGATTCAACATCTACAATTCCCTGGCTGCTTTGGCTGCGGTAACGGCTCTGGGCCTTGACCTCCGCTCTGCTGTTCTCGCGCTTTCGCGCGCGCCGCAAGTGCCGGGACGACTGGAAGTCGTCCCGGCGAAGCGACAATTTCAGGTGTTTGTCGACTACGCCCACACGCCCGACGCTTTGATGAACGTCCTGGCAACCTGTCGCGACCTCAATCCGAACCATCTCATCGTAGTTTTTGGCTGCGGCGGCAATCGTGATCGGGCCAAAAGACCGCTGATGGGAACGGCGGCAGAACAATATGCGGATTACTCGATCATTACGTCGGATAATCCGCGGAAAGAGGAGCCCGAAAGCATCTTGAAAGAGATTGAAGCCGGATTTCGCTCCCAGCAGTACGAGAGAATACTCGATCGAAAGGAGGCGATCGCCCGGGCCATTGCTTTAGCTGAGCCGCGCGACATCGTTCTGATTGCGGGCAAAGGACACGAGAAGTACCAGGAGTTTCCCGATCACACGATTCCTTTTGACGACGTCGAGATGGCCGGGCGCGCATTGGAAGGGCGACGGGTTGAACTAGCCAGACATGGATCCTAAAGGGCTTTCTTCTATCGCCGAGATCGTTGGGGGACAGTTGCACGGAGAAAGCAATCCCGAAGTCACAGCTGTCTGCACGGACAGCCGCCGAATTGCACCGGGAGAATTGTTTGTCGCGCTCCGGGGCCCTAATCATGACGGCCACAATTTTCTGGCCGAGGTGGCTCAAGCCGGGGCAGCTGGTGCTCTGGTGGAGAGTCTGCGGGCAGACTTATCGGCGTTTCCCCAAGTAGTCGTTGCCGACACCGTGGCCGCCCTGCAGCAACTCTCCAGGTCCGCACGACAGGAGCTGCCCACACGCTTCATCGGAATTACCGGCAGCAATGGGAAAACCAGCACGAAAGAAATGCTGGCGGCCATTCTCAGCGAAAAGTTCCGCGTACTCAAAACGGAGGGCAACCTCAATAACCATCTGGGCGTTCCCCTTTCACTGTTGCGGGCAAACCGCGATCATGACTTCGCGGTGATTGAACTCGGGATGAACCAGCCCGGGGAAATCGCCTCTCTGGCGAGCCTGGTTGAGCCCGATGTCGGCCTGATTACCAATGTCGGCGTTGCCCATATCGAATTTCTGGGAAGCAAGGAAGCAATCGCCAACGAAAAGGCGGCACTCGCCGAAAGAGTACCGCCGCAGGGTTTGATTGTGCTGAATGCCAATGATGAGTTTACCCCGGCAATTGCGGCTCGCTGTCGAGCGCGAGTCTTAAAAGCCGGACTTGGCCGAGGGGATCTGCGAGCGACGGATCTGATTCATCGAAGCACGGGCGAAAGCTTTACGTTAAGCGGACCGGACTTTGTCCTCGAAATGGAACTGCCGGTTGTGGGCCAGCACATGGTGGAAAACGCAGTACTGGCCGCCGCGGCAGGATATGCGCTGAACCTGTCGCCGGACGAGATCGGGGCCGGCCTGCGCAAGACCCGTATTCCGGGCGGTCGCCTAAAGCTCCAGGCACTCGGCCCGGTCACGCTGATCAACGATTCCTATAACGCTAATCCCGACTCGATGATCGCGGCCTTGCGGACCGCTGCGGAAATCCCAATCGCCGGACGCCGAATCGCGGTGCTCGGGAGAATGGCTGAACTTGGCCAGCAAAGTGTCGCTGGACATCAGCGCGTGGGCGCCGCTGTCGCGGATCTCGGATTCCAGTTTCTGGTGACGATTGGAAAAGAGGCGGGTCTGATTGCCGAAGCTGCGCGCGAGCGCGGCCTGGAAAACACCCTGGCCGCGCCCGACCACGACGGCGCGATTGCCGTTCTGACCGATCTTCTCGAGCGTGGCGATATCGTCCTGGTCAAGGGCAGCTTTTCTGCGCGGATGGATCGCGTCATTGCTGGCCTTGAAGCGGCGGAACAGCGGACTAAATGGGGCGCGCCATGATGTATTATCTGTACTTTCTCAGCCAAGGTCCCAAGCCTCTGGAAACCGGGTTTAACGTATTCCAATACGTCTCATTTCGGGCGGTTTGTGCGGCGATCACCGCCTTTCTTCTCTGCCTGATTTTTGGAAATCCGATTATTCGCGCCCTGGTCTCCTTGAAATTTGGGCAACCGATTCGGAGCGCGGAGGAGGTGCATCGACTCTACGAATTGCATGGGGCGAAGAAAGGGACACCGACAATGGGCGGCGTGTTTCTGATGGGATCGGTTGTTGTGTCGACGCTCCTCTGGGCGCGCTGGGATAACAGTTTTGTCTGGCTCTGTCTGTTCACCATCATCGTTACGGCGGCGCTGGGATTTGCTGACGATTATCTCAAAGTAACCAAGCGTAAGTCAGACGGAATCCCCGGTCGCGTGAAACTGATCTGTCAGTTCGGCCTGGCTCTGTTGGTGACTGGTTTCTTTCTCCTGAATCCTTCTCTCGAAATTCAGGCAAGGGAACTTTATATTCCGTTTTTCAAAGAACCGCTCATTGAAAACCTGGGTTGGTTCACCCTGCTCTTTTTCGCTGCGGTCATTATGGGATGTTCCAACGCGGTAAATCTGACGGACGGTCTCGACGGATTGGCCACTGGCTGCACGGTAACAGTCGCCTCGGCCTATGCGATTTTCGCGTACGCGGCTGGCACTGTCGCCGTTGCGTCTTATCTCGATTTGCCATTTTACCAGCAGACCCAGGAGCTAACCATCTTGTGCACTGCGCTGGTCGGGGCCGGGTTGGGGTTTCTCTGGTTCAACTGTCACCCGGCGAAAGTATTTATGGGCGACACCGGTTCGCTATCGATCGGCAGCACATTGGGGGTTGTCGCGATCTGCTGCAAACAGGAGCTGCTCCTGATTGTGGTCGGCGGGATCTTCTTTATCGAGGCGATGTCGGTGATCCTGCAGGTCTTCAGCTTCAAGCTTCGCGGCAAACGGGTTCTCCTGATGGCGCCGCTCCATCACCATTTCGAGCTGAAAGGGTGGAAGGAGAACACTGTGATTGTTCGATTCTGGGTTATGTCGCTCATGTTTGCCTTTCTCGGATTGGCCACGTTAAAGCTGCGATGAATATGCGCGAGAGATCGGTGGCGGTGCTTGGACTGGGTGTGAGCGGAGAAGCGGCCGCGAAGCTGCTGGCGCGGCAAGGATCGCGGGTGACAGTCTTTGATGATGCCGACGCGTTGGAGTTGGCACCGAAGCTGGCGGGACTGCGGGAATCAGGGGTCGTCTTGGAGATTGGACGTCCGGTTCGCCGCATCGAACCGGGGGAGTTTGACCTGCTCATCCTCAGCCCCGGAATCGACCCGGTGTCGCCTTTGGCTCAAGCTTTCAGCGGGTTGCCGGCGGAGCGCATTGGCGAACTTGAGCTTGCCTTTGGCTTTTGTGCGAAACCGGTCATAGCAATCACCGGCACAAATGGCAAGACTACCACTACCCAACTCGTCGAGGCGATGCTCAACCGAGCCGGCCGAAGGGCGATCGCCTGCGGGAATATCGGGCTACCTCTCTCGGCTGCGCTCGATCGGCAGAGCGAAATAGACTTCTTCGCGGCCGAAGTCAGTTCCTTTCAGCTCGAGACCATCCGCGCTTTTCGGCCTCGTGTTGCTGTCTGGCTGAATTTTTCTCCGGACCACCTCGATCGCTATCCTTCGATTGAAGCGTACCGACGAGCGAAACTGCGAATCTTCGAAAATCTGACAGAGGAAGATTACGCGGTCGTAAATTTCCGCGATCGGCTTCCCCCCTTCGCGGCAACCCGAATAACCTTCAGTGCCTATGACGAGAGAGCCGATCTCCATCTGCACGAAAAGAGAATTCTTTTCCAAGGCGATCCGATTCTGAATATCGACGAAACGCGCCTGACCGGTCCGCACAATGCCGAGAATCTTATGGCCGCGCTCGGAGTGGGCGCCGCCTTGAAGATCCCGTGGGCCGAAGCGACCAGAGGCTTGCTGGATTACCAACTCCCGCCCCATCGTTGCGAACTGGTCCGGACCAGCGACGGTGTTCTGTATATCAATGACTCAAAAGCCACGAACCCGGACGCACTCGCCAAGGCTTTGGAAGCTCAAACCAAGCCGGTGATTCTGATCGCTGGAGGCAAGGACAAGGGGTTTGCCTTTCAGCCGTTGAGAGAGCTCATTCGAGCCAAAGTCCAACACGCCGTGTTACTAGGGGAAATGGCACCGGCGATGGACCAGGCATGGGCCGGCGCGATCGCACGCTCTCGAGCCAAAAGCCTGCGGGAGGCGGTCGATCAGGCTCGCGCTCAAGCCAAACCCGGGAGCGTTGTCCTCTTCTCTCCGGGCACGTCGTCGTTCGACATGTTTCGCGATTACGCCGACCGGGGAGATCAATTTCGCAAAATCGTTCAGGAGTTAACGCCGTGAAAACGACCCGAAGGCCGATGAGCCAAAGACGCAAATTGCGAACTGCAGCGCAGCGCGCCGCCTCGCGTTACGCCGATGACGACCAGGAACTGGACGAACCCAACGTGCGTCTTTCGCGGGCGTTTGTCGTTGTGCTTCTTTTGCATGTCGTTGCCGTTGGGGGGATTTTTGCGTTTAGCGCGTTGAAAGACCGCCAGCAGGCCGAAAATCGTGAAGATGTGACCAAGTCCATCGAAAAGGAAACCGGAAGTTCAACCAGCGCTAACACCGGCAGCGACAGTGCCGGCGCCGGCCTAAGCTCGGCCGGCAGCAGAACTCACCGGGTGAAGCCGGGCGAAACCTTGGCTGGTATCGCGTTGCAGTACAGATTGGCGATGCGCGACCTGGAAAAAGCGAACAATTTGCGACCGGGCAGCAGCGTTCCGGTTGGCCGGGAGTTAGTGATTCCTAACGAGTCCAGGCTCAAACCGGTTCCGCTGGACGTGCAAAAGCTGATTGATGGCCCAAAAGTTGCCGCAAAGTCCGCGACTAATTCTCAGCCGGGAAGCGACCAATCTGAACGCACCTATGTGGTGCAGCGAGGCGATAGCCCGGCCGGAATCGCCAAGCGTTTCAAAGTGAACTACACGGAGTTATTGAGGAATAACAACATCGCTGACCCGAAGAAATTGCAGATCGGACAAAAGCTGCTGATTCCTTCGAATAATTAATTTGTTCGGTTCGATAAGCCATTTCTCGGAAAATCTCCCAGCGTGATGCGGAAACACAGCGCCTATCTTCTGGTCCTTGCGGTAGCCACGCTGGTCACGATCGGGATTGTCATGTTGTTCAGCACGGGCGCTTATGCGCCCGACAGCCACGGTGATGAATTCAGTTTCCTGAAAAAGCAGAGTTTCTGGTTGGCCCTTGGTTTTATCAATGCGGTTGTCTGCGCGATCCTCGATTATCATTTCTGGCAACGCACTTGGGTGATCTGGTTGTTGGCGGCGGTCATCCTTCTTGGCCTTTGTTTCGTTCGACCGATTGGCATGCGAATCAATGGGTCGTGGCGCTGGGTTCATGTCGGCGCGGTTACTTTCCAACCATCGGAGCTGGCCAAATTTGCGACGATTGTTTTTGTTGCCTGGTGGTTCTCCCGATTTGAAACCAAGCGTAACCAATTACTCAAAGGGTTTTTGTATCCGCTCGCGACGGTGGGCGCGGTCCTGACCTTAATTATCCTGGAAACCGATCTCGGAACCACTCTCTTGATCGGCGGGACGGTCTTTCTCATGATGTTTGTCGGAGGATCAAGTCTGCGCTTCCTTGGGCCGCTGGTCTGCTCGGGATTCGGTGGAATTCTGCTGGTTGCCTGGCATATCTCGCAGCGACAAGGCCGGTTACTCGCGTTTCTGAACCCGGAGCGATACCAGGAGACAGAGGGTCATCAGCAGTTGATGGGGCTGATTGCTTTCGGCTCAGGCGGTATCGAAGGTCTCGGTCTCGGCAACGGCCGGCAAAAAATGCTCTATCTTCCGTATGCACACACCGACTTTATTTTCCCGGTTGTCGGTGAGGAGCTCGGCTTGCGAGTTACCCTGATTATCGTCTTTTGTTATCTGCTGGTACTGACGGCCGGCACATTGATCGCACTCAATGCCAAGGATCGGTTTGGCCTGCTCCTTGGTTTTGGTTGTACGTCTATCCTCGGTTTGCAGGCGGCCATCAATATCGGCGTGACGACTTCGATGTTGCCGAACAAAGGGCTCCCCCTGCCATTTATCAGCTATGGCGGTTCGAACCTGTTTTTCTGCCTCATGTGTATCGGCGTCCTCATTAATATCTATCGGCAGGGAAAAGAGGAGAAGCCGGGCGGACAGAACCAGATGATGGTCCGCGTGAGACATCTCTCGCGCATCTGAAGAGCCGGAATGAGCATGAAGGCCGAATGAACGTCGCCATTGCTTGTGGAGGGACCGGGGGCCATCTGTTTCCCGGCTTAGCGGTGGCAGAAACCTTGCGCGACCAGGGTCATCAAGTCTTGCTATTGATTTCCGAGAAGGAAGTCGACGCGACCGCGGTGCGGGATTGGCCGGAATTCCAAATCGAGAAAATTCCCGCAGTCGGGTTGCCGCGCTGGAACTCGCCCCAGGTGATCACCTTCGGGGGAAAATTCCTGCACGCACTCGCTCGTTGCCGGAGGATCTTCCGGAAATTTTGTCCCGAGGCGGTTCTTGGTATGGGGGGATTTACTTCAACCGGTCCGATCGTTGCCGGCCGGTTGCTCCGGCGGCGCACCTATCTGCATGAATCAAATGCGATACCGGGAAAGGCAAATCGTTTAAACGCCCGATTCTGCGATCGCGTACTGCTCGGCTTTGCCGAATGCGCCAAACATTTTCCGGAGGCAGCGGTGGAAGTCACCGGCACACCTGTCCGCAGCTCGTTACGTCGGCGTGTTGATCGCGATACTGGCCTGGCGTCTTTGAAGCTCAAACCAAATCTCCAGACGGTCTTGGTCATGGGAGGCAGCCAGGGCGCTCATGGAATCAATCAGGCAGTCTTGAGCCTGTTACCTCAATTTGTAGGTTCCCCGGTTCAATTTGTGCATCTTACGGGCAAAGACGATGAAGCCTTGGTGCGAGATCAGTATCGCCGGGAAGGTTTGCCCGCTTATGTCGCTGCTTTTTATCATCGGATGGAGGAAGTCTATTCGGTGGCCGATCTCGCCATCGCCCGTTCCGGCGCGGCGAGCCTGACGGAGATCTCCTGCTTTGGCGTTCCGAGTATTCTGATCCCGTACCCGTTCGCTGCGGAGAACCATCAGCTGCTTAATGCGGAAATATTTGCGCGCGGAGGTGCCGCTGAGGTAATAGAGGAGTCGCGCGTGAACGGAGGAGCGCTGGCGAAAAGCATTCACGCCATCTTGAATGATTCGGAGCGGCGAGAGACGATGCGTGACCGCATGCGCTCGCTTGCTCCGGCGGACGCCGCGGCTCGGATCGCAGAAGTGATTTGCCAACCTCAATAATGACCACGGACGGAACAACAAGCGCAACCAAACTGCTGCTGGGCGTTCCGCGGCGAGTCCACTTGATCGGTGTTGCGGGTTCCGGCATGAGCGGCATCGCGGGATTGCTCCTGGAGCTGGGTCACCAGGTCAGCGGGTCCGATCGAGTGAGTACCCTTGAGACCCGACGCCTGGAGCAAATGGGCTTGACCTTTCATCTGCCGCAAACTGCGGAAACTGTGCGGGGCGCCGAGGTAGTGATCTACTCGTCAGCCATTCGGCCCGGCAACCCGGCTTACGACGAAGCGTCTCGCTTGGGCTTGCCGATGGTCCGGCGAGCGGAGGCGCTGGCGGCAGTCATGTCGGCAAAAAAGAGCGTAGTGGTCGCCGGCATGCACGGAAAGACCACCACGGCGGCGATGGCGGCCCATGTTCTGCGGGTGAGCGGAGTGAAACCTTCCCACTATGTGGGAGCAGAGATCCCGCTGCTGGGGACGAACGCGCATTGGGAAAAGGAGAGTGAACTTTTTGTGGCGGAAGGCGACGAAAGCGACGGTAGCTTGCGGAACTACTGGCCGGAACATGCGATCATCCTCAACATCGAAGAGGAACATCTCGACTACTACGAGGATCTGTCCGCGATCGAACGGGTATTCTGCCAGCTTATCGCGCAAACCCGGGATACGATCTTCTACTGCGCCGATGATGATCACTTAGCACGGATTTGCCGAGGACGGCTGAACACCTTGTCATTTGGTTGTACCCAGCAAGCTGACTATCATTTTCGAACGATGACCGCGGACACTCGGGGGTCCGATTTCGAGGTGTATCGGCAGAGCGGCGAACTCCTCGGCAAGGTGCGTTTGGGAGTGCCGGGAGCGCACAATGTAAGCAATGCGCTTTCGGTGATCGCCTTGGCTGATCGGCTCAAAATCGATTTTCCGCGAATTGCTTACGGACTGGAGACCTTTACCGGGGCGCGTCGAAGATTCGAAGTGCGCTATCGCACGCCGGACTTTCTTGTCGTCGATGATTACGGTCACCATCCGACAGAGATTCGGGCGACTCTCGCTACTGCCCGGGCAATGCAGCGCAACCGGGTAGTCGTGATGTTTCAACCCCACCGGTATAGCCGTACCCAGGCGCTTCGGGAACAGTTTGGGAAGGCGTTTGACCAAGCCGACGTCGTTTTCATCACCGACGTTTACCCCGCCGGCGAACAGCCTATCCCGGGAGTTGATGGTAACTCCATTGTGCAAGCGGTAAAGGCGACTCGGCATCCAGCGGTAACCTACGTGCCTCGACGCGATCTTTTGCATAGCGAAGTTGGGCGGATTGTTCGCCCGGGTGATCTCCTGTTGAGTCTGGGAGCCGGTGATGTCCACGAAGAAGCATCCCGGCTCGCGGCGGATCTCAAGATCGCCGCGGAGCTGCAGGAGCACATGGGTCGAGGTGAGCTACGCCTTTATGAGCCTCTTTCCAGGCATACGACATTGCGAGTAGGCGGACCTGCTCAGTTCTGGCTGGAACCCGAGACGCGCGGCGGATTAGCGAACCTCCTCGCCTATTGTTCCGCTAATCGATTGCCGGTTTTCTTTATCGGCCGGGGTTCGAACTTGCTCGTGCGCGACGGCGGGATTTCCGGTGTCGTCATTCATCTCAACCGAGGTCACTTTAGCGAAGCAACGGTGGACGGAAACTCGATACGTGCCGGTGCCGGAGTGCGCCTCAAGCAGTTGGCTGCATTAGCCAGGTCAACCGGTCTCGGCGGATTCGAGTGGATGGAGGGTATTCCCGGCAATGTGGGTGGGAGCTTGCGAATGAATGCCGGAGCCATGGGGCGAGAGACTTTCGATCAGGTGGTCGAGATACAAGTGGTCAACGGCAAAGGCGAATTTACGACGCTCACTCCGGCCGAGATGACGATTGCTTATCGGAGCGTCCCCACACTCCGGGAGCAGTTTGCCGTGGCCGCCACGTTTACCGGCACCCCGGCCGATCGGCGGGAGATCGACCGGCTGCTCGCTCAGTCGATGACGCACCGCAAAGCGACCCAGCCGATCGCCGCGAGCGCCGGTTGCATTTTTAAGAATCCCGCTGAATGCCCCGCAGGGCAGCTGGTCCAAGAACTAGGTCTGAAAGACCGCTCCGCCGGCTTGGCCCGAATATCGGAAGTCCACGGCAACTTTATCGTCAACGATGGAGGAGCCAGGGCAGCGGATATTCTGCAGCTAATTTCCGAAATTCAGGACGTTGCGAAACAAAAACGCGGCATCCGATTGGAGACCGAAGTGCAGATTGTGGGAACAGACGAGATCGTTTGAAGCGGTTGACAGGAAAATACGCGATCAAGGCTTGGATATCCGACCAGTCTCTGTTATAGCGACGAGAGTCGGCTGTGTCCTCCGGGCACGCGCGTCGGTTCCCGATGTAGCCGGTAGGCGATGCGCGACGGAGTAGACGCGCGCAAAAGAAGTAGTAAAGGCAGTGATCACGAAGAAAATAACGCGGCGGCAAAATCGACGCTTATCGACATCGCGGCAGCGGCGTCAGCAACATCTTCTCGATGTTAAGGTGCGCGCTCGGAAGGCTTCGGCGCAACGCACCCAGAAGATGTTCTTTGGATTTTGTCTGTTTATTCTTCTGGGCGGGGGCCTGGGCGGCGTGGTCTTCGGGGCGAAGAGGGCGTTGAACGCTCTTTTTTTTGAAAACCCGGACTATGCGGTCAAAAACATCGAAGTCAGCGTGGACGGCAAACTAACTCGTGATGCGGTGTTGCAGGCGGCGAAGTTGACTGACGGAATTAACATTTTTTCGGTCAATCTGCCGCAAATTCAGGAAAAGTTAGGCAAGCTGCCACAAGTCGAGGAGAGCCATATCGAGCGCATCCTTCCGGACAAAGTCGCCATCACGATCCGCGAGCGACGGCCAGTTGCATGGCTGATGCCGGAAGCAAGCGCCGGTTCCTTCAATTTCAATAATGCTTATCTCGTGGACCGGCGCGGCATTCTCTTGAAGACAAAAACGTTGGTACCGGAGTATCTTACTTTGCCGTTGATCATTGGGGCCAACGTGAATGGCTGCCTTCCGGGTCAGCCGGTCGAGGCGGATGAAGTAAAGGCGGCCTTGGAAATCTTGCGAGCCTCTTCCGAGATTCTGCCCGGCCGGCTTCAGTTCCAGACGATCGATGTGTCCAAGGGCTATGCGCTGGTCGCGACGGACAAGCAGCACACAAGCATCACGTTTCGCCCCGATCAGATCGAGGAGCAATTTCATCGGCTCGAACCGATTCTGAATTATTGCGAACACAACAGCAAGGAACTGCAGACAGTTAACTTAGTGCCACAGCGCAATATCCCGGTCACCTTCGTCCAGGCTGCCGAGCCGGTTGCGAACCCGGTCTTGCCGCCGAACAGCTCTGAAGTCACCACGAAGGCGGCACCCCCGGCCGATGGTGATCAGCGCATGGAAAGTAAGGTCGAACCAGCTAAACCCAAACCGCGCCGGGTCCGCTCATCCCGCGTGCGGCGCGCCTTGCCGGTAGAGAAAGTTCGAGTCGATGGGTAAAGAAAATATCTTTGTCGGGCTGGAGATCGGGACCTTCAAGGTATGCGTCGTGGTGGCGGAAGCGAAGCACGACGGTTCGCTCAAAGTGCTCGGAGTAGGCAGCGCTCCTTCCCGCGGGGTACGCAAGGGGGAGATCGTTGATTTTGAAACCGCCCGCCGTTGCGTCCACGATGCGGTTGTCGATGCAGAGGAGAAAAGCGACGTCGAAATCAGCGAGGTGTACCTGGGCATTACCGGCGGCCATATCCGGAGTTTTAATAATCGGGGCCAGATCTTGCTGGAGGAGGATCGGGAGGAGATCGACGAACAGGACCTCGAAGGTGTTCGGACCAACGCTCGGGAAGTCAGCCTCCCGGCGGAAGATTGTATCCTGCATACGATCATTCAACATTACTTCGTTGATGGGCAGGACGGGGTGCTGAATCCGGTGGGTCTTTTGGGGAAGCGATTAGAAGCGGACTTCCACATTGTTTACGGGATTCGCACCCGAGTGCAGAATGCCATTCGCTGTGTCAAGGAGCTGGAGCTGGAACCGGCGGACGTTGTCATCAATTCTTTTGCAACCGCGCAAGCGGTGCTCGATAAGAATGAGAAACAGCTGGGCGCGCTGGTAATCGACATCGGGGGCGGCACAACCGATTACCTGATCTATGTCGATGGCGCGGTAAAGCAGAGCGGCGTTGTGGCGGTCGGTGGCGACCACATCACGAACGACATCTCGATCGGCTTGAAGATACCCACCACCAGGGCGGAGAAACTCAAGATCGACGAAGGCAGCGCCACGTTAGGAACGGCCTTCCCAGGCGAAACGATTTTGCTGAAAGATGAAACCGGATTTGCCGGACGCGAAATCGAGCGCGAGTTGCTGAACCAGATTATCCATGCCCGGCTGCGGGAGATCCTGGAGATCATCCGACGTCAAACCGAGAGCGAACACAATCTGCACTATGTCGGTGCCGGCTTATTTATCACTGGGGGATGCAGCCAGATTCGTGGGCTGGAACATTTGGCCGAAGAAATTTTTGAACTGCCGGTCCGCATGGCTCGCCCCATCCCGATTGCCGGCGTGACTTCCGCCTTTGAGAATCCTCAATATTCAACTGCGCTGGGTTTGGTGCGATATGCGCACCTGGTTCAGCTGGATCGGCCCTCTTCCGCCGGCCTGATCCGACGCGCGTTTCAAAAGCTCGGCGGAATTTTTCGAAACTGACTGAACTATGGTGCAATTAAATCGGCAGTATGAGAGAGGCGAAAGCCTGGACAGTTCTGTGACAATCAAAGTCATCGGAATCGGCGGCGCAGGTTCCAATGTGCTGGATCGGGTGATGCTCGACGGCGTTGACGGCGTGGAGATGGTGGCGATCAACACCGATGTCCAGTCTTTGGCAGCGTCGGTTGCCGCGCAAAAGGTGCAGCTTGGGCGCAACCTCACGCGCGGCCTCGGAGCAGGAGGAGATCCGGAAATTGGCCTGGCTGCCGCGGATGAAGTCTGCGACGAAATTCGCTCGGTCCTTCGTGGTGCTACCGCCATCTTTCTTTGTATCGGTCTAGGGGGCGGCACCGGCTCAGGCGCAGGCCCTTTTATCGCGCGACTTGCGCGCGAAGAGCATGCACTCGTCCTGGCGTTTGCCGCCTTGCCGTTCGGGTTTGAAGGCCGGCGGCGCTGCGCGCAAGCCGAAGCCGGCTTAAACGAGCTTCGGTCGGTGTGCGACGCGGTCGTCTGCTTTGAAAATGATCGAATGGCAGAGGTCGCCTTGCCTCGCATGGGTGTGCACGAGGCCTTTGCCGCGGCCGATCTGACGATCAGCCAAAGTATTCGTTCGCTCGCCGGCCTCTTACAACGGCCTGGTTTACTCAAGATTGGCTTTGACGATATCGCTGCCGTCCTCCGGCGCGGCGACGCGCGGGCGCTCTTCGGTTACGGAGATGCTGATGGCGAGAATCGGGCGCATGAGGCCTTGGCAAAAGCTCTCAAAAATCCTCTCATGAACCGTGGCGAACTTCTCGAGAACACTTTTCACGCGATTATCCACATTCGCGGCGGCACGAATGTCACCTTGGGAGAGGTGCAAATCATCATGGAGGAGATCAATCGGCACATCAACGATGCCACTCAGTTGTTCATGGGCATTGCGGTGGACCCGCGGATGGGAGGGCGGCTCGCGGTCAGTATCTTAAGCTCTCTCGGAGATGACTCCGAAAAACCGGCTCCGATGGCCCGGGTGGCAGCATTGCCGGAGCCGGTTGTCGCTGAAGAAAACCGCCCGGCGATTGAACTACTCCGATTCGAGCCTCCGGCGAAGCCGATCCGTGCCGTCGAGATCCGGGCAAAAGCCCAAGCGCCTGCTTCGCCCGACCAACCGAAGCCAGTTGAACAAGCGGCTGCGCCCGCTGAGCCGGAACGACCGGCTGCTCCGAAAGCGGTCGCCCGAACCGAAGCAAAACCGCCGCCGCCGAAGAAGGCCGAACCGAAGCAGGAGACTCTGCAGTTCGAACCCGTCTCACGCGGCCGTTTTGAAAAGAGCGAACCAACCATCATCGATGGTCAGGATCTCGATGTGCCGACCTTCCTTCGCCGACACATCAAGCTGAAGTAAATCGGGATGATTGACTCGTCGCTGATTTGGATTCACCATGGTTGGTGTCGTTAACCGAACTGCCGGAGGCCGCGCGTGACGTTTGAACGTACCGAGTGTGCACTCCATCAGATTTCTCCGCGGAGTTTTGCTGCGAAACGCCAACCGGCGCATGTCAGCGCCTTGGTTCCACAGGCGAAGAACAAGCTTCCCGACGATCTCTTTTCCGAGGCGTTGGAGTACCTGCGGGCCAGCGGTTTCCGGGTAACAAAACCGCGCGAGGTCATCGTGCGCGCCGCCATTGCCTTCGACGCGCCTTTTAACGCCGAGGACCTTCTGGCGAAGGCTCGGCAACTTGACCGGCTGACTTCCTTAGCGACGGTTTATCGTACGCTGCCGATGCTCTTGAACAGTCAGCTGATCCGCGAGATCGAGCTTAATCGCGAGCACCGGTATTACGAGGTGAACCGGGAACAATCACCGGCCGCTTTCCACATCATTTGCGCCGATTGTGGGCGAGTGGTCCAGGTGCATGATCAATGTGTCACCCTGCGGGAACGATTCATTGCGAACAGTTTTGGCTTTATTCCCTTGAAGTTGAACGTCCGGATTGAGGCCTCCTGCATCGACCTGCGCGAACGCGGCCGTTGTGAGCGGAAAGCCTGCACCGCTCCTCCGGCTTAAGGCCGGAGGAGCGGTGCAGGCTATGGCAGCAGGATCCTCCGGCTACGCCGGAAATTCCTGCTGCTCTTTTGAACGAGGAACTTTGGAAGGAGTGTGCTGTGATTCGTTTCCTTGAGCTCTGGAAAGTCTTCTCTCAAAAAAAAAGCAGCAGAGCTCTCCGGCGTAGCCGGAAAGATCTGCTGCCACAGCGTGCATCGCTGATCCGGGCCTAGCCCGATCAGCGATGCACGCTTAGTCGTTGCTGCGAATCTTGGCGAGCAGGCGCAAGATCTCGATGTAGAGCCAGACGAGCGTAACCGTCAGTCCAAAAGCGGCAAACCATTCCAGGCTTTTCGGAGCCCCGCTCGCCACGCCGGTGGCGATGAAGTCGAAATCGAGCACCAGATTGAGTGCGGCAATGCCAACGACCAGCACGGAAAACCCGATCGCCAGCGGGCCGGTTCCGGTGACGAAAGAAAGGGGATGGTGAAAAAAGATTCCCGCCACCATGTTGATCAAATACACGACAAGAATTCCTCCGGTCGCGCCCACGATGATCGACCGAAAAGTCTGCGAAGGCCGGATCAAGCCCGTCTGGTAAGCGCCGAGCAAAGCAAACATGACGGCAAACGTGAGGCAAACCGATTGAACCGCGATCCCGGGGAACCGCCTTTCCAGCGACCACGAGATCGCGCCGATAAAGAGCCCTTGCAAAACGGCGTAGACTGGTGACGTCACGGCTGCCCACGATTTCTTGAACGATGTGAGCACGCCCACCGCCAAGCCGCCGAGCGCACCGAAGATCGACGCGGCATAGGCCAGCGAAGGCTGGGCACTTGCCACATTCCATGTCGCAATGGAGGATAAAACGACAAGCAGTAGCAAAATGAGCGAGCGGTTGATCACCCCGCTCAGGGTCATTACCTGGGTTGAGCGGCCGCCGGCTTCAAAGGTCGAATCGGTCAAAATCGGATTACCAGTTCTCATAAAAGTGTGGATCGAAGGATAACTCGGTGTTGTCTTTCCTCAAGAAAAAGGCCGCCCCGGGGGCGGCCTTTTAAAATGCGCTCGAGAAGCTCGCTAGTCCTTCAAGACATTGCTTCTTGCAGGACGTCGATCGGCCTCTCTTTTTTTCCGAGAGCCCGCCGCAATTTAGCCAGCGCGATATTCTGCAGCTGCCGGATTCGCTCCCGGGTAACCCCAAATTTTTTCCCAACCTCTTCCAATGTTTTTGGCTTACCGCCATCCAAGCCGAATCGCTGGAAAATGATCTTCCGCTCGCGGTCATCGAGGACTTCGAGCAAATCGCTGACCTCGTTCCGCAGATTCTTGTCGCGTAGAAGCTCGAAAGGCGTTTGAGCGTCTTCGTCCCCGACGATTTCACCAAATTCGGTCGAATCATCGTCACTGATCGGAGCATCCAACGAAGCTGGACGAATGGAGACCGTTTTCAGCTGAGAGACCTTCCCGCTGGAGATACCGATCTCTTCGGCAAGCTCCTCATCGGTGGGCTCGCGCCCAAGTTCCTCGCTCATCTGCAGCGATACCCGTCTCATTTTCGAGATTTTATCAACCAAATGGACCGGAAGGCGAATCGTCTTACTTTGATTCGCCAGGGCGCGTTTGATGGATTGCTTGATCCACCAGGCCGCGTAAGTGCTAAGTTTGCCGCCTTTTGCCGGGTCAAACCGCTCGACTGCCTTCATCAGGCCGATATTGCCCTCAGAAATCAGGTCCAGTAGAGGCAACCCTAAATTCGCGTAATCGTGGGCTATTTTAACCACCAAACGGAGATTCGCCTTGATCATCAGGGCGCGCGCTTCGCGATCGCCCTTTTTGATTCGTGCGGCCAGCTCAATCTCCTCTTGGGGAGTCAGCAGTGCAATCTGCCCGATTTCCCGAAGGTAAATTTTAATGCCCGTATCTGAATCTTCACCTGCCATACTCGTATTTTATTCGAAATCGACCGACCAGTTGTTTTCCGGGGAATTTCGTCATTCCCACCCAAAAAAAGGTTAACTACCTTAACTAACCTGTGCTTTGACAACGCGACTCCGCACAGCGTTCAAACCTATTTTTTCAAAAATCCTTCGCGATTCTCCTCGCGTGCCCGGCCGTCACAAACAGCATTCCGCTGCCCAACCCGGCCTGTAAGCCGGCAGCAGGTCTGGTCCGGGGGGTTACGCGGGTTCTGCCGTCCCCCATGCAATACCAATTCACCTCAGACTGGCAGATTTCTCCTGAAAATCGACGCAAATCGCCAAAATTTTGCAGAACCAACACAAAGCGCCAAGAAACTTGACTTGTCAAGAGCTGATTTATCAGCCGGTGCCGCCACGGGCGAAAAGCCCTCCCATGGGTCTCCTATGAGTCAAATAGGTCCTCTGGGTCCTAGGTGGCTGACACTGCCCTGGCCCTGGCAACTGACACTGGCACTCCCCACCCGCAGTACGATTTTCCCCAGGTGCTTACCGCTTTCCATGTAACGATGAGCTTTCTGAACCTGGGCCAGCGTAAATTCCCGGTCAATCCGAACCCGGATCTTGCCTTCCTCCAGGAGCGGCCAGACGTGCTTGCGGAGATCGGACGCGATCGTCGCTTTCCGTTCCGGCGGTAATGGCCGGAGCGTCGACCCGGTGATGGTCAAGCGCCGGGTCATGATCGGTCGGAAGTCCAAATCGGCGACCTTACTGCCTTTGAGAAACGAGATCTGAACCAGCCGGCCCTCCGGCTTCAGGATTCGAATATTCCGCGGGATATAATCGCCGCCGACCATGTCTAGTACGATATCGACGCCTTGATTGTCGGTCGCCTGAAAGATTTCCCGAACGAAGTCTTCCGATCGATAGTTGACCACCAGGTCGGCGCCGATCTCACGGCAGAACCTGGCTTTTTCCGCGTTGCCCACGGTGGTAAAGACCTTTGCGCCGTGGTTTTTGGACAATTGGATCGCTAGATATCCAATACCGCTTGAGCCGCCATGAATGAGCACGGTTTCACCCGGTGCCATTCGCGCCCTCTCAACCAGATTGGTCCAAACAGTAAATAGATTCTCCGGAAGCGCCGCTGCCTCTGCCAGGCTTAGGCCCCGGGGTACCGGTAGGCAGTGCTTCGCGTCGGCGACACAGAACTCCGCATAGCCGCCGCCGGCGACGAGAGCGCAGACGTGGTCGCCCAGATTCCAGGACGTCACCAGGGAACCTTTGTCCACGACCGTCCCTGAGACTTCGAGACCAAGGATGGGCGACGCCCCTGGTGGCGCCGGATAGCTTCCGGCACGCTGAAAAGTGTCCGATCGATTGACTCCGGCAAATGCCACCTCGATTAACACCTGCCCGGTTTTTGGCTTGGGTACAGGCATCTCGACCCGGACCATCGCATCTGGCCCACCACCGGATCCATAATCCACAGCCTGCATCCGTCAAAAATCCCGTGAAAATATTTGAGCGATGCGGCCTAATGGGTTTTCGCGGGTTCTTCTGCCTGGTCCTCCGGCTTTTCGGTTTGCGACTTCAGTACTTGTCCGGACCGGGCGTCAACGTGAATTTCCTTCGCGTTTTTCGAGTTCGGTTTGATCACGAACACCGCCCAGAAGCGCTTCCGGCCGGCCCCGGTCAGCTCGGAACTTCGAATCCTCCCCCCGGGAACTTTGCTGAGCGCGATCTGTTCAGCTTGCTTTTGGGTGATCCGAGTAGAACGATGACTTTGCCGAACAGTTTGTGCGATCACGGTTGGAGTGGACAACTCGAGCGCGACCACCGCCAGGCCTGCGCCGAAGAGTGGGAGTAGGACGCTAAGGATTTTTGGTAATCTGCTGATCATTGGGGTTCGATTCTGTCACGGATTGCGGGCCGCTTTCAAGGCGTTCCTCCACACCGTCAGCTGCCGGTAAGCCTTCTTCCAATAGCTTGAACAGAGCTGGAAACTCGGTTCGGTCGCTCGGATCTTTTGAAAAGTTCTTTTGGCTTATTGATCAGAATCGTCCAATCCACTTCGCGTTAGCTGCTCAGGTTCACGGAGCCACAAAAATTGGAAGCTGGCGCGGCGCCCTCGACCTTGTGCAACGTTCGCCCATGAATTGATGTTGACCAATCTCGGAAACCTGTCGTACGGCACCGAGTTCGGCGATTTGAAATTGGAGTCTGTCTGGGGTCCGGTAGTTTCTGCCAGGTTTGAGGGTACGCAGACGGTCGGCGTCGCGACTACCAATGGAGCTCTCTGCTTGCTGCAGACCAGTTTCTCCGCGCGGATCCTAAAGCAGCGACGAGTCGCACGCACTCCAAAACAATTTCTGCTCGAACTTCCACGATTCAGGTTAAAACAAACAAGTGCAATGTATAAAACATTTGCAATAAGAGTAGCGAATATCCATTCTCCAGCCTGTTCATGGCCTCAAAGGTTTATTCCGCGGCGGTGGTCGGCGTCGATGCGCACGAAGTCGAGATCGAGGTTCATGCCGGCTGGGGGAGCGTCGATCGGATTGCCGTCGTCGGTTTACCGGATACGGCGGTAAAGGAGAGCCGCGACCGCGTTACCTCCGCGATCAGTAATAGCGGTCTCCGTTGGCCTTCCGGACGTCGCCTCACAATTAATCTCGCGCCGGCTGATCTGCGCAAGGAAGGCCCGAATTTCGATCTGCCGATCGCTCTGGCCATGCTGCAACTTCAGGAGGAGAACCGGTTACCGCGGCTCGATTCGTACTTTGTCGCCGGCGAGCTGGCGCTCTCAGGCGCACTGCGACCGATCAAAGGTGTGCTGGCCTTGGCCATCGAAGCGCGCCGCAGCGGCCGGCCAACGATGGTGGTTCCCGTTCAGAACGCATCGGAAGCAGCAATCGTCCACGGCGTGACTGTCTATCCGGCCAGTTGTCTGGCTGAGGTCGTCCAGTTTCTTCGCGGCGAAGTTGATCTGACACCGGCGGCGCCCCTGGAAGTCAACGGCACGCTCTCCCCTTCGGACTGCGATTTTGCGGAGGTCCGCGGCCAGCCGCATGTCAAGCGGGCGGCCGAGATCGCGGCTGCGGGCGCCCATAATCTGCTCATGATTGGGCCGCCCGGTTCCGGCAAATCAATGATCGCCAAGCGCATTCCTTCCATCCTACCCCCGATGACCCGGGAGGAAGCCATCGAGACGACCAAGGTGCACAGCATTTGCGGTTTGCTTGACAATGGGCGGGGTCTGGTCGCCGAGAGACCTTTTCGCAGCCCGCATCACACGATCTCACATGCAGGGTTATTGGGAGGCTCGGCGCATCCTAATCCGGGCGAGGTAAGTTTGGCCCATCATGGCGTACTCTTTTTGGATGAGCTGCCGGAGTTCCATCGATCTACCCTCGAAGTGATGCGCCAGCCCTTGGAAGATGGACGTGTCACGATTTCGCGTGCCGCCGGTTCGTTGACATTTCCGGCTGAATTTATGCTGGTCGCCGCTATGAACCCCTGTCCGTGCGGCCACTTCGGGGATCCTCGTCGCGAATGCCGATGCGCGCCCACGCAGGTGCAGAAGTATCGGAGCCGGCTCTCGGGTCCATTACTCGACCGGATCGACATCCACATCGATGTGCCTGGCATTGATTTCCAGCAGCTCACCTCTGCGCAACCGGAAGAAGATTCGGAGTTGATTCGTTCACGGGTCACGCGGGCGCGCTGGGTGCAGCAAAAACGGTTAGTGCGCGAACCACGAATCAGTTGCAACAGTCGGATGACCCCTCGACTGATCCGCAAGCACTGCGCCGTCGACGCGGCTGGTCTTGACCTCTTGCGGCAAGCGGTTAATTCGCTCAATCTGAGTGCCCGTGCCTATGATCGGATCCTCAAAGTCGCGCGAACGATTGCGGATCTGGCAAACAGCGAGTCGATCACCGTTGAGCATCTCTCCGAGGCGGTACAGTACCGGACGCTTGATCGGAGTTTGTGGTGAAGTGGCGCTGCCATTTCACTAAGAGCTTGTTTTAATAAGACGATGTAACCGAGACACCAACTGGGTTCTCCGCGCGTAATGTTTAGTAATCGGAAGAGGGCGTTGACGAGTGGACAATACTTGAACTCAAGGCGTCATGGAGTGCGCCTGTCCTCCGGCGCTTTGAGTTTTGCCGGCCTCGATGTCGCTGGTCTGAGGCGAAGCCTCACTAGTCACTGCAGCTGGCTGAGCCGCCGTGTCACTTTGTGTCCGGTGACAATGTCGGTGGGATCTGACTTGGTCCCCTGCACCGTGACCTCGATCCAGTCCGGAGCGGCAAGCGTAAAATCACGTTTGACCACCGGCCCCGTAAAACTGTCGACTTCCTTAAAAGCATTTGCCCGCCGGTCGTAGAAATACGTCCGCCAATTCCATGGAGAATGACCTCCGGAGCTGGCCGTGCTGAAAACAAAAAACTGCGAGTCTGGTGTCCAGGCACTTTGTTGCACATTGCGCCCGTGCTCCCCATCGGGAGACGAAAAATCCTTGAAAGCAAGAACGCGATCACTCGCGTCATGGATTTCGACTTTGGATTCGTTAAGAGGCGGAGCATTTTTTCCAACTGAAGAGACACAAGCTCGCAACTTTTGGTCTGGCGATGTAGAACCCGAGCATTTCCATTCCGGCTGATGCGCGCATCCGAAAAGTGAGGCGGCCGTCAATGCCGCTAGTAGAGAGGAGGAAAGGCGCATGCTAAACCGGGACAGTTGATATCAGACCGGCGGTAGCCTTGACAAGGCCCGAACGGACGTTGGTCAGCAAAAAGAGAGTCGGCGAACGGATGCGAAGTCAGAAATAAAGACACAAAACACAAACTGGAACGTGCAACACCCAAACAAACTTGATGTTAAGCGAGTTAAACCTGATGATAGGCGGTCTCCCCACCTCCAAAACTATGCCGAATCCAGGCCAACCAACCATCGGTCCCGGCGCTTCCGGCGAAGTCGTTCGACGTCTACAGCGCGCGCTCCGCCGCACTCCGGATCTTGGAATCATCGTTAACGGTGCCTTCGACGCTCTCACCGAAACTGCAGTCAAACAATTTCAAGGGTCGGTCGGTCTGGTGGCGGACGGTATTGTTGGACCGTTGACTTGGAACGCCTTGCCCGATGGAGCTCCGATGCCCACTCTCCAGGAAGGATCATCCGGTGATGTGGTTCGCAGTCTGCAGACTGTTCTTACAAACGGTGCTGCGGGACAGTGGAACACGACACCGCAGGGAATCGATGGTGCTTTCGGGCCGCATACCCGAGCCTCCGTTGAAGCATTCCAGTCGTGGGGTGGCGTGCCTGCCGACGGAATCGTTGGAGATCAAACCTGGTCTGTTTCACTCCATGCGTTGAGTAGCACCTTGGAGAGTGCGGTTGGTCTCAACTTTGTCATCAACTGAGCGTGCGAATACGGTCGGCAGTTAACGCTTATGAGGAAGAAACGACCGGCTTCACCACTGCCATCTCACGCCGGCGCTAACTGACCACGGCTGCTCAATGTGGTCTCCTGTGGCATAGTCATACTCGCCGTAGAGGCCTTTTGCTGTGGAAACGATCGTTATTGATACGCAATCGGCCGCCGAAGCCTCGCGTCGGCATCCCGCCAGTCCGAAAAACCTGACAAGCTGAAAGCTTATCCTGCCGCGGCATCTGTGGCATTGCTCATCGTCTACCGGCGATTGATTATCGGCTATTTTATTTTTCTAGCCAGACCGGCTGCTGAATACGGGCCGACTCATATGCGGCCAGTGCAACTCGCAAGGCCTGGCACCCATCTTTCCAGGTGACCAGGGGTTCGCGTTTCTGGCGAATGCTCGCGATGAATTCATCAAGCATCGCCCGGTTCGGATCGGGGCCGAAACCAATCCAGCCGGGGTTCCGGGAAGCGCCCTTTGAGTAGACAGTGACGTGTTGAGCAAAACTGTCCATCACAGCCAAGCCGTTCTCCCCGATCACTTCCATCTTGAGATGTCCCCAACGGGGATAGGAGTTTGGACGACTCCAGCTGCAATCGATGCTGGCGTGGACGCCGTTGGAAAGAGTGAGCAACAATAGTCCTGCGGTATCGACAGCAACTTCGTTTCGTTGAAAAAGGTTATCTACTTCGGCGTAAACCTCGACGATCTCCGCAGCAAAGCACCAGCGGAGCAGATCGGCCAGATGGACAGTGTGATCCATTACGGCGCCGCCGCCAGCTAACTCCCTGTCGACAAACCACGCTCGGCGGTGTGCTGGAATCTCGCTGTGGTTAATCCCGTTCACGCCGAGCACAGGCCCGAGTTCACCGGTCTGGATCAGGTGTTGCACCGCTTGGGTAGAAGGTGCAAAACGCATCGGAAAAGCAGTCATGAAATGCACACCGTTTTTGCGGCACGCAGCCAGCATCGATTCCGCGTCGGAAGGAGTGGTCGCGATCGGTTTTTCGCATAAGACGTTGCTCTTCGCCTCTGCCGCCATTTCTACCAATTCCCGATGACGCGCGTTCTCCGAGCAAACCAACACTCCGTCAAGTCCTTCGGCCAAAAGGTCGCGATGCCGCGGAAACCAGCGCAGCTCAAACTCTTCCGCGACCTGGCGCCCAAGGTCTCGATTGTCGTCCGAAAACCCGACGAGCTCTGCCTCCGGAGTTTTCTTCAAAAGAGCTGCGTAATTCTCCGCATGGACATGAGCGAAACTAAGAATGCCAAGTCGCATAAATGACGCTCAAATGGTTATCGACCTGCCAGTAGACAGCGATTCTTTCACCGCCAGGGCGATTCGCAGAGCCTGAAACGCATCATCGGCTGTTACCTCGAATGGTGATCCGGACTGAATCGCGGCATGCGCGTGTTGGATTTCCGCGGTATACGGATCTTCCGAAAGGCCGGAGAGCGGTAAGCCCACGGATTCTGCTTCGCGTGACTTCGGAGGGAAAAAGGTCTGAACCGGCGGCGCTTGATCGGAATGCCACTCGACGAGGCCGCCGGAACCTGCGAGATCGATCGCCGTACGAAAGACTCCGGCTGGGTTAGCCCAGCCCCCCTCAACGAGAGCCAAAGCACCGCTTTGGAAACGCAGGATCGCCTGCACATACCGTGCTGGGCCAGTTGCGGATTGCCCTTGCCGGGCGTAGACCCGTTTTACCTCGCCGGCCAGCCAGCGGGCATAATCGAAGTCGTGGATCATCAGATCGACGATCATGCCGCCCGAGCGGTTCTCATCAAGATACCAGCTATCGTGAGGTGATCCTGATCCCGTCTCCATGATCCGCGGCGGATAAGCCACGCGTTTAAGGCGCACCACCCCTAGCTGGCCAAGTCGGCCGCTCGCGGCGAGTTCTTTCGCTAAACGATACTGTGGGAAGAACCGCACGACCATTCCGACAAAGAGCCGAACTCCAGCTCGGTCGCAGCCCTGGATCATCGCGGCGGCGTCTTCGAGCGTGAGAGCGAGCGGTTTTTCGCAAATCACGTGCCGGTGAGCGCTCGCCGCCTCCAAAACCATCGATTTGTGCAGGAAAGTCGGCAGGCAGATATCCACGATATCGACGGAGTCCAAGAGCTTGGCCCGGTCGGCAAACCCCTCGATGTTGTAACGTGTCGCCAAGGCATCTCGCTGGGCGGCATGTAGCGAGGAACAGCCTACCAACTCGGCATCGGTGCTCCGCCAGGCGGCCGCATGGATTTCTCCCATTGTTCCCGTGCCGATAATGCCAACGCGCATAGACCGGAAACCGGCAGGTTTATTTGAGCGCTCCCGCTGTGATACCCCGGATGAGCTGACGGGAGAAGATGAGATACAGGATGACCGGAGGAAGGATCGCGAGCGTAAGTGCCGCGAGGACTGAAGTATAGTCGTTCGCAAATTCGCCCAGGAATGTCTGCGCGCCCAAGACCAAGGTTCTGGTCGATTCGCCTGGCGCCAAGATTAAAGGAAACCAGAGATCGTTCCAAATAGGAATCATGGATATCGCTAAGACTGATCCGATCGCTGGCCGGACCAAAGGAAGGGTCAGCCAGTAAATGCGATATTCACTCGCGCCATCGATGCGTGCCGCGTCTTTGAGATCTCTCGGCAATTGTTTCATGAAAATCGTCAAAATGAATACCGCCAGCGGAATCCCCTGGGCGGTGTAAACTAGAATCAGACACCAGAGTGTATTGGTGAGGTGAAGACCGACGACGAGTCGCAGGATACCGACCGTGCCGAGTCGGATCGGCACCATGATGCCTACTGCTAGGTAAAGGCCCGTCAGAGTATTCAGCCGAAACCGGTACTCTGCCAAAGCAAATCCCGCGAGCGAGCTAACCAGCAGGATGAGCACGAGAGCGCCGGCCGTCACCGCGAAGCTGTTTACAAAATATAAATCGAAGCGGCTCCCTTGAAAAAGATTCCGGTATCCGTCCAGGGTAAAAGTTTGGGAGCTCGGCAAGCTGTAGGGTGCGCGAAATATTGCTAGTCGGTCTTTCAGTGAATTAATGAAGGTTAGCAGAATCGGGAACAGCGCCAGTGCCGAGTAACTTAACAGGACGAGGTGGATGCCGCCGGCACGGAATGCACTCAAGCTGAACTTTGCCATCAGAATCTAATACTGGATCTGTTGCACGCGACGTTGCCAGCCCAGAAAGTAAATTAATACACCCGCCAAAATGATGAGAAGCATCACGCCGGCGACGGCGGAGCCCATGAAAGGATCGGCTGGTTGCAACTGGTAACCAAAGAAGGTGCGAAAAAAGAACGTGCCAAGAATATCCGAAGCAAAGTTTGGTCCCGCGATTGCGCCCTGTGTCGCGTAGATCAGCTCGAATGCATTGAAGTTGCCGACAAAGGTGAGCACCGCGACTAATCCCACGGTTGGCAGGATCAGAGGAAACTGAACACTCCAGAAAATCTTCCAGGCGCCGGCTCCATCAACCTTGGCGGCTTCGACCAACTCTTCCGGGATACGGATAAGGGCAGCCAAAAACAGGATCATCGGAATGCCGACGTTCTGCCAGACGGAAATAAGAGACAGGGTTGGGAGTGCGGTGGATTCGAGACCCAGCCAGGGCCTGTCTAAACTAGTTAATCCGACAAGGCCGAGGACGGTGCGCGAGATGCCCCAGGCCGGATTCAGGATCAGCTTCCAGATAAAACCGATGATGACCACCGACAGGATCGTTGGCGTAAAGATGATGGTCCGATAGATCCAGGTGCCTCGGATCCGGGTTGCCAATAACGCGGCCAAGAGCAAACCAACGGGGTTTTGCACCAGCATGTGAATGAGGAAAAACAAAGCGTTGTTGCGCAGCGCGTTCCACAGCGGTTTCAGCCACTCCTCATGGCTGAACAAGATTCGATAATTTTGTAGGCCAACGAAGACTTGCGCCGATTGGGCGTTCTGATTGTTGAGCGATAACCAGAGCGAATCAAAGATTGGATAGATCATGAAGACGGTGTAGATCAACACCGCCGGCAGCAGGAAAACCAGGAGGTGAACGGGAAAGGAACGGCGTCTCCTCATGGCAGATTTGAGCGCTGAAGGTGCGTCTCAGGAAAGCCGTGAGGCCTCGCTAGAAATTTTTGATCGGTTTGTACCAGGAAGCCAGATTCTTCTGAACGAAGTCAGCCGCTTGTTGCGGAGTCATCGTACCGTTCAAGACCTGGGCACAGGCATTCCAAAGGTCGTTTTCATTATTCGGATTCGCGTTCCGGGAAAGAATCTGGTAGGAAGATCGGAAGGTCGTCGGCCATTTCGTTCGCCAGCTCAGGAACTCCTGGGCAACCGGATCACTCAGCGTATACTTGACGTTCGCTAATGGGAAAAATCCAGGCAGAGCGTTGGCATACAACTGAGCAAATTCGTCGGAAGCGACCCAGGCAAGGAATGTGCGTGCAGCTTCCTTGTTCTTGCTGGCCGCGTTAATTCCCATCGCGATGTCGGGGTGATCGTTAATCACCGGCGCACTTTTCCCATCAAACGTGTAGGGTGGGAAAGCTCCCAGATCCAACTTCGGATTCATTTGGCGAAAAACGCTTATGTCCCAGGAGCCGGCTGGGTAGATCGCTCCGCGTTCCTGGGCAAAGAGATTCTGAGAGTCAGGATAAGCCAGCGCCTCGTAGCCCGGAGGGAGATAAGGCCGCCATTTCGCCAAGGCTTGAAACGCAGCCAGGAAACCACCTTCGTTGTATTGCGCGGTGCCGCGGATCAAGCCCTTCCGGCCATTTTCGCCATCCCACAACGTCGGACCGATGTTCTGATATCCCATCGTCGCCGACTCCCATTGATCCTTCGTGCCGAGCACTAACGGGATGTACTTGCCATTGGCCTTCACTTTTTCGAGCACCGCGAGAAATTCTTGTTCGGTGTGAGGGACAGTGAGGCCTAATTCTTTAAAAATGGCTTTGTTATAGAAGAACCCGTGGATGACCGAAGCCATGGGCACGGCAAAAGTGGTTTTGCCATCATCGGTGGACCACGCCGCCTTGGCGATTTCGGAGAAATGATCCATTCCCGGCAGGTCATTGAGTGCAACCAGTTGGCCCGCTTTATAGATGTCCAGCGACTTGTCGAACGGCCGGCACGTGATCAGGTCTCCGGCGGTTCCCGCCTTGAGCTTGGCGTCCAACACGGCGTTGTACTCAGTCGGTGCAGTTGGGGAGAACACGACCTCAATCTCTGGATGCTTCTTCGCGAACGCCGGCAAAATGGTATCGCGCCAGATCTTGAGATCGTCATTACGCCAGCTTTCGATGATGAGCTTAGCCCTGCTCTGCGCCCACGTCTGATCGGCGTAGATCAGAACGATCAAACTGAAAACAAACAGCCCGAATTTTTTGAGCATAAGAACCTCCATTATTAGAAAACCAGTCTACAGGAATCAATGAAAAGAAGTGGCCCACGCAGCACAAGCTCCGGCTTATCCGGTTTGAGGGCCAGCGAATTCAGAGATCATCTCGCACCAACGACATTACGTGATCGTGCGGCAAATCGGACGAGCAGCATGTGGAGTGCGTGCGACCCGTCTGAAGGAAAATGCTGAGGCACGACGCCTGCGTCTTATGCATCCGGGAAGCCGCGATTCGACTTGGGCGGCTCGGCGTCCCCTCTAGCCGCACCGGTCATAATCGCGACTACTTCCGACATCGTATGGCGCTGCGGCGTGGTGACGGCTGCGCCGCGGCCCAGACGCATGATCTGGATGCGATCCGCTACCTCGAAAACATGCGGCATATCGTGACTGATCAGGATCACTGGAAGTCCGCGGTCGCGAATTGTCCGAATCAGGCTCAGTACTTGACCGGACTCGCGGACACCCAAAGCCGCCGTGGGTTCATCCATGATCGCCAGCCGCCGGGCAAAGATGGCCGCACGCGCCACCGCCACCCCTTGTCGCTGCCCGCCGGAGAGTTTCTCAACGGCGCTGTCGATCGAAGGAAGATGGAACTTCAGCGCATCCATCTCCTGTTGCGCTTCGCGCCGCATCCGCTTCTTGTCGAGCAGCCGAAAGCAGGACCCCAGGAATCCGCTTCGGCGTACTTCTCGCCCCAGAAAGAGGTTGGTTGCGATATCGAGCGCCGGAGCTACCGCGAGATCCTGGTAAACGGTCTCTATCCCAAGTTTGCGCGCCTCGAGAGGACTCCGAAAATGGACAGGCCGACCATCCAGAAGAACCTGGCCTGAATCCGGGACAACCGCGCCGCAGAGAACCTTGATCAGGGTGCTTTTGCCAGCGCCATTATCCCCCACGATCGCGAGTATTTCGCCGGCGCGCAGTTCCAGGTCAGCACGGTCGAGCGCGGTGACATGTCCATACCGTTTCGTAATTCTGCGCGCTTCCAGAACCACGGTTCCCGGCGGCGGGAGGGTGGACTTCTTCTCAACCTCTTTGCTCATCGTTGTCTCTTTCGGGAAATCTGATCCAGTGCGACCGCACTGATCACGAGGATGCCGGTGACGAGATCCTGCCAAAGCGGATCGATGCCGGTAAGGGTGAGGCCGTTCCGCAGGACGGTAACGATAAGGGTCCCGACGAGAGTTCCCCAGATGTTTCCGCGGCCGCCAAACAAGCTCGTTCCGCCGATTACGACTGCGGTGATGCTATCAAGGTTCGCCGACTGCAGCGCGTTCGGATCCGCGTTCGGGATACGCCCCAGGGCCAGCCAGGCCGCGAGGCCGTAGAGCAGACCGGCGAAGGTGTATACCGAAAGAAGCCTGGCCTGCACTGGAATGCCGACCAGCCGAGCTGCTTCCCGATTGTTTCCAATGGCGTAGACATGCCGGCCCCACGCAGTCTGCGTTAGCAGGTACCACAACAGCGCGTAGAGCCCGAACATGATAATCATGCCGTAGGTGATGGAGGTGTCCCCAATCGCGAACGCGTTTCCCGTCCAGCTGAGAAGATCGTCGGTTACTGGAAATGCGCCGCCTCCGGCCACCAGACGCGTCGTTGCAGTGATAATTCCGAGCAGACCAAGCGTGACAATAAACGGCGGGAGCATCAAGCGGCTGACCAAGAGCCCCGAGATCAGACCGAAGCAGATGCAGACTGCCAGGGCAAAGACGAGTGAAAGCGCCGGATCTTGATGGTTGGCGACCAGCTTTCCGGCGATAATCGTTCCCAGAACCGCAATCCCGCCATTGGCCAAGTCGATCCCCGCCGTGAGAATGATTACCGTCTGACCAATCGCCAGAGTGCCCACGATCACACTCTGCTGGATAATCAGCGAAAGATTGCCGGTGGCCAGGAATGTCCGCGTGGCCAGTGAAAATACCACGCAAAACAGGAAAAGAACGATGAGCGGCCCGAATGTCGGAGTCAACACGATCCGGCGCAACCAGGTCGCGGTTACACTCGACGATTTCGGGGTCGGCTGACGATCCGCAGTCTGCAGTTCCGCACTCAATGTGAATCGACTAGCGAGGCCGCACCCAAGCCAGAGTTCTCGTATCGTGAAAGAGCGCCGAGGGAGGCATGGTCGGACGCAATCGGCCTCGCTGTAAAGATGGCGTGTGATTTTTGCAGGCTACCCCCAGCAATTCTCGGCGCCCCATTTCGTATCCTTTGCCGGAAGACCGAGCGGCTTGTCGGTAATTAGCTTGGCGCCGGTGTTAATGAATCCGCTCGGTTTTTTCCCGTTCTTGGCAAAGTCAACGACATAGTCGACTCCGCGCGTTGCCATAATTTTCGGGAACTGCATCACCGTGGCGGCGATCTTTCCATCACGGACATACTGGACACCGAGGCAGCCCCCATCAATCGAAGTCAAAATGATGCTCTTCGTTTTGCCACGTGCCCTGATGGCTGCGGCGGCACCCTCTGCTGCCGGCTCGTTGATGGTATAAACGACGTTGATGTCAGGATGAGCCGTGAGAAGGTTTTCCATCGCGGTCTGTCCTTCGTCCTGGGCCCCATGCGTAATCGCCTTGCCAACGATCACGGGATCACCTTCCTTGATTCCAAATCCTTTTAGAAACCCGTTGTGCCGCTGGGTATCGACCGTCGCGCCAGGTGTGCCATCAAGCATTGCAAGCCTCGCGGGCTTGCTGCCAAGCGCCTTCTTTGCGTATTCGCCTTGCAGGACGCCGGCCTCGAAATTGTCCGTGGCGAGGGTCGCATCGACGGCATCAGCCGGATCAGTCGCCGTATCGAGTGCGATCACGAGAATACCTTTGTCGCGCGCCTTCTTAATGACGCCCAGCATCCCGGTAGAATTGTTTGGGGTCAGCAGGATCCCTTTGACGCCGGCACTGATGAGATCCTCAACGGCGGCTACCTGTCCTTCATTGTCCCCATCGAACTTGCCGAACCGGGCAATCAGTTTTGCTCCCTTCGCCTCGGCTTGTGCGGTTGCTGCTTGCCGCAGCTTGACGAAATATGGATTGACCTCGGTCTTGGTGACGAGTCCGATCAGGATCTGATCGCCGGCGGCCGCAGTGGCTGATGGCGCTGGGCCGAAGAGGGCGAGCACGGGTGCAGCGAGAGCACCAAGAGCCCAGGCCAGCCCTGTCCGCAGGTGGGGGTGGAACCGGGCTGTTTCTCTCACCGGCGTTAACGGTTGTCCGTCTTGATGGCAGGATTCACCGTCATGAAGAGCCTGGGCGTGTGTGTTAAGAGTGCACATGGAGTTAATCTTTGTCTGAGGGTTAATGTCATTCGCAGTGTCGTACGCCATCCCTTGCCGCGACTCGAGAAATACCGCCGGCCGCCGACACAAATGTTCTGCGCAAGCGGCCCTGTTCTGAAGAGGTTCTGGGGGATGGGCACACAAAGTCTCTTTATCTTTGCCCGCCTGTCAATCTATCGCTTTGCGCTACTGCGCGGCCAGTTTGGCCCCGAGCGTCTTGGAGTGCGTGCGACTTGTCCGCCGCTTTGAGACTGCGCGGAGCGCCGACAGCCAGCAAGGGGCGCGGGCGAGACTGTCTCATCCCATGGACGCTTTGTAGTCCGTAGGTAGCATAGTCCGCTCCTCGTCCTTGATGCGCATCCAAGACGGCTCATACAAGTTCTCGCCTGGCGCTCGAATGAATTTTCGCCCTACGGACCACAGGTCAGCTAGTCTTCAGTTGTGGGTCGCGGTGACTGGGTTTTGCAAGACGTACTCATAAGGCGGCGGCAAGTTGACCTCACGCCGGCTACCCAGTTGAAAACTGGCGTGCAGCGGCCAGTATGGGTCGTCCAACATCGCTCGAGCCAAAAAGATCAGAGTAGCCCGGCCCTGCTGCAGGATCTCCTCGGCAACTTTCGGTTCCGTAATTGAACCGACCGCTGCGGTTGGAAGTCCCACCTCTTTCAAGACACGCTCGGCGAACGGAACCTGGTAGGCAGTGCGCGTGTCATAGCGAACACCGGGCGCGATCCCGCCCGAACTGCAATCAAGAAGGTCAACACCCAACGGGACCAACCGTCTCGCCAGTTCGACGGTTTGTTCGATGTCCCAGCCGCCATCGATCCAATCCGTGGCCGAGACCCGCATCGCCAAGGGCAAGGAGTCGGGCCAGACGGACCTGACCCCTCGGACCGTTTCGAGGGCAAAACGAATCCGGTTCTCAAATGCACCACCGTACCGATCGGTACGTTGGTTCGTGATTGGCGAGAGAAAACTGTGCCCCAGATAACCATGAGCAAAATGCAGTTCGACCAATCGGAACCCGGCGGTCAAAGCCCGGTGAGCGGCCGATACGAAAGCAGCCTGGACCGCGGCGATTTCTTCCTCGGCCAATTCGTGAGGCACTCGCCAGAGTTCGTTCTTCGGGCCTCCGAAAGCGATGGGGCTCGGAGCAACGGTTTCCCAACCGCCTTCTTCATCGGTCAAGGAACTGCCTCCTTCCCAGGGTCGAGCCGCGCTGCCCTTGCGACCGGCGTGTGCCAACTGTATACCGGCGACCGCGCCGTAGCGCTGGATGAAATCAGCGATGCGGGTCAACATCGGAATGTGTTCGTCTGACCAGATTCCGAGATCAGCGGGGCTAATCCGGCCGCGCGCCTCGACGGCGGACGCTTCCGTCATCACCAGGCCCGCGCCACCAACTGCTCGTGAACCCAGGTGAACCAGATGCCATTCCGACGCGAACCCGTCGGCGGCCCAATACTGACACATCGGCGAAAGGCCGATCCGATTGCGAACCTGAACCTCCCTGATTTTCCAAGGCGTAAAAAGCAATGCGCTCATAAACAATTTCTCTTTCTCGCAATTCGTCTCTCAACTCGAGAGGGATCGCTCGATTGTTCCCAAATTCATGTGCTCCAGATCCGTAAGAGCAATCTGACGGTTCGCGGTTTTTACGAACACCTTGGATATAAAGAAGACGACGTGATGCAGCTTGGGCAAACGTCTGGAGCGCCAATAGCCAATGACTGATGACCGATGACTTGAGCCCCATGACCATGGTCAGCTGAAAGCGGTCCTTCACTCAGGGGTAAATCTTGATGCCTTCATCCACGATTTTAGCCATGAGTCGCTCATTTGTGACTTCTTCCGGGCGCAGGAGATCAAGTTCATAGATCAGAGGCGCTTCTTCAAGCGCAGCGCAGAGTTTTGGCAGCATCTTCACTCGCTCAGACTATGGCTTGAGCGTCGGACGTGGCTTTCTACAAGTGGTCGGCCTACTGATGCACGCTGTACTACTGGGCATTCCAAACGAAGAGGTGGGAGCTTCGCATCGATTTCCGTGGGCTTGGCATCAATTAATTGGTCGACTGCCCAGGAACCCATCTCGAAATAAGGAATGCGAATCGTCGTCAATGGCGGTCTGCAGTGAGCTGCAAGTATTTCCTGATTGTCATATCCGACTACCGAAACGTCTGCGGGAATTCGGAAGCCCTTTTCCTTTAACGCATCATATACACCCATCGCGATACGATCGCTGGCGCAGAAGATCGCGGTAGGAATTCTCTTTCGTCGGAGAAGCGCCAACGCGTGCTCATAACCGTCGTCTTGCCACCAGCCTCCTGTCCTGATTAACTCAGGCTGAACCGTCACTCGGAAATTCTTAAGTGCCTGTAAATATCCAAGCAGACGCCCCTCTGCAGCAGGGTATTTCTGATCAGCGTTTATCATGGCAATATGTCGATGCCCTTTCTCAAGAAGCAATTTCGTGGCCGAAAATCCGCCTTTAACTTCGTCCGGAACGACGCTGCGAACCGAGCAATCTCGTGTGAAACAATCTACCAGAATTAGCGGAAGCCGGAAGGCGTCTTTTGGCACCTGGACCTCCCTGTGGTACATAGCGGCAAAGATGATCCCCTCGACTCCACGTTCGAGAGACATCTGCACTGCCGCCTCTTCCACGGCCGCATCACCACCGGTACTAAAAGTCAGTAACAACATCTCATGCCGCAACGCGGTTTCTTGAGCTCCCTGAATAATCTGTCCCGCGAAAGGCGTTGTGGCGATGTTGTCACCTAAAAAGGCCAGGACTTTTGAATGCTGAGTCCGCATGTGCCTGGCGTGATAGTGCGGACGGTATTCGAGGGAGTCCGCGGCTCTCAACACTCTTTGCCGCACTTCGTCTTTCACGTTGGGGCTTCGATTAATGACACGCGAGACGGTCTTGAAGGATACTCCAGCGAGTCGTGCGACGTCTTTGATGGTTGCATTTTGCACCTTTGTTTTCATTCGTACTCTACTCAGCCATCGAGGCTTGGTGCACTATATTTGGCCAAATAGAAGCCAATTTCCATGCGGACAGGCTACGAACGATTAAGGAACCCTTCCTCACCTTGAAACTCAGTCCTAAACTGTCCTCCCGCGTTGGATACAGCCGTAGGGTTATGCACGTGCGTTCCGCTACGAATACTTCGAGCACCGAACGGTCCAGAAACACACGAAACCGAACTACGCCGCAGGGATCCGGGCCCAAGTGGGCATCAACAGTCGGATGATCCACGTCAGGGTCAAGGCTCGATCGGCTTCCGTCGACGGTCAGTGTTTCTCGATCGTTATCGAAAATGATAGTGGTGCATTCCGCTTGATCGGGGCTGGCGCGAACGTTCAATTCAAAAATCGCGGGTTCATCAAACGAGAATTCCGCTTCGACTTCGATGCAATCACTCTCAAACCTCAAAAACGGATTTTTGGAAGATGGCGTGAGTCTTTGTCTTTCAATGCTTCGGCTTTCTCTCCGCAGCGATATTAGCTCGGCTGCAGGTTTGACCACCAAGCCATCATGGACGTCTAGGCTGCACTCTTTTGGGAGGCTAAGTAGACCGGACCAACCTGCGGAGCGCTGGGCTGTGGCTGGACGTCCCTCCTTGATCCAGGTCCATACCAAGTGCCGCCCTTGCACGGGATCTTGCAGACACTGCGCCGCGTAGGCGTACTCCCCCAGATCAAGCTTGCCTCTCCGATGCTCCCGGAGGAGGCCGTTCTGCCATTCGCCAGCGAGCCAGTAAACGTGTTTCGCTTCGGGATGTGGGCAGACAAACAAAGCGCATCGATTGCCAAACCGCAGCAAGACCGGACATTCCCACATGTTGCAATCGGTCCCGACTACAGCTGTTATTATGGGTTGAAGATACCGCCAATGACGCAAATCTTCAGAGTCATAAAGAAGCGCTGTACCGCCCTTCTCGCGCATACCCGCCCCAATCAAAAGGAACCAGCGCCCCCGCTCACGCCACGCATACGGATCGCGAAAATCCGCGGACGGATCTCCCGTAATCGACGGAAACCCGGTCATCTCCAAATCCCGTGGGGGCCCGCTTATCACGGGTGCATCATGCTTGTTCCATGTTTTAAGCTTATCGTCGCTTGTTGCGAGGCAAACAGTTTGTGGTTCCAGCCCGGTGTAGAGGGCGGTGGGAACGCCTCCGTCATCCACTACGCATCCTGACCAGCACCCGTCTCTATCTGGACCGATCTTCGACGGGGCGAGTGCAATTGGGAAGTCTTCCCAATGCACAAGATCACGACTTGCTGAATGACCCCAGTGGATTGTACCCCAGTATGGGCCGTTAGGATTGTATTGGTAGAATAGATGATATTGGCCCTTCCAAAAAACTGCCCCGTTTGGATCGTTCATCCAATTCGCTGGTGCGATAAAGTGGTAAAGTGGCCGGTGCCGATCACGCGCCAAGCCCTCACGCAACTTACCGAATGTCGAAGCCGCACTCGCGGCCAACAGATCAATGCCTGAGCCCATCTTCGTTGCCCTGTTGATCATACCTTTCCCGAAGCGCCCTTGCCTGCTCGATATTGCGCTGTGAATACTCCCGAGTTCGCTCGATCTTCCGGATGAGATGTTCCTCGCGTACTGACTGGTACGCGGCGAAGCGCTTGCGCGCCGCTTCGAACGCACCTCGCTGTTCATCTGAATAGTCGATGTCAGAAGCAACCCCCTCCCCTGGCGTTGCCGCCGGTTTTGGAGATGGCGTGGGCATCCTGTCCTCAACCGGCAAGATTGACTTAATGGGCGAGGGCAACGTCTGGTACCAATAAGCTGTTGAACTCCAGTCATCCGCCAGATGGTTGGCATGGCCGTGTTCGAACGTTACGGCGATTCGTTTGTTGAAATGAATTGGATCCGCCAAGTGAAATCGGTAACTCACCTGGTAGCCAGGGATAATGCTTTCGTGCAGAGCAGAACCGTTCATCAAGAAAGCGTTATCCTGCATCCCCCACGCGTGATTAAAATAATCTTCGCTTCCGGTCCCGTGAAGGCTCGGCGGCCACGTGTCTTCGTCGACGAAGATCATCTCGTCGCCTTCTCCCCACCAGCTGCGCTGAAAATGCCTGACCGACAAGTTACATCCCACATAGTGGCCGCGGCCCTCGGTCTCGAGAATAACGTAGTTACCAGTAGCATCGAGGTGTGGCACGTTAACCTCAGGACTATTCACTTGAAGATTGGGCGCCCAGCCCTGGCACGGGTTTTCCCGGCGCCAATGGGCGTGAAAATAGGCCATAGGCTCCGGCAGCGATCCCTTATAAAGCTCGTAGTCGATGTAAAAGTACTGTCCATACGGAACGTCGTTCTGATTTTCGATTACGATTTTGGCCTTCTTTTGGAACGGCATTGGGAAATAGCAATTCAGGGCAGCGCTTCCCCCAAATCGATGGCGTTCCTCAGGCTTGCAGGAGACGGTAATGGGTAACGAGGCAAAATTACCTGGGACCGAGTGTCCGATGCAAAAGAAGTCGCCCAACGGCGACAGGACGCTTGGCTGTTCCTGGTCGTCCCAGAAGATTTTTAGAAGTATCTTGCGGTAATAGAATGGGTCGGGCTCTTCCCAGTTTACGCCGAGCGCATTATGGATTTCAAAAACGGGCGCGACGCAGCTGCCCAGTACCGGGTCAATCAAACCCGGCCCGATTAAGCGGCGGCAGAATTGCGTCATCCAAAGATGTGTGATGCAGCCCGGTCCGATCAATTCTGCCAAGATTACCTCTTCCCCGGCCGGAATGACCCAGTAATCCTGATTCTTCCCGCTCTGGTCCCAACTCGAGGATCTTCCAGCGCGCGCGCGGCGCAGACTAGCCACATTCTGTAGAAAACCGCTTAAATGTTCATTGGTCATACCTCTTGTGAATTTCGTGAACCGTCATCCTTTGACCGCGCTACCGACCATCCCGGAGATGATCTGGCGCTGCGCGACCAGAAACAGGATGAGGACCGGACAAACCGCGAGTCCCACCGCGGCCATGATCACCGAGACGTTTCCGCTTCCGTAAACGTTGCTCAGTGCAAACATTCCTAAAGGGAGCGTCATCTTTTCCCAGCTGTTTAAAAAGACCAGAGGGAGGAAATAAGTATTCCAAGTGTTAGTGAAGGTGATGATGGCTAGCGCCGCCAAAGCCGGCTTGGCCAAAGGCAGTGCAACCCGCCAAAAGATGCTGAAGTGTTTGGCGCCGTCGATCCGTGCCGCCTCTATCAACTCACGAGGGATCGTTCTGAAAAATTGACGCATGAGAAATACTCCGAACGCATTTGTAACCAGAGGCAGGATCACTGCCCAATGAGTGTCCACTAAGTTCAAACCTGTCATGAGAAGAAACAGAGGGATGATCGTCACTTGGACGGGCATCATCAACGAGGTAAGCAAGAGCGCGAATACACCTTTAGCGCCTCGAAACCGAAGATGTGCAAAAGCGTAGCCAGCCATGGAGCAGGTGAGCAATTGCGCAGCCGTCACCAGCGTTGCAACTTTCAAATTATTCAAGAGAAAGGTCGAGAAGGGAACGTTTGACTGAAACAAAGTTAAGAAATTTTGAAAGTGCAATTCTGAAGGCACCCAAGCAGGCGGGAGGTCAAAGGCATGAGGTCCTGATTTCAATGAGGTTGCGAACATCCAGGCAAACGGCGCCACCATCGGAAACGCAGCTGCGATAACCAGCGCTGTCCCAAGGAATCCCCAGCCTAAACGAAACTTCTTTGCGGCAAGGCCGTGGCGTGGACTGACGAAGCCGGTGTTGCGTGAAGATTGCGCACTCATGTGTAATGAACCCAGCGGCGACTACCCCAGAGTTGCACTCCAGTGACTAAGCTGATCACGACAAAAAGAGTTACGGCAATCGCTGAAGCATATCCCATGTCAAAAGAACGGAATGCCTTGTCGTAAATATACATCACTACCGTTCGGCTCGCGTCACCCGGTCCACCATTAGTCAGAGCAACGATAGAATCGAACTCCTGCAGAGTGTTAATCATCGTGATCGTCACGTTGAATAGGATGACGGGGCTTAGTAAAGGGATCGTTATTCGAAAGAGTGCGGTATGCGGTTTCGCGCCGTCAATCCTGGCCGATTCATATAATTCGCCCGGAATGTTCTGTAGGCCCGCAAGCGTCGTTAACATCGTAAATCCGACGTTTTTCCAGACGTAGACAAGAATCACCGACCAGATCGCCCAAGTACTGCTGGTCAGCCAGCCGATTGGCGCCACGTGGAAGAAACTCAAATAATAGTTCACGACCCCGAGGTCACGGTTCAACAAGAACTTCCAAACCATTGCCGCGTAAATCATACCTACCAGGACAGGAAAAAAGTACGCCGTGCGAAGTACGTACTTCACAGCAGACGGCAGACGCTGGTTGACTGCCACGCCCAAAAGGGTCCCGATGCCGACCGTCAGGCAAACCGCGGCTAGGGCGAACAACGCCGTATTGCGGTACACGGTGGCCAACCTCGGATCGACAATCAACCGGGCGTAATTGTTGAGGCCCGTCGGTCGTGGCGAGCTCATCATGTCGTAATGAGTGAAGCTGAGCGCGACGGCCGCAATGAGGGGACCCAGAACGAAGAGCAAGTAGCCCAATAACGTCGGACCAACAAAGAGGTAGCCCGACAGGGTCTCCGAAGACGTCTTTTTCACTCTAGAAAGCGATCACTGTCCTTCGGCCGCCTGTTCTTTCATCGCCGCGGATAACTCCTGGTGGGCGGCTTTCAGGGCGTCCTCCGGCTTGACTTCATCGGCCATCACTTGCCCGAGGTGTCGCATCAGTATGCGCTCAACTTCCGCATAATTCGCGGGAGCTTGCACCGGCGCCGCATACTTTAGGCTTTGGTAGAAGAGGGCCGCGTGTTCCGGTTGGGCAAGAAACTCCGGCGACTCGGCCACCGTCCGGCGAGCAGGTATCGCTACGCCTAACCCGGCCGCCTGCTTCTGGCTTTCAAGGGCCGCCAGCTCCTTCAGCATTTCCCAAGCGATCGCCTTTTGTTTCGTTTTCGGAGAAATCCCCCAGCCGTCCGCGCCAAACACCGTTTTTCGCGTCTTGTTTTTTGGCCACGGCAGCACGTCGAAATCATTGAACTGATTTGCCTTGAAAAACTGCATCGGCCAGTGACCGCCGCCTGTCATCGCGATCTTGCCGGCGGCGAACAACTGAAAGACCGCGTTCGGATCGGTGTTGGCGGGGTCGGGTGAAACGCCCTGTCCGTGGACTAACGTGTGAATGAACTTTACCGCCTCTAGGAACTTCGGGTCGTTCAAGTTTGATTCCTTGAGGTCATCGGTAAGCACCGAGGTGGCGTTGGAATACCAGAATGGCGTAAGACCAAAGTTGAAGTAAGGAATTCCGAAACCGAACCGTTTACCGGCTCCTTCCCCGGAGGTTAGGCGTTTGGCGATAGAAAGAAAGTCGTCCCAAGTCCAATCGTCGGAGGGGCGTGCAATTCCGGCGTCCTTAAAGACCTTGGTGTTATAATAGATCATCATGTTATTCCACGCCACCGGCACAAGGTAAAGTTTGCCATCGACGGTAAATCCTTTAAGGAGCGCAGGATCAACGTCTTCTATGAAATCCTTGGCTGATGGATCTGAACTTGTGAACTCCTGAAGGGCAACGACCAGGTTTTTGTGCACGGCTAATTGGAAGCCTTCGGTAGCAAGGTGAATGAGATCAGGCGTTTTGCCGGAGGCGATCTGAGCGATCAATTTTTCCAGGTAGTCGGACCAGGAGGCAATCGGTGTGAACTGATCAGTTACCTTCACATTCGGGTAACGCTTGTTGAATCTTGCAATGGCGGCATCGCGAATTTGCTTGTCGTTTGCGTCGCCGAAATCAAAGAGCACCAGGTTTCCCTTGGTGTCCGACGGGGGCGCGCTTTGAGCGGATACGATGGAGAGTCTTCCGAAAGCCGGCATAAAGAAAGCGGATGCCAGACAAAGAGCGATCGCGACCGACCTTTTACGGAGCCTTTGCGGATGAGGGTGTACCGAAAAAGAGCAAGGGGAACAGTTCATAGAAAACCAAGTTGGAGAGATATGACAACGTTGTCAACTATGGACATGTGAATTTTTTTTACCCAAAAAGAAATTCACCGTCTCCAGAGAAAATCCCGGCATGGTTCCAAGCACCTCGATGTTGAAGCGCGCCATTAAAAACTATCCAGCCGCCCTGCAACAGAAGTTGATCGTGCGGGTTGCCTGACAATCGGATTAAGCCCGATATAACGCGCACAGAGGAAGCCCAGCACGCTTTCAGCTGTTTATCCCCTCTCTCCTCTCCGTTAGGCAGCTTCCGCTCGCCACCTCACAAGTGGCCAGAGCTGCACCGGAAGAATCGCGAACCACAAGCTGAGGCATAATCATCATGTGGCGGGGGGGCAAGTTTGGTTCTGCCTGGCGTTCGAGCATCGCGTGAAAGGCGGCGACGGCGAGCTCGCTACATGGCTGTCGGGCGGTGGTGAGCGCGGGAGAGACCAAGGCGGCAAATTTCGCATCGTCAAAGCCGACGACCCGGACATCCGTGGGGACATCGACCTCATTCTGGTGCAGCGCGCGCAGTAACAGAGCAGCAGTGTGGTCGTTCGCACAAATAAACGCGTCCGGCCTTCCGGCAATCAGGCTGCGAACGAAAGATTTGTTGTCCAGCGGACCGATGTGAACCCAATTTGGATCCGGTTCGATACGCGAAGCCACAAGCGCTTCACGCACGCCTGCGATGCGCGCATTGACGGTCGGTGCAGAGAGAGGATAGGCGACAAAATGGAGGCGGCGGCAGCCGAGCTTCAGCAAGTGTTCCGCAAGAATGTATCCACCAGCCACATTGTCGATTCCAACAAGGTCGAAGTCGCTTCGGAAGGGATATGAAACAAAATCCCGGTCGACAAGGATCACCGGTATGTCTGCCTCTCGCAGCATGGTCGCCAAGCGCCGGTTTATCTCGTCTCTTTCGGGCGCCAGCTCATAGGGAGCGAAAAAGACCCCGCTCACACGGCGCTCGATGAATTGGCGGCAGAGCTCTTCGGAGTGCTGCGGGCACGGGTCGGCATCGAGCTTGGACTCGCCCGAGCCACCCCAGACCAGACTGTAGTTGTACACTCTCGCCAGACTGGCGATTTTCCCCCCAATAATCTGAAAAATCTCCGTATTGCCAAGATCCGGAATGAGCAGCGCAAGAACGCGGGTTCTAAGTGCAGAACGTTTTCTTCCGCCGATGAGAGTGGCGAATGTGCCGGCGCCTGCGCGGCGCTCCACCAGCCCCTCTTCAACCAACGATTGCAAGGCCCGCGTGACCGTCGGACGGGAGACCGAAAACCGCCGAGCCAATTGAGCCTCGCTGGGCAGCCGGCCCTCTTCGCCGTAGCGGCCAGCGACCAGGTCATCCCGTAATTGACGCGAAACCTGTTCGTGTCTACTGGCGATTGGAGAAGCGTCGAGCATAAAGGTATTTACAAGTATGTAATATTTGGAAAGCAAATAAGCCAGTCGAATCTATGACTTAAATGCAAATGCCCGCCGTGCCAAAGTGTATGTCGCGCACAACAGGCCTATCAGGTTGGTAGTGTTCGAACGGGCGGTTGCGAAGCCAGGTTGGATCACTTGCCAAGCGGAAATGCAAGGCAGTTGTAGTCACCAGACGAGACACAGCTTACAACACCGATAAACGACTTTAGTTTACAAACTGTAAAATAATTTAACAATTCTGATTGACATATTGGCTTGCCGCCAGATATTTGGCCCGTCATTGCCTTCATTCCTCTCAGCAACGACTTTATGGTGACCAATTTTTTTTGCCTATAATGTGACATCGTTGTCATTCCTTCGGAAGAGCCGTTCAGCAGACCGCGCGAACTCCGTAAATGACCCTTTGCCTTTGAAGCGTATTTTATGTTTTTGAAGCCTCGCCCTGTCGACCTTGCTGAGATCCTGCCGCACACGATCCGGTGCACGAGCGATCAGGTGCAATTTGCAGGCATGCGGGCGGTGGTGCGTGACCTGCCATCGACTGGCGAGCTGTACCTGCCGGTTGGCACCAGCCATTTCTGGCTTGCGTTTCGACCTCTGGAGGCGCCGCAGCGCATGGAGATCGAGTTCAAGGACACCCAGGAGCGGTTTTTTGTGGATCGCAGCCTTCAATTTTTCAGCCCGGGCAGGCGGCTCGCGACCCAATGGCGAGGTGCCGACGGCGTTGTCATGCATTTTCATTTCCGGAACGACTTCCTGCATGGGGTGGCGGAGTCCGCGGGCGTCAGCCAGAAACTGCTGGAGCAACGGTCTTGGCAGGAAGTTGCACTCGAGGAACCGCTCGAAGCGCTATGCCGTCTCTTGATGAGGGAAGTGCAAGCCGGCTGTCGGCGGGGCGCAGGCTATTTCGCAGGACTCAGCCAAGCCCTAGCCTTTGCGCTGGTCCGCCGCTTGGCCTGCGCCCAGTCCGCTCGACCCGATCGGCGCATCGAGTTCGCCGTGCGGCTGCTGGAGCAACGGTGCCGGGAAAAAGTGTCGATCGAGGAAGTGGCGCAAGCGGTGGGTCTAAGTCGGCACCAATTTTTCCAGAAGTTTCGCGGCTCGGTTGGCGTTTCGCCCCACGCCTTCTTAGTACAGTGCCGCTTGAGGCACGCTCGTCGATTACTCGCTGTGGGGGCAGGTTACGTATCGTTGGCAGAGGTGGCCGCCGAGGCCGGGTTTTCGGACCAGACCCACTTGACCCGACACTTTCGGCGCGAGTTTGGCCAGACGCCCGGGCACTGGAGTCGGAGCCAACAAATAGCCGAAAAGCCGAGCACGAACGGCCTATACGGGCGCGCGTCGGCAGAACTACAGTATCAGCGTTCAGGTCAAGCCCGCGCCCAAGTGTAATGCACCGCGAATAATCCATATCGTCCATTTTTTGACGAAGGAGAGGTGGGGCAAAACCGGTTATTTCTTCAGAGGACAACCCCCAAAATATGAAACATCATCAAATCAGTTCGTTTGCCTCTCAAAGGAGAAGAGAGACGCTGCCGAAGAGGGCCTGCCTTTTGGCTTCTGCAGCTATTGTATCGTCCCTGGCTTTCTGTCAGGGGGCCTTTGCTCAAAGCGTCGCAACCTATCAGGAGCCTTATCGTCCGCAATTCCATTACACGCCGGCAAAGAACTGGATCAACGATCCGAACGGGCTCGTGGATTATAAAGGCGAGCACCATATGTTCCAGCAGTACAACCCGTTCGGACTTGTCGCGGGTAATCAAAGCTGGGGTCATGCCGTTAGCACCGACTGGGTGCATTGGAAAGAGTTGCCTGTCGCCATACCCGCAACGGCCACTATATTGATTTTCTCCGGCAGCGCCGTGGTGGATAAAAATAACAGCAGCGGCTTTGGTACGCCGGTTAACCCGCCGCTAGTTGCTATCTACTGCGCGAACTATATAGCGGCCAGTACGGACCCAAAGGACGGCTCGGTCATTCCAGCAGGTACTCAGGCCGAGAATATCGCCTTCAGCACGGATCGGGGGCGGACTTGGACGCAGTACGCAAACAACCCGGTGATCAATCCATTAAAAGATCCCACAATCGATCCCAATAATTTCCGCGATCCGAAGGTGTTCTGGTATGAACCATCGCAGCGATGGATCATGGTCGTTGCACTCTCGTCACAGCACATGGTCCGGTTCTATTCCTCGACGGATCTCAAGAATTGGACCAAGTTGAGCGACTTCGGCCCGGCCAACGCAGTAGGCGGCGTCTGGGAGTGTCCGGACCTGTTCGAGTTGCCGGTAGACGGCGCATCTGGCCACGAGGAGGGCGTGCTATCGAAGGATGAAGACCAATGGAAGAAGCCGCATAAGAACAAGTGGGTGCTGGTAGTGAACTTGAACCCAGGCGGCGTCGCCGGCGGGTCGGGTGCTCAGTACTTTATCGGCAATTTCGATGGCAAACAGTTTACCGCCGAGGACATCATCGATCCTACCATGCCTCCGCCGGGAACAGTTTTCCAAGATTTCGAGGGCGGTACCACTTTTGCTGGCTTGGGATGGACTCCCACCGGCGATTTTGTGGGTAAAGGGCCAGTGAGTGGGAGTTTGCCGGGTCAGAGCCTGGTAATCGGCTTTCTTGGGAAACAGTTTGTGGACACTTTCTTTAACGGTGATTCTTCCGAAGGAACGGTGACTTCGCCCACGTTTACCGTTAATAGCAAATACATCAATTTGTTGGTTGGCGGCGGGAACCACCCACATGACCCCAACGCCACTGATGCGCCCGAGCCTGCAGGTGTTCTGCTCTTTCCGCACGCCGACCTCGAGCCCCCCAACCCCGGCGTCACAACCTACGAACAGCTCGGGTGGACTGCAACCGGCGGCTTGGTCAACCAGCCAGTGGCTACGGGTGCGATAGGAGGTCAACAGCCGGTATCCGGCTTTGAGGGAATAGGGTTAATCAATACGTTCACGAACGGAAGTGATCAGGCTCAAGGTACCCTAACCTCGCCGACGTTCACTATCACACATCCTTATATCAATTTCCTGATCGGGGGAGGCAACCATCCCTATCCGGGCAACAACGACGCGACGGCGGTGGTCCTGCTGGTTAAGGGAAAAGCTGTCGATTCAAAAACCGCTCAGGATAACGAGGCTTTGAACTGGGCGTTTTTCAATGTCAGCCAATATATCGGACAACAAGCGCAAATCGGGATTGTCGACCAGAACTCTGGCGGATGGGGTCACATCAACGCGGATGAGTTCTTAGCTGCCGATAGCCCGGCTCATCCACGCTCGACCGAAACCACGGTCAACTTGCTGGTAGGCGGCAACATTGTGCGCAGTGCTACCGGCCAGAACAGCGAGCAGCTGAACTGGACCGCCTGGAATGTGGCTGACTTCGCCGGCCAGAATGCCCAGATCGAGATCATCGACGAGAATAATGGCGGCTTTGGTCATATTTTGGTGGACGATATCTACTTCTCCAATGTTCCCAAGGAGCAGGCGAACTGGATCGATTGGGGTAAAGACTTCTACGCGGTCACCTCGTGGAACAATTTACCTGACAATCAGAGGCGCTGGCTCGCCTGGATGAACAACTGGGACTACGGTGGTTCGATACCGACTTCCCCTTGGCGCAGCGCAATGAGCATTCCGCGCGAAGTGAAACTGGACACAATCGACGGAAATGTTCAATTGGTCCAGAAGCCGATCCCGGAACTGCGCGAACTCCGCCAGGGCGAGAGTAATAATGAGAACATGTTGATCAGCGCCGGCACCACGGCCCTCGCGGCCAAAGGCAAGGCTTTGGAGATAGTCGCCGAGTTCAAGGTCGGCACAGCGTCTGAGTTCGGCCTCAAGGTGCGTACCGGTTCGGGCGAAGAGACGCTCGTCGGCTACGACGCGCCAGCGGGGGAGGTCTTCGTAGATCGGACCAATTCAGGCCAAGTGTCCTTCAGCAATCTGTTCCCGGGCCGTCAAACGGCTCCATTACCAGTCGAGAATGGGCGCGTGAAGCTGCACATCTTCGTCGATTGGTCTTCTGTCGAGGTCTTCGGGGGTGATGGACCGACCGTGATTACCGATCAGATCTTCCCGATGCCTAGCAGCGATGGGCTAGCTCTGTTCGCGAATGGCGGTACCGCCAAGCTGGTCTCGTTGCACATCTGGCCACTGCGGTCGATCTGGGGCAGTCAGTAGAGAGGGGTGAGGATCCATTGCGAGGCTGGCGTGCTCTTTAGCGCCAGCCTCGATATTCGGGTTCTATCACTCAAGTTCTTTCAAAAACAATTGACTTTGAACGGGCGGAAAGTTGTTAACGCGCCGACTCCGAGTGAGATCGGTCCTCGCCTAACATCGCCCTCCAGGAAGAAAACTAACATATAAATATGAGAAGAAACAAATCAATCCAGCTTGTAACTAAGACCTTTGCTGGCTTGCTCCTTATAATGAGCTTAGCTGGCCCATCGTATGCACAGAAGACACTCAAGGGGGTCGCGGTAACTGTTGGTGATCTTGGCAACCCTTTTTTTGTACAAATCGCGCATGGCGCGGAAGCCAAGGCCAAGGAAATCAATCCCTCCGTCAAGTTTACCTCCGAATCGAGTAACTACGACGTTAATAACCAGACCAATCAAATGGACAACTTTATCTCCTCGGGCGTCAGTCTTATCCTTCTAGGAGCCGCGGACAGTAAAGGCATTGCTCCAGCCGTGATACGTGCGAAGCAGGCCGGTATTGTCGTGGTAGCCGTTGACGTGGGTGCTGAGGGCGGGGTCGATGCGACCGTTACCTCCAATAACAAGCAGGCCGGCGAGCTTGATGGAAAATACGTGGCGGACCGCCTGAAAGGCAAAGGCCAGGTAGTCATCGTCAACGGACCTCCAGTAACTGCCGTCACCGATCGCGTCGCAGGCTTCCTCGAGGAAGTCAAGAAACACCCGGACATCAAGATCCTCTCTCAGGACCAGAATGGTGGAGGTAGCCGGGACGGTGGGCTGCGCGTCATGACCGACCTGCTGACCGCCTTCAAGAAAATCGATGCGGTCTTTGCTATTAACGATCCGACGGCTATCGGTTGTGACTTGGCCGCAAAGCAGGCGCAGCGTAAAGATTTCTTCATTGTCGGAGTCGATGGAGCGCCCGATGTGGTGCCTTCCTTGAAAGACAAGGATAGCCTGATTGCAGCCAGCGCAGCCCAGGATCCTTATAGCATGGCGGGCAAAGCCGTGCAGATTGGATACGATATTCTGAATGGGAAAAAGCCGGATCAACCTCTTATCCTGATCCCAGTTGAGTTGATCACCAAGGACAATGTCGAGCAGTACAAAGGCTGGACTAAGTAACGGGCAGCCGATCCTGGAAGTTCGCGGGGTGACCAAGAGCTTCCCAGGTGTGCGGGCGCTCAAAGGCGTGAACCTTCGGGTCTATCCCGGGGAAGTCCACGCGCTGATGGGGGAGAACGGCGCGGGGAAAAGTACCTTGATGAAGATATTGGCGGGCGCCTATCGCCCGGATGGCGGGGAGGTTCTGTTAAACGCGCAGCCAGTACACTTCCACACGCCGCATGCGGCGCGCGCCGCTGGGATCGGAATTATTTATCAGGAATTGACCGTCGCGCCCAATTTGACGGTGGCGGGCAACGTTTTTTTGGGTTCGGAACTTAAGCGGTTTGGATTTATCAAAGACACCGCTGCGATGGAACGGCGGACCCAGGCGGTTCTGGATCGGCTCGGCGCGCGGTTTCGGGCCAGCCAAAGAGCAGCCCATCTGGCTGTGGCTGAGCAGCAACAGGTCGAGATTGCTCGAGCCCTCTTTTATAAAAGCAAGGTTTTGGTCATGGACGAACCGACTGCGGCCCTCTCTGATCGGGAAACGGACCGGTTGTTCCAGGTTGTGCGCCAGCTGCGTTCGGAAGGTCTGGCCATAATCTACATCAGCCATCGTATGGCCGAAGTCTATGAGCTGGCCGATCGGCTCACCGTTTTCCGGGACGGCGAGTACGTCGGCGAACTGGAGCGCCCCGAGTTTTCCGGTGAAAAGATTATCGAAATGATGGTCGGCCGGCGCGTCGAGGATTTTTACAAACACACGAAACATGTTGGCGGACGCACCGTGTTGGATGTGCGGGCGATCAGCGACGGCGGCAAGCGGGTCAAGCAGGCGAGTTTCCAGCTGCGCCAAGGTGAAGTCCTTGGGCTGGCCGGCCTCGTCGGCGCGGGCCGAACGGAACTCGCCCGGCTGATCTTCGGTGCCGACAAACGGAAAAAAGGAGAGATCTATTTGGACGGAAAGCGGCTCCAGATCAATCGTCCGGAAGACGCCATTCGCGCCGGCATCGGCTACGTGCCTGAAGATCGAAAGTTGCAGGGGGTCTTTCTCCAGATGTCGGCCGGGGAAAACATTACGATGAACATCTTGCCAAAATGCGCGGCGGCCGGGGTTCTCAACTTTGCCGCACTCAAAGAACGAGCGAATGCCGAGGTGAAAGCGTTGCGGGTGCGCACCGCCTCGCTGAAAGCGCCGGCCGGAGGCCTTTCTGGCGGCAACCAGCAGAAGCTTCTACTAGCCCGCTGGCTGGAGATCAATCCGAAGGTACTGCTGCTTGACGAGCCGACCCGCGGTGTCGATATCGGGGCGAAATCCGAGATCTATACGCTGATCAAGAAACTGGTGGAGCAAGGCATGGCCGTCTTGTTCATCTCCAGCGAACTGCCCGAGATCGTCGGCGTTTGTGATCGGGTACTGGTCATGCGGGAAGGCGAGATCACCGGAGAAGTCGGCGGTGAGACCGGCGTGGAGATTACCCAACAGAATATCATGAAGTTTGCGACTGATGTGGCCAAGAGCCGGTCTGACCCGGTACCCTGAGTATGGCAATCACTGAATCCACCTCGACCAGCCCGGTCCCCGAGCCGACGGCGGAGGCCACCCGGCGCAAGGAATTGACCAGATCCCTGATCCAGACTGCGGGCATGCTGCCGGTGCTGATCGTCATTTGTGTCCTCTTCGCATTTCTCACCCCGAATTTCCTTTCCGAGAACAACCTCATCAACGTGATTCGACAGGCGTCGATCAATATCGTGTTGGCCGCGGGAATGACGTTCGTGATTTTGACCGGCGGGATTGATTTGGCGGTAGGCTCAGTCCTGGCCTTAACGGCGGTGATCGCGATGGTGGTGTCGCTGATTCCCGCTTTTAGCTGGACGGCCGTACCGATCGCCTTGCTGCTTGGCGCCGTCATCGGGGCGGCGACGGGCGCGACCGTGGCTTACGCCGGGCTGCCGCCTTTTATCGTGACCTTGGGCACCTACACCGCGATCCGGGGAGCGGCCTACCTGGCCGCCAATGGAACAACGGTCATCAACAGCAAGATCGGTTTCGCCTGGATCGGCAATGGCTACGTCGGACCGATCCCTTGGCTGGTCGTCATTGCGTTGCTCATCATCGCGCTTAGCGCTTTTATTCTGCACAACACCGTTTTGGGCGTGCATGTGTATGCCGTCGGCGGCAATCCGCAAGCGGCCCGTCTGACCGGGATTCCCGTCGCGTTAGTGCTGATTTTTGTCTACGGGGTGAGTGGCTTACTCTCGGGACTGGCCGGGGTGATGAGTGCCAGCCGGCTCTATAGCGCCCAAGGTCAGCTCGGCATCGGTTACGAACTGGACGCGATCGCTGCGGTCATTCTGGGAGGAACGAGTTTTTCCGGTGGAATCGGCACGGTGTTCGGAACCTTGATTGGCGCCCTGATCATCGCGGTCCTGAACAATGGACTGACCCTGATGAACGTCTCCTTCTATTGGCAGTTGGTCATCAAGGGTGCGGTGATCATCCTTGCCGTGTTGCTGGACAAATTGCGCACGCGCGGTCAATGAGGCTAGATATACAAAAATAAAGAAGCAGCGTAACGGTTGCGGCCAGCATTCGTGTTCCGCAAAAAATCACCATGCAGCGACGAATCGGAAGATGGTCGCAAGAAACCAATCGAGTTAAGAAACGGATGGCTTCTCGGCTATTTCCACGTCGGGAGAAGGAACCCCTATGGCTTACAGAAACTCGGAAGAAGAGTTCAACGATCTAGCAACTGCATTCTTTCGAGGGAGGATGAGTCGACGTCGATTTATTTACCGCGCCGCGCAGCTCGGATTGTCCAGCGCTCTGATGAGCCGAATCGTGCCTGCCTCTTTCGCGGCGGATGATGATTTACTCGAATCTTCGCCCTTGACGCCCAATGAATCCCCCATTACCCGGGAACGCGGCGAGTATCTCAAGTCCAAGCCATACAAGGACGCGACGATCAACGTAATGGTACTGAGGTCGGCAGTCGGTGACTGTGTCGAATATCACGCGCCCAGGTGGGAAGAGGAAACCGGGGCCCACGTCAATATCACTAAGGTTCCGATCGACACGCTCCACCAGCAGATTTTTATGGATCTTAAGGGGCCGGGTCAATTTGACGCCTATCAGACCGCCGCATGGTTCTACGGAGATTTCTTCACCTCCGATCAGCCTGATATCGTCGAGATCGCCCCTTTTCTCAAAGATCCCAGGTTTCCCTACTGGGATCCGGACCAATTCTTGCCGGCCATGAAGCGACTCTATACGTGGCAAGGCAAGCTGTACGGCGTGCTGTTCGATGCCGATGCCCAAATTTTGTACTATCGCAAAGATGTGTTGGGAAACGCCACCTATCAGGAGAAGTTCAAAAGCAAGCTCGGATATGATTTACCCAACCCGCCGAGAAATATGAAAGAGATGCATGACGTAGCATCCTTTTTTACCGGATGGGATTGGAACGGCGATGGGAAGGACGATTGGGGAATTTCGCTTCATGCGAAAGTCAACGAACAGGGCTTCTTTCATTTTCTCACGCTTGCGGCTCCCTACGTCATTTCACCAAGCAACAAATACTTCTACTTCAACCCCGATGATATGAAGCCTCTGATCAATTCCGAAGGGCATCTGCGCGCGTTGGAAGATTACATGAAGTTCCTGGGGAACGGCCCGAAGGATCAAATTAATTGGACATTGGAACAGGGTTGGCACGCATTTTTGACCGGGCACGTCGTGATGGAGCCGACCTGGGGCGATCTACCCACATTGGCGCAGGACCGCGCCCGCTCTAGCGTGCAAGGTAGAGTCGGTGCAACCATTATTCCCGGGGCACCGGAGGCATTCAACCCGCTAACAAGGCAATGGGAAAAAAGCTCGCTCAATACGGTCGGCAATACGAATGGCGGCAGTTGGCATTGCGTGATTTCAAGCCTGTCGAAACAGAAAGAAGCGGCGTACGACTTCCTCGCGTTCATGGCTAATAGGAAGAACGCATTTTTTAATGTCGTCACTGGCTGGACCGGAGTGCAGCCAGCCATGAAATACCAATATTTCGCTCCGATGGGAACTGGGAAAGTCGAGGAATGGGAGAACCAGGGTTGGGACAAAGACGACGCGATCGCGTATCTAAACGCTTATTATGCCAACCTGGTCCTGCCGGTGCAGCAAATCTATCTACGAATCCCCGGCGCCGCGGAGTACTGGCACGAACTCGATGTGAGCATCTCCTCCGTGCTCTCGGGCGCAATCAAACCAAAGGAGGCGCTCGACAATATCCATCACGCCTGGGAACAGATCACAGATCGCTATGGCCGGGAGCGCCAGAAAAAGCTTTATGCAGAGTCGTATGGAGAGTTGTAACCAATCGGCAAAGCTAGCTTTCTTTGCTTAGGGGGGCCGAAGGCCGGTCCGCCTTGAGCGCGGACCGGCTAAAATAATCCGTTAGAACATGACAACGGTGGCCTGCGCGATGAAACGAAGGCTTGGCCCAATCTTCAACGCTGCGAACGACGCCGTTGAGCAGGCTCTCAGCGAAACGAGCCTCGCGGAGCCGGTAGGCGGCATCGGCTAAATTTACGACTAAATTTTGCCAGAAACTGTAACCGACACGGAAAACACAAAATTGAACATCCCTCTCGCTGTCATCGTGCGAGCTTTTTGGACGTCGGCCTCGCCTTGTCGGTAAGATCTTGTCCAACGCGAAAGACCAATCGATATTGGCCCTTCGATGCGGTGGTCGGGATGGTGTCGCAACGAGAGGAGAATGTTTTGGTGGAAACTAAATCAACGAGTGCTGATGAGCTGATGGAGGCGCTGAAGCGATATCTCAAGGCATCAGGCGAAACCGAAAGGACCGTAGTTCCGGGTAAAGTGAACGAGGATCGAATACGAGCCGATGGAAATAACCACCAACATTAATCGGATAGCCTTTCTCGGGGATCATCTTCCGCGTCACTGCGGCATTGCAACCTTCACTGCCGACATTTGTGATGCGATTGCGGCGGAATACCCGCAATGTCAGTGCGTGGTGGGCGCGGTCAACGATCGCCCCGAAGGTTACGACTATCCAGCTCGGATCCGGTTTGAGATCGACGAGAAGGAACTCGATTCCTATCGCCGTGCAGCCGATTTTCTCAACATCAACAACGCGGAGATCGTTTTGGTCCAGCACGAGTTTGGCATCTACGGCGGTCCCGACGGCAGCTATCTTCTGGCTCTCTTGCGCGACGTACGGATGCCGGTGATAACGACGTTGCACACTGTGTTGCGCGAGCCAAATAGGGATCAGCTCGCGTTGATGAAGCAACTCGATGAACTCTCGAACCGCTTCATTGTAATGGCGGAGCGAGGCAAAGATTTCCTCGAGAAGATCTATGGCATCCGCCCAGAGAAGATTGACGTAATTCCGCACGGCATTCCGGACATACCCTTTATCGATCCTGACTTTAACAAAGATCAGTTTGGCGTAGAGGGCAAAACGGTGTTGCTAACGTTCGGCCTGTTATCACCGAAAAAAGGAATTGAGCACGTCATTGAAGCTCTCCCGGCGATTCTCGAACAACATCCTAACGTAGTGTATATCATTCTCGGCGCAACCCACCCACATGTGATCGCGCGCGAAGGCGAGTCGTATCGGCTCAAATTGGAGCGTCTCGCGAAGGATCGTGGTGTGGCGGCTAACGTCATCTTTTACAATCGCTTTGTCACATTAGAGGAATTGAAAGAATTCATCGGCGCCGCCGATATATATATCACACCTTATCTTAACGAATCGCAGATCACTTCCGGCACGCTCGCTTACACGTTTGGCGCAGGTAAAGCCGTCATCTCCACACCCTATTGGCACGCGAGTGAGCTTCTCGCTAACGATCGGGGTATCCTTGTGCCATTCGCGAATCCGGAGGCAATTGCGGAGGGTGTGAAGCGATTTCTTTCTGATCCTATTCTCATGACTGCAACGCGCAAAAGAGCATGGAAACTGGGAAGGGGAATGATCTGGTCAGTTGTAGCAAGGCGGCATATGGAGACCTTCGAACGCGCCCGGGCAAGTTTGAGCGTCCCTCCGCGAAAGTCGTTTGCGGCGCGAACATTGGACAATCGCCCGTATGAGTTGCCGCCGCTGAAGTTAGACCACCTGCTTCGAATGACCGACCGCACCGGGATATTGCAGCATGCGATCTTCAACGTGCCGAACTTCGCTGAGGGCTACTGCACAGACGATAACGCGCGAGCTTTCATCCTCACTTTGCTGCTGGAGGAGACGATGGGTCTTGCGACGCGGATGCAAATCGAGCACCTTGCCAGTATTTATCTCGCGTTTCTCTGGAACGCCTTTGATCAAGAATCGTGTCGGTTTCGAAACTTTATGAGTTACCAGCGACACTGGCTGGAGCAGGAGGGCTCTGAAGACAGCCATGCGCGGGCCCTTTGGGCCGCTGGCACGGCGCTTGGCCGTTCAAAAACGGAGGGGCACCGTAACCTCTGCGCACTTTTGTTCCAACTCGGACTCCCGACGGTCGAAAATTTTAGCTCTCCTAGAGCATGGGCGTTCGCGCTAATCGCTATCCAGGAATATCTGCGGGCTTTCTCGGGCGATCGCAGCGCGAATCAGCTGCGCGAAGTTCTTACCAACCGCCTGGTCGAGTTGTTTCGCGCGAATTCCTCGGACGAGTGGGTGTGGTTTGAGTCTGTTGCGACTTACGACAACGCGAGACTTTCACAGGCGATGATACTCAGTGGATACTGGACTTCGCGCGGTGATGTCGTGGAAATAGGGTTGCGATCGCTCCGCTGGCTGGTGGAACAACAAAGCGAGGATGGTGGTCATTTCGCTCCGATTGGCAGCAATGGCTTCTGGACCCGCGGCAAGGAATGTGCCCGCTTCGATCAGCAACCATTAGAAGCCTACGCCATGATCGCCGCTTGTGTGGAAGCGTACGCTTTGACTCACGATTTAACTTGGCAACGGGCTGCACGCCGCTGCTTCGAATGGTTCCTCGGACGCAATGATCTTGGGCAGGCACTCTACGATTCGAGTACGGGCGGCTGTCGTGACGCGTTACACGCCGATCGTGTCAATCAGAACCAAGGAGCTGAATCCACTCTCGCGTTTCAACTTGCGCTCGCCGAGATGACCCGAGCAGAAGCAGTGTTCGTTGGAGAAGCGAAAAGGTTAGGAAGAACTTGAAGATAGATTCTACCGCGATCGACTTTCGACCCAACATCGGTCGTGTGCTGAATCGACCGTTCATTCCTACCGGCCCTGAGCAGGTCAGCAGTATCATCGATCGAGTCCTCTCTTTCTCCGAGTCGGAGGTGGCAGCACAATTATCCAGCTTGCGCGACGTATTCGACCACCGGCACCCGGACCTGGAAAGATCGTGGTTGCGACAGTTTGAGAAAGTAAAGTCTTATCTGTCGAACAATGAATCTCTTTCGGCGAGTCGGCGGCTCTTGATCGGAGCATTCTTCACCGGAGAATATGCCATTGAGTCCGCCGCGTTGTTCAATCCGTCGATCGTTCCGCATCCGGACCAGACAGATCTCAAAGCCGGAGATCTTCGCTTCATTCTGACCCTTCGGGCCGTCGGCGAGGGTCATATTTCATCGATTGAGTTTCGCAGTGGCGTGATCCGAAGCAATTATTCGATCGAGATGGAAAAGACGACTTCCCTTGTGACCGCAGGAGACATCGATCCCGATCCCACCTTTCCGAAGGGTATCTTTCTCCACAAGTTACAGGAGAAAGGCCTCGAAAACAATTGGTCCAGATCAGTGATGAATAGCCTCTGCGCTACGTTCACCCGAACTGAATTGGATGAATCGACGCGGCGAGCGGCTCACGAAACCCAGCTGCACACTGAGGACGTTAAGAGAGCTATCGAATGTGTGCAATGGCTGGTCGAATCGAACTACGAGATCGATTTCGACGCTTCGACTCCGCTCTCCCAACGCGTAATCTTTCCAGTCTCGTTGAATGAGGCCAATGGCATGGAGGACGCCCGTTTTGTCCGCTTTGTCGATGACGATCACCGCACGACGTTTTACGGAACCTATACCGCCTACAACGGGCGCATCACCCGTCCGCAGCTCATCGAAACAACCGACTTTCTTCACTTCCGCATCCGAACCCTGAGCGGTTCAGTGATCCAGAACAAAGGGATGGCATTGTTTCCGAGGCGTATCGATGGGCAATATGCGATTCTTTCGCGCTACGATGACGAGAGCCTTTACCTCATGTTCTCCGATGACCTGCATTTCTGGAGTAGTTCCCAGCTTTTGCTCCGTCCGTCGCAACCTTGGGAATTCGTGAAAATCGGCAACTGCGGGTCGCCCATCGAAACCGATGCCGGCTGGCTTGTTATAACCCACGGCGTTGGTCCGATGCGCCAATACCGGATTAGCGCCGCGCTTTTGGATCTGAAGAAACCTTTAAACGTTATCGGGCGCCTCAACGCACCACTATTAGAGCCGATGAGCGGTCAGTCGGATGGCTACGTGCCGAACGTCGTATACACTTGCGGAGCAATGGTCCACAACGGCAGATTGATTCTGCCTTTTGGCCTAAATGATTCCACGACAAAAATCGTGACGATCCAGTTAGACGAGCTTCTGGCGGCTCTGCTTAAGTGTTGACGAGGATCCTTGCTTTTCGCTGTGATTAAAGTTTGTCGCAGGCTTTTGCATTGCGACCCGATCGTGTGACGATGAAGGCGCCAACCGAAGCCTGACTGGAATCCAAAAACAATTCCAGTCGATTGCCGGATTGCCGAGAAGAATCTTGCCGCCACGGCCCTGCATTTTCAAATTCCGTTGGTCACCCTTGCAGTTGAGCACGGAGCCAGGCAAAAGCGTCGTCCTGCATGACGGCGTCAAACTTGTGCGGGCCATCATAGAACTTCCCCTGATAGGCTTCGGCTTGCCCAGAGTGCGCATAGTCAGCCGCGATGCGCTGATGAGCGGCGCGCATGCCATCAAGCGGAAAGAGCTGATCGTGCCGGTTGTATTGCACGAGCAAAGGCGACGGCGCGCGGCTTGCCGCAAGATCGGGCCAGTCCGCGATCCTGGCCAGACCGGGCGGAAAAAACATCCAGGTGTGGCAAGCCACCTGATGATCCAAGAGTTCCGGGTGTGTGCTCATCATGCCGACGATCACCGCAGCCCCGATCTCATCACTGGTTGCTTGGAGCAGCGCGGTTCGGCATCCGCCGCCGGAAAGACCCACGCAGCCGATTGGACCGGCACTAACGTCCGGACGCGAGCGCAAATAGCGCAACGCAGTCCGATCCTCGAAATTCACGACGCCAGCAAGGGTAGTGCCGAGCAGGTTGCAGTATTTCGCGATCAAATGCTCGTGCTCGCGAGCGGCTCTCTCATAACGGTAGACTGCGTCCGGTTTCCCCGCTGATTTCTTCCCTGTCTTGCTCCGTTGTCGGGCGAGTTGGCGGATCGATTCGGGCATCGTCTCAAGGGGAAAACGACGACTGCCCCATAGAAACACGTCGTGCACCAGAACAACAAAACCCTGCCGAGCCAGATCGTTTGCGAAAGCTCGGCCGTCGTAGAGGTGTTTTCGAAGCTCTTTTACGGCGTCAGGAATAGGCTCGTTACCGTCCGCTATCTTCTCTTTGCCGAAGAACTTCATTCCGTCGTGCCCGTGAAGGGCCAGCACTCCAGGTGGGCCGCTCGACGCGCGCAGGTTTCAATAACCAGGCGCGGGTCTTCGGTCCGTAGCCGACAGACCAGGATAACTCCTGACCAAGGAGTCCAGCCCGTTCCCAAGTTGCCTCGATGCGAATATCCGCGGCCACCGGATCTACCCGAGCGACTCCCAGCATTTCGCGGATCAGCCGCCGGGTTTCTACGCCGGGTGGCGCGGCCGGATAAAGACCGTTTTGGCGTTTCGCCGCGTCAAACCAATCGCTATAGGCACCCAGATGAAGGAGGTTGGTCGCCATAAACTTACTGTCAATCGGCCGCGGCTGGATTGCCATGCAGAATTCCAGCCCCCGGATAGGGCTTGCCTCTTCGAGGCCGCTGCCGTCGCGTGTTCGCGGAAAGTTCTTAATCTTGCAGACCGAACTTTGGAACGTAGCGACCTCCAACGAGACTGACGGTCTCCTTCCATAAAGTCTGAATCCGCCGCGTGGCCACCTTTAGGTCAAACGGTGTTTGCATCGGCATCGCCAGTGAATCCTGGAGCCGCCTGGCAAACTCTCGCGGCTGTAAGGGAAAGGGAGCGATCGCGTCGAGACAGCCTTTGTCACCAAAGTAGTATTTCTTGTTTAGCGCGAACAGAGATTGCACGAGGACGAAGGCGATTTTTGTCAGGCAACCGACCGTGTTGAGGATGTCGCCGCGGTCAGCGAAACCGCGGGCATGGGAAAGGGTGAATTCGGCGGTCGCCAGACAATCCTGAATCATCTTTTGCTGCAATGCGGCCGGATAGATTTCCATGGCGCGCTTGAACTTCTGGAGCAGATGCTGAGGATCGAACAGGGGCAGACAGCATTTGGTTTCCGCGAGATAAATGATACTTACGAAACCGAAGGTCGGCTGCTGATAATAATCATGGTGATACACGCCTTCCTGGCTTTCGTCGATCACGCGTTGGACCTGTTCAATGTTACGGTACAAAAGGTCTACTTTCCCCGCCCGTGTTTGAATCCACGCCCCGCCGTTGACCCAAGGTCCCCACTTGTAGTAGTCCACCACGGTCGGGAAGGTATCTGGTGCCGCGATCGTTTTGGCACAAGATCGAATCGCTTCGATATCGGGTGGCGACCGGTTGGAGTAGTAAAGACTCACGTCCAGGTCTGAATCAGGTCGCGCGGTTCGGCGCGCATAGGAACCGCCCAACACTACTGCGATGACGCCCGAGATTTGTGAAAGCTCAATCGTGATCGCGTTGAGGAGGTCAACCTGGGCCGAATTGAGATTGAGTGACTCGTGCATTTCCTACGCAGAAAATTCTTGGGACGCCTTGCAATGAAAATCCTCTATGAACCGCCAGACCGTTAGCGAATAGTATCTCCCGAAACTTCCCCTTTATCGAGCACGTCACCTACAACTACGAATACGCGCACAAACTGCGCGTCTGTTTTATCGGGGCCGGAGCTCACGCATTCCGCAACGTTTATCCAACATTTGCCTTCGCCCCGGTGGACCTCGTGGCGATCTGCGACCTCCGGCCGGAGCGAGCAGCGCATTGCGCTAAGCTTTTCGGCGCGCAGAGAACCTACACGAATCACCACGAGATGCTTGTCGTGGAAAAGCCTGAACTGGTTTTTATCGTTACCAACTACGATGCCCAACATCTCCCCGTTTTTCCCGCCCTCGCCTCGGACTGCATGCGGGCCGGTGCCCATGTCTGGATCGAAAAGCCTCCGGCTGGTACTTCCCGTGAAGTCCGAGAAATGATTCGTCTCAGCGCTGAAACCGGCCGGCATGTTGCGGTCGGTTTCAAGAAAATGTTTGTCCCAGCCAACCTAAAAGCCAAGGCGCTCTCCACGCGTGCCGCGTTTGGCCGCATCAACTGCATCACCGCGCGTTACCCGCAGTCCCTCCCGCGTTACGAAGAACGGTTCGACAACCATAAGATGGTCGGGTTTCTTGATCACTTCGCCCATCCTCACTCCGTTCTGCTGCTCCTTGGAGGACCACTCGAATCGCTCTTCGTGACCCGCAGTTCCTCTGGCGCAGCCAGCGTTTCGCTTCGATTCAAAAGCGGTGCAATTGGCAACCTGATCCTCAGCCACGGTCAGTCATTGAGCTCGTTCTTCGAGCGAACGGAAGTTATCGGCGAGGGTGAAAATGTTGTTATCGAAAACAACACTCGTGTCATTTTGTACCGGAGCGCCAAACAGAAACAGAGTTACGGTCGCTCCGGTGACTATTTCAATATCATGGGCGATGAGGCCGCTCCGCTCCACTGGGAGCCTGAATTCTCTCTTGGCCAACTCCATAACAAGGGGCTTTTTCTCCTCGGTTACGCGCCGGAAATCATCAGCTACGCCACTCGCTTGCTCGAAGGTAAAGGACCGGAACGGGGCACTCTCGAGGACGCGCTCGAGATCTTGCTCATCTACGAGGCATACCGCAAACCCGATGGCGTCGTTCATCTCATCGAAAGATAGCTGAGCCATTTTCAAACCTCTTCGTTTCGTCCAGCTGGGAGTCTGAGCAGCGCGCGGTTCGTTGGGCCGGTAATGGAGATCAGCATTCTGCCGGTGGAGGCTTGCGCGAAGGAAGCCTGGTAGCATAGATTCCTGGTAGAAGAGCAGAAAGGAGATCCCCCCGATGTCATCACCTCCCGTGAAGGTTTTGCTTTTTTTATCTTTGGCGTCGTGCGCCCTAACAGGGCTGGCACAGATGCCGAACCCCTATGGGCCGTCGATTAGCCTGGAAAACGCCAAGAAGGCCGCTGCTCCGGCTCTTGCAGAGGCGCGCAAGAACAATTGGACCGTGGTTGCGGCGGTTGTTGATACCGGCGGTAACCTGGTTTACTTCGAGAAAATGGACAACACCCAGATCGGCAGCGCCGAGGTCGCCATCGACAAGGCGCGTTCAGCCGCGTTGTTCAAACGTGCGACCAAGGCTTTCGAGGACGTATTGGCGTCTGGCGGAGACGGTCTGCGGGTGCTGCGACTGCGTGATGCGATCCCGGTTGAAGGCGGCGTTCCGCTGCTCATCGACGGCAAAATTGTCGGAGCCATCGGAGTGTCTGGCGGGACTAGCAAACAGGACGGTCAGTGCGCGGAGGCCGGGCAAGCGGTTTTCAATAGTGGTTAATAATTCGGGCTCACGCGGAGCGGCTCAGGGATTCACGATGTTCTGCGCCGCCATTGTTGAGCGGCATCAGGGTAGCCCGCCAAATAGCTCGGGATGGTCGCAACGCCCTCCGCCGGGGCGCCGGTGTTGTTAACCACGTGGTCGATTACACCGACACCGCCAAGGGAAACGGTCAGCACGTCGTGTAACGTGACCCCGGCACATCGGGAACCTCGAAGCTGCGCGCTGCGTGAATGGATGGGTCGACGTTGAAGAAGCAGTAGCTGCCGAGACCCCACTCCTCGTGCGTCTGGACGAAATCAGCCACCTTGTAGGCGGCGAACCCGTCTACGCGTTCGTGTGACCAAGCGGCCTGATTTGGAGGAGGGAGGGATTTTCGTTGCGGTAACGTTGAAATGTGCTGGAAAAATTTTCTTGCTCGGGGTCAAACCATCCAACGACTCCGGCCACAAAATCAGTTTCGCGGGCGAGCGTGAGCAAGAACTCTGTTTCGGCGAATGTTTGCGCAGCTTGAACCAAGATCAAACTTGATCTTCAAATGACGCGTGTTATTGGTTTTCGTAACGCGTGTTACTAACGCGATTCCCGGTTGTTCCTCCACCACAAAACGAAGCCCGAGAAGCCCCCACAGTCTCTGTCTAAGCCGTTATGTCCGCTCGCTCATCGCCAGAGCTAGGCTCCCCCGCAAGCGCGCCCAAAACCGCTGGCCCGCGCCGCCATTACCAAAAGCAGTCGTTTTTTGGGTCGCTCCTTCGTCGCGAATCGTTTTGTGCGTGGATTTTTATCGCCCCCGCCGTCCTGGGCTTTACCACTTTTTACCTGCTTCCAACCTTTCGGGCGGTCTACATCAGCCTGACCGATTGGAATCTGCTGCGCACCGCCCGGTTTATTGGCGCCGCGAATTATATCCACCTTTGGAATGACGTGAACTTCTGGAACGCAATGAAGATCACCGTCCTCTATGTGCTCTACAATATTCCGATTCAAACGGTGATCGGATTGCTTTTGGCCGTCTTGCTGGCTCAGCTCGGGCGCTCAGTGGTTTTACGCTCGATCATTCTCGCCCCTTACCTGATTGCGAATGTCATCGTCGCGATTATCTGGTTTTGGATGCTTGACCCCTTGCTCGGCTTTGGAAATGTCGTCCTGCACTGGCTGGGATTCGGCCGGATCGCTTTTTTTTCTGACCGAAACCTTGCTTTGCCAACCATTGCCGCGGTGAACATCTGGCGGCACATGGGGTTGGTTGCTTTGCTGTTCTATACCGGGATTCGGGCGATTCCGCGGGATATCTATGAAGCGGCTCGAATCGAGGGCGCAGGTTCCTGGCGAAATTTCCTGGGTATCACTCTCCCCTTAATCCGGCCGACGATGGTTTTCGTGTTAGTTACGAGCATTATTGGCTCCTTCCAAGTTTTCGACACGATTGCGGTCACCACCCTTGGTGGACCGGCTTACTCGACTCGCACAATTGTCTGGTACATCTATGAGTCCGGGTTTGAGACATTTCGCATGGGATACGCCTCGGCCCTGTCCTGTGCTCTCTTCCTTTGTCTTGCCGTGGTGACCGCCGTGCAGATGCGGATTCTCCGCTCCGGCCAATCAGATCTGGGTAACTAGATGGAAAACGCCTCTTTCAGTTCAAGCAAAGGGGCCGCCCGCTGGATTGGATACCTGGTCCTTGCCGTGTTCGCGGTGATTTCTCTCCTTCCGATCTGGATCGCGGCAAAAACCGCGCTGAGCGACAGTCACACGCTGTTCAGCGGCGCCGGCTCGCTGCTGCCTCAGGATCCCACCCTGTTTAACATCGAGCGCGTAATCGGACTGATCAATCCAAGCGATCCGCGGCTCGGACAAACCAGCTTCGGCAAGATCGATTTTTATCGTGCCTTGTCGAACAGCATCATCTTTACCGCGTTGGCCGTCGTTCCACAAATCGTCTGCAGCGCGATGGCGGCGTACGCGTTTGCCAGGCTTCGATTCTGGGGACGTCGGTTTATCTTTTTCCTCTTCCTCGGCGCGACAATGATCCCAGGGGTTGTGCTCTTTATCCCTAACTTTATCCTGATCAAAGATCTGGGTTGGCTGAACACCTATCAGGGAATGGCCGCGCCCTACGCCCTGATGACGCCGTTCGCGGTTTTTTTCCTGCGTCAGATGTTTCTCTCGACACCCCGAGAGTTGGAAGAATGCGCCCGGATTGACGGAGCAAACTACTTTACGATCTTCTTTCGCGTCGTTCTTCCGGTGCACCGGTCGGCCTTGGCTACCTTGACAATCCTCTCAGTGCTAAACGCCTGGAACGAATTCTTCTGGCCATTCCTGGTTGGACGCGCTGAGTCGGTGCGGGTGATGGCGGTTGCCATCAACGCCTTTCGCGCACAGCAGGCCGGTGGAACGCCTGACTGGAGCGGGCTGATGGCCTGTACTGTCCTCGGCATAATTCCAGTTGCCGTCCTCCTGATTTTCTTCGGTCGCAAGTTGGTCGACGCTTTTCAATACACCGGTTATCGATGAGTCCAGAACGACACCCGCAAGGAATAATGCATCATCTAACAAAACTCAGGAAATCAATTCGTTGTTCCAATAAAAAGCGCCGCCCAGGCCCCGTGCCGTGCGGCGACTCACCACTCTCGATCTCCAGTCGACAATCAAACCCCCATCCTAACCCCCAAAACATATGCGACATCTGAAAAAGCTCCTGCTCGCTAGCAGCATTATGGCTGGCATTCCCGCTCAGGCGGTGACCGAAGTCAACTACTGGCTATGGGACAACAACCAACTGCCGGCTTACCGAGCCTGCGCAGCGGAGTTCGAAAAGCAGAACCCCGATATCAAGATCAAAATCACCCAGACCGGATGGTTCGACTATTGGAATGCACTGAACACGGCTTTCGTGTCAGGGACAGCGCCTGACGTGATCACCGATCACCTGGCAAGATATCCAGAATTCATCCAAAACAATCTCCTGGTAGATCTTGCTCCGCTGATCGCCCGCGACAAAGTGCCAACGAATATTTATCTGGGGGATCTGGTCAAGGTATGGGGAAGAAATGGTAAACAATTCGGTTTACCGAAAGACTGGGACACGATCGGAATTGTCTACAACAAAGCTATGTTGGAGAAAGCCGGGATCGATCCCCAGTCGCTCTTCGCACTGGATTGGAATCCGAAAGACGGCGGTTCGTTTGGTCAGGTGCTAGCCAAGTTGACGGTCGATGCGAATGGCAAAACAGCTTTGGATGCAGGATTCGATCCAAAAAACGTGAAACAATATGGACTGCTGGTCAATGGCTCGGTGGACGGATATGGACAAGTAGAGTGGAGTCATTTTGCGGTATCCAATGGTTTCAAGTTCAACGATGGTCCCTGGGCAAATCACCTCAACTACGACGATCCGAAACTGGCGGAGGCGATCCAATGGATTGCTGACATGATGAAGAAGGGCATTATCGTACCGGCGGCGAATGCTCGCCAGGCCGGTGAAAATGGACTATTCGCGGCCCAGAAAGGCGCTCTGGCTCTGACCGGTGATTGGTCGGTGCGTTGGTATAAGGAGAACAGCAAATTCGATATCGGATTTGCCCCCTTGCCAAAGGGTCCGGTGGGCCGTCGATCGATGTTCAACGGCCTGGCGGATTCGATCTGGGTGGGCAGCAAACATCAGGAGGAAGCGTGGAAGTGGGTGAGATTTCTTGCCTCGCCGGAAGCCCAGAAGATCGTGGCCGGATATGGAGTAGTCTTCCCGGCCGTGCCGGAAGCGACGGAAATTGCGAAAGCCAAGATGGCCCAGCAGGGGACGGACGTTTCTGCTTTTGTCGAAGAAGCGACCGATCCGCAGGCGACCTTCCTCTTTCCAATCACCGACCACGCCAGCGATGTGGATCGAATCATGCGAGCGGCCTTCGACGCAATTTACCTGAATGGCGCAGACGCGGCGACTACGCTCAAAGCGGCCAGCCAGGAAGTGAACGCTCTATTCGAGCAAAGCTCTTAGCGTGGCGCAGGGAGATAGTGTGCTGTCCGCGAGGGCTATGGAAGTGATGCGCCGGGTAACAAGTAACGATATTGCAAAAGCGGCGGGGGTGTCGCGGACGACCGTCTCCTTTGTGCTAAATGAAAAGAGGGGAACGAATATTCCCGCCGAGACTAAAGCGCGCGTTCTTCAGGCGGCCAAGGCACTTGGTTATGTCCCGAATTCTGCAGCCCGCATGTTGGTCAGTGGGCGAAGCTGGACGCTGGGGCTGGTCCTGGCTCACGGAGACTTGCTGAGCGTTGATGCTTTTGCTCCGCCGCTCATGTTTGGAATTGGCCGCGTCTGTAACCGTCGCGGCTACCGACTATTAGTAGAAGCCGTTGAGGCCGGAGCACGCCGCACCGCTTACCTTGATTTAGCGAAGAGCAAGAGCATCGATGCATTGATTGTCTTGAATGCCAACTCTGAAGATGACGGATTGATTCGGCTCATCGAGTCCCAATTTCCGGTGGTGATTTTTGGATCGATCGGTCACCCGAACGCAAATTCGATCCGTCCAAACACCGACCGATCCGCCGAGCGTGCGACGCGCCACCTGATCGATCTGGGTCATCGTCGCATTGCTCATATTACCTATGCACCGGTCCGCTATATCGGAGCCAGAGAACGTCTTCGTGCTTTTCGTCGGGCTCTGGAAAAGGCGCAAATTGAACCGGAGGAAAGCCTGATCGCTTATGGTGATTTCAACCTGGAGAGCGGCTATCGGGCAATGCGCCAAGTTTTGCAACGCGGCCGGCATCCAACCGCGCTCTTCGCCGGAAACGACACGATCGCCGTGGGCGCCTTGGCCGCCCTGCGAGAGGCGCGGCTCTCGGTTCCCGGCGATGTTGCCGTGGTCGGATTTGATGGTTTACCGATCGCCGCGTATTCCAACCCACCGCTCACCACGGTCGATACGGAACCGATCAAGCAAGGGGAACAGGCTGCGTTGGCGGCGATTGAATTGCTCGAGGGGCGATCGGTTGGTATCCGAAACTGCAAATTGTCTCCGACGCTGATCGTCCGGGAATCGTCCGGCGCGAGCGCGCGTTCCACTTCCCTTCCGAGCAAAGCATAATCAAATAACAACTCCAATACTAATTCATAATGAACTATCGAACACTTGGTAAAACCGGATTACAGGTTTCAGAGATCGGCTACGGCGCCTGGGGAATCGGCAAAAGCATGTGGATCGGCGCCTCTGACGATGAATCAGTCAAGGCTTTGCATAAAGCCTTTGATCTCGGACTGAACTTTGTCGACACCGCACTGGCTTACGGCGAAGGTCACAGTGAAAGTCTCGTTGGGCAGGTCATCAAAGAACGTTCTGAAACGGTTTACGTAGCAACAAAAATTCCACCGAAGAATCTTCAGTGGCCGGCGCAATCAGGGGTGTCGGTCGAAGAAACCTTTCCGGCCGAGTATGTCGTTGCCTGTACCGAAGAGAGCCTGAGAAACCTTGGGTTAGAAAGAATTGACGTACAGCAGTTTCATGTCTGGTCGGACGAGTGGGTCAACCACGGCGATTGCTTGGACGCAATTCAAAAACTCAAGGAACAAGGGAAACTGAGATTCTTTGGCGTTTCCATCAATGACTATCAGCCGGACAACGCGCTTAAGCTCATTGAGACAGGCGTGGTGGATACCGTTCAAGTCATCTATAATATTTTCGAGCAGAGCCCGGAAGATCACCTGTTTCCCGCATGCGAACGGCAGAAGGTTGGGGTGATTGTACGAGTAGCGTTGGATGAAGGGGGGCTAACTGGAACAATTTCACCGAAAACTACGTTCGCCGAAGGTGATTTCCGCGGCAGATATTTCCGAGGTGGCCGCAAACAGGAAGTGTATGAACACGTGCAAAATATCGCAGCAGATCTCGGTATCTCAGCGGATCAGATGGCAGAGACGGCTTTGCGGTATGTTCTTAGTCACCCCGCGGTATCAACCGTTATTCCTGGAATGCGTTCGGTCCGCAACGTCGAACGAAACTGCCAAATAGGAGACGGACGCGGACTCCCTAAAGAACAGGTTGAGCGACTGAAAGCCCATCGTTGGGTCCGCAATTTCTACCTGTGAAACGAAAGGGGATACGGATATAGGCCGGTCAGACGAACCGAGTTCTGATGGGTCCCATAGGTCCGATACGTCCCATAGGCCCTATGCGTCCTATCGATCTTCAGGTGTGCAGTTCGGGGCGGATTGGGTCGGTCAGAACAAAATCAGCAAAGCGGGCTTTGAGGCCGGCTCGTTCTGGAGAGCAGCACATCAGACCCACTTGAACCGGGGACAGGTCCGGAAGATAAGCCAGGCGTAGCATCTGAAATGTTTCTCCGTCAAGTGACGCGTCTACACGAACCGCTTCACCGTGGCGAGTCGCTCGAAGCCAGGCAAACTCCAACGGATCGGCGATTTGGTACACTGACCAATCGGAGAATTTGTTGGTAACCACGACCGAAAATTGCGGCGATCCGTCGGTAAACTCCACTCCCGCCTTAATCCAGTGCTCTGCATCGATGCGTATCATCAGTCCCGCTTGATCGTATAATGCCGCGTACTCTGCGGCGATCTGCACCTTCACCGTAAAGTCTCGATCAACGATTCGGTAATAGAAGTGGCCGTTGTCCCGGGTAAACCCATAATGAGTGCGCCGCCAGAAATCGGTTTTCAAACCGGTCGTGACCCACAGGCGGCTTTCCTCCGCTCGCCATTCCGGCGGTTCATTCAGCCACTCCATTCAATGAATTGATCAACAGATCAACGGTGAGTCAATTCGGTATGCGGAAAGGTCCAAACGATTGGCCAAAACTGGCAACGTCACGGCTTTAGAGGCCGCCGGGAAAGGATAATAGTTCAGTCATAGCAAAGCCTGAGTCCAGCAATTCTGCAGGGTAATTCCACTCGGCGGTTCGATCAGGTTGATCCAGGGATTCCGCGGAGATGGCGGCCAATGGCGACGGGTCATCCTGGTCAGGCGAGCGATTCGATGTGTTCATAAGGCGTTTGGTTGAGGGTTGAATATTGGATAGGCGCTCCGGAGAGGCAGCAGGGAGCCGGTTGAGCGAGTTTCGTCCGAGTGCGACCGGCGGTCAGGCTACTCGGGCGAGACTAGCGAGGGCCCCAGCAGCAATGGATACAGCTACCAGGGCGACAGATGAGACAGACGCTACTTCGGCGGCAATCGAGAGATGGCGCGGTCGAAGCAACATAAGGAACGCAAGAGTAAGTGGGCAATTGCGGGAAGTCAAGCAGCCGGTCAAGCAAAAATACGGACCGTGATAGCCGTCCTCGTGTTCGACTTTTTCAACTTACACGCTATCTATTTGCCAACGACGTCATGGGCAAAGCTCTTTTGTTTCTTTTGATATCGATGGTTGAGATAGGATCTGCTTGGGCACAGCGCTCGGTCGAAATTGATCTGACCAACCAGGAAATTTACCTGATGGACGGCCACCGGGTGATCTTGCAATCGCCAATCTGTTCAGGTCGCGCGGGCCACGAAACACCCACGGGGCATTTTAAGGTAACGCAGAAAGACCTGAATCACGCCTCGAGCGTTTACGGTTTTTTTGGCAACCCAGCGACCAAACAGATCATGGTACCGGACGCCGATATTTATATGAAAGTTCCGCGCGGCTTGGAATTTGTGAACGCTCCGATGCGTTACTATACCCAGTTTGCGCCTGCGATCGGATTGCATGCCGGATTCCTTCCGGGAACCCCTTCTTCCCATGGCTGTGTGCGCTTGCCCGAGCAATATGCAGTCGCTTTTTTTGAGCGGGCGCCAATCGGCACGCCCGTGCATGTCTTTGGTCATCCGCAAGCTGGCCGCCAATATTGGGCGTCGGCGCGAACGACCCCGATCGTCGTCGCGCCGGCGGTCGCGAGATTTGGTTGGACGGCTGCTGATCGAGCTTTCGCCGCCCGGGGCGGCGACAATCGCGACTTCCGCCGTAGCCGCGAGATGGCTTTCGATCAATTCGACGCAGAGTGGGACCAGCGGGAGAAGGCGGTCAAACGGCAAATCGCGGATCTGAAGTCGTTGCGTGATTATGCACAGGGTTATCAACGGGAGGACTTGAAATTCCGGATCAGATCGCTGGAGGACTACAAAGACGAGCTCGAGTCACGGCGGGATGCTGCGAAAGAAGCGCTGCAACAGCAGTGGGGGGAATAGAGCCGGCGCCACCCGGTACGGAACGAGACCGGGTCAGCCGGCCTTTAAGGTAGGATAAGCTTCCAGCTTGTCAGCTTTTTGAACCGGCAGGATGCCGGCGCTACGTGGTACGGACGAGACCGTCCGCGCTACGGGTCCTTCCAAGAAACGGCGATTGCACTCGTCACGGCCGGCTTGCGCGCTAGAATATTTCCTGTGAACCGCGAACTTCCCACCTCCCCCCTCCGTAGCCAGCAATGGTTCGGGAGAACCGATAAAATGGGCTTTATCTATCGAGCCTGGATGAAAAACCAAGGTCTGCCGCAAGACGTGTTTGATGGGCGGCCGGTCATCGGCATTTGCAATACCTGGTCCGAACTCACTCCATGCAACGCGCATTTTCGCGAGCTGGCCGAATACGTGAAACGAGGGGTGTGGGAGGCTGGCGGTTTTCCCGTTGAATTTCCAGTGATGTCGCTCGGCGAAACGAACCTGCGGCCCACCGCGATGATGTTTCGCAACCTCGCTTCGATGGACGTCGAGGAATCAATCAGAGGCAATCCGATCGACGGTGTCGTTCTTTTATGCGGCTGCGACAAGACCACTCCGTCGCTCCTGATGGGGGCGGCGAGTTGCAATTTGCCGACTTTGGTAGTCTCGGGTGGCCCGATGCTCAGTGGCTTTTATCGAGGCCAGAAGATCGGCTCCGGCACTGGTGTCTGGCAGTTGTCGGAGGGACTGAATGCGGGCAAGGTGACCCTGCAGGAATTCTTTGAGGCCGAATCCTGTATGAATCGTTCCCGTGGACACTGCATGACGATGGGAACAGCCTCGACCATGGCTTCAATGGTCGAAGCCCTTGGGATGGGACTGCCGCAAAATGCCGCTATTCCCGCAGTGGATTCCCGCCGGCAAGTGCTGGCGCACATGGCCGGGCGGCGAGCGGTCGAGATGGTTCGGGAAAACCTGACAATGGACAAGATTCTTACCCGGGAGGCATTTGAGAATGCCATCCGCGTCAACGCGGTGATCGGCGGATCGACAAATGCGGTAGTGCATCTGGTCGCCTTGGCCGGCCGCATTGGTGTGCCGCTTTCCTTGTCTGATTGGGAACTCGGGACTGAAATCCCATGCCTGGTCAATCTGCAGCCGTCGGGTGAATTCCTGATGGAGGATTTTTTCTACGCAGGCGGACTACCAGTCGTACTTCGCGAACTCGGTCATGCCGGCTTACTTCACCGGGATGCGCTGACCGTTAACGGGCAGACGATCTGGCAGAATGTCTTGTCGGCGGAATGTTACAATCAACAGGTCATATCCTCGTTCGACGAACCATTTAAGCCGCACGCGGGGATTGCCGTATTGCGCGGCAATCTGGCGCCCGACGGAGCCGTCATCAAGCCGTCCGCCGCGACTCCGGCTCTCCTGAATCATCGCGGTAAGGCGGTCGTTTTCGAGAACATTGAAGATTTCCATCGGCGGATTGACGATGAAGACCTGGCGGTCGATGAGAACTCGATCATGGTTCTGAAATGCGCTGGTCCAAAAGGATACCCGGGTTTCGCGGAAGTTGGCAACCTGCCTCTACCTCCCAAACTGCTACGCAAAGGCATAACGGATATGGTGCGAATCTCTGACGGGCGAATGAGCGGAACGGCTTACGGAACAGTGGTTTTGCACGTCTCCCCGGAAGCGGCCGTGGGCGGCCCGCTGGCCCTGGTCCAAAGTGGCGATGTCATCGAATTGGACGTCAACCAGCGAAGGTTACACCTGAACGTTTCTGAAGCAGAATTGGCTCAGCGCAGAAAAGGGTGGCGCCCCCCTGAAAAGCCGGCTCGCGGTTATTACCGATTATTTCATGACCATGTTCTCCAGGCGGACAAAGGAGTCGACCTGGATTTCCTCGTCGGAAAAACGGGAGCCGCAGTGCCGCGTGACAACCACTGAAGCTGTCCCCGCCACTTCCCCATTCAAGTTGCTCTTAACGGTTTACCGGTTCGCCGTGCTGATCCGCAAGGATTGCAGAAGCTTACTATCTACTTCCCCGGTCACCGGTAAGTCGTTGTTCGATTGGAAACGCCGAATGGCCGCTCGACTCGCGTCCCCAAGCTGACCATCGATTTGGCCTTGATAGTAGCCGCGCCGTTTCAGCGCAATTTGTACCGCGGTGTCTTCGTTGCCAGGAGTGGTGGAATAGCTGTACCTCGGATTACCCGCTACGGCTTGCCCGCGATAGACGTAATTGCCCTGGCCGGAGTTCCCTGGGTAGTAGGAGTATCCAGGATCGCCGTAGTAGGATGGGTCGCCATAGTAGTAGGGATCGCCATAGTACGAGTAGTCCCAGCCGGGATAGTCCCAGCCCCAGTACGGATATCCAAAGCCGTAAAAGCCGAAGCCGACGAAGGCCGGTTGAAAAAAGAAGCGCCCGCCGCGCCGGAAGAAGCGCCCCCGCGAAAAGCCAAAGCGTCCGTTATGCCAGGAGCCTCGCCAGCCGCGACCCCAGGCTCCATGATTGGAGAAGGAGCGCCCGCCGAAGGCATGGCCTCCGCCAAATGCCACCCCCGAATGTCCGGACCCTCCCATACCACCGCCACCACCATGAAACCCACCCCCCGCGGCGAAACCATTTTGCGAGGAAAATCCAAGAAACGCGATTGCGAGCAAGCAACCGAAGAATTTCTGAAGCATGATAACAACCTCCTCGACAATCTACGCCTCTTTTGACAAAAGTCGATTCGGCGGGGCCCCCTGAGCGTTTTGGAGTGCGCGCGACATGTCGCCGCTTTTGGACCGCGCGGAGTCGGCCAAAGGAAAAGCCAAGAAACACCGGAGTTGATCGCGCCCGGGCGTTGCTGTGCTTCGCGCGTGATACAAAAGCGACAAGTCGCGCACACTCCAAAACGCTCAGCGGCTTGCAAATACTGTTGTTTCACGCTTTGTAGGAACACCTTTTCTTAAGGCGTCCTATGATTCGATTCTTTTGTGCCTTGGTCGTTTTCTTCTTCCATGTTTCCCTTGCCAGCCGCGCGGCCGAAGAGCCCGGCCAAGCGACGCCGGCAGAGACGCCGGCCGCAGCCGAATCTCCGAAGACAGCCGCCCCGGCCAAGGCGCCCGGTGGAGCCCAGCAAACGGAGTTCGAACCGCCACCGCCCGTTATCACGAAACACGTTTTGAACTTGCCGGATGGGAAGGCTCTAAAATATCGCGCAATCACCGGTTACCTGCTGACTCGAAGCGAGGGAGAAACAGGGGGCGGAAAACCGGGTGGAGCTTCTGCTGGTCAACATCCCCAAGCCACGGGGAGAGAAGAAGTCAATCCAGCCAAAGGCAAACCGAACGCACAAATGTTTTTTGTGGCCTATCTGCTGGACGATGTCACCAATACGGCAACGCGGCCGATCACCTTTGCATTCAACGGCGGCCCCGGCTCGTCCTCGGTTTGGTTGCATATGGGAGCGCTTGGACCTAAGCGGGCGGTACTTTCAGAGTACGGTGAGGCGCTGCCGCCACCTTCTCATCTCGTCGACAACGAATCCACGTGGCTGGATCGCACCGACCTCATTTTCGTCGATCCGGTCTCCACTGGCTTTAGCCGGCCGGCGCCCGGGTTGGAGGCTGCCCGGTTCCATGGCTACAAGCAGGATATCGAAGCGATGGGCGATTTTATCCGGCTCTGGACCACCCGTTACGCGCGCTGGGCTTCGCCAAAGTTTGTCGTTGGCGAGAGCTACGGAACGACCCGGGCTGCCGGCCTGAGCCAATATTTGCAGGAGCACGAGGGCTACTATCTCAACGGGATCGTTCTCCTTGGTTCGGCCCTGAATTTTCAGACACTCGACTTTAGCAACGGAAACGATGACCCCTATCCTTTGTTCCTGCCGACCTACGCCGCGGCCGCCTGGTATCATCATCGGCTCGGTCCTGAATTGGCTTCCAAGACGTTGAGCGAGGTGCTGGCTCAGGCTGAGCAGTTTGCCTCCAGCGATTACCTGCTCGCCCTGGCTCGGGGCGACGGGCTCTCTCCAAATGATCGGGAACAGGTCGCTAATGAGCTGGCCAAATTTACAGGGTTGGATCCCAAGTACCTGGCGCAAGTCGGTTTGCGCGAACCAGACCGCCGGTTCCTTTTCGATCTGCTCAAAGATCAGAACCGGTCGATTGGCCGGTATGATTGCCGGTTTAACGGTATTCGCACTGCTCCAGGTACCGTCCAGCCGGATTTCGATCCGAGCTACGAAGCGGTGCATGGCACTTACACCGCCGCGTTCAACGACTACGTTCGCCGCGAATTAAACTACTCAACCGATTTACCCTACAACGTACTCGCCGATGTCAGGCCGTGGGAGTTGGCCAAAGATCAGTACCTCGATGTGTCGGACGATTTGAAAAATGCCATGAGCGCGAACCCCTACCTGAAGGTGCTCATCTGCTGCGGATATTATGATCTGGCTACTCCGTACTTTGCCGCGCGAACCGTGGCGCACAAAATGATGCTCGACCCGGCGATCCGGAGCAATCTGCAACTGGCCTACTATGAAAGCGGCCATATGGCATACATCCACGGACCGTCGCGCCGAAAATTCAAAGATGATTTCGATCAGTTTCTCGACACGGCTTTGAATGCTCAGCCAGTCAGCAACGCGGGCAGGTAAGAAGCGTGGGCGATGCGGGGAGCTAAAGATGCGCAGTCCTTCGACGCTTCCCAATTTCCTTTTGCGCGAAACGTCGGATTCCGGAGCACGATCGCTTTCTTGGAAATCTCCGCTTTGGGCTGTCTCCGCGGGGAAGTCCCTCTCGGGGATCAAGGCAGTGTACGTGTCTCCTCTCCGGGCGTTGACCTACGATATCCAGAAAAACCTGAATGAACCGCTTCAGGAGATGGGGCTGGCGGACCGGATCCGAGTCGAACGGCTCTATCATGAAATGTACGGCTCGCGTGTCCATGCGTGATTTTCATCCTTTAGGGCCGGAATGCATCTGGCCGCTCCGGAGAAGCTGAAAGAGAATGGGCCGATGCTTGAGCGCCGGTATAGGACCCACCCCGATGCGCATCCCGAAGGGCCGCTCTGACAGACTGTTTCCTGTGACAATCTTAAGATTCTCGCGTCCAGCTAGTTGGCATCACACGAATTCAAAGTGGCAGGCCTGCATCGCTCTTCTGGCGTACGCCAAGAAGAGCGATGCAGGCTTTCGCGTATGAAAAGAGGCCAATCAACCGGAGAACTGCAAAAAATCATCCAGATCGCAGTTCCAGTCGGCCTGGAAGCCGTCTGTCAGATGGCATTCAACCTGATTGACCAGGTAATCGTTGGTTTCCTTGGAGCAACCGCAGTAGCTGCAGTGGGCTTGTCGAACAGCGTCGGAGCGATTGCCATTCTTTTGTACGCGGCCATCGGTACCGGGAGCGGCGTTCTGATCGCGCAGGCCTATGGTCGAAGAGATTTTTCTGAGATATCCCGAATCGCCTCGATTGGTTTGCTATTGGCGGGCGCTTTCGGCGTCCTGACTGCTTTGCCCCTGATCCTGTTCTCCCGACCTATTCTGATCGTGATTGGCGCCCACAATGACCTAGCCGATTTGGCCAACGGGTACTTCAGGCTATTTTCCGCTTCGCTGCCGCTGATGATCTTCAGTTCGATTGTAACCGGCGGGTTCCGATCGCTGAATGATTCCAAAACACCGATGCTCGTAACGATCGGCGCAGTGGTGCTGAATACAATCCTGGGATTCCTGCTGGTCCTGGGAGCGGGACCAATTCCCCGACTGGGCACAGCTGGAGCGGGGTTGGCCACGCTGATCTCGCAAACGGTTCGAACGGGTCTTCTCGTCGGGCTCTTCTACCGTACAAAACAGGGAGTTAGATGGGTTTGGCCTTCTCTGCGGAAAGCCACTCTGGCCACAGCCGGGCGTCTAACGAAACTTACCTCTCCGATCGCCCTGGCGGAGGTCCTTTGGGGCACAAGCGGTTTCATCTACGCGATCGTTTTCACTCGGATCGGTACGACTGCTCTTGCTGCGAGCCAGATCGCCATGACAATTGAAAATGTTTTTCTGGTAGCTTCTTCCGGGCTTGGTCCGGCCGCCGTTGCCGCCGTCGGCCAGCGTCTCGGCACCCGTTCGGTAGGAGAAGCGAAAGCAAACGCCAGTCTCGTCCTGCGTTTTGGCTTGTGGGCGTCCGTCATACTTGCCGGGCTCTTTGCTGCAGTAACTTTTATTTTACCAGTACTCTATCCGAAAGTGGGTAGTGAAGTATTGCACCTGGTCGCCTGGGGAATCATTATCTTTGCTTGTGTTCAGCCGGCCAAGGTACTGAACAGTGTTCTCGGCAATGGAGTTTTGGCCAGTGGCGGAGATACACGGTTTATTCTCTTGGCCGATCTGGCCGGCACTTATGCGATAGGTCTTCCCGCCGCCGTGCTTCTCGGTCTGTTCAGTCCGCTTGGGGTTTTTGGAGTTTTCCTCGCCAGGGTCGGAGAAGAAGTCGTTAAATTTATTTTCTTTTATCTCCGGTACAGAACACCTCACTGGTATCAGAAATCGTTAAAAGAACTCTCTCCGTCGGGTGAAGAGAGTGTGCCAGATGCGACAGTTCGCCTGGATGATTAGGGAAACCCGGGGAGCTCAATCGGATCTCGCCGAACATCCGAGGAGTAAATCGAGCGAGTCGCTAACGGCTTTCACCGATCCGCGCGCAAAACGCGGGCGATCGTCGGAAACCTGGATCCAGTTACCTGCGGGAAGATGAACCAACGAGATCATCTTTCCTGCTTCGAGCCTCCGCACTGCCGGGCGAAGATGATTCTCGAGTTCGACGGCTTGACTTGGCAAGCCGCCGATCACAATCAAGAGAACCGGCTTATGTTTCCAGGAATGGTCGGGCTGCTGATCGAGCACGGCTTTCAATGGCCAGGCGGAACGGCTTTTCACCGCAACGCTCACCAGGACCAAGCCGTGACACTCGTTGGCCAGTTCCGCGAAATCCTGACTCGTCGTTGCGGGGTTATCCGGCCGACTACGGCCGCGGTGACTCGACTCGATGGTCAATGTCGAGTGTAACCGGAGACCTCGTTCCTCAAGCAATCCTGCGAGCGCTTGAAAAAGAAACGCCGTTTTGGTGTGTTTTGTGAGCGTGTCGCTCACTGCGAGAACATAGGGCATCATCATATCGGGTTCCCTGTTTTTGCGGGATAGAAGCAATCCGTTTGCCAGAAACTGCCAAGGGCCGGAAAGCGGCTTGAGCGGGGCTGCCTTGTGGCCAGGCATGGACAAGCATGCGCAAAAAGTTGGACATTTTAAGTCGAGATGAGCAATACGCTGCGCAAAGATGGACCTCGCCTTTGATCATCGGTTATCGGTCATCTTCGATCCAGCCAAGCGCTGCACTCTCGGAAGACGGTGCTCAGGGAGAGCGCTGGCTCACCCTTCGGCACGAATTCGTGCGCCAGATAGCCGGCATACCCGGTATCGCGGATCGCCATAATAACCGCTGGATAATTAATTTCCTGCTCGCTATCGAGCTCGTGCCGTCCCGGATTCCCAGCCGTGTGGTAGTGGCCGATGAACTCGTGATTCGTTTGAATGGTTCGAATGAGGTCACCCTCCATGATCTGCATGTGATAGATATCGTATAGCAGCTTCACCCGCGCGGAGGAGACTTGCCGGCAGACTTCCACCCCGAAGGCGGTATGGTCGGCTTGGTAACCAGAATGATCGACTTTGCTGTTGAGAAGCTCGAGCACCAAGGTCACACCAGTTTCCTCGGCCATGGACGCAACCCGTTTCAGGCCTTCGGCGGTAATGGTTGCCCCGGCGTCGTCGTCCAGACCGTCGCGATTTCCAGTAAAGCAGATCAGGTTTGGTACGCTCGCTTGCTGAGCCCGCTGGAGCATCTCCTGTAATTCCTTTTCGATTCGGTCGTGCTGATCGCGCCGGTTCAGTCCGACCGTAATCGACCCATGACCGTTGGCCGACGAGACCGTGAGTCCGCGCGATTGAACCAGCTTCCAGTATTCGGGCGGAACAAGTTCAACGGCGGTAAATCCAGCCTGCATCACGGCTTCCAGGAAATCTTCCGGGCTTAAAAGGGTTGGGACAAAGCACCACCAGGAGACTGACTGAGTGATCATCGCGCTAGGTGATAACTCGGGAAAAGCAGGAATAGCAAGTTTCGCGTTCCGCGTTGTTTGGCACGCCGAAGGAAGCGGGTTAACGCAACCTGCCGAAGCAAACCCGCCGACGTAGGGACGAGCCCGGGACGGATCTGTCGGACTTCAAGGTAGGATAAGCTTCCAGCTTGTCAGCTTTTTGAACCGGCAGGATGCCGGCGCTACCTGATACGGACGAGGGCGTCCGCGCTACGGTCGCGGTAACCATTGGCTGAGCACAGGAGCATCGCGAAACGCGAAACGCGAAACGTGAAACGTGAAACGCGAAACGCGAAACGTCAGAACCAACCGCCCCTGCGCCGTTTTTCCTCGGGAGGCAGCGCGCCATAGACTTTGATGGCGGTGAACACCAAGCGGTAATTGATTGGACCGTGGTCGCCTTGGGCCGAGATGGAACGCCAAACTCGCCCGCCGAGTTCGAGAGAAAAACCAAACCGGTTGTCCTCGATCGTCGAGCCCTCGCCGAATGGTTTGCCTGGCCGAGGGGCCGCCAGACCGACGACCTGGTAGTTCGCTACCGCGCACAACCCGCTTGGCAGCAACACACCGATGAAACGCACAACCACCCGCTGCCCTTCAGATCCAGGGAGCACGGCCTGGTACGAGTGTGATTCGTGTCCTAAAGGAAACAGTTGTCGGCTCACCTCGTTGGCGGCCGCTTCTCCGGCAGAGCCGGTCGGGGCCTCCGAGACACGGTTGACCGTCATCAACAAAAGCGCTTCCTGGGCGTTCGCCGCGCCGCCAAAAAGCGCGAATACCAAGCCGACGAGAAAGCACCTCACGCCCACACCCGGTATTGTCCACAGTTCGCGATCAAGGATCAACACTCAAAAATCGAGGAGCTAGGAGCTGGAATCCAGGATCGGGGCTCCCAAGCCAAAGTCCAACTGTAGCTCTTCTCCCGGCCGACCTTCCAGGTGCCAAACTCGCTCCGGATGACTCGCTCGGACCTTGCGTACGAAACGCTTCACCGATTCATAGGAATCCGCGAAGCCCTTTTCCTGGACCAGATCCTGGTAAATACGCTGTGCATAGTCGCGGGCAATAATATTCCGCACTCCCACGATCTTCTGAAAATCAATTTCGGAGAATTTCTGACGCGTTGCCTCATCGACTTGCCGAGCCGCCTCGCCTAGATTTCGAACTGACGTTCAACTGCGCTTATCGTTTTCTCGTCGGCGACAAAACGTTGCTTGTCGTAGCCAGTCAGAAAGCGCCGGATCTTTTGGCCAGCAAGCACCATATCCAGGAGGTACTTGTCTGGAGACTTACGCGGCATAGACGGTCCGCAGACATTCGAGAATCTTTTTGCTGCCTCTAGTTTGTCCTGTTCAAATAAGCGGCCACAAAAGAAGCACAAGATTCCGGTTCCGATTAGGTTCAAGGTCCAAACTAGCCCGTAGGTCCATAATTCTTGGCGAGGATCGAATCCGAACAGTGTAGTTCCCCCGAAAAAACGGACACGGAGTTTTTCGGTTTTCTATAGTGTTTAATTAAAAGGAATCGGGTGACCTGTCCCCCGAACCCCCTGGGATTTTTCGCTTTGGACTTGCTCCGGCAGGACTGGCCGGCCGGCAGGCCGCTTTTAGCGGCTCCGCCTGCCGTTTGCAAGGCCGCACTGGCGGTCGAGTTGCGTTCCCGCAGAGCTCTATCTTCCGGCACAGCACCAGTAATGTGCGGCGCGTTGATTCCGATGTCAATTACGCTATTGAACTTGGTTTCATACCTGCTTGGCGTCTGGTAATCCAAGGCACTGTGCAGACGCTGGTTGTTGTAATAAACCTCGATGTATTTGAAGATTTCACGGCGCGCCTCGACCTTCGTGCCGAAGAGCTGGTTGGCTGGAAAACACTCCGTTTTCAATGTGCTAAAAAACGCTTCTGCTTTGGCGTTATCGTAACAATTACCGCGGCCACTCATGCTCAGCTTGGCTCCGATTACAGTCAAAGGCGTTTTGACCGCCTCGCTGCTGTACTGGCTGCCTTGATCAGAGTGAAAGTAAAGTCCTGGATCAGGCTGTCGCATCATCAAAGCGTTTTTCAACGCCACCACTACCAGTTCCGCCTCCAAAGTCTCTCCCAATTTCCAGCCCACCACTTTCCGGCTAAACAGATCCAGGATTACTGCCAGGTACAGCCATCCCTCCAGCGTGCCGACATAGCTAATATCGCTCACCCAGACTTGATCCGGAGCGCTTGGCTCCAAATCTTTGATCAGGTTAGGAGCTACTCTCTCTCCTGCTAGAGTTGTCCGCGGCCGGAACGCTTTCTTGCGCCGAGCAGCCAGACCGTTTTGACGCATTAGTCGCGCCACTCGATTCTCCCCGCACCGAACTCCCTCTTGTCGAAGCTGCTGCGTAATCCGCGGGCTGCCGTAGCGTCCTTTGTGCTCCCCGTGGACTTGATCGATTTGCTTCAACAATTCGGCGTTTGCCTGGGCTCGCAGAGACTGCTTCGCCACAGCCCATTGGTAATAACCGCTACGCGAAACGCTCAGCCCCACGCAGCACTCCTTAATCGGAAATTGAACCGACAGTTCTTTGATCATCGCATACCGCTGGTCGGTTCCTCCCCCAGTATGCTCATAGCTTTTTTTAAGATCTCCCGCTGTCGCTTCAGATACTCGTTTTCCTTCTGCAACTGCCGGATCTTCTCGAACATCTGTTGCGGACTCATCCCTTGGCCGTCCACCTCTGCCGACTGCTGCCGCCCCAAGTAGGCCTTCTTCCACAAGTTCAAGCTCTATCCGCTGACCCCCAGCTCCCGGGCGATCTGCACCTGACTCTTGCCGCTATGGATCACCATCTCTACCGCTTGATCCTTGAATTCCTGCTCGTACACTCGATGTGCTCTTTTCTCTTTCACGCTTTGCTCCCTATTACTTTGAGCTCGCGTGTCCGCCAAATCGGGGGAACCTCACCACGGACGGCAAGTTCCAGACTTATGTCACCGGCCTTGGCACGTTTGTTGGTACAAAAGCCTTTATGGACCATACGGTCATTCCTATGTTTAAGGAGCTTAGCAAATAACCAATTTCGGCCCAAAATAACCTCGTTTTCCGCACCAGATCCTAAAGTTTCGACACAGAAAATCGCGGCTTTTTTACGTGCCTTTGTACGGTGATAAACGCTCGGAACCATGCCGGGTTGGAGTTCTGGTTGAATTCTTTCATGATTTTAAAAGTTGAGCCATTGGGTTCATCGGCGGGCTCGGGGCATGTTACCTCTTGGCTTCAACTTCTTCTTGTCTTCTTGGGGAAATTCGTCGGAACAGCGCTCTGGGTTCTCATCGTGTTCTTGGAAAAAAGCTTCGGCCGCCTCTGCGTATTCTTCCAAGAATTTCGTGATTGTTATTTTCGTGCAAAATCCCCATGATCGGCCCCAAACCCCTGCAAGGAGACTCTCATGAAAACGAAGGATCGTTTGTTCAGCGGGGCTACGCTGGGCGGGTTGTACCTCTGTATGTTTGCCGCTCACGCCCAGAACGGCCCGTTCCTGTATGTGCCCAGCAACGTATCTGTGACACCCCCACTCGGTGTATCGGTCGTCGATACATCCACTAACACTGTGCCGTTCGCTCCGATTCCGGCGGGACCCGGTATCGCAGTCGCGGTCAGGGGTGATGAGTCTGTTGCGTGGGTGTCAAATAACACAAACGGCACGGTCACACCCCTCGAAACCGCCGCGAACACACTTGGCGGTCCCATACAGCTCACTGGCGGTTCCTTCGTCGAGGGTCTAGCTATAACGCCGAACGGGGAGACCCTCTATGCGACGACTGTGTCGATGACTGGGTCCCCTGGAGCCGAGGGCTTCCTCACTCCCATCAACACCGCCACTAACACGGCGGGCCCTGCGATCAACGTTGGGCTTAATCCTAGGGACGCTGTCGTGAGCCCGGTTGGGAACAACACGGTCTGGGTGGCCAATGAGATTCTTGCAGATGGACAAGGCGCCGTCACGCGCGTCGTCAACAACGTGGCTGGCGTTCCGATTGAGCTGGGCGCGGGCCAACAAGCATTTGGCTTGGCCATAACCCCGAACGGAAACGCCCTCTATGCCACAAATCCGTTCGGCCCCAACGTTGCGGTCATCAACACCTCCACGGGAACGGTCACGACAATCAACGTGGGCGGCGGATCATTTGGCATAGCGCCAACTCCGAATGGCCAGAGTATCTATGTGGCGCTTGCGTTCGCCCATGAGGTTGCGGTCATCAATGTCGCCAGCAACATGGTGATATTCATCCCACTTCCGCCTGGTCCAAACAGCGCGGCCATTCCGAACGGCGTGGCTGTGAGCCCGGACGGGAAGACCGTTTATGTAACTGACCTTTTAAACAACGAAGTTATTCCTATCAGTACAAACAACAACATGCCAGGCACTCCGATTCCGGTCGTCGATATGCCGGAGATCTTCCCCGGCATCGCCTCGAACGGAAACGCGCTGCTGGCGGGCGGGCTGACCTTCGTCGCCAATACATCCGGCGCTCTGGAATCTACGCTGGCTTCAGGCCTGACCGGCTCTCTCGGTCCGATATTCACAGGTGGTACCTTACAGTTTGCTGGCCCTAATATCACGAGCTCCCTTCCGATCACCCTGGAAGCCCAGGGTGGCACGTTCGATACCCTTGCCAACACCGCGACACTATCGGGTACGATCAGCGGGCCTGGGGCTCTCACCAAGATCGGCACAGGCACATTGATTCTGACCGGCGACAATACCTATGACGGCGGTACGACAATCAACGCCGGAACGCTTCAGCTTGGCAATGGCGGAACGACCGGACGCATCGTTGGGAATGTAACTGACGACGGCACATTGGTCTTTAACCGCGGTGGCGCTAAGAAGACCTTCGACGGGGCAATCAGCGGTAGCGGTGAGTTGGTTAAGATGGGCAGCGACACGTTGGTCTTGACTGCCAACAACACCTACAGCGGCGGTACCATCATTAATGACGGTACCTTAGTTGCTGGAGTACCAAACGCCGCCCAAGCGATATCTAACGCCTTAGGTGCGGGAGACGTTTTCTTAAACGGCGGCACCCTGCGCACGCCGAGTCTAGATCCCTTAGTCATCAATATACGCGGTAACTATACTCAAGGTCCAGGCGGAACGCTGGCGCTTGGAGTCGCGGGTACAAACCCAGGGGATTATGACCACGTGCAGGTTGGGGGCAACGCGAGTTTGAACGGAGCCCTAACCGTGGTATCCCTTAACGGGTTCCACCCCAAAGCAGGGGATGTCTTTGGAGTCCTTCGTACCAATGGCACCCGGAGCGGCACCTTTACCCATCTGAACGATTTTTTAAGTAACAACCTCGTACCTGAGCTCCGACCCCTAGCCATCGAGGTTGTGGCACCAAATGGCGTGGATTTGATCTACGCAGCGGCACCTACACCGACACCGCCGCCGGGGACAGGACCACCCATAGTTGAGAACCCAAACCCGCTTCCGGAAGCGCCTTTCCCGCCAGCGGAGGTGGTTGGGATCCTAGACCCCACCGCAGAACAGCTCACCTCTCTCTTTGAAATCAGCTTCTCGGGAGCCAATTCCCTGAGATTCAATCTGGATGATCGTATGACGCAGATTCAACAGGGATCAACGGGCTTTGTGTCCCCCATTCCGGCTCCGCTGCCTCCACCGGAGGCCAAGGCGACTATAGGAGAAGGTAAAGGAGAAGGTAAAGAGGTTGCACCACCGCCGGTCTTTCAGCCGACACCCCAAAATCGCTGGGGCGTTTGGGTCAACGGCTGGGGCGATTTTGTTTCAATCGATAACGATAACTTCGCAAAAGGCTACAACTTCACCACCGGCGGAGTGTCAACCGGGATTGACTATCGGATCACCGAGCACTTCGCCTTAGGCATCTTCGGTTCCTATGCCCATACCTGGACGTCCCTTCAACCCTCAGGGAATATCGACGTCGACACCGGTCGTGGAGGGCTATACGCAACCTACTTTGACCACGGATTTTACCTCAACACGGCCGCCTTCGGCGCCTACAATTCCTACGACACAAGGCGGCAAGGACTGCTCGGGGCGGCCAGCGGCAGCAGCGACGGCTACGAATTCAGCACTTTCCTGGACGCCGGGTACAACTTTTCTTTTGGGAATCTTAGCGTGGGTCCAACGGGCGCGGTCCAATACACCAACGTCCACGTCAACGGGTTCTCCGAACATGGTTCGCTGATCCCCTTGACCGTCCATGAGGATTCCGAAGAATCCTGGAGGACGGACCTGGGCCTGCAGGCTTCTTACACCTGGCATTGCGGGAATGTCTTGGTGATTCCTTCGGTCACTGCCGCCTGGGAACATGAGTTCAAATACTCGACCCTGCCAATAACTGTCAGCGCTCCGGCGTTAGGTGGAGCGACGGCGACTTTCTTTGGCCCCAATGAAGGGCACGACAGCGCCATCATTAACGCTGGGGTCGGGGTTCTACTGAACCAACGGATTTCCGTCTACGTGGGTTACCAGGGACAAGTCGGCCGAAAGAACTACGACGCGAACGGTGTTACCGGTACGATTGGTTTCAGCTTTTAAGTCCTTCGACTTGTGCCCAACCTAGGAAGACCACGACGCTTTGGCGAAGAAGAGACGCCGGCAATAATCAAAGAAGCTGAAAAGACCGGCGTTAAGGCGGTGTGTGAAAAATATAAATTTAGCCCTCAGAGCTATTCATCCTGGCGGTATGAGGTTACAGGAATCCGGCTCAAAAAGCAGTTCCCTGTGGAAGAGAAACTCAAGATTCCGGAAGAGGGCGCTTGGGGACGGTATCCGCCCGGTTTGCACCGCCTACCGGATCAACCTCACGACCTATTACTATTGGAAGCGCAAATTAGGCTTCACGAAGTCACCTCACCGTTCTTTCACCGAAGAAGAGCGGCTTCTGATCGTTAACAATGCTACTAAGGATGGAATTTCCAAAGCATGCGCTTGCTAACAGGGTATATAAAAAACTTTGCTACTTTTTTGCCCTCATGATGAAATATTGGGGTTAGCGCGGCATTTTCGGCGCGTCATTCACGTAGTAGACTCCAGCGCGGTTACGCCCCAGTCTTTAATCCCCGTTGCCTGGATTTTGTCCACATTACGGCTTCATGCCGGTGCCCTTCGATGTTGGACGAGGAAACGAAAAAGGCGCGTGGAGAACTCAATCGGTTACATCGAAAAGAACTTTCTCAACAGTCCTGCGTCAGCGTCGTCCGAGCAATCCGCTGGACGGGCGACGAAGCGCGGCGCTCGCTCGACGAATTCTTCGCGCTCCCGGAAAATCCGGGCCTTCCTGATCAGTCTCGCCCCTTGATCTGAGCCGACAAACCTTTCTGCGAAATATTTCTTCCCATGCAGAGAAAAAGTCGCTTGAATCCGCCCGGCTTTAGCAATGGTGGTTGTAATTGGAAACGGGTGCTTGGGGAGCGCGTCACAAGAATCGAGCGATCTGCTCTCGCTCGTGTCCTTAGCGTATCAGGGTGCGAGCAGCTCGAACTGCACTTCGTCGGGCATCAGGTCTCGATCAACTCGATGTTTCGCCAGCACATCAAGATTCGGCCGTGACCTCTGCATGTTGGTCAAAGGCGGCGCAGCGCCTGAAGGGTATGCGCCGCCCTTCGTCCGACTCGCGCAAAGACGAAAACGTCACAGAGGAAACCGAGCTGATGGACATATTCTGCAGACTTGACCTGCGTGAAAGGATGCTCTCGCCACCAGGCGCTCAGCCGTGTTGATAACCGGATCAATGCGCGTGCGGCGCCCCGTGATGGCGCCCCGATTTGCCGACATGGGGGACATGATTGGGCTCCTTCCTCCGAGATCCCAGTTCCTAGCTCCTGGTCAGCAGCAGTACGAGAATAATCTTGGAACGGATCGAAAGCCGCCACATTGTTTACTAAACGCCCTGAATCCTTGATTTTTTGCAAGCCGTCCAGTCGCGGCAAGGTTGTAATACGGCAATCCGTTCAATCGAGGCGTTAAATCTTGAACTTGCACAACGAACATCGAACGTCGAAGCCATGAATGGTTTGCGAACTTCCCCAAAACGAGGCGGTCAGCCAGAAGGCGCGCTGGTTGCTCGTGCGACCTTTGCTCAGGCCCTCGCGGCCGGCGCGACCGGGACGGCGGCCGTCGGCGCTTTGGCGATTGGAGCCGTGGCCATCGGCTTCGTGGTAATCGGGCGGCTGATCGTCCGGCAAATCCTGGTGCAGGAGATTCATCTCAAGCATTTGAAGGTGGACGCGCTGGAGGTGGAAACCCTGCGGGTCGGAGATCTCCAGATCAGAGAACAGCACCCGAGGAGTCCTGACACCAGCGGGTGAAGATAGCACCCGGGTAGCGCCGCCATCCTGCCGGTTCAAAAAGCTGACAAGCTGGGAGCTTATCCTACCTTGAAGTCCGAGAGACCCGGCCTCTGGAACAGAAAGTAGGACGAATCGTCACTAACTACAAAGTCGTAAAACCGCGTTTTGATAAGCGAGGAAAATGTCCCGGTTAAAGCAGGCAAAAATCACTTTCTCCGGAACGGCCTGTGTTGCCAGGTAGTCCACGGCTTCGCGAACGGCGATCTGGACGGCGTGTTCGATCGGATAACTATAAATACCGCAGCTGATTGCGGGAAATGCGATCGTCTTCAACGAGTGACTGGTTGCCAGTGCTAACGAGTGCCGGTAGCAACTGGCCAGGAGTTCCGGCTCTCTATGCCTGCCGCCGCGCCAGACCGGGCCGACGGTATGGATCACATGCCTGGCTGGTAAATTGTACCCTTTGGTGATCTTCGCCTGTCCGGTTGGACAACCACCCAACGTTCGGCATTCGGCTAACAGTGCCGGGCCGGCTGCGAAGTGAATCGCCCCGTCAACTCCGCCGCCGCCCAGCAATGATTCATTCGCCGCGTTCACGATGGCATCAACGTTGAGTTCAGTGATGTCGGATTCGACGATCTGGATTCTATTTCTAAAAGGCATCTGTATCCTCCGGGATTCGAATCCGGATTTAAGGTTTGGCAAACGCTTAATATTTGAGCCGAGCCGGGGGTTATGGCCAGGGACGAGGCTTTAATCGTTTACCTCTATGCCGTAGTAGCGCGCATGGACGTCGGTGATCACCTTCCGTGCATCGCCGGTCGCGCTTAGAAACTGCCGGACAAGTTCATCCTGCCGGATCGGTTCAGGCCCCGCCAATTCGACCATGCCATTAACCGGCTCCCCAAGGGCGACGTCTGCCAGGGCGGCAGCGACGAGGGCGAGGCCGGCCCACCTCATGGCCACGTTTACGAAGGTTGCTTACCAGTTTTGTTCCGATGAGGCCGCCGTGCTTCCGGATTTTTTGATTCGGGAAGACCTGCTTGCCGGACAACTCGTGCGCGTCCTGCCGCAGTGGAGCGCGAAAGACTTACCGGTTCACGTCGTCTATGCCGGAGCTCGCCTATTGCCGACGCGCGTGCGCGCCTTCGTCGACTTCGCCGTCAGCTACATGAGGAAAGAATTGGGATCGAACGCTTAGCAGCGCAACACCCGATGCGCCAGTGTGGAATTCGCTTGTAGAACTTTCGCCGGCACGTGCGGTTTGCATTTAGGGGTTGCGATAGCAACGGCACAAAAACAACGTTAGTAGGTCGAAAACGGGGAGGTGCTAGATTTTCCCAAGCCACGGAGTTTAGCGTTGATCTCTTGGGAATCGAAGTGCCTGCCGGATCAAACTCGGGTCGCTGCAACTTTATAACCTTAATAGAATGAGCTAATTAGAAAATGTCCCCGGCGGGAATCGAACCCACATTTAAGGTTTACGAAACCTCATACCCTCCTAGGAGAAATGGGAAAAATTATTGTCGTGTGTGTCTTGTGTGTGTTATTCGCATCGCCATGACCCAGAAGACCACATGGGAAATCTACCCAATCCAACATTGTCGTGGTCCAGGGTGCGCGGTCAGGGAGCGGTACCAGTTTGTTGATGGGCATGGCAAGCGCCGGCACTTCAGCACGAAAACTCGGCCAAATTGGAGCGGCACAAAGCGAAGGCCTTGTCCTCTTTCGACCATCGAGAAGCCTCGGATCACGCGAGCCAGACCGGCGATCTTGAGCGTGGCGGAGTTTAGAGCTCTGCTCAATCGCGCTCGCAGTCAAGAGAGATTCGACGTTCTGAGTTGGCTCGTTCTTGGCGGGCTCGTTGGTCTTCGCCCATCCGAAGTCTTGCGCCTGGAATGGGCCGGAATTCAATTTCAGACGCGCGAGATTCGGATCGAACCAGGATGGACGAAGACGCATCGGGCCAGAGTCATTCCGTTGCAGCGAAATGCGCTTGAATGGCTGAGGCTGATCGCAGCGTCTGCGGCGGAAAAGACCGGGCGAGTCATGCCTTTAGAGTCGACCTGGAACAATCGATGGCGGCGTTGGAGGCAAGACGAAGACGCGCCGCTCCCGCTCGTCTGGTGGAACGGCAAAGACGATGTTCTCCGTCATTCTTACGGTACCTGTCGGGCAGCGATACTTCGAAATTCGCATAACCTGGCCGAAGAGATGGGTAACTCGGTGACGATCATTCGCACCTAGTATGATGCTGTTGTGTCGCCGTCCGTCGCGAAGTCTCTGGTGGAAAATCCGACCGACGAGACCGAAGAACGTGGTTCCCATGAAAGCAGCCGCGTGATGCCAAAAGCGATCCCGGATATCGAAGGCTTCAAATTCTCCTTCTGGTCAAACGAGAACGATGAACCTATTCATGTTCACGTCTACAAAGCGGGAGCAGGGGCGAAATTCTGGATTCAGCCGGAGATTAGATTGGCGTGGAACAAAGGCTTTAAGATCGCTCAGCTTCGACGTATACTAGCGATCCTAGAGGATCAGCAAAATGCCATCCAAGAAGCCTGGAAAAATCACTTTCAAGGGTAAGATAGATCCTCGATTGGTCCCCACAGGCGCCGCTCCTGGCTATGAGATCGTCGATGCTAAGGTGACCGATTTGGCTGTCGAAGTCTGGCTTTCGGACGGAAGAGTCATTGTTACTCCTCTTTCCTGGTATCCGACTTTGCAAACTGCGACTCCGAAACAGCGTAAGGCGTTCGAAAATTTAGGGGTCGGTCTCGCGTGGTGGGAACTGGACCTCCAGCTGAGCGTCGAAGGAATGCTGGCCGGAAAAAGGGAATTTCGGCGACCGTCTCAGGCTGTGGCTTGACGGGCGATCATGATTCAGGAACATGACAGAGTGGTTCTTACGGTTCCTATTTTGGATCACGGCCTCGAATCCGGTGATGTTGGGGTGGTCCTCCACGTATACCCTCAGCATGAAGCTTACGAGGTCGAGTTCGTAACGCTTGCCGGACAGACCGCAGCGGTCGTTACTGCTTCAGCCGACCAGATCCGCCCGATCGGTAAACGAGAGATTCCACACGCGTGGTAGCTGGCGTACGGCTAGCTGGGAGCCGATGCGCCCCACTAGCAAGAAAGAGACGTCAAAAAGGCACTCCGAGATGCACAACGATTCAACGATATCATTTTGTCGTGAACTGGTCGGAAGAGGATCAATGCTACATGGGGCGTTGTCCCGACTTGCTTCTCGGAGGAGTGCACGGCGATGATCCGGAAAAGGTCTTCAAAGAAATCCGCGAAGTAGCGAAATGGGTTGTTGAGACGCACCGCCAAGACGGCAAGCCGCTGCC
>CAVSUL010000002.1:0-417788 GCA_963731325.1 uncultured Verrucomicrobiae bacterium
GGATTTTGCGAAGATGGTGCCATCTCGGCAGCTGCTTTCACTACCGACTTATGCGTGGGACAAGAGCCGTTGGTGGAATGAGTCCATCGATTGGCTCGAAGGCCGTTTGGGATCAGGCGGCCGCGGATTGCTCGATGCGCGATTGCCTCGAGCTACGCCAACGTGGATAGCAAGGCTCGATGGCCGGCATATGGCTTTCCTCAGGGATCACAAAGTCGAGCATCTCGTGGTGTTTCCCGCAGCGGCCTTTGTCGAAATGGTACTGGAAGCGGGCGTGCAGCTCTTCAACGGACAGCCGTTCGTCATTGAAGATTTTGAGATTCGCAAACCGCTCATCCTGCCGGATCCAGTGTCGGCGGTTCACCTCGAGTTGTCCTACGACCCGCATGAGCGCACGTTTTCGATCCACAGCAAGTTGCATCAGGGTGCGACGTGGTCGCTTCATGTTGCCGGCTCGATGCGGGGCGAACGGACCGAAGCAGGCTTCGGATCCTGCAGGTGGGGTCACGACAAGCAAATCGCTTTGAAACCCCGGGAAGCAGAGGATTTTTATCACCATCTGAGGGAACTGGGACTTTGCTACGGGGACGAGTTCCGGCCCATTCGCGAGCTGTTGGCAACAAATGGTGAGTCCGCCGGCAGGGTCTCGTTGTCCGAGAAGATTACTCAGCGGGCGAGTGATTATTCACTCCATCCCGTCCTCCTGGACGGGTCATTGCAAATTTTCTCTGCGGCTGCTGCCACCATCGAAGATCGCAGGACCCGGCTGAAACTTCCGGTACGCTTTGCCAAAATTCTGTTTCTCCGGTCGCCCGGAACCTCCAGCCTGGTGCGGGCCAGCGTACAACAAAGCAATACTGAGTACGTCGAAGGCAGAATTGAATTGTATGATGGTGCAGGAAAACCTTGCGTGCTCGTGGACGGTTTCCGGGCGATCAGCATCGCTGGGACCCATCGACCAGGCGGTCCGGGAGCAAGCGGCAACGTTCTATACCATCTAGCGTGGGAGCGAACTCCAGCCGTTCGACGCCACTCTTCTCCTCCGTCGGTACCGTTGAATCGCATGCGACAGGTCGCGCAGGATGCGCTGGATCGGGTTATCGCCCTGCGAGGCCGAAGCGAGCTGCAGAAGGCCTTGGCAGCAGGGGATGATCTCGCGGCTTCGCAACTGGCACGTGGCCTGCGGGATATGGCAGCGTTGACCGGAGCGAACGGAAGGTTCACGGCGGACGCCCTCCGCGTGGCAAAACCAATGCGCGCTGTTTTCGAGCGTCTGATCACCGGCCTCGCGAAACGCGGCTGGCTCGAAAAAGACGGTGACGGTCATCGGCCGACCGAGGCCTTTGCGAATGCCGCCGCATCCGCTCAAACGATGCTGCGCACATTTATCTCGAATTATCCCGGACATTTGCCCGAAGGCTTGCTCTGCTCCGCAAACTGCGCCGAACTCGGCCCCATCCTGCGCGGCGAGAAGGATGCCGTTCAGGTATTGTTCGCCGGGACTTCAGCCGAGTTATTGGACCAGTTCTACGGTGAGGGGCTTTATACAACACCCTGGCTGGCGGCGATCGCCTCAGCCGTGCAGGAGGCCGCCCGTCATCTGCCGGAAGGCCGCAGCCTGCGAATTCTTGAAGTCGGAGCCGGCACAGGAGGATTGACGGCCCACCTTCTGCCGCTCATCGATCATGAGCTGCATTCGTACACCTTCAGCGACGTCTCCGCTGCATTTTTCAGCGGCGCGATGCAGAAACTGGCTGGATTTCCCGGTGTGGAATACAAAATTTTTGATCTCGAGAAGCCGGGGACGGAACAGGGCTTCGAGGCCAGCTCATTCGATTTTATCATTGGCACGAACGTACTGCATGCGGTGAGCGATGTGCGCTTAACGCTAAGATACATTCATGAACTGCTCACGCCGGGTGGGAACCTGGTATTTATGGACGTTGCCACGCCACAATTGTGGACGGAAGCGGTGTTCGCTCTCACGACCGGTTGGTGGCGTTTTACCGACCGGGATTTGCGTCCGTTTCAGCCATTATTGAATCGCTCCCAATGGGAGACGGTTCTCCGAGAGGCAGGCTTCGAGGAGACCACTTCCCTTCCCGGTTTGGTTGGTCTGGATGGTGAGGGCCAGATTGGCCTCTTCGCCCGCAAGTCCTGGCAAGATTCAGCGGCGACTGGGTTTGCCTCCGGGGGGACACCCTTGACGATCCCAACAGAGACCTCGTGGCTCATTTTCGGGGACTCAACCGGCCTAGGCGATCAATTGGCTTTGGAACTGCGCGCAGCCGGCGTCAGGTCTCGCACGGTGCGGCCTGGCAACCAGTTTGCGATCGGAGAGACGTACGCCTTCACCTTGCGTGCGGAGGCTCCCGAGGACTGGAAGCGGCTCCTTCAGGAATGCGCGGACGACGCTCCGCCGGGACGTATTGTTTACCTTTGGAGTTTGGACCTGGAGCAGCCAGACGCAGAGGCGTTAATGGGCACTGATCCCTTGCTCCATCTCGTTCAAGCACTGGATAATATCGATCGCTCGACGAAATTGCGCATCGACCTCGTGACTCGCGGCGGGCAACCGGCGGCCGGGGCGATCAATGCAGGCGCAGTGGCGCAAGCAGCCGTGATTGGATTGCTCCGCGTCATTGTGAATGAGTACCCGAACATCTCTGGACGCGGAATCGACCTCCCTCCGGCGGCTTCGCCGGCTGACCTTTCCTTGCTCTGGAGCGAACTGCTGGCTGACGATTCCGAGCGTGAAATATCATTTCGCGGCGAAGCCCGGTACGTCCAGCGCGTGGTTCGTGGCCGATCGTCACACTTGGAATCGCTCGACCCAGCGGTCCCGCTGCGACTCAAGTCTCGCGAGCGCGGACATCTCGATACGCTCGGATTCAAAGCTTTCGCCCTACCAGCTTGCGGTGCCGGCGAAGTGCTGATTGAAGTCAAAGCAGCCGGATTGAATTTCCGCGACGTGCTGAAGGCGCTCGCACTCTATCCTGGTGAGGCACCGGACGCTCGAATCTTCGGCGATGAAGTGGCCGGCGTCGTTCGGGCTGTCGGCCGAGGTATTGATCAGGTGGCACCCGGAGACAGGGTATTCGGCTTGGCCATGTTCGGGCTCGCTACCCATGCACTCGCAAGGGGGGGAGACGTACGCCGCATCCCCGGCGGACTATCGTTTGAACAGGCAGCCACTTTACCGGTTGTTTTCATGACAGCCTGGCACGCGCTGAAGAACGTCGCACGGATGCGGAAGGGTGAGCGTATCCTGGTTCACGCAGGTGCGGGTGGCGTTGGGATGGCCGCAATCCAGATCGCACATCAGCTTGGGGCAGAGGTCATCGCGACAGCCGGCAGCCCGACCAAACGCGCCTTGCTGGAGACACTGGGGGTGAAACATGTCGTTGACTCGCGCCGCACTGATTTCGCGGATGCCGTCATGGCATTGACCGGCAGGCGGGGCGTAGACGTCGTTCTGAACGCTCTCGCGGCAGAAGCAATTCCGATGGGACTCTCCTGTCTGGCGGAGTTCGGCCGCTTCATCGAAATCGGCAAACGCGACATCTATCAGAATTCACGAATCCCACTCTGGCCCCTCCGCCGAAACGCATCGCTTCACGTCATCGCCATGGACGCAGTCTTTTCCGGCGATCAGTCGTTGACCCGACAAATGCTGGAGGAAATCTCCGAGCTTGTCGAACGAGGCGCTCTCTGCCCCCTCCCGTTCCGCTCGTTTCCCGCGTGCCGCGCTGACGCCGCATTCCGGCTGATGGCGCAAGGCAAACACATCGGCAAAGTCGTCGTAACGTTTCCCGAAGTGTTCCTACCCCGCCGCGGAGAACGACTGGCTTCGTCATTCGACATTAGTCCGGAGGGTTGCTACCTGGTCACTGGAGCTTTCGGCGGCTTTGGGAAAGTGCTGGCGGAATGGCTGGTTGAATCCGGTGCTCGCCACCTCGTGCTTACCGGTCGCGGTGGGGCGAGCGCGCCGGATGCGCAGCCGTTCCTGGAAGGCCTGCGCAATCGCGGCGTCGATGCGAGGGTGGTGCAGGCGGATATCAGCTCACCAGCAGACGTGGCGCGGCTGATCGCGGATATTCGGTCAGCTGGTTACCCGCTGAGGGGATTGTTCCACCTGGCGATGGTGATCGACGACGCTCCACTTGTTTCGCTCACCCGGGAGCGAATGCGCAGCGTGCTGGCCCCGAAAGCTTACGGCGCCTGGTTGCTCCACCAAGCCACGCGCGATCTCGAGCTGGACTGCTTCGTAATGTTCTCGTCCGTATCAAGCATCTTTGGCAATCCGGCGCAGGGAAACTATGCTGCCGCCAACGCGTTCCTGGACTCGCTGGCGCATCACCGGCGCGGCCTCGGTCTTCCCGCTCTCACGATCAACTGGGGCGTTCTGGGAGGTGAAGGTTATGTGGCTCGCAACGAGCGCGTGGCCGAATTCCTGGCGAAGCAAGGGACGAGCGGACTCTCGCCACGCGAAGTGATGGAGTTAATGGAATCATCCCTCAAGGCAGGCACAACGCAGGTGATGGCGATCCGTGTCGACTGGGCCAAGTGGCGACAGTTTTTCCGCGGCATGCAGGAGAAGCCCTTGTTCAAACGGGTTTTCGCAGCCGTCGAGGGACAGGAGACAGGTAGCGCGAAGAACGACTATCGTCTCAAGATCGAAACGGCGGCCCCGGAAGACCTCGAGGATATTATCGGGCAGGCGGTGCGTGATGCTGTCGGCTCGGCATTGCGCGTGAAACCGGAGAGTCTGCGCCATGACCAACCCCTCGCCGATCTTGGGCTCGATTCGCTCATGGGCGTCGAGATCGAAAACTCGCTGGAGGCCTCTTTGGGCGTGGCGCTGGCACCGGCTAGCCTGACCCGGGCTCGGACAATCGGTCAGATCGTTTCGTTGATCGCGGAGCAACTGGGCGCAAAAAGGGCCGGAGGACGAGCCGTGACAAATGCGGCACCCATCACAGCGCCAAAACCGGCCTCTGCTGAAGAGGTGGACTTGGAAGCGCTTTCCGACGAGGAGATTGCCGGGTTGCTCGATGACGACGCGACCTCACCGGGAGCTCCCGATGTACGGAGCGCGGCGCAGTGAGTGAATCGAAGATTCAGATGCCCGCCGACAAACGCGCCGCTCTGAAGCAGTGGCTGCAAAGTGGAAAAGCGCTCGTTCAACCCTTGACGTTTCCCCAACGGGAATTGTGGGAGACATCGCCGGTTGCCGTCACCGACGCGGCGAATCACATCTGCTGCCTCATTCAAGTAAGGGGTGTCATTACGCCGCAGGCATGCCGGACGGCGCTTCGGCGAGTCGTGGAACGGCAGGAGGTGTTGCGACTCTCCTTCTTGCCGGGCAAAGATCGGCCAGTGCAAGTGATTCGTCAGAGCAGTGACGTCGATTTCCGGTTCCGTGAGCTTTCAGCCGCGCAGACACACCAAGAGACGGTTGAAGCCCTGGCGACCGAGGTTTTCCGGGAGCCGTTCGACCTGGTGCGAGGCCCGCTTTACCGGACCGAGATCCTCAAGCGCAGCGCCAATGATCATGTGCTGGTCTTTGCAATTCATCACGCCATTGCCGACGGCTGGACCCTGGGTGTTTTCGTCCAAGACCTGTGCGCTGCTTATGTGCAAGGGATCGTCCGTCCGCACGAGAGCCTGCCGCCTTTGCCTCTCACCTACACGGCTTGGGGTCAAGCCGAGCGCGCTTTCTGGCAGGCTCCTGAACTAGAGCGGCGCGCCGTTTTCTGGAAATCCAGACTCGCGGGAAGGAGGCGCCTCTGGAATTTCTTTCCGAGAACAGAGGCCCCGACGGGTGCGCCCGAGCGATGGGTCTCTCATCTTTCAACCGACCTGGCTGACGCAGCGCGGGAATTGGCTCGCAATGCTAGCGCAACGCTCTTTAGCGCATTGCTGGCCGCATTTCAGGTCACACTTCTTCGCTGGACAGGCGAGGAGGACATTCTCGTCGGTACTCCCGTCGCGAATCGGACCACGCACGCGGTGCGCGAAACGATGGGCTATTTCGCCGATATTGTGCCTCTGCGCGGCCAGGTCGATGTCGATCGCCCGTTCTCTGACCACCTCAAGGCGGTGCATCAAACAACCGTGGATTGTTTCGCAAACGCGATGCCATTTGCTGAACTCGTTCCCGCGCTTGGCGACCAGCCGGCGCCTGGTCATAATCCAGTTTTTGAAGTCCGCTTCGCGCTGCAAAACTATCCCGTTCCCGACGTAGCATTGCACGGATTGTCCGCGCAGCTCAGGATGCGCTCGACTGGTACCGCTCGCCTGCATCTCGGATGCGAAATCACGGCGCTGCCGGAGGGCCTGGAGATCGTCTGGCTTTTCCCTTCGACGCTGTTCTCTCTGGCGGAAATCAAAAACCTGGCTAACCTGTTCCCAGCCGTATTGGCCGCCGTTTGTCGCTCACCAGAAAATCGAATCGGCGCCGTGATGAGCCAAATGCGATGAATACCACCTCATCAACCCAAATTCTCGAACAGGAGCAACCTCACTGGGTGAGCCGCGCGGCCTTCCCGGTTCTGGCATCCGTTTTTTTTCTCAATCAAGCGGCGTTGGGCGCCGCCGTCTACCTGGGATCGATCTGGCTCGCAGTGCCGCTGATGTTAACCGCCAGCCATCTTATGCACGGGATGCTGATCGGCTTCCATGAGGCATCTCATGGGCTGCTTCGAAAAAACCGGCGCTTGAACGAGATCGACGGCGTTATCATCGGCGTCATGAGCTTAATGAGCTTCAGCCTTTACCGTGCAGCGCATCAGCTGCACCACGCGCACCTGGCCACTCAACGAGACGAAGAACTCTGGCCCTTTGTCATTCCGGGAACACCCCGCTGGATTCGAATTCTGTCCGCCATTCTCGAACTTAGTTTCGGCCTGTTTTATACTCCATTTTTGTTCATACGCACGTTTCTCCGGTCTGGTTCGCCGATCCGGAACAAAAAACTGCGGCGCCGAGTTTGGGCAGAGTTCGCCCTGACCATTGGCGTGTGGCTTTGCATTTTGGGGGCGGTGACGTGGACGGGTGCGTGGAAATACTTTTTGTGGATGTACCTTGCCCCTGCTTACCTGGCAGCAAACATGCAGAGCTGGCGCAAATACATCGAGCACGTCGGATTGACCGGGGCCACGGTGAATAGTTCGACTCGAAGTATTGTGGCAAAGGGGCCACTGGGCAGGCTCGTCGCATTCACTCTGCTTCATGAGCCGTATCATGGCGTGCATCATCGACACTCCGGGCTGCCGCACGCGGAACTGCCCCACTTCGCGGCGGAACTCGCGCCGAAGAATCCGGGGGAAGTAGCTCCGTTTCCGAGCTACTGGCATGCTTTGATGCACCTTTTGCGCAGCTTGGCCGATCCTCGTGCGGGAGCCCAGTGGCACACGACGGCGCCGTCTTGAACAACCGCGCCCACTCGCCCAATTCCCTCGGGCGGCGCGAAAAAAAAAAAAAAAAAAAAAAAAAAAAAAAAAAAAAAAAAAAAAAAAAAAAAAAAAAAAAAAAAAAAAAAAAAGCGCTTTCAATGCTGCTCAATGGTGACTGGACCGACCTGAATAAACGTATGTTTGTGATGATGATTTTCCCAATGTCCTTTGTGACCATGCCAATAGCCCTCCTTGTTGTGATGCCAATATTCATCATTCCAGTTGTGGTCTCGCCGGTCTTCGTCAGCCCTTGCAGGCAGCGATGTCGCGACGATCGATCCCAGTGCAAGGAGCGCTAAAAATGACCTTTTCATTGAGTTACAGACGTCGGCTCAAGACCGGTTATTCAAAAGCTCTCGCGTCGGGATGCCGGATCTGTCGAGAGACTCGGATCTGGAATCCTTCTGTGAGTTTTTCGGGTAAGATTTCCCCAGCGGGTTCAAAACTGCTCTCGTGAACGGCTCTCACATAAATCAGATGCGGATTATCTTTAATAACCGCCGCTATTTATAGCCTGTACCGCCGATCGGAAGTTAGGCAAAGAATATGGTCGATCGGAGTTCCGTCCGAAATTTCAGACTTACGGATTTTCGTCCGATCGAGTTCGAGATATCGAATCGGAAAGGAACAAAAACAGAAACCGTTTAACAGAATGCCGCGAAGATCACAGCGCGCCGTAGCCGCAACAAAATTGGTTCTGGCTGAAGAAGTCCTCCGTGGGTCCGTGACCTCCGTGCGAGACTCGATCGACATTCATCCGGACCGGAAGAGGGCATCGCACGGAGGCCACAGTGTTCACGGGGTGGCGTAGACACAACTAACATTCAGGTAGCCACGGGGCCGCCGTAATCCTGCATGTAAAGTGTGTAGCGTGAGAGTCCGTCAACTTTCACTGCGCGATAAAAGACGTGCTGCGACATAGGTATGTTGATTTCTTGACCTTCGACATTAGCGGTAGCAAATCCGGGTTACCATTTGCCAACGTGCGCACCGCCGTCTACGTGCAGCACCTCCCCGGTTACCTGGTCTGCTTCCGTCAGATAAACAATCGCGTCCACAATGTCTTTCACATCCGAAATCTTTCCCATCGGTTGGAGCCTCTTGAGAGAATCCTTTGGGTCGTCTTTGTGCATCGGCGTATCGACAACACCCGGGGCGACGGCGTTTACGCGTATGCCCTGTTTAACGTACTCCATCGCCAGGCTCCGCGTCACTGCCTGAAGCCCGCCTTTCGTGATCATCGGAACCGCAACGTCTACTCCGGCGATCGGATGATCCACCATCGTCGATGTGATATTGACGATGCTTCCACCGGTCTTCTGAGCCAGCATCTGCTTGATCGCGAGCTGCGTCATGAAGAGAAAACCCTCGATGTTGACGGAAATGAGAGCCCGCAGATCGTCGGCCGTGTAATCCGTAAAGTGCTTCGCGAAAAATATGCCGGCATTGTTGACCAGCGCGTCGATCGATCCGAATTCGCTGGTGGCGACTTCAACGATTTTCGCTGCCGTTGCCGCTTCGGCGATGCTTCCGTCGACCAATGCGAGTTTATCTGACGCCTCGAACGCGCCCGACTTGGTGATGTTTCTCGAATTCGCCACCACGTTGTAGCCGCGCTCCAGAAATGCTTTCACCAGACCTGCTCCGATGCCTTTTGAGCCGCCGGTGACGATTATTGTTTTCCGTGTCTTTGTCATTTCTATCGATTCTTAATTAAACACATCGTGCGCGTTTACCTTTCACGATCGGCGCGCCCTTATAAGTTAGTCGATGAAGCACACCGGGCGAATGGCAGACCAGGTCCACCTGCTTGCCGGAGTTGTAGAAGGACTCGATCAAAGCAATGGAATCGGTGCTTTCAGCCAGGTCCCACATCGGGCCGTGCCACCGACGTAAATACTGTATCGTAATCTTCCGCTCTCATATCGGCAAGCTTGACCGTCTGGGAAAGCGCTTTTTCGCGCTGCTGCTCCTGCTTGAACCGCGCCATGGCGGGGGGTCTGATTTTCTGGCAGATCGCTTTTGGATCGATAGGCGGCTGGCCACCTTTCGGTGAGGCGAGCGTCAGCTGTACACCGGCGTCCCCGAAAACGAAGTAGGGAGCCGCGAATTCTTCAAGCCAAATACTGAATTGCGCGAGTTGATCCATCTATCGCTGAGAGACCAACACCCGGAATGGGTCAAACCTGATGGCGACTCGCCCATTTGTGATTCTTACGAAGAGCGGTTTGCCGAGCTAATTGCGACTTACCCGTTCGCCGGAAGCAGACAAAACCTCGCATAGTGAGCTGGACAACGAAGTAGCCAGGCGTGATCGTAAATCTATACGTTCAAACGGTCGCTGCTGTAAGAAATGGAGTTACGAACTTATGAAACCAGCAATTTCGATTATTACGGCGGTCAGCCTTGGGCTGACCTGCGCTGCTCTCGGGGATAATTATGACGCTTTAGTAGCACAGGGGTATCGCTGGGTTACTGTCCGCGGACCTTATGCTTGCACTACTGAGCAAGGGGTCCAACGAATCACTGGTCACCGCGACGATGCGACAGAATTGCAAATGATCGAGGACGGCCAAGCCTACTACCTCATACCCGGGACGATTGTTCAGGTGATCAAAGAGAATCCGGCTACCGGTATGTCGCAAGTGCATTTGGGAGCCCTTGCGACAACCCTATGGACCTACACCCGATTCCTCGGCAAGCATCCGAGCATTGACACCTACGGGGTTATCGAGACACCGGAGAACTCTGGTCTGATGCCAAGCGAAAACGCCGCAGTTATCCCGACGCCTCCCGATAAATCGAAGGCTCCGACTCGGCCGACCGGAACTCCGTAACGCCGAAATTTCAATAGCCGAATGGATCATTGAAGAATCTTTGCGCGCTCTCAAGATCCATCCCATCCGCAAAGGCTTTGATCGCTTTCCGTGTTTCGATGGAAAATTTCAAATCATCGTTCTGGGAGACCCCTGGTAGCTGGTCGCTCAGGTCCGGCCAGATCAGGGCCAGTTCGTATCCTTTCTCCTTCAGCTTCCGGAGCCTTCGAAAGACTGCCATCGCATTGTGATTGAGATCGTCACCCTTCAGGCTTGGCCAAGGACCGCGCAGGGCAATCGCTCCCTCGATTTCACCGACGAACGGCTTCTGGCCGTTCGGAAAATACACCGTTGAATCAGCCTTGGGTAAATAGTGCATGAGAGGGATCAATTTGCCGGGGCCGTCCTTCACCGGTCCGTAATAGTGGAACTGCGGATTCGTTCCTCCCGGATACCTGGCTACATTCCTGGCCAACGCGAATCCGACCGTAGAGGGAATGCTGATTTTGTCGAGGCATGCGCTCAGGAACTCCTGAAGTTGGACCTTCCTTAATGTCCCCTGCGGTCGAATGAGCGGGGTGTACACCTCCCACTCGGGTTCATTCATCACTTCAAACGAATAGATCGCTTCTCGCTGCGACGGGCTTAGGGCGTCCAACAATTTCTTCAGCGTCCCATTCACGAACACAGCTCGTTTCCCTTCATCGATCACCAGATCGATCTTCCCGCCGCCCGGATTGTCTCCGATGCGCTGGGTAGGAGATTGCGAAAAGCCAAAATCAAGCAATACTGGAATCAGATTCAGTCCGCTATTCTTCGCGACATCAACGAGCCGGACGAACCTTTTGACCACGTCATCATCAAGTTCAGGCGCCGGGGTAAATTCCCAATTTGCCGCGACCTCTTCTGCCAAGTTTGGCGAGCGCAGTTTCGGCCGGCCGGCAAGCCCTTGACCGACGGCAAAAAGCCAGACCCGGACGCAGCTAACTCCAAGTTTTTGAAGTCCTGCGAAATTTTTTGGAACCGTTTTCTCCCAGTTCCGGCCGTCATCTGGATCGAATAGAAATGCCCACAGATTGTATGGCCAGGCATAATTTACGCCCACATTCATAACGATCTATCTTTTGGCGGAAGAGCTCAATTGTTCTTCCAAAAACGACTTCAGCGTGAGCGCGTTATTATGTTTCAGGTCGTGCGCACTATAGAGGAGCGTCAGATTGCCCTGCCTGGCCGCATCGACTAGCGGTTTCCAGGCAGCAGGATGATCGTGTAACTCAGCACGATACCGCCGTTGGAATTCCTTCCACTTGGCCGGATCGTGGCTGAACCAACGACGCAGATCACCGCTCGGCGCTACGTCCTTGCACCAGGCTTTCATGCGCAACGCTTCCTTCTTCATCCCGCGAGGCCACAGACGTTCCACCAGGAATCGCGCCCCATCCTCCGGCGCGGGCGGATCATAGACTCGTTTGATCTTGATCATGGCGATCGGCGATGGCGAAAAGAAATTCTGACACAAAGGCACGAAGACACAATGAGTCTGAGCGATGCCGCGTTGAGAGCGGCTTCAGGTTAAGGCACTCGGGCGCTTACAACCGACACCATCCAGACGGCGTAGCCGAGTGGATCTCGGATATTGGCGATCATTTGATTGAAGTAGGCGCCCGCTGATTCCTCGGTAATCGGCGTCAACTCGCCGATTGAGTCGGTATAGCCATCACGCCACGCCTCAATAATCTCTGCGAATGTCTCTCGGGCCCCGCGCAAGGTGTCGACGATCACGTAGTCCACCGTGATTTCTCGGAGATTCATCGAAGCGAGGATCGTAAAAATATGGCGACCGATAAAAAGATCGCTCGCGACTTTGTTCTCGAAAGATAAGCAGAACTCCTCTTTCACATTCTGTTCCCGATTTCTACTTCAGTGATAGGACATGCGCTCCACCTCTTCCGGATACCGAGCGCCTTGGACCGTGATCTTCGATGCAGCGCTATCGATCTCTTTGAGATCGTCAGATGTAAGTTCGATGTCTGCTGCCCCGATGTTCTCCTCTACCCGCGCCAGCTTGGTGGTACCGGGGATCGGAACAATCCACGGCTTTTGGGCCAGCAGCCACGCGAGTGCGATCTGACCGGGTGTCGCCTTTTTGCGCTCCCCAATGGCGGCAAGCAGATCAACCAAGGCCTGATTCGCTTTCCGGGCCTCTGTTGTAAAGCGAGGGATGCGGCTCCGCAGATCCGTGCTGTCGAAGATCGTCTGCTCGTTGATTTTCCCGGTGAGGAACCCTTTTCCCAGCGGGCTGTAAGGAACAAACCCGATGCCGAGCTCTTCGAGCAATGGCAATACCTCGGTTTCAGGGCGCTTAAACCAAAGAGAGTATTCGCTCTGGACTGCAGTTACCGGCTGAACGGCATTGGCCCGGCGAATCGTCTGTGCCGCCGCCTCAGACATTCCAAAGTGCTTCACTTTGCCTTCCTGAATCAGCTCTTTCACCGCTCCCGCTACCTCTTCGATAGGAACCTCGGGATCTACCCGGTGTTGATAGAACAGATCGATACAGTCGACTTGAAGTCGTTTGAGTGAATCCTCGACGCCTTGCTTGATGTACCCCGGCCGGCTATCCAGCCCTACATTCCGTGGTGCGCCATCTTGCTGCTCGAATTTGAACCCGAACTTCGTCGCGATCACCACCTGCCCACGGAATGGAGCGAGAGCTTCGCCAACGAGCTCTTCGTTAGCGAATGGGCCGTAGACCTGGGCTGTATCAAAGAATGTGACTCCCCTTTCAACCGCCGCACGGATAAGGGAAATCATGTCCCGCTTCTCTACGTTCGAACCATAAGCGCCGGTCATGCTCATGCAGCCGAGCCCGATCTCCGAGACTTCAAGGTTGCTGTTACCGAGTATTCGCTTCTTCATATTTATACATTTCCTGTGAGATTGATGGCCTGCGTCACAGTGGTCGAAAGAACTGAACCACCTTGGCCACGGCAGGAGCATAAAGTATTAAGGGCAACCCTGCTCTCGGGATCGTGCGGTGCCTGTCGGAATCTTGCGGAAAAAAGGTTACCTAAAAAAGCAAATATTGCTACGGTACTCGGCATCAACGCTTTCCGGAGCTTACGCGCGAGGCCCCGCGTCTTACCCGAGGACGAGCACAAAAAGTCCTCGCCGCATGAAAATCCTCGCGATGTTGCGCGATGTTGAATGTCAGTTGTACAAAGGATCCTCTTTTGAAAACACTTGATCTGGTAAAGCTTGCTCTGCTGTCCATGCAGCGGAATTCATGGGAACAAGGCGTCGCGATGGATGCTTTTTTCGAGCAGGGCGACCGCGATGTGGTAATCGCGCTCGCAAAAGAAGCCGCTTACCGCCGAGTACCCGACGGCCGCCCCGCAATGATCCGTCCGGACGAAGGAATAACCGATCCGTGCAGCGTTGGAGAAGCATTGATTTTTTCGTTTCGGGAAACGAACGATAAGGACCTGGGAGATGCGTGTGACTCGCTGTTGAACTGGGCGCTCAAATCAGCGCCCCGAAATCATAATGGAATTGTCTATCACGTTCCGAATCGTCCGGAATTTTGGATTGACTCCATGTATATGCTGCCGCCGTATCTCGCAGCGGCGGGCCATCCAAAAGAAGCGCTCCGTCAAATCTATGGCTATCGGACCGCGTTGTTTGACCGGCAAACGGGGCTGTTCAGTCATAAATGGGACGACGAAAAGCAGGCGTTCGTGCGAAAAGACTTTTGGGGGATTGGAAACGGTTGGGCTGCCGCCGGGCTTGCGAGAACGATTGACCTGCTGCCCGAAACGTTGTCTTCGCAAAAACAAGAGCTGGTACAGATCGCGCGCGCTCTCGTTGACTCTTTATTAAAATATAAGCGGTCTGATTGGCTGTTTCACAATATTATCGATGACCCCGGAAGCTTTGTGGAAGTGAATTTATCGCAAATGTTGGCATACGCGATTTATCGTGGGCTCGTTGCGGAATGGCTTCCCGGCGAATATGAAAAACCCGCGCGATCACTCAGGCAGGCCGTTTCTGACAAGGTCGACCGATTCGGGTTCGTGCAGGGGGTTTGCGGATCGCCGCGTTTTGACAGACCCGGTGTCGCGGCAGAGGGCCAATCCTTTTACTTGCTGTTAGACGCTGTGGCGCAAAGATGAGTGTATCCCTGCCAAACACGCTGTTGCTACGTATTTTATTTCAACATGGCTTCTCTCGTCTGCTTCCGTAGATCATTTATCGTCTACGGCTTCCGGAAAACGCCGCTTTGCCAAAGTCTGATATCCCCTTTTGAACAGTGGCTAAGATTTTGCATTTCTAGCTAACGGTGGCATCAGAATTTACAACATGAACTTTCGAAGGCCGAATGTTGCAAAGCTGGTTACGGTCCCTTTCGGTAACTCGTTGACCAATTCTCAGGTGCTCCAACGTGGAGACGCTAACGCCTGCCGACTCCAGTTATCGGATTTCGCTGAGCGATTTCCGGAGTCTTCCTAGCGAAAAGGCGAACAAGGCGCCGCCGATGGCGGCCAGCCCAACGAAATTTGGCCAGACCGCCTCGATCCCCGCACCGCGATGGAGAATCGCTTGAGCAAGCATGACATAGTGAGTGGTCGGAGCGACCAACATGATGTGTTGCACTAACTCCGGCATACTCTCGCGAGGGGTCTGCCCGCCGGAGAGCATCTGCAACGGGAGCAGAACAAGAATGAGCAATATCCCGAATTGCGGCATCGAGCGCGTCACCGTACCCATGAAAATGCCCAGCGAAGTGGTGGCGAACAGATGTAGCGCGGTACCGGCCAGGAAGAGAGCGACTGAGCCTTGGATCGGAACCGAGAGCAATCCTTGAACAATAAAGCTCAGCGAGAATGCGCAGGCGGCAAGCACCACCAAACCCATCGAACAGACCTTGCTCGTCATGATTTCAAAGGGCGTGACCGGCATAACCAGGGATCAGCGATTTTGCCAACATCTGTCGCCCCTGGTGTTGGGCGGGAAGGGTCAGACCTTGAATATTGACATTGGCAGGCGCCTCTGGCACCCTGCGCAAATGCCAAGGCCGCCACGGCTTGAGTTTCCAGGAGCTATTTACCACGCTTCTGCCCGAGGCAACGAGCGCCGTCCGATCTTTCGGTCAGCTAAGGATCGCCAGCATTTCCTTGAACTTTTAGAAGCCACCCGACTTCGCTTCGGTTTTGTAATCCATGGCTTCTGCCTGATGCCCAATCATTTTCATCTCATCGGGCAAACGCCCACTCCGAACTTGGGAAAAATGATGGCTTGGCTGCTGACCAGCTACACGGTGTGGTTTAACCGCCGACACCAGCGGGCGGGCCATCTGTTCCAGGGAAGATACAAAGCCTTTCTGGTGGATGCAGATGCCTACGCCAAACGGCTCTTGCTCTACGTCCACGCCAACCCGGCCAGAACCATCGTAGCAAAGAGCCAGGCAATCCAAGAACGCTGGAAAATCCTCGACAACTTCCCCTGGAGTTCGCATCCGCACTATTCGGGAAGAGCTGCTTCCAAAGTCGTCGCGGTTTGTACCGAGTGGCTGCGTTACTGGGGCGAGTCGACCACGGTTGCTCGAAACCAGTACCGTAAGGCGCTCTTCTCGGCGATCGGAACAACTCAGGATCCGCTTTGGGAGAAAGTCCGAGCCGGGATGGCGCTTGGAGATGATTCCTTTCTACGGCGGGTGCGCTCGCTCCTGGAGGGCAAGCCTGGGGAAGCGGTGCGCCCAGCAGGGCGAAAACTGCTGGATGACCACAGCCGGCAGGAACTGGGCGATCAGATCGCCAAGATTCACGATCAACGTGTCCGCATTTGGAGCCGGGTGAATTTATTGGGCGAGACCCAAACCTCGATAGCCAAAGAGCTCGGCTATGCCGATGGAAGCACGGTAAGCCATCTTCTGACACGTCTTTCCCAGGAAACCAAAACAAAGCCAGCACTGGCAAAAACGTTACACGACCTGCGCCAGCTCGCTTCAGAATTCAAGGTCTGACCCAGGCCCCCTGACTCCAAGACACTGCTGGATGACCACAGCCGGCAGGAACTGGGCGATCAGATCGCCAAGATTCAAGATCAACGTGTCCGCATTTGGAGCCGGGTGAATTTATTGGGCGAGACCCAAACCTCGATAGCCAAAGAGCTCGGCTATGCCGATGGAAGCACGGTAAGCCATCTTCTGACACGTCTTTCCCAGGAAACCAAAACAAAGCCAGCACTGGCAAAAACGTTACACGACTTGCGCCAGCTCGCTTCAGAATTCAAGGTCTGACCCAGGCCCCCTGACTCCAAGACAGCCTTTCAGGAGATTTACGGCACGCTCTACTCCGAAATCGAGCTAGCCTTGCGCGAGCTGAGCGAGTACGACCCGAACAGCTTCGTCCAACGCAACGAGGAATATCTGTCGGTCATCGAGACCCGTCGGCCCGGGTCGATTGGCTAGGAGGACCCGCGCTTTTCTGTGGCCGGCTCTTCATAAAGCGCAAAGACGCCTCAAACTGTGACCGTCCCAGAGTTCCACTTAGTTTAAGGCTTGTTGCGCTATCTCGCTTTTGGTAGCCGGTTATAATTACTAGAGGAGTCATAAATGAGCAGGCTGGTGCTGCCGGTTCTGTTGTCGCTAATATGCTCAGCGTTCGGGCAGGATGTGGCAGGTGACGCTGAAAAGGACGGACGAGACCTTGCGCAAGAAATGGTCACGAAGCGCAAGGGAATCAATTGGATGGATTGGGCCAACGTCGTTAAGAAAGCCTACGCAAAGCGTCGTTATTCGGGTTCGCACCTGGACCCGTACGAAGAAGCGTTCAAGGCTGCTTATGAAGAAGCCTATACCGAGTTGGGCGGCAAAGTAGCTGGCCCCCGACCAGAGCAAACAGCTTGGGGTGGAAACGATGATGTTGACGAGGCTATTAAGAAACAGCTGAAGCTGACTCCAGAAGACGATTACGAATTCTCATATGCAGGTCCGTTCATGCTAGCAACGCAGAAAGGGAAACCCGTCTGGAAAACTGGCTACTACTTTAAAGCCGGGGGGAAAGCGCAGGGAGGATCTGTTGTAGTGGATCAAGGAAAAATCACTTACTTCAAGGAACTCTAAACTGCGATAACTCCTTGGATCTGACGAGGCGAGACTCTGCGGCGTCGCTCCCGGTCAACGGCTGCGCGATGCCAGCCGGTAAGCACGGCTCCCGGCGCTCGCGGAGCGCTGCCCGATCCTTGCCGCAATGCATGAGCGAAGGGCTTTGCTGAACACCCGCCGCTGGTCCGGAAGATTCAGCTTTCGATACGCATCGACGACATCCTCAGCGTCAGTAAAACCATTGGCGAGCGCGGTCTTGCGAATCGCCGCTTCCGCCCGTCGCTTCTCGTCCCAGAGCGGGCCGTTGGCTTTTCGGAACTTCTCGCGCTTCTCGGTCAGATCGTCTGGATCACCCGCAGGAAAGACAGTTTTAATCGCTTGGCCTGGGCAACCAGGGAATGCGCTCTCTGTCCGCCGACGGAAACCACCGCGCCGCGAGGGAGCGTGGCCGGAAGAAGAAGTTTTAACCACATGGGCATTAGTTTAGCTCAGAAAGCCCGTAGCAGCCAAGCTCAGCGTCGAACGGCGTCGGCTCGGAGCCGAGAGCACCGCTAAACTCGGGGAAAAAGCCGGTAATACGACCGCCGCTCCCTTTCTTCGTACTCGGTCAGCCAACGCCGATCGACCGACGCACCGACGTCAGTTTCAGTGAGCGCACCCGCCGGCCTGACCCGCTCGACGGGTTCACGTTCGACGGGTCGCGCGTACCCGTCGGCGCCCCCTCGCGAGATAAAACTTACCATATGGCGGTGCTGGGCAGCGCTCCTCCGCTGCAAAATTTCCGCGGCGCTTTGACTGCGGCTCGGTGGACGTTCGCGCTTCAATTTGAAGCGGCGAGCTAAAACCGCGAGTTGGAGAAAGCGCATCGCGATCCCGACAAGGGACATGGAAATATCACCGATGGGAATTCCATGACAAAAGAACAAGCGCTGGCCGAGGTAGTGGCGGTCGTATTTAATATCACATTCCCCATATGGGCATGCATGACAGCGTCCACTGCGCCGTGGGCTGCAACGGCAGCGGGTCGCGGTGATGAGCTATCTCGGCTATCAGACAGCCCGCAAGATCCTCGGCCGGCAGAACCGTCCATGCGCATTCGATAGCGATGCCTTCCCTGCTCCGCCTCTCTACAACGGCAGGCCCTGGTTTGTGCCGATTGTCGCCGGCTGGGACCGGTTCCAGGACGGCGTCGACCGTGCGATCGTCAGCCTTTAGACGCGATGTGCCGGTGCGGTGAAGGCCCTTCTTGAAGGTGGCGCGGATGTGCGCGCCAGAAATAAGCGTCAAAGCCTCGCTTGCGACGCGCCGTTGCCTGTCGGCTGAGAGGCGGTCGCTCGTGCGCGGGGCACGCTTTCGTCAATCGGTAGGGCGCGGCTCCACGCCGACAACGAATCCATCCCGGTCGGTCTTCAACCTTCCCTTCGTCTGATCCAGCAGCGTGAGAATATTGCCGAAGGGGTCCCTCACGCGCGCGCATTTGCCGATCGGGATGTCGAATGGCGCGTCGACGATCTCTCCCCCCGCGCGCGCAAATTTCGCCGCCGCTTCGCCGACATCGTCGACCAGAATGTCCGTCTCGGGACCGATATCGAGATGAACGACGAGTTCGGCGTCGGTTTCCGACAGCGCGAAGCCGGCGGCGCGCTCGTCTCGCCAGATCAGTCGATGACCCAGCCCGTCGCGATAGAACGCGATCGCCGCTTCGAGATCAGGGACCGGCAGCAGATGATTGTCGAGCTTGCGGAACAGGGCCATAAGTTTTCCTCGCGGCGTCGAACCCGGTCTCCCGTCCGCAGCGCGCCGATTGGGGCAGCTAAGCCCGGATTGATTTAATACGCAATCGCAAAGGACAAAAGTGACTTAACTAAGTCAGTTTCATCGCAAAAGGAAACCCGCCGCGTGCCGAACCAGGGAAACACGGCGGGTCGTCCACTAACCCCCAGCGGTCGTTTGCGACTACGTATACTTAGTCGCCGCTGATTATCGAAATCCTATTCGTTACGGCTCGGCTGATCAATCTAAAGGACCGCGTGCAACATGAACGCGCGCTTAAGCTGTAACGGCTGGCGAGAGAATGTTTCCGATCTCGCGCAGTTTCCAGCGGACCAGAAAAAAGGACCGGTCGCGGGTACCCATCGGCTGGGAGCGCGAGATAAAACTTACCCGTACTGCGGTGCAAAGGCGGTGCCGGATTTTTTTTAACTCCGGTTCGAGCGCGAGAAGCGTATATGAAGTGGGACGTGACGAGTAGGACGCTCGTCACGTGGGGCGCACCCGTCCTCGAATGCGAAATTGATCGTCAAAAGAAGCTCGTCAGATTTAAATACGGCGAGTGGCGATTCCCAATTACCAGGCTTGTATGCTACCGCTTCTCAAGAGATTAGGGAGCGGTGGAGAGCATAAATTTTCTGAGTTGGTCGACGAGCTAGGATCGAACTTTGCGCTGACTAAAGAGGAATTATCCGAGCTATTGCCGAGCGGAACTCAGCGGATCTTCTCAAACCGCGTAGGATGGGCCCGGTTATATCTAAGAAAGGCGGGATTGTTGGACTCCCCGAAGCGAGGATTTCTCCAGATCACGGAGCGCGGCCGCGATATTCTTTCGCAAGGGCCCGAGCGCATCGACACCAAGTTTCTCGAGCGATTCCCGGAATTTGTCGCATTCAAAGAAGGTAGTGCCGGTACAGACACGGAACGCGAGCGATGGCGTCGGCGGCGCCTCTTCCACCATCTAGCACGCCCTTTGAGATCCTGGAGGATGCCTACAGTCAAATTCGGTCTGCGCTCGCCAATGAAATTCTGGAGACGCTTCAGAAAGTCGATCCGAAGCAATTCGAGCAAATCGTTATCGACCTTCTTGGGTTGACGGCAAGGGTCAGACCTTGAATATTGACATTGGCAGGCGCCTCTGGCACGCTGCGCAAATGCCAAGGCCGCCACGGCTTGAGTTTCCAGGAGCTATTTACCACGCTTCTGCCCGAGGCAACGAGCGCCGTCCGATCTTTCGGTCAGCTAAGGATCGCCAGCATTTCCTTGAACTTTTAGAAGCCACCCGACTTCGCTTCGGTTTTGTAATCCATGGCTTCTGCCTGATGCCCAATCATTTTCATCTCATCGGGCAAACGCCCAATCCGAACTTGGGAAAAATGATGGCTTGGCTGCTGACCAGCTACACGGTGTGGTTTAACCGCCGACACCAGCGGGCGGGCCATCTGTTCCAGGGAAGATACAAAGCCTTTCTGGTGGATGCAGATGCCTACGCCAAACGGCTCTTGCTCTACGTCCACGCCAACCCGGCCAGAACCATCGTAGCAAAGAGCCAGGCAATCCAAGAACGCTGGAAAATCCTCGACAACTTCCCCTGGAGTTCGCATCCGCACTATTCGGGAAGAGCTGCTTCCAAAGTCGTCGCGGTTTGTACCGAGTGGCTGCGTTACTGGGGCGAGTCGACCACGGTTGCTCGAAACCAGTACCGTAAGGCGCTCTTCTCGGCGATCGGAACAACTCAGGATCCGCTTTGGGAGGAGGTCCGAGCCGGGATGGCGCTTGGAGATGATTCCTTTCTACGGCGGGTGCGCTCGCTTCTGGAGGGCAAGCCTGGGGAAGCGGTCCGCCCAGCAGGGGCGAAAACTGCTGGATGACCACAGCCGGCAGGAACTGGGCGATCAGATCGCCAAGATTCACGATCAACGTGTCCGCATTTGGAGCCGGGTGAATTTATTGGGCGAGACCCAAACCTCGATAGCCAAAGAGCTCGGCTATGCCGATGGAAGCACGGTAAGCCATCTTCTGACACGTCTTTCCCAGGAAACCAAAACAAAGCCAGCACTGGCAAAAACGTTACACGACTTGCGCCAGCTCGCTTCAGAATTCAAGGTCTGACCCAAGCCCAGCCCCCCAGGGTTAGTTGTTGACGTCTGATTCTACCGATCTTCGCGCCCGGTTTCGAGCTTTATCACGGGCAGCGAGTTTTGCCCAGTCCGGCGAGTGGCAGGGTCAGATCGGCGGGCATCGGGCTATCAGCTGTGGGCTGCTAAACAGATGCTCACGGGGCCGCGAAAATCCGCGGTAGACGGCCGGACGCGCCCCGTACTACAATTTAGCCGAAACTTGCACGAGTTCCCTCCTCGCCGATCCCCCTATATGAAAACTCCTTTCTTTCCGATTCAACGGTTTTGTCTTGATCCCCTTGTTTTGACGGCGGCGTTAAGTTTTGCCGTGACTGCGTACGCGCAACAGGACACCCAACAGGTGGAAAACAGAGTAGGCGGGATCCTTTCTCAAATGACCCTGGACGAAAAACTCGACTACGTCAGCGGCGAACCCCTACCCACCAATTTCGCTGATTTTATGGGAGTTTTTGATATCAAACCGATTCCGCGTCTTGGAGTCCCAAAAATCATTGGAAATGATGGTACGCTTGGCATTACGAACCAAGGCTTAGGCGCCGGCACGCGTTACCCGGCCGGGCCGCTTCTTGCATCCACCTGGAATACTGACCGGGCGATGGAGGAAGGGATCGCCCAGGGGCGGGAAGCCAGAGCGCGGGGGATACACGAAATCCTGGGTCCAGGGGTGGATTTCTATCGCACCTCATTCGGAGGCAGAAGTGCCGAATATATGACCGGGGAAGATCCGTTTCTGGGTGCCGTTCTCGTCGCGGCCGAGATCAACGGCATGCAATCGCAGGAGGTCATGGCCACGACAAAGCACTACGGCTGCAACGATCAAGAGATTAACCGAGGTCCTACCAACGATTTTGATCCCACGACCCTGCCAACAATGAACGTCCAGGTGGACGAACGTACACTCCGTGAAATCTACCTTCCTCCGTATGAAAGCGCGGTGAAGCTCGGGCATACCGCGGCGATCATGGGTGCCTTTAACAAGGTCAACGGGGAGTTCTGTTGCCAAAGCCCCTTCCTGATCACGAATGTTTTGAGGCAAGATTGGGGATGGCGTGGATTTATCGAGACCGATTTCGCTGCTGAGCATGACGGAGTACAAGCAGCATTGGCGGGACTCGACATTGATATGCCGGGCGGTTCTTTTGCCCGAATGACCAGTGCGACTCTCCTTCCGCATATTACCGGTGGTCAGACTCCGCTAATTCCGCTTGCAAACATAAACGACAAAGTCCGCCGGATTCTGCGCGAGATTGTTTCCTTTGGCTTTCTGGATCGGCCCCAACGGGATACTTCCATCCCCATCAATGATCCACGAAGTAAAACGACCGCCGTCGATGTTGCTCGCGAAGGCATTGTCCTCCTGAAAAACGACTCGCACATCCTTCCCCTTGACAAGAACGCGACTCCGAGAATTGCGGTGATTGGGGCTAACGCGCAGGGAGAGCCGCCGACGGCCGGTGGGAGTTCGGAAGTCCCCGCATCCTCGGACTTCACCAGCGAGATAGATGGCATCAAGGCACAGGCTCCAGGGGCTACCGTCGACTACATCGCCGCCTGCGTGCCTGATCCTGCCACCGCCGCCTGGCAGACCGGCACCGGAGCACCCGGACTTGTCGGCCAATATTTCAATAGTAGTGATCTCTCCGGATCACCTGTTGCCACTCGCATTGACACGGAACTCAATTTTACCACCTTCAACGCGGCTAACGTTCCGGTCTCCAACCCTGCAAGCTTTTCGGGAATCTGGACAGGCACGGTCCAACCGACGATCACCGGCTACCAGGTGTTCAAGGTATCCTCCGGCGGTAATGTGCGCCTCTTTGTAAATAACCAATTGATTATCGATGATAGTTCGCCCGTTGCCACACCCGATACCCCCATATCTGCGGCTCCGCCGATCATTCCAGTCTCAGGGCTGATTTATCTGCAAGCGGACGTAGCGTATGACGTTCGACTTGAGGTTAGGAACTTGGGCGGCGGCGGCACGTTCTTTGCCAACCTGTTCAGGGCGGGCGGCCTGCAGGCAAGCTGGGCTTCCCTGCAACCGCCCTCGACTCTGGCTGGCTATAATGTCGTTATCCTGGCGGTGGGGGCAAACGACCAGTACGAGAGCGAGGGCCGCGATCGCTCCTTCGGACTCCCGGAACAGCAGGATACGCTGATCCAGAACGTGGCGCAGGTTAACCCTCGCACGATCGTCCTGCTGCACGGAGGCGGCGGCTTTGACGTTCAATCCTGGATTGATCGGGTACCGGCTCTGCTTCACGTCTGGTTCCCCGGGCAATACGGCGGCCAGGCGCTCGGCGAGATTTTGTTCGGCGCCGTCAATCCATCCGGTAAGCTGCCGATCACGATGGAAAAGCGCGCGCAGGATAATCCGGCGTTTGCGAGTTTCCCGACCGATCCGAATGCCAGCGTCATCAACTATAACGTTTCGTACAACTCGGTAGGAAACTCAGAAGGTCTGTTCATCGGATATCGGGGATACGAAAAGAATCATATCCAGCCGCAGTATCCTTTTGGGTACGGCTTGTCGTACACGACGTTCCGTTACTCGGATCTCGACGTTGATCCAATCGTGCTAAAGCAAGGCGACCAGCGCCTGACAAAAGCCAATTGGAACGAGCACCGGCGCGATGACGACGGGCTTATACGAGTAAGTTTTCTAGTCACTAATACCGGAGAACGCGCTGGAGCGGAAACCGCCGAGCTATACGTGGCTCCAGTGAATCCGCCAGTGGTGCGACCGCTCAAGGAACTCAAGGGTTTCAAGAAAGTTTATCTCGCGGCAGGAGAGTCCCGGAAAGTAACAATCGACTTGGATCGACGCTCCCTGGCTTACTATAATGTGTCGGCGCATGCGTGGGACGTCGCACGCGGTGTTTACAGAATTCTGGTAGGCTCCTCCTCGCAGGACGTCCGGTTGCATGGGATCGTCCTGAACCTGTTTTCGTCTTCCTTGCCGGTGTTGGAGAGCAACCCTGTGCCAGAGCAGAGCGCAGACTAACATGGTCGACTTAGAATGTATCCTTTTTACTTAACGATTACCCAAAGTTAAGGCATGGATATGTTTCACATCGTAGACCGGATGAACCGGTTAATTGCAAATACGGGCTCCTCCAAGCGCGCCCGCCATTCTTCATAAACTAATCAGCTGGATATACCTACCTCCGGTGTTGGAGGAAATACGTGAACCTTGGAAGGCTGGGCCTTGGCCCGCGGAAGCTCTGCAGAGAGGCCGACGGACGGGCGTTTCGCTTTCGGCTAAACTAAATCCACAATCGTGCGCAGCCTGATCGAAATCGCACTCGAAGTCGGCTACACCAGTCCAAGCCATTTTGCCCAAGTGTTTCGGAGGACAGTGGGTATGGCTCCGAATGAGTTACTCAACGCTTTGTAGGCATTCAGGAAAGATCGTAACTCGCCCGAGCCGGCTTGCCTTTCCAGCCAGGATGTCGCTCCTAAGGGAGCTAGGCGCATTCGTTTTGATTTGGGCCGTAAAGATTTGCTCCTACGGCGCACGCACCTGCGAGAATCTCTAAACGGGTCTTTCCGAGTTGCGCGCCTTCGGGATTACTTTTTTCCGCAAGAATCCGACGAACACCGCACGATCCCGATAGCAGGGATGCCCTTAATACTCGATGCTCCTGCCATGCTCAAGGTGGTACAGTTCTTTCGACCACTGTGACGCAGGCATCAATCTCACAGGAGGAGTATCGACATGAAGAAGCGAATACTCGGTAACAATCTTGAAGTCTCGGAGATCGGGCTCGGCTGCATGAGCATGACCGGCGCTTACGGTTCGGTCGTAGAGAAGCGGGACATGATTTCCCTTATCCGTGCGGCCCTCGAGAGCGGTGTCACTTTCTTTGACACGGCTCAGACTTACGGCCCGTTCGCCAACGAGGAGCTCGTCGGAGAGGCGCTCGCTCCATTCCGCGATCAGGTCGTGATCGCGACGAAGTTCGGTTCAAATACGAGCAGCAGGACGGCGTACCACGGAATGTAGGGGTGGACAGCCGGCCGGAGTACATCAAACAAGGCGTCGAGGACTCGCTCAAACGACTTCGAGTCGACTGTATCGATCTTTTCTATCAACACAGGGTAGATCCCGAGGTCCCTATTGAAGAGATGGCAGGAGCCGTCCAAGAGCTGATTCAGGAAGGCAAGATGAAGCACTTTGGAATGTCTGAGGCGGCGGCACAGACGATTCGCCGGGCGCATGCCGTTCAGCCGGTAACCGCGGTCCAGAGCGAATATTCTCTTTGGTTTAAGCGCCCCGAAGCGGAGGTATTGCCATTGCTCGAGGAACTCGGCATCGGGTTTGTTCCGCCCGCTGGGAAAAGGATTCCTCACCGGGAAAATCGACGAGCAGACGACCTTCGACAGCACGGATCTGCGGAGCCGCATCCCTCGTTTTTCAACGGAGGCCCGGAAAGCGAATCAGGCCTTGGTTGATCTGCTTGCCGCCATCGCGGAACGCAGAAAGGCGACACCGGGTCAGATAGCGCTCGCCTGGCTGTTAGCCCAAAAGCCGTGGATCGTTCCGATCCCCGGCGCCACCAAGCTGGCTCGGGTCGAGGAGAACATCGGCGCAGCAGACATCGAACTAACATCTGACGATCTCGAAGAGATCGATCGCACAGCCTCGAAGATCACAATCCAGGGCGCTCGGTATCCGGAAGAGATGGAGCGGATGTCCTATCGCTGAAGTTAGAAATCGGGAAACGGAATGTGAAAGAGGAATTCTGCTTATCTTCCGAGAACAAAGTCGCGCTCGTCACCGGGGCCGGCTCCGACATGGGGCTCGCAACCGCGAAAGCCTTTGCCGACGCGGGTGCATCAGTCGTGCTGGCTGATGCGAATGAGGAATCGGGCGCGGTCTCGAACTTCAAAGTGTGCAAAGCTAAATTGAACATCGATGGCCGATTTGCGCTAGGAACGACTTGCAACTAAGTAGAATCCATGAAAGCAGCCATTGTGCCTTCCCCGAACAGCAGCTGGGAAGTAAAGCAGACGAAGACGCCGGAGCCGGGCGAAAACCAGGTGCTTATCAAGATCCACGCAAGCGGGATGTGTTACACAGACGTGCATCAAACGCACGGTGAATTGCCGGGTAACTTTCCGCGTACACTAGGCCACGAGCCGGTCGGCGAGATCGTCTCGGTAGGACCGGGTGTGACGGGGCGCAAGATTGGCGACCGGGTCGGTGTGCCATGGGTGCAACACGCTTGTGGCCGGTGCGAATGGTGCGCGCGCGGGAAACCGATGTTTTGCGGGGAAAGTATCGGGACCGGAATGCAGATGAGCGGCGGACATGCCGAATACATGGTAGCCTATGCCGACGCGACCATGCTGTTGCCTGACGGCCTGGACTACGAACAAGCCGCTCCTCTTTTCTGCGCCGGTTACACGGTCTGGTCCGGGCTGCGCTGGGCTGAACCTCAGCCGGGTGAATCGGTCGCGGTGGTAGGCATCGGCGGACTGGGACATCTTGCGGTTCAATACGCCAAGGCCGCCGGGTTCAAGACCACCGCGATCTCGCACTCGAGCGACAAGGATAAACTGATCCGCGAGGTTGGTGCAGACGAGATTGTACGTGACGGTAAAGAGCTGGCCGGCGCCGGCGGCGCAGATGTGATCCTCGGCACAAGCAATTCAATCAATGCGATGGCTGACAGTATCGCCGGGTTACGCCCTGATGGCCGCCTGGTTCTGATGGGATTCGAAAATAAACCGTTGCCGGTGCATCCGGGCGACTTGATCATGCGCCGAATCCGCATCCTGGGCAGCCAGCAGAATGATCGTCAATACTTGTACGAGGCGCTGCAAATCGCCGCATCCGGAAAAGTGAAGGTCAAGACCGAGACCTACTCCCTTGACGAAATAACCAAAGCTTATGAACGCGTCGCGAGCGGCAAAGTTCGTTTCCGTGCCGTGATCAAGCCGCGCTTTTGATGCCGTTCAAGCATGGATCCAGCCAGCTCGCGCGAGTACGATCTTTCTTAAACGCCTACAAAGCGTTGCGGAACTCATTCGGAGCCATACCCGCCGTCCTTCGAAACACTTGGGCAAAATGGCTTGGACTGGTGTAGCCGACTTCGAGCGCGATTTCGATAAGGCTGCGAGACGTCTCGCGAATTAGCCGCTGTGCTTTGAGCATGCTCTCGCCTTACCGAACCGTTTTATGCCGACACAAAAGAGGAGCCGGCTAGACCCCTCCCCGGCTCAGTGGCGGTACAACCAATGCGTCCTGCCGTACGCAGACCAATTGTTGCCAAGGCGAAGCCGTCAGGCAAAGCAACACAAATGTGCCTGCTGAGGAATTGCAAATGTTCTAGTTAGGATAAATTCCGGTGTTCCCGCCTGCCACCAAATCACCTCACGCACGCCAACCGCAAACGGTGAAATCGCTCGGCTTCATTAGAAAGCGGAGAGCGCTCCGCCACACTACTAACGAACTCCTGCTTCGGATTTGTTAACTGATGGAGCTAAGAACTCAGGCTAAGCTGTCTCGGCCGAGGCGAATCAGCTGTGTAAGCGTGTGAAGTTTCGCAGAGTCCTTGTGCCGCGCCGGACCACACGCCTCGCACGTCGATGGGAGCTTCTATTGAGGTCGCGGGATTGCCGCGCTATGTAATACATTCGTAGGCTGTGGCTGATCCGATCAAGGCACCTGAACGCACCACTGTCGACGTCTTCCCCCGGTACGTCGGCGGCGAGATCCTCGGGGACAGCGCAACGTTAAAATGGACGGGTCTTTTCGTGCGGCGCTATCGCTATTCTCGCGTGGTGGATGGTTTTCTCGTTCCCGCCACAGCGGAGCCGTTGATCGCCTGTAACGTAGCGGGTTCGGCGGAGTTCGAAGAATGCGAAATTGGCGGGCCCTGGCGGCCCCACCGCGTACGGCGTGGAGACACGTTCGTCACACGGTCGAAGACCCCTTACGAATTGCGCTGGCGCTCTCCTTTGGGAGCGGAGATCGAGGTAATTCACATCCATCTTGGTGTGGACGAGTGCATGGCAGCGTTTGAAACGGTCTACCAGGACAAGGCGAGTGCTGTTGAGGTGACCGAATTCTTCGGTCGGGATGAAACATTAACGCATCTTAGTCTGGCCTGTGCAGACATGCTATCTGCTCGAGTTCCAGGAAACTCGAAACGTGTCGCTGCGTTTGCACGCTTTCTCGCCATTTACGTCGCCGAGAAATACACGAACATTCCTTCGGCGGCGCCGGATTACCACGGTGGCTTAGCCATCGCACGCCTCCGGAAGATAGAGGACTACGTCCGCGCGCATCTTGCAGAGAGCATCTCAATCGAAAAGCTAGCTGAATTGGCCGAGTTGAGCCTGTTCCATTTCTCCCGTGTCTTCAAACAGTCCACTGGGATGACGCCTCTGCAATTTGTGACCCGAGAGCGCATCCTACTAGCTCAGCGGCTGATCCGCGAAACATCTCGCAGCCTCATCGAAATCGCGCTCGAAAGTGGCTATACCAGTCCAAGCCATTTCGCGCAGGTGTTTCGGCGGACGGTGGGTATGGCTCCCGGTGAGTTTCGCGCGCTCCTGGAGTAAGAGACACACACCGTGATCTTGCTCGACCTGTCGGGATATTGCTTCAAAACGCACTCGGTTAAGTCGTGATGGATTGCAACGGGGTGTGAATTCGCTACGTGTACTCCACAGACCGTTTTCCTAATGCAGATCCCTCAGACAACGTCTACTGAATGTTTGAAACATTATATCCACGGAACTTGCCGAGCCGCCGGTCGCGGCGAAGCTTGGCGAGAGATAAGGGCCTCGATCTACACTAGGCCATCTAAAGGCTCGGTGTTCAAACCGGCCGCGAGTGAACCTTGTCTCATTTGGACGACGCCTGGTGAGGTCGAGGTTGAAGAACGGGAGAACAAGGGTCGGTGGATCAAAAGCTTAATCAAAAAGCGGCCCTTTTTTTTTGATTTCGGGAGGAGCGCCCTACTATCTAGCGAATGACGTACCGCTGAAATGACAGATAAGCGATGTCCGATGACGCCCCAACCGTGCCTGTCGTTCGGCGTGCGCTGACGAGCGACCTGCCGCCCCTCGGCAGGCTCGGCGCGCTCCTTGTCGAGGCGCATCACGAGCTTGACTCGCGGCGGTTCCTGGCCGCGAGCCATCGGACTGCAGCGGCCTATGCATCCTTCCTGAGTACAAAACTGGAAGACCCGGACGCAGCCATCCTCGTCGCCGAGGTTCATGCAGAAGTGATCGGCTACGCGTACGCCGCGATCGAGGGTTACGATTACTTGTCGCTCCGCGGCCCGGCGGGAGTGCTGCACGATCTCATTGTTGACCCACAGCATCGCGGTCGCGGCGTCGGTGGGCTGCTTATAAAAGCGGCCATGGCATACCTGAAGGCGCGCGGCGCGCCCCGCATCGTCCTGTCGACCGCCGAGGGAAATCAAGCAGCGCAGCGGCTCTTCGCGAGGATGGGCTTCCGCCGCACTATGGTTGAGATGACGCGCGAGCTCGAGGGCAAGACTCCGGTGCGCGGAACCTGATTGTCGGAGCGGTTTGGCCACCAGGTATCGGGCCAGCATTCTGCAGCGCTCCAGCAAAGCACGGCGTGAGTGCTACTACGTGCTCGCGGCCGAGAAATTCGGCTGCCCGCGACCGCCGGAGCCGTTGATTTACTGTGCCTGGCGGGGTCGGCGGTGTTCCGAAAGCGCGAGGTCGGCGGGACGTGGGTGACGAGGTACATCCTGCGGGGCGACCTCTTCGTCACCCGCTCACAAGCCCCCTGCGAGATGTCGGTCCGCTCGCCGCTGGGCCAGGAGCTTGAGGGCGTCCACGTCCATGTAGCCGTCGAGCCCTTCTTAGCGGCGCTGAACGCCGTGTGCGCTGACAAGGCCGATGAAGTCGAAGTGGTCGACTTCATCGGGCGCGATGAGGCGCTCGCGCACCTGTGTTACGCGTGCACCCAAATGCTTTCCGTACGCAGCCGGGAACCTCCCGGCGCGTCGCCAACTTGACGGAGCTATTCGCCTCGTTTCTGGCGGAGAACTAAATTACGGCGGCCGCCGAGTAGATGATTTGGCAGGCATCTCTTCCATATTTGAGTACGTGGGCTCCGCGGACGAACAGCCAGCAACTGGTCAGTACCTTAGACATATCAGCACGGAAACCCTGGAAGGCGGCATCGTGTGGCTCCGCTATCGAGTCGAGCAAGAAGGTTAACGCGAGTCCAATCCAATCAGCCAAAAGCCGAGATCATTCTCCACAGATTTCTCGGATTATACAGTCTACGTGAGCGATTAGATTGGCGCGTTCTGCATGGGGGTTGGCGGGTTCGGCTTATCCAAACCATCCCTCTCGGTTGCAAAATTGATCGCATCACCACGACGCGAACTCGAGCCTTACGCGGCCCAGAGCGCCTCTTCGTGTCTGGCACCTTTCACCATTCCCCGGCTCGCTTCCGGGGCGACCGACGTTGCCATCGAGATTCTTTTACTGCGGAGTCTGTCACTCCGACTTGCATGTCGGTTCAAGTTATGTACCGCAACGCTTACCCAATCAGATCCTCGATCCGGATTGGTAACTCGCGTACCCGGACACCGGTGGCGTGATATACCGCGGACGCGATTGCCGGTGCGACACCGGCAAGCCCGATCTCGCCGATCCCGCGTGCACCGAACGCATTGAGGTGCGTATCCGGATAATCCAGGAAGACGACGTCGATCTCGGGCGCATCCGCGTTGGTGGAGACCACGTAATCAGCGAGGTTACTATTGATGGGAGCACCATGATGCTGATCGTCGTAGGTGGTGTGCTCAAACAGAGCCATGCCAATGCCCATCACGACCGCACCCTCGATCTGATTGCGGCCGGTCCGCGGATTTATGATGCGCCCGCCATCGATCACAGTGAGAACCCGGCTGACGCGCAACCGCGCAATCTCTGGTTGCCAAGTAACCTCGACGAATTGAGCCCCGAACGAATGGCTCGATATTTTTGGTTTAGTTAATCCGACCAAGTCCGTAAAATCACCCTGTGATCTTCCGCTTCCGGATACGCTGCTGACATTTGCGCTCTGGAGCACCTGTTCGTAAGGAACTCCTTCGGCCGGAGATTGGTCTTTTCGGTGAATCCGCCCAGTGCTGAATATGAGGGCCTCGGCTGACTGGCCGAAGAACGGACCGGCTTTAGTAGCCGCGAACTGGACTTTTTGAGCAGCAATCTTGGCTGCCTCGAGGATCGCCGGAACCAATGAACCGGTTACCATGGAGCCGCCGGAAAATGGTCCGGCGGGCAAGGCTGAATCGCCGAGCACCACGTCGATCCTGTCCAGATCGATCCCAAGTGCTTCGCCCACAATTTGGGCGAGCGTCGTGTAGGTCCCAGTACCGATATCCTGGGTGCCGCAGGCGACCCGGACTGAGCTATCAGCCTTCAAGTCAATCGTCGCTTCGCAATCCTCCCGGTTCGCAATCCACGTCGCGGCAGCAACTCCCCAACCGAGGGTCAAGCCATCCTTCCGCATGGACCCGACGGCCGACGTTCTTTGATGCCAGCCGAACTTTTCCGCCCCGACTGTCAGACACTCCTTCAAATGCCGGGAGGTAAACGGCAGGTTAAGTCCTTCGTCAATCAAGGTGTCGTTCCAAAGCCGGAGGTCAACTGGATCGATATTCAGCTTCACTGCCAGCTCGTCCATGGCCGATTCCAGAGCAAAAAGTCCGGGGACAGCCCCAGGGCCTCGCATCGAAGTTGGTGTCCCCACGTTTTGATGAACCACGGCAGTTGTGACCCGAAGGTTTGGGCACCGATAAAGATGAGGCGTCGCTTCGCTGCAGCCTTCATCGTAAGCGTCGAGGATGGAGGAGTGATTCAACGAATCATGCAGCGTTGCGGTCAATTCTCCGTTAGCGGTCGCCCCCAAACGGATGCGCTGCCTGGTCAACGGCCGGTGTCCGGCCGTTTGAAACGTCATCTTCCGGCTGAGCACGAGTTTAACTGGCCGGTTTAGATTCCGGGCAGCGGCGGCAGCCAGTGCATCGTGCGTCCAGGGCCAAAGTTTACCTCCAAACCCCGAACCTAAGAATCGAGAGACAATTCTCACGTTCTCTGGCGGGACCCCGAGAATCGCGCTCATCGCCAGTTGATGATTCTTTACCGACTGAGTTGTCTCATACAGGGTAAACGAGGCTCCGTCCCACACGGCGACCGTGGCATGTAATTCGATTGTGTTATGAGTTTCGGCAGGAGTTACATACGTGTGATCGACCTTCACTGGAGCGGCGTTGAACGCGGCGAGCGCGTCTCCCCGCTGACTGCCTACCGTAGGCTCACCTTGCGGCGTCAACTCTGTTCGAACATCGGGCGTCTCCTCCTTGTAACCAACCTTCACCGCATCCGCGGCCGCCTGTGCTTGTTCTAAAGACTCCGCGACAACAACGGCGACGTATTGGCCGTAGTAACGGATCGTGTCATCCTCGAACGGAGGCCTGCTCTCATCAATTAAGATTGAGAAATCCGCGTTAGGAGCGACTCGGAAAAAGCGGCCGATATTCTCGCGATGAAATACCGCCTTTACTCCCGGCATCTTTTCCGCAACGGAACTATCCAGTGCGGTAATGGTTCCTTTCGCGATCGTGCTTGTTACCGGCACTGCGTAAAGCATTCCCGGAAAGCTGTGATCGGACGTGTACATCGCGGTTCCGCTTACTTTCAGAGGGCCGTCCACTCTTGGTATTGGTCGTCCGATAACAGAAAATACCGTTTTCTCCACGGCTTCGCTCTGGGTAGTTGGCATAAGATGATTCCTTGAAAATTGGTTCAGGCGGTTTGGGTGGCCAGCTTCAGGGCGTGTACAAGGCATCGTTTTACCAACTCAACCTTGAACCCGTTTTGACTCTGTGGCCGGGCGCCTAGAAGAGCGGCTTCGGCTGCAGTTCTAAAACTGCTTTCGCTCAGGCTGGCGCCGGCTAAGGCTTGCTCGGCTTCCCTGGATCTCCACGGTTTGGTGCCGACCCCACCGAGAGCAACTCGAACGTAAGTGAGCCGGTTATTCTCGCTCTTTACTACCACTGCGGCTGATGCCAGCGCGAATTCGTAAGAAGCTCGGTCCCGCAATTTGAGATAGAGAGACTTACTGCCTTTTATCGGAGGCGGCAGCGTGACGTGCGTGATGAGATCCCCAGGCTCAAGCACGTTTTCCCGCTCCGGCGTATCACCCGGCAGCAGATAGAATTCATCGATCGGCACCGAACGGGCGCCTTGGGCGTTCTGGACATGGATCCTAGCTTCCAGAGCAGCCAGCGCCACGTTCATGTCCGAGGGGTTCGTCGCGATACAATGTTCGCTCGTCCCAAGAATGGCCATCATCCGGTTTACGCCGTTGATCGCTCCGCAGCCTGAACCGGGCTCGCGTTTGTTGCACGGCATCGCCGTGTCCCGGAAGTACATGCAACGGGTTCGTTGCAGCAAGTTCCCCGAAGTCGTGGCTTTGTTACGGAGTTGGACGGATGCGCCGGAAAGGAGGGCCTGCGATAACACCGGATAATCGCGGAGAACAGCCGGATGATGGGCGAGATCGGAGTTGCGCACCATCGCGCCAATCTTAAGGCCGCCGTTCGGCAAGGCTTCTACCTCACCCAACGGTAGATGGTTCAAGTCGATCAAGGTGCGAGGGTTCTCCACATTCAGCTTCATCAGATCGATCAGGGTCGTGCCGCCGGCGATGAAACGGATGTCGGCGCCTTGCTGTGCCGTTTTAGCGGAGGCGGCCGCCGCAGTCGCAATGTTTAAATCAGCCGGACGCATGAATTCGAAGGCGTGCATACGGATCCTTTCTTAGCTTGCGCCGAGCTTCTTCTGGCGAACCGATTGAATAGCGGCCACGATGTTCAAGTAAGCGCCGCACCGGCAGATATTGCCGCTCATCAATTCTTTTACGTCGGTATCGCGCGGACCGCAGGGTTCGTTCAGGAGCGCAACTGCGGACATGATCTGGCCGGAAGTGCAGTAACCGCATTGATAACCATCGCAGGCCACGAAAGCTGCCTGCATCGGATGAAGATTACCTGGCTGGCCAAGTCCTTCGATCGTGGTAATCTCGTCTCCCTCGTGCATCACCGCAAACGAGAGACAAGAATTTACGCGCAGCCCGTTGATATGAACCGTGCAAGCGCCGCACTGACCGTGGTCACACCCTTTCTTTGTCCCGGTCAGGCCCACATTTTCCCGGAGGCAATCAAGCAGGGTAATTCGGGGATCCACTTGGAGGTGATGATCAGCGCGGTTGATCTTAAGGGTGATCGGAACACCGGTCTGCGGCGGAGTCGATGTAGTTGGAGCCGAGGTCGGCCCAGGCGTCGCTGGCTGGACGGCTTTCGCTAACGGAGCCGTGGTTGCCAATAGACCGACTGAGCCTAGCCGCGATAGGAAAGCACGACGGGAAGAGGAACCGAACCCGGAAGAGGCATCCGTTCCCAGCGCTCTGTTCTTATTAATATCGTCAGACATTTTTTCAGCATTCGGTTCGAAGTGAAAACGCAAGCAAGTCCTCCTGGCCAAAGATAGCCAACTGCCCAGTTGGCGGACTTCCATTGTCTATCGAGCTCGAAGACCAACCTATCCCGGCTCTCAGGATACAGGCCGTAGGAAGAGTTCCAGTCGTGTTCACTACCGACAACCTTGCACTCCAGCCGATCTCTTGCACTAGCAGAACCCGCCAAATTCCTGCAGAACGCGCCAATCTAATCGCCCAGGTAAGTGTTTACAGACCTTCGATCAGTTGAATAAACACCCCATCCGGGTCGGTGGTAACGATACTTCGGATGCCTTGCCCGAAGGATTGCGGTTCCTGGCTCAGAAAGATGATGCCCTTCTCTCGCAGAGCCGGCGTTGTCGCATCGATATCCGATACGCGAAACGCGAGGCGATCGATTCCCACATGATTCAAAGCAGGATAAGCCTCACCCGTAGACGGGGGTTCCAACCATTGCACCAGGTCGATAAACATTTTGCCGGTTGCCCGGGGCGGGGCTAGATACACCACCGTGTTGTGGCATCTCGGCAGTTGAAGCGCTTGCGCAATACCCTCTTCTTTGACTTCACCAATACGCTTGATGACCTTGAGCCCAAGTCTTTCATAAAAACTGACGCTCCGTTCGAGATCCCGGCAGGTAATGCACACGTGCTGAAAATCATCAATCATTCCTGACTCCCGTTCTTTGTTTCCCGGAACGGCTCATGGAAAGCAACAGGCACAACCGTGAGAACGGCATTCTGTCGGTGCGTGCAGTTTCGGCTTGGGCGGATGACTCGGTGTTAAGTTTTTGCTGCATACGACTTCCACCCTCAGCCCAGCACCCTTAATCCGAGGTTAGCCACCGCTAACCCGCCGTCGACGGCCAGGGCGTGCCCGACCACGTAGCTTGCTCCCGGGCTGCACAGCCAAAGCACAACCGACGCGATCTCCTCGGGCTTGCCCGCTCGGCCGATGGGCGGGGCTTTTGCCAAGGCCTCGAATTTCTTCTCGTCCCACTCGACCACCGTGCGGGCAATCGGTGTGTCGATCGTGCCCGGGCAGACCGCGTTCACGCGGATGCCCTTGGCGGCGTATTCGAGGGCCGCCGTCCGCGTCAGGCCGATGACCCCGTGCTTCGAGGCGGTGTAGGCCGCAATGCCCGGGTCGCCCGTGAGGCCCCCGATCGAGGAGCAGTTGACGATGGCGCCGCTCCCCTGGCGTTCCATCTGGCGCAGCTCGTGTTTCAGGCAGCTCCAGACGCCCCGCAGGTTGATGCCGGTGACGCGGTCGAACTCTTCCAGAGCGCTGTCGGCCGTCGGCGCGCTTCGGGCCATGACGCCGGCGTTGTTGAAAGCCGCGTCCAGCCGGCCGAACTCGGCGACCGTCCGCTCGATCATGGCTTTTACCTGAGCGTCGTTGCTGACATCGCAGTGGATGGCGCGGGCGGTGTGGCCGGCAGCGACGAGTTTTTCCGCTGCTGAAAGAACTGCTTTTTCGTGGACGTCTGCCAGGACTACGGCGGCTTTGGCCTCAACGAAGGCCATGGCAGTCGCAAGCCCCATGCCAGAGCCTGCGCCCGTCACAAGTGCGACTTTGTTTTCAAAAGACAGGTTCATAATGGAGTTATACAGCGGAGTACTTCACTGGTGCGAGTAGAGCAGCAGGGCCTTTGCGAACACCTTGGCATGAAAAATCGTCGCGCCTTGCAGGACTTCGCCAGGGCCGGGCTTACCGATGCCGACGTCCTCAAGAGTGAGTACATCTGGCCCGCCATGGCTGTGAACGCGTATGGCTTTCATAAGTCTCGCCCCCTATAAATTGGCTGTTCCTTTCTTTGGTAATCAAGGCTTCACCATCACCTTGATGGCTGCACGTTCGTCCATTGCACGATAGCCAGCTGGCACCTGGTCGAGGCCGATGACCCGGTCGAAGACGCGGCCGGGCTCAATGCGGCCTTCGAGCACGTCGGGCAAGAGTTCGTCAATGTAGGCGCGCACCGGAGCAGGGCCGCCGCCAACGGTGACATTGTTGAAGAATGCCAACTCTGACGACGGGATCGCCTGGTAATGAGGCACACCGACGCGGCCGATTGCGCCGCCCGCACGTGCGATGGAAATGGACGTGAGCATGGCCTGCTCCGTGCCGACGCACTCAAGGACGGAGTGCACGCCAAAGCCGCCGGTCAGAGCTTTTACGCGCTCGATTGCTTCTTCGCCGCGCTCGCTCACGACATCCGTCGCGCCGAACGCTTTCGCCAGAGCGATACGGTCGGGATGCCGGCCAAGTATGATGATCTGGTCCGCGCCGAGGCGCTTCGCAGCGATGACGCCGCACAATCCGACCGCGCCGTCACCGATGACCGCGACTTTCTTGCCGCGACTGACCTTTGCGACCAGGGCCGCATGATGGCCAGTTCCCATGACGTCTGAAAGAGTCAGCAATGATGGAACTAACGTCTGATCTTCGCGGACCGGCAAAACGTAAAGAGTGCCGTCCGCGAACGGGATTCGCACCGCTTCGGCTTGGGCTCCGTCGACCCCTTCGCTGTAACCGAAGAACCCGCCATGAACACACGAGGTCTGCAGTCCTTCGTGGCAAAAGTCGCAACTCCCGTCGGAATAGGCAAACGGCATTACGACAAAGTCGCCTTTCTTTACGGTGCGGACATCGGAGCCGACAGCCTCGACGACACCGATCGCCTCGTGACCCATGCGACGGCCGATTTCAGTGGGTTCCAGATCCTTATACGGCCAGAGATCGCTGCCGCAGATGCAGGCGCGGGTGATGCGCACAAGCGCATCGATTGGGTTTACAAGGGTTGCGTCCGGCACGTTCTCAACACGAACGTCGCCTGCGCGATACATGATAGTTGCTTTCATAATGATCTAACTTCTCGGTGGGTGGGTCTTCCGTAGGTTATGCGGTTGAACGAGGCTGTGAGGATCGACGTGTCTCATCGGCCAGTCCATCTCTGCAGCCGGTTGGTTCATGCGACGGCAACGCCAACGGTAAGGCGAGACACCCTCCCAACGCCGAAAGGCGCGAAAGAAAGAGTTGGCGTCCTCAAAGCCGACCAGATAAGCGACTTCGTTGAAGTCCAGCGATCTTTGTGTGAGGTATTGCTGAGCCATTTCTTGGCGCGCCTCCTGGAGCAGTTGCTGAAAGTTGATGTGCAGACTGGCGAGTTGCCGCTGGAGAGTGCGGGTGCTCAAACCCAAGTTGCGTGCGATGTCTGCGAGCGTCGGCCGCCTGCCGGCGAGAAGGCGCTTGGTGGTGATCTTGACCTCGTCGATGATGTTGCGCTGGGATTGATTGGCAGCCAGGTCCGCATCCATTTGCGGGGTGATCAAATCCAGCAGTTCGGGATTGTGCGTGATAAACGGGCGATCCAAATCAGTGGACCGGAAGATCAGCGCATTGCGCTCCGCCCTAAACTTGACCCGGCACCGGAAATGTTCCTCAAGTGCCTCGCGCTGGCTGGGCGGACGGGTCAATTCCATGCGCAACGGATAGAACGGCACTCCGGCGCCGCGCTGGCCGATGTCGAGGATCCAAGCCAGGCAAATATCGACGAGCACGGCGGGTTCCGCGTTCGCGCCCAACAAGAACAAGAATTCAACCGCGCTTTCGTCTCCTGCGCGGGTCAGACGAACTTCCTCCGGACAAGTCAGCTTTTTGTAGCGCGCGATGCGCTGCACGGCATCCAGGAGGGATTCGCTGTGCAGCGCCGCGATAGTTTGCGGGGTGCCGCCATCCACGGAGATTTCCGGCCCGATTCGCAGGCCAATCGTCGGATCGCCGCTCACTTCTTCCACCGCCCGCCAGAACCCGAACAATTCTTCGGTGGTAGCGAGGATTTTGTCCTGCCGCAGCCAGCCGTCCCACAACCGGGCCCGGCGCAACACGGCCAGCTCCGGGATGCCATGTTCTTTGAGCTGGCGCGCCACCAGGCGGGACACGCGAAAGCGGTCACTCATACCGATGACCTTGGACTCGAAGTTGATCTTTTGCACTAGCAGAACCCGCCAAATTCCTTGCAGAAGGCGCCAATCTGATGGCTCAGGCGGAGCGATCTTGCCTGACCTTATCTTGGTGGAGATCGCGGTGATCGCCCTCAACTACGAGGGATGCTCCTGCTGGCGCACCAACACCATCCGCGCCACCCACTCCTGGACTTCCGGGGAGTACTTCACTGGCTTGTTCATCATTCCATCCTTAAAGGTTGGAGCCTCAGAGAAAGCCAGGGCGGCTCATTTCGCTGCTCGTCGCCTTATTCAAATTTTCGGTAAAGAACCTCGTGATCCGACCAGAGTTGAATCGAGGAACGAGAGGATCACTGACGTTTACGCGAATATCAACTCGCGGATAATTCTCTGAGACGCTGCAGGGCCGGTGAGTTCCAACCAAACATTTCCTCGGGTGGTCACATCCATTTTAAATGACAGAAAAGGGCAGCAAACTCTTTCGAGCTCGACGAATTCTGCGAGTTTACTCACGAGACCCGGGCGCGGCGCAAATCCCAACGCGAGGCCATTGGAGATGCTCTTCCGTTCGATCGCAACTCCTGCGATCTGGTCTATCAGTTTTTTGCGTTCCGCAAACCGAGTCCTGTCCAACGCGCAAGCAATCGATACGTCTGACGCGCTATTGCTGAAGATCTGTTCTGCTTCCGTCGGCGCTGCGCAGTTCGCCGAGCACCGCTTGCCTTTGCTTCTGCTGCGAAAGGCGTAACTCCAAACGTATGCGCCGACCAAAAGGCCTGCGCCGCTGAGGGCCGCGCCGGGTGGGTTGAATACGAGCTTCCCACTGAGCGCGAAAAAAGATGCAATCAGACCGATTAGAAAAGGCCCAACGCGTCGGCGAGCCTCAAGACCCAGAGGAATCAGCGCAAGCAAAATGGAGCCGATAAATGTCGGTAGCATCAGCGGGCCCTCGATGAAGGAGGCCAGCCCAGAGTAAACCATTAGTCCGCCGACGAACGGCCAGCATGACGGGCAGATGGCGACATGCGACACTACGGTCATTACGAACGCCGGAAAGCAGCGACTGGTCCCCAGAAGCTCCATTTTATCTCCATTCCTCACTGTCCAGGTTTGTCAGAAAAGAGCATTCAGTGGCGGGACCGTCAGCCGTGCATGCCGAAAGGAGTTCTTGGAGAGCCATCTTCATGGCACGGAGCGCTCGGATTTTACGCTCGATATCAGACATCTTCATTTGCGCTCGAGACCTCACGTCGTTGCACGTCGTCCCGGGAGCGACCCGCAATGCGAGAAGTTGCATTATCTCTTTGAGCGTGAAACCAAGCACTTGGGCATGCCTGATGAAGCGCAGCCGTTGCACCGCGGCGCCATCAAAACTGCGATATCCGGCACGATTGCGAGGAGCTTTCGCCAGAAGGCCCCGCCTCTCATAATAACGAATTGTATCAATCGTAATCCCAGCCCGCCTCGCAGCAGCGGAAACCGTCATCTCTCCATGTACGGCGTTCATGGCTAAACAGTCTAGACTCTGGACCTACGTCCAGGGTCAAGTGCTACTTTTTCTGGGAAGTATCCGGCTGTCTGACCTTGTCGTTCGCTATCGACGCTTTTTCTGCACAATGATTTCCATGCTCTTTGGGTACTCGGCTGCTGTCTGCGTCGGAAACTGATGAGTTGAGGCTCGAATCTGTGGCGTTTTTGACTCGGCCTCTCAGAGAAGTGGCCGAGCGAGAATTTTCTTTAAAGACCAGGGATCGACGTAAGTCCTTGATTCTGAGGCATGCACCGTGTAGGAATCGAACCTACAACCCAGTGATTAAGAGTCACTTGCTCTGCCAATTGAGCTAACGGTGCGCTAGAGGAACGGAGCGGAACATTATGATCAGGTTTCCTGGGTGCAAGGGAAAATCGGCGGCCGCAAAGAGCAGCGTGATCGCGTCGGCAAACAAGGTAGCGTAAATCGCCGTTGATCTCGGAAGTTTTCTCGGGGGACTAGTCAACAGTACCGCAACAGTAGCCGAGTTGGCCGAGAGGGTGAGCGAGACTGGCGAGAAATTGATCGCAGTAGTTTATCGCGGGGTCATTCTGGCAACAGCGGCAATGTTGCTCCGGAATTCTGCCTGCACACCGTTGCCATTCATTCATTGCGTCTGCCGCTCAGAGAGCGTGACGGTGCGCTCTGGTATAAAGCAACGACCGGCCGGATCTTTGATCAGGTGCAAAACACGTCGAAAAAAGTGATGCTTTCTCTCGGGTCGACCGATATTCAGAATGGCGGCGCCTTTGAGGCGCTCGTTGAAGAGCCGCAATACACGTTCGCGCGCTTCATCGTCCAGGCCGTCAAGCGCTTCATCAATGACGAGCCACCGCGGTTTGTGCAGGAAGATACGGACGAAGGCCAGGAATCGTTGTTCGTCATCGCTGAGTTGTTTTTCCCAGCGTTCAACTCGATCCAAGGAAGACGACAAACGATTCAAACCGGCGCAATCGAGCACAGCTCGGAGCTCCTCATCGGTGTAGGCATTCTCGGGGGCGGGATAAGAAAGGACCGCTCGCAGTGTTCCCAGCGGAACATAAGGCTCGCGCGGAAGGAACATTACGCCATCGGACGGAGGCAGCCCGATCCGGCCGGATCCCCAAGGCCATAAACCCGCAATTGCAAGGAATAAGGCGGTCTTCCCGGTGCCGGGTTCCCCGACGACGAGCACGCGATCGCCTAACGCGATCTCCACATGTCGCTCACTCAGAGTGGTACATCCGCCCGCCGTGGCGATCTCCAGATTTTCGAACGTTACCTTGGCGTCGGCGTCCTGGGCAAACTCGATCCGGTTCTCGGTTTCGCCCAGCCGGTCCATCGTGAGCAGAGCCTCGCGAAAACTGGCGATGCGCCGCAAGGTCGCCCGCCAATCGGCAATGACGCTAAAATTGTCAATGAACCATCGCAGCGACCCCTGCACCTGGTTAAAAGCGCCGACGACCATCATGAGAGCCCCAAAGGAAAGATTGCCGCCGAAGAATCCGGGGGCAGCGACAATGATCGGGGCAATGATCGTGAACCATCCGTATCCCGCGGTCACCCAAGTGAGACGGGTGCTCGCACCAACAATCTGTCGCATGACAAGAAGAACCTTCTGCAGCTCGGCGTTGAGCCGTTGTTTTTCATCTTGTTCACCGCCGGAGAGCGCCACGCTATCGATGTGCTCATTGAGCCGCACGAGGGCGAATCGCAACTCTGCCTCCAAACTATAACGCCGTGTATTGAGGTTGATCAGCGGACGGCCCACGACCCAGCTGAGCCAGGACGCAGTGATCGCGTAAATGAGAGCGCACCAGACCATGTAGCCGGGAATGGCGAAATTACGCCCGTTGACATGGAAGGTGACATTGCCGGAGAGGATCCACAGGACGCCGATGAAGCTTCCGAGGAGCAGCGAAGATTGCAGTAGTCCGATACCGAGATCGGTCGATAGCTCTGTCAGGTGACGAGCATCCTCGTGAATGCGTTGATCGGGATTGGAACCGATCTCGCCCGCGTTGAGTAAGCGAAAGGCGCGTCTCGGTTTCAGCCACTCGTCAAACAAGTCACCCACGAGTCCTTCGCGCAAGCTGACCTTGGTCGTCAGATTGAGCCACGCCTGCGCTACGTTCAGGATCAGAAGGGCGCCGGCAATGATGCCGAAGACGCCGAGCTGATAGACAAACTGCTCAAAATCCTTGCGGGCAAGTGCGTCGTAAAAGGGTCTGTTCCAAGCGTTTAGCAGATACTGCCCAAAGGCCGCCGCGCCCACCACCGCGACAATGCCGGCTGCCAGGAGGAGGACTTTTGTCCGCTGCGGCGACGTCCAAAAAGCACGGACCATGGTCAACACCTCCGGCGCGAGACGCGGTCTCGCCGCCGATGCCGCCGCGCTCGCAGCCAGGCCGGAGAGTTTACGTAATCGATTCGCCATTGAGCAGGTTGGTCAGTCCTTGAGGCTAAGCTCGATTCTCAAAAATCGCCAAAATGCTGGCGAACAGATTTTTGCGCGAATCCCGGGAGCGACATCTCTGGGGAAAGTCGTGACCACGTCGAGGGAGCCTGTTTCACAACAGGCTATGGCTCTATCGCACGGCCAGTTCAGACAAGATCGTCATGGAGTGCGCGCGACCCGCCTTCGCTTTCGCTACGCTCGGCCACGGCGCGCGCAGGCCTTGTCGCCGCTTTAGGATCCGCACGGAGCGCGGCCTGGCTACGCCAACGGACATTCTCGCCGGAGAATTCCTCGCTTCGTGGTTCTCTCCCCGGTCTATCGCGCGCTTCGCGCGGTCTCAAAGCGGCGACAAGTCGAACGCACTCCACGACGCTCCAGACCAAGACACCCGCGCGCCAGCGTCAAAAGAGTCTTAGATCCTCTGGGACGGAAAACAGCCTACCGGCTATTGCAGTCGATAGACGATCCGCGCTTTCGTCAGATCGTAAGGCGACATTTCCAACTTCACGCGATCTCCGCGGTTCAGCCGGATAAAGCGTTTACGCATCTTGCCCGAGATATGGGCAAGCACGACGTGTTTTTGATCAAGTTCCACCCGGAACATGGTGCCTGGGAGAACGGCGATGATGGTACCTTCGGTCAGAATTTCGGCTTCGCTTTGCATAAAAAATGAAAAATTTTGCGGAAAACGCCCGCCGGACGCTTTCGCACCGGAAGCCGCTTCTTCGGACGCAGATGCCGCTCCAGGAAGAGCGCCGAGCGCCTCCGCGTCCGGAAGACTAATCAGATCACTACCGCCTGGGCTAGCGGCGGGAAGAATAAGGCCGACTTGAGCGACCGCCGCGGCCACCGCCACCGCCACCCGAGCGCTCTTCTTTCGGGCGCGCCTCGTTGACGCTCAGCGTACGGCCGTCCAGTTCGCGACCCTGCATACCGGTCATCGCCGCGGTTCCCTCCGCCCGGCTGCCCATCGTAACAAAGGCGAATCCGCGCGAGTTACCGGTTTCGCGATCCGTGATCAAAGCAACTTCGGTGACCGTGCCAAAGGCCTGGAACGCCTCTTGGAGGTCGTCCGCCGTGGTGTTAAATGATAAATTTCCAACGTACAATTTCATCTTGATATAAGGGTGATTTACTAACGATTGCCAGCTACAGAGCCGTTCCCGAACACCGGATTTCAAATCACCACTGAGAATACTGCCTCACCTGACGATTCACCACGCTTCGAACTCGAGCAAACGAGTACCAACGTCGTCGAAGCAGTCCGAAACGCAAGTGAAAATCCCGTCGCCGGCGTTATCGCCGCAGGGGATCGCCCACACCAAGCATCCAAAGCATCGACTCTCGGCCGAATAGTAGGTAACGCAATACGTTAACCTCCTTCCGCATGGCCACCGTCGAGCCTAACGCCGCGCTCCCGCGCCGCTTTCGCGTGCGCGACATTCCGTCGCTCTGCAAACAAACGGCGTTGGGTTGGATGAATCATAACTGCCCGCATTTGGGCGCGGCCATCGCCTACTATACCATCTTCTCGCTCGCGCCGATGGTTTTGCTATTGGTCGCGGTGTTCGGCTACATCTATGGCAGCAGCGAAGAAGCGCGCACCAGGATTATTAATCAGCTCAGATATTGGGTCGATCCCAGCGTGGTCAAAGTTTTCCAGGACATTGCCGCGAGTACGGCCAAACCGCAGTCAAGCACATTTGCGACGATCGTAGCGATCGCTGTCGCGATCTTTGGCGCAAGCGGAGTCTTCGGCGAATTGCAGAACGCTTTGAACACGATCTGGGGTGTCCGCCTGCGGCCAGATGCCGGCTTCTGGAATTTCTTGCGAGCGCGCTTCCTCTCCTTCGCGATGGTGGCCGGTATCTGTTTCCTGATGCTGACGTCACTGGTAGTCGAAGGCGTTCTCAATATTCTGAGCACCTATTTACGGCAATCTTTGCCGGGCGGTGCTCTTCTGGGGATCGGATTATTCCGGATTTTCGATCTGGCGATCATCTTGCTTCTTTTCGCGATGATTTTTCGTTTCTTGCCGGACGCGAAAATCTCCTGGAGCGACGTCTGGGTTGGCGCAGCGCTTACGGCAATTCTCTTTTTTATCGGAAAATATTTTCTCGGGATTTATCTGTCGACCGGAATAGGCACCTCCGCCTACGGAGCGGCCGGATCGCTCATCACCGTGCTGCTGTGGATTTATTATTCAGCCCAGATCGTGCTTTTCGGCGCGGAGTTCACTCAGGTCTACGCAAACACTTATGGTGCGCGAATTGAGCCCAAAGAAAACGCCATGCGGGTCGAGATCAAGGAAGTGACAGCCCAACGAAAGTGAAGAGGCGAGGCTCTTTCGAGCCTCACCCCGTGGTATGGCAAGTGCAGAAGAGTTCCGAAACCTAGACTGTTGGTCCGCGTCCCCGGAAGAAGAACGACACAATAAACAGCACTAGAAACACGACTAGCAATACTTGCGCGATCCAAGCCGCGGTTCCGGCGATTCCGCTAAAGCCGAAAAAGGCGGCAATGATGGCAAGGACAATAAAAATGATGGCGTAATGTAACATGCAGTGTTTGGATTTTGGGCGATCGAAGTTCCCCGAGCGGTTGTCCTGCCGGCGACATTCGATCATGTATTATTCGCGCTCTTTGGTTGGAGTGGTCGTATCTCGGCCCGATCGCCCGGGGGCATGCCTGGCACTGGCGACTTCGAGAAGAGAGACGACTGGGTTGCTGCCTCACCTTTCGCAATCGTTTCGATGTAAGCGCGAAAATCGGGGTCTTCACCCTCAAGAAGTTCCGGCAGCGCTTTTCGGAAATCGGGACGACGACACCATTCACGCATGTAATCGTCCCACGACAACCAGAGTCGTTTGGCTTGCCTATGCATATGCTCGTCGTAGACAAGCAGGTACGCCCGCTCGAAGATCGAGACGAGAATCCCGAATAGCGCAAGTTTACGTTCTTGTTGCTCCTCATTCACCTCGGGGGGAGGAACATGACGACGGAGAAGCTGCAGATCGGCGTTTTCCAATACCAGTTTTAAGAAGCTGGTGTATTCATCGGACAAGCGTTGGTATAACTCTTCCGCGTCAGCTTCCCGCTCTTTCCGGCGTTCAATCAGGAAAACGATGATGGCGAAGGGCAACGCAAACGTCTCGACCATGTAGAAGGAGAACTCGACTGGGGTAAGCCAATCCATCAGTAGAACTGATCAGCTGAGCAGGAAACAGTCAATTGAGTGGCGAGTAGCGAGTAGCGAGTAGCGAGTGGCGAGTGGCGAGTGACCAGTGAGGGGACGCCGCCCGGTTACATCCGCTCCGCCCGACATTTGCGAATTCATTCGATTGCGGCACATAACAGACTGGTTGAAGGTGATTGAACAACCAGCATGAACGGACCCTATTTTGGAGAATGATATGAGCAACACGAGCGAATTCTCGGTACCCGAACCGTTTGCCCCTAAACCAAAGTCTCACGCTGAAGCGGTCGGGAACACCCCGATCGCTGAGCCACCGGGTATGAATCCCGGCCAGGCGCCGCGGCCGGCGAACGTCGGCTTGTTTATCGCAATTGCCGCAACGGTGGGTTTCGCGGCCGGCTACGCATTCTCCCGCTATGAGCAGGCAATCCTTCGGCAATCCCGGCTCGACGAATTCCTGGATTACGCTGGCGACTGGGCCCGGGAGCATGGACCGAAAATCGCCGACCCGCTGAAACAAGGACTTGAGGCGACCGGAACGACGGTGGGACAGGCTCTCAAGGATATCGCCGCTTCGGCCCCGAAATTCGACAAATTCAATCCATTCCGCCAGCCGCCCAAACGCAAACCTGTGTTTGGCCTCTTTTAGCGGCCAGCGATTGCCAAGTCAACGTTTAGAATCGACATTTCTATGAGCTTCACCGATTTAGGAAAAACATTCGATGTCCGATGGCGCGAATTTGAGGAGAACATGCGCGAGCATCCGGAAAGCTTCTTACTGGGTTCCTTGGCCATAGGGTTTCTCCTCCAGACGCTTCCAATCCGGTCCATGGTTGTCGGGGCCGTCCGTCTGGCCTTGTTTCTGGCAAAGCCCGCACTGGTATTCTGGTTTGGCTATCGGCTTTACCAATGGCTACAAACCCAGACTGGATCGCAATCGCGCCGTACAGCCTCCGCACATGCGGAGCCAGTTGGAACTCCGCTGACCCATCCAGAGATTTGACTGTGGCGGAGCCTGCATTCGCCGCGTTTTGGAGTGCGTGCGACTTGTCGCCGCTTTGAGACTGCGCGGAGCGCGGCTACCAACCAAAAGGGGGCTCAGGGAACTACCCACTTCGCAGGTCAATCCTCGATCGGGGCCGCGCTCCGCGCGGATCCTAAAGCGGCGACAGGTCGCACGCACTCCAAGATGTTTCTGATCGAACTCGCCGCCTGGCACCGGCAAAGGATGTCGATGCTACGCGCTTCAGCGGTTCCGACGGCTCAGCCAGGCGATGCTCTGGCGGTTGTCCGTCGGATGCGCGACGATGCCGGGAAAGCTCGGCATATTGTAATTCAGGGCGACCTGGACAGCTTGGTTTTTCGTTTTCAGAATGCGATGGACGTTCAGGAAGCCAGTTGGGTCGGCGTATTTCCCAGGTAAGCGGGTACTGGCCGCGTGAACCACTCCGATCGTAAGATCATAGTGGATTTCAAAATGGAGATGAGGCGGATAAAGGCCGTGGGCTGTTCCGACTGTCCCTATCTCCTCTCCCCGGGCCACTGCCTGCCCTTCCCTGACATAGATCTTGTTGAGGTGAGCATAGAGTGAATCGATAAATTTCGTTTGGCCGTCTTCCAGGTATGCATGGCGAATAACGACGACGTTGCCCCACGCACGTAAAAAATCGCGGGCCAGCGTAACAACACCCGTGCCTATCGCACACACTGGATGTCCAAAGATGACACCGCTTCCCTGTTCGCTGACCCAATCCTCTCCGAGATGGCCGTGGAGATTAAAGCCGCGCGATTTGTAATACCCATCGGCGTTGGGGGCACCGACCGGGAAGTCAAAGCCGTCGGACAGTTTCGTTGAGAGGTAACCTGATTCTGCAGGGGAACTGAGCGTCCAAAGCCAAACCAGTCCAATTACGAACAACGTTCTGGACATGGCGTTCCCCTTTAGACGGATTAGCCATGCTCGGCAAGCCTAGAATGCAGGTTTTCGACATTTTTCCCGAAAGGCGGCTCATCCCTCGAACAGCCGGTCGACCGCTCGGGCGAACGCTGTCTCTCTCGGACCCTCCGGGCTGACAAGCTTGGCTGCCGCTCTGGCCTCGGGTTTTCCATGCGCCATCGCTACTCCGCACCCAGCCCAGCGCAACATCTGAATATCGTTTTCGTTGTCGCCGAAAGCCATCGTCTGCCGGGACGAGATTCCCAATCCTTCCGCTACCTTTGCCAGAGCGGTCGCTTTGTTCACTCCACGCGGCATGAACTCAAGGTTCTCTCGTTCGGTCGAAAAAACATCCGCTTTTCCTTCGTATCTGAGCTCAATCGCTTTTCGTTGGTTCTGCAGTTCGGCGGGATCTCCATACCACACAATCTTTAGAGCCCGCCTGCCATCCAACGTTTCCAGATTTGACAAAACCTCCGTCTTTTCCCCGACGCGCTGTTCGTAAAGATCGATCCAGCGGTTGTGACGCTCAGCTACGTAAAGATGATCGAGGTGATAATAGATAACATGAACTTCAGAATGTCTGGTTTCGGCCAGTATGCTTTGAGCGACGGCTTGAGGAAGAAAGTGCGCTTCAATGACGTTTCCGCTATCGCCATCTCGCAACAAACCTCCTTGGCAGGCGATGATCGGACCGTGCAGATCTAATTCGCGCTGAAAACGAATGCTATTCTGGTGCCGTCTCCCTGAAGCGATCACCACCATGAGCCCTGCTTCCTGAAGGCGGCGAATCGCTCGCCGGTTTTCCGGACTGATCGCCTTGTCCGGACCAAGCAACGTGTCGTCCAGATCGACCGCAGCTAATCGGTAATCACGAATGTTGCCGGCGACCGCCGTGGGATTACTGGTGTCGTGGAAGTTCATCGATAAAGACCGTAGCATCGGCATCCCTGCCGGTCACCGAAACCTGACAAGCTGGAAGCTTATTTTACGGCCGAAAATGGCACGACAGAGCGGCCGGTCCGGTCTTTCTTCTCCAATGCAGGAACCGAAGACGAGAGGATCGAACGGCGCCCCGACCAGGTACCGGATCGGGCTCGCGCTCCTGTCCGTCTATCTGATCTGGGGATCTACCTACCTCGCGATCCGGATCGCGATCGAATCGTGTCCCCCGTTTTTGATGGCTGCAGTCCGTTTTTTCGCCGCCGGCACCGCGCTCTGGATCTGGACAAGTGTGCGCGGCGCGCCCGCTCCGACTTTCCGCCAATGGCGCGATGCCGCCATCGTGGGCGTCTGTCTTTTGTTTGGCGGCAATGGCGGCGTCACCTACGCCGAACAATTTGTCCCATCGGGGATTGCCGCGTTGCTGGTCGCTACAGTACCGATTTTTCTGATCCTTTTTGCCTGGTTCAGCGGGATGACAGACCGGCCCAGCGCACGAGCAATCGCAGGCCTGTTGCTCGGTCTGCTCGGCGTGCTGGTGCTGTCGTCGGAAGGGCTAAGTGGCGGCTCTTTCGGCGTTTTCCATAGCGGGTGGAGTCGCGGAGTTATTGCGCTCCTATTAGCTGCGGTTATTTGGGCCGCGGGCTCGCTCTATGCCAAGCGGTGTGCCCATCCTGCCTCATCGGTCCAAGGCATCGCCATGCAAATGTTGACGGGTGCCGCAGCGCTCCTGCTTGCCAGCGCAATCAGCGGCGAACTCAACCATCCGCAAAACCTGCACCTCACCGCTCGCTCGATCTGGGCCTGGATTTACCTTGTTACTTTAGGAGCAATCGTCGCGTTCTCAGCCTACATCTGGTTGGTGCGCGCCTGCTCCCCCGGGCTGGTAGGCACGTATGCGTTTGTCAATCCGCTGGTCGCTGTCTTCCTTGGCTGGCTTTGTCTTCGAGAGCCGTTGACACCACGAATTCTCATCAGCGCCGGTTTCATTGTCAGCGCGGTGGTGCTCGTCATTCGATCTTCTGCCGCACCGGCGAGGTCCATCCGGATCCCTAAACCGCGGAAGGTTGGCGCCGGAGTATGCGAGCAGGAATAACGTACTTCCTGGTTTGTGGCATTTCATCCCGACTGCCTCGACTTCGTTTTCGGCCCCGCCTATGATGCCCCCTCGCGGCGACCAAAAAAACCATGGTTAAATCATTTCACCAATTGAATGAGGAAGAGGTGCTGGCCCTGGCAATTTCTCTCGAAGAAGAAGATGGCCGGATCTACGGCAGCTTTGCCGAACGCATGAAAGGCGAGTTCCCGGCAACCGCCTCGGTGCTGGAAGCGATGCGAGAGGAAGAGTCGGACCATCGCCGGCGCCTGATCGAGATGTTCCAGACGCGCTTCGGGGAACAGATTCCCTTGATCCGGCGTCAGGATGTGAAGGGCTTTGTTCATCGTCGTCCGATCTGGCTGAACAAGGTGTTGACCCTGCCGCAGGTTCGCTCGGAGGTCCAGACGATGGAATCGGAGACGAGGCGCTTCTACCAGCGAGCTGTCGAGAAGACTTCCTCGGCGGAGATGCGGAAACTGTTAGGCGACTTGGCGGAGGCCGAACAAACCCATGAAGACATGGCTGACCGGATGTCAGAAGAACGGGATAAATCCGGTGATTTTCGCAAGGAAGAAGAAGCAGCTCGGAAACTGTTTATCCTTCAAGTAGTCCAGCCTGGTTTGGCTGGCTTGATGGATGGCTCTGTATCCACTTTGGCCCCCGTCTTTGCGGCGGCCTTTGCGACACGCAATCCTTGGACCGCCTTTCTGGTTGGTATCGCAGCATCGGTGGGGGCTGGTATCAGTATGGGTTTTGCCGAAGCGCTCTCAGATGACGGCGCACTCAGCGGCCGAGGCCATCCACTGCTCCGGGGGACGGTCTGCGGACTGATGACAACGGTGGGCGGGCTGGGACACACCATCCCCTACCTGATCCCAGACTTTGGCGTGGCAACCGCGGTGGCGGTGGTGGTGGTTATCCTCGAGCTTGGCGTGATCTCATGGATTCGGCACCATTACATGGATACACCGCTCCTTTCTGCCATCTTCCAGGTGGTTTTAGGCGGGTTCCTGGTTTTCCTGGCCGGGATCCTTATCGGTTCGGCGTGAAGCTTCTTCCGTTGTGAATTCTGCCTCTGTTAAATTACCTTCTGCCGCGAAAGCAGCGTCCCCCGATCGGTGTTGCCTGCCCAAAATAAATCCCGACGAAAGGTTTCCATCCCCCTATGAGCATCTTTGCGCAGCTTGCCTCTCTCACTCCACGTCAGAAAAGCGCGGTTCTTTCCGCTTACCTTGGTTGGACACTGGACGCTTTCGACTTTTTCATCCTGATCTTTGTTTTGAAAGACATCGTTCAGGAGTTCAATAGTGATTTAAGCGCGGTTTCCTTTACAGTGAATCTGACTCTCGCCACGCGTCCGCTTGGCGCTTTGCTTTTCGGGCTCGTGGCCGACCGGGTCGGGCGGCGTCCGACCCTCATGGCAAACATCCTGTTTTACTCGGCGCTCGAGTTCGTCTGTGGATTTGCCCCGTCTCTCACCGTACTGATTATTCTTCGCGGTCTTTACGGGATAGCGATGGGGGGAGAATGGGGCGTGGGCGCGGCGCTAGCCATGGAGACGATTCCGGAGCGGACGCGCGGGGTCGTGTCCGGCCTGCTCCAGGCCGGCTATCCCTCGGGTTACTTGCTTGCCTCAATCCTCTTCTGGGTGGCTTATGAACATATTGGCTGGCGCGGAATGTTCATGGTGGGAGCCCTTCCCGCCTTGTTAGTCCTCTATATTCGTTCTCAGGTGGACGAATCACCGGCGTGGCTTGAGCGTCCGGCGACCGGTCCGGGCATGTGGCAGACGGTCACCAGTCAATGGAAGCTGTTTGTGTATATGATCGTGCTGATGACTGCTTTCAATTTTTTCAGTCACGGCACCCAGGATCTGTACCCGACTTTCCTGCGTGAACAGCTAAGGTTTGACCCCGGTACGGTGGCGATGATTGCGATTACATACAATATCGGCGCGATCATTGGCGGGCTGACTTTCGGGACGATGTCTGAACGAGTCGGGCGGCGCCGCACGATCATTATCGCCGCGCTTGTTTCCTTGCTGGCGATCCCCCTGTGGGCCTTCTCGCACAGCGCAATCCTCTTGGCCGTTGGGGCTTTTATTATGCAGTTCCTTGTGCAAGGCGCCTGGGGCGTGGTGCCGGTGCATTTGAACGAACTCTCTCCTGGCGAAGTGCGTGGAACCTTCCCTGGGTTCAGCTACCAGCTGGGGAACCTTTTCGCCTCGGGTAATTTATTTTTCCAAGCTCTCCTGGTCGACAAATTTCATAACTTCAGCATGGCGTTGGCGCTCGTTGCCGGAGTGATCGTAATTTGCCTGGTCGTGATCACGGCACTTGGACCGGAAGCTCGCGGCGTCTCGTTTCGAATGGCGAAAGGCCGCCGTCAAGCAACGGCGTAATGCACGGACGATGACCGATGAGCCGATAGCCGATGACCGATCGGCTGGAACTTGACACTGACACTAGCACTAGCACTGACACTGACACTGGCACCACCGATTCCGCTCCGTGAAGAGTGATCTCGATAATTTCATTACCTTGGCAGACTTCGAGCCGGAAGCTCGCCAGCGCATGGCGCACGCGGTTTATGAATACGTAGCCGGAGGCGCCGGCGACGAGATTACTTTGAGACGCAATGAGACGGCGTTTGATCAAATCCTGCTGATGCCGCGTGTACTGCGCGACGTCTCTACGATCAAGACCGCGGTTTCGCTCTTCGGCTACCAACTCCCCACTCCGATCATACTCGCTCCGACGGCGTATCAGCGTCTGGTGCACCCGGACGGTGAGATCGCGACTGTTCGCGGGGCCGCCGAGCAAGGAATTCCTACCGTGATCAGCACCAACACAACGGTCCGCGTGGAAAATCTCGTGCCGTTGGCGAAAGTGCCTCTTTGGTTCCAGCTCTACGTGCAGAGCGATCGCTCGTTTACGAAGGACCTCGTTGAGCGAGTGGAGCAGGCCGGCTTTCGGGCGCTCTGTGTAACCGTGGATACCCCCGTGCTGGGAGTCCGAGTTCGCCAGTTGCGTGCGGGTTTCGCCGTGCCGTCGGAAATCGAAGTACCGTATCAGGTAGACGTCCGCGCAGGTCTTCGATCGACTTCCGACCCGGGGCGCCACAGCGCGATTGTCTGGAAAGACATCGAGTGGCTGCGTTCGATCACCCGGATGCCCCTCTTATTGAAAGGGGTTCTTCATCCGGACGATGCCGAGTATGGTCTGAAGGCGGGCGCCGATGGAATCATCGTCTCCAACCATGGAGCGCGGAATATCGACACGGTTCCAGCAACGATTGAGGTCCTGCCGGCGATCGCCGAACGAGTCGCCAAACAGGCTCCGGTTCTGGTTGACGGCGGAATCCGGCGCGGAACCGACGTCGTGAAGTCGCTTGCTCGCGGGGCCGACGCGGTGTTGCTGGGTCGTCCCTATCTCTATGCGCTTTCGGTGGGTGGAGCATCGGGTGTTTCCCGGGCGATCCAGATCCTTAATCAGGAGTTTCGCTGTGCCATGGCCTTACTCGGCTGCTCGTCGATTGACGAGCTTGATCGCACGGTTGAGTGGCGCGGAGAATAAGGGATTGGACACATAGGACCTATGGGACCCATCGGACCCAAAGGATCTATCGATCCTTTGTAGATCGGCCTCGCTGCTTGCCCTTCTTTGCCAGCAACGAATCGTAGATCTCTTCGATTCGCCTTACCTGCTTCTCCGCCGAGAATTTCTCCGACACAAATCGAGGACCAGCCTCCCGCAACTGCTTCATTCGCACCGGCTCCGAGAAAAGACGGTGAATCTCGGCGGCCCAAGCCTTCGCTGCTGAAGCCGGATCCAGCAACAAAGCGGCTTCCGTCACGGTGCGCCGTTCTCGATTGTGTTCGAGAACGGCACTTGGCTTGCCGGCGGCCAACGCTTCGAGCAGAACCATCGGGAGATCTTCCCGCTCGGAAGTCAGGACAAAAAGATCGATTTGGGCAAAGAAAGGGGCCAACGAAGCCACCGCTCCCGGCCACGCGATTCGGTCCTCGATTTCCAGGCTGCGCGCCAGTGCTTGCAGGTTTCGCAGCTCGGGCCCATCCCCGGCGAGGATGAGCCGGTAGCGTTCGTCCAAATCCAGCAAGTGACGCGTCACGTGGAGCAATCTCGAGAACCCTTTCCAGGCTACCATGCGGCCGGCGCCGCCGATCACCCGAAAATCACGGACCGCTGAGCTCTTTACGGAATTGGAAGCGGGATCGCCGGAAGGCACTCCATTGCGAATCACCTCCACCCGAGCAGCGGGGATTTTCTCATGCTCCCTAAGGCGCTGCGCGATCTGTTCGGAAATAGCCAGGACAACGTCCGCGCACGCATTGGCACCGCCGTCGATCCAGCGCAAGAAAGGATTTTTGAAGCGGAACTCCTCGTAACAATGGTCGTGCGAAATGACCACGGGAACGCCGAGAAACCGCGCCAAAGGTTTCCCCAACCAGTTTGATGCATAGAGATGGCAATGGACGATATCGAAGCGTTTCCGCAAGATGATCCAAGGCAAGGAGATCAGGAACCAAGGCACCCAGCGATAGGGAGAAAGCGAGCAAACAGACAAGCCCTGGCGCCGAGCGCGCTCAAGGAACAGACTCTGATCGTTCGCGTGTAGAGCAGCGAGCGAAAGTTCGAATCGTTCGTCGGCTAAGGAAAACCAGTTCAACAGCACGGTTTGAGCGCCACCCAGCTCCAAGCTGTCGATCAAATGAAGTACTCGAATCCTACGGTCCATGGCGAGAGACCCGCCGGCGGTACCAACTCCGAATCCGTCGTCCAACCGCGAAAGACCCGAGCCGAAACAACGTGCTGGGGAAGAGTGGGTCAGTCTGAACGCTGTTTATCGTAGACGAAAGCGCTTTTCGCGGACGCCGGTGGATCGCGTGAATCATCACTATATTCGCCAGACACTCTCGTCGCCAGCGCGCTAACACGGCGCGCTCGTCGCGGGTCAATTTCGGATCGACCCGCAGCCGCTCAATGATTGCCAGTCCATCGCTCATCCCTTGCAGCAAGGTGTCGGTGCCCGCGTTCATGGTCAACGAGCCCGCATGCCAGCGATACCGGTAGAGAATGCGCGGGACCGGCGCATCCGGAATATTTTGTCGGGCCACTCGAAGCAGAAAGTCCCGATCAGCGGCGATGGCATAATTGAGATCGAAATCTCCAATCCGATCAAAAACTTTTCGGCGAAAGAAACGCGCGTTGATGATGGGGAGGCCAATCGCGACGTTGCGCAGAGAAAGTTGGTATCGGCGAGGATCTTCATAGCGATGAAGTTCGGTCTCCCGGCCGTCCTGGTCGCGCCGGAAAATCTGACAACCTCCCGAAACAATCATGGTGCCGACCGAGTTCCGGAAAAGTTCGGTGCACAGATTGAAAGCACCCAAGGGAAACAAATCATCGCTATTGAGCAGGGCGATGATTTCTCCGGACGCCAAGTGCAATCCCTTATTCAGAGCGTCGTAAACCCCCCGATCAGGCTCCGAGACGACCTTCAGGTGAGAATAATTGCGAAGAAGATCTAACGTCCCGTCCGTAGATCCGCCATCGATGATCCAGTGCTCAAAGTCGGGGTAATTCTGCGCCAGGACACTCTCCACAGTCTCAGCGATCAGGTCTCGACGATTCAAACACGGGGTAATCACCGAGATCTTCATCTCGGAATCATTCCGGTCTGACGCGCGTAGTTGAACAGTCCTCCCGCTTCAATCACCGGGCGAACGTCGCCCATGGGTTTCAAAGCATATTTTTGACCGTTCACCTCGAACGTATCCGCGTCGAAATCGAGAGTGCCGACGTCCCCGGTTCTCACCCGATCGACCAAACGCTCCCGCGATTCGTAAGGATACAATTCGCCGGTCGCGACGCTATTTCGGAAAAAGATGCGAGCATAGGACTCCGCGATAACCGCTTTCACTCCAGCGGCTCCCAAGGCGACTGGAGCATGCTCCCGAGAACTGCCACAACCAAAATTGCGACCGGCGATAACGATCTGGAATTGTGTTTTGTTCTGGGCAGGTTCGATGAATTTCTCCGGATAAAGCTCATCCGGCAGACCAACCATGGCGTACGAGCCCAGTTTCTCGTACTCCTCCGGAATGGTGGGCACCAAGGTAAGGTAATGGGCAGGGATGATCTGATCGGTGTCGATGTTATCACCGACGACAAAGATTGGGCTGGTTAGCAATTGAGACATCGGATCCTGTTTGTAATGTGGTTAGGTAGGGCGAAAATTCATTCGAGCCTTGGCGAGAACTTGTTTGAGCCGTCTGGCCGCGTGGCTTGCCCAGCGTCCAGCTCGAACGAGTCTTCGCCGAAGGCTCAGATGAATTCTCGCCCTACCGATTTGTGCAATCGCAAAACCAAACAGCAAACTCCACCGGGCATCCGGGGCATTGCAAGACAATCTCTAAATTTTCGCCCTATCGACACAGGACCAAAGACACTCAGCTCAAAAATTCGCGGGGATCAGTGACGCGCCCAGTCAAGGCTGATGCCGCTACAGTGTAGGGACTGGCCAGGAAGACCTTGGATTCCTTGCTTCCCATGCGCCCCGGAAAATTCCGATTCGTAGCGCTGATACAGGTCAGAGGGGTATTCAGGCGGCCGAAGGTGTCGGCTGGTCCTCCCAAGCACGCCGCGCACGACGCATTCTCGGTCATCAGTACACCTGCATCGACGAGCACATCCCAGACAGTTCCACTCTCCCAGCGCGTGTTCTTCAGTTCGTTGACCACGTCGGAAGTGGCCGGCACTCCATAGGTTTCGATCGCCACTCGCTTACCCCGCACGACCGACGCGAAAGCCACGAAGTCACTCGCCTTTCCTCCCGTACAAGAACCGATGTACGCGCGATCGAGCCTCACTTTGGTCAATTCCTTGGCCAGCGCGCGATTACCCGGATTGGGATGCATCGCGACAGTCGGTTCTAATTTTGAAAGGTCGTACACCCGATCGAAGACAAAGCTTTGATCCGCATCCAACTCGACCGGATCATAGTGAGACTGTGTACCGTGCGCTTTCGTTCGCGCATCGACGAACTCGAAGGTTTTTTTGTCAGCCGGGAAAATACCATTTTTGCCGCCTGCTTCGATTGCCATATTTGCGATCGTCATGCGGTCGTCAATCGCGAGGGATCGACCGCCGGGGCCTTCCCATTGCATCGCCCGATAGGTCGCTCCGTCGAAGCCGATATCGCCGATAACATGGAGGATGACATCTTTGGCCATCACCCCGGGCGGCAACTCACCCTCCAGATAAAAGCGCATCGTCGCCGGTATTTTTACGAGGAGCTTACCGGTACCGAGAATGAATCCCGCATCCGTGTTGCCAATTCCTGAGGCGAATTCGCCAAAAGCACCTGCCATGCAGGTATGGGAATCGGTGCCAAAAAGCACTTCTCCCGGGCGGGCGTGACCCAGTTGGGGCAACGCGGCGTGACACACCCCCTGGTAACGGCTGCCGTACTGCCGTTTGACCTGCCCTCTGGCCGAATCGAATTGCCAGCGTCCCGACGGGTCGTCAATCACATCGTAAAAGTACGGCAACCCCTGTTCCCGGGCGAAGTCGCGCAAGATATCGACATTCCGGTTCGAAAGCTTGTCCGCGGTAAAGATGTAGTGGTCGGGAATAATCACGATCTTGTTCGGGTCCCAGACCCTGGCGTATGCGCCGAACTCGCGCTTAAAAACTCCGATGCTGCCAGGACCGCAAACGTCGTGGGTGAGTAGCACATCAGTATTGACCCAGACGTTGTCGCCCGGTTCTACCTGCCTCTTTCCGCTTGCCCGTGCTAATATCTTCTCGGTCAGAGTCATGGAATCAAAAGAGTTCACTCGCCCATGGGTCAAATCAAGCGAAACTCTGCCCGTTTGGAGTGCGGGCGACTTGTCGGCGCTTTGAAATTCGCGCGCGGAGCGCGGACCTGTAGGGAGGACCGAACACCCAGGTGCGGAGTGCTCTGACGAAAAGCTTCCAGGCTCGCATAGGCCCTACGGCTCATATGGGTTGTCGATTGGCAAAACGACACTAGCAAGTGACGGGGTTTGAAGGTCGCGCTCCACGCGGTCTCAAAGCGGCGACAAGTCGCACGCACTCCAAAATGCTTCCTGGTCGAACGAGACGAGGAGACAAACCCGGCCCGACAGTGGTTAGGCGACGATGGTCAGCCCTCGTTCGATCGTGCCGAAGCGGACTGGCGTCGTGCCAATCGGATGTCCGTCGACGTGCACAAAAAGTCGCCGGCGTGATCGGACTTCCAGCGTGCCGCATTCAAACAACTCTAACTTCGGACTGTACTGATATCGGCCTCGGCTGATCGACCACAGGTGGGTAAGCAGCTCGCGCTTGCTGAAGTCACGGTACACCGCGATCCGGAGTAAGCCATCGTCCAGACTGGCACCGGGACAGATCGTAAAATTGCTTCCGTAATACGGTCCATTCCCCACCGCGACAAAGGAACACCGCAGTTTAACGTCCCGGCGACTTCTTCGGAAACGCCTCCGGCGATGACGCACGGAAGTCTGCCCGCGAAACGACTCGAGGTAAGCGGCGGCCACGGGCCGATCGAAACTGAGCTCAACCGGTAATTGGGTGTGCTTTGCGGCAAGCGAAAAGGCTCGCAATAGTGCTCGCAGTCTGCCCCGTTTTACGTCCTCCCCCATCGGGAACAACTGTGCGTCAACTCCGACTCCGGCAGCTTCGAAAAAATAGTGGCGTTCATCAGCCAGGCCCACATCGATTCTTTTCGTATTACCTTTTTCGATTAAGTCGCAGACGGCCTCTGGCGTTCTGGGCAGACCCAGGCTCAACGCCAGATTGTTGAAGGTCCCCAGGGGCACGATCGCCACCGGTACAGCCGTCCTGACTAACGCGGTTGCCACCTCGCGGATGGTACCGTCGCCGCCGGCCACTGCCACCAGATTGATTCCGGTCTTTGCCAGTTCCTGAACACGCGCCGTCACCGGCACATCTGGCATCACCACAATTTCCTCAAGCTCGCCGCACAGTTCGCTCAGCCGCTGCCGAAGGTAATCCCGTGCTCGGTTTTCCCACCCGCCGCTCGCCGGGTTCTGAAAAAGCGCGATGCGAGCGTAGCGTTTCACCATTGTCGCGGCTCCCCGGCCATCGTTCGGACCAAGATCGCCGGCGGTCGCCCCGGTTTCTTTACTCTCCCTATTGCCGGCGATTCGCGACCTGCCGCTGGTAGGAATTGACGATTACATCCAGGATTCGTTGCCCGGGAACCAGCCGATCGGTCGCGTAATCCAGGTTTCCGTCCGAAGCGATGATTGCTATACCAAAATCACCGACTCGGTATTCGTCTGCCGTCGTCATGGGATCGGGCAATATGACGAACGGAACGTCCGATCTGGAGATCAACCCGGTCTCCTTAGTGAACGCGACAAAGAACAAAGTATTCTGGGCAGCCAGCTGGCGATAGCGACGGGTGATCTCCTTAACCTGACGGATGAAGATTTTTTGCTGTGGCGTTGTTGCAAAAATCAGCACGACCGGTTGGCCCCGCAAATCGCGTAACCGGCGGACCTTTCCGGTAATACTGCTCCAGGCGAAATCCGGCGCGGGCCGTGGCACGGACGGCACCGGAGAGCGAGGGGTAGCACGCGGGTTGACCGCTGCCTGAACCAAAGAAAAATCGCCAAAACAAAGAACCAATAAGATAGGGAAACCAAACCACTTCATACTCTCATAATATCAGCTTCCTTGCTGGCCAGATGTGCGTCGATGTCCTTGACGAATTTGTCCGTCAATTTTTGTATCTCAACCTCGAGATCGCGGCGCTGATCCTCCGTGATACCGCCCTCTTTTTCCAATTTCTTCGCCTGGTCGATTCCCGCCCGGCGCCCCGCCCGCATCCTTACCCGGGCATCCTCAGCCATCTGGCGAGCCGTCCTGACCAAGTCCTTCCTTCGTTCCTCCGAAAGCTCCGGAATCGGCAAACGAATCAATTTACCGTCAACGGCCGGATTGATGCCAAGCTTTGACTCAGTCAATGCTTTTTCGATATCGCGCACGACGCTGGCGTCAAACGGTTGCACCAGCAGCAATCGTGGCTCCGGCGTGGTGATCAAAGCCAGTTGCTTGAGCTTCATAGAGCTTCCATAAGCGGCCACATCGATATTCTCGACGAGGGCCGGCGAAGCTTTCCCGGTGCGAACCGAAGCGAACTCGTGAGTAAGGTATTCCATACTTTTTTCCATCGTCTCTTCGGTCTCGAACAGAATCTCATCGATTGTCATAAGCCAACTCCTCCTCTCAAGGCTGGACTGTGATCAGATCATCCGCTGTCAGACATCCGCCGGTCAGTTCATTCGGTGGTTACCAGGGTCCCGATTTTTTCCCCGCAAATTGCCCGCTTTATATTATGCGGTTGCGCCATATCGAAAACAATGACCGGAATGCCGTTGTCCATGCACAAGCTGAAGGCCGTTGCATCCATGACCCGCAGGCGTTTCGTCAAAGCCTCCGTGTAGGAGATCAATTCATAACGATGGGCGGCCGGGTTGATCTTTGGGTCACTGTCGTAGATGCCATCCACCTTTGTCGCTTTCAGAATGACTTCAGCGCGAATCTCGCTGGCCCGCAGAGCGGCTGCCGTGTCAGTGGAAAAGAACGGGTTGCCGGTGCCAGCCCCAAAAATAACGACCCGACCCAGCTCCAGGTGACGGATCGCGCGCCGCAAGATGAATGGCTCAGCGACATTGGCCATCTCAATCGCGGTCTGCAGCCGGGTCGGCACGCTGAGTTGTTCCAATGCGCTCTGCAGCGCCATGCCATTGATCACCGTCGCAAGCATGCCCATGTAATCTGCCGTCGTCCGATCCATCCCACGATGACTTGCGACCAGTCCGCGCCAGATGTTTCCTCCGCCGATCACCACGGCGATCTCTACGCCCAGCTCGCGAACCTCCTGCACCTGTCGGGCCACGTTCATTACGATGTCCGGCGAGATCGTCTCGTGACTGCCGGCTTCGCGAAGCGCTTCACCACTGATTTTCAAAATCACCCGCCGATACTTCGGCTGGCCGGACACGGTGATCGGATTGGACATGGAAGGAAGCGGTACTCGGCCGTGTTCCAGACTTAAAAAACTGGCTACCGGCGAATTGCTGCCATAGGGCTTAGTAGAGGAAGATCAGCAAGTCAAGCGAGGCGCGCATCCGAAAAGGGGGACAAGCCGGATTTCAAGAGAGATTGGATTCGGCAGGACGGCGTCTTGGAGTGCGCGAGACATTGTCGCCGCTTTCTTCATCGGGCGGAGCCCGGCCCCGACAAACGACCGAACCAATGAGGTGCCCGGTTCTGTGGCAAAAAAGACCCGCCTGATCGACGAATGCGCTCCGCGCGGTCTCAACGCGGCGACAAGTCGCGCGCACTCCAAGGAGCTTATGGCAAACCCGCCAGCTGCCGGAACTCGGATTCCCCGATGATCTGGATCCCCAGCTGGCGGGCTTTCTCGAGCTTGCTGCCCGCCTCTTCCCCAGCGAGCAGATAAGTCGTTTTCTTGCTGACACCAGCGCTGACGCGCCCACCGTGCTGCCGAATGGTCTCTGCAAATTCCTCGCGCGAAACGCTCAGGGTCCCCGTGATTACCCAGGTAGTGCCGGCCAAGCGAGCTGAGAGCGGTTTCGGAGCAGTGCCTTTGCCAAAATTCAGGCCATGCGAACGGAGCGCTTCGAGAAGAGCGAGATTGTCCGCATTGCGAAACCAATCATGAATGCTCTGCGCGACAACATCGCCAGTATTCTGTACTCTTTGGAGCTCCTCGATGGTGGCAGCCCGCAGGGCATCGAGACTCCCAAAATGTTCGGCCAACTCGCGTGACGCAGTCGCTCCAACGTGAAGTATTCCCAGACCGAAAATCAGTCTCCAGAGCGGCCGCGTTTTGCTGGCCTCAATACCGGTTAGCAAGTTGGCTACACTTTTCGGGCCCATCCGTTCCAAGCCATCGAGTTTCTGTGCATCGAGTTCGTAGATGTGATCGATACGCCTCACCAACCCCTGGCCGACCAGCTGGGCGATCATTGCCTCACCGAGGCCTTCAATATCCATGGCGCCTTTGTGCGCAAAATGTTCCAGGCGGCGCCGAACCTGCTCCGGGCACTCGACATTGATACAGCGCAGATCAACCTGATCAGCCATCCGCACCACCGGTTGTCCGCAGCTCGGACAGCGATCCGGCATTCGAAAAACTGTCTCCCGGCCGGTCCTCTTTTCTCTCAAAACCTCGACAACCGCCGGAATGATCTCGCCGGATTTTTCGACCAGGACAAAGTCGCCGACGCGAACGTCCTTTCGCTTGATCTCCTCGCCGTTGTGCAGGGTGGCGCGTGCGACGGTCGTTCCGCTGACAAATACGGGCCGCAGGTTCGCTACCGGGGTTAATTTCCCGGATCGGCCAACCTGGACCTCGATCGACAGAACATTCGTCTCGACCCGTTCGGCCTGGTATTTAAAGGCAATCGCCCACCTGGGCGCCTTGGAGGTAAATCCCAATCGCTCGCGCAAGTCAAATCGATCGACCTTCACGACTGCTCCGTCGGTCTCATAGGGAAAATCGTGGCGTAACGAGCCCAGTGTCTTGATTGCCGCGATCACCTCTTCGACCGAATCAGCGGTCCAGACCCGCCGATGCGTCGGAAGGCCCCAATCACTTAGCTTGGCTAGCGTCTCGCGCTGGGTCCTGACAGTCAGGCCCTCGGCCAAACCGAATCCATAAAAAATCGCGCTAAGCCGCCGCTCGGCAACCAGCCGGGAATCAAGCTGTTTCAAGCTGCCGGCAGCCGTGTTGCGCGGGTTGGCAAACGTTGGCTCCCCCAAGCGCTGCCGGTCCGAATTCAAGCGAGCGAAGACATCCTTTGGCAGAAAAATCTCGCCGCGGACCTCCGCGGCGATCCCCGCGGCATCCCGGAGACGGAGTGGTATTGCCCGGATCGTGCGGACATTCTGAGTAACATCATCTCCGATTGTGCCATTGCCGCGCGTCGCGGCATAGATGAGTCGTCCATCCTGATAGAACAAGGAAATTGCGACCCCGTCGACTTTGGGCTCGATTACCGTCGTAACCGTGATTTTGGGCAGCAATCGCTCAAGCCGCCGGAAAAAATCGCCGACCTCCGTTTCCGAATAGGTGTTGTCCAAACTCAACATCGGAGTCCGGTGCGCGATCTGGGCAAAACCTTCCAAAGGGGCGTCCCCGATTCGCTGCGTTGGCGAATCCGGCGTAACGAGATCCGGAAATTCAGCCTCCAGCTTTCGGAGATCGCGATATAGCCGATCGTATTCCTGGTCGCTGATCGTGGGCGCAGCCTCCAGGTAATATCGGCGATCATGTTCGGCAATGGTTTCCCGTAATGCCCCGATCCGGGCTTGCGCTTCGGCGGTTGATTTCATTCCGGAGGATAAGATTTCCCGGGCGAAGGCCGCCTGGCAAGCTCAGAGCACTCAGGGCAAAAATGCTCCCGGCAGTGGCTCGAATTAGCCAGCTTCCAGCGAGGCAGGAGGCGGGGAAGAGTGAGCGAAATGGCGATTGGGCGAAAGGCGACGTGTCGAAAAGACATCTCCCAACGGCAACGGCCCGATAAGCAAGTCTGCACTCTACCGGTCCTTGCGCCCTTTGGCCCACTCGCTCGCTCTCCCTCGTCTCACTTCCTCCATGAACGCTATTGGCACGTCCGGTGCTTTCTTTGGACGGTAGTTCGTCTCAAACGAACGGTTAGTCGCCAAAGGGGAACGCGGCTCGATTGGATCGATCGGAGCGAAGTCGGGGGCTTCACCGGTCCACAGCGGGGAGAGTCCAATCGAGCCGTCTCTGGCTGAACTGGAAACTCCGACTAACCACTCCCGCGAACCTGGCAAACAATTTGACTGTTCGGTAAATTTTTTCTTGCGTGACTCGATTTTCGACGTTTTAGTGGGAACTAGACAGAACAGTCAACTATGAAGGCGCAAGCTGTTACTCCGTCCCCTCTTTCCTCCATCCTCCCGCATAAGCGGCGACCCTCCGTATGGCTTCAGTCCCCTTGGCGGTACACCTATCGAAACCTAACACCGGCTCATCTCACGTCCTGGCGAGAATAAAGGAGTCTTTATGTCTTACTTTATGAATTTGCGACAACCGGCAGATCAAGAGATCGTTTTCCCCTGCGCTGATCGCGCGCTCTATAACGCCTGGTTCAATTTGTGGTTCCTCAACGACGCGGGCTCCAACGGCGACCGCGGAGGAACCTGTTCGAATCGGCCAAAGCGCTAATCTGGCCCAACAACGCCCCTCAGAGGTCTGTAGGAGCTCTGGGTGTGTCGGGATGATTGCTCGTTCTACGCGATCTCTGCCTGCGCCAGCCGTAAGGATCGGCATCCTTGCCGGTCATAAGAAACCCTTACAAGCTGGAAGCTTGTGCTACGCCTTCCTCCCGGCTAATCAAACTCACTCGAGTCGGCACGGCCCGCTGAACAGGCGTCAGCTTGACGCTCCCTCCATTCAGTTTTAGATTGGGCGGCAAGACCGAAGCTGGTCAGGAGCGCCAAGTTGGGGTGCATCCGGCCTTCTCGGTCGTTATTGCTTTTTATGAACAGTGATCTTCTCGCAGTGTTGGATTATATGGAGCGGGAGAAGGGCATCAAACGCGAGATTCTGCTCGATGCTGTATCGAGTGCTCTGCTCACCGCGGCCAAGAAAAGTGTTGGCCCGGCCCGCGACTTGCGCGTCACGATAGAGCCTCGATCAGGCGAGATCACTGCCTCAGCGAGTCTGATTGTGGTCGAAGATGTCCGGAACATCCATGACGAGATTCCCCTGGCCCGTGCACGAAAAGTCAAGCCGGATGCCAATATCGGTGACGTAATCGAGGTCGAGGTGACGCCCGAAGGCTTCGGCCGTATCGCCGCGCAAACAGCCCGTCAGGCGATTCTACAGCGCATCCGGCAAGCCGAGAAGGAAATGATCTATGACGAGTTCAAGGATCGCGCCGGAGAGATTGTTAGCGGCACCGTGAGGCGATTTGAACGGTCGGATGTCATTATCGATCTCGGCAAGTTCGAAGCGGTGATGCCGGCTCGCGAACGGGTCACGACCGAGGACTACAATATCGGTGACCGGGTCCGCGCCTATGTGGTGGCCGTGGAAAACTCCACGCGAGGTCCGGAGATCATTATATCGCGGAGTCATCCCAGCTTTGTCCGGCGTCTGTTTGAAGTTGAGGTGAGCGAAATCGCCGATCGAACTGTCGAGATCAAAGCGATCGCCCGGGAAGCGGGCTTCCGGACGAAGATCGCTGTCTGGTCTTCGGATGAGAAGGTGGACCCGGTAGGTGCCTGCGTCGGGATGCGCGGCTCGCGCGTGAAAAACATTGTTCGGGAACTCAATCAGGAGAAGGTGGATATTATTCGCTGGAGCGAGGATCCGCGCGAGTTCGTCATGGAGGCTCTCAAACCGGCGAAAATCAAGTCGCTGAAGATCGATCAAGAGCGCCACGCCGTAAATGTAACAGTCGATGAAGACCAACTGTCTTTGGCGATTGGCCGCCGCGGACAGAACGCGCGGCTTACGTCGCGACTCACTGGATGGGAAATCAATATCTCGAAAGACGAATCGGCCACCCAGGCCTTCGAACAAAAGATCGCTCAAGCCATTACTTCGCTTGCGAAATCGCTCCAGATCGACGAAGAAACAGCTCGATCGCTTGCTCAAGCGGGAGTAAACAGCGTTGAAGGTATTCTCGAAGTCGATCCGGAGGATATCGCCGCAATTCTCCAGGTCGATATAGGGCGCGCCCAAGGCATTCATGACGCGGCGCGGAAAGAGCACGACCGAAATATGGCGTCCATCTAACCGAGGTTGGCGCAATGGAAAGTTCACCGAGAAAGATTCATGGCGACACGCTCAAGCAGCAAAAAAGAGGCACCATCCAAGACGACGACGAGCAAAGCTGAGCCGGCTCCCGTGCGGGAAGCGGCCCCAAAAACGGCGACGGATCTGATCTCCCCGCGCAAAAGCCGGGCACCGACGGGTGACTCGAAGCCTTCGACCAAGTCCGCGATTCCCCCAATCAGCCGTACACGACGAGAGGCGGCTGCGGTTCCTTCGCCGGAGCCCGAAGCAATTCCGACCCCTGTGCCGGCGAAACCGGAGACAGTGTCGCTGATCGATGAAAAGAGCGAGCGGCGGAGCACATCCACTCGATCCGAGCAGCGATCGGTGCTGCCTCCGATTTCGAAAATTCGTCGACCGACCCTCCGCCACCCCGAGACCGACACACCGCTGGAAGCGCCTCCCATCCCGGCGACGGCGCCAGCACCAGCCCCAGTAACCGCAGCGGAGCCAGCCGCAGATGGAGATGGCGACAAAGTCGTCCACATCAAACCGCCGATCATCGTACGTGACCTCGCCCAGCATATCGGGTTAAAGCCTTTTCAGGTCATTCATGACCTGATGGAGATGAATATCTTCGCCGCAATTGGACACACGATCGAACCCGACGTGGCTGCCGCGATTTGTCGCAAGCACGGTTTTGTCTTTGAAGTTGAGCGCCGTGAAAAAGGCGCCGGAGTGCACAAAACGGAGGTGGTCGTCGAGGAACCGCCTCCCCCCTTGATCGAAACGCCGGAGGAACTGCAGCCTCGCGCACCAATCATCACTTTCATGGGACACGTCGATCACGGGAAGACGTCGTTGATGGACGCGATTCGCAAAGCTCGCGTAGCCGCCGGAGAAGCGGGCGGTATCACCCAGCATATCGGCGCCTACACCGTGACGCATAACGGCCAGCGTATCACGTTCCTTGATACTCCCGGTCATGAGGCATTTACTGCAATGCGGGCCCGTGGTGCGAACGTGACTGACATTGTGATCCTCGTCGTTGCCGCTGACGATGGGATCATGCCGCAAACCGTTGAGGCCATCAACCATGCCAAGGCCGCGCAGGTACCGATCATTGTTGCGATCAACAAGGTCGATTTGATCTCCGCCAATGTCGACCGGGTCAAAAAGCAACTTCAGGAACGTGGACTAACTCCGGAAGATTGGGGCGGCCAAACGATCGTTGTATCAGTTTCGGCAACGAAAGGAACCGGGATCGACACCCTCCTGGAAATGATGCTGCTGCAGGCCGAAGTAATGGAGCTGAAAGCATGCGCCACCGTTCCATCGCGCGCGACAGTAATCGAAGCTCAGATCGAGGCTGGTCGTGGCCCGACGGCCACAGTCATTGTTCGGATGGGCACCTTGAAAGTTGGACAGGCCTTCATTTGCGGCAACTTCTGGGGCAAAGTAAAATCGCTGATCGACGATGCGGGTCGCCCCGTGAAGGAAGCTGGGCCAGCAACGCCCGTAAAAGTCCTCGGGTTCACGGGTTTACCCAATGCCGGCGATGAATTGCTGGTGATGGAGTCGGAGCGTTCCGCCCGGGCTTTGAGCGAGGAGCGGCTGGTCGAGCTTCGAAGCCAGAAACTCGCCCAACCCCAACGAGCTACGCTGGAGAGCCTCTTCGATTCTTTGGAAGGCAGCAAAAAACATCTGCAGATTATCCTCAAGTCCGATGCCCAAGGTTCGGCGGAAGCGATCGCTGCGTCGCTGAATCAAATCGAAAGCAAAAAAATCGACCTCGAGATTATCCATGCCGCGGTGGGTCCGATCTCTGAATCCGATGTTCTTCTGGCGACGGCCTCGAACGCGGTGATTATCGGATTCAACGTCAAAGTAGAGAACCAGGCGGCCTCAGCCGCCAAGCGCGAAGGTGTCCAGATCAAGCTCTATAGCATCATCTACGAACTGATCGATCAGGTGAAAGAAGCGATGGCGGGCATGCTCGATCCGGAGCTCCGAGAGAGCGTTGTGGGCCACGCCGAGGTCCGCCAGGTATTTGAGCTGTCCAAGGGGCGGGTAGCCGGTTGTTACGTTTCGGATGGACGCATTGTCCGGACCGCGCGTGCCCGGGTTCTGCGCAAGCGCCAACCCATTTACGACGGTGGCATTGCGACTTTGCGCCGGTTCCAGGACGATGTGAAAGAGGTCCGGGCGGGCGTCGAATGCGGGATCAAGCTCGGCGACTTCAGCGAGTACCAGGTCGGCGATATTATCGAATGCTATAACCTGGAGAAGGTTGCGCAACAGCTGTAGATCGGAAACGGGGCCAGCACTAAATCGTCAACATTCAGCCGGCGCTGTTGCTTGCCTGCTCTGAAAATTCCGGCTGAATATTGACGATTTAGTGCTGACCCGTGCTTCCCGATCTGTGGCATTTTCTAATGCGGTTCTATGAAACATCGGCTTCAAAGGGTTAACGAGGTTGTCAAAAGGGAGCTGAGCGAACTGATCGCGCGAGAAGTCAACTTCAGCCCGAAGGTTCTCGTCACGATCCACGCGGTCGAAATCGCGGCTGATCTGCGGCAGGGACAAGTTTTTGTCAGCGTGATCGGTGATCCGGCGGAAAAAACGCAGGCGCTTGCCCTGCTTGAGCAGCATCGCATTGAGCTGCAGCGCGCGCTTGTCAAAAGAGTGGTGCTGAAATACACCCCACATCTCTATTTTCGCCTGGACGCCTCGATCGAGAGGGGTGCTCGGGTCCTCGACATTATCCAAGATCTCGATCGTCGCAGAGAATCGCAATGAGTTCGCGTTTTGTGGCGATCTCGTCGGCGCTGCATGCCGCCCGGAAGATCGTTGTTCTTAGTCACGTCCGGCCCGATGGCGACGCAGTCGGTTCCCAGCTTGCCTTGACCCTCAGCTTGCGCGAACTCGGCAAGGATGTTCTTGCCTGGAATGAGGACGGCATGCCCGAGAACCTGCGCTTCCTTTCCTCGGCTGATCTGATCACAGCTCCGCCGCTTGAGCCGTTGAGTTTCGACCTTGCGATCGCCCTCGACACGGCAACGAAACAACGACTTGGTTCTTCCTTGAAGGCGATCGCTCAGGCTGATTGCTGGATCAATATCGATCACCATGCCAGTAACCCAGCCTATGGCGATCTGAACTATCTCGATGCCCGCTCCCCGGCAACCGGGCAGATCATCTACGAGCTGATTCAAGAACAACATTTACCGATGAATGCCGACATCGCCAATGCGCTTTTTGTGGCGATATCGACCGATACGGGTTCGTTTCGCTACGCAAATACGACGGCGGAAACTTTCAACGTCGCGGCGGAACTGATTGCCCACGGCGCGAATAATGCCGATCTTTCGCGCCGCCTCTATGAGAGCTATCCCAAACGGCGGCAGCTGCTATTGGGCGAACTGTTGGAACACGCGCGTTTCGGCGAGCATGACCGGATCGCCAGCATCTCGCTTAGTCTGGAGCAAAAACACCGCTTTGCTCTCCTGGCTGAGGATATCGATGGGCTCATCGACTCCATTCGGTCCATCAATACCGTTCAAGTCGCTATTTTTCTGGAAGAACTCGCGGATCAAAGAGTTCGCTTGAGTATGCGTTCGAAAGATTCGCGGATCGATGTGAACCGCATTTGCCAACTCTGGGGCGGAGGCGGCCACGCGATGGCCGCTGGAGCGAGGCTCCGGGGCGGTTTGTCAGAGGTTACGGACAAAGTATGGGAGCAGGTCATTCATGAGGTCACCCAGCCCGTTTGACGGGCTTTTGCTTGTCGACAAGGAAAGCGGTATGACCAGCCACGACGTCGTCGCGGTGGTCAGAAGCCGCCTGCAGACCCAGAAGGTGGGCCATTGCGGGACGCTTGATCCGTTTGCGACCGGTCTCCTCCTGGTGGTAGTCGGCCGAGGAACCAGGATCCAGGACCTGCTGATGAGTGAGGACAAGGAATACATTGGCACGATGAAGCTGGGAGAAGTTACGAATACGCAGGATCGTGACGGGGAAATAACCGAGCGAAGAGAAGTGCCGCCTCTGAGGCGCCTGGCGATCGAAAGCGCCTTCCTCAAGTACCATGGTGATTTCTATCAGACGCCGCCGATGGTTTCGGCAATCAAGAAAGGTGGAGTTCCGCTCTACAAACTGGCCCGGGAAGGCAAGGTCGTTGAACGTGATCCGCGATTCGTTCATGTCTATGCGCATGAGATACGCGAGATCCGCCCCGCTGAGATCGATTTTCGCGTGATCTGCAGCAAAGGCTTTTATGTGCGCACCTATGCTCATGACATTGGGGAAGAGCTGGGTTGCGGAGCACACCTGTCGAGTTTGCGCCGAACCAAATCCGGACGTTTCGGCATCGAGAACGCCACGACGATCAGTGAACTCAAGAGCCTGTCTTTCGATCAGATCGGCCAGAGAATTCTCTCTTTGCCGGATGTGTCCCGCCTACGCGGAGCGTAACCCGCGACCCAGTCGAACGGTCAGATGAAGATCCTTCGCACAATCGAAGAACTCCGATCCCTCGAGGGACCCGTCCATCTGGCTGCCGGTGTTTTCGATGGCATTCATCTTGGTCATCAGGCCGTCATTCAAGAAGCGATTCAAGGTGCCCGGGACTCCGGCGGCACTTCGGTCGTACTGACGTTTTCCCCGCACCCCGTTAAAATTCTGCGGCCGGAAAAAGCGCCTCGCCTGCTTACCTCGACGCAACACCAGACCCTTCTTCTGAAGAGGCTCGGTATCGGCGCTTTGCTGATCCAGGATTTTACGCTGGAGTTTTCGCGGACCGATCCGACAACGTTTATTGGGCGTTTGGTCACCGCAGCCCATGATCTTCGCCAGATTTGCGTCGGAGAGGGATGGACCTTTGGCGCGAATCGTTCCGGAACGGTCGAATTGCTCGGCCGACTGGCGAAACAGTCTGGCTTCGTCTTGACGAGCGTTAAACCCGTTGTGATCGGAAACCAGGTGGTGAGTAGCACGCTCATCCGGTCCGCGATCGAGGTTGGCAACTTTGCAGAAGCAGCCCGATTTCTGGGAAGACCATTTACCATCCTGGGAACGGTTTCACCTGGAATGCGCCTGGGACGGAAACTCGGATTTCCGACGGCTAACCTCAGCACGCATAACGAACAGTTCCCGCCGAACGGTGTTTACGCCGTTGCCGCCTGGCTTGGACGGAAGCAGCATGGAGGAGTCGTCAACATCGGTGTTCGCCCGACCGTGGCTCAGCAAGCCGGGGAACGCCTGCTCGAGCTTCATCTCTTCGACTTCGATCAGGAGATCTACGGCGCTGTTGTCGAGGTCTGCTTCCTCGAATACCTCCGCTCGGAAACGAAGTTCGATGACCTCGAGAAATTGAGGGTCCAAATTGGCCGTGACGTCGAGAAGGCCAAGGAGATTTATCGAGCTTTTCACGGGCCGATCGGTCCCATGAGTCCTACAAGTCAGTCCTAGCCCCGGGGCAGGCACGTCAAGACAGAGCCTGCTTAACGAATGATCCCCAGCGTCGCGAGCGTGCCTTGATCGATCTGCCCGTTGGGCGTCCTTCCGAGTTCCGCTTGGTATTGTTGCAAAGCACTCTGGCTCGCCGGGCCGAAAATTCCGTCCACCGCACCCGCGTAGTAGCCGCGCCGCCGCAACTCCGACTGGACAGAACGAACCAGTTCGTTGCTGTACTGCGTATTAAAACGTTCTCCGGATTGTTTACTAAACCGTGGAGCGGGGTTTGTCGCGCCTAGCCGCAAAGGATTGGGCAATGCCCTTACCGGCGCGGCCGGCTGCAGCAGGATACTGCTCGGAGGCGTCAAAGCGGGGTTCAGCAAGCGTTGGTTGTAGGGCACATAGCCGTTCGGATAGCCGGAATAGAGAGTCGGCGGCACGATCGGAGCGATCTGGACGCGCGGGACCTGGATCCGGATTGGAGCCTGCGTTGCGACCGTTGCCGGTACCGACGGAACAATCACGCGCGTTTGGGCTTCGGCCGTCCCAGCGAAAACCAGGAGCGAAAAAATCCAGGTCATCGATTTTCGAAACATATCTTGGAGTACCTGCCACTGGAATATCGCCCTGGATAGCCAGATTTTCCAGCTCGGGAAGGAATGCGCTGGGTGAATTCATAAAAAGCTTGCCAGGGATTGATCTGCATGCGCTCTGCCTCCTTAACTTTGGCTTCCTGCGTGTGCGAGGGATTCCGCAACCAGGCTTCTTCATTATGCGCAAACTCACGATGAGATTGCGCTACCCCGGAAAAATTCTTTCTCTAACGAGAAATCGTATTATCGATCTGGTCCTTGAGGATAGCCTTTGCTATGCGCGTCAGCATCATCGTACCTACGTTCAATGAAGAAGCTGATATCGTAGAGACCATTCGCAGTCTCCAGCGACTCTCGGGCGAAAAGGAGATCATCGTGGTCGATGGCGGCAGTACCGATCAAACGGTTCCGCTCGCTTCTGCGCAAAACGTTCCAGTTCGGGAGGCGCCGCTGGGACGAGGCTTGCAAATGCATATCGGAGCTCTTGAATCAACGGGGGAAGTCCTCTGGTTCCTTCATGCTGATACCACTCCTCCGTCACATGCCTTGGAGCCGATCCGTAAAAGTCTTGAAGCGAAATTTACAGTCGGCGGCAATTTCGGACTGTTGTTCGATGGCCCGTCGCGGGCTGCCAGGCAACTTACTGCCATCTACCCGCTCTTGCGCATCTTGGGTCTATGCTACGGCGATTCCGGAATCTTTGTCAGGCGAGACGTCTATTACCAGGTTGGAGGCTTCCATCCCCTCCCGCTTTTCGAAGATTTGGACTTGCTCCGGCGTTTGCGTCGAGTTGGCCGTTTCGTCCATTTGGATTGCCGGATCGTAACCTCCTCACGCCGATTTGAGCAACGTAATTTCGCGCTGGTGTGGCTGCATTGGACGCTTCTTCAACTGCTGTACTGGTGCGGAGTTTCACCGAGTTTGCTCTCCCGCTGGTACCCACGCGCTCGCCGCACGAGAGTGAAGTGAGCGAGCGGCCTTCGATACCGGCACCGGGTGATCAACTCGAGCGGCGAACACCGCGAGCGTTCGCAGCCGCATTCAATCGCCCGAATAGTGCCATCCTGGCCACAAAGGTCGCAGCGATTCGGGCTCAATTCCGTGCTTCTCGACTAGCTCGACAATCAATGACTGCTCGGTCTCGGAAGTCTTCTCCAGTTCACCCATAAAATATTCCAAATCAGGGTTGCGGGTTCTTAAAGCTCTTACGTATTCTTTCCGGGCGTCTGCGGAATTCTGAATTGCCGTAGCAAGCTGCTTTTCCTCTTCGGGTGTCAGATCGCTCATACAGATTGAGACGCTGAAAGAATTACCAGTGTAAGCTCATTCCGCTCGTGACACCACCGCCGCCATTCGCTCCGCTCGCGGAGCCAAAAACCACCGGATCGTCCTGTTTCCCGGTATCGGTTGCAGCGCACGCCCCGAAAAGGAATAAGCCCGCCAGTACCAAAATTGTCTTAACTGCTTGAAGAGCGGTCATCGATCGCTTGGGACAAATCCGGAATGGTGCACGGTGAGGGAATCGAACCCCCGACCTACTGGGTGTAAACCAGTCGCTCTACCGCTAAGCTAACCGTGCAGATCGGCCGGAAACAAGCTTTTCCTGGCTAGGCGATTGGCCCATTCCTGTAATGTCAATCGCTTCGAGCGTCAACCCGAGGGCGCGGACCGGAGCCGTAGCACAAGCTTCCAGCTTGTCATGGCCTTGTCGAACCCGCAATGATGTCGATCCTGTGAAATTGGCTTTTTCTAATCATGGTGTTGGTTTTTATGCTTTTGGGTACTGCCATGAACCGGATTCCGCGAGAAGCTTGCCTTAGCACCTCGATCGCGGATTCGAGCAGCTGGTCGTAACCAGAAGTCGGGTGTGGGTGGTCCGGTCAGTGGTTTCCTCAATGATCGCTCTTCTCAGAAAACGGTCAGTATGGTATGCAAGGTGCTCCCTCGGCGCTGTCTGTTGTCGCCTGAGTTCGGTCAACCACAAATGACCCTTAAACAGGACGCTTACTTCAGAAAACAATCCACCCTCCCTCCTATGTCCCTGAAGCCCACCTCCATCCGGATGCTCGTTCTCACCGGCATCGTGACAATCGCTGCCAGCGCGATACCCGTCGCGGCGCTCGCTCAATCAGCGGCTCCCTCCCCGCCGGCGGTCGTTGAAAAGCCAAATCAACCCGCGGCTTCGTTGGAAGATCGGGTTGCGAGTCTGGAGGCTTACATCAATAACACTGACGGTACCAAGACATTGCCGGGAGTGCCGGGACCGGGGCACAACGCCTGGATGATGACTTCCTCGGCGCTTGTGCTCTTCATGACTTTACCTGGTCTCGCGCTGTTCTACGGCGGTCTTGTCCGCCGCAAGAACGCCCTTTCGGTACTGGCCCAGTGCATGGGCATCGCCGGACTTGTCACCATTCTCTGGTGGGCTTTCGGCTATAGCCTGGTTTTTGGCCGAAATTTCTCAAACCCATTTTTTGGCGGTTCGGAATACTTCTTTTTCCATGGAGTCACTTCTGCTCCCAACACCGACTATGCTTTCTGGGTATCGCAGAACGTTTACGCAATGTTCCAGCTCATGTTCGCCATCATTACGCCGGCGCTGATCGTGGGAGCGATTGCCGAGCGAATGAAATTTACGGCTGTGATCTGCTTCATCACTTGCTGGATGTTTCTCGTGTACTTTCCAATGGCTCACATGGTCTGGGGAATCACCGGTTTCATGAACGGAATCTGGAACTCAAACTCGACGATCAAAGCGATCGACTTCGCGGGGGGAACTGTGGTGCACATGACCTCGGGTTGGAGTGCCCTGGTGCTGTGTCTGATTCTCGGTCCGCGTCTCGGCTTTAAGAGAGAGCCTATGCCTCCACACAGTCTGGTCCTGTGCATGATCGGTACTGGTATGCTTTGGGTTGGCTGGTACGGATTCAACGCCGGCAGCGCAGTGGGAGCGGACGTCATTGCAGCGAGCGCCTTCACGAACACAACGCTGGCCACGGCGGTCGCCGCGTTTACCTGGGGTGTGTTGGAAAAAACCCTCCGCGGCAAAGCGAGTGTGCTCGGTTTCTGTACAGGCGCGGTGGCCGGACTGGTCGTTATCACTCCGGCGTGCGGTTTTGTCAGCCCGACCGGAGCGGTTTTTCTTGGAGTGGTAGCCGCCGTCTTACCCTATTTTGCGGTGTCGATGCTGAAGCCGGCCCTGGGTTACGATGACGCCTTGGACACCTTCGGCGTACATGCGATCGGCGGCACGACCGGAGCTCTGTTGACCGGCATCCTGGCGACCAAGGAAATCAACGCCAATCTCAAAGACGACCTGCTCCACTCTTTGTTCTTGTCGCAATGCGCCGCGGTGGTGGTTACCCTGGTTTTGGCGATCGTCGCGAGTGCGGTCATTGCCATGGTACTCAAACTCACCATCGGCTTGCGTGCCAGCGCGGAAACGGAAACCAACGGCCTCGACCTTTCCGAGCACGGCGAAGAAGCTTATATCAGCTAATGCTCCTCGCCAGAACCGTTAATCTCGCTCAAACTTGCTCCAACAATACGCTCCGTCAGTGGACCGCTAGCGCGCAAAGCAAATGAAAAAAATCGAAGCAGTCATTAAGCCCTTCAAATTGGAAGAGGTGAAAGAAGCATTAGCGGATCTCGGTATCGAGGGAATGACCGTCACCGAGGTGAAGGGTTTTGGCCGGCAAAAGGGACACACCGAAATTTACCGGGGAAGCGAATACACGGTTGATTTCCTTCCAAAGATCAAAGTGGAGGTTGTGCTGGGAGATAGCCTGGTTGAAAACGCGACCACCGCGATCGTCAAAGCGGCGAAGACAGGGAAAATAGGCGACGGAAAAGTGTTTGTTTATCCGATCGAAGAAGCGATCCGAATCAGAACGGACGAAACTGGCGAGAAGGCAATTTAGGTGGTGGCGAGTGGCGAGTGGCGCGCGGCGAGACGTGCTCCGGTCCTGCGTAGCCGCGCAAAGCCGAAAGGAGTTGAAGAGAACTTTACTCGCCACTCGCCACTCGCTACTCGCTACTATTCAGACCATCGACTTCAACCAGCCTCCGTAAATGACTGGAGAGATTTCGGAAGGTTTGATTTCGGATCGCCCCCCCCAGAAAACGTTTGTATACGAAACAGGGATTCCGCAAGCCGCCAGATGTTTATCCATCGCCGCCTTGTGATCGAGCAATCGTTGCTTCTCCGTCCCGTGAGCTACCGCCATAATATTGACATTGCCGAACTCCGCGCCGGCCTCCCGCCAATAGCAATGGGTCAGAATCTCGTGCCGGCCGATTTCCGCGCCCGCTCTTTGCTCCATACCGGCCGGTACCGCCCAGTGAAACAAGGCATTGAATCGGGTGACACGAACGCCGGTCGCCGACGCTTTCACATGCTCAAGAAAGGTCGAAAAGCGTCCCACGATTTTTCGTTGGTTCAGCGATTCCGCGACTGCGAAGAACGTCTCAATCGGCAAACCAATTTCGCGGGCGCGGCTCAGCCAAGGGTGTGAAGTAATTTCGTCCTCGGTGAACTCACGTTTCAGGGCGGTTAAAACCCTCCATTCGAGCGGACTTAGTTGAACGATCCTGGTCGGCAGCATGCGCGCCGGTTCCGCCGCCCTGGCGCCCGGGGAGATGGTCTGCCGCCGAACGTGACCCACCCCGAGGGTAAAGATCCCCTTAGCCGGCATGATGCGCACGGCCAAAGCCCCAACACGACTGGCTACCAGAGCAATATGCGCGTCCAGACTATATCCTTGCGGGACTTTTACCGTTGTCCAGAGCTTGAACTCGCTCCCGTGACTGCGGAAATCGGTCGATCGGATCACAACATGTCCCGAAAACGGGTCCTGTTGAAACATGAAATCGAACGCCGAATCCAAATGGCTTTGCGGAACCTGCCAGGCGACCAAGGCGCCCTGCGCCAGGTTCGTCGTTAGCAAGGTCTGCCGTACCCGACGGATCGTGCCGGCCCTGAGCATGAGCTTGATTCGTTCCAGCACCAGATCCTCCTCCAGACCCGCCGCGCGCGCAATTTCCAGAAATGGTTCCTTGCTGAAACCCTGGATAGTGTCTTCAGAAACCGCGAGAATCTTTTGATTCAGGCCCTCGGTGTACTCAGTTGCAGCAGACATCAGGAGACATACGAATTGACCACCGCGGCATGCTGCGCAAGGAAAATGCCGCGATCCTGCCGGCGGTTTTCCGTTGCCCACCGGCGAAAATGGCCACTTATTCTTCCCTTCGCTCATGGTACGACTCTGGTCTTTTCTCTATCTTTTGGTTTTGTTGCAGCCCGTCTGGTCGGAACAGGAAGCGGAAAAGGCCGCTCTTCCAAAATCAATTGTCCCGCGAGGCTACCAGATTTTCTTGGAACCGGATTTGGCGGATCTCTCGATCACCGGAACAGAGCAGATTGAGATCGAGGTGCGTGAACCAACCGCCCAGATCGTTTTGAACTCCGTCCAAACCGAAATAGCGAACGCAACGTTGGAGCACAATACCCTGCGCGAGACGTTGTCACCTTCTTTTCAACCCCAGGACCAGCAGGTGATCTTTGAGACCCGGGCGCCGCTTCCGCCCGGTATTTACCGATTATCGCTCACCTTCAAGAGTCGCCTCCAGCAACAAGCCAGCGGTTTGCTTTTCTGGAAGTATAACGTTGGACCGATCGAGCGAGTGCTTCTGGCGACGCATCTGGAAACGACCGGCGCGCGCCGCGTATTTCCTTGCTGGGACGATCCCGCTTTCCGGGCAACCTACCAGATCAACTTGCTGACCGAGCGTGACAATCAGGCGATCTCGAACATGCCAATCAAAGTGGAACAGCGGTTCGGACCGAAAAAGATCGTGAGCTTCCAACCGACACCGGCCATGGCCAGCTACCTGATCGCGCTTTTCTGCGGCCGATTCGACTGTTCGGAAGAAAACGTTGCTGGAGTCCAAGTGCGGCTTTTCGCGGTTGAGGGGAAAAAGGACTTCGCCCAGTATGCTGGCGAAACTTGGCGACAGATCCTGCCGTTCTACAACGACTACTTCGGAATCCGTTATCCGCTGTCCAAGCTGGACGAAATCGCTTTGCCCGATGGTATCCCTGGCTCCAGCGGTTGGGGCGCGATCGCGGAAGGACAGAATCGGGTTCTCTTTGATCCCGCGCAAGACCCAGCCTCAGCCCAACGCGAGATCTTTCGCACGGCCGCTCAAGGGTTGGCGCACCAATGGTTCGGTAACCTCGTATCGATCGGCTGGTGGAACGCTCTCTGGTTAGACGACGGCTTTGCCTCCTTCATGGCCGCGGAGGCGGCGGAAAGATTTCATCCAGAATGGAAACCCTGGTTAACGGTTGAGGAGAGAAAACAAGTGGCGATGGAGGCAGACGCCCGCAAGACCACGCAGCCGATTGAGAGATCGGCGAATGATCTCAATGCGGCCGCCGCAGTTGATGCGGACGACCAGCTGACTCGGGACAAAACTCAGCAGATCTTGCGTATGGTCGAAAAATACCTCGGAGAAGGGCCGTTTCGAGAAGGGATCCGCGCATTTCTGCGGAGCCGGAAATTTTCAACCGCGACGCCGGCAGATCTCTGGGAATCGCTGGATCAGGTGACTGGGCGACCGATTAAAGAGATGGCCTCTCTTTGGGTTCAGCAGCCTGGTTTTCCGCTTGTCAAAATAACCGCGCAGCCGGTCGGGGGCGAACGCGTCGTGACTTTGGAGCAAGCTCAGTTTACCCTCGACACCGAAGACTCGACTACAGCGGTCTGGCCGCTGCCGGTCGGTATTGTGACGACATCAGGCAGCAACGCGAAGTACGCTGTCCTGGAAAAGGTTTCGGGGAACTTCCAACTACCAAGCGGCGGCGGGGCGGTTAAAGGAAACGCTGGCGGAGTAGGCTTCTTCCGGGTTTGGTACGAGCCTGCGCTCTATACCGAGCTTCTGAACCGACTAGGCCAATTGTCGGAAGCGGACCGGCTGAACCTGGCCGGCGACTCAGCTGCTATGCTGTTCTCCCTGCGCAGTCCGGCGAGTTCTTACTTCGAGCTGATTGATAAATTGCGCGACGATACCAGCTTTCCTGTCTGGCAGGAAATTCTGAGATCTCTGGACCAACTAGACCGACTCGAACAAGGCCAGCCTAAACGTGAAGCTTTTCAGAGCTACGTTTCGCGTTTGCTCGAACCATCCCTGCAGCGTCTCGGCTGGAGCGAAAAGAGCGGAGAACTGGACGACGATCGACAACTCCGGCCCTTGCTGATCAAGACCCTGGGTTTCTTCGGCAATCGAACTGTCATTGATGAGGCGTTCCGACGTTTCCAGGATTTTCAGAAGCGTGCTGACGCGATTCCGCCCGATTTGCGGCCAGCGATTTTGCGGATTGTTGGACGCTACAGTTCGGCGTCACTTTACGAGCAACTTCTCCAGAGCGCCCGAGACGCAAACAGTGTGGTGCGGAAGCAGATGTATTATGAGGCCCTTGAAATGGCGCTGGATCCTCAACTGGCGGAGCGCACGCTCGATATCGCATTGAGGGGCGAAATGCCCCCGTCGGTGGCCACAGATGCGTTTAAGAATATGGCTACCGATGGTGAGCACGTCGATTTGGTTTGGGTGTATGCAAAAACGCATTTAGCAAAACTTCTAGCAACCCGATCCAGTCCCGAACGCAATCATTTTCTGTCCGAGATCGCCGCGAATTTTTCTGACGAAGAGCATGCTGGTGAACTCCTCGAACTGGTCAGCAAGAGTGGCAGCGCGGATGCGATCGAGACGGCGGAAGATTGCGTAAATCTGATTCGGGCAAAGAGCGAGGCGCGAGCAAAGCAACTGCCGGCGGTCGATGCCTGGATAATCGCGGCGCAGGGACGGGGTTCAGCGCGTAGCGCCGATGGAATTGTCTGTACCAGATAGCGCCGGCATCCTGCCGGTTCAAAAAGCTGACAAGCTGGAAGCTTATCCCACCTTGAAGTCCGACAGCCCGGCCTCGTCCGTACTTCCAGGCCAGCAAGCGCTCAGCCGGCACACTGAGCTTTGCGCACCGCTGCATTTATCTTTCCTCCAGCGGAAACAGAAAGCAGGTCGTCGTTCCGTGGGCGTACACTTTGCCCGCCGCGTCTAACAATCGCCCCTCCGCAGTTCCGGTCCGGTGCCCGATATGAATCGCAGTGCCAACCGCTCGAACCAGTCCGGTCTCCTGGGTAACCGGCCGAACAAAATTCACTTTGGTTTCGATCGTGGTGTATCCAATCCCCTGGCCCAGTCTCGTGTAGATCGACACTCCCATACAAGTGTCAAGCAGCGTCATCGCATAACCACCGTGACAAATTCCCATGGTGTTATAAAAGCGCTGGCTCGGCTCGCTGGTAAATACGGCTCGCCCCTCGCCGAGCTCAACGAGGCGGAAGGGGATTACCTCGCTCATCGCCGGCCCAGGCAAGTCACCGCACATAAACCTGCCCAGCAGTTCCATCCCGGAATAACGCAACATCATTTCCCGCGGAACAATCCCGATCGTCTCCTGGCCTGTTTCAGGGTTGGCCATCATTCTAATCAATGCGGTATTGTTGGCGGATGGCCATTTTCGCGCCCGGCGAAAATCTGCTCACTTGGTCCAGCACTTCGGTCTGCCCATCGAGGCCGGTGATCGTAAAGCGGAAAGACCGCACACTCTCGCCTGAATCATACAACCAGGAACTGGCGGAGGATTTTGGATCAATCTCCCCGCTGGTACCGGACCAGACTCCGCCGCTCAATTGTGGCGCTTGATCGGTAACCAGCGGTATCGGGGACGGCCCGGTAACGTCATCCACGCGAACGCTCTGCAGTGGAATAGGCTGCTTTGCGTTGAAACCAAACTGCCATTGCAAATAGGTGATACCCTGGTCGATCACGGCACGCAGTTCTGCCTTGGACACCGCAAAACGTGCGTCTTCCGTCATAGCCGCGCCTGCTCCCCTCGCTCCGCGATTCGAGTGGCGCTGACCGCCTCCACTGCAACCGATCAGCATGGTCGCGGACAGCCAGAGGAAAAACCACTGCACCGCAATTCGTCCGCGCCGAACCGGCAAACGTTGCATCCGTGTTTCGTCCTCGGTCCGCACTTCAGGCATTCGGCGTTGAGCCGAAGATCTCCTTGAAGAAGAGCTGCATCTGGTTCCAGGCCCGTGCCGCAACTTCCGGATTGTAACCCACGCCCTTTAGACCGGCAGCCGCCGCCTTATCAGCATCAGGGTTCATGAAGGCATGAACTGCTCCGGAGTAGCTTAGGTATTGGTAGTCGAATTTGTCGTCGTTCAACGATTTTACGAAAGCGTCTACTGTCTCCTTTTTCAGATTCGGATCAAGCGCTCCTTCCATGATAAGAAACTTGGGTTTGCTTCGCCCATCCATCCCCTCCGGCGCTGGAACAAGGGCGCCATGAAAGGTGACAATTCCTCGCAAAGGCGCTCCGGAATAAGCCAATACCTGGGCGGCGGCTCCGCCGAAGCAGAAACCGATCGCCGCGAGTTTGGAATCGTCCGCCAGGCCAGTCTTGATCAGCTGATCCAAGCCGGCCCGAGCTCTCTCGACCAGAAGCTCTTTGCCATACAGCTTGCTCGACAATTCTTTCGCTTTCTGGGGATCGGTTGTGGATTGGCCGCCTCCGTAAAGATCGGCAACAAACGCGACATACCCTAGCTTGGCCAGCGCGACGGCCCGTCCACGCATGAAGTCATTCACGCCCCACCATTCGTGCATCAGCACAATCCCGGGCAATTTGTTCTCAGCGGTCTTGGCATCGTCATAGGCCAGAAATCCCTGCAACTGAGTATCTCCCTGTTGATAATCCACCGTCCTGGTCACGATCTCTCCGAAAACGGAAGGGATCGAGCAGCAAACGGCAAGACTGATGAGCGCAGCTTTCATACAACCGCCCCTAGTCTGGAGGCGCATGGTCGTCAAGTTTACTTGAGCATGAGGACCACTGAAGGAGAACCGGTCAACTCGCAGCAAACTGATTCAGCCTGCGGCCCAATTGCCCAATTGCGCTCTCACGATCCGAATAGACCAGAGGCAATATTGATCGCCAGGGCGAGAATCACGGTGTTAAACGCGAACGATAGCAAACCGTGGATCAAAACCATGCGCCGAATGCGACCGGAAGTAACCTGGACGTCCGACACCTGAAATGTCATTCCGATAACGAAAGAGAAATAAGCGAAGTCCAGGTAATCCGGATAGTCCTCCTTGGGAAAATCGAGCCCGGTGCCGTTGCCGCCGTCCGGATCATTGCCGCTCTCGCGATAGTAGGCATGGGCGTAGTGCAGCGCAAAGATGGTGTGAATAAACACCCACGATGACAGTACCGTAAGACACGCGATAACGATATGTTCGGAGAGCGCCCCCCGATGCAACCCTTTGGCGGTACTCAGCAAGATGATCACCGCCACCAAGCTGGCTACTGCCGCGACGATAACGATTAAGAAAAGGACCGTTCTTCCGGTATCCTGGAGCCTTGCCGTTCGAACTGCGGTCCGGGCATCGGAGAATATTATTCGGAGCCAGGCCAAAATGATACCGGTCATCGCAAATCCATTCCAGGAAAGAATGGCCTGCACTGGAAACTGGACGCGGCTCTGTAAGACGACGAAAACGATCCCCGCAACGAGTAAAGATACAAAAAAACGTCCGTGCGCATCGATCTGAAAGGCGGTCGGCTCCATTCTAAAAAGGAAAAGACTGCCACGCATTCTGCTAAGGGCATGCTCGATGGCAAGCCCAGATTGCCGTCGTCTGCGCCCCCTATAATAAGACCCATAAGACCCATGGGACTCATAGGACTTATCGAACGATGGGATCTCTGCGCCCTACCACCCGCCAAACTGTCTTCACGACACCTCGTCGTTCTGCGGATCGGACAAGTGCTCAAGCAGGACTTCGAACTCGACCGTTAAGATCGCCCGCAGCTCTTCACTGGGCCGGGTCTGGCGTGCGCGTTCCGCCAGGTCAGTCACTCGATCGGGATCCCAGACTGGATGGCTCGCGATCGTCAAACTGTTCGCGGAAGCTCGCCGATACATCTCGGGTGCGGTAGGATGGATCCGGGCCCGGTGAAACCAGTAGCGCGCGTTTCCGAAATCTCCCTCGATCCGATGGATCATCCCGTGGATATACGATGCGTTACTTGAGTTTAGTTCCTGCACGATAACGTGCGCGCGATCAAGATCGCCGGCGGCCAGAAACAAAAGACTGCGAAGGCACGCCGCCGAAGCAGGGCTGACTTGCCCAAACTGCGCGTCGGAAGCGGCTTCGACCTGCTTAATCAATTCTGGCTGCGGACGGGGATCTACCAGCGTGAATCGCGGTAGCTTCGCCCCTTCTAAAATACTCTGGATAAAACTGGAATACTCCATCTGCGCACTCTCCTGCGCCGTGACGCGAAACGCTATCATTTTCGCTCGGGGAATAAACCGCAGTTTGTCGGCGCGGCTACTCGGCGACGACGGGGTGACGCGTCCGGCTGCGCTGCAGGTTCGTTTGCAAGGGCAATTCCCTCATCAGACTGAAGCTGGCGAGGGCAACACAAACCAGGAAAGCGCAGGTCAGGAACACCCAGCCGAACGAGTGTTTGAGGTGGGCCAACGATTCGAGGCTTCCCGGATCCGATGCGGCGCCACCCGGTTTGGCGCCGTGCAAACAAACCGCGCCTAAGACGGATACACCGATCGCGCTTCCGAGCTGCCGAAGGAAGGAGAGCGCGCCGGTAGCGACACCGAGATGCTCCAAGTCTACGGCGTTCTGCACACAGGTCGTGGTGATCGGAAAAAGAGCACCAACTCCCAGGCCGGCCAGCACGAGCAGCGGTTCGATGAGCAGCAACCGGGGCCGCGTCGCGAAAAACGAGAGGACGAAAAACGCGACGGCGCTGACACCTAGCCCGACCAAGCCCATGAATTTGTATCGGTCGAGCTTCACCATGAGTCTTCCGGTCACGGTTGCCCCAGTGACCGTGCCAATCATCATCGGGACCAGCCAGAACCCCGCTTCCGCCGGGTCGCGCCCGAGTGCGTTCTGAAAAAAGGCTGGCAGGTAAGCCGAGATTCCGATGTACGCCGCCATGGCGAAGAAGACCGATAGCGTGGCGGCAGCCACCACCGAATTTCGCAATACCGCCAAGGGTAGCAGCGGCTCAGCGACGCGGCCAAGATGGAAAACAAAGGCCAGTCCGGTCGCTATGGTCAACGCCAGCAGCCCGAGGATAACTGCGGAATTCCAGGCAAATCGCGCGCCGCCCCAGGTTAGGCTCAGCATCAGCGCGGTCGTGGCCACTATGATCAAGCCGGCGCCCTGTAGATCGAATTGATGGCAACGAACGTCGCTAGGCAATCGCCGCAACGGCTCGCTCGTCATCGCGATGGCGAAGAAACCGAGTGGAACATTGATCCAGAAGATCACCGACCAATGGAGGTGTTCCGCAAAAAAGCCGCCGAATACCGGTCCGGCAATGCTGGCCGCAACCCAGACCGTAGCGATGTAACCCTGGTAGCGGCCACGTTCCCGAGGCGGCACCAGGTCACCGATGACGGTCTGCGCGAGCGCCATGAGACCACCCCCGCCTAACCCTTGGAGAACCCTGCCCACGATCAGCACCAGCAAACTCGGCGAGAGTGCGCAAACCAGAGATCCGGCCATGAAAATCCCGATAGCGCTGAATAGAATCGCCCGGCGTCCGCGAACATCGGCTAGTTTCCCATACAGCGGAGTCACGGCGGTGGCGGTTACCAAATAGGCGGTAATAATCCACGGCAGATATTCAAGATTGCCGAGGCTCGCCCCTATGGTTGGCAACGCCGGAGCGACGATCGTCTGGTCCAGCGCCGCCAGGAACATCGCGATGAGAACTCCGATAATGATTTTTCGTTTGTCATCGTCGGAGATCATTGAGGGCCGCGACATCAGCATATCAAAGTTTCGCTTCCTGCTCGCGCCTCGCAACCTTGGAGTGCGCTACTTGTCGCCGCTTTCTCCACGACGTGCCGGACCCGCCAGCCCAGGGAAAAGGTTGTGTTCGGGCGGGAGTCATCTATGGTCCCGTTTTTATAGTCTCAGCCGGCTTCCTTCTCCGGTAGCCGCTCAGAATTCCCAATGCAATCAATCGCCTACGCTTCTCCCAAACCCCGCTGGACCGCGGCACGTCTGGGAACAGTTGCCTGGGCGCTCTGGGCCCTTGCTATTGCCGGCGTCCTCGGACGGGCGATGGCCGCTCCTCAACGAAACAGCGTTTTCGGCGTTTTCCGGGACGCCGGGCAATCGTGGCTGACTGGCGGCGATCTTTATTCACACGTCGGAAAATACCTTTATAGCCCTCTGGCTGCCGCTCTCTTCTCGCCTTTTGCTTTCTTGCCTGAATCGGTTGGGGGCGCCCTGTGGCGGCTCATCACCCTTGGCGTTTATCTTTCCACTTTTGTCCTTTGGCTTCGACATTTCGGAAAAAACCTGATTTCGCCGGAAAGATTTCCCGTGGCGATGCTGTTGCTGCTGCCGGCGTCGCTGGGCAATCTCAACAACGGGCAGGCCAGCTTACTGGTCATCGGGCTCATCCTTGGCGCCTGCCTGGCGGTGGAAAGCCAAAGTTGGGCCCTCGGCGCATTGCTGATGGCCTTGGCCGGGTTCTTTAAAATCTATCCGCTAGCCATCGGGTTATTGCTGGTGGTGGTCTATCCCCGCCAGTTTGGTCCGAGATTGCTGCTCTCTCTTCTTGGGTTGTGGCTGCTTTCGCTGGTCCTGCAACAGCCGGCATATGTTCTGAAGCAGTATTACGCATGGTTTGAGTGCCTTCGCTCCGATCAGCGCAGGGTTCTCGGAGATCTTGGCACCTGGCGCGATTTCTGGTTATTGCTGCGGCTGACGCGGATCCCGATTACACTGACGCTTTACTCCGGATTGCAGGTTTTGACCGGGGTCGGTCTTGCCGCATTTTGCTGGTGGGCTCGTCAGATTGCCCGTTGGAAAACGAGGAAACTGGTGTGGTCCGCTTTTGCGCTGGGTTGTCTTTGGATTGTTCTGTTTGGCCCGTCGACGGAATTGGCAACTTACGTTTTCCTCGGTCCTCTCCTCGCCTTTGTCGGTGCGGCAATCTGGGAGTCGATTCACCGGTCAGAACGCGGGTCGCTAGCCTTCGGTGCTTGGTTTCTGGCAACTTACCTGTTCTTTATCGGAGCGGAAGCACTCAATGCCTGGGTTCCAGCCGTTCGGCGTAACATCGAGCTGCACGCCCTTCAGCCAATTGCCGCGTTGTCGCTGACAATCTTTATTTTTGCTTGGACCCTGCGAGAGAAAGGCGGGCAACGGGTGTCGGGCGTTCTCGGATCATTTGAATGAAAATAGCCAGCTTGCTTCGCTCTCACTTCTTCTGGGTAATCGTCGCTATCCTGGCGTTCATCGTCTGTCAATTGTGGTACAGCACCCGCCTCGAATTGGTCGGAGACGAAGCTTATTATTGGCTGTGGTCCAGGCGACTCGATATTTGTTATCTCGACAAGGGCCCGGTAATTGCCTGGTTGATCGCGGCCGGCACATCCCTGTTTGGGCAAACTGTCCTCGGAATTCGTTTTTTTGCCGTCCTCCTTTCGGCAGCGACCGGCCTCGGAATTTATTTGTTAGCCAGACGCCTCTTTTCACGACAGGTGGCGCTGTGGGCGCTGCTCTTAGCTGGGATTACTCCTCTATTTGCCGTAGGCGCGATCCTCATGACAGTCGACACGCCGTATATCTTCTTCTGGACGTTGGCAGCACTGACCTTCTGGTGGGCGAAAGGCAGCCAGCGGCTTGGACCCTGGGCTCTTACCGGGGCTTTGGTCGGCCTCGGGATGCTGTCAAAGTATACCGGCGCTTTTCAACTGATCTCTTTCACGCTTTTTTGCACCTTGCATCCTGACAGCCGGCGGCATCTGGGTCGCCGCACCTTTTGGACAATGATCCTCGTGGCCGGCCTCTGCCTGCTGCCGGTCCTCTACTGGAATTGGGTCCACGGGTGGCCAACGGTCCGCTTCCTTTTCCACCGCGGAGCGCTTGATCAGGGCGCCCACTTTAGCGCGGTCAACGCGCTTATTTTCCTAGGTGGTCAAGCTGGGGTTGTTTCGCCACTCCTTTTCATCATGCTGATCCTGGTTGCTTGCTGGCCGGGTTTGACCAAGCAAGGCAAGCGAACGGAGGTGATCTATCTGCTAACTCTCTTTGCGCCCCTTTTCTTGTTCTATTTGTTCCTCAGTTTCCAGAAAACCAGCCAGGCGAACTGGGCCGCAGCAGCTTACGTCAGTGGTCTTATCCTTTTAGCAGCCAAATGGCACAACCTCGCTACGAGGTTCGCCTGGGCCAAGTGGCTGGCGGCCGCCGCGCTTGCCATCGCGTTTATGGAAACAGCAGCACTCCATCAAACGAGCTGGTTGCATTTGCCTCCCGGCAAGGATCCGCTGGATCGTGCGCGCGGCTGGCATGATCTGGCCGCGCAAATCCATTCGCTCCAGACGGAGACCGGGGCGCACGTCGTTATTGCCGACAAATACATGACCGCCGCCCTCTTATCATTCTATTTACCCGGGCAGCCAACGACTTTCATGCCGGTCTCCAGCGCACCCTACAATCAGATTTTACTCTGGCCCGGTTATGAGCAAGCCGGCACCAAAGACGGTGCGCTATTCGTTTCCGATTCCACTCGAGTACCGGCTTCCCTGGAGGAGGATTTCCCAAATATCGAACTGTTGAGGAAGATCGTTACCACGGAAGGCGGCCGCTCAATCAAGTGCTTCTACACTTTTCTCTGTCTTCGAACGCCACCCCCACGGCTGGCAAGCCTCTCTGTGAGCCGAACACTAGCGAGTCCCCTTAGCCCAAACCCATGCCGCTCTCAGCGCTCTCTCGCTACACGATGACTAGTTGGTCTGAGGCGCGGCCTCGCTAGGCGGGATGGCTGTCCCTCTCTCGAAAGCAGCGGTTTGATGGGCTCTCTTTCAATCCAACGGAATGTTTCTCGATTCATCTCGTGTCCCACCTGGCTGCAGGTCATCTTGCTGACAAGTCTCATCTGGGCGGGTATCTACCTGCCCGGGCTCGGATCGGTCGAACTGAAACACGAGGAACCGCGCCGCGCATTGCCTGCGATTCACATGCTGCGTTCCGGCGACTGGCTGGTACCTCGGGTGGGCGACCTTCCCTACCTGCGAAAGCCGCCGCTACTGCAGTGGCTGATTGCCCTCAGCTTCCTGACGACGCATTCACAATCAGAATGGGCGGTGCGATTGCCGTCCGCGCTGGCCACCCTGGCTTTGGCGCTATCTCTGGCCCGGATCGGAGGCGATTGGTTGGGGCCGCGCGGAGGCTTATTTGCCGGTATTCTATTCCTGACGAACCTGGCTGTTCTGGAAACCGGCCGGTTGGCTGAACTGGAAGCCGTTTACGTCGCGTTTACCGGGATCGGCCTTCTTTGCTGGGTGTCGGCCTGGATGCACGGTAAGAGCGGCTGGCAGCTTTGGACGTTGCCGGCGGTTTTTCTTTCCCTGGCAATGCTCACCAAGGGACCAACTCACCTTATCTTTTTTTATGGCGTAGTCGTTCCGAGTTTGATCTTCGCGAAGGACCTTCGCGCCTTGATTCATCCGGCTCATTGGTGCGCCCTGGCGCTCGTGGTTGGCCTCTTCGCCGCCTGGGCAATTCCATGCTCTTTGGCTGTAAACCGACAAGATCCGGTTGGCGTTTGGCAGTTCTGGGTTCACCAGCTCACTTCACGGGCTTCCGGGTCTGAAGCACAGCACTTTCACTGGCAATCCTGGCTGCTGAATTTTCCCGAAACGCTCAAGAATTTCCTGCCTTGGACGCTACTGTTACCCTTTCTTTGGCAGGGAGCGCATCCCTCCGGCGCAGCAAAACCTCCCGTTCTTCCCTTTGCTCGCCGGGAGGAGGCCTGGTTTGTCGGAGCGAGGCTTGGGATGGTTATTACAGGCATCCTCATGTCGCTCTTGCCGAACGGCTCGCCTCGCTACCTCTATCCGTTGTTCCCTGTTCCGTGTCTGTTGTTAGCGCAGGTCCTTATCGGAACAAACGGCCCGAACCAAGTGCCGGATGCCTCGCGGTTCCGCAAGGTCTTGGTGGTCTGGAAACTAACGAACCGGTTTTTTTTATTGCTCGCGGCGGCGGCCATTCTTGCGGCTCCGTTTTTGGTGAGGGCGCTTCTGCCGGGCATGGCTGCTCTGCTGGCTGGTGTCGTACTTTGCTGTCTCGGTTGGAGCGTCGGTAGCGCGCACCCCGATCCCTCCGATAGTTCCGCCAATGTTTTGAGACAGACCATTGTTACCGCAACCATTTTCGTGATCGCGATGCTCGTTTATGCTGGCGCGATCGTTCCCAAAGTAAATTCCTTGAGCTATGGCGCGCGCGAGGTCGCCGGCATGATTCGAGCGAAACTCCCGCCGGATGCCGTCCTCTGGATAGACGCCAAGGAGTATCGCCCGTTCTGGTATTATCTGGAGCCGCAAGCAAGGTATTTCCAGTCAAACGCTCAGGCCCCCCCGGACGCTCGTTATGTCCTGCTGGCAAAACGCGCCGACGACTCTGCACGGGATCAAAGCTGGAAGAATACCCAGTTTCAACCTTTGGCGGACGTGGTCGACAATGAAGGGAACGAATTCTTGCTGATTGAGCGCCGTTCTACGCTAAGATGAGTGAATTCTGATAAACTGCTTTCAAACTCTTTTCTCCAAAAAAACCGATAGGGTTTCCCGACGTAGCCGAAAAGGTCCGCTGCTACAGCCTGCATCGCTCGCAAATCATTAATGATTTGCGAACGATGCAGGCTCCGGATTTCAGTGTCGTTATTCCATTCTTCAACGAGGAGCACAATGTTGCTCCTGTCCTGGAGGAGCTTCGCAACGTGCTGGAGCTCCAAACCCAAAGCTATGAAGTGGTGCTGATCGACGATGGCAGCGCCGATGCAACCGCCGAGCAATTGCGGGGCAAAACCGCGAACTGGCCGTCCGCCCGCGTTCTCCAGCTTTCCGAAAATCGAGGACAGGCGAGTGCTCTGCTTGCGGGAATGAATTCTGCCCGAGGAAAAAATATTGTGTTGCTAGATGGCGACGGTCAAAACGATCCGCGTGATATCGAAAGAGCCCTGCGGCTCCTTGAACGGTACGATATGGTTATCGGTCGCCGAGTGAATCGACACGACAGTGTAACGCGTCGGCTTATTTCCAAGCTCGGCAATTCCGTTCGCCGCCTTTTTATCAACGACGGCGTTTCCGATGCTGGCTGCGGCCTGAAGGTCTTTCATCATGAAGTACAGAGCTCCTTTATTCCGATCCGAACTCTCTATTCTTTTATGCCGGCGCTGGCGAAAGCTGCCGGATTCTCGATTGGAGAGATCGCTGTTAACCATCGTCCACGCCGGTCGGGAATTCCGAAATACAATCTTCGGGTTTTCCTTTGGCGGCCAGCGGTCGACCTGCTCGGAGTGTGGTGGTTTTCGCGCCGCCGATGTCCCCGGGTCGAAGTGAAACGGCCCGTCTCGCCAGTTTCTGAGGAATGAGGACGAAGTTCTTTGGAGTGCGTGCGACTTGTCGCCGCTTTGGGAATCGCGCTAAGCGCGCCCCAGCCCAGCGCGGACAAACGAAGTGCAGAATTCTCCAGCGAAAAGACCGGCCTTGTTGCCGGGCGCGCTCCGCGCGGTCATAAAGCGGCGACAAGTCGCACGCACTCCAAAACGCGCCGAACTTTCCCTGCCTTATCACAAACTGCGATTTGCTAGATTGGAAAAAAGCGGGGTCCTCGGGTTGCCATAGACGGACCACGGCCCTGGGGGAACGGCACGCGGCTCGACGAACTTCCAGTCGCAAATGTCGAGGTCGTTGAGTCGCAGATAATCTCGCACTGCCGGGGAAACGTCGAGTCCGGCGTCCTGATTGCGGTTCGGACGCGGGCGTTCGGTTCCGAAAACGTATGGCCAATCGTCCGTAGTGAAGGGTCCAACGTCTTCCCATTGCGCATAGCAAACTCTGTTGCCGTGACGAACAGCGAGCCAACGCCCTTTGCAAACCGATTCGCCGTCTCGCACAAACGTGTCGGTAAACCACGGCACGACCAGGGGAGCTTCAACCTTGGTGCGGTGCTCCTCCACGTCGTTGTAAGGCAGCGCGACATAAAACGGATTCTGGCGGGGCAGAAAATTCATCGGTACAAAATTGCTTCGCGAAATGGAGTCAGGTGTATCGTAGCCGCCATAGTTGAAAAACCAGGCAGGATCCCAAGCGCTTTGCTCGTTGCTAACCGGATTATTCGGACTCGCCGGCTCCCCCACCCAGAAGACTGTGGTAGTAATTCCCAGTTTCCAAGGGTAGCGGTCAAATGATGACTCCACTGCGGGGCGTACGGGCGCAAATGGCGGTTGAGCAGGTGCCATGATAATTGTCGGACTTGCCTCCAGGAGCGCGCGCTGGCGCAAGACCAGGGCGACTTTGCGGAAGCCCGGGTTTTCCTCGGCACCGGCCGGCCGCGCGAGCGAAAGTATGCTGAGCAACACAACGACCAGCGTTTGTTGAAAAAGCCAGCGAGACGGTATCATGATCGTTTCAGACAGAGAGCGCCTGAGCTGAGGATAACGTAAGCTCGACTATTTGTGGAGCGACTAGTTTGAAAGCGCCAATCGGAAGAGGTCCAATCTAATGAGTTTTCCCGACAATCGACCGCCATCCCCCGGGCATCCGCTTCATTCCTGCAAAGAACCGCATTCACGAGATCGATCATCGGTCATCGGCAATCCCTCCTCGGCAATCGTTTGGAACAAGCGCCGCCGGGAAAAGGTTGAACGCCTGGCGCGCGTTGCCCCTTGGCTCGATGGCAAGATTCTCGACTCGAATCGGCTGAAAGAGGCGCTCGAACGCCTCGTGCGGCCTGGTGACCGGGTAGCCTTGGAAGGTAATAACCAGAAGCAAGCCGATTTTCTGTCGCGCTCACTCGCACAGGTCGATCCGGCGATCGTGCACGATCTCCACCTTTTGATCTCGAGCGTTAGCCGCCCCGAGCATCTCGATCTTTTTGAACGGCGTATCGCGCGAAAGATCGATTTCGCCTATGCCGGCCCGCAGAGCTTGCGTATCGCGCAGCTTCTCGAAGATGGTCAAATCGAACTCGGTGCGATCCACACGTATATTGAGCTTTATGCTCGCATGTTCGTGGATCTGAGCCCGCGAATTGCGTTGGTTTGCGCCGAAAAAGGTGACCGCTTCGGCAATTTATACACTGGACCGAACACGGAGGACACACCGACGATCGTCGAGGCAGCCGCGTTCCACGACGGAATCGTCATCGCACAAGTAAACGAACTCACCAACGATTTGCCGCGGATCGATCTTCCCGGCTCCTGGGTGGACCTTGTCGTGAGGGCAGGGCGGCCTTACGCGTTGGAACCGCTGTTCACCCGCGACCCTCGGCACATTACAGAACTCCATATCCTCATCGGCATGCTCGTCATCCGAGGCATCTATGAGAGACACCAGGTCGTCAGCCTGAACCACGGAATTGGCTATCACACGGCGGCGATCGAGCTTCTTCTGCCGACATACGGCGAATCCCTTGGCCTCAAAGGCAAAATATGCCGGAACTGGGCCCTCAACCCGCACCCCACCTTGATCCCGGCGATCGAGTCGGGCTGGGTCGAAAGCGTGCATTGCTTTGGCAGCGAGATCGGCATGGAAAACTATGTCGCCGCGCGGCCGGACATTTTTTTTATCGGAAACGACGGAAACATGCGGTCGAACCGGGTACTTTGCCAACTGGCCGGCCAATACGGCGTGGATTTGTTCATTGGATCAACCTTGCAGATGGACTCGGACGCCAATTCCTCGACGGTAACTCTCGGACGGCTGACTGGCTTTGGCGGCGCTCCGAACATGGGACACGATCCGCACGGGCGACGTCATTCAAGCGCCGCTTGGCTGAGCCTGGCGGGAAGCGATGCCCCGATCACCCGTGGCCGGAAACTGGTGGTCCAAGCAGTCGAAACGTTTATGAGAGGCGGCGAGCCTTCGTTTGTGGAAATTCTGGATGCTGTCGAAGTCGGCAAAAAGACCGGCCTGCCGATTGCCCCGGTTATGATCTATGGCGACGACGTCACCCACGTAGTCACCGAGGAAGGAATCGCGTATTTGTACAGGGCGCGCGATCAAAAGGAGCGCCGGGCCGCCTTGGCGGCGGTTGCCGGAGTGAGTCCGGTCGGGTTGACTGCTACCTCGAAGGCAGTTCGATCGTTGCGCCGGCGCGGTGTCGTGGCACTCCCGGAAGATCTAGGGATCCGGCGGGCGGACGCGAAGCGGTCGCTGCTGGCCGCCCGGAGCGTGGAAGATCTGGTCGAATGGTCGAACGGCCTTTACAACCCGCCGGCAAAGTTCCGCTCGTGGTAACCTGAAACGCTGCATGATTATGCATCCGTCTCGCTTTGCTACAGGCGCTGCGAAGGACAAAATATTGGGCCAGGTAGACCCAGCCGGTTTGGCTGATCTGGCGGTGAATGCTCTAGTCGATGAAGCCTTGCTGACGCCAAAACCCGGATTGGTGGATCAACGGGGGCCCGGTTCGCATAAGGATCTGGATCTGTGGTTGATGATGGCTTCGGCCGAGGCGTTACACCCGACCTTTGTTGCTCTGGCGAGGGCGGCGGCTGGGCGGCCGCTTTCGCCGGCGCTCCGTGAGCAATTGGGCGCCTTGGGCCGAGCAGGCGAGCAAGAGATGCTTGCCGTCACGGGAGGAAGCAACAGCCATCGCGGAGCGATTTGGACTATCGGCTTATTGCTGGCTGGCGCCGTGATCGATCCCGTCCCCAAATCATTGCGCTCGATCGCTCGCAACGCCGGTCGGATCGCCCGAATGCCCGACCGTTTCGCCGCAAATACTGGCTACCCAGGCAGAAGCGCCCGGCATCGATTCAGAGTCTCCGGTGCTCCGGGCGAAGCCATGGCTGGTTTTCCTACCATCATCAGTTGCGGTTTGCCCGCTCTTCGCATCGGCCAACTCCACGGCATGTCCGCGCGGCAGCGTGATCTGAATGTGCTCGTACGTCTCATGAGTCAGCTGGACGATACTTGCCTGTTGCGGCGCGGAGGCTGGAGTTCCCTGCGACGCACTCAACAAGCCGCGTCCAGGGTGTTGCGAGCCGGCGGTATCGGCACATCGGCTGGAGACCGCGCCTGGCGAGAACTCGATCGAATCCTCGCTCAAGACCGACTTTCCCCCGGTGGAAGCGCCGATCTGCTTGCCGGCACGTTTTTCCTCAATGCATTGTGCGCAACGCAGCGGCGCACCCCCCAGGGTACGGACGAGGCCTCGTCCGTACCACGTATCGCCGGCATCCTGCCGGTTCAAAAAGCCGACAAGCTGGAAGCTTATCCTACCTTGAAGTCCGACAGACCCGAGGCCGGGCGTGCTACGCCACACCCCGGTTGCAACGCACGTTTTTCCGATCTGCTGTGCGCCAAATACTTTCACCATGGAAACGCTGAAGTTTGAGTACCCGGCCTCCGGGAAATCGATTGTCCGGAGCGGTCACTCCGGCGTCGTGAGTTCGGGCGATCTTGAGGTGCTTGTACGGCCGCCAACAGAGTCGATGGCGCAGATTACGGTTCGCACCTCGGTGGAAGGATTCGGTGCGACTTGGCAAGCCGTGCTCGAGCGATTTCAACAACGCTTCGGAGGCGCTATGGATGTCGAGATCAATGACAGCGGAGCGACTCCTGGAATGGTGATGCTGCGCCTCGAACAAGCCTTGGAGTCCGCCAGGGAGTGATCCATTCGGATTGGATGCCTATGCGCCGAGAGTCGATCATTGAGCTGACCGCCCGGGAGCGCGCTAACACAGTACTCGACAAAGGAACCTGCCGGGAGCTGTTGGGTCCATTCGACCGTCGGGAGTCGCCCTGGTTAGCTCCTCAAGGAATCGTGCCCCAGTCGGACGACGGTGTTGTCATCGCGCTTGGCCACCTTCAGGGCGAACCCACTCTGGTGATCGCTGTTGAAGGTCGCTTTCAAGGCGGCAGCATCGGGGAGGTCTCTGGCGCAAAAATCCGTACCGCGCTTGCGTTGGCGCTTCACGAGAATCGCTCCGGCCGGCGTATTCAGACGGTGTTTTTCCTGGAGTCAGGCGGAGTTCGTCTCCAGGAAGCCAATCTTGGCCTGGCTGTAATTGCCGAAATCCAAGGAGTCCTCATTGAGCTGCGTCGCTACGTCCCGGTGACGGCCGTTATCGCGGGATTGGTTGGCTGTTTTGGAGGAATGGCGATCACTGCCGGTCTTTGCAGTTATGTCGTCATGACACGCGCAGCCAGACTCGGATTGAATGGTCCGGAGGTGATCGAGCAGGAGGCCGGCATTGGCGAGATGGACTCAGCGGATCGGCCGTTCATCTGGTCGGTGTTCGGAGGCGAGGCTCGTTTTGCCGCGGGTCTGATCGACAGGTTGATCGAGGACGATGTTATCGAGCTTCGATCAGTATTGGCCACGATTTTTGCCGATGGCCCTCGGAATTTGCACCGTAGCGAAGAGATCGAACATTACCGCCGGCGCCTTGCACTTGCGGGCCCGGACAGGCTGGCCGCGAAGGAGGTGATAGAACCCAGCCGCGGTGCGACTTGGTTCTCTGCCCTGACCGGCGGACATCCCCATAGGCAAAGCTCTTCTTTGCTCTCGGCTGAGGTTACTCTCAATGACGAAGACGTGCGGTTCCTGGCAGTAGTGCCCGATTCGCAAGGCCGTTTTCCCAGGGCGCGTAATGGCGAGATCGGACTTGAGGAGGCCTGGAACCTCGCCGCGGCCGTTCGGGAAGTGATAAAGACCCAGTCAAACGTGCCCCGACCGGTTGTCGCCCTGGTTGACGTACCAAGCCAGGCTTACGGTCGCCTGGAGGAAGAGCTGGGACTGTTTCTGGCGTGCGCCGCGGCGGTCGATGCCTATGCCGCTGCCCGAATAGCCGGGCATCCCGTAGTCGCTTTGGTTGTCGGAAGAGCATTTTCCGGCGGGTTTCTCGCTCATGGCTATCAAGCCAATCAAATTTTGGCCCTCGACGATGCGCAAGTCACCATTCAGGCGATGGGGAAAGAATCAGCAGCGCGAGTAACCAAGCGGACCGTGGCAGAGTTAGAGCGTCTTGGACGAGCGGTGCCGCCAATGTCATACGATATCAAAGCATGCGCGGAGCTTGGACTCGTGAATAGACTCATCTCAGTGGAGAACGCCAATTTTCCGGCAAAGGCGGACGTGGATCGCGTCAAACGAGCTTTGGCGGACGCTGTTCTTGAAGCACGCGCTGCCGGATCTGGCGTCCGGTCATACGCCGCCAACGAGGGAGATCGGCACACCTCCGCCTCCATCCTGGTGCGAGACGAGCTAACGGTGCAATGGCAAACTGCTATCTCCAGTACTTCTTCGAAGTAGAATTTCCAGTGGGGGCGAACAGAAGGTTGCGGGACAATCCCTTCATTCGAGCCTTACTTAACCCACCTCAACCTTGGCCAATATTACTACGGCCAGCGGCTCGCACTGACTCTTTCGCCCAGCGTTTTTGCCCGGACTGCCCCATTTCCTAAGGCGATTTGAAGCGTGCTCGTTTTGTATCAACAAGGTTCGACGATCGCGCGGCCATCGACAGATACATGCTGCAATTTGCGGACAAACACGAAAGCCTGAAAAGAGACTTGTTGGTCGGGCTGCTGGTTTGCGTGCTGGATAAGCTGATCAGGTAAACCCTACCGGCGCCGAGGCGTAGGTGGCGAGAAACTGCTGCTAACGTGGTATTTAACGATGAAGGATTGTGTCGAAGGTTGAGCCATGAACAATACTATTACTGAAAAAGATGCAGCTTCGAAAAAGGCGAGTCTCCATCGGGCTCCTTTAGCTCCTGTAAAGACGTGGCACTTCCTGAACTTTGCCAGCACGACCGCGGCGACAACTTTCTTGAATGAACCCCCGGCGCAGGTTGCTGGCGAAGTCAGTGCGAACGCTCGGAATGACGGCTCGGTCGGAGTGTTCTACTTCCTGTAGATCATCGTCAAGGCCAGCGTCACGAACTCGGTGCGGGCCCCTTCCGGCATTTTCCTACGTTACGGCTCCAAGGTAACTTTTACCGAGGTCAACCCGGAGATTACCATGTTAATTCCTTTCTGATAGTCGCTCAGAGGTAGCCGGTGAGTAACGATTTCATCCATGGGCAGCAGCCGTTTTTCGATCATGCGGATGGCGACCGGATAACAGTGGGGCCCCAGATGAGAGCCATGGACATTCAATTCCTTGGTGTCACCGATGATCGTCCAATCGACTGTTACCTTTTCGCGCATCACGCTGAACTCGACGAACGTGCCGAGCTTCCGGATCATGAGAAGTCCCTGCTCGACTGCTGGCGGGGCGCCCGTCGCCTCGATGTAAACGTCGCAACCGTAGCCGTCGGTTAGATCACGGACCTTCTGCACAGCGTCTTCTTTTTTCGGGTTGATGCCAACGTCGGCTCCGGTGCGTTTCGCGACCTCAAGCCGGTCATCACTCAAATCCAGCGCGATGATCCGCGCCGGCCCTTTGAGTTTTGCCCCGGCTACCATTCCGAGACCGAGCGGACCGCAACCGGCGATCACGACAGTGTCCTGATACTTGATATCGCCCCGTTCGACCGCGTGAAGCGAACAGGCGAGCGGTTCAACGAATACCGCGTGATGCCAAGGCACCGTTTCCGGGACCTTATAGTTTAATGCGCCCTCCGGAAAAACCATGTAGTCCGCCCATGCGCCAAACGTCTTTTGCCGAAAACCGTAGATGTCGTGCGGCTGGCACATCCAGTAAGCGCCCATCTTGCAATATCGGCATTGCCAGCAGGGGACGATCTGCTCGCTGACCGCGTGATCGCCGATTTTCAATCCGTACTTTTCCCCCGCTCCTTCGCCGAGTGCGACCACCTCACCGACGAATTCGTGTCCCGGGGTAATCGGCGCCTGGCAGTAGCCGGTGCGATGCTCGTCTCCCCAGAAGAGCGGCGCTCCCGTGTAACATTTGATATCGCTGGCACAGATGCCAGTGCTCTTGACCTTGATCACCACTTCACCGGGGCCGGCCTTTGGCACGTTACGTTCTTCCAGCCGGTAATCCTCCGGGCCGTGGCACATCACGGTCGCCATGGTCTTCGGTAACTTTTCCGCTACTGCACTCATTTCTATTCTCCTGTCTTATTAACCAATTCGGCGGTGCGCCGGCACGGAGGCCGGAACACTCCCTACTGCTTCTTCGATTCAGCGATCCCACGCTCCACCGGGCTCACCGGGATTGCCTGTTCGCTTTCATCAAAAAGATAAAGATGTTCGGCGGGTAGATGCAGCTGCAACCGATGATTCCTCTCGGGCAGCATGTGGCCGCTCGCCTTAGCAACTAACAATGAGTTATCGCCGATCGCTGCGTGGATGCAGGTTTCACTGCCAAGGTTCTCGACAATATTTACCACCGCCGGAATCGGTATGGTGTTCGTTCCAGGTTCCAACCGAACGTGCTCCGGCCTGATCCCCAGCGTGAGACTCTTCCCATCTAAACCAGCGCGCGGTTTAATCGGAAGGCTGACTTTGCCCAGAGCGGCCGAATTACAACGGAGCCCGGCCGGGGTTTCCTGTTCAACCGTTACCGGCAGGAAATTCATTTGCGGCGATCCGATGAAACCGGCGACAAACTTGTTCGCGGGACGATCATAGAGTTCCATTGGGGACCCAACCTGTTCAACGCGGCCGTCGTGTAAGATCACGATCCGATCGGCCATGGTCATCGCTTCCACCTGGTCATGAGTGACGTAGACGACCGTATTGCGCGTCTCGTAATGCAAATTCAGGAGCTCCACCCGCATTCTGACGCGCAGCTTCGCGTCGAGATTGGAAAGTGGTTCATCGAACAGAAACAGCTTCGGCTGTTTCACGATCGAACGACCAATTGCCACTCTCTGTCGCTGACCGCCGGAAAGTTGCTTTGGTTTTCGATCGAGCAATTCCTCGAGGTGCAGGAGATTTGCCGCTTTCTGCACCCGCTTCCTGATAGCTTCTTTCGAAAGATTCTGCAGGCGCAGCCCGAACGCGATGTTCTCGAAAACGTTGAGGTGTGGAAAGAGCGCATAACTCTGGAACACCATGGCGACATTGCGCTTGGAAGGGTGTACTTCGGTGATGTCGCGGCCGTCCAGGGAGATCGTGCCGCTAGTCACCGGCTCAAGCCCTGCAATGGAACGCAGCAGCGTTGATTTGCCGCAACCGGAGGGGCCGACAAAGACAACGAACTCCTCCTTTTCCACCTCAAGGTTGATGTCTTTGAGTGCGTGAAAGCTGTCGTAATGCTTCTGCAGCTCGGATAAAATCAGGTAAGCCATGCGAGGAATGGGTAAGCTTTGGACTAATTGGGGGTTCTGGAGGCGAAACGCAGTTCGGTGGCTTTCGACAACAGAAGATCCTAGGACGAATTCCGAACTTTTCCAAAGAAATTGAAACGATTCAGCGAGGGGAGCCAGTGGCGAGTGGCGAGTAGCGAGTGGGGACGTGTCGGACTTCAAGGTAGGATAAGCTTCCAGCTTGTCAGCTTTTCGAACCGCAGGATGCCGGCGTTACCTGGTACGGACGAGGCCGTCCGCGCTACTCCCTACGCGCGACTTTTCTTCACTGCACCTGAACGACCTCGACGCTGCCTTCCCGACGGGCGATCCCCACACTCACGAGCTGATGAGTCCTGGTGATCTCCAGATCGACACAGCCATCGCCCACAGACAAATTTGTGAGTTTTACCTGGGGAAGCGACTCCGGGAGGTCAGGGTAGTGAAAAGAGAGCCGAGCGTCTGCGGCGGAGATTGAAAGCCCCAGGCAAGCCTGCAGAATCAGGAAAATGGATCCCGCCGCCCAGGCTTGCGGTGAACAGGCCACTGGATAGAGGGTCGGCGCTTTCTTCGGGCGCCTGGCGAAACCGCAGAAAAGCTCTGGTAGACGGTGCAACTCGATCGCGATCGAGGCGTCAAAGAGACCGGTGAGGATCTTGCAAGCCAGGCGCTTGTCTGCCCGCCGGGCCAAGCCGAAGGCAATCAGCGAGTTATCGTGGGGCCAGACCGATCCGTTATGGTAAGACATCGGATTATACCGGGGCTGCCCCCGGGCGATCGTACGGATCCCCCACCCGTTAAAAAAATCCTCTTTTCCGCATTCCTCGATGATTCGACCGGCCGCCTCGTCGCTGGCAATTCCGGTGAAAAGGCACTGACCCGCGTTCGAGCTGCGAACCCGGCATTGCCTCTTTTGACCGTCCAAGGCGAGAGCGTAAAGGCCGATTTCCTCGCACCAGAAAGCCTGGTGAAAGCGTTCTTTCAAGCCTTCGGCCTGTTTACGCAGGACGTGGGCGAGATCATGCTTGCCCAGTGATCGAGCCAAACTGGCTGCTCCCATTTTAGCGGCATAGACGTATCCCTGAACCTCGCAAAGCGCGATCGGTCCCACCGCCAGCTCACCGTCGGCCAGAAAAACGGAGTCCTGGGAATCCTTCCAGCCTTGCTGCGCTAATCCCCGTTTGGAGAGCGTACTGTACTCCACGAAACCATCGCCATCGCGGTCGCCGTAGTGATCAATCCAGTGCAAAGCTTTCTCAAAATGGGGCCAGAGTGATCGCACCAGCTTTTCATCATTTGTTCGCTCGAAGTAAGCAGCCGCCAAAATCAAAAACAGCGGGGTCGAGTCAATGCTGCCGTAGTACTGTCGAAAGGGTATCTCGCCAAGCGCCGCCATTTCGCCTCCGCGAATCTCGTGCACAATTTTGCCCGGCTCGGCGTCGCGTTCGCGGTCTTCATCTGTCGCCTGGTTGGCCGCAAGGAATCGCAGTACTCCGGCGGCTGAGGCCGGCTTAACCCAGAGCTCCTGGAGCGCCGTAATGATGCCGTCACGTCCGAACGGAGTACTGTACCAAGGCACTCCGGCATAAGGGTAAGGTCCATACTCCGTCTCAGCGGTTAGCATGCGCAGATCCGCGCTAGACCGATTTACCCAATCATTGAACTGTTCGTTGGAGGTGTAGATTTGGCAACCCGCCCCTTCGTCACGTTCGACGGAGCGCTCGAGAGCCACGCACGCACTCTGGTAGGTTGTCTGAGCGGGGGCGTCACCCGGAGTACAGACGATTGACAGGTGAAACTCGACCTCTTCGCCAGGAGACAGTTTGAGAGGAACTCGAACCGCCTTTGCACTGATTTCTGCCCGCGCTCCCAAAAGGTGGATCGCGGTGGTCCGAACGATTCGGTCCAGCCCTTGGTAACTGAGCTCCAGCGATTTCGAGCTCATTTTCGGCTCCAAACGCTGGCCTCGTTGGTTTCGCTCGAAACCGCGCACCTCGAAAATATCAGCAAAATCGGCGGCACACTGGAAAACCAAAGCAAGTTCGACCGGGTCCAGCCCAAAGTTTTGCACCTGGACGAGTTCAAAGCAGGTGTTCCCGCGCAAGAACTTGGATCGAAAGACGTGCACCATGCCGCGCAGGATCTCTCCACCAGACAACCGGCAGTCGGGATTGGTCACGTCAACCCCCAGGAGGGCATTATCGTCGCGCAAGGTAGAGCTGAGCAGCAAGGGTTGAATCCCGTCGAAGCTCAACACGAAACCGGAGAGGTGGCGCGTTCCCCGGTGAAATAACCCGAATTCGCCGAAGCCAACCGGCTGAAAATCCCCGAGCCGGTCGAAAACAGCAAAGGTTTCCCCGTCTACCAGAACCCGGCGCCGATCATCGGCGAGAGCGGAACGAGCCCGAACGTAGAATTGATCTTTAACTTTAATGACATCCTGGGGTCGGGTCCTCATGAGATAACGGCAACGAGCCGAACGAACGATCAGTAGTCAGTTTTATGCGGCGTGTCGAACTGGAAGAGTAGCGAGTGGTGAGTGGCGGGTGGCGGGTGGCGGGTGGCGAGGAGGGGGCGTCCGCATTACTCGGGACCCGCCACTCCCTCCCTCAAGCCGCGACACCCTCGATCCCGGCAGCTGTCTCACCGATCACCCGGCTATACACATCGGCATAATCCGAGGCCATTCGCGCCGCGGTGAAGCGTTTCTCAAATACGCGACGGCAACCCGCTCGATCGATCGTCTCGAGGCGGCCGACCGCCGCAACGGCTTGCTCGATGTCCGGCACCACGAAACCTGTTTGACCCGGGTTGATCAATTCCGGAACCGATCCGAAGGGGTAAGCGATAACCGGCGTCCCGCAAGCCATTGCCTCAATGAGGACAAGCCCAAAAGGCTCAGGCCAGTCAATCGGAAACAGCAGGGCCGCCGCGTTACCCAGGAATTCCTCCTTCTCACTATCACTGATCTCACCGAGAAACTCGACGATCGGGTCATCTAGTAGATGCTTGATTTCTGTCTCAAAATACTTTTGATCCGCTGCGTCCACCTTCGCCGCGATCTTGATTTTGCAGCCTGACTGTTTGGCGATTTCAATCGCACGATCCACCCGTTTTTCGGGGCAGATTCGGCCGAGAAAGGCCAGGTACTCGCCTGGGTTCCGATGAAGAGAGTAGAGATCGGGCGGCAGCCCGTGATAAACGGTGGCCACCCAGTTGGCGTCAGGCAGCGGGGCACGTTGCGCATTGGAGACAGAAACCAGCTTCATATCCCAAAACTCGGAGAACAGAGCTTTCAGGTCGATTGTATCTAGTCTGCCGTGTTCGGTCGTAACGGCCGGTCGAGCAAGGCGCCGCAACGCCGGGAACTGCAGGTAATCAGTGTGAAAATGAAGGATATCAAATTCCGCGGCTTGCTGCACCACCAGTTCAAGCATCCGGATGTGATGAGCGATCGCATCGACGATGCGCGCCCCTTGAAGACGCAGCGCTGTTTCGCAGACGGGAACGAGAGTCGCCGCCGTTTGCGAGTCGCCACTGGCAAACAAGGAAACCTTGTGCCCCCGCCTGACCAGTTCTTCCGTTAATAATGAAACCACCCTCTCCGTTCCGCCATATAACGTAGGCGGAACGCTCTCGTACAAAGGCGCAACCTGAGCAATTTTCATAAACAACAACTCTTATTCGCATCCCGAAAGCCAAGAGAACGTCGAGTCCAGCGAGGCGACTGGCCAGTGGCGGGTGGCGAGTGGCGGGTGGCGACCACGGATGAGGCCGTCCCGCCCTACTTTATCGGGTCATCGGGCAAATTGACTGCCGTGAACGTTCACACAAACCCCAGTAACAACCATTCCCGCCTACCGGAACGGGACTCGATCCAGGGCCCCTCAAGAATCAGTAAATTTCTACCGTCATCCCGTCCGCGACTTCGTGAATCACCCGGGCCGCATCCCAGTTTGCCAGGCGGATGCAACCGTGGCTGCCCGATCGCCCGATCGTGTCTGGACTGTTCGTGCCATGAATCCCTATTCCGCGCTTGTTCAACCCGATCCAGGCGATTCCGACCGGATTTCGCGGACCAGGCGGAATATTATAATATTCCTCGCTTCGATAACCGTGATTCAGCATTGCTTCATCCCAGCGGAACCAGGGCAACGTCGCGACGCCCACGATTTTCCATGTCCCAATGGGAGCCGGAAGCCTTTTTGATCCCGGCGTGATCGGATACGATGAGATGAGCTGTTTGCCGTCGAAAATATCGAGCATGTGATAACGCGTATCGATGCGGACCAGTCGCGGTCCGACGATCGGCTTCGTTCCTACATCGGCTACTTCCTTGAAGTCCTCGATCTTGAATGCGGAGACATTCGGAACGCGAACGATATCGCCGGGTTTCAGTTTCTCCATGTTCATCCCCCGATTCAATTTCACCAGAAACTCCGGGGACGAATGAAAACGTTCGCCGAGAAATTCACCGATCGAGCGGTACGCCATGACCTTTTTCTTGGCTTGCTCCTTTGGTTTCCAAGGCAAAGTGGGATCGACCTTGGCCAGATCGTCAGCGGTCACTGCGTAGCTAGAGTAAATCGGGAAAATCTGTTCCAGCTTTTTCTGCATCGCCGCGTCAATCACTCCCGTCGGTTGTTGACCATTCGCCATCTGATACCGCAAGAGAGCCTTCGCTGTAAATTCCCCCCAACCGCCGTCTATTTTGCCCGGGCCGAAGTTGTTCTGATCCAGAAAAATCTGGAGCCGCGTAATAATTTCCTGGGCGGATGCAGGCATGGCGCGAGCTACTCCGTTTTCGGCCGGGGCTGGAGCGACCTGCTCGATCACCGGGGCAGCAGTAACTGGTTTGTCTTCGGGGATAGGCGCACCGGCCTCCGGGGTCCCCGGACCGTTCGGAGGAGCGGGTTGGCTTTGGGTCTCCGCCCCTGACTGGTCGACGATGAAAGGAGTAGTAGTGGGCGCTGCCGCCGGCGAAGGCTTTGGCGATGGAGTTGAATCTTGAGCGAGACACAGCGATGCGCTCAAAAGCACCCCTGCGGTAGCAATCAACAAGTTGCGTAATGACATAATTTAAAAACCGCGCGAACGGGCGGGACTATATCAATGAAGATTAGCGCACGTCAACGAGGGGGACGCTTGGCCGCTGCAGCGCGGCGGCCCAAGTAATGCGGATGACGCGTCTCCAAAGTACTTCTCAAGTTCGATCGCAAGACTCATACTTGAGCGAAACGCGAAACGCTTATGCGGTTACTTGCTCCGTTTTTCCTGGCGCTGATTTTGACCACGCACACTTCGACTGCGACGACCGATTTCAGCGGACGATGGAATCTGGATTTGAGAGCCTCCTCCTCTTCCGAACCCATGCTCCGGCGTTTGGGGGTCTCGTTGGTGCAGCGCCGGCTGGCCGCATCGACCAGGCTTCGGGCTGACTATCACCAAACGAGCACTCTTCTGACGATCCACACACGAGGCCGCCTTTTCGCGAACAGAACGGCTGCGGCTTGATGGCCATCCCGAGGTAAAGACCGAACCGATGACGGGGCAGTACACAATTCGCAATCGATGGCCGAGATGGTAGAACCCTCATCTCCACCAGCGATTTTCACACGAAGGATGGCAAACCGGCGCAGCTGATCGTCACTCGACGACTCACTGATGGCGGAGGAACGCTTCGCCTTGAGCAGGAACTCCGAGTTACCGATGAACGGCAAAGGTGGACCGTCAACCGAATCTGGCGACGGACTAGCTAAGCTAGCCAGCGCGCCGAACAGACTATATCGCGAGGCGCCGCGCCCCGCGCGGGTCTCAAAGCGGCAGCAAGTCGCACGCACTCCACGACGCGCTGGCCTGAACTGGCGGTCGCGTTATTTCTTCGGTTTCGTGCCAGCCGGTGCAGCTGCTGCGCGGCTTTTCTGTTTCGCGGCGGCCTTCGCCTGCTTATGTGCAGCTTGTTTCTGCGTTGATTTTGGATTTTTGTCGCCCATAAAAGAAAAATAGAGTACCACACTCGTGCTCGGCGATGCGAGTCCAAAAGCGCGACGGCCAACGCGCTTACCGGCAAATCATCAACCGAATGGCACGGCCGCCGGCGGCTGAATTCTTAGTAAATCTAAGCCGGCAGTTTTCCGCCATGCGTGGTCAAGTAACTCAGGATCGCGGCGTGGAGCGACTGGTTACCACTTTCTGTCCCGATCGCGCTGATCTGTCCCTCGCTCCAACCAATCGCCGCAGCTACCTTTTTGCGTCCGGTCAGACTCGAATCCGCTCCCAAGGTTTTCAAAAGATCAACCACGCTATTTTTCCAGTCGAGAGCTTCCCCGGACTTCGCCGCTAGCCCGGAAAGAAGGCTTTTCACGTCCACTCCTGCCGCGGTAGCACTCGGTGCCGGAGCAGCCGGCTCACCCCCTGCGGCGACCTGGGACCCTGCTGAGCCAAACACTTTGTCGATTTCGGCAACCAGACCGGAGGCGGTCTGCGCGACAGCCCCTCCAGCGCCCTTGGCAACCTGTGCCAGATCGTATTTTGTGTCCTTTGCCCATTCCTCCGGGCTGATGGACTCGCCTCCAACGCTGCCTTTCAATTTCTTTACATTCCACTCCAGATTATTAACTGACTGCTGGATTTCCGGCTTGTTTGCCGCTTTCAGGGCGAGTAAAGCCTGCTCGACTTTGTTAGCCAGGTCTGATTGTGCAGATGAGAGGTTCATTAACAAAACTACGGCTCGCACCATCGAACGACAAGGAACGGTTTGTGACGAATTCATCACGGGTCGCGAAATCTTGAAAATGGCATCTTCGACAAAATTTCTTGCTGATTACCACGTACACACTCCTCTCTGCCACCACGCCGCCGGGCGGCCCGAGGACTTTGCGGCCGCCGCCCGACGCGCCGGTTTGAGCGAACTCGGCTTTGCCGATCACAACCCAATGCCGGAACATTTCGATGAGTGGCGAATGTCGATCGAGGAATTACCGCTCTACTTTGAGTTCGTCGCGGAAGCGCGCTCGTTCGGGCTCCCTGTCCGCCTCGGATTGGAATGCGATTTCATCCCCGGTTTCGAGCCATGGATCGAGAAACTCGCCGGCAAAGCCGATTGGGATTTTCTCCTTGGCAGTGTCCACTATATTGCTCCGGGGTGGGACGTCGACAATCCACGGTTCATCGGGCGATTCGATGAAGGCGATGTCGATGAGATCTGGAGTCTCTACTGGGAGCGGTTTGTTCAATGCATCAGCAGCGGACTGTTCGATGCGGTCACTCACCCGGATCTGCCAAAAAAATTTGGCTACCGGCCCCGCGGCGATCTGCGCCGGTACTACGAACCGGCGGTGGCCGCCCTGGCCGAACAAAAGATCGCCTACGAGATCAATACCGCTGGACTGCGGAAACAGGCACAGGAAATCTATCCAGCAGCTGAGTTCATTGCATTGGCCGCGACCGCCGGTATCCCAGTGTTGATCAATTCGGACGCGCACGCGCCTTCCGAGATCGGTTTCGCGTTCTCGGAAGCGCGGCAGTTGGCGAGGAGTACCGGCTACACGTCCCTGGTTCGGTTTGAGGGACGCCATCGATTTCTCGAGCCGCTTGACTGAAGTGGGGTGTCAGTGCCAGTGCGGGCGCCGGTGCAACCTCGCTCAATCTTCCAACTTCTGTGAGATCACTGGCCAAAGAACGCGAACAGCCTCCGAGGCCGCTGCTACATTGTGCACCCGAAAGATGGCGGCTCCCCGAATCAGTCCCGCGACAACGCAGGCCACGGTGCCGGCGTCGCGTTCGGAAGGGTCGGATAACGTCAGAACATCGTCGATTACCGTCTTTCGAGATGGCGCCAGGAGTAGTGGCCGATCCAAATCGCGGAACTTACGGAGATCACGGAGAACTCGCAGGTTGTCATCGGACTGCTTGGCGAAATCAAGTGCGGGATCCAGGATCAGCGCCTCGCGCTCAAGCCCCGCCTCCACGGCCTTCTCGATCCGGTCGGCAAAAAATCGATGAACGGTGGCCACAACATCTGCGTAACGCACGTGCGTATGCTTTTCTTTGGGGCGTCCAACAATGTGCATGATCACGAGGGCGGCGTGTGCCTCGGCAGCCGCACGAGCGTTGGCACTATCGGATAGGCCGCTCATATCGTTGAGAATGTCGCCGCCGGTTGCCAGTAACGCGCGTGCCACTTGGTTTCGCCACGTGTTGATCGCGAGGAGAGGAGGAAAGAGTTGCTCCCGGTCGAGGGAAGCAAGTCCGTGGAAACAGGACGGGAATTCCTCGATAAAAGGTTTCACTCGCAGGATCTCCGCGGTTTCGTTGATCGCTTGACGATTGGTCCGGGCGCTTTCTCCGCCGATGTCAATGATATCCGCGCCAGCGGCGATATGCTGGCGAGCCTGGCTCAGCGCCTTAACTGGATCGAGAGAACCGTCTCCGGAAAAAGAATCGTCGTTGAGATTGACGATACCCATGATCAGCGGCCGGCGCGGAAAGAGAATAGTGCGATTACGTGTTCGCAGAAACATGGACGATCTCATCGTACTCTAGCACTGACACTGACACCTACACCGGACACCGGCACTGGCACTGGCACTGGCACTGGCACTGGCACTGGCACCGGCACTGGCACTGGCACTGACACTAGCCAATGGTTCCCTTTTCTCCCGCGGCACGCCAAGCCGGATGCGCCGCGATGAGCGCCATGGCCTTACTGGTAAGGGATTTTCCCGGTTCAATCATCGGCCATGGCGAAGCGCCGGACGGATGAGGTAACGCGACTAGATCAAAGCGATGCTTCCATTTCTCTATCCGTTGAATCGTGCCGATCAATTCCGTCAACCGCGGCACCGGTTCAATAAATTGGGCAATCGCCAGCCGGCCCACTGCAATCACCAGCCTCGGTTTTAAGATCGCGAATTCGGCGTGCATCCAAGGCCGGCAATTTTCTATCTCGGTCTTGTCAGGCACGCGATCGCCCTGTGCGCTGTCCCGCCCTGGAAAGCAGCGACAGACTGCGGTGAAATAAATTCGGTCGCGTACTTCGTTCTCCGTCCAACCGGCTGTCTGCTCGAACCAGCGGAAAAGATTCCTCCCTCCAGTCCAGGCGAAAGGCCGTCCGAGGAGAGGTTCACGAATTCCGGGCGCTTGACCGACCAGCAGCACCTGGCTGACGATCGGCCTTCCCGTGACAGGGCTGGACTGCATCAAGGGACAGCGCCGGCATTTCTTCAGATCGGCGAGATGTCGTTCGAGCTGAGTTCGCCGTCGATCCATTCAACGAAAAGTTTCCGCTTGTCCGCTCCGGCAAGCAAATGCGGGCCTCAGACGCCCGAATGGACGACTTCACAAACGCCCTTGCACCTCGCGCCTTTCGCGTCCTAACATTACTGCCTCGCAAGGAGACCTCACTTGGACCTGAAAGAAATCAAAGCGATCATTGACTTGATGAAGAAGAACGATCTTGCGGTCTTCAAACTCGAGAGGGAGGGGTTCAAGCTCGAGCTGGAGACTCACCGTGCGCACCCTCCCGCTCCCGTAGTGGCATTTTCGCCGCCCGGCACCCACGCGGGCACGCCCACAACTTCGGGACCGGGCCACGCAGCCGGTGTAGCGGCAGCCAGCCAGGCCGCTCAGTCTGCTTCCGGGAGCGTGGCATCGGAGAATCTCAAGGAAATCATTTCTCCAATGGTCGGCACGTTTTACCGCGCTCCGTCTCCTGATTCGGCTCCCTACATTCAACTCGGACAGGATGTCGTGGAAGACACCGTAGTCTGTATCATCGAGGCAATGAAAGTCATGAACGAGATCAAGGCCGAGGTCCGCGGAGAAATTGTCGATATCCTTTTAGAAAACGGCACCCCAGTGCAGTTCGGGCAAGCCTTGTTCCGAGTGCGTTAGCCTGCATCGCCCGCAAATGCCTGAGCATTTGCGGGCGATGCGGGCTGTGGCAGCAGAATTTCCCGGCTACGCCGGAGTTCTGCTGCTGGGTTGAGAGGAGAGCAATTTATTGGAATTCCTTTTTTTAAGAACCGGCTCAATGAACAGACGGGCGACGCCTGTGTAAGAGCTTTCTCGCCCGCGATGAGATCGTCGCTTTGATTTTTGCGGGCAAGTCCGAACAAGCGCATGTTCAGCAAAATCCTGATTGCCAATCGCGGGGAAATAGCGCTGCGGGTCACGCGCGCCTGCAAGGAACTTGGAATTGGTACGGTCGCTGTCTATTCTGACGCCGACACCGACTCGCTGCACGTCCAACTCGCGGACGAAGCCGTCTGCATTGGCCAGGCGCCTAGCAGCCAAAGCTATCTGAAAATCGATCGGATCATCAGCGCGGCGGAGATCACAGATGTCGATGCAATTCACCCGGGCTACGGGTTTCTGGCGGAAAACGCCCATTTTGCCGAGGTCTGCGCCAGCTGCAACATCAAGTTTATCGGGCCATCTCCAGCTACCATTCGGACAATGGGCGACAAGAACGCTGCGCGGGGTCAGGCCCGAAAAGTGGGGGTACCGGTCACCCCGGGCAGCGATGGCGTGGTCGAGTCCGAAAGGGACGCGCTCGGCATCGCGAAGAAGATTGGCTACCCGGTGATGATCAAGGCGGTAGCCGGAGGTGGCGGTCGAGGTATGCGAGCTGCTCACAATGACGTGAGCCTGATCCAAAGCTTTCACGCGGCACGGAGCGAAGCCGAAAAAGCCTTTGGCAACGGGAACGTCTACATCGAAAAGCTGATCGAGGCTCCGCATCACATCGAATTCCAGGTGATCGGTGACAGCCATGGCCGGCTGGTTCATCTCGGGGAGCGGGATTGCTCCGTCCAAAGAAGGAACCAGAAAATCGTTGAGGAATGCCCGTCCCCGCTGATGGACGAGGATCTCCGGCGGCAGATGGGCAACTGCTCGATCAAGCTGGCCGAATCGGTGGGTTACGAGAACGCCGGAACCATGGAGTACCTGGTCGATAAACATGGTTCGTTCTATTTCATGGAAATGAATACCCGAATCCAGGTGGAGCACCCGGTAACGGAGGAGGTCTACGGTTGCGACCTGGTGAAAGAGCAGATCCTCATTGCTGCCGGCGAGCACCTCTCCGAGCACGTAGCAAACGCGCTTCCGCGCAGCCACGCTATCGAGTGTCGGATCAACGCCGAGGATCCGGACAACAACTTTCAGCCTTCCCCAGGCATGATCGACCTGTACTATGCTCCCGGCGGCCGCGGCGTCCGGCTGGATTCGCATGTTTACGCGAACTACACTGTTCCTCCGCATTACGATTCGTTAATTGCCAAGCTGATCTGCGTTGGCTCCACTCGCGCATCCGCCATTCGACGCATGTCTCGCGCACTGAGCGAGTATCTGATCTCCGGCATCAAGACAACGATCCCTTTGCACATCGATATCATGCGAGACGCCGATTTCCTCCGAGGCGAATTCGATACCGGTTTTGTCGAAAGGATGACCAGACCGAAAAACCCGCGTTGATTGTTCGGGACTGAATCAGCGGTGTTGGAGAACTTTGCTCGAAACATCGTTTGACGACCGAATTGGCACAAAGATTACTAATTTACGACGCGTTGCGCGAGTGCGTGCGACGCGCCTTCGCTTTCGCTACGCTCGGCTGCGGCGCGTGCAGGCCTTGTCGCCGCTTTGGGATCCGCGCGGAGCGCGACCTGGCCGAGGATCGGCACAGAACTTTGTGTCCCGACTGCCTCCCGGTTGACCTGCTCCGGGACTGCACGCAACCTTCAGCGTGCGTGCATTAGCCGACTGTTATCTCTACGGCATCGTGGACCTCGGTTACGTGCCACCGGAGCGTGTTCGCGAGGTCACCGAAAAACTGGTTGAAGGCAGGATCGACCTCCTGCAGCTTCGGGCAAAAGATCTCCCGATCGATCAGGTAGAGAATCTCGGCCAGACGATGCTGGAGGTAACCGCGCCCGCCGGCGTACCCCTGATTCTCAATGACTACCCGGATCTTCTCCGGACTGTCGCCGCGCAGGGATGCCATGTCGGCCAGGAAGATTACCCTATTGCGGACGCCCGCGCTTTAGCTGGCCGTCCATGTGTAGTCGGCAAATCAACCCATTCCTTCGAACAAGCGCTCGCCGCGGAGGCGGAAGGGGCAGACTATCTTGGTTTCGGCCCAATCTTTGCCACCCCGACGAAACCGGCGGCCGTCCCGCTTGGTCCAGAGCAAATCCGCGCAGTAACCAGCACGGTGGATCTGCCGGTCTTCTGCATCGGCGGAATCAATGCGGCCAACCTTGACCGGATCAAAACCGCGGGCGCGTCAAGGATCTGCGTGGTCTCCGCGTTGCTCCTGGTTGATGATATCGCAAAGCAAACGACCGTTTTGCGGTGTCGGTTGGGCGAGGACATTCAAGCGCACGAGCATTAACGCGGCAAATGTTTTAAGGTGTTTTCCGGACCAGGTTGGGCCTACCTTCCAAAATGATCTCGCTCGCGTCGTTTAACGAGGAGGGTAACGGAGGCAAACCATGCCAGGATTGTGTCCGCATGGTCCGGACCCAGATCGAAGAGCGCGGCGTCACCGATCCCCGTGTCCTGCGGGCAATGTGCGAGGTACCACGCGCCAGCTTCGTTCCGGCAAACCTCCGATCCGAAGCTTACGCCGATCACCCGGTTCCCATCGGGTTTGGGCAAACGATTTCTCAGCCCTACATCGTGGCGTATATGCTGGAGGCTTTACGATTAAAGAGCACTGATCGCGTGCTCGAGATTGGCACGGGATGTGGCTATCAAACGGCTCTGCTGGCCAAACTGGTCCGGTTCGTTTACACGATTGAAATCATCCCGGCGCTCAGTGTCGGAGCGGAATCAGCGCTCGAGCAGCAAGGTTTGCACAATGTGCGCTATCGGGTCGGAGACGGATCCCTGGGTTGGCCGGAAGAATCCCCGTTCGACGCCATCATCGTAACCGCTGCACCAGCCGAAATACCTCAGCCTCTCATCGAGCAACTCGGAGAGGGCGGTCGTCTCATCGTTCCGGTCGGCACTCCCGGGTCTCAACGATTGGTTTTGCTGGAGAAAGACGGCAAAAAACTCTGTCGTCATAATCTTGTGCTGGTCCGCTTTGTTCCCCTGACGCATTCCGCGCATGGCTAGCCCGGAAAGGGGTTAGTCAATTGACTGATCCCGTTCCTGGATCTGCTTGCCATGGACCGTTGACGTTGGCGGCCAATCGCTGATTCTTGAACATGGCGGAGACAATGCCAACTAATCGGCTCATCCACGAACGGTCCCCCTACCTTCGGCAACATGCGCATAACCCGGTAGACTGGTATCCCTGGGGCGAGGAAGCTTTTGCCGCCGCTCGCGAACGCAACTGCCCGATCTTTCTCTCGATCGGGTATTCCACCTGTCATTGGTGCCATGTGATGGAGCGGGAATCATTCGAGAACCCGGCTTTGGCGAAGCTCCTCAATGATCACTTCGTCAGCGTTAAGGTTGACCGTGAAGAACGGCCGGATGTGGACCGCGTCTACATGCTCTTCGTGCAGAGCACGACCGGTTCGGGAGGGTGGCCGATGAGTGTTTTTCTGACGCCGGATCGCAAACCCTTTCTCGGCGGTACTTACTATCCTCCGGTTGATAGCCATGGACGGCCCGGATTTGCGACTCTGCTCCTCCGCTTATCCGAGATCTGGACGAACGATCGGGAAAAAATCGTCGACCAGGCCGAAGAATTTACGAAAGCAATCCAGGGGCATCTCGCACAGCGGCCGGAAGTTCGTTCCTGGAAGCTCGAATGGCTGGAGAAGGGGTACCGACAGTTTGCCGGCAGTTTTGATTCGGAAGAAGGCGGGTTCAGCTCAGCCCCGAAATTCCCTCGCCCATCCGTGTTCTCTTTTCTTTTCCGTCACTGGCGCCGGACCCGTGCGAGCGCCGCGCTCGACATGGCATTGTTTACCCTTCGAAAAATGGCGGGCGGCGGGATTTACGACCATCTAGGGGGTGGCTTTCACCGCTACTCCGTGGACGACCGCTGGCAGGTGCCGCACTTCGAGAAAATGTTGTATGACCAAGCGCAGCTCGCGCGCGCCTATACGGAAGCGTACCAGATCGCCAGGGATCCCGAGTTCCGGCGCATTGCCGTTGAAACGCTCAACTATGTTTTGCGCGATTTGCGTTCCGTGGAGGGCGGGTTTTTCTCGGCGGAAGACGCGGATAGCCTGGTCGACCCGGACACGACGGAGAAACGTGAAGGTGCTTTCTACGTCTGGACCAGGGAAGAGGTCGACGAGACCCTGACCGAAGCGGAAGCCGGGGTGTTCCGGCACACTTATGGGATAACGGCGGATGGCAATATCGCCGGCGCCTTCGATCCACATGGCGAACTGGCAGGTCAAAATATTCTGGCCGAACAGAATGACGCGGCGACGGTCGGCAAGCTGACGGGCAACGACCCGGCAACGGTGGAAAATCTACTCGCCGCAAGCCGGCGAAAGTTACGGGAACGACGGGAAAGGCGTCCTCGACCGCATCGCGATGACAAGATTGTGACGGCTTGGAACGGACTGATGATCTCCGCGCTCGCTCAAGCGTCACAAGTCTTCGAAGAACCGTCCTACCTCGCCGCGGCGAAAGAGGCGGCCAAATTTATCCAGAGCAAGCTGTATCCTGGCAAGCTGCTTCGCAGTTACCGCGAAGGGCCCGGAGCAACCGCGGGATTTGCCGAGGATTATGCCTGCCTCATCCAGGGCCTCCTCGACCTTTACGAAGCCGGGTTCCAGATTCAGTGGTTGCAGTGGGCAAGCACCTTGCAGAAGGAAATGGACCTTCTGTTTCGTGACCGGGCGGGCGGTTATTTCAGCACCGGTCCGGCCGCGGGTGATATCCTTTTTCGTCTGCAAGACGATCATGATGGAGCTGAGCCGGCGGCAAACTCGATCGCTTGTCACAATCTTGTTCGTCTGGGTCGCATGCTCGATCGGGCGGATCTGATCGAGCAAGCGGAACGGATTGCAAGCCGATTCGGCGAAGTCCTGGAGCAGAGTCCGGCGGCGCTCCCCTACCTTCTCGCCGGCCTGGAAAACCTGGCGGCGGAGCCGATGCAAATTGTACTCGCGGCCCATGAGGGACACGACCTTGGGGGAGATGTGTTGCTGCGCGAACTTCATCGGAATTTTTTGCCTGAAAAGGCCCTGTTGAAGGTCGATGACGGGCCGGCCCAACGGTGGTTAGGCGAGCAAATACCCGCGGTTCGCGAGATGCATCCGGCGGGTGAGCACCCAGTCGTTTACGTCTGCCACAACTTCACCTGCGATCTGCCGATCACGGAGGCCGTTGTGCTAGCCAAAAAACTGAAAGATCCGATGTTGAGAATTTAAAAAAATCGGTGGTGACGCGCTGCCCCGGTTTCTGGCATTCTCCGGCATCGTGCCTGTACCGAAAAGCCGACAGAGGAGGCTGAATACCGCGCTCGATCTGCCCCGCAAGGGGGCGGAGCCCGAGTTGATGGTTCCAGTGCGATGGCTGAAGCAGGTCGTCGCGCTTTTTCTTGTTCCTGTCGCCTTCGTTCTGACCAGAGCGTTCTTCAGCAGTTTTTCCAGATTGACGGTACGCGAGGGCTTCTGGATATCCGAGGAGTTCTGGTTTTTCTCCCTCGGAACGATTCTTTGGCTGATCACGTTTTTTGGCCTGTCGCGTCCAGTCCGCCTCTATGTATTCGGTCACGAGTTCACTCACGCGCTCGGCGTGTGGATCATGGGCGGACGGGTAACGCGGTTCCGGGTTGGCGGACAAGGCGGCCATATTATGACCGACACCAACAATTTCTGGATTGCGTTGGCACCCTATTTTTTCCCGCTCTACAGCATCGCTGCCGCACTGATCTATGGCGGGATCGGCTCCTTTGTTGATGTGCAACCGTACAGTCGATGGTTGTTCGGAGCCATCGGGTTTACGTGGGCTTTTCACATCACCTTTACCGTCTGGATGCTCTGGAACGGTCAGACCGATCTCATCGAGCACGGCACTTTTTTCTCGATGATGATCATCTACATCATGAACTTTCTGGTAATCAGTCTCATGCTGATTTTGGCCAACCGGCAGGTCACTTTCGCGGCATTCGGTCAAGAACTCTTGCAGGGGGCGATGGACGTTTCGGACTGGGTCCTTCGCCTCGCGAAGTTGAAAGGCTAAGCCTGCAACTCCTTGTATTGGGAGGCCCAATGCTCCGGCAGCCGCAGCACTTTCAAATCCGGCAGCTGCACTACAGCCAGCATTTGTCGGCAAGTCACCAAAAGTATTCCGTCGGCCGGGCGAGAGACTTCGAAGGAGCACCAGAACCTGGATCGATTGAATTTTTCGAGCCGGCCAACAATTTTTAGACTATCCCAAAGCCGGGCTGGGCGGCGATAATCGATCTCCGTTCGAACCACCACCGGGCATTGTGCGTGGTCGAGCATCGAGCCGAGTTTCCAGCCCAGTTTTTCCGCCAACAGCGATCGGTTGATTTCGATGAAACGCAAGTAAGCAAGGTTGTGGACTACTCCGCCGGCGTCGGTATCGAAAAACATCACCCGGATCTCTGTCTCGAGCCTTGGCTCGTTGCTCACCTTTACAGGTGAGCAGGTCGGACGATCCCCGTCAATGAGGCGGACGCGGCGATGGGTCAGTGGGACTTATCGGAACACTCCAGGACCCGGCATCAGGCTCGGCCCATGTATGCTCCTGTCCGGGTATCAACCCGAATGCTCTCCCCTTCCTTGATAAAAAGAGGAACCTGCACCGTTTTTCCAGTTTCGAGTTTGGCTGGTTTTTGCACATTGGTCGCACTGTCCCCGCGCAGTCCCTCAGCCGCCTCGGCCACCTTGAGAACGACCGATGACGGCAATTCAACTTCCACCGCCTTCCCTTCCGCGTATAAGACGTCCACCGCAAGGTTCTCGGTCAAATACTGGCTCGAGTCACCGAGCAGCTCCGAGGACAAAGTCTCAGTATCGTACGTCGCCGGATCCATAAAGGCATAACCATCCTGATCCTTGTAACTATACTCCAGTTTGCGTCGAGTAACGTCCACCAGCTCCACCGTTTCCGTCGAACTGAATCGAACATTGCTGGATTTGCCGCTCCGGATACTCCGGATCGTCGCCTGAACAAAGGCCCGCAGGTTCCCGGGAGTCCGATGCTGGACATCAAGGACGATCGCCACGTCCCCGTTATATCGAATCGCCATTCCTTTTCTCAGATCGTTTGCCGCAGCCATATGAGTTTATAAGAGTTTTAGTTTCGTTAAATCCTGAGAATCAATGATTCCAACCGGCTGATGATCATTATTGATGACGATCAAATCGTCTATCCGATGCTGCTCAAGCACATTGAGCACTTCAACCGCCAACCGGTCTTCGCGGATTGTGACCGGGTGGCGGACCATGTAGCGCTGAACCGGTTCTTTGGCAACACCGGGATCATGCTCAAAGGCGCGCACGAAGTCGCCGTGTGTGAAAATTCCGGCCAGACGCCCCTGATTGTCGACGATCACGGCCACACCGGCTCGCCGTTCATTCATCGCATGGAGAACGGCCAGAATCTCGGCCTCCGGTCCGAGCTTCGGCATCCGTGGCTCTCCCCGCATGACGTCGGAAACTTTTTGCAAAAGCACTCGGCCCAATCGGCCGCCCGGATGAAACTTCGAAAAGTCTTCCTGTCGAAATCCCCGGGTTTCCAGCAGGACCATGGCCAGTGCATCGCCGAGGGCAAGCATGACGGTACTGCTGGAGGTCGGGGTTAAGTTGAACGGGCACGCTTCCTGGTCCACCCGGCAGTCAAGGACAAGGTCACTGTGCCGAGCCAAAGTCGACGAGGGATCGCCCGTAAAGGAAATGAGACGGACGGCAAACCGCTTCAGCGACGGCAACACATTCAGCAGTTCAGCGGTTTCTCCGCTATAGCTTAGTGCCAGGACGGCATCGCCATCGGCTACGATCCCAAGATCACCGTGCAACGCGTTCAAGGGATTCAGCACCACCGCAGGTGATCCCGTGCTGGTGAGCGTGGCCGCCACCTTGTCCCCAATCTGGCCGGACTTACCCACGCCGATCACAACGATCTTGTGACCGCGCTCGAGTGTCTCTTTGAGAAGCTCGATCGCGTGGGAAAACCGGTCGTCCAGACGATTGGCCAGACGCTCGAGCTCATCCCGCTCGATTCGCAGGACTGCCCGCGCACGCTCAATGTGAGTGGAGGAGGACATTATAAATAGAGTTCGGGAAGTTCGAGGAACTTCCAGGAAGGTCAAGCCCTGAGTCCCGAGTTGCGCCACTCGCCACCCGCCACTCGCCACTCGCCACTCGCCACTCGCCACTCGCCACTCGCCACTCGCCACCCACCACTGTCACCTTGATCCGCCCGATTGAAGGCCTAAACTGGCGGACTGTTGATAACTCCAAATGAGCAGCGTGATGGCCGCGCGGCGGAACACCGTGCGGACGGCCGGTCGGAAAGTCTCGTGAGAACCTCCTGGTCCCGGCTTCGCGCCGAGATACAGTCAAGTCCGCTGCCTCCCGGATGGCTGTTCCCATTCTTGCTGCTGGTTTTCTCTCTCGGCTACTACAGCTCTTACGCGCTTTCCGGGCTGGACCTGCAAGGCGAAGGCGGCACGATCGGCGTCATCGCAATGCGGCTCAACGCGGGTGCACGCCCGATTGCCGACACTTTTCTTGGGTACAACCTCCTTTGGTTCGCGCCGATCGCCCTTCTCTTCCAGGTGTTCGGGCCGAGCTATCTGGCGATCAAAATCTTCTTCTTTGGTCTGTGCGCGATCACGGGCCAGCTGAGCTATCGTCTTTTGTTTCGCGCGACCGGCCGTCCTTTACTCAGCCTCGCGGGCGCTCTCATCGTGGTGCTGGTGCCGGGAATGCAATTCCGGAACTACATGGCGTTCCTGGCCATCGCGAACATGCTGGCTCTGCTGGAAGCGTTTGCCTTTGAGCAACCCACAATCTGGCACCGGCTGTCCTGGGTAGGCGCCGCCGCATGTTTCGTGGCGCTCACCTATCTTTTCCGAATCGACCTGGGAACCTTCTTTTCTGTTCTGCTGGTTGGAGCCGCTGTTCTGAATTTCATTCTCGGGAGCGGCCCGCTTAAACCGCGCATCTTCACGAGCTGTGCTGCCATCCTTCTGCTGCCGGCGATGTTCGCCACGGTGCATTGGCCGGTCGATCAGTACGCCCGCACCAAGGGTTTTGAAGCAGAGTTCTGGGCGCAATATCAGCAATGGTGGGCCGAAATCGAAAGTCGGGCAGTCGTTGCGATCCAGCATTTCGGACGTCAACAGCCGGTCACCGCTCCGGTAGGCCCGGTCGCGCCTCCAATCGTTGCGCCCCACCCGTCGGCACCAGTGGTCGGAGCGCCGGCGGGCGACAGAAGCACTCGCGCGTTACCTGATCCCGACGAGATGCTCCTGGCTGCACGCGCCAAACAGCGTGAGCTGACGTTTCTGCTCTACGCGCCTCTCGGTTCCAGCTTGTTGATCTTGATCATCGCCCTGGCACTCAGTCTCAGTGGCCTGCTCCGCCGGAACGACCGGCAAAAACAAGTTGGCTTCTTTCTCTTGCTCGCCCTTGGCTCGGCGCTCACTCTCTTCCCTCAATATTTCTTTTTCCGGCCGGACCCTCCGCACCTGAGCGAGCTAATGGCGCCATTCGCAATTGTGTCTGTCTATTGCCTGGCGCTCGCCCTGGACTGGATGGGAAGACGGCATCCCTGGCGAGTGCGCTTCGTCGCTGCTCTTTGGGCATTATTCCTGTGCTTTCACCTCTGGATTTACACCCGATACGGCATCAACCAGCCATGGATGGGAGCGATCGCCATCAAAAAACCCGGCGAAAAGCGGGTCGAGTTTGCGAACCAGGTGATCGCTTATCTACCCGGCGACACAAGAGCAGATTACCAGAATCTTTATCAGGTAATCACCGATCACTCCGGACCGAACGACTACGTCGTAAGTTTTCCTTATTCGCCGATGATCAACTTCATGACGAACCGGCTGTCCTATCGATACAACCTGTATGTGGACAATTCGACGCGGCCGCTGGACTTCGATCGCACGGCGATCGCGGAGATTGAGCGATATAAACCCCCGGTTATCGCGATCGACGATGTGGCGATGAACGGTACGCCCGGGTCGCGCTTCAGCGTATGGGCGGCGCCGACGCTGGAGTACGTCCAGAGTCGTTATCGGTTCGCGGGACGATTTGTGCGGACCGATCTGTACGTCCGGCCGGAGCAGGTCGAGAAGGACGGCCCGGCGAAGCAATGAATCGGGACGCGCCTTAAAAAAGGCCTTGCAACCTTACGCGGAATTCATTAGGCACTTTTCAGTCTGTTACAGACCAAACAAAGCCAGGAACGGAATATGCCGCCCCCTTTCCCGGATAATCCCCCCGTCGCGGCGTTTTAATTTCGCGAGATTAATCTATGAAACTCTTCCCCAGTTCCTCCCCAAGCCGGCGCGTCTTTATTGGTTTGCTCGGAGCAATCACCGTCGGCTGGATGGTCCAGCCCGCCCCTGCTGCTGATCAGAAACCTTCCATTCCGATTATCGTTAAGGACACGACTTCCTTCTTCTGGCAAATCGTGCTCGCAGGCGCCCGCAAAGCAGGCAAGGACCTCGATGTCAACGTTCCCGAGCTCGGCGCCCAATCCGAATCGGACATCAATGGCCAGATCTCGATCCTCGAGAACACCGTCTCCGAAAAACCGGCCGCCATCGTTATCGCGCCGACGCAATTCAAGGCCCTCGGCCAGCCGATCGATGAGGCTGCCAAAAAGACCAAAATCATCGGGATTGACTCTGCCGCCGACTCAAAGGCATTCACTTCCTTTCTACAGACCGATAACGTGCAGGGGGGCCGCGTCGCGGCCGACGGTCTCGCCGCTGCTATCGCGGCGAAATATGGCAAGCCCGAAGGGGGCGTTGCGCTGATTACCTCGATCCCCGGCGTTGGTTCTCTGGACCAGCGCGCTAAGGGGTTCAAGGAGGAGATCGCCGCCAAGTATCCAGGATTGAAACTCGTCGCCGACAAAGTTGCCGACGGAATGGCAACAACCGCACTGAACATTATGACCGATCTGATCACAGCCAACCCTGATCTGCGCGGTGTTTTCGCTTCGAACCTCATTATGGCACAGGGAGCCGGGCAGGCCGTCGCTGAAAATAAAGTGGCCGACAAAATCAAACTTGTTGGCTTCGACTCGGACGACAAGCTCGTCAAACTCCTGTCTGACGGCAACATCGCGGCACTTGTCGTGCAGGATCCGTTCCGGATGGGCTATGAGGGCGTCAAGACCGCGCTCGCCGCATCGAAGGGCGAGAAGGTCCCGGCGACTGTAGACACGGGTGTGAACCTCATTACCAAGGAGAACATGAACAGCGCCCGGTCACAGGAGCTCTTGAACCCGAAGGTGAAGTAAAACGGGTGCCTGCGGAAACTCCTCACACCCGTTCGACTGGCAGGCCTTTATGGACCAGGCACGGCAGGATGGCAACGCATCAGGCGCGGCTGACATTGCCGCGCCTCTTCTCGTCCTTAAAGGGCTCGACAAGCGATTCGGCGCCACCCATGCGCTAAAGGCTGTCGATCTTATTTTTGAGGCGGGCGAAATCCACGCGATTGTCGGGGAAAACGGCGCTGGTAAATCGACGCTTATCAAGCTGCTGACCGGCGTCTATATCCGCTCGGGCGGCGAAGTCTATTGGGAGGGTCAACCGGTGGCACTCGCCACACCACATGAGGCGATCGGCTACGGCATCAACGCAGTGCATCAGGAGGTGGTACTGTGCCGGCATCTCACCGTCGCCGCCAATCTCTTTCTCGGCGACGAAAAAGTGCGGCTCGGGCTGCTGCGGCATGGAGAGATGGTGCGAGAAGCCCAGAAGATCCTCGACGAGATCGGCTTCAAAATAGCGGCTGGGGCAATATTGTCCAGCCTCACTATCGGCCAGCAGCAATTGGTCGCGACCGCACGCGCCACAACGCGCGGCACACGGTTCCTCATCTTCGACGAACCGACCGCCTATCTTACCCGTCAGGAGACTGCGCAGCTCTTCGCGCTGATTGGTCGTCTCAAGGCCAAGGGCGTCACGATTGTTTATATCTCGCATCGGTTGGAAGAAGTGTTCCAGCTCGCGGACCGAGTGTCGATCCTTCGCGATGGCCAATTGGTTTCGACTCAGCGCATCGCCGAGACTAATGAGGAGAAGCTCATTACCGGTATGATCGCTCGCTCTATCGAACAGATCCACTACAAGGAGACGATCCCCTTCGGTACCGAAATTCTTCGCACAGAAAATCTCACCGGCAAGGGCTTCGAGGACGTTTCCATACGGGTCCGGGCGGGCGAGGTCATCGGGCTCTACGGCCTTATCGGCGCCGGGCGAAGCGAGTTTGTGCAGAGCGTGTTCGGGCGTTTTCCCAAGACCGGAGGGCAGATTTTCTGGAAAGGTCAGCCTGTTGACGTCCGCAGGGAAAAGGATGCGATCTCCCGAGGTATCGCGCTGGTGCCCGAAAGCCGGCGTGATCAAGGGCTTTGCTTGAATCTCGGGGTCGGGCTCAACATCAACCTGCCAATCTACAAGCGCCTGACGAAAGGCTTCGTCATCGACCCCCGCGCCGAGGCGACCGCGGCAGACCGGCAGATCCGCGACGTGCAGATCAAGACGGCTTCGCGCGAGGCTCCCGCGTCGAGCCTCTCCGGCGGCAACCAGCAGAAGATTGTCGTCGGCAAATGGCTGAACCATGGTGCCCAGCTATTCATCTTCGACGAGCCCACGGTGGGGGTCGACGTCGGCACCAAAGTCGAGATCTACAAGCTGTTCGCCAAACTGCTTAAGGGCGGGGCGGGGATCATCCTGATCTCCTCCTATTTGCCGGAGGTTTACGATCTCGCCGACACCCTGCACGTCTTTCGCCGCGGGCGGCTCGTCGCGAGTCACGACAGTGCCCATACCAGCGAAAAAGCGTTGCACGAGACCATTTTAACGGAAGCGCTCGGCGTCTGATGCCGAGTTACCACAAACGAGAAAGAGCGTTGCTGAGAAATGCAATATGAGCGTTGAAGCCAAGATTGAACCGTCAGAGGCGGCGCAGCTAGCCGCGACCAAAAGAAGGGCGCAACTCGGAACCTTGCTCAGTCTGACACTCCTGGCCCTGCTCGCCCTCATGTGGGTTGTGCTGGCGTTCAGCACGAAAAGCTTCTGGACATACAACAATATCACCAACCTTCTGCGGCAAGGCGCGATGATCGCAATTCTCTCCTTAGGCGAGACGTTCGTCATCATCACCGCAGGCATCGATCTGTCGGTCGGCGCGGTCGTCGGCTTCACGAGCGTGGTTATTGCCTTGCTGTTGACAAACGGATTCCCGATTTGGGCGGCGATCATCATCACGCTGGCAGTAGGCTTTGTCATTGGCGTTTTCCACGCCTTCGGAATCAGCCGCTTAGGATTGCCGCCTTTCATCATGACGCTGGCAACACTGACGGCTTTGCGCGGCCTTGGCCTACTCATGACTAATGGCTCCACAATCTCGATTACCAACGATCGATTCACCGGCTTCTCCAGAGGCGACTTTATCGGCGTGCCGAACCTTTTCTGGATGGTGGTTCTGGTTGCGGTTCCCGCCTATGTGTTTCTGCATCAGAGCCGGTTCGGTCGCTACCTTTTCGCTATTGGCTCCAATACGGAGGCGGCCCGGCTTTCCGGCGTCAACACCACTCGGATGCTATACATCGCGTATACTCTCTCGTCGCTCTGCGCCGCCTTCGTCGGCATCCTGCTCGCGGCACGCATCGGCATCGGAAACGCGACCCAGGCGGAAGGATGGGAATTGCAGGCGATAGCCTCCTCTGTGATCGGTGGTACCAGTCTTTTCGGCGCTATCGGCTCGGTGCACGGGCCGCTGCTCGGATCGTTCATCCTGACGACGATCAACAATGGGGCGAACCTGCTGAACGTAAATGCGTTCTGGCAGCGTATCATCACCGGTGTCTTGATAATCGTCATTGTTTACTTCGACGGCTTAAGACGCCGGAAGACATAGTAGTGACGAGTGACGAGTGACGAGTAGCGAGTAGCGAGTAGCGAGTAGCGAGTAGCGAGTTCCGAGTAGCGAGTTCCGAGTCCTGGTTGCGAATCTAAGCCGGTTGTGTGCGTCAAGTTCTGCAAAAAGGTCGGCGGGTCGGTAGGGCTGGAATGTGGGGTCTCTTCGAAACTCGCCACTCGCCACTCGCTACTCGTCACTCGAGACTCTACTTGGCCGGCACTTGCTCGACTTCCTGTACGGGCTCGCGGCGGGGCGGCCGGCGGCCGAACAGCTTCATGATGATCGAGAAGAACACAGGCGTAAGAAAAATCCCAAAGAAAGTCACTCCGAGCATCCCGCTGAACACCGCGGTACCGAGCGCCTGCCGCATTTCGGCGCCCGGCCCCTTCGCGATTACCAACGGTACCACTCCAAGGGTGAAGGCAAAGGACGTCATGAGAATCGGCCGGAGTCGAAGACGGGCGGCGTTCAGAGCCGCTTCCTGCCGGCTCCGCCCAGCCTCCATTTCCTGCCTGGCGTACTCGACGATCAGAATGGCGTTCTTACAGGCAAGACCGACCAGAACGACAAACCCGATCTGGGTGAAGATATTGTTGTCCAGGTGCCGCAGATAGACCCCCGAAATCGCGGCGAAAAGGCACATGGGCACAATCAGGATAATCGCCAAAGGCAGAGCCCAGCTTTCGTATTGCGCAGCTAACACGAGAAAGACAAAGAGCACGCAAAGCGGAAAAATGTAGAGGGCGGTGTTTCCCGCGAGAATCTCCTGGAGGGTCAATTCCGTCCATTCAAACCCGAACTGCGAAGGCAGATTTTCTTTGGCCAATCGCTCCATAGTGGAGATCGCCTGGCCCGAACTGAACCCAGGCAATGTGTTGCCGGAGATGTCGGCGGACGGATACAGGTTATAATGCATCACCTTGTCCGGGCCGGTCTCCTCCCGAATGTTCAGCAACGTGCCAAGGGGAACCATCTGGTTGTTATTGTTCCTTGCGTAGAGCTGACCAATCGTATCCGGTCGAACGCGGAATGCCGCTTCGGCCTGAACGTTCACCTGATAGGTTCGCGTCAGGAAATTGAAATCGTTGACGTAAGCCGAGCCTAGATAGGCTTGTAGCGTGTTGAAAACGGAAGAAAGCGGTACATTCAACGTTTCGACCTTCCGGCGATCAATATCCAGAAAGAGCTCCGGAACTTGAGAGCGAAAGCTGGTGAACAGGCCGACTAATCCAGGTTGCGCGTTCCCTTTGACAATCAGGTTGTCGGTTACCGTCTGCAATTGATTTAAGCCGGCGGCGCGCCGATCCTGGACCTGCATTTTGAATCCACCAGCATTGCCTACTCCGCGAACCGGAGGCGGTGGAAAAACGAGAGCGCGCGCGTCCTGGATCTGCGCCAGCTTCTGGCGCACCTCCCCCATAATCGCAAAACCATTGAGGCGAGGATCGTGGATGCGCTGCTCGAACGGCGCTAAGGTGAGGAAACAGGTCGCCGTGTTTGGGCGGTTCGTTCCGTCGAGACCCGAAAATCCGGCAAATTCGACGGTATGAGCGATGCCGGGAATGTTTCGAGCGATATCCGAAATCTGTTTCCGTACTTCGTCTGAACGCTGCAAAGAAGCACCATCGGGCAGCTGGGCGAACGCGATAAGATAACCCTGGTCCTGGGTTGGAATGAAGCCGGACGGAACCACCTGGAAACCGAAACCAGTCAAGACCAGCAACCCGACGTAGATTAGCAAAGGAATTGCCGCGAAGCGAAGCAGATGGCGCACAGTCCACGAGTACCCTTTGACCGACTCACCAAACGACCAATTGAAGAGTCGGAAAAACCAGCCAAAGAGGAAATTAAAGATTCGGGTGAGAAAATCAGGGCGCGAACCGCGCGGCTTCAACAGAAGCCCAGCCATGGCTGGACTGAGGGTCAGGGAATTAAAGGCCGAGAGCAGGGTAGAAACGGCGATCGTTAACGCGAACTGCCGATAAAACTGGCCGGTGATCCCACTGATAAACGCGGTCGGAATAAAGACGGCGCTGAGCACAACGGCGATCGCCACAACCGCGCCACCGACTTGATCCATCGCGTGGCGGGTTGCCTCCTTCGGCTCCATCCCCTCCTCGATATTATGTTCGACCGCCTCCACGACGACGATCGCGTCATCGACGACAATACCAATCGCAAGCACCAGCCCGAAGAGGGACAGGTTGTTCAGCGAAAAACCGAGCGCAGCCATGACCGCAAAAGTGCCCACCAATGACACCGGCACGGCCAGAAGCGGAATAATGGTCGCCCGCCATGTTTGCAGAAAGACCAGCACAACGATCAAAACAAGGAGTATGGCCTCAAACAGAGTGTGAATGACCGCTTCAACCGACTGTTCAATGAAGGTCGTCGGGTCATAGACGATGGTGTATTCCAGACCCTTCGGAAACGATTTCGCCAGTTCCGCCATCTGCTTACGGACCGCGTGGGCCGTAGCAACCGCGTTGGACCCTGGCAATTGAAAGATCCCGATCGCCTGAGCAGGTTTGCCGTCGAGATAAGACGACACATTGTAGGTTTGCGCGCCGAGTTCCACCCTGGCGACGTCGGCGAGGTACACGATCTGGCCATTGTCGCCACGTTTGACGATAATCTGACCGAACTGCTGCGGAGTGATCAGACGGCCCTGTGTGTTGACCGAGAGCTGAAGATCAGTTCCGGGCGGGGCCGGCTCCGCCCCGACCTGGCCAGCCGCTACCTGGACGTTTTGGGATTGAATCGCTGAAACGATGTCGTCGGTCGTCAGGCTCCGGGAATACATCTTGTTGGGATCCAGCCAGATACGCATGCTGTACTCGCGCGCGCCGAAGATTGTCACATTGCCGACACCCGACACTCGGGAAAGGACGTCACGAACCTGCAGATATGCGTAATTGCTGATGTATAGCTGATCGAAGGTGTTATCCCGGGAGAGCAAATGCACCACCATCATGAGGTCGGGCGACTGCTTTTGCACGGTAACGCCAAGAGCCCGCACCGTATCCGGGAGGCGGGGCTCGGCGATCGCGAGGCGATTCTGGACCAGGACCTGCGCAATATCGAGGTCTGTCCCCAGTTTGAAGGTCACCGTTAAAGTCATCGTCCCGTCGCTGGTCGACTGGGACGCCATGTAAAGCATATTCTCTACGCCATTGACTTGCTGCTCGATTGGTGTCGCGACCGTATCGGCGATGACCCGTGGATCAGCCCCCGGATACGTGGCGGTCACCTGGACCGTCGGCGGCGCAATCTCAGGATATTGAGCGGTCGGAAGCGAGATGTAGGCGAGCGAGCCGGCGATCACAATGACGATGGAAATGACCATCGCAAAAATCGGGCGATCGATGAAGAAATGAGAAAACTTCATGAGGGTCTGTTCCTACTGCGGCGCTCGCGCAGTGTTCCCTGCGGGCTTGGCCGGTGCCCCCGGCTTCGCCGAATCCGAAGACGTTCCTTTCGGCGGCTCGCCCCCCGTCTTGACGTTCTCAGCAAGTTGGTTCGAAGCAAACTTACTCATGTCGCCCCGTTGCGGGCTAACTTTGGCTCCCGGTCTCGCGTTCACGAGTCCGTTGATGATCACTTCCTCATCGCCATTTAGCCCCTTGCGGACTACCCGCAGACCGTCTGAGATCGGACCGAGCTCAACCGGTCGGATCGCAACGGTATTGTTGGCGTCGACCACCATTACAAATTTTTGGCCCTGATCGGATGCAATCGCACGATCGGTCACAAGGATTGCTTTGTACTTTGGAGAACCGGCCACCCGAACCGAAACAAACTGACCAGGCTGCATGAACCCATCAGGGTTACTGAAAACGCCCCGAACCTGCAGTGTGCCGGTCGAGGCATCGAACTGGTTGTTAATGAAATCGATCACCCCGGCATGGGGAAAATCAGATTCGTTCTCGAGTTGCATGTAAACCGGCACCTTTCCGTCGCGTGCACTCTGCATCTGTCCTGATTTGACGAGCTGGACATACTTCAGAACGCTCCGTTCATCGACATTAAAGTAGGCATAGATTGGATCCACGCTGACAATCGTAGTCAGTAAGGTTGAATCTACCTGAACCAGATTACCCACAGTCACCAGCTCGCGCCCGATCCGCCCTTTTACGGGCGCTTTGATCTGGGTGAAATCAAGATTGAGCTGGGCAGATTCCACCGCCGCTTGCGCAGCGACATACTGCGCGGCGGCCTGATTAGCCTGGGCGACGTTGGTGTCGTATTCCTCCTTCGAGATCACCCGCGTTGCCTGAAGGCGTTGCGCCCGGACAAGATTGGCAGCCTGCAATTGCTTTTGTGCTTCCGCCTCCCGGAGCTGGCCGTTTGCCTGGTCGAGCAGTGCTTGGTACGGACGCGGATCGATCACAAAAAGGAGGTCGCCTTGTTCGACGAGATCGCCCGCTCTGAAAGTGATGTTGTCAATATATCCGCTGACCCGCGGACGAATATCGACACTGTCGACCGCATCCGTTCTTCCAGTATACTCGTCCCAGTCAACCACTTCCTTCTGCACGGGTCTGGCGATGGTCACGGGCGGCGGAGGAGGAGCGGGCGGCGGAGCAGGCTTTTCGCAACCGGCCAGCCAGGAACAAACAGCAATCGTCGCAAATGGGGGAAAGTATCTGTTCGGCTTGAAGAGCATGGTCAGCGCCTCCTTCGCTTTCAGCAACCAGCGGCGAACCAAACCGATATTTATCAGGTAGGCAGGCCTTTGGCAATCAGTTGAAATATCCGTAAAGGTGCAGCGGACAATGCGTCGAGGCAATTTCGATTTGATCGCCCCGGTTTATCCTTTGCTGGAATGCCTGGTTTTCGGTTCGGAATTGGAACGAGCGCTGGATCGATATCGATTTTCTCGGAGATCTCCCGCAATGGTCTCATGCTCTGCTGATGCAGGCGCAGCCGGCTTGATCGATCGACAGGAAGTTCTCGCGGCGGAGTCCGCCGAAGCCGAGATCTTCCCCCACTACTCGATCGGCCCGGAAGCTACCATCGGAAAAGCCGTTGCGCTGATGATCGAACAAAGCACCGGGCTCTTGACTGTGGCGGCTGAAGGCAAGCTGCTCGGTGTCGTAACCCTGCACGACGTCCTGAGATACCAGAACAGGCCACGGATCAGGGGGAGAGGGCGCAAAGTCACTGCGCGTAATGGAGTGCGTGCGACCCACCTTGGCCTTCGCTGCGCTCGGCTACGGCGCGGCAGGCCTTGTCGCCGTTTTCTATCCGCGCGGAGCGCGGCCCGACCGAGTGGGGCAACACAACGTGCCTCGTTTCCTGGCGAAAGAGATCCGCTTTGTTTCAGGATCGCGCTCCGCGCGGTCTCAAAGCGGCGACAAGTCGCACGCACTCCAAAACGGTCTGTCCGGGATAGGAGGCTCTTAAAGTTAGACCTGGCAAAAGCTGTACGCAGTGCTCGTTTGTTTGCCAAGCGTATGGCAGGAGTAACCCGGGATAGCATTCGAGGCGAAATCACGCCACCGAGCCGAACGGCTTTGCGGGATAAAGTTCTACTCATCACCGGCGCGAGCCGGGGAATCGGCTTGGCCATTGCCAGATCAGCGGCCCGAGAAGGTGCGCGGATCGCCGTTGTCGCCAAGACGCAGGAACCGCATCCTCGTCTTCCGGGCACGATCTTCTCGGCAGCCAAGGAGATCGAGGCAGCCGGCGGAACGGCGCTGCCGATCGCCTGCGATATTCGCTCGGAGGAACAGATCGAAGCCGCGGTCGCTCAGACGGTTCATGCCTTCGGCGGGATCGATATTCTGATTAACAACGCCAGCGCGATCCAGTTATCGGCCACCGAGGCACTGCCCGCAAAGCGTTTCGACCTGATGCATGAAGTGAATGCCCGCGGCACTTTCCTTTGCGTCAAGCATTGTGTCACGCACCTCAGAAGATCGGCCAACCCGCACGTCTTGACGATGGCGCCGCCAATCTCGCTCCGGGACAAGTGGTTTGCTCGGCATGTCGGTTACACCGTCTCAAAATTTGCGATGGCGATGATTACTTTTGGTTTTGCTGCAGAATTTCGCCATGAAGGGATTGCTTTCAATTGTCTCTGGCCGCGCACAATCATTCAGACTGCCGCGCTCGCGATGATTCCCGGTATCGAACCCTCCCAATGCCGGACTCCGGAAATCGTGGCCGATGCTGCCCGGGCGATTCTGAGCAGGCCGGCAGCCGAGTTCAGCGGGAATTTCTGCGTCGACGAGGAAATCTTGCGGGAAGAAGGCCAAACCGATCTTTCCAGGTACCGGGTTCAGGCCGGTGGTGAGTTGCAGACAGATCTGTTCCTGGAGTAAAGGAGATAAGTCCTATAGGTCCCATAAGTCCCACAAGTCCTACGAGGCTTTAAGGACGCGAGCGAATATCATTGTGCCGTTCCCCTTAGCCTGTGCATCGTCTCCCGAAGAACAATGACAAGCAAGCCGCGACAGATCTCGCGAACCACCGCAACCAACATCGTGGTCGCTAACATGATCGGAACAGGAGTGTTCACCAGTCTCGGCTTTCAGGTGGCAGCACTGAAGTCTGATTTTGCTGTAATCGCACTCTGGGTCGTGGGCGGCTTGGCCGCGTTGTGCGGATCGCTCTGTTACGCCGAGTTGGCCGCCGCCCTGCCCCGGTCCGGCGGGGAGTACCATTTCCTTTCTCGAATTTACCACCCAGCGGTCGGTTTCATGGCCGGATGGGTTTCGGCTACTGTCGGATTTGCGGCGCCCGCGGCGCTCTCCGCGATCGCGTTCGGTCGTTATCTACAACCGCTCACAGGCAGTTTTTCGCCCGTAACGTTTTCCCTGCTGGTCGTCTGGATTGTTACGTTTGTGCACCTTTCAGGGGTCAGGGTCGGAGCTCTCTTCCAGAATCTGACAACAATTCTCAAGATCGTCCTCATCCTGGCTTTCATTGTGGCGGGACTGGTTTTCGCCGGAGGGCAGATTACAGATCCGAGGCCGGGCGTTGCGGAGCTTGGCACTCTGTTTTCGGGTCCATTCGCCGTTAGCCTGGTCTACGTCATGTATTCCTACAGCGGCTGGAACGCCGCGACATACATCACGGAAGAAGTCAAAGAGCCCGCTCGTAACGTCCCTTGGGCTTTGGCGATCGGAACCGTGATTGTCGCCATTCTTTACATCGCGCTGAACTACGTTTTTCTGGCTTCGACACCGCGGGCGGCACTCAGTGGGCAACTGCAAGTTGGCTTGCTGGCCGGCCAATCGATCTTTGGAGAATTTGGAGGCAAAGTTGTAAGCTTGTTAATTGCGTTTGGTTTGATCGCTTCGATCAGCGCGATGGTTTGGATCGGCCCACGGGTCACTGAACGAATGGCGGAAGATCTGCCGGCACTCAGCTTTTTCGGTCACGTCAATCGCGCCGGGACTCCCTATTTTGCCATGCTATTCCAACTAGCGATCACCACTCTGCTGCTCTTGAGCGCCACTTTCGAAACCGTTCTGATTTACATTCAGTTCAGTTTGCTTCTTTGTTCCTTCCTGGCTGTGCTAGGTGTGATCGTGTTACGCTGGAGAGAGCCGGAACTGGAGCGGCCCTACCGCGTCTGGGGTTACCCGGTTACTCCGCTGATCTTTCTGCTGATCACCCTCCATATGATGATCTTCGTCATGCGGGATAAACCAAAAGAATCCTTGTTCGGCCTTGGCACGATGATTGCAGGTCTGGCCGTCTACTTTGCTTCTCGACGGCGCGTCACCGCTGAACCTCGTGGATTCTGATTCCCGCATTCCGAGTCCCGGGTTGTGGCCAGAGAGATATTCGGCTATGCGATAAGCCGATGAAGCGACTGATTTCAGGGATGTTTCTTGTTGTTTGTCTTGGCGCCGCGGACGCTTTTGGCCAGGATAACGCTCCCCCGCCTATTCCTTTGCCGCCGCCACCGGGCGCTTCAGGCGACCAGAGACCGCCACCGTTGAGTCCTCCGCCGCCGGGCGCCCCTATCCAACAGCGATCGCCTTCCTCGATCCGGTCAGCGCCCAGCACTGAAGTCGTCGTTCCGCCACAAACGGTCCAGATGGCGCCACCAGTGATCCAGCGTTCCAGTGCGACCGATGCCGCTCGTTATCTGGCGGGGATGCCAGTCATGGAAGGCTCGCCGCTGGCACCGCTGACCAGCGATCCGCGCTGGCAGGCGCACGCTCAAGCGATGAACTCCGGTTTTGCGCAACTCGAACAGCGCCAGCTTAGTAACATCCGCATCTGGCGGTCGGAGTTCCTCGCACCGGTAACTCAATCGAGTCATACCTGTCTTTATTTCTTTAGCGGACCCGATTTCCTCTTTGCAGATACGTTTTATCCCGATTGCGTCAATTATATCCTGGTGGGACTGGAGCCCGTAGAGTCCGTACCGGAGCTGCAGACCCTGCCTCAAGCGGTGCTTTTCGGCACGCTGCAGAACATCCAGGCGTCGCTCAATACGCTGTTGTCTTTCAGCTTTTTTAAGACCAAGGACATGCGGCAAGACCTTGCCAGGACGCAGCTGAAAGGCGTTGTTCCAATCCTCTTCGTCTTCCTGGCCCGCACCGGCAAAACAATCGAAGATGTCGACTACGTTTCGCTGGACTCTGCAGGCAGACTACTCCATGGCCAGGGCGGAATTCATGGAGTAAAGATCACTTTCCTCGATCCGGCCTCCGGCGCCCGAAAGGCGCTTTTCTATTTTTCCGCGGATCTATCGGATGATGGACTTCGGAAAAACCCGGGGGTGCTTCGATTTAGTGAGGCGCTGGCTCCAACCAACAGTTTCTTGAAAGCCGCATCCTACCTGCTCCACCAAAACGGTTTCAGCATGGCACGGAATTTCTTGCTGCAGGTCAGCGCCACGATTCTGCAGGATGATTCGGGGATTCCTTTGCGTGCTTTTAATCCCAACAACTGGACGATCCGATTTTTTGGTTCCTACTCTGGGCCGATCGAGCTATTCAAACAATTTTATCAACCAGAGCTTCGCCAGCTGTACGCCGCAAGCGCACCGAAGCCTTTAACGTTTGGCTTTGGATATCAATGGAATCGGCATAGCTCGACGCTCATGCTGGCGGGGCGCAGGTAGGGGAAGCGTACTGCGTATCGGCGTACTGCGTATCGGCGTACTGCGTATCGGCGTACTGCGTATCGGCGACAGAAGATTCAGACTTGACCTTGCTTTCCATCCGGAGGGGGGACAGCCGGTTTGAATTTACCGTAAATCAACCGGGCGCCTCGCCCGTAAGTAAAGTAGGACCAGACCCATTGTGCGAAAACCGAGATCCGGTTACGGAACCCGATGAGAAAGATCAAATGGACGAAGAGCCAAGCCAGCCAGGCGAGAAATCCGCCAAAACGAATACCCCGTATATCGGCGACCGCTTTGTTGCGGCCAATAGTCGCCATGCTCCCCTTATCGAAATAACGAAACCGACGGGTCGGCCGTCCGTCCAGCGTCTCGAGAATGTTGAAAGCCGCACGTCGCCCCATCTGCATGGCGACCGGCGAGACACCTGGCAACGGCTTGCCGGTCTGGTGCGTGAACAAGACCATGTCCCCAATCGCGAATACTTCCGGATGACCCGGAATCGATAGGTCCTGATTGACCTCGACCCGGCCCGCGCGATCAACCTTTGCGCCAAGCTGTTTCGCGAGAGGCGATGCCGCGTTGCCCGCCGCCCAAATGATCGTACGTGTCGGAATGAATTCATTTTCGAGGCGGACGCCGGCCGGCTCGACTTCCTTTACGGCCATGCCGGTTCGAACTTCGACGCCCATTTTCTGGAGCTGTTCCAACGCCGACCTGGAGTTGGCCGCAGCAAACGCTGGCAGAACTCGTGGCGCGGCGTCCAACAGAACAACCTTCGATTTCGCCGGATCAATTTCATGAAAATCATCCGTCAGAGTGTGGGTGGCGAGTTCGACGATGGCGCCGGCCATTTCAACGCCGGTTGGGCCGGCCCCGATCACGACAAAGGTCAAGGCCGCATTTCGATCCGCCTCGCTTTCGGCCATTTCGGCGATTTCAAATGCTTTCAGGATGCGGCTGCGCAGCTCGAGGGCATCCTCCAGGCTTTTGAGTCCTGGAGCATACGCCTCCCACTCATCATGGCCAAAATAGGAGTGCCGGGCGCCGGTCGCCACAATCAAAAAATCGTACGTAAAGACGCGACCACTCTCGATTTTCACGATCCGGGCGGCAGGATCGATTTCTTTTACTTCACCGAGGACAACCTCAATGTTTTGAGCGTCCTGCAGAATGTGGCGGATTGGTTGCGCGATATCAGACGGATTCAGCCCAGCGGTAGCGACCTGGTAAAGCAGTGGTTGAAAGAGGTAGTGGTTGGTCCGATCGATCAGGGTGACGGCAGCCTGCCGGTTTGCGAGAGTTTGCGCCGCTTGCAGTCCACCGAAGCCGCCTCCGATTATGAGAACCTTCGGCAGAGTTCTCGTGGCTGAAGAAACAGTTTCAGACATAGACGTAACGTGCTAGAAAGTGGTCGATTGTCAGTTGCGAGTTATAAAAATGAGATAAACGAGAGAAACTCACGGCACCGAAGCCGCAGCCCAAACGGCTCCGCGGCTGGGATCAAGAGCACGGCCTCGTTCGCTCCCGGAATACCGACGAGGCCGTCCGCGCTACGGCTCCGGCAGCTCGATTTTCGGGAACACCGGCGAAGGTTTATCAACCCGATGCCCGTCCCCGAGCTCTCCCCAGACGAGCTTCCGCTCTGAATCGGCCCGTAGCTGCGTCAGCATTTTCTCGCTGGCGTTCGGGATCACTGGGCCGAGCAAAAGCGCGCAGAGACGAGTTGCTTCAACCAAGGTGTACAAGACCGCGTCGAGCAACTCGTCATAAGCAGGATCTTTGGCCAGTTTCCAAGGCGCCTTTAGCTCGACCAGCGAGTTCGCCCGTGTGGCCAGTTCGCGAACAATCTCCAGCGCCTGGTGAATCTGAAACTCGGCAAAAGCAGCTTTATATCGCGCGATCGTCGAAGTCGCGGCCGCCGCAAATTCGGCAAGATCGGCGTCCGAAGACGCCGCCTTCCGCAGTTCTCCATTCCGGTAACGCAAAGCCATACTGAGCGTGCGATTCAGCAGGTTGCCGAACTCGTTGGCCAGCTCCGAATTGTAGCGCTCGATCAGCCGCTCCGTACTGAAGTCGGCGTCCTGGCCCATCACCACGTCACGGAGCAGATAGTAGCGAATCGCGTCGGGACCAAACTGCTGGATAAGCTGATGCGGATCGATCACGTTGCCCAGGCTCTTGCTCATCTTCGCGCCGCCGACGTTCCACCAGCCGTGAACAACCAGGCGAGGCATTTGCTGATCGGTAAATCCCATCGTGTGGAGCATAATCGGCCAATAGATCCCATGCGGTGGCACCAAAATATCCTTGCCGATGACGTGCGCCTGGCAGGGCCACAATTCGTCGAAGGCCGGCAGCCCGGAACCGGCCTCGGCCTTATATCCGGCAAACGTCACATAGTTCAGGAGCGCATCAAACCAGACGTAGGTGACATAGTCAGGATCAAATGGAAAAGGGATCCCCCAGGAGAGCCGCTCCTTCGGCCGAGAGACACAGAGATCGCCGGTTAACCGATCAATCGCGTTCAGCAATTCCGCCTGGCGAAACGCAGGCACCACGAATTCCGGATGCGTCGCGACATAGCTCTTCAGCCATTCCTTGTGCCGGGCCAATCGAAAATACCAGTTCTCTTCCTCGAAGAAAATCACCTCGCCCCACTCCGGCCCGAACTCTCCGCGCTCGTTGCGTTCTTTGTCGGTTAAGAACTGCTCCTGACGAACGCTGTAATAACCGGCGTACTTCGCCTTGTAGAGTTCGTCCTTCTCGTAGAGTTCCTGCAGAACCTTTTGGACGGCCAGTTTGTGACGAGGGTCCGTCGTGGCCGCCCAACCATCCTTCTGAATTGCTAAGCTCTTCGACAACCCGAGGAATTCGTCCGTAATCCGCTCCGCGAACTGGAGTGGAAGAATCCCTTCTCGGGAGGCTGCTTGCTGAACCTTCTGACCATGCTGATCAACCCCAGTCAACAAAAATACTTGTTCACCTTTTAGCCGGTGATAACGAGCTATGGCGTCAGCCAAGATTTGCTCATAAGCATGCCCAATATGCGGCGCTGCGTTGGTGTAATAAATCGCAGTCGTGATAAAGTACTTCATTGCTCTGGACCTTGAGGTTCTTTGACGACCTTTCCGCCCCAAGACAGAATGCGCGCCTTTCCGCCGGCTGCTTCTGCGTCTTTTATCTGGTTATTGCGCACATAGAAGAGCGACAGGCTGGACCAGGCCAACTGATCATTTGGCTTGAGTTCAACCGACCGTTTCCCTGCTTCAATTGCGGCCGGATAATCCCCGTTCTTCATCAAGGCCATTCCCAAGGCGTGCCAACCGTCAAAAAAATCAGGAGCCAAGCCAACGCACTGCCGGTATTTCGCAATCGCTGCAGGAAGATCGCCCACAGCGAGATCGCCGTTGGCATTATCGAAGAGCTGTTCCACGTCGGCAGGAATTTCGTCCATGCAGCAACTTGGCTTGGGGGCACCGGCGGTGCAATGGCCAATGACCGATGGCCAATGCGAATGGCCAATGACCGATGAGCGACAGCTATCGAATCGATGAGTAAGGCTGCGCAATCACCGATTGGCAATCGGTAATTGGTCATTGGCCATTTGCATTGGCCATCCGCCAGTCGCTTCGCGGCTGCGCGCCGCTCATACCGGCGGCCGGCCTAGCCGCTGTTGTTGAACCTTCAGCCATTCCGCGAACAGCATGTCGGTGAATTGACTATTGGCTTCCGGAAGCATCTTTTTCTCGTCGGCCTGGTAGGCGCTCTGGTCGATCGGGTCACGTTTCTCGAGATAGACCAGCAGCCCGTCGCCATGCTCCGTAAGCAGCTTGGACATTTCTCCTGGCTCCAGATCGACCTGATTATAATAAAGCGTCAAGAGAAGTTGATTATTCTGTCCCGGATCCTGAAAGGACAATGGCGGAGGTTCTTCCGCCTTGTAGCCAGTGGCGGCGACGGCGTCGGCAAAACTTTTCCCCGCCTTCAGGTCGGCCAGAATCTTGGTTCGCAATTCTTTTGCCTTTGTCTCCATGGCCTCCTGGATGCGCTGGCTTTTCAGGGTCGACGTGATCTGGTCTTTCGCTTCCTCCAAGGTCAACGGTTTGCTCGGCACGACATCTTTCAGTTTGAGCACGTAAAATCCATTCGCGGTCTGGACAACGTCGCTCACCGGACTCTCACTGGAGAGAGTATCCGCCTGGCGGGTTAACGCAGGATCTGTCTTGAGCAAAGGATCGGGGTTGGCCGCGCTGTAGGGCCCCGTGACTTGCACCTTGACGTTCTGATCCTTGGCGATCTGCTCAAATTGGCCGGGATGATCCAGCACCGGCTGCACGAATGTCTCCGCCTGCTGCGCGAGGGTTTTCAGGGCGGCGTTTTTCTTCGTCTCGTCAAGCTTCTTCTGATCCTCACTTAAGGTGAATGCCGCCATTTCAACCTGGCGCTGTTCCGGAGACTTCAGCTGATCTTTGTGTTCGTCGTAATACTTCTTTATGTCCTGATCAGAGACCTCGACGGATTTCTCGAATTCGGCCCGCGGCAAACGCACAAGGGCAAGGTGCATTTTGGCATGCGCTTTTTCGTAGTTCTCCCGAAACATCGCCTCGGGTACCTGGGCTCCGCCCTTGATAAGATCGAGGATCCCCTGCAGCCGCAGGTTATCGGCCATGACCTCGTCGAGATCGGCGGCGGTCAGACCGTTCGGCTTAAGGGTCTCGTTGACAAACGCCTGATATTTGGCCGGATCGAACTGCCCGCTGTTCTGCAACTCGGGCAATTGCTTTTCGGCGGTCGCGATCTGCTCGACAGAAGGATGGATCTGCAAGCGCTCAGCTTCGTCGCGGAGGATAAAAGTGTTCCAAGCAAAAGAGATGGCCGCCTCTTCCCGCGTGTGTCCCGTGGCGAGCAAGCCGGGAAGCTGGCGCAACCCGAGGTTGCCGGCCAGTTGAAGATTCCGTTCAAGCTTCTGGACATCCTCGACGGTAACCACTCGCCCATTGACCTTGCCCAGCTGTCCAGCGCCGCCGCGGCCGGCGTGTCCAGGATTGTACCACCAGGCAAATGCCACAATGGTGACGCCCGTTATCAGGATCAGCAGCGACCGCTGCCGCTTGCGCATCGTATCCAGCATAGAGGACGGTCAACGTGCCCGGCTCCGCCCGATTTGCAAACGGAAATCGGCTGCTACGATTTTACGGCTTCTAGATTAATGACCGACTTGGCAAGTTGGGTCAGCTTCTGATCGGTCGATTGCTCCTCACGTAAAGTCTCCTGCAGCAACTGCGCTCCTTCCTTGTCGCCGAGAAGCTCGGCATAGGCGCGCGCACTGCCGTAGCCCGCCATTTCATAATGCTCAACTCGTTGCCCGGCCGAAATGAGTCCGGCATCCCTGACCTCCGGATCGCCTTTTTCTTCAATCATCTCCGCCCCCTCAGCGAGAACCCCTTCCATACCTTTGCACTTCGGACCGCGGGTGGTTTGCCGGTGCTTTGCCAGGAGCTTTTCCAGGCGAGCAGCATGTTCCTTCGTTTGCTCAAAGTGTTCCTTGAAGCCGTCAGCCAGCTTTTGGTTATGGGCCGCTTTCACCATCTTCGGCAACGCCTTGATGATCTGTTTCTCGGCGCTGTAGAGATCTTTTAGTTCGTGATAGTAGAGATCCTGGAGAGTTTCGAGTTCCATACAGGATAGAATCGCTGGCCAAGCCGGTCCTGGATGTCACGTTTCACGTTTCGCGTTTCACGTTTCGCGTTTCGTGTAGTTCGGACGGTCATCGTCCGTACCGGGTAGCGCCGGCATCCTGCCGGTTCAAAAGCTGACAAGCTGGAAGCTTATCCTACCTTGAAGTCCGACAAACCCGAGCCGTCCGCACTACGCGAAACGTGAGACGCGAAACACGCTACGCGAAACGTGCCTCGTGAAACGCGACACGTCCCCCGTCACTCCAACCCCAACGGGAACTCGGGAAAGATACCAAAAGCAAAGATGAGCACTACCAGCGTACCGATGGTGATCAGGGATAGGCGGCTGACCGGGATCGGATCGGGTGAGCCAGATACCGGCTGCCAGTACATCGCGCGGACAACCTTCAAATAGAAATAAAACCCGCAGCCAACAGTGATGACTCCGAGTGCCAATAGAAGGAACTGCCGAGTTTCGTAAGCCACTTCGAACACGAGAAATTTACCGAAGAATCCAGCGGTCAACGGCACGCCGGCCAGTGACATCATGGCAACGAGAAGGCTGAAGGCCAGAAACGGAGACCGTTTGCCGAGGCCATTGAAATGGGCGATGTCGTCGCCCTCGGAGTGTTGGGCCACAATAATCAGAATGATAAACGAAAGCAGCGTCATCAAGAGATAGGCTGCCAGGTAAACGATGACCGCTCGGCCGGCATCAGCCGCTCCGAGGCTGGCCACCGCCATCAAAAGATAGCCCGCATGGCCGATACTCGAGTAAGCCAACAAACGCTTAAAGTTGGTTTGCGGGAGCGCTGCCATGTTTCCATAGATCAAGGTTGCCGCAGCCAAAAGGACGACGGCAAAGATGACCTTTCCTCCCACCGCCGGCAAGCTTTGGAGCGCTTGCACAACGCGCAACAAGACAATAAAACCGACCGCCTTAGACCCCACTGAAAGAAAGGCTGTCGTCGGGGTCGGCGCGCCTTGATACACGTCCGGTACCCAGAACTGAAACGGTGCCGCGGCGATCTTGAATCCCAGCCCAACCAAGACCAGCAGCGCGCCAAAGAGCAGTCCGGATTGATCACTCACCGGCACCGCGGGAAGCACTTTTTGAATCGCTACGAGGTTTGTCTCGTGCGTCGTGCCGTAGATCCAGGTGATTCCGTAGACGAAAAACGCGGTCGAGAGCGCCGACAGGATCAAGTACTTCACCCCTGCTTCCAGCGACGCGGCGTTGCGCCGCATATAAGAGACGAGCACGTAGAAAGAGATCGTGACTAGCTCGAGCGAGACGAAAATCAGAATGAAATCAATCGCTGAGGACATCCACATCATGCCGGCGCAGGTAAGGACCGGTAGCGAGAAAAACTCGCCGATCCCCGCCTCTGGTGTCGTGCCATGCACAAAACGCCGGATCGTACCGGCGTAGTCCATCGACATGATCACGACAACAATGGTCGTCAGCAAAACGAATTTTTTGAAAAACAGCGCTGGCGCATCAACTACGTAGGCTGCCAGCGGGCTTGCTGCCATTGGCACGAATTGAACGAGGAGAAAGATTGCCGCCAACCCGATAATTGCGGCGAAGCCAATCGTTCGGCGGCTTTGCTCACCGGCAAAGGCTTCCCAGAGGAAAAGCATCAGACCGAGGACCAGGACCAGCAGTTCGATCAAAAGTGGCGGCATAGCGCTTACTTGGCAAAGAAACGGAGCGTCGGCTCAATGGCCTGCAAGATGGTTTGCGGAAACATGCCGACCAGTAGCAGGGCTGCCAGCAGGAGCCCGATCGGCCAACCCAGGCTGAAAGGGACGTCTTTTATTCCGGCCCAGCGAGCCGGACGATCGCCAAAGAAGATGGCGCGGTAAGCCCGCAGCATATAAACCGCCGAAATCACCACACCCCAAAGGGCGACGACCGTCACCCATTGAATCGGATCGAGGGCCGCCCCAGGTGTTCCATTCCGGAAAGCGCCGAAAAAGACAAGCAATTCCGAGGCGAAGTTCGCAAAGCCGGGCAAGCCGATCGAGGCAAAAGTAGCCAGGCCAAACATGAATCCGAGCGTCGGCATACTCCGGGCCAACCCTCCCAGATCCCGGTAATCCAGTGTGCCAGTCTGTTTCCTGATCTCCCCGCTGATGGCAAACAGCGCGGCGATCGAAAGCCCATGAGCCAGCATCAGCAAAGCCGCACCGTTCAACCCGATCACGTTGTATGCCGCCAACCCCAGGAAAATGTACCCCATGTGCATGACGCTCGAGTAACCGAGGGTGAGATCGAGTTGCTTCTGCGCGATCGTCGCCAATCCCACAAACAGAATATTCCCGATAATCAGGACCAAAAGCAGCCCGGTCCAGGTTTGGGCCGCTTGTGGCATCAGCGGGAGCGCGATCCGCAACAAGCCATACAGGCCGAATTTCTTCAGAACACCTGCATGCAGCATCGCCACCGGAACCGGAGCGGATGCATACGCGGTGGGCGCCCAGGAATGAAAAGGAAACAGCGAAATCAGCGTACCAAAGCCGATCAGGAGCAGGAGATAAACTGCTTTAGCCTCGGTGCCCGCAAAAACCCCACTCGCGGCCATCTGCTGGAGTTTCGTGATGTCAAAGGTTCGCTGGGACGGGTCGGGCAGGAAATAGAGCCCGATAATCCCGATTAGCAGGATGATGCTGCCAATGGAGAGATAAATTGTGATCTTCCAGGCGGCCGCCTGCCGATTCCCTGTTCCCCAAATCCCGATCATCAAAAAGGTAGGAATCAAGGCGAGCTCGTGGAAGGCATAGAAAAAGAAGAGATCCAACGAAGCGAAAGCGCCGGCCGCGCCGGCCGAGATAAACAGCAGACACGCCATGAATCGGGCGCCGCTGTCCGCCAACCGGGGCGAGACACAGATCGCAGCGAGCGTAACGAGCGACGTCAACAGGAGCATCGTCGCGTTGAGACCATCTACCCCAATCATGAACTTCAAATCCCAGACAGGCACCAGGTGCAGCGCAGAGACAAATTGGTATCCGGCGACGGATCGGTCGTAAGCCAGGAAAACGAGCAGTGCCGCCGCCAACTGCGCGATGGCCGCAACAATCGCCGTTCTCTGGGCCGGCCAGCCAAACAGGATCAGGAGCCCAGCCACCAGCGGCGCGAGATAAGTGAGGTGAACGAGAGAGCTCATGGTGCGAAAAGAATCCAGTAAAGAAGGAGCACCACCCCGAACCCAAAGAGGAAAACGTAGGCCTGGAGATTTCCTATCTGCAAAAATCGGAGGGCAAATCCAGTCCCCCAGGTAGCACCGCTCAATCCGCGGACAACTCCTCCGTCGATGATCCAGCGGTCGATAAAAGCCGCCACTCCGGCCAGCAGATCCTGAGTCCACTTGATCAGAGATTGATAAAACTGGTCGATATAGAAACGATTCGCAAAGAGCGGGATTTCAATAGGGTCTTTCACTTTGTTCCGGTACAGCACCACCGCGGATAGGGTACCAAGAACGAAAACAAACAATGAAAGGGTAATGGCAATGACGGCTGAACTTCCCTCATGCTCCGGGACGTGAATAAAGCGGTCGGCGATGGCCGGAAATCCGGCGATGATGCTGGGTATCGCCAAGATCAGCAAGGGAACCGTCATGACGAGCGGCGACTCATGAGCATGCTCAGCGGACGCGGAACGGTGTGACCCGAGAAAAGCGACCATGAACAGGCGGAACATGTAAAAAGCGGTGAAGAACGAGATAATCGCCACCATGATCGCCGCTGCGGGATTATGCTGAAACCCGGCCGCGACGATCCCGTCCTTGCTGAAAAATCCGGAAAACGGCGGACAGCCGCAAAGCGCCAATGTGCCGATCAAAAAAGTCCAGAACGTGACCGGCATCTTCTTTTGCAGCCCGCCCATCTGCCAAATATCCTGCTCGTGGTGCAAACAATGAATGACGGAACCTGCCCCAAGGAAGAGGAGCGCTTTGAAAGCCGCGTGCGTGAAGAGATGGAATAAACCGGCGGCAGGCACGGATAGCCCGATCGCCGCGATCATCAAACCCAGTTGAGAAAGCGTGGAATAAGCGAGCACCCGCTTGATGTCGTCCTGCTGCGTTGCCATCAGGGCCGCTAGCAGCGAGGTGAACAAGCCGATCCAGAGCACCACCGCAAGGGCAGGCGGCGACGGTGCGAAGATGAAAAAAACTCGGGAGAGCATGTAAACGCCGGCGGCAACCATGGTTGCGGCATGGATCAAAGCGGAAACCGGGGTCGGACCCTCCATGGCGTCCGGCAACCACACGTGGAGAGGAAATTGCGCCGATTTCCCGACCGCCCCGCAAAAAATGAGCAGCGCGGTGGCCGTCAAGTAGGCGGGATGTAAGCCGATATTAGACCATGTTGCGCCCAATTCATCGAACATGACGGTCCCCGTGGGCAACCAAGCCATCAGGATTCCCAGCATGAAGCCGAAGTCGCCAATCCGGTTAACCAGGAACGCTTTGTTCGCCGCATCGGCAGCGGAGTCCCGCTCAAACCAATGTCCGATCAGGATGTAGGAACTAACACCGACCAGCTCCCAGAAGATAAACATCATGATAAAATTGTTGGCGAGAACAATTCCTAACATAGAGAACATGAAGAGCGATAATCCGGCGAAGTAACGGGATCGACCGCTATCGTCCCGCATATAGCCTAAGGAGTAGATATGGATCAGCAGACCGACTCCCGTCACGACCAGCAGCATCATCCGGCTGATCTCGTCGATTTTATAACCCATTTCGACATGGAATACGCCTAGGTTGATCCAGTCGAACCCGGCCGTACCGTCCGGCTGGCGAAAAACGACGACTGCCGCGAGAAACGATAGACCGACCGCGGCAACGGACAGAAAAGAGCTGACCGCCTTGGAGCGCTGGGTGAAAAGGACAATCAGCATCGCGGCAACCAGCGGCGGGAAAAGAACGATCCAGGGTGCGGAATTCATCAGAATTTCAGGCTCGTGATATCCTCGACGTGAGTTGTTTGCTTGGCTCGATAAAGGGCCACAATGATCGCCAGCCCCACCGCGACTTCAGCGGCCGCCACCGTGATGATAAAAAACACCAGAACCTGTGCGTTGTAATCCGGCAGCCCGTTGCGGACGCTGAATCGCGAAAAGCCAACCAACGACAGGTTCGCGGCATTGAGCATCAGTTCCAGGGCCATAAAAATGATGATGATATTGCGCCGTAGAAGGACGCCGGCAAATCCAATCGCGAACAGCAGCCCACTCACCAACAGGTAATCGTTCAGAGTGACCATTTAGCGAGACCGTCCTCAGGTTGATGAGATTTCATGGAGAAAAATGGCAATCTTGATCGCGGTTCACCATTGTTTTTGGCGGCCTCGCTCTACAGAATCCTTGAAAGGCGAAGAATAGAATAAGTGGAAGAAAGCCTCCTTCCAAAACTTGATTCATCTGCAATCGACTTTCGGTGTTCAAGGATTCTAGCGCAGCTCACGTTTACTCAGCACGACAACTCCGATCGAGGCAACCATCACCAAGGCGCCCACGACCTGGAAAGGAATGTTGTACTCCTGGAACAAGGTCATACCAATGCTCCAGACGTCGGGATGCCGGGAAACATCGATCGGTGGAAAAACGGCGCGGCCCGATTGAAACTTGTAAGCCACGTCGAACAAGATTTTTACAAAGAGCGCGATCACGATCACGCCGCCAAAAAGCGCCGGGAGGTTGAGTTGCCGCCGGCTCTCTGCCTTGAGATCGAGCAGCATGATAATAAAAAGAAACAGGACCATGACCGCGCCGGCATAAACCAGGATCTGGATGACCCCGATAAAATAAGCATCCAGTGACACAAACAATACCGCCAGTCCGAGAAAGCTAACCACGAGACTAAGCGCGCTGGCTACCGGGTTGCGATGAATGATCACCATCAGCGCGAACCCCAGCATGATCACGGCAAACGTCCAGAAGAAAACCGGCGACATTTACATTATTTCTTTTCGTTCCACTTGTTCACTAAGCCAGTCATGACGCCGCCCAGTTCATACAGCTTTGCTTTGTCATTCACCATCTCTGCCCGGGTCAGACCGGTGATCGCGTAATCCTTCCGCAGGAAAATCGCCTGCTCCGGGCACACTTCCTCGCAAAGGCCGCAGTAAATGCAGCGGATCATGTCGATCTCGAACTCTTCCGGATATTTCTCTACCTTCCTCCAGCGATCGGCTTCGGGGATCTCTCCGGGTTTAATGGTAATCGCGCGAGGCGGACAGATAAATTCGCAAAGTTGGCAAGCAACGCAGCGTTCCCGTCCGTACTCGTCGGTCACCAAGGTTGGCGCTCCCCGGTAATGGAACGGTAGCGACATATCCCATTTCTCTTCGGGATACTGCATCGTTACCTTTTTCTTACCAGTCACGATCGCCAGCAGGTGCCGGATGGTAATTCCCAAGCCTGCGAGAACCGCCGGAAGATAGGTCTTCTCTGCCAGGCTTAATCCTTTTCTTGGAACTTTGTAAGACATGGCAAGCGGTTTTTAGTGAGCGGGCAGGGAAAAAGCGGCCGGGTTAATGGCCAGCAGAATCGCCACGGCCAGGATCGCGACCAGCGCAATCTCAAAGAAAAAATACCAGCCGAGGTGCATGAGTTGATCGTAGCGAAACCGGGGGAGGGTCCACCGAACCCAGATAAAGAAAAAAAGCAGAAGCGCTACTTTGATAAAGAACGCGGCAATATGAATCAACCCGAGCAGGAGTCCGCCCCAAAAAGGCAAGGTATTTGGATCGGTTGGGAGAAAAGGAACATGCCATCCACCAAAAAAGAGTGTCACGATCACCGCTGATCCGGTGATCATCGCGGCATACTCCCCCAGAAAGAAGAGCGCAAACTTCATCGAAGAATATTCCGTATGATATCCCGCAACCAGTTCGGTCTCTGACTCCGGCAGATCGAACGGAAGCCGGTTGGTTTCGGCGAACGTGGAGACGGTAAAGACGACGAAACAGATAAAAAGCGGAATCCAGAAAAGGATGCGCCAGAGCGCTTGCCACGAGAAAATCGAGGCGGCCATCGCCGCAAAATCCGGGTGAGACAGGCTGATGCCCTTGATCCAGATCGGCGAGATCAGCCACCCATGCTGAATCTGGAACTGGATGATGTCCGGAAGATTCAGCGTGCCGCAGATCAGGAAAATGGGTATCACCGACAGGCCCAGAGCCAACTCGTAGGAGATCATCTGCGAGCTGGCGCGGATTCCTCCCAGAAACGAGTATTTTGAATTGGAGGACCACCCGGCGAGCACGATGCCGTAAACCCCCAAAGAAGAAACCGCGAACACCCAGAGCACACCGATGTTGACGTTGGCGATAACCATCGGTTGTCCGGCCAGGCTGCTGCCAAAAGGAATTACGGCCAACGCCATGATCGCCGGGGCCATGGCGCAGGCCGGCGCCAGCCAATAATAAAAGCGATTGACGTGAGCCGGCGTGAAATCCTCTTTCAGCAAAAGTTTCACAGCGTCGGCTATTGGTTGAACTAATCCGAAAAACGGTATGTCACGGCGGAAACCGAACAGAGTCAGGGGAATGCCCACTCTGTTTGGACCGACCCGATCCTGGATGAAAGCGCTCACCCTTCGTTCGGCATAAACAGTGTAAGAAACCATGGGAAGGATGATCAGGAACAGTAGGCCCAAGGTCTTGATCAGGGAAAACAGGGTGAGCCAGAGGAAGTCGTTCATACTGGCGTCGGCTCAGGATTTTCGGCGGCGTTTGGCTCCATGATCTCACAACCCAGATCACCCACCCTGCTCAACGTGAGACCTTGCAGCTGCGGCACGGAATCCGCCATTTGTTTCAACACATCCTCGATCAGATAGATGCCGTTTGAACCGGTCAATTGTTGAATTAGATCGCGCAGAATTTCCCAGTCGTCCCTCGCCTCTCCCGGCGAACGGATCGCGCGATTCAGCCGCTGCAAACGTCCGGCTGCGTTGATCATCGTGCCGCGCTTCTCGGCGAAGGTAGCGCTCGGCAGAACAACGGCGGCATGTCGCGTGGTCGCATTCGGCAAGGAATTCATCGCGATAATGACAGTCAATCCGACGATGTCCTCCCGAGAAAAACCGCAATCTACGAGATCCTCTCCGAGGACCAGCACTGCCTTGATCTGGCCTCCCCGCACGCGCTCCCGGATTGTCCCGAGCCGCGCTCCAGGCTCCGTCGTAACGCCCAACAATTTCGCGCCAGCGGTGTTCGGGTTGCGATCTGCGCTCAACAGAAGATCGTCCGCTTGGCCGGACCGGGGTACGATATCGATCAAATCGGTCTTGAGCGCCTCTGCCAGCCGCTTAGCCAGCCACAGTTCCTCATTGGTCATCCGGGCCGAAGCGATCACGGCGATTTCCGAACCCGGGAACCTCTGCAGTTCACTGGCTGCGCGCGCCAGCGCGGTGACCCAACTTGCTCGGTCCAGTCCATCGGCGGAACGAACCTGGGGTTCGGTCAATCGATCCTCCGAGTTGACATAATGAAAATTCAAACGCCCGTAGTCGCACATCCAACAGGAATTCACCGCATCGTTCTGGCGCGGCGTTTGCCGGTAAATGATCTCTTGCCGGCTACCGATGATCGTGTTGCAGCCGGTGGCGCAGCTCGTGCAGATGCTTTTGGTCTCCTTGAGAAACCAGACGCGCATTTTAAACCGGAAATCGGTGCTGGTAAGCGCCCCGACCGGACAGATATCGACGGTGTTCAGCGAATAATTGCTGTCGAGCCGCTTCCCGGGATAAGCTGTCAGATAGGTGTAACTCCCTCTACTGACAAAGCCGAGCACGTCATCCTTGGCAATCTCTTGCATGAAACGAATACAGCGGGAGCAAAGGATACAGCGCTCGTCGTCCAGCGTAACGCGCGGTCCCACCTCGACCCGTTTCGGTTTTTTAACTTTTTCTTCGATAAACCGCGAGCCGCCCGTCCCATACTGCACACTGAACTCCTGGAGTTCGCATTCGCCGGCCTGATCGCAGATGGGGCAGTCCAAAGGATGATTGAGTAAGAGAAACTCCAGCACGCCGTTTCGGCATTCCCGGACCATGACCGAATCGGTGCGAATGCCCATGCCTTCCGCAACATCCTGCGCGCAGGATATCTGGGGTCGCGGGATCCAATTGATCATCGGTTTTCCATCCGGCCCCAGCTCCAGCTTTCTCTCCGGCCCCATCCTTGGCATTCCCATTTCGATCAAACACATCCGGCAATTGCCCGGAGAACTCAGCTTCGGATGGTAGCAGTAACGTGGAATAAATTTTCCCGCTTGCGCACAGGCTTCGATGACCCGGGTACCCTTGGGAAATTGGTGCCAGACCCCGTCAATCTGCACGTTTAAAAGAGGTGGCGCCTCGCTCATGGGATTAAATCCTTTCCATTCCCCTGCGGAGCGGTGTGTTCGGCAAACTCTTTTCGAAATTTCTCAACAAAACTTTGCGTCGGCCACGCGCACGCCTCCCCAAAAGCGCAAATCGTCCGACCGGCAATATTGTCAGCCACACTTTTTAATACCGCGGGATCTTGCGTTACCCCCTTGCGATCGAGCATTCGATCCGTGATTTTTTTCATCCAGAGGGAGCCTTCGCGACAAGGGGTGCATTGGCCGCAACTCTCGTGCGCATAGAACTCGTTGATATTGTTCAGGACCCAGACCATGTCGCGCGAATCGTCCATGACGATGACTCCGCCCGAGCCGGCCATCGAACCCACCGCGGCTAGCGAATCGAAGTCCAAAATAATATCCTCAAGACCAATCTCGCGTTCGATGACCGCGCCATCCGGCCCTTTGGACTTCAGTTTGAAACGTTCGTCCGCTCGCAGAACTTTGGCGGAACTGCCGCCCGGGATGACCGCTTTTAGCTTTCGCCCGGGACGCAAACCACCGCAGATATCGTTGATCAGCTCGCCCATGGTCACGCCTCCGGTATCCAGTTCGTAATAGCCCGGGCGTTGGACGTCGCCGCTCACGCACAACAAGCGGGTACCGGTGTTGTTCGGGCGCCCGATCTTTGCGTACTCGGCGCCGCCCATCCGAACAATGTGCTTCACGTTGCACAGCGTCTCCACGTTATTGACGATCGTGGGCGACATGTAGAGACCCAGCGCCGCCGGAAAATAGGGAGGCTTGATCCGTGGATAAGGACGCTTGCCCTCCAATGATTCAATCAACCCGGTCTCTTCTCCGCAAATGTAAGCGCCCGCACCGCGGTGCACGAAAATCTCCAGGTCAAAGGCGGAACCGCCGATCTTCGGGCCGATAAATCCGTGCGCACGCGCCTCCTGAATGGCTCTCTCGAGGATCTTTGCTCCCTCCGGAAACTCTCCGCGGATATAAATGTAGGCCAGTTTCGCGTTGACCGCGTAGCAGGAGATGATCATGCCCTCCAGGAGCTGATGGGGATCCTGGTGAATAATGTACCGGTCCTTGAACGTGCCTGGTTCGGATTCGTCCGCATTGCAAATCAGATAGACCGGCTTCGTCTCGCCCGGACGAATGAATCCCCATTTGGCGCCGCAGGGAAAGCCGGCTCCGCCTCGTCCGCGCAACCCGGAGGCTTTTACTTCAGCCACGATTTGCGCCGGAGCCATTCCGAGGGCTTTTTTGAGGTCTTCGTAGCCGCCGTCCTTGAGATAGCATTCGATATCGATAGTCCATCTGGGCCGATCAATGTTCTTGAAAATAATCCGGTGTTCCCGGGGATGCGGTGTGCGCAATACTGAGGCCATTGCTACTGATATTTCTGAAGAAGTTCAGGCACTTGTTCGTTCGAGACGGTCTCGTAGAAATCGTCGTTGATCATACAGACCGGGCCGAACCCGCAGCTCGCGAGACATTCGACAAACTCGATGCTGTATCTTCCGTCCTCGCTCTTCTGCAGGTGCGAACCATGATTGGAACCGGCCGGTTTGATCTGGGCTTGCCGGCAGAAAGTGCGCATTAAATCGTAGCTGCCGGCCATCGCGCAAGAGAGCGTTCGGCAGACGCGGATATGATGCTTTCCCGGCATCTCTCGCCGGAACATCGGGTAAAAGGTGACCAACTCGAGCACGTTGATCGGCTCAATCTCCAGCTTGGAGGCCACCCATTCCATGGCTTCATCTGTGATAAATCCGAAATGCTCCTGGAGAAGATGCAGCAAGGGGAGCGCGGCGCTGCGCTTGGAAACCGGATAGTGGCTGATGGCCTCGGCGATTTTGGCGGCAAGCTCGGCGGGAATTTCCATGGTTCAGTTGCGATTCAGTGGATCCGGCGTGTTCAGAAGTTTTCCCGCTTGGAAGTGCAGAACGATTTGCTGCCCATTCTGCTCATAATAGTAGCGGGTGATGGTGATGTTTTTCTTTTCCGTCTCGAGATCCAATTCAATTTTGTCTGTCCGGTTGGGCTGCCCCAAAATGGATTCCACTTCCTTGGGCGACATGTTCAACCGCACCTGCTGAAGATTTCGGTTTGCGATCTCCTTGTGGCACGCGGTCACGGCCAGGAAAACGCAAAATCCCATCATCAGCGGACGAAGGCGCATCTAACGGTCCGACTCGCCCATCACAAAATCCAAGCTTCCCAGGATAGCAACCACGTCACTCATCATATGACCAGGCAGAATTTTCGGCAGGATACTCAAGTTCACAAATGAAGGACCACGAATCTTCAGCCGGTAAGGCACCCCGCCCCCTTTGCTGTTGATATAAAATCCGAGCTCTCCTTTCGGGTTTTCCGCGCCAAAATAGATTTCACCCGGCGGAGCGTCCACGCCTTCGGTGTGAATAATAAAGTGGTGGATCAACTCCTCCATTTTCATTAATACCTCAGGCTTGCGGGGCGGCAGATTCTTGGGATCCGCCACCGCTATCGGGCCGCTCGGCAATTTTTCGATCGCCTGCCGGAGAATCTTTACGCTTTGACGCATCTCTTCAATTCGGACCAGATAGCGATCATAAGCGTCGCCCACTGTTCCCACTGGCAGGTCGAAGTCATAGTTCTGGTAATCGAGGTAAGGATGAGCTTTTCGCACATCGTAATCGACGCCGGTGGCTCGCAAATTGGGACCGGTCAGGCCGTAGGCGATGGCGTCATCCTTGGAGATAATGCCGAGATTCCTTGTCCGGTCGACCCAGATCCGGTTCCGCGTCAAAAGCCGGTCGATTTCATCGAGTTGCGGAATAAACTCATTTAAAAACTTGCTCAGCCCGGGGACAAAAGTTTCCGGCAGGTCCCTGATCTGACCGCCTACTCGCGTATAGGATGTGGTGAACCGCGCTCCGGTCAATAACTCGATGAGATTGTAGAGTTTTTCGCGTTCCGTGAAGGTGTAAAGGAAGACCGTCGTGGCGCCGACATCCATCGCGAAAGCGCCCAAACCAAGCAGGTGCGCCGAGATCCGCGCGATCTCGCAACACATCACCCGGATCGCTTTGCCTCGGGGCGGCAGTTCCCAACCCATCAACTTCTCGACGGCCAGCGTATAGGCCACGTTGTTTGCCAGGGGAGCGAGATAATCGAGCCGATCGGTATAGGGCACGAACTGGTTGTACTGCATGTTCTCCGCGATCTTTTCATCGCCTCGATGGAGATAGCCCACGTCCGGCGTCGCCTTAGTGATGATTTCACCGTCCAGCTCAAGCACAATGCGCAACACACCGTGGGTCGCCGGATGAGACGGACCCATGTTGATTGTGAGCTTTTCGCCAAGGAACTCGGCGTCTTCGATCGCTTCGAGCGATTTCGCCGTTTGACCAGATGTGTCGAGCGTCTCGATCTCGCGCGTAGAGGTAGGCATGGCAGAAAGCAGAGAGTCCTTGAGAACATAAGTTTCTCTCAAATCTGCTCGCAAGGTAATATTGTGAAATATTTCACAAGGTAGGTTTTGGAACGCGGGCGACCCCATCTTCGCCTTCGAAGGCGCACGTGGGGTCGCGCGCGTTCCAAAACCTCTCACCCCCGCTGGGGTATCAGCACGTAAAAGGTGGTTCCTTTGCCCAGCTCACTCCCCAGCCAGATCTTTCCGCCGTGTGCTTCCACGCAGGAGCGGGCAATGGAAAGGCCAAGACCCGTGCCCTCCTTCTTGTCGAAAGTGACGAACGGTTCAAAAATGCGTGGCCGGATTTCTTCGGGAATTCCAGGACCGTTGTCCGCTACAGAGATCAACAACTGCTGTCCCTGCTCTCGAAACGACAGGGCAATCCGGCCGCGGTTCTTCAGAGCGTCGACGGAATTTTTCACCAGGTTGGCCAGACATCGAGTCATGCGGCCCTCGTCAAGCCAAAGCTCACTGGCCGAGTGCTGCTCGACGACCAGCTGAATCGGCGTGCTGCGCACCGAGTGGAGGATTTCAACGTCCAGAGATTTGAGAAGGCTATCCGCGTTGGTCGCCCGTTTTTTCAGGTTCGCCGTGCCCCTCGCGAAGTCCAGCAACTCGTCGGTCAGGAGCATCATGCGGTCGGCGGCCGAACGGATGATATCGGAAAGGGTCCGAGTAAAATCATCGGTCGTCCGCCGCTCGAGATAATCGACCGAAGACAGGATTGCGGCCATCGGGTTCTTGAGGTCATGAACGATCGAACTCACCATCGTACCCAGGAAGGTCAGGCGCTCGGACTGCAGCAGTTCTTCGACAAAGCGAGCGTTTGTATAACGCAGCCGTTCAATAGTGACTCGGGTAAAATTCAGCGGTAGAACCCGAGGCGCTTTCTCCATAAGCTCGTCGAGTGTTTTTCGATCGAGTTCACCCAGAAAGGCTTTTCCCACCGCGGTCGCCGTCGCCGACCTGGGACCAAAATCGAGAACCGCCAACTCGCCAAAAAAATCATTCGTTTCGAGAATCGTCAGGATTTCCGGCCGGCCCTTTCGACCGATCTTGGAAATTTGCACCCTTCCCCGGCCGACAAGCAGGACTGTGGACCCCGCAGAACCTTCCTGAAAAATCTCGGCGCCGGCCGGGTACTCGATCTCTCGGATCGGGACCGAACTCAAGACCTCAGGCGAGAGGCCAGAGAAAAGACGGTTCGAAAAGAAGACCGGGTTCATTGACTCATCATCCGCACCGACCCTCTCTCCTGGGCAATCTCTTGGCAGCAGCTCCGACCGGGAGCAAAATCTGGGGCATTTCGCATCGAGCCTTTTCAGAGCATTAAGACCACTGAAACAGAGTGTCAGAACTTTCGATTCCAGTCCAGCGAGCCGTATTTTTCGCCTGCCAGCCGTTCCGCGAGTGCAAGCGTTCCCGCCAAAAGATCAAATGGCTCGACCTGATCGGCCAATCCTGCGGCGAAGCTGGCTCCTAAATCCGGTGGGATCGCGAGGCCTTGGATCGATCCCTGCAACAGAACCGCGGTGCGATGCCTTCGCAATGCGGCGCCGGCGACTTTTTTCCCGGCAAGGACCAGGTCGGAAATGACCGGATTCGCAAAACAGGAGTCGGAAGAAAGGGCTCGTCGGCCTGCCGGCGTAGTCTCTACAGGCGTGCTCGCGTCGACCAGCGCGATCGACCCGTGGATGCCCTGCAGAGCGAAGGCCAGCGCTCGATGAACCTGAGCATAGAGCATTGTACTTGGTATGGGAGCCTGGGTGGGGGGTAGAATCAAAGAGTAGGTCAGGTCGTGACCATGACCGACAATGCCTCCACCTGTCCATCGCCGGACAGCTTTCGTCTGGGGCTGCAGCTCAGCAACCCTTTCCCAGTGCACAAAGTAGCCGTAGGTCCTCCAGGGCTCGGCCCAGCGATACAGTCGAAGGACGGCCCCGGTCTGTTTGACCGAGTGAACGATTGCCTCGTCGAGGGCCATGTTCATCGGCCCATTGCGGAAAGTGGAATCGAGAAAGAGCGCGATTCGCTTCACAATGCTTCACCGGGACGGGTTTGACGCGGTACTGGGCAGGTGCGGACCCGGCGACAAGCCAGAATCGCCATCCAGCCGACCATGGCAACAATAGCGATCATCCAATAAGCCGAACGAGGACCTTGTTCGGCGACCTGCCGAGTCGCCAACGCCAGAAAACCCGCCCGGAGCAGTCTTTCAAGCGCGCTATAGGACAATCCCAAGCGCCCAACCAGATCGTTTGGCACTGTTTCCAGAATGAGGATACTTCGCGCAACGCGAGAACCGGCGTTCCCCCAGCCCTGCCACAGGTAGGCCAAGAGAAAAACCGGGACAACCGGAAAGGAAGGAGTTATTGCACTTGCTCCCGCAAAAACACCGACAGTCAAAAGGAGCGTCAGCACGAGACCCAGGCGCGCGTTGATGGCCGGCACAGTGAGGCCCGCAAGAATTGCACCGGCGGCATAACAGGCTTCGCCCGCCCCATAGATCTCGGGTCCGCGTCCAAGGGTCTGCCGCACAAAGATCGGGGCCAGATAGTTCGAAATCATCAGCCCCAGGAAGGGAAGGAAACTTGCAAATATAATAACCGCCAGACGAGGCCGTTGCCGAAGATAGTCGATCCCGTCAAACATCATTTTCCAAGCCGAACCGTGACCGGTGGAAAACGAGAATCGGCGCTGGTAAGGAATCAATCCGATCAACACAAACCCGCTCAAATAGGCGAGGCTGTCGATCACCAGGATACCCCAGAGCGGCACCCGGTTGATCAGTACCGCACCCAACGCTCCGGCGATCATTGCGCCGGCCTGCCACTGAACTTCGATCGCGCCGCTGAGTGCGGCGTACTGGTCGGGCGAAAGGACCTCCTGGTTAAACGCAAATTGCGCCGGGTAATACAGACTGTGGCCGAGTGACCCGAGCGTGTAGACGGTCAGCAGATGCCAGAGCTCGACCCGTCGCTCAATCAACAGACTCGTGATAACCAGGATATTCATCACGACGTTAAAGAGAAAGAAGCCGAGCATAATCGCTTTCCGCGAGGAGCGGTCCACCAGCTTGCCCAGGTATGGCAGCAGTAGAAAAATCAGGAGGGTAACAGCCACATTCGAGTAACCGAAAAGCGACGCTCCGTTTGGGCGTTGGATCAGTAGCCAGGGAATTGCCATGAAAGTGATTCCTGCCCCGACCACGAGGAAAAAATTCGCCAGCAACACAAGGCGCGCTTTGGGATCCCGCCAGAGATTCACTGCAGGCAGCTGAGCAGGGGAAGAGGAGGCAGTCAATTACGGCATCGGTTTGGTCGTATAGGTCCTATGGGTCGCGCGGCCTCAAACCTTCGGTGTAGGGCGGGGAGGAGATTAAGCGGTAGGCAAGGACGAGGAAACAAGTAGGCTCAATGCTTATGCCGAAGACCTCCAGCGCTGGCCTGCTCATGTACCGCGTCACCGATGGACGGCTCGAAGTATTGCTGGTTCATCCCGGCGGACCTTTTTGGAAAAAGAAGGATGACGGCGCCTGGACGTTTCCGCGAGGGGGGGTAGCCGAAGGAGAAGAACTCTTCCGAGCGGCCGTCCGTGAGTTTTCCGAGGAAACCGGCCTTGTTCCAGACGGACCCTATCTTGAGCTCGGTTTCACCCGTCAGAAATCGGGTAAGCTGGTTTACGCTTGGGCATTTGCGGGATCATGCGACCCAGCGACGATACGAAGTAACATCTTCGAACTGGAATGGCCGCCTCGATCGGGCAAGTATCAGTCTTTCCCCGAAATCGACCGCGCCGATTTTTTCGGCTTGGAAAGAGCGGAACAGAAAATACTAGCAGCAGAACGGCCTTTTCTCAGTCGATTGGCCGAAGCGGTAAGCGGCGAACCTCTCCAATAAGCCTGAGGATTGCCTGTGAGTTGTCGCCGCTTTCGGATGCAGGGCAGCAGACGGACGAGCGGAGCTCGTCCCTGCCCCACTCCGATCGCGATGGACCGGTAGGGATCGCCTCCGGCGGTCCAGGATCGCGCGCCGCGCGGTCCGAGACCCAAGAACCGTCCTTTTGACAGGCCAGACGCGACCGGAGTTGTGCAGAACACTCATCCGCGTCCAGCTTTGACGACTGAGACCGCCACCTTTTTGAATTTTTTCATTCTGGCGGTCAGCGCTTTCACGTTTTTCCGACTGGCCGGCAAAATCCAGCGAGGCCGAACCGACGAAGTCGATGAACGAATGCTGAAGGCATTGCGCCGTCCCGAAAATCCAGCGGTTCCGAGAGGACCAGGCTGGCTCCCCGAGGTGGCCCAGGACCTGACCTCTCTGGGCAGCGGAAGTACCCTCACCTTGGTAACCTTTCTCGTGGTTGGTGCGCTCAGTCTGGTACGCAGGTTTCGAGCTGCGGCCTTTCTCCTCTTTTCTTTGGGGAGCGGAACGGTTTTGAGTCGTCTGTTGAAGGATTTTTTTGTCCGTGATCGGCCAACGATCGTTCCAAAACTCACCCATTTCGATCCCGGGAGTTTCCCGAGCGGTCATTCCATGCTTTCCGCATTGGTCTACCTGACGCTCGGTGGAATTGTCTCACGGCAAACGCGGGGTTCCGTTGCGAAAGCTTATTTCCTGGCCAGCGCGGTCCTCGTAAGTCTGCTGGTGGGTCTCAGCCGTATCTACCTTGGAGTACACTACCCCAGCGATGTGCTTGCGGGGTGGGCAGCCGGTTCACTCTGGTCCACCGTTTGTACCCAGGCCGCACGGCTGCTTCAGCGCGGAGGCCAGATGGAGCGAGCGGCGGAAGACCAAAATGGAATCGCTCAAGGCATTGGGCCCTTGGTCGCTTCCCAACAAGAGTAACTCTCGGCGGCGACCTGCCAATCCTCTTGAGATTGGACGATCATCACGCGAACTCTGGAATCGCCAGCAGCGATATCCATATCGGGGACACCTCTCCGATTTGCCTCGGCATGGAGTTTCACACCCAAAAAGCCGAACGGCTCACAGGCGCGCGCTCGAATCTCCGGTTCTGATTCTCCGATGGCGTCAGTAAATACCAGCGCGTCCAAGCCGGCCAAACTGGCAATCATCGCACCAATTCCAGACCGGAGACGGTGGACAAACACGTCGATAGCCAGGGTCGCCCGGTTGTTTCCTTTCTTTGATTCCGGAAGGATTACCCTGGTATCACCCGGTAGGCCAGACAACCCGGCAAGACCGGACTCTTTGTTCAAAAGTCTTTCAAGCTGTTCCGGAGAAGCCCCTCTTTTTGCGAGATAAATCAGGATACCAGGATCTACCGAGCCGGATCGAGTGCACATCGCCACACCGTCGAGCGGCGTAAACCCCATCCGCGAATTGCGCTTCGCTCTTCCCAAAGACGGTCTCGGCGACTTTAATCCCTTCGAGCTGGACCGGATTGTGCAAAGGCGAGAACTCGTACTCGATCAACCACATGTATAGACCTCTCCTCACAACAATCATCCACCTCAATCCCCCTCAACCCCCCCCCCCCCCCTCGCGGTTTTTGATCTTGATCAGCAGCTCCTCGGGCGGCTGATCCGGAGCCGTCGAATCAACTTTGGCTTGCCAGATCGGCGGACGAGGGCTTTCTGTCGAGGCATTTGCCGCAAAATCGAAAATCGCGAGTTTCTGACTGCCGCTTCCGATGTTGAGAACAAGCATCAGCATAAGAAAAGTCCTGTCTTTTGATCACGGGCCAACGGCATTACGTGCAAAGAATTTCCTGATCTCGGCGAGTTCATTGTTGCGGACCACATCGTCCCAAGCAGCCTTGATTTCCGCTTTATCGGATCCGCGCAGATGCCAGGAAAGGGGCGCCTGATAGCCGGCGGCCATCTGTGGAAAGCTCACCGTCGCGAAGGTGATTCGAACCGGGTACACTGGATCCAGTTCCCAGCGCTTCGAGAATGCCGAAAAATCGCGTTGGGAAAAACCGGTCTGCACCTGGTTTCGCACGTTCAACACGGCTTGAAGCGGCGAAAGCAATTGAAAAAATGGCCCGGATTCCGGCCGGACCGTTCCCGATTCTGCGATAGGAAAAGGAAGGATCTGGATCACGAGGATTTCTTTCGACCGCTGGCCAGCCCCCTTGGCCGCCCGGGATTGAAGAGCCGCATCCAGCCAGGTCGTGAGGGCAACCAATCCCGAGTTGTCGAAATAACCTCCATCGACCAAGTGCAAGTCACCGTTTGCGACGGAATTTGCCAGATCGGGCCGGGCAGCCGGCGAGACAAAAGGGAAGGTAGCGGAGAGCCGGGCCGCGGTGGAGATCGCCACATCCCAATCGCCGTAAAGCGCATCAAAGTCCGCCTGTCCCTGGGCGATATCCTGATTTCCGAAGTGAGAAGTTGAAAAGGTGAATCTTTGACCGGTCTCGACCACCGTGGCGTTGAAGATGACCGCCGGGAGCTGCCCAGCGGTTGTCTCTTGCCGCCATTCTTTTAGAGTCGCCGCTGCCAACAACGGTTTGCCCGACTTTGGAAAACGCGAGTCGCAACTGCTGACCCAGGCTCGCTCCAGGCCTCGAGCGCGATCCTCCTCCCGGTCTTGAATCAGGAAAGGCGCGAGGATACGCATCAGGTCCGAATAAGCCAACCCCTGAACAGCTGGTCCCAGGCTCGAAGCTTCCGCCGAATCGATAATGTTTTGGGCAAGGCTCGCAGACTGGCCGGAAAGCGGAAATTCACCTTGCAAGTAATCCATCAAACCAACGCTGCCGCCAGAAACACCGCTGACAACGCGGATTGAACGAGCGAACGTTTGTTTCTCCGGATCGCCGAGAACGTTGTCGAGTCCTGTCAGAACCTGCGTGGTCCAAGCGGCCGCCTGGATTCCTCCGCCCGCCGCCGCGACCAGCACAAAAGGACGATCATCGGATTCAGCAGTATCGAGCAACTCGCCCGGGGAGGTGTGATCCGGTTCTGCGCTCTTTTGCGCTGTGGTAAGCGGGTAATAGTGGTCGGAGTTCGGGGAATGGGCAAACAAGGCCACCCAGATGATGAGTGGCAACAGTACCGGCACCCGGTAGGCATCGAAGAAGAAGGCGACGCCGGCAAAAAGCCAAACGTAGATTGCCGCCAGCAGCAACAAATAACCCAGCGGCGGCAGCGGCGCTCGGCGGACTCCAAGATAGAAAACGAAAAGAATCACTAGACTGAGGAAGGCCTCCACATGCGGTCGATAGATCCGCAATTTCCCCTCCTGGAACGTAAAGTACCCGCGCCAAAATTGTTTCGGCAGGAAGAAATTGGCCACTGGCACACGGATTAAAGGAGCGTCGGCCAGCTTTTGCAAAGCTTCATGCCCACGTTCTGTCGATCCAGGAACAAAGGGTAGTAAGACGAGTCGCGAAAACAGGTACAACACGATCCCGGAGACTAGGCCAAGAACAAATCCGCCGGCGATCTGAAACCAGGGCGCCCCGCTCACTAACAGCAGGCAAACGAGATGAGCAACGACAATCAGAACGCTGGCGATATCCCTCACGATCTGGCCGATCGCGGAGCGACCGGGCAGAACATGTCCAATCCGCACAGCGCCAAGACTGAGAACCGACTCGGACGTCATGCGAATTGCCCAAAGCGTCAGAAAAAGCAGGAAACCGACTGCAGCCGCCTCCCAAAAACCGGCGAGATCGAACGCCCCAAGCAACAAACGGCTGCCGGTCCCGGAGCGAGCAAGAAACGGAAAGAACAAAAGGAGAGCGAGCGCCAGGAAGCTTATCCGGCACAGATAAAGCCGCTGAGTGCCGAAGCCGATGATCAGGACAAGCAACCCAATGCCGGTGATCACCAAGGGGATCCACATTTTTTTGTGCATCGCCAGGGTAAGCGTTGAGCTGGGAAATGGGAAGGTCGAATGCGGGGCGACGGACGGTCTCGTCCGGATCTTCCGGCGAAGGCTACTCTGTGTTTTGGAGTGCGCGCGACTTGTCGCCGCTTTCGGATCGCGCGGAGCGTGACCTCCAGCCAGAGGACGCAACCACAAAGCGCGGGGTTTCCCGGCAAAAAGCGGCGACAAGTCGCGCGCACTCCAAAACGTCACTCCACCTGCCTACTCAAAAAGAGATCGAAAAACCGGCGTTGCCGGTATACTCCTCACCGTCCGAACGCCCCACCAGAGCGTCAAATCCGAGCTGGCCGCAAAAGCGTTCCGTGAAATGAATTCGGAGCCCAAACCCGAGGCGGCCGTAATCCTGTGAGCTATCTTCTATCGCGCTATCCAACTCAAGGGACGGCTCCGCGGTAAATCGCGATTTGATAGTCGTGCCATCGCCTAGAAATTCATGCTCGTACTCCGCCTTGATGTAGGGTTGCACCAGCGTGCTCCCCAAATGAAAATCGTAGTTTGCTCGCAGCCCGATCGTCCCAAACAGATCGTTGACTTCCCGGCTCCCGACTGCCTGCGTAAGAACCGGATCGCCCGATTCCGAGTAGCTATTCACGTTGACGGTGGTAAACGTGAGACTGCCAATCGGACCCACCGAGAAATCACCTAAGTTCCAGAAGTAGGCGCCCTGCGCGCCAACGAGCACGGTGTGGCCATTTGGCTGGCCCTGAATCGTGTCGCCAAGGATTCCCGGCCGTCTCTGATCAAACTCATCGTAACCATAGGACGCGATTCCGCCGGCAAACCAGTGAGGCCCATGAAAATCGACAAAACCGCCGACCTGGTAAGCGTCCACCTGCACCCGCCCCTGCCCGTCGTTCAGGTCGGCCCAATTATAACCGTAGCCAAAAAGAAGTCCGGCGCTGATCAGAGGATTGAACGCATAGCTCGCTCCAATGGCGACGTTGCCCAAGGAATAATCAAATCCCGTCGAGTTAAAACGATCGTCCCGCGAGCCTTGCCGGTAATCGCCCACCACGAAGATTGACCAACGCTTTTCCGGTCCAGCCGAAATAACGGACGGAGGCGCAACCGGTTCCTTTCCGCTCGAGACAGCACCTTTCCCTTCGCTCACCGGCACGGGCGCTGGCGGCGGCTCCGGCGGCAGGGGCGACGGCCCAAGCTGATCGTAAAGCAAATCGCCAAATCCACGGACTCCGTAGGTCATCAGCTGGGTCTGGCTGGCCAGGGTGGCCGGCGCCCCAACCATGTTGGCTATATAGCGAGCTACGAGCAAGTGACCAGCGGTCGTAGGATGAACAGAGTCCCAGAACAGGTGTTCGTTCTGCACGGAAGTCGGCGCGAACAATAGCGCCGGGTTCGCGTTCGCCGCGTCGGTCACATTGGTGAAACCGTACCGGGTCGGATCCGCCACAATCTGGCGGAAAGCAAGATCAGCCGGAAACAGAAAAATGTTGGCGCCAGTCCCGGCGTGCACTCGTGCCAGATTCAGAGCAAGGATCTGATCGTGGTTTTCGGACAGCTGGGTAGCCGTCGCCGAGACGAGCGCCCGCTGTACTGGATTGGCAATACTGTTCACCAGCGGCAGCTTTCCGAGATCCGGCAAATTGACGAAGACCAGGCGTCTAGCCCCTGAACTGATCAAACGCCGGGCCGCTGACTCGAGGTTTGAAGTGTCCTGGATAACCGTGGCCGTGGCTAGTTCAGGAGTAATGGAACCGGGCGGACTCGCCAAAAGCTGGAAGTAATCGTTGGCGCCAGCCCATACGGCAACCAGATCACGGCTCCGAAAACGCAGACCCTCATCCTGGAATAATGTGATTTGGTCGGCCAGTCCGGGCAGAGGCACAGGACCGATCCCAGGGATGCTGGTAATATTTCCGCTGCCGGAAAGAGCACCGCCGACGCCAAAGTTGGTGCCGGTACCGTAAACTGTGCCGACACTGCTGTTCAATCCGAGCAGCCCGGGGAGGTATTCCGCAAAGGTCGGACCGTTACTATAGCGGAAGCCGACGTACAGCGGGGATGGCGGAAAAGGTATCCCGAGGATCCGAGGCGTATTTCCGTTATCGACCAGACTGTCGCCAAACGCGAAGAGGGAGCCAGCGCTCCGGGCGGAGGCAATCCCTCCGAAGACGGTCAGCGCGAACAAGCTTAGCCTGGGCAAGAGGCGAAAGAAGCGCATGGCAACGAGAGAGCTTTAGAGGTTTTCATGGTACTACGGACCCCGGCTAGTGTGTAAACAATAAAATCCGGCAACCGCTGATTTTCCGGATCAAGGAGCCAGGCTTCAGGCCAATAGATGCTCCGCGGCTTGGCGCTTCAAAAACTCGAGCCCGTTGGCGGTCAGATCCCGCGGACCGTACTTAGAGGAATTTCCCCGGGTTGAGCAGGTTTGCCGGATCGAGCGCGTCTTTGATCCGTCGATGCAATGCTTGGTTTTCCGCCGACACTGCGTTCGGCCACCAACGTTTTTTGGCTAATCCGATACCGTGTTCGCCGGTAATCGCTCCACCCCAGGCAAGGACCTGGGCAAACAAGGCGTCGAGCGCCCGTTCCATTTTCTCGGCCACGCCGGGGCCGTCGGGGTCAGCAACCATGATATTCACGTGGATGTTGCCGTCTCCAGCATGGCCGAAGCAAGCGACCGGAAAGGTGTATTTTTTTTGCAGTCCAGAGGCAAATTCGACCAGATCCACCAACCGACTGCGCGGCACAGTGACGTCTTCGTTGAGCTTTTTTAGCCCGGTCGCCTTCAGCGACTCAGAAAAGCCGCGCCGCAGGTCCCACAACCGCTCACAGGCGTCTTCACCGAATGCTGATTCAAGCGTCAGAGCGCCTGCCGATCGGACCAGACGAGCGAGGGCAGCCAACTCCGACTTCACCGATTCGATCTGCCCGTCCAGATCGACAAGCAAGTGGGCTGCTCCCTCCGGTACAATCTGCCGGGACAGATGTTCCCGGGCCGCTTCCAGAGTGAACCGGTCAGCAATCTCCAAGGCAGACGGCAGATATCCCCTGGCAAGAATTAACTGCACCGCAGCGGCCGCTGCCTCGATCGTGCGAAAGCTGCCCGACAGAGATCCTCGAGCGGGAGGCAAAGGCAGAAGCCGCAAGGTTGCTTCCGTCACCACGCCAAGCATTCCCTCAGAGCCGACAAACAACCCGACCAGATCAAATCCCGTTTTGTTCTTCAAGGTTCGCGCCCCGAGACGCACGACCGAACCGCCGATCAACACCACTTCGACACCCAGCACATAGTTCCGCGTTACGCCATATTTCAAGCAACGGGGTCCTCCGGCATTCGTGGCGATGTTACCGCCGATCGAGCTGTTCTTGAGACTGGCCGGGTCGGGCGGATAAAACAAGCCTTCTAGACGGGCGGCCTTTTGCAGGTCCCCGGTAATCACGCCGGGCTCAACCACAGCGATCCCGTCCGGCACGGAGATCTCCTTGATGCGAGTCATCCGAGCCAGGGAAAGCACGATCCCGCCTCGCTCAGGCACACACCCCCCAACGTACCCATAGCCAGACCCTCGAGGTGTGATGGGTATCTGACGGTGGCCCGCAAACTCCAGGAGGCGAGAGACCTCGGCAGTGGAGGTTGGACTGACGACAACGTCCGGCCGATGCCGGGCGAACCACTTATCTCCACTGTTTTCCTCAAGCACCGCCGGATCAGCCGAAACGATCTCCGGACTAAAGAGAGCAATGAGATTTTGGAGGTCGCCAGAGTTCAAGGAAGTTCGGGGAAGTTGAAGGAAGTTCGAGGACGACCCCAGTCAGCCAATGCGATAGCTCTTCCGCGACCCCGCTGCTGAATCCCCTCCTGCCGCTCAAGCCTCCGCCTACATTCCCATGATCTCGTAGCCGCCATCGACGTAAATCACTTGTCCCGTGATTGCCGCTGCGCCGTCGCTAACCAGAAAAACGCCGGTTTGCCCTAGCTCCGCCGGATCACAGCTCCGGCGCAACGGCGCTTTCTCCTGGTATTGTTTCAACATCGTCGTGAAGCCGCTGATACCGCGTGCTGCCAGCGTTTGCACCGGGCCGGCACTAATACAGTTGACCCGAATTTTCTTTGGGCCCAGGTCATAAGCCAGATAGCGGCAACTGGCTTCCAGGCTGGCTTTCGCCACACCCATCACGTTGTAGTGCGGTACGACTTTTTGGGAACCGTAGTAGGTCATCGCGACCACGCTCCCGCCGCCGGTCATCAGCGGTACCGCTTCTCTGGTGAGCGCAACCAGGGAATAAGCGCTAACTTCATGAGCGGTCAGAAATGCTGACCGGGAAGTATTGGTGAATTCGCCTTCCAGGGCTTCTCGAGGAGCAAAAGCGACGGCGTGCAGCAAAAAATCCACTCGATCGGTATGATTGCGGACATTCCGGAAAAAGTCGGCGATATCATCTTCGCGAGAGACATCGCAGGGGTAAATCGGGACTGCGGCGCCGAACGTACCGGCCAATTCCTCCACGTTCTCTTTCAGGCGTTCCCCCTGATAGTTGAAAATGAGCTTGGCACCCGCCGCGGCCCATGCCTGCGCAATCGCCCATGCGATACTGCGCTTGTTAGCAACACCAAAAACAATTCCGATTTTGCCCGATAGAACTTGAGCGGTCATTGCAATAAAATGGTTCTCAGCAGTTAGTGCGAAAAAAGCCGGGCGCAAAGCGAATTATTCCGAGCGGCCGAAGAAAAGCTTTAGAGCTTGCCTCGCGACACGTTCTTTGGCTTTGGGCCGGCCGGGCTTAGCGCCTTTCTTATCGCGCATTTTGGAGTGCGTGCGACTTGTCGCCGCTTTAAGACGGCGCGGAGCGGGGGAGCCAACGGACGAGCGTCTTTTCACAACCACTCCTATTTCGTGATTCTGTCCTCTTTGCGAGGCCGCGCTCCGCGCGATCCGAAAGCGGCGACAAGTCGCACGCACTCCAAAACACGCTGGGCCCGAACTATCCAGCGCGTTTGCTCGCCAGCTTTTTCTTTTCGAACCGGCCGCAGCTCGGACAAAGGTCGGCCAGTTCGCAGTGCGGACAGTCCGGTTGCCGAGCGAAACACCGTCGTCTTCCATGCCAGATGAGCCAGTGGCTGAAGTTCGTCCAATTTCGACGGGGGACGAGACGCATCAGGTCGCCTTCAATTTTCTCCGGAGCGGTCTGCCGGGTTAGCCTCAGGCGCTGCGCGAGCCGGGCAACATGCGTATCGACGACCACTCCTTCCTCGATCTGAAAAGCATTCCCTAAAACGACATTGGCGGTCTTGCGGCCGACCCCGGCTAAACTGGTCAGGTCCTTCATGGTCCGAGGAACTTCGCCGCCGAACTTGTCGACTAAATCTCTGGCCATTACGCGCAAGCTCTTTGCCTTGTTTCGAAAGAATCCGGTGCTCTTGATTGCCTCCTCCAGCTCAGTCGGATCCGCCTCGGCAAGGTTGATCGGCCGCGGATATTTCAAAAAGAGTTGGGGAGTCACGAGGTTGACGCGCACATCAGTAGTCTGGGCGGAGAGAATGGTTGCGACGAGCAGTTCGAATGGATTACTGAAGTGCAGTTCACAATGGGCGTGCGGATAAGTCGCCCGCAGCCTTTGGATCAGTGTCTCGATCCTTTGCCTGGCCGGACCCACGTTCATCGCTTTTCTTTTGCCGGACCGCCGGGACCGGGGAGCGGCACCAGTTTCAGTTCGCGCAACGCCTGATCAAAATAAGAGCATTGCGCCTGAGTGTAGTACTTGCGCGCGTTGGTCAGATATTGATTTGCCTCTTCGATCTGGTTTTTTCGAAAAAGAATCGCTGCCCGCGCAAAGTAGTAAGCCGGAGTGTGACCGGGAAAGTTGATCTGCTCCGTGCCGCTGATCGCGTCGGCCTCCCGATCTTGCAAGACGTCGCACAACACAACCTTGAATTGAAGCAACTCGGAGCCGGGATCGAGTTTTTGCAGCTCGGTAAAACGGTTCCGAGCGTCATCAAAGTTTCCTTGGAGCAGAGCCAGCTCGGCGAGGTTGAATTTCGCTAGTTGAAAGTTCGCGTCCAGCTCGAGAGCCCTGTTGAATTCCTGCGCCGCTTCCTGGTATTTGCCTTGCCTGGAAAAAAGCGCTCCTCGCAGGTTGGCGACTTCCGGCTTGCCGGGAGCGATCCGGCTAGCGGCGTCCACCAACTTTTCGGCCTCAGCCAGTTTGCCGCGCAACAACGCATCGTTGGCTCGCTGGAGCGTGGAATTCAGCGCTTTCGACTCGGCTCCCCCCACGGCTTGCACTAGCAGCCACCCGAACAATAGCGCGTACAAAAGGCGCGTTCTTGGACTTCGATCGGCGAACATCATTTCAGAGGTTGCGCCCAACCGCCAAAGCGACGTCCCGGATCCGTTCAACCAATCGGCTGAAGGACTCCGGTAAAAGCGATTGTTCTCCGTCGCTTTTCGCCTGTTCGGGAGCGTTATGGACCTCCAGCATAATCGAATCGGCACCCGCGGCAACCGCCGCCAAAGCCATGGCCGGTATGTAATCGCGGACGCCCACCCCGTGCGTTGGATCGACCACCACGGGTAAATGGGTTTCTGACTTCAGTACGGGAACTGCATTGAGATCCAGTGTGTTCCGCGTCATCGTCTCAAACGTCCGTATGCCGCGCTCGCACAGGAGTACATTAAAGTTTCCCTCGCTCAAAATGTATTCCGCACTCATGAGCAAATCCTTGATCGTGGCAGACATGCCGCGTTTGAGCATCACGGGCAACCGCGTTCGGCCAACTTCCCGCAGTAGAGAAAAGTTCTGCATGTTGCGCGCGCCGATCTGCAGGCAATCGGCATACTCGACGACAAGATCGAGATCCTTGGTATCCATCACCTCTGTGATGATCGGCATCCCGGTTTGTTTGCGCGCTTCAGCCAGAAGTTGCAGGCCGACTTTCCCTAATCCTTGAAAACTGTACGGAGAAGTGCGCGGTTTGAAGGCGCCTCCGCGAAGAATCTTTGCTCCGGACGCCTTCACGCTGTGGGCAATCGCGGTAATCTGTTCCTCGCTCTCGACCGAACAGGGTCCAGCCATCATGACGAGTTGCTTTGTGCCGATCGGCACTTGCCCGATGCGGACAACAGAGGGCATTCCGCGGAATTCATAAGCGACCAGTTTGTAAGGCTTCAGAACCGGCGTTACCGATTCGACTCCGGGGAAAGCGCCAAGCGGTTTTTCGCGGATTTTATCTTCCGGCCCGATCACGCCAATGACGACGCGCATTTTGCCGCGGCTGACCTCGGCCTTCAGGCCCCAGGCCTGAATTCGGGACACAACGTGTTCGATCTGTTCCTCAGTCGCATCGGGACGAGTGATGATGATCATGGCAAGGAAGTTCGGGGTGAGGATTGATCTCTCGCAACTTTTATTAATATCCGGCGGTTTCGATGAGAATTTCACCGAACTCGGGACCGGAAATGGAGGGGTAAGTGTCTGCATGATGAGAACAAGCGGTCGACCGGAGAGCACTCGAGGGCAGTGGAAAACGAGTGGTCGGGCGCTTAGATAAAGCGCCAAAAGAAAAACCAGTAACCAAAGAACTCGCTTTTGGCAGCGACGCTGGTCAGCGAAATTCGGCTCGGTCTCATGGTCTCCAGAGATCTTTACCGCACCTGGGTCTTTTTGCCAACGGGAAAGTTGGCGGGGTCCTACAACCCAAGCAACTCACGCTGCCAAGCCATCAGAACCTCAGAACCGGCTCCCGGATCGCGCGCAACTCGTTCCAATGCTTGTCGGGGCGCTACGACGCCCGGATCCAACTCAAGCTCGACGGCCACCTTGTCTCGCTTGCTCTTCAGGTGTTCAAAAAGCTGATCCTGTTCAGGGGTCGAACGCAATCTTGGAGCTGGCTGCGCCTGTGGCCAAGCCGATTCCGGAAGACGCAACGCTTTCTCAATCGATTCCCGCAATCTTCTGCGTCGGCCGGAAGGTAAATGACCGGGCAGTTCTACAAAATCAGTCTCGGTTGCTCGCCGCGCAATGGCGATCAGATCCTCATTGCGCAGGATTTGAAAAGCGGGCCGATCGACCTGGCGAGCTTCGCCATCGCGCCAGAACCAGAGTTCCCGCAGCACCGCAGACGCTTGACCTCGCAGAGCGGCGCTCCCGGGGATTTTCCAGACTTTTCCCAGATCACGCTCTCGATCCGCGGCGGCGGCCGCGACCGCCCGACCGCACGTTTCCTCAAACCACGACCAGCGCTGCCGGCTTTGCAGCAAAGCGGCTAAGCGGTCCCTCAAGTCCAGGAGATACCGCGTGTCGTTAAGCGCATATTCCATCATGGGACGAGTGAGCGGCCGCTTGGCCCAATTGGCTTTTTGCGAGGATTTCGGAAGATCAATTCCAAAGAAAAATTCCACGAGCGACGCGTACCCGACCTCTTTCAGCCCGGCGAGACGGGCCGCGTGGTACGTGTCAAAGACGTTAGCCGGAGAGAACCCAATCCCTCGCCGGAGCATCCGAAGATCATAATCGCAGCCGTGGAGGACCAACCGCTTACCCTCTAGCGCCGCGTTGAGCAGGGATAGATCGATCGCCGCGAGTGGATCGACGAGGATGTTCCGGTCAGGCAAGCCGATCTGGATGAGACAGAGCTTCTCGAAATAGCAATGGAGACTGTCACCCTCCGTGTCGAGAGCGACCGCGTTTGCCTGCGCGATGACGGCGCACCGGTCCGAGAGAGCGTCATTTGAGTCAATGAGCTCGGCCGCCTCAGTTATCATTTGCGCAAGGCGGTAAGCAACAGTTCGGCATTGCTCTTAGTCGCCTTCAGGGTCTGCAGAAGCACTTCCATCGCTTCGATCGCCGGCAGCTGGGCGAGCTTCTTCCGGAGAAGGGTCACCCGCTCAAATTCTTCCGGGTGATAAAGGAGATCGTCTCGCCGGGTCGCCGACTTCAGGATATGGATCGCCGGATAGACTCTTTTTTCGACGAGCGTGCGATCCAGGTGCAGCTCCATGTTACCGGTGCCTTTGAATTCCTCGAAGATCACTTCGTCCATCCGGCTTTCGGTATCGATCAGCGCGGTGGCCAGAATTGTCAGGCTGCCTCCTTCCTCTACATTACGCGCCGCTCCGAAAAATTTCTTCGGCTTCAGCAACGCTTTTGCTTCGACTCCGCCCGACATGATTCGCCCCTTGCCTGGTTGCAGAGCGTTGTAGCCGCGCGCCAAGCGGGTAATACTATCCAGCAGGATAACGACATCTTTGCGCAATTCGACGAGCCGTTTGGCTCGTTCGCTGACCAACTCCGCCACCTGGACATGTCGGGCCGGCGATTCATCGAAGGTGGAACTGAAGATCTCGCAGTCGAGCACACTCTTCAAGTCGGTCACTTCCTCCGGCCGTTCGTTGACCAGCAGCAGAATGAGATGAACGTCGGGAGAGTTTGCCCGAATGGCGAGCGCAATATCCTTCAGGAGAATCGTTTTCCCGGTCCGGGGCGCCGCGACAATCAAGCCTCGCTGCCCGCGGCCAAGGGGGGCAATCAAATCGACCGCCCGCGCGCTAACGCTCTTTGTCCGAAGGTTTTCCAGGAGAATTCGACGATCCGGGAAAAGGGCAGTGAGTTGATCGAACTGCTTTGGCTCCTCCCATTTCTCCAAAGGGATGCGCTCGATCGAGATGACCTGCTCCAGCGCCATGAACTTTTCCTTATCCCGCGGCGGTCGAATCACCCCCTTCACTTTGTGCCCTGCCCGTAAACCGTATTTTTTTAGAAAAACGGCGGGTACGTAGACGTCCTCGGGGCAAGGCGTAAAGTTGTACTTTTCCCACCGAAGAAACCCGTAACTCTCATTGGTAAGTTCCAACATGCCTTCGGCTACGAGAGCAACGTCGCGGCCGGCGTAAGCTTTGAGGAGGTCAAAAATAATCTGATGTCGCGTTCGCTCGTGCGACGTCCGGAGAGGGAACTCGGCGGCCAGCTCGAGCAGCGTCGGATGGCTAAGCTCATGGAGGGTAGCCAGCTCCAACGTGGAGCCGCCTTCGCTTAAATACATTGAACCAGGAACAGTTCCCGGTGTTCGGTCATCCATAGCGGTCGATGATTTCCTGAGCCAGACGATTCACCTGCAGTTTCGTGGTGCTCGGCAGGCAGTCGGTCCAAACAAGGCGGTCGGCCCTGCGGATCTTAGCGTCCAGGGAGAGTTGCGAGCCAATCACCTGTTCGGCAAGTGTAATTGGCAACCCTCGCCCGGCCACGAGGCGGTGCTTTTGGGAGTTCAAACTACATGCGGTAACGATTATTAAGTCAAAACTTTGGTCAGCGCCTGTTTCATACAACAGCGGGATTTCCGCCAGGAGCAACCGTTCTTCTCGCAAATGAGCAATCCAGGCCTGTCGAATCCGTGGGTGCAGGATTTCTTCCAGCCTTTTTCGCGCTGAGGCGTCCTGGAATACCAACGCTCGCAGCCGATCCCGGGCAAGCGCACCATCAGGGTGGAAGACCTGACCTCCGAATTCCGACCTGATTTCCTCTTGTACCGCGAAATCTGAATCCGTCAATCTCCGAGCCTCAAAATCTGCGCTAAACAGGAAAACAGAGATCCGGGGCGACAAGTCCGCAGCGAGTTGTTGGGCGACGGACGATTTACCCGTCGCCACACCGCCCGTTATTCCGATTGCAGGCATCGAAATTGGAAAAAAGGTCGAAAATCACCTTCAACGCCACTGTCCTCTCCAGGCGAGAGGGCGCGAACTGGATTCAACTCAAATCTTCAATTTGGCTCTGAAGTACTGAATGGTTTCCCGGATCCCGTCAGCGAAGGCCACTTTGGGTTCCCAGCCAAGCAACTGGCGCGCCCGGGTGATATCCGGCTGACGGACCTTTGGGTCGTCCTCCGGGAGAGGCCGATAGACGATGTCGACATCAACGCCAACAATTTCCCGGATCCGTTCGGCAAACTGTTTGATCGTCATTTCCTGAGGATTCCCGAGATTCACCGGGGCATGGTAATCGCTCAAGGCCAAACGAAAGATGCCATCGATGAGATCCGAAACATAACAAAAGCTGCGGGTTTGATTGCCGTCACCAAAAACGGTTAATGGTTCGCGATTGAGTGCCTGGCTGATAAAAGCAGGAACGACTCGACCATCGCGCAGCCTCATCCGAGGCCCATAAGTATTGAAAATCCGGACAATCTTCGTATCCATCCGGTGGAAGCGGTGGTAGGCCATGGTCATCGCTTCGGCAAATCGTTTTGCCTCATCGTAAACCCCTCTTGGGCCGATCGGATTCACGTTCCCCCAGTAATCTTCGTTCTGGGGATGAACCAACGGATCTCCATACGATTCCGAGGTTGAGGCCAACAAAAAAGTCGCTCCTTTGTCTTTCGCGAGGCCGAGGGAGTTATGGGTCCCTAGCGCGCCGACTTTCAGCGTCGGTATCGGGTGTTCCAAGTAGTCAATCGGACTGGCCGGCGAAGCAAAGTGAAACACATAATCAACCGGTCCCGGAACAAACAGGTAGTCCGACACGTTCTGGCGGAAAAAAAGGAAATCCTGATTTGCCGCCAAGTGGCTGATATTATCGGGCGTACCGGTGATGAAATTATCGATCGCGATCACCCGGAACCCTTCGGCGAGGAGCCGATCGCAAAGATGAGAGCCCAGGAATCCTACGCCACCGGTGACGACCGCTGTCTTTTTGGATGAGTCTGATTGGAGCATTTAAAATAGGACCTCGTGACAACTAGTGTAGCTCCGGAGCTTGTCGAGAAAATTGTCGCGCGAGGTGGCCGGAGCCCGTGCCGGTTTCGGAGCAGGTCACGTCTAGCTAAACATTCAACATTCAGCCGAAAATCCCAGCCTAAGACAAAAACCGCCAACTGAATGTTGAATGCTTAGATGTGACCCTGGTTCCGAACTTGCGCGACAATTTCCTTAGTCTTCCTGCTTCGCGCCATAGGTGTGCCGGATATCCTCCGCTTGCTCGACCCAGAAAGCATCCTCCGCGATATTCGTTGCATGATCGCCGATGCGCTCGAGACAACGCGCTACAAAAATTAGATTCATGAAAGTCCGGATCCGGTCCGGCTGCGCGGCCATCCGAGTGATCAAGGTTTCGTTGGCATCCGCATTCAGCAGATCGAGTTGGCGGTCGCGTGGTTTCAATTCCAGCGCGAGATCGGGATTCCCGTCCGCATACGCCCGCATGCTATCCCGGAAAATGCCGATCGCCTCCCGATAGAGGGGTTCGATCAGCGAAACCTCTGGGACCAACGGCTCCTGATTCAGCTTCTTCCCTCGACGCCCGATGGTCACTCCCTGGTCAGCGACCCGCTCGAGGTTTGCGCCGACCTTCATTGCGGAGATGACCTCGCGCATATCCACCGAGACGGGCTGATAACGGAGAAGCAGTTCGACCCCGTCCTGATCAACCTGCTTTTCCAACGCGTCGACCTCCTGATCGTCCGCGATGGCGAGGTTGCACAACCCGCTGTCTCGCTCCAACACTCCCTGAATAGCGTTCTCCAGAAGCCGCTCGGTCAGACTGGACATCATCAGCACGTCGTTCTTCAAAGAGTCCAGCGCAGCATCGAACCCACTGTAGATATGCTTGCCATGTTCCGCCATAGATGGGCGTCAATTAAAACTAGTAACGCACGCTTTACAATAGCAGCGGAATCACGCAGGCGGGAGGGTCACGTTTAAACTTTCAACCTTCAGCCGTTATTGTCTGTTTGCCTACCTGCAATTCCCGGCGCTGAATGTTGAACGTTTGGGCGTGACCCTTCCGCCTGACCCGCCGCCTCACATTCTTTCCGGCACCCCAATTCCCAAAAGGCCGAGTCCAAGCTCCAGCACACGCGCAAAAATGTCGCAGAGCAACAAGCGGGTTGAGCGCGCCGGCTCAGCTGCCTTCAACACCGGACAAAGCTCGTAAAACCCATGGTATTCAGAAGCCAATTCGTACAAATAATTCGCGAGTATGTTCGGCCTAAAACCGTCCAGAACCGCGGGAACCATCTCCGGAAAAAGAAGGAGCTTTTTCGCCAGGGCAAGTTCCGCCGGTTCGCGCAACGAGACCGTGCCCGCCCAGACGAACGGCTCATTGAGCCGGCGAAAAATCGACCTGCTGCGGACAAAAGCGTTCTGGAGATAAGGAGCGGTGTTGCCTTGCAAAGCCAGAAGCTTCTCCCACGAAAAGACATAGTCTGTCATCCGATGCTGTGACAATTCCGCGTATTTCAGTGCGCCGATTCCTACCGTTCGCGCAACCGCTTCGCGCTCTTCTGCAGAGAGCTGCGGGTTCTTCTCACGCACCAGGTTTCTCGCCCGATCGATCGCCTCGTCCAGCAAATCTTTGAGCGGTACCAAATCGCCGGAACGCGTCCGCATCAATTTGCGATCGGCACCCAGGATATTGCCGAAATCGATGTGCGCCAGCTCGATGTCGTAACCGATTTGGCGAGCAAGACCGAAGAGCATTTGAAAATGGAGGCGCTGCGGGGCGCCGACGACGTACCAGATGCTTCCGGGCTGCCAACGGCCCACTCGGTACTTCAGTGTGGCCAGATCGGTTGCCGCGTAGTTGTATCCGCCATCCGACTTTCGAATAATAAATGGGTCTGGGGAGAGCGACCGATCCCAGTACACCACCGCGCCCTGGCTCTCTTCGGCCAGTCCGCGCTTCAGCAATTCCTCGACGATTTCGGGAAGCAAAAAATGATAGAAACTCTCGCCCAATTGCTCGTCAAAATGGACATCCAGGCGTTCGTAAATTTCGGAAAACTCCTGTTTCGAAAGTTCAAGGCACTCTCGCCAGATCGCAACCATGTCGGAATCCCCTTGCTGCAGTCTGACCAGATTCTGGCGACAGATCTCGAGAATTGCCGGATCATTCTTCGAAAGGACTTCCGCCTCGCGATAAAGCCGGACAAGTTCCGCCATCGGGTCGATGGCGAGCGCAGCCCGGTCGAGCAAATGCTGCCACCCGTAAATCAGTTTCCCAAACTGGGTACCCCAGTCCCCGACGTGATTGTCGCTGATCACCCGGTGCCCCAGAAATCGACTGATCCGCACGAGTGCGTCACCCAGTACGGTCGAACGAATATGCCCGACATGCATCGGTTTAGCGATATTGGGAGAACTGAAATCGACGACAATCGTTTTCGGGTTTGCGCTCTCCGCGACACCCAAGCGCGGGTCATGCGCCATTTTCTTGATCTCCTCATCGAGAAATCCGGCGCCAAATCGAAAATTGATAAAACCAGGTCCAGCGACTTCGGCCGGCGCGCCCAGGTCGGTTACCACGAGGCGCTCGACGATTCGAGTCGCCAGTGCCCGCGGATTCGTTCCCAGCGACTTCCCCAGAGTAAGCGCAAGATTGGTTTGGTAATCGCCGTGCCGGCCGTCCGACGCGGGCGTCACCTCAACCGGTGCATCGGGCAGTTCAGCTGCGCGCAAAGCAGCGCGCAAACGAGCTTCCAGATTTTGAGCCAATGTCGCCATTTAGAAATTGCCAGAAACGGCACAAGCTCCCGGCTTGTGCCGTTTCTGGCAATTTCTCACGGCGTCTGCGGACGGGACGCTTTATTGTCGAAAATAGCGAGGATTTCATCGGCATTGTCAGCCTTGCCCAATTGCTCCCGAACATTTTTATCATTCAGAAACTTGGCGATGGCCGCCAACGTGCGCAGATGTACCTGGAACTGGTCCTTTGGCACGACAAACAACACGATGAATTTGACTAAAGAATTGTCGAGAGAATCGAACTCTATTCCAGTCGTCGACCGGCCGAAGGCTGCAATCACCTCGGAAACACAGTTCGACGAGGCATGAGGAATTGCGATGCCAAAGCCGATACCGGTGCTCATCGTCTCCTCTCGCTGGCGAAGAGCGCTCAGGATGGACTCACGGTCAGACACTTTGACCCGCCCCTTGTCGACCAGCAAATCAATCAATTCGACAATGGCAGCCCACCTCTCGGAGGCCTTCATTTCAGGAATGATTTGATTGACGGATAGAAGAGAGCCCAAAGTCATAGCTCAGGAACGGAAATTCCGCACCTTATCAAGACCCACCTCTTTGACAAGGACCATTCACTGCGAAGCTGGGATCGGCACGGCCAAGGGAATACCTTTTGAAAACCGCAGTTGTTGAACTACTGGCAATACCTATAAACACCTGAATGGAAAACGGAAACGAGGAGGAACCTATCGCATGAAGATTTTAATGGCAACGAGCGAGTTTGCACCGCTGACAAATGCTGGCGGCCTGGGTGATCAGGTCAAGATACTGGCGACGGAGTTGAAAAAGTCGGGCCATGACGTCAGCGTCGCACTGCCCTGCTATCGATCTGCTCAAGAGAGCAAGCAAAGTATCCGATCTGCCGGCATCGATTTCCAGATCAACCTGGGTGGGAAAAAAGCTACGGCGGAAATCCTCGAAACAGTCGGTCCCGATGAGATCCAGACCTTTCTCGTTCGGCGCGATGAATATTTCGATCGCAGCGGAATCTATGGGAGCGACGGCCGTGCATACGAGGATAACGCTGAGCGGTTTATCTTTTTCGCAAAAGCAGTGCTCGAGCTCTCTCGGCATCTCAGCCCGACCCCCGATATCCTGCATAGCCATGACTGGCCGACCGCCTTGATTCCCGTGTTCGTCAAGGAGCGGCAGCTTCCATTCCTGTCGGTGCTCAGTATTTACAGCCTGGAACACCAAGGCTCGTTTTGGAGCTTCGATTTTGCTTTAACGAACCTTCCAGGCAGCTATTTCGGCCCGCGCGGGGTCGAATTCTACGGGCGGCTAAACTTTCTCAAAGCTGGTATTCTCTATAGCGACGCGGTCGTGCTCCCGGGCGAGTTAGCCGTGGATTCGGGATTGAGCGCGGAAGGCGGCTACGGTCTGCACCTCGTTTTGCAGGAAAATGCCTCCCGGACGTTCGGCATTTTGCCCGGAGTCGACTATACCGTGACAAATCTGCCCCTGGACAAGCTGCTCGGCAGACGTCAACGCAACGGCAACTACGCCGGCAAGGCGGCGGCACGAGAGGCCGCGCTCAAGCAATTCGGTCTCAACCCTACCGAGGGTCTCGTTCTTGCCTGCGCTTCCCAAAACCCTTCGCCGACTGCTTTCGGCGAGATTTCTTCCCTACTCGACCTTATTCTTTCCGGCGACCAGAGGTTGCTTATCGCTGGAGACATACCCGCAGAGTTTCTGCCCGACGTATTAGTCGCCGAACGCAAGTATCCCGGCCGCCTTGCGCGCGTCGCCGGTGAGGATCGCAAAACCCACCACCTGCTTTTGGCTGGTGCCGACGCGCTGATTCTGCCCCAGTTGACCGAGAGGGAGTACATCGATCTCGTGGCGGCCCTGCGTTATGGTACGATCCCGATCACCAGTTTTCGCCGAGGTCTGTCCCAATTGGTACAAGACTTGGACCCGTCGGCCAACGACGGATTTGCCTTTGTCTATTATCGCCAGTCGGCCGCCGCGCTCAGGGATGCCGTTCGACGCGCGCAGCAAACGCACCGGCACGCCGAGCACTGGAATGCGCTGGTCGAGCGCGCGCGCGCCGTTGATTTCTCCTGGTCCGAGTCCGCCAAAGCGTACGTGCGGCTCTATTCCAATCTTCTGCGGCACCGCCAGGCCGCCTGAAGAAAACCAATCGATCCTTTCGTCCGCCCGGTTCCATGTCGAACCCGGAGAAAGAAACATGTTACCTGAAGCAAGACACCCTCTGCCGGGTCCACGCTCAAGCCTGCTGGCCAAAGAATTGCGCCACTACGAGAATCGCAACGTCACCTACACCGGCAAACATTTTCCGATCTTCTGGGAAAGAGCGCTCGGAGTGAACGTCTGGGATGTCGATCAAAATCGGTTTCTGGACCTGACGGCAGGTTTCGCGGTGGCTTCTCTGGGACATTCTCACCCGGCGATCCGCGCTGCCGCGATCGAGCAATCCGAGAAGCTCATTCACGCACTGGGCGATGTGCATCCGGCCGCCAATAAACCCGCCCTTTGCCGGCGCCTCAGCGAGATCACCTTCGAGCGTTGGCAGCTCGGACCGGGTAAAGTGACCTTGTGCAATTCCGGATTCGAAGCCGTGGAAGTCGCGATGAAGACATCGCTGCTCCAAACTGGAAAAACCGGAATGATCGGTTTTGGCGGCAGCTATCACGGCCTGGGATACGGCGCTTTGAACGTGATTGGTATTCCCTGGTTCCGGGATCCCTTCCGCGCACAACTGCGGGACCTGACAACCTGGATTCCTTTTCCCTATTGTTACCGTTGCCCGTTCGGTCGCAAAGAAGGTCACCGCCTCGAGGGCTCGAAATTTCCTAATTGCGCCACTTCTTGCCTCGAGCAAATCGAACAGCAAATCGTGGCAACGATTCGCCAACGACCGATTGGTTGCATCCTCGTCGAACCGTGCCTGGGACGGGGAGGAGAAATCGTTCCGCCGCTTGATTTTTTGCGATTGCTCCGACAGATCAGCGACACCTACAAGATCATTCTGATTTTCGACGAGATTTATACTGGCTTCAATCGAACGGGAGCATTGTTTGCTTCCGATCTGTTCGGCACGTACCCAGATCTGCTCTGTCTCGGAAAGGGCCTTACCAATGGTTTTCCTTTGTCTGCTTGCGTCGGGCGTGGAGAGATCATGGACGCCTGGCCGCGGTCCGCCGGCGAAGCGTTGCATACCTCCACTTTCCTGGGAAACCCGCTTGGCTGCGCAGTGGCGCTTGCCTCCATCGAGCTCCATTCGGATCCGGCTTTGGCCACCAGAGTAAGGTCTCTCGGCCGACATTTTTTGAATGGCTTGCGGGGAATCCGCTCGCCGGCCATCGGCGACGTGCGCGGGTTGGGATTGTTTCTTGCGGTCGAACTGGTTGAGGCAAACGGCGGCCCGAATTCCGCTCTAGCTTCCGACGTTGTGGAGCGCGCTCTCCTGGACGGACTGCTCCTGCTGAAGAGCGGACCATCGGGAAACGTGCTTTCCTTCACGCCGCCGTTCTGCATCGAACCTGCCGAAATCGATTTTGTCTGTCAGCGGCTTGAAGGGTACTTGCGTTTGGGATCCGTCTCGTAATCCAGCACCAGCGATTCGGCGGTATTCGGCTTGATCGTCTCTTCGACAAACTTGATGTAGATCGGATCCTCCTGGAAGATCGCCAGACGCTCTTTGGAGTCGAATTCTACTGCCAGGAAAAAGGGCCAAACATTATTATGATCGGTTCGCCGGCCGCACCGCACGTTCATCGCGACTCCAATTTTCAGGAGCTGCATGCGCGTTTGCATCATAATCTCCTCGAGACCTTCCGGCGTCACTTCTGGTCTGAGTTTATAGAGAACAATATGATGAATCATACACGCTGCGCGATGGGAGCGTATTCTTCTAGATAAGTCCGTGTCATCGAGGCAAGCTCTAATGCAGCGGCTTGAGCGGCTCGCGGGGTAGGATAAGCTTCCAGCTTGTCAGCTTTTGAACCGGCAGGATGGGTCTGTCGGACTTTAAGGTGGGATAAGCTTCCAGCTTGTCTGCTTTTTTAAACCGGCAGGATGCCGGCGCTACTTGGTACGGACCTCCGCGCTGCGTAGAAGCCGCTCAGGCCGATCCCCTTGCGGCCAACATGGTGATCCATTTGCCCCTGGTCACCTCTCGCCGGATCTCGCCCTGCCGGCGCCCGATGCTTTGCCTGACCGCTTCTGCCTGGTCATGAAGAATTCCGGATACAATCAGACTTCCGCCGGTTGCGAGCGCACCCCAGATTCGAGGCATTCCGGCAACCAGGGCGTCTCCATACAAATTCGCACACACGATTTCGAAGCGTTGCGACCCAGACCAGCGCTGGATACCGACTCGGCGGAAACGTATTTCATGGACATTGTTGGCTTTCGCATTCTGTTTCGCGATGGAGACCGCAGTCGAGTCCGGGTCGATTCCAACAACCCTCCTTGCGCCGAGCGCGGCCGCCGCAATCGCCAGAATTCCTGTGCCCGTGCCGACATCCAGAAAATCCCACGGCCTTCCCGTTGGCGCCACGTCGCAAAGCATTCGCAGACAAGTGGCCGTCGTCGCGTGTTCTCCCGTACCGAAGGCCAGCCCGGCCGGAATGTAAATATTCGTGATCCCCGACCGCCGCGCGGCCTTGCTGTCGTCGTTGACAATCTGGAGCCGGCCTCTGATGGAGATCGGGATTTTGCGGATCACGCCCTTGACCCAATCGGCGCTGGACCTGGACAGATTCCTGGTCTGGCCGCCGAAACGTTGAAGCAGCATCTCGCTCTCCTGTCCGGTGAGATCAAACAGCTCGAAACGAGCACGGCTCGAACCGGAAAAATGGGTGATTACGAGTCTCTCTGGCCCAAGGAATGAAAGTCGCTCTTCCCAGGCGTCAATCCACTTCGCCGTCGTTATTTTTCGCCAGACGAGCATATGCGTTTCACGTTTCGCATCTCACGTTTCGGGTTTCGCGTTTTAGATTTAGCAGTTCGCCGGTTCATCAGCTCATCGCCTTTATTCAGTGACCGATCGCGACACATTCCTTGGTTGAAAACCGGGTTGCTCACATATAGTGAGAGGTTTTTATGCAACTTTCCTCACGAGCCAACAGCCTAACTCCCTCCCTTTCCCTCTCGGTCGACAGCAAGGCCAAGGCGATGAAAGCAGAAGGGATCGATGTTTGCAGCTTCGGCGCGGGCGAGCCCGATTTTGACACTCCCGATCATATCAAAGCTGCGGCGATTGCCTCGCTGGAAGCAGGATTTACGAAATACACGCCGAGTTCAGGCACTCCCGAGCTGCGCCAGGCAATTGCCGACAAGTTCCTCCTGGACAACGGGTTAGAGTATAAGCCGTCGCAGATCATTGTAAGCTGTGGCGCGAAACATTCCTGTTACAACGCCATCCTCGCGACCTGTCAGCCGGGCGATGAAGTCGTCATTCCTGCACCGTACTGGCTCAGCTATCCTGAGATGGTGCGGTTGGCTGGCGCCGAGCCGATCTTCGTTCAAACGAAAGAGGAGAACGGCTGGAAAATCACTCCGGAAGAGTTTGAGAATGCGATGACGCCGCGGACAAAAATGATCATTCTGAACTCTCCGAATAACCCGACCGGAGCGGTTTACTCGAAGGAAGAACTGGAAGGCATTGGAGCGGTCGCCGCCGAGGAGGAAATCCTCATCCTTTCGGACGAGATCTACGAAAAGCTGGTCTACGACGGCGTGGAACATGTCAGCATCGCGTCGCTCAATCCAGACTTTTACCAGCTCACTGTGACAGTAAATGGGTTTAGCAAATCGTACGCGATGACTGGCTGGCGCCTGGGATACCTGGGGGCTCCGGATCTTATCGCGAAGGCCATCGACTCTATCCAGAGCCACGTCACCTCGAATCCATGTTCTTTTGCTCAAAAGGGCGCTCTCGCAGCTTTGAAGGGCGATCAACAACCGCTGGCTGATATGCGTGAAGAATTCAATTTGCGTCGCGAATACATGGCAGATCGGTTTTCCAAAATGGAAAAGGTGACCTTTGCCCGCCCGGCGGGCGCATTCTACTTTCTGGTGAATGTGAGCAAGCTGGGACTGACCTCACAAAACTTCGCCGATCGGCTCCTGAGCAAATTCAATGTCGCGGTCGTTCCGGGCGCGGCGTTTGGGGACGATCGCACGATCCGGTTCAGTTACGCTACGAGTCTGGATGTGATCAAGAAAGGTCTGGACCGGTTTGAAGAGTTTTGCCGGACCCTGTGAGCGGGTGTGGGTGCCGGCGCCAGTTGGGACCTATGGGACTCATGGGACCCATAGGACTCATGGGACCTATGGGACTCATGGGACCTATGGGACTCATGGACCCATAGGACTCACAGGACTCGTGAGACCTATGGGACCCATGGGACTTATTGGACCCATGAGCCCTGTGGAAACATTTGCGAGCGATGCAGGTTAGCGACCCAGCAGACGCTCCCACTGAAGAATGCTCGCTTTCCAATAGGTGGGATCGGCAGCGCAGTACAACACAGCAATCTGACTCAACATGTTCCGGCCGCGAAATGGCCTTCGGTTCAGGAGCTGTGCCGCATAGTAAATGGAATCTTCCGCCTTGGAAAAGCGCTTCGCGCCCCTGGACGTCATCAATCCCATCCAATTGTTCTTCTTCCGCGCCGCGACGCTTTTCCATCTGCCTGTCTCATGCGCCGAGATGGCAGCGAGCACCAATGGATCAAGCCGGTACGTCCGAGCGGCGTCTACGAACACATGTCCGGAACCAGCCGGGACCTTTTTCTCCAGGGCCACCGGATCAACCGCGCGAAAGACCCTGATGTTCTGGTCGGCGGCATGAGTCGAGAAGTGGATACCGAGGAGTAAAGTCGTACTGATGATCCAAGCCTTCATGAATTTGTCGTAATACGGGCACAAATCCTCTCTTGGCAAGGAATTTCGGACATTTTTCGCGTTTCACGTTTCGGATTTCGCGGTTTTCAGCTCCTCCGGCACGGCCGACTTGTCCGTCAGCGGCACGGTACAACGCTGCTTGCGCGAAAGGTGAAGCGCGAACTCACCCCCGCTCGTCGATTGGCACAAACTTTCGGCCAACCGGTTCGCCGATGTACTCGCTCAAAGGGCGGTAAAGACGGTTGTCGCCCAGTTGCTCGAGAATATGCGCGGTCCACCCGGCCGTCCGCGAGATCGCGAAGATCGGAGTAAAGAGATCGGTCGGAATTCCGAGCGAATAGTAGACCGTAGCCGAATAGAAATCGACGTTCGCGTTGAGTCCTTTTTTCTCCTTCATCAGCGCGGCAATGCGCTCGGACATCTCGATCCACTTCGGTTCGCCAATTTCCCGGCCCAGCTCGACTGCCATCTTGCGCAAATGCGGCGCCCGAGGATCGAGAACCTTGTAAACCCGGTGACCGATTCCCATGATCTTTCGCTTTTCGTTGAGCGCTCGTTCGATATAAGGGTCAACCTTGTCCGGCGACCCAATTTCCTGCAGCATGTGAATAACGCCCTCATTCGCGCCTCCGTGCAGAGGACCTTTGAGCGTCGCAATCGCGGCGGTGACCGCGGAATAGATATCGGTCAACGTCGAAATCGTTACCCGGGCACTAAAGGTCGATGCGTTCATTCCGTGCTCGGCATGGAGCACAAAAGCGACGTCCAACGTATTCACCTTTTTTTCTGACGGGTCGGTTCCATCAAGCAAGTAGAGAAAATGCGCCGCCTCGTCGAGGTCCGGGCGAATCGGCGGGAGATTTTTTCCCAGTCGAGCTCGGTGAAAATACGCAACGATCACCGGAGTCTTCGCCTGGATGCTCAACGCACGACGCCGATTTGCATCCGCCGAGTCATCCAGAGAAACGGAAGGATCGTACAAACCGAGCATCGAAACCCCGGTTCGAAGCACGTCGATCGGCGCGGCCGTCCTCGGCGCTTTCCGGATGAATTCCACGATCCCTTCGGGCAGCTCACGCGCGGCGCTCAGCTCCTTCTTGAGCGCGTCTAACTCGCTCCTGGTCGGAAGCCGGTTGTTGTACAGAAGAAAAATGATCTCTTCAAAAGAGGTTTTGCCGACCAGCTCATTGATATCATAGCCGCAATAGATGAGCTGGCCCGCTCGGCCAAGCACGTTCCCCAAACGGGTTTCATTGGCAACAACTCCTTCCAAGCCTTTCGTTTCGATTGACATAGCTAAGCTTTCAACACCTTGACCATCGTCTCACCGATCGCGGCAGGCGTCTCCGCGACCGTAATTCCCGCTTCCCTCAGCGCCGCAATTTTGCTCTCGGCAGTTCCCTGTCCACCCGCGACGATCGCGCCGGCATGGCCCATTCGCCGACCGGGCGGGGCGGTGACTCCCGCGATAAACGCGCATACCGGTTTCCGAAGGTGGTCTTTGATCCAGCGTGCCGCCTCCTCTTCCGCTGTTCCGCCGATCTCTCCGATTAAAACGAGCGCCTCGGTATCCTTATCTTCGCTGAAAAGCCTGGCCGCCTCAAGGTGGGAGGTCCCGTTGATTGGATCGCCGCCGATCCCGATGCAGGTGGATTGGCCGTAGCCCCGCTGGGTCAACTGCCAAACGGCTTCATAAGTGAGAGTCCCCGAGCGGGAAATAACCCCTATCCTCCCCGGCCGATGAATGTAACCGGGCATGATACCGATCTTGCATTCTCCCGGAGTGATGATGCCAGGACAATTCGGCCCGATGAGTCGATTGGGCCTGTCGCGCAGCGCAGCCTTGACCCTCATCATATCCAGGACGGGGATTCCTTCCGTGATACAAACGATCAACTCAATTCCGGCGTCGGCCGCCTCCAGGATGGCGTCGGCCGCGAACGGCGCCGGCACGAAAATCATCGTCGCGTTGCAATTCGTGGCCGCTCTCGCCTCGAACACTGTGTCGAAGATCGGAATGGAGCCATCGAATTTCTGGCCACCCTTCCCCGGGGTAACTCCGGCGACAACCTTCGTGCCGTATTCCTTGCAGGCCCGCGCATGAAAAGCGCCGGAGCTGCCGGTGATCCCTTGCACCAATAGTCTGGTATTCTTGTTAACGAGAATAGGCATGTGGCTTTCGGGTCAGTGCGAGGGCGGCGCGGATTCGACGTTTTCGTGGCGCTTGTGAATGGCAATGGAGTTGCCGTCCGGATCCGAAACAATCGCCATGCGGCAAATCGGACTTTCGATGGTCTCGACCTGGAAATGGGTGTTGCTTTCGCGCAAGCGGAGAAGTGTTTCCTCAAACGAGTCCACCTCAAGAGCAGCCGAAGGCCCATCTTTCGATGGTTTCCACTGCTCTCCTGACATGTTGCTGATCGCGAAGGTGGCCGGCCCGATATCGTACTCTACCCAGAGTGAGTCGCCGGACCCGAATGTTCGGGTCGGCTCCAATCCAAGTACGTCCTCATAAAAGCCCCGGGCGCGCCGAATATCGGTTACGGGGTAGGCAATAAATGCTATTTCAGTGACTCTCATGCGCGAGCTTTTGCCGCCGCTACCACTCGCCGAGCCGCTTCCGCCAAGTTCGGAGCGGCCTGGATCGGCAGCTTGGATTCTCCCAGAAGTTTTTTGCCGAGATCAACGTTTGTTCCTTCCAACCGAACCACCAACGGAACCGGCAGGCTCGTGGCTTTTACGGCGTTGATGATTCCTTGCGCAATGACGTCACAGCGCATGATTCCGCCGAAAATGTTTACCAGGATAGCCCGGACATTCTTGTCGGAGACAAGGATCTTGAAAGCCTCGGTGACCTGCTCTTCGGTCGCGCCTCCGCCGACGTCGAGAAAATTCGCCGGCTTCCCTCCGGCATACTTGATGATGTCCATCGTCGCCATCGCCAAGCCCGCACCATTGACCATGCAAGCGATGTTGCCATCGAGACCAATATAGTTCAGGCCAAACTTCGAGGCGGCTAACTCCCGGGGATCTTCCTCCGAAGGGTCGCGCATTTCGACAATTTCCGGATGCCGGTAGAGAGCGTTATCATCGAAGTTAAATTTGGCGTCCAATGCCATAACTTCGCCATTTTTCGTTATGACCAATGGATTGATTTCGACCAGGGAGCAATCGAGCTCCGAAAAAAGCTGGGAGAGATTTTCAATGAGTTTAGCAGCGCTGCGCAATTGAGTGCCCGAAAAACCCAGCTCACGTCCAATCTTTAACCCTTGGTGAGGCTGAAAACCAAGGAGCGGGTGAACCGGTTCACGGTAGATCTTGTCCGGGTGTTCTTCGGCGACCTTCTCAATTTCAACCCCGCCTTCGGTGCTCGCGACCACTACCGGAGCGGCCAACCCCCGATCCAGCAGCATCGCGAGGTAATTCTCCCGTTCGATTTCGACTGATTCAGCCACCAGCACCCGGTGAACGACTTTGCCGTCCGGCCCGGTCTGATGAGTCACCAGGATCTGACCAAGCATCTTTTCGGCGAGCGCCCGAACTTCGGCCGGTGTGGAACAAAGGTGAACGCCACCTTTGAAGCCATTCTTAAAGATTCCCTTTCCCCGGCCTCCCGCATGAATCTGCGCTTTTACCACTAACTGCGTCGGGCCGAGTGATTCCGCGACTTTCTCAGCCTCTTCGGGCGTGCCGGCCGGTTCGCCTTTTGGAGTCGCAATCCCGAAACGATGAAACAATTGTTTTGCCTGATATTCGTGAATGTTCATGGCTGGCTGGGGACCAGCGCCCCGGCAGAACGGACTCCGTTGGTACATAGGGCGGTCGTGGAAAAGCGTCAACCGTCAATTGTTTTCTTGCCGACTCGAGGCCATCAATGAAGATCAACAGCTAGTGAGGCCGCGCCCCAGACCACCGAGATTATCGCGCTGTGAAAAGAGCGCTGGGAAGTGGCATCGATCGGACTCAAGCGGCCCCGCCGTAACGCCATATGCGATTTGATCCCGTACTTCTGCGACGAATTCACCGGCTCGGACTCGACGAGCACGATTTTGTGGAAATGTTCGCCCGCGCCGGCGGTCCAGGCGGACAGAACGTCAATAAAGTTTCTACCGCAGTGACGCTCCGACACACCCGCTCCGGCACGGAGGTTACCGCGCAGGAATCGCGTTCGCAGTACGCCAACCGCCAGTCGGCCGCTCGTCGATTGGTTTCCCTGCTGGAGGAACGCGCCGCGGCGGTGTGCGCTCGGCAAAAAGCCGTCCGAGAAAAAGAACGGCGGAAACGCTCTCCGCGGCCACCGGCTTTGAAGCGGGAAATCCGCCGGAGTAAGGAAGGCCGGGCCGAACTCAAACGCCAGCGCCGATCCGTCGAGGCAGAATAGGCGAAGGATTCCGCAAAGCCTTCGGTCAACTGGCTTTTTTCGCTCTGATCATGAGTAACGCTACTGATCGCTCGCGGCGGAACACGCGCCATTCTACACGGGGCGTTGTGAGACGCGAAACGTGAAACGTGAAACGCGAAACGAAGTTCTCAGCTCGGAGCCATCAACCGCTCCACGTACTTGGCGATCAGATCGAACTCCAGGTTCAGGCGGTCACCGCTGTGACACGTCGCCAAATTCGTCACCTTCCAAGTCTGCGGAATAATCCAGATCACGAACTCACTGCCAGTCACTTCGCCTACCGTGAGGCTGATTCCGTTGACCGCAATCGAACCTTTGGGAATCAGGTAACGCGCAAACGCGGCCGGATACCCGACCGCCAGGCGACGATCAACTCCCTGCGTCTCGAGAGAAGTCACAACGCCGGTTGCGTCGATGTGTCCTTGCACGATATGCCCGTCAAAACGGCCGCCGGCCGGCAGCGGCCGTTCGAGATTCACCAGGTCGCCCGGTCGCAGATCTCCGAGGTTCGTCCGGCGCAAGGTTTCTTGGAGCAAATCGAAGCTCAGCTCATCTCCTGAATTGTCCGTGACGGTAAGACAAGCTCCGTTCAAGGCGAGGCTGGTGCCGATCAACAACTTCTCTGGAAACGATGCGCGCAACTTTAGCCGGTAAGCGTCCCCTTGATTTCCGACAGATACGACCCTTCCGGTGCGCTCAACAATGCCAGTAAACATGGCTTGGTATTCTGATTTTCACTATCGGCCGCAGACGGTAGAATCCGCTAGCGTCGCGGCCAAACTGGAACCGGCTGGTCAATCCAACATCTTCGTTCCTCGTCCAAATGGCCTTTGACCCTGGTCCGCAACCAGAGATCGCTGTCAGTCTGGATGATCTGGCCTGTCTCGATGCGACCGTCCAGGCTGAGCCGTTGCGGTAGGAACGGACCCGAGATCACCAGCTCCCCAGTTTTTTCCGGTGGCAGCAGGATATCTTCCATTGCTGGAGACTTGGTCGGATCCGGTTCGCGTAGCCATTCGATAATGGCGTATTGGACGTTTGGAAAGAACTCTCCGACCCAGGTCGAGGCGCCCTCCACCGCGTGCTCGGCCAGGCTGGCCGTTGCCAAAGGTACATCCGCTCCAAAAATCAGCTCTACATCGGCGTGATCCGCGCATTCGCCGAAGTACTCAATGCTGGTCTGGTCCAGCGGCGCATCGAGGATAAAGATCCGGCGCAGCGGCAGGGCACCTTTCCAGGTCAGATTCCGAAGTACGGAAGAAAGCGCCGCCGACCGAGTGGGTTTAAACTTTTCGATCTGTCGACGGAGAGTCTTTCGCTGCAAGCGTTTAAAGCCGACTGGGATGACGCTGGTCAGGCCAGCCGACAAATTTGCCATCAGCTGGAGCGGCCGATCACAAAGATCGATCTCGCCCGCTTTCAACTTCAGGCTCGCAACGAGTTGTTGAGTGGTTTGCGCGAGTTGCTGCTGTGACCAGGCATAGACGGCGAGCTCTTGATCCGGTCCACGGATCAAAAACATGAGCGCAGCCTTGTCCGCCTCAACTTCCTCGACTGAGCCCATTCTCCCCAGCCTAAGCCAGCGGCTCTGGAACCGAATCGTGTTTGCCAGAATCTTTTTGGGCAGTCGGCGCAGCTCGCGATCAAGCTGCATTTCGAGCCATTTGTTTTTTGGAAGGACGCACGCATCGGGCGGCATCTGCTGCAACCATGCGGCAATTTCGCGCGGAGTCAGCTCCGCGGAATAGAGCATGGGCAGAGCACCGATCTGCAGCAATGCCAAAAGAAGAGCATAGAATTCCTGCCCTCGTTCCATCAAAACCAGGACACGAGCGCCCGGTTCAATCTTTTCCTCCCGCAGACGGACCGAAATAAAGTCCACAAACCGGTTCAGCGCCGAGAAACTGATGACTCGGTCTCCAAGCAAGGTATGATCGATCAAGGCCGGAACGCCCGGCTGCAACTCGACTCGCCCCCGTAGTGTGTGGATCCAGTTCACGCAAAACGAAAACTACAGCGCCGAGTCAGGGTTTCACCCGGCGGGATCACCTGGATCCCAACCTTTTTTTCGAAAGGCTCTTGCTCCCGATGGTCCGGCAGACCCCAGCATGGCTCGATGCACATAAAAGGATGGAGATCGCTCCAGATCGTGAAAAACGGCGCTTCCGAAAGATCAATTTCGACTTGCCGCTGCCAGCCAAAGTCCTGCAGCCGGACCACGTGGTGCACCACATCGACCGCCTCAAGCAGGAACGAATCCGGCAGATCAAAAGGACGAAACGGTGCCGGACCGCCGTCCGCCTCGAACTCCACGGTCTCGCCACTCAGAAAATTCCCGGGAGCCAGATATCGCCGGTACGTGCCGCGGGGAAGGATGATCCGGGCGTTGTCCAGCGAACTCACCGCAAATCCGGGATGCAAACCGAAACTGATGTGCGCCTGGCGACTCGCTTCCTCATTGGCGAAATGAAAGGCGACGACCAAGGTGTTATCTTCGAGGAGATAATCGAGCTGAAACGACACTTTGCGCGGGTACTCGACAGGCTGAATCTGGGTTGCGGGCAGCCGGTAGGTCAACCCGGCATTATCGATCACGGTCGGATCCGCGAACTCCTTCGTGCGCAGGAAACTGTGGTTCCCGCCGCGAATTTCGTCGCCTTCATAGAATGTCCGCTGATCGAGCAAGCGATGAATGTAATAGCCCATGACAGTGGCATGACCCTTCCAACCTTCGGCTGGCGCGGCGACAAGGCCATCGCGGTAGAGATAGGTTGTCCAAGTACCATCGTCCTTTTGGAGGGCAACGCTGATGAGTTCGGCGCCAAGGTTATCGGTCGCGATTCGCATGCGGCCACGCTCCAGCTCATTCAGCCGATGCCCGTTTTCTTGGTAGCTCCGATGTCGAACCATCGCAGCACCATAACCCAAGCGCCTGCCGGGCCAAGCCCCGGTTTGAAACGTTTGAAAAACCGGAAAAATTCTTGTGCCCATCCCATCCATCACGCTAGCCTTCGGATCTCTTTCTGAAGCGCGCTCTATGAATCTCTGCTTGATCAAGGTTACTTCCACCCTGGTCTTGGTGGCTCTGCTGTTCACGGGTTGTGAGAATATGTCCCCCGAGACAACTGGAATAATCAGCGGCCTGGCTGCCGGTGCGGCCGCCGGAGGTATTGCCAAGGCGGCGGGCGCTAGCAGCGGTACCGCAGTCGCTGTCGGACTTGCGACAGGAGCTGCCGCAGGAGCGATTGCCTACGTGATCTCCAAGCACGCCGCAACTGAGCGTCAACGCCGAATCGCCGAGGAACGCGCTCGCCTCGCTTACGAAAGAATGTCAGCGGAACGAAGAACGCAGGCCCATCGTACCCGCTACATCGCCGTATCCACTGTGCGGGAGAAAAACTCGACCGGCGCAAAAAGCGTCATGATTTACGACACCCAAACCCAACAGGTAGTTGGCAATAATGTTTATGATGTCAAGACTGCCCCGCAGGACGGTCAGGTGACGAAGTTTGACACCGTCTCGGCCGAGTACGTCGGTACCGGGGCATGATGGCCGAGGGCCCGCGGCCGATAGCCGATGACCGAGAGCCGATAGCCGATGGCCGATTACTGATTACTGATTACTGATTACTGATCACTCCCGACTCCCGACTCCTCCCATGCCCTACCCCCAGGCATCCATCGTTGTGTCCGAAGAGCCGGTTTACGCGAAAGTCGCCGGCCGTCTCATCCCGTTCCTTTTTCTCTGTTATATCGTTGCCTATCTTGACCGGGTAAACGTCGGGTTCGCTAAGTTGCAGATGCAAGCGGACCTGAAGTTCAGCGACACCGTATTCTTCTTTGGTGCCGGCATTTTTTTTGTCGGGTATTTCCTGTTCGAAGTTCCCAGCAATCTGATTCTCGAACGAGTCGGCGCGCGCTTTTGGATTGCCCGGATCATGATCAGCTGGGGAATCATCTCCTCGCTGACAATGTTCGCGCATTCCGCGTTTCTTTTTTATCTCCTCCGATTCTTGCTCGGTGTAGCGGAAGCGGGTTTTTTTCCGGGAATTATTCTTTACCTGACCTATTGGTTCCCTTCGCCGCGGCGAGCGCATGTGACCGCGCTATTCATGTCGGCCATTGCTCTTACAGGAGTCATCGGCGCGCCGATCTCCGGCTGGATTATGCACGTTTTTTCCGATTCTACCGGGCTGCGGAGCTGGCAAATGCTTTTCCTGATTGAAGGAATTCCGTCGATCGTAGTGGGTATCCTGGTGCCATTCGTTTTACCGAACGGAATTCGACAAGCTAAGTGGCTGGACGACGCTGAGAAACGTCATCTGGAGGAAAATCTGCGTCTGGAAGACAGCCGTAAAGTGGCCTTGCCGCTCCGGCAGGTTTTCGTCGATCCAAGGCTGCTGCTCTTTTGCCTCATCTATTTCTGCTGTGCCGGCGGTCTGTACGGCGTTGGCTTCTGGCTGCCGCAACTCATCAAGGACACTGGCGTTAAGGATCCGCTTCCGATCGGGCTGTTGACCGCGATCCCCTATGCTCTTGCGGCTGCTGCAATGATCTGGTTTGGCTGGAACTCGGACCGCACCCGGGAACGGCGCTGGCACTTCGCTGCCGCCGCGCTCATTGGTGCAATCGGCCTGACGATCAGCGCACGGTTTGCTCATCAGACGGGCCTGGCTATGGCCGGCCTTTCGCTTGGGGCAATCGGGATTCTCTCTACCTTCCCTCTATTCTGGCCGATGCCTGCCGGTATGCTGAGCGGCACCTCCGCTGCGGCCGGGATTGCCTTGGTAAACTCGGTTGGAAATCTTGGAGGATTTGTCCTTCCGTTTCTGGTCGGCTGGCTCAACGATCTGACCAGGCAATCGACTTCCGGACTCCTGCTGCTTGCTGCCTCAATGGTACTGGCGGGCGCGCTGGTAGTTGCGTTTGTTCCAAAAACTTTGCCCGGGGATGAGGTGGGAAGTCGGTGAAGCGTTGGAGCGAGGCAATTCAGTATTCCGTAATCGGTCATCGGCCATCGGCCATCGGTCATCGGTCATCGGCCATTGGTCATCGGTCATTGCCCATCGGCCTTCGGCCATCGTCTTCGATTTTTCTTTCCACCAGACCTCCATTGACCTGAGATCGAAGACGATGGCCATTTGTGAGTTACATTATTTCAGCTCTGCCCTGCAGAAGCAGACTGCGGCCAACGTGATTTTCCCGGAGAACGAGTCCGGTCCTTTCCCGGTGCTCTACCTGTTGCATGGGCTTTCCGACGATCACACGATCTGGATGCGGCGAACGAGCCTCGAGCGCTATGTTGAAGGGCTGCCGCTCATCATTGTGATGCCCGACGGCGGTCGAGGTTTTTATACGGACGCCGCAGCTGGCTTCGCGTATGAGACCGCTCTGATCCGCGATCTGATCGGTCTTGTCGATCGGACCTTTCAGACTCAGACCGCACGACGCGGCCGCTGCATTAGCGGACTGTCAATGGGCGGGTACGGCGCGTTAAAGCTCGGGTTGAAACATCCGGATCTGTTTTGTTCGGCCGTCAGTCACTCGGGCGCGCTGAATTTCGGGCAAAGCGGCGGCCGTTATCAGCTTCCGGAGTTTGCGCGTATTCTGGGTGATCCGTCGACCGGGAAGCCGCACAGCCTCTACGCTCTGGCGGAGACCGTTGATCGTTCGCTTGTACCGGCACTGCGAATCGACTGCGGAACCGATGACGAGTTGATCGAAAACAATCGTGAGTTTCACGCGCACCTCACGAATCTCGGTTTGCCGCACGAGTATGAGGAATTCCCGGGGGGACACAATTGGGCGTATTGGGACACGCACGTCCAAGAGGCAATCCGTTTTCACGCAAAGCATTTGGGAATAACCGCTCAGGTCTGAATATCCAGCTACTTCGACGTAGCGCGGACGGCCTCGGTTCTGTCGGACTTCAAGGTAGGATAAGCTTCCAGCTTGTCAGCTTTTTGAACCGGCGGGATGCGCGATAACCAAAACCGCTCAGTAACTCACCTTATTTTTCCGGCACCACTCGATTGCCCGGGCATTGCCCGCCTTGGCCGCGCGCCGGAAATAGTCCGCCGCAGCCTTTGGATCCTTCGGTACGCCCAGTCCGCTGAAATACAGAGTTGCCCCTAAGGAATAAATGTCAGCCCGAATATCAATATCCAGTTCTTCGAGCTGTTCCGGGCTCGCAAACAACGGCGTCCCAACGAAACCGCCGCCAAACGTCAGGGTGCCTGATTCATCCCCGACTGCCCGGGCACTTTTGGCCAGGCCGAAGTCAATGACCTTGACGATGCGTTCCCCATCCTGGTCGACCAACATCAGGTTAGCCGGCTTCAGATCGCGATGAACCAGGTTCTGTTTCGCTGCCGCGCCGAGAGCACGACTCACCTGTAAAGCGATGTCCAGCGCTTCCTTCGCTGGCAAGGGGCCATGCCGGCGCAAATAATTATCGACAGTTTCGCCGTCGATAAACTCCATTGCATAGAAATACTTGTCATCGAGGTCACCGAGATGAAAAACCGAAGCAACGTTCTGGTGACGGAGGGCCGCCGCAGCCCGAGCTTCCCGCAGGAATCTCTGGCGCGCGACGTCGTTTTCCAGGTAGGTGTTGTTGATTACCTTGAGCGCGACTGGGCAACGCAGGCTCGTATCAAAGGCTTTGTAGGTGATCCCCATGGCTCCACGGCCGAGTTCCCACAAGCTTCCGTCGTCCCGCTTGAGAATTTGATAATGCTGATAACGCTCCTCGTCCGCCATGATCGCCAAAAAGGTTACAATTTGCCGAAAAGGCGGATAGCAATCAAGGAGGGCCTTTGGCGTCCTTCTCGGCTTGAACTTCTCCGAACTTCCCTGAACTTCCGCCATGTCCGTGCTCATCGTCGGCTCTATCGCCATCGACACCATCAAGACCCAGACCGAGGAACAGGCCGACCTGCTTGGGGGTTCCGCCTCCTACGCCTCGGTCAGCGCCAGTTTCTTCGATCCAGTCAACCTGGTCGGTATCGTTGGTTCGGATTTTCCCCGCACGCATATCGACCTGTTCCGGTCGCGCCGGATCGACCTTGCCGGGTTGGAAATCGCCGACGGCCGGACGTTTCGCTGGACGGGCGAATACGAGGCCGACATGAACAAACGACGCACCTTGCACGTTGAGCTGAACGTGTTTGAAACTTTTAGCCCAAAGTTGCCCGCGGGCTATCGAGAAACGCCCGTCGTGCTGCTGGGCAACATCAGCCCGACACTCCAAGCAAATGTTTTGCATCAGACCAGGGATCCACAGTTCGTGATCGCCGACACGATGGATCTCTGGATCACGACGATGCGGAGCGAGCTGCTCGAACTGCTCAGCCAGGTTGATCTGCTGGTCTTGAACGATAGCGAAGCACGCCAATTGACCGAGCACGACAACCTGATGAAGGCGGCCAAAACGATCCTGGATCTCGGTCCCAAGTACGTTGTCATCAAGAAAGGCGAGCACGGTTCCTTATTGATCTCCCGCGACGAGTTCTTCAGTTGCGCTGCATTCCCACTGGAGGATCTCATCGATCCTACGGGTGCAGGCGATGCGTTTGCCGGGGGGTTGGCCGGTTATCTGGCCGGATTGAAGCAATCGCGATTCAGCTTCGAAGATCTCCGAAAAGGCGTCGTGCGCGGTAGCGTGGTGGCCAGCTACAGCGTCGAATCGTTTAGCTTGGACCGGTTATTGCGGCTAAGTCCGAAAGATATCGAAGACCGTTACGACGCGTTCCGGCGGATCACGCACTTTGAGATCGTCGAAAAGTAACGCCGCCTAACCTCGGTTGATACACGAAAGATCCAAGGGAGCAAACTCCGGATCCGGTATAACGGGGCGCCTGCTATGTGGCGCAAAGCGCCATGGCATTCCCGCGACTAAGGGCGAAATTTGAAACTCCCTATCTGCCGCCGTTCTGGTCAAGCCTGGATCAGTTCCTGTTCGTAAAGCGCCTCGGCGCCGTCTTGCGTGGCAGGAGCGCCATGGAGTGCGTGCGACTTGTCGCCGCTTTGAGACCGCGCGGAGCGTGGCCCTCCGGGACGCAGCGTTGGGAGTGGCATTACCGGCAATGAATTGCCGGCCTATTTTCAATTCGCTCCTCCGGAGCACATCTTCGTCCTTTCCAAAATCTCCGCAGGAAAACATCAAATTAGAAGAAAGGAGTACCAAGCGCGGAGTTCCCGATCAAGAGACCCGCCTCGTCGGCGGCCACGTTCCGCGCAGTCCCAAAGCGGCGACAAGTCGCACGCACTCCAAAACCCGCCGTCACCCTTCGAACTTGCCGTGGCGCTCATCAATAATGATGTCACGATAGGTTTTCCCTGACGGAATCATCGGAAGAACATGCTCGGTATAGGGAACCATCACATCGAGCACATAGCATTCCTTCGAATCGAGGAGCCGTTCCAGTGCCGGGCATAGGTCTTTCTTGTGCAGAACGCGTTCGCACTTTACACCAAAGCCGGAACAGAGCTCCACATAGTCCGGGTAAATGCGTTTGCGATCGCGAGGATCTCCCAAAAAAGTGTGGCCGCGGTTGCCTTTATAGAAGCGGTCCTCCCACTGAACGACCATGCCAAGATGCTGGTTATTCAGAATGATTACCTTGGCCGCGATCTCTTCGATATGCGCACACGCCAATTCCTGAATATTCATCAGGAACGAACCGTCCCCGTCGATATCAATTACCTGTTTTTCCGGATGGGCCACTTTTGCGCCAAGCGCCGCCGGAAACCCAAAGCCCATGGCACCGAGTCCGGCCGAGGTGATGAACTGGCGAGAACGGCGAAAGTCGTAATACTGTCCAGCCCACATCTGGTGTTGTCCAACACCGGTCGACACAATCGCGTCTCCCTTGGTGAGTTCGTGCAAGAGACGGATAACATATTGGGGTTGAATGAGGTCTTCCGTATCGTTGAAATCCAGCGGGTACCGCTTCTTCCAGCGATCGATCTGTTCATGCCAGGCTCGGACCGGCTCGGTCGCCCCATCGAACCGACCTTCGCGCAACAACCGATTCAGTTCCGCCAGCGCATGCTTGATATCACTATGGATCGGGAGTTTGACGACTTTGTTCTTGTTCAGCTCGGAGAAATCGATGTCGATGTGAACGATCGTTCCGTGTTCCGCGAATTTCTCGACTTTGCCCGTCACGCGATCGTCAAATCGAACTCCAAAGGCGAGCAAGAGATCCGCCTCATTCACGGCGCAATTGGCGTAAACGGTGCCATGCATGCCCAGCCACTTCAGGGACAACGGATGATTCTCCGGAAATCCGCCAATCCCCATCAGGGTGGTGGCCACCGGGATCTGGCTCCGTTCGGCAAATTCCAAGAGTTCCGGTGCAGCCTCGGCTGTAATAATCCCGCCGCCGGCATAGATCATCGGACGACGAGCGGATTTGATCAGCCCGATGACTTCGTTCAATGCGACTACATCGGCCTTGGGCGGGAGCAGGTAGCCGCGCAGGCTGATTTCCGAGGGAAAAATAGGCTGCGCGGTTTGATTCTGAATATTCTTGGGAACGTCGATCACCACCGGACCGGGCCGGCCGGTTTGTGCGATATGAAATGCTTCCTTCACCACGCGCGGAATCTCGTGGATATCCATAATCAGGTAGCTGTGCTTCACGACCGGGAGAGTCATGCCAAAGAAATCCGTCTCTTGAAATGCCCCCCGCCCGATCATTTCCTGGGGCACTTGCCCCGTGATCGCCACAAGCGGAACCGAATCCATATAGGCGTCGGCGATACCGGTCACCAGGTTGGTCGCACCCGGCCCCGAGGTCGCCATGCACACACCCGCTTTACCCGAAGCACGGGCGTACCCTTCGGCCGCAAAAGCGCCGCCCTGCTCGTGCCGGGGCAGGATCGTGCGGATCTTCTCGGACCGGGTCAGGGCCTGGTGGATCGGCATGCTCGCCCCACCGGGATAAGCGAAGATTACCTCTACCCCTTCTCGCTCCAGACAGGCGACAAGGATTTCGGCGCCGTTCATTGTCTCGCCTCGTTCGGGCGCCTGACGCGCATTGACCGTTTTAATGGTGGGAGAGGTCTTCATAAAAAGGCGTAATTATAGGCGCAAGCGTCGTCCCGCGCCAGCGGCAATAGCGATTAAGGATGACCGATGGCTGATGGTCGATGGCCAATCACCGATTGCCCGGTGCGCGGGCTCGCGCGGCACAGGCTCCAGCCTGTCGTCTTCTAACCGGCAGGATGCCGGTCGTCGGATTTTGAGAAGATTAGAGCGCGACAATGAAGCGCTTATCAATGCTTGCAAGAAGCCAGATTCCGGATGTCCCGCACAGCGGCTTTCGCTTTAGCGGCCTGAGCGGCGTGAGCGGTCGATGATGATCGGTTATCGGTCATCGTCTTCTCCCGATTCCTTATCCTATTTGCGAATCGGCGATTTGCGATTTGCGATTTACTGGCGGCTATTACGTTCATGATCACTCGACGCGATGCCATTAAGACGGTTGCTTTGGCAGCCGGTGCAGTAGCTTTGAATCCCTCCCTGATCCGAGCAGAACAACCAGCGGTGACCAGCGAGACCTATCCCTTCAAGCTGCCGGAATTAGGTTATCCCTACGATGCACTCGAACCCCACATCGACACGAAGACGATGGAAATCCATCACGATAAACATCATGCCGCTTATGTCGAAAACCTGAACAAGGCTCTCGCGACGGCAGATCCTAAATTCCAGCAGATGACGCTGACCGATCTGCTGACCCAGCTTGACCAAGTGCCCGAAAAAATCCGTACGACCGTCCGGAACAACGGCGGCGGCCATTACAACCATTCACTCTTCTGGCTCATGCTGAAGAAGAACGAAGAGGGAAAGCCTTCCGGCGACCTCGCCAAGGCAATCGACGACAGCTTCGGCGGTTATCCTTCGTTTCAACAAAAACTCTCGGAAGCGGCCACCAAGGTCTTTGGCAGCGGATGGGCTTGGCTTGTCCTGAACAGCGGGAAGCTCGAGATTGAGTCCACCCCGAACCAGGATACGCCGATCTCAAAGAAAGCGGAACACGAAGCGCCCTTGCTCGGTATCGATGTCTGGGAACATTCCTATTACCTCAAACATCAAAATCGGCGCCCGGAGTACATCAAGGCTTTCTGGAACGTGATCAACTGGGACTACGTGCAGCAACGCTACAGCGAGGCGCTCAACAAGGCGTAGGACGAGACCAGTCCCGCCACCAGTTCGAGGCGTGTTATGGAGTGCGTGCGACTTGTCGCCGCTTTAGGATCCGCGCGGAGCGCGACGTAGACCGAAAAGAGAATTATGAAGGCCGAGTTCCCTGGCGAAAGTAACCCGCTTGGCTGCTAGCCGCGCTCCGCGCGGTTCTCAAAGCGGCGACAAGTCGCGCGCACTCCAAAAAATGTTACGCCTTTTTGACCTTAACCCGGAACAGGCCAAAGCAGTCCGTACGATCGGCGGACCGCTGCTGATTCTTGCCGGAGCGGGCACGGGCAAAACGCGGGTAATCACAATGCGCATCGTTTACCTGCTCCATGAAGGGATCGATGCCCGCCAGATTCTGGCACTGACTTTCACGAACAAAGCGGCCGCCGAGATGCGTGCCCGTGTCGCCTCGATGGTCGATCGCAAACAGGCCGGCGCGCTAACGATTTGCACGTTTCACTCGCTCTGCGTGCGACTGCTTCGGGAGGACATCGGTCAACTCGGCTATAAGCCGAACTTTTCGATCTATAGCGAGGGTGATCAGCTTGGGCTGATCCGAAAAGTCATTAACCGAATCTCCAGCCAGGATGAAAAACTCGATCCGAATACGGCGCGGAACGTTATCAGCCGCCTCAAAAATCGAGGCCCCGCTCCGATACATTCAGGGCGCTCCAGCCAAAGCCGAGAAAGCGAAAGTGATTTGCTGGCGGCCGTGGCGGAGAGCTACCAAGCCGATCTGAAGACACGGAATGCGGTCGATTTCGATGACCTGTTGATCTTGGCGGTTCGCCTGCTGGAGGACTTTCCGGCCATGCGGAACAAGTGGCAGAGTCGATTCCGTTTTTTGTTGGTTGACGAATTTCAGGATACCAACCGCCTGCAGCTCGATTTGGTTCGTCACCTCGCCGGCCTACATCGGAATGTGTGCGTCGTGGGAGATGACGACCAGAGCATCTATGGCTGGCGAGGCGCTGAAGTGAGTAATATTCTGGAGTTTGAACGCCATTTTCCTGAGCCGAAGATTGTCAAGTTGGAACAAAATTATCGCAGTTCCAATGCGATCCTCGGAATCGCTAACAGCCTTATTCGGCAAAACCCGCGACGGCGCCCGAAAACCCTTTGGAGCGAGCTTGGGTCTGGCGAGAAAGTGCGGCTGATCAGGGTGCCGGACGAGCGGAAAGAAGCAGAACTGGTCGTCGATGAACTCAACCGTCGCAGGCTCCAGGAAAACTCGGCCTGGAGTGATTTGGCGGTTCTCTTTCGAATGAACGCCCAATCGCGTTTGCTGGAGGAACTCCTGCGCCGGTCCCAGATTCCCTATCGACTGATCGGCGGTCGCAGCTTTTTCGATCGACGCGAGGTGAAAGATCTCCTGGCCTATCTGCAGTGTTTGGTGAATCCACAGGATGACGTCAGCCTTCTGCGAGTGATCAATACCCCGGCGCGCGGCATTGGCGCCTCAACCGTCGAGCTGGCCCTGCAGGAGAGCGCGACCCGGCCTCTTTTCGAAACCTTGCGGGCGCCCGGGTTTCTTGCGCTCCTGAGCAAGCGTAGTCGGGCGGCGATCGAAGGCTTTGTTGAGTTGATCGATCGATTCGAAACCAAAGCCAACGAGCCGCTCGTTGACCTCGCCGTCTTGCTGGAGTCCTTAGTGGCCGAAATCGGTTACCAGTCCGACTTGCGGCGTTCGAGCAAGGCGCCCGAGGAAGCGCTGAATCGCGAGGAAAATGTGCGCGAAGTTACGCGTTCGCTCCGGGAATATCAGCAACGATCTTCGGACGGACTGAGCGGATTCTTGTCAGAAGTAGCTCTCGATAATGAACGCGAGGAGGATCTGGCTCCGGATCAGGACAGTGTTCATCTCATCACCTTGCACGCAGCCAAGGGCCTTGAGTTCAACCATGTCCTTCTGGTTGGAATCGAAGAAGGGATTCTCCCGCATGATCGGTCGAAGGCCGAAGGCGCGCTCGATGAAGAACGCCGACTACTTTATGTGGGGATTACTCGGGCCCGCCGCTCGCTGATGATCAGCCATTGTGCCAGCCGCTCCCGGTACGGTCAGCCGACACCTTGCACACCTAGTTCATTCCTGAAGGATCTCGATCCCGCCTGGATCGAGGAAATGGACTATCAATTACACATGAATCGGCCGGCCAGTGAAGGAAACGCGCGCAGCCATTTCGCGAAAATGCGAGCGCTGATCGAACGCAAGGAAAACGGCGGGAGCGGAGGAACCGGGTTCGGCTGAATTCTTTCCCGCCGCTCCCATCGCTTTGCTTCAGACTACTTTCAACATTCCGCCGTCCACAAAGTAGGTCGAGCCCACCGAGTAGCTGGCTCGGTTCGAGCAAAGAAAAACAAAAAAATTGGCGAGCTCTTCCGGCGTTCCGAATCGATCGATCGGCGCGTGCTCCCGCGCAACAGAAGCAAGATAGCCTTCCCAATCGCCACCCTTATCGGCCGTAAGCTGTTTGGCCGTCTTGATCCAGTCTGGTGTCAAAATCAAACCCGGATTAATGCAGTTCACCCGGATATTCTCTTTGATCAGCTCGTTCGCAAGCGTCTTTGAAAACATCATTAACGCCGCCTTGGTAACGTTATAGATCGGTTCGTACCACAGGGGCTGGGCGGCGCAGATCGACGCGTTGTGCAGGATCACTCCGCCGCCACGACGACGCATCGCCGGGACCAGACTGCGCGCCAGGCGGACCGCGGCCATCACATGCAGATCCCAATAGTACTGCCATTTTGAGTCAGGCGCTTCCATGACCGTTTCGTTGCTTCCGGTACCAGCGTTATTGATCAAGATATCGATGCCGTTCTCGAATTGCTTGGCCGTTTCGGCAACGACGCGATCGACATCTTCTGCTTTCGAGACGTCGGCCGCCACGCCCAGTGTCTGCACGCCAAACTGCTTGGCGAGCCGGCTCGCCTGCTCGGAAACCCGATCAGCGGCTCGAGCCACTAAAACGAGATGAACCCCCTCTGCCGCGAGGCCTTCCGCGACCGCTAATCCAATACCGATACTGCCTCCAGTGATTACCGCTACTTTGTCTTTCAAGCTAAGGTCCATCCTGTTCGTTTAACTCGGAGCGGGAAGGTCGGGAAGCAGAAAAAGGCACATTCGAAGAGCGGTTTGATCAGCGCATGACGATGCGTCTGGCGGCGCTCATTCGACAGCAACAGATTCCGCAGCTCAAACCGGAGCAAAGACGGGGCAAAAGCTTCGTCATTGTCCCCCCTAGGCAAAATGCAAGCACTTCCAACTTTTTGGCAATAACTCTTGTGAACTCCGCCCTGGTACTCACTATCACTAAACACTGACACCGACACTACATCCCCTATGCCTGCCAAATCTCCGTCCCGATTGATTTACGCCGCGAGCAATGAATCGGCTGACATGTTCTATGTCACCAAAGTTTCGGTGCCCGATCCTTTCATTTTCCTCGAACAGAATGGTCGGCGAACGATTATTCTGAATAAGCTCGAACTGAATCGTGGACGGCGGGATGCAGTCGTCGACGAGGTTGTCGCACTCGATAGCCTCGAGCATCCGCTCGAGAAACGGCTGAAGAAGAAGCCGTCAATCGGACAAGTCCTTACTGATTTTCTGCGTCAACGCCGGGTGAAGAGAGCGCTTGTGCCCTTCGATTTTCCGCTCGGTTTGGCCCGGCATCTTGAGCGTGCCGGTGTCGAACTGACTTCGGTCGATGGTTTGTTCTGGCCCGAACGCGAATCGAAGTCTGTCGAGGAAATCCGGTCAATTCAACACGCGATCCGGATCACCGAAATCGGTTTGGCCCGCGGGATTGAGGTGTTGCGAGCCTCTAAAATTGGACCGGTTCGGCAGCTGACCTGGTCCGGAAGACGGTTGACCTCAGAGATTCTGCGCGCGGAAATCGATACTGCCATTCTCCGCGCCGGCGGGGCGCCGGCCGAGACGATCGTAGCTGGAGGCAACCAGGCCTGTGATCCCCACGAGCGAGGCAGCGGACCGCTTCGCGCGAACTCGCTGATCCTCCTGGACATTTTTCCGCGAGATCCAAAGACCGGGTTCTATGGCGATCTTACGCGCACCGTGGTTCGCGGACAGGCGAGTGAAGCGCAGCGCAAACTGTGGCAGACCGTTTGTGACGGCCAGGCACTGGCCTTGGACGGGATTCGCATTGGTCGATCAGGCAAAGAATTGCAGGAAAAGGTTTCCACATTTTTCCGCGATCAAGGATATCCCACCGAGATCCGGAACGGCCGATGGACCGGATTCTTTCATGGGCTTGGGCATGGATTCGGCCTGGACATCCATGAACCACCAAGAATTGCCATGACAGAATTCAAAAAAGGTCAGGCACTGACGGTCGAGCCCGGTCTCTATCTGCACGGTGTCGGAGGGGTTCGGCAAGAAGACGATGGCGTGGTGGTCGAAAGCGGGTTTCGCGTCCTCTCCAATTTTCCCAAAGAATTGGAGATCTGAGGAAGGAACCAAGGCGCTCTTTGCTGGTGGCCACGCTCCGCGGTCTCAAAAGCGGCGACAAGTCGCGCGCACTCCAAGACATCCTCGGCCCCTAAAAAACCGTCAAAGCACAGAGGAGCACGATCGCGCCGTAGAGTACGCCGCCGAACGTAACCAACCTCCACCGGACCGCGCTTCTGGTGACCCAGGTGATCTGATCGCGCAACAAATACGGCTTTCCGACCCAGAACATTCCGATCGTCAGCCATCCGTACGCCAGGACGACCAGGAGAAGCCGCGCAAGTTGCGGCTTTAGGAACGCCGCCGAGAGCATCGGTTCAGCAACCAGCAGGGCAAAGATGCCGAGCGCCCGGGCCGAAAGGAATTCGTCAACAAACAACAGAGTCATCACCGCCAGAACCGGAATGGCAATCAGGATCCAGCTCCGGAATCCGGCGAATTCTCCGAGATCCATCGTCGCAGCCAGCCAGAAGCACCAGACCGCATCGACCACAAATAACACACGGCCGAAACCAGACGAGCGCGGCAAGCTGAGCAGCCAGCGTTGAGTCACCTTCGGCTGCAGCAGGCCATAGAGATGCGTCGCGATCAAGAAAAGGCCGACCACCAATCCGGCGGTTTGCAGACTGAAATGATAAATGCGAGGCGGATATTCCATGCGATCAAAGGACAGATAACGGCACGGGTTGGCCGTAGAGGGTGTACCCGGTCGATTCAGTAATATGGACCTGGACCAGTTGCCCGATATGTTCGGGCTGCCCGGCGAAAACGACGATCTTGTTTCCCCGGGTTCGACCCGTCAGCCGATACGGGTTTGTTTTGCTTGGGCCTTCGCACAAGATCTCCACGGTCTGCCCGGTGAAGCGTTGCGCGCGGCGCTTGGCCCAAGTGTTTACCAATCCTAGCAAATCATGATTCCGCGATTCTTTCACCCCTTCCGGAACCTGATCCGGCATGACCGCCGCCGGTGTGTCTTTGCGTTTCGAGTATTTAAAAACGAACGCATTATCAAACCCTACCTGGTCAACGATCGTCCGGGTCGCTTCGTAGTCGGTTTCCGATTCGCCGGGAAACCCAACGATAAGATCGGTGGTGATTGCCATGTGTGGGGCCGCACACCTGATCCGATCGATCAGCTCAAGATATTTTGCCGCCGTATACGTGCGCCGCATCGCCTTGAGGATCCGGTCCGAACCGGACTGCAGCGGCAGATGGATGTGCTCAACCAGCTTCGACAGCCGGGTGAAAGCTTCGATGAGGTCGCTCTTAAAGCCGATTGGGTGAGGCGAAGTAAACCGAATCCTCTCGATTCCTTCAATTTCCTGGACGGCCTCGAGCAGTTGCACAAAGGGGCTTTTGTCTTGGCGGCGCGGAAGTTCGTGCCGAGCGTAGAGATTCACAATCTGGCCGAGCAAAGTCACTTCGCGCACTCCACGTTCAACCAATTCCTTGATCTCTGTCACTACGTCGTCGATTGAGCGCGCCCGTTCCCCGCCGCGAGTCGAAGGGACGATGCAAAAAGTGCAGCGCATATTGCAGCCCTGCATGACAGAAACAAAGGCTGTGACCTGGCGATCAACCAGGAGATGTTCGCGAATGGTGCTTTGCGAATCACGCTCTTCGGCAATATCGACAATCGAGCAGCGGACATCGTCCATTGGTTCCGCCGCTTTTCGGGCGAGCGCTTCCTCGATATAGTCGGCAACCCGATGGAATTTCTGGGTGCCAATCACCAGGTCCAGATGCGGCACATCCTGGAAGAGCGAAGCTCCCCGGCTCTGCGCCATGCAACCGAGGAAACCGTAAACGACCGGTCGCCGGCGCGACAGCGCTCCCAGCATCCCCATTTTTCCGAGAGCCTTTTTCTCAGCGAGATCTCGCACACTGCAGGTGTTCAGCAGCACAACCTCGGCCTCCGTTTCGTTCTTGGTGAGAACGTGGCCTCGGGCCACCAAAGAGCGCGCAACTTGCTCAGAATCGCGCTCATTCATCTGGCAACCGTAGGTTTTCAGGTAGATCTTGGCCATGCGGGATGATTCGAGCGCGTAAGGTAGGCAGAAAAATCGTGTCTGTAAACGGGATGACTGTGCCAGTACCAACTGTTCTCCATCTGCGGTGTTCCCTCAATGAACTTGCACTGACACTGACACTGGCAATGACACTAGCCCCGGCAATGACCCCTGCCCGCACAAATGCGAACGTGGCTGAGATCGTACCCGAGCTGCGCTCTGCTCGACAGCTCGTTCTGGTGAAAACACGCTCCTGGCGAGATCTGAACGCGACAGTCCAGCTGTTTGAACGCCCCATGTCCGGTTCCTGGCAAGCGAGCTCTCCCGCGATGCCAGCTGTGATCGGATGGCACGGGCTTGGCTGGGGCATCGGCCTTCACGGAACCGGGGTTTCCGGGCAGCCGCAAAAGGTGGAGGGCGATGGCCGATCGCCAGCCGGTGTGTTCCGGTTTTCCGAAATCTTCGGCAAAGCGGCTCCACGGACCGTCTCCTTTCTCCGCCTGCCTTATCGACAGGTCACCCTGACCATGGAGGCCGTTGATGACCCGCGGTCGCGCTTCTACAACCGGATTGTGGATCGAGCCGTGGTTGACCAGCCTGACTGGTTGCATTCGGAAGGAATGGCCCGCGTTGGCGGACAGTACCATTGGGGGTTAATGGTGGAACACAACTGGCAGCAAATGGCCGGACGGGGCTCGTGCATTTTCCTTCACGTCTGGGCTGGCCCGCATGGTGGCACAATTGGCTGTACTGCCCTGAGTGAAGGCGATCTGGAACACCTCTTGCGCTGGCTCGATCCGAGCGCTCAACCGCTGCTTGTGCAATTGCCCGAGTCGGAAATTGCCAAACGCGGAAAAGCCTGGGGGCTTCCGGAAGATCAGTAGTCAGTAATCAGTGATCAGTAATTCAGGAGTCGGCATCATTCGCATCGGTCATCGGTCATCGCTCATCGGTCATTGGTCAGCCAACTTCAGCAATTAGTCGTAGATCTGCTACAAAATCATCGAAGGCTTTCTTCTGCTGCGCTTCGTCCGGCGCACGAAGAATCGACGATGGATGCACGGTGACCAACGTCCTCTCGGCATACCGCGAAGCAATCCATCGTCCACGGTCTTTCATCACTCGGACAGTCTTTCCGAAAACCGCTGTTGCTGCGGTCGCTCCGAGACAGACCAGCACTTTCGGCTTGAGCGCCCGTAGCTCGGCCTCAAACCAGCCACGGCATTGCTCGATATCACGTGCAGTCGGGGTCTGATGAATCCGGCGTTTACCGCGCGGTTCCCATTTGAAATGTTTGACTGCGTTGGTGACGTAGCATGCCGTGCGGTCCGCGCCCGCCGCTGCCAATGCCCGGTCAAGAATCATTCCAGCCGGTCCAATGAAGGGACGCCCCTCTCGATCTTCCTGGTCACCAGGTTGTTCTCCCAGAAGCACCACTGTCGAACCCGCCGGGCCCTCGCCAAAAACAGTTTGAGTCGCTTTTTTGGCAAACGGGCAAGCCAGGCAGGTGCGTGCCGCCTCCTTCAACTCAACCAGATCGGTTGTGTCCGGAACGAAAGGCTTTTCGCAATTCGCGTGATCGGCCATTCGTTTCTTTGAGGTAGCGTTCATGACCGACTCAGCCTGGCCTCTCCTAGTTCGATCTGCAGCGATTTTTGGTCGTCCGGCGGTAGAAAACAATTTCCTTTGGAGTGCGCGCGACTTGTCGCCGCTTTCGGATCGCGCGGAGCGCGGCCATCAATAATGCGGTGCTTTTTGGCGAGGAAACTTGGCGCTTCGCAGTTCGGGTCTCCGTTTGGGTCGCGCTTCGCGCGGTTTCAAAGCGGCGACAAGTCGCGCGCTCCAAAGCGCTCAGGTCCCGCCCGTGACGGTGTAACCCTGTTCCCGAAGGTCTTGGGCGAGATCTTTCTCCATTTGTACCGCCGCATCGTAAGGCATCGGATTAAGGTACTCGTAGAGCTCCGGCAGCAGCCGAATACCGTATTTTTCAACCACCCAAGCTGCTTTGTACCCGTTCTTGTGATTTTCAAAACGGTGCTCCACCGGAAGCCCCGTCAGCCCGACATAAACACACGGCTTCCTGGGGTCGCGCCTCGGATTGAGACGGAGGATTGATGGATGCTGCAACACTTGGCGACTCAGCTCGATCACATAGACGTTGTGATGAAACTGCTCGGCCGGATCCACCGATCGATTATGAAAATCGGGAATGCGAAGGTCAATCCGAAGTCGATCGCAGTTCCCCCTTGCCCGAAGTCAGTTCGCTGACCAGTGAAGTTGCTCTATAAACTTTTTCGAGCGCCTCCAGGATACCGCGTGAATCGACCGACACGGCGCGGCCCTGCCGGGAATCAAAGGCATAATCCCAGCGCAAGGATTGCAGGTTTCCATCGAAGATGATGCCGACGAATTCACCCGCGCGATTGACTACCGGACTGCCACTGTTCCCACCGATGATATCGGCCGTACTCACAAAGTTCAATGGCGTGGTCGGATCCAACTCCGGCTGGCGCTCGATCCAACGCGCGGGCAGGTCAAACGGGGCAAGGTTCTTGTGTTCTGCCGACCGCTGGTAAAGACCGCCAAAATTTGTTAACGCCGGAATCGCTTTGCCTTTTTCCTGGTAGCCTGCGACCTGTCCAAAGGCCAGCCGCAAGCTAAAAGTGGCATCAGGATAGTCGTTCGGACCATGGAGAGCGAAACGCGCCTGGCCGATCGTCTGGTAAGCCTGCTGCTGGATCTCAATCTGCTCCTCGATCTTTTTTCGGACTGCCCGCGCGGGAGCGTCAACCTGCTGCGCCAAACGAATCATCGGATCCGAACAGGACTCAAGTGCGCCAGCGCCGCCGGCATAGAGCTGCCGCCGGACATTGACATCCTTCAATTTAGAGCCAGTAACGAGCTCAAACGCCCGTTCGTCCGGAGATTTTTCAGCAAGGACCGAACGGACCCGCGGATCGCTGGCTCCGAGCTGTTCCGCAAAGCTTGTCAGCGAGTTGCCCAGGGTCAGAGCTTCGACGTTATCGTAAATCGGGGCTTCCGAAAAGAGCTCTAATTCCAGCGAAGTACGCGCCGCATCTTGAAACTCCGGCAGACGTTCTCCGTTCGGTTTGGGACGCTCGGCCGCCGCTCGCACCAGCGTCCGCGCAATCCAGAATAAGTCGCTATCAAATGCGTCGGCCTTCTTCGCAAATCCGTGGCCCTTCTCGTAAAGATCAAAAATCTTGTCATTGTCAGCAATGACACGCTGCGCGGCGGCAATGCGGTTTTCCGCCTCGATGGCGGGTTGAAAACGAGGTTCTTTCGCAAACTCTGTACGCTGCCTGGCCCGCTGCTCCTCAAGTTGAGTAAAGAACTCCGGATCAAGAAGTCCGCTCGTCGCGCCATTCAAGAATTTCCGCGTATTTTTGACAAAAAAAAGATCTTCATGGATTCGCCGCGAGTTCTCCAGCGAGCGTTCGCCGAAGGCCGACAAGGACACTTCCCGGCGATACGTTTTATTCAGTAGGTAGGGCAGCACTCGGTCCCGCGTGTCCGCCAATTGTGACAGCGTGATCTGCCGTTCCGTTCTCCCCGGATGGCCGCTGACAAAGACAAGGTCGCCGTCAGATGGACCGGTGGCGCTGAATTTCAGATGGTCGTCGACATGAACCGGTTGACCATTTTCGTAGACTCGGAAAAAGCAGATATCCAGATCGTAGCGCGGATATTCGAAATTGTCCGGATCACCGCCATAATTAGCCGCCTGCTGCTCGGGAGCAAAAACTAATCTCACATCGGTGTACCTTTTGTACCGGTACAGCTGGTAACTACCGCCCTCGTAAAGAGTGACAACGTCGCTCCGCAGGCCGGTCTGTTCCTGCGATTTCTTCTCGATATCGGCAATGACGCTTCGGCGAGCAAGGTAAGCTTGCTCAGGAGTCATTCCCGATTTTATCGCTCCATTAACCTGCGCGGTGACGTCTTCGATCGACTCCAGGACATTGAGTTCCAGATCAAAACAGCGTTTCTCTTCCTTGCGCGAGGCCGCCAAAAAGCCATCCCGGAGATAATTATGAGTCGCATCGCTGAACTTTTGCAGATCGTCTGACCCGACGTGCTGATTCGTGATAACCAGTCCATCCTGTGAAACAAACGAGCCACTGCCACCGTCGGTGAAGCGGACAGAGCTTCTCTGAAGGTGGGCCAACCATTCGGGAGTGGGAGTAAAATGATATTTGTCTTGCAGGAGCTTTGTCGGCGGAGCGTTAAAAAGCCACATGCCTTCGTCAGCTTTCGCCAGGTTAGCGGTAATGAAAAGATGCGCTCCGGCCAACAGACCGGAGATTACGATTGTCGGACGAAAACACATGCAATCGAGAAGACACGAACTGAGTTCGATTGCAAGAGCGGCGAGGCAAAATGGTTAGTGATCACGCGCTTTGCCTCGACTGCGAGCTGTGCCATCCTTTGCTTACAGTACACTTGAGCTACTCTTGAGAGTTTGGATCATTATAGCGATCGAAGTTGTGGTGTTTGCCGCGATCCTGTTCGGTGGGGCGGGAACGCTGGCATGGCCGAGTGGTTGGATCTTTTTGATTGTGATGTTCGGCTCAGCGATCTTGGCCACTGCTGATCTGGTCAGGCGCGATCCAGGGCTAGTCGAGGAGCGATTGAAGCCGCTGCCGCAAAAGGATCAGCCACTCTGGGATAAGATTCTTTTGCCAGTCCTGGTGACGGTTTTTGTTCCCTGGCTGGCTCTGATGGGAATTGATGCGGTGCGGTTCCGCTGGTCGGTTATGCCTCGCTGGCTTCAAACGGTCGGCGCGGCCCTTGTCGTCCTCTCGATCTGGGCACAGTACCTCGTGTTTCGGGAAAACAGTTTCGCGGCACCCGTTGTGAAGATTCAGCGTGCGCGTGGCCAGCGAGTGATTTCTACCGGTCCCTATGCGGTAGTGCGGCACCCAATGTATTCCTCGGCGATCGTCTTTCTTGCAGGCACAGCTCTCTTGCTAGGCTCATGGTGGGGATTACTGGGCAGCCTTGCTCTGGACGGTCTCTTCGCGCTGCGAACAGCGCTCGAAGATCGGGAATTGCACGCGGGCCTTGAGGGCTACGATTGCTACGCGGAACGGGTCCCTTACAAGCTGATACCCAGAATCTGGTGACCGCATTCAACATGCTGGTCCACGACGGCACCTATCAGGTTCCCGCGCCTTTGGCGGTCAAAGCGGCTTCTTCTTCGCGCCGCCGTTTTTTCTCGATAAACCCGCCAATCAGAATGCAAAGCTCGAACAGGATGTACATCGGAGCGCCCATCATCGCCATGGAAACGGCGTCCGGCGTCGGAGCGAGGAACGCCGCAGCAATGAAGATCAGAAGAAAAGCATAAGCTCGCGTGCGGCGTAAAAGGGCGGTCGACACAATCCCCAGGCGGATCAGCACCAAAATTACCACCGGCAATTCAAACGCTACGCCAAATCCGACACACGCCTGCGTGGTAAACGAGAAATAGTCACGCACGGTCCAGGTCGGCGACCAATTCATCTGTTGGGCGTCGTGGAAAAAGAATCTCAAGGTAGGCGGCAAAACGAAAAAGTAGGCAAAAACGACACCGGCCAGGAAAAGGCCGAAGCCGATAGCGACCGCCGGCAGCATCGCCTTTTTTTCGTGCGGAGTCAGGGCAGGCAAAATGAACTCTGCGGCGAAGTAGATCAGGAAAGGAAACGCGAGGACGATCCCGGCATAAAAGGCGAGCTGGAAAGAGATCGTCAGCGAATCAGCTACCCCAAGGGAGACCAGCGACTTGAGAAGGTTCGGATCGAGTTTCTGCAGAGGCCATTGCAAAACCGCGACGAGATGATGGCGAACCAGGAACGCGAGCATCATGGCCACGCCCAGCGCCATCGCCATTTTCACGATGACCCATCGCAGATCTTCCAGGTGATCCAGGAACGGTTTGGTCGCTTCGGGATCACCGCCCTCGCGAAATTTGAACAAGTTCGAGAGTTTAAAAGCCATAAGGATCAGACGAGGTTTCGCGCGGCCATTCTGGCGTAAAGCGCCAGGGTGTTACCGTCTTGCACGATCTCTCCGGCAATCATGGAACGCAACTCCGACGGGGTAAACTCACGCACCTCATGGATCGCCTCGGTCTCGTCGGGCGCCGGCACACCGCCCACCATCCGGACTGGCCGGGCAACGAATAGATGCTGGGTTTCGTCGGTAAATCCCTGCGAGGAATAAAAATGACCAAATGGAACCAGTTCCCCGCCATCGGCCATCTGGTAACCGGTTTCTTCGGCTAACTCGCGAATGGCCACTGTAACAAGCATCTCGTCACTGGGGTCAAACGACTGATCGACCTGCCCCGCAGGAAATTCCCAAAGAAACTGGCGGACCGGGATCCTTGCCTCTCGGATCAGCACAAAACGTCCTTGCTCGGTAATCGGCGCGATCACGACCGCATGTTTCCGCCGGACGGTGGTCCATCTCCGGTAATTACTGCTGCCCGGGATCCTCACCAGCTCCTCGCGGACTTCGAGATGTGGGCTGGTGTAAACCGGAGTCGATTTCTGGATGGCCCAGTCGGATTGATTATCCACGAAGCTTTGCGTTCCACGCCTCCAATTCGGCCGCAACATTTTTTCGAGCCGGTGCGCCGATAGCGGTCCGGCTGTTGAGCGAACGCTCGAGATCGAGAACCGCAAACACGTCAGAATCAAACCGGTCATTGGCGGTCCGAAACTCTTCCAGACTCAATTTGTTCAAGCGGCGGTTTTCGCGGACGGAACAGGCAACCAGCTTGCCCACTGCTTCATGAGCCTGTCGGAACGGCACGCCCCGGCGCACCAGGTAGTCTGCCAGATCAGTGGCAAGCAACATTTGATCGCTCGCGGCGCTAATTGTCCGTTCTCGATCCACCTCGATCCCTGGCATCATCGCGGTGAAGACCCGCAGGACAATCTTCAGCTGATCGAGCGAGTCAAACAGCGGTTCTTTATCTTCCTGCAAGTCCCGGTTGTAGGTCATTGGGATGCCTTTCAAGATCGTCAAGATCGTCACCAGGTTTCCAACGAGCCGGCCAGCCTTTCCCCGAGTCAATTCGCACACGTCAGGATTTTTCTTTTGCGGCATCAAGCTTGAGCCTGTCGTAAAAGCATCACTAATGCGGAGAAAGCCAAACTCGGAGGAGGTGTATAAGATCAAGTCCTCGCTCAATCGGGAGAGATGTGTCCCGCACAACGCCAGAACAAAAATCGTTTCGGCGACGAAATCGCGGTCGCTCACCGCGTCCATGCTGTTTTTCGTTACTTCCGGAAAGCCGAGCTGTTCAGCAATAAAGTTGCGATCGAGCACGATCGTCGAACCCGCGATTGCGCCGGAGCCGAGGGGCATCCGATTAAGCCGATTCCGGCAATCAAGCAGTCGACTATCGTCGCGGTCCAGCATTTCGACAAACGCCAGAACATAGTGCGCGAATAAGACCGGTTGCGCTCGCTGCAGGTGGGTGTAGCCCGGCAAAACCGCATCTTGATAACGGTCCGCCACAGCAACCAGCGCTTTCTGCAGGTCCCGAAGCGCTTCGCGAATCTCGGCAAGTTCGTCGCGGAGGTAGAGTCGAAGATCCAGCGCTACCTGGTCGTTCCGGCTTCGTGCCGTATGCAGCTTCGCTCCGGCCGGGCCGATCCGCTCTGTCAGAGCAGCCTCGATGTTCATGTGGATGTCTTCCAGTTCGGGACGAAACGTGAATCTTCCCGACTCGATTTCCTGCTTGATCTGCAGAAGACCCTTCTCGATTTCCGCCCGCTCCGACGCGCTGAGCAATCCGGCTCTCTCCAACGCGGCGGCGTGAGCGATTGAACCCTGCACATCCGCTTGATAAAGGCGCCAATCAAACGACACGGATTCGGTGAACTGTTGAACCAAGGGAGCCGTGTTTTCCTGGAAACGTCCTTTCCACATGCGGGCGAAAGTAAGCGCGGGTCAGGGTCGGCGCCAGTGTCAGTGTCTGTAGTCGCGCTGCGCGTTTTGGAGTGCGTGCGACTTGTCGCCGCTTTGAGACCGCGCGGAGCGCGTTTGCTAATGAAGCGGGTCTTTCTCGGGCAAATTCGGCGCTTCGTTGGTTCGCCCTCGCTCTGAGCCGCGCTCCGCGCGGATCCGAAAGCGGCGACAAGTCGCACGCACTCCAAAATTGCTATCTTGACAGCATATAACTTGCTGTCATGATTGCGCCTATGCGAACAACGGTTACACTCGACCCGGATGTCGAGCGATTGTTGAAAGAGGCCGTTCATCGCAGTCGATCAAGTTTCAAGGCGGTGCTCAACAACGCTGTCCGCCGAGGGCTGCAACCCGAGGCGAAAGCTCAACCCCGGAAACCCTTTGTCGTCAAGGCGCGAGCATTAGGATTACGACCCGGAATTGATCCTGCTCGCCTGGCCGAGTTGGCGGACGATTTGGAAATCGAAGAGTTTGTGACCAAAACGCGGCGAGCGAAAAAGAAGTGATCCTACCGGACACGAATCTTTTGCTCTATGCCTATGACACGTCGAATCCTTTCCATCGGGCTTCGGTTAAGTGGTGGACCACCACTTTGGCCGGGCCCGAAACCGTCGGTCTGTGTGCACCTGTAATTTTCGGATTTGTCCGGGTCGGCACCAGCTCGCGCGCATTCTCTTATCCGATGGCCATCCGCGAGACACTGGAGATTGTCACCGAGTGGTTTGAGCAGCCCACCGTGCAATTTGTTGAAACCCAAACAACCGACGTTCACACCGCCTTGCGCTTTCTGGACCGAGCTGGCACCGGTGCGAACCTGACAACCGACGCCCAGCTTGCCGCAATCGCCGTTCGGCTGCAGGCGATCGTGCATACGGCCGATAGCGATTACGCGCGCTTTCCTGAGGTGCGTTGGCACAACCCGTTGCTTTCCTAGAAAGCTCGCGGCGAGCGCGTTTTGTTTGCAAACGTCTTCCAGTGTTAACTTATCTCAAGATGACACCCACCGTTCGCCTGCTCGCCATCTCCGGTAGCCTTCGATCCCGATCGTCGAACACGGCTCTCTTGCAGGCGGCGGCGATACTAGCGCCACCTGAGGTTGAGGTTGTCGTTTACGCAGGACTTCATCTGCTGCCACATTTTAATCCCGACCTGGAGGAGGATCCAGGCAAGCTACCCTCCGCTGTCATCGCTCTGCGAGCCGCCGTTGGCGCTGCCGACGGTCTGCTCATCTCGTGCCCCGAGTACGCGCGCGGAGTACCGGGATCGTTCAAGAACCTCCTGGACTGGTTGGTTGGCAGCTCCGAATTCCCGGGCAAACCAGTGGCTATTCTGAACACCTCCGATCGCGGAACCGCTGCGCAGGCCGCACTCCGATTGATTCTTTCCACGATGTCGGCGCGGATTATCGAAGAAGCGTCGCTGACGATCCAGCTCCAAGGTCAGGAACCAAATGCGCAGTCCGTTGTGGCCAACGAGGAGCTCGCTCAACTGCTCCGCGCAGCCCTGGCCACCTTCATGCGCAGCCTGCGTCGCTCACAAATTGCTAAGGATTTGTGAGCGATGCAGGCTTCGGTCTCAGCTGCGGAAAAAGAATCACATCCCGGATCGATTCCGCGCCTGTCAACATCATAACCAGCCGATCGATCCCGATACCGACGCCCCCGGCCGGAGGCATCCCATATTCCAAGGCAAGCAGAAAATCCTCGTCGAGATTCTGGATCTCCCCTCCGGCTTGCGCCTCGAGCCGGTCGCGCTGCACGACCGGATCGTTCAGTTCGGTGTAGCCGGGCGAAATTTCCTGCCCGTTGATGATTAATTCGTAAACGTCCACCAGCCGCGGTTGTTCGCGATTCTGCTTGGCCAGAGGCACAAGCTCCGCCGGCAGATGGGTAACAAAGACCGGGTCAATGATGGCCGGCTCGATCAGCTTTTCAAAAAGCTCCTGCGTGATTGCAGACTCGGCCATGCTTTCCGGCCTCAACTCGACTCTGAGCGCCTGGCAACGGGCAATCTTCTCCGGGAGAGATCGTTGGAACCAATCCGGGTCGATTTGCCGTACAAGATCTTCATAACGGGCCCGTCGCCAGGGCCGTTGAAGATTGACTGTGCGCATGGGTTGACCCTCCGCGTTCCGCTGCTCGATCTGCAACGTCCCAATCACCGATTCCGCCACCAGACAGATCAGCTCCTCCACCAGATCGGCCATCGCTTCGAAATCCGCGTATGCCCAGTATGCTTCCAGCATCGTGAACTCAGGGTTGTGCCGCCGGGAAATCCCCTCGTTGCGGAAGTTCCGGTTCAGCTCAAATACTTTCGGGAAGCCGCTGACCAGCAATCGCTTCAGGTAGAGCTCTGGGGCGATTCGCAGATAAAAATCGGCCCCGAGCGCGTTATGATGAGTCTTGAAAGGCTCAGCCGCTGCCCCGCCTGCCATTGGTTGCATCATCGGTGTCTCGACTTCCAGGAAACCGCGCGACTGAAGAAACTGCCGGATCTCGGCGACAATCCGAATTCGCTTTAAGAAAAACTCGCGCGATTGCGCGTTGCTAATCAAGTCCAGGTAACGTTGCCGATGACGCGCTTCGATGTCGGACAAGCCATGCCATTTATCGGGCATCGGCCGCAGCGTCTTGGTCAGAAAAACAAACTGCTCGACCCGAACCGTCGGCTCTTTCGTTCTCGTCAAAAAGTATTCACCCCACACACCGAGAAAATCTCCCAGGTCAATCAACTGAAACAGCTCAGCCTGTTTCGGCGAAATCTCTTTCAGGTTGATAAATATTTGCAGCCGGCCGGTGACGTCGCTGAGGTCAAGAAACTGACTTTTGCCCATGTTCCGATGAGCGGTCACCCGGCCGGCCAGGCGGACCTTTTCGCCTTCTTTAAACCGGTTGCGCAAGTTGCCAATTGTATCCGTGACATCGAAACGGCCGCCGAAGGGATCGATGTTCAGCGATGCGAGCTGGTTGAGCTTGTGCCGCCGGATGGCAAGCAGCTCGTTTTCTTCAGTCATTTTCGGTCATCGCTCATCGGTAATCGGTATCGCTCGTCGCTCGTCGGCCATTAGCCCTCAGTTACTCAAACCGGAGCGCCTTCACCGGGTCAAGCCGGGCCGCAAAGTAAGCCGGGATCAAGGCGGCGATTGAACAAATCACGAACCCGCTCAGGCAGATGATCATCAGGTCGCGCGGCACAATCTCCGCCGGGATCTCCGGGAACTGATAAACCGACGCCGGAAATAGCTGGATGTGAAAAGTCGCTGAGAGGAAATCGCGCACTTCATTGCGATACTGAACCAGAACAATGCCGGCCACCAACCCGATGAGGGTGCCAAAGAATCCGACGATCATCCCCTGGGCCAGAAAGATCCACAGAATCTGGCTGACTTTCGCGCCCAGCGCTTTCATAACGCCGATCTCCCGCGTTTTCTGGACCGTGGTGGTAATGAGGGTACTCATGATACCGAAAGCAGCGACGATGACTACGAAGATCAGCACGAAAAACATCGTTGTCCGTTCAATCCGGATCGCATCGAAATATTCCTTATTATCATCGATCCAGGTCGCGGCCGCGACCGGCGCCGGCAGGAATTTGTTCAGGCGGGTTTTCACCTCATCAGCATGAAACGGGTCACCTGTTTTCACCTGAATCGCGTGAATGGCATCGCCCAGCCCGTAAGCTTCCTGTCCGATGTGCAGCGGGACAACGACATACTCAGAATCGTAAATGTACCGACCCGAATTGAAGAGACCGGTAATCGTCAGTTGGGTTGGCAATACGAGGTTGAGCGCTTTTTCGACGTGTTCTTTATTGCCAGGTTCATTCTCCGCCTTTTTTAGCTCATCGGTAATCACTCCCAGATTGCCCGGTGAGTAGATCGTCAGGGTGTCGCCGACACTGCAACCAAGGCTTTCGGCAAGATCGGTCCCAATCACGCAGGTGTCGCCGGTCAGATCGAATTTCCCGACAACGATGAAATGCTCGAAATCGGTGACAGCTCGTTGTTTGTCGGGTTCAACGCCCAGAAGCCAGGGGGATAAGCGCCGGTTCTGGAATTCCGCAATAACCCGCCCTTGCATAACGGGGGCTGCCGCCTGCACTCCTGGGGTATGCTCGACTTCGGTCAGGATCTCCCGCCAATTGGTGATCAGTTGCGGGCTGCGAATCATGATGTCGGATTCGAAACCAATGATCTTGCGGATCAGCTCGCGTTCGAAGCCGGTCATCACTGAAATTACGATGATCAGCACGCTGATCCCCAGGACTACGCCAAAAATCGAGATCAGCGTGATCAGCGAAAGAAACGTTCGTTTCGGCCGAAGGTAACGAAGCGCGATAAAAGCGGAGAAAGGCAGCCGAATCGGCCGAGCGTTCCGGGCGACATCGGGCACCAGACTTGAAGGGGCAGGCCGTTGAGATGTTTCAGTATCCATCAAAAGGAGACAAAGCCCAATACATGGCACAGAGCAGCGGAGCCGCAACCCAATCGTGCTCGTGCTGGTGCTCGTTGTCGCCCTCGAAAACACGTAAATGTGGCTTCCGCAGCTTCTCGATCTACAAAAAAATGACCTTGGCGCGCTAGAATGGCAACCAAAGGCGAATAAGCGCATATCCGAGGACTAGCACGAGCACGAGGCACGGACAGTATCCTCGGAGGAAAAGAGATTCTCGAGGGAAGCGGTATACGCCGAAATCCCACAAACTACCGATTCAGGAAACGGCCAAACAGGCGAAGCCGGCGGTAGATCACGGCATCCCGCAAAGCCAGCGAAATTGGTTCACCACGCCGCTCCACCAACGGACGTGCCAGATCGAACGTCCAAAGAACCAGCAGGACCAGCAGACCGAAGTAGATGCTGTAACGATTGATCGACACGGGACCGAGTTTGGTTTGCCAGTTGCCGACGATGTCGAGCATGATCCCCCAACAGATGGGAGACAGGCCGAGGCTTAACGAAGCGAAAACGGTGAACAGCGAAAAAAAGTGGTTTCGGCCCATCACCGGCATCGTATCCATGGCGATTTTCGTGTTGGCGATCGAAAAGAGGCCACCCGCTACTCCCATCACAAAATAAATCATGCCAATCACCAAGGGGGTAGTCTCGAGTAAACCGGTGGCCACGAGCATCCAGCAAAGCACGGCCCAGAGGTAACATACCAGCGAGATCCGAAGGATCGGCTTGCTGCCCGTGCGCTCCAGCAACCCCCCAAAGATCGGCAGACTGGCAAATGCGCCGATGAATAACATCAGACCGCAGAGCAGGACTTGCCCATCAAAGAAGCCTCCATTGGTTTTGAGATAGCCGATGGCGAAGGCGCCGATCCCGCCGATCACCCAATTATAAACCACGTTAAATTGCAGCAGCTTGGTAAAAGGGGGATACCGCAAAATTTCCGCCCACGGGACGGGCTGCCCCGACCCGCGTCCTTGCTCGCCCATCGCCACGTCCGGAATAAGTTTGATAAAAACCAGGCTCAAAGTGCCTGCGAGCGCGCTCAGAAAAAACAAGAGAGTAAAATGGGAATTCCGCGGATTGACCCAGAGTATCGCGGAAGAGATGGCCAGCGCTATCACCCCGCCGAACTGCACATGCAGCTGGTCTCGGCGCAGGAACTCACCACGTTTATCCTCCGGAACGAGTGAAGTCAGCCATGGTAGCCAGGCCCCGGTCGAGACTCCGCGCAAGACGTTGAAGACAAAGAGGCACATCAGCAGAACGCTCATTTTCGTCGCTTGGTCGAAAAAGGTTGCCATCGGCAAGAAAGCGAGACTGAAAACGATCAGGGTACGCGAGAACCACCCGAGCAGGACAAAATCTTTGTAGCCGATCTTCGGGATAAAATAGGTTCCCGGAAGTTGCAGGACGGTCATTAACGGAGCCAAAGCAGCGATAATGCCGATCGTGGTCGAACTCGCCCCGAGCGCCTTGGCATAGATGATCATCGGCGCTCCGAGCGTTATTTGAAAATTGATCGCGTTATGGAGACTGAACTGGTGAGCGAATTTTGATTCCTCGGGAAGGTCGGCCACGGCGTCTGATCATAATCGGGAACCGGGCCAGAACCACCGATTTTATGGACGTTCCGCATCCTATAGGACCTATACGACCCATAGGGCCCATCGCCCCATAAGACCTATCCGCTGGCGCCCGCTCTCACGTCCTTCGTCTGACGATGGACGATCGCTTGGATCGACGTGGTCCGGAACCGGGCTCGCTCATGGTCCCGGGCGAAAGTGAATTCCAGGCGGCCGCCGCAGAACAGCCGTCTCGGCTTGAAGGACGAGGCAAACCCATAACCGCAACCGGCGATCCGGACTCTTCCGGCGGGTCGATCGGTGCGCGAAGATCGCAACTCCGCTTCCTGGCGATCGATCATCTGAAAAACGTACTGGGTATGGCTGGTGATGATTCGCAACGTGTCGCCGGGCAACAAAGAATCCAGATCCAGTTCGTCCGCCTGGTCATCGGCGTGGAGTTCTACGAATTGTTGCCAATCGGCGGTCATTTCCGACTACAATAAGCAGACGACCGCCAGATGGCAATGCGGAGCGAAAGAGAGCCTCGCACGGGGATAACGAGTCCCGAGCAGGCCGCGGAGCTCCGAACTCGCCTGGGGACTCGGGACCGCCACTCCGTGCTCTTACAACAGGCTGTACGGATCGACATCCATCGAAACCAGGACGTCCTCCGAAACCGTCAACTGGTCCAGCACCGAACGCACAGTCCGACTTAAACGCAGGATCGCTTTGGATCTCAACATGATCTGAAAACGGTAAAATCCCTTTGTTCGCTCGATCGGTGCCGGCACCACCGGATGCAGAATCGTGTCAGGCTGGATCTTCTCGTTGAGACGACGATGAAGCGTCTCCGCGGAAAATTCGGCACGCCGCTGATGCGCCGACCGAATCTGAATCAGCAGTAAATGCACAAAAGGAGGATATTCGCACTTTTCGCGAAACTCGATCTCCTGTTCCCAAAACCCGGCAAAATCATGGTGTCGCGCGAACTGAATGGACGGACTGAAAGGAGTTGCACTCTGGACGTACACTTCGCCCGCGCTTTCGCCCCGGCCGGCTCGTCCAGCGACTTGGGTCAGAAGCTGAAACGTGCGTTCACCGGCCCGGAAATCGGGAAGATGAAGTCCAATGTCCGCGTTAAGTATTCCCACCAGGGTTACCCGGGGAAAGTCGAGGCCTTTGGCGATCATCTGGGTGCCAATGAGAATATCGATTTTGCCCGCGCGGAATGCTCCGAGGGTCTGCCGGTAAGCGTCCCGGCGCGCCATCGAATCCGCATCCATTCTCGCTATCGACGCTTTCGGGAAAAGCTTTTGCACGACGCCCTCGATCTTCTCGGTTCCATAACCGGAGTATCGGATCGACGGATCGGCGCACTTTGGGCACTTTCCGGGCACCACCGCCTGGTGACCGCAGAGATGGCATTTCACCTGGTTTTCCGAAAGATGATACGTCAAGGCGATGCTGCAGTTTGGGCATTCGGCGACATAACCGCATTGCCGGCACACCAGCGAGGTGGCAAACCCGCGCCGATTGAGAAAGAGGATCGTCTGCTCGTTCCGGTTTAACCGTTCCTCAATCGCCAGGCCGAGCCGGTTTGAGATGAGTGAGACTTCGCGCTGTTTCCGAAACTCCTGGCGCATATCGACGATCCGGATCGAAGGCAGTTGCCGATCGTCTACTCGTGTCTCGAGCTTGCTCAGATGATATTTGCCGATTGAGGCATTGAAATAACTCTCGATCGATGGCGTAGCGCTGCCGAGCACCACAGCGCATTTCTCGAGCTGAGCCCGCACGACCGCCAGATCGCGCGCTTGGTATCGCGGTGTCTCCTCCTGTTTATACGAATTCTCATGTTCTTCATCGACCACGAGCAGTGCCAAGGAATTTACCGGGGCAAAGACCGCGCTGCGCGCCCCAATGGCAATCCGGGCGCGTCCCTGGTTGAGTTTATGCCACTCATCGTGACGTTCCCCCGCCGACAAATGGCTATGCAGCACGGCAATCATTTCACTCGAGAATCGCATTTTGAAGCGCTCGACAGTTTGCGGCGTCAAGGCGATCTCCGGCACCAGAACAAGGGCTCCAGCGCCTCGCGCGAGACAGTGCTCGATCGCTTGTAAATAGATCTCGGTCTTTCCACTCCCTGTGATTCCGTGAAGCAGAATCGGACGCGTCTTCTGCTCGTCGATCGACTGCAGGACCAGCTGGAGAGACGCTTGCTGGGCAGGATTGAGTAAGAGTGGCCTGGTTGGAATAAAGCTTTCTGAACCGTACGGATCCCGGTCCTGTGTTTCAAAACTGATCTGGAGCCAGCCGCGATCGACCAACTGCTGAATCGTCCGATCGGTGGTCGCGGCCTTTAAGACGAGTTCCTTCCAAGCGACCGGCCCTTCCAAGGAAGCCGCGTGCCGGAGCACCTCGGCCTGCCGAGGCGCGCGTTTCTCCAAAACCGCAAGATCATCGGGCGAAGGCGACCGCACCAGACTAACCATGCGCAACCGTTTGAATCCAAGCTGCGCGCGGCGTACCACCGTAGGCAACATCGTGCGGATTGCCGCCTCGATACCGCACCCATAGTAGTCGGACATGAACCGCGCCAACTGGATCAAGCTCGGCCGGAGGATCGGAAATCCGGAAACCAGATCGGAAACGCGTTTTGGCTCAGGTACGGCAGATTGCTTAACAACCGCGACGACAGTAGCAAGGACTTCTCGAGCGCGGAGCGGAACGCGGACACGCGAACCGATTTGAACTTCACTCGCCCACTGTTCGGGAATGAGGTAATCTAGCTCTTTATCGGTCGGGTCATCGGTGACGACTCGCGCATACCGTTGCTCCATGGATGATGTAGTACTAATGCCGTCGAACTCTCAACCGCGCAAAGGCGGCTCGTTCAGACAGGTTCTGACGTTCCTGGCCAAAGCGTGCGCAGTGGTTTTGCTCGGTGGCCTCACCGCGGTCGGCTATCTCGTCGGGCGGTCGCGCGATCCCTTCTACGTGGTGCGTGAGCTGAAGAACTGGCGTGACTACCGGCAATTCGACAGTGTGATCGCGCGCGTGGCCGGCGAACACAATCTGGATCCACGACTCGTCAAGGCGATCGTTTGGCGCGAGAGCCGCTTTCAAGCCGATATGGTCGGCCGAAACGGGGAGCGAGGGCTGATGCAGATTTCCGGAATCGCGGCCCGCGAATGGGCAGCGGCTAATAGCCGGCCTCCAATTGACCCGCGACAGCTCCTTGAGCCCGAAACGAATCTGGAGATTGGCGCGTGGTATCTAGCCAAAGCGATGCAGCGCTGGAACAGTCAACCGGATGTCGTGCCATTTGCTCTGGCGGAATACAATGCCGGACGCAGCCGGGTCGATCGCTGGGTACGGGAGGCCGGACGGAAAAAGAGTGGACCAATCGATTCGCAAGCCTTTGAGCAGAGTATCGACTTTCCCTCGACGGCCCAGTACATCCGCTCAATCCTGGCGCGGTACGATTTCTATAAAAGACGGGGACCGTTGGTGACCGAGAAGCCCGGGTAGCGAGTGGCGAGTGACGGGTAGCGAGTGGCGGGTAGCGAGTAGTGGGGTAGTATCAGCTTTTTTGTGTTTGGGTCGAACTAGGGTTTCGACGCGTTTTGGTGGGTTGATATTGCTACGCGAGGGCGTCAATCTCCGGCTTTTTGCTTTCCGTCTCCTGCCCTTGTTGCTTTTTGTTCTTGGTCACTTCCATCTTTTATCTCAGGTTGTGACCCACACACGCAGAACGCCGATACGCAGAACGCCGACACGCAGAACGCCGACACGCAGAACGCCGACACGCAGAACGTCGACACGCAGTACGCCACTCGCCACCCGCCACCCGCTACTCGCCACTCTAAAACCACTTCTTGCGCTTGAAGAAGATTATCATGCCGATTGCCAGGCACAGCATCAACCCGATTACCGCCAGGTATCCATAGCGCCAATGCAGCTCCGGCATATTGAACGCGCTGTTCGTGTCGAAATTCATCCCGTAAAGCCCAACGATAAAGGTAAGCGGAATAAAGATAGAGGCGATCACCGTGAGCACTCGCATTACTTCATTGGTGCGCATGCTCAAACTCGAGACGTACAGATCAAGGATACTCCGGAGAGCATCCCGATAGCCTTCCAGCAGGTCGATGATCGCCATCGCATTGTCGTAGGAATCGCGCAGGAAGGGCTTGGTTCGCTCGGAGATCAGACCGGTATCGTCGCGCCACAAACGGGAGAGCACGTCGCGCGCAGGCCAGACAGTACGACGCAGCTGGGAGAGAGCGGTGCGGAATTCGTGCACATCGCGCAACATATCGCGGGTTGGCCGCTCCAAAACCATCTCGAGCGTCTCTTCGATACCCTCGCCAACTGACTCGGCGACCGGAAAATAGTGATCCACAATGGAATCGATCAGCGTATAGACCAGGTAGTCGTTGCGCATAAACCGGGCATTGCCCGCACCTTCCCGCACGCGCTGCCGGACAGCGTCGAAAACATCCCGCCCCGGTTGCTCCTGCACCGTTACAACGAAGTTTTTGCCAAGAACGATACTCACCTGCTCCATCGTCAAACTTTCGTCGTCCTCCCCTGCGTAAACCATCTGAAGAAGGATAAAGAGATGTCCCTCGTACTCGCTGACCTTGGGCCGCTGACCGGTCGTGAAAATGTCTTCCAACGCCAACGGATGGATTTGATAGTGGGCTCCGAGACGTCGCAAAAGCTCGGGATCGCCCAGCCCATCGATATTGATCCAACTGACCCTGGCATTGCCGGCGCAGCGCAAAATCTCGTCGATATCATCGATCGTCCGCTCCTCGAAGGAATGGGCATCGTACTCGATCAGCCGAATTACTGGCCTGATCCCGACCTGATTGGGCGGAACAACCAACAGAGCCGGTGGAGCTCCAGGCGCATGATACTTCAGCTTCTGCATAACTTTACCGCGAGGCCTGCTTGGGTGCGACTGATGCCACTCTCAGTGCTCCTTCACTACGACATAGCTCGCTGGTCTTAGCAGCGGCCTCGCTAGCGAGGCCCTCGCCAGAGCGCTGCGTCCAAGGCAGCCAGAATGTGCCCAATCGGAATGGTCAATCCAAAGGTGATTGCACCCAGGAGGTAGAACAGACCGGCCACCAGGAAAACCCGAAGAGCTGCCCATAAGCGGCCCTGAACCAATTGCCCGAGCCCGGGGATAAAAAAGCTGATGAATGCGGCAAGAACGTTGCCGGATGAACCTTGTCTCATACTTTGAGTGTAGTGTTGGTGCTAGTGTCAGTGTCAGTGCCAGTGCCAGTCAGTTGCCGGCGCAAGATAGCATTGGTTTCCACAAGTGCTTGTCCGAAAGCCCCGTGTCGCAATAAATCGCACTGACACTGGCACTGGCACTGGCACTGACACTGACACTACCCATCATCCCGGCTGGATAACAACAAACGAGCGTTGCTTATTCCGAGCGATTCCCACAACGATCGGTTGATCAGGATCCAGTTGCCCGACGACGTTCTGAAAGTCTTGTACACCAGTAACTCTGTGCCTATTCACCTCCTCGATAATATCGCCAGGCCTGATCTGATCGGCGGCGGCCGAGGCTGGGTCTACGCGCGTCACGATGACGCCCTGCACGTTCTCCGGCAGATTGGCCTGCTGACGCGTCCGCGGAGTCAGATCCTGTACTTCCAGACCCGCGAAGCTGGCGCCGAGACCACCCCCTGGAACCTGTCCCTGGCTGCTGCCAAGCCGGGCAATCATGTCGGCAGGCTGTTCAATCACCGCCGCAGACACCGTTTTCGGTTGACCGGCCCGGACGATTTCGAGTGTCAGGCTTGATCCGATATCGGCTTCGGCGATACGGCTGGCGAGCGCTGCCGGGTCGCGCACCTCAGAACTACCGACCTTGCGGATCACATCGCCCCGGATGATCCCAGCCTTCTCGGCGGGCGAACCTGGCGCAACATCGGTGACCAGCGCGCCGCGCGGACTCTCCAGATTGAACTGCTGGGCGATCTCCTTGCTCACAGCCTGGATGCTCACTCCCAGATAACCCCGGATCACCCGACCTTTCTGGATAATGCTGTTGAGCGCCTGCCTGACGACGTTTGACGGAATCGCGAACCCGACGCCCTGGTTACCGCCGGACTCCGAGTAGATTGCGGAATTAATCCCCACCACCTCGCCCTTAATATTGACAAGCGGACCGCCCGAGTTGCCGGGGTTAATCGCGGTGTCGGTTTGGAAAAATTCCATGGAGCTATCGGTCATGGCCCGCCGATCTTTGGCGCTGATGATCCCCTGACTCACGGATTCTTCCAAACCGAAGGGATTACCGATCGCAAAAACAACTTGTCCGACCTTCACTTGATCGGAATCTCCAATTGGCAAGGGCACCAGCCGCGGCAGATCAATCTTGAGAACTGCCAGGTCGATCTGCGCATCTGTCCCAACGACTTTGGCTTTTGCATCGCGCCCGTCGTTGAGCTGAACCGTGATATCCTGGGTACCCTCAACGACATGATTGTTGGTCACAATATGGCCTTCTTTGGAAACGATCACTCCTGACCCCAGAGAGGTCACCTTCTGCTCAGCCCGATCACCGAACCGGCGACCGAAAAACAGTTCCAAGGGATCGACCGGCCGCCGTTGAAACAAAGTTTTCGTTGTGGTGATGCTGACCACGCTCGGGACGACCGCGTTAGTCAGCTTGGTGTACTCCTGGTTTAGTCGCTCCAGGATACTGCCATCGCCCAGATCCAGGGCCGGCTTCTCGGCCGGTGTAAACTGCTCCGGCTTGGCCCTGGGCGCGTCCAATTGGTGCGCCTGCCAGACGTAAATCAGCGAAATGGCTAGCGCCAAACACAGAACAAAAATCAAAAACTTCAGAAAACTTTTCATGCGCGATGCGCCGGATCGTCCTGACCTCAATCTTAACCTTAACCCGGCAAGGTTGTTCCACTTTTTTTTGACTCTGTCACCGCCCTGTTGAACGACGCATTGGCCGCATTGAGCAGTTCAGGATCAGCATCGAGAATCTCTCGAGCCATCATCTTCGAGCGCACCACCAGATCGCCGTCTCGAACCAGATCAGCCAATCGAAGGGGGGGTAAGCCACTCTGCTCCGTCCCCACCAGGTCGCCCGGACCGCGCAGCTGAAGATCAGCTTCCGCAATCGCGAACCCGTCATCACTCTCCTCGAGAACGCTCAGTTTCTTCAATGCATCGATTTCCTGCGTGTCAGTCAGAAGAATACAATAGCCCTGATAGCGGCTTCGCCCGATCCGCCCCCGAAGCTGATGCAGCTGGGCCAAGCCGAATCGTTCGGCGTTCTCAATCAGCATGACGGTGGCGTTCGGAACATCCACTCCAACTTCGATCACGCTGGTTGAGACGAGCGCCGCGAGGCGTTTCTCCCGAAAGTCGCGCATGACCAGCTCTTTCGCCTCCGAGCTCAGACGCCCGTGCATCAGTCCACATACCGCCGGCGAGAGTAGTTCCTTCCAGCGGCCAAATTCAGTCGTGGCAGCCTTGACGGCCATGCTCTCAGACTCTTCGATCACCGGATAAACGATATACGCCTGGCGTCCGGCAGCTAAGCGTTCCCGGATAAATGCGCCCGCCTCGGATACCTTTGCCGTCGAACGTAAACGCGTGATCACGGGCTGGCGATTTGCCGGTTTTTCGTCTAGAACGGAAACGTCCAGATCTCCGTAGACCGTCATCGCCAGCGTGCGCGGAATCGGTGTCGCTGTCATCACCAGCAGATCCGGAACGGGGAGCCGGGCCAACAGCGCCGCGCGCTGCATAACCCCGAATTTGTGCTGTTCGTCAATCACCACAAGGCCGAGCCGATCGAAAAAATCCCCGTAAAGAAGCGCGTGCGTGCCGACGACGACATCCGCGTTGCCTTCCAGCTCAAGAAAACTTGCTTCCTGGCGAGCGCCGGTCCGGAGGACCAGCCGCACTCCGATCGGTTTTAGCCAGCGTTCCAGGGTTTGATAATGTTGTTCGGCCAGAACCTGGGTCGGAGCGAGGAACGCCGATTGGTAGCCCGCTTCCTTCGCCAGACACATCGCCGCGACCGCCACCAGCGTCTTTCCTGAACCCACGTCGCCCTGTAACAACCGGTTCATTGGCCGATCCAGCGCCATGTCCTGGCGAACCTCTCGAATAGTCCGGGTTTGGGCCGCGGTCGGTCGAAAAGGCAGACCGGCGAGAAATCTGGCGCAGAGTTTGTCCCCCACGACATGCGCCTCGCCCGGGAGAGATCGGACGGTCCGGCGCCGATGCTCGATGACCACCTGCATTCTCACCAACTCAGCCAGGGCAAGACTCTGCCGAGCTTCTTCCAAGTGCGCCCAATCCCTCGGGAAATGAATTTGTTCGAGGGCTTCCCGCGAGGAACCGGTAGCGAAAAACTCCTGCTCGACCACGGCCGGACCGGCCGGCAACACCGGGCCATCCGGCACGACACCCAGTCGTTCGATCGCGGTAAAGATAAGTTCGCGGAGAGCGCGCTGACGAACGCCTTCCGCTAGAGGATAAACCGGTACAATCCGGTCCATGTGAATACCCGCAGTCTCCTCCTGATCGATCACTTCGAACTCCGGGTGATCCATGTAGACCCGATTTTTGCTCTCCTTCGGGCGGCCGTAGACAATGATCTCCTGCCCTTCGGCCAGCATCTTTTGGATATAAAACTGATTGAACCAACGACAGACCAGGCGCGCGCTCAACGGCCCGTCGGACTGATCGGCGACCGTCACCTCCACGATTCGGCGACGCCCAAAGTACATGGCCGAGACTCGTTGCACCGTTCCCCGAAGACACACTGCCCGATCCATTCCGCCACCGGGAAACCGCTCAAATTGGGTCCGGTCCTCATAACGCCGAGGATAGTGCTCCAGCAGATCCCTCCAGGTCAGGATCTGCAGCCGCCCGAGAAGCCGCGCCCGGCTCGGGCCAACCCAATCCAGGTCCGACAGCGGCGTTTCCAGCGGGATCATGACTCAAGGAGAATGCCACAAATGCGGCAAATCAAAAATTGCCACAAATACCCGCGCAGTCGCCCGCCACATGGCATTGGATGTCTCTACTCCATTTGCTCGAGGGTTCGTCCTTTGGTCTCCCGAACGATCGCGCGGACGATGAAGAACGAAGCGGCGGCAAAAGCGGTATAGAGGCCGTAGGCGCCACCGAGTCCGATGCTGCCCAGTAAAATTGGAAATGTCATGGTAACAGCGAAGTTGGATAACCACTGACTCAGTCCGGCGACGGAGAGAGCGGCTCCTCGGATTTGGTTCGGAAACATCTCGCCAAGCATCACCCACATGACAGGACCCCACGACATTCCGAAACAGACTATGTAGGCATTGGCAGCGATGAGCGCGGCGATTCCGGCCGGCCCGGACAGCTGCAGCTTTCCGTCGGCGCCGACCTTGGCAAATGCAAATAGGACCGTCAGCACGCCCAGGAAGAAGGCCATGCCGATCGAACCCGTCAGGAGAAGCGGCTTGCGCCCCCATCGGTCTACCAGCGCAATCGCAACAAGCGTCGACGCGACGTTAATGATGCCGCCGATCACGTTGATCATCAGCGCATCGGCTTCGGAAAAACCGGCGGCACGCCATAGGACCTCGCCATAGTAAAAGACGACGTTGATTCCGACAAGTTGCTGGAAAGCGGCAAGGACAATGCCCGTCCAGACGATCGGGCGAACGCCGCCGCCCGGCGCTCGCAAATCGCTCATCCGCGGCCGCCGGTCCTGCGCGAGGGTAGCCTGTATTTCTGCGACTTTCGCCGCGGCATCCTCAGGATGGGAAATTCGGGCAAGAATGGCTTCTGCCTCGTTTTTCCGGTTTGCTGCTACGAGGAACCGGGGAGATTCCGGGATGAACAGCAACGCGATGAAGAACGCCACGGACGGAACGATTTCGGCCCAAAGCATCCACCGCCACGTCTGAAAACCCAGCCAGAACGGCTGGCTCGCACCGCCCGCCGCCGATGCGAGCAGGAAGTTCACTAGAAACGCCGCGAACAGCCCGAGAACGATTGCCATTTGCTGCAAACTTGCCAAGCGACCTCGGATCGCAGCCGGCGCCATTTCGCTGATGTACGCCGGGCTGATGATGCTCACGGCACCCACGGCAAATCCGCCAACGAGCCGCCAGAAAATGAATACGCCGGGTCCCCCCGCAATGCCAGTTCCCCACGAGCTCACGGCGAACACGAGAGCCGCACCGAAAAGGGTCGGACGGCGGCCGAAACGGTCGGCGATGGGCCCAGCAAAAAACGCCCCAACTGCGCACCCGAGCAACAAGGAAGCAACCTTAAACGCGCTAACAACAGGGGAGCTATTGAACGCCAACTGGAGCGCGCTAACTGCCCCATTGATGACCCCGCTATCGTACCCGAACAAAAATCCGCCGAGTGCGGCGGCGCCGCTGATCAACAGGATGGCAGGAAGGTTAACTGGTCTAGCTTGGTTTGGAGATTGCATGCGTTTGAGTCTTCTCACACACTGGGCGCTCGATGCAGCTTCCTAAATTCTAGGCAGCAGCGCAGTTCGGGTCTAGCTTTTTAGGTAATGCTGGAGCCTATCGGCGGGTGTTTCGTGAAGATTGGCCTTTGTGGCCCGCCCATTTCAGCTGGCCAGGCAGCGCTGGATCAAGGGCTTTTTAGGGTAGTAAGACTAACGCCCAATTGCGCACTGTAACTACCAAGTAATCGATGTTAAGTAGCAGCTTTTTCTCCACTTTCGGCGAAGAGTGGGTTGAGCCCACGACAAAGGATGGAGCTAGGCAGACGAGGCTTCAGGCGGTACGCTGCGAGACTCTCAATGAGTAAGGCATCTGACCTTCTTGTTGCTGCCCTGCAAAACGAAGGGGTCGAGCAAATTTTCGGCGCTCCCGGAGAAGAAAATCTGGACATCCTCGAGTGGCGTAGCTGTATATACAGCCCTGATCTAGGACACACCCAATGGCGTTGAATCAGCGCTAACGGCCCAAACTGCTATCCGTATTGGGATCGAAAAGATGGATCAACTCACTCGCGACTGTCAGCGACAGCTTTTCACCGGCTTCACGGCCACTCCACTGCTCGTTGATCTGCGCAATGATGCGCTGCTTGTCTCCAACCTCGACCTGGAGAAGCGAAGTCGCTCCTTGGGGCTCAACCACTCCAACGGTGCCGCGAATGACATTTTTCGTTTCCTTACTTGCGGACCTTTCGATCACCAGATGCTCCGGCCGAATCCCCACCCATACTTCTTGGAGTCCCTTCTCTTGGGCTGCCGCCGTACATTCTCCTGGCGGAAGCAAATGGACGTTTTCTCCCGCTGAAATTGTTCCATCTGCCGCGATCCGGCCTCGCAGAAAATTCATCGATGGACTACCGATAAAGCCGGCGACGTACCGGTTATTTGGCGCGTTGTATAACTCCTTCGGCGTTCCAACCTGCTGGACGATTCCTTTGGACATCACTACGATCCTGTCGCCCATGCTCAAGGCTTCAACCTGGTCATGCGTGACGTAAAACGTGGTTACCCCAAGGCGCCGTTGCAACTTGATGATCTCGGCCCTCATCTCGACGCGTAGTTTGGCATCAATATTCGAGAGCGGTTCGTCCATCAGAAACACCTTTGGTTCTCTCACGATCGCCCGCCCGAGCGCCACCCGCTGACGTTCGCCTCCAGATAATTCCTTCGGCTTGCGCTCGAGCAAATGTTCGATGCCCAGAATCTTCGCCGCCGAATGGACTCGTTCGGCTGCACGCTCTTTGGGAGTTTTCCTAAGCCGCAATCCAAAGGACAAGTTGTCGTAGACGTTGAGGTGCGGAAACAAGGCGTAGTTCTGGAAGACCATGGCCACATCGCGCTCTCGAGGGATCATACCGACGACGTTATTCCCTCCAATTGTGATCTCACCGCCGGTCACAGTCTCCAGACCAGCGATCATGCGCATTGTCGTTGTCTTTCCGCACCCGGATGGGCCGACCAGAACAACAAACTCGCCTTCGGCGGTGACGAGGTTAAAATCCTGAACGGCAACGACGTCACCGTACCTTTTTGTTACGTTCGATAGTTGGACTATTGCCACAGCTGCTCCACTCGCATTGCTGAATTGACGTGCTCAGCCTTTTACTGCTCCAAATGACAGGCCGCGCGCGAGATATCGTTGCACGAAGAACGACAGCAGCACCGGCGGCGCAATGGCCAGGATCGTATTCACCGCGGCGAAATTAAAATCAACGCCCCTGGTACTACGGGAAGCCAAAATGAATGCTGGCATGGTCGCGGCATGCTGCGAAGTGATCGCGGAAGCAAACAGCGCTTCGTTCCAGCAAAACGCGAAGACGATGAAAGCAGTCACGACCAATCCGTCCAGTGAGAGCGGTAGGGCAACCATCCAAAAAATTTGCCATAAGGAAGCGCCCTCAAGCCTCGCCGCCTCTTCAACCTCCCGGCTGACGTCGCGGAAAATGTCCCGCATAATCACGACGCAGAAGGCGAGGTTAAACGTGGAGTAAAGCAGGATGAGCCCAGTCCAAGTGTCGATCAGACCAACCCGAGCGAGCATAATGTAAAATGGTGTCAGCACCACGACCGGCGGCAGCACACGTTGGGACAGGAACCAGAGAGTGATATCCTTGCTCTTCACCTTAAACTCAAATCGAGCAAGGGCGTAAGCCGCCGGCGTTCCAATCAGCAAAACCAGGATCGTCGTTCCGACGCCAGCCAACCCGCTGCTGAACAGACAGTTGAGCGCCTGCGGATCACCCAGAACCGACCTCCAAGCTTCAAGAGTCGGTCTAAACTGCAGAAAAGGAATGAATGCTCCGGCCTGGAACGTTTCAGCCTGAGATTTGAAGGAATTGTCGATCGCCCAAAGAAACGGCACGACCACCCAGACCACGGCCAGGCAGGCGATCGCCATCACCAGAAATCTGGAAGTCGGCTTCGAATTGATCCAAAGTTGGTTTTCCATGCAAGGGCGCGCTAAATAGCTCCGATATTTACTCGATGCGTTTCCGCATCTGTTTGAAAAAATAAGTGATTACGACGGACGCCAGAATTAAATAGAGTATTCCCATCGCTGATCCCCGGCCAAAGTCGGTAAACTGAATGGTCGTCAAGTAAGCCATAATGCTAAAAAGCTGGGTACTGGTGCCGGGACCGCCGCTGGTGAGCGCAAAGGGCAACCCAAAAGATTTCATTCCCTCGATTACGCGCAACAGGATCGCGATTGTCAAAACCGGCCACGCCAGAGGCACCGCAACGTGACGAAAGACCTGCCAATGACTGGACGCTTCCAGCATCGCCGCGTCATAAATGTCGTTGGGAATAGCCGACAAGGCGGCTAAAGACATCAGGAACACGAACGGAGTCCAAATCCAGATATCCAGAATCATCGCGGCAGCCAATCCACCAGATGCGGTCGACAACCACGGGATATGAATTCCGATTGCGCCAAGCAACGAACTAATCAAGCCACCCTGGTCAGTGAACAATGTCACGCCTAAATACCCGATGGCAACCTCCATGGTAAAGAGCGGAGCGGTGAACACCGGGCGAAAAAAATTTCTACCCGGCAATCCGATGGTAACCAACCAGGCGAGCACAAACCCGCCGCAGACTTGAAGCGGCACGGTGATACCTACGTAGAGGACTGTGATGCCAAGAGCATACCAGAACCCGTGGTCGGTCAACAGCGCGGCGTAATTCGCGAATCCGACATAGCCAGTGATCCCTTCGCCAAGCACATAATTGGCAAAGCTGTAGTGGACTGCCGCCAAGATCGGAAAAAAGGTCAGGCCGATAACCCAGATCACCGCGGGTGCGAGCAAGGCGTACTTGAACCTCCGTTCCGCCCTGCTCTGAACTGATTCGGTCACTTCCATTAAACCATTCGAAACCGCTGGTTTATCGCCCGTAGGGTTCAATCAGGCGTAGGAAGCGAGGTACAGCGCCTTTTGTTTGTCGCGTCCGTGCCGTTCGGTAATCCGCTCCCAAGCTTGCGCGCAGTCATCGAGTGCCGCTTTGGGCTGCGTTTGCCCTGCCAGAACCGCGGAGATGCGCACGTCGAGTTCGTGCCAATATTCTGCCGCGCCCGGAATTCGCAAGTAGGACTCCTGCACGGGAAGGGTGAGATTCTGGTAATAAGCAGCGAGATACCTTTTTGCCTCGTCTCCATCCCAGCCCTGGGCTTCCCATTCCTCGACGCTGCCAGTGCCCACCGGTGGAAAGTATTCGAATCTCATCCCCGGCTGGACACCCGTAAACCCGTGGGTGCAGTTGAAAAACGCATTCTTTCGGGTCGCCATAAACGCCAGGAAGTCGTAGGTCACTTCCTTGTTTTTCGAAAACCGCGAGATGACGCAATGCCACGTCCCCCCATTAGTGTTGCCGACCGAGTTCAATTCGAATTTGTCCCACTGGCCCTTAATCGGATCGTAAGCCTCAGAAGTTCCTGGAATGATCGTGGCGCCAACCTTCCCTCGAACGGTCGACTCTTTCGGGTCCTGGGCAAATGTCGGAAGATCGCCCCACGTTGGCTCCATGACCGCGTGTCCAGCCAGGAATAAGTTCCAGCCCTGACCCAAGGTCCAGCTGATTTCTTCCTTCGGGCCGGTCGGCAGAAACTTCACGTAATCTTCCAGCGCCCGGAGGTGACCCTCGGAGTTAATCAGAGGTTTCATCGTCTCTGGGTGAAACCAGAAGAATTTGTTGTTCGGCGAACAGACGTATGGCGCGGCCAACGTTAAGAAGTGGAAAAACCCTTGTTCATTCACTTTGGCATGCAGCGCCATCCCCCAGTCGTTTTGGCCATCGCCGTTCCAGTCCCAGCCGGTAAAGAAATTCGCCACGTCGTGCATATCTTTCGTCGTTTTCGGCGGGTTGGGAAGATCGTAGCCCATCTTGTCCTTGAACTTTTGCTGATTTTCCGGTTTCCCTAAAATATCTCGCCGGTAATACAGGATCTGACAATCGCCATCGAAAAGAACACCGTAGACCTTCCCCTCCCACGAATAGAGAGTCCGCATCGCCGGTATCCATTCATCCGGATTCCAGTAGGGATACTTGGGGTCTTTCAAGAATGGTGCTATCTCAATGATATACGGTTCCTTTGGCACAAAAAAGTCGCCGTAAAACCAGGCACCGGTCATATAGGTATCGTACCGATGGGTCGTCTGGAGATCCGAGAAGATCTGCTGGTGAAGCGTGTCAATCGGAACCTCGGCCACGTTCACCTTGGCGCCCGTCGCCTCTTCCCATTTCGGCACCCAGAATTTGAGTCCATCGCCAACGGTCGCTTTCAACACCATCACGTTGATCGTTTGGCCTTTGTACGGTTTGGTCTTGAGAAAGGCGATCCGCTCTTTGGTGATCGGTGATTCGTTCGGAAAGTCCGGTGATGATTCGACCAAATTGCTGTTTTGTGCGTATGCTCGTGAAGACACGATGCGGCTTAACAAAGCCGCCGAGATTCCCAGCTTCGCTGCCTGACCGATAAACTGGCGCCGACTGATTCTGCCTGCTAAATAGCCGGCAGCTAACGTTTCAAATTGCTCTCTCGAGCGGTCTTGGGACATAGTTGTGAACCGATGATGTTCCCAAAGGACTCTCCCGGCCGAACGAGCCGATTCCGTAGGACCTGCGCCGCGAACACCAGAGTTCGTCCGGCCAAATGGAAAGTAGGATGGGGGGTTTTTGAAAAGATAGTGAAATGCTATCGGGTTCGTCAAGCAGTCAAACACGTTGCGGGCCGTGCCCCGTCATCGCCAGAGGGCCGCGGAGAACAGCCAGTTCCGTCGGTTCGCCCAAAGAGAAGCGCCATTCACCCCTCGAATGTTATCGCTGCGCCGGTACTGGGGCGTGCCGCAACGTTGGACTGCTGCCTCCACCACCGTGATCGCACCAACGGCTCGCCTCGAGTAAGCAGCGTGAATGGCTAAGCATCGACCGCGGCCAACCCAAGAGCCCGACACCTTGTAGGCGTGACTTTACCGCTGAAGCAAAGGGGTTAGAGCCTTCCCCGTAATCAAATAGCTTTCCGCGTGAAGAATCAAAGAGGTCCTGCTCGGGATTACCCTTTAGGGTAAATGAGAAATGCTCGTTTGACCAATAGAGGCGCCATTTAATTGTGCATATAACTAGAAGAAGGAACGAGGTTCTAATTCTTCACAGTAGGGGAAATTTCCCAGTATGGATTCCAGCATCCGCACAGGTCCGCGGCTAGCAAGGCTTGCTTCAGCAGAAAAAAGAAGTTCGTCGATTCTTTCCCTGGGCATCATCGTCGCCGCGTTGGGTTACTTTGTCGATATCTATGACCTGGTTCTCTTTAGCGTTGTGCGAGTTTCCAGCCTCCAATCGATCGGGGTGAGCGGACAGGCTCTAGTCGAACAGGGAGCCCTGCTTCTAAACGTGCAGATGTTTGGCATGCTCTTGGGGGGAGTCGCCTGGGGAATCCTGGGCGACAAACGGGGACGATTATCAATCCTGTTCGGGTCGATTATTCTTTATTCTCTCGCCAATTTGGCAAATGCGTTCGCGAACTCGCTAACGGAGTTTCTGATCTTGCGGTTCATCGCCGGGTTCGGACTCGCGGGCGAACTGGGTGCAGGAATCACGCTGGTTGCAGAGCGTCTGGCGACCTCGCGGCGGGGCCAGGGTGCTGCGATCGTCGCTGGATTCGGTGTGCTCGGAGCGGTGGCAGCAAATTTTGTCGCCGAGCAGTTGGATTGGCGGTCCGCCTATTTGGTGGGTGGCGTGATGGGCCTGGTCTTGCTGGTATTCCGCTACCGATCGCTCGAGTCGGGACTTTTTCAACGCCTGACGTGCCGTCAACCAGCGACTAGCCGCGGTAGATTTATCAGCTTGTTCACGCGGCGAGAACGATTCGTTCGCTATATCAGCTGTATTCTCGTCGGATTGCCGCTCTGGTATGTGGTTGGCATTCTGATTACGTTTTCGCCGGAGTTTGGTAAACTGCTGGGAATTCGGGGAGAGATCAGCGCCGGCCGGGCCGTGATGTTTAGTTACCTTGGATTCGCCGCCGGCGATTTCTTGAGCGGATTTGTTAGCCAGGCATTGGGGACGCGCAAGAAGGTAATATTGGGTTTCATTGCTGCCCTTGCGGTCACTGTCGCACTTTACTTTAACCTCCATGGAGCTGCTGAGGTGGTCTTTTATGGTGTCTGCTTCCTACTCGGTGTGACTGGCGGCTATTGGGCAGTGCTGCTCATGATGTCCGCTGAACAATTCGGAACAAATCTCCGGGCGACGGTCGCAACTACCGTTCCAAATTTTATCCGCGGGGCTTTGATACCGCTAACGATTTTCTTTCAACTGTGCAAACCCGCGCTCGGAATGGTCGGCAGCGCTGCATTGACTGGCTTCATCGTCTTGGTTATCGCCGTCGCGGCGCTAAATCAGCTGGATGAAACGTGCAATCGATCGTTGGACTTCCTCGAGGACTGACTGGCTGAAGCGGACCACCGCCAATGCGACAGCAGGATGCGTCCCTACCGTGCTGTCGCAACAGCTCGCACACAAGGTGCGGCGCTCGACATTGCCAGAAAGGCTCCGCAGCCTGTTCGCCACGGAGCCATAAACACGGCGGGCGGATCACCGGATGAACGTATAGAATAGCAAGCCAGCAGAGAGAGCGATCGCGCCAAGCATATACAGTACCGCGAGGACCCCGGCAAACACCTTTAGAATCGCGGAAGCACACCACACCGACGCCCGCATCCGGGTGAATATCGCGCCTGTTCCGCTCTTTTCCGATTTCGTTATGGAGGAGGTAATCGCCGGCGCCTTATATACGGCTCGCGCTCCACGGGCAGAATCAATGGTTAGAATTGGATTCATGTTGGTTCGACTGTTTGTGCGTTTTTATGCTGCGAGATCACCCCTTCGGGATTTTCACCAAGGCTTGTCAGTCCTCTGTAACCAAAGGTAATACTGAGACAGCCCTTGCGCCGCACGGGCGAAGAATGCCTTGGTGGAAGCAGGTGACCACAGACGAGTGAAAATCGCTTCCGCTCGCGTTTGCCTCTCGGTCGTTTTCTGGAGCAAGACTGGAGCTTTAGTTGTTGGCATCATGGGCAGCCAACCTCCGACATCTAAGTTGAATACAGTTACTTTCTTCATCTCTTGCTAATTGTGACTTTGTTGTTCCGTTTACTGTTTGTTCGCGCGGCGACCGCCGTACAAGCATGTTTCTCTGTTGTTATCAGTCTATTCGCGACTAGACGCCGCCGCTATTAGCCAAACGAGCATTTCTTACTTATCCTAAAGGGTTAATGAAACGAAGTCGCCTCTCGGTGGCTCGGGGCAGTTCGAAGCACGAGCTGTGGCCGAAGTCAGGGAAACGACAATCTTCCCAACTTGAGCGCCCGTTTCGAGGTATTCGTGCGCCGGCACATATCCGTCCAAGCCATAAAAGACTCGGTCGACTTTCGCGGTAAACGACCTTGAGGTAAGCCCCTTCCTGATAAACCTCTTTGCCCTTGCCGTTGCCTGCAAGTTAGCGGGCAGACCCAATCTTGAATTTCCGGTGAAATCGAAGACCCTGAATCCGGCATGGAGTTTAATTCCGCGCAAGAAGCAAGCGCCGAAAGGTAACGACGTTGCGCCAGCTTTTCCGCCAAGCGCACCGTAGACAATCACCTGACCAAGCCGTTTGGTAGCCCAAACCAATTCCTCGAGACCAGGCCCGGCAACGGCATCATAAATTACATCTGCTCCAAGGCCGTCGGTGATCGAGACGATCGTTTCCCGGACATCTGAATCGCCTACCACGACTACATGCTCGGCCCCGGCTGCAATCAGCTCGGGAATTTTTCTCGCGGATCTCGTTAACGCAATGCCCTTCGCACCGATCGCCCTGGTCAACTGAAGGGCGGCAATTCCGGTGGAAGAACTGGCCGCGGTGACAACCACGTATTGGCCCCTTTGAAGCTCCGCCAGTTCTACCAGGGCAAAGTAGGCGGTAAACAGGCCCGTGTTGACTGCCGCCGCCTCGATCGGACAGAGGTTCTTCGGATAGACTAATAGAGCGTGGTCAGGATAGAGGATCGCTTCGCCGTGCGCTCCATAGTCAAGCAACGATACGGCTGGAAAAGTGGATACCTCGTCTCCGACCTTCAAGCCAACAGCCTTCGGTCCAACGGCCACAATAATGCCCGCTGCATCATATCCAATTTGAGCAGGGAACACCGGATCTTCGATATAGCTGCCTTCTCGCCAGAGGACATCAGTCCGGCTCAGGCCCATGGCCCTTATTTTGATCAGGACCTCGTTTTGTCTCGGTTCGGGTAGCGGGACTTTGTCGGTCCTCAATACGTCTGGCCCTCCAGTTTGATCGAAGCGAATCAGTCTTCTGGTTGCGTGCATCGAGCGTTCGTGTGTTGAAGCAGGGCCTTCGTTAGAAGCTGCACCGTGGCTCCGGATCCGACTGGCTCGGCAACCTCAACGAATCCAGATAGACTGAAAAGACTTTTCCCAGGAAGCGCCTGTATCCGATCGTCCCAAATCCTCCGCAATCTTAATGTATATCCCTCTCGCTTCTATTCTCCCGACGGGTAATTCTGGGTTACTCGAAAGGGTGATCAAATCTTGCTTTTCGAAGGAAACTATCTGTGCGACAATAGGCGGTTTACTGCCGGGAGTAAGCGTGAAGAATCGCCGGGCAGAATTTCCCTCAACAAACGATGCGTTGCTGCGCGAGGACACTGGACGCAAGGCTGGTGAAGTTCTAAAGCAGAGCCTCAAGGCACTAGCCGGCGATCAGGAGCTGAGCACTTTTCTCGATCATATCTTAGCCGTCCTCACGGAACAGCTCGGAGCACTCGCCTCGAGCCTTTGGCTCCTCGACGGCAATAAGCGCCACTTCCTTTTGCATTCGATCTGCGAGGGCGGACGAGTAGTAGCGGCCGAGCAATCCGGGCACCCTTTTGCCCGGAGGCCCTATCGAATACCAAAAGATGGCCCAACCTGGAGCGCGATCCAAGCGAAGCGCCCGTTCGTTCAGTACGACCCGGCTGGCGACTCGGACTTTTTTCCGCCGGTCCAGCGAGCGCTCTTCGCCAAGCTGGGCGTGCGGACTTTGGTTTGGTTGCCACTAGTTTTCGGCGACGATCTTATCGGAATACTCGCTGTTCGGATGTCCCAAGAGCGCCCGGTGGCCGATGAGGCACTCGAACTCGCTCACGCACTGGCGCAACAGGTGAGCGTGGCCCTTGAGTTAACAAGGCTTGCCGAACAAGCCAAACAGGCTGCCATTGCCAATGAACGGGAGAAGCTGGCCAACGAACAAGCTTCTAAGGTTTCGAAGACAAACGCGGCGCTTAAGCAAAGCCTTCAGGCATTGGCACAAGATCCAGATCTGAACAGTTTTCTTGGTCATTTACTCGTCGAAATGGCTCGCCAATTTGAGACCAACGCATCAGCGGTCTTTGTGGTACAGCACCCAAGCCGGAGATTGTTTCCGCACCTTATCTACGAGAATGGGCACCTGATTCGGGGAGAAAATTCTGACCATCCGCTTGTAAAGAATCCTCGCATGTTTGCGGACGATGATCCGGTCTGGCTCACCTTTTGCCGCAATCAACCAGTCATTAGGCGCAATCCCCAGTCGGATACTACCCTGGGCTGGACGCAGGCTCACCGAGCCTATTACACCAGGAAAGGGATTACTGGAATTCTCAATGTGCCGCTCATTTTCGGCGGCGAGGTCGTTGGGACGCTTGCGCTGCAGTTCAGTGATCAGCGAAACATTGATCAGGCGGCAGTAGAGCTCGCGCAGACCTTTGGTCTGCAAGCCACCTTGGCGCTTCAGCTCACAAAGATGGCCGAGCAATCAAAGCAGATCGCGATTGCCAAGGAACAGGCACAGTTCACCCTCCAGAGAGCAGCAGAGTTGGGAAAGGCGAATGAGGCGTTGCGCGCATGTCTGGATGCGCTGGCATCTGTGCCGGAACTGGATGAATTCCTCGGGCAAGTGATGGGCGCAATGACGCGACAACTGGGGGCGGCGTCATCCGTTCTGCGATTGCGCAACTTCGAACAGAATGTTTTGACCTTGGACCTTGTTTTCCAAGACGGTCGCGTGATGACTCCTGCGGAAGCGAATTATCCGGCAAGCTTGCAAACGCTGCCGCTCGATGAGCGACAGCTTGCCGTGTTGAAACAACCGGCCGCTGTTTTACATCTTCTGGACGGGACTACACCGGTTCCTGATGCATTCCGGTCTTACGTCCTTGGCCTGGGCGTAAAGACGTCGCTCGTCATTCCTTTGAACTTGGCCAGCCAGTTGGTCGGCAGCGTCACGTTTCGGTTCACTGAAGACCGGGAATTTCATCCGGAAGAGCTCGAAATCGCTCGAGCCTTGGCCAGTCAGGCCAGCCTCGCAATTCATCTCACCCGATTAGCGAAGGGAGCGAGACAATCTGCCGTTCTAGGAGAGCGGAATCGAATGGCAGGCGAGATTCATGATTCTCTAGCGCAAAGTTTTGTGGGAATTGCTATGCAATTGGACGCCGCGGAGGCCGCTCCTTCCAGGCCCAAGAGCCTGGCCCATATCCAAAGGGCAAACGAACTCGCACAATTTGGTCTGGCTGAAGCACGGCGCTCGGTGCTCAGTTTGCGAGCCGGGATACAAACGGAAGGACTGGTTAAAGCTATTCAACAACTCGTTGAACGTTCGAACGTGCCCGGTATTTTGCGCTGTGAGCTCCAATCGGAGGATATCCCCGACGAAAGTATACCTTCTCAGGTCAGGCATGAGCTTGTTAGAATCTGTCAGGAAGCGATGAGCAACGCTGTTCGCCATGCCAGACCTACTGTCATTACCATCACCCTGCGTTGGGAAACACCGAACCTCACCATTCAGGTCAAAGACAATGGATCGGGGATGAGCGCGAATTGTCTCGAACAAAACGCTGGCTTTGGAATGGCCAATATGCGTGCGCGGGTCGAGAAGCTCGGAGGGAAGTTGCAAATCAAGACCGGCGCAGGCCGCGGAACGAGCATCATTGTCACGATGCGAATTAGTCCATAAAGATGAAGTCATCCTCGAAAGCGGCTGGAAAAGTCATCCGGATTCTCCTCGCAGACGATCACCCGGTAGTCCGAGAAGGTATGGTGAGCATCTTGAAAGCGAAGGATGTCAAAGTGATCGGCGAAGCAAGCGACGGGGAGGAAGCATGTAGGCTCTACGATGAACTCTCTCCGGATATTCTCATCCTTGACTTACGAATGCCTAAAAAAGACGGATTGCAGGTGGTACGTGAACTCATGTCGCGGACACCGAAGCCGCGCATCATTGTCATGACCACCTACGAGGGCGAGGAAGACGTGCGCCGAGCCCTGAGTGCAGGAGCCAAGGGATATGTGCTGAAGGGAACGAAACGAGACCAGATCCTGGAAACGGTGCGGAAAGTATATGAAGGACAACCATCGTTGTCGCCGGAAGTCGCCGCCAAGCTAGCGGACTCGCTGACGCGTCCTCAGCTATCCGAACGTGAACTCCAGGTTCTGAAGCACATGGCCGCGGGCAAAAGCAATAAGGAAATTGCCCAGGTTATTTACGTGAGCGAAAACACCGTGAAGGCTCACGTGAAATCGATCCTCGCGAAGATGGACGCGATGGGAAGAACCGAGGCCATCGCGATTGCGATGAAACGAGGCATGATCGAGGCCTAATTAAGGCCGGCAAGTGCTTTGGGAATTTGCGGCCGGTGTGGCTGCCCTGATGGGAGCCGCCTTCATTACCCCTTGGAGTAAGTAAGAAATGCTCGTTTGGCTAATAGCAGCGACGTCTAGGTGTGAATAGACTGATAACCGACCAAGAAACCTGCTTTGTACGGCTCTGTGCCGGCGAAGTAATAACAGTAAACGGAAGAACAAGGTCACAGTCAGCGAAATATGAAAACAGTATATGAACTTACCCGTCCGAGTATAGTTGCCATGCTGCCAAGCACTAAACCGCCCTTCACCCATGAAAGTGCCTTGGCCAAGATCGAGGCTGAGGAGGATGGTTGGAACAGTAGGGATCTAGATTATCGCGTGAAAAAGAGCCTCTGGTGCTACAACGAGAACCACATTGGCGTTTCCTTCGAGTATCAATGGGATGATGAATCGGGACAGCGGTACAGGTCTTCCGGAAACGAACTTTGGGAGTTTGACGCTGAGGGACGGAGGCGGCAGCGCATCGTCAGGATTTATGACGTTCCAATCAAAGAAGCCCATTGGAAGTGACGGCGGTACCCAGGCTTTGCGCTGAAAAATCCGTGGAGCTTCATGATCCAAAGACGACCGCTTTCACCCAACCACCTGACGATTTCCCTTCGCGCTCTGGCGTTCGTGAATCTTGCCTGGCTTATCGGTGCCCTCGCCGCAGCCCCTGCCGGGGCGTTGCCTTCGGCCAATCCAGATGAGCGCACAGCGGGACCCGAGAGAAAGGTCCTGCAAGGTGGCTGACATCCATGGGATCCGTACCAGTATAGCGAGTCCCGGCATGACATTCAGATCCTGACCGGCTTCGACGTGGAGATCGAACGCGCTGTTGCGCGGGCTATGGGCGCTGACCTGATCCTCAGCGAATTACCCTGGGACCGGCATCTGGCTGCGCTGGAGGCTGGAACCGTCGACATCGCGACGGGGGCTACCTACAGTCCTCGACGCGATCGCTATGCGTACTTCTCCAAACCCTATCGACGCGAGACCGATGTGCTGATCCTGCGGAAGGGCGCCAGCTCTCGATATTCATTTCAAACGATCGAGCAGATGCTCGGCCTTTTCATTCAGCAGCGCTTCCGGCTCGGTGTGATCGCCGGGTACGTCTACGCCGATGAGCGCGTTAACGAGTTTGTTGCCGATCCGACGAATAGCGACCCGGTCGTCAAGGTCACCGATGACGCTCAAAATCTGCAAAACCTTCTCGATGGCAAGATTGATGGCTTCATCGCTGATCGTATCGTCGCCGCCACTATAGCTTGGCGTCATCGAAAGAGCGGTTTGATTGAAGAACATCCATTTCGATTCTCTACCGATATCCACTTCATGCTCAGCCGTGTTTCCCAGAACACGACCACGCTGGCCCGTCTTAATTCCGCCATCGATCAAATAAAGCTGAACGGCGAATTCCAGCGCATTGCTGATGCCTATGCCTTACCAATCCTGATCCACCAGACCCTGGACAGCGATTGGTTTCAGATCCTCGCGCTTCGCCCAATCTTTGAAGTCGCGCCGGCATCTGGCAACGCACCTCATCAAAGTGTTCGACGCCTTAGGTCTCGCCGCCTTTCTTGTTGTCGGAGTGGTTGTGGTCTTCGACACATCTGCGCAGCCGCTCTGGCTGTGGGGGCCTATTTCCGCCGGCATAACCACCTCGTTCGGCGGCCCGTTCCAATGCGGGATACGGCACATCCGCATTTGGCAGCGCGTGACTTAAAGCTATGCGACCGATCTGCGCAAATGGAGGCAACAGAATGTGCGCAAAGTTTTTTGGAGTGCGTGCGACTTGTCGCCGCTTTGAGACCGCGCGGAGCGCGGCCCCGAGGATCGGACATGAAGCGGCGAATTTCTTGGCAAAAAGAACGCCTTTTGTTGGCGGCCGCGCTCCGCGCGGATCCGAAAGCGGCGACAAGTCGCACGCACTCCAAAAAAATCCTTTCCCGATCTACCGCGCGATTATTCCAGCGGCCGGCGCATTCCAAACTTGAACGTTCTCTCTCGAACGTTAAATCTCCTCCTCAAATGAGCGACTCGGTCTGGCAGCCCAAACCGGTTTCCTGGCCTGTGTATGAAGGCTCGCCGGGGCCGCTCGGCGTTTGCTACATTCCCGAGGAGCAGGCCTACAACTTCGCCCTGTACTCCCGGAACGCCCGAGCCGTGACGCTCCTGCTTTATGGCAAAGCGGATGTGACAAAGCCGCGCGTCGAGGTCGAGCTGAAACCTCTCAACAACAAAACAAAAAGAGTCTGGCATTGCCGCTTGAAAGCCGCGGAACTGCTTGGCTGCTGCTACTACGCGTATCGGGTCGACGGTCCTCCTCCACGCGGTCCTAACCAGTGGCACGCATTCGATCGATCGAAAATCCTTTTGGATCCTTTCGCGCAAGAAGTGTTCTTTCCGCCTGATTTTGATCGGGCATCCGCCCAGAAAAGCGGAAGCAACGCCGGACGCGCTCCGCTTGGTGTTTTCAGTTCGCAAATTCCCGATTTTGCCTGGTCGAACAGCCATTCGCCCCGGCATTTTTCCGACGCGATCATCTACGAACTCCATGTCAAAGGGTTTACCGTCAGCCCCACGAGCGGGGTAAGCCCCAACTGTCGTGGCACTTTTCTCGGAATTATCGAGAAGATCCCTTATCTGCGAGATCTCGGCGTCACGATTGTAGAGCTGATGCCGGTGCAGCAATTTGATCCTCAGGAGGGGAATTACTGGGGCTACATGACGCTCAATTTCTTCGCCCCCCACCTCGAATATTCTTCGGCGCGCGGCGATCCGGTCAACGAATTCAAGCAGATGGTGGACGCTTTGCACGCTGCCGGCATCGAAATCATCCTCGACGTTGTCTATAATCACACGGCTGAAGCTGATCACACCGGGCCAACCTATTCTTTTAAAGGCATCGACAACGCGAGCTTTTACCTGATGTCCACCGATCCGAACCGGCCATACGTTGATTTCTCCGGAACAGGTAACACGCTGAACGTTAGCGACCCTGGAATCCGCAGCCTTGTCCTTGAGAGTCTTCGTTATTGGGTGCAGGAAATGCGGGTAGACGGTTTTCGTTTTGATCTGGCTTCCATTTTGACCCGCTCGTCTGACGGTTCAATCGACCTTGTAGATCCGCCTCTCCTCTCGGCCATTCGGACAGACCCTGCCCTGAGCCAGGTGCGATTGATCGCAGAGCCCTGGGACGCCGGCGGTGCTTACCAGCTCGGAACCGCGTTCCCGGGCATGTTCTGGCACCAATGGAATGGTCAATTTCGAGATGATGTTCGCCGGTTTGTTCGCGGCGACGCGGGGATGGTCGGCGCCGTCATGCGGCGACTCTATGGAAGTGACGACCTGTTCCCGGACCGTCTGGAAGAAGCGCGACGCCCTTTCTACAGCATCAACTACGTCATCTCGCACGACGGTTTCACATTGTACGACCTGGTTTCCTGTAACGAACGCCACAATCTTGCGAACGGTCACAACAACACGGACGGAACCTTCGAGAATTTTAGTTGGAATTGCGGTTGGGAAGGTGACGATGGAGTTCTCCCGGAAGTTCTTCAGTTGCGAGAGAGGCAAGCGAGGAATTTCTTTTGCCTGCTGCTTCTGGCCAACGGGATCCCGATGTTTTGTGCCGGTGACGAGTTTCTCCAGACCCAGTCCGGCAATAATAATCCGTATAACCAGGATAATGAGACGACTTGGCTGAACTGGGATCGATTGCAGCAGAATCGAGCCTTTTTCCGATTTGTGAAACTGATGATAAGCTTTCGGAAAGCGCATCCCAGCATCTGTCGAAGCGGTTTCTGGCGTGATGATATCAAGTGGCGCGGCACCAGCTCAGCCGTCGATTTTTCCTACCGCTCGCAAGTCTTCGCCTACTATCTGAAAGGCGAACGCCTCAACGACAACGATCTCTATGTCATGGTGAATGCGGGCGCAGAGCCGCTCGTTTTCACGATCTGCGATGGGCTTTCGCGTCCCTGGTTTCGCGTCATCGATACCGCTCAGCCATCCCCTTGTGACATTCTCGGGCCAAGCGAGGATTTGCCCGCAGCCGGTCCCACCTACGAGGTGGAGGCCCGCTCCGTGGTCGTGTTGGTGCAGTGAGTGACGGGTGACGAGTGGCGGTGGCGAGTGGCGAGTGGCGAACCTGAATCGCTGCTCTCGCAATCGCAGATATTTATTAGCCTTTTTGACGCAAAAAATGATGACAATCTGTTTTGATTTAATCTGTGTTCCAATCTCTTCCTCCGGCCCGTCACTCGTCACTCGCCACGCGCCACTCGCCAGTCGTCGCTCGTCTTTGGCCAGGTAAACATCCTTGTCTGAATCTGTGCTAATCTGTGGTTCCAATTTGATTTTGGCCGACGACCTTGCCTGAACTCCTGAACTCCTGGCGCCCCGAACTTCCTTGAACTTCCCTGAACTTCCTTGAACTTCCCTGAACTGCTACTCACCGCATGCGCCCCGCCCACCTCCTGCCCACGGCTCTCCTTCCTTTCCTCATCTCCGCTGCTTTTGGCCAAATGGACCGCATAACAGGAAAAACCTTCGCCACGCGCTCAGAAGTTTTTGCCACGCACGGGATGGCTTGCACCGCTCAGCCGCTCGCCTCTCAGATCGCGATCGATATTCTAAAGAAAGGGGGCACCGCGGTAGACGCCGCGATCGCCGCGAACGCCGCGCTCGGTTTGATGGAGCCAATCAGTTGCGGGGTCGGTGGCGATCTCTTTGCCATTATCTGGGATGCGAATACCCAGCGTTTGTACGGCATCAACGGGAGCGGCCGCTCGCCAAGCGGCCTCAGCTATGAGCAGCTAAAAACCGAACTGGACCGCCTGGGAACCAAGACGATCCCGAAGTTCGGGATGCTGTCGATCAGCGTGCCGGGCACCGTGGACGCCTGGTTCGAGTTACATAATCGCTTCGGTAAACTGCCGATGTCCGAGCTGTTAGCTCCGGCGATCGATTATGCCGAGAACGGTTTCCCGGTCTCGGAGGTGATCGCCTATTACTGGAAGCGAAACGTCGCGATCCTTGCAAATCAGCCTGGAGCGATCCTCTCGACATTCACACATGACGGTAAGGCGCCGCAAAAAGGCGAACTCTTCAAAAATCCAGACCTCGCTCACACCTATCGACTCCTTGCCGAGCAAGGCCGCGATGTTTTCTATCGTGGTGTGATCGCCGACCAGATCGACTCATTTTTCCGCGCCCATCAGGGTTATCTGCGCAAAGAGGATCTTGCCGCCGATCACTCCGAATGGGTGACACCTATCTCAACGAACTACCGTGGTTATGACGTCTTCGAATTACCTCCTAACACCCAAGGCGTTACTGCCCTTGAGATGCTGAACATTCTCGAGGGATTCAATCTGCGGGAGATGGGGTTCAATAGTCCGGACGAACTGCATGTCATGATTGAAACCAAGAAATTGGCTTTCGAAGACCGGGCTCGCGCCTACGGAGATCCGGCCTTTGGTTCGCCACCGTTGGAAAAACTTTTGTCCAAACAGTACGCGTCTGAGCGCCGCCGCCTTATCGACCTTCGACATGCGGCGAAGCGCTACGATGCGGGAACGAGTTCGCTGGTGCATGGCGACACGACTTATTTTTGCGTGGCAGACGCGCAGGGCTCAATGATCTCGATCATCCAGAGCAACTACCGAGGAATGGGTTCCGGGATAGTGGTTCCAGGACTTGGGTTCGGGTTTCAGAATCGTGGCGAGCTTTTCTCGATGCAACCGGGACATCCCAACGTATACGCTTCGGGCAAACGTCCCTTCCATACCATTATCCCGGGGTTCGTAATGAAAAACGGTAAACCCTGGCTCGCATTCGGTGTGATGGGAGGCGACATGCAGCCGCAGGGTCATGTTCAGGTCCTCACCAATCTCATTGATTTTGGGATGAATCTGCAGGAGGCCGGCGATGCCGCCCGCTGGCAGCATGATGGTTCATCCGAGCCGACCGATCAACGAATGACCGATGGTGGCATCGTTTATCTGGAATCCGGAGTTCCCTATCAGACTGTACGCGAACTCATGGATCGCGGGCACAAGATCGGGTACGATCTCGGAGGATACGGCGGGTACCAGGCGATCAGGCGCGATCCCCAGACCGGGATCTATTGTGGCGCGTCCGAGAGCCGGAAAGACGGAGAGGCGATCGGGTACTAGGTGGGTCAGTGGCGAGTGGCGGGCTGCGAGTGGCGAGTGGCCGGTGGCGGGTGGCGAGTTGCGGGTGGCGAGCAAACAGATCGTCAATGCCGATCCGCAGTTTTTGAAATTGCGAGTTTGCGAGTATCGAATTTTCGCCCCCTACCAGCACAGGAGTTAATGTGTTTCATCAAGCCGCCGATCAGGCGGCCGGCTTCTTTACCGAGCGCTTCCATCGGAAGCTATGCTGCTTCGTCCATATATCCTTGATCCAAGCAGTAGATTAGTTGCGATCGGATCTCCCCGAGGGAACCTTTTGCATACGATAGGTACTGAACAAACTCTGCGTTGCGTCTCGCTCGAAACCTTCAGCAAAATTGGACAAAACAGAAATCGACGCTCGCTTGATTTGGCGAACAGCATCCAGATCTGTTGCGATCCGAGTCTTGCGGACAAGTGTCCCAACATCCTTCACAAACAATCTCGACTTTTTGAAGGCTTCAAAATCAGAAAACTCATTAATGGTTGGCATGCGCGTAATATTGATATTGCAAATATATAACGCAATATAATTGTGTTGAAAGAATCGCTAAAACACAGCCGCCACTCGCCACTCGCCACTCGCCACTCCCCACTCGCCACTCGCCACTCCCCACTCGCCACTCGCCACTCGCCACTCGCCACTCGCCACTCGCCACTCCCCACTCGTCACTCGTCACTCGCTACTCCCCACTCCCCACCGGATACGGCACATCGCCCTTCAACCCCTCCCAGATAATCCGGTTATACTTTTCCGGATCATACAAATGATCTTCCCGACTGAAATTGAAACCGGCCGTTTTATCGGCCCAGTAAGCGGCATCATGCGTTGGACGTGGCACCGCATGTGTCTCTTTGCGGGGCGGAAGGGGCAGCTGAGTGTTGTAGAGGATTTCCGCCGGACTTGCCTCGAAGCTCCAATCCTTCTGTGCTAAATCGAACACCTCAGCCATCGGCGCCTGGGTTGCCGTGAAGAGATCCAGATGATCCAGACCGAGGATATCCTCAATGGTTCGCAGCAGAGTGACCGTGTTATAAAATCGAGAGATCACCGCACCTTGTTTCACGTACGGTCCCACAATATAAGCTGTCGATCGGTGTGAATCGACATGGTCCGCCCCGGCCTGTGCGTCGTCTTCGATGACAAAAATGAGCGTGTCCGACCGAAACGGACTGTGCGCGACTCTGTCCACGAGCCGCCCCACGGCATAGTCATTGTCGCTCTGCTGCAGTTCCGGCGTATTCATTCCGTCAATCGCTTCCCGGAAACTGCCGGTATGATCATTCCCCAAACGGACAAGCTCCAGCGAGGGCAGCTTCCCGTCCTTGATGAACTGCGAAAACTCACGTTCCCATTCAGTCTCTCTCCAATAATCTGGGAAACCCGTATCAAATCCCCGGTAGTAAAGGTCGCAGTTAGCGGCCAACTCGGGCTTGGTGGGAAAAGCCACCACCAATTGTTTTCCCGCCGGATCGCGTTCTCGGGGAATGCGGCTGCTTGACTCAGCGCTGTACCGGGACAGGTCACAGAAAAAACCGTAGTTGCGAACGGTCAGTCCCGCCCGGAGTGCCGCATTCCAGAGATAACCCTGTTCCGGGGCAGTCCCTTCCGGACCGTCGGGGGCCGCAACATCGGCCGTTCCCGGCAGCAGGTTCGGATCATCCGGAGAATCGGGGTTAACCGCTTTTCGTTGCTGCGCGGTCGCCAGCCCAACATTGATCTCGCGGTTCGTGCCTTCGTAATCGTAGGTCGTACCCCGGTCCGAATAGTTCAACGGAACCGCCCGCCGACCAAATTCACTTTCCCGGGCAGCTGTGCTCCAGGGCCATCCGTCTGCGCTCACGTCGCCGCAATCAAAGAAGTTATCCAAATCGACGTACTGACGTGCCAACTGATGAAAGTTAGGCGTGATTGCCCGGCCAAATTCCGTGATGCCAGGGTCACCGTTTCCTTTGCCTAGATCACCGAGGATCTGGTCGTAGGTACGATTCTCTTTGATGATATAGATAACGTGCTTGATGCGCCGATGCAGTTCAGCCATGAGCAGTTGATCTGCTTTTCCTGGCGCCTTCTCGAAACCATCATTTTCGGCTACCCGTCTGGTAAGACTCTCCAGGACCGCATCCGCCGGCACCGGGAGCGAGAGGAGCGTTGAACGCTGTAATTGCTCCACATACTGGTTTTCGCCCCTGCTTTTAAAAAAACCCGGATTGGGTCCGGAAACACTCCGGCCACTGACGACATACAGCCACTGGCCGTCAGGACTGGTCGCGATCGCGTATGGACACATGGTCGTTGGAATCAGACCGATGCACTTTCCCGCCTCGGGCAGGCCGGTAATCACGGCAACGGCATTGCCGCCCGCGTCGGTGACATAGGCCCGGTCACCTCCTGGCGCTAAGGCCAGCCCATTCGGTGAGATACCTTTATAACGGCGAAGATTGGCGGCCAAGTGCGCCGGCACAGTCGGGATAACCTGCACTAGTTGATCGGTTTGCGTGTTGATCACGAGCAGGCGATCGCTGTTATCGGCAGTCGCGTAGAGAAACTGTTGCTTTGGCTCGAGCACCATCTGATTCGGGTTACCCGGTACCTTGATACGCTTTTCGACTCGGGGAGTTCCCGCCAACCCGACCTTTACGATCTCGCGGTCCCGCATGCTCGACACATAAGCCGTTCCCGTTCCCTTCAGAGTGACCCAATAAGGATATTCTCCACCCGGCACACCGGCTTGAGCTGGGTCTTGTCCGCCCGGGCGCAAATCAATTTCGCTCACCTGTTGGCTGGCCAGGTCGATCACCGAGAGCGAATCATTATAAACGTTGGTGACAACCAACTTGGCGCCGTCATTCGTGACCGCTAGACCGCCCGTAACCGGGTCAACACTGCCAGGCTTCGCTTTGGGTTTTGGATGGTGCAGGCTGATCGGGAGTCCCGCTTCGGCCCAAGACCCATCGGCTTGGCGGCGATAAACATGAACGTTATCGTCGCATCCTCCACCGACAAAAAAGCTTTGGCCATCCGGGCTGAAAGCCGCGCCCGCAAAAGTGTTCGGCACCCGAAGAACCTGTTTTCTTTCGGGTGTGTGGTCATCGATCTGGAAAATGAATACGTATTGCTCGGAATTTCCGGACAGCACTTTTCCTGTTTTGTCTCTGAATTGGTTGTACCCGCTCGTCAAAACCAGCAACGTTTTCCGATCTGGACTCACGAGGCAAGTCATCGCTCCTCCGGCCGGGCGGTCGGGAAAATCCGGCAACCCGGGATTCAAATATTCCAGGCGTGCTCCGGGCGCCGCGGTGGGTGTAAGTCTTTGCCCGAAAGGAGTCAACGGCGCGCTGAGATCCCGGCTCAGTGCTGGGTATTCAGAGATGAGCAGGAAAGCCGTAAACCCGATGAAAACCGATTCTTTGAAGAAACCCGCTGTCATTGCGCCGCATGTTCAACGTGTCCCTCGCGACGGTCAAGGTTCCAAAGCGGAAACGACCTGGAAAGGCGTCCGTAGGATAAGCTTCCAGCTTGTGGGGTAATGCTCTTCTATCTGTTCCGGCAGGCCGCTGTCTCGCAACGTGTCTCTCCACTCTAACGCGCGGCAGTTCGGGCAGGAGCATCTTGGAGTGCGTGCGCCTTGTCGCCGCTTTGAGACCGCGCGGAGCGCGCCTACCAGCTAGCCAAGGCTTCGCCCTTGATATCCTCTGCGGAAGGCGGGCAAAACGAGAACAAAATCCCCGTTTTTTCCGCATAACGGGCTAACGATTCTTTTCGCGGAGGAGAGCGAAGCACTTCGCAGATCGATCCTGGGTCCTGGCCTCGCTCCGCGCGGATCCTAAAGCGGCGACAAGTCGCACGCACTCCATAACACCTCCGCCCCCTCAGCGCTCCACCTGGCCTTTTTCCTTCTCCAGTTCTTTCTCAAATTTCCGGACCTTGGGCGCAACGACCAGCCGGCAGTACCCGGCCTGAGGATTCTTGGCAAAATAATCCTGGTGATAATCCTCTGCCGCGTAGAACTCCTTGAGCGGGACAATCTGGGTTACAACCGGGTCCGGCCAGTTCTTCTGAGCTTCTGCTTTGATTTGCTCGGCGACCGTTTTCTGTTGGTCGTCCGCATACAGAATAATTGAGCGGTATTGTGTCCCCTCATCAGGGCCTTGCCGATTCAATGTCGTCGGATCATGAGCCAGGAAAAATTTTCGGAGCAGATCCGCGTAACTGATTTTCGCCGGATCAAACTCCACCTTGATCACTTCGGCATGCCCGGTTTCATCGCTACAGACCTGTTCATAAGTCGGATTTTTCGTGGTGCCTCCGGCATAACCGGACGTCACTTTTTTCACGCCATCCAGCAACTTGAATTGGGCATCCAGACACCAGAAACAACCGCCTCCAAACACTGCGGTCTCGGTGATTCCCGCGCTTTTGTTATCCATCATTTGTCCAAAAGAAAAGCTAGAGAGTCCAAACGTACAAGCGACCAAAAAAGTAATCGTTTTGATCACGACAAAAACCTCACTTGCCCTCTTTTTTGAACAGCTTGAGGTATTCACCATAGCCTTCCGCTTCTAAGCGATCGACTGGCACGAACCGAAGCGATGCCGAGTTCATACAGAACCGCTGACCAGTCGGCTTCGGGCCATCGTCAAAGACATGCCCCAAATGCGCATCGCTCTTTGCGCCGCGAACCTCGCTGCGATCCATCCCAAGACTGGAATCGGTTTTCTCCTTCACCGCCGCTTCGCTAATTGGTTTAGTAAAGCTCGGCCATCCTGTCCCCGAATCGAATTTATCCTTGGAACTGAACAGCGGCTCACCGGAAATTACGTCGACATAGATTCCCTCGGCGTGATTATTCCAATAGGCGTTGTGAAAGGGTGGTTCAGTCCCATCCTGGCAAGTGACATAATATTGTTCCTGCGTCAGCTTTTGCTTCAGCTCGTTCTGCGAAAGTTTTGACATATCCTTTGTTAGCGTAATTTGACCCCAGGCTGCGCCGCCCAAAATCAGGGCGCCGGCCAGCAAGAAGCCAAGGAATTGCTTGATCATCGAATATACAGTGATCAGTTGAGGCCGCCAGCGGCGGAAATATTCCCGGTCAGAAAGCGGCGACAAGTCGCGCGCACCCAAAAAAGGCGCCCCGAGGTCGTCGGACGCCTTTTTGAACTCGAGCCTGGCCGTATTTAGTCAGAGGTCGATGATGCGGCGTCCGTGTGATAAACTCGCCTGTATCAAAGCGCGTCCGGCAACGGTTTTCGCGATCAAGATTGTGAATTTACCGTCACAGAGACGGAGCTAACGGTCACCGAACTTCTCAACGCAGCCTACAACTCCGTTCCCTCTTCGAGTACTTCGTCGTTGGCCGTACCGTAACTTTCTCGCTCCTCGGGCGGCTCAGTGCGCGCATCTTCCTCATCGAGGTCGGGCGTGATTCGCGGCACCTCAAAACCGCGCGAAGCGGGCGGTTCGGTCAATGGGTCAGTCGTCGATTCATTCACTCCCGGTTCGACCTCCTCTTCCAGAAATTCTCTTGGCTCCTGCACCGGCTCTTCTGCTGGGTCCATACATACCCTTTCTCATCAAACTTTCATCGCCGCTCTGGGTAATTTCTGTTTCAATTTCAATACCGGCGCGAAAAGATCTCCGTATTTCTCAACTCGTCGAAGCACTTCGTCCGGCCCAAATTGCAGGACGCGCTTACCCCGGGCCGAACTTGCCGATTCCACCTCATCCCATTTCAGCGGAGTCGATACCGAAGGAATACTCTTCGCTCTGAGCGAGTAGACGCAAATGGTCGTTTTATGGTCATCGTTCTGACTCCAATCCACGAACACTTTTCCGGTCCGCAAATTTTTGGCCATTTTCGAGACAACTTGGTCAGGATGCTCTCGCTCCATGCGCAAGGCGAGTTCGCGCGCAAAGTCCTTCGTCCGATCGTAATTCGTTGCGGTGTTCAATGGAACGTACACCTGGAGTCCTTTCGATCCGGATGTCTTGGCAAAACACTCGAGTCCGACGTCTTTCAGCAAGTCTCGGATCCAGAGACCTACCCGGCAACAGTTGATGAGGTTAGCCGGCGGCCCCGGATCGAGGTCGAATGCGAGCATAGTCGGCTTCTCGATGGCCGGAGCACGATGCAGAAAGGTGTGAAGTTCCAGATCAGCCAGATTCGCCGCCCAGACCAGGGAGGGCAGATCGTCCAGAACGCAATAATCGATCTTGCCTTCTCTTCTTCCGCTGAGCACTGTCGCTGTTCGCAGCCACTGCGGGCGATGCGATGGGCATTGTTTTTCATAGAAGAAGAAGCCGTCCACTCCCTCCGGATACCGCTTCAGACTGATCGGACGTCGAGCAAGGTGCGGTAAAAGCACCGGCGCGATCCGGGTATAGTATTCGATTACCTCGCCCTTGGTGAACCCTGTCTCCGGATAAAGAACCTTATTAAGGTTGGAGAGCTCCAGGGTGCGGCCGTCCACCTCAACCGTGACTTTCGATCTGGCCGCCATCGACTGGATATTCGACTCACCCATCCCAATCTTCAACGTCCAACTAATCGATGAAATGGGTGCAATCCGAGATTACTTTGCCGGCGGCCAGTCCGCTGCGTGTGCTTTGATCAATCAGCAGAAACCCGAGGAAACAACATGTCGTATCCAGAAGAGCAGGATCAGAACGATGAGAAGAACGAGCCGCGACAAGGCTCAGAAAACGACCAGTCGGACACCGATCAAATAGACGAAGCGCTCGAGGAGACCTTTCCGGCGAGTGATCCACCGGCATTCCACCGCGAGCAACGCGAAGGCGGCAAACACGGCAGGTGACGCGCGATGGTGTGAGTCGGCGCCACACCTCGAGCGCAACGACGTATGAGTTTTCAGCGAGCCGCCGGTAACAACACCTTCGCTTCGCGAGAATCGCTGGACAAAAGCGCGGACAACGCTATCTGAGAGGCTCATTTTAGATTGCAAGGTATGGAAATTGCCATCATAGGATCCGGTTATGTTGGACTGGTCACTGGGGCGTGCCTGGCCGATGTCGGTCACACGGTCATTTGCATCGACAACGACCAGAGGAAGGTTGACCTGTTGCGGCTCGGCCAGATCCCGATCTATGAACCGGGACTGGAGGAAGTTGTTCATCGGAATGTCGCCGCCCGGCGTCTTCGATTCACCAGTCAGATCGAAGACGGGGTCGATCACGCCCAAATCGTTTTTATCGCCGTTCCTACTCCTCCCCGAGCCGATGGCAGTGTTGACCTGACCTACATTGAGAAGGTCGCGCGAGATATCGCCGGAGTCCTGAAAGAGTATCGGGTCATCGTCGATAAGAGCACCGTGCCGGTAAAAACCGGAGAAAAGGTAGCGGACACCATTCGCCGCTACAACCGCGCCGGGGTTCCCTTCGACGTGGTGAGCAACCCGGAATTCCTGCGCGAAGGTTGCGCAGTCAGCGATCTCATGAACCCCGACCGGATCGTCATTGGCTCGAACAGCGATCGCGCGCTTGACCTGCTGAAAAAAGTCTATGAGCCATTCATGGCTCCCATCATGGTCACGGACATTAACAGCGCGGAGCTCATCAAGCATGCCGCGAATTCTTTTTTAGCCCTGAAGATTTCCTACATCAACGCAATCGCGTCGATCTGTGAAGCGAGCGGCGCTGACGTCGAGATGGTGGCGGACGGCATAGGCGCGGACAAGCGGATTGGTCGTCCTTTCCTCAACGCCGGCCTGGGGTACGGCGGTTCCTGCTTCCCGAAGGACATCGCCGCTTTTATTGCGATCAGCGAGCAACTCCGCGTGCCGTTTCATCTACTGAAGGAAGTGCAGAGGATCAACCTGAGTCAGCGTGCCCAGTTCCTCAAAAAGATCCAGGATACTCTCTGGGTGCTTCAGGACAAACGGATCGCGGTCTGGGGTCTTACGTTTAAACCCGACACCGACGATGTCCGCAACTCCGTGGCCATTGACCTGGTCAATGATCTCCTCAACGAGGGAGCGGCAATCACTGCTTACGATCCAAAAGGAGTATCAAAGGTCCAGGAATGGAATCTCTGCAAGGGAGCGACATTCGCCAATTCAGCCTTGGAAGCGGTTGAGGGTTCCGAAGCACTGGTCGTGGCGACCGAATGGCTGGAATTTTCCCAAGTCGACCTGCAGGAAGTCTTCCGGCGGATGCACACTCCAATCGTTTTCGATGGTCGCAACCTCTTCGACCCAGCCACCATGAGAGAGCTTGGTTTCCGTTATCACGGGATCGGCCGCGGAACAGCTGAGCCTGCATCGCACACAAATCCTTAGGGATTTGCAGGCGATGCAGGCTGCCGAAAAAGTTGGCAACCGAAGGCGACTTGTGGAAGTTATAATGAGCCGTCCCGCACCTTTTCGCGCCTCGAATATCACGATAACCCAACGGGACCCCGCGAGGCTTTATGTCCGGCAAGAACCCGCGTTTATGCTGCTTGACCGCACTGCAGCGCTGGGAGTCCGGTCGGGAATTTGCCGACGAAGTGCTTCATCAGACGCTTCAACACTCCGGCCTGAATAACGTCAATCGCGCCTTCGTTACGGAGACTTTCTACGGGGTGATTCGCCACCGGTCCCTGCTCGATTTTGTGATTCAGCAATTCCGCCCGACCGGATTGGATATGCCGACGCGCCAGGTGTTGCGTCTCGGCATCTACCAGCTTTACAAAATGCGCATCCCCGATCATGCCGCCGTTTATGAGACGGTCAATATTGCCGGACCCGCGCGCACGTTGGTTAATGCGGTGCTGCGCCGAGCGATTGCCGAGCGGTCACACGTACTGGAAGAACTGGAGCGCTCCCCTCCTTTCATTCGCTACTCGCACCCGGAATTTCTCTGGCAAAAATGGGTGGCCCATTACGGCGAAAAACAGACGGAACAGCTTTGCGAATGGAACAACCAGCCGGCGCGGATCTACGTGCGGACCAATCGGTTGCGAGTGACCCCGGGTGAACTGTTCGAAAGCCTGCCCGAGACGAAATTTCTGCCGGAGCGCGAAGATTGCTTCGAGGTCGATCGGCTGCCGCTCTTCTGGCTGACCTCCGGGGTGGCTTACGTGCAGGACCCAAGCACCCTGATGCCGTGTGACTTGCTCGCTCCTCAGGCCGGAGAAACCGTTCTGGACGCCTGCGCTGCCCCCGGCGGTAAGGCCGGTTACCTGGCGCAATTGATGAAAAATCGCGGACGCCTCAGCGCTTGCGATTACGATAAGAGCAGACTTTGCCGCCTGGAGCACAACCTTAACCGCCTCGGGGTCGCCAACGCGGAAATCGTGCTGATCGATTGGCTCCATAATCCCCCTCCTTTCGGTCCGGATAGTTTCGATGCGGTGCTGCTTGACGCTCCTTGTACCAACACCGGGGTCATCCGCCGCCGCATCGACGTTCGGTGGCGATTAACCGTCCACGATTTTCTGCGAATGCAGCGGCTCCAATTGCGGATCCTGGAGGCAGTGCTGCCTTACCTGAAGCCGGGGGGTCGGCTTGTCTACAGCACCTGCAGCTTGGAACCGGAAGAAAACGAGGAAGTCGTCGAGCGAGTCAAGACCAGTGCGTCAATGCTCGAATTCGTGTCGAGCAAAGCCGTGTGCCCGAGCAGGGATGGCTACGACGGCGCCTTCGCCGCACTGTTTCACAAAAACTGAAGAGCCTGCATCGCTCGCAAATCCCTGAGATTTGCGAGCGATGCAGGCTAGAGTATTTTCCGCGCGTGCAAATCTCCCTCTTGAAATCGAAAGTCCACCGCGCGGTTGTAACGGCGGCTAACCTCAACTACGAGGGAAGCTTGACGATTTCAGCCGATCTGGCGGAGCAGGTTGGACTCGAAGAATATGAACGGATCCTGGTGGGTAACCTGGCTAATGGCGAGCGGTTCGAAACCTACGTTATCTACGGCGGGCGCGGTCATGGATCGATCGAACTCAACGGCGCAGCTGCTCATCTCGGCAAGCCTGGCGACCGATTAACGGTCATGAGCTTTGGTTTATTCGACTCGGAAGAAGCCCGCACACACTCGCCGAGGATCATCGTGCTGAACGAGAAGAACGAAGTCCTGCCCGAGAGAATCCTGACGGAGTGACCTGGTGCCGGGAGACCCAGGGCCAGGGCCCAGCGCGGCATATTCCTATAGGTCCCATAGGCCCGGCACTAGCACCGACACTCGCACTGGCACTGGCACTAGCCCTCAGCCGCTCATCAACGAACTCACCACCGAGCGGAAACTGGCCGCGTCCCACTGTCCGGTGACCACCGGCTGGCCGAGTGAAACATAAATCAACTCTGAGCCGAGCAGCGCAAATACCAGACGAGATAGTTTCCCTAAAGGGCCCATCCCGAGCATTGCGACCGGTCGCCCGGCCTGCGACTCGAGAAAATCGACGAGCACACGCAGTTCCTGCCAGCGACCTATTCGGCAAGCCACTTTGAAAATTGCGTCTTCGGGACAATCCTGAATTCGCTGTTCCAGTTCGCGTCGTGACGGCGGTTTGTCCATATAATGACTGGAGACGATGAGAGTCTGGCCAAGCTGTTTCGCGCGCGCACACAGGCCCGAAAACCGATCCAGGTTTCGCCATTCGACATCGATGTATTGCCCGAAGGGGAGCCAGTCTTCTAGCAGTTGGCGTCGCTGGTCTGCGCTAAGTTCACCGGCGCCGCCCTCCGCCGGGTCGCGCGCAGTCAGGATGAGGGGTTTGGCGACAATCTCCTTTTCTTGAGTCACAGAACCAGCGAGAGAACCCAGCAGGTCCAAACGCAGCTCACATAGATCAACCGGCTCAAGCCCACCCGTAAGGGCCACCGTCACATCGGCTGTCGAGGCAAGCACCCCAACCAGGCGCAAGTTGTGTGAGATCCCGGACATCGAATAACCGCCGCTACAGCTTCTCGTAAAAACGCAGCGCCTCAATTTTAGGCGCCAGGCGACGAAGTGGATAGATCCCCTCTGAGCCGCCGGACCCCGGATCCTGAATCAAGTAGTTGAAACCACGCTTTCCAACGATCACGACAAAATGAGTAATCCCGCTCGGGAGATGAAGGCGGATAATCACCGGGTTGCCCCGCAACAAATTACTGTCGATCAGGAAATACGAAGGCAAATCCTCATAGGCTTTACGAGCGCGGCCCGGGGGAAACTCGGCTGCTTTTTCCCAATACAGCCAGCCTTGTGGCGTGTATCCGCTCCGCGTCAGAAGAAATTGGTTGAGCTTTCCGGGATCAATCTCAAATCCGTAGAATGCCAGCACCATCGCAGCGGAACTGATCGCGCACCCTTCCTCCCCGACAGTGGTCGGACCGAACGCAAGAAGCTGATCGCGCCAACGGGCGTCGCCTTGCGCGTAGCGCGGGACATTCAAAGCTAGCTTGTCGAAAAAGTAGAGACCGCCGCTCGAAGCAATCGGTCGACGATCGAAATAGTACCACGCAAACCCTGTCAAAATCAGGACCAGGAAAAGCAGCAGCAGGATCCACCGAAGGCCGCGACGGGAAGAGAACCGACCCACATTCGGCTGTTCGATGGTCCTCCGGTCAGTTTGCATCAAAAGTTGTTGGACCTGTTCCAGCAAAATCGCAAGAACAGAAGCACCGCAGGTAGCGCCGGCATCCTGCCGGTCCAAAGAGGCTGACAAGCTGGAAGCTTATTCTACAATGATGTCCGAACAGACCCGAGGCCGTCCGCGCTACGCTCAGGCCGGCACTGGCACTACCACCAACCGTGAGCGTACAGTGACTGCGGAGTGTGTTGATGATCGACCAGGAGTTTCGCCCGGCGCAGGCGTACGTCCGCCGCTTTGGATTCACTCTATTGCTGGCGACCGTTGTTCTGTTGGCTTCTTGTCTCGGCCCCGGCCCGGGTACGAACCAGAAGGCCGCGCTCTGGAAAGTCAAAGGCCGGACAAACACTGTTTATTTGCTCGGCTCTATTCATGTGCTCCCGCGGAGTGCCTATCCTCTCAACCGTAAACTGCAGGCGGCTTTCGACGATTCACAACGCCTCGTTTTTGAAATAAACCTGCGCACACTTACGCCCACGAGTCTCCATCACGAATTTCAGCGCACCGGTTTCTACCCGCCCGGCGACCGCTTATCTGATCATCTGACTCCGGAATCCCAAAGGTTTCTGAAGGGCATCTTGCCGACACTGGGTACATCGTTCGACCGCGTACAGCAATTTCGTCCCTGGTTTCTGGCCGAAGTACTGAGTGCCCGCTATCTCCAAATGCTCGGTTACCGCGACGATCTTGGAGTCGACCTCTACTTTTACCGACAGGCGTTAGCCCACGGCAAACCCGTTATAGGATTGGAGACCTTACGCGACCAGGCAGGTATCTTCAGTTCGTTGGATGAACAGCACGATGAGCAGTATCTGATCGATACCTTGCTTTCCTTGCCCGCCTACTCGCAGCGGGTTGGCGCCCTTGTCTTTGCCTGGCAAAACGGTCAGGTTCGTGAACTGGATCGACTCCTCAACCAGCATGAAGAAAAGGATCCGGCGAGCTTCCGGATCCTTTTTGCCGAGCGTAATCTGAAGTGGCTTCCCGAAATCGAGCGTTTCGCCGAAGCCACCGAGAACTATCTGGTGATTGTCGGCGCGGGTCATCTCGTCGGAGATCAAGGAGTTGTGGAGGCTTTGAAACGGGCCGGCTACAGCGTCCAGCAGCTCTGAGAGAGCGCCAGGGCCGATGTCAGTGTCAGTGCCGATGTCAGTGCCGATGTCAGTGCCGGTGCCAGTGCCAGGGTCCAGCGACGCGTATTCTCATAGGTCCTATAGGTCCCATACGTCCTATAGCCACTAGACTACTAGCACTAGCCTGATGGCACTAGCACTGGCACTGGCACTAGCACCGGCACTGTCCATGCCCCGACAGTTCTGCATCAGCACGAACACCCATAAACTTTTAGACCTGCCCGCCGATAAAAGACATTATGGGCACGCGCGAAGGACGCCACCCACGCTTTCTTGAAAAAGTCGACACTCCATCTCGATCCCGCCCGGCCCTGTACCCCACTACCGCATTTTTGGGAACACATTTTCGGCTCGGGCCACGCGCCAGTCACACTTTGTGAGGGTTGGCGCAACGATCTGCGGGCTCTGCGAAAGATCGTTGATGTGCGGTACATCCGCTTCCACGGGATTTTCGGTCACGAGGTTGGGATTTATGGAGGACAAGACGCGAACGGCAACCTCGATCTGAACTTCACCAAGGTCGACTTGATCTACGACGGTCTGCTCGAGATCGGTGTGTATCCTTTTGTCGAACTCGGGTTCATGCCCGAAGAAATGGCGGAAAAAGCGAGCACGCACCCGTTCTGGTATCATCCGAATGTGGCGCCCCCGCGCGATCCGCGGCAGTGGTATCAGCTGGTTTTTCAGTTTGTCGAGCACCTGGTGCAGCGGTATGGCACCGACGTTGTCGAACAGTGGTTCTTCGAAGTTTGGAACGAACCAAACATTGATTTTTGGACCGGCGAGCCCAAAGAGGAAACGTATTACGCGCTCTACGACAACACCGCCGCGGCGGTGAAAGCGGTTGATCGCCGCTTGCGAGTAGGAGGTCCAGCCACTGCGCAAGCGGCCTGGATAGATCGCTTTATCGAGCACTGCGTCGAGCATGACGTGCCGGTGGACTTTGTGTCCACGCATGTTTATCCGAACGATCCGGCCTTGAACGTTTTCGGCCGCGCGGAAGAGATCCCTCAAGCAGAGTTCGTCAGCCGCGCTGCCCGCAAAGTCTACGAGCAAGTGCGAGCCTCGCGCAAACCGGAGTTGCCCATCATCTGGAGCGAATACAATGCCGGCTTTGACGGGGTCCAATTGGACTCACCGTATGTCGGCGCGTGGCTGGCCAACAACATTCGACAATGCTCGGGAGGAATTGTCACCGAGATGTCCTACTGGACCTTTACGGATGCTTTTTTCGAAGAGGGCGGCGTGTTCCGCAGCGTTTTCTCCAGTGGCTTTGGCTTGATTGCAACGGGTTCGATCCCGAAAGCGTCGTTTAATGCTTTCAAAATTCTGCACCGGCTTGGCGATCGAACAAATTGCCGTGGAGAGCGATTCGGCAATACTGACCCGACGTTCCCGCGACGGGCGGCTCGTACTGGCGCTTTGGAATTATCGGGCCCCGGGTCAGCCTGGAGAACCGACGACTGTCCAGATCCGATGGGCCAGGGAAGCGCCTCGGCAAGCCACGATCTTTCTCGTGGACGATGATCATGGTTCTCCGTTGAAGACGTGGCAAGCGATGGGGCGCCCACGTTTTCCCAGCCGGAAACAACAAGCGATTCTTCGACGAGCAGCCGAGTTGCCGCTTCCGGAGGTTGTCGAAATCGCCGACCGCACATTATCGATTACGTTGCTCCCGGATGCCTTGGCGGTGCTCGCCTTCGACTCGCCGGGCACCCTCTAACACGAAATATTTTTAGGAAGACAGCGAAAAAGTCTCGCTAACAATCTCCCAAATAGTTACGCTTGAATGATCAGCTTGCCCGTAAGGAAGATCGCCACGAGAGGGTCGAAGGGAAATAATGCCCAGCGCCGCGGGTTACGGGCGGCTTGGCGCCTGATCAGACTCTACTGGACCTCGGGAGAGAAATGGTCCGCTTGGGCTCTCCTGTTGACTATCCTCGCCCTGAACCTGGGAACCGTTTACACCAGCGTCCAGATCAACCAGTGGAACTACCATTTTTATAACGCACTCCAAGCTTTCCAGAGCAGCGATCTGCTCCGGCAGCTTGGCGTTTTCTGCGTACTGGTAGCTCTGGCGATCGCGATGTCGGTTTGTGCGATCTATTTTAAGCAAATGTTGCAGATTCGCTGGCGAGCGTGGCTGACCGATCGTTTTCTCACCCGCTGGTCGGCCAACGGCGCTTACTACCAATTGGAGTTGGACAGCGCAACCACCGACAATCCCGATCAACGCATCGCGGAAGATCTTGATCGTTTTACGATGATTTTTTTGAACCTTTTCTTCGGTCTGGTCTCTTCCGTCGTCTCGGTCGCCTCATTCTTGATCATCCTCTGGACGCTGTCGGGCTCCGCCGACATACCATTGGGAAAATGGCAAACGATCCATATCCCGGCCTACCTCCTCTGGGCAGCCCTGATCTACTCGGCCATCGGGACGTGGCTAACAACGAAGATTGGCCGGTCGCTCGTTCCCTTGAACTATCTGCACCAGCGCTACGAGGCTGATTTCCGGTTCAGTCTCGTCCGGCTGCGCGAGAACGCGGAGGGCATTGCCTTTTACCGGGGCGAACCGGTTGAACTCAGGCATCTGCGCGAGCGTTTTGGGAACGTCGCCCGCAACGTTCGGCAGATCATGAAACGGCAGCGGTCTCTCACCGGATTTACGATGGGCTATAACCAGGTCGCCGTTGTGTTCCCACTCATGGTGGTGTCGCCCCGCTATTTTGCCAGGCAAATTGGTTGGGGCGGTTTAATGCAAGTCGTCAATGCATTCGCGTATGTGCAGACGTCCCTTTCCTTTATCGTGAACTCTTACAGCGATATTGCTCTCTGGCAGTCGGCTGCGGAGCGGCTGGGCAACTTCGAGGATGATCTGCAGACCATCCATGAATTCGCCGATGAAAAAGATCAAGTGGCAGTATCCCGGCGCGGTCACGGTCTGGCGGTAAGCAATGTGTCGGTCCATCTGCCCGACGGAACACCGCTGCTCCGGGATGTGACCTTCTCCGTGGCGCCGGAAGAATCGTTGCTCATTACCGGTCCAAGCGGATCAGGCAAGAGCACCTTGCTCCGGGCCATCGCCGGAATTTGGCCGTTTGCCACGGGAACCGTTAACCTGACAAGGGGCGCAGTGCTCTTTGTTCCGCAGCGTTCCTACCTTCCCCTTGGCACGCTGGCCGACGCATTGCGGTATCCCGCCGCGACCGCCGCTACTTTGCCCAGAGCGCGGCTGGTCGAAGTTCTCAACGCCGTCGGTCTGGGAGCGCTCACCGACGAGTTGGAAGTCACCGATAATTGGGCCCGGCGGCTATCATTGGGAGAACAGCAGCGGCTGGCGTTCGCCCGAGTCTTCCTCAGCAAACCAACTCTGCTCTTTCTGGATGAGGCCACCTCAGCGTTGGACGAATCGGCGGAAGCCGATCTCCTCTGCTGCCTGCTGCAGTCGGCTTGGCGTCCAACGTTAGTCAGCATTGGCCACCGCAAGACGCTGATTGAGTTGCATGATCGCAGCCTTGATATCAGCCGGTTTCAAGCTATTCCCGAGGAATTGCCGGAACTGCTGTCCTCCGCAACAGAACCGGCATGGGCTCCCGCGCCACGAACCGGTAAGTCGTTCCGGGGCCGCAACGGGCTGCGCCAGGTAATTTCGGAAGGCTGATCGCCCCGTTGAGGATGGCACGAACGCAGGAGAGATCCACCCGTTTGCCAGCGCTCAGTGACGATCAGCTGCTGCTGGAAATCCAGCGACGCGCGGTTCTCTTCTTCTGGGAAAGAGCGCACCCAATCACTGGATTGGTCAACGATCGTGCGAACAATTTCGGGGCGGATCGCTACACTATTTCTTCATGTGCGGCCACCGGTTTCGGATTGGCCGCGTTGCCAATCGGAATCGAACATGGATGGCTCGGTCGGAAAGACGCTCTCAACCGGGCAGAGACGACTCTGCGTTTTCTCCTCTCCATGCCGCAAGTGCACGGATGGATGCCTCATTTCATCTCCAACGACAACGGCGCGCGCGTCGACAATAGTGAATATTCCAGCATCGATACCGCTCTCCTCGTCGCCGGCGCTCTGGTGTGCGTACAGTATTTCGCCGCTGATCCAGTCGCGGCCGAGATCACGGCGCTCGGAAACGAGCTCTACCAACGCCTCGACTGGCCATGGATACTGACCAACAATCAAACGGAGCCGGCAAAAAGAATCGTCTCCCACGGTTGGCGGCCGGAAACCGGCTTCCTATCTTACAACTACGGTTCCTACAGTGAAGCAATCCTGCTGTACCTTCTGTGTTTAGGTGTGCTGCGAGACCCATTGGCGGCCGAGATCTGGGCGGCAATCGACCGGCCGCTGCAACACTACAGAGGCTTGGAGTCATTGGCCGGGGGACCTATTTTTATTCACCAGATGCCCCACTGCTTCTTTCCATTGCAGAATCGGCGGGATGAACTGGGTTTTGATTATTGGGCCTCCTCGACCCAGGCAATGCAAATTCATCGGCAATTCTGCCGCGATCACGCCGCCGAAAGCCTCACCTACACCGCCGGTTTTTGGGGCTTGAATGCCAGCGACGGACCCAACGGATACACGGCGTACGGCGCCCCTAACGGACCGACGGACGGAACGGTGTCTCCAACGGGAGCGATCAGTTCCATCATGTTTGTGCCTGCCCTCGGCATTTCGGCCGCTCGAGATTTCTATACGATTCTCGGCGACCGACTCTGGGGTCGATATGGCTTTGCCAACGCCTGCAATCTCGACCGCGAATGGTATGATACCGACGTCATTGGGATTGATCTGGGGATGGTGCTCCTCGCCATCGAGAACTATCGGACCGGCCTGGTCTGGTCGTTGCTGCAGGGTGCGAAGCCGGTGCGCTCCGCTTTTCGCAAAGCCCATCTTCGCCGGACCAGGGAGCCTGAGCCGCGCCCGGTATTTCGGCGCTGAGCGGCTGTTTTTGGAGTGCGCGCGACTTGTCGCCGCTTTCGGACTGCGCGGAGCGCGGCTAAAAAAACAGGACCGGAAACACGCCCTGATTATCGCATCCGCTCGATCTCCGGGCCGCGCTCCGCGCGGATCTTAAAGCGGCGACAAGTCGCGCGCACTCCAAAATCTATTCTCCAAAATTCCCCACCTCGGCCTTCAACGCATCGGCCATCTTTTCTACCTTGATCAGATTGGTCTTGCCCGGCACGTTGTAAGGCGTTCCGGCCACAATGGTAATAACATCCTCCGGATCTGTTTTGAGGGACTTGACCGCCGCTTCTGCACTGAGGCGCACCAGCTGCGCCGTCTTCGATAGCGGCGGAACCAGGTGCGGCTCGACTCCCCAGGTAAGCGTCAGCCTCCGGCAGACCTCGCGTGACGGGCAGAGAGCCAGGATTGGCATCCTTGGGCGGTGACATGCCACGCGCTTGGAAGTAGTTCCCGAAGCGGTCGCGGTGACGATGGCACAGGCGGAAACCTCGTGAGCAATCATCTGCGCGGCTTGCCCGACTGCCGCATCCAAATCGTGACTGTCCGCCAAGGCGGGCGGCGCCGGGAGCTCTCCATTGATCCAGGCCGCCTCCGCGCGCGCCGCGATCATGGCCATTGTCGCGACCGCTTCGCGCGGAAACTTTCCGACCGCCGATTCGGCCGAAAGCATCACCGCGTCCGTCCCATCGAGGATAGCGTTCGCGACATCAGCAGCTTCCGCCCGGGTCGGCTTGTGGAAATTGATCATCGACTCCAGCATCTGAGTTGCCGTAATGACCGGTACGCCGGCCTGCCGGCAGGCGGCGATGATCTGCTTCTGCGCGATCGGCACATCTTCAAAACTCATCTCCAACGCGAGATCACCGCGAGCTACCATCACTCCGTAGCTGATTTTTACGATGTTATGAATATCTTCGAGCGCGTTTCGACGCTCGACCTTGGCAATCACCGGAATGTTCGCTCCGCGCTCCGCCAGCGCTTGTTTCAGGAATCGGACGTCCGCCGCCGATTGCACGAATGAGAGCGCGAGAAAGTCGACCTCCTCCTCCACCGCAAAATCGAGATCCTGATAGTCCTTGCTCGTGAGGGAAGGCAAGGAAACCAGGCGATTCTTCAGATTCATTCCTTTGTTGCTCGCCAGCTTGCCCCCGCGCAGGATTTCGCAAACCACCTCGCCGCCGGGAGGAAGCTCAGCCACTTGCAACTCAAGATTCCCGTCGTCGAGAAGCAAAATCGTGCCGTGCGCGACATCGTTCGCCAACCCTTTGAAGCTGACCGAAACTTTCTCCGGGATACCGATTACCCTCTTCGGAGTGAGGGTAACCTTGTTTCCTTTGCTGAGTTCGATCGCCCCGTTCTGCATTTCTCCCACCCGAATCCGCGGTCCGCGCAGATCACCCAGGATACCGATAAACACGCCCAGCTCGTCGGCCACGCGCCGAATCCGTTCGACCAGCGGTTTTGCCTGTTCGGCGGTTCGATGGGAAAAATTGAGCCGGGCGACATCCATACCCGCTTCGATGAGCCGCCGGAGCACCTCTTCGCTATCGCTCGCCGGGCCGATCGTTGCGACAATCTTGGTTCTTTTGGCCGGTCGTGGCATAAGGGAAAGATGCATGAGGAGATAGCCGGTAGGCAATAGCCGAAAAGCAATGACCAATGATCAGCGTTTTGGAGTGCGCGCGACTTGTCGCCGCTTTCGGACAGCGCGGAGCGCGGCTCAAAAAAAAGAAGACCGGAAACACGCCCTGATTACCGCACTGCTGAATCCGTTCGATCTCAGAGCCGCGCTCCGCGCGGATTTTAGAGCGGCGACAAGTCGCGCGCACTCCAAAATTATTGCCGCTTTCGGCCGTCAGCCGAGCCGGCGGCGGAAAAGGATGCTCGCGCAACCGAGTGTAGCGACGGCGATCGCCAGCATTGGCCACACATTCTGCAGGACAACTCCCGGAGGCACGTCTTTCAGAAAGATACCCTTCACAATCGCCATAATGTACCGGAGCGGATTCAGGTAGGTCAGGGGCTGCAGCCAGTCAGGCATATTTTCAATCGGGCTGGTGTATCCCGACATGAGCAGGCCCGGAAAAAGGATCAGCATTGTGCCGAGAAGCGCTTGCTGCTGGGTTGCGCAAATGGCTGAGATGAGGAGTCCGATCCCCACAATCGCGCAAACAAAGATAATCAGGGAAACGTAAAGCCAGCCGATCGACCCGCGAAACGGAATCCGAAAAATCAAAATGGCGCAGACGACAAAGATGCTGGCCTCGGTTAAGGCGAGAAGAAAAGCCGGCAACATCTTGCCGAGCATGATTTCGGTCGGAGTTAATGGCGAAACGAGCAGTTGATCAAAAGTCCCCATCTCGCGTTCACGGGGTACCGACATGGTGGTGACGTTCATGGATACTTGGAGGGTGATCAGCACGACAAGGCTCGGGACAGTGAACCAGAGATACTCCAGGTTCGGGTTAAACCAGTTGATCGGGACCACGGAAACGGCCGGCCCGCTGCCGCCCGAGGGATCCGAGCCGATTTCGTCGCCGGCAAACTGCGTAACAATCGTGGAGATATAACCCTGAACGATCTGCGCCGCTGACGACTTTCGGCCGTCTAACAGTAGTTGCACGGCAGGATTGTCGTTCCGGACAAAACGGCGCGAAAAGTCGAGCGGAACGGTAACCCCGACGATGACCTTCTGACGATCCACCAGGTCCCGTAGTCTATCGGGCGAAGAAACGAAAAAGACGTGGGTGAAATTGGGAGAAGCGGAGAGGCGTTGAACCAGCTCGGAAGCCGGCTGTCCATAGTCCTGATTCAAGATTGCCAACCGAATATTTTTGATGTCTTGCGTGCCCGTGAAGGAGAAAAGGAAAAGCTGGAGCAGCGGCGGTGCAATCAACGCCATGCGGTTACGCGGATCGCGCAAGACCGCCAGGATCTCCTTTTTCACTAGCGTTTTAATTCGGTTCCACATCGGTCGTCGGTCACTCCAATCGTTTGCGGGTCACGCGTGCATTCAGGGCGAACATGAATGCAGCAAAGAGGGCTAGAATCGCTCCGTTGGTCAGCAGAATCGATCGGATATCCCCCGCCAGAAAAATCGTCTGCAATCCCTGCACAAAATAGCGAGCCGGGAAGAGATAGGTCAGCAGCTGAATCACGCGAGGCATACTCGAGATCTCGAAAATGAATCCGGACAGCTGCAAGGCCGGCAGAAAACCGAGGACGATCGAAAATTGTCCGGCCACGAATTGACTCTTGGCAAGCGTCGAGACCAGCAAACCGATCCCCAGGCAAGTAAAGAGGAAGAGCGAGGAAAAAAGAAACAAGGCGACGAAGGATCCGCGAAACGGCGTCCGGAAGATCAGCACCGCAGCAAGTGTGCAGAACAGCATCGAACCCATGCCAAGGCAAAAATAGGGGATCAGTTTGCCAAGCACGATTTCCTGGATACGCACCGGCGTTGCCATGAGCGCTTCCATCGTTCCCCGTTCCCACTCCCGAGCCACGACCATCGCGGTAAGCAGCGTACCGATCATGGTAATGATGATCGCGATCGACCCTGGTACGAGGTAGTTTTTGCTCTCTAACGACGGGTTGAACCACATGCGGCTCTCCAGATCTACTGAGACGGGAACAGCCGTGCCGGTTTCCAGGGCCCATTGCTGCAGCCAGGAATCGATTACGGCCTGGCTATAGTTTTGCACGAAATTTGCCGTCGTGGGCTCGCTGCCATCAGCAATAATTTGGATCTCTGGTTGACCGGCTTGGTTCGATCGCTGACGGGAAAAATCCATTGGAATGACGATCACTCCGCGGATGCGCCCCGCCACGAGCTGGTCCATCAGCCGTTGCCGCGAGGGACTAACCTGAACGATAAAATAGTTCGAACCGCGAAAAGCTGACACGAGGCTCTCCGTCTCCGGCGTCCGATTTTCCTGGACGACCCCGACTCTGATCCTGGTGGAGTCAAGCGAAACGGCGTACCCAAAGAGGAACAGAAGCATCACCGGCAGAACAAAGGCGATCAGGATGCTGCTCGGGTCGGTGACGATTTGAATCGCTTCTTTCCAGATAAGCGAACGCAATCGGCGCAAACTGAAAGTGTGGAGTCTGGTCCCGGGCATCTTTGTTAGCCGCCTTTCGCTGCCTCATGATCGGACCGCTGTACCAAAGCGATGAAAGCATCTTCCATCGTGGGGTTGGCGTTATCGGCTGATTGCGCCTGTTTCCTGAGTTCATCCGGCGATCCGTGCGCGATCATCTTGCCGCGAAAAATTAAGGCTATCCGGTCACAATATTCGGCTTCATCCATGAAGTGGGTCGTCACCATGACTGTTCGGCCCTTGTCCACCAAGGCGTTGATGTGAGTCCAGAACTCCCGGCGAGTAATCGGATCAACTCCGGAAGTCGGTTCATCCAGAAACAGGACATCCGGGGAGTGCATCAAAGCACACGCCATGGCCAGCCGCTGTTTATAACCCAGGGGAAGCTGGCCGGACGACAAATCGACCTGATCGCGGAAACCGAACACCGAGACCATTGTCTCCATCGCATCTTTCTGCTGCCGGCCGCGGAGTCCGTAGATTCCGGAAAAGAACTCGAGGTTCTGTCTCACCGTCAGATCCGAATAGAGCGAGAACTTTTGTGCCATGTAGCCAATCCGGTTCCGGGCTTTGCTCGCGGCGCGCGCCAGGTCGTATCCGGCGACCTTAGCAGTGCCGTCGGTCGGCCGGAGCAAGCCGCAAAGCATTTTGAAGGTCGTCGATTTGCCGGCTCCATTCGGACCCAGCAACCCGAAGATCTCGCCTCGTGCGACTGAGAAGCTAACTCGATCAGTTGCCGTAAAATTGCCAAAGCGCTTTGTCAGATTCTTCGCCTCAATCACCGGCCTCTTCTCCTTCGGTAACGGCTGCAGAACCTTTGCCACAGCGGATTCACCCTTGGGCACGCCCCCTAACGCGTCGATGAAAGCGTCTTCAAAACGAGGCTTAACCGGCCGAAGCGTTGCCTCCGGCGCACCGATGGCCGCGGGCTGGAACTCTCGTGGCTCATCCTTGAAAACAAGGCGGAGATTATCCCCCTGGACAACTCCATCGACAACGTCATTGCGCTGCAACGCCTGGGCGAGAATCCGTCGGCGGTCCTGTGACACGCCGATTAGAAAGGTCCGATGATCGACCCGCGCCGTCAGTTTCTCCGGTTTACCGCTGAAAATCTTCTTTCCTTCATGGAGCAAGAGCACCTCGTCACAGTTCTGCGCCTCGTCCAGATAAGCAGTACTCCAAAGCACACCGATCCCTTGCTGAACGAGCTCCTGGACCATTGACCAGAGGTCGCGCCGGGAGATCGGATCCACCCCGACCCCCGGTTCGTCCAGGAGAAGCAGTCGCGGAGTGCTGAGCAGTGCACACGCCAAACCCAGTTTCTGTTTCATTCCGCCCGAAAGCGCCCCGGCTTTGCGTGATTCAAACCGCCGCAAATCGGTGAACTTGAGGAGCCGTTCAAAAGTCGCTTGTCGCTCCTCTCCCGTAACTGCTTGAAGATCTGCGTAGAGATTCAGATTTTGCCGAACAGAGAGATCCTCATACAAACCAAAGCGTTGCGGCATGTACCCGCATTCATCGTGGATCTGCTCCGCCTGGCGCGCTGGATCGTATCCAAGGACGGTTAGTTCGCCCTCGGTCGAGAGCAGCAGACCAGCCATGAGCCGGATGAGAGTTGTCTTACCCGCACCATCGGGTCCAACAATCCCGGTGATCCGGCCTCCGTAAACATCGCCGTCGATCTTATCCAGAGCGGGCCGGCCCTTTTCGGAGAAGCGTTTTACCAAGCCGCGAAAACGTACCAGCGGCTGCTGATCAGTTGGGAATTGGGCCGGCTTCATGATGACCAGATGAGTCGATCAGACGCACAGTCACTGGCATGCCCTGCCGGAGATAACGGTCTGGATCGGTGATAATCACGCGCAACCGGAAAACGAGATCGGTGCGAAGCTCGCGCGTCTGGACGGTTTTTGGAGTGAACTCAGCGACAGGAGAGATAAACCCGATCTGCGCTGAATACGGTTTTTTCGGGTTTGTATCGGTAAAAACCAGGGCTTTCATTCCCGGATAAATGCGACCGAGATCAGGCGCATCGATATACGTCCGAATCCAGATCGGTTCATTCAGAGCCACCACGTAAGCCGTGGTACCGGCACTGACGATTGCGCCCGGTTCGACCGCCCGGGTGATTGCAACGCCGTTTGAGGGTGCGATCAATTGGCAGTCCGCCAGGTTCCGTTCCGCGTTCTGCAAGGCGGCCCGCGCATTCTCCATCTGGGCCCGCGCGGCATCGATATCCTCGTGGCGATTTCCCGCCAGCTCCAGGGCCAGGTTTGCTTCAGCCGACTTGAGTTGCGCCGCGTTCGTGTCGCGTTGGGCGACAGCGTTATCCAGGTCTTGCTTGGCGATGACCTTTGTCTGCGCAAGAGCATTTTGCCGGGCAAAAGTCTGGTCTGCGTTGGCGACATTTGCTTGGGCCAGGGCTACCTGCGCCCGAGCTTGTTGAATCTCCTCCGGCCGAAAGCCATTGAGCATCTTCTGGTAATTTGCTTCTGCCTGCTGGAACTGTGCTCGCGCAATATTGACTTGATCCTGGTTCGGGCCGGGATCCAGTGTGGCGATCAAGTCGCCTGCATGCACGATATCACCCTCTTCCCGTTGCATGGTCGCTACGCGCCCACTCACGCGAAAGGCAAGGTTGACCTGGCGGATATCGACGTTTCCGTAAATCTGGAGCCCTTGGGCTGGCTTGCGAAAAAACCATTGGTAGCCGAACCAGCCGGCTGCGGCCAAAAGAAGCAATATGGGAAGAACGATCAGCAGACGCTTCTTCATCGATCCTCCTTGAATTCCTTTTCGAGCAAATCCAATTGCTCGGCGAGCGCTTCCTTAATCAAAGCGACCTCCCCAGCGGAGTACACCTCCAAAGATAGGCGTCGCCGGATTGTCTCCTGACCGGAAAGGAAAATCAGAACCTGCCCGACCAGCATATGAGCACGAAGAATCACCTTCGGATCGGTTGCCGGTAATCCCAGGACACTTCCTAAAAGGGTCGAGACAGTCTCGTGAACCCGACGAATGGCGCGTTCATAAAGTAAATCGAAAGCAGATGTCGGCTGCATCTGTTCGCGCATGATAATCCGCGCCCAAGTGCTGTGCGCGCCCTGGGTAAGTACCGTCTCGAGCAGCACGAAGAGCAGCTGTTTCAACATTGCCAGGGCTGCTGCCTTTCCCGGGATTCCAGCGGCCAGATGCCGTTGAACTTCGGTGACCGTTGGGCGGACCAGTTCGAATTTAGTCGAGAGCAGCTGCTTGATCACCGCCTCGTACAGACCCTCTTTACCACCGAAATAATAGGCGATCGCTGCTTGGTTGACGCCGGCCTGCTGGGCGATCTGCCGAGTGGTTGCGCCTTCGAGGTTGAGCGATCCGAAGACATCGCGCCCTGCCTCGAGGAGACGTTGTCGAGCGTCACGAGGAACACGATCCATAGAAAGGAAGCTGATTCAATCATTTGATTAAGTCAAATGATTAGATCGCTTAGCCTTCCATCGCCCTTCGGGTGATCCGGCGCGCCGTATCCTTTCGCGCCGTGAATAACTCCGCCCAAAACACTTGACAGACCATCTCAGACCTCTCCGGGGCGGGAGACCGAGCCAGCGAGGATTGCCGATGCTCTTGCAAAGTCCGACAGACCCAGGATGCCGGTTCTGGTCTTCGTACCGGAAAGACGCCGCAAAACCAGGACGTCCTCGGCCAGAATAACGATGCGATGGGAAGTAGGATAAGCTTCCAGCTTGTCAGCTTTTAAACCGGCAGGATGCCGGAGCTACCACCAATCCGATGACCAATGGCCACTAGCACTAGCACTGACACTGGCACTCGCACCGGCACTGGCACGGCCGCTCAAACCGCTCTTCCCTACCGGCTGTCTACTTCCAGGCCAGTGGCCCGAAGTGCTTCCACCGCCGTTCCCAAGCGATCTCCCTGCACCAGGATGTAATCGGTGTCGAAAGTGCCGAGCGGCACAATGGCCACACCAGCTTGGGCCAGAGGTACCGCGATGGAGACCAGAATTCCCACGAGCTCCAGATCCAACGGTCCTTCGATTTTCAATGCTCGCCAGCCGCGGCTCGCACAAGCATCTGGCGGAACATGTTCAGCCGCACAGATCACGGATAATTCTTCCGTCGTGCGTGTCACTGAAGAGAAAGCTCCCTGCGAAGCCCAGTCCGGCACGCTCGCTTCTGGCTTCAACCGGCACACCGCCAGACTCTGGGGCAGCAAACCTACTTTCAGTGTTCTCGCATTCATGGGGCCGACAACATGGCAGAGAGGTATGTGGCGCGCCAGTGATTCTTCTCGTAATGCCGGCAGCGTTGCAAAACGTTGGTTTCAATGCGTTCTTGTCGGCTCTCAGCATGGAAATTCAACGGCTGCCAGGTTTCCGCGATTTCTATCCAGAAGACTGCTCCTTTCGAAACTATGTTTTTGAAACGTGGCAGCAAGTGGCGCGCCGCTTTGGATTCCAGGAATATGAGGGTCCGTTCCTCGAGCCGACCGAGCTCTATAAAAAAAAGAGCGGAGACGAACTGAAGACTCAACTGTTCCGCTTTGTAGATCAAGGTGGTCGCGACGTTTGTTTGCGGCCCGAAATGACGCCAACGGTCGCCCGCCTCGTGGCTACCCGCTGGCGCGACTTTCGCAAGCCGCTCAAGTGGTTCAGCATCGGTGCCTTCTGCCGGTTTGAACGTCCGCAAAAGGGACGGGCACGGGAGTTTTACCAGGTAAATTGCGACGTCTTCGGTGACAATTCTCCAGGCGCTGACGCTGAGCTGATTGCCTTGGCCGTCGAGATGCTGCGAGCTTTCGGCTTAACGCAGCACGATTTTTCCGTTCGCTTGAATGACCGCCGGTTGTGGGCGGAATTCTTCGCTCGCCATCAGGGCGCCGCGGAGCGCTTGCCGGAATTTCTCGCGGTGATTGACAAGTGGGAGAAGGAGCCGCCCGCGACGATTGAAAAAAAGCTTGGTGCCTTTGGAATTGCCGTGCGCGAAGTAGAAACATTTCTCCAGACCTCGCCGGAAGCGATCCCGGGCTTTAAACCGCTTTGGCAGGAGCTGCAGTGGCGCGGCCTGGAAGGTTTTATCGACCTCGATCTGCGGATCGTGCGAGGTCTGGACTATTATACCGGCCTGGTCTTCGAGTTGTTCGATCGCCAGCGGGAAAATCGCTCGATTGCCGGCGGCGGACGCTACGACAACCTCGTAAGCGCTATCAGTGATGGCGCCGTAGATCTACCGGCAGCCGGCTTTGCCATTGGCGACCTGGTGTTAACCAATCTTCTGCAGGAACTGCCTCACACCCGTCAGCGCGCGAACGCCGCGATTCGGCGCGATGCACTCTCGGCCTATCTGGTCATTGCTGAGGAAAATCGGCGACCGGAGGCATTGGAAATCGCCAGGTCTCTCCGCGAAAGAGGCGTTTTTCTAGACTACCCGCTGCAGCCGACGAAGGTCGGCAAACAATTTGAACTGGCCGAAGCACTGGGCGCAAAAGTCCTCGTTGTCATCGGCCGCGAATGGCCACTGGTCCGTGTGCGTACGGTGTCCGACCGGAGCGAAAAGATAATCGCTCCGGAAGAACTGGCACGGACAATAGCCGATAGCCGATGAACAATCGCCGATGAACAATCGCCGATGACCGATCACTGACCACTGACACTGACACCGGCACTGGCACTGACACTGGCACCGGCACCGGCACTCCCTCCGACTCCTTCCCCATCATGTACCGAACCCATCATTGCAACGAGCTGCGAACATCCGACGTTGGCCGCCAGGTCACCTTAGCCGGCTGGGTCGCTTCGCGCCGCAACCACGGAGGCGTCATTTTCATCGATCTGCGGGATCGTGAAGGAATTACGCAGGTAGTTTTTCGACCCGAAGAGTTTCCCGAGGCCGCCCGGGAGGCGCAAACTCTTCGTGATGAAGATGTGATTCAAGTGAGCGGCCGAGCCGCGGCCCGCCTGGCAGGGACAGAAAACCCGAAACTGGCAACCGGGGAAGTCGAACTGGTCGCTGAACAGATGCGCATCGTGAACCAGTGTGCCCCGTTGCCTTTTCAGATCGACGGTTCGATCGCCAACGAAGATCTTCGTCTCACTTATCGATACCTCGACCTCCGCCGCCCCGCTATGCTGCGGCATTTGCAGGTCCGCCACGCCTTTAACAAGGCTACTCGGGAATACCTGGATCGTGCCGGATTCATCGAGATCGACACACCGGTGCTTTCCAAGAGCACTCCGGAGGGCGCCCGGGAGTTCCTGGTTCCCAGCCGGCTGATACCCGGACATTTCTATGCGTTATCGCAATCCCCCCAGCAGTACAAACAACTGCTCATGGTGGGCGGCCTCGAACGTTATTACCAGATCGCGAAATGCTTTCGCGACGAAGATCCCCGGGCCGATCGGATTACTGAGCTTACCCAGATTGATCTGGAGGCTTCGTTCATCGAGGTCGCCGATATCATCAACCTGGTCGAAGGCCTCTTCACCGCGATTTTTCGCGCAACTCGCGGCGTTACTCTCCCCTTGCCTTTCCCGCGTCTCTCCTACCAGGAGGCGATGGATCGTTTTGGCACGGACAAACCGGATCTGCGGTTTGGGTTGGAGTTAGTCGATTTAAGCGACGCATTCCGGCAATCGGAATTCAAGGTGTTTCGCGGCGCCCTCGATCGAGGCGGTGTCGTGAAAGCTGTCAACGCAAAAGGCTTCGCCCGGATCACTACCGGCCAAATCGACGAACTTACTGATCTCGCCCGATCGGCCGGGGCAAAGGGACTCGCGTTCATTAAGGCGGAAGGAGGAGAATGGAAATCGCCAATTGCCAAGTTTTTGTCCGAAGGAGAAAAAGCGGTTCTGCAAGAGCGCCTCGGGATTGAAGAAGGCGATCTCGTGCTTTTTGGCGCAGACCAATGGGAAACGGCTTGTACGGTGCTGGGTCGCATCCGTCTCCGGATTGCCGAGCTTCTCGCTCTGGTTCAGGATCCGGACGAACTGAAGTTTCTCTGGGTAGTCGATTTTCCATTGATGGAATTTTCGGAGACCGAGAACAAGTGGAACGCGCGGCATCACCCATTCACGCGGCCAAAAACGGAAGACATTCCATTGCTGGAACAGGGCCAGTACGGAGCGGTTCGCGCAGAGGCTTACGATTGTGTTCTCAACGGAGTCGAAATCGCGGGTGGCAGCCTTCGAATTCACGAACCGGACCTTCAACAGAAAGTCTTTGGCGCATTGGGCATTTCCGCCGAGCAGCAACAACGCTTATTCGGTCATTTGCTGCAGGCATTTACTTTCGGAGCGCCTCCGCACGGGGGGATCGCGGTTGGGATGGATCGGCTGCTGATGCTGATTACCCAGGCCGCGAGCATTCGCGATGTGATCGCGTTCCCGAAGAATTCCCGAGGATACGATCTGATGATGGGTTCGCCAACCGGTGTGCCGGATAAGCAGCTCCGGGAAGTTCACGTTCAGTTAAGAAAAGAAGCCGGCAGCCATTGAGCGTTTTGGAGTGCGTGCGACTTGTCGCCGCTTTCAAATGCTCGCGGAGCGCGTCCCCCCCACCAAGACCAACCACGAAGAGAAGAATTGCCTAGGGAAAAAGGCCCATCTGCCGAGGGGCGCGCTCCGCGCGGTCTCAAAGCGGCGACGAGTCGCACGCACTCCAAAAAAAATTACGGATTCTCAGGCTTTTTACCAGGGGGAGAGGATTCTGTCGCCGGCGCTCCTTGCGGCGCTGGTCCGGCTTGAGGGGCAGTGTTCGCGTTTTTCTTGATGCCAAGCAATTCGACATCAAAAATCAGGGTGGATCCGGGGGCGATATCTTCGCCGGCGCCTTCGTCACCATAACCCAGCTCGGCAGGGACATAGATTTGCCACTTCGAACCAACCGGCATCAGTTTGAGAGCCTCAGACCAACCTTTGATCACCCCGCTTACCGGGAGACTAACTGGTCCGCCATTCTTCTCGGAGCTATCAAACTCTTTCCCGTCGATTAATGTTCCACGATAGTTCGCGGTCACGATATCGGTGTCTTTCGGTTTTTCACCAGTACCTTCTTTGACAACCTTATATTGCAACCCGCTGGGGAGGGTCTTGACTCCGGGCTTCTTGCTGTTCTCGTCCAAAAACTTCTTGCCTTCCGCCTTGTTCTGGCCGGCCGTCGCCTTCATCTCCTCCTGCTTCTTTGCCATGGCCGCCTGCTGCTTCTGCATCATCTGTTGCTGAAAGCTTTGCAAAGTCTGTTGCAGCTCCTGATCATTCATCGCCAGCGGCTTCTTGGCGAGGACATCGTTCATGCCCTGCGTGAGCGCGTCCTGATTGAGATCCAATTGCAGCCGGGTAAGTGTGCGCCCGATATCAACTCCCAAACTGTAGCTAACTTTGTCTTTCTCGTCTTTGAATGGCGATGACGGGCTAGTTGCCGCGGGGGGATTATTATTCGCTGCGGGGGTCGGCGACGTATTTTGAGAAAAAGCCGGGCCAGCCACCAGAAGCCCTGCCAAAACAAACCTCTTTATGAGCATCGGCCGACCCTCCACGCAAAGGCGAAGACCTGCAAACGGTTTTTGGTCAGTTACTTTCATCGGAACCGGAAGTCGCTTCATCAACATTATCATCCTGATTTTCCCGGTCGTTTGTCGGTTTTGATTCATTCTGGAAAACCGTTCGGAGAAAGCTTCCAATCATCGGCGCCGCCACCGCGCCTCCGTGTGCTTTTTCCCTCGGATTTCCCTCGTAAAGCGCGGAAAAGGCATATTGGCTTTTCTCCGCCGGCGCAAATCCGGCGAACCAGGCGGCCGTCCGCTCCTTATCCTTTGGACCCCATTGAGCCGTCCCCGTTTTGCCGGCTACTTTTACCCCATCGACCTCAGCTGCGCCGCCTGTCCCGCCGGAGCCGGAAACTACCCCGATCATCCCCTGACGAAGTTCGTCTCGCGTAACCGTTTCCAATTTCAAAAGGTCGACCGGGCGTGGAGGATAGCTGTAGACCACCTCGTTGTTCAGAGTCTGCACTTGGCGAACAATGCGCGTCTGGTAAAGCGTTCCGCCGTTGGCGATGGTCGCCATGGCTTGCGCCATCTGCAGCGGCGAAATCAGAATATCGCCCTGACCGATCGCGAAGTTGGCGAGATCGCCGGGCGCGAAACGCCGATGGTAAGTCACCTGCATATAATCGTTGTTGGGAATGCGGCCATCCGCCTCCCCATTCAGCAGAATTCCCGTCTTTCTCCCCAGGCCAAGCCGTGTCGCCCATTCCACCATGGGCGCCGCCCCGAGCCGCAGGCCTAGACGGTAAAACCAAGTATCGCAGGATTGGGTGAGGGCCTGTCGAAAATCCAGATCGCCCGTATCGTGGTGCCGCCAATTGTGGAACACCAGATTTCCAATATCCATCGCCGAAGTACAATCAAACGAGGTATCCGGATCGATCCGATGCGTCTGGAAACCGGCTATGCCCACAAAGACTTTGAAAGTGGAGCCGGCGGGATAGGCCGAACGGAATGCACGGGGCAGCAGTGGAATATTTGGATCGTTCGACAGTTTTTGAAATTTCTCGGCCGAAATGGATGGAACAAAATCGTTCGGATCAAAGGTAGGCCAGGAAGCCATGGCGAGCACTTCGCCGTTATTCGGATCGATAACAACAAGCGCGCCACGCCGGCAACGCTTCTGCAGGATCTTTTCCGCGAGCCGCTGCAGATCGACATCGATCGTCGTGACGACATTGTAACCGGGCTCGGGGGGAACCGTGATCCGTTCGCCGGTCTTGCGACCGTCCTTATCAAAGGTCAACTCCAGCTGGCCGTCTCTGCCGCGGAGCTGTTCATCGAAAGTTTGCTCCAGACCTTCCCGCCCTTCGCTTTCCGGCCAGAGTGGATCATTATTCTGCAGCGCTCTCGTACTGACCCGGCTGGTGCGTCCGATGTAACCGACAATTGCTCCCGCCAGCGATCCTTGCGGATAGAAACGAAGGTAAACCGGCCGTAGCATCATCTCCGGGGGCAACTGTTTGCGCAACGCATTGGCTTGATCTTCCGGGAGATCGGTGACGATATCGAACGGGATCAATCCACGATTTCGATAATGTTGGATTACCAGATCGGGCGATACATTCACCGGGCGGTTCAGCAACCCTTTCGCCACAGCGGCATTGCGATTAGCAAAGTCGATGATCTCGGCGTCCGTAAAGTTGAGCGGTGTCGGAAAAATAATGCTCAGATTGTACGCAACACGCGTCTGCGCGAGCGGCACTCCTTTGCGGTCGGTGATCTGGCCGCGAGGCGCCGGAATTGCCATGGTGTAGGCTGCGGAATGCTTCTGCGTTTCCCAACTCGGCTGCGGACGTGGCGGCTCGGTTGAAGTCGGCTCCGGTATTTGCGCTTCGCAGAACAGTGCCGGAACGAGCCAGAAGGCCCACAGAATCAGCTTACATCGCATTCGGCACGTAAGTCATCACCGGACCCGGACTGGCGCAACCACTTTCTGACTGATGACCGATGATCGATGACCGATGGCCGATGGCACTGGCACTGACACTGACACTGGCGCGACCGCTCAAGCCGCTCGACCCACTGGCACTGCCTGCCTACTCGCGGTAATCTGAGCGGTGGAATTGCTCGGCGAGAGACCTGATCTGAACGTCAAACTGCGTGATGCGCCGCATAAGCCCGGCGTTTACCTGATGCGAGATCGGCTGAAGCGAGTCATCTATGTCGGAAAAGCCAGGGATCTCCGGAAACGGCTTGCACAGCATTTCATGCCGTCGCGGCGTGTCACAGCCGATCTGAAAAACCGCGCATTATTGGATAGCGTCTGGGACTTCGAATTTCACGTGGTCAGGAGCGAACCGGAAGCGTTGTTGCTTGAAGGAAAGCTGATCAAAGAGTTTCGGCCGAAGTACAATATCAGTTTTCGGGACGATAAGAGATTTCTGCTGGTCAAAGTGAATCTCGGCGATGCGATCCCCCGATTTCAGCTCGCTCGCCTGCGCAAGGACGATGGGTGCCGCTATTTTGGCCCCTTTGCGCATGCGGGAGCGCTTCGCTCGACATTGAGCTGGATGCGGAAGCGGTTTGGAATTCGGTCCTGTCGAGCCCCCGAACCGGGAGAAGCCGACTACCGCCGGTGTCTTGATCACATTATCAAGAATTGCTCGGCACCTTGTATTCGCAAGGTGAGTTTGGAGGACTATCGGCAACGCGTTTTGGCGGCCTGCGAGTTCCTGGAAGGCCAAAGCCAGGAGATGCTGGCTCAGCTCGAGGAAGAGATGCGGCGCGCGGCGGGCAAATTGGATTTCGAGCGTGCGGCGGAGCTGCGCAACATGATCGACGACCTCCGGAGCACTACTCGCCCGACCCGGAGGTTCACCCGGGGTTGCTTGCCTTCCGCGGTCGATCCGCAGGCCGATGTGAATGCGCTGGGGGAAGCGTTGCATCTCGCCGAGCCGCCGGTCGTGATGGAGTGCTTTGACATCTCCAACATTTCGACCACTCACATTGTCGCTTCGATGGTCAGCTTTCGATCGGGTGTTCCCGATAAATCCAATTATCGCCGGTACCGGATTCGCACGGTAGCCGGCCAAGATGATTTTGCGAGTATGGCGGAAGTCGTTCGCCGCCGTTACTCGCGTGTTCTGCTGGAAGGCAAACAGCTCGATCCGGGAGCGGCGGAATACACGCAAGAGGCTCCCAGTGCCGCGATGCAGCGGGTAAACCGGTCCCACTCTGAAAGACTTGTCCGGCTTCCTGACCTGATCATTGTGGATGGTGGCAAAGGCCAGCTCAACGCGGCTTGTCGCGAAATGCAACGGCTCGGCCTGAGCGACCTGCCCATTATCGGTCTGGCCAAGGAATACGAGGAAATTTACCGACCCGGCGAAGCAATACCGCTGCGTCTACCCGAAGAGTCCGGCGCTCTCCAGCTTCTGCAGCGAATCCGGGACGAGGCGCATCGTTTTGCCAACAGCTATCATCAGCTGCTCATGAAGAAACGCGTGGCGGAGAGCATTCTCGACGACTGCCCGGGAGTGAGCGAGAACCGGAAACAAGCTCTCTTACGTGCATTCGGTTCGGTCGACCGGATCCGGAAAGCTACCCCGGAGGAGTTGGCCAAGGTTGACGGGATCAGCGATAAGCTGGCCGAGACGATCTGGCGGTTTCTGAGGAGAGGGGGGGCTTGAGAGGCCGGGCCAGCGCCAGTGGTCAGTGTCAGTGCCAGTGCCGGTGACAGTGCCATCGGTCATCAGTCATCGGCCATCAGCCATCGGTCATCAGCCATCGGGCATCGGCCATCAGTCATCGGCCATCGGCCATCAGTCATCAGCATCGGTCATCAGTCATCGGTCATGCCAGTGCCAGTGTCAGTGTCAGTGCCGCTCAAGCCGCTCAAGCCGCTCAAGCCGCTCAAGCCACTCAAGCCGCTCAAGCCGCTCAAGCCGCTCAACCCGCTCAAGCCGCTCAACCCGCTCAAGCCGCTCAAGCCGCTCAACCCGCTCAAGCCGCTCAAGCCGCTCAAGCCGCTCAAGCCGCTCAACCCATCGCCCGCGATTTGTGATTTGCGATTGGCTCCGCTGTGCGGTTAAATACTCCCCGATTTCATGAATCTGTTTGTACCGGCGTTTATTCCGCTCCTCGCCCAAGCCGCAGAGGCAACTCCTACTCCTGGATCTCCCCAGGCGACGGTTCTCAAGCTTCTGCAGGCAGGCGGCTGGGTCATGATCCCGCTGGTGCTTGCTTCGGTTTTGACGGTTGCCCTGGTTTTCGCTTGCCTGGTCAGCCTGCGCAGAGGCACGGTTGTGAGCCGCCGCTTCATGGATACGGCCGAAGCTCTGTTACGGAAACGTGATTACCTCGGGTTGATCGCGGTTTCCAACCGGCACTCCGAAGCGATCGCCCGCATCACGGCTCGGATGCTGGACTTCGCCACGAAAAACCCGTCGGCGCCCGCCGATTCGATTCGCGAGGTCGTCGAGACTGAGGGCAGCCGCGTCAGCAGCAGCCTGAATCAACGCATCGTTTACCTGGCGGATATCGCAACGCTTGCTCCGATGCTCGGCCTGCTTGGGACGGTCGTCGGGATCATCAACTCCTTTGGAGTGTTGGCCAGCAATACCACCCAACCCCGCCAGACCCTCCTCGCCGGCGGCGTCGCCCAAGCCCTCGTAACAACGGCTGCCGGACTGGTTATCGGCATCATCGCGATGGCCTTCTACTCCTTGTTTCGCGGCAAGGTTTCCCGGATGATTTCCGATCTGGAAGCCGCGACTTCGCACCTTGTAAGCATCGTGATCACTCAGCATGCGCGACGCCAGGAGCATAGCCGCATTCTGGAGAACGAACTCTGATGAACTTTCGCAAGTACGCCGAACCGCGCGTTTTCGGGTTCATGATTGCGCCCATGGTCGACATCCTGCTGGTCGTCCTGGTTTTTTTTATTGTTACCTGGAATTTCGCTCTCACCGAAAACGAGCTGGACGTCCGGGTGCCGAGTGCGACCAAAGCGAACGAACCGCAGCCGTATGTCGGCCAGGTCGTTATTAATGTGAAAGCCGACGGCACGATCGTGGTCAATCGCAAGACCGAGTCAGAACCTGCCTTGCTGGAACAGCTAAAGAAACTGGCTCAACTCTATCCCGATCAGGCGGTAATCGTGCGCGGCGACGAAGCCGTCGATTATAAACACATCGTCCAAGTGCTGGATATTTGCCGGCAGGCGGATATTTGGAACGTTGCGTTTGCGACCGGGAAACCGGAGCAATGATAGATTTGCTGTTCCGCGATGGCGGGCGAGGAATGAGCGTGAGTGCCCCTTGGCGCCGGCAACGGCTAACCGTTGATCGAATGGAATCACTGAGACAGGCTCAGGAGCCGGACACGGCCTGGCAGCCGGCTGGGGTCATTTGGCCTGAATGCAGGCGGTTGATGAGAGTTCGGGGATACCATTTCCTGCTGGTACTTGTGATGTTCGGTTCCGCGTCATTCCTACCGGCGTCCGGCCAGGAAGTTCGGCGTGCCTTGCCGATCGCCCCGACTCCTACGCCGGCCCCGGCGCCAGCGCCCCGCGCATTGCCGGTAAACCCATCCTCGCCCGACTCGGGACTGAGCCCGCGATCCATTCTGAATGAGGGAATCCGCCCGCAGAGGCCGATGCCCCTGCAACCGGATGAGATCACTGTCCAACCCCAGCCGAAGCCTCCTGATTCCGCCGGCAGCGCGGCCGAACCCGACCTCAAGACCAGAGACCAGGCTGGCGTTAACGACGAGATTCGGCTTGCTCCTGGCGGTTCGTCCGGCGGACCAAATGACGTTGATCCCGCCAAAGCGCAGCTCGCGGTGGCCGACGGTCTTTACGCCCGCAAGCTCTATGACCTTGCCGCGCCGGAGTACGAAAAATATCTGGGCGAGTTTCGCGAAGAACCTGGCCGGGCTGCCGCGATGTATCGCCTGGCCGATTGCTACGCCCGAACCGGACAGGAAGGACCCGCTGTCAACACCTATCGAATGCTGATCACGGAGATCGGTTCTGGCGAATTCGTCGGAAGCGCGGCTTTCCGGCTCGCTTCCCGCGAGTTCGATCGAAAAGCTTATTGGGATGCAATCCCGCTTTATGAAAAGGCTTTTGCCAACGCTAAATCGCCGGAAGTAAAAGTGACTGCTCGCTATTACGAGGCAAAATCCTACGAGCTGCTCAATAAGAGGACTGAAGCGACGGCCGCTTACCGCGATGTTGTCGCGAATAAAGACAAGAACCCTTACCGCGATGCCGCGAATCTTTCGCTGGCCTATTTCGCACTCGAGAACGGGCAGAAACAGGACGCCTTTGACCGTTTTTCCGAACTCGCCAATAACGCAAACAAACCGGCGATTCGCGCGGAGGCAACCGTTCGAGCCGGAATTCTCGCCGGCGACTTGAATCGGAAGGCTCAGGCGGAGCAGCTCTTCAAGTCGGCTATCAGCGGCACCAGCGACCCCAAATGGAAACAGATCGCTCAACTGGAGCTGATGAAGCTGCAGTATGACGGCGACAAGTTTTCCCAGGTTCTGGATTCCTACAGCCGGAATGTTGATGCGCTCGGGGAGGAAACCAAGCCAAGCGTCTTACTGCTGGTCGCCAATTCATACCGTCAACTCGGCAAACATGAAAGGGCGCTCGAGTTTTATAACCAGCTGGTCCGCCAATTTCCCGCCAGCGCGGAGGCGGCCGACGCACGCTACCAGCGCTTGGTGTCATACGAGGCGACGAAAGATCCTAACCTCATCACGGCCATTGATACGTTCCTGGAAACAAATCCGAGCAGCGAGAAAGCGGATAAAGCGAAACTGTTGAAGGCCCAGGCACTGGTGCAACTTGGCAAGTACGATCTTTCGGCCAGGCTTTATCTGGAACTTGCCAATTCGTCGCTGCCGGATTCGTACAGGGCCGAGTGTTATTACGCGGCCGGGTATAGTTTGAGCCAGCTCAATGCGCCTCAACCGGCGATTAACGCCTTTAGCGGTCTTCTTGATAAATTCCCGTCCTACAAGCTGGCTGTGAAAGCGCTTCTGAAGCGGGCCTTGCTGTATCAGCAGCTGAAGAATTATCCGGCCGCCGTTACCGATTTCGACAAGGTGATCCAGTTATATCCTTCCGCGCCGGAACGGGAAACCGCGTTACTACAGAAAGCTTTGACGCTCGGTCAACAGGGTAAATACCCCGAAATGGCGGCGAGCTTTAATCAGTTCCTTCACGATTACCCCAACAGTCCAGGAGCAGCCCAAGCGAATTACTGGGTGGGCTGGGCCAATTTCGAGGCAAAGCGATATGCCGACGCCGTCCAACCTTTGGCCGCCGCGCGCAAGCTGGATCCGGCGGAATTCAATGAAAAGGTAAGTCTGCGGCTCATCTATTCCTATCAACTCCTCAACCGAAAGACTGACGCCGCCCGGGAAGTGGACGCGCTCGTCAAGGGCGACCCGAAGCAGATGCAATTGGTCAGCGATACCTGCCATTGGCTTGGAACCAGCTTCTTCGCTGACAAAAATTATGCCGACGCCGCCAAGTATCTCTCCCTCATGACGCAAGACATTGAGAAGGAGAAAGTAGACCGGGATGTCTGGCTTCTCCTCGGTAAATCGCAGCTTGAGCTCAAACAGTTTCCGGAGGCGATTGCCGCGCTGAAAACCTATCTCGCACAAGCGACCGATCCGGGGATGCGCTCGGAGGCATTGATCCCGCTGAGCGAGGCGCAAGCCGGCGCCCGTCAATTTGATGACGCAACGCGTTCCGCCCAGGAAGCCTTGAGTCTGGAACCCGAAGGCCGGCTCAACGCGGCTGCCCGGATGGCGGTCGGCGATGTGGAATCGGCCAAAGGAAATTATCAGGATGCGGCTCGTTCGTACCTGAGCATCGCAGTGTTATACGAAGATCCCGAGGTAACGCCGAATGCGTTAGAAAAAGCCTACGATGCTTTCCGCCAATCTGGCGATGCGGCCCAAGCCTCAAAAACGTTGTCGGAACTGAAGGAACGCTTTCCGAATTATCAGATTCGTCAGGCCCCGACAGGCTGATCATTTTGGAGTGCGCGCGACTTGTCGCCGCTTTCGGACCGCGCGGAGCGCGGACGGCTCGTCCGTAATCCTCGGTGATCGGCGTATTGCGGATCGGCGTACTGCGGATCGGCGGCCGGCGTAATCGGCGTACTGCGTATCAGCGTATTGCGGTCGGCGTATTGCGGATCGGCGTACTGCGGATCGGCGTATTGCGGTCGGCGTATTGCGGATCGGCGGACTGCGTAATCGGCGGACTGCGTATCAGCGTATTGGGTATTGGCGTATTGCGTATCGGCGTATTCACCTCGCTCATCCTCCTAGTCCCGGAGGGACGATGGATAATAGGCCGGCAATTTATTGCCGGTAATCGATTTTAAACGGAACCCCCGTCCCGGAGGGCCGGCTCAAAGCATGGTCATTACATTGCGACCTAGTGTGTGTACAACATCACAACACATTGTGTGTAAGCCGACCTCAATCCGGCCCTCCGGGACGGGTCTTCTTCAAACGTAATGTACCGGCAATAAATTGCCGGCCTATTATCCCCTGCCCCTCCGGGGCGAACGCGAATGGGCAAAGGGACGCGTGGGTCCTCGAGTCGCGGCTTCTCGCGTATTGCGGTCGCCGTACGCTTCCGTAGCGCGGACGGGCTCGTCCGTATTGCGTATCGGCGTCCGGCGTAATCGGCGTACTGCGTATCGGCGTATTGCGTAATCGGCGTACTGCGTCTCCGGGGCGAACGCGAATGGGCAAAGGGGCGCGTGGGTCCTCGAGTCGCGGCTTCTCGCGTGTTGCGGTCGCCGTACGCCTCCGTAGCGCGGACGGCCTCGTCCGTACTGCGCATCGGCGTACTGCGCATCGGCGTACTGCGTATCGGCGTATTGCGTGATCGGCGTATTGCGGATCGGCGTATTGCGGATCGGCGTACTGCGGATCGGCGTACTGCGGATCGGCGTATTGCGGATCGGCGTATTGTGTATCGGCGTATTGCGGATCGGCGTATTGCTACCTCGCTCATCCTCCTAGTCCCGGAGGGACGATGGATAATAGGCCGGCAATTTATTGCCGGTAATCGATTTAAACGGAATCCCGTCCCGGAGGGCCGGGTTGAGGCGTGTGTACGACAATGGCGCATCCAGTATTGACAACACAATCTAATGTTGTAACAATATTTGCTTTAATCTCCACGTTATGCCCGACACTTTCTGCTCGATCTTCGTTCATTACGTCTTCAGCACGAAGAATCGCGAGCCATGGTTGAACACCGATGTGCGGGAAAGACTTTGGCCTTACCTTGGGGCAATCGCTCAGCAACATGGCTCGACACCAAAGTGCATCGGAGGCGTATCCGACCACGTCCATTTGCTCCTTTCTGCCTCAAAGAATCTGTCGACGTCTGATGTTGCGAGGCGGTTGAAAGCGGGATCTTCCTGTTGGATACATGAGACTTTTCCTCAGTTGAAGGGTTTTGCCTGGCAGACTGGGTATGCAGCCTTCAGCATTGGCGTTTCTCAAGTCGCTGGTACCATCGCCTACATTTCCCGACAGGAAGAGCATCACCGAACAAAAAGTTTCCAAGAGGAATACCTCAGTTTTCTTCGGAAGCACGGGTATTTGGACAAGGTGACGCTCTCCAGGTCAATCCGGCCCTCCGGGACGGGTCTTCTTCAAACGTAATGTACCGGCAATAAATTGCCGGCCTATTATCCATCGTCCCTCCGGGACTAGGAGGATGAGCGAGGTGAATACGCCGATACGCAATACGCCAATACCCAATACGCTGATCCGCAATACGCTGATCCGCAGTACGCCGATCCGCAATACGCTGATCCGCAGTACGCCGATCCGCCATACGCCGATCCGCAATACGCCGATACGCCATACGCCGACACGCCGACACGCAACACGCACTCCACGACTTTCCCATTGCCGAAAAGACAAACTCAACTGAGTTTGCTTTCTGATGTCTTTTGCCGAGCACTTTCAGGGTCCAGAACGCCAAAAAACCCCGCTCTTGAGAGACTTTGCTCAGCTGCTCGAGCCCTGGGACAATGCCGCTTTCGATCGATACAGCACGAGAGCCGCGCGTATCACCCGGCGTTTTTTCGGCCGAACCATGCGCCTGTTCGCGCCACTTTATCTTTCCAACGAGTGCATCAACAATTGCCGCTACTGCGGCTTTTCCCGCGACAATCGCGTGCTGCGTCTCACCCTTTCTCCGGACGAAGTCGAACAAGAAGCACGCTACCTGTTTCATCACGGCTTTCGGAGCCTTCTGCTGGTGTCGGGTGAGCATCCAAAATTCGTCTCGAACGGTTACCTGCAGACCGTGATTGGCCGCCTTCTCCGTTTCATTCCATCTATCGCGCTGGAAATAGCGCCGTTGAAAACGGAAGAATATCGCACTCTGGTGGCAGCCGGAGCCGAAGGACTCGTGGTCTACCAGGAAACGTATAATCCCGATCGCTATCGCGAGCTGCATACGTCCGGACCGAAACGCGACTTCGCCTGGCGGCTCAGTACCCCGGAGCGAGCATATCAGGCCGGATTTCGACGTCTGGGTGTAGGAGCGCTTCTCGGGCTGGACGATTGGCGTCAAGAAGCCCTGGCCCTTGCCGAACATATCGAATATCTGCTCCGCGTCTGCTGGCGCGCCCAGATCGCCGTCAGCTTGCCTCGTCTTCGTCCCGCGGCTGGAGAATTCCAGCCAACCTCTCCTCTGCCGGACCGCGATTTCGTGCAACTGTTATGCGCTTTGCGACTCACTTTTCCGCAGATCGGCATTGTCCTCAGCACCCGCGAAGCCGCTGAATTGCGCGACGTGATCGCGCCGTTGGGCGTGACCTCGATGAGCGCCGGCAGCCGTACTGAACCGGGTGGATACACCAACCAAGGAAAGAACGCTCTGCACCTCACGGTGCGGGGACGACCGGAAATGTCTTGTCATCCGGCCGAGCATGCCGAGGCGCAGTTTGCTATCGATGACGATCGATCTCCGGCGGAGCTGGTTCAAAGCTTGCGGGCACACGGCTTTGAGGCCGTCTGGAAAGACTGGGAAGCCTCTATTCTAACGTCATGAGCATCACTCTGAACGGAGAGAAGCGGAGCGTCCCGGATGGCTCCGCGGTCTCCGACCTCCTGGCTCGGCTCGGATTGCCGCAGAAGACCGTACTGGTCGAGCAAAACGGCCGGCCGTTGAGTCGCGAAGTTCTGGGAACGACCGCTGTCTGCGAAGGCGACTGCATTGAATTGATCCAAATGGTAGCCGGCGGTTGAGAAGCCTTGTACAACCATTATGCCGCGCATTTCTCCTCAGACGATCGAGCAGATCGCGGCAGCTTCCGATATCGTTGAGATTATCAGTTCCTATTTTCCCCTCAAGCGGGCGGGAAGCGAGTTCCGCGCGCTTTGTCCATTTCACCAGGAAAAGACTCCTTCGTTCCACGTCTCTCCGAGCAAGCAATCGTATTACTGCTTCGGGTGCGGAGCCGGCGGAACCGTTTTCCAGTTCGTGATGGACTACGAGCACGTGGACTTTGTTGAAGCGGTCCGACGATTGTCTAACCGCGCGGGGATACCGGTGCTGGAAGAGGTATTGAGCCCCGAAGAGGAACATCGTCAGAAACAGAGACACCGCCTGTTACAATTACACGGTGAAGCCGCCGATTGGTTTCACCGGCACCTCCTCAGGGCACGGGCGGCCGATCATGCCCGCCGCTATCTCGCGGCGCGCGGTATCAATATTGAGACTGCCAAGCGCTGGCGTCTTGGTTATTCTCCCGACGGCTGGCGCTCGCTGGCCGAGTGGGCTTTGGGTAGCGGTTACTCGCACCAGGAACTGCTGCTGAGCGGCCTGGTAAAAGCCAAGGACCAGGAAACGAACGCAGTCTATGATCGGTTCCGTGACCGCCTGATGTTCCCCATTTGCAATGATCATGGCGAAGTCATCGCTTTCAGCGGCCGCATCCTGCAGGAGAAAACGACGGAAGGAAAATATGTTAACTCGCCGGAGACGCCGCTTTTTTCGAAAGGAACGGTGTTGTTCGGCCTGGAAAAGTCCAAGCGAGCGATCGCCAATGCCCGAAGCGCCATCATCCTCGAGGGTCAACTGGATTTGATAACGACCTTTGAAGCCGGCTTTCAGAATGTGGTCGCTCCTCAAGGTACGGCTCTCACGGAAAAGCACGCCGCACTCCTGCGCCGCTTTACCGAGGAAGTGGTGCTGGTCTTCGACGCGGACCGGGCGGGCGATCGCGCGACGGAACGCGCGTTTACCATCCTTTTGCAGGCTGGTTTGCAAATTCGGATTGGCCGGTTGCCTCCGGGAGAAGACCCTGACTCCTTGATCCGGAAATCAGGCGCGAGTGCTTTCCAGGAGCTGCTCCAAGGAGCTCGCGACTTTTTCGAGTTCGCCGCGGACCGCAATCTTTCCGGAGATTCTAACGGCACGGGAGCACGAGTGGCTTTTGCGCGATCCATGGCCGAATTCATCGGGTTGGTCCCCGACGTGGTTTTGCGCGACACAATCATCAGCCGATTGGCCACCCGCCTGGCGCTGCCGCGCGAGGCAATCGATCAGATAATCCGGCGACCCAAAAAGCGGATGCCAATCTCTCGCGACGAGGCGGCAGCGGCCGCCCCGGTTCCCACAGCGATCCGGCACGATATCGCTTTCCTGTGCCGCATAGTTTTTCACGATCCGGAAACGCTTGGCTGGATCCGAGCGCAACCTTGGCAAAGCATTTTAGGAGAAGTTGACGGAACAGCTCTGTTGAAAAGCGTCCTTGCTTCGGAGCTTGATCCGACCAGCCCGAGCAGCCTGGCAACGTTCCTGGCCGGATTGGACACGTCGGTGGCGGCTGCCCTTTCGCCGATCCTTCTGGAAAAACCGGTCAGCTCCTCGATTGGGCGCGTTTTCTGGATCGAGTTCGCCTTGCGCGAGCTGGCACGGCGCCGAAAAAACCTGGAAGGCGTCCTCCGACTCTCCATCGACGATGCCGCTGCCTCGGCCCAGGCTGCCGGTGAACTCAAAGAAGTGCTTGACCTCCAATGTGCGATCAAAGATATTTCGCGACTTTTGATCCCGGGCAGCGAGCCAGCGAGAGTAAACCTTTAGCGAGACCTTTGGTTTCCCCGGAAGCTCCTATGCTATTCTCCCGAGTCGGTCTGTAGTATGCCTAAGCCTACGCCTCCCAAAAAATCCCGGCCAAAACCAACGGTCAAAGCCAAGAAGGCAAAAGCTCGGCCGATCCGGAAAAAGTCTGAGCCGTTAACCGTTTCCCAGCTCCCCCGGGCAAAACCGGAACGAGAGAAATATCCTTTGCCCGAAAAGGATGCCGTTCTCGGAAACAACGGCCTTCACCCGGCTATCCACCGCTTAACCGCGGGGGTACCCAATGTGGATCCGCAGGAACGGTTGCGCGAATTGGTGAAACTTGCCAGGGAACAAGGCTATCTCACCTACGATGACATCAACGAGGCACTGCCCGATGGGATGGCCGATCCCGACGAGATGGAGCAGGTCCTGGGCAGACTTCGGACAATGGAGGTCGACATTATCGATGCCTCCGAGGTCGATCGCTATAAGGATGGCAAAAAGGAGATCGACGACGAGGAAGACGATAAAGAACAAAAACTCGATATCCTGGACGACCCGGTGCGGATGTATCTCAAGCAGATGGGCCAGGTTCCGCTGCTCACCCGGGAGCAGGAAGTCGAAATCTCCAAGAGGATTGAAGACGCCGAGCTGATGGTGCAGAAACTCATTAACCGGCTCGGATTCACTTCCCGGGCCCATCTCGATCTGGCGCAAAAACTGATCGAAGGCCGCGAGCGCTTCGACCGGGTCATTCTTGATAAGAAAATCGAGAGCCGGGAGCGTTACATGAAGGCGTTGCCCAGGCTGTGCGAACAGGTTGAACGGGCCAGCCAGGAGGTTGTCACGCTCTACAACCGCTTGACCGACGTTCGCCGCTCCACGCGGGAAACCGCCGTCCGCGGTGAATTCCAAAAAGCGCACAGCGCTTTAATGAAGCTTTATCCGCGATTCTACTTCAAACAGAAGGTCACGGAGGAGTTCGTCCAACTGGCCGATGAACACTTGCGGCTGTTGCAGAACCTGCAATTGGAAATCAGCCGGTTGGAGACGCATAGCACCGCGGGGAAGGATCGAGCTGCCGAACCAAGAGATCGCCTTCGGTCGCTCGAACGCCGGCTGTGGCAGCAACCGGAAGAGTTCATTTGTCATCATCGGGAACTCAAGGACTGGTTGCGCAAGGCTCTGCGGGCAAAGACCGAGATGGTCGAGGCCAACCTGCGACTCGTTATTTCAATCGCCAAAAAATATACCAACCGCGGTCTTTCCTTCCTCGACCTCATTCAGGAAGGAAATATGGGACTGATGAAGGCGGTCGAAAAATTTGAGTACCGGCGCGGCTACAAGTTTTCGACCTACGCGACCTGGTGGATTCGACAGGCAATCACTCGCTCGATTGCCGACCAGGCCCGAACGATCCGAATCCCGGTCCACATGATCGAAACCATCAACAAGCTCATGCGGGTGCAGAAGCAGCTGGTGCAGGAGTATGGCCGCGAACCGACGCCAGAGGAGGTTTCAGAGGAGATTCAGCTGCCGGTCGAGCGAGTACGCGCTGTTCTGAAGATGGCGCAACAGCCCATATCGCTGCAATCTCCAGTCGGCGAAAGCGAAGACACCAGTTTTGGGGACTTTATCGAGGATAAAGGCGCGGAGAATCCGAGCGACATGACGGCGATCGTCCTGCTGCGAGAAAAGATCCGGGACGTGCTTGATACCCTCACCGAGAGAGAACGACAGGTCTTGGAGCAGCGCTTTGGCCTGGTTGACGGTTACAGCCGCACCTTGGAGGAGGTCGGCCGCCAGTTCAGGGTTACCCGCGAAAGAATCCGGCAGATCGAGGCCAAGGCCCTCCGTAAAATGAGACACCCAACCCGGATTCGTCAGCTCGAAGGCTTTCTTGAGGCAGGAGACTGAAACTTTGGATTGGTTGCAGGGTTCAACCTATCGCAATGAAGGATCCAGAAAAAGACGACTTGTGGGCGTTGCTCGGGCGGGCAAGACACTCGGAGCCTTCTCCTTTCTTTGCCGCCAAAGTGGTCGGAGCCGTCCGACAAGCCAAGGAGCAACGCCGGGCATTTTGGCGCAATTGGTTTCGATTCGGGTTGCCGGGTGCTGCTGCGGGAGCGCTCGCCGTTTTTCTGGCATTTTTCTCGAGTCCGCATAGCCATGTCCGCAAGGCCGATTCCACGCCGGCAATGATGGCTCAGAACGAGCCGGCCGATACCGAGGTCATCGAGAATCTGGATTATAACCTCGCCTCGCAGGAATCGTCCGTATGGTTAGATTCGTCGGCGTCATCGCACTAGCCTGCGTTGCGGGCAATGCAGGCTGGGCGCAAACTCCGGTCGCCGCAGTCTCGCCGACACCATCCCCTAGTCCGCGGACCGAATCGATTCACCGGACGACGGAGCAAACGACTGGTAACACCGGGAGCAGCGCGACCTCACCGCGCTTGGAGCATCGGGACAGTGCGAGCGGCTCGAGCAGTACGTCGTCCCAGGGTGCAACGACCGCCAAGGCAGACGTCGCCCATCGTTCGCCGTCTGGCGCGACGGAACAGGGCTCGCCGGCGGAGGCCTCTCATCAGAAATTTTTGCAAAACCTTCATCGCTGGCAAACCATGAGCCCGGAGGAGCGGGAAGCGTTGCGCCGGCAGCAGCGGATCAACCAAGAGCAAAGAGAAAAGTCGGCCAATGACGCCTACCAGAAATCAGGGCTCCACCTGAACGAGGAAGAGCGGCAGCAATTCCGCAAACGTTACGTCCAGGAACGCAAGAAGCTGGAAGAACAGTTGCTCAAAGACGTTCAGGAGAAACGCCAAGCCGGTAACACGGCGATCGTCGAGCAACTCAAAAAAGAGTTTTCTTCCGACCAGATCCCTCCCAGCCCAAGCCCTGCGAGCCATTAGCGTGTGGCGCGTTTCCAAGTAGCGTCGGTATCCTGCCGGTTCAAAAAGCTGACAAGCTGGAAGCTTATCCCACGCCGCGTCGCGTAGCGCGGACGGTCTCGCCCGTTTTGGAGTGCGTGCGACTTGTCGCCGCTTTAAAATCGCGTGGAGCGCGTTAGGTAGTGCGGACGGCTTCGCCCAGCAATCGTGGACGCGTCGGCCACCCGGCGTACAGACGTGGCCGGGCGTCAGACTTCAGGTAGGATAAGCTTCCAGCTTGTCGGCTTTTTTGAGCCGGCAGGATGCCGGCGCTACCTGGTACGCCCGAGGCCATCCGCGCTACCCTCACGTTCAAGCCGCCTATAGCGCTCATACCGCTCAGCCCGCTCAACAACCCCTAAAGATCCCCGCCCGGCTTATCCGCAACAGCCGGGGCCGAATGCCTCGCGCGGCGCAATCCAGCCTTGCTCCGATATCTTCGGAGGAGGGCCAGGTACCGGATCGTATCCCTGGCCGGCCGGATCTTGCTCTGTTCGGCGCGATAGATCGTCCGAACTTTTACCGATTCAGTCCGAAATCCGTGACGCGCCGCTACCAATATCATCTCCGTTTCGAATTCGAATCCGCTCGTAGCGTTCAAAAGCAGCCGAACCAGACTGCGTTCCACTAAACGGAATCCGCACTGACTGTCTGGAAACCGGAGACCGCAATGCCGCCCGATTTGCCACGACATGAATTCGTTGGTGCAGCGCCTGATTAAAGGCATCCCTTTGGCATCGGCGAACCGATTACCAATGATCAGCCCCGCCTTCGAGTTCGCTGCCGCCTCCAAAAATCGCGGGATCTCGGCCGGATCATGCTGTCCGTCGGCGTCAAGCAGGAGGAAATATTGGAAAGGCTCGCTGAGCAGATGCTTCAGGCCGGTTCGGATCGCGGCGCCTTTGCCTTGATTTACCGGAAGGCGCAGGACCTCCGCACCGGCCGCCGCTGCCACTCGGGCTGTGTCGTCGGGAGACCCGTCGTCCACAACCACGACTCGAGCGAGTTCGCTCCTGGTTTTGCGAATCACTTCCCCGATAAATTTCGCTTCCCGATAGGCCGGAATGATTGCGCAGGTAAGGCCGCGAATCGATGCCGTAGCGTTGGCACTCATTTCCTCAAGGGCTGCTTCGAACCGTAGCGCCGACGGCCTCGCCGGTACTCTGCTGAGGTCCGCCGTTCTGGGGTGATGCCCGGTTAGGCCCTGGTCGACGACCCGGGTTGAAATCGGCTGCATGATAGGAACTGCGAACCAGGGGGCCCGCGGCAACATAAGAAAAGCCTTTCTGCTCGGCAATCTGCCGATAGAAAGCGAACAAGGCCGGCCGCACATACTCGACTACCGGTAAATGCTTGGGCGTCGGCCGGAGATACTGGCCGAGCGTGAGCACCTGAACCTCCGCTTCCCGTAGATCGTCCATCGCCTGAAAGAGTTCTGGTTCGGTCTCTCCGAGTCCAAGCATGATCCCGCTCTTGGTAACGACTCCCGGATCAATCCGGCGCGCCTTGCGCAGGACCTGGAGCGATAGCCGGTATTTTGCGCGGGAACGAACCGCCGGCGTCAAGCGCTCCACAGTTTCGAGATTGTGATTAAAGATATCGGGTTGAGCATCGAGCACGGCCCGGAGAGAGCCTTCTTTTCCGGCAAAGTCCGGCACCAGCACTTCAACGATCAGCTCCGGATCGCGTTCATGGAGAGTCTGGATCGTCCGGGCGAAATGATTGGCTCCGCCATCGGGTAAATCGTCCCGGGCGACTGCGGTAATAACCACGTGTTTCAGCCGCATTCGTCGAATCGCTTCAGCGACTCGATCGGGTTCATCATGCTCCAGGGCGAATGGCTTCGCCGTAGTAACCGCGCAAAAACCGCATGCTCGCGTGCAGCGATCTCCCGCAATCATGAAGGTGGCGGTGCCTTGGCTCCAGCATTCCCAACGATTCGGGCATTGGGCCGACTCGCACACCGTGTGAAGCCGGAGGTCGGAAATCAGGGCTTTGGTGGAGAAAAAAACCGGGTTCGACGGCAACCGGACCTTGATCCAATCGGGTTTGGTCGGCTGGTGCAGCGATGGATCGATCTTCGGACCGGACATTAGGGTCATGCTAACGGCAGAGGTGGTAAAGGGCAACCCGCGAGAGAGCGGCTTGAGCGGCATGAGCGGTCTGAGCGGCACGAAGGCGGAACTTGTCGCGCCGTAGTGCCGCGAAGCAGGCATGAAGGTGGACGGCTCGTCCGTACCAGGTAGCTCCGGCATCCTGCCGGTTCAAAAAGCCCCCGCCGCGCTGTGAACACCGTAAACTGTCCCTCAAAATCTTGTTTTCTTGCGAAGGTTTCGGAGGAGCAAGACGGGTGTTCCTGTCGAGATTTGGGTTGCGGCTACGCCGCGCTGTGGTCTCCGTGCGATGCCTTCTTCCGCTCCGGATAGATATCGATCGAGTCTCGCACGGAGGTCACGGAGCCACGGAGGGTGCCGCCAGGCTCCCCCGCGAAACCCAGGAACGTGAAACGCAAAAACAAAAGATCACGAAGATCGCAAAGAAGAGAAGCCATGATTGGTACATGCGAAAGCAAATCTTTGTGATCTTTGTGACCTTCTGTTCATGCGTTTTTTCTTCTTCTCTTCTAGCCCGCGAAACCAGAAACGTGGAAACGCAAAAATGAACCACAGATTTTCACCGATTCAGAAAAGTCGGCGGCAAAACGCTCTCAGCGAGTCACCGGCACTGACATGACCGATGACAAATGACCGATGGCCGATTACCGATTACCGATGACCGATAACTGATCACTAGCACTGGCACCGATACTACCAACACCACCGCCTCTCATCTTGCATCCAGAGCCGCGACGCGGCTCAGGCGGCGAAGATGGCGTTCGGCCTGACTGAATTCCGCGGCCAGGAAGGTCTGGACCAGATCCCAGGCAACCGAGGGCCCAATGGTCCGGCCGCCTAAACACAGGATGTTCATATGGTCGTCTTCGACCCCTTGCTTCGCAGAAAAATGGTCCTGGATCAGACCAGCACGGACGCCTTGAATTTTGTTGGCACAAACCGAAGCACCAACTCCACTCCCGCAGATGGCAATACCGCGTTCTATGTCTCCAGTCGCCACCGCGCGAGCCAGCGGAACGACAAAGTCCGGGTAATCGTCTTCCGGCGCCAACTCGTGCGCACCGAAATCCGTGACCTCATGACCGGCCGTTTTCAACTTGTTAATCAGATCCTCCTTCAAAGTGAATCCACCGTGATCGGTAGCGATGCCAATGCGCATAACATTCTCTTTCAAGGGTTGACTCGTCCTGCCATGATTCGGTCTCCAGAGACTCTGGGAATTTTAGCTTAGCGGATTTCCGGACTGGGCATAGGCGGTCAGTTCCACTTTCATCGGTTTCGTGTCCCAGATTTTTTCGCAGTACTCCTGAACTGCGCGGTCCGAGGAGAACTTTCCGGTGCGGGCCGTATTAAGAATTGACATGCGAGTCCACTGCTCCCTGTCACGATAGGCCTGGCCGATCTTCTGTTGCGCTCCGACATAAGCCTGGTAATCCGCGAAGACCAGGAACGGATCGTATTTCATCAGGGAATCAATCAATGGCCGGAACAGGTTAGCGTCTCCGTGAGAAAAGTGGCCCGAATTGATCTGATCAACCACTTCGCGCAACCGCGCGTTTTCGCTCAAAAGCTCCGCCGGATGATAACCGTCCGCTTTTTTCGCAAGGACTTCCTGTGCAGTTAACCCAAACAGAAAGAAATTCTCCGGACCGACCGCCTCCCGAATCTCGATGTTCGCGCCGTCCAGCGTGCCGATGGTTAGCGCGCCATTCAAAGCGAACTTCATATTGCTCGTGCCGGAGGCCTCGTAACCAGCGGTCGAAATCTGTTCCGAAATGTCGCCGGCTGGATAAATCCAGCGGCTCTGTTTTACGTTATAATTGGGCAAGAAAACGACCTTCAGACGGTCGCCGATCACTGGATCATGATTCACCACTTCGCCCACTGAATTAATTAACTTGATGATCAGCTTTGCCAGGTAATATCCGGGTGCGGCTTTTCCGGCAAAGATAAACGTGCGCGGCACAAAGCCAGCGGCCTCCGGGTTATTTTTCAGGTAATTGTACAAGGTGATGATATGCAACACATTCAAATGTTGCCGCTTATACTCATGGAGACGCTTTGCCTGCACATCGAAAAGGGAATCCGGATTAACCGTGACACCGGTCCAGCGTTGAATGTACTTGGCGAGATCCTGTTTGTTCTCCCGCTTGGCTTTCTGCACTTCCTCGCGGAACCCGGGATCGTCGGCAAAGCGCTCCAGTTGCCGCAGCTCTTCCAGGTGTCTGGGCCAGGCATCCCCGATCGTTTTTGTTATCAGGTTGGACAGCCGAGGGTTGCCGGCGAGCAGGAACCGGCGCGGCGTGACACCGTTGGTGACATTCAGGAATTTTTCGGGCCAGAGCTCGTAAAAATCGTGCAAGGTTGTTTCTTGCAAAAGCCGGCTGTGCAGTTCGGCGACGCCGTTGACCTTGTGACTCCCAACCGTCGCCAAATAAGCCATTCGAACGTAACGTTCTCCGGTTTCATCAATCAATGACATGCGCGCCATCCGGGCGCCGTCATCGCTGAACCTGGCGCGGACCTGATCCAGAAAACGCCGGTTGATCTCGTAAATGATCTCCAGGTGCCGAGGTAAAAGACTGCCGAAAAGACTAATTGGCCACTTCTCGAGCGCTTCCGGAAGAAGGGTATGGTTGGTGTAACCAAAAGTTTTTTTCGTAATACCCCATGCGGTGTCCCAATCGATATGATGTTCATCAACGAGCAACCGCATCAGTTCAGCAACCCCAATCGAAGGATGCGTATCGTTGAGTTGAACGGCAAAGGCCTCGTGAAAATTCGTTAAATCTTTCCCGCGCCGTCGGTGGAGACGGATCATGTCCTGCAGAGAAGCGGAAACGAAAAAGAACTGCTGCTCGAGACGCAACTGCTTTCCCTGGATCAGTTCATCGTTCGGGTACAGCACTTTGGTGATGTTTTCGGTGATCACCTTATCATGAACGGCCCCGTAGTAGTCGCCGACATTGAACTCCTGAAGATTAAATTCCTCGTGTGCTTCGGCTTTCCAGAGCCGCAACGAATTGGCGGTATTAACCCCGTAACCCGGAACAATCATCTGGCAGGGAATCGCTCGGACAACCTGTGCGGGAACCCAGCGTACCTGATACCGGCCGTCGCTGTCCGTAAACGCTTCAGTGTGACCACCGAATTTTATCTCCAGGGCTTGTTCCGGGCGCGTAATTTCCCAGGGATCACCCATCTGCAGCCATTTGTCCGCTTTCTCCACTTGCCAGCCGTCCTTGATCTCCTGGGTGAAGATGCCGAACTCGTACCGGATGCCGTAGCCGATCGCCGGAATTTCCAGGGTGGCCAAAGAATCGAGATAACACGCTGCAAGGCGTCCCAGACCGCCATTTCCTAAGCCCGGTTCCGGTTCCTGTTCGAGCAAGGTGTGCAGAGGTAGGCCGTACTCATGGACCGCCTGACGAACCTGCTCATAAATGCCGAGGTTGAACAGCGAGTTGCCCAGACGCGGACCAACCATAAATTCAGCAGACAAATAGCAAACCACCTTGGGATGTTTTTCCTTGAGATAGGTTTCGGCGGTGTTGATCCAGCGGCGCAATAGGCGGTCGCGCACGGTGTAAGCCAAAGCCATGTAAAAATCGCAATTCGTCGCGATCGCCCGAAATTTGCCCTGGACATAAAACAGGTTGTCCGCCAAGGCTCGCTTCAGCGTTTCGACGCTATTGCCGGTACGATCGTCTTCCACGTTCATCGGGTTGCCCCCGGTTTTGAGCGGTTCTTCGTTTATGGTCGGATTCATTGTAGCTGCATTTCCTTGTTTCGTTTTTATGTTTCCAAACACCGAGCCAACCGCCCCACTCGAGCCATGACACGGTAGACGTATGATCATAGTCCGGCAATTCATCGCAAAAGAGGGCCTCGCACGGAGGCCATGGTATCCACGGAGTTCTGGCATCAAACGCCCGATCAACGACTAAGGCACACCCTCCATGTGCTCCGTTCTCGTCCGAAAGCCGCTAACGTCGAGGAATTTTTCCGAACGATACCTCGATTGGGCGGACTACAGATTGCCCAAAGTCCGGCAGACCCCGGAAGGCTGCGCCTGATCTGCTGCCTAGCTGATCAGCTGCACTGAGCCTTAGGCGAGAGCTCGTACGCGCCAATTTGCTCTCGCTAGTCTCGGAGAAACTAGATACACTATTCGTTATGAAAAAGATCGTTTCTCTCCTCGGTCTTCTAAGCACCCTCGCTATAACTGACGTTCTCGCATGGCAACGAGTACTCATCGATACGTACACGGCGCCGCAGAACTGGGAGATCTCCAGCAGTGACCTCGGCCTCCAGTCTGCCAAACCTTTTTCAGTTCGCTTGCGCACTCTGCACGGCGGGCGACAGGAAGGCGTTTGCATCGTCGATATTGATAATGGAGCGATGAAAATTTCTGTCGTCCCTACGAGAGGTATGAATGTTCTGGAAGCGTTCGCCGGAAATGTGCGACTTGGATGGAAATCGCCCGTCAGCGAGGTGGTAAACCCAGCCTTTATCGAGTTGAACGGACGGGGCGGCATCGGCTGGTTGGAAGGATTCAATGAGATGGTCACACGCTGCGGCTATGAATGGGTGGGCCATCCGGGAATGGATAAAGGTGTTCTGCTCCCGTTGCACGGCCGGGCGGCTAATATTCCCGCTTCGAACGTCGTTTTGAGCATCGACGAAGAGCCGCCTTATACCATCCGACTGAAAGGCGAATTGAAGGAACAGGCGTTTAAACTTGTTAACTTCGTCATTGCCACCGAGCTGAGTACCGAACCCGGCACTCAGGCCTTTACTATTCATGACACTCTGAACAACAACGGCGACTATCCCAAAGAATATGAAGCCTTATATCACAGCAACTTTGGTCCGCCGCTTTTGGACACAGGAGCGGGTTTCAGCGCGCCCGTTCAGCAGGTATCGCCTTTCAACGAAAGAGCGGTTGGCGAGGTCACCGACTGGCAGAAATACCGCGAGCCTACCCGCGACTATGACGAAACGGTCTTCAACGTTGTTCCTTATGGAGACGAAAATGGTCAAACACTGGCAGTCTTGCATAATGCTGCAGGCGATCTTGGGATCAGTCTGAGTTTCAACATTCAGCAACTGCCGGTGTTATCTTTATGGAAAAACACGGATACGATGGGTCAAGGCTATGTCACCGGCTTGGAACCTGGGACCAGTTGGGCCTACAACCGAAGTTATCAGCGTGCTTTAAACCGGGTGCCTACGATTGGCCCTAAGGAGCAGCGTCACTTCGATATCATTTACACATTTCTGCCGGACAAATCCGCCGTGGACAACGCTCTGCAGCACGTCCAAACAATTCAGAATGATCGGCAGACCGAGGTCCGCGAAACTCCTCTGGTCAATTTGCCGAAAGAGTAACCGACACGAGCGCGAGTGATCGCTAGCGAATCAGATGAAGGTCTCGTCCGTCACCCCTTCTCCCGCGAAACGCGAAACGCACCGATTTAGGAATGGCGCGACGAGAAACCGGAAGCGCGAAAACGTTCATCAGGTTCCGCTAGCACCGGCACTAGCACTGGCACTCTCTGCTTCGCGACCTTTGTGGCCTTCTGTTCATGCGTTCTTCTTCTCCCGCCGCCCCGCGGAAACGCGAAACAAGTAACGCGCAACGTTGTAACGGCGGCTAAGGAAGTCCTCCGTGGCTCCGTGACCTCCGTGCGAGACTCGATTCATATCTATCCGAAACCGAAGAGGGCATCGCACGGAGACCACGGTGTTCACGGAGTTGCCGTAGGTTCGACCGACTTCACGCCAGAGTCCACCCCCTAATTGGTTCTGGCGTTTCCTCCGAAAATCTTCGCAGCAAGCCCTGAATTTAACTGGCGGATCTGGTTTTCGCGTGAGACAGTGTAACTGTGAGAAATGTCACAGTTTCACTGACCGAGGAGGTTTATCGGAATGCCAGGATAAAAGCGGCAGAGCGAAACACCTCGCTGAGCGCGTTGGTGAGGCAGTTTCTCCAGACATTGGGGGATGAAGAAGACGAATTTGGGAAGCTGGAGCGTCTCCAGGAACAAGCCTATTCGGAAATCAAGAGCTTTCGTGCCTCAACCAGGTTAAAGCGCGACCAATTGCATCGGCGTGGCAAGCTTCGTTGATACCAATATTCTGCTCTACGCGATCAGCAGCGATGGCGCGGAGATAACAAAAAAGCGAGTGGCTCGGCGGATTCTGACCCGAACCGACCTTGCGCTCTCCACCCAGGTCTTACAAGAGTTCTATGTGCAAGCCACGCGGGCTAGAGGAAGCGGGGTGGGATTCGTAACGGCGGCCCGGCTTATCCGCTCCTGGACCCGATTTCCGGTCCAGCCAGTCACGGTGGAAATTCTGTTCGCCGCGATTCGGACACAGCAACGGTTCGGTTTGTCGTATTGGGACTCAGCGATCGTCGAGGCCGCACGAAGCATGGGATGCCCCGAGGTTCTCACCGAGGATCTCCAACACCATCAGGATTTTGACGGTGTAGTCGCCATTAATCCTTTCCGGTAGGTGAAAGCGTCCGCTTTCACGTCTGAGCCTTTTAAGCCTATTCAAAAATGGACCGAAGATTTTAACAGGAGACCACGAAGATCGCAAAGAAGAGAAGCTATGATTCATGCGTTTTTTCTTCGCTCGCCATCGAATTCACTCCGTCCGACTTTCCCTCAAAATCTTGGTTTCCTGCGAAGATTTCAGAGCGGGCAAAGACTGCCCCGGAGGGGCGAATTGAAAATAGGCCGGCAATTCATTGCCGGTAATCCTAAGCCCCAACGCTGCGTCCCGGAGGGCCGCCCGAAAATCAGGCGGCCCTTATAGATAGTCCGAAGTTATTCATCAATCTGGGGCCAAAGCCCTTCCGAAGCTTTGAGCGTAAGCGAAGCCCCAGATTGTGAATAACTTCGCCACAAGCGCGTCGGCCGGTTACGAATATGCGGCCCATCCGCCCCTAAACGGATTCCCGGAGAGCTTCGAGCCGGCCGATGAGCTTCCAGTGGAAAACAATTCTCTGACCAGGACGAGATCAGCCCTGTGGTGATTTACATCACACTATAAGGATTTGTCAGGCACTGACGGCGGCGCGAGGCCGCGCCGTGCTCACCGTGCCGTTCGCCAATGCCCCGCTTTCGCATGGCCTGATCGCAGTTCCGCAACCATGGAGAGTTTAGTCCGAGCTGCCGGAGCTCTAGGGAAACGTTGGAGGATCGAGCTTGTCGCTCTCGAAGATTCCAAGCAAGAGTGACCACGAACGACGCCCGCGTCCTTCTCTAGACATCGCGAATCGAGGACAAAAATTGGTCCAGGCGAAGCAAATCTTTGAAACCTTTGCGGCCTTCTTTTCATGCGCCTTTTTCTTCTCGCCCAGCCCCGTGGACCGCGAAACGAGAAACCCGAAACGGGAACGGAGAACCACCCATTGACACTGATTTTCACCGATTCAGAAATGGCGCGGCGAAACGATTCTGGGCGCGCCAGCCGGACTGCTCTGACCACTTCGCGTCAATCTCGCCGAGGCGCTATCGTCTGCTAAAGTCGAACGCCAAACGCTCTTGATGCTGCAAGAAACGTCCGGTAGAGAAGGAAATTGGACTTCACGCCGGGGCATCAGGACCAGTGAAGAGCTCGTTGCCCTGGCGGTGCAGCGCGGTTGCACCCAATACCAGAACGGTATCCAGGTACCGCTTATTCCCGAGAGCGAGGTACCGAACGAGAGCCTGGCCGCGTTGATGCTTTCTGCTAGCCAACCGTACAATCCACGACTCATCCGCGCCGGAGCTCAGCTCATCTCCGACCCTGCGATCACTCCGAAAAAGCTGCTGTTTGAAGCCGCCAAAGAAAGGGCGCTTCCGCAACTCGCCTATATCGCCCGATGCGGCCAAAAAACTGAACCGGATAATCCTTTCTGGAACCGGCTAATTCGAGAAATTGAAGCCAATCCACGCAATCGAAAATCCATAACGCCGGGCCTCCTCCCCCACCCCAGCCGGTTCACACTCCAGATGGGTTACCAATCAAGAAGGAAGGATACATTTACCGTATGGCTGAGGCCAATGCGCAAACCAGCAACGCCTTAATCATCCTGAGAGAGTTGGACGCCAGACTGAAAGCGCCTATCCGATTGGTCCTTTTTGGCCGCGGCGCTTTGGCTTTGGGCTTCGAGCCGTCGCTGCCCAAATGGAACCAAACGCTCGACCTAGACGCTATCATCCCGAAACAGGAGGAAGAAGAATTTGAGGAGAACAATGATTTTTGGACGGCTCTCGAAGCTGTGAACGCGATCCTCGGGCAGAAAGAGCTCTATTTCACCCATCTTTTCAACGAGGACCAGATCATCCTTTCAACTACCGCTTGTTCAATTGTTCGCCAAAGCCCGAAGCATTCTCGGTAGGCATTCCTGCCATTGACTGACCTTTGATGAGGGAATGTTCGATTCCGAGCATGCGTTTGTGAAAAGCTTCCTGAGTTCTCGCTGCGTGATCGTGGCGCTCTTGGTCGAAAAAAGGACGAACTTCGAACGGGTCGTTGAACGAGCGAGGGTCTGTCGCAATCAATCGCATCGTCTGCAAGATCTGAAGAGGTGGAGGCGTTTCGTCTCTAGGGTCTCCCGGCTGTACGTATTTGTAGAGCAGCGCCATCGCGTATTCTGTCGCCTCACGAAAAGAATTATCGCAGGCTCTGCAGCTTCTCAAATATACCGCTCACCGAAGAATAAAATTCAGGAGAGTCTTGCCCAAGTCGGAAATTTCGAAACCTTTCATCTCCACCTTCGCGGGTTGGGAGAAAATCATGCTTCCTCCGCCAGCCTCATCAGGTACTGTCCATAGCCGCTCTTCTCGTACTGGCGGCCCAGCCGAAAAAGATCCTCTCGTTCTAGGAATCCCTGTTGAAAGGCAATCTCCTCTGGACACGCGATCCGCAGCCCCTGACGCTTTTCCAGGGTTTGCACAAAGCTCGACGCCTCAAGCAAACTGTCGTGAGTACCCGTATCGAACCAGGCAAACCCGCGACCCATCTTCTTCACCTCGAGCTGTCCGCGTTCCAGGTAGGAGCGATTCACGTCGGTGATTTCCAACTCGCCCCGCGCCGATGGCTTCAGGTTTGCCGCAATTTCCACGACTTGCCCGTCATAAAAATAGAGTCCTGTGACCGCCCAGTTCGACCGAGGTACCTTCGGTTTTTCTTCGAGCGAAAGCGCCTGTCCTTGCTCATCAAACTCGATGATCCCGTAGCGCTCCGGATCAGTCACGCGATAGGCGAAAACCGTCGCGCCATTCTCGTTCAGCCGACCCGGTCCTAAAAGTTCAGGAAGTCCGTGCCCGTAAAAGATGTTGTCGCCGAGAATCAGCGCCGAGCATCGATCGCGCACAAAATCCGCTCCGATGATGTAGGCTTGCGCCAGACCGCCCGGGCGAGGTTGTGCCGCGAAACTGAATTGCATCCCCCAGTCTGCGCCATCGCCGAGCAATCGTTGAAATTGCGGAAGATCCGCCGGCGTCGAAATGACTAGAATTTCGCGGATGCCGGCCAGCATCAATACGCTCAACGGATAATAGATCATCGGTTTGTCGTAAACCGGCAAGAGCTGCTTCGAAGCCGCCAACGTAACCGGATAGAGCCTTGTTCCACTGCCGCCTGCTAAAATAATACCTCGCATTGCTGATCAGGAAGACCCTGCACGGGCACCACAATTAAACTCAGGGCTTTCCATCCTGTGGAATGCGAAGGCCGCCAAGGCTTTCTCGGGCATCGTCAATCTCTTCTAAACAGACTCGCAAAGATTCCTGCCAGTCGGGCATATGCACACCGTAATGCATCTTCAGCATGTTGCAGTTCAGGCGGGAGTTTTGTGGCCGTCGGGCGGGAGTCGGAAACTCCTGCGTACTAATCCGACGGACGGTTGGCCGGCGCTTCCACTTACGCTCGACTTGAGAAAAAATCGTCTCCGCGAAGTCAGCCCAGGTGGTCTCGCCGCTACCCGCCAGGTGGTAGATCCCGCGGAGCGACGGACTCGAGTCGTGCCTTACCCGTTGAGCAACGGAAACTATCGCTCGCGCGATCTCCCGAGCTGAGGTCGGACAGCCCCGTTGATCTGCGACAACCCGTATCTCCTCCTTAGCTTGGGCCAGCTGCAGCATCGTACGTACAAAATTCTTGCCATACGGCGAGTAAATCCAGGCGGTCCGCAAGACCACATGGTTGGGCGTGGCCGCCCGGACAGCACCTTCCCCCGCCAACTTGGACGCTCCATACACGTTACAGGGCGCGACCGGGTCGTCTTCCACGTAAGGTTCTGTCTTTGTTCCGTCGTAAACGTAATCGGTCGAAAGTTGAATGACGGGCACCTGCATCTCGCGCGCTGCTTCCGCTACTGCGCCGGCCCCTCCCGCGTTGATGGCGAAAGCTTGCTCCGACTCGCCTTCGGCTCGGTCAACTGCTGTATAGGCGGCAGCGTTGACCACCACATCCGGCTTCGCAATCACCAAAGCGTTTCGAACGCTCTTCGGATCGAGGAGATCAAGATTCGGTCTACCCACCGCGATGACTTCTACTTCCGACTCCGTGCCGGCGGCGATTAAGGCTCTGGCTATCTGCCCTTTCGTCCCGGTTACGACAAGCCGCATCCGCTCTTCTCCTCATCCAATAAACCGATGCGTTCGCCGGAATAGACGTTCTTCCGTAAGGGTTTCCACCACCAATCGTTGTCAAGATACCAGCGTACGGTCTTTGCGATTCCCGACTCAAACGTTTCTATCGCACGCCACCCGAGTTCGTTTTCGAGTTTGGTGGCATCGATGGCGTAGCGAAAATCGTGACCGGGCCGATCGGTCACGAATTCAATCAGGTCAGCGTGAGGCCGCTTTTTTGGGTGCAGCTCGTCGAGTGTGGCACAAATTGTCTGAACCACCTGGAGATTCGTCCGCTCGTTCCGTCCGCCCACATTGTAGGTCTGCCCCGGGCGCCCTTTTGCCGCAATCAGAGCAAGCGCCTTAGCGTGGTCTTCCACATAAAGCCAATCGCGAATATTTGCGCCATCACCGTACACCGGCAATGGTCTATCTTCCAAGGCGTTCAAGATCGTCAACGGGATCAACTTCTCCGGAAAATGGAACGGCCCGTAATTATTTGAACAATTCGAGACGATCACTGGCAGGCCGTAAGTCCGCTGCCAGGCGATCGCCAGGTGATCGGCTGCGGCTTTGGACGCCGCATAGGGAGAAGAGGGATCATAGGCACTCGTTTCCGTAAAAAAACCGCGCTGCCCCAATGACCCGTAGACTTCGTCCGTCGAGACATGCACGAACCGGAAGCTTTCCTTCCTCTGAGTATCAAGATCTGACCAGTAACGCCGCGCCGCCTCCAGCAGCGTGTAAGTGCCGAGGATATTGGTGGCAATAAAATCGCGCGACCTGGTGATCGAGCGATCAACATGGCTTTCCGCGGCCAAATGGAAAACCACGTCGGGACGAACATCTTCGAACAACCGTTGCACGTTCGCCTCGTCGGCAACGCATCCTTTAATAAACCGGTATCGTTGGTGATTGGCGACCTGGCGCAAGGAATCGAGGTTACCCGCATACGTTAGCTTGTCATAATTAATAACATCCGAAGATGTTGCGTCTATCAAATAACGACACACGGCGGAACCAATAAATCCGGCGCCGCCGGTCACGACGATTTTCTTCCCTGGCAAAAGTTCGGAGTTGTTCTCGAGCATAGACAAACTGATAGTTCTAGAGATCTCGCAGCCGCGGCAGCCGGCGATCCTTGTCCGACAGCACTGCGGTTGCCGGATCGACCGGCCAAGGAATCGCGAGCGATTCATCGTTCCAGAGAACGCCGGCATCATGTTCAATGCTGTAATAAGCAGTCACTTTATAGAAAACTTCGGTGTGGTCCTCCAGAGTGCAAAAACCGTGAAGAAAACCGGGAGGCACCCACAGTTGATTGCCATCAGCGGCGCTCAAAATTACCGCCACATGTTGTCCATACGTCGGAGAACCCTCGCGAATATCCACCGCAACATCGTAGATGGAGCCTCGCAGAGCACGGACTAACTTGCCTTGGGCAAATGGGGGTTTCTGAAAGTGTAAGCCTCGCACAGTGCCTCGTTTGGCGGAGTAGGAGTGGTTATCCTGACAAAAACCGACATCGGCAACCTCTCGTCGAAAGCGTTGCTCATTCCAGGTTTCAGAAAAGAAACCTCTTTGATCGATAAACCGTTTCGGGTTCAGCAGTCTCACTTCCTCCAGGTTTGTCGGCAGGATTGTCATTTCACCATCACTTCGCAAAGGATTAATTACTCACTGATTTTTACCATCTCAAGTCCTGGCCGAGTAGAGGATTCAAAATGATACAGCTCAGGTTCGTCAGACCGTCGAAGGACTCTTAACAAAAGACCACGAAGATCGCAAAGAAGAGAAATCAAGATTGGTCCAAGCGAAGGAATCTCTGCGATCTTTACGGCCTTCTGTTAATTGGTTTTTTCTTCATGCCTAGCCCCAGCGAAACGCGAAACCTGAAACCTGAAACGCCTTCCGCTTTCCACTGACACTGGCACCGACACCTTCTTCTTCCTGACGTTTGTGAGCTTCTGTGAAGGCGTGGGGAGAAATCGTCGTGACAAAACGTCGACGCCCCGTTGACGCATCCGGTCCATCTTATATATTTCGAGCATGCCAACTACGTATTCAGTTGCTGAAGCTCAGGCCCAGTTGCCGGCGCTTCTGAGGAAAGTTGCGAACGATCTCATTGTCATCACCCGGCGCGACAAGACCGTTGCTTATCTTGTCTCTACTCAAAGAATGGAAGCAATTGTTGAAACGCTGGAAGTGATGGCTGACCCGGAAGCGATGAAAGCTCTCCGGCGGGCCCGGGAAGGAGAGGGAAAATACCAGCCGGCAAATATTTTGGATGAGCCCGATCAAGGTTGAGCTGGAACAGCTGGTCGTTGATTTCATCCGTTCGCTGCCTCCGGAGCCTCGCCAGGCCCTGCGGCGCAGCCTCAAGAAGCTGGAAAGGGAAAAAGGAGATATCCGAGCGCTTGAAGGCGAACTCGAGGGTTTTTATCGGCTGCGCGTACTGCGCTATCGGATTATTTTTTTCTATCACGTTGGAAGCGAAAGTAGGACTATCCGGTGCGTGTACGCTGCTGCGCGCAGCATCGTTTACGAGGTCTTTGCTCAGCGCGTTCGCGAATCGCTTTCTTGAGGATACGTTAGGAACATGCCGGTGCCAGTGCCAGTGCCAATTGTCACTGGTCGTTGGGCTGTCGGACTGTCGGACTTTTGACTCTTGTCCCGAAGGGACATCAGAACTTAGCCCGCGGGTTTTTAACCCCGGGAAGACCATCTCCTCTCCGGCCGCCCTGAAAGAGGCGTAAGGTTCCTGGCGCACTAATCGCATCCGTTCCGTGAATTTCACCGAACCAAAAACGTGAAACGCCCTTCAGAGGCTCAGAACTTTTAGCTCGAGTCTCGGAGTGAATTGCCGGAAGCCCTGGTCAAATGTTACCAGTGTTACATGATGTAGCTTCGCAAATACGGCAAGATAGGCGTCCATCCATCGCTTCGGAGAAGGCGTTCTCGCCGAAACCAGACGAAGCCAGAGGGGTTCAAGGCCAACCGGTTCTTCCAGCCATCCTACCCTTGGGTCAGCTCGGAATTGACGATAAACATCAACGGCCGCCCGGTTGTTTATTGTGTCCTCTTGAAAAATATTTTGCGAAGAAACCAACCGAAGAAACGAGAGCTGCGTCGCCCGGCAAAAACAGGCTGAACCGTCGTCCCGTACTTCGTCAAACCAGGATAAGGCCGGCCGATGATGCTGATGTCGATCAATGGTCAGGGCGACCCAGACATTGCTATCAAGAAGACCGACGGGCATCGCTTAGGTCCAACAGAGTTTCCAGTTCAGCGATTGCCTCGCTTGTCAGAGCGAGTGTTCCTGGCTTCTTGGACTTCACCACCGGCAATTGGATTCGCTTGCGTCGACGGAGCGCCGGCTTTTCATCCGACAAAAGGGAGCGAACAGCCTCGGCGACCAAATCCTTGACCTTGCGTCCCTGCAGGGCGGCGGTTGCTTTCAATCTGCGGTAAAGCCCATCCTCAAAGTCGATCGTAGCTTTCATGGAAAACAGTTAACCATAAAACCAGCTAAACAGCAAGCGCAGCGGATTTCGCACGATGTTAGCAGTGCCACTGACATCAATAGCGGCCTTGGCTTGCGTGAAACGCGAAACCAGAAACGTGAGACGCCTTCGGCTGGCACTGGCACTGACACTAGCACCGGTCGTACCGCCCGGGATCGAAGGGCACTCGGCTTTGAAAGACGTGAACCCTCCGACCGTCCTCTTTCGCCGAGGGTGGCCCATCGAATCGCAATTCGTCGCGATCGCCCGAAATTTGCCCTGGACATAAAACAGGTTGTCCGCCAAGGCTCGCTTCAGCGTTTCGACGCTATTGCCGGTACGATCGTCTTCCACGTTCATCGGGTTGCTGCCGGTTTTGAACGGTTCTTCGTTTATGGTCGGATTCATTGTAGCTGCATTTCCTTATTTCGTTTTTATGTTTCCAAACACCGAGCCAACCGCCCCACTCGAGCCATGACACGGTAGACGTATGATCATAGTCCGGCAATTCATCGCAGAAGAGGGCCTCGCACGGAGGCCATGGTATCCACGGAGTTCTGGCATCAAACGCCATCCTGGGCTCGGTGAATGCCCGATTTGCTCCGGCAGCATGCTGCCTCAGAAATGGACCGAAGATTTTTAAACAGAGCCACGAAGATCACAAAGAAGAGAGGACATGCGAAGCAAACCTCTGCGATTTGCGGCCTTCTGTTCATGCTCTTCGGTGTTCTCGTCCGAAAGCCGCTAACGTCGAGGAATTTTGAACAGAAGCTCGTTCAGATCACAAGGAGGAGAACCCCCCTGAACTCCTGAGTTCCTCGAGTGGCTCGGCTCAGCCGTCGTTAAGGCATCCTCCGCGCTCTCCCCACACTGATAATCTTCTCGACCAAAGCCGGCTGTAACAATAACATTAGCTGGGCTTTTGACCCGAAGTGAGCGATGTCGAGCAAACGCATCTATCAGGCATTCGCCCTTTTGTTAACATGCCATCTCGCCGTGATTTTGCTTAGCTTTACTGATTACGGCATGAGCTGGGACCAACCGGGTCTGCATGAGTACGGCAAAGCCGTTCTGGATTTCTATGAGAGCTTTGGCCGTAACGCGACCGCGCGAACGCACGAACTTCGACTCTATGGAGGTTTGTTTGAAATTCTGTCGACAGCTGTGGCGCGCTTAACGCATCTCGATTGGCTCGAAGCACGCAATCTAACAAGTGCTCTCTTCGGATTGCTCGGCGTTTGGGCAACATTTCAGCTAGGAACACTGGCTTTCGGTCCGATGGTTGGGCTTATTTCCGCAGTGTTTCTGACGCTGACACCTGTCTATTTCGGGCACGAATTCATCAACCCGAAAGATATCCCTTTTGCGGCACTTTACGTTCTCAGCCTTTACCACATTGTTCGAATCGCGCTCGATTTTCCCGAGTTGAAATGGAGCCATACGACCGCAACCGGTGTGAGTCTGGGTGCAGCGCTCGGAGTGCGCGTGGCCGCTCTCGCTTTATTTCCTGTTTTAATCGGCAGCCTTTTGTGTTCCGTGCTCTGGAACATTAAAAGCAAGGACCGCCGACTGCTCGGTAGGTATCTCCTGACAGCGGGTGCGGCGCATGTGGTCGTGATGATCTTTCTGGCGTGGTTAATTATGTTATTCTGCTGGCCCTTTGCTTGGAAGCGGCATCTCACAGCACCATTCTTCGGACTCCCATTTATCAGCGCTCCCTTTGTCGCGCTAAAAGAGTTTTCCAGCTATCCGTGGAACAGCACAGTCTTCTTTGCAGGTCACTTAATTAAGTGGACAGAGCTTCCCTACACTTATTTGCCAGTACTGCTAACCAATTGCCTGCCCGAGTTCATTCTGCTAAGTTGGTTATTGGGCCTCGTCTCACTGCTGCGCGCGCTCCTTTCACGGCGGATTGTCCTTGACCGCACATCCTTTGCGGCAGCCATAATTCTGGCGGCCGCTGCGGGTCCGCTGTTGGTTATCGTCTTAAAGCATGTGCCGGTTTACGACAATTTTAGACATGTGCTTTTCACGATTCCTCCCCTAACAATCCTTGCGGCGCTTGGTCTATGCACATTTTTGGAAGTAGTTAGGAACAGGACAGTTCAGACGGTGTTGTTGGGCCTTTATCTGTTCCTGGTCCTAATAACGATAATGGATATGCGCGCGTTGCATCCTTATGAATATATTTACTTCAATCGGCTGGTTGCAGGGGGACTAGCACAGGCAAATAGACAATTTGAGCTGGAATATTGGGGCACTGCCTTTCGCGAGGCAGCAACCTGGGTTCGCGACTATTATCGACCTTCCGGAGTGTCGGAAATCATTTATTCTTCGAATGCGTTGCCAGAGCTAACCGACTATTTCATGTTGGCACCACCCCAACCGGACGTAAGATTGCGCCGGGCGACAGCAGGAGAAACGCCCAGAATCTATCTGAGCCTGCGCCGTCAAAGGCAGCAGATGGAGCCTGGATGGGGGCATACATTGCATACGATCAGTCGATCCGGAGTCGTGCTCTTGGACATCGTTGAACTGTAAGATCAGGTCGCTCTCAAGAGTTTACCGCTCGTTTGCCAAGGCGGATCGCCCTACTGCCACAGGATCAAACGCTCGTTGGGACAAGCCTCTAAACGTCCCTTCCGAACGATACCTCGATTGGGCGGACTACAGATTGCCCAAAGTCCGGCAGACCCCGGAAGGCTGCGCCTGATCTGCTGCCTAGCTGATCAGCTGCACTGAGCCTTAGGCGAGAGCTCGTACGCGCCAATTTGCTCTCGCTAGTCTCGGAGAAACTAGATACACTATTCGTTATGAAAAAGATCGTTTCTCTCCTCGGTCTTCTAAGCACCCTCGCTATAACTGACGTTCTCGCATGGCAACGAGTACTCATCGATACGTACACGGCGCCGCAGAACTGGGAGATCTCCAGCAGTGACCTCGGCCTCCAGTCTGCCAAACCTTTTTCAGTTCGCTTGCGCACTCTGCACGGCGGGCGACAGGAAGGCGTTTGCATCGTCGATATTGATAATGGAGCGATGAAAATTTCTGTCGTCCCTACGAGAGGTATGAATGTTCTGGAAGCGTTCGCCGGAAATGTGCGACTTGGATGGAAATCGCCCGTCAGCGAGGTGGTAAACCCAGCCTTTATCGAGTTGAACGGACGGGGCGGCATCGGCTGGTTGGAAGGATTCAATGAGATGGTCACACGCTGCGGCTATGAATGGGTGGGCCATCCGGGAATGGATAAAGGTGTTCTGCTCCCGTTGCACGGCCGGGCGGCTAATATTCCCGCTTCGAACGTCGTTTTGAGCATCGACGAAGAGCCGCCTTATACCATCCGACTGAAAGGCGAATTGAAGGAACAGGCGTTTAAACTTGTTAACTTCGTCATTGCCACCGAGCTGAGTACCGAACCCGGCACTCAGGCCTTTACTATTCATGACACTCTGAACAACAACGGCGACTATCCCAAAGAATATGAAGCCTTATATCACAGCAACTTTGGTCCGCCGCTTTTGGACACAGGAGCGGGTTTCAGCGCGCCCGTTCAGCAGGTATCGCCTTTCAACGAAAGAGCGGTTGGCGAGGTCACCGACTGGCAGAAATACCGCGAGCCTACCCGCGACTATGACGAAACGGTCTTCAACGTTGTTCCTTATGGAGACGAAAATGGTCAAACGCTGGCAGTCTTGCATAATGCTGCAGGCGATCTTGGGATCAGTCTGAGTTTCAACATTCAGCAACTGCCGGTGTTATCTTTATGGAAAAACACGGATACGATGGGTCAAGGCTATGTCACCGGCTTGGAACCTGGGACCAGTTGGGCCTACAACCGAAGTTATCAGCGTGCTTTAAACCGGGTGCCTACGATTGGCCCTAAAGAGCAGCGTCACTTCGATATCATTTACACATTTCTGCCAGACAAATCCGCCGTGGACAACGCTCTGCAGCACGTCCAAACAATTCAGAATGATCGGCAGACCGAAGTCCGCGAAACTCCTCTGGTCAATTTGCCGAAAGAGTAACCGGCACGAGCGCGAGTGATCGCTTGCGAATCAGAAGAAGGTCTCGTCCGTCACCCCTTCTCCCGCGAAACGCGAAACCAGAAACGTGAAACGCATTACAAGGCAAAGCCAGCCTCTCGAGCGTCTTGAGCAAACATCTTGACAGTATCAAGAGAGAGCGCCTCCAAGTCTTGTCCAATCAGCTTTTGTGCCTTGTTCAAAATGTCGTGTGGAACAGTGACAATGTCGCTGCCGCACTCGTCGGCTTGCACGATGTTCAAAACTTCGCGCACACTGGCCCAAAGAAGCTCGGCCCGCGGCAAGTCTGCGAGAAGAGCCTTGCTCGCCCGCATGATTGGAGCCGGGTCACGCCCCGTGTCAGCGATGCGGCCCGCGAACACGGACACGACTGCAGGCAGGGCGGGCGCGAGGACGGCGGTTACCTCCTTCACCTGGCGCAAAGTCAGGATTGCTGTGATATTCAGTTGCACACCTTCGCGCGCCAACTCTCGAATCAGCGGAATCGAGGAGTCCCCGTGGGAATTCGTCACCGGAACCTTTACGAAAACATTCCGTTGCCAATCCCGAATCTTCAGCGCCTGCCTCTTCATCTCCGCGAAGTCATCCGAAAAAACCTCAAAGGAAATCGGCTTGTCCCGGACAGTTTCGAGAATTTCACGGGCAAACCGCTCATAATCCTGAACACTTGCCTTGCGCATCAAGGTAGGATTGGTGGTCAGACCTTTGATCAATGGATCGCGATAAAGGCTGATCATTCCAGGTGGATCCGCGCCGTCCGCGAATATCTTTACCGCAAGATTTTCAAAGGTTTTCACTATTTGGTAACTTCGAAACTATGACGTCTGCCGCTTCCACCAAATTTGACACTCGATAGTTCGGCTCCACAGCGCAGACCTCCCGATAATCGCAGTCCACGAAAATGGTTCGGCAGCCGGCGCGACGCCCGCACTCCATGTCGCGCCATCGATCACCAATCATGAAAGATTGCGCGAGGTCAATCCCAAATGCTTTGGCCGCGCTCAGGAGCATACCAGGTTTCGGTTTGCGACAATTGCATTTCTGCCCGAAAGCTTCGCCTGCATGATAGCATACGAGCACCTGATCGATCGGTACCCGTTTAAGCATCGTCACATGGATCTGCTCGACACTTGAACGCTCCAAGTTGCCTCGTCCAACATCCGGTTGATTGGTTGCGACAATCAACAAAAAGCCTGCCTCGCGCAATCTCTGGCAAGCCTCCGGCACCCCCGGCAAGATCTCAAACTGCCCCACCGTCTTAGGAGGATATGGCTTTCCTTCGCGCACGATCGGCCGGTTGATCACGCCATCGCGATCCAGAAAAACCGCTCTCCGGTAGAGTCCGTTCCGCACTATATCTCTCACCATTGCGAAATCTCCGAGATCTGCATAGCTCTGAACGGCGCCCTCGCCACCTACCTCGCTCCGCTCAACCCGCTCACGCCACTCGAGCCGCTCAGGCCGCTGAACCCGCTCACGTCGCTCACGCCGCTCGAGCCGCTTCCCTCGCTTTCCCATTTGGTTTGTTGCACCTTGAGTTTCGGATGAGAGACCAGCAAATGCCAGATCACCGCCTGAAACGCCTCCGCGTGGGGGGTGACATTTTGTGGGTTCACCGTCGGAACAATGCAACAAACATCGGCGACTTTTGCGGTGTAGCCACCGTCACGGCCGACAATCCCGAAAACCGTTGCACCGACTTCCTTGGCAAACTCCAGGGCAGAGACCAGATTGGGGCTGACGTTCTTTTCCATGCTGCCGCCGCCAACGGAAAAGACAAACAGGCCATCTTCTCTTCTTAAGCGACTGCCTCGGAGCCACTCGACAAACACGGACTGCCATCCTTCGTCATTCGTGCGCGCGGTCAGCTCGGAGACGTTGTCAGTTGGAGCATAGGCTTCAAAACCGGCAATCTTGCGAAAATCGTTAACGGCATGCGATGCGTTCGCCGCACTCCCGCCGACGCCGAGAAAGAAGAGGCGGCCGCCTTGGTCCCGGATCTGTAGAAGGCGCTCGACCATCTTTTCGAGAGTGGCCGGGTCGAGCCGGCCGATGATATCGCCGAATTCGGCCAGATGTTGGGCGGAATAGGACATTTCAGGATCTGCGGTCGAACGTTGGATCAGTCGGGATCTCGCCGGCGCGGAGAACCTCGTCGAGCTCGGCTAATCCAGAAAGAGAGCCGATTTCATAAAACCGGTGAAAAACTTCATGTCCGGCAAGTTCGCCCTGTTCCGATAGTGACTCCAGGATCGAGGCGAGATCGAAAGCACCTGAGGACCGGTAGTCCTCGAAGAATTTCCCGGCGGCAAACACTCAACCCATAATCGATATATTGCATTTCGGGTATCCGCCGTTTCTTGCTGTAAAGACGCACCTGGGAATCGGTGAACCAGACATTACTCGTATCCCAGGCATCGCGGTTCCGGAACACGGTCATGAGAGCGGGCTTTTCTGAAACGTAAAACGCTCGGGCGACCGCTTGATAATCGATCGGCAGATAAGAGTCGCCGTAGAGCACAAAAAAGCTCTCCGGCAGCAAAGGGATCGCTTTTTTTATCGCTCCGCCCGTTCCGAGCAACCGGTCCCCATCATAGGAGTACAGCAGGTCCATCCCGATCGCCGTTCCTGAGCCGTACCTGTCTTGAATCATTTCGCCTAGATAACCCACACAGAGGACAACGCGCCGGATGCCGTGTTGCCGGAGCAGCGTGAGCTGATGTTCTAGAAAGGACTTGCCGGCCACTTCGAGGAGAGCTTTCGGCATTTTCTCGGTTTTCGGGAGCAATCGGGTGGCCAATCCCCCGGCGAGAATGACCGCTGGCAGCGGCTCTGTTTCTGGCAGCGGCTCTGGTTCAATCATTCCGAGAGAGCAGGTCCCATAAAGTCTCTGATGTTGCAAGCCGCCTCGGCGCTATGGTCGAGTGGCAAGCAGTAGAATAAGCTTCCAGCTTGTTGAATCTCCCAAACCGGCAGGATGCCGGGGCTACTGGCAAAAGTCCGAGAGACACTTCCAGTCTATAGATGCCAATCGAAGATTTTTCCACAGAAGGTCGCCAAGATCACAGCGCGACGAAGCCGCAACCAAATTGGTTCTGGCTGAAGAAGTCCTCCGTGGCTCCGTGACCTCCGTGCGAGATTCGATCGACATTCATCCGGACCGGAAGAGGGCATCGCACGGAGGCCACAGTGTTCACGGGGTGGCATAGACACAACTGAACGTTCTGGTCCTCCGCCGAAAGTCTTCGCAGGAAAACATCAAATTCGAAGAAAGCAGTGCAAAGAAGAGAAAATCAGGATTGAATCACGACCTTGGTACCCTCGAAGTCGAAACGAAAACGGACCTCGGTCAGGCCTTTTTCGCGCATGGCATGTCGGAGTTTTGTTTTGTCCGTCGCATAAAACATGAGGAATCCACCGCCCCCGGCTCCGATCAGCTTTCCACCGAGAGCTCCGTTGGCTATCGCGTGGTCGTACCATTCGTTGATCTGCTGATTGGACATGCTGTTGGAACGCTCCTTCTTGCGCTGCCAATGCACATCCATCAACCGGGCAAATCCTTCCAAGTCACCGGCTTCGAGCGCTCGCTGGCTCTGTTTTCCCAAATCTTTAACGAAATGCAGATTTTCAATCATCGCCTTTTCAGAGGTCAGAGATTTTTGTTTTTGCTCTTTCAGGATGATGGAGGCAGACCGTGAATAGCCGGTAAAAAAAAGGAGGAGATTGTCCTCCAGATTGTACAGGGTTTCCTGCTCTATCTTGAGCGGCCAAGCGTCAACGCGTCCATCCGGCATGAACTTAAAGCACGTAATCCCCCCATAAGCCGCAATGTACTGGTCCTGTTTTCCAACTGGTTCGCCTAAGCGGTCGATTTCAATATCGCAGGCCTGTTCAGCCAGCGCGGCCGGGTGCACCAGGTCCATTTTCCAGGCATGCAGCGCTTTCAGCAGCGCCGTAGTAAAACTTCCGGAAGAACCAAGGCCGGTCCCGGCCGGGATATCGGCCAAAGAGGAAATCTCCAGAAACGGAGCGGAAACTCCGACCAGCTTAAGCGCTTCACGGATGATCGGGTGTTCGACTTCCTCGACGTTTTTGACCCGTTCCATTTTCGAATACTTGATGATCAGCTCCTGAACGAACGTACGATGCAGTGTGATGTAGACGTACTTGTCGATCGCGGCGGCAATCAAAAACCCGGAGTGCTTTTCGTAGTAGGAAGGCAGGTCAGTGCCTCCGCCTCCGAGAGAAATCCGTAATGGGGAACGGGTAATGATCATAAGAGTTGCGAGTTGCGAGTTGCGAGTTGCGAGTGCCGAGTCCCGAGTCCCGAGTGCCGAGTTGCGCGTTTGGGGCCGCAGGCTGAGTTTGCATAGAAGGACGCCAAGATCACGCAGATTTTGTAGCGCGGGCCTCCGTATCGGGACGTGACACACGTTGTGCGGCTTTTCGCGCGAGGAGGAAGGTGGCACGCCTCGAAGATTTTTGAACAGGAGGTCGCAGAGATCACAAAGAAGAGGAATCTTTCAGAATCATGCGGTGGATACCGTTTCTGAGGATGGGCTCATGGAAATTGATCAGCAGCCCTAGAGGTCTATCTAACAGTTTCATGTAACTTAAGAGTTGCGCTTTATGGACTGGCAAGACTTGCTCAACGGCCTTCAACTCTAGAATCAAGGCGTCATCGACGAGAAAGTCGAGCCGCAAGGGTTGGTCAAACACAAAGCCTTTATATTCGAGCTGGACTTCCAGTTGTCGCACGAACGGAATTTTTCGAAGGTCACGTTCTCGGCCAAGGCACTTGCTGTAAATCTCCTCGATCAGTCCTGGTCCTTTGATCCGATGCACTTCGATTGCGGCACCGATCACCAATTGAGTCCACGCCCTAGCTCGCTGCATTCGATCGCTCATGCCAAAGTGCCTAACTTCTGCTCATTCAAATAACAAGTATAAAGAGAGTTTTTATTGAGGTTGCGGCTTTTTTGCGAAGAGTCTTCTTTGTGATCTCTGTCTTCTTTGATCTTCTGTTGAATTTCTTCGGTGTTTCTGTGTCCCATCCAATAACGCACTATTGACCGGTTCGATATCCGCTGGACCGATAGATTTGTTCCACGACCTCAAGGGTCCTCTTCGCTTCGGCGATTCCCGGCACCGGGGTACGGGACAAACGGATATCTTCCAGAAAGGCCTCCAGCTCGAGTTGCCAGGAAGAGTCGCCACGGGGAAATTCGTAAATCGTCGTGTCGGGCGGCCCCATTTCCGGAAGCATCCGATAGTGCAGAAGCTTCTCCACGCCGTAGCTGCCGCCCAGACCGCTGATCTCGAACTTGGCCGTTCGCGTGTAGATTTCGAAGGAAAAAAGATTCTTCCATTCCGTACAGCTCACCTGAAGCCAAGCGGTTTTGCCGGCTGCATTCCTCAAACTGACAAAGGCATTGTCTTCGACAGGCATATCCCAGAAGTAGGTCGCAACATGTCCCTGAACCTCCGTAAAGCTGCCCAAAAACATTCCAGCCAGATCGATCAGGTGCACTCCCTGATCGATCAGCTCTCCGCCTCCACTCAGGCGGGGATTGGCGCGCCATTCCCGGTCATAACCAATCCGGCCGCCGTGCCCGTAACGACCGCGCACAAAAAGTAGTTCTTCCCCGCTCTCTTTTTCCATGATTTCAAAAACCTTCAAAAAAGCGGGATGAAACCGGTGATTGTACCCGACCCGCACTAGTGATCCGCTCTTTTCCGCTGCGGCTTTGATCTCATCGAGGTCCTGAGACCTGACCGCACCCGGTTTTTCCACCAGGACATGTTTGCCTGCTCGAACCGCCGCCAACGTCAAGGGCGCCAACGCCGCGTTTGCCGCGGACACAATCACGACATTGACGTTCTGCTCTCGCAGCAGCGCTGGAAAGTCGTCAGTCGCGATCCCCGCGCCAACCATTTGCACGAGCTGCCGAGCTCGTTCCAGTTGCAAATCGCAGGCATAGCGAAGAGCACCGGAGGGCAAGGTCGCGGCGCGTTTGCGACCAATCAGTCCGCAACCGACAATTGCAAATCCAACAGCGTGCATCGCCTCGCAAATCTCTCAGGATTTGAGAGGCGATGCAGGCTACCAGTTCAACCCGCGATCTTCCGGGGTGATTCGGCGCAGGGCGTAAATATCGGAGGTGTTGAGCTGGGTCCGAAACTCGTGCAGTTTTGGCCACGGATCCCAGAGCGCACTAATCAATTTCCCGGTAATTCCGTCGCTTAGCGATGACGCGAGATAGACGCAAAGGTCTGCCGCTTTTTCTAACGGCGCCCCTCCTGAACTTTGTTGTTTCAAAGCTTTCTCATAGAACTCGGCTCCGACAACCTGCGGACCAGCTGCCAGTACCTCGCTAAGCAATCTCGTATTCAGCGGGCCTGGGGCAATCGCGTTCACATCGATCGAGTGCGGCCGAAGTTCTTCGGCCAAGGTTTCGGTCAGCCGGACCACGGCTGCTTTGGACGCGGCGTAGGCACTAAACCTCGGCAACGGGCTCGTAGCGCCACCACCAGAAAGATTGATGATTTTTCCGCGACCCTTTGATTTCATCTGGTGTACCGCATACCGGATTGGCACAAACGTTCCCAAAAGGTTGATTTCGATTGCGCGCTTCCAGCTCTCCAGCGGTACATCCTCGCTCGGTCCCATGGGACCATACATGCCCGCATTGTTCACCAGCACATCCAGGGGTCCGAAATATTGTTCGATTTCGCTGAACAAGGCACAAACCGATTTGTCGTCGGAGACGTCACAGGGCAGGGCGAGGATTTCTCGGCCCGAGCCGGCGCCAACTTTCAGCTCGGCTTTCGCCGAATCCAGTAACGCGTGATTGCGACCACACATGGCAACGTGCGCACCTTCGTCCAGAAACGCCTTGGCAATTATCTTGCCCAATCCCTGGCTTCCTCCAGTCACCAGGGTTACCAGATTGTTAAGCCTCATATATTCTGTCCGACGCGGCGGTAAATCACCCCAGGACGATTTGCCAGAGTGCACGCGAGAAATCCATTGGGGTCAACTACCACTGTTCCCGGCCGCAGTACGCGATCCCAGTCTCCCGAAAGGAACTCGGGCCATTCCGTGCAGACCACTACACCGTCGGCACCGTTCACTGCTTCGACGAGGCTCCCGGTTAAAATCACTCCGGGAAAGTCTTGCGGCAAAAGCTTCACGACTGGGTCAAAGACTCGCACAACTGCGCCGGCACGAGCAATCCTCAGACAGATTTCGACGGCCAAACTTCGCCGCAAGGTATTTGTGTCTGGTTTGTAAGTGAGTCCCAGCACAGCGATTTGTTTGCCGGGGAGCGAGCCGAGTTCCTCTTCCAGGCGTCGCTCCGCCCAGTTCTTGTGCTCATCGTTGCTCCGCTTAATCGCCGGAACGAGAACGAGGTTTTCGTTTTTTTCTCTTCCAAGGTTCGCCAGTGCTATGACATCGCGCGCGAGTGTTCCCCCCGCAAACGGCGAGCCCGGGGCAAGATAAGCGCGCGGTCCGATCCGGCTCTCCGTTTTGAGCCCTTTTTCGACTTCCTTGGCGTCTGCTCCGACCGCTTCGCAGAGCCGGGCGATCTCGTTCATGAAGCTCACGGAGAGCGCAAGAAAGGAATTGATCGCATGCTTGATCATCTCCGCCGACTCGCTCCGCACAACTAAGATTTCTCGGGAAAAATTTTGCAATATCGGGATCAACTCTGCGGCGTCTGTCCCGTTCCGAACGCCAAGAACAATCCGATCCTGGTTCAGAAAGATCTCGATTGCCTTTCCGAGGCGCAGGTTTTCGGGGGCACAGGCAAACCGATGCTGCGGGGCCAGCTGCTCAAGCTTGCGGCAGGTTCCAACAGGCACCTGCGATGAAACGAGCGTGAACGTGCCCGGCGCGAGGAAAGGAAGACAGCGCTGAATACCTTCGATAACCGGGCGTGGATCGCCAACGTCATCATCATCGACCGGCGTATCATAACAGACCCAGAGCAAGTCTGCCTCCTGGCAGGCTCTCGCTGGATCCCTCGTGAACTCAAGGTGCCCGCTGGCCAGACCCTCCCGCACCAGTTCGGCCAAACCAGGCTCCGAAACTGGCAGCTTGGCAACGGCAAGTTGCTGCACGGTGTCTTCCGAGAAGTCCAGTCCGGTCACGCGATAGAATTTTGCGACACACGCTGCCGTCACACAGCCCAGGTGCCAAAGACCGAGCACAACGATCTTCATGTGCGTTCGATAAACACCCAGGGATTTTGGGTGAGCCAATCGACGGTTCGTTCGATCGCCGCGCGGATGTTCAATGTCGGCTGCCAGCCGCTTCCTCGGATTTTCTTTGTATCAAGGAATATAAACGGGTTATCGCCCACCCAGCCTCTTTCGCCACCGGTGTACTTAATTTCGGGTCTGACTCCAAGTCGAGCACAGATCCAGCCGATCGAGTCTTTAACGGTGCAATACTCATCGACGCCCAGGTTATAAATCGCGCACCGACGTTTTGAAGTTTGAGCGCTTTTTTGCGCGATCACATGCAACATCGCAGTGATACAGTCCTGCACGTACAAATAAGATTTTCGTTGGCGGCCGTTGCCGAGCACACGCAGATGCCCCGGATCGTCCCTCAGTTGTTTTAGGAAATCGAAGATATGCCCATGGGTGTAGCGTTCCCCCAGGATCGACACGAAACGGAAGACGTAGCTTTCCATCCCGAACCCCTCGCAATACGCCTGAATCAAGGCCTCGCCGGCAATTTTCGAAGCACCGTAAAGCGAAGTCTGCACCGGGAAAGGTGCGTCTTCCGGCGTCGGAATTATTTCCGCCTCGCCATAGACAGATCCAGTGGACGAAAAAGCGATCCGACCAATTTGGTTAGCTAGCATCGCGGACAGGACGTTGAACGTGGCAATCGTGTTTTGTTCCAGATCCTTGCCCGGATGTTCCAGACCGAAGCGAACGTCAGCATTCGCGGCCAAATGAAACACGAGATCGCAACCTGCCATGGCCTTGGTCAATGTTGACAGATCCAGGTTATCACCTTCTACCAATCGAAAGCGATCCGCCTGGGCTGCCTTCTGAAGAAAGTTCGGCTGACCCGTCGAGAAATTATCCCAACCGGTAACTTCCCAATCCCTTTGTAATAGACGGTCACAGAGGCTGCTGCCGATAAATCCTGCGGCGCCTGTTACGAAAGCCCTTCGCATCAGCACTCCTTCGACGCAGGAACAATGGCAATGGGCAACGTGCTGTTAATACAAAAGTTTGCTTCGAAAGCCAAAAGGAGATCCAAATAAAGAATCACAGCGCTGCATAGGCCCTAACCAAATCGGTTCTGACGCCCCGGAGGGGCGAATTGAAAATAGGCCGGCAATTCATTGCCGGTGATGTCAATCCCCAAACGCAGCGTCCCGGAGGGCCGCGCGAGAATTCTAGCGACCCTCCGGGGCGCGGTCTTCTTTCGAAATGCATCACCGGCATTCCATGCCGGCCTATTTTCAATTCGCCCCTCCGGGGCATGTCTTCGGCATCTTCTCCGAATTCCTCGCAGGAAAACAAATTTTCAGGGAAAGCAGTACAGTGTCGTGCCTGCATGTATTTTGTTTAGAGAGCTATTCAGGATCCCGCTTCAGACCCTCCGCGCGTTCGACAATATACCTGGGCCGCTGCCGTACCTCTTCGTATATTCGCCCGATGTATTCTCCCAAAATGCCTATGCTGATCAACTGAATCCCTCCCAAAAAAAGCACGAGAATAACAATCGTAGGGTTTCCCAAAGGAAACGGGAATCCAAAAATTCTGAGTGCGGCGTACAAGAGACCAAGGCTGAACGCCGTCAGTGCGACAACAAATCCCGCCGAAGTGCTGAGTGTTAAGGCATAGTTAGAAAAGCAGAAAATACCGTTGAAACCTATACGGAGAGAACCAAAGAACCGGTTGTAGTTGCCTCTACCGGAAAATCTGGGAGGTCGATCAAACAGAATCGAGGTTTGAGGGAATCCCACCAATGCCACCATTCCCCGCAAAAATCCGTGACATTCTTTCAAGCGATTGATCTCATTAACCACTCGCCTGCTCATTAGCCGAAAATCACCGGTGTTCTTTGGAATCTCGACGTCGGCAATGCGATTGATGACCTTGTATCCGATTTCGGAAACAGCCTTTTTAATCCATGTTTCTCCTTCGCGCCGGCGCCGCTGCGCATACACCACATCATATCCTTCACGCCACTTTTCGACCATCGACGTAATCAACTCGGGCGGATCCTGCAGGTCTACGTCGATTACAATGACTGCTCTTCCAGAGGAATATTCTAAGCCTGCTAGAGTCGAAAAAGGCTGACCAAATCTTCGCGAGAACTTGAGCAGCTTGATCCGGCAATCATTGATCCGAGCGACCAAAATCTTCTCTTCCGTTCGATCGGGCGAGGGATCCATCGCGAAAATGATCTCAAATGCATTGGTAATGCTTTCCAGTACTGGAAGTATACGTCTCAAAAATTCTTCAATGTTATCGGCCTCTTTGTAGACTGGAACGATAACCGACAGCAGTACTACGCCTCTACTACTTGGCTGGGGTTCGCTGTCATTAGCACTCCCTATTTCGTTCGCGAGAATCCGCCCAGGCTGTTCGCGTTCGGATGTGGTGTTCTCAAACTCGCCATTCATTATCATTTGAAGGCTTGCCGCCCTTTTTCCAAATCGCCTTGCTTACAGGTGATACGCAATCTTAGATGCCAAACATACCAAAGCAAATCAGCGCTTGCCAAAGACCTTCATCATCCAATCGACTGTCTGGCCAACAGCTACACGAGCAGGACGCCAAGAGTACGAAAGTTCGCTTTCAGCCTTTGCGCTGCTATACCACGCAAAACGACCTACCGTGTGGCGAGCACTCGTGAAACTCAATGGCGGGTTGGTTCTGGCAAGCGCCCCGAACGTACTAAACCCGATACCGACGGCGATCACGGCCCATCGCGGAAGCCAAAGGCCAGTCGACGGCCTGCCGCATGCTTCTGCCGCCATCCGCATATACTCTGCGATATGCACCGGCTGGCCGCCCAGAATGTATCGCTGGCCCGGAGTGCCTTGGCGCATCGCAAGAATATGACCTCGGGCAACATCCTGAGCATGGACAAGGGTGAGGCCGCCGGGGAACGTGAAGAGCGCGCGCCCCTGGACGCAGCGACGGATCGGTTCCGTACTGGCAGTTCCGCGATAATCCAGCGGGCCGATCATATGCGACGGGTTCACCACAACAATCGGCAACCCGGTCTGTGCCCAAAAAGCGAGAACGAGCTGTTCCGCGTGCCACTTTGCGATGTGATAATCCGAAGCCGGCGTCATGTCGTTGGAAGATTCGTCGAGTAGGTGCTGCGGGCTAGCGGAATAGCCGACTGTCACGGTGGAGCTGGTGTACACCAGCCGCTCCACGCCGGCAGCACGTGCGCTCTCGAGTACATACCGCGCTCCTGCAACCACGGTTCGAAAAAGACCTGGTTCTATTCGGGTTGGCGCCCCAAGATGATAAACTTGACGACACCCCCGCATGGCCGTCGCGAGAGACTGCGGGTCACGGATGTCGCCATGCTTAATCTCAACGTCGAGTGAGGTAAGTCCTCTTAAATCGCTGGAAGGACGAACAAGTACTCGCACAGCTTCACCATCAGCCGCCAGTTCCCGAACGAGGTGTGCGCCCAAATGACCCGACGCGCCGATCACGAGTGATTTCACGTTTTCAAAACCGCTCAGGGTGCGCCTGGTATTCGTCCAGCATACGGCTTAGCCCAACCCGATAACTCGTCATCCGGATTTGTTTGAGCAGGGGATGGTCAAGGGCTTGAGACAAATCGTAACCTATCGAGTATTGGCGAACCCTCGCTCTCGCAAGGGCGGCTAATTGGCCGATTTTCAGCGACTTCGGAATCAGGTCAGAGATCACGCCACTCACGGCAAACGGCCAACAGGGAACGTAATGCGGATGCGGTGCGTCAAGGTAATCGGCTATAAACCTGAAAACATCGGCGATCGTTGTCGGCTCGGGATTTGCCAACACGTGTACGTCATAGGGAGGGGCGTAACGAGGCGCCCGGAGCAGCACCGCAACGTAAACCGCAATGTCGTCGGCATAAGCGAGTGGGAGACCGACCTGACCCCCGCCGATCAGGATCATTTGCCCTCTGGACGCAAGACGCAACGGGCGGCCCCAAACTCCGGCTGCCCCCGGTCCGTAAACAAAGGCCGGTCGGACTACAGCTAAGTGCCCCGGGAATGCGTCCCGTGCTGACAAGCACGGATCGCTCCGCGGCGATCTTCGATGCGAGATAAGCGTCGCCTGGCGCGGACACATATTCACAAAGACGGCTACGATCTATTTTTCTGCTGTTGTGATCGACAACGCTGATCGTGGAGAAAAAAATGGCAGTCTTGATTTGATGGCGCAAAGCAGCTTTCAGCACGGTTTCTGTTCCACCAACGTTCACGGCAAGGTACTGTGCTGCCGTTACGCCGTGAGCGTTTGGTAGTATAGCAGCGCAATGGACGACAGCGTCTGCGCCCTCGATTGCCCGGCTGACGCAGGCGGGGTCCTGAACCGACCCCACAAAAATGGAGTCAGTATTTAAGCACGTGGCTTCGCCATCATCCTCGGGTCGAATAAGTGCGCGCACCGCGAATCCCTCGCGGAGCAGCGTTTTACAGATGGATCGCCCTACTCCACCTGCAGCTCCGGTTACCAGAACACAACCCGCACTGGACATGACGCCCCACTTTCCAATATCCATGCTCCCGTGCAAGGTTAGGTCGTGGGCCAGCTCGCCCCTCCAGGCCGCGCTTGACTCGATCGGAGGAAGGACGCAAAGGGGTAATGCCGTCGTTAGTGCGACGACTAAGACCATGACGCCGGAGGCAGGTCAAAACCGAGAAGCCCTGCAGAAGAACGCTGATTTCTTTGCAGAGAATGACTGGTACAAATCAAACCAAGGCCGGCTGGAAACGTACCGCTTAATTGCCCAATCGGCAGCTCACGAGGTAGAAAAGGCAGAACGTCTGCTTGATATCGGAAATGGCGGTGTCTTCCTTTTTCCGATCGACCACATTCCCCACGTTGAAGCTATCGATGTATTTGTCGAGCCGGCGTTTACGCAACGTTATCCGAAGGTGCTATGGCGAGCGATGAACATCCTCAGCCTCACTGACCGAGAACGGTTCGACACGATCATCGCAATTAACTGCTTGCATCACGTGGTTGGGGATAACGTCGCGCAGTGCTACCAAAATTTGCACCGCATTCTGGCAATCGTTTTCCAGGCATTGCAGGCCGGAGGAAAATTGGTGCTGATCGAGAGTACCGTACCTGCCTGGTTTGCCTCGCTTTACAAGCCCCTTTATCCCTTTCTTCTGAAGATTTGGCCGTTAAAGCACCCCCCCACTTTTCAGTACTACTTTCGTGAGATTCAACAAGCAGCACTCCAGGCTGGTTTCGAGCAGCTGGAAATGGCGTGGATACCGAAAGTTGGAAACATTATGACCCTCGGCTTTGAAGTGCCGGGATGGGTATCGCCGATTCGAATCGGGAAATTCGTGTATCAAAGGCCGCAAACCGTACCTTTCGCCGACCGTGCAATTTAGGAATTTTCCGTGGCCGGCTGTCGGTGAAGGCAAAGAGATTCCAATCTGGCGGGGTAGCCATTTTGAAGTTGGCTCAAATCGGCTGAAAATCCTGTCGTTCACGCAAAGCAACAGCGCTTGGAGTCCGGAATTGACCGAAATGCACGAGAAGGAAGCGGCATCGTCGCATCCGATCGACTTGCCTCGCGGGCAATGGCAGTCGAATCGATGAAACTCCTTGGCAGTCGGCTGCGGCCGCCGACCATCCTCGATGTAGGATGTTCAAGTGGTTTTCTCGTAGAAGATCTGATGCGATGCATACCGAAGGCTCAGGTTATCGGAGCGGATTATCTCGAGGAACTTGTGTTAAAGGGGGCGATGCGCTTGCCGCGTAACCCATTCCTGCAGTTTGACTTGCACCAATGTCCTCTACCGGACGCCTGTATCGACGGCGTGACCGCACTCAATGTGCTCGAACATGTAGCCGACGATCGCAAGGCTCTGGCGGAGATCTTTCGTATTCTAAAGCCTCGCGGAATCGCTCACCTCGAAGTGCCGGCTGATCCGACCAGCTTCGATCTGTACGACGAGGTACTTTTGCATTTTCGGAGATACCGGCTTGAAGATCTCGTGACGATAGCCCGGCAGGCGGGGTTCACGATTCGCAAGGCCACCCATCTCGGTTTTTTTCTCCACCCGATCTTCAAGCGAGTGAAAAGGCGGAATCAAACACTTGGAACGGGGTTGAGCCTGGCTGAGAAAAAGCTTTTGGTCGCTAAACAGATCCGAACGACCAGACATTTCCAAATTCTGTCGGCATTATTTGGTTTCGAGCGGTTGCTGGGAGCGTTCGTCTCCTACCCTGTCGGTATCCGGGTCATTGCCCGCCTGGAAAAATCCTGGTAGGAACTGGCTCCTGTCGGTCAGCTCAGGACGAGCGGAGCTCATCCCTACCGCATGCTGATCGCCCCGAGAGCGGTAGGGACCGGCTCCGTCGGTCCGTTTTCCGACGCATTTCAGCCTCCGCTGATGGGCCGTTACCAGAGAACCGGATCGTTGAAGATAATTCCTCGGAACGGCCAGTCTTCCGCTGTTTCGGCCAGCCCGCGCCGAACTGGATTTTCGATCATGTAGCGGTACTTGCTCTCAGCGTCTTGATGGCAGCGAATGCGATGGTGGAAAGAGGCTCGTTGCCAGACCGGTTGGGATAATCCGGAAAACCGAGTAAAACTAGATTTCCAGAAACACACCCACGCATCGAAATCGTGATTGGTTACGTCACTCGGGCAGGCAAACAAATGAATGTGGTCAGGCATAACTACGTAGTAGCCCACGCGCCACGCCGTCGCAGAAAGCCAGACGCGTCTCAGGAGCATGTGAATGACAGGATTTGTAAGGCTGGATCGTCGGTCCTTCGTGCAGACTGTCAGAAAGACAACCGTAGGTTGATGGTCGACGAACAGGATTCCTCGGGCCGGCCGCCGACGTTGTAAGCGACAGTTCATAACATTATATCAACAAGTTACGTATTCTAAGCTGTGATTTCAAGAAGTTTCCTTGTTGTCGCGGTAGGGACCGGCTCTTTATTTTCCGGCAAATCTCCTGCCGGTGCTGCAGGTGGAGAGTACGCTGAAAGGCACGCAGCAGAACAAGATCCTGAGCAGTGTCGTCCAGTTCTGGCGGGATGGAGATTACCCTGTCGCTCTCATCGTTTTCATCGCCAGTGTGATGATCCCGATCCTCAAAGTTCTCTCGATTGTGACGCTGTGCTTGGGCGCGCACTTCGGCCGCTGGCCGCGGGCGATGACGCGACTCTATCGCGTGACGGACTGCATTGGACGCTGGTCTATGGTAGATGTGTTTGTCGTGGCGATTCTTGTCGGCGTGGTCCAGCTCGGCTCCGTGATGTCAATCAACGCGGGCGGCGGTGCTTTTGCTTTCGCGGGGGTCGTAGTGCTAACGATGCTCGCGGCGCATTCGTTCGACCCGCGGTTGATCTGGGATGCGGCGGCGAGGAGCGGCCACAGCCCGCTGGCCCATGTTAAGACAACAACCGACGGCGATGGGAGTGTGGACGCTTCATTTTCTCATGCCTGATACTGGAAGCCCGCTGCCGCAACTTTCCGCCGCGCCGCCGGAGGCTCCGGTCAGCCGTCCGCCACGCCGCCACCACTTTTCGCCGATATGGATCATCCCGCTGGTTTCCGCGTCGCTCGGGCTGTGGCTGGTCTGGCGCTATTATTCTGCCAAGGGCCCGCAAGATCACTGTTCGTTTCGCCCAGAGCGTGAAAAACGGACTACGGGCGAGCTTGAAAACTGGCAGTTTGCTAACCGGTCAGCTTTTCGTGGAACTCGATTTTCAAAGAAACGCGCCACCAGCGACCCTCGCGAGCGTCGGCGGCTACGATGTGCTGCCGACCGTTCCCGCCTCCGGCATCGATGAGTTGCAGGAAAGAGCCGGCGCACTGCTTGACAAATTCAACGCGTTGCCCGTGGAGAAAACCGTGGCCAATGCCAACGAAGCGCTTGCCGCGGTGAAGGGCGCGGCGGCAAATCTCGACAAGGTCACCGGCACCGACAGTGCGCTCGACAAACCTTGAAAAATGCACAAAAACTTACCGCCGAGCTTTCGGGCAACAAAGACATCAGCGCGACCTTGCACAATCTGCGCGTCACGTCGGACGAGCTGAAAACGACGGTCAACGATCTGAGCGCGCAGTTTTCGAAAGTAGGCCAAAACCTCAACGAAGCGACCGACACAGTGAAGCGCCAACCTTGGCGGCTGATCTGGCCTTCGACCAAAAAGTATGCTGGCGAGAGCAAGGCAGCCACGCCCTTGCAACCCCGTCCGACACCGTCACCGCGCAGAACGCTCCCGCCGCGGAATCGCTAGCGGGCATCTTTCGGGGTCAGCCGTTCACTTATGACTCCCACCCGGCGAGTGAACACGATGAGCTCCGATCGCCACCTAAGTCGGGCTGAGAGGTGCTCGGCATTGTGAACCTGCATGCGAGCGTTCTTCATCGCACCTGACCCAGAAATCTCCGGATTAAGTCTCTGATGAGATCCGGTTGCTCGTCGAGGGCAAAATGCCCGGCATTCAGAAGATGGATCTCAGCTTCGGGCAGGTGTTTCCCATACGCGAGTGCCCCTGCTACCGTGAAAGAGGGATCGTATTTACCCCACACAACAAGCGTCGGCGGCCGGTGTTCCCGCAAATAGGCCTGCCATTTCGGGTAGGAGGCGACGTTTGTCCGATAGTCGTAAAAGAGCTCGAGCTGGATCCGATCCATGCCTGCCCGGGTGAGAAAGGCATACTCATCAGTCCAGGTATCGGGATCGATATGTTCCGGATGCGGACTGTTTCCGATGTGGCGTTGGCGGGTCGCTTCAAAAGAGGTCAGGTTCTTCCTGACGGCTTCTTCGTTTGCGGCGCGGTCGCGCCAGAACGCCCGGCGCGTCTCCCAGAGAGGCGAGAGCCCTTCTTCATGCGCCACCGCATTCTGAATAATCAGACCCACCACTTTTTCCGGTTTTGCCAGCGCTAAACGAAAACCGACCGGACCTCCATAGTCTTGCATTAATAAGACGTAACGCGGGAGGTGAAGTTGCTCCGTCAACTTTTCCATGACGTCCGCGAGATGATCAAAAGTATAGGTGAATTGTTCCGGCGGCGGAGCGTCGCTATGGCCGAATCCAGGATAGTCCGGCGCGATCACGTGATAGCGATCGGTCAGTTGCGGAATCAGTCCAGCAAACATACGGGAGGAAGAGGGAAACCCATGGAGCATCAGGATTGGCAGTCCATTCTCCGGCCCCGCTTCGCGATAGAATACCGTGACGTTCTCGATCTGGGTGGTTCGGTAGTTCACGGTCCGATTTTCCTGAGTCATCGTGGCCTTTGAATCAGTTTGTTCCGAAGCCTGCATCGCACCGATGAGATGACCAATCGATAAGGCAAGTAAGATAATGGCAAGTCGCATGGTCTCAGACGAGATTCGGTTTTCGCCATGGTTAATCCGATCGACCGTGAAAATCACAAGTTATCGTTCGGTCTCAGGAAGAAGGAGGCGGTGAACCCTGATAATCCCGCAACGATGGCGAGGTTGTTCCAAGGATCAGGGATGAAATAAGGCGTCACGGCCATCGTGAGCAGCGAGATTGCGCGGACAACCTGATAACACTCAATCTCCCCTTCCGCTAAAATTTTTACCTCGCGTATGGCAAAAAGACCCGCCCCGAAACTCAAGAACATGATAAAAAATGAAAACAAACTCATGTCAGAGCTTCGTGACCAGAGCCTGCGACAGATAAAGAAAGAGAGCGCAACCTAGCAGCACGAGCAGCCCGGCGAGCGCGATGTCGATCCGCGATCCTGTTCCCGGGCGCTGGTCTTCGCGGTCGATATTCTTCGCGATCATCACAAAGCGGAAAGCGGCAACGACAACCATCGTGGTACCGAGAACGAGAAGGCTCAATCCCGCCAGATTGCCGAATTTTTGCCCCGGAAGCGACAGAGTGCGGCCAGCCACCGACGGAGCGGCCAGCTCCAGGAACAGGTCGAACTTCTCCACGAGGAATCCAAACGCCATAACAGCGATGGCCGTCCGCACCCAAGCGAGAAATGTACGTTCGTTTGCCGAATGGTCCCCAAAATTTCTTATCATCTTGTCCGGCATTATGAATCCGTGCTCGCGACGATCAACATTAGTTGAGAGTGGCGAGTGGCGAGTGAGGAGTCCCGAGTGGCCTCTTGGGCTTGTCGACTTACTCGGAACTCCGGTGGGCTGCGGCTCAATGAAGAGATCGTTTGCAACCTCGCTTTCGCTCCGAGAGTGGTAGGGAACCGGCTCCTGTCGGTCAGGTCAGGACGAGCGGGAGCTCATCCCTACCGCACCTCGGTCGCCGCGCAGCGGTAGGGACCGGCTCTTGTCGGTCAGCTCAGGACTGCTCCGAGTTTCTCAATCGGGCTCCAGAGTCAACCCCTTCAAACCAATCAGCAGGCGTCGGGGATCACCGTTGCTATTCGTCGCACCATTATCTTCGGCCAGGCATTGGAGCGAAATGTGGTTTAATCCGGCGCTTAGATCTACCGCGCCAAGCTCTCGTTGATCCGGACTAAGCATTTTGATTTGGCTACCCAGCTGGAACCGGACCGAGGTCTGCCCCTGTTGCGCGATATCGGGGCCAGGCGCCCACCCCGAGACCATCAGTCGCGCGCGCTCCGGACGAAGACAATAAACGGAAATTGTAACGGGTCGCTTGTCCATCCAAAAAGACGTCTCCTCGCCTTCCTTTTCCAGACCGCAAGGTGCGTGCACAGCGACAATGGTGCCCCGGTCGGAGACCTGCCGGAGAAATAGAATGCCGTTGTTCCAGCGACTGGTCCCGGTCGCAAATTCGCTTAGCACAAGATCGACAGGGCCGCGCACCGGTTCCATTCGAGCGGCCAGAGCCATATACCCAGGTGCAGCCAGGTACCAGGGTCTATGCGGCACGACGAGAGAAGAGCCATTCAGAAAAATCAGCCCCCAAGCTAGTTTGAATTCGTCGTCCGCTAGAAAAAGAATCGGATGCTGTTGGGCGATCCGAACAACCTGGGTCAGATCTGCGTACTTCTGGAGACTGCGGGTATTATAGGGGTCCAGCGCGACGGCCGATCGGTTTGCGAAAAGCCATGAATGTGATACCCTGCCGGCCCACGGCGGCAGAAATAGAATCGCGGCCATTGAAAATGCACGCGTGCGCTCGCCCGAGAAGATGCTGCTGAGATTTATTGCTCCCTGGCACAGCGCAATTCCATAAGCCGGCAAGGCAATCAAGAGCAGCTTGAAGACGGCATAGTCCCATTTCTCGTGCACCTCGAACCAAAGAAGCAGCCCAGCTAGCGGGAGAAGGGACCAGATGAGACTTTTCACGGTTTTGTTGGCACCCACGAGTCCGGCAACCATGGTGATCAAGACCGCAACTGCTAGGATGTGATCCAGCAACCCGACTTTGACTGTGTCGAACTCAGTCCCGAATCCCAGCAGAGAGGGCAACAAGTCAGGATTGCCAGCCAAAAGTCGCGGAAAAGTACCCTCACCCGGACGCGGATAAGCAGTGCTGGCAGCAAGCTGGGTAAAGACAAAAGGCAAAAAGATTGGCAAATAGGGTACCGCCACGATTACTGCAGCGCAGATCATCAGCAGAATTTGCCATATGCGCTGTGGCGCGGTTCTAAACAGCCTGAAAGCCATCAAGAACAAAAATGGAGCAAAGAGAACAGCCGAAATGAGAACGCCCTCCGGAAATACGTAGAGCAACGCGCCCAGTGGCACTGCCGCTAGGATAAGGAATCGCCTTGAGAATGATCTTTTGCTTAGAAGAATACCGCTGGCAATTACTCCCGGTAGAAAACACACAAAGAGCAGATTATCCCAACTCCCGATAAGCAAAGCATCCAACACCGAGCCGCTCGTCACACAGAACAGACCGAAGAAAATCGCGGCAAAAGTGTTGAATTTGCATGCCTTGGCCAACAGGTAGCTGCCGAGATAAAGCGTGATCGTGACGAAACACCAAAAAAAGACGGCGCAAGTGATAACGTTGACTCTTGTTAAGTTGTTGAAGAGGGCGAGCAGAGCCGGCGTTCCAAAACGAGTTCCAGATAAGCCCGCGGCCATTGCTGTCATTGGATTGGATCCAACAAGACGGCCGCGCGAATATTGTTCGAGGTACTGGGCAAACCCACAGTAGGACCATGCATCAGGATACCAACTGAGAAACCCGGTATAAAGGAATCGAGTGGAGAGCAACGCTGCACTCAAGCCGGCAGCAAGCGCAATCCCGGAGTGAGCGAGACACCTCGCGATGACTTGGACTCGCAAACGCGAAGCCAGGTAAAGTCCGAGACAGACTGAAGCTCCCAGCAAGAACCAGGACGATCGGCTGATCGGGATCCTGAAGACCGCAGAAGCGCAACTCAAAACAACGAGCGCCGCGAAAAAGGTGTTCCAATAAACGCAAGCCTTCAAAGGAAGCGAAAGACTCTGCTGAAGGCGAGAACCGCGGCTCGCAGTGGGAAGCCGGACGGTCTTGTCAATCGATGGTTGTTCCAATTTCTCTCTGATAAACATTACGAGTCGCGTTCAATGGCTCGATGCGGCGTCTGCCGCCTGAACATACTTTTTCCGAGGCTTTGTGTTCTCCGGCAAAGCCCGCGTCCTCGAGCGACCAAGATAGGTTATCTGAGCTTATTTCAAAGATGAAACTCGGCTGCTTGCCAAGAAACACTCAGACCGCGGCAACCGGCGATGACTGTGCTGGAACGACGTTAACGCACGGGCTTTTCAGTCCCATCCGTGAAACACGAAACCAGAAACTTGAAACGCATCGAACAGAAGATCACGGAGATCGCAAAGAAAGAGGAATCACGATTGGAATTCAAGCGAAGCAAATCTCTGCGACCTTTGTGGCCTTCTGTTCATGCTGCTTTTTCTTTTTCCCCGCCCCGCGGAACGCGAAACACTAACGCGCAACGTTGTGACGGCGGCTAAGGAAGTCCTCCGTGGCTCCGTGTCCTCCGTGCGAGGCTTGATCGAATCTGTCCGGTTAGCCGCGCTCCGCGCGGTTTCAAAGCGGCGACAAGTCGCACGCACTCCAAGGTGCCCCTGCCCGAACGGCCGCACGATAGAGTCAGAGACACGTTGCGAAGCAAACCTCTGCTATCTTTGCGGCCTTCTGTTCATGTATCTTTTCTTCTCTCCGAACCCGGCGAAACGAGAAACCAGAAACCCGAAACAGTGGAAGAGAACCACCGATTGACACAGATTTTCACCGATTCAGAGACGAACAGAAGATTTGAACAGAAGATCACCGAGATCGCAAAGAAGAGAAACATATGATTCATGGGTTTTTCTTCTCTCGCCATCGAATTCACTCCGTCCGACTTTCCCTCAAAATCTTGTTTTCCTGCGCAGGAATTTTCGTGCTCGTGCTCGTCCTCGGAATGCCGACCTTTCACCAGTGGTAGCCTTTTCTGGCAAATACAGGTACCGCAAACATCCGGTCCTCACTCGAATGATTAGGCGTGGTTAGGTGGCTGGGGGATCTTCGATCTTGCGAACAGGTGTAAGCTAAGCCTGGCGCTGCGTGTTGATCTCCTATGGTCGCAGAATTATCACCGCACTGCCTCTGTGATGTCAAAAATTGACATTCCCCGGACGTCAGCGAAAATCGAAACATGAACGTTTCTCTGCCTGAACAGATGGAGGAGTTCGTCCGGCAAAAAGTGGCCGTTGGCGATTATGAAACGGCCAGCGAGGTCGTCCGCGAGGGACTCCGCCTGCTGAAACAGCGCGATGAGGTTTGGAAGGCCGAGGTGCGAAGCAAGATCCGGCGGGGTATGGATTCGATCAGGGCCGGTCGCGGCATTCCGGTGGAACAGGTCAAAGCTCAAATGGTTGCGTTTAAGAAGAAGTGGAAGAAGACTCGCGGCCTTAAATGAAGGGCTACGAACTGTCGCCAGAGGCGCGCGCCGACCTCCGGGAAATCTGGGCCTATATCGCCAGCGACAACCCTGACGCGGCCGACAAACTCGAAGAGGACATTTACGCAGCGTGCGAGCTGCTTGTAAAGAACCCGCGCATAGGGCACAAGCGGCCCGACCTAACCGATGAACCTGTCCTGTTCTGGCCAGTGCGAGGCAGTACCTCGTAATCTACCTAGCCGAGAGTGTGCCACTCAAGATTGTGCGTATTCTTCACGCCGCCGGCGACACACCGGCTCAGCTTCAATAGCGTTTCCCGAATCTGGATACAGAGCAAATCCTGGCGTTGCTTGGTTTCTGTAGTTATGGATTGGATCGGACCCGACAACGATTTCTTGCCACTCTGCCGCAAGGCACCCTGCCCCCGGGAATCTCGGCGGGTTCATTGATCGGACTTGATGCTTCTGAGATCGACGCGTATTTCGATTCTTGCTCTTAATCACTTCTCGATCACTGCAGGCTGGCAAAGGTAAAGACGCCATTAGACAGTGACCTCGACTTGTTGGGTCTCCAGTGTCAGAGGCAACCCGAGTTCGGCTTTCCATTCTGCGTAAATCCGCATTACAGCGAACCTCACTGGAGATGGTATTCCTTGGGATCTGCCAGCAAATGACACCGCCCCAATCACAAGGCCGCGCGGCGCGGCTCCGAGATCTCCGAACAGAACTCGTCTTGTTCACCGCCGCTGCCCTTCAGAGTCGGATCCAGGCGGTAATCGGCGAACCAGCGCCGCGGGAGCAATCACCACTGGCGACTGATTCTGCTCAAACAATGACGACTCGTTTTCGTGAACGAACAGACACAACGCTTCCAGATAATCTTCTCTCAGAAATGCCTTGTTCGCGGAGCACATCATAATTCAAGGTCTGACCCGCATCGGACACCCGATCATTCAAGTTTCAAGACGTGGCCCTCCTCTTTGGCATGTCTTGGAGTGCGCCTCTCCTGCGGCGCTTTCAGCCCGCGCAGAGCGTGGCAAAACGCAACCAAATAGAGCTACGGAGTGCCCCGGCTGAAACCAGAAACGCGACATTTCTTTTCTTCGCGACCTTTGCGGCCTTCTGTTCAAGTTCTTCGGTGTTCTCGTCCCATCGCCGATAACGTCGAGGATTTTGAACAGAAGCTCGCTAAGACTGCAAAGAAGAGAAATCCTCGAGAATCGTTCGGTGGATGCCGTGCTCGCCGTTTTCCCGTGGGCACGAGGACCTGGCACAGGCCTGACACAAGATTCAGAAAACCGGGCGCGGGATTGTTGACTTTTGTAGTGTATGGCATTACAGAGAAAAGGAAGGTGATTGTCAGCTTCCGATCGAAGGAGACCGAACAACTTTGGAGTGAGGGACAAAGCCGGAAATTTTCTTCGATTGCCAAAATAGCCCTACGAAAACTCTTGATGCTTAATAACGCTCACCAATTACGTGATCTCTTGGCCCCACCGAGCAATCACTAGAAAAATTGAAGGGCGATCGGGCCGGGCAATATTCCATCCGCATCAACGATCAATACCGGATCTGTTTCCATTTCCATGAAGGTGAAGCGCAAAATGTTGAAATCGTCGACTACCATTAAGGGCATTCCACTTGGACCGGCTTTTGTTACACCCGGCGAAATCTTGGCCGAAGAATTCCTGCACCCCCTCGGGCTAACTCAGAGCCAACTGGCCGACAAGATGGGCGTCGATCGAATGCGGATCAATGAAATCGTTCGTGGAACGCGCACCATAACCGCCGACACTGCGCTGCGGCTGGCCGCCGTCTTAGACACTACACCGCAATTCTGGCTGGGATTGCAGACCGATCACGACCTGGCTAAAGCCGCCCTTGGTGCCAAGGTTGCCACTTCTAAAAAACGTCCTCGCGCTTAGCCTGCTCGTTTCCAATTCTTCCGAGAGTGGCGCCCCCGTGTGCTCCGTGCGCGACTCAATCGTGGAGGCCCGGTTTGCTCCGGCAGCATGCTGAAAAGCTGGAAGCTGATCACCCGAAGAAATGAGAACCACCGATTGACAGTGATTTTCACTGATTCAGAAACCGAAGGGGCAGTGCGAGTGCCAGTTGTCATCGGCCATCCTAATGGATTTGCCGGACGCTCAAGTGGCACCGGCATCCTCGGGCTGTCGGACTTCAAGTAAGATAAGCTTCCAGCTTGTCAGCTTTTTGAACCGGCAGGATGCCGGTTCTCAAACCTGACAGCCAGGAACGTGAAACGTCCTCAGCTCCCACTGGCACTGGGCACTGGCACTGACACCCTCTTCTTCCTGACGTTTGTGAGCTTCTGTGAAGGCGTGGGAAGAAATCGTCGTGACAAAACGTCGACGCCCCGTTGACGCATCCGGTCCATCTTATATATTTCTAGCATGCCAACTACGTATTCCGTTGCTGAAGCTCAGGCCCAGTTGCCTGCGCTTCTGAGAAAAGTTGCGAACGATCTCATTGTCATCACCCGGCGCGACAAGACCGTTGCTTATCTTGTCTCTGCTCAACGAATGGAAGCAATTGCTGAAACGCTGGAGGTGATGGCTGACCCGGAAGCGATGAAAGCTCTCCGGCGGGCCCGGGAAGGAAAGGGAAAATACCAGTCCGCAAAAATTTTGGATGAGTCCGATCAAGGTTGAGCTGGAACAGCTGGTCGTTGATTTCATCCGTTCGCTGCCTCCGGAGCCTCGCCAGGCCCTGCGGCGCAGCCTCAAGAAGCTGGAAAGGGAGAAAGGAGATATCCGACCGCCTGAAGGCGAACTCGAGGGCCTTTATCGGCTGCGCGTACTGCGGTATCGGATCATTTTTTTCTATCACGTTCGAAGCGAAAGTAGGACTATCCGGTGCGTGTACGCTGCTGCGCGCAGCATCGTTTACGAGGTCTTTGCTCAGCGCCTTCGCGAATTGCTTCCTTGAGGATACGTTAGGAACATCGACGATTGACACAGATTTTCACCGTCCGGAAGGAGGGCTTCATTGCGTCAGCGGTTTCCCCAAGCGAAGCGGCGGAGGGCCTCGCACGGAGGCCACGGTATCCACGGAGTCATTGACTTATATTACTATTGGTTTCGTTCTGGAGAGCTCCGCTGAACCCGCCCCCACCGCTCCCTCCGCTCGACTGACTGACCCCTGCCCACCTCTTCAGCTGCAAAGGCCTCCCGTGAATACCGAATCCTCCGTGCGAGAACTCAATCGAGACGTACGCTCATTCTGTTGCTTAGAGAAAACCGATAGCAAGTCCTGAATTTTGTTGGCAGATCTGATTTTCAAGTGAGACAGTGACACTGTGAGAAACGTCACAGTTTCACTGACGGATGAAGTTTATCGGAATGCCAAGATAAAGGCGGCGGAGCGAAACATGTCGTTGAGCGCGTTGGTGAGGCAGTTCCTTCAGACATTGGGTGATGAAGAAGATGAATTTCGGAAGCTGGAGCGTCTCCAGGAACAAGCCTATTCGGAAATCAAGAGCTTTCGCGCCTCGACCAGACTAAAGCGCGACCAATTGCATCGGCGTCGAAATTGTGTTCGCCGCGATTCGGACTCAGCAACGGTTCGGTTTGTCGTATTGGGACTCAGCGATCGTCGAGGCCGCACGAAGCATGGGATGCCCCGAGGTTCTCACCGAAGATCTCCAACACCATCAGGATTTTGACGGCGTAGTCGCCATTAATCCTTTCCGTTAGCGTCTTGCGCTCGGCCCGGGTGCTGATAGCACTCTTAATTGCGGCTTTGTTCACATTGACGAACAATGATAGCGGACAGAGTAGAAGTGCACCGCAAACCCCCGGAAGTGCGAGAAGGGTTTGGGGATGGGTCACGATGGGTCACGATGTTCTGCAAAAAAGACCCTCCGTGAACACTGTGCCCTCCGTGCGAGACTCCATCGATTTTAAACCCTGTCCGGGGAAAATCTCCGGCACTAGCTAGCCCGCAAAAATCACGCGCTGTGAAAAGCGACGCGCCCGTAAATGTCCTTTTCGAGTTTGTCGGCCGCGCCAGGGTTGTCGCTAGTGTAGCGTCTCGTAATTCTCTTTAATAACATGGGATTTTCTGTAGACTGCAGGGATGACAGGTCGGCCGAAGGCAAATTTTGAGCTCACGGAAGTGCAGCGGCAGGAATTAGAACGTCTGGCAAGAGCTGGCACGAGCGAAAGACGAATGGTCTTCCGAGCGCGGTTAATCCTCGAGTGCGCTACCGGAACGGATAACGTGCAAGTGGCCAAGCGCTTGGGTACGAGCGAACAGACAGTCACGTTGTGGCGGGGTCGTTTCCGACAAGAAGGCATAGGAGGTTTGGCGGACTTGGCCCGCAGTGGGCGCCCAGAGCGCATTAAGCCGGCACTCAAGGGCGAATCTTGAGTGAAGCCGTCAGGCCGCCGGCGACCTTGGGGACGGTGGAGTACCCGGTCGATGGCCAGGCATCTGGGAGCATCCAAGGCAACGGTTCAGCGCCTGTGGTCCACCAACGACATTAGGCACCGGACGCGGATCTTCAAATTGTCGTGCGACGAGCACTTCGAAGCCAAGTTCTGGGACGTGATCGGGGTCTATCTCAATCCGCCAGACCATGCGGTGGTGCTCTGCTGCGATAAAAAAAGTCAGTGTCAGGCCTTGCCGCGCAGCCAACCCGGTTTGCCCTTAGCCCAAGGCCATATCCGGACGATCACTCACGATTACTATCGGCACGGCACTGTGACCCTTTTTGCCGCACTCGATTACCTCAGTGGGAAAGTCATAAGCCAAGTGGCACCACGCCATCGGCATAATGAGTGGCTCAAATTCTTGAAGAAACTCGGTGCCGAAATCGCTGCGGACTTAAGCATTCATCTAATCGTGGACAACTCTTCGACGCACAAACACCAAAAGGTCTGTCGCTGGCTGGAGCGTCATCCGCGCTTTCATCTCCACTTCACGCCCACCAGCGCTTCCTGGATGAACATGGTCGAACGTTTCTTCCGCGATCTGAGCCAACAAGCCATCCTGCCAGGCACCTTCGGCTCGGTCGCCGAACTGGTCGACACAATCAATCGTTATCTGGCACAACATAACTTAGAACCAAAACGCTACGTCTGGCATGCCAACGGCCAGGAAGTTCTCAACAAAATCCACAGGGCATGGGAGGCGGCCACAAATCCTGCCAGTTCCTAAAGCTATTTAAGAGACAGAACACTAGTGCACCGTCTCTCATATAATGGTGTCATCGTTGCGTTCAAAATGGGCCGCCGGTAAGGCACGAGGAGGGCGCATATCTAAATCGATACGTAACCGACGAGCAACGCAGCCGCCGGCCCATTTTCAACGCAACCATTTGGGCCGCGGCCAGTTGGCTGTTTTTCAGCGTTGCTTCCGCCAGTCCGGCTCGGACCTCGACCCGTATGATTCAGATATGGGTGCTTCGCTCGCGCCTTGAAAAACAGCCAACTGACCTGCGGCGATGGTATCATTATATGAGAGACGCTGCACTAGATACCACACAATGACTGCTGTCCCTGACCAACCCGAGCGACCGCCAAATCTCCTTTATGCTGTCAATGAATGGCCGCCACCGCTGCGCCTTGCCTTGCTTGGCTGTCAATATGCGGTGATGGCCGCGATTTATCTGATTCTGGTCGCCATCATCTTACACCACGCTCGCGCAACACAGACCATGAGTGTTGACGCAATGGGCATTGCCTGCGTTGGGCTCGCGATTGGTACGGTACTCCAGGCCCTGCCGCGTGGACCCGTTGGTTCGGGCTTTCTTGCGCCGCCCCTTTTTTCCGCTGTCTACCTGGCTCCCTCGGTTTTAGCGGCCGAGATCGGCGGTATGCCCCTGGTCTTCGGGCTGACTCTCTTTGCGGGAGCGGTCGAGGTCCTGGTCGCCCTCGCCCTCCGCCGGCTCCAGGTAGTGATTACACCTGTTCTCAGTGGCCTCACCGTTTTTGTGGTCGGCCTGCAGCTTGGTGTGGTTGGAATCGGCGAAACGCTCGACGTCCGCCATGAAGCGCTGCCTGCCTTTCCCTTGCACCTTAGCGTTACGACGCTCACCCTTGCGGTTTGCGTCGGTCTCAGTATCTGGGGTCGCGGAACGCTAAAGCTTCTGTGTACTTCGTTTGGACTTATTGCAGGCATGGCGGGCGGTTCGGCTATCGGGCTTATCGATCCCGCTGGGCTGGCGGCGATCGGGCATGCCGCTTGGGTCGCGTTGCCCCGTCCAACCTTTCTGCAGGTCAGCTTCGATGTCGGGCTGGTACCTGCTTTTCTGGCCGCCGGCATCGCAGCGTCTTTGCGCGCTGTGGGCGTCATTACGACGTGCCAGCGAATTAACAACGCTGCCTGGCGACGGCCAGACAAGACCAACATCCGCAAAGGGGTGCTGGCCGACGGGCTTTCTAATGTGGTGGGCAGCGCTCTCGGGGTGCCTGGGATGAGTATCGGGCCCAGCTTGGTCGGTGTGTCTGGTGCTACAGGTGCCACGAGTCGCGTGATCGGTTTTGCCGCGGCGGTTGTTCTGCTGATATTCGCCTTCTCGCCGAAGCTCTCCGGTTTCTTCCTGTTGGTGCCGCAGGAAGTGGCGGGCTCGCTGCTCGTCTTTACCGCCTCATTCATGATCTCTGGCGGCATGCAAGTCATGCTGTCACGACCCATAGACACCCGCGCCATCTATGTGATCGGTATCTCCACCCTACTGGCACTCAGTGAGAATGTCTACCCAGGCTACTTTCGCGACTTGCCTCCCGCAGTTCGGCGCTTCACCGCTAGTCCTCTTGCGCTTTGCCTTACCGCCGCGATCGCGCTCACGCTACTGTTCCGTTTGGGCACGCAGCAAGCAGCTGAGGCTGCGTGGAACGATGCGGAGGGCTCGGTCGGGGTTGCGGTGGCGTTCCTGCGCGGCAAGGCGCAGGGCTGGAAGGTCGCTACGGATCTGATTGAAACCTGTGCGGTCCATTCCCGCGATGTCATCACCTACATCCTGCAAAATCACTCGCGCCACCCCGAGGGCATCCTGCGCACCGTCTACAATGGCGTTGAACTCCGCGTGGACATCTCTTACCGGGGCACTCCAATGGCACGCCTGCCGACGGTGCGCGAGGGCCAGGCCCCCCTGGAGGGTAAACTCGACAACGAGGAAGCCGCCGCCATCGTCGGACTGCGTAATTTCCTGCGCGGCTTGGCCGTGGACCGTCAACAGGTCAAGGTGCAGAAGGGCCGGGTGACAGTACGCCTTTGCTACCCAGTTTGACCTTCTGCCCGATGAGCGGTCGAAATGCAGGACAAGCGCTTCTCGGTTGGATTTCCGAGAGTGTGACCTTACAATGGACTCGCAGTCCGTGTAGAAAGATGCTATACACCGTCCTGAAAGCGATCGTTTCCCTCCTCGGTTTGGGCGCCGTACTGACCGGCGGTCCGGCGCTCGCTTGGGAGCGCGTACTGCTCGATACTGATAAGGCCGCAGAGAATTGGCAGATCACCAGCCAGGACCTCGGTTTGAAACCTAACAAACCGTTCTCCGTCAGGATGCGCGTTCTGCATGGTGGACGTCAGGAAGGCGTGATTATCACACGCGATCGGCCACGGATCCTGCCGGTGTTCGGGCAAGCCCGGCACGACACCTTTTGCCCGGGCGGTGCTCTAACCCCACGCGAAAACCAGAAGCGGTTTCGCTCTGAGGGTGATCTGCTGATTAAGGCTCGTTCAGACCTCGTTCCCGTTCCGTTCATGATTATCGGGCTCGGATCTAGGCCCTCAAGATTTTGCCCGGATTCATCAGGTTGTCGGGATCGATCGCCAGCTTGATGGCCCGCATCACGCTCATGGCCTCGCCATGCTCGGCGATCAAAAAATCGATCTTGCCGTAGCCGATGCCATGCTCACCGCTGCAGGTGCCGTCGAGGGCCAGCGCGCGATGGACCAGCCGCTGGTTGAGCCGCTCGGCCTCGGCGACCTCCTTGGGGTCGTCTGGATCAAGCATGATGCCCAAGTGAAAATTGCCGTCACCGACATGGCCGGCGATGGGGGCCAGCAAAAAAGAGGCCGCGACATCTTTCTCGGTCTCGGTGATGCATTCGGCCAGACGCGAAAGGGGCACGCAGGCGTCCGTTGGCCAGAGCTGCGCGCCCGGGCGTAGCGCCTTAATGGCATACACCGCATCGTGGCGCGCCTTCCACAACTTGAGGCGGTCCTCCGCGTCGGCCGTCCAAACGAAATGGGCTCCCCCGTGCTCGGTCGCGATGCTTTGGACCCTCTCGGCCTGCTCAGCCACGCCGGCTTCGGTGCCGTGAAAGTCTAGCCACAATGTCGGTGCAACCGCTAATCTAAGTTTCGAATACTGGTTGATCGCGTCCACCATCGTCGAGTTAACCAGCTCGATGCGCGCCAACGGCACGCCGGCCTGGATGGTCTGGATGACGGTCTTGACCGCCGCCTCGATGCTCGGGAAGCCGCACCTTGCCGATGACATCGCCGCCGGGATGCCGTAAAGCCGCACGGTCAGCTCCGTGATCACGCCCAAGGTGCCCTCTGAGCCTACGAAAAGCCGCGTCAGGTCGTAACCTGCGGAGGACTTGCGCGCTCGGCGCGCCGTGCGAATGACACGCCCATCGGCAAGCACCACCGTGAGCGACAGTACGTTTTCGCGCATCGTGCCGTAGCGTACTGCATTGGTGCCGGAGGCACGCGTGGCAGCCATTCCGCCTAGGGTGGCATTTGCTCCCGGATCGACCGGAAAAAACAATCCGGTGCCCTGCAGGCGCTCATTGAGCTGCTCGTGGGTTACGCCGGCCTCCACCGTCGCGTCTAGGTCACCGGCATTGACCTGCAAAATGCGTTTCATGGCCGAGAGGTCGAGGCAGACCCCACCCCGCAACGCGGCGACGTGACCCTCGAAAGCCGTACCGGCTCCGAAGGGGATAAGCGGCATCTTATGACGCGCGCAGACCTTGACGATGTCACTCACCTCCGGCGTTGAGTGCGCGAAGGCGACGGCGTCCGGAGGTACGCAGGGATGGTAAGACGCGTCCTTGCCGTGCCTTTCGCGCATAAAGGCGGTGGTCGAAAGCCGATCGCCCAGCAGTTGCTTCAGCGAGGCGATCGCGGCCTCGCGAACAGCGGGAGCAACGGATTCGACGGTGGCGGATAAGCTCATAAAGGGTCCTTTCGTGATGGGTGTGTTGGTCTAGCGAAACCGGGTGGCGTGCTTACCGGCGTCCTTGTCGGCACAAAGCCGGCTGCCGAATCGATGTTCACGATCCGTCAGCAGTCTGCTGGCGCAGCGCCGGAAGCAGTGCTTGCGTCATTCGTAGCAAAATGTTCTGCGATCGCTTTTCCAATCCCACGCGAGGCGCCTGTGACTAAACCCACACGTTTCTTTCATGGACGGCCTCGATGTTTGGTTTAGCTCAACTTTAACACGTTACGTGCAGGATCGCGTTGGTCTTATCAGGACTCTCCTGAAACGTCTTGATCGCGTCTGCCGTCGGAAGAATGACCAATTCGATTTCGCGGCGATCGGCTTCACGCTTAACCTCGTCCATGATCGGCAAGGCTCCGGTACCCGTACCGACGACCAGTCGCCGGCACTTCCAGGGTATGTCCTCCTCGATCGAGAGCGGCGTGTGTCCAAGGGAGGAGCGGAACTTTTTTGATGGTTTCTTATTCCGCTTGCTTACGTGGCAGCGATCGATCACCACGTCGTAATCATAGGTCGTTCCATTAATGCGGATCGATCCAAAGGAAAATGCCTCGAAACTCAGACTCGCTTTCCTCGATCGCTTCCCTTTACCGCCCCGCTTGCTCATAAATCCAGTGCATTTCAAATAGCAAAAATATCGGCTTTGATCGTGTGGAACCAAATCATCACTCCCACGCCCACGAACATGCTGCTCAAACCAAGTAGTAACGCCGCAACCAAAGCGGCCGCGCAGTCCATTGACAGGCTGGAAGCCTGTGCCACTTTTCCACTGTGACACCGGCATCTTGCCGGTCAATCTTCAACCTGTTCAGCTCTTCGTAAATCCTCGCAGGAAAACAACATTTTTCACGGACAGTAGTACGAAGCAAGCCGGAACAATACGCCTGGAGAAATCTCTGCCAGAACCTTCTGTCTTTGTGTTCTCTGCGGCATTAACAACTGCCAAGGTAATCAGCGCGCGGCCTGGTAAATTGAAAGGATTACCTCGCAACGTTGCTCCGGCCCTGATCTGATAGGGCCAAAATTTCATTGAGCCTTCGGCGAAGACTCGTTCGAGCCGGACGATGAAGTTGCCAGGGCCAAGACGGCTCAAACAAGTTCTCGCTGGCGCTCGAATGAATTTTCGCCCTACCGAAGCAGGCCTTGGCATCCGATTCAGAAATCGGACCAAAGGATTTCTTAACGGGAGACTACGGAGATTGCAAAGAAGAGAAACCATGATCGGCGCTGGCGAAGCAAATCTCTGTGATCTCTGCGGCCTTCTGTTCACGCATTTTGTTCTTCTCTCGCCACCGACTGCGGCCGAGCTCAACGAGAAACGCACTCGGCCTCCGAGAAACGCGAAAAAGAGAAAAAGAGTTTCCGTGAACCAACAGAAGAGGGCCTCGCACGGAGGCCACGGTGTGCACGGAGTTCCGGCTTCGCCCCCCAAAAGACTTCTTAACAGGAGACCACAGAGATCGCGAAGAAGAGAAATCACTATTGGTGCAGCGAAGCCAATCTCTGTAATCTCTGCGGCCTTCTGTTCGTGCATTTTTTCTCTGCGCCGTCGAATCCCGTGGCCGAGATCGACGAAAAAGGTTCTCTATTTTGATGCAGAAGGATCACCGAATTTTTGTTTACGCTCGGAAACGGCTTTGATTTCCGCACGATTTTGCCTCCTTAATAGGCCGCTATAAATTCCATGATAGACGAGCAAACCGAGAAAAGCACCGTACAGCCCGTGTCTTGGACGAGATCCTGGCCAGAACGGCTCACAGCTTATGTTATTCTCCTATTGTGTCTTGCCGGCGCCTGGGCCGTTTCGCATTTCGCGACCATTTATGCTTACACCCAGCTCGATCCCCGCGGAAGTACTCTTACTTCCGAAGCGTTGCTGCAACATCATACCCTTCGGCTCGATGGATATAGACCGTTGAAAGGTTACTGGCAGTACCAAGTTAAAAACGGGCATACGTACTACAGGTATCCTTTCGGGACCCTAATTTTCTCGACGCCCTTCATAGGGTTCGCTCTGAGTCAAGGTAGGGACATGCAAGTCGACCGAGACGATTTGCGGGCGCAGAGAGATATCGTGGCCTTTATTCTAGCTTTTTGCCTTTTGCTAATTTACGCAATCTTCAGGTCCCATTCCGGACCCATTACTAGCGCACTACTCGCGGGCTGCTGGATCTTCGGCACCGGAATCATGAGTACGATCGGAGCCGCTCTGTGGAGTATCGATTTTACCGTTCTTTGGGAGTTGCTCGTGGTTCTCATTCTCGTCCGGTTTTATTCACGCGATTCGACCCAATCAGTCCATTCCTTCTCGGGACAGCTCTGTTTGCGGCTTATTTGTGTCGGCCGACAGCGGCTCTGATGGCGGTTCCGACTACTCTGCTCGTCTTTCGCGAATCGAAGATCGCAGCCTTAAAGCTAGTTACAACTTTCGCGGTCTTATTCGGCTTGCTTATCGGTTACTCACGAGCAGAGTTCGGCACTTGGCTGCCCGACTATTACGCTACCTACACCTACACAGCGCACGGGTTCAGCTTTAAAGCTTGGAAAAGCGCTTTGTATGGGCTCTTATTTAGCCCGGGTCGCGGGCTTTTCGTTTATCAACCGTTGCTCCTGATTGTCGTCCTTGGCGCAGCCTTCGCTTTCCATCGGCTACGCAAAGACTCGCTTTTCTGGTGGGCAATGACCTGGATCATTCTGAATCTGCTGGTCCTCTCGCGATGGCCGATGTGGTCAGGTGGAGGCGGCTTCGGCAGCCGGCTGTTGGTCGAGAATTTTCCAGCTTGGATTCTACTTAACACATTGCTCTGGTGGACGCTCCGCGAAAGCAGACATCTAGCGGCGGTGAGCATTATTTATGGCGTTCTGGTCGCACTTGGCGGATTTATGCACTCCTACCAGGCTCTCCACAATTGGTCCACCTGGGATTGGAATGGTACTCCAGGTAGCTTGAGTTCCGATAACAGGAATCTGTTTGATTGGCGACATCCGCAGTTTTTGGCCAGACCAAAGATGATTTCAGAACTGGGAGGCCAAAACACTCAATAACAGGCAACACCGGCTAGAACATTCAAAGACTGAAACAATCGAGTGGCAACAATCGTCCTGGGCCTACCCGTTCCAGGATGCTTCGGGGATTGTCGCCCAGTTGTGACTTTTATCCGGCCCGGCCGGGAGGCTTGCGAATGATAGGCCACGGTTGCTTCCTTGGATTTGGTTCTTGTGGATCGTCAATTTCTGCTCCGGACGGCCTGCGCGCTTACGAACACTAGTGCGGTGAATCAGTTGTTTCGAAAGTACGTTTGATGCGGTTAGAAGCATCCTTGTAGGACCATTTGATCGGCTTAGCTTCGCGATTGTAAAGGCGAATATAGCGCATGATTTTGCGATGGAGATCTTTGACCGAAGAGAAAATCCCGCGAGCAATAAGGGCGCGCTGAATTTTGGAGAACCACATTTCAATTTGATTAAGCCAGGAAGAATGGGTTGGGGTGTAATGAATGCGGACGTTGGGGTGGCGAGCCAAGAAAGCGCAGACGGCCTTAGTCTTATGCGCGCTGAGATTATCGCAGATGATATGGATGGCCTGATGCTTTGGCTGACGAGCCAGCAAATCTTCCAAAAAAGCGACAAACTCGGCGCTGGTGTGCCGTGCGGCGGTCTGCCCGATGACCTCTCCGGTGCCGGTATGCAGAGCCGCGTAGAGCGAAAGAGTGCCGTGCCGATAATATTCAAACCCATGGCGTTCAGCTCGGCCTGGAGAGAGCGGCAAGACCGGATCCAAGCGGTCCAGCGCCTGAATGGCACTCTTCTCATCGACGCAAAAAAACCGCCGCATTGACCGGGGGCTTAAGGTAAAGGCCGATAATATCGGCCGCCTTTTCTTCAAATTCCGGATCGGGGCTGGCCAGGTAGCGGCGCAGCCGATGAGACTGCAGGCCGGCCCGCTGCCAAACTCGAGCCACTCGGCTCTGAGAGACCCTCAAATGACGCGCCAGTTTTCGGCTGCTCCAATGGGTCGAACCATCCGGAGGGGGGCTTGCTGGGTGGCGCTCAAAATTTTGGCTTCCAAGCTGAAGTTCTTCTTGGGAAACAATCCGCCCTCGGGCCCTCGGTGCTACATTGTCGGCTCATGTCATCTTAACCTCTTAACCTTCGTTCGTGCCACGGCGCAGAAAGGCTCGTCCGCATTCACGCCGCACGCCCAGCCGCGAGAAGCGCATAGCGTGCCATATTCCGCAGCAGGATTTGCCGACGCCAGACCGTCGCCTGCTGATTGCTACTGCGTTCTCTTGCGATCAGTTCCCAAAGATGCCGATCCAGCCGAGTGCAGTTCTCTAGCGCGGAAAACGCCGCAGGAGTTAATTCTCGATGCAAAGCTGTTGCGACCTTTTCGCCTAGCGGGAGGGTCTCATTAACATGAGCATACTCGAAAGGTCGTCCCAGCCAGGTTTCGAGATTCCGCGCCAACTCCGGATTTTCAACCACATCGGTGTAGGAAAACCCAGACAAGAGCTTGGTGGCGTCTCTCCGCAGCTTAGCATCGTGGCGTGGATCAATCAGGTCGTCCTCAGGCAAAAGCGGATGCGGCCAGAGGAGCATCCTCACATAAAGGTTGTCAAATTGAACCGCGAGTTCTTTTTGTGCAAGAAAGTGTTCCAAAGGATTACGTGCAAGAGCCACAAGCTTCCCAAACTCACCCCAGTTTCCCAACTGCTCATCCGTCCAGCTTCGCCAGAATAACCAGAACGACACAATCCTGGTAATTGGCTCGCGAAAGAAGGTAACGTACTGAGCAGTTGAATAGCGTTGCCGGAGGCTTGAGAAAGAAACATGACCAGTAATATAGTCTGCAGATTCCGGCAAATTGGCTGCTTGCAAAAAGATTAAACTCCTCTGGTGCTCTGGCATAGTCTCAAACGCCTGAAACTTGCCAAAGAGGACTCTGTCTAAAATGGCTTGCACGACTCGGGTCGGACGAAGGGCGACTTCCAAACCCCGGGAAAGCGCTAAACCCGAGGTCTTCGGGATGTGCATGAACGCAAGTGGACGGGAGGAATCATATCGCTGGCCCGCTAACCTTGGGGCTGAATTGGGTTTCATCAAATGCTGGAGTGTGGACCACATACGCTTACCGTGGGTGGAAGCCTCTTCGGTCCCGCTATTTCGTGCAAGCTTTTCGGCTCATACTGGGTTCAACCTCATGAGCTTTTGAGCTTTCAGCACGTAACGGAACCGGTGCGGCGTACCGACTGCCACGATCGCAAAGATGAATTTGGGAATCGCTGGCCAATTTCGGAGGGCCCGTTCAAAGGCCTCCGTCAGCAGTCGCGCTGCCAGTGAGCAATCTAAATTCCGGTCCGCCGGATGTTTGGAACACAGCTTCAATACATCAATGCGTTAAAAAGGCCGGTTCAAGCAAATCCGGGTCCCTGCCCTCCCCAATTGCGTGCGAATTCGAGCGAGAGCGTTTTGGAAAGAATGGAGGCGCAGGCCACCAGACCACATTGCCACGTTCGTGCAGATTTGTTCCGCAAAGAATTTCTGGTTCAGATAATGTGATTAACAGCTGCTCCTTCGATAATGCAGCATCTCTCTGAAGAATGGCTAGATCTCCGTACCAGGGAAGATGGCGACCCACACAATCGCCACCGACTCGACCGCGCCGGTAACAGTTTCCACCTAAAGGGCGCCTGTCGTAAGCAAGAAGTCGTGTCGATCTCCGCTTCATAAACCGGTGACCTGCAATAACGTACAAAGCGTTATCGAGACACTCACCTTTCGGTGGCCTGCGCCAATCAAGGCGTGCCCTTATATCCATTCGTTTCGCCTGGAAATCCTGTTGTATAATTCCAGATCCAATTCATTGCTGTTCTCAATCGCCATGCGGCCTGACCGATCCAGCGTCAAATCCTCGACGATCGAAATATTTTCAACCGGAACGCAAATCTTATCCATCTTGATCCCGTGAAAATTCGCAACAAACGTTGCGACGTCGTTCAAACGGTCAGTGTTTCCAATAAAGAGGAAATGGCGGTCGATATTCCTGTACGCCTGCAGCAATACGCGGCGCGATTTAATTTGAAAAGTTTTCTTATGCAATATCAAAGTTGAGTAGATATTGAGAGCGTTATGTTTGAGTCGGGCCAGCCGACAATAATCCGCCGACAATATTCGAACGATATGATTGTTTGTTTCTGCGGTTAGACATAAGTCAACAAAATCACAAACCGAGAGATTCTCTCGATGGATAATGGCATACCAGCGAGCATCCGGGTTACACTTATTATGCTTGTAAAGCGACAATACTCGCGCAATCGGATCTCGCAGAACGGTCACATAAGATGGAGCTTTATCATTCAGTAATTCATGGAATCCAAAACTAAAGTGACCGTAGAATATTTCACGGTTTTTTACGCTCTCCCGATAATCCGCTGCATTCCAATACCCGATATCGGATTATACTTCGCACAACTTGTCGCCGTAAATTGTACTTCTTAGAAAAGATCGGAGCGATGTTCCTCCTGTCTTTGGAATGTGTATGTAATAGAGCATTAAGACAAACACCTGAGAGAGGGTCAAATCTCACTTTTTAACATTGCCCCCGACTTGCCTAAGCTTTGCACGTAGCTGGGGGTCATCCGTCATGAGAGTAGCGTGAAAGGATACGAACACCAAAGCTCTAATTCACTAATTCTAAGGTCCTGTTCGCTAGGAAGAGTCTGCCTTGCCACTTAACGTAGATCACCATTTCATAGGTTCCCTTGAGACCACGCAAATCAACCGTTGCATTAAAGCCGACTGGCCCCAAGTTTGGTTGTTTGAAAGCCTCACACACGTCTGGCCGCGGATTCAGTTGCGCTCGGACACTTCTCAATTTATGTCCGCTCAGGTCTGAAATCCCGACGTAGATCTCATCGGCACCCCAGCCTTTGTTCGGAGACGCTGCCGCCCAACCCTGGACTAGCAGTGGCCGTCTAGCAGCGATTGATGCCGTCGTTACCGCTTTCATATCAACGGCGTCCAATGCACATTCCGCCCGTCCGACTATAATCCTGTCTCGAAGATCACCATTTTTCCCAAGTTGATCCGGGAATTCGCCTTGCAAAAGCCCGTTTGCCTCGGGCTGCGCCGGTATATCAAGTCGAAAGAGCTCGACGTTAAAATGCCGACTCCAGAAAATCCGAGTTTCACGCCCTCCCACAATTCTAACTTGCGTGGGCAGCGCGCGTTCAAAGTAGGTCTTGCGGTACGATGTCAGCAATGCGCAAACGTCCACTGGGTCATGAATGATCGGAGAAATAAGAAAACCCGATTGCCCCATAGACGCTACATAGCGGAACTTCTCCACGTCTCCACTCTCAGTGCGTAATTCTATTTCTAATGCAGGGAGCTTAAAAAGGATATTCATCAAACGTCCTAATATTGTCGGTCGAATATCGATCCGTGCCCAGATCGGTTGCTCCAGCGCTGGTAGAGTAAAAAACTTGCCGAGCCTCTGGGTCCCTTGTGAAAGCTCTTCGTCCCTCACTTCACTCGCCTTTGCGTCGCGATTTAGGATAAGAAAGCGCCCATTCAGTCCGGAGAGACGATAGCGTGTTAAAAGAATCGGCCAGCTCGGCGCATCTTCTAAAGTGGCCAGTCGATTATCGATCGGCGACACATCAAACAGCACGCACCTCGGAGCCGAAGGACCTAACAAATGCTGCGCATTTAATTGCGCTAGTTCCGGTTTATAGGCGGAGTAGCTTTGAAGCACTGGCCTAGGACGCCAGTTGAGATGATTAGCCAGCAAGATGTCTTGGCGATATGGGTATATGTCCACACTTTCTGAAGAATTTACGCGTGTTTCTGCTGTAATAACCGCAAGGGCGTGTTGGAAGGATTCGCGCAGCGTTCCTCCCGACCACATTCGCCAACCCTGCACGAGGTTGCCGTACATCTGGGATCGCTCGAGATAGCTACGCACATCGATGATGTTAAACTTGTGATATTCTTTAGCGAAAGCGAGCCAGCCAAAACAACCAATCACAACAATCATCGCGCCTGATACTCGTTTTATTTGCGTTGAAAGGACCAGCGACAGCAAGAGTAAGGAGTCAGTTGCGATAAAGCCGTGAGCACGGACAAAGGCGGCTTTGAATACAACAAAAACGAAAGCGATCAGCGCGATTGCAAACAGTCCCCAGTTCGCACCTTTGCTTCTAAGCGCAAACACAGCTAGACTAATAATCACGACTGCACTACACAGAAACCAGCTGATCGCTAGCGGCGCGCTCTCGAGTGACATTGCTTCGCTGTAGCCGGACATCACGGGTAGCTGCCCCAGAAAGAAAATCGGCAACGCCCAGAGAGGCTGATTCGCCGCCAGCCAATATCCGATAATTCCAAAAAGAAAGATTGCCGCTACCACAATGGCTGCTCGGCGACGCCGTCGGACAAGCAATATCCAGCCCAGCAGGCCGAGAACGCCAGTCATTAAAGCGAATGTCCCCTTGATGAGTGGCAGCACTGACAGCCCAAGCGTAAGCGCCACAACTGAAACCTGTGTAGCCGGGGTCGGAGCCACGCTAAGCTTGTCTTCCGGCGGCAGGACTAGACGGAAGCATATCAGAAAAAACACCAACGGCATGAGTAGAAAAAAAGCGTCGTGTAGCGGAACCAAAGCGGAGGCCGCGCTGAATGCCGCAAGCGACCACGTTAACCTCCCCCTTGAGAGCGTTAGCAAACCGAGCGCGGTCCCTATCACACAGATGAGAATAGAGATCATCATTAAACTGCTCGTGCCTGGGTGATACTGTCCGGTATATGCACACGCGTACGGACCAAAAGTGAACACCACGTCGCGTCCGAAAACCATCCGCTGCGCGACTGCTTGGTTCATCGCGTATTCCCAAGCGGGGTCGATGCCCGGAGCCGGGAAGGTTGGCTTAATTGGTACGCTCACCAAGATTAGGCTGACGACGAAACCGGCGGGTAAAACGATTTGACGGAATGCCTTTTTCAGGCGTGACGTTGCTAACGCACTACTCTGATTCGGCGTCGACGGAGACATTAACATGGCTTAACTTTTAAACCGTAGCTTTGTGCGACCGCCTCCTTAGTCATATATTAAGATAGAATTCTTACCGTAAGGATTTGCGATCGCATCTGGGTTGGACTAATACCGGCAACATTTAACATCAATTGGTCGAAACGTGCAGCGCTGCTTCGGGCCAGGGTCCGCGAGGCAGTTAGCACGTTGGTTCTGATTTCAGCTTGAGGCTCATTTGCGATTGATTTACTTTTCGGAACTTATCCGGACGACTGGAGAGACCTTCGGGCGCTGCGGCTTTCTTTACTGGAAGCTGCTGTAAAGAACAAGTTCTTGTTGTAAGACTACTTATGGCCACTCGAAACGAAGTTCTTCTCTCACAGATTCCGCGCGATGCTCAAGTGATCGAGATAGGGCCCAGCTTCAGTCCAATAGCACCTAAAGCAGACGGCTGGAATACCAAGACACTTGATCATACGACGCGGGAAGGTTTGATTGCCAAGTACCAGGGGCACGGGGTCGACCTAAATCGAATCGAAGAGGTGGATTTCGTCTGGTCCGCCGGGCCTTTGAGTGATGCCGTTCCTCGGAACCTGCACGGCACTTTCGATGCGCTTATTGCCAGCCATGTTCTTGAGCATACGCCGGACCTGATCGACTTTTTGAACTCGGCGGAGACCTTGTTGAGCTCCAGCGGTATTGTTGTTCTCGCCATTCCTGATAAACGTTACTGCTTCGACTTTTTCCAACCGCTGAGCACGACCGGCGAAGCGCTGGCGGCGCATGCAGAAAAGCGGTCGCGTCATACTCCCAAAAGTGCGTTTGAACATAAGGCGTACGCCGTGAAGACTCCCGAAGGGGGAGCTTGGGGTCAAGGCCCGATCAAAGATTTGTCTTTTTTTCACACGCTGGAAGAAGCAGTGAACCTTTTCGCGGCAGTTGGAAAGGACGGAGATTTCGTCGACCTCCATGCCTGGCGATTCGTCCCCGCAAGCTTTGAGCTTCTCCTGCTTGAGCTGGCGCGATTGAGAAGAACAGATTGGCAAATCAAGCAAATTACTGACGCAAGCGGATGTGAGTTTTTCGTCGTGGTTAAGCCGAGGTGGTGCGAGCTGGGCGGCTTCCTTATCGGAGGATGAATTGACGAAGCGCCGGCTTAGCCTCCTCAAGCGGGTGATTCTCCAATTGCGCATGCAAAGCGAGTGGTTGCGGGCCGGTGAGCCTGAACTAAGCGTCGGCGCCTCGAGCATTGATGTTTATTCAAAGAACGCTGATGGCACAGAAACTCCGCGCTTTGTTGACTGGCAACCGGATCCGCTGAACGTCGCTCGTGCGTTCGAAGGCGAGTGGAGTTCAGCGGTCCCCGGCCTCCCCAGCGGAAAGACTCCGTTGTTTGATGATAGTCGAGTAAAATGGTTTGAAGAGCGGCTTGGAGGCTTCGCGGGCCGCAACATACTCGAGCTCGGCCCGTTAGAGGGCGGCCACACTTATATGATGACGCAACGCGGCGCCACGGTGACGGCGATTGAGTCAAACGTTCGGGCCTGGTTGCGGTGTCTGGCTGTAAAAGAGTACCTGGGTACAAATAGTGCGAAATTCCTTTTGGGCGACTTCACGAAGTATTTGGCCAGCAAGCCACCGCGATTCGACTTCGTTGTGGCGTCGGGGGTTCTTTACCACATGATCGATCCGGTGAGCTTTTTGGAAGGAGTGGTTGATGCCGCAGAAAACATCGGTATCTGGACGCATTACTTCGATCAACCTTTGCTGCTGACACGAGAAGATTTGCGACAAAAATTTGATTTTATCCCGCGAAACACGATCACTCGTCGGGAGCGCAAAATCGACTTGTACGATCAGAAATATCTGAAGGCACTAGAATGGAAAGGGTTTTGCGGGGGAGCTGCACAAGGTAGCGCCTGGCTGACTCGGGATGGAATCTTCGGAATTTTGAGCGACGAAGGTTTTGTTTGTGAAACCGCCTTCGAGCAGCCCGATCATCCAAATGGACCGGCTTTTTGCGTTTTTGCCAGGCGACGGTAGTCAATTTGGCTCGGTGACACGTTCGTCAATTGGCAAAGTCAGTCGTCCTCCTGGGCAACGCTGAGCAGGTATTTCCCGTAACCGCTTTTCGCGAATTGTTCTCCGAGCTTTATTAGCTGGTCACGAGTGATGAAGCCCTGCTGATGGGCTATTTCTTCAGGGCAAGCAATGCGAAGCCCCTGACGTTTTTCCAGTGTCTGCACGAAGCTTGAGGCCTCCAGCAAGCTGTCGTAAGTACCGGTGTCAAACCAGGCAAAACCTCGACCCATCCGCTTCACCGCTTCACCTTCAGCTGACCCCGCTCAAGATAGGCACGATTGACATCGGTGATTTCCAGTTCACCCCGGCTCGAAGGTTTTAACTGCCCGGCAATCTCTACGACCTGCTCGTCATAGAAATATAACCCGGTGACCGCCCAATTTGACTGGGGCACGATCGGTTTTTCCTCGATAGCGACAGCGCGGCCGGCCGCATCAAATTCGACGATACCGTAACGCTGCGGATCATTGACGTGGTAGGCAAAAACGGTGGCGCCCATTGGGTTGATTTTACCGGGGCCCAGCAGCTCAGCCAGTCCATGACCGTAGAAAATATTATCACCAAGGATCAGAGCAGAGCATTTTCCCTGAACAAAATCTTGCCAATGATAAACGCCTGCGCCAAGCCGCCTGGTTGCGGTTGTTCTGCATAGGAGAAGCTTATTCCCCATCGCGCGCCATCGCCAAGCAAACGCCGGAACTGGGGCAGGTCCGTCGGAGTCGAGATGACGAGAATTTCTCTGATTCCGGCGAGCATCAAAACGCTGAGGGGATAATAAATCATCGGTTTGTCATAAACCGGCAAAAGCTGCTTTGAGGCAGCAAGAGTCACTGGATAAAGCCGCGTGCCGGTGCCACCGGCTAAAATAATACCTCGCATTGCTAATCAGGAAGCGGCAGCCAAAGTGCGATAATCAGGTTCAACAACTTGCATTCCTTGGAAATAGGAAGGCTTTCAAGGCTTTGTCGCGCCATCAATCTCTTCCAAACAGACGCGCAAAGATTCCTGCCAGTCAGGTATATTGACACCGTAATCCCTCTTTAGCTTGTTGCAGTTCAGGCGGGAGTTTTGCGGTCGTCGGGCGGGAGTGGGAAACTCCTCCGTGCTAATTCGTCGCACCGCCGGCCGCCGCTTCCACTTTCGTTCGATTTGACAAAAAATCGTGTCTGCGAAGTCGGCCCAGGTGGTCTCGCCACTCCCCGCTAGGTGGTAGATCCCGCGGAGCGACGGACTCAAGTCATGCCTTACCCGTTGAGCAACGGAAACTACCGCTCGCGCAATCTCCCGAGCTGAGGTCGGACAGCCCCATTGGTCTGCAACAACCCGTATCTCCGCTTTAGTTTGAGCCAACTGCAGCATCGTGCGGACAAAATTCTTACCAAACGGTGAGTATACCCAGGCGGTCCGCAGAATCACATGGTTCGGCGTGGCCGCCCGGACAGCATCTTCCCCCGCCAACTTGGACGCTCCATACACGTTACAGGGCGCGACCCGGTCGGCTTCCACGTAAGGTTCTGTCTTTGTTCCGTCGTAAACGTAATCGGTCGAAAGTTGAATGACGGGCACGTGCATCTCGCGCGCTGCTTCCGCTACTGCGCCGGCCCCTCCCGCGTTCATGGCGAAAGCATGCTCCGACTCGCCTTCGGCTCGGTCAACTGCTGTATAGGCGGCAGCGTTGACCACCACATCTGGCTCGGCACTCATCAAAGCACTTCGAACGCTCTCCGAATCAGTGAGATCAAGGCTTGGCCTGCCCACCGCGATTACCTCCGATTCTCCGCCCGCGCTGATTAATGCTTGGACTACTTGCCCTTTGGTGCCGGTTACAACAATCCGCATCCACCGCTTCTCCTCGCTCAACAAGCCAATGCGTTCGCCCGCGTAGACGTTCTTTCGCAGGGGTCGCCACCACCACTCATTGCTCAGGAACCAACGAACCGTTTTCGCAATACCCGATTCAAAGTTCTCTCGAGGCTGCCATCCAAGCTCGCTCGTGAGCTTGGTCGCATCGATCGCATAGCGTCGATCGTGCCCAGGACGATCGGTAACAAACGTGATCAAGCGCCGGTGAGGAGAACCCTCCGGGCGCAATTGATCGACAACCGAGCAAATTGTCTCCACAACCTCCAGATTAGTTCTCTGGTTTCGGCCGCCGACATTGTACGTCTGACCTGACCGGCCGTTTGCTGCAATGAGCGAGAGAGCCCTGGCATGATCCTCGACGTAAAGCCAGTCTCGCACATTTGAGCCGTCACCATAGACTGGCAAAGGTTTTCCCTCGAGCGCATTCAAAATCGTCAGGGGGATCAACTTTTCCGGGAAATGAAACGGTCCGTAGTTATTTGAACAATTGGAAACAATTACTGGCAGACCGTAGGTGCGATGCCACGCAACCGCTAAATGGTCGGCCGCAGCCTTGGAGGCCGCGTACGGTGACGAGGGATCATAGGCCGTGTTTTCCGTAAAAAAAACCGTCAAACCCGAGCGAACCATAGACTTCGTCGGTGGAAACATGGAGCAAGCGGAACACATTTTGCCTTTCCGCGTTCAAGCCGCTCCAGTAATGCCGCGCACACTCTAGAAGCGTGTAGGTACCAAAGATGTTAGTCTCGATGAAGTTGCGCGATCCGGTGATTGACCGGTCCACATGACTTTCGGCAGCCAGATGGATCAATGCGTCCGGAGCGACTTCCGCAAAAAGCTTCTCTACTGCGGACTCATCGGTGAGATCGCCCTTTTGGAAATGTAGCGCCCATCGCCGGAGACCTCACGCAGCGACTCCAGATTACCAGCGTAAGTCAGCTTATCGAAGTTGAAGATTTCGGCTGAGCTATGGCGAACCAAGTGACGACACACGGAAGATCCAATAAAGCCCGCGCCTCCCGTGACAACAACTCGCTGAAAGGGAAACTCGTTATCCGTCATAGCTGAAAAAGGTGGGTAAGTCTCGAAGTCGAGGTAGCTGTTTGTCTTTTTCGGAGAGCACAGCAGACGATAGCTCAACCGGCCATGGAATGGTCAGATCCGGATCGTTCCAGAGAACCCCTGCGTCGTGCTCCGCACTATAGGAGTCAGTGACCTTATAGAACACTTCCGTTTTATCTTCCAACGTACAGAACCCATGAAGAAAACCCGCGGGGATCCAGAGTTGCCTTCCATCGCATGCACTTAAAGTTTTCGCCACGTAGCGGCCGAACGTTGGTGAACCTTTCCGAATGTCCACCGCAAGGTCCAGGATGGCACCGTGTACGACCCAGATCAGCTTGCCTTGAGCAAAAGGAGGTTTCTGGAAGTGCAATCCGCGAATTGTCCCTCGGTGCTCTGAAATGGAATGGTTGTCTTGAACGAAGGTGCTGTCATCCACGTATTTACGAAACGCCCGGTCACTCCAGGTTTCCGCAAAAGAACCGCGCGCGTCGTTGAATCGGCGTACTTCGATGTGCTTGACCGCCGGGATATTGCAACTAGTCACCGTCATGATAAGACTTCGGTCCGAAGCTCTGAACGCTGGATAGAGGAACTCTCACGGTTTTTTGGGGAATCATTTAAGGCTGGTGAAACGACTTTTAACCAGGGAAAGGCAGAACGCACCTCTCGAAATGCTTGATCGATGCTGTCTGGGTTCGCGGTCTGTTTTTCCTGAGAGGATTGGGCCTGTTCCAAGGCCGCGTCTCCAACGGCGGTGCACCAAATGCCGAGTTCAACCAAATGGCACCAAAAATCGATATCTTGAAAAGGAGCTGGGAGAACTCGATAACCCCCGACCGCAGCCCAAGCTTCTTTCCGCAGCACTGTGACACTGGAAACGTTTGCCGGATCAATCAGCATAGTCTGATCGAGCGCGCAGTTAGGCTCGTGGCCAGCTTGGTTGTTCGCCTTCCTCAAGCGAGGGTAAGCAGCGGCCGCTCCGGTTTCTTTCAGGCCTGAAATGCATTGTTGTGCGCAACCGGGCAGCGGAGCCCTGTCGCCGAACACAAGTACGAAAGGCGTTTCTGCCGAATCAATTCCCACATTTCTTGGATCCTCTCCGCCACCAACCACCAGCATCTTTATTCTGTTAAAGTGAGTCTGATTCATTTTCAGCTGAGAAAGAGGGCTCTCAAGAACGCTCGGCGCTAAGCCGACAGAAACGACAATCAAATCCAGCAGTTCGGACGATTGCATCCGACAATTACCGATCGCCTCCTCGAGATTTGCCGACGCGGCGGTCCAGACCAAAATCGCCGACAAATCCGAGGACTTCAGCTGATCGGACTCGAAAATTATTTTCGGGGTTACTCGAGACACAGCCGGTGTTGCGAGAGATGCTTCTCGTCGGCGCGGACAAAACATGTGGCTGGCAAACCGTTCGTTGCCCAATAATTTTGGTAACACTGACAAAGTGTCATTAATGCGTCGCAACTCCCCGAATCTGGCTAAGCACTCTTTGTGTGCCTCTCGAGCGATCTGTCGCCGAAGCTCGTGGTCGTCCACCAACTGCAACAACATGCGATACCAATCTTCCCGGTTCTCAGCGAGAAACCCTGTGCTCCCATTCTGAATGGCTCGCCGAAAAGGGCCAGTGGGAGAAGCAATGGTGGGCACGTCGACCAGCGCGGAATCAAAAAATTTCAGCTCGCTTTTGCATTCACAAAAAGGGTTAGCGATCTCTAATGGAGCAATGCTGATATCGAACCGGGCCAGTTCTTCGGGCAACGATGTCATCGGAACACATTCTCTCCACTCAATCTGGCACTGAAGATCTTCAAAGCCTTCATACTCGGTTAATTCCAGCGTTGGACTGTTCAGCTCAGAATCCCGGAACAAAACTAGTCTGCATTGACTGCGCTCTCGCAATACTTGCGAGATTGCATCGGCAGCAACCGCGAAGTCGCGCTGGTGCGTTTTCGTACCGCTGGCGTACCCGATGCGAATCAGCTCATCGTCCTTTCTTTGTTTCCGATGCCCCACCGCTAAGCGAGAAAGCTCGTATGTTCGGCAATCAAAGCCGTTTGGCAGCACTAACGCAGGAAGCCGAAAACGCCGCACCTCTGCGGCAAGCTCTTCAGTTGGGACGATGCAAACATCCACATTCGACATGGTGGTTTGCCAGCGTCCAACCTGCGTCTTCCAGTCTTCTTCAGATAAACTGCTTGTCCGAATCGCATCGATTATCTCAACGCGAGCAAAGGCAGGATCGATTAAAAAATCGTCGATATCAAACGCGAGTCTTCCGCCAGCTTTGCGGTTAAGCTCGATCGCGGTCTTTACATCGTCGTTCCAGGGAACCCGCCAGAAAACCACCAGATCAGCATTTCCGATCTCTTCCAAGCGTTGACAGATCTCCTCCTGCGGCAGCCATGATGCGGCGAAGCCCAAGGCCCTCATGGTTTCCACATAGCGGAGAACACGATAAAAATGTCCAGCGGCTTTCGGCTCACCCGAGATGTAAACGACGCGAGACCCGCTATTCGGCAGTTGAGCCCGTTTTCGTACCACCTGCGATTCTGCCTTCACGGCCCGAAAAGTCGCATTGATCGCGTCAGCGCGAGCTTGAGCTGAGCGCTGCGCCGCCCGCGCTCGGAGTTGCTGTTCAGCTGTTAACTTTGCTGCCTGCTTTCTAAGCTCAGCTTCGGAAGCTTCCAGCCGAGAACGCAAAGATTCTATCTCCGCATCACGCATGTCGATACTGCCATGCTGGAGTTGTTCAAGCTTGATTCGTTCGTCCAAAGCGATCCAACGCTCGCCCAAAATTGCGAATCGCTGCCGAAGAGTCTGGATAATTCCCTCATCTTCGATCGCGCATAGAGCCGCCACAGGAGGGGGAGCGGTACGACCGACAGCGAGCACGCCTAAGCCATGCCCATGAAGGAATTCAAAAGATGGGAATTGAATGGCGAGTTCTTCCCAGAGCTGCCAAACTCCAAACCCGTTGGCCCTCACGTTTGTATCATGGAAGAGAATCACGGCAGAGTCCGAGAGCTTCGGCAACCATGCCTGATAATCATGTTTGACTGCAGAATACGTATGCAGCCCATCGATATGCAGCAAGTCCACCGAGCCGTCCGCGAAAAATGCCAAGCCCTCGTCAAAAGTGCATCGGAGGAGCTCTGAAAATGCGCTAAAGCGCTCGTCATGAAAACGGCGAAAGTCCAGATAAACGTCTTCTCCGTAAGAACCGGATTGCTCATCTCCGCGCCAAGTATCGACCGCCCAGCACCGGGTTCCGAGTCGACCCAGGCGAACCGCTTCGCAAAACGCAGAATAGGATACTCCGTTATGAGTACCCAACTCTACCAGGGTCGCAGGCTTTACCTCGCTGATTAACCAGTGCGCGAAAGGGACATGGCCATACCAACTGCTGGTCACTCCAGTTCGAGACGAAGCCCAGAAAAGCGGATCTAAGGGTCGGGCACAAATGATTTCCAGCTTTTCAAGAGACGTTTCTACCAACTGAGTTTTCATAGTAAATTCCAAGAAAGTATTTTCATCTCTGTTCAGGCGCAGGTGCCTCAACTTGCTCGTACCAGGGTCTACGCCGTCTCGGTAGAGAGGGAATTTCAGTCAGCGGTCCAGCAAATCGAACGTTCGGATTGTGAAACGGATCATGACACTCAAGCATCATGCCCCAAGTCTCGCGCATAAATCGCCACTCTTGGTGAAACCGCGCCCTTTTTTCAGCATCCCTATCATCGAGGCCACGCGAGGCCGATTCCAAGTGGAATAGTTCCGCAAAAGGCGTCCAAACGATTCGATATCCATAGTCTCCTGTCCGGAGACATAAATCAATGTCGTTAAACGCAATCCGTAGATTGTTTTCATCGAGACCGCCAACCTCAAAGAACACGTCCTTGCGAATTGCTAAACAGGCCCCGGTAACTGCCGAAAGAGTTCGGGCCAGCGTCAGTTGACCAAAATACCCAGGATCCAATCTGGATGCGAAAAGGTAGTGGTGAATCATCTGATTTTCAGGCCCCAAAGAGACCCCGGCATGTTGAATACGTTCATCCGGGTAAATCAGCTTGACACCGACAATCCCGACATCGGGTCGCATTACCTGGCTGACCACTTCAGTCAGCCAGGTGGGTTCAATCGCAACTACGTCATTATTTAGCAGAAGTAGAACCTCCCCAGACGATCGACGCGCCCCTAAGTTATTCAGAGCCGAGTAGTTAAACGGACCCGGGGACTCTATGATCTTTACGCGACTATCTCGGGCGCGCATTCTTTCGAAAAATGCGGCGGTACCAGCTTCCCTGCTTTCGTTGTCCATGATCAATACTTCCAACTGTCGATAGTCAGTACGGTTCAGGACACCGTCTAAACAAAGCTCTAGCAGATCGACTCGATCACGAGTGGGAACAATAATTGAGACAAGGGGCAACACTTCCGAGATCGGCCAGACTATCCGGTGGCCACCGGACGCATTTGGCGCGGACTGGATGGCGGCATCCGCGTAACCACGTGAATCTAAGTGGTGACGGACGGCCCTGCGGCGGGCATCAGACGTTTTTAATTGCTCCAATCCGTTACGTGAATCGGAACCAGCGTGCGGTTGCCCGCGGTGATAAAGTATAGCGGGAAGGTGCAGTATTCGGTCAGGAACCGTGGCTGCTGCAACTCTCAAGGCAAGATCATAAAGCTCTGCTCCTTCGAACTCCCCCCGGAATCCGCCAAGCGCCTGCACAAGTGACCGACGAAAAACAGCGAGCCCGTTAATATAGTCCTGAGCTAAAAGAAGATCCGGGTCCCAACCCGGTTTGAACCAAGGATTGGCCCGTACACCCTGCTCGGTGATCTCGTCGCAATCTGAGTAAATGAAATCTGCCGATTGCTGCTTTCCGAGTGAGTAGACAGCCTCATAGAACGCGCTTTCTGCGAGTAGATCCCCAGGTGCCAAGAAGCAAACGAACTCACCAGTTGCAAGATCGAGACAACGGTTCGTTGCCGCGGTCGAGCTTTCATCATCATCTTCCGGAAAACGCGACCTGATACGAATATCATCGAAATCGGCAGAGAAGCCTGGAACGGTCGATCCTTTGCCTTGCCCGGAAGCAGTAAGCCAGAGCTCCCAATACGGATACAGCTGGTCCGTGACTGATCGAATGGATTTCGAGATGTCTCTCGGAGACCCGCCTGTCAGCAGAATAACAGAGATCAAAGGGCGGTAGGTGAAACCAGCCAAATGCCGACGAATAATTGACCTCTCGTCATCCCGAATGAGTATCATTAAGGGCTATCCAGCGTTGGTAACGAGTAACCGGATCTAAATCGCGACCATGGTAGACTCTCGATAACGCCTCAGCTGATGAAGCGACCGCGGTTATCAGCGTCGCTATCGAAACACCGCGCTTGGCTTCAGACAACCAAAAACAGAGGCTCGTCGCTTCAGGAAGTCGGTCCAACGCATTCGCATATATTGACAAAATGCGTTGGGTATCGATGCGCCAATGAACGCCATGAAATCTCACGAACTCGGCCGAACGTACCAATGCATCAGCAAACCGTTCCAGAGTAATTCCTGCTTCGATTTGCTGTACTCCAAGCGCCAGCGCGGGCGGATCGGCTAGTCTGCCAAAAGCGGTTTTGTAGAACGAATTCACGAGCATCGGAACGTCCTGCAAAGGCAACGGAAGCGCATTTTCTTCGCGCTGCCTTAGCTTCTCAATCCGAGCGAGGGCTTCTGAAGAAGTTGCCACTGCAACAAGAGCACGCCCTCGATCGAGGGAGGCACCATTTCCAGCAAACCAGGTTTGCATCTCAGACTCGCCTGGTTCGCGGCAAAGTCCATTATGATACAGGCTTTTAACATACTCCGGAGTTAATTCACCATTTAAGCCACGCAGACTTTCGAACTCCGGAGAACTCACGATAATGGTTGCCAGTTTCTCGAGCGTCTCACCTCCTTGCAGAGCGTTTGCCAGGCGGTTCTCATCGGGGAAGCGTCCGACGGCTGTCTGATAAAGGGATTGAATTAATCGCCTCCTGTGTCGCGCGACACACTCCTGAGAAGTCGCCAGGCCGGCCACCAGCGCACTCAGATCCACGCCTCTCGCGGGAGCGTCCAGCCAACGCTGAAGGCCTTCCGGATCCGGCGAACGCCCGAGCGCATCCCGATACATCCGGTAAACAAGTTCCTTCGTAACCTGTGCAGTCTCACCGTGCCGCTTACGAAATTCTTCGGATCGAACCAGGTCGGCAGCCAAGAGCGTTATAGAGCCGCCTGCTCGGAGCCGGGCTGTGCCGTGGGCAAGCGCGTGGTCATCTGCCAAACGGCCCAAAGCGGTCTGGTAAAGGCAGTGGACCATCTCCGCGCCACGACTGCGGTGCGATCTGAACCGCCCCAAGGCCGGCAGAAAACGATCCAGTTTTTCGGCGAGCCTTCGCAGGATGGTTTGAACGCTGAGGCTAATGCTAAAAGCCCTGTCGTCGGTAAATCGGGCGAAAGCTGCCCTGTAAAGCAAGTCGAACCTCGGTGCCCCATCGAATTTCGGCCACCGCCTTTTTCGGCGAGCAGATCTTAGAGCCGTTCGCAGAGCCTTGGTCAGAGTTCCAGTACCACGCATTTTGACAGGTCCATTTCTCAGAGAGGCCGACTGTGGCTACAGGCAGCCAACTTCAACCCCTGATTCCTGTGATTTTGTGTCGTCAGTTGTCGTGCACATTTCGGAGCAGCACCTTGGTAAGAAACTCCGTCCAAGTCAAAAGCTTGCGCGAGCCCAGGATGCCAGGTGCGGGCGGCTCTCGGAGGGACGGGAACGCTGAATCGTTCCCAGGTTTGCAGCACATTGGGGTTGTAAAAGGGGTCTCCGTTTCCAAGAAAGGAGGCCCAACGTTTGCGCACATAGGACCACTCCCGGCTGCAACGTTCGCGTTTAATCGGATCGGCGTCATCAAAGCCTCGCGACGCAGATTCCAAATGGAAGAGTTCGGCAAATGGAGTCCACACGACCCGGTAGCCAAGGTCACCGATCCGAAGACAAAGATCGACGTCGTTATAGCTAATCGGAAGATTTACTTCATCAAGCCCGCCTGCCTCGAAGAAGACCGATTTTCGGAGGCAAAGACATGCGCCCGTTACCGCCGTAAGGGTCCGGGCCAAGGCGAGCTGACGAAAATACCCGGGATCGTTTCTGGGAGAAAGCCGCTGCACATGCCTGGCCTCTCCATCCGGCCCCAGAACAATACCTGCATGCTGTACCCGGCCATCCGGATAGACCAGCTTGGCGCCAACCGCCCCGACATCCGGACGCAAAGCGTGCGAAACTAGTTCCCGCAGCCAGTTTGGCTCGAGCACACTGATATCGTTATTGAGCAGCAAGAGCACTTCCCCGTTTGCTTCCCGAGCAGCCGCGTTATTCAATGCGGGAAAGTTGAAGGCTCCCGAATACGAAAGTACCCGGACTCGAGCATCCTCTTTCCTTAGCTGAGCGAAAAGCTCCAGGGTTGCCAGTTCGACACTCTCGTTATCGACAATCACGAGTTCGATGTTCTGATATTTAGTCTGGTTCAGAACTCCGTTCACGCATTGCGCAAGCAGATCGGCTCGATCTCGAGTCGGAATGACGACCGAAACCAGTGGTTCGGAAACCGGTATCGGCCAAACCACCCGGTTTGTGGTGAAATCAAATGGCGTGGGATGCACTAACGCGTCTGTCGTCCCGTCGGTGTTCAGGAAGATCAGCGACGGCCCGACGCGAGAAGTCGGCGGTCTGCAAAATAGATAACGGATTCCTCTGTTTCTGGTCGGTTCTGCCCGCGGCTATATGGCAGAGAATACCCGGAACATGTCGGACGCGGTCCGGGGTGGTTGCGCGGCTGACCCGCAGCGCAAGTTCGTAAAGCTCTGCGCCCGGAAAGCTACTCCTAAGTCCAGCCAAATCTTCAACCAGCTCTCGGCGAAAAATTGCGCAGTTGCTAATATAGTCTACTCCAAGGAGCAGGTCCGGGTCCCAGCCCGGTTTAAACCAGGGATTATCCCGATTCCCTTGTGGATTGATTTCATCCACGTCTGCATAGATCAAATCGGCCGACTCATACCGGCCAGCCTTGACCGCAAACTCGTAAAGCGCCCGCTCCGAAAGGCTGTCCCCAGCCAATAGGTAGCCGATAAACTCGCCGGTAGAAATCGCAAGAGCTTGGTTGAGATCTAAGCCAAAGCCCCGAATTGACCCGGGACGCGCAATTTTAACTCTTGGGTCGAGACGATCCGCGGATCCGATGATCGAGGCGACCAGAAGATCATCCTTCTCTTCAACCAGAAGAATTAACTCCCAGTAAGGGTACAGTTGTTGCAAAATGGAGTCGAAGGAGGCCCGAAGGGCCTGCTCGCTCTCACCAACCGTGGACATAAGGAGCGGAAATCAACGGACATTCCGTGAGACTCCGAATGTGCAAACGGATCGCGGAACGATCGAGATCCGACAGGTCATCGTATCTGGCGATCCATTCCGCGAACGGTACTTCTTTAATCCATGCTTGTGCAGTAAACTGGCGTTTCATCTCCTCCGATTGCGCAAACGCGGTGATCACTTGCCCCTGCGTTGCCCGGTGACCTGGATCGGACAACCACTGCGCGAGTTCCATGGAATTCGGAAGCCGCTCAAAGCTGTCCCAATAAACTTGATTCAGGAACCGGAAGTCGACCGCTTCCGGACCAGGATGCCGCGTTTTAAAGTCCGCTGAACGACAGAGCTGCTTCACAAGGGAATCCGCACTGGCTCCGGATTCAAGTCGACGAATGTACTCAGGCAGCAAACGGCTGTCGAGAACCTGACCGAAAGCAGCCTTCAATATGGCGTGAACAAAAAAGACTTGCTGCTGCCTGGCGACCGTGAGCGATTCGTGCGAAGTCGCCATCGCAAGAAGTGCACCACGTCGATCGAGCCTGGTTAACGGCTTATTCCAGGCTCGGAGCTCTTCAGAATTCGGCATGCGCCCGAGACCGTTCCGGTACAACGACACGAGATAAGCATCGGAAATCCTGGCGCCTTTGCCGTGCAGAGCCTCAAATTCCGCTGAATTCGCAATACGAGTCGCAAACTGATCGAGCGAAATACCGTTTTGCAAACTGGTCAGGGCGTGCGTCAAGGCGGACTCGTCGATGAAACGACCCAGCGCGGTTCGATAGAGGGATTCTATCAGCTGCCGCCTGTATCTCGCGACACACTCTTCAGAAATCGCCAGGCCAGCCACTACCGCACTTAGATCCACGCCTCTCGCGGCAGCGTCGAGCCAATATCGAAGGCCTTCTGGATCCGGCCAACGCCCGAGAGCATCTCGATATAACCGGTCAATAAGTTCCCTCCTAACCTGCACAGTCGCGCCATGCCGCTTACGAAATTCTTCGGATCGAACCAGGTGTGCAGTCAGGAGGGTTATAGAACCGCCTGCTCGGAGCCGGGCCGTGCCGCGGGCAAGCGCCTGGTCATCTGCCAAGCGCCCCAAAGCAGTCTGGTAAAGGCAGTGCATCAGTACCGCGCAATCACTTCTGGCCGGCCTGAATCGCCGCAAGGCCGGGAGAAAACGATCCAGTTTTTCGGGCAGCCTTTGCAGGATCGCCTGAACTCTGAGCCTGATGCTGGATGCTTTCACGCCGGTTCCCGTCTTGCCATTTTTGGCCTGCCCAAACGGCCGATCCTTCAATGCGGTCTGTCTTCAGCAACAATTTCTTATGCCGAATGCTACTTAGTGCGGGCCATTGTGGCCTTTCAATTCAGTGATCATGAAAGGCGTAGCCAGGAATTGGGGGTGTCTCCAGTCAAGCATGTTAGCGGAGTTTGCACCGTAGCTGCCCGGCGTAGCGTTAAAGTCCGAAGTCGATCGGTTGTAAAGACCTTCGTAGCAGTGCAGGAAAAGACCAATTCCTGTTAACATCCCAAAGACAATTCCCCCGGCAGCTGCGCGTTGTGCAGGCAATCTGCCGATCTCTCTTGCCAACAAGGCGGTCAACAAAATCCAGCCGGGAAACGATTCTACCAGCAATCGGCTGCCGAAACTGCCCCCACCCCACCACATAGGCCAACGCGCTACGATGGCAAAATTCAGCACAAGCCAGCTCGCGGCCAGCCAAAAAAGCGGGTTGTTTCGAAGGTTTCGAAAACGGAGAACGATTCCTCCCACAAGCATGATAAGAAATGGCTGGTAGACAAACAGACCGCGCCCTGGACTAAAGGTCAGCCCGTAAGTCGCTGTTCGAAACAGGCGCCAGCTTAAATGGGAGAACTTCAGGAATTCGGGTTGATTGTAGTACTTGGGCAGAACGGAGCCGAATTGGGAAAATGAAAATGCCATTAAAGCTAACATCAGCAGACCGAAGGTGGCGACGATTTTGACGGCAGCACCACGCGATTCGCGCCAGACGATAATGGTCGCAGGAATCGCCAACAGCGCTGCGGTCGGCCGACAGAGATATGCGGCGAAAAGCGCCGTTCCCAGGAGAATTGGCCTGAGGTTAGTCGAATTCCTCGTGTAATATCGTGCGAGGACCAGCAAAACGACAAGCTCCCACACGACCGTGAAGTTTATGCTCCAGAATGCCGCTCCCATTGTACTGATGATACCGGTTCCAAGAGTCCAGGCAAAGGTCAACAGACCACTGATGATTGGACCGGTAAAAGAACGAAAGAGCGCGTAAATGAGCAGCATCGAGACGAGTACCGTGAAAACCGCAATCGTTCCTTGAACAGCATAATCTTCGGCTGGCGCCTGCATATCTTTGCCTTGAAGAAGGGCGATTGCCACAAAAGGGATCGCAAACAGGGGCGGTCCGATCGGATACGCAGTGTAAGTGTGGCCGTTTTGCCTGGTCACGACCCATTCAGCCGGGGGAAGCGTGTAGCCGTCCAGCTGCAAGCTGCGTCTTTGGATGATCGCTTGAGCCGTCAGCGTAGTCGCGCTTGGATCCAAGCCTTTGTAAGCATACGATATGGGAGAAAACACCGACACCAGTGTGGCAAGAACCGCGGCCCCTAGCAGGATGACGTAGCCGGCAAATCGTTCTGACCATTGCTTGCGCAATACTGGTTTTTGAATTCGCGTCTCTGTCAGCTGGTCTATCATTGCTCAATGGCGAGAAAGAAAAGAGGGTTTCGCAAAAATGCAAAAAGTAGCCTACGCCGGCATCTTGAATTGCAAGATGGTAATTGGCGTGAAATGCGCGGCTTGAGCAGTCTGAGCGGTTCGAAATCCGAGGAGCAAACTTTTCAATGACCGGATTTTTAGCCGCTCGCTGGTCGCACGACCAATGTTTTCAATCCCAGAGCCAGCTTCCTTGAGTCAGGCTGCCAGAACTGACCGGTCTCGGACGGTGAAATGTCATTTTTGAACCTGAATTCGATCTCGAGAAAATCACGTTTGGCCAATACCTCTTGAGGTATTCTCACCTGTCGCAGACCTTTCGGATCGGAGCTCGAAAAGGCGATCGCACCCACCCTCTGGTCATTGGCGTAAACCTCAATCGTCTGTTCAGGATTGCTCCGACCGACAAAACCGATTCCATCGAGTTCCAGCACCAAATCAGAACGGGCGGCAGGTTCGAGCAAGAAAATAACTGAAGCTCGATCACCGTCCGACCAGTGTCCCCACCCTTCCTGGTTAGACCATCCGTATCCCAGGTAACGGCTGCCTTGATCATCCGGCCCAAATCTCAGCCGAGTACCGAGGCTATAGGAGGGAATGAACTGCTTGCGCAAGACTTCAGGGTCCTGAAGCGGCGCCTCGCGCCAACCCGGAGCCAGCACGTTCATGCCATCCTCCACCCCGATCCAATCGCCTTTTTGCATCCGCAGCAGAGCAACGTTCCGGAGCTGATCACTCGCAAACACGTAGAGCGCTTTCGGATCCCATTGCCCGGTTTTGAGCACGTCGATGAGATTTCCTCGACTCGCCGCCAACCTGGTTTTATCAACGCGCGCCCAGCTGCCGATGTTGATCCCCAGATGATGCTCAGCCGCAAAATAACAAAGCGGGAAGAAGAATGGCGGACTATTATCCGGCAGCACATAAAGAATCTTTTGGTACCGAGCCGCCGCTTGTTGCCAGAAAGCAGACCAAAGCGTCGGACGCGGAAAACTGGAGGCGAACCTTGCCTGGACGGCCGTTAGCGCGCCCCAGGAGTCAACCACCTGAAAAAGCAGGCACCAAGTGAGAAAGAAGAGCGAAATGCGACGCCCCAGATGAGTAAAAACGACGATCAGCGCAGCCGCCATGATCATGTAATAAGCGAGCCAGATAAATCGTCCGGATGCGCGCAACGGCGACGTGAACCGGTCTAGAAATCCCGGCAAGTCATAGTGGATGCTGATGTGGTTGGCATACCCGATATTGTTGGACAGGGCAAAAACGAAGGAGAAAACGAAAACAACCAGCAGCGGTATCACCAGAGCCCAGCGCCTCCGCCGATCGCGCCAGCGTAACCAGGCAAGCCAGCCGGGCGCTTGATGCAAACCCAGCAATCCGGCCGTCACCACGATGATGAACATGCCGGCACCGAGGAAAGCGAATCCCTCATAATTGCCCGGTGCTTTTGGCAGATTCGGCAGCACGCTTGACCAGACCGACGGATCACCCGGGGCACCCACACCCGGATCGATCAGTGCGTAAAGACTCGCCCGATAAAAGCCAAATCCGCCTTCACCGACCGTTGAGATGATAAAATAGCCGGCCTGCCACATGACAAAGCTTAGACAGATTGCGGCAATCACCACGGTGAGCACACCGCGCGTAAGCGACACTTCATCCCGGAAATAGGCTTTCACCAAGGCCGCCCCGAACATGAGCATGCCCATCGCCAGCAGGATCGGTGTGGCCAGACAGGCCACGATCAGGAGGATTATCCAGGGCAGGCTTTTGAAAGATGGCCGAGTGTACAGATAAATCGAGGCGAGGACCAGCCAATGTGCAGCTAATCCCATGTGCCATTGGGTCCGCCACAAGAAGGGGGGTGCGATCAGAAAAAACGCGGTCGCCACTGCCCGATGCCAAGGCGTTGGAGCGAAAACGCCCATCAACTTCCAGGCGAAAAAAGCCTGGAGCATGAAACAGATCAACAGCCAAAGGCCGAAATATTGAAAGTGTTTCGGGAGAAAATGGGTGAACGGTTTGAAAAGAAAAGCCATGACCGACACCGAATCGGAGTAGACGGTCGAACTGCTGATCTCCAGGCCGTAAGGCGGGGTTGCTCCGTAGGGCTGGTGCAGAACAGGCGTATTTTGAAAAAACATCCAGCCGAGCAAGCTTGCGATGGGATCGCCCTTTAACATCCATTGATCGTTGGTCGGCCGCAGAATCGATCCGCCGGTAACGAGAAAGAAAACGACTGCTCCCAAACAGAGCGGCAATGCCGATCGGCCTGCCCTTCGCAGCATCACTTCGACTTTGCTGGAGGGCCTTGATTGCGTCGGAATCGGCGGCTCAGCCGTTCTCACAGAGTCTTCGCGCATGTCAGAGTGTTCCAGTCAATTGGTTTGAGGCAGGACTCAATTCAAGGGCTTTCACCTGAAGCGCGAGTTTGCGCAGGTCCCAGCGCTGAGACCACCCGATCGTCGCGCTCGAAACCGCGTCCGGTAAATGAAACTCGATCTCCACGACATTATTTCTATTCACCACCAATTCCCGGGGGATCCTGATGGTCCGTCGGCCCTGCGGATCTTGTTGCGTGTAGGAAAATGAGCCAACCAGCTGCGAGTTAACCGTTACTTCCACCCGCTGCTCCGGATGCCTTTTGTTTACCACCGCCAATGCATCTAAACTGAGCAATAGATCGGCCGCAGGAGTGCTGCTCAATTGAAAATTAAAAGACGCAAAGTTGCCGATTGACCATGAGCGGAGCTGTCCCTGATTGTCCTGATTGTCCCATCCGTACCCTAAGAACTGCAGGTCCGGACTTGCCGCGGCGAATGATAACGGCCGGCCTAGAACGTAAATGGGCAAGCTTTGATGCCAGACCTGGATTGGATCTTGCCGCTGACCTTGTAACCACCCGGGAGCCAGGACAGGTAAACCATCGACAACCCCGACCCAGTCGTTGGGTTGCATACGCAAAACCGCCGAGCTCCATAAACCGGTCGTCTCGAAGACGTAAAGTGCGTTCGGATCCCAAGCACCGCTTCTCACAATTTGCACCAGCTTGTCGCGCTCCGCGTTAAGCTTGCGTTCGTCAAAGCGCGCCCAGGACCCAATGTTGATTGGTTGATGATGAGAAGCTGCGAGATAACAGAGAGCGAAATACGGGGGCGGCGCATCACTCGGAAAGACGTACAAGATTTTGCGATACCGATCGGCCGCCTCTTGCCAGAAGGGAGAAGAAAGAGAGGTATGGAAGAGATCAGTCTGGTAGCGATTCCGAACAGCTCGTAACGCGCTCCAAGAATCCGCAAGTTGGAAGACAAGGCACCCGGCAAGAATGGCTGAAGATGTTTTTGTTCTAAACCCGCGCATGGTCACGGCCAGAAGACCAGCGATGATCAGATAATACGCGGGCCAGAGAAAGCGGGCAGAGGCGCGGAACGGGGCAATCTCACGGGCGATGATGCCTGGAATCTCGTAATGGATGAGGATATGGGGGCCGATTCCAATGTTATTCGAAAGCGCAAACAGGATTGAGAAAATGCAGACGGCGCCAATCGGCGCGGCGGTGAACCAGAGTTTCCGGTTACGCCAGGAAAGCTGGGGAATCCAGGAACGGCGATTCTTCACGAAGGCGAAAACGGCGGTACCAACCAGCACGAGAACTCCGGTACCCAAAAAACTGAAACCTTCGTAATTTCCGTTATCCTTAGGAAAGCTGGGCAGAAGAGCAGACCAGGCGGCTTTCTCTCCGGGTACTCCGGGCAAGGGGTCGATAAAGCCGGCCAAACTCATCCGGTAATCCCCAAAACCGCCGGCTCCCACATCGGAGACTGTAAAGTATCCTCCTTCCCACATGACTATCGCCAGAATGAGCCCAGTAGCGAGGCTCGACCCGATGAGCCACGAAAGAGGCTGCTCTTTCCGCAGCCAGGCTTTCAAAAGGCCTGCCCCGAAAATCAGCAAGACCATAGAAAACAGAATAGGCGTGACCAGACTTGCTACCGCCAAAAGAAGAAGCCAGGGAAAGGACCGAAAGCGATCAGAGAAATAGAGGCACAAGGCAGCCAGGATCAGCCAGTGGGCCGCCAGCATCATATGCCACTGCATTCGCCACACGAACGACGGAGCCAGCAGGAAGAACAAAGTCGCCAGGGCCTTTGTGGAATAAGCTTCCAGCTTATCGGTTCTTTGAACCGGCAGGATGCCGGTGCTACCGGAAGTGCCACTTGCAAGCCTTCCCAAAAGTTTCCAGGCAAAAACCGCCTGAAGGATGAAACAAATTAAAATCCAGAAACCAAAGTATTGAAAGTTTGAAGGAAGGAGGCCGTTGAAGAGCTTGAACGGAAAAGCCAAAAGCAAAAGAGAATCCGTGTAAATAAGTGCGCTGCCCAGCTCCATGCCAAAGGGCCAGTTTGCCCCGATTGGCTGTTGCCATAGTGGAGTATCCCGAAAAAACATCCATCCGAGCAGATCCATTCCCGGGTCTCCGCCCATTAACCAGCCGAGATTCGTCGGACGGAGAATCCCTCCGCCTGTAACGAAGAAAAAAGCGAGTACTCCGAGCAAAACAGGAAGGATGAAAGCGGGAAGACGGACACGGTTTGAGCGCCCAGTGTCACGGTCCCCGGACGCCAGCGGCGCTCCGGCTTCTATTCCTGAAATATTTCGGGTATTCACGTGATCGCGTTGGGTGGACAGAGTGCCGATACTCTCACTTGCTCCTGGCAACTAAGTCATGCGCCGAAAAGCCGGCTTTCTCCGGCCGGCCAGTCTTCTCGACGGATGTGGATTCCTTCGGCCACCAACGGTAAATACGTTGGGCTTCTAATAGAAATTCAAGAAGCTGACGGCTGCTCTCCGCCCACGACAACCGGTTTACCCCGGTTGAAGAGGGCACATCCGGAAACGAAGCAAGCCAATTTTTAAGAGCGCCGGCCAGCGCACCCGGTTCATTTCCTTCAAAGTAGTAAGCGTGGTCCCCCACGACCTCTCGGAAAACCGGGAGATCCCGGGCGATGATTGGCACGCCGTGCTGAGCAGCTTCGATTAGTGGGAGCCCAAAGCCTTCTCCTTCAGACGGCGCCAGCAGTGCCCGAACACCGCAATAGATTTCCTCCAGCATCTCGTCGCTGATCCCCTGAAGCCAGAACAGCCGGCGGTCCTTTTCGGGATGAGTTCGCAGCCGGTCGGCAATGTCATCCATCTTCCACCCTTGTTTGCCAACGATCACCAGGTTTGCCTGAACACCCTCACCCCAGAGCAAATCAAATGCGGCCAGAGCCTGTCGATAGCCCTTACGAGCCTCCAGCGTCCCGACCATCAAAAAACTCGGAGCTGCCTTGATCTGGTCGAGCAGTTGGGCGCTGCCGGGCAACAAGCCCTTGGTTGGAACAGTCGCTTGAAGATCGGCACCCAAATGAAAATAGCTGATTGGCAACGGCCTCAGCCGAGACGGTTCCGTTTCGTTGAGCCAATTATAAAGATCGGCGGCAACGCTTCGCGAGATACAGGCAATCCCGTCCGCCAGGCTCGCCAGAGTTTGCAGCCAGCGCCGCATGAGGGGTTCTATTTCAGGTAAAAACAATTCAGGTTTGAGCAATGGCAGGCAATCGTAAACCACGAAGAACAGCCGGGTACCTCGTTCTCTTTGCCGCTTAAACCAAGGCGCAAGAGTCGGCACCCACCAAACCGACCAATCCAGTCCAAGGAAAAGATCCCCCGGAAAAGTCTCAATCAAATCATCTGGTAACGGAGGCGGCGCAATCTCGAGGGCACCGAAGGCAAACTCCCTCGCATAACTATAGCCGTACTCACCAGCCCGAACCGGTTCAATCCGATAATTGGCCGGAGGATCTGTAATGAGAGCCATCATCATAGCCCTGGTGACTCGTTCGATACCGGTCCGCAAATCGTTTCCTGCTACATTGGTCACATCGACGAACAGCCGCTTCGGACCAAGTCGCTGCCGATTAGCGGAAATGGCGGCGGCGGTCGCGGCGATATCCCGATCGGTGAGTTCGATTTGCCCAGGGCTGTGAGAAATTGCGGCTATGAGTCGATTCTCCGACGCGATCGGACTTTCTACATAACATTCCTCAATGATCTGGTGATACCTGCCAGCTACCATGGCCGGATGATGCGCCTTCTCTAAATAAGATTGGCCGGAATGAGAAAAGCCGCTTCGCCAGTCGTGATCAGTCCGGAGCCGCGTCAAGGTATCTGCCAGTTCGTCATCACGGAACTCTTCGCTGATCTTGCAAATAACATCGTCAGGAAACTCAGCTGCCGAACCGTGAGCATTAGCGATCACGGGTAGTCCGCACCTCAAACAATCGAAAATCGTGCCAGAAGTTTCACCCCGGCTGCTGGTCCGAAGCTGCACAGCCACATCTGCGGAGGAGAGATAGTCCCGATAGGTCGCATCGTCGGCAAATCCAGTGATCTGAATCGGGGAAGCTGCCTTGGCGGTCCGGATTTTTCCGAATAACTGCGCGGTGTATTCCGGATCTGGGGTCTCGCCGATAAAGACGAGCACATTTTTCCGGTCCTTCGCCAACGCACTTTTCAGCCAGGAAGATAGAAGACGGTCGCTGAGTTTTGGGCGCGTGATCCATCCAAAGCTGCAAACCACAAAAAAATCCTCGGAGAGGCCGAGGCGCCGACGAGCGGAGACCCGATCCGTTGCGGGCGGGCCATAAGGAATGAAAGGTACTTCCCGGATTTTGTCGGCAACTCCGTCGCCATACCATTCCCGAGCCAGCTCACGAGAGTACCTGGAGTGCACAATGACGGCCAGATTCTCGCAGAGCACGGTGCCGTTGCACGGATAACGCGATCGGGCAGCGATCCGGCCGTTCTGTCGGTCGTACTGAACCGCGGAAAAGCCATGGGACTCATAGAGTTCCGCCAGAAAAGCGTTTGAAGCGTATTGGTAATCGGTCATCCAGGCTAACGCATCACTGAGAAAGAAATCATGAAGGACAGCAACCCCGGGATGACGGCGCGCCAGTTCAAATAGGTGTTTGTGGGCTGGTGAATTCCCAAACTGGTAAACAATCCGATCGAAGCTCGAGACATGTTCCTCGAACCAGGCAAGATCGCGAATAGCGAAACTAGCCTTGATCGAAGAATCGGCGATGCGCCCTTGATCAGCAACGCAGATGATATCGTAGTGGCGCCCAAGATGCGGCAGCAATTTCGCCGAGTAATTGGCAATCCCGGAACGCTCGGGCGGCAGCGGGCCGACGAAGGCCAGCAACGGTCGCAGCCGCCCAGACGAATTTGTTATAACCGGCGGCGGGAGCAAAGCTTCCATTGCGTGCAGCGTCTCCCGAGCCGCCTGGTTCAACGACGATCCTCCGTGAACAAGAAACCGTGACATCGGGATCTCGAATCTTTGCGGAACCTGGCGGGCTGCGTCCTGGCTTTCCGCCAGTAGAAGATCGGCTCGGCGGAGCGATTCGAGTCTTCGGGCGTAGGCACGAGCAACCGCAGGATTGGCGGATTCCAGATCGAGCGTCTCCAAGCCGGCCGGAATAGTCACTATTGTCGGGATGACGTTCAGCCGGGCGATCGAAGCGACGGCTTCGTTCCGGATCCCTTCGAAGAGGGCCGACACATAAACGATGTCCGGTCCCAAACCAGTGATGAAATCCTCTCGAACGAGTTCCGCTACCTCTCTTCGGGAAAAGTTGGCCGGTAACTGCTCCGCCAGCGGCCCGGGGAGATCAAATACCCGGCAGCGTTCCGACGGCACCAGTTCAGCAAGGGACTCCCGCAAAGGCTCCACGGAATCAGGAATACGCCCGTTCAGGACGACCCAGAATTCGTGGGCGGCACCCTCTTTGATCAGGGCCCGAGCAAAAGCCAATTCCTTTTCCGGATCGCGACCTACCTGCGCCGACTGAAGATCCAGTAAAATTCTCATCTGGAACGAAGGTCGGGAGAGAGCGCCGCTTGCAGCTTGCGATAGATCAATCGAGCAGATGCCGGCAGACCGATTTCATAAGGGTCGTCAGAACTTAAAGGTCCGGGGGCAGACGCCTTCGCCGGAGGAGGCAGCGCCGGCGTCATCGCCTGCGAAAGTCGGGCGGTAAGCCTGGGAAACGGCTGTAGCAGGCGCCGTCCCCAATTCAGCAGGATCGGCTGGCGGGCTGCTCGCCTCATTCCGGCCAAGGCGGTTTGGTCGAAAAGATGACGCGGGCCGCCGCTCGTTGCCCAATGACCCGCGGCCTGCACCCATGCCCGGACCGTGCGACTCTGCTTGACGCGGAGATCGGCCTCGAGCTGGCGGATATTCTCCAGCAGGTAGTTCTTAGAGACACTCTCTTCGGTCAGCCGACGACAAAGCCGAACACGATCATCCCGAACCTCGGCAAACGCGTTTGCCAGGCTTTCCGCATGCGAAGAAGCATCTTGGACCGCATTCTGCAGATCGGCCGTTTGCTTTTCCAGGTGTTCGACCGTTGCCGCGAGAGCGATACAACGCTGCTCTGCGTCCCATTGCGCTCGCGAGACAAAATTGTCTTCGGCATTTGGCGGCAGAACAAAATGTGCGCGAAGCGTGTGCCTGTCTCGTTTCAGATAAAAACGATTCAGGCCATCCGTGTAAACGAGATCATAACTTTGATCGTTGAGCGCGAGATCGAAACCCTCGGCCAATCTTCCACAGAAAAGAATAACGGCGGGCGCCTTTGGGAGCGGCTCAGCGAAAGTGTCGGGCGAGACAGAATCAGGGCTGATCCGTAGAAATTGAACATCCTCCGGTGAATGGTCCTCGAGCAATTCTTTTAGCGATAAGATTGGAACCGGCGCTGAGCCGGCAAATCCGGCCGTGCGACCGAGCTTACCAAGCATATTCAAGTCGCGGGGGCGAAGCTGATTGATCGATTCGAAACAGTGCGGGTCAGAAACGATATTGATGCCGGTCCAGCCCGCCTCGTAGAAGGCCCGGGTCACCGAATTGATCTCCGGGCCGGAAGCTCCGGCATCAATATAGAAGCCGCGCGCAATTTCCCGGAATGCACGCCAAAGAAGGACATCCTCGAAATTCGCACTATTGGAGATGAATGGCATTATAGAAGGAGAGCCGGGTATCCTCTTAATCTCTGGTAATTCCTCCACAGCGGAATGTTTCCCAACATCTTGCTTCTTGCTGGTCCAGTGTGGCCAAGAGTTTGCCTGTCAGAGCACGCGTGTCAAGGGGTGGAAGTAGCGCCGACGGCCTCGTCGGTACTCGGAGGCGCACGAGGCCGTGCGCTTCACCCTGGGGCTGCCACCCCATCAAGTACCGACGAGGCCGTCGGCACGTTACCTCCCACAGTCGGGACGGCCCCGGGTTTGTCGGACTTCGGTCCCTTGTCCCGGAGGGACGTTGGAAAATAGGCCGGCAATTTATTGCCGGTAAATTGATTTAAAATGGATCCCCGTCCCGGAGGGCCGGATGAGGTGGTGCGTTGGATCGCACCCTCAGAAAAATGAGGGAAATACCTCCGTTTCTTGCGTAAGCATGGTTATTCGGGCATTATCACACGGTTCAATCCGGCCCTCCGGGACGGGGTCGTAATTTCTAAAGAATACCGGCAATGAATTGCCGGCCTATTTTCCAACGTCCCTCCGGGACGGGAGATTGCAAAGAGCGCACCTGCGTGCATTGGTGGGCAATGGCACCTGGCGTAAGTACGAGTGAGCCAAGCCCAACCTTTGTTGTCGATGCGGAGAGGCTGCTGAGTAGCGACCCAAAGGAACTCTGGGCCTTTCGCGAGCTTTATCTGCTGCTTGTCAAACGAGACTTTGTGGCAGCTTACAAGCAGACCGTGCTTGGCCCGCTTTGGTTTTTCCTCCAGCCTTTCCTTTCTGCGCTCGTCTTCGTCGTTATTTTCAGCCAGATCGCCCGGCTTCCCACCACCGATCTACCGCCGCTCGTCTTCTATCTCTCGGGGATCATTCTGTGGTTCTTCTTTTCAAATTGTGTTACCCAGGTGTCTTACACTTTCCTCGGAAGCAGCGGCATTTTTCGGAAGATCTATTTTCCGCGGCTGATCGTTCCACTGAGCCAGATCAGCATGAACCTCTTGAATTTTGCGGCGCAATTGCTGGTCCTCTTTGTGGTGGTTGCGGTGTATAATCTAATCGGCAGGAGAGTTGATCTCAGCCCGCACATCGTTTTCTTGCCGATCATTCTTCTGGAGATTTCTCTCTTAGGACTGGGTCTCGGGTGCCTGATTGCCGCGGCGACCGTCAGATACCGCGACCTGCACATGGTCGTGGGTTACAGTCTGAATCTGCTGATGTACGGCAGCTGTGTTATTTACCCTCGGTCAACAGTGCCAGCGCATCTGCAATGGTTGCTGAATCTTAATCCGATGGCCAGCATGGTGGAGTGGTATCGATCAAGCCTTTTCGGTGTGGAAGTGGTTCCGATCCAACCGGCCTTGATCGCATCATTGATGACCATCTTTTTCCTGGTGGTCGGGGTCTTTTCTTTCGTGCAAGCCGAAGGCACGTTCACCGATTCGATCTGATGGCTGTTGTTATTGAAGCACAGAACTTGTCGAAGCGTTTCTTCCTGGGGGAACGCAACCGACGCACTTTTTTCGAAGATGTCGCTTACCGAAGCAAGAGAGCGATCCGGCAGCTCTTGCAGCCGGAGGCGAACGAAGTTCAGGGCGCCTCGCGGCGCGAGCTGTGGGCGTTGCGCGATGTCTCGTTCCAGATTTCGCAGGGACAGACTTTGGCGATCATTGGTGAGAATGGCGCCGGAAAATCGACGCTGCTGAAGGTCTTATCCCGGATCACGCAGCCAACGACAGGCAGGGTGAAAGTTTATGGCAGGCTGGCAAGCTTGCTGGAGGTGGGCACCGGGTTTCATCCGGAATTCTCCGGTCGCGACAACATCTATCTCAATGGAGCGATGCTCGGTCTCTCGCGGAAGGAAGTCGAAGACCGCTTCGATCGGATTGTTGAGTTTTCGGGCCTGGAGCGGTTTCTCGACGTTCCGGTTAAGAATTACTCGAGCGGCATGTACGTTCGAATGGCCTTCTCCGTCGCGGCGCATCTCAACCCAGAGATTGTCATTCTGGACGAGGTGTTGGCGGTTGGTGACGCCGTTTTCCAGAAGAAGTGTTTTGATCGAATGGAGGAGATCATCGATGAAGGGCACGCAGCCATCCTGGTCAGCCATGGCATGGGTGCTGTTCGGAAGATGAGTCAGGTCTGTCTCTGGCTCCGGCACGGTCGGATCGAGATGTTTGGACCAACCCATGAAGTAGTCTCCGCTTACGAAAAGCAAACCACCCACGAAGTGATGTCGCTGTACGAGCATAAGTCGGAGGATGCCGACCCAGCGCAACCCGAACCGCCCGCGCGGCTGCTCGGTTGGACAATCGAGCCCGGGAGCGGGCCGGATAAACACTTGATCAGTCCGAGTCAGCATCCGTTCAGCTTTCGGTTTGAGATTGAGCTTCTGGAAACAATCGTGGATGGTCGAGTGGCCGTCTCGATCTCGGATATTCAGGGATTGGTGCTGTTTACCCACCAGGAAGAGCTGGTGGCCGCAGCTGCGGGGAAAATCGGGGTGACCTTGCACTTGCCTACGCTCCCTTTGAAGCCCGGCGAGTACATCCTGAGCTGCACGATTTTCCGCAGTGGGCATCCGGTTGCATTTCTCCGCGCAACTCCGGAGCTGACCATTCACTCCGAGCTCAATGAGTCCTACTCGGGGTTGCTCAATCTGCCGGCGCACATCTCGGTCGAGCAGAATCTTGCGCCGGAACCGACGGAGATCGAGCTAGTGGCCCGGGTTCCCGGGGTGTGAAAGTGAGGATTTTTTCAAAGAAGATGACAGCGCAGGATGGGCGTGTTCACGCGGATAAGCTTCCAGCTTGTCGCATCTCCGAAACCGGCAAGGATGCCGGCGCTACTAGTCCGACAGACCATCCTGCCGGTGCTACGGCGAAAAAGTAGCCTGTTCAGCTGTCCATGACCCGCTCATACAGTTCCAAGACCGTTTGCGCGGTTTTTTCCCAACTGAAATTCCTGGCCTGCTCTAATGAAGCTTGCGACACTTCCCGGTAATGCTCCGGGTCTTGCTCCAGCCGCAACATCGCCTGGGCGATTTGCTCAGGGTCATTCCCGGTGTAGACGGCAGCCGATCCTCCGATCTCACCCAAGCTGCTCTCCGCTCGCGTGATAACGGGGCAAGCCTGGCTGAAAGCCTCCACCACCGGCAGACCGAAACCTTCATAGTGGCTGGGAAACACCAAAGCGAAGGAGCCTCGGTAAAGCTCCAGCAAAGTTTCGTCGGAAACATAGCCGAGATAACGCACGATTCCCCTACTCTGAAGATGAGCGATTCGCCTGCGCAATTGCTCCGATTTCCAGCCTTTCCCTCCGGCAATGAGCAGTTTTCGCGGATGCCTGGAGGCACTCCAATAAAGCTCCAGAGCGGAGAGCAGGCATTCGTAGTTCTTTCTTGGCTCGAGCGAGCCGACTGCCAACCAATCTCCAGGTTGATCATCGAGGCGCGGGGCGGCGGCCCGGGCAAACCTCGAGGCGAGTGGTGCCACGGCGAACGACAAGCCTTTCCGCTTCAGCAAATCGGGAAACAAACGAGCCGCCTCCGTCAACGTGCTCCTGGAGATAAACAGAAGGCCCGCTCCGTTTTCAAATGCTTGTTTAGTGCCCCGCTCACACCAGACGCGGTTTTCCTCAGTGCTGAATTCAGGATGCACCCAGAAGCTGACATCATAGACTGTGTAGATCAGCCGGGCCCGACCTACTTCCGGTGCTTGAAACGAGTTGGCATGAACAATATCCGGATCGCCGGGCAACCCGACCTTTCCTTCACCAACCCGATCCCAAATCCGCTTGGCAACCGGTGGGATTGTCCAGCGGAACGGTTCACGCACATTTTTCGCTGTGATGTGCGTTCCCCAAACCGTATTCCAGCTGAGCCAGCGGCCGAACTGATGATAAAGAAAAAAGTTGTGCGTTGGCGCAGCCTCTACCAATGCTCGCGCCAAGAGGTCCGCCATCCAACCACACCCTGCTCTTGGGGAACAAGTCTGGGCGACATCAAACCCGATGTTCATAGCGATATCGGGTCGATAACCCGACGTACGCGCCAAGCAGGCGAAGATGAACTCAGCGTTCCCAGGTACGGACGAGGCCAGGTCCGTCGGACTTTGGGTTCCGCTCCGGAGGAGCAGTAAGAGAATAGGCCGGCAATTGATCGCCGGTATAAATCCCCCCGAAGGGATCCGTCCCGGTAGGGCCGGAATGAGGAACTGAACGCGAGTTCAGGTTACGTAGCGCGGACGGCCTCGTCCGTATTCCTGAGTCCGCACCGGTGCGCCGCAGGGTCGTCGTCGCGATCCTACTCAGAGCGGCCCTACGGGGCGCGAGCCGCTGGGGTGATAGCATACCGGCGCTAAAGCACCGGCCTATTCTCTTGCTGCTCCTCCGGAGCGGAAACCGAAGTCCGACGAACCCGAGGTCATCCGCGGTACGAGACGCAGCCGGTTTTGCAGAGGATTGCGAACAGCAGTAGAAAATCATGGCAAGCCAGGTGCAAACCGGCCACAAACAATGGCTTGCTCAAGTCAGGACGTAAACCTAGAGATTGGGGTTTTTATGAAGGTTGCGTTGATCACCGGGGTGTCAGGACAGGATGGGGCGTATCTGGCGAAGTTTCTCCTCGGTAAGGGATACGCTGTTTGCGGCACATCCCGCGATGCCCAGGTTTCTTCGTTCAAGAACCTGGAAAGGCTCGCGATCCGCAAAGACGTTCGACTTGAATCGGTCGCGTTGAACGATTTTCGAAGCGTGATCCAGGTGTTGTTTAAGATCAAACCAGACGAAATCTACAACTTGGCCGGCCAATCCTCGGTCTCTCTGTCTTTCGAGCAACCGGTGGAGACTCAGGATAGTATCTATCTCGGAACTTTGAACCTCTTGGAAGCTATCCGTTTTACCGGATCCGGTACCAGGCTCTATAATGCGGGCTCGAGCGAATGCTTCGGGGATCTCGGCGGGGCAGCCGCTAACGAGGAAACACCATTCCGCCCGCGAAGTCCCTATGCGGTCGCAAAATCCGCTGCTTTCTGGCAGATTGCTAACTATCGGGAGGCATACAAGCTGTTTGCATGTTCCGGGATCCTTTTTAACCATGAGTCGCCGCTTCGGCCGGAACGGTTCGTTACGAAAAAGATCGTAGCGGCGGCCTGCCGGATTGCCCGCGGGGAAAAGGAAAAACTCCGGCTGGGAAACATCGAAATCCAGCGCGATTGGGGCTGGGCGCCGGACTACGTAGAGGCAATGTATCTCATGTTGCAGCGGGACATGCCGGAAGATTATGTCATCGCCACGGGAGAAAGCAGGAAGCTGGAAGATTTTGTGGCGACGGCGTTCAGTCAGCTTGGCTTGGACTGGCAAGAGTATACCATCATCGACAAGGCGCTCTTCCGACCAACAGAAATCATGATAGGTAAGGGCGACCCGACCAAAGCCGCTCGAGAGTTGGGGTGGACGCCGAAACATCACATGGAAGACGTGGTTAAACTCATGATTGAAGCGATCGCCAAAGAGCAGAGCAGCGTGGATGATCGTCTTGGGGTGAACTGAATCACACAGGAGCGCTATGCAAGAGGCTGCTTTTAGCGTCGGCGTCGATCTCACGCCGGCCCTGCCGACCGCGGAGAATGGCGGAATCAAGTTCGCCACGCTCGAATTTATCGACGGGCTCCTCAGCTATTTTTGGAGCAAGTTTGCAATTACCTTATTTTGTTCGGAGATCGCGCTTGAAGAAATCGAGGGACGTTTCGCCAGCCGGGCAAAGGTTATTTGCACAAAGTTCGGGCGCGACCGTACTCATGCGATGAGCGATGCCATCGAGGAGCTTCGTAGCCGGCAGCGGATCGCGACGTTTTGCCGAAAGCACAACATCGATGTCATGTACTCACCGTTCGGACGGTTTTTGACACTCCCGCTCTGCGTGCCGCTGGTCGTTCAAGTACCGGATTTGATTCAACTAGACTATCCCGGTACGCTGAGCAAATCGGACCGGATTTGGCGGCACTTTAATTTCAAAAAGCTCAGCGTCTGCGGAGCTATTTTCCAGGTACCCTCAGACTTTACTCGCCAGCGCCTCCATACTTCGTATGGCATTCCGTTGCAGCGAATCTACCGAAACTATCAGACGATCCACGGCCGCCTGCCTCGCTGCACGCCGCGCCAGGGTGAACACTATTTTCTATATCCCGCCCGGCCCTGGCCGCACAAGAATCATGCAAATCTTTTTCACGCCTACCGGCTCTATCGGAAACGGCTCGGCCAGAGCGCCTGGAATCTGGCGTTGACGGCTGGGCGTGGCGACCGGCTCCAGAAACTCCAGGCGCTCGCTGCGGAGATCGGCGTCGGTAATGACGTAAAGTTCCTTGGGGAGATCAGCGATCAGGAACTCGCCCAAGCCTACAGCGACGCCTCCGCTCTGGTTTTCCCATCCCGGTATGAGGGGTTCGGCATCCCGCTGCTTGAAGCGATGTACTTCCGTTTGCCCATCATCTGCGGACGAGGCGGCAGTCAGACCGAGATAGCCGGGACCGCCGCCCTCTATGTTAATGTAGAAGACCCCGCCGAGTTAGCTCATGCCATGGAGCGCCTGACGATGGATGCAGGGCTGCAGGAGGAACTGGTGGCAAACGGAGACAAGGAATTGAAGAGATTCCGCTGGAAAGACGAGGTAACAAAACTTGCCGATATCCTCGAATCAGCCGCAAAAGAGCGCTCGACACCAACGGCCATGCAAGGATTCACAGAACGCTCCAGAATTATGTTTTTGGAATGTGAGTCTGTCATTTGCCGCGTCGCTAGTCTCGGTGCGGCATGACGTGTCGTTCTTTTGAGAAGAGGAGGTGCCGGGTCCAATGATGTGGCGCCCACATAACGGGCATGTCGCACTTTGGATTCTTGTCCCGAAGGGCCGTCAGGACTCAAGCCCGCGGACGGAGTCCTGATGCCCCTTCGGGGCGAAGAACGGGCCGGCCCGATACGGCGTAACTACCGAGTGGCTCGTTATTCCCAAAAGAGTCAAACTCCGACATTCCCATAACGGCGGAGCCATCTTTAGCCTTTCACAGGCTGGAGAGCTTTGTCATTCCCTATTTAGTAGCTATGACAAGGAACTGCTTGCCGAAAATCAGCCATAGCCAAGGCATACTGACGTAAGCTCGAATAGCGAATAATGGTGGGCGCCAGCCCTGACTCATCGTATACGGCAAGAATTTTCGAATGACCTTCACCCGTGTAAAGCCTGTCATCCGCATAAGTTCTTGCATCGCGCGATCCGATAGGGGCAGGTAATGATCAAAAAAATCCCAATACTCGTTATAAGCGTAACGGATATTTGGGCCCATACAGATCAATACTCCGCCGGGCCTCAGACTTCGCCAAGCTTCCCTAACCGTGGCATTGAGGTGTTGCTTAGACGGCAGGTGTTCGAAGAAGTTGCTGGTGAAAACAACGTCGAGCGAATTTGCCGGCAAGGGCCACGCTGTCGAGCAGTCTTGATGAAGGAAAGTAATGTCAGGATTGAGGATTTTGGCTGATTCAGGGTTCAAATCCATCGCGTACTTCTTCGTTGCTCGAGCGATGTTAATAAACTCTCCCCAGCCACATCCAAGGTCGAGAACAGCGTCTTCCTCTCTAATGAATTGGTGAAAGTAAACGCGGTATAGTTCCTGCCAAACTTTGCGCCGATAATCCGCGTGTTGAGCAAACCTGAGCCGGTACTCAACTGCCAGATCGCTGCCTGTCTCTTGGTCCATTCCTAAGGCGGATATTGCATGACGATTTGCGGGATGCAATCGGGAGTCACAGGAGTCCAGGAGCCGGGAGTCGAGAGCCAGGAGTCCAGAAGTTGCAGGAGTTCAGAAGTCAGGAGCCGCTCACTCCTTCGCCTTCACTACGGTCAGGGCCTCGGCGCGCAGACCCGCGGCTCAGCCCGCTTAAGCCGCTGGCTCCGACTGAAACCGATTGGGTCGAAGATTTTGAACAGAAGATCACGGAGATCGCGAAGAACAAAAATCAAGATTGGTCCAAGCGAAGCGTCTCTGTGATCTCTGCGCTCTTCTGTGAATAAATCCTTCACGTCACAGCAGTTGCAGGAGTCACGGGAGTCGCTGGAGGTCAAGGAGGGCAAGCCGCTCAGCCCACTGGCACCGGCATGACCGATGACCGATGACTGATGACCGATCACCGATCACTGGCACTGGCACTAGCACTAGCACTAGCATCAGCCCGGACCGCGCTGTTCGTGTCGGAAACGATGGGGCGTTTTCGGTAATCACCGCGGCTGAAATACTTTTCCAGCCAGACATACAAACAGATAAAGAGGTAGCGGCTGCCCATTTCTTTGATTTTCAGCTTGCCTTCGCCGCTCCGGCGATTGCGCCAAGTGATTGGGATGACGGTCCAGCTATATCCTCGAACAATCGCTTTCAAAGGAATTTCGACCGTAATATTGAAGTGCGGCGCGATGAGCGGCTGACAGCCCTCAATCACGGTCCGCCGGTAAGCTTTGAAAGCGTTTGTCGTATCGTTGAGTGAGATACTAAAGAGCAGCCGCAAGAACAAGTTCGCCAGGCGATTCACACGTAATTTTAACCAGGGATAATCGATAACCCCGCCGCCTTTAATAAAACGGCTACCAAATACGCAATCGTAACCCGCATTCAGTTTCTGCCAGTAACGAACGACGTCGCGGCAGTCATCGGACTCATCAGCCATCATGATCACGGCAGCATCGCCGGTCATCTGTTGCAGTCCGAAAATGACCGCTCGTCCAAAGCCGTTTTCGCCCTTGTTCTGAACGGGTTTGAGCGTGGATAGCCGGTCCCGCAGCTCACCGAGGACGGCCCAGGTTCGGTCCGTACTCCCATCGTCCACGACAACAATTTCGTGAGGGACACCGTGCAATCGCAGCTCGACGTCAAGATGCTCGACGGTCGAGGCAATGCAGCCTTCTTCATCCCGGGCGGGGATAATGACCGAAAGCAGCTTCAGAGGAGCATTATCGGATTCCGAAACGGGGGTCAGAGCAGTTGGTGAACTGTTCATTTTTAGAAATCAAGTGGCACCGGCATCCTGCCGGTCGGCATTAGTATAGAAGATCACAGCGCGGCGTAGCCGCAACCAAATCGGTTCTGGCTGAGAAGCCCTCCGTGGCTTCGTGACCTCCGTGCGAGGCTTGATCGAATCTGTCCGAAGCGAAAGAGAGCATCGCACGGAGGCCACGGTGTTCACGGAGCAGCAGAGCCGCAACCAAATCTCGACAGGAACACCCGTCTGGCTCCTCCGAAATCTTCGCAAGAAAACAAGATTTTGGGGGATAGCAGTACAAAGACTTCGGTCACTTTTACACCGATATTGTCTTCTCTTCTTTGTGATCTCTGCGGTCTTCTGTGGAAAATTCTTTCAAAACAGGCTGGAAGCCTGCGCTACGTGTTTTTCAGGCCGCACAGGTCTGCAACCAGTCAGGGAATCTTTCCGCGTGCTGGCCAATTTCTTCGAGCAAGGCAGGAAGCGCAATCGCCGGTTTCCAGCTCCACCGATGAGCCGCTCGCGCAAAATCCATCACTACCCAGGGGATATCGAAGGGTCTCATCCGTGAATCACGAGCGACTTCGCGAGATCCAAACCGTTGAGAAGCCCATTGAGAGAGTTCGGCAAGCGACATCGAGTTCGCCGCACCGCCTCCGACGTTCCAAATCCGTTCGGCCGCGGAGTGGTCGGTATCCTGCAGCTGAGAGAGAACCAGGCGGGCAAGATCGGCCGGATGAAAAGCGTCCCGAACCTGTTTCCCCGATCCGCCAAACCCGATATAACGGAGCGCGCGATTCGCGTTCCAGGCGTGCAGCCAATAAGCAAAAATTCCTTGCTCGGCCGTTCCGAATTGCCCGGCGCCGGCGAGCACGCCGCAGCGATCGATCCACACCGGGAACTGGAACGCATGGCCAAACTCGAGCGCCAACGTTTCCGAAGCCAGCTTCGTCGCGCCATAAAGCGAGATAGGCGCTGTTGTACTAAATTGCTCGCTCAGACCTGCCGTAGTCACCCCGACAGGCTGAGCCAGATCAGGGTCCAGCTCAAAGCGGAATTCCTTCTCTCGAAGAGACAATCCCGCCAATGCCGGCACGGAGTAAACTCGGCTCGTGCTTAGCAGGATCAGTCCGGCTTGATGTTCGCGGCAGTATTCCAGAATGTTGGTTGTACCGGAAAGATTGTGTTCAATCACCTGACGCGCTGTCGAGCGGCCGTCGACCCCAGCCAGCACGCTTGGATTGGCCGCCGCATCAATCACCCAGTCGATGGCTGGCGCATTATCAAGATCGCTCCGGCAGCGGATATCACCGTACAGAATTCGGCACCCAAGCGCTTCCAGGCGTTCCCGATTGAGGTGAGTCCCGGGGCGAATAAAATTGTCGATTCCGATTACCTGGTTGCTCGCGGAATATTCCCGAATCGCTGCAACCAGGTTTGAACCGACAAACCCGCACGCCCCGGTAACCAGCACTCGCATGATAGATTGGTGAGCGAACCATGAGCCGGGTACAAGGGGAAAGTGCTAGTGCCAGCGGCTTGAGCGGGCTGAGCGGCATGAGCGGCGCGTACGGAATCGCAGATTGCAAAGCCGTAGGATAAGCTTCCAGCTTGTCACGTTTTCAGAAAGCGGCAGGATGCCGGTGTCAGTGTCGGTTATCGGTTATCGGTTATCAGTCACGGTCATCGGTCATCGGTCATGCCAGTGCCGTGTGGGTGCCAGTGCCGGTGACAGTGTCAGTACCAGCGGGCTGAGCGGCTTGCCTGCCCGCCGTAGCTCCGAGCGAAGCGACGGCGAAGGAGGGCGCTCCTTGACCTCCCGCGACTCCCGTGACTCCTGTAACTCCTGTGACTCCTGCCGCGCTTCGCCCCCTGCCCCTTCCTCTGAAACGCGGATTGCTGAGCCTCGCGGCGCTGGTCATCTATCTCGGACTGTCAGTCTGGTTTTTTCTTGGACCTGTCCCCTTCGATCGCGCGTACTTCGGACAGGACACGGACCCAACCGCCTACATCTGGTTCCTGCACTGGTGGCCCTGGGCGATTCAGCATCACCTGAACCCGTTCATCAGCGATTACGTCTGGTATCCGCACGGGTTCAATATGATGTGGGCCGCCTCGATGCCCGTCGCCGCACTCGCGGTATCGCCGGTTACGATGACCGCCGGCCCGGTCGTCGCCTTTAATCTGCTGGCGCTCGCCGCGCCGGCGTTGTCGGCCTGGACGGGCTACCTGCTGGCGGTGGCAATAGCCGATAGCCGATGGCCAATAGGCGATGGGAGCGGCAACCTGCCGGCCAACCTGCTGCCGTCCGCGATCGCACAGAGAAGAGTGGCTGGAACCGAACCAGCTAGGCGAAATCCGCTGACAGGCTGGAAACCTGTGCTACGACGCTTTTTGGCTGCTTTGATTGCCGGGTATTTGTTCGGGTTTTCAACCTATGAGCTAGCCCATCTACTCGGGCACCTGAACCTGGTTTTGGTGTTCCCGCTACCGATTTTTGCGCTGCTGGTGGTCAAGCGATATAACCGGAAAATTTCGCGTTTAAAATTCGTTGTTCTGCTGGGGTTGGGACTTGCGCTGCAGTTCGGGCTCGCTACCGAAATTCTCGCGACGACTTGCCTGACCGGTGCCGTGGCCTGGCTGATTTTTTATGCGTTCGAGGACGCGAGCGGGCGACAGCGGCTCCGGATTCTTTTTTGGGAAATCGGTTTGGCGCTCTTGGTGATGATGATCTTGGCGGCGCCGCTTTTGTTCTATGTTTTCCGAGATCTTTCCGACATCAAGCCACAACTCAACGATCCGGAGTTCTATTCAGCTGATTTGCTGAACTACTTTGTGCCCACTTCGGTTACCGAGCTTGGACACCGGGAGACAGCTTCGATCACGGCCAGGTTCACCGCCAACTTGTTTGAACAAGGCGCTTACCTTGGTTTGCCGCTGATCCTCCTCTTGGCGGTCCAGTTTTGGCAGGCAAAAAAACGGCCGAAGGTTCGAGCGTTGATCACTACCCTCGCGGTGGTCATGGCACTCAGTCTCGGGCCGGCGCTGCATGTCGCCGGGATCAACCTCGGTTGGTGGCTGCCATGGAGACTCTTTCTGCCGGTGCCGTTCATCCATCAGGCTTTACCGGTCAGGCTTTCACTCTATGTCGCGTTGCTCGCCTCGATGGCGGTTGCGATCTGGCTCGGGTGTCCAGGAGCAACGGATCAGGAGTCAGGGGTCGGGAGCCGGGAACCGGGAGCCGGGAGCTGGTGGCGCTTCGGAGTTGCCGTCGTGGCCTGTATTTTTCTGGTTCCCAATCGCAGCCTGACCCGCTGGACAATGCTCCCGCTGGAACCTTTTTTCGAACCAGCGCATATCGATTCGCTTCTGGGTAAAAACGCGAATGTCGTCATGCTGCCATACGGTTGGACCGGTCCCAGCATGCTGTGGCAACTGCAGGCAGGGATGCGATTCACCCAGTCTGGCGGTTATCTCGGAACAGTGCCGGAGGCTGAGGCTGGCCTGCCAAGTGTTCAGGACTTCTTCCATGGACAGCCCGGGGCGAATTTCCCAGAAAATCTCCGGTCGTTTTGCGCGAGCCATCGCGTGACTGCCATTCTGATAGGGCCGGGTACGCCCGCGCCGCTCCGCGATGCTCTCGAACGGCTCGGCTGGCCGGCAACGGTGGATCGGGGAATCACGGTGCTGAAGGTGCCGGGGGAGTAGGAAGTGCCAGTGCCAGTGTGCCAGTCATCGGTAATCGGTAATCGGTAATCAGTCAGTGTCAGTGCCAGTGCCAGTGCCGTTTGCATCGCGTTTCTGAATCGGTGAAAATCTGCGCTAATCTGTGGTTCTTTTCACATTTCTGGATTCGCGTTTCGCGGGCCGGGAGAAAGAAAAAACCCTTGAACAGAAGGCCGCAAAGATCTCAAAGATTTTGCTTCGCCCAATCTTGATTTCTCTTCTTCGCGATCTTCGTGATCTTCTGTTCAAACGATTGATCGACGGCTGAGGAAAGTCTTCCATGGCTCCGTGACCTCAGTGCGAGACTCGATCGATATCTTTCCGGGATGGAAGAGGGCATCGCACGGAGGCCACGGTGTTCACGGTGTCGCGTAGCGTCCGACCGAGCCTTACAACCAAATCCATTTCAGTGTCAGTCTGATTACTGATTACTGATTACTGATTACTGATTACTGATTACTGATCACCGATTACCGATTGCTTGGCCCCTGGACTCCTGGACTCCAGATTCCCAGCGTCAGTCGCTGATCGGTCACCGGCCAGGCCTATGGAGGCGGAATATCGAGGTCCTTGCAAATCTTGCGAACCAGTAAATCCCGGATCTCAGAGTGCCTTAATTGCCGACCGTTTGTTCTTTAGAGCATTCAGCCACCAGGAATGATTACCTCCCTCCCGAAGCAAAACGCATCCGTGATTGTTCAGATGACGCAGCAGCTCGCGCCGCTTCATACCGATAGCGTCTCTTCTTCAAAATCGCTGTCAGCCGCGTCTCGTGCTTCTTTACGATTAAAATCGAGTGCCTCAGCCAATGTCACGCGCAGGCTGATCATTAATTCTTCGCGAGATCGTTCCTGGACGTTAACGCCCGGCACCTCTTCGACCCATCCAATCCACCAATCTCCATCCTGCTTGATTATCGCTGTATAGGAACCCATTTTCACCAAACCTAGATGGGCCGCGTTTTGGCCTCAAGTGTTAGGTTGCAGTCTTCGGCCCGTTCCGGACCTGTCCGCCGAAGCTTTAGCGAAGGCGGAGGAAGCCGACAGAGAATAGGCCAGTGCTTCCCGCGCCAGCGTCCGTCCAGTGATCAGTCATCAGTCATGCTGTGCGAGTGTCAGTGCCAGGGCCAGTCATCGGCCATTGGTCATCGGTAATCGGTCATCAGTCAGTGCCAGTGCCATTTGCATCGCGTTTCTGAATCGGTGAAAATCTGTGCTAATCTGTGGTGCTTTTCACATTTCTGGATTCGCGTTTCGCTGCCCGGAAGAGAAAGAAAAAACGCTTGAACAGAAGGCCGCAAAGATCTCAAAGATTTTCGCTTCGCCCAAGTTTGATTTCTCTTATTCGCGATCTTCGTGATCTTTTGTTCAAAATCTTCGAGCCAATCGGTGTCAGTGTTTAGTGCTGGAAGAAACAGGAACCACCGATTGACACAGATTTTCACCGACTCAGAAGGAAAGTGTAAGACGCAAGACCTCAAATCCCGGCTCAAGGCCAGCATCAAACGATTGATCAACGGCTGAGGAAAGTCCTCCGTGGCTCCGTGCGAGACTCGATCGATATCTTTCCGGAATGGAAGAGGGCATCGCACGGAGGCCACGGTGTTCACGGTGTCGCGTAGCGTCCGACCGAGCTCTACAACCAAATCCTTCTCAGTGTCAGTCGGATTACTGATTACTGATCACCGATTACCGATTACTTGGCCCCTCAACTCCTTGGCCCCTGGACTCCCGACTCCTTGTCCTCTTGACTCCCAGCCGCATCTGCCCGTATCAAATCCGATGCGAAAGCTCCTCGTGACCGGTTCAGGCGGCTTGATCGGAAGTACGGTTGCAACTTTTTTTGCGGAAAAAGGCTTGGAGGTTCATGGCGTTGACAACAACATGCGGGCGGATTTCTTCGGGCCGGCCGGCGACACGTCGTGGAATACCGAGCACCTGAAAAAGCAGTTCAAGACGTTTCGCCATTTTTCGCTCGATATCAGGGACCGGTCAGGCGTGGCCGATTTGGTGGCGGAAATACGTCCCGACGCCATCGTGCACACAGCCGCCCAACCGAGTCACGATCTGGCTGCCAGCCGGCCTTTCGACGATTTCGATGTGAACGCCGTGGGCACATTGAACCTGTTGGAAGCGGCCCGACGTCACGTTCCAGAAGCGCCGTTTGTGCATTTATCCACTAACAAGGTCTACGGGGATGGACCGAATCATTTGCCGCTGACCGAGACCGAGACCCGCTGGGATTATGCCGATCCTGCAAATTTTTTCGGTATCCCGGAGACATTTCCGGTCGATCAGACGCTCCACTCCGTTTTCGGGGCATCAAAACTGGCCGCGGACGTCATGGTCCAGGAGTACGGACGCTATTTCGGATTGCCGACTTGTTGTTTACGGGGAGGCTGTTTGACCGGTCCGAGCCATTCCGGAGTCCAGCTCCACGGTTTTCTGAGCTACTTAACCAAGTGCAATCTCGAGGGCACGGTGTACAAAGTCTTCGGTTACAAAGGAAAACAGGTCCGCGACAATATCCACTCGGCCGATGTCGCCAGTTTTATCGAGCAGTTTCTGCTAAATCCGAAAGTCGGTGAGGTGTACAACTTAGGAGGCGGCCGGGAAAACTCGATTTCGATCCTGGAAGCCTTCAGTTTGATCGAAGAGATTTCCGGTCAACCGATGCGCTACGATTATGTCGAACAGAACCGGATCGGCGACCATATCTGTTACATCTCCGATTTGCGGAAAATGAAGGCGCATTATCCGGGCTTGGACCATCACCAAGGGGCTTCAAGAAACGTTTGCGGAAATTCACGAGGCGTGGGTTCAAAGGACGCAGGCGGTTTGAGCCGTAGAATAAGCTTCCAGCTTGTCAGGTTTTCAGACCAGCAGTGGCACAGGCTTCCAGCCTGTAATTGAGGAATTTTTCACAGAAGATCGCGGAGATCGCAAAGGAGATAAGTAAGGTTGCTGTAAGCAAATCTATGCGACCTTTGAGGTCTTCTGTGGAAATCCGAAAGCACCGACAGGAGTGTTTTGGAGTGCGCGCGACTTGTCGCCGCTTTGAGATCGCGCGGAGCGAGACCCTGACCGAGGACGGGACAAGAAATGCGGAGTTCCCTGACGGAAGAGACCTGCCTCTCTGGTACTCGCTCCGCGGTCTAAAAGCGGCGACAAGTCGCGCGCACTCCAAAACTCTTGCTCTCGGGTTTCTTTTCAATAAATATCGACACTTTCTTCGAAACCCGACGTCTAAGCTTTTCGTTATGAGCCAGAACAAGCGGCGCACTCCCCATTTTTTGTCATTGCTTATCTGCACAACCCTCTGGACAGCCACCTGCTGGTCCGCGCACGGCGCGACGGTCAGGACGCTGGATCTACCTCAAATTGCCCAGCAAGCCGATGTGATCGTCGACGCCACGGTCCAAACCGTGAACTCCTACTGGGTTGCTCCAGCTGGAGTAAAATCGATTCGTACCAGGGTGAATTTCACAGTGAACGCGATGATCAAAGGTCCACCGACGCCGAGCTTGTCTCTGGAATTCCTTGGCGGCGAAGTCGGCGACCGGGGCTTGAGAGTTCCCGGGGTTCCAAAGTTTGCCGTCGGGGAGCGCTACATTCTCTTCTCCAATTCACCGGAAAAATCGATGGTCAGCCCGGTTGTGGGGATGGAACAAGGTGCATTGCGGGTCGTTCACGACAGTGAAAGCCAGGTGGACCGGGTTTATCGGTACTGGGGGCAACCAGTCTCTGCTCAGGTGGACTTCAAGTCTCGTGTCCCGGCAACCGCAGGCGCAACGACGCGCACCGATCTGCGATCGGCCGATACTGTAGACCAATTTGCCGGGCGCGTTCGCCAATTGCTCAACCGATAGCGTCCTCGAAAATTGGAACTCATGAAAGCTTGTCATGCAGCCTTTCTCGCGCTGGTCGCACTCTGTTCCCCGGCATCGGCCTACGTGTTGGAAGGAATCGTTTGGGGACTTCCCAACCCGACGATTTATACCAACCTCAACGCGTCACAGGGCAAGCTTGGGGGCCTGTTGCCCGCGTTTCCGCTCGAGGACGGTTCGAGCAGCTTTGACCAGGTTTTCGATGCCGCCGTTGCTGATTGGAATCAGTACCTGTTGCGACTCCAGATCGGAACGATCGAGGGCACTAACCCGAATGGCTTCGAATTGAATGACGGTATCAATGAGGCCGGTTTTGGCGCCTCGGCCGGAGGAGATAGTATCGGAGGCGAAACTCTCGCGGTTACCGAGATCTACTATTACACAGGCAGTCCCCAAACGTTCGCAGAGGCTGACATCGTTTTTAGCAGTGGAGATGCTTGGAATTCTTATCGGGGTCCGCTTGCAGAATCGCCGATCGACCTCCGACGGGTGGCCCTCCACGAACTGGGCCACTTCATCGGGTTGGACCACCCGGACCAGGCAGGCCAGACGGTGAACGCCATCATGAATTCGCTTATCAGTAACACGGACGATCTCACTGCAGACGACATTGCCGGGGGCCAATATCTCTATGGAGCGCGAGTTGCCGCCGTCAGCCAAGTCTTTCCGGCCGCAGATTTCAATGGCGACGGGAAAAGCGATCTGTTGTGGCGCAATTATCAGACCAACCAAATCGGGGTTTGGTTGATGAATGGAACCGCCATCGACCAGATTGCGAATATTGGGTCAGCTCCGAGCGATTGGCAAATTGTGGGGTTAGCTGATCTCAATCGCGACGGGAAAACCGACATCATTTTCCATAACACAAGCTCCGGCCAGTTTGGGGTTTGGTTCATGAACGGACCGACTGTCACTTCGATGCAAAATTTTAACCTGCCGGCCAATTACCCGGTGTTAGCTTTTGCGGATTTCGATCGAGACGGCAATCCGGATGTGGTGCAATACGACCCGAGCTCGGGCACAGCCGTGATCTCCCAAAACCTCGGCAACTTAACGTTCGTTGAGAAGTCAGCTGTCAGAATTTCAACCGATTGTGTTTTGGCCGGCGTCGCGGACATTACCGGGGACGGAATACCGGAAGTTATCTGGAGAAACAGGACCAGCGGCTTGGTGGGGGCATGGTTTGTTTCCAACTTTCAGGTGGCCAACGAGGTTTCGCTCGCTGCGCCCCCCTTAAACTGGCGGCTACGCGGGATCGGTCATTTCAGCGGAAAGGCCAGCGACGATTTGCTTTGGGAAAATACGCAGACCGGTCAAGTTGGCCTCTGGACCTTTACCGGCGGCGTGAGCTTTTCTACACCGGTGCTCAACGCGGCTGCTCCGCCAGGCTGGCAGCCGTTTGGAGGCTTAAACCTGGATGGCAGCTCGGTATCCGATATTTTCTGGTTGAACACGCAGGATTATTCGGTGGGTGCCTGGTTCCTGAGCGGAACAAACGTCAACGAGCAGCTTATCGGGTTGAATCCCGGCCCGAACTGGCGTCCGCAGCCCGATCCCGGGAATTAGTTAGACCAGTGCCAGTGCTGGCCGCGCTTCGCGCGAATCGAAGACCGCGCCCTTCGCTCCGGAGGAGCAGAAAGAGAATAGGCCGGTGCTTCAGCGCCGGTATTCTATCATCTTCGGCCCGCGTCCCGGAGGGCCGCCCTGAGTAAGATCGCAAATGGAACCAAGACTTGGATCGAAAAGACGTATCGCGGAACTTGTCGCGCCGAAGTCCCGCGAAGTGGGGACGGAGGCGGACGGCCTCGTCCGTAATCCGAGGGCTGTGCCACTCGCCCGGAATACGGACGAGGCCGGGTCTGTCGGACTTTGGTCGCTCTCTTGGGTCCAATGGCCGAAAACTGCCTCGGACTAGACTCCACAGGATGTGCGTCTTGGAGTGCCTAATCACGCATCACGGTCGGTTCTGGATTTTTCCCAGTTGGCAACATCCGATATTTCGTTGATCTCCTCTTCCGACAACACCATTTCCGGTGCACCCATGGAATCGGCTAACTGGTCAGTGTTATTGGCACCAATGATCGGGGCCGTGACAAACGGTTGTGCCAGCAGCCAGGCGAGAGCAACGCGCGTACTAGTCGAATCATGACGTTGCGCGATATCGATCAGTTTCTCGACGATATTAAAATTTTGCTCGCTCATCCGCTTCTTATTATCTTCCACTCGAACACCTGACGGAAGGGCTTGATTTCTCCGGTATTTTCCGGTCAGAAAACCTCCGGCGAGCGGGCTGTACGGCAATACTCCGATCCCGTACGCTAAACAGACCCTGGAAAGTTCTCGTTCAAAATTCGCACGGACAGGGGCTAAAAGACTGTATTCCGGCTGAACCGCTACGAACGACTCGTACCCGTGCTTGTCTGCGGCCCACAAAGCCTGCATTAGACGCCACGCACTAAAATTCGAGCAGCCGATATACCGGACATAACCCTTGCGAACAAGATCGCTAAAGGCGGAAAGCGTCTCCTCGATGGGCGTACGAGGATCGACGTAATGCGCTTGATAAAGGTCTATATAGTCGACCTGCAAACGCCGCAGACTATCCTCGCATGCTCGCAAGATCCATCGCCGCGACAACCCTTCGCGCTGCAAGGGATGATCGTCGCCCTCCGAAAAGTCTTGACCCATAGCGACGCGAACCTTCGTAGCCACCAAAACTCGGTCGCGGTTCCCTGTCGCCTTCAGCCATCTGCCAATTATCTGCTCGGAGATGCCGCCTGGGTTATTCGGCGCCCATACCGAGTAACAATCTGCTGTGTCGATCAGATTTCCGCCTCCCTCCACATAAGAACTGAGAATTGCGTGCGATGCCGCCTCATCGGCACTCCAGCCGAATTGCATCGTTCCAAGAGCTATCGGGGATACAAGGAGTCCCGTTTTTCCGAGTTTCCGATATCTAACTTTTGCTTTCACGCAGTAACGCTAATTCGTTGAGTGCACACAAAGTCAAGGATCGAAATTCCGTTCCCTCGGCTCGCGTCCCCAAGTGGCGTAGCGCGAACGGCCCAGTCCGTACAGTGGTGGCTTCGCCAGCCCGTTGCGCGCGCTCCGCTCCGGAGGAGCAGAAAGAGAATAGGCCGGTGCTTTAGGCGCCGGTATCCTATCACCCCCGCGGCTCGCGCCCCGTAGGGCCGCTCTGAGTACGGTCGCGGCGACGACCCTGCGGCGCACCGGTGCAGCCTCAGGTATACGGAGAAGGCGTCTGCCTTCGCGCCCGCTTCGCGGCACTATGGCGCGACAAGTTCCGCGCTACGCCACTCGGGATCGCAAATCGTCTTGAAAGTGATACCGGCATCCTGCCGGTCTATCGGGCTTAGACGGCCGCAAAGGTCCCGAAGATTTGCTTCGCTTACACCAACCCTGATTTCTCTTTCTTTGAGATCTTCGCGGTCTTCTGTGGAGAACTCTTCAATTAAGGCTGGAAGCCTGTGCCACTTTTTCCCTCACGGTTTTCTCACCGCAATAAGATACTGACCCCCGAATGGGACATTGCGTAGGTGACTTTCCGCCGACAACAACCAGCGGCATCGCGGCGGAAAAAAGAGTAAAAACTCTTTCGCAACTATCTTGCATTCGGTTGCGGTAAGTAAATTTTCCAAGGTGGACGCCGAAAGGAGCATTGCGTTGCGATCAACCTCGGTTCGCCGGATCATCCAGCTGGTGATTGGGTTCCAAGGGTTGTGTTCGAAAACCACGAGTAAACCGCCAGGACGAAGGGCATTGATGAGTTTGTCTAACGTAGTTCTCCAGTCGTTTGGTGGGACATGGTGAAGCACGCAAACCGCAGTAACGATATCGTACCGCGCGGCCGGCCAGGGCACCCCTGCAGAATTCCAAAGCCTGAAGGTCGGATTGGGATAGCGGCGCTTCGCCTCCGCCAGCATCCCGTCAGAAATATCGCAGCCTTCCAGCTCCCAATCCGGCGTTTCCGGACTGAGTGCGGCTAGAAAATCACCGGTCCCGCAACCAAAATCCAGGAGTCGCATCGCGCGCCCGGAGCTCGCTTTCCCCAACTTCAACAAACGTTCAATTTTCGGGCGCAGAAATTCCTGCGGACTCCGCCCCAGCCAGCCTTTCACCGGGTCATCGAACCCGGCCCGATAGTTTTCGGCCAGCCTATCGAACTCGGGCATCGACCGACGAAGATTGAGTTTGCTTGGCAATGATATAATCAGGCCGGTTTTTGATCGTTTCGAAGATTTTGGCCAAGTAGTCCCCGACGATGCCGATTGCTATGAGATTGAGAGAACCAAACAAAACGATGCAGAGCAGGAGGCTCGTCCATCCGGGAACCAACGGAGTGTGCGTGAACAGATGCAAAAACACGCTATACGCGAGGTAAACCAAGAACGGCAACGGAGCCAGGATGCTAAGCAGAAACGCTACCCGTAGCGGGAGGTTGCTGAAAGCTGTGATCCCTTCGAAGGCAAACTGTGCCATTCTTAGAAAACTGAATTTTGTCCGACCCTTCAAGCGGGCGGGACGATCATATTCCACCTCGCAGGATCGGAAACCGATCCAACCGACCATGCCGCGCAAATATTTTTGTTTATCCCCCATCCTCAGCAGAGCTTGGAGGGCAGTTCGCGAGATCAGCCGGAAATCGCCGCAATCCAGCGGGGTCTCCACTTCGGCGATCCGGTTCAGGACTCGATAAAACCAGTGGGCCGTCCAACGTTTCAGACGGGTCTCGCCGAACCGGCAGCGCCGAACCGCAAACACGATATCAAAACCCTCCTCCCATTTTCCCAGCATCTGTTCAATCAACTCGGGCGGATCCTGCAGGTCGCCATCCAATGAAATGACGGCGTCGCCCGAGGCTAGTTCGTAACCACAGAACAACGCCCGCTGATGCCCAAAATTCCGAGAGAAAGAAATTCCCCGCACCCGACCATTCGCGGCCGCGTACTGGGAGATCAGGTCCCAGGTTCGATCCTGGCTTCCGTCATCGACCAAAATGATCTCAACCCTGTATTTCTCTTCAACCAGTCCAATCAGCGTTTCGAGCCGCGCCACGAGAGCCGGGAAAATCTCTTGCTCGTTATAGAGTGGAATAACCAAAGTCAAAAGCGAATCGCCACCACCATCATAAGTTGGTGGATGGCCGCTCGGCTCATCCAGAAACCGTTTGGCAGATAAATTTCCGGGATTACCTGGGGGCATCAGAATGGAAGGCGATCAATCCGACCGAGGTGCATTGCTACCGAACAGTGATCAGAACGTTCCGCAAGGATTCACTGAGCGCAAGGTCCACCATCGATTCTCCGTTTTATCTCGCAACAGGTTGCTACGAGTTTTCCTGCATTATCGGACGGAGTTGCGGCTGACCGGCACGGGAGGGTTCGTTTCTGCTTTCGCCGGTTCGGGTGGCGTGTTGAGCCGAGTTCGGCCCCGCTTCAGGAATTTCAAAGTATAGAGGCGAGTTCGAGCCAGCTCCAACGATTGCCGGAACAGAAAGAAACATTGGGTCAGCAGAAGAGTGAGTTTAACACGGTACAACGAGCTCTCCCGGCTCCGCAGAATTCCGGTTGCGTTCTCAGCCTGTATATCTGCGACACGCATCCGATAATCGTTTCAGCTAGGCTTGCGCTCGACGAACCTGCGCAGCGCGGCCAGCCAAAAGCTCTGTCGTCGGGTCCAACGCTTGCTGGAACCACGAAACGCGGTTCAGCGATTCAAGGAACAGGAAATAGAAAATCGCGTCGTCGATGGCCGGATCAATGTGAACGGGCAGGGTTACATCGAAATTGGTAATGCCCAAACGCCCCAAATTAGCCAATGGACTGCAAAAATTCGTGTGGGTCGCTTCGGGGTGATACCCAGTTGCTAATCAGGTCACAAGGATGATGCCTTCCTCCTCTTGTTCAAAAAACCAGGTGATGCCTTCGCTTACGGATCGTCCACAACCAAGATTTTCCGGCCGATAGAGCGTACGGACTTCGCAGGGCCAATCGACATTCTCGACTTCCCGTCGCACCTGCGCGCAGAGCTCCCACTCTCCCGCTTTAGCGGAACGCGGCCCATCGGCAGCGACGTAAAGCCGGCTTGGTTTCCTTTCGCGAATCGTCTGAAACACTCGCGCGGTCAGTTCCGGACGGTTAAATACCAGGAACAAAATGGCGACGTCGAAACTCATCTGGTCTTCTGACCTTCCGAACTATCAGGTTTTGGTCATCGAGATAGCCTGCAAGGAAACAGATTTCGGGCCCAGCGCAAGGAACGACACTGAGAAATCCACAAATCGCGGAGCCGTAACACCGGCAGGACGCCGCCGGCGCTACCTGCTACGGACGGCCCCGGGTCTGTCGGACTTCAAAGTAGGATCTGAATCCTCGCAGGTTTCGTCTCCTTCCCGCAGGGCCGTTGGAAAATAGGCCGGCAATTCATTGCCGGTATTCCAGTATGAATGACGGTTCCGTCCCGGTAGGGCCGGAATGAGGATCTGAACGCGAGTTCAGGTTACGTAGCGCGGACGGCCTCGTCCGTATTCCTGAGTCCGCACCGGTTCGCCGCAGGGTCGTCGTCGCGATCCTACTCAGAGCGGCCCTACGGGGCACGAGCCGCAGGGGTGACAGGATCCGGCGCTAAAGCACCGTTCTATTTTCTTCTTGCCCCTCCGGGGCCGTACCGAGAGAAGATTTGACCGCCAACGTACGCGAGCCGAAAAGGGAGCATCAATCGATCACTCTCTCAGCACCCACCAGACCTGGCGGACCAAGGCCCTCGAAAAGAACCTCGCGACAACACGAGCGAAGCTCGGTCCGGTGCCGAAGCTTTGTCGGTGAACCCTTCCGCCGATATCTTTGGGTCCGTGCCGATAGGGCGAAAATTTAAGAGATTGTCTCGCAACATTGCTTCGACGACCGAAATTGGCGCAAAAGATTACTAATTTAAAAAGCAAGGCGTTCGTCGGAGTGCGTGCGACTTGTCGCCGCTTTAGGATCCGCGCGGAGCGCGGCCTGACCGAGGATCGATCTGCGAAGTGATTTCGTTCATCTCCGCGAAAAGACCCGTTAGCCCGTTATGCGGACGCACACGCTAAAAACATGGGGATAATTTGTCTCGTTTTGCTCGCCTTCCGCAGACGATATCGAGGGCGAAGCCCTTCGCTGGTTGGTAATCGCGCTCCGCGCGGTCTTAAAGCGGCGACAAGTCGCGCGCACTCCAAAGCGCTTTTTTAATCGCGAAGAGAGGATTTGGCGTTATAGGTCCTGTGCCCGCACTGATTCATGCCGATTCCGTTCATCCATAAACTTTTGGCGCGCCGCGCGACGAATCCGAGAATCAAGCGGCCTTCCAAGACGGCACGAAACGGGATTTCTGCTCCACTGTTTTTGTCCGATGACTGCGGCACTTTGGTTGTCGCAGGCAGTCAACATGCCAACAAGCTAACATGGCTTTTTCCGAAACTGGTGCAAGCAAAGCGAGCCGGCCTATACGATATACGGAGCAGCGACCCGTTCTCCAACCGAGCAAGGGTTTATCAAGCGGTCGCTGCGATCGTCGCTCAGACAGCTCCGACCAGTGTTTTCGCGATGCCACGCTGTCCCGGATCGCTCCTGTGCGCTCTTGCCGGGTTCGACGTAGTCGGCGGAAGATCGGTGCTTTACCTGGAGCAAGACGATCCACTTACAAATCACGAAACTCAACCGGCAGGATGGGTCTGTCGGACTTCAAAGTAGAATAAGCTTACCAGCTTGTCAGGCTTTTGATTTTTCTGGAGATCGCTCGGGCTGGGACGATTGCTGACCAGCGATTCGAAGCGTTTCGATCGCTCAGAGAAAGATAGGTGAACAATGTTGAAGTGTTTGAACCGGCAGGATGCCGGCGCTACCTGGTACGGACGGCCTCGTCCGTATTCCCTGGTTACGCACGAGGCCGTGCGTCTTCCCGAGCACGAGCACGAAAATTTCTCGACAAATGAAAATCCTCGCGAAATTGCGCGATGTTGAATGTCAGCAATTGCAAAGATCGCAGCGCGGCGGAGCCGCAACCAAATCTGTCGCGGAGCGCCACTGACAGGGTGGAAGGGTCTGTCGAACTTTGGAGCAAGGTGCTCCTGCCCGAACTGCCGCGCGATAGAGTCAGAGACACGTTGCGAGAGCGACGATTCTTCAGCTTCGACGGAACTCGGTCGAACCTCCGCCTTTGTGATCTTGGCGATCTTCTGTTGAAATTCTTCCGTGTCTCGTGCTCGACCGATAACGTCTGTATGAACACGGACTCGCCCAACCCAGGATTCTTCCTTGTCTGCTGCGCAGGCAATGGCTCGGTGCCCCTGACATCCTTTCAAGAAACGAGAATAAAGTCTCGCCCTTTTTGCATAGCAGGCTAGCGCGTGTGCTGTTTGATCAGCTCATTCGTTAACAGCTCATTTGACAAGTCCTGCCGTGAACCGATAAAAATAGCTCGCGCGTACGTAGCCTCATTGGGCTTCGTCCAATCCAGCGGGAACTGTTCGTGATGCGGTTGTGTCCGGGGCACATAGACCTGCGCAAAATGTCGTTGCAGCTCTCGAAACACCCACGCTCGCGTCGGCCGGCACCCGAGTCCGCCGTACGCCTGGCTGGCTCGCTCGCGCGGTTCTTCGATAATGTTCTCGGAAAAATCGTCCCCGAAACCTACACAGGTTTCCAGAAGGAGCAGCCCCCGGCAGCGTTTTGCGATGAAAGCCAGGGCCCTGGCCGGTGTGCGCAGGTGATACAGAACTCCATACCAGTAGATAATGTCGAAATCGCTGGGGCACGTAGGTTCGGGCGCTTCCAAATCAAGCGAGAGAATGTGCAGCCCAGGATAGCGCCGGCGCAGTATCGCAAGTAACTCCGGACGGACCTCCGAGCAGGTCATCGACGCCTCGCGATCGATAAAGAAAGACGTGTGATCACCAATCCCGGCACTTACCTCCCAAACTCGCTTGCCTGCACAGCGTAGCTGCAAGCTTTCCAAGTGCTCCTGGCGCCTTTGATTGATCCGCAGATAATAGAAGCTATGGAAATCGGCCAGGATCGATGCACTGCGGCTGGTCGGATCGATCTCGCACTGATAGTCTAGCGATACCGTCTGACGTAAAGGACTCACACAAAGACACAAAGACACAAAGGTGAGCTGCTGGCTACTGACACCTGGTTCATTTCTTTGTGCCTTTGTGACTTTGTGTGAGTTTCGTCAGCATATTGGAAAATGACTGGATCCACCGGATCAGCGCTGCGATCGGTGTCTTTTTCCGGGATCTGACACTGAGCAAAACGTACAGTTTGCATTTCGCGGGAGCCAACCTGATAATTCGAGCGCCTGGCCAGATGACCGGCCTGAGGACCTCGCAGACTTACAAGGTGGGCCCGGTCGATCCGAAACCGGATTTATGGAGAAATTTTTCGGCGAACCAATTGAGCGGCATCGGCCGCCGGGGGCGGTTTCCGTAATTGTTCCTGTGCTGAACGAGCAGGAAACCCTGATCGATCTGTTTCAAGGCTTGCGCCGCGAGTTGACCGCGCTCGGTCGGGACTGGGAGATCATCTTCGTTAATGACGGCAGCGCGGACAGCTCAGAGGAGATCCTTGACCGGTTAGCGATCGAAGATCGACGCGTTCGCGTCATTCACTTCCAACGGAATAGCGGACAGACCGCCGCCATGATGGCGGGGTTCGATCACGCCCGGGGCGACATCATTATTCCAGTAGACGGTGATGGGCAGAATGATCCAGCCGACATTTCCAAAATGCTGGAGCGCCTGGAGGATGGTTACGATGTGGTGTCCGGCTGGCGAAAGGATCGGCAAGATCATTATCTGCGGCGCAATGTGCCGAGTATTCTGGCGAACAAGCTAATCTCGGCAGTGTCAGGAGTGCAGCTCCATGATTTTGGATGCTCGTTGAAGGCCTACAAAAGGCACGTGGTGGACGGTATCCGGCTCTACGGCGAGATGCACCGGTTTTTGCCAATTTATGCCTCCTGGCATGGAGCGAAGATCACGGAGGTCGTGGTGAATCATCATCCCAGGCGGGCTGGTCGATCCAAGTACGGTCTGGAACGGGTCGCCAAGGTGCTGCTTGATCTCCTGGTAGTGAAGTTCCTCGATAAGGCGGCTCACAAACCGATGTATGTTTTTGGCGGGTGCGCGTTCTTCAGCTTTGTCATCGGTCTGATCACATTTCTCTGGATGATCGAGCTCAAGTTTCGCGAGAATGTCTCGTTTATCATGACGCCGCTGCCTCTCATCGCAGTGATGACACTGATGATTGGAATGATGTGTCTCCTGCTTGGCCTTTTGGCGGAGATGATTACCAGGACTTTTTTCGAGTCGCAAGGAAAGACGATTTATAACATTCGCGAAACACGAAATTTCCCGAGTCAGGGACGAGCTTCAGCTGGTTCGGAAGGCGCGCGAATCGTGGCGGGACGCTAATGCGTCTCGGAGTGCGCGCGACTTGTCGCCGCTTTGAGATCGCGCGGAGCGCGCCCGCCCGAGTAGCGGCAACAAAGGTGGGAAGTTTGAGGAGAACTGGAGACACCAGCTGCTATCGCCGCAGAAGAATTTTTCACAGAAGCTCACAAAGATCACAAAGAAAAGAGATCTCTGAGAATATTTCGCTGGATTACTGTCTGTGGACGAGATCATAAAAACTAAGTCCGCTCGCTCGAAAGATGCCAAATCCTCCGCGTTCAAGTAACTATACGAAATATTGTTTTTTAGTTCCAAGTTTGACGGAATCCTCTTTGTGACCTTCGCGATCTTCTGTTCAATTTCTTCGATGTATCGTTCCAGCCGATTACTCAGCCGGACAAGAACTCCCGCGCGATCGGCCGCCGCGTTCAGGGCGACATTGTCGAGAGACCGGTTTTTTCTTCAGCCTGTCCAGTTGTTGGGTCTCCCTCTCTTCTGCCCCCGGGGGACGCGGTTACGGGGCGCTCCGCGCGATCTCAAAGCGGCGACAAGTCGCGCGCACTCCAAAACGCTGCTTGCCCGAGCGGATCGCGCGATACGGCAAAAGGGTGTTACAAAAGGATCCCCTTCATTTGGCCGCTGAGGCATGACCGCTTCCTCTTTGAAACTCCGCTAACGCGATCTTTTCGATCGGCTCGTCGCCGGCGGCATTGGGATGAAAAGCCCCTGCTCCACGAGACCGGAACAGCGCAAAATCGGCGCTAAGCGCCTTCCGAAAATGCTGATACAATTCTTTGTCGGAAGCCGTTGCCTGGAGCACTCTGGCCCCAACCCGATCGCCGGCGTGAAGCCAGGAAAGGCGCTCATGCGAACGAGCGCGGTTTTCGCGAGGCGCTTTCGAGATATCCAAAGGCACCCCCAATTGCCACATCTTTGCCCAAAGCACTTTTAAGCTTCGCATAAAATCATCAACGATGCCGACACACACAAACTCGTTCAAGACCAGACGAGCCAATACCGGACAGCTGCTCCCGTACTCATCGCCGAAATCGACTCCGGCCTGTTTGGCGAATACCGGCGGACAGAAGAAACGTGAAATCGGGCTGTATTCGTAATCGGGAGGGTAACCATCGAGATAAGCAGCGGCTAAGTCACGGAGCTTCAGTTCGGGCGTGTTCTTAGGCCAAGCTCGAGTCGCCTGCGGGGAAAGATTATGGAATTCCCGTTTCGTGTACCGCAGCAGTGAGATCAATGTAGCAGTTGGGTCACGTAAAAAAGTAAAATAACGCAGCGGTCGCCCTCGGATCCGTTGGGGGAAACATCTTGCACTGTGCGAACTGATCGAGCGGAGCGGCGGGAAGATCTGGAGCAGCGCATCAAGAGACTGGGGAGTGAGGATGTAGTTCGGGTCGGGATGATAATGATGAAAATGAAACGCGTCGAAGCTATCCCGCAAAACTCGGCTCAGACTTGATCCAGCGGCCTTCGGGATATGGCAGTGAAGAATGAGGGGCGGCGGCAATGCTTCTATCAGGCAGGCGAAATAACTGTACCGATCCAACCGGAAGGGCGGTTATGCAATGGCGTACCGATTTTCACAGATTCGGAAGAGGAGTAATGCGGCTTGAACACGGACGAGGCTCGTGCGTACCAGGTAGCGCCGGCATCCTGCCGGTTTAAAAAGCTGACAAGCTGGAAGCTTATCCTACCGCGCCGCGAAAACGTTGGCGTTCGAAACCGTTCTGGACGGGTCCTATTACACGGTGTACGACGATGTGTCTGTTTCAGACCATGCAACGCGTCGCACGCACGAGCCAGTTTGGCTTTCTCTTCGATTTTCTCGCGGTCTGTGCTGTCATCGGTCTCGCAATAGGGGGTCTTCTTGTCAGGGCCCGATTGCCGGACGTTCCGCTTGCTGATGGCGATACCTGGGGATATTTACGCCCCGCGCTTCACTGGCTAAGCGGCCTCGGCTTTGAACAAACCAATGGAAGAGATTGGCTGTATCCGGCGCTGCTCGCGGGAATTCTCAAGGTCAGTGGCGCTTTTTGTGCGATCACCTACGTGCAGCGAGTTCTTGGGCTCGCTGGTATCCTGCTTTTTTGGCTGGCTTGGCGTTCGTGGTTACGGTTGCTGCCGCTGCAAAAGCCGGCTTGGCGCTGGGCTTGCCTCGTTGTGACACTATTACTGCTTGCGCTCTACGCGCTGAACTCAGACCAGGCGCTGCTGGAGAACTCGATCCGGCCGGAGGGCATGCTGGCGTTCTTCGAGTTGCTTTATCTTTATTGCCTCATCTCTTTTTTTCTTGCGCGCTGGAAATCGCGGCGAACAGGGCAGACAGTCGCTTTTGGGGCAGCAACACTCGGATTGTCGTATGCCATTCTGCTCTTGAAACCGAGTTGGGGTTTTTCGCTCGGCTTTACTTTGCTGCCTTTGATTGCCGGCGCGTTTGGCAAAGCGACACGCATCATGCGTTTCGGACCATTGCTGGCCGGCGCTGCCGCGTTCGCGTTCCTATTCTTGCTTCCGAAAATATTGGGCTTCCAAAAGGACACGCAGCTCTTTCTCCCTTCTTTGCTCGTTTGTATTCACTCCAAGCAAATATTGGAAACCACTCCTGAAACGGTCCCACCCGGTGTGCATAACCCTGGCGTGCCAGACGAAATATTTCACGAAGAATTAAAGAAGGCTTATAAAGCCGCACGGAAGCAGCCGAGCGGCTATCATACTCTTGGCTTCCAACCCGACTACATCCTGTATTTCTCTGGTTTTTTTCCTGACATCCAACAGAAAGAAGGATGGAACGATCGTGAACTGGCGGCTGCCTGCTACTCCGCCTATTTTCGAGCATGGTTCCAGGTTCCCTCCGCAATGCTCAAGAAGGTAGCAAAGCAGATAACCTTGTTTCTATTTCCACGAGGCGGAGATTTTTACTCGACCGCGAGATCGATTGAGTTGGAGAAATTAGCTCTTTCACGGGGGTGCTTGCCCGCCAGTCCGCTTTCACCGGAGGTGCAGAAGATCTACCAATCGTACAAAGAGAGTTTGGAGAGAGTCGAAGGAGATCGGCCTCATCCGCCCGGGTTTGCGGTTTTAGCCAGGTTGGCACACTTGCTTGCACTTGGCACCCTTTGGCTGCAGTTGGCGTTTTTTGCCGCCATTACGATTGTCTGGTCACGGCCGGAAGGCCGACCGTTGCGTCTCGCTGGATTGGCAATCTTATCTGTTGTTGCTGTGGCTTATGGAAATGCACTCACGATTGCTATCGTAATTTCGCTGGATGTCGTCCGATACCGAATCGGTTATGCTCCTGGTTTTCTGCTCGGGCTGGCGATGATCATCAGTTACCTGCTGATACCAGTCTCGGAAGGCTTCTATCGCCGCAAGCAGATTGGAAAGCTTCAGTTCGCAGAAGCAAAGCCCGCCCAGGCACCTGATTAGCGGCAATTGCTGCTGACCCGTATGCGAGCCATGATTTCTATGGTTGCCTTGAACGCGATGGCGCAAACTCCTTCTGATGGAAACGGTCCCGATGAAGAAGCTATCGTTTTCTGTTCAATTGCTGCCTTTCGCCACGCTCCGCGCGGTCTGAAAGCGGCGACAAGTCGCGCGCACTCCAAAATTCTGATGGAGTACACCCAATGAAGAAGGTCATCGTGATTCCTTCCTACCGCGCCGCGAAGACGTTGCCGTCGGTGCTTTCGCGCATACCCGCGGGTTTCTGGGACAATGGAGTCGCTATTATTGTCAATGACAGAAGTACGGACAACACGGGCGAGGTGGCGGAGAAGCTCAAGACTCGATGGCCGAGGTTGGAGGTTGTTCACCATCAAGTGAATCAAGGCTACGGTGGAGCGCAAAAGACAGGCCTCAAGCGAGGGCTCGATCTGGGCGCAAATGTATTCGCCGTCGTCCATGCCGACGGGCAGTACGCTCCGGAGGTCGTGCTCGATCTCATGCAACCGATCATCGAGGGCAAAGCGCAAATGGTCCAAGGCTCTCGCATGATTGGCGGCGGGGCGCTTCGCGGCGGCATGCCGTACAGTCGCTACATCCCGAACCGTATCCTCACGTTTCTGGAGAATATCGTTTTCGGGACGCGAATGGCCGAATTTCACAGCGGTTATATGCTCTACTCACGCCGGTTGCTGGAACTCGCACCTTTTGAGCAACTCCAGAACAACTATAACTTCGATGCTGAAATGATCCTTCTCGCGCACTTGCTTGGAATGGAATGCGCCCAGATTCCGATTCCAACTCGGTACGGAGACGAGGTTTCAAGCCTCGACCCAATTCCCTATGGGATCAACGTTCTGAAAATGATGGTTCGGCACCTGGGCGGCCATTATCGAGAGCTTGTTGCGAAAGGCAAGAGAGGCAACTCCCTTGCCTAGGAAAACCGGTTGACGCCAAAGGTCGGGCAATCGTAAGTGGAAACTTTCATGAAGATCCTTCTCCTAGGCGCCGGTGGGTTCGTTGGCGCCAACCTTACCGAGCGTCTGGTCAGCGACGGGCAACACGAAATCACTGCGCTCGATATCGAACGCGAAAAGCTCGATGAAACGGTGAAGAACGGCGAGCTCCGTTTCATCCATTTCGATATACGTGGGAACGAGAAAGAACTAGAACAGCTGACGGCTGACCACGACTTGATCATCGATCTGGTGGCGATGGCCAATCCCAGCTTGTACGTGAGCAATCCGATTGATGTCTTCAAACTGAATTTCACGGAGAACCTCAAGATCGCCGAATTTTGCGTGAAGCACCGAAAGCGTCTCCTCCAATTTTCCACCTGCGAGGTCTACGGCGTGACGGCCGCCCGGGCCTTCGGCCAGAATTCTTCCAAGCATCCGACGCCCTTTGCCGAGGATGATACCCCCCTCATCATGGGGCCGGTGAAGAATCACCGCTGGATCTACGCCTGCGCGAAGCAACTGCTCGAGCGCGTTCTGCACGCCTATGGTCTCGAAGAAGGATTGAACTATACGATTATTCGGCCCTTTAATTTCATTGGACCGCGCATTGATTACCTTCCGAGCGAGCAGACAGGCAACCCTCGAGTCTTCAGCCATTTTATGAATGCGCTACTCTACGGGACGCCTATCAAGCTTGTGGATGGTGGAGTGAACTACCGTGCCTACACCTACATTGATGACGCCGTGGAGTGCATCACGCGTATCATCGACAACCGCGGCGGCGTTTGCGACCGGCAGATCTTCAATATCGGGACCCCGGAGAATGAAGTGACGATTAAGGGGCTGGCCGACAAGATGTGCGCAACCTTCGATCAATATTTTCGGCAGCCCGGCGATCCCTACCCTGAGATCGTCTCCGTACCGAGCGAGGAGTTTTACGGCAAGGGATATGAGGACTGCGATCGCCGCATCCCCGATGTGACCAAGGCCCGCCAGCTTCTTGGCTGGGACTCCGAGCATGATCTCGACTCGGTTTTGTTTCACACGATGAAATACTTTGTCGAGAAGCACCGCGCTAAACAGCTCTCCCCGGGGCATGGCGCGACAGTGCGGTATAGCGCGGCATATTAGCCGTGCGTCGGGTCTTTAGACATGAACTCTTGTCCCGAAGGGACTTAAGGACTCAGCCGGCGGGCTGAGTTCTGATGTTCCTTCGGGACAGGAAACCGAAATGCTGCTAAAAGTCCGATGCTCGACGGGCCGATTCGTCCAGCCAGAAACCGTCGCCCAGGCTGGATCCCAGCAGGCGAAGCTGGGGCCGAAAATAGGGGGTGCAAGGCAACGGCGCATCCCAACATTGATTGCCTGTCACAGGCACCAGAACATTCAATCCGCTGGTTGTCTGCCTGGTCTGCATCAGGACGTCCGGTGTGGGCTGCATAAGATGTCCGGGCGGGACCTTAACCATATCGTAGCCAACCCGAATCAAACCATAAATCGGCGCCAACCAGAAAAGGATAAGCACGCCGATCCAGGCACGCGCCGCTCGCGGAGGGATTGCCAGAGCGGTCAGTGAGATGGCCAGGATCCAGACGGTCGCGCCGAGAAATCTCGGATCGGGCGCAGTGAAAAACCAGAAACCGAGTGACCCGATCGCAACCATCACAAAGCCGCGAAGGAGAAAAACTTTGCCGGGTTCTTGTCTTGACCCGACGATCATTCGCGCAACCAAGGCGAGCACGGCCAGAAACAGCGGCATCTGCACCGCCGGGTGGTCCAATGTTGTCGGGATCCAGGTTCGAATCCAGTCGTTTGATCCGAGAACACTAGACCAGTGCACATACGGTTGGCGCGCCCAACTCCGAATCCAGTTGGCCGTGTTCACGGTGAGATGGAGCGGTACACGCCACGGAACAGGCAGCGCGCTTGCGGCCACCGGAAAAATCAGGTAGCCGCTGGCTACGACGCTCCGAATAACCCAACCAGTCAGCAAAACCGCGGCCAGGACACCGCCAATCTGAAGCTGATGCCTTGCGACGATATTTTTGCCGCGTATCCACCAGCCGGCTAAGATGAGTGTCCCCACCGCAAAAGCCAGGGCGTTGAGCTTGAAGGTGATGGCCAGTGTCGCGATGGCCAAAAGAAGTCCGGCGTTTTGCGCTGCGCGGTCACCAAGCTCAAGGGCGTAGATAAAAAGAACAGATTCAAGCACAAACACGGCAACGTCAGGCGTGGCGTTCGCGAAAAAGGTGGAGTCACCCCGCGCCGTCACCAGGTAGTAGAAGGTGGCCGGGATCAGCAGACCGAGCTCGATTCTCGGTTCGCGGACCTGCCTTTCAGTGATCGTAAAGAGCAGCGCCGTAATCAGGAGACTGTTTGCCAACGAATGTCCAAAGCCTGAGACCGGCACGGCGTTCAAGAACGCGACCAGCAGAAAAAAAGATTGATTGAAGGCGAGCCGCTCGTGGAGGTTCCCAACGCCCGGAGGCAGCCGATATTCGTTGGCCCAGCGGACGCTGGCCAAGTGATAAAGTCCGTCATCGCCGGAGGGAGCAGCAAGAGCCTGGTTTGAAATCCAAAGGCCGAGCAGGACAAGAACGATCCATTGAATGGTTCGGACGTGTCCTAACCAGTTGAGCTCGAGCCGCGAAACCGAAAGCAATAGGAAAGCCCACCCGGTCGCGACGATAAACAGCACAACTTTCCAGTCGATCGCGGTGAACAGATTGGCGATCTGCAGCAGTGCGACGAGCGCGGCAAGACCTGCCCAAAACCAGCTGGTAAAACTTTGTGACCGATAGTTAGCCGCCGGGTGCACTCGCGCGAGGCCGGCGCCCAGTCCAGTAATGGCGCCGCCGAAAAACACCCATCCGCAGAAAAGCGACAGCATCCCGGGGATCGAGCTTCGAGGGATGAGCGAATGGAAGAAAGCGGCGCAAAGCACAGACGAGAGTTGTCGGTTATCTGATGCGAGTTGTCAGCAGTTTCCGTGACGCCGCGAAAAGCGATCGATCATGCGTTTCCGGAAATTTGAGCAGGAATCTGTGAAGCCGCTTCCGGCGCGCCGGCCGGAGCAAGCGTTTGATGCCGGTTTTCAGCTGGGATTCGCCAAGCGAATGTACCTCAGAACACCGAAGAGATTTCACAGAAGCGCACAAAGATCAGAGCGCGGCGTAGCCGCAACCAAATCTGTCGCGCAGCGCCACTGACAGGGTGGAAGGGTCTGTCGAACTTTTGGAGTGCGTGCGACTTGTCGCCGCTTTAGGATCCGCGCGGAGCGCGGCTGGCCGAGGATCGATCTGTGACGTGCTTCCTTCTCTCCGCGAAAAAAAACCGTTAGCCCATTATGCAGCAAGAACGGGAATTTTGTTCTCGTTTTGCTATTTGAGGGTATCAGGGGCGAAGTCCTTGGCTAGGCGCGCTTCGCGCGGTCTGAAAGCGGCGACAAGTCGCGCGCACTCCAAGATGCTTCGCATAGACCGCTGAGGCCGCTTCCTCCGCTCGATTGACTGCGAGCTGTCCACCTGATTAGCTGCACAGAAATGTGCGGTATCGCGGGTTTTTGCGGTTCGGGGAATCTTGAAGTCTTACAGCGGATGACTCGCGCACTGGCTCATCGCGGTCCGGACGGGGAAGATTACCGGCTGGATCCGCCGGTTTTCCTCGGTCACCGGCGGCTGGCGATTCTCGACCTGAAAGGCGGCCATCAGCCGATGGTCACTCCCGATGGACGTTACACCATCGTTTACAACGGCGAGATCTACAACCACGCGGACCTGCGGACCGACCTGGAGAAGAAGGGCTGGCGTTTCTCGACGGATCACTCGGACACCGAAACCTTGCTCCTCGGGTTCGCCGAGTATGGACCAGCCGTGCTCGACAAATTGAACGGGATGTGGGCGTTTGCCATCTATGATCGCCACAAAAAGATCCTTTTTGCCGCTCGCGACCGTTTTGGCAAAAAGCCTTTTTACTTCTGGCAGCGCGGCATCCAGCTGGCGTTCGCGTCGGAGCTTTCCGCGTTGATGTGCCATCCCGAAGGCCCAAAATCGCTCTCGGAACTGTCACTGCAGAAATATTTTGCGTACGGATACATCCCGGCGCCGCGCACAGCGATTGAAGGTATCTGGAAACTACCGGCCGGTTTCTGGATGTCGTTTCAGGTCGATTCCGGAGATCTCGAGATCAAACAATATTGGGACTATCGATCAGAACCCGATGCGCAGTGGCGCCGGCCGGAAATCGCGGCGGAAGCGCTCTCCGAGGCGTTGCGAAAGTCGGTCCATCGACGGCTCCTCTCGGATGTCCCACTGGGTGTGTTTCTCAGCGGCGGGATCGATTCTTCGGCCGTGGCCGCACTCGCCAACCGGGCGGTGCCGGACCTCAAGACATTCACGGTCGGATTTGAAGAGCCTTCTTACGACGAGAGCCGGCAAGCCCGGAAGGTCGCAAAACGGCTGCGCACCTCGCATTTCAGCCAGACGCTCTCCTTGGAAAAATCGAAAGAACTTTTGCCCGGGATCATCGATCGCCTGGATGAACCGCTTGGCGATCCGTCCTTGTTGCCAACCTATCTTCTCTGCAAATTCGCTCGAGAACACGTAACCGTGGCCTTGGCCGGTGACGGTGGAGACGAGCTGTTTTGCGGCTACGATCCTTTCAAAGCCCTGCACCGGGCTCATCTCTACTCGAAGCTGATCCCTAAGCCGGTCCATTTCTGTGTGCGGCTGCTTGCAGCGCGCTTGCCGATCGGCCACCGCAACCTGAGCTTCGATTTCAAGCTCAAGCAGACTTTGAAAGGGCTCTCTTTCCCGAGCCGGTACTGGCTTCCGATCTGGATGGGGTCGCTCGGACCAAAGGAGTTGTCCGACTTTTTTCATCAGAAACTCAAACCGGAAGAAATCTATTCGGAAGCGATCGACGTGTGGGATAATTCGGGTCAACTGGATCTCGTTAGCCGCACCCAACAATTTTTTATTAAGCTCTATTTGCAGAACGATATCCTGACCAAGGTCGATCGGGCCAGCATGATGAATAGCTTAGAAGCACGTTGCCCGTTCCTCGACTATGAGGTGGTCGAACTCGCCCGGAGGTTCCCTTCCCGGCTGAAATTTCGCGGAGGGCAGACGAAATGGATCTTGCGGAAGGCCCTTGAGTCGATCTTGCCGCGTGCGGTTCTCACCCGGCCAAAAAAAGGCTTTGGTATCCCGATCGGAAAATGGTTTCTCAACGACTCAATCCTGCAGCTCAGCGACCATCGGCAGACTTACGCGCGTTATCGCACAAAATATTTCCGGCAGCGCCTCAGGGAACATCAATTGCGAAAATCAAATCATCGTCTTTACCTCTGGAACGCCTGGCTGCTGGATCAATGGCTGGCAAGGTAGAGGCCGATTACTGATGACTGATGACCGACGACCGATGACTGACACTGACACTGGCACTGACACCGATTGGATCGAAGATTTTGAACAAAAGATCACGAAGATCGCGAAGAAGAGAAATCAAGATTGGGCGAAGCAAAATCTCTGAGATCTTTGCGGCCTTCTGTTCAAGCGTTTTTTCTCTCCCCGGCCCGCGAAACGCGAATCCAGAAACGTGAAAAGAACCACAGATTAGCACACATTTTCACCGATTCAGAAACGCGATGCGAACGGCACTGGCACTGGCACTGACCGATTACCGATCACCGATTACCGATTACTCACTAATCACGCTAACCACGCCCTGGACAGCTCGCGCGAAGACCGCTTCATATTGATCAGCCACTTTCTCCAGATCAAATTCGCCGGCGCATTTCCAATTGGCCTGCCTCATTCGCAACAGCGTTGATCCATCATTCAGCAGCTTGCGCAGACTGCCGCTCCAAGCATCCCGATCATTGGTTTTAATCAACAGCCCGTTGCGACCCGACTCGATGGTCGCACGCAACGCCGCGATATCGGATCCGACAACGGCGAGCCCGGCGCGCGCAGCCTCCAGTGCCGCCACCGATTGCCCTTCTACGGTGGAAGGAAGAACAAAGATGTCCGCCTGCGCCAGCCGGTTCTCTACTTGTTCACGGGGGAGCCATCCAGAAAATCGCACTCGATCGGCAAGGTCAGCCGAGCGCACCATCGTTTCCAAGGCGGGCCGTTCCGCACCGTCACCGATCAGCTCCAGGGTCCACTGCAGCCCCGAAAGATCGCGCAATACCCGAATAAGGAATGGCAGGTTTTTTTGCGGATTGAACCGACCAACAAAAATCATTTTGGCAGGCGCAACCACCTTTTCGGGTGTTGGCGGACGATTGCCCAAGCTGACGCCGTTCGGAATGACTATGGGAGTCCGGCCGTAAGCCGCTGCCGCCATTTGAGCCACGTGCGCGCTAACCGCGGTGATTTCGGCTGCTCCTCGCCAGATGGGGCGGATCAATGGGTTGAGGACCGCGAACAGGCCGGCTGTTTGCTCGGGGACACCGCCGGGTACGTCGCCGAGATGTGCAGTGATTACATAAGGTACGCGGAACAAACGAGTAGCGGCAAAGGCGAGTGCCCCGGAGGGTACAGCAAAATGGGCGTGGACCAGATCTGGCTTAAATTCCCGCAAATGCCTTAGCGTCGGAGCAAAACTTGTGGCGATGTAGCCAGCCATTTCCCAGGGCGTGCAACGGTCCGCTCGACGCCGGAAACCCCAGCTGCGAAAGACGAGCACACCTTTCTCCAACTGGCGGGTGGACATGCTTCGCAGCCGAATGGTCTGTACGCGCACGCGGTAACCCCGTTTGACCAGGACCTCGGCAACGTCTTTGGCGGCCTGACCGCCTCCGCCGCCTACCGGCGGCCATTCATAGCAAAGCGTTAAGATGCGCAGACTCATAGGACCTATAGGATCGATAGGACCGACGGGACTTATTTCCCCAGTTGCGCCCGATCCGCAACGGTTGTGAGATTAGCTGCCACAATGAAAGTCGCATTCCTGGGGGCAGGACTAATGGGCAATCCGATGGCGGCAAACCTGCTCCGGGCAGGCTTTGTGCTCACCGTTTGGAACCGAACAATCCGCAAGACGAACAATCTGGTTGAGGCTGGTGCCCGCCTCGCAACCGATGCGGCAGAAGCTGCCTCCGGGGAAGAGGCCGTAGTTTTGATGTTGGAAAACGGGGCGGCCGTTTCCGAAGTCTTGTTTAAGCGCGGAGTCGCGGATGCTTGTCCGGCCGGAACCCTGGTTATCGATATGAGTTCGATTCATCCGGCAATCGCGGCGGATCATGCGCGCTTGCTGCGCGCGCGTGGACTCCGCCCGATCGATGCGCCCGTTTCCGGCGGCACCCGCGGCGCGGCAGAAGGGAAGCTGGCTATCATGGCAGGCGGCGACGCCGAAGATATTGCTCGGGCGCATCCGTTGCTCTCACCGCTTGGGACCGTGACGCACGTCGGACCAGCTGGTAGCGGACAACTCTGCAAGCTCGTAAACCAGGCGATCGTTGCTGTCACCATCGGCGCGGTCGCTGAGGGTTTGCTCCTGGCGGAGCGGGGAGGTGCTGATCCGGCCAAAGTACGCGAAGCTATCGCTACGGGCTTCTGTGAAAGCCGGATTCTGCAGGAGCACGGCCGGCGGATGATCAACCGCGATTTCGTTGCCGGCGGCGCGGTCAAGAACCAGCTGAAAGACCTTGAGGCAGTGATCGATGTCGCTCGCAAATTGAACCTGCGACTTCCTTTAACGGAGCAGGTACGGACGATGTACTCCGAGATGGCGCTCGCGGGGAAGGGCGATCTCGACCACAGCGCCCTTCTTCTTCAGCTGAAAGCAATGCAAGGCATGTAGGGCGACGGCTTTAGAGTCTGCCACGCCAGGGCCCTATTGGTGCGGACATTTCGACTGCTGTCTTGGAGTGCGCGCGACTTGTCGCCGCTTTGAGATCGCGCGGAGCGCGACTATCCACAAGGCGGGTTCTGTCGCCAGGAAGCTCCGCGCTACGTTGTTCAGTCCTCAGGCTAGGGGCCGCGCTCCGCGCGAATCCTAAAGCGGCGACAAGTCGCACGCACTCCAAAATGTCCCTCGAACTTGCTGCCAGCTCATCCGGAGCGACGCAGGCTTTTAGATCTCAAACGCCATTACCTGCCGTCCCCGGGCTTCTTCCAGGAGATCCTGAATGGTCTTTGAGCCGAAGAGCTCCCGGATCTGGTCCCTGGCCAGGCGCATGAGCGGTTGCAAGGGACAGGATACCGGGTCCGGGCAACCGCATGCCTCCGTGCGCCGGTTCAGGGCGCAGGGTAACGGTGCAATCGGACCGTCCAGCAGCTCGATGATCTGCAAGACGGTCAGATCAGATGGGCGTTTTCGGAGCGTGTACCCTCCCCCAACCCCGCGTTTGCTGCTGAGCAGTCCTTCGTTGCGCAATACCAACAGGATCTGTTCAAGGAATTTTACCGGGATGTTGCCCCGTTCGGAAATCTCCTGGATCTGGTGAACTTTGCCGGGGGAATCTTTGGCCATGAGCACAAGCGCGCGCAGGGCATATTCGGCTTTTCGAGAAATCCGCATGAAACAATTAACTACGAACGGCGACAAAGGACAACGAGGAGAGAGCGGCTTGAGCGGCTTGAGCGGCTTGAAAGGGGGCGGCGACAAGCACCCCTGCGCTTTGTCAATTCATTGCTTTGCGGATTGCTTTGCATTACCATTGAGCTTCCCGAAAAAAAGGGGGCGTACTGGTTTCGACTTGAGGTTCGATAATCAGACGGCATGCCGAGGATGACTCGTTGGCCTCGTTAAAAACCGAGTCAAAAAAATAATCGCCAACGAAGAATTGGCTCTCGCGGCTTAATTGACCCGTGACGTTTCCGGCTGGACGCCTGCTAAGGCCGGAGACGACGACAGCAGGCTGGTCTGAAAGCGGGGCAACCGCGCCGGAGGACGAGAAAAATGTCGTGGGTGCAAAGAGCGGGTCATGATGCGCTGACCCATTCGATCCGCTCCTTGAAAGGTCAGCTAAGCATGTAGAGGTTTGGTCTGACGATCTTGAGGACAGGGGTTCAACTCCCCTCGCCTCCA
>CAVSUL010000003.1:0-649504 GCA_963731325.1 uncultured Verrucomicrobiae bacterium
ATTTCGACGTGATTCAACCCGTTTCCGGTCCACTTCCTGACTGTTTCCTGTCGACTTTGGCAAAATTTTCTTTGCTCGTCATTACCTGTTTAAGTCACTTAAAAACAGGCTCCTCCGAGGGAAATTTGACAGAGCTAAGAAGGGCTGCAAAAGCGCAGAGTACAAGATTTTCAGTCCTCTGCTCTGCCAACTGAGCTACCTAGCCGGGTCTGCGAGAAGAGGGGAATATGTTGGGCGACGCGCCTGGCGCAAGTGAAAACAAGCAAACAACTACTGAGGCTTTTTGCGCTGTTCCCAGCAAGACATTCTTGACCTCGCGAAAGATCGGTCCAACATCGCCTTTCGCCCACTCGCCACTCGCCCATTCGCGATCCACTCACTCCGGGCGCCGCGCTCGCGGTTCCCGGTCCTTCGTCCCACCCGGCGTCGGCACAGTGACAAACGGTCCACCGGCCAGCGGAGCGGTTTCCGAAAATGCCACGTCGGGCATCTCGCTCGGCTTGCCTTCCAAAGGAAAATCCTTCCGCAACGGATAGTAAGGATAACCTTCCCACATCAGAATCCGCCGCAGGTCAGGGTGATTCGCAAAGCGGATTCCCATCATGTCGTAAATTTCTCGCTCGTGCCAATTGGCAGTGGGCCAGACATAAACGACGGTCGGTACTTCCAAATGATCCTCGGATACCTTGGCCTTAAGCCGCAGATGGGTCTTTTGGGGAATGGAGTACAACTCGTAAACAACTTCAAAGCGAGGTTCCTCGCCGAAGTGGTCAACGCTCGAGATGTCCAAAAGCATATTGAAACCAGCGTCCCGACAAATCCGGCAAGCTTCGTCGATCTTGGCAACCGGAACTTCGAAGGTTGTTTCCTCGCGAAATTGAGTGTCGCTTAGAATTAGGCCCTGGAGTCTTAACCGGGCATCTTCCAGCAGCATTAGAAAGTCTCCATCAGCTCTCTTTTTTGATCGCGCAGAGAGCGTTCCCTATCGATTTTCTGTTGGAGCTTCATCAAACCTTCAAGCAATGCCTCTGGCCGAGGAGGACAACCGCTGACATAAACATCCACCGGGAGAAGTTGATCAATTCCCTGCAGGACCGCGTAACTCCGGTACATCCCGCCAGAAGAAGCGCACGCCCCCATCGCAATGACCCACTTTGGCTCCGGCATCTGGTCATAGATTCGTTTGACCGCAAGCGCCATCTTATAGCAGACCGTACCGGCCACGATCATCACATCCGATTGGCGCGGCGAAAACCGCATTACCTCTGCGCCAAATCGAGATATGTCGAAGCGAGCAGAGGCAGCCGCCATGAGCTCAATGGCGCAGCAGGCAAGACCCATTGGCATTGGCCATAAGGAGTTCTTCCGCATCCAGTTGATGCACGCGTCCAGTCGCGAAACGATAATGTTTCCCTCGACCTTCGAATCGTAAGCAGCCGCAGCGGTGTGAACCATCACATGAGTTTAGGATTCAGGGGCCAGCAGGCAAGCGGAATGTTCGCTGTCGCTAGAGGTAGTGCCAGTGTCAAGGCCGGTGGTCATCGGTCATCAGTGATCAGTCATCAGTCATCAGTGATCGGTCATCGGTCATCAGTCATCGGCAATTGCTACGATCAGTCCTCCAATCGGCGCCGAACGTTGTCCGCCGCGTTTGCGAGGTCCATGGCGAACTCAAAAAAGCCGGCGCTTTGTCCGTTGAAGAGGCCGTCCTGGGTGAAGGCTTTCACCGTCGCGACGGCACCGCCTAGACCGGTCGAGGTCGGTCGAATTACCGAGCAAGGAGGCAGCACTTCGTGCTCAAGGAAATCGCATGGTTCGGGTAAAATCTTGTTTGTTTGCGTGAGCTCCAGTTGCAGATGGAGACGAGCCAACGTCGCCGCATCGTTCAAGTCCGGGAAACTCAGTCCTGTTTCAGGATCGGTCACCCCGGCCAACGGTTGCGCTACGGCATTCCCTGCTTTGTCATGCCACAGCGAGAAGTGGTCGATCTCAACTCCGCCAATGCTCAGCAAGATTCGAAGAACCTGGTCACTCGTCGCCTTGAGGGCGAGCGTAGGATAAAGACTCGTGCCGCCCTGTTCGATAAATGCAAAGTGGAACCCTGCCGTATTGGCAATCGCCTGGATGCGTTGGGCCGGCGATCCCGACGGAATCGAGGGCGACGGTACAACGAGATTTGGAGGAGTGTCGGTATCGTTCAGAGGAATGGCCGGCTGATTTAAAATGTTGAATGGACCGGTGAATTTTGCACCTAGATCGGGGTTCTCCTCACTCCGATAACGGGTATACCAGCTCAAGTCGACGTTGAGGCTGAGCAGATTTGTGAGTCGTTTGCCAATTTTGGTTCGATCGACCCCGGTCGCGACACTGCCCGGTAAATGCCGAAACTGATCGAGATTGACCGGTTCCGCACCGTGGGTTCTTAAGTATGCGTTCAGGAAAGCGGCGTGGCTCAGTTCATCATCGGTGTTGTCGATAATGTATTGTGGCATATCACTATCGAGATTTTGCAGCGCCGCGATGTAGGCGGGATTTCCGGGATTGGCTCCCCCGTCATTCGGTTTTGTTGCTCCGCCTAATTCGGCGTACTGGGTCCAGAGGTCGCTCTCGACAATTTCGGCCCAAGCGGCGAACCGAAGAAGGTCGGCGTCGCCTTTGCTGAGTTTGCGGAAGGCCAAGCTTTCCTGGGCTCGGGCTTTGCTCAGAAGGAGCGCACTTCCCGGCAGAAGCGTTGCGCCGACGATGCCCAGACCCTTGAGAAAGGAGCGTCGCCGGAAGTGGCCAGGGATGTTCGCATCCGTCTCGCGGGTTTCGACCAAGGGTGACGAGATCCGGGAAGATTCGATGCGCGGCAGGTCATTTTCTTTCATATAAACGGTTTGTTAGAATTGGAGTAACTGGACGCTGCTTCCTCAGGAGCGGTGCCAACTACAAATTGACTTTCGCCGCTTTCGCTATCTTCGATATACGCAGATCTGCGAATGCTCGTTGGCTCCGAACGTGCTCCGGGGGGTCTGATCGCGTGAGGATCTTTGATCGGTCGAGAATTCAGAGAAGGCGAAACGGATGTTGAGACGATCTTCACCCTAGCACCGTGACGCGAAGGCGAGCTGTTCCAGCGCGACGTTGGCGGCCGCGGTACGGTTTTCAACCGAGAGTTTCGCGAATACTCGCTCGAGGTGCTTGCAGGCAGTCCGCTCTTTCATCCCTAAAATGTGCGCGATATCGCTGTTGCTCTTGCCTTGTGAAACCCAGAACAGAACTTCGGCCTCGCGAACCGTCAGGCCTAATGATTCCAGCGGCTTGGAGGATAACAGTGCGGATTCTTCCCGAAACAGCAAATGGCGCTCAGAGTCTTTGACGGTCGAATCCAACCGGACCACGAGACGGTGCTGGGCACGCTCAACACAAAGAGGAAGGAGCGGCCGGGGGAACACGCGCCTCGGCAACGAAGAACTCCTCATCCACTCGCGAATACGCTCCGGCAAAAAGGCCGGCGAGCATTTGTCGAAATACTGGCTGAGCCAGTCGGATACTTGCCGGGTTAGAAATTCGATATGGCCATCGTCGGTCGCGACGAGCAAGCCTTCCCCCGATTTCGCCGGAACCTCGTTTTGAATCTCCGCGAATCGGCTTGCTCGATAAGCCCTGATGATATGTGGTCGCAACAGATTCAATATCGCGCGTTCATCCTCGGAAAAGTCCTTTGTCGAGCGGTTAAGCGCGAAACCCAGCTGCGGGCTTTCGTCCAAGGCAAGGAAGTAGAGTTGATAGGATAACTTTTTTGGCCGGAAAAGATAGTTGTAAAGATCTGTCCGACGCCATTGCCGAAGACTTACAAAATCGGAAATCTTCACCGGGGTTCTGAGTCGGAGTTTCCAAATAGCACTCAGGGACGGGAGCTGGTGAAGGTAGCGGTCAAAAATGTCGAACCGGGTCGGCTCCTTCGTGGCGGGCGAGGTAGTTCTATACCGATTCCGGCCGTTGGTGTATTCGGCGTAGCAAAAAAAATCGCAGGAAAGCAATCCAGCCACGGCGTTGAACACCTTCGACGGAAACGCTACGCCGGGACGAGGAGAATAGAGTTCCAGCAGGGCACGGGAAAACGCTTTCAGCTCGCGAACTCTGAATCGGGCCATAAGGATCCTTCGGGAACAAGTACTTTTAAAAAAGGGATTCGCAGATCGGGTCTGCCAAAAATAAGACCGGCAGAAGAGCGGCTTTATTCCCTCCTTACCTCAGCGTACGCAGGAAAGCGACGAGCGCTGTGGCATCTTGTTCCTGCAATTTCTTATTGAAAGCCGGCATCTCGCCTTTAACGCCATGGAGGATCGTGGATTCCAGGCGTGCATCGGACTTGGTCAAACCATGAAGATCAGGACCCTCGTCGCCGGTCGCATCGATCCCATGGCAATGGGCGCAGTTGAATGAAAAGAGCTTCGCTCCGCGATCAGCAAGCGGATTCCTCGCCGGAACGGAAATCGACTGGCGAACCATTGCCGTCGGGGTTGACGGTGACGAACGCTGATGGCTTTGCATCAGGGCAGCAAAGGCCAGAGTCGAGCCAACGATAATTCCTGAACTTGCGAGGCCGGCGACCAATCCGACCGCGGCGATGGATCGATGATAGCGTTCCACAGAGCACCTATCTATTTGGCGAGGAGCATTTCGCCTCCCCAGAATCCGGCTACGCTCACGAGTCCAGCGGTCAGAACCATGACGGCAAGGTAGATCCGAAAAATGGCCGCCGAGGTATTTGTCCCGACGACCAGTCTCCAAACGCTCAGGGCGATGAGCAGACCAAATGATGGCCACACAAAATAGTGATGAAAGAGCGTGGTCCCGCTGCCGCCGACCTCTCACTTGGTAAGAACCAGCCCGGAAATTACTGCGGGAAACGCGCCGAGTGTTCCCATCAACAAGGTGTAAAAGCCGGCGGCGTGTAAACTTCGCCGATAGTTATCATTTTTGACAAAGCAGCCAAACCCGTCAAAAACCGCGGACGCAATAGCAAGCGCGATCGGCAAGTGGGTGCTCCCTCCATGGACTCGATCCCAAAAACGAAGAATCGAATAGATTCATTTGAGTTTGCGGATGTACTCGTTCTCGCGCGGCTACTTCGCGGGCGGGAACAACGAGGCGACGAGTAGTGCGTCGCCCTGATAGACCTGGGGTCAGCTTGCGGCCAACCCTCTATCCGAGGGGAGAATCGATCAGTGCCAGTGAACGGTTATTTTCGACGTAGTTAACAGTGGCAATGCCCAGAACGGATCGCAGTTGATCTGCTGGCACTTTCATCGGACCCGGTTTCGGTGCAGTTCCCGGGGCCGGTTGAGGGAATGCCGTGGATCGCGCCGTGTGGAAGGTAATATTCCCTTCGACCTTTTGCACGATCTGATGGATGTGCCCGTTCAACACGTGCGCAGATCCGAACCGTTTCAATAAACTCAGCGCGCGTGCGCCATCATCGGTGCCCCAGCCCCACTGCGGATAAACCGTCCACAGCGGTACGTGGGCAAAAAGGATGACCGGGGTGCTGTCGGAAACTGCCGCCAAGTCCTTTTCCAGCCAAGCCAGCTGATCGTTGCCCAAAATGCCAAGCCCTCCTTCGGGGATATTGATAACGTTTACCAGTCCGGCAAAATGGACCCCTTTATGGTTGAAACTGTACCAGCCATTGCCTTGCGTTCCTTTGCCAAAGCGGTCCCGATACTGTGCGCCATTGTCGCTGAGAACGTCATGTTCGCCTGGAACGAAGAAGACGTCGTTCACACCGGTCTCCTTCATGATCTGGTCCACCGTGTCGAATTCCTCGGAGTCGGCCAGATGAGTTAGATCGCCGGTATGAATGATCAGGTCAGGTGCTTTCGGCAATGCTTTGATCCGGGCGACTGCCTCTCTCATCGTGCCAACGACATCTTTGTTGGCGTCTTTATTGAAGCCGATGTGACTGTCGCTGATCTGGACAAAAGTGAAGTCGGCGCCGGCCGCCCTCTTGTCTGGTTCAGCCCCAAGCAATCGCGATGTGGCGACGCCTCCGGCCATGGTAAAAACAACTCCGGTACCGGCCCAAGCCATGCATTTCAGAAAACCTCGGCGGTCAATGCCGTCGCCATCTGTATCATTCGTTTCGATGAAGGTTGCCATAAGAATTGGTCATCTACTGCCAGAGCGATTCTGGCTGGTTCATTGGTCCATACCGGCACGAGCAGCAGTTTATTCCGGCGCTATGTCAGTGCCAGCGCCAGTGCCTAATCATCGACATGCGTGCGACATGTCCCAGGGCGTAGCGCGGACGGCCCCGGTCCTTAGCACGTAGCGCCGGCATCCTGCCGGTTCAAAAAGATACCGACGAGGCTGTCCGCGCTACCAATGCGGCTTTCATTGCGTAAAATGGGTACTGTGGGTCGTATAAGTTCTATGGTTTCATGGGCCTAAGCGCTGTTAGTTGGCACCCGAGACTAGCACTCGCGTTTTTGGAATAAAATCGAACGTGTGACGGTAAGAGAGATGGGATATGGTGAGCGGCCGCGTGTCATGAATGACGAGGAACTTCGCGCCCGTTTCGATAGTCAGATTCTGCCATTCCTTGATGAGGCATATACACTGGCCCGCTGGCTGATGAAAAACGACCATGACGCGGAAGACGTGGTTCAGGAGGCTTTCCTTCGAGCCTTCCGGTTCTTTAGGGGATTCCATGGTGACTCGGGCAAAGTGTGGCTTTTTAAGATCATTCGAAATGTGTGTTGGGATAAATTCGCCGACCGAACTGCAGAAGGGAAAGGGGTATCGATCGACGATCCTTCCGTGGTGCTGGAGGATACAGCGCCGCTGGCGCCCGCCATTTTGGAAAAAAAGAATATTATTGAGACGGTGCGGGCAGCGGTCGAAACGTTGCCCGCGGATTTTCGGGCGGTCATAGTGATGCGCGAAATGGAGGGCCTGTCTTACAAAGAGATTGCTGAAGCGACGAGCGTACCGATCGGAACGGTTATGTCCCGGCTGGCGCGGGCGCGTCAGCATCTTGCTGGAGTTCTCGCCAAGCGGAAAGAAGTAGGGGAGCTATGAATTGTCAGGAATGCCGGGATTTGCTCGATGCTTATCTGGATAACGAGCTGGATGCTGCCGGTGTCCGGGCCGTCCAGCAACATCTCCGTGAATGCAGTGACTGCCGGGCGGCGCTGGCTGAACTCCGGGACCTGCAAACGATCCTCCGCCGGCCGGAGATGCGCTACCAGGCGCCGGTCGGTTTGCGGGACAACATCACCGCAGCCTTGGCTCGCGAAAGCGCTGAGCACCTGATCCCGTCGCGATCTTCCCGGAAAGTGATCCCGCTCTTTGTTGTGCTGGCGGCCGCCGCTGCCTTGGTCATCGTCGCCGGGTTGACGTGGTTTGGCATCGGGCAACTATTTTCTCCATCTCCGCAGAAACAATTGGTTGCAGAACTCGTGCAGAGTCATCGCCGTTCTCTCTCGGCTGATCACCTGGTCGACCTGACCTCTTCCGAGCAAGCTGCGCTTAAATCCTGGTTTGCCGCCAAGGCCGGGTTTACGCCGCCGGTCTGGGAGCTGGGACAGAAGGATTTTGAGCTCGTGGGGGGCCGCTTGGATTACGTCAAGGAGCGAAGGGCTGCGGTCCTGGTTTACCGACAGGACAATCACGTGATTAACGTCTTTATGTGGCCGACCACGAATCGGAGTGAGTTAGAAGGAGAAGCGTCTTCGCAGGAAGGTTGGCAGCTGATGCACTGGCGGAGGAACGGCATTGCCTGCTGGGCGGTGACGGACGCGTCACCGGAAGTGTTAAAGGCGTTTTATGAGCGGGTGGACGAGGAGTCAGAGAAGGGGTGAGTTGGAGGTTCGGGAGGCAGTGATCAGTGATCGGTGATCAGTAATCCGTAGTCAGTAATCGGGAGGCGACGGTTCAAGGAGTTTTGAGAGTCCAGTGTTTCTGCGAATCTCGATGGTTCCAATTGCGTAGCGATAAGCAACGCGATTCGGAACCAGAGACTTCACCGTGCTAATGGCTTCCACGCAACCTTTTTTCCGAAGGTCCAGGGCCTCTCCCGTTCACGCCGTTACACTGAGCAATCATTGACTGAGTTCGGGCGAGGCTTACGTTAAGGAGTCGCCCAGCGCCCTTTGACCGTAGGCGTTGATCTTGCTCCTCCGGCGACCTGGGTGTTACCGGCGGCGGATGAATTTCTCTAAGAGGTCGTTCTGCGACGAACCGCCCTGACAATGTCGGGACAAGACCATGAGAATTCCGTTATCAACTTTTGTAGTGCCCGGGTTTTTGCTCGGTTTTGCTCTGGCATCCGCTGGCGAACAAAAGCCGACGCCCGTTTCACCAATCGCCCAGCAGAGCAATCTTTTTGGAGATGTCCGTGCACTGGCTGAATTCACCGCATTGCGTACGGAATATATCGAAACATTCAACCGGCTCGATCCGGCTGCGATGGCAGCGCTCTACACCGAGGATGGCGTTGTCGTGACTCCGGATGGATGGTTTTCCGGTCGGGAGAATATTGCGAAGTGGTACGCCTACCTGTTCCAGCGATGGCGTCCCACCAACGCCATTCGTCAGGATGATCAACTGACGGCAATCGGTGACGAGGTCTGGGCGATCGGCAAATGGTGGAGTAACATGCAGAGTCAGAGCGGCCCCGTGTTAGCCAGAGGTTTTTGGTCCGCGATCTATGTCCGGGACGGCGATAGCTGGAAGATCCGTATGGCTAACTACAATACGGCCGGGTATATCGGCTTGAGTCCGGCGGCGAACTCGTCGGCTGACACGAATTAATTCGTCGTGTTACTTCGGAAGATTGAGCAGAGCCATCGCCATTGTTAAGCAGAGGGTAGAATCGGGCTATGGCAAAAAGCGGTACGGCCTGCCTCCTCGCCGTTCTTCCGTTGAACAAACGGCGCCTCGGTTTGACGTCTTCGCTCTGAGGCACTAGCCTGTTTTTGGGGAGTCTGCTACCCGAAAAACAGCGCCCCCAAAACAAAGACTCGTGGACGCCCGCATCCTTCAGGAGTTTCAGACTATCACCGGGGGCCGCGGCCTGATCACATCGCCGGACCAGCTAAAGACTTACGAATGCGATGGGCTGACAAATTTTCGTGTCGTCCCCCAGGCGGTGCTGCTACCCACTTCTACCGAGCAGGTTCAGGGGATCGTACGCATCTGCCATCGCGAGCGCATTCCGTTTGTGGCACGCGGTTCAGGCACGGGATTAAGCGGGGGCGCCCTGCCGGTTGGAAACGGCGTCGTGATCAGCATGGCCCGCATGAATCATGTCCTGGAGGTGGATATCCCCAATGCTCGGGTCGTGGTTGAGCCGGGCGTGATCAACCTGGAGGTTACCCAGAGAGTCGCGCCGCATGGCTTTTTTTACGCGCCCGATCCCTCATCGCAATGCGTCTGCAGCATCGGCGGAAACGTGGCGGAAAACGCCGGCGGAGCGCATTGTCTGAAATACGGATTTACTACCACCCATGTACTGGGCCTCGAGGTGGTGCTACCGGACGGTTCGCTGGCGCATTTAGGCGGCAAGACGCTTGACACGCCAGGCTACGATCTGCCCGGCGTATTCGTCGGTTCGGAGGGTACCCTCGGGATCGCGACCAAGGTAATCCTGCGCATCGTTAAGCGGCCCGAATGCATTCACACACTGCTCGCGGCGTTTGATTCCACGAGCGACGCAGGGGCCGCGGTGAGCGGGATCATCGCCGCCGGGATGCTGCCGGCCGCGATCGAAATGATGGACAATCTGGCGATCCAAGCCGCAGAAGCAGCGGTGCACGCGAACTACCCCGACTGTAACGGGCTGTTACTGGTAGAACTCGACGGACCGACGGCGGAAGTCGAAGCATTGATGCGCCGCGTGGACGAAATCTGCCGGAAGTATGGGGCCGGCCAAATTCGGGTGGCTCAGACGGAGGCTGAGCGCGTCGTCGTCTGGAAGGGCCGAAAGGCGGCCTTCGCCGCGGTCGGCCGCATCTCACCTAATTATATTGTGCAGGACGGCGTGATCCCGCGCACGGCGTTGCCACGTATCATGAACGAAATCGAGCGGCTCGGCGCGCAGTCGAGCATCAGGGTGGCCAATGTCTTTCACGCCGGGGACGGCAACCTGCATCCATTGGTGCTCTACGATCGACGGATCGAAGGACAGGAGCACGCCGCGGAGGCGCTGGCCAATCGTATTCTAGAGTTGTGCATCGAGGCTGGCGGCTCAATCACCGGCGAGCATGGAGTGGGCGAGGAGAAAAAAATGATGATGTCAAAGATGTATGCTGAGCCCGACCTTGAAACGATGCAGCGCGTGCGCTGTGCGTTCGACCCGGAGCAGCTTTCTAATCCGACAAAGGTTTTTCCCCGGCCGCGGCTCTGTGGTGAAACGCCGGGCGAGTATCGGCCTCATCCTTTGGAAACCGCCGGAATTGCCGAACGTTTCTGAGATGGCCCTGTCACGACTAGCTTCTGAAAATATGGGCGAAACCGTCCGCGCGGCGTCGCAAGCAGCGCAGGGAATTGCGACCTCGTGGGACGATCTTCGGTCGATCGTCGGCCCAGAGCCTTTGCGCTCCGCGGCTGCCGGCGATGCCGTTCGGGGAGTTCAGCCGCAGATGGTTTTCGAGCCAAGCAGTGAGACCGAACTTGCTGCGGCGCTACGCTGGGCAGACACCGCCGGCCTAGGTGTTGTCCCTCGCGGCGGAGGCACGAAGGCGGGCTGGGGCAATCGACCCGTTCGCGCCGATCTGATGCTTTCAATGGCACGGCTTAGCCGCGTCCTCGAACACGCCTGGGCGGATCTGACAGTGAGCGTCGAGGCCGGCTGCACGATCCAGAATCTGCAAAACGCGTTAGCGGAACACGGTCAGCGCGTTGCTGTCGACCCGCTGTGGCCCGACCATGCTACGGTAGGCGGAATTCTGTCGACAAACGACAGTGGCACGCTCCGAATTCGCTACGGCGCACTGCGAGACCTGATTATCGGCGTGACGATCGCGCTACCAGACGGAACGTTGGCTTCGAGCGGCGGCAAAGTGGTGAAAAACGTTGCCGGGTACGATCTGCCGAAACTGGTCACCGGAGCGCTCGGCACGCTGGGAATCATTACTCGGGCGATCTTTCGGTTGCATCCACTGCCGCTTAACCAGCGGTCGTTTACTTTCACGGCGCGCGACCTGGAAGAGGCCAACCGCATGCTGCTGGCTGTCGTACAGGATTCCAAGCTGGCACATACTGGCTTGCAGATCCGATTCGAGGCAGGCGCGAAACCGGAGGTGGACGTTCGGTTTGAAGGCACGGATGCGGGACTCGGGGCCCAAGCGGAGGCGCTGCGGAAACTGACTTTTTCAGTTACGGAAACCGCAGCGCGCGAGACAGCGTGGCAGGCGCGACAGGAGCTCTGGTCTTCGCCGGACGCGGCCGCGATTGCCAAGTTCAGCATGCTTCCGTGGTCGATCGCAGAGATCTGCGGTCGAGTTCGCAGCCTTTCCGAGTCTGCGGCTGTACACTGGAATTGCGTTGTGCAGGGAACAGGGCTGGGCTGGTTGCGTCTCGAGGCTTCGAGTCCCGGTAGCATCCACCAAGTGTTGTACGCACTGCGTTCCGAACTCGAACGCCTGGGCGGTTCGCTGATCGTGCTGCATCAGCCCGCGTCGATGGCCGTGATGGACGCGTGGGGAAGCTGCGGCGACGCATTTCCCTTGATGTTGAGAGTGAAGCAACAGTTTGACCCGCGGGGCACGCTGAATCCCGGCCGTTTCATCGGGGGCATCTGATGGCGCAGGAACAGGGCATTCATCCAGCGCATGCGAGTCGTTTTGACGGATACCATCCGCCGTCGGGCGAGCTGATCGACCAGTGTGTGCACTGCGGCTTCTGCCTGCCAGCGTGTCCCACCTATGTGCTGTGGAACGAGGAGATGGATTCGCCTCGGGGCCGTATCTACCTGATGAAGATGGCCGCTGAAGGCGCTGCGACGATCGACCAAACTTGGGTCAAGCATTTCGATGCCTGCCTGGGCTGCATGGCTTGTATGACGGCGTGTCCTTCCGGAGTGGACTATGCGAAACTCATTGAAGCGACTCGGGCGCAAATCGAACGACGCTACACGCGACCAGCCGGCGAGAAGCGTTTTCGGCGCTTTCTCTTTAATGTCTTCACGCGACCGGACCGTCTGCGCTCGCTACTATTCCCGCTGCGATTGTATCAAAAGGCCGGATTGCAGCGAGCGGCGCGGGCCATTGGCGTTCCCAAACTACTTCCCGCGCAGCTACGGGCCATGGAGGCGCTCCTCCCGCCAGTGCCAAGTCAAGAAAAAATTCCGGCGCTGATCCCGGCGCAGGGAGAACGACGGCACCGCGTGGGGCTGCTCCTGGGCTGCGTGCAGCGGGTATTTTTCCCTGAAGTCAACGCGGCCACGGCGCGGGTGTTGGCCGCGGAAGGATGCGAAGTGGTGGCACCCGAAGCGCAGCCCTGCTGCGGGGCCCTCCTGGTGCATGCAGGGGAAGAGGAGGAGGCAGCGCAGCTCGCTCGGCAGACGATTGACGCCTTCGAAAAGGCCGAGGTGGATGCGGTGATCATCAACGCTGCGGGCTGCGGCTCAAATATGAAAGAGTACGGCCACCTGCTGCGCGATGATCCTCAGTATGCCGAGCCGGCGAAAGCGTTTGCGGCGAAGTGCCGCGACGTCGCCGAATTCCTGGCCGAGCTTGAACCGCGCGCCCCGCGCCACGCCTTGCGCCGACGTGTGGCCTACCACGACGCCTGTCACTTGCAGCATGCGCAAGGCGTCCGCACGCAGCCGCGCATGCTTCTGGAAAGCATCCCGCAGCTCGAATTGCTGGAGATCCCCGAAAGCGCGATCTGTTGCGGCTCCGCCGGCATCTACAGCCTGGTGCAACCGGAAGCGGCCGTACAACTCGGCGACCGGAAAGCGGGTCACCTCGCGGAGCTTGATGCGGATTTGGTTGTGTCCGGTAACCCCGGCTGCCTGCTACAATTGCAGTCTGCTCTTAAGCGCGCTCAAAGAAAGCTGCCGGTCCATCATACCATCGAGTTGCTCGATGCGTCTATCCGCGGCGTTCCGCTGTGAGAGCCTGTGTCGCTCGCAAATCTTCAAGGATTTGCGATCGACGCAGGCTTGGCTCGACTTTCTGGTGCGCAATCAACTAAATTCCGAAATTCCGGTGGTGAGTGCGCGTTGTGCTCCCGACGCAAACTCGGCATCTGATTTCAATCATCTAACTACTAACATCCCCCCAAGAAATGAACTGTGTTCCCCCTCATTCTGCCACGGCTCCGACCCAACGCGACATGTACTCCTGGATGTGGCACGTCCTTCTCATGACGGACGGTTCTAACTGAAATTCACTGGGCGTTGGAGTTCTGCAATGTTCAATCAAATCCTCAACCCTACGGGTAGTCTGGCGCTCACCTGGTTGGTCGCGCTCGTGCCGGTGGCGTTACTTCTTGTACTTCTCGCGGTGATCCGAATGTCCGCCTGGCTGGCCACGCTCATTGGATCGCTGGTCACTTTTCTGTTAGGCGTCTGGATCTGGAAGATGCCGGTGGGGGACGGCGTTCGCGCCTATTTGTACGGTTCGGCCACCGGCATCTGGGCCGTCAACTGGATCACCGTCTGGGGTGTGATCCTGTTCAACACGCTGGTCGTGACCGGGGTCTTCGAAAAATTTCGCCGGTGGCTCATCGCTCAAGGGACCGCCGACGTACGCGTTCAGACGATGCTTTTTGCCTGGGCTTTCGGAGCACTTCTCGAAGGTTTGGTCGGCTTCGGTTATCCATGGGCTTTCGTTGCCCCGATCCTGATTTCGCTTGGCATCCCGGATATTGACGCGATTCGAGTTGCCGCCATTGCTAACAATGCCCCGGTTTCCTACGGCGCGCTGGGCGCTCCAATTATCGCTTTGGCGGCGGTGACGGGGTTGCCGCTATTACAACTGTCGGGTTCGGTCGGCCATGTCGTCGCTGTGCTGGCGCTGCTTCCGCCATGGGTTCTCATTTATCTCGTGAGCGGCAAGCAAGGGTTTCGCGATGGCTGGCCTCTGGCGATCGTCGGCTCGCTGGGTTACATTGCTGGCCAGTTCCCGGTCGCCGTCTTTCTCGGACCATACCTGCCGGACGTATCCGGAGCGATCGTGTGTTTCGCTGCGCTGCTGATCCTGCTGAAGTTTTGGCAACCGAAAACGAGTGCTTGGGTATGGCGGCGTTCCTGTCTCGAAGGCAGACCAAGCCCGATTTGGAGCTACCAGCGATCGGCAACAGCCTCGCGATATTTTTCTCGCCTGGCTGCCGTTCTTCGTCCTTCTGGTGATTGTTGTGCTGTGGACGGGCCCTTGGTCGGTCCTTCCAAAATATGCCCCGTTTAAACTCTCGGTCGTTGCTGGATCGTCGATTGCGCAAGGGAGCAAGGTGGCGGCGGCGTTTGTCTGGGCGCCGTTTTCTGGCGGGACGGCCATCATGGCTTCCTGGATTGCCGTGGCCTTGCTCCTGAGGCTGAACGGCAGTCAGCTCCGTGAAGTACTTCAGAAAACGTGGCACCAGATGTGGGGGGCCTGCCTGGTTGGCATCTTTATCTTTGGCCTTGCGTTTGTCTTCAATTTTTCGGGTATGGCGGGATCCCTGGCGTATGGGTTCTCCAAAATCGGGCCCTGGTTCATCATCGTGGCGCCCATCCTTGGTTGGATTGGTGTCGCCCTCTCGGGCAGCAACACGTCAACAAATGCCATGTTTGGTGCGTTTCAGGCAGCGGTCGGGAAATTACTTGGTTTTCCGGCTCTTCTTTTGCCGACGCTGAACTCAGTGGGAGCGGAGGTCGGCAAACCGGTTGCTCCACAGACAGCGAGTGTCGGGGTGTCGACGAGCCGATTCGTCCGAAACGAGGGCGCTGTCATCCGGCATAATATGGCCTGGACGATTCTCCTCCTGATTTATTTGATCCTGATCGGCGTATTGTTCTATCTATTTTTCCCGCACGTCATGATGTTAGGCAAATGACCAATGGCCGACAGCCAATAGCCGATGGCCAATCAAGCACCGGCGAGCAGTTGTGACTTGGCGCGACGACTGCTGGTCGGCTATAACGGCCGATCAATGTGGACATATCAACGGATTGGGTTGTTTGCCCTGGCAGTTATGTTGTTTGAGGGATGCGAATCGACGCCACCTTATGTTTATCATTTTGTTCCCGGCCGGACCGCGTACGTGGTTGATCGACAAGCTGTGACACCGCCGCTCGCGCCTCCAGTTGTGCAGCAGGCGATCGCCGCGGGAAACGACCTGGTTGGCAAGCCGTACATTTACGGCGGAGGCCACCGCACCTTTTACGACGAAGGGTACGACTGTTCGGGTGCGGCTTCGTACGTCCTCCACGCGATCGGACGTTTAAATACACCGAATCCTTCCGACTATTTTCGAGAGTATGGAGAAGCAGGATCGGGAAAATGGATTACGGTCTACGCGCACCGGGGTCATGTTTTTCTGGTCGTAGCCGGGCTTCGGTTTGACACCGGATACGGCGACGGTGCGCAGGGGCCGCAGTGGCTGATGCGCGGGCGTCCGGCCGACGGTTACGTCATGCGACACCCGAGCGGGCTGTAGTGGAAGCGGGCACCTAGTTAAGGCCTCGCTACACCAAACGGAAAAAATTGTACGCTAAGCCTCACGAAGATGTTCCTTCGACCGTAATCGACACACCGACCGGGCGAAGGAATCTAAATCGACCTTGAGCAACGAGGCGGTTGGCGTGGCGTATCAGGGACAAGCTCAAGATTTCCACGAAGTAGCGCTAGTTCGCGGGCACCTTTTGTTTTTCCCGCCGCGCCGAGGGTGACCTGCTGGAGATCGGTCTTGACAAGCCATAACCATACAGTTATCATTAATTCATTACCAGCGAGCTATAGGTTTCCTTATGCGGACTGCCCCTGATGTCTTGTTCAAATCCCTTGCCGACCCGACCCGGCGTGCGCTCTTCGAGCGTCTCAGCCGTCATGGTGCACAAACGGTGCGGATGTTGACGGACAACTCTGGGGTCTCGCAGCCTGCGGTATCGAAACATCTGGGAATCCTCAAACAGGCGGGCCTGGTGGGCGCTCGACACAGGGGACGCCAGACCCATTACAGCGCTCAGCCGCGAGCGCTCGCACCGCTGGTGGACTGGATGAGCTACTACAGCCGCTTCTGGCACGACCAGTTTGACCGCCTCGAAGACTTACTCAAAAAGATAGATCAATAACCCAAAAGGAGAGACCAATGACTACTGCCGCTACGCGTTCAGTTGTGATCGAAAAAGAAATGCCGCATCCACCAGAAAAAATCTGGCGCGCGCTCACGCAACCACACCTGATCGAAGAGTGGCTCATGAAGAACGACTTCGAGCCTGTCGTGGGCCACCGTTTCAATCTTCGCGCAGACTGGGGCGCTGTCGACTGTCAGGTCACGGCAGTCGAGCCGAACAAAACGCTGTCTTACACGTGGGCGGCCTATGGTCTAGAGAGTGTCGTCGCTTGGACTCTCACCCCTACGAGCACGGGAACCCACCTGCGCATGGAGCAGTCGGGCTTCCGGCCGGATCAGCAGCAGGCCTACCAGGGCGCGAACTACGGTTGGCAGAAGTTCATCGGTGGCCTGGAACGAGTTGTCGCGGGGATAAATTGATACCAGCGTCGCCGTTGACAATGAAGATGGGCTTCGGCCAGCTTCGAGGCGTTGGCGGATTACCTCGCGCAGCGGAGATTGAGAAGGCGAGGGTCAGGTCTAAACTTTCAACATTGTTCGCACGATTCTCATTTTCTTCTGCAATTCGCGGTCTATACGCAAACGCTTCTCGAAGCGTTTGAGCGCAGCGCTGACGGCCGGATAAGCTACGCCACCGGAGGCGTTCCCCATTTCACCTAGGCGCATCCCCCCGAAGTTGCGGCCCAAATACCAGGCGGCGGCCAAGGCGCCGTTACCGCGAGTAGTCGAGATCTCATCCCAGTCTTCCCGCCAGACCGAAGCGACGGCGGCGCAGATCGCCGGCCAATCCAGCTTCGCTCGCTCCAGTTGTCGCAGACCTAAATGTTCATTTCGCTTGCCGGTCAACCGCCCGCTCATCTGGCGGATGAACAACGCCGAACCCAGGAGCACGGTTGCCCTGATTTGGTTTTTCCACGCGGTTTCCCACCGTCCGAGGGCAGCCATTTCCTCAAGTTGCCGGCGATAAGCGCCGCGCAAGCTCTGTAAGGTATGGTCGCCGAAAAACTGGTGGATCGCTGCCGTCGTGATCCAACCCGGATTACGGATCTTGCCGGTATAAACGTTGTAGGAACTCCAACGATAATCAAGGGCGGCTACTCGCGCCTTTATCAGTTCCTGAGTGAGCGAGGCAGGCTGCTCATCGCCCCGTCCCTCATGCCCACCGAGCGCGGTGATCCGGACTGGATTAAGATGGATGTAGCGGTTAATGGTTAGCGCCGCGCTCTGATAATCATGCAAGACCGCCTTGAAACGTCCTTGGAGGAGGGGACCGACGCGCCGATTCAGCCGATTGTACCAGGTACTATAAGAAACATTCAACCATTGGATCGCCTGACTGAGGTTGGCTTTCGGCGTTTCGATTTGGAGATGATAGTGGTTGCCCATCAGAGCGTACCCATGGATTCTAAGACCAAAGCGATCGGGCAATTTGCTCAACAGCTCAACAAAGCGCAGATTCGCCTGCTCCCCCGCCAAGATCTGGCGTCGCTCCAAGCCGCGGCTCATGACGTGATACCAGCCGCCGGGAAGGTCGATTCGGAGAGGCCGCGCCATCCACTCCTTTTTAGCAACGCCAGCTCGAGTGCTGCAAGTTAAATGTTGAAGGTTTAGACCTGACCCCCTATCCGGCGGCCTGGGGCGCAAGAACTGGATCCATCTGGGAAGTCAGGAGGCCGGACCCCGCGTCGCGGCGATCATCTCAGTAGTGCAGAGTTGTCGCCGACTAAAGATCCCCGTGCGCGACTATCTGGGTTCCGTCCTGCCGGGCTTGGGTGATTTTCCAATCAGTCGAATCGCCGAACTCACGCCCGCCGCCTGGGCTACCCGAAACTGACCGACCAAATTCGGAGTCGCCCTCAGCCGTATAGTTCGCTAGCCGGATACGTTTAAATACCTCCCGAAACCAGCCCAGCGCAGAGATAACATGATTTATCAATTCAAACGTACCGGACCTCGCGCTGCAGCGATCAACTCGGTTTCCCGTGGCGGATGTCACATCTTTTGTCTTTAGTCACATCTTTTGTCTTTATCTTGAGCATTTGAGAAGTTTCTCACGCTGGGGCGCATTTGACTCTCGGTACATCCAAATTGTAATCATGCCGAGACAATGTTGATCGTCTTTGGAGGACTGCCTGGAGTCGGGAAGACGGCGCTCGCAAAGGCTGTCGCGCAAGAGTGGGATGCTGTTTATTTGCGCGTCGACACCATCGAGCAGGCTCTTCGTTTCTGCGACACGCTGCAAGGAGAAGTCGGCCCTGCAGGATACCTGGTGGCCTATCGGCTGGCTGAAGAAAATCTCCGCATCGGACGAACGGTTGTGGCCGATTCAGTAAACCCGTTGAACATAACCCGAGACGCTTGGCTTTCGGTGGCAGCGGATGCGTCAAAGGATGCGATCGAAATCGAGGTCATCTGCTCTGATCCGTCCGAACATCGCAGACGAGTGGAGACTCGCAACGCTGACATCGATGGGCTATCCTGGCCCACGTGGCAAGCTGTTCTCGAACGAACCTACGAAGACTGGACACGGCCTCATCTCGTACTCGACACAGCGAAAAAGTCTATAGAGGAAGTAACTGAGGAGTTGTTTAACCGCCTCAGAAAAGACTGCAAATTAAAGGTGTAGATTCGCTCCATCGCTTTGGGCGCCCGCAAATAATCCGCACGATCGGCTGATAATCCGCCGTCGCGCCCATGCAGTTAGTCAAACGGATACCCGCTCAACCGCCAGATGGAGTTAGTAAGACGCTTACGTTGAAGCGATCCGCCAGGGAGCTGATGCGATCTACCAGGCCACGATTCGGAGTGGCTCTTGGATCGGTCAGGCGGATTTCCTCATCCGGACGAACAGTCCCAGTCCGCTCGGTGATTTTTCCTACGAGGTGGTTGAGACGAAGCTGGCGCGCTCGACCAAGGCCCGGGCAATTCTACAACTCTGTTTTTATTCGGACCTGCTTTCAAAAATTTAAGGAGTCTTACCCGAGTGGATGTATGTCGTGCTCGGTTCCGGCGAGGTGCCCGAGAAGTTCGCGGTACCGCACTACCTGGCCTATTTCCGCAAGGTAAAACACGATTTTGACGAAGCCTCCAAGGCTTCGTCGGAAACTTACCCGGATCCGGTCGAGCTTTGTGACGTTTGTTCCTGGTTTGCGCTGTGTGATCAACAAAGGCGCGGATGATCATCTCTCGTTTGTCGCCAGAATCCACTCGGCGGCAACGCGAAGAACTCGGTCTCCGGCAGATCGATACTATGGCCCGGCTGGCTAGCCTCGCTCTTCCGCTTGAACCGAAGATCGAGCGGATCGGCGAGGCGGCGGTGAGTCGCATTCGAAATCAGGCTCAACTACAGGTGCAAGGACGAGATCGAGGCCGACCGGTTTACGAGCTGTTACCATTCTCTGAGCCGGAGAAAGGTCTCGCTGCATTGCCGGCTCCTTTCTGCGGGCGATATTTTCCTAGATTTTGAAGCGGTACCTTATGTGTTCGAGACCGGCCTCGAATATCTGATCGGCACGGTGACGGTCCCGAAAAACGAGGAAGCGGAACCGCAGTATGAAACTCGGTGGTCGTTCGATCCTGCCGCCGAAAAGAAAACGTTTGAGCAGTTGATCGCGTCCATTACCGAGCGCCAAAAGCCTCACCCCGATCTCCACATTTATCATTATGGTTCGTACGAGCAGACCGCGATCAAACGTCTGGCCGCCCGGCACAGCGTTTGCATCGACAAAGTCGATCGATTTCTCTGGGCCCAAGTCTTTGTCGACCTCTATCGGATTGTGCGCCATCCGCTGAGGGCTTCGGTCGAGAGCTATTCGATCAAGAAGATCGAAGCTCTCTATGATTTTGTCCGAACAGTTCCGGCTCGGGAGGCGGTTGTCGCCCTACAAACCTTCGAGGCCGCTAACGCTTGGTGACGGCCGGGAAGCAACCGAACAGCTTCGCGCCACGATCCAGATGTATAACCGGGATGATTGTCTCTCGGCGTTGCGGTTGCGCGATTGGCTCGAAGACCGACGACGTGAGGAGGAAATGCGCAGCGGTCATCTGCTGTCACGGCCGGCGCCGAAACCTCGTGAGCCAAGGAAAAAGCTGAAGGAGCACCGCGTGCGCGTTGAAGGGCTTAAAAAAAAGTTCCTGGCTGATTTACCATCCGACCAAACTACGCTTGGAGGGGGAGCAGTACGCGCGTTGGCTGCTCGCCCAGATGTTGGACTGGCATCGTCGCGAGGAGAAATCGACATGGTGGGAATATTACCGGCTGTGCGGACTGGCCGAGAGGGAACTGCTGGAGGATAAGAGCGCTTTAGGTGGACTAACCTAATCTTGGGGTAGTCGGACAGGAAAAGAGGTCGCTAATTTATCGTTACCAATTCCCTCTGCAGGAGCATGCCATCGATTCGCGCGAAAAGTGTGCATGACCCACGCACTCAGAAGAGTGCCGGCACGCTCGTTGGGATTGATGAGCTCAATCGAACGATCGATCTCAAGCGAGACGTTTCATCCGATGTTCCACATCCGGCTGCACTTATTCCACGCGACCTCGTCCGCTCAGAAACGTTAAGCGACAGCCTGTTCCGGCTCGGATCATGGGTCGCTGATAATGGGATTGATCAGCTCGGGACCATTCCGTGCCGCGCGTGATCTTTTACTTAGGCGAGGTCCATCGTTGCTGCTCGTCGGTCGCAAATTGTCGCGTACAAAGGGGGCGCTCGGTGGAATATCTGCTTTTTGCGATCTCATGAGCGCGCCGCAAGACTCGCCATGATACGCAACTTTCAGAAAAGCATCGACAAACCGGACCTCTTGCAGATCCAGAAAGCCAAGAACGATTTTATCATCAATTGGGCGATATTGTCCGGTCCATAATCTTGGGCGGACGGGCCTTGAACCTTCGTATTCTGCTCGTTCGAGCCAATACTGGATGCGTCGGGACGAAACCTTACTGAGCCGGGCCGCATCTGGGACCGTGAAATTCCTGTTCCGACTAAGTTCGATACCGCCACCGTCATGGACCAAGTATAATCCGAGTGTCAAATTTCGCTCGGATACAGGACCCGAACCTGGTGACTTTCTTCCTCCGTGAAACACCGTCCAAACAATGAATTGTTTTCGTCGCTGGATAAAGAGGGTTCTCGGAGTCACTATGCAATCGATGAAAATGCTGCAATTCAAGATCTCACTCGCTTATATCAAGCCACCGGTCTGGCGAAGGTTTCTGGTTCCCAGCACTTTCACGTTCGGCGATCTGCACGAGGTGATTCAACGCGTGATGGGATGGACCGATTCGCACCTTCACGAGTTCGACCTGGATGAAGAGCGTATCGGCATGAAAGATGAAGATTCGCCTCCTGAGGTGAAGGATGAGAATCGGATCCGGCTCAATTCAAGACTCAAACAGCCAGGCAGGCCCTTCCATTACACCTACGATTTTGGCGACGATTGGGAGCACGTTGTTGTGCTGGAAGAAATTGCTGAACGTAGCTTGCTGGAAGCTGTAAGGCTGAAATTCAACGTGAGAGGAAGTCAAGGAGGAGGGTCGACCGCAGTGCGTGGCCGGAAAACGAAACTGTCCTCCGGAAGATTGCGGCGGACCGATCCAGTATATGGAACTGCTGGCGGTCCGAGCTGATCCTAAACACCCCCTTCGAAAGGAGTATGCCGAGCTACTGGAATGGCTGGATAAAGATTTTGATCCAGAGAAATTCAACCTCCAAGAAGTCAATTCGGCGCTTGCGTGATATTGGCAAATGCGTTCTGTCGCTACCTGGAGATGGCGACACCCTTGTTCCCCTAAAGAACTGCCTTCCAAAGATGCAGCGCGGAACGCGAGGCAATTGCGGTAAAATCCTTGTCGATTGTCAGCAGGATCAGTTCGTGACGAATGCACAATTGTGCGAGTAAAGCATCAATGGTTCCAATTTGCAGGCCGGAACGGCGGCATTGATTTCGTAAGTCAGCAGCCTCGATATGGTCTTGCCGGTCCGGACCAAGAAACGGCAAAGCCGCAAATCGATCGATAATTGGTTGGCGGGCGCGAGGTCCAGCGAACCCTTGCAGGAGCTCCTGCAAGACGAGCCCGGTGGTTACAATCGTTTCGCCTCGTTCCAAGGCCTGTCGCAGAGCAACGATTTCGCTTGCCGGGTGCCCATCACGGCGAAACGCCAATGACCAGACGCTCGTATCGACAAATAAGTTCACGAGCGAGAACGCTCAGCTTTGTAGTCAAACTCTTTTTCCCACTGCAGCTTGCCCATTAGATCGAGCAAGCGCTTCTGGTGGCGTCGAGCGATGAACTCTTCCAGCGCTCGAGTAACAGCTGCTTTCTTCGTACGTTCACCACTCACCTCGAGCGCACGCTCGATCAGAGCCGAGTCCAGATCAAGATTGGTCGCCATGTGTGAATGTTCACACATTGAGCCACACAAAGCAAGCTGATTCAACATCTGGAGGTGAAAACAGAGATTAGCGGTTAAACCACAGATTTCACGGATTTGTTGAGGGGCTACGGCACCCGGCGTGCGCCCGAAGAAAGCATAGGAATTTTGAACAGAAGTTCACAAAAACCGCAAAGAAGAAGGAAAATGATTTTTTTCCGAAAGCGGCGTTTGGCGGATATTTAGTTACGTTATCTTCGTACTACTATCCTGAAAAATCGATCAATTCGGCGACGATTTTTTCATGCTGCGAGGATTTGTCGACCTCGTCTTCTCCCTCGTCCTCGGGTAAGACGCGCCTCATGCGTTACCTCGCGAACACGGAGGAGACCGTCGGCCTTCGTGCCCGCTTCGCAGCACTACGGCGCGACAAGTTCCGCGCTACAGGACCGCTCTCAGTTCAACCTGGTGCCAGCCGTCTATGTTCGAGGACGAGGGCGACGACGAGAACGAGAACGATGTGGTTGCGGCTACGCCGCGCTGTCTGGGAAACGGCCGCTTCGGGGTAGGGGATTATGTCAACGCCTAATGCGCCCAATGCGCTAACAGATCCAACAGGATCCAAACGCCTCCTATAATCAGAAGCAGTCTGACGACCCATCTCCCTCGAGATAATGGCTTTCTTACATGCTCTACTAATGGTGGTGGCAGTCGCGCTGGCTGAAGCTCTTCCGACAGTGATGATAACTCCCGCTGTGGCGCTGAATTCTCCTTCGGTTGCTCCAATCCCGGTTGGTTGATGGTGTCAGGGGTCCATCCCGAGTCGATCAATTGCTTTGATAGCTTCAGCCACTTGCAAATCACATTCAGCTCCGCTTTCGAGTAGCAGCCACGATCGGTAATTCCGGCCTCTGTTCGACCATGTATTTGACGCCAAATGCGTGTCTCATAGGGGGTCAACAACGAAACTGCTTTCTGTCCGATTTCGTCCGTGAGCCTGCTTTGGTAGTATTCCTGCTCTTTAGCGTTTCGAAAGACAGGTTCGTTCAGGTGTTGGAGTCGGCTCGACCCGCGAGGAGTGTCGGCTATCCGCCCCTTTTTGCCGGCGACTTTCGCCCAGCTATTGAATTCGGAAAAGCTGACGCCTGTGCCCGGCAGACCAACGGTCTGTTTAATTCCTCGTTTGCCGAAGTTTACCGAGTTCCCACGACCGCCGAGCGAGAGACTAAGCCCGCTTTTGCTAAAATTCAGGGCCAATCCAGGAGCGAGCTTGACCCTTTTTCGGAATCGTAGCTTGAACATGTTCCGATCTGCCTCCTGTTTTCGTTTTAGAATATAGCTCAAAGGCCAGAGAGGGACAAAAGGCCAGAGAGGGACAGGTCAGAATATGACGCGGCCCGACGGGCACGAGCGCCAACGGTCAATCGCCAATCGCCGATAGCCGATAACGGAGGGCGGGCGCGCCCTGAATCGTTGATTTTATGATAGCTTGCCGCGCTCCGCGCGGTTTCAAAGCGGCGACGAGTCGCGCGCCGTAACCGAGCGTAGCGGTGGCGGAGGTGGGTCGGACGCACTCCAAAGCTTTTTCTCTGTGGGATGCATCCAGGGAGCCGCTGGATTGGGAATGTTAAATATGGGCATAGAGGATCCGACCGACAGCAGCGATCGCGAGCACGCCTGGATGGAGGAAGTTTTGCGGACGCTGGATCCGGCGACCCGGCGTTCCTTTCTTAAACGGCTGGCGGGGACCGGCGCTTTGATGGTGTTCGGATCGTCCGCGCTAGCTGGCGCCGGGACCAAGTCGATCCAAGGCACGGATTCGGAAGAAAAGTCGGCTACGCCAAATGAGGCGGCCGGTGTTCCCCGAATAACCGTATCCCTGCGTGTCAACGGAACCGATTACCGCGAAGAAACGGATGTTCGAACAACCTTACTCGATTTCCTCCGGGAAAATCTTCGCCTGACCGGCAGCAAGACAGGGTGCGACCACGGTCAATGCGGCGCGTGTACGGTGCTGGTCAACGGCGCCCGGATTAATTCCTGTCTGTCCCTCGTGGCAACGCATGAAGGTGACGAGATTACCACGGTCGAAGGATTAGCCAGGGATGGCAAACTGCATCCCTTGCAAACCGCTTTTATTCGGCATGACGCTTTTCAATGCGGGTATTGCACGGCCGGACAGCTTTGTTCCGGGGTGGCTTGCGTGAGTGAGGGTCACGCCAGGAGTGACGACGAGATTGCGACCTGGATGAGCGGCAATCTGTGTCGGTGCGGTGCTTACCCCAATATCGTGGCGGCGATCCGCGACGTTCAGATAGGTCAATCGCTGCAGAGCAACACGGGATAAGAGTGTGAACAGTTTTCGTTATCTCCGAGCAATCGATGTCTCTTCAGCGCTGAAGAGTAACGAGGAGCACGCCCGGTTTTTGGCCGGCGGCACTAACCTGCTCGATCTCTGGAAGATGGGAGTCGAACAGCCCGCTCTCCTGGTTGACATTAACCGACTTCCGCTTTCCGAGATCACCGAACTACCGGGTAACGCAGGGGTGCGAATCGGTGCGCTCGTGCGCAACTCAGCGCTCGCGGAGAACGGATTAATCCGGGAACGTTATCCTGTCCTGACCCAGGCGCTGTTGTCCGGAGCGAGCCCGCAGATTCGGAACGCGGCGACGGTCGGTGGTAATCTCTTGCAACGAACCCGGTGTTACTATTTCTACGATCCCAATTTTCCAGCCTGCAATAAGCGAAATCCGGGGTCGGGCTGTGGAGCGCTGACCGGATACAATCGAATCCACGCCATTTTAGGACAGAGCGATCACTGTATTGCGGTTAATCCCAGTGACATGTGTGTGGCACTCGTTGCTTTGGATGCGACGGTCCGCGTGCTGGGACCGCAAGGTGAAAGAACGATTCCGATTCGTGAATTCCACCGGCTGCCGGGTTCCCAGCCCGAGCGAGACACCAACTTAGCTCCGGATGAACTCGTTACTCACATCGATCTGCCGCCATTAGTTGATTCCGCGCACTCGGTATATCTGAAGGTGCGTGATCGTTCTAACTACGCTTTTGCGCTGGTGAGCGTCGCGGCTGTGTTAACCATGCAAGACGGCCGGATCAAGCGAGCCGCTTTAGGGTTAGGCGGCGTTGCTCACCAACCTTGGCGCGCCAGTGAAGCGGAAGAAGCTCTCACGAACGCAGCGCCAACGGATGACGTCTTTCGCGCGGCGGCAGATCGAGCCCTTGAGAATGCCCATGGGTACGAACACAACCAATTTAAAATCGAGCTGGCTCGGCGAGCGATTCGGCGCGCGCTCAAGCTAGCCAGCGCTTAGCCGCAAATGAGTGTCGGGATACCGGTTTTATGAATGAACCTCCAGTGCTGGGTAAGCCGATCGAACGGGTTGATGGGACGGCCAAGGTTATGGGTAAAGCCGTTTACACCGCCGATTTCCGGCCCGAGGCGATGACTCACGGAGTGCTTATTCAAAGCACCATCGCGGCCGGACGCGTTCTGGAGATCGATACCAGCAGGGCAGAGTCCGCTCCGGGCGTCATTGGTGTCCTGACCTCTCGCAACGCGCCGGCGTTGCGGCCAATTCCGGAAGAACTCACCAAGGAGGGCGTGCCTGGCGAAAGCCGAATACCGCTGCAGGACGACAAGGTTCATCGGCAAGGCGATCTCCTGGGAGTTGTGATCGCCGAAACTTTCGAGCAAGCGCGGTACGCTGCCTCGCTGGTGCGAATCCGGTACGAAACAGATGAACCCAGGACTGACCTTCGACGGGAGCAAGACAAAGCTTTTCGACCGCAAATCTGGGGAGGTCGCGTCAAACTGCAGGATCAAATCGGTGACGTCGAACAGGCGTTAAGCGCTGCGCCCGCAGAGAGAAAAATCGAGTTCACGTACGGCACACCGATTGAAAACCATAATCCAATCGAACTTGCCGCTGCGCTGGCGGCGTGGGACGGCCCCGACCGGCTAACCGTGCACGTGTCCACTCGGGGCGTTGATTTGACTCGGAAGGTCGTTTCCAGCGTGTTTGGGTTATCGCCCGAGAACGTGCAAATCATCTGTCCGTATCTCGGCGGCCATTTCGGGTCAAAGGGGTTCAGCTGGGGTTATTTCCTGGTAACAATTGCCGCCGCGCAGTTAGTAAAAAGGCCGCTCCGCCTCGCCTTGTCGCGACCGACGATGTTCGATTCTTTGGGACAGCGAGCACAAACTCTTCAGACGATCGCGTTGGCCGCCGATGAAAACGGACATCTGACCGCGCTCAAGCATGAAACGCTGACCCATTCCTCGGCGGACTATAATTATACGGAGCCGTGCGGAAGCCTGACCCGGCTGCTTTATGCCTGTCCCAATGTTGCGATCGGTCACCGCCTGGTTAATCTGAATTATCCGACTCCCTGCCCGATGCGTGCACCGGGCGAGACCCCGGGAATCTATGCCCTGGAGTGTGCGATGGATGACCTCGCAACCCAGCTGAAGATGGATCCTCTCGAGATCCGCCTTCGCAACTACGCGGAACAGGACGAATTCAATCGTAAGCCGTGGTCGAGCAAACATCTCCGGGAGTGCTATGAGACCGCTGCTAACCGATTCGGTTGGGCCTCACGCAAAGGGGCGCCGGGCTCGATGCGAGACAAGGATGGCCGGTTAGTCGGCTGGGGGATGGCCACCGCCATTTATCCGGCCGGCCAGCAACCAGCCGCTGCTCGGATCGCCGTCAGAGAGGATGGCGGCGTAACGGTGCAGAGCGCGACGCACGAATCCGGCACCGGCACCTACACCGCGATGACCCAGATTGTGGCGGATACGCTCGGACTGCCGATCGCCAAAGTGCGGTTCGAGTTAGGCGATACGAACTTTCCCATGGCGCCGGTCAATGGCGGTTCATGGCTGACTTCCAGTGTTGGGCCGGCGGTACTGGCTGCTTGCGAAGCCCTGCGGACCAAGCTGATCGCGGTTGCGCGGAACAGTGGTGCTTTTGAAGGTGTGCCGGACGGTGAGCTGGTTTTACGCGGTGGTTATCTGACCACCGGGCACGGGCTCGCCGCTAGTCATGAGTCGCCGGTGCAGGTGTCGTTCGCTGACCTGATCACGAAGAACCGGGGCGGACCAATCGTAGTGGAAGGCAGCGCGACAGCGCCGGCGTCGCTCGAGAAGCTGGCCACGTTCTCCTTCGGAGCCATCTTTGTTGAGGTGAAAGTCGATCCGGATCTGGGCGAGATCCGAGTCAGTCGCGTCGTGGGCGCCTACAACGTCGGACGAATCCTAAATCCGATGCTCGTCCGCAGCCAGCTTATCGGGGGGATCACGATGGGTATTGGCGCGGCTTTGCTGGAAGCGACCATCCCGGATCTGAAGACCGGCCGTATGGTTAACGCCAATCTCGCCGAGTACCATGTGCCGGTCAGTACCGATTTTCCACCCGAGTTCACGATTGAATTGTTAGATGTCCCTGATCAGAACCTCAACAGTTTGGGTGTACGCGGGGTAGGTGAGATAGGAATTGTCGGAACACCGGCTGCGGTGGCTAATGCTGTTTATCACGCAACGGGTAAGCGAGTGCGCGATTTGCCGATCACGGTGGATAAGGTCATTTAGGGTTAATCCACAGATTAGGGAGAGGTTTAACCACCGATTTCACCGATTTAACGAGTTACGACGACACCATTGTCCTACACGTGAGCACGGGGCTGAGAGCCCGTTCCGCGTTAGTCGGCGATCCGCGTTTTTCGGTAGGGTCAAGCTCCTGCTTGACCGGGGTCGGCGCCTTGCTCGCCGGACGCGAAATCCGGTCAAGCAGAAGCTTGACCCTACCAATTTCGCGGAGCCAGCGCTCGGGCCGGCGAATGGAAAGCGGGGGCGATTTCGGCGAAGGCGACGTCGCACACCGTCAGTTCACCCTCCCGCGCAGCTGCCAATAGCGTCTTGGAGCGCGTGCGACTTGTCGCCGCTTTGGGATTGGCGCGGAGCGCGGCTCAGACCGAGGGTTCGAACGACAAAGCATGCCGTTCCCAGCGAGAAGACCATTGTTAAATTTCGCCGATGGCTGATCGCGCAAGGGACCGCCGACGTACGCGTTCAGACGATGCTTTTTGCCTGGGCTTTCGGAGCACTTCTCGAAGGTTTGGTCGGCTTCGGTTATCCATGGGCTTTCGTTGCCCCGATCCTGATTTCGCTTGGCATCCCGGATATTGACGCGATTCGAGTCGCCGCCATTGCTAACAATGCCCCGGTTTCCTACGGCGCGCTGGGCGCTCCAATTATCGCTTTGGCGGCGGTGACGGGGTTGCCGCTATTACAACTGTCGGGTTCGGTCGGCCATGTCGTCGCTGTGCTGGCGCTGCTTCCGCCGTGGGTTCTCATTTATCTCGTGAGCGGCAAGCAAGGATTTCGCGATGGCTGGCCTTTGGCGATCGTCGGCTCGCTTGGTTACATTGCCGGCCAGTTCCCGGTCGCCGTCTTTCTCGGACCCTACCTGCCGGACGTATCCGGAGCGATCGTGTGTTTCGCTGCGCTGCTGATCCTGCTGAAGTTTTGGCAACCGAAAACAGTGCTTGGGTACGGCGGCGTTCCTGTCTCGAAGGCAGACCAAGCCCGATTTGGAGCTACCAGCGATCGGCAACAGCCTCGCGATATTTTTCTCGCCTGGCTGCCGTTCTTCGTCCTTCTGGTGATTGTTGTGCTGTGGACGGGCCCTTGGTCGGTCCTTCCAAAATATGCCCCGTTTAAACTCTCGGTCGTTGCTGGATCATCGATTGCACAAGGGAGCAAGGTGGCGGCCGCGTTTGTCTGGGCGCCGTTTTCTGGCGGCACGGCCATCATGGCTTCCTGGATTGCCGTGGCCTTGCTCCTGAGGCTGAACGGGAGTCAGTTCAGTGAGGTACTTCAGAAAACATGGCACCAGATGTGGGGGGCTTGCCTGGTCGGCATCTTTATCTTTGGCCTTGCGTTTGTCTTCAATTTTTCGGGTATGGCGGGATCCCTGGCGTATGGGTTCTCCAAAATCGGGCCCTGGTTCATTATCGTAGCGCCCATCCTTGGTTGGATTGGTGTCGCCCTCTCGGGCAGCAACACGTCAACAAATGCCATGTTTGGTGCGTTTCAGGCAGCGGTCGGGAAATTACTTGGTTTTCCGGCTCTTCTTTTGCCGACGCTGAACTCAGTGGGGGCGGAGGTCGGCAAACCGGTTGCTCCACAGACAGCGAGTGTCGGGGTGTCGACGAGCCGATTCGTCCGAAACGAGGGCGCCGTTATCCGGCATAATATGGCCTGGACGATTCTCCTGCTGATTTATTTGATCCTGATTGGAGTACTCTTCTATCTGTTCTTTCCGCAAGTCATGATGTTAGGCAAATGACCAATAGCCGAAGCTGATAGCCGATGGCCAATCAAGCGCCGGCGAGCAGTTGTGACTTGGCGCGACGACGGCTGGTCGGATATAACGGCCGATCAATGCGGAGATATCAATGGATTGGGTTGTTTGCCCTGGCAGTTATGTTGTTTGGGGGATGCGAATCGACGCCACCTTATGTCTATCATTTTGTTCCCGGCCGGACCGCGTACGTGGTTGATCGACAAGCTGTGACACCGCCGCTCGCGCCTCGAGTTGTGCAGCAAGCGATCGCCGCGGGAAACGATCTGGTTGGCAAGCCATACATTTACGGCGGAGGCCACCGCACTTTTTACGACGAAGGGTACGACTGTTCCGGCGCTGCCTCCTACGTCCTCCATGCAATCGGGCGTTTGAATACACCGAATCCTTCCGACTATTTTCGAGAGTACGGAGAATCAGGATCGGGAAAATGGAACACGGTCTACGCGCATCGGGGTCATGTTTTTCTGGTCGTGGCCGGCCTTCGTTTTGACACCGGATACGGTGACGGTGCGCACGGACGGCAATGGTTGACCAGGGGACGCCCCGCCGACGGTTACGTCATGCGGCACCCAAGCGGGCTGTAATGGGAGCGGGTTGAGCACCTAGCGTAGCGCGGACGGCGCCGGGGTCTGTCGGACTTTAAGGTAGGATAAGCTTCCAGCTTGTCGGCTTTTTGAAGCGGCAGGATGCCGGCGCCATCTGGTGCAGGACCCGAGGCCGTCCGCGTCGTGGGGCGCAGGCCTACGCAGGTCTTCCGCTACCAACGAGACTCGGATCCCAGCCGGCGCGCTCTGCACCAGCCTGGTAGGTGGACTCGAAAAACGACAGCAGATCGCCGTCAGGGTCTCTCGAGTTGCGAAGGTCGTCGTAGTCAAAAAGAAACTCGCCCATGGCCGAGTCCCATCGCGAAGCTGGTGGGTTGACCCTTGCGTTTTCGATTCCCGCGGGCAGCGGGAAGGTGAAGGAATAGAACGCCGGCTTGGGGTAAGCGGCGTTGCCAGACCACCATCCCACCTCGACTAGCTCCTCATTCATTGCGTTACGTCGGATGTAGTCTGCGTTCGCACCCGGTGAAGCGGGCTTGCCGTTGTAGCGCGCGTCGCGAATGTCGAGCGTTCCCCACATGAGACCAATGGGCTGAGTCTTGCCTTTGAATCGTCCCTGAAAGACCTGCATAACGCGTTGCGCGCTCAGGAGGATTCGCCACCAACTATTTACAAGTGCTGGCTCGTATGGGCGTTGCTGCTTGTCTTGATCAAACGAAATGGCAAGGGGCACTTCCTGCGGTGTCAAGTTGATGGAAATATCAACGCTAGCTTTACGGAGCAGATCAAAGAGGAAGTGCACAAATTCCGCGACAGACATTGGCCCCAATTCGAAGTGACCCGAGAATCCCCAACTGGTCACGCACCCCACCTGGTGAGAAATGAGATCGGCGGTGACTTCATACGCGCCGCCAGCATAGGGGATCGGTCCTGTTGTCAATCCCCGCCCACTGAGCCAGAGAGGCACTTCAGCCCACTGCGGTTGAAACGGCTCTTTCAGCTTTAACTTGCCTAGCACCTGTAAGCCCATATGGAGAAGGTGTTGGGTGGCCGCGAACTCTGGGTAGGAAAAAGGGGGCCAAGGATCATAAGATGTATTGCCTATCATTGACATGGCAGTGCCCCGCTTAAGCTGCGTGCGTCAAGTGTCACTCGAACCTGTTATCATGACCACCTTTTTTTGCTGAACCTTCGGCACGGTATCCAGAATTGAGGCCGTTCGCGCTATCGCTCAAGCCGCTCCCGTCGCTGTTTCTAAAGCTGCGAGCAGCTTTGTGCCGTTTGGGCTGCCCAGACCGGTCGTTGGGTCCCAGCCGGGAGCGGCTTGAAAAGCTCCGTTGTTGCCGCTGACGATATCATTGAAGGCGCCTGGGTTTTGGTAAAGCTTGGCATGTACGAGGCCGGCCGATGGCTTTCCTTGCTCGCGGAGCGCTTGATTAATTCTGGCAAACAAGCCTGCGTAAAGCGGCGCAACGGCGCTCGTGCCCCCAACGACCGCCTTTCCACTATCGATCAGTACGTTATACCCTGTCACCGGATCGGCATCGGCGGCGACGTCTGGCACACCGCGTCCGCCCGACGAACTGGTGGGCGCTGGCACATTGACTGCGGCTTGATAACTGGGTTTGGGGAAGTTATCGCTGACGCCGCCACCCGTCGCACCCTCACCTTGAGCCAGTTCATTCCACACAGTTTCCGAGGTGATCGTCGAGTTGTCGCTGGAAGCGACGAGCGTAGTGCCGCCACACGCAAGGACATAAGGACTCGAGGCCGGGAAGTCGACGTGATTGTTTCCGTCGCTCACCCCGTCAGTCGATCCACTGTCGCCTGCGGCCGCCAGAACAGTTTTTCCCAGAGCTACTCCGTCCTGGAAAGCCTGTTCGTAAGCAGCCAGAGATTGCGCAGTATAGCTTGATTCGGCCTGACCCCAGCTGATCGAAACCACTGTTACATCCGCATCGTGGATCGCAGTGGAAATGGCATCGATAAAGCCCTGATCAGTATTTGGGGCAAAGAAGACTTTCTGCGCAGCGCCAGGCGCAACCGCACCCACGATTTCGATATCCAGTTCGACTTCGCCGTCGGCGCTGTTGGCGTCTCCGCTTGGGGAATTCTGGCCGCCATCGACCGAAACCGCCGAAACCGTTGGCGGAGGATTGATGTTCAGACCCGCAAAGTACGTCTGCAAATCCGAATCCTGGTAACCGCCGCCCAGTTCAATAATGCCAACCGTTTCCCCTTGACCGTTCAAATTGGCCGGAAATTGATAAATGCCGGCTACCGTGGTCGGATCATAGGATCTCTGCGCCGCCTGATCCGGCGGCAGCAACCGAAAATGAGTCGCCGCTTGAGGCCGGTTATCGAGGCCGAAAACGCCCCGTATGACGTCGCGGAGCGACTCGGGGATATAGATGCCGCCTTGACGGATCCGAAAAAGGCTGCTGCCCACTTGATAATTCTGGAGATCTACTTGGAAAGCCGACTGCATCTGCGCAATGGAGCCGGACAAGACCATCGAACCGCGAGCCGCGTTTTCCTCTTCCACTTTCAATCCATGCTCAGAGGCAAACTGCGTCACTCGCGCGATGTCGGCCGGCTCCGCAGCAAACTCTCTGGCAAAATCTTCCGAAGAGATCGGCTGACTTTCGCGTCCTTGCTGCAAGGCCTGGACGCGTTCGCGCAGCCTTTCCTCGTTGCCCCGGCGAATGTAGACTGTCACATGGACAATTTCTTGGGGATTACACGGACCGACGTGGCGCCCTTGGGAAAAAGGCGCCCGATCGCTTCCACTGAGTAGACAGGATCCGGGGTTTGGCATGGTTTCTCTCTTCCTTCGATAAAGTCTTCTTGCCCTGGGGGTAACCGTCTGCTTGACTTCAGCCCGCTTTAATCAAAAAAGACACGGGCTTGGTAACGCGCCCAAGACACGATGAACGAACGGACACCTAGTATCGTTGCGCCAGCTTTCAATGAAGAGCAAACCGTTGTTGGTGTTCTCGAATGCATTTTTCGGTTTTTGCCGGAGGTCCATGAGGTGATTGTCGTCGACGATGCTTCGATGGATGAGACCCTGATGCGGTGCCACACGTTTGCTGAGCGGCTTGAGCGTGCAGCGCGGACGGCCTCGGGTCAGTCGGACTTCAAGGTAGGATAAGCTTCCAGCTTGTCAGCTTTTGAACCGGCAGGATGCCAGTGCTACTTGGGAGTCCGAGACGCCCGAGTCCGTCCGGACTACATCTCAAGCCGCTCAACTCGAACTGCTGAACTCTACAGCTACCCATTTCCCGCTCGTACGCTCCGGCCGCGCAATCGAAAGACAAGCGGCAAGCCCTGATACTCGATCTCCCGGCGGATCGCTTTCTCCAGATAGCGCTGGTAAACCGGGGTTAGTAACTGTGCCTGGTTGACAAAGAGCAGGAAAACGGGCGGAGCAAGGCTGCGTGTTGGATCGTTGTTCAGCTGAGTCGCATAAAGGATCTTGAGACGCTTGCCGCCGTGGGCCGGTGGGGGCTGACTTTCTTGAGCCGTCCGGAGGATGCGATTCAAACGGCCTGTTCCGATCGTCCGCTTGGCCTGCTCTTCGATCTGGCGAAAGCTGCGGAAGAGCCGGCCGAGCGCTTCGCCAGTCTTGGCCGAAAGAACAGTGACCGGAGCGTAATCGAGCGCGAAAAGGCCGGCGCGAATTTGTTCTATGATGCTTTCCATGAATCCAGCGCTCGCGGACTCCGGCTTTACCAGGTCCAGCTTATTCGCGACGATCAGACACGGTTTGCGATTCTCCCCGATTAGGCGGGCAATTTTCTTGTCCTGCGCAGTTACACCCTGCGTAGCGTCGATGACGAGGAGGCAGAGGTCAGCTCGCTCAATGCTTTTCTCGGAGCGCATCACACTGAAGACCTCGACTGAGGTGTTATGCTTTCCCCGGGCCCGGATTCCGGCGGTATCAACCAGCACAAACCGGCGACCAGACCGTTCGTAGGGAATATCGACCGCGTCGCGTGTCGTCCCGGGAACATCGCTCACGATTGTTCGTCGATCCTGCAAAATCGCGTTAATCAGTGAGGATTTCCCAACGTTCGGCCGGCCAACGATCGCCAACCTGATTGCGGAATCGAAGGTCGGCAGTTCTGGACCAGGCGCCGGCGGGAGAAGACCCGCAATCTCAGCCAGCAGACGGTCGATACCTAAACCATGGGCCGCGCTGACGAGGACCAGTTTTCCAAAACCCAATTGGGTAAACTCGGATGAATCCACGTTGTCATGGTCGATCTTGTTAACCACGGCGATGACCGGCTTCTTCGTCCGGCGCAATTGGCGACCGACTTCTTCGTCCAGCGGGGTAAGCCCATCTCGCCCGTCTACGACAAAAAGGATGAGATCGGCCATACTCACGCCCAAGTCCGTTTCGTGGTGCACCTGTTGATCGATCGTTTCGCCTGTCGCGACGCCGATCCCGCCGGTATCAACAACGAGAAAGCGAACCGAACCGAGAGAACATTCGGCGACCAGTCGGTCGCGAGTCACACCGGCCTGATCGTGAACAATTGCCATTCGTTTCTTTACGAGGCGATTGAACAGGGCGGATTTTCCGACATTGGGGCGGCCCACGATGGTGACCACCGGGATCGTTTCGCGTTTTACGTCCGTCGTTTCACGTTTCACGTCTGAATACGGTTAAACCACAGATTCACCGTAACAAAAATTCTCCGATCAAGGCCGCAATCAGCACGACTAGCCAGCTTGGAAACCGGGCCAAAGTCAGCAGGGCGAGGAGCAACAACCCGTAAGCGAGGTCCTGGTATGTACTTACGCCCTGGATACAGATCGGGCGGTAAAAGGCAGCGGCAAGAATGCCGACCACCGCCGCATTAGTGCCGCGCAGTCCGGCCCGGAGGAGGGGATTTGTGCCCAATTGACGCCAGTAAGGCAATGTACCCAAGATCAGTAACCAGCCCGGGAGAAAGATTGCCAGGAGACCGAGAACGCCCCCGGGCACTCCTCCTGGCGCTCCGATCGTGCCAAGAAAGCCGGCAAATGTGAACAACGGTCCTGGCAAGGCCTGCGCGGCGCCATAGCCGTCGATGAAATCGTGTTCGGAAACCCACCCATTGGCCACCACGGAGTTATGGAGCAGGGGCAAGACCACATGACCTCCCCCGAACACGAGTGCGCCCGACCGATAAAAGCTGTTCACGGCAGCCAGCGAGTCCGATCCAGTCAGATGAGCGAGGAGAGGAAGTCCGAAGAGCAGGACAAGGAACAACAACCAGGCTGTTGGCGACCAAAAAGCGGGGAGCACCTTTTCCGTGTTTGAAATCGCTGCGGGAGTGGACGCCGAAGCACATTGGAGGTTCGGATTGCCGGTCTTTTGCTGAAATGATGGGAATCGATGACCTGACCCCAAGATGAGATAACCAAGGAGGCCGCCAGCCACCATAATGACGATTTGTACAGTGACTGAAGGCCAAGCGAGAGCCGTCAATGCCGACAAAATCCCAATGGCCGAGCGGATCCGGTCGGGACAGAGGGTTCGATACATACCGATCAGGGCTTGCGCGACGATGGCGACCGCGGCCAATCGCAACCCTGCCAGCCAGGGAAAAGCGCTTGAGGAATCTACCTTTCGCAAGGCAAGCCCGAAGGCAATCATGATCACAGCGGAGGGTGTGGTAAAGCCAAGCGAAGCCATCGCGCCGCCGAGAAGGCCCCCTCGCAGAATTCCGCTGGAAAACGCGACTTGGCTGCTGGCCGGTCCGGGAAGAAATTGGCAGAGCGCGATCAGATCAGCGTAAGTAGCGTCTTGAAACCACCGGCGTCTCTCCACCAATTCCTGCCGGAAATAACCGAGATGAGCGATCGGGCCGCCGAAACTGGTCAGGCCCAATCGAAGAAAGACGATGAGAATCTCGGCAAATAGCCGCCATGAGCGCACCGGTGGGCGGTTCAATCCGCTGATATGTTTTTTGTCCAACTGATTTGCCGAAAGCCCTTGATCAGATAGTCTATTCCGGACCCGATAGCAGCCGTCGCTGCCGGAACCGCCAGATAGACCGAGGGAAGCGAAGTGAAGCCCAGGAGGATCCAGGCGATCGATGCAAGCTGCAGAGCGGTGGTCAATTTGCCCGGCCAGCTAGGCCGGACCTGGGGGGAATGGCCAGTCTGGGTGAGCACCGCAAAACCAAGGAGCAGCCCGAGATCCCGAGTCATTACGACCATTGGATACCAGATCGGAAAGTGGTTCGGCCACCAATCGATACTGAGCAGAATCAGCGCGACGAAGATCAGCAGCTTGTCCGCTACCGGGTCAAGAATCGCTCCTAATCTGGTTTTCTGGTTGAAGTGGCGGGCGACAAACCCGTCGAGGCCATCGCTGGCTGCCGCGAGAAAAAAAATGATAATCACCGTGATTCGCAGTCCGGGTCGGGCGATCCCATGACTTAGAAGCCAGGCATAGAGTAGCCCGAAAACGCCGAAGAGCGGCGTCAGGCAAATTCGGAGGAACGTTATTTTATTGGCCAGGGTCATTTCTCAGTCCCAGGCGCGAAAACGGACCATTGAGGAAAGATTGTCCCGGAGAGAGGCTCCCACAATAAAGCTACTTCGCTGCCGGAGGAGGGCTTTGGACCCGGATTGCAAACCCGGGTAGCTTTTCTTGAAGGAGCTTCCGAAACTGGTCGGCCGCTTCGTGAGGGAGAGCGTGTTCTTTTTGCTCGGCCAGTTGTGGCAGCGCCCGGAGTTCCGCTTCGACGTCCGCTGGCTGAATCCGGTTCCAGAGACCGTCCCGGAGCTCTTCGACAGAAACCGTCTTTTGTTCGACACTCAAAATCTTGGGGGCAGGGGCGTCAACTACCACTGTCCGATCGCGCAGATCGACCGAAAGTTTTTCGTTCAGATCGTAACCTGCTTTCACCAGATAAGTCCCGCTGATGCGCAGGTGCTTCGTGCTGCCGAACCAGGTCTGATCGACTTCATGGGAGACCTGGGTCTCCCGGCTGGCCAGCGCGAGCTCCAGCACAGGCTTGGCTTCTGCAAAAATCACCTGATCGTGGACGGTGATCCTGGGGCGGATCTGAAAAAGGTCGACAAAAGCGTCTCGTACCTGCTTTGCATTGTTGGCGGATCCCTGAAAAAGGGCCGCAACGGACCGACCGGGAAGCTGGCTGAGCTGGTTGACTACCACGAAGAGGCTTACCGCGATGACCACTGCGACAAGCACCAGGGCCAGTGGCCAGGAGATGCGGCTCGGTCTCATTCAGGAAGAATACAGTGGCTTCAATAAAATACAGCCCCAGCATCCACTAAAAAAAATACAGCCCCCCGCATCCGCTGGATACGAAGGGCTGCTGTTCCCCCCAGAACAATCCGTAGAAAGCCAAGGCGAAGAATGGCGCAGGACTGGAACAATTTCAAACAGTTTTGCTGAGAATTTTACCGTTCGGTCCAGTAGAGTATTGCGGTTTTTAAGCTCATGTCCTCCATTCCTACAGGTCTCAGAACGCTTCCTAAGCCTTCCAGGTTCCCCGTGAACATGGTTGACTCCAGCAGCGACACGTGAAACGGGGAACATGAAACGCATCTCTTCCATGCAGACAATCGTCATCGGGCACCGTAACCCAGACATGGATTCCATTTGTTCGGCTATCGGCTATGCCGAACTGAAACGAAAACTGGGGATGACCAATGTTCTGGCGGCGAGAGCCGGCAACACGAATGAGCGAATCGATTTCGTCCTGGATCGGTTTGAAGTGCCGGCTCCAGAGTTTATCAGTGATCTCACCCCAAAGGTGGCCGACCTCATGGAGTCGGAAGTAACGGCAGTGCCTCACGGCTCCTCGATTTATCAGGCGGTGGGCTCGATTGAGCAATCCCAGCTTCGCGGTTTGCCGGTGGTCGATTCCGAGCGACGCTGTCTCGGCCTCGTATCTGGATGGAAGATCACGCGATATCTTTTCCCCCTGCGGGAGGAGGCCCACGGATCCCGCACGTTTTCCGGTTCGATCGCCGGCATCGTTCAGGCATTGGACGCCCAGGTCTTGGCGGGCACTCTCAGCAACGAGAGAATGCCGCTCAACGTCGTCGTTGCGGCGATGAGCACGACCTCCCTGGCTGCTCGTCTGAAACGGACGCCCGGCGAGCAGACGGCGCTTTTTGTGGGCGATCGCAGTGATGCCCAAATGCAAGCGATCGAGGCGGGCGTGCTCGCGGTTATTGTGACCGGCGGCGTTGATGTCTCGCCTGAGGTGCTCCGGGCGGCAAAGGCCGCGGTTGGAACCGCATTGATTTCCAGCCGTTTCGATACCGCAACATCAGTCATGTTGGCGCGAGGAGCGGCGCGCGTGGATGAAATGGTGGATCCGGAATTTACAAGTCTGTCGGCGGAGACCTCTCTGCGAACCGTGCGCCAACTGGTGGCGAACTCCTCCGATTACGTTTTTCCCGTTCTGGACGAGCAAAGGCGCTTGGTTGGTACGCTCGCCAAGAGCGACTTTCTGCGATCCATCCCACGGCAACTCATTTTAGTCGATCACAACGAGATTGCCCAGGCGGTGAAGGGCGCAGCAGAGGTCCCGATTATCGAGGTCCTGGATCATCATCGCCTCGGCGGGTTCAGCTCGGACCAGCCGATCCTCTTCTGGAACAGCCCGGTCGGCTCGACCAGCACGTTGGTCGCGTTGGCTTATGAGGAAAACAATATCAAAGTTGACCCATCGGTTGCTGGGCTGCTAATGGCCGGACTCATCTCCGACACCCTGAATCTGTCGTCACCGACTGCCACGGCCGTCGATGCACGCATTTTAAAGCAACTCGAACAAGTGGCCGGCGTTGAGGCGGCACGGTTATCGGAACAGATCTTCGCCGTCGGTTCTCCTTTGGCCACGCTCAGCCCGCAGTCGGTGATCACCGCGGATTGTAAAGACTACGAAGAAAAAGGAGTGCGCTTCAGCGTGTCGCAAATTGAAGAGCTGAGCTTCGGACGTTTTTACGAAAAGAAGGAAGATCTGGCCAGCGCGCTCGAACAATATCGCCGCGAACAGGCCGATTATTTTTCGGCTCTCCTGATTACCGACGTGAATACGCAGAATTCCTTGTTACTCCTGGCCGGACCGCCGGAGTTCGGGGCCACGATTCATTTTTCGATGCTGGGGCAGGGGCTTTACGAGTTGCCCGGGATTGTTTCGCGAAAAAAACAACTTGTTCCCTATCTGTTGGATTGTCTTGAGAAAGTAAATGTGACAATGACCTGAGCGTGATCTGGCACAGTTTGCGGAGCTTTTTCTGGCTTTCTCCGGACGAACGGCGCAATCCACCGCGACGGTTGGCCACCTTGGTCAACTGGATCCTGGCCTTTCTGCTGCTTGCTTTGGTCTGCTTCTATTCCTTCAGCCGGCTGACCTATACCTGGAACTGGGATACTGTCGGGAAGTACAAAGGCTTCTTCTGGAGAGGTTGGTGGAATACACTTTTTATTTCGGCAATCGCCCTTCTTTTAAGCACGGCGATTGGGCTCTTGGCGGCGTTGGCCCGACGGTCTGGTTTGCTTGTTCTGCGGGCTTTAAGCCGGATTTACGTTGAGTTGATTCGAGGAACACCACTGCTGGTGCAGATCTCTTTTGCCTTCTACGTCGTGGCCGATGCGTTCCGTTTCCAGAACCGGCTAATCGTGGGGGTGGTGACCCTCTCCTTTTTTAGCGGCGCGTTCATCAGCGAAATTATCCGCGGTGGAATCGAAAGCATCGGAGTCTCCCAACTGGACTCCGCGCGGGCCGTCGGTTTTACCCGGGCACAGACCTACCGGTACGTTATTTTTCCGCAAGCTATCCGGATGATTCTGCCACCGCTGACCGGCATGTTCGCTTCGCTCGTTAAGGATTCGTCATTGCTCTCGATTATCTCCATTCCCGAGTTTACCTGGAGTTCACAACAAGTGGCTGCTCTTACGTACAGCAATTTTGAGTGTTATATCCCGCTGGCAATTGGCTACCTCGTTCTTACCTTGCCAATCACCTTATGGACGCAATGGCTGGAAAAGAAGACCAAGTATGAGACTTGAGATCGAACGACTTTCGAAAGCGTTCGGTCCACAGCGAGTTCTAGACGAAATCTCTCTGAACTTCGATCAAGTTCATACGCTGGCTCTGATTGGCCCTTCGGGCGGCGGTAAATCTACCTTGCTGCGCATTATTGCCGGGCTGGAAATTCCCGATGAAGGAACAATTGCGCTCAATGGCCAGGAAGTGATTTACCGCGAGCGCGAGTTGCGGGAACATCGTCGATCGATTGGGACCGTGTTTCAGGCTTATAACCTTTTTCCACACCTGACCGCGTTTGAGAATATCACTTTGCCGTTGGAAAAGGTTCACGGAATTCCTCCAGCCGAGGCGCTGGTGAAAGCCGAGCAGATCCTTGAACGGTTTCAATTGCTGGAACATGGACACAAGCCGCCAGCTCAACTATCCGGCGGCCAACGCCAAAGGGTTGCGATTGCCCGAGCTATTTCCATCCGCCCCAAGTTACTATTGTTTGATGAGCCTACTTCGGCGCTTGACCCGGAAATGACGGCGGAGGTACTGGACCTGATCGAAGAACTCCGGCACGAAAACCGCGATTTTGTTCTGGTTACCCATCAGATGGGTTTCGCACATCGCATTGCCGATCGGATCGCGTTGCTTACGGGCGGAAAAATTGCCGAGGTTGGCACGCCGCAACAGATCCTGGACCAACCGCGACTCGAAGTGACCCGGCAATTCCTGGCCAAAGTGATGAAGTATTGAAGCGTGGGATAAGCTTCCAGCTTGTCAGGTGTTTTCTGGCAACCACCAGAACTGATTTGGTTGTGGCTACGTCACACCGTACTACTGTCGAAAATCTTGTTTTCCTGCGAAGATTTCGGAGCGGACGAAGACCGCCCTGGAGGGGCGAATTGAAAATAGGCCGGCAATTCATTGCCGTCCCCCGCTACGGCGCGGCAGGACGATCAGATCCATTTGAATGGCCATCGGCGTTGTTAGGCATCTGCTTTGGCAATTCTCACGCAAGTCACCGTTGAATGAACGCATCTTGTTTCGTCAACGCCGGCTTCCTTGAGACCAAACTTGGATTCCGCGTGACAAATCGGGAATAAAATAACAACACAAGCGTTCTTAAGACGAAAGATTCACTGCGGATTCAGCTTTTCGGCCGGGCTCGCAGACGGTCTGAAGTGCACCAAAAATAAAACCAATCAAAATTAATCATGATCAATCCATCCAGAGCAGTTATTACCGGCGCGGCGTTCGCTGGCCTTCTCGCCGGTTCCACGGCTGTCCGCACCTATGCGGCCAGCACCACACCCACCAAAGCGGGTGTGGCCATCCAAACTCTAGCCGATACGGGGAAGCACGGTTGCAAGGGGCAAAACTCGTGTAAAGGACAGGGCGGTTGCAAGACGGGCGATAATGGTTGCAAAGGAAAGAACTCTTGCAAAGGCAAAGGCGGCTGCGCAACTGATGCCAGTAAGCCAAAGGCCTAAGGATTAAAAAACGTTTCCTGTGCTCCCTCCGTGGAATACCTCGCGGAGGGGGCTCAGTGGCAAGCTTTCGAGCCATGGTGTTTCCGGGTCACGGTCAATCTGTCCCACTTCCAACCTCGATGAGCAGATCCGTTGTACTCGCGAAAGAGGGTAATCAGCGCTTTGTGCGCGTCTTAAACTCTCTGCAGTCGCCTTTGCTGCTCGCGTTGAGGCTCTATTTTTTTTGGGAGCTCTTTCAGACCGGTGTCGGGAAGTTCGGCAACATTCCGAAAGTGACGGAGTTCTTTGCCAGCCTGCATATCCCGTTTCCGGTGCTGAACGTCTACCTCGTCGCGAGCGTCGAAACCTTCGGCAGTTTGCTATTGATCGTCGGACTGGCTTCCCGGTGGTGTGCCTTAGCTGTGTTTATCTCCATGTCGGTGGCTTATCTCACGGCAGATTTCGAGGCGTTAAGCAGCGTTTTCAGCGATTCGGACAAGTTCGTGAAAGCTGACCCGTTTCCATTCTGGTTGGTTGCGCTGGTGATCCTGATATTCGGCCCGGGAAAACTTTCACTCGATGCGGCGATCGCGAGATGGATACACGGCAGAAGTGCACGGTAGCAGAGGAATTCAATGTCGCTTTGATATTCGGCATCGCGCAACTTCGCCAGCGTTCTTATGCCGCGGGATCTCGGACGCTGGTAAGTCGCACGGCCTCGTGCGTTGGCGCTCCGCGCGACTGCTAGTAGCCATGCACCGCATTAGAACGTAACATGTTTTCCACCGATGATCCTCAAGACCGAGCGCAAACGACCGGAATCTTGGTCCTCGCACCGGCGGAATGCGAAATTTGTCTGGGAGATTCCATTTCTCCGGTTGGAATATTTCTGGGAGTGGTTGGCTTTTTGGCTCAGCGGTTGGGCGTTTCTGGAGGTCTTGGAATATCTGGGAACGCTTTCTTTGCTGGTCGCTGTCATAACCTATTTCGCGGACAGCGGCAATCGAATCAAACAAAGGCATTATCAGGCGTGGCAAGTGATTAATACGGCTCAAGGCAAAGGCGGCAGCGGAGGGCGGGTGGATGCACTGCAGGAGTTGCTGGCCGATAATGTTTCTCTGGTTGGAGTCGATGTGAGTGACGCCTTCCTGCGAGCAATCGAGTTGAACGGGGCGCAGTTGGTGCGAAGCAGCTTTCGCAGCGCGGACGTGCGCAACGCGAGCTTTCGAGACGCAAATATGCAGTATGCTGATTTGACGTTCGCTAACTTTCGAAACAGCGATTTCCGTCGAGCGAGTCTGGAAAACGCCTCTCTCAAGGATGCCGACCTGAATGGCGCGAACCTGCGCGAGGTCGATTTGCGCGAAACCGACCTGAGCCGAGCTGATTTACGGAATACCGACCTTCAGGGAGCCAGGTGGAAAGGAATTACCGATGTGCGCCTGGCAAATATTTATGGGATCCGCAATGCGCCCGACGGTTTTGTAGCCTGGGCTCTGCACCATGGCGCCGTCAGCGTCGAGTCAGACGAGGAATGGTTCGATAAGCTAAATCAGGACCAGAACAGTAACCAGCAATAGCTCGTAACTTAATTACTCCAAACGTATGCCAGCAAATTCCTACAATGGCTTTACCGATTACGGCATCGGGATCGGTCTGCGGGTGCCGCATTACCGGCATATTTTAAACAAAAAACCGGTGGTGGACTGGTTCGAGATCATCTCAGAGAATTTCATGGTCGACGGCGGCCGCCCGTTGGAGGTCCTTGACCAGATCCTGGAACAATATCGAGTCGTGCAGCACGGCGTCGCGATGTATCTTGGTTCCGCCGATCGATTTAATCGGGAGCATCTGCGCCGCTTGAAGCGCCTGGTGAAATATACGAAGACGCCATGGTTATCCGACCATCTTTGTTGGGGAAGCGTGGACGGCCGCTACACCCATGACCTGTTGCCTATGCCGTACAGCTTTGCCGTGGCCCGGCATACGGCGCAGAAGATTCGCGAGGTCCGGGATTACCTCGAGGTACCGATTTGCGTCGAGAATGTCAGTAGCTATGCCGAGTATCACGTCTCCGAAATGACGGAATGGGAATTCCTGACGGAAGTGGTCGAGCAGGCCGATTGCGGGATTCTGTTAGATGTAAATAATATCTACGTCTCCTCACGAAATCATAACTTCGATCCGTACGATTATTTGGACAACCTCCCGCACCAGCGGGTCGGGCAGATTCATATCGCGGGCCACTCGAAATTCGAAAAGTACATTCTCGATACGCACGACCATCCGGTGCTCGATCCGGTCTGGCAGATGTATGCGCGGGCGATAAACTTGTGCGGTAACACTGCCACTCTTTTGGAATGGGACGCTCATATCCCGACCTTTGACGAAGTTCATCATGAAGCCCTCAAAGCCAATCAGTTCAGAGACAACATCGTCGCCTGTTCCCCAAAAAATTAATTCTCGCCAGGACTTGCTCGAGTTGCAGCGAGCGATGGCCGGAGCAGTGTTCCGCCCCCTCACCGAGGACTGGGAAATGCAGGGACAGTGGATCGATGGCCGCCCCATGGAAGATTACGCGGCCGGGTTCATCAAGCCGAACGATCGGCTAACCTCTTTTGAGCGCCTCGAAATCTATAACCGTCAGTACTGGTTCCGCGTTCTGGATTGCCTGTACGACGATTATCCAGGCTTGCTCGCAGTCCTTGGTAATGAACGTTTTCTGAAAATGGCGATCGCTTACCTTAGCGAGCATCCGTCCGATTCGTACACGTTACGCGACCTTGGCTACCGACTCGAGCAGTTCATCGGGGATCATCCGGAACTGGTCGAGCCGCACCAGGTTCTCGCTCGCGATATGGCGCGTTTTGAATGGGCTCAGGTTGTTGCCTTCGATGGTCCAGCCAAACCGGTATTAACCGCAGATAACGTCATCGATAGCGGCGCGGAGGGTTTGGCTCTGGGACTTCAGCCATACCTCTCGATCCTGCAATTCGGTTATCCGGTTGACGATTTCCTGCTCGCCGTAAAGAAAGATACGGACTCGTTGCGAGGAGAAGCCAGCAACGCAGTTGGCTCGGCCCCGGAGGTCACTGAACCGGAGGCGGCTTCGTTACCAGAGCCCCAGACAACTTATCTGGCGATTCACCGTTTCGAGAACACGCTCTACTTCAAACGTCTCGAGCGGGAGGGGTTCGCGATATTACAGGCTCTAGCCGGTGGCAGCACCCTGGGAGACGCTTGTGCAGCGGCACTGGCCAATAGCAATCGCCCAGATGCCGACTGGCCGGGAATTATCAGGGAGTGGTTCGATAATTGGTCGGCTCTTGGCTGGTTTTGCCAGGCTGCGCCGGTTCAAACAAGTTCTCGCTGAGGCTCGAAGGAATTCTCGCTGCACCGGCACAGAACCAGAGTTCATGTCGCGAAGCTGTTGATCGCCGAACCGCGCAAAAAGTCGGCGACAAAGGGTGTGGCTGGTGAGTCGCAGATCTCGGCGGGCGTACCGATTTGCTCGATCCGGGCCTCATTCATAATCACTATCCGGTCAGCCACTTCCAGAGCTTCTTCCTGGTCATGTGTAACAAAGATAGTCGTGATTTTCAGCCGTTGTTGAAGCTGTTTCACCCAACTGCGGAGTTCTTTGCGCACCTTCGCATCGAGAGCGCCAAAAGGCTCATCCAGCAGTAGAACACGCGGATCGATCGCCAGGGCGCGGGCTAGCGCGACGCGCTGCCGTTGTCCCCCCGATAACTGGTGCGGCAGACGGGTTTCGTGTCCCGGCAGTTGAACCAGGCGCAACAATTCCCTGACCCGGTCCTCGATTTGTTTCCGGCCGGGTCGCCGCTTCCGAACTTCCAGTCCGAAGGCCACGTTCTTGTAAACCGTCATGTGACGGAAAAGCGCATAATTCTGAAAAACAAACCCAACCCGGCGCCGCTGAATCGGCCAAAGAGTAGCATCCTGCTCATCGAAAAAGACTGTGCCGGCATCGGGGTAATCGAGCCCGGCAAACAACCGCAAGAGGGTCGTTTTACCGGAGCCGGATGGCCCCAGCAAGGCGACGAGTTCGCCCTCATTCACGGCCAGTGAAACGCAGTTGAGGGCCGTGTAGTCCCCAAAGCGTCTCGCCAGATTGTGTGCTTCGATTTTCATTCAGATCCCCAGTCGTACCATCCGTGCGAAATTTGAGTAAGATAAGCTTCCATCTTGTGAGGGTTCAGGACCGCCCAGAATCCAGCTTGTCAGCGCTTCTCCCCCGGACCGGTCGGGGTGCCGACGCCACGGGGGAAGCAGAGCGTTGCATGCGCCATTCAACCAAGCTTTTCAGCACCAGCGTGGCCAAGGCGAGCAGCGTCAGAACTGATGCCATCGCAAACGCGGCGACGAAATTGTATTCGTTGTAGAGAATCTCGACGTGAAGAGGAATCGTGTTGGTCAGGCCCCGGATATGCCCGGAGACGACTGAGACAGCGCCGAACTCGCCCATTGCTCGGGCGTTGCACAGAATGATGCCATAGAAGAGGCCCCAGCGGACATTTGGCAGGGTAACACGCCAAAAAGTCTGAAAGCCGTTCGCGCCCAACGATATAGCGGCCTCCTCTTCCTCTGTTCCCTGGGCCTGCATGATCGGGATGAGTTGCCGGGCAACGAAGGGCAGAGTGACAAAAGTAGTCGCCAGCACAATGCCGGGCACGGCAAAGATGATGTGGACCTGGTGGGCCTGTAACCAGGGCCCAAACCAGCCTCGTCCGCCGAAGATCAGCACGTAAACCAAACCGGAAATGACGGGCGACACGGCAAAAGGCAAATCAATCAGGGTGAGGAGAAGACTCTTGGCCGGAAAATCAAATTTGGCGATGCACCAAGCTGCGGCCAAACCAAAGCAAACGTTGCTAGGCACCGCGATAGCCGCGACCAGTAGAGTCAAACGAATGGCGGAGAGCGCGGCGGGATCCGCGAAGGTCTGCAGGTACAGGCCAAGTCCTTTGCGGAAGGCCTCCTGAAAAACACCGAAGAGGGGTACGAGCAGAAAGAGGAAAAGAAAGGTCCCCGCCAGCAACCCGGCAAGAACTCGAAAGAGGAGTGGATCGCGCACGATGGGCCGAGCCTTGGGCGCCTGAAAGAATTCGGGCGGTGCGACCGCGGTGCTCATAACCGTGACCTCCCCAGGTTTGCCCACCGTTGCAAACCGTTGATTGCCAGGAGGAGAAGAAAGGAGAGAATCAGCATGACCACTGCAATCGAGGTGGCTCCTCGATAATCGTATTGCTCCAGCTTGGTCACGATCAGTAAGGGTACAATTTCCGTCCTCATTGGCATGTTTCCGGCGATGAACACGACCGACCCGTATTCACCGAGACCGCGCGCAAAAGCGAGGGCAAGCCCCGTTATCGCTGCCGGCAAAATTTCGGGCAGAACCACTCGGCGAATCGCCTGCCAGCGAGTGGCGCCAAGACTCGCGGCGGCCTCCTCGTACTGAAGATCCAGATCGACCAGGACAGGTTGAACTGTTCGCACGACGAAGGGCACTCCGATGAAGATGAGAGCAACGAGAATACCCAGGGGGGTATAGGCTATTTTCCAGCCGGTCACCGCCTGGATCGGTCCTCCTAACCAGCCGTGAGGTCCGTAAAGGGTGGTCAGCGAGATTCCAGCCACCGCGGTCGGGAGCGCAAAGGGTAGATCCACGATCGCGTCGAGCAAGCGTTTTCCGTGAAAAGAATAACGCGCGAGAATCCAGGCAACGATCACTCCGAAGATGACGTTAATGCACGCCGCCGCAGCCGCGGTCTCGAGACTTAGCCGAAACGAAGCGAGAACCCGGGGACTGGCAACGACCTTGAAAAATCCAGCCCAGCCCAAACCCATGGCATTGATGAATGCGGCCGACAATGGAATCAAAACGAGGAGCGTAAAATAAACGAGGGTGATACCGAGCGTTAGGCCAAAACCTGGCAAGACGCCAGGACGCCAGCGCCCTTTCGCCCAAGATGCTTGTTTGTCGGTGGTAATCAAAGGGCGGGTATGGGTGGGCTTGGCTGCACGTAGCGGCAGTTTCAGGGCTGGTAGATTCGATCAAAAACACCGCCATCAGCAAAGAAACGAGGCTGTGCCTTCGACCAGCCGCCAAAGAGTTCGTCGACAGTAAACATCGCAACCGGCGGAAATTGTTTAGCAAACTTGCTCAGGACATCGGCAGCGCGAGGCCGATAGAAATTGCGTGCCGCCAGCTCCTGACCCTCGGAAGAGTACAAGTATTCCAGGTAAGCAGTCGCTACTTGGCGGGTACCCTTCTGATCAACCACTTTGTCGACGATACTGACCGGGGGTTCGGCCAAAATACTGATCGACGGATAGACGATCTCGAAGGCCTCCGATCCGAATTCCTTCATGCTCAGATAAGCTTCGTTCTCCCACGCAATCAGGACATCGCCCAAGCCGCGCTGCGCAAAGGTGGTAGTCGAACCGCGGGCCCCTGAATCGAGCACCGGGACATTGTGATAGAGCTGTTGGACAAACTGTTCGGCCTTTTTCTCATCGTTGTTGTTTGTCCGAAGGGCGTAACCGTAAGCGGCTAAGAAGTTCCAGCGACCCCCGCTGGAGGTCTTCGGATTCGGGGTGATCACCTGGACACCGGGTTTCACCAGATCCGGCCAGTCTTTGATTCCTTTTGGGTTTCCTTGTCGAACAAGGAAATTAATGGTTGAGGTATAAGGGGTACTGTTATTTGGGAGTCTTTTCTGCCAGTCGGCGGGAACAAGGTTTCCGTTTTGATTGAGGGCATCAATATCGGCGGCTAGCCCTAGCGTGACGACATCCGCCGGCAAGCCATCGATGACCGCACGTGCTTGTTTCCCGGATCCACCGTGCGATTGCTCGATCGTGACCGCTGCGCCGGTCTGTGCCCAGTAATGCTTGATAAAAGCGGCGTTGAACTCCTGGTAGAACTCTCGAGTCGGGTCATAGGAAACATTGAGAAGGTGAATTGGCTTGCCAAGTACCGGCCAGGCCAGAGTCAGGAGCAGGAAAACAAAAGTACGCACCAGGGAGATGTCGGCAACACTACTTAATTAGTCAAGTAAAAGCTCGCAACAAAGCAGCCCATGCCCAGCCGCGGGGTCACTGCGTGTCCTGGAGTGCGCGTGACTAGTCGCCGCTTTGCGATCGCGCCCACCACGCACGCGGTCCCTTTCACCAGGAAATTCGACACTTTGTAGTTCCGTTCTCGGCCGAGGCAGCGCTCCGCGCTGTCCCAAAGCGGCGACAAGTAGCGCGCACTTCAAGACGCTTCGGCGCTAACTCTCCCCTGGTCTTCCGGCTTCCTGATCCGCAGGGCGATCCCTCAGCGCAAATCGTCGGAAGCGGCCAATGCCTTGATCGCCTCCGAGCCAAACCGAAAAGCAACTTTATCGCGCCGCATCTTCCGAAGGGTGACCTCGACAACGTCGGCTAAAGTGAACTTGTCTAAAACGCCCGAAATCGCCGTGCGCACATCCAGCATGAGCATGCGAAGTCCGCAATGCTCTTCATCCGGGCAAGTGCAGCGCTCGTAAGCAGTCTGACTGACGCAGGCAATAGGAGCAAGCGGGCCGTCAATTAAGCGGATTACCTGGCCGATGAAGATTTTTTCGGGAGGCAAGGCGAGAAGATATCCGCCATGTTTTCCGCGTCGGCTCTCCAGATAGCCGCCGGCCTTCAATTGCATGAGGATCTGTTCGAGAAATTTGACCGGCAAATCTTCTTTAGCGGCCAACTCGTTAATCTGCAGAAGCGGCTTGCCGAGAGCGGCAGCCAAACCAAAATCGATCAGCGCTCTTAAGGCGTACTCGCCCCTCTTTGAAAGCTTCACTTTGCGAACTGTATCGAAGATCAGGTCTAAACTCAATCACCGCGGTGCGGGGTTCCGTTCTTGCTTGGCGCGGACGGCGTCCGACACGTCATGCGCGAGTTCGTTGCGCGGATCATCTTTGAGCGCGATGCTGTTTGGTCTGTGTTTAACCCATGAAGCGGGAACTCCAGAGATTGGCCCACGAAATCGGATTTGCGGATTGCCGGGTGAGCGCGGCCAACCAGGCACCGCACGCTGCTGCGTTTCTGGATTGGCTTCATTCGGGAGCCCACGCCGATATGGAGTGGTTATCCCGGCAACCAGAGCGCAGGAGCGATCCTCGGGTCGTACTACCAGGCTGCAAATCGGTTATCGTCCTGGCGGTAAACTATTTTCAAGGCGCGGTCGAGACGAACCAGGCCGGTCGGGTGGCCCGGTATGCTTGGGGCGAAGATTACCATGAGGTTATCCAGGAGCGCTTACCCGCGCTCGAAATGTTTCTTGCCGCGCACGGCGGCGTGCAAAAATCTTATGTCGATACTGGACCGGTCCTGGAACGCGACTATGCCGCGCTCGCCGGACTGGCATGGCAAGGAAAAAGTACCATGTCACTCCACCGCCAGCTGGGTACCTGGTTTTTCCTTGCCGTCATCCTGACCACGCTGGAAATCGAACCAGACAAACCCGCCTCGAACCATTGTGGACGCTGCACCCGCTGCATCGCGGCCTGTCCAACGCAGGCGATTACCGAGCCTTACCGGTTGGATGCGCGCCGCTGCCTTTCTTATCACACCATTGAAAACAAAGGGTCGATTCCGGTCGCATTTCGGCGCGCGCTGGGAAATCGTATCTATGGGTGTGATGAATGTCTGGAGGTATGTCCCTGGAATCGTTTTGCCGAAAAGGCTCGGGAAAATCGCTTCGAAATGTTGAGTGTTTTGCGTGAGAGAACGCTCTCTGAGATGGCCCGAATGACCGCTGAGGAATTTCGAGTTTACTTTCGCCGATCTCCCATCAAACGGATCACCTATCGGCGGTTTATGCGGAACGTCTGCGTCGCCATTGGGAATACCGGTTCGCCAAGCGATCTCCCGGCTTTGCGTAATCTGGTGCGGGCAGGCGATGCACTGATCGCCGAACATGCAACCTGGGCAATCGCCGAGATCGAGAGGCGGGCGGCGAGTTAAGGCTGACCCCGGCAATCCGGAGATCCCACTTGCCTTTTCCAGGAAACGCACTAGTCGTTTTTCTTCCCGATCCAGATGCCGACGTGGCGGAATTGGCAGACGCGACGGACTCAAAATCCGTTGTCCCTCAAAGGACGTGTGGGTTCGACCCCCTCCGTCGGCAGAACCTTTGTACGGCTGTTACGCGCAGTCGGGCGGTGGCTTGGGCGAGAAAACCAGAGACTCTCTATCAACCTTGAGTCTGTGCCGGGTGGGGCTCGGATAAAGAGGTGTCTCGCAACGTGTCTCTGACTCTATCGCACTCGCTCCACAACGCGTCGTAAAATAGTAACCTTTGCGCCAACACCAAAGCTGACGAGCTGGAAGCTTATCCTACCTTGAAGTCCGACAGACCTGAGGCCGTCCGCGTTCCGAACGAGTAACCCGCGCCGTAATCTAACTTTTCCTCAGAAAAGCTAACACTTTTTCCGCGACCTCGGCATGGTTTAAGTGACCCGAGTCGATCGTCAGATCAGCCAAAGAAGAGTACCAGGGCCGTCTTTCGGCGATAAGCCGATTCATTGTTTGCCGGGGATCGACCGTTTGCAGCAGCGGCCTTAGTTTATTGCGGGAGACTCTTTCCCAAATGATTTCTTCATCCGCTACTAACCAGACGACGACTCCAATTTTTTTTAGCCGCGGGTGATTCTCCGGCCGGACAACGATGCCTCCACCGGTCGCGAGAACGATGCCGTTTGCCAGCTCGAGTTCCCGCAAGGCCGAGGTTTCTTCCTGTCGGAAATAGTCTTCGCCGAAACGAGAGAAAATCTCCGGAATCGTTTTGCCAAATTTTTGCCGAATTAACTGATCGGTATCGACAAAAGTAAGTCCAGCTCTTCGGGCGATCTCACGACCAACCGAAGACTTACCGCAGCCCATCGAACCGATCAGTACGACATTCCTGATCGGTATCCCATGTGTCATAGCTGCCGATAGTTGACCGAAGAAAACCAGTCGCGACAACTGTTAAGTTTTATGCCAAGACCCGAACTACGTTTCGAGCTTTCGCGCCTTTTTCGTCCTGATAAAGTTCGTACTCCACATTTTCACCCTCATTCAAGGTTTTAAAGCCATCCGCCTGAATGACTGAAAAATGAACGAAGATGTCAGTAGGGACTTCGGGGTCAACAATGAACCCGAACCCTTTCTTTTCATTAAACCACTTCACGGTACCTTTTGCCATACAATCGACAACCGAGCTGGACAATCGCCCTGTGACGGTCCATTTGCCGAAGCAATAACTTCGCAATGACCGCCGCATGCAACCAGCTCGAAAGGGTGATCAGGATATTCAGTCCCCGGGAGCAAGGTCAAGTATTTAGGAATAGGTTTTCTTGTGCCGTGATAACCCTTGCGTTCAAGAGCGGCCGAGCTTTGCTTGGGGCATGTCGGCCGTTGCGCGCATAGGATTGGTAATGGGAAGTGGTTCGGACTGGGAAACGATGCGCCACGGTGCCGACCTTCTGAGTGAATTCGGCATCGGATTCGAGACCCGGATCGTCTCGGCGCATCGGACTCCGGACCTGTTAGCAAGCTTCGCCAAGGGAGCGGAGGCGCGCGGTTTGCGAGTTATCATTGCCGGAGCTGGGGGCGCCGCTCACCTGCCAGGGATGTTAGCCGCCTATACCCATCTGCCGGTGATCGGCGTGCCAGTGCGGAGCAAGGCTTTGCAAGGGATCGATTCGCTTCTTTCCATTGTGCAAATGCCCGCTGGCGTACCGGTGCTTACGGTGGCAATCGGAGAGGCCGGCGCAAAGAACGCCGCGCTTGCCGCAGTCAGTATTCTCAGTATCACCGACGAGGCTTTGCGACAAAAGCTGGTTGACTTTCGCCGGACACAAACGGAGCAGGTCCTGAACGCCGAGCTGGAGAAATAGCGAACTTCGAGCCGGCAGATCTTCTCACCGAGAGGATTTTAAGCAATGAAAACCGTGGTTTTGAACGCCACCGATCCCGAAGCGATTGAATCCGCGGCCGCTCTTTTGCGAGATGGACAGTTGGTCGCGTTACCGACCGAGACAGTTTATGGGTTGGCCGGGAACGCGCTGCAAACTGCCGCGGTACGCGAGATATTTGCGGTGAAGGATCGCCCCTTGTTCGATCCACTGATCGTGCATGTCAGGGAGGGAGAGCAAGTCCGGCAGCTGGCTTCGCCGCCTCTCTCCAGTATCCCGTTGCTTGATCAATTGACTGAGGAGTTCTGGCCCGGTCCATTAACCATTCTGGCGCCAAGAACAGGGCTGGTACCCGATATCGTGACCGCTGGCCGTCCTCTGGTCGCCTTGCGAATGCCTTCCCATGCGGTCTTTCGGCAGGTTCTCCAGTCCTTTGGGGGGCCGCTCGCCGCGCCGAGCGCAAATCGGTTTGGGCGAGTCAGTCCAACCACGGCCGCACACGTTGAACGCGAGCTTGGCGGCCGCATTCCGTTGATCCTCGATGCAGGTCCGACGAGTTTCGGTCTGGAATCGACCATCGTCCGGCTCACTTCCGAGTACATCGAGCTTCTCCGGCCGGGGCCGATCACCCGAGAGGATCTCGAACAGTACGGCCCAGTCAAAGACCGAACCGCCAGTGCCAAGGTCCAGGCACCGGGGCAAATGCCGAGCCACTACGCTCCGGAGCATCCGGTCCGGATCCTGAGGCGAGGCGAATCGCCAGGCAAAGAGGAGCGAGCTGGACTGATTTGCTGGGGCCCGCCCGCCCTGCGCCGGGACTATGTCCGTGTGAGATCATTGAGCGAAAAATACGATCTGGCGGAGGCGGCCGCCCGACTGTTCGCCGTACTTCGCGAGATGGACTCAGCCGACCTCGATACGATTTACGTGGAACCGTTGCCCGAATGCGGGATCGGCGCCGCTGTGATGAACCGGCTGCACCGCGCGGCGGCAGCGACTCCTCGTGAACAAACCCAAAGAACCTAAAAAAACTCTTAAGCATGAAGATTATTCGAGCAATCGACGAAAGCGGAAGCGTAACAACTGGACTCCTTCAAACGGACGGGCGGGGCCGCCGAATTCACGGCGACGTTTTCGAGGGGTTTCAGGAGAGCGATGAGATGTTTCGCCCGGCCAAATTACTCGCTCCGTTGCTGCCGGCAGAACTCTTGGCCATCGGGCTGAATTACCGCCGACATGCGGAGGAGACGGGTGCCAAAATTCCGGAGCAGCCGGTGCTTTTTGTCAAAGGACGAAATTGCGTTCAAAACCCCGAGGATCCGATTGAGATCCCAACGGCGTTACCGAGCTCAGAAGTCGATTACGAATGCGAACTGGCCGTAGTCATTGGTCGTCGCTGCAAGAATGTGCGCCGGGAAAACGCGCTTGATTACGTTTTTGGATATACTTGCGCGAATGATGTCAGTGCTCGCGATTGGCAGTTGAAGAAAGGCGGAGGCCAATGGTGCCGCGGAAAATTCTTCGACACTTTCGCTCCGCTCGGGCCGTGGATTGTCACGGCAGACGAGATTCCGGATCCGAACTCGCTCAATATCAGCACGAACCTGAGTGGCAAGATCGTTCAAGAAGGAAACACCAACGACATGATCTTTGATATCCCAGCTCTTATCGAGTTCTTGAGTGGCAGTACGACCTTGTTGCCTGGGACGGCTATCCTGACCGGTACGCCTCAAGGGGTCGGAATGGCGGCTAAACCGCCACGGTGGCTACAGCCGGGCGACGTGGTCACGATCGAAATCGAAAATATTGGTTCGCTGCGGAATCCGGTCATCTGCGAACCTGTGTAGAACAGAAGCCAGAAGCTTCTGTTCTACAGCAGCATGAAGCACGCGCCTGCAATAATCGTGGGCAACAGGGCTGCGGCAAAGAGCCCCAGCGGCGAGATTCCACCTTCGCCGAACCGGGAAGCGAGAATTGATTGGCCGGCCGGGTTTGGCGCGTTCGCGATAACGGTCAATCCTCCGCCGGCAATCGCGCCGGCCATAACCGCATGCTTTAGCTGCTCGGTAAACGTGGGTACGAGCGACGCCAGATAGGTAATCGCCGCGTTGTCATTGAATGCGGTCAGCACGGTTGACACGATCATGAGCGGCCATCGCCCCAGACCTCCCAGCACCGGCGCGATCCACCACTGCTGGCAACCACCATGGATGATCAGGGCCGTCAGAAAAAATCCAACAAGCAATGGCGGCCGGAGGGCAATAGGCTGCTGGTTGCGCCGGGTCGCGGAGACAAAGGCCAGGAAAAACAGAAAACCAAGCATAACCAGAACCGGATAGTGCGCGTTGGCCACCGTCCAGACCAGGAACAGCAGGTTGACGATGATGATGAATCCAGGAATCGATCTTTCCAAGCCTTTCTCGGAGTCGCGATCGCGGCGAGGGAATTTCATAGCCATCAGTTCCCGCCGGTAAAATGCGAGGTAGATGAGATTAGAGAGAACGATTCCCAGAGCCGCTTTCCAGCCGAACCTGGTCGCCATGTGAGTCAGATCCCAGTTCCACTTCTCGGCTACCATCACTACGGGCGGCGCTGCGAAGTGGCTGAGCGTCCCACCGATCGAGACATTGACAAAGAGAAGGCCAAGGGTCGCGTATTTCAGGTGCGTTGACGGTTTCAGATTGTAGAACCGATGCTTCAGAAGCAGGGCGCAAATCGTCATGGCAGCCGCCTCGGTGACAAAAGATCCGAGGAGCGGGCCGATGGTCAGGATGGCCAACCACCAAGCTACCGGAGCACTCCGCCCAAATGCGGCGACTAACGAAATCAAATGCTCGGCGAAACGCATGACCGGAGAGGAACTGGCCATCGCCATGATTACCACCACAAAAACAGCCTCCCCGACGTCTACGTGGCCGACATAGTCCACCATGGTTTTCCAGCCACGGAACATCACGATTGCAATGAAAAGCGGAATCAGCCAGATCCCGAAAACCGCTTCGACTTCCCCCATGAAATGATAGATCTGCGCCTTAAAAACGAGGCGATCATGTTCGTGCTCGGACACGCCCTGCTTTTCCGAAGCCTCAATTTGCTGCTCGTACCGTGAGGACAATCTCGCAAACCGTGGAGTCAAAAACGTGTGCACAATTGCGAACAGGAAAATTGTGGTGGCCACCAGATTCAGTGGATCTTGTCGAACGCGATCCACCAGCCGGGCACCGACGGAGCCTTTCCCCTGGTCATCGTAACTCTCGAGCGGTCGCGGAAAACTGGCTATCTTTCTCGCTTCTGACGAGGCGGCCAACACCGCCTTTGGCGCGGCTACGGTCACCAGCATGCTCAGCACGAAAACCAGAACGGTGACGGCGGGCCGAGACATGGGTTACAAACCTTTATCTCCCAATTCCCGTAGACAATGCTCCAGTGCATCGAGCGCCTGATCGGCATCCGAGCCTTCCGCGGTGAAAAGAAGCTGCGCCCCCGTTCTGATATCGGCAGTCATGATGTCCATGATGCTCACCGCCGAGCAGAGCCTTCCGTTGGTTTCCAAGGTAATGGCACTCTTGAAACGCATGGCACACCGGACCAGCTCGCTGGTCGGGCGCGCATGCAGCCCCGAGGGATTAGTCACGCGGAGCAAACGCTGGCGTTTAACGCTAGCCGCAGGTGTGCGTCGGGCTGGCATGGCGCTTGTGCGGATGAATGTGATTTGGTGGATGAGACAAACCGTTAGATATCCTGGCACGGCGAGTGGGTAAACTCGTCCTCGGTGATCTCTTCGACCTTAAGCACATGCGGATTTACACAACAGACTTCCAGAAATTTGTCACGATCTTCCTGTTCCTGCAGCTCGACCAGAACAAGTTGCGTGTTGGTGTTCCTTTTCCGGGCCCAACCGAGAATCCACGGAAGGTAGAGCACCGGCGGGAACACATGAAACTGGTAAAAAGCGGCTTCCTGATTTTGGAAGGTGATCCGGAAACAGTACTTCGCCATATCGGAGAAATTAGACGCAAAATGGGCCAGAAGACACCTTGAGATAATCGTTTCTTGCGGCTTGCCGTCACCACCAATCAGCAAAGCGGGTCACCACACCCTGGAACGGCCAACAAGCCGGATCATCGCTCAAGCCGGCCCTAACCGGATTCATAAGCATGTAACGGCATCTTGCTTCGGCGCTATCGTGAGCGCGAATCCGGTTGGCTGTCCATCGACAGAAAGAACGCGCCTTTTGTGGGGTGCCTGCGCTGAAGATGGCTGCTTATAATACACAAATATAAGATGTACTTACTTCCGCAATCAAAATCGCACCACGTGTCTTTTGACCCGATGCCGGTAGGGCGAAACGCTCCCTTACTCAAAAATTTTGTCTTTATCGCTTGAGGCTGGCCGCAACTCCGGCTTTTTTAACGCGTTTGCTATGCCTCAATTGCGCATTGGCCTCATCGGGACCGGGGTAATCAGCGGAGCCTATTTCGCCGCCTCCCGTTTCTTTCGGCAGCTTGAGATCGCGACCTGCGCCGACGTCAATCAAGAGGCGGCCGAGGCGCGGGGTCGAGAGTTTGGGATTAAAGCGCAGAGCGTCGACGCGCTCCTGACCGATAAGTCGATCGATGTCATTTTGAATCTGACTACACCCCGGAGCCATGTGCCGGTGAACTTGAAAGCGCTGGACTCCGGCAAACATGCGTATTCGGAAAAACCTTTTGGATTGACTACCGCGGAGGCAGCTCCGGTAATCGAACTTGCGCGAACCCGCGGTCTCCGGGTCGGGTGCGCACCGGATACCTTTCTGTCCGGCGGTCAGCAGACTGCGCGCCGGGCGCTTGACAGTGGTATGATCGGTCGGCCGTTCGGTGGCACCGCTTTCATCTTGATCGCTGGACATGAGAGCTGGCATCCAAACCCGGATTTTTATTACCAGGAAGGTGGCGGCCCAGTTTACGATATGGGCGTCTACTATCTGACGGCACTCGTGAATCTGCTTGGTCCTATTTCGCGGATTGACTCGGCGGGAGGCAAAGCATTTTCGGAGCGCGTAATCGGCAGCGGCGCTCGGAAAGGACAACGAGTCCCGGTGAGTATCCCAACGCATTTGAACGCGATTCTGGAATTTGCGTGTAACGCCACGGTATTGTTTGGAGCCAGCTTCGATGTCGCAGCGGCGAGTCATCCTCCAATCGAGATTTTTGGAACCGAAGGTACTTTACAGGTACCCGATCCAAACAAGTTTGTGGGAACCGTTCGGGTCGGACGAGGGGAGCGCGGGTGGCAGGAGGTTCCCTCAGTACATCCGTTCGGCGACCGCGACTACCGCGGGGTGGGGCTGGCCGAGATGGTCGAATCAATTACCGAGAATCGGCCTCACCGGGCATCCGACCAACTAGCGTTTCATGTTCTGGAAGTCATGGAGGCGATTGTCACAAACGTTTCATCGGACCGGTCCGTCTCAATGACATCGACCTGTGTGCGGCCACGTCCGATTCAGCCGCTGCCGGCGGGAGGGAGTTTGGAATGAAGGCACTGATTTTCTGGGGCGGTTGGGAAGGACATCAGCCTCGGGAATGCGCGCAAATCGTAAAAGGTCTGCTTGCCGAAAACGGAGTCGCGATTGACGTCGCCGATTCCACGGCTGCCTTGGCGGAAGGGGATTTGCTGCTGACCTACGACCTCATTGTGCCGATCTTTACGATGGCGACGATCGCCGATAAAGAAGCGGAAAATCTGGCGCGCGCGGTCGTGCAGGGAAGTGGTCTGGCGGGGTTCCATGGCGGGATGGGGGACAGTTTTCGAACTAACACGACTTACCAATTCATAGTCGGCGGCCAGTTTGTTGCTCATCCTGGAGGAGTGATTCCGTACCGGGTAAACATTGTGAAGCCGGAAGACCCGATCATGGCTGGCCTGAATGATTTCGAGTACGTTTCCGAGCAGTATTACATGCATGTGGATCCGGGGAATGAGGTCCTCGCGACTACCACCTTTTCGGGCGAGCATGCTAGCTGGACCAAAGGTGTAGTGATGCCGGTAGTTTGGAAGCGCCGTCATGGCGCCGGCCGGGTTTTCTATTGCTCTCTTGGCCACCAGGCTGCCGAATTCGAAAATCACTCGATGCGAACCGTCATTTTGCGGGGCATGCTTTGGGCGATGCGCGGCGGATCTGGTGGCGATACTCCGTGATTTGCAGGCAAATGGAAATCGGCCGACGGTTCGCTCATGGACGATGGAATTGCTTCGGCCTTGTCGCGCCGCGATTTCTTTTGGCGACTGGGTGTCATCGTTGCGCCAACTGTCTTTTTGGGGCGTGCGCTCGCAGAGGAATCGGGCGTTCCTCAACTGGCGCCGACGCCGGTTGTGGGCAAGCAGCTTGAGCTGACCCAGGAAGAGACTTCCGGTCCTTTTTTCCGCCCAGATTCACCGATGAAGAATAACTTTCGCGAGAGCGGAGTTGCGGGCGATCCAATAGAGCTGGCTGGGTTAGTGCTCGACCAGCACGGGCGGCCTGCGTCCGGAGTCTTGCTCGATTTCTGGCATGCTGATGGCGCCGGCGAGTATGATCTTCAGGGGTTTCGTTGCCGAGGCCACCAATTTTCGGATATTCGGGGCAGGTATGCCTTACAAACCGTTCTCCCAGGACTTTACCCCGGAAGAACCAGGCACTTTCACGTACGCTTCCAGGCGGCGCATGCTCCTGTGCGTTCGACCCAGCTTTACTTTCCCGGCGAGCAAAGAAACCAGGAGGATTCCCTGTTTCGGCCCGATCTGCTCGTGAAAATCAAGTCCAGTGGGCGGGTTGCTGTCTTCAACTTTGTGGTCGAAACCCAATCCTGAGCTATTGGCCGCGCAGCTTCTTCAGATTAGCCCAAAACTCGTCAACGCTGCCCTTGTCGATCACCCGAGTCGGGACAATGAATTTGCCATTCTCCGGAATTTTTAATTCCTCACCGCGCAACTTTTTGGCCATCAGCGTGACGGCTTGACGGCCAAACTCGAATGGATTCTGTACGACGGTTGCTTCGATCGCTCCGTCTTTGACGCCTTGGAGGGTCTCGTTTTCTTGGTCAAAGGTAACCACCTTTACCTTTCCGACCTTGCCGGCCCCCTTAACGGCGTTCAGGATTGCCGGTCCGTTATAACTCCAGAGGCCAACCAGGCACGCGATGTTTGGGTATTTTACCAGCGTGTCGGACACATTTTGCTTCGCGCGGCCTCGGTCGGTGTCATCTGTTCGTACGTCAAGGATTTTGATATTTGTGCGCTTGAGGGCGTCTTCCACGCCTTGGATGCGTTCTTTGGCATTTTGCTCATCACGCCTGCCCACGAAGAGCATGATGTTCCCGCCTTGCGGAACGGCCTTTTTGATGACAGCGCCAACCTGCTGGCCGGCGGCGACGTTGTCCGTTCCAACATAAAATGCGCGTTTGCTATTCGGTGCGTCACTTTCCTGGGTAACGATCAGAGCCGTCTGAGTGCCGCGATCAATCATCGCCGTCTGACTCGGCGGATCGACAGGGCTTAATGCGATGCCGTTAACCCTCCGGCTGAGCAGATCATCGAAGATCCGCGTTTGTTCAGAGACTGTTCCGTCCGCCGGGGTCTTAAATTCAACCTTGATGTTCGGGACTTCCTTCTGAGCTTGATCACAGCCTGCGCGGGCAATGACCCAGAAATCAGATGCGTTATTGGTAACGAACGCCAAATTGAGTGGCTTCTTGTCGGCTTGCCCGAACGCTGCGTGAGAGAACGCAATGGTTGCGGCCAGGCCACAGAACAAGGCTGGTTTCACAAGCGCTTTCTTTGCAAGCGTCGATTTCTGGGGGCCGAGGTACGTGGACATTGCCAGCATGATGTTCGTAAATTCGAGCAAGATAATGTCTCGTGGAAATTCTAGAAGGTTCGGCCCCTCTCCTCCCGTCTTCTTCGAAGAAGGTCAGCGTTTCGGCGCTCGAGGACCCGCTTTACCCTGTCGGGAGACCACTCATAGAAACCCTTCCCGGAACGAAGGCCGGTATTGCCATGCTCCACAAGCTGACGCAGCAGGTCCAGCACGTCCTCATCTTTCGCCAATTGGGGCATCAGATGGCTGGCGATACTGAGGAAAGTATCCAGTCCGCCCAGATCGGCGGTTTCCAAGGGGCCGACCGTCGCATAGCGCCGGCCCAGCGATGATTTCATCACGGTATCAACTGCCTCAGGGGTGGCCGCACCCGACCGCACGATGGCTAATGCCTCGCGTAGCAGCGCATACTGAAGGCGGTTGCCAATGAAGCCCGGAAGTTCTTTGCTGATAACCACTGGCTCCGCGCCTATCCGCCGAAGGAATTCAACCAAAGAAGCAACAATCGCAGAGTCGGTCTTCGCCCCGGGAACGATCTCGACCAGCGGGATAGCATGGGGGGGATTCCAAAAATGCGCGATGAGGAATCGGTCCGGCCGGCGTAAGTCTTCGGCTAACCGCGATGGCAGCAGCCCTGAGGTGTTGCTGGTCAGCAATGCGTCGTCCACCAAGTGTTTCTCAAGCTCGGCGTACAGTCGCTTCTTGAGCTCGATTTCTTCGGGGATCGCTTCGATCACCAACTGGGCTTTTTGCAACGTGGCAAGATCGCGCGTGAATTCGATGCCGGCCAAAATGCTTTCTGCCGACTTTTCGAGAAGCCCCGCCTCCCGCAAATCGCAGATCACTTTTCGGATCGACTCTCGGCCAGTTTCGAGACGCCCGGCATCGGTGTCCCGGATGGTAACTCCGTAACCTGCGATTGCGAAAACTGCTCCGATGCCACTCCCCATCAATCCTGCCCCGACAACGCCAACCGTTTTGATATCAGATGGATCCATCGACGACGGCTACTTCGGACTGATCGGCACGGATTGGTCCGGTTCTTTCTCAATCAGGTCTACAAGGGCACGCGCCAGGTCGCGCAGCTTGGCGGCGGTCTCGATCGTCACCGGACCGTTCTGCCCGAGTAGCTGACGCGCATTCTCCAGGCCGGAAGTTAAACTCTGCACGAGGGGTCGCTTTTTTGAGCGCGGTCCCAAGGTGCTGAGGCGATCGAGGTAATAATCGAGTAGATCGAGTTTCCGAAGTTTTTCTGCCCGTTCCGCCGAATAGGTTGCTACTACGGATGCGGTGGCGATCTCCAATCCCCGAAGCCAACCGCCCAGACTGAGCAGATGCACCATCTCTTCATCTTTCAAGGCAAGGAGCGCGCGCTCAGCATCTTTTTGCGTCAGCACCAATTCCTTTCGCAGATCCTGCCAGCGCCCCTGGCGAGCCAGGTCGAGCACCCGTTTGCTGTGGCGGTTGATATAACTTTCGACGCCCAAACCACGGGCTCGGCGCAGCATCTCGCGCCCGAGCGCGTCGAAATCACGTCCGTTCTGTACTTCCACATCGAGAAATCCATCGGCGATGAGCACACCGAAGGCCAGCGCGTAGCGAGCGCGATCTTCCGTGCTTAACTCGTCGACGGGGCGCTCGAGTTCTGTTGCCGGAATCGGTTTTAGCGAGTCAAGAATACCAAACAACTCATCGATCGACGGCGTGGTAAAGCGGTTAACTCCAAGTTCTTCCCGATATTCCCGGTCGTCCTGTAGTTCAGAATCGTCTTGCTCAGTCGCGAAGAGCAAAGGGCTCGGCGCCACCAACAGCAGAGCCGCGAGAATACTCGAAAAATCGCGATCACGAAGGCTTGGATAAGCGGTCCTCTTTTCCATGAATGAGTCCTGGTGCCAGTCACTCCTGCCGAGGGCTGCGAGTCAAGGATTTCCGCTTGACGCTCCGACGCAAACGAGCATCATGACCCGGGATTGTCTGGCCTTAACCCCGGTAATCACAAGTTAACATGCAAGGAGACCTCGGTACGCCGCTCTGGATTTTCTGTTATTTCGCAGTCGTTCTGGGGCTCGCAATTTACGGGCTGCACCGGTATTTTATCCTTTATCTTTACTTCAAGAACCGACATCGCCACCCGGCGGTCCCGGACCGGTTCGCCGAACTGCCCGCTGTCACCATCCAACTACCGATCTTCAACGAGATCTATGTCATCGAACGGCTATTGGAAGCCGTCGCGCGCATTGATTACCCAAAGGATCGCCTGGAGATTCAGGTTCTAGATGATTCCACCGACGACACGAGGGAACTGGCGCGACAAAAAGTCAACGAGCTTCAGCGAGAAGGCTTCGATGCGGCAGTCCTCCGGCGCGACGATCGAATCGGCTTCAAGGCCGGGGCGCTGAATCACGGCCTGGGACGGGCCAAAGGTGAATTCCTTCTGATCCTGGACGCGGATTTCGTCCCTGCACCTGAGATTCTGCGGACCACAATCCATCATTTCAGTGACGCCCGCGTCGGAATGATCCAAACCCGCTGGGGGCACCTGAATCGGCGATACTCTTGGCTGACAAGAGCCCAGGCGATCCTTCTCGATGGACATCTCGTGCTCGAGCAAACCGCCCGGAGTCGTACCGGACGGTTTTTTAATTTCAATGGTACGGCTGGCCTCTGGCGCAAAGCCTGTATCGCGCAAGCGGGGGGTTGGCAACACGACACCTTAACCGAGGATCTGGACCTTAGCTATCGAGCCCAATTGAAAGGCTGGAAGTTTGTTTTCCTGCGCGACATCGTGACTCCGGCGGAGCTCCCCGTAGATATGGACAGCTTCAAATCTCAACAACATCGCTGGACAAAAGGATCGATTCAGACTTGTAAGAAGGTGCTTCCGAAGATCTGGCAGAGCCGGCTGCCGCTGTTTGTCAAAATCGAAGCAACTGCTCATCTGACCTCGAATTTTGCGTACTTGCTACTGGCATTTTTGTGCGTGTTGCTGCAGCACCCATCCGGACATCATGGCTCGATCGGCAGCTGGTTGCGGGTTGCTTTCGTCGATATCCCGCTTTTTGGCGCAACCACTTTTTCGGTTGGCCTTTTCTACTTGTGCGCGCAACGAGAACTTTATCCGCGAACCTGGATGCGGGACATTTGGTTTTTCCCCTTTGTGCTTTCGCTCGGGATTGGTTTGTCGCTTAACAATGCCCGGGCCGTTTTAGAAGCGGTGTTCAATCGACAGTCGGAATTCCGGCGCACTCCGAAATACGGTATCAAGCACTCCGGCCAACCGTGGACCGGACGTCGCTATGTGCCTGCCAGAAGTCTGCTGCCGCTGATCGAGCTGTGTTTCGGTTTGTATTTTGCCTTCTTTCTGATTCTGGCTTTTCAAAAGCGCGATTTTTTGTCACTACCTTTTCTCATGTTATTTCAGATGGGATTTACCTACGTTGCCATCAGCTCACTGTGGCAGCGCTTGTACGGTTTTCTGGAGAGTGAGCGCAAGCTATCGGTTGCCTAAAAACTGGCATGTTTCGCACCTCGTTGCCCATCGCTCTTTTTTGGTGCTTGACCTTCAGTGCGCTCTGCTCGAACGCGATGGCGCCCGCGACGAATCCGTCAGTAACTCCCACGACGCCCGCTGCTCCAGCGGCTACCGCTGCTCCCGCAGCTCCCCCAGCAACTGCGGCGACACCGGTGGCTCAGGCCGCCGTTTATGTGCGCGTTTTGATCAGCGTGCCGGACCAGAAACTGGGGGTGCTGGTTAATTCCAAGCTTTATAAAACGTTCCGCATTTCTACTTCGCGCTACGGGGAAGGGGACAGCCTGGGCAGCTGGCGGACACCGCTCGGGCATTTGATTGTCGCCAATAAGATTGGGCGAACTGCGCCGCAGGGAGCTGTTTTCTACGGACGGCATCCCACCGGAGAAATCCTTTCGGTCAATGCTCCGGGCCGCGATCCAATCGTCAGCCGAATTATCTGGCTTCGGGGAATGGAGTATACAAATCGGAATGCGTATCATCGATGCATTTATATTCATGGAACACCACAGGAAGAGTTTTTAGGAAAAAAAAGCAGCTTTGGCTGTATCCGGATGAGTTCCGAAGATGTGATTCAGCTTTTCGATTGGATCCAGATTGGAACCGACGTGATGATTATCGATAAGCCGCTCAATCGGGCGGTCAAAGATTTGGAAGATCACGGCGGATTAGTCGCGAAAAGCAGCAAACTGGACGAGAAAGGCGAATCGGTGCGGTAGGTTGCGTGTCGGCGTAGCTGCGTATCGGCGTGCTGCGTATCGGCGTAGTGCGTGTGGGCGTAGTGCGTGTCGGCGTAGTGCGTAGTTCCCTTCCGACCGTTGGCCCGGGTGTATTCTATTTAGCGGACAAGCGCGGCGCAGACGCAGTACGCCGACACGCTATACGCCCACACGCCGACACGCACTACGCCCACACGCCGATACGCAGTACGCCGACACGCAGCACGCCGACACGCACTACGCCGACACGGATCAAAAACGCCGGGTTACCGACTGTTCGAAATCGTCGAAGATGCCTCACGTTTTTTCTTGATGGTCACAATATATAGTGTTGAATACCTGTCGCTAGCGCCATATAATGGGGTCTATTCCCAATTAACCACAGTTTAGACACAGGATATTGGCAGTGCTGCGGTTGGTTATTGACAGGTTATTGACGGCAATCAGAGACGTTTTACCACTGAACCCCCGAAACGCATGATTAAATTGAAATCAGGCATCCGAACCGAAGACCTGAGAATGCGCGGACGACGGCGAACTGCCCGAAAAAAGGTCGGGCTTAAAGTTCCGCGCGTATTCAGTAAGGCAGGAGTTTCGCCCTTCGACGAGATCGAGTGGGAGAATCGCACGGCCGAAATTACCGATGATGGCGGAAAAACGATTTTTCGGCAGGAAAACGTGGAAGTGCCGGGATCGTGGAGTCCGCTCGCTACGAAAATCGCCGTTTCCAAGTATTTTTACGGTGACATGGCTCACGGCACCGAGCCGAGCCATGGCGGACGGGAAAGTTCGATCCGTCAGTTGGTGCATCGGGTGACGCGAACCATTGCCGACTGGGGCATGAACGACGGTTATTTCGCCGACCGCAACTCGGCCGAGGTCTTCTACCAAGAACTAAGCTGGCTCTGCTTAAACCAGTACGGTGCTTTCAATAGCCCGGTATGGTTTAATGTCGGCCTATATCAACAGTACGGCATTGGCGAGGGCTGCGGACAGGGGAATTATTACTTTGATCGCCAGACCCGAAGCGCGGAGCGGGCGGCCACCCAGTACGAGCATCCACAGGCTTCGGCCTGCTTCATCCAGTCGGTCGACGACACGATGGAGGACATTATGCGCCTGGCCACCAGTGAGGCGATGTTGTTCAAATATGGGAGCGGGACCGGCTCCGATCTTTCCACCCTACGAAGTACTCGAGAGAAGCTGAGCGGCGGCGGCCGGCCAAGCGGCCCGCTCTCTTTTCTCAAGGTCTACGATCAGGTCGCCAACGTCGTAAAAAGCGGAGGCAAGACTCGGCGCGCCGCGAAGATGAATACGCTGAAGGATTGGCACCCCGATATCGAGGAATTTATTGAGGCAAAGACCAAGGAGGAGAAAAAGGCGTGGGCGCTGATCGAGCAGGGATACGACGGGAGCTACAATGGTGATGCCTACGGCTCGATCATGTACCAGAACGAAAACCTTTCGGTGCGCGTCAGCGACGACTTTATGAACGCTGCCCTCGAAGGCAAAGAGTGGTGGACTCGTCGAGTGCTCGATAATGCGCCTTGCGAGCGAAAGGAAGCGAAGGTTCTTCTTCGCAAGATCGCCGAGGGCACCCATGTCTGTGGCGATCCCGGGATGCAGTTCGATTCGACAATCCATCGCTGGCACACCTGCAAGGGAACAGCCCGTCAGAATTCGACGAATCCGTGTTCCGAATACCTGTTTCTCGACAACACCGCTTGTAACCTGGCTTCTCTCAACCTGATGAAGTTCAAGACCGGCGACGGGAGCTTCGACGTTCCGCGGTTCCGGGCGGCAGTACGCCTCCTTATTACCGCCCAGGAGATCCTGGTTGACAATGCGAGCTATCCAACCAGAGAAATTGCGCACAACAGCCATATCTTCCGGACCTTGGGTCTCGGCTTTGCCAACCTTGGTGCTCTGGTCATGAGCTATGGACTGGGATATGACTCGGATGAGGCGCGAGCGGTGGCGGGATCCATCACCGCCCTGATGACCGGAGAGGCTTACGCGCAGAGCGCGGAGATCGCTCATCAACTTGGGCCGTTCCCCGGTTATCGTGATGCGCATGCTTGTGGGGTACCCAAACCCCTGGCGAAAGACAACGTCGAGTCGATGCTGAATGTGATCCGCCAGCATCGTGATCATTGCGCGAAAATCGCGAACGCAGAGGCTTTTGCATCATTAAAGACCGAAGCGATCAAGGCATGGGACTCGGCGCTCGCTTTGGGCGAGAAGCACGGCTTTCGCAATGCCCAGGTCACCGTGCTAGCGCCGACCGGGACAATCAGTTTCCTGATGGATTGCGACACCACAGGGATCGAACCCGACATTGCCCTGGTGAAGTATAAGCTCCTGGCGGGCGGCGGCATGCTAAAGATTGTGAATCAGACTGTGCGACCGGCGCTGGAAAAGCTGGGTTACGCGGCCCCTGCCATAGAGAGCATACTCGCCCACATTAACGAGCACGACACGATCGAGGATGTAACGGGTTCGGAGCCTGCCGTTGTCGTCCGGAGCGGTCTCAAGCCTGAGCATCTCCCGGTGTTTGACTGTGCCTTCCGCCCGTTCAAAGGAGCACGAAGTTTACATTATCTCGGCCATCTCCGGATGATGGCCGCTTGTCAACCATTTCTGAGCGGAGCCATTTCCAAAACGGTCAACCTGCCGACTGACGCGACCGTCGATGATATTGTCAACACCTATGTCGAAGGTTGGCGGCTTGGACTGAAAGCGATTGCCATCTATCGCGACGGATCAAAGCGCTCGGCCCCTCTGAATACGAAAAAAACGAGGGATATGGGATCGGCCGGAGCGCTTCCTGAGCAGATGCCGGCGGGGAATCACCTGATCGAATTAGAGAAGGAACTTTCGGAGCTTCGGGCCAAAGCGGAAGAGCCATCCAGGAAACGGATGCCGGCAACGCGCGTTTCGTTGACGCATAAGTTCGAGATCGCCGGCCATGAAGGCTACATTACCGTGGGCCTTTACGAGAACGGTGAACCCGGAGAGTTGTTTATCCAGATGGCGAAGGAGGGAAGCACTATCGGGGGTTTGATGGACACCGTCGCCACCCTGACTTCGATCGCTCTCCAATATGGTGTGCCGCTGGAAAGCTTGGTGAAGAAGTTTGCCTATCAGCGTTTCGAGCCAAGCGGTTTTACCAAAAACCCTGATATCAGAAATGCCACCAGCATCACTGACTACGTGTTCCGCTGGTTGGGATGCCAGTTCATCAAAGGTTACAAGGAAGCGACTTCACCCAGCCGCGTTCAGCCTGATCTCCCCATGCGGGAAATCGCCGAGATCGAAAAGAAAGCAGTAAATCGTCCAGTATCGGATCTGCCGCGCACCGCCGAGAAGGAAATCATTGACGTCATTACCAACGGAACCAACTCGGAAGGAACTATCCTGACGAACGGTCATCACGGGATTATGACTCATGCTGATCGTGTACGAGAGGCCCTGGGGAGTATGTATATGGACATCACTTGCGCGAACTGCGGCAGCAACAAGGTCATCCGGACAGGCGCCTGCGGGGTTTGTACCGAGTGCGGCACTTCGCAAGGGTGCAGTTGAGCGGGGCAAGAGGGCACCTCCCAATTTACTGTGCGCCAAGACGGCTCCGGCCCGAACTGTCCGCGCGACAAGCCTAAAGGAATGTTGCGAAACGGTCTCTTCAAACCAGCCTCGGCCCTCTGGTAATCAGCCTACCAAAATCTCCGGCAAACGGCCTTTACGGTTTGAGGTAATTTGCTAATTTGTTCTAGCGTGTTTGCCGGCTATTCCGAATAGTCGAGAGGTTGCCCCATCAAGGGGGAGGGGGCCGATCTTACCCGCTCCGATTCCACCCAAACCCTATGAACCACTTCAAGTCACTGCTCGTTGGCGCCATTCTAGGGGCGCTTCCTCTGGCGGCCCCGGCCGAAACTGTTATCAAAATCCTGCACCTTCAAACCAACCCGAAAATTCTGGCGATCTGGAAGGAGGCGGCGACGACGTTCGAAGGCAGCCATCCCGGTGTTACGGTCAAGTTTGACTACCTGGAAAACGAAGCCTTCAAGGCGAAGTTGCCTACGCTTCTGCAATCAAACGACCGGCCCAGCGCTTTCCACAGCTGGGGCGGCGGAGTGATGCGCGAACAGGTCAGCTCCGGCATCTGCCAGGATATCACCGACGCCATCACCGCGGGAGGCTTTAAGGACACATTTTATCCAGCCGCGGTGCAAAACTTTGTGGTGGAGGGCAAATCCTATGGGCTACCCAATGACCTTGCGCCGATTGTCTTCTGGTACAACAAGGACCTGCTGCAAAAAGCCGGCGTGGATCCGACGAAAATTCAGTACTGGGAGGATTTCGTAGACGCAGTGAAAAAGTGCCAGGCGGCCGGTATCACGCCGATCGCAGCTGGGGGCAAAGACGAATGGCCCCTGCACTTCTATCCGGCGCTTTGCTGATGATGCGCATCGTGGGCAAGGAGGGAATGGAAGCAGCTTACCAAGACAAAAACGGTGGATTTACGAACCCGGACATCGTCAAAGCCTTTCAGCTCTACAGCGAATTGGCGGCGCTTCAACCTTTTCAAAAGGGTTACTTGTCCAATACTTACCAGGAAGCGGCCGGCTATTTTCACGACGGCAAGGCGGCGTTCCACCTGATGGGCACATGGGACCTGGTCGACGGTCGAGCCCAGGCGGCGGACAAGAAAGGGCTGCCCAACGAAAAACTGGGCTGGTTTTTCTTTCCCGAAGTCAAAGGGGGCAAAGGCAAAGCGAATGACTTGTTTGCCAGCTTGGACGGCTGGCTCGTGAGCAAGAGTGCGCCGAAAGAAACCGTGGACTTCATGAAGGTGTGGCTGGGCAAAGACATTCAGACCAAGCTGGCTTCGGAAGGCCTGTTCATTCCCGCAGTTAAAGGAACAGCCGATGTGATACAAGACCCAGTTCTGAAATCGGTCGCGCAAGAGATTGAAAAATCGCAGTGGATAGCGATTGCCATGGATCAATTGCTGGGACCCGATACGGGTCGCGTATTCAATGACGTCAGCGCGGATATTGCTGCAGGCAAAACCACGCCTGAGAAGGCCACTAAGGCCATACAGGACTCATGGCAGCGAAACCAGATGCAATAGCTGTCGATGGCCAGGCCTTAAAATCGATGTGATATCGCCGCAGATTGCGATGGATCAATTGCTTGGACCTGATATCGGTGGCGTATTCAATGACGTCAGCACGGATATCGCCTTGGGCAAAAGGCTCTGGCCATTGCGTTAGACCGAAATGGCTCCTTCCCCCGATTCACAGCCCCCTGTGCCGAACGACCCGCCAGTCGCTACGGTGACTGCGCGGGTGCGGGACGAGCGCGCGGGCCGCGCCGAGCCGCTCCCAATTGAGGGACCAATCGGCGCTAGACCAAACATTTGGCGGCGGCTGACGGGCTCGAGCCAGTTCAGGACCTGTCTGCTTTTTCTGCCGCCGGCCCTGTTGATGTTCACGCTCTTCGTAACCTGGCCGGTGGTCGAAGCGGCCTATTACAGCTTCTTCAACTGGAACGGTTACGGTGCGCCAACGAAATGGATTGGCCTGGAGAACTTCCAGTGGGTACTGACTGACCCAGTCTTTTATCGCTCGTTGTTTAACAACCTGCTGATTGTCCTGGTCTCGGCTTGCATCCAGGTGCCCCTGGCCTTGGCCTTGGCGCTGTTGATTTCAGACCGAAGCCGATCCAGCGTGGTCTTTCGCGCCATCTTCTTCTTGCCATACATCCTTGGGGAGGTCGTAGCGGGGTTGATCTGGCGCTACATCTACGACGGCAACTACGGGATCGTTGCGGTGGTTTATCGCTGGTTCGGCCAGCAAGCCCCCGATGTGCTGTCGACCGAGGGTTGGGCGACAGCCGCCCTGCTTTTGGTGATCGTGTGGAAGTACTTCGGCTTCCACATGGCGCTGTTTGTTGCGGGACGTCAGGGAGTAGGCGACGACGTGCTGGAGGCGGCCAGGATCGACGGCGCCTCCCGTTGGCAGACGACCTGGGGCATTATTCTGCCGATGATGCGTCCGGTAGTGGTGTTGTCGCTTTTCTTCAGCATCCTGGGGTCGCTGCAGGCTTTCGCCATCATTATCGCGCTGACCAATGGGGGACCGTCCAATACGACCCACTCCGCGGTATCCTACCTCTACAACTTCGGCATCAAACGAATGCGCGTAGGCTTCGGCAGCGCGATCGGGGTTACCCTTTTCGTTATCTGCGTGCTGGTAATGGTGTTTTACAAACGGCTGTTCATGCGCCCAAAGGAGGTCTGATCGAAATATGCCATCGAGGCGTTCGGGGCTTTTTGTATACTACCGGTGGTTAGTGCTTCTGCTGGCCTCGGGACTTTGTTTATTTCCACTCTGGGCCACGTTTGTTGGGGGCTTTAAATCGACCGGCGAACTGCGCGTCAACGCATTCGGGCTGCCCAAGCAATGGCTGACTGAGAACTACTTGTCGATCGCAACAAGCTTCCGTTTTTGGCAGATGCTGGGCAACTCGGCAATCATCGCGTTTGTGACCGTAATACTGACTTTGCTAATCAGCTCGATGGCAGCCTTCGTCCTGGCACACCTGCGTTTTGCCGGCAAAAGGTGGCTGGCAAACTACCTGGCCCTGGGGCTTACCTTTCCGTTTGCCACTGCCGTGCTGCCGGTCTTTATCCGGGTGCGCGACCTGGGGATGTTGGACACCTTTTGGGGGGTGATTTTGCCGCAGGTGGCCTTTAACATGGGGTTTGCCGTGGTACTCCTCCAAGGATTTTTTGCGGAGTTGCCCAAGGATCTCTTTGAGGCGGCCTTTGTCGACGGCTGTAGTTACCCGCGCATCTTCTGGCAGATCACCCTGCCACTGTCGCGCCCGATTTTGGCGACGGTGGGCGTCTTGGCCCTAATCGGAAGCTGGAACGAGTATTTGCTGCCCTTGGTGATGATCAACAGCGAATCGCTTTACCCCTGGCCGCTCGGCATCATGCAGTATCAGGGCCAGTACGGAACTGATTGGGGCAAGATCCTGGCGTTTGTGAGTCTGACGCTGATGCCGGCACTGATCTTTTACCTGCTGGCCCAGAAACACATCATCGCGGGCCTGACCGCCGGTGCTGTCAAAGGGTGAGTCTCTCAATCAATCGCGGAAATTGGCACTCGTTGCATCCGTTGGCGTTGCCCAGGCAGAAATCCTCAAAAATCTGCAGCAAGCCTTGTTGTTGGTAGACAAACTGTTTGAAGGCGCGAGCCCGATTTGTTTCGCCAAAGAGGCGGTTGCAGACGAGCTCAAGATGTTTGTTGCCGAGTTCTGCCCGAAGCATCCTGAATTCAAGCCAAGCGCCGGGATCGCTCGGCAGAAACATTGGAAGGAAAACGTTGGCGACCATTTCCCGAACCCTTGTTTCGCCGAGAAGCTGAAGGGATTTCGCCGCACTTGTTCGCAAGGAGTAATGGTCGCTCCAGAAAGGGTGCGAAAGCTCGCCAAGCCAGGTTTCGATCGTCGAAAATTTCGGCGGCAAAAGTCGTAAATCGTTCCAGGAACCGGCGATCACGGCCAGGGCGCCGAGGCGCCGGTGGGGATGATTCTGCGGCCGAGTGCTGGTAAATCGCCATTGGCTGGGTGGAAGGATCAGGTGATGCAGCTGACCGCGAAAACGCCACCAGGTCGCCCATAAATCATGAACATAGCCATTAGCGGAAGGCGGAAGCTGATTCAGCAGTCGCTCATTCTCGAGAAAGCCGGCGAGGCCGAAGAGCAACGCATCGATCGATTTGTTCTCGCTCTGCAGAAGAGTCAGCCGAGCTCGTTGAGCTAGGATAAGGAAAGGAATCTTGTTTGCCTTGTACCCCAGTGTCACCGCCAACGCCTGGAAGAGAGCTTCGTCGACTCCGTGGACGCGAACAGCTTCCTGCATTTGCTCGGCTTTCCGGCGTATGCGGACTTGGGCCGCGGTCTCCAGGAGCGACTCGACCTGCGCATCGGACAGAGAACACAATGGCGCCCGGCAATCCCCGGGGCCGATGGAACACATCGGTTGCTCTATGGCCCGCGGGGTATTCGCTAACAAGACTTGCAACACTTCACGATGATCGGCGGTTCGGGTGAAAAAACGCGTGCAGCTTCCACGCAAAAAGAGGTGGAGAATCACCTCGTTGAATTGCGGGTTTTCTCCATGCCGGTGATGTTCCCAGTCCGCCGCGTGGAAATCGAGCTCGATCGCGCCGTGCAGAACCGTTTGCCCGTCAATCCGGATACTGGCATGAATGAAATCTGGGCCAGGCTCGCGATTCCAGAAGCCGAACTGCAACACTTCTACGAGACGTCCCTCAACGCTTCGGAACGCGGTGCCGAAAGCGCCGGAATACCAAAGAGCCTGCACTTCCAGCTCAGTCCAATTCCGGGCCAGGCTTGATTTGTGGTCGTGGACACAACAGTTCCGGGCATGGAGAACCTCGAGATACGCGTTGAGCATGGCCAAGTGATAATAACAAATAAAATAAAAGTAGCAATATCAGTCTCCACGGATTCGCTGCATGTTTTGGAGCGCCTGCGGCTTGTCGCCGCTTTAGGATCGCGCGGAGCGCGGCCCTCAATAAGGCTGCTATCCGAATCATGTCCAAACATCCGGGCGTCAAAGCCGGGCCTTTCGAGATTCGTCCAGTCGCCGATTTGGAAGAGATGATTCGCGCCTCGAGAGAACGCGTTTTGCGGGTTTAGCAGAACACTGGCAATAGCACTGACACCTACGGGATCTCCAACCGGAGGCCGTCGAAGGCGAGAAAGATATTTGGCGGCAAGGCCTTCGCGGTTTCTGCGTGGAGGAAATCGTGGCTGAGATGCGTCAGAAACGTTTGTCTCGGTCCGATCGACTCGGCGAGAGCGATACCTTCCTCCAGACTCAAGTGAGTGGGATGCGATCTTCGGCAGGGCGTACCGAGGACCAAAGTGTGCAAGTCGCCCAATTGCTGGAAACCGTCCGGCAGAATGGCTTTGCAATCGCTGATATAAGCGAACTTCGAGCAACCATGTTGCCGCACAAGGAAGCCAAAGACGTGGGCTTTCCCATGCTCAACCGGAATCGGAATAATCTCGTTCTTTCCAAGGTAAAACGGCTTTTCGATCAAGCGCGGTTGCGGATGCACGTATCCCGGGAAGCGGGCTTGTCCAGAGAAGGCATAATAAAAAACGCTCTGCAGATTTTGCATGGTCGGAGCCGCCGCGTAGATCGGCATGCGATCGCCGTTCAGCGAACTGAACCGGCGCAGATCGTCAAAGCCCATGATATGATCTGCGTGGGAATGGGTGTAGAGAACGGCGTCGACCTTGGCAATTCGGGCGCGCAGCGCCTGAAGGCGGAACTCGGCCCCAGTATCAATCACCCACGAAGCGGTTTCCGATTCGAGGTAAACAGAAGAACGGCACCGCTCATCACGGGGGTCCGCCGAACGGCATGTCGGGCAATCACACTGGATCACTGGAACGCCGATCGATGTGCCTGTACCAAGAAAAGTGACTGCGAGCATCTGTTTGAAAAAAAGCCGCGGCACACTTACATAACGTCCTTGTGCCCGCAACGCTCCGATCACTTCGGATACGTAACTTGGCTTTGGTAGAATCGCTCCATTGGGAGCTCGCACACGGTTTCACCGTGATCACGGGAGAGACCGGTGCCGGCAAATCGATCATCTTGGGAGCTTTAAAGCTGCTTTTGGGTGAGCGCGCAGATAAAACCTTGATCCGAACCGGAGCGGAGCAGTGCTCGGTCGAAGCGGAGTTCGAAGTTGACGATGTCACACGTCTTGATCCAATCCTGGTTGAACAAGGGATCGATCCGTGTGAAGAAAGCAGCTTGCTCTTGCGCCGCATCGTTTCGGCAAACGGATTGGGCCGGCAATTCGTGAACGGCGTACAGACGACATTGTCTGTCCTGCGTTCTTTGGGCGATCAGCTCGTTGATCTGCACGGACCGCATGATCACCAGTCCCTGCTTTCGCGCGAGGCACAGCTCCAGCTCGTTGACGCTTTTGCTCAAAATGAGCCGTTGCTGGAACGGTTTCGGGCGCTCTTCACATCGCTCCGCAACGATGAGAGGAAACTGGCCGAACTCAATGCCGACCTGTCGGATCAACAGGTCGCGCTGCTCCAGCACCAGCTCAACGAGATCCAGACGGCCGATCCGCATCCGGGAGAGCTGGAAGAACTGACCGCCCGTTACAAAGTGGCGGCAAACGCGCGGCGGATCGGAGAGATCGTGACCGGCGTTCTGATGGCTCTTACCGAGGATGAAAACTCTATTCGCAGCGGTCTGGCCGGGATCAATCGCCTGATGAACGAGCTCGGAAGGCTGGATGAGAGTACTTCCGCTTTAATGGGGAGCCTGCGGATTGCCGGCGTTGAGCTTGAGGATCTCGAGCGAGGACTGCGCGAATATCAACAGAAAATTGATCTTGACCCCGCCTCACTCCTTCGAACCGAAGAACGGCTCAATCTCCTGCAGAGTCTGGAGCGAAAATATCGGCGAAACGAAGCCGGACTCGTGGCACTGGGCGCCGAACTAAACGAGAGATTGGGACAGACGGCCAATCGAGAGATGCTGGTCGACGAGCTTCAACAGCGGATTGAGAAGCAGGAAAAGGACGTGCGCCGATTAGCTGGCGATCTGAGCGCGGTACGACGGAAGGTCGCGCGGAAGTTGTCCGCTCAGGTGCTGGATCATCTCACCGAGCTCGGCTTTCGGCAGTGCGCTTTTGAAATAGCCATGATGACGTCCAACCCGATCGGGATGAGCGGCTCGGACCAGATCGAATTTCTCTTTGCTCCAAATCCGGGCGAACCGCTCAAACCGCTCCGGGCGATCGCCTCGAGTGGTGAAATCTCACGGGTAATGCTCGCGCTGAAGACCGTTCTGGCCCAAGAGGATCTCGTCGGGTTGCTTGTCTTCGACGAGATCGACGCCAACGTGGGTGGAGAGATCGCGAATGCGGTCGGTGCAAAAATGAAGGCGCTCGGGCGCAGCCGCCAGGTCTTGGCGATCACGCATCTGCCCCAGGTTGCCGCCCAGGCGGTGAAGCACTATCGCGTGACCAAAGAAATCGAGAGCGGCCGAACTCGGACTGCGCTCAGCGAAGTAACCGGGCGGCAGCGGATTGAGGAGCTCGCGCGGATGCTCGGCGGGCAGTCTGATTCGGCGATTCAGCACGCGGAAGCGCTGCTCGGCACATGAGAATGGAACTGATCTTCCATGGGATATACTTCAAGCTTGTTGTTTTTTGGACTGGCAACGCTACCAGCATGGGATTTTTCCATGTTCGAAGAACATAAATGATCAAACTCGAGGAGATGCACCGATGTTCGAAGAAATCAGGCATAGCCGGCGCCGCTTTCTAGGCACCACTGCCATGACTCTTGCTGCTGCCCAATTCGGTATGTTCCGTTCGGCCGAAGCGCAAGCCAGCACAGCAAAACCGGCAGAGGTGCCTCCGATTAAGCCAGGAACCAACAAATCGTACGGCGCGCTAAAGCAGATCAATGCCGGCGTCCTGAACATCGGATATGCTGAAGCGGGCCCCGCCGCTGGTCCTCCGGTAATTCTGCTGCACGGCTGGCCCTACGATATTCTTAGCTACGTCGATGTCGCCCCTTCGCTGGCGGCGGCGGGCTACCGGGTGATCGTTCCGTATCTGCGCGGCTATGGTACGACACGCTTCCTTGCGGATGAAACGTTTCGGAACGGCCATCAATCGGTGCTTGCTGTCGATATCATCGCTCTGATGGATGTTCTCAACATCCAACAGGCGATCGTTGGCGGTTATGATTGGGGGGCGCGAACAGCCAACATCATGGCAGCGCTCTGGCCAGAGCGCTGCAAGGCAATGGTCTCTGTAAGCGAGCCGCGAAATGATGATCTGGAAAAGCGGCTGGCCGAAGGACCGGTGATCACCGTGCCCACGATCACCCTTGAAGGTGACGCCAATGGCGCACCGCATCCGGACGCTTCCTTTCTGTAGAGAGCCAAAGCGCGAGATCAGCGTTTCGCCAGTGATTGCATCAACGTAGATTCTCTGCTCCCACGAGGTCCAACGCGGCGACAAGGTTGGGACGCATTATCCTAGTTTTCCATCATAAGAACTACGCGAAAGCGCACTTTGCCGCTGTGCATCTGTTCGTAAGCTTCCCTCACGCGGCTGAGGGGATACTTCTCGATCATGGGATGGACGCCAGTTAGCGCGCTGAATTCTAATGTGTCTTGCGAATCTCGTGCGGTACCGGAGTAGGAACCATCTACTGATCGCCGTCCGCCAATCAGCGATATCACACTCAGTGTCAACGGGTCTGGCGGTGCTGCGGGAACTACTAGCTTCCCGCTGGGCGCGAGTCCTTCGACTAGCGCGGAAATCGCCTTCCCATTTGGCGCCGTCGCCAGAATGATGCGCGCGCCGCCTAGCTTCTGCAACTGCGCTGCTCCATCGCCTGCGTCGGTGTCGATGTAATGATGCGCGCCTAATTTCCTGGCCAGCGGTTCCTTGTCTTTCCCGCGACCTATCGCCACCGTCTTGAATCCCATCTGCCGTGCGTACTGGACGCCGAGATGACCTAGCCCGCCAATACCGTGCACTGCCACAAGGTCGCCGCCGCGCGCGCCCGAGTTTCGGAGTGCGTTATAAACGGTGACACCGGCGCACATAAAGGGACCAACTTCCTCCGACGGTAACTCGTCGGGGATGGCCGCGACTGCTTCTGCTCCTACGGTCATGTATTCAGCGTAACCACCGTCGAAATCGATTCCGGTTATTTTACGCTTGATACACATCGCGAAATCGCCACGACGGCATTGGTCGCAAACAAAACAATGTCCGCCATGCCAACCTACTCCCACACGCTGACCTTGTGTCCACTGGGTGACGTCACTACCGAGTGCGTCGATGCGGCCGGCAATTTCATGACCCGGCACGCGCGGATATTGAATCCCAGGCCATAGACCTTCTTTGACCAGCACATCGCTGTGACAGATCCCGCACGCTTCTACTTTCACGCGAACTTGTCGCGCGCCCGGCTCGGGAATGTCGCGTTCCACTATTTCAAGATCGCCGCCGGCATTCCTTATTTGCGCCGCTGTCATTTTCGTTTTCATGAAGAGATTAGGCACGTCATTCTTAGTCTTTGAATTTCTGCGGAGGACTTAGAGAACGGAGCTTCTTGAGGCAGATTGTGCCCAACGCCGCCAGTGATGAGAATTGTGTTGTCGGTAATACTCATGATGCTCCTTTGCTAGACTTTGTCTCGCCGGAACTTGCTCGGGTAGCCCGCAGTCAACCGACTATTGCCGCGAGCGTTGCGTCACATTGCGAGTACCGGCCCACTGTCCCGGGAAAGACTGAAAGGTTGAGGCTTCCATCGGGTGCATGCAAGTGAAATGAAAGAACAAACGACTTGATGTGTGGTCACACTGACGCTGGCGTAGTTTGCGATGTTAATGAAATCACCGGAAGAGTGCGAGGTACCACAACCAGATTTCCCTGCCGGCAAACATCCAGGTCAAAGCGGCAGCGGCCATGAACGGGCCGAAAGGGATTTGGGAAAAATGACGACGCTTTCCAGCGAGCAGCACGAGAACTGCGTAGAACAGGCCGAGGAACGACGCGAAAGGGATCGTAAAAAGAACGCCCGCCCAGCCCGTAAACGCGCCGATCGCGCCAATGAGTTTCAGATCGCCCAGACCCATCGCTTCACGCGGGAATTCCGCCATGATCAGCTCTCCGCGCAGGTCGCCGACCTCGGCGAGCGGAATGAAGCTGCTGCTGAGCTGCACTCGATCGCGGAAGAACCGCAGATCGCGATGGGGGATTGGCTCACCATTTCGGCGCACGATCAAAGCTTCGATGCGGATCCGATCCTTGGTTCGAAGCAGATACTCCCGTAGCCGAATGGAATCATTTTCGATCTGGAGCGCAGGGTCGTCCGTCGTGCCGGAGGTAAACTGAAAAGGTGCCGGCGGCTTAAACTTGAGACGATAACGCCCAAACGCGATCTGTCCGAACCAACGCGCCAACCAGAGAAGAAGGGTTCCGACGAGAAAGCCAAAGGCTGAGCGAGCGATGCTTTCGCTAACAGAAGATGTTCCCTGGAGAGCTGGAACCAGACCGCTAAGAACCAGGCCAGCTACGATGCCGCCTTTCGATGTGATGTCGGGAATGATGAGAAATTCGAAATCGACCACAGTCGCGACGATCAGGAGAGAACCAAACACCCAGATTGCGAACGCTGCCGGGAAACCAAAGCGCCAAGTAGCGGCGACAAACAGGATGGCCGTGGCGAGTTCAACCAAAGGATAGACTACACTAATCCTGGCTCGGCAATTCCCGCAGCGGCCCTGCAAAAGCAGCCAGCTGATCACCGGCAAGTTCTGCCACCAAGGTAACGTCATCCGGCAACTTGGGCAGAACGATCTCGGCGGATTCCACAGCGAAAGATTTCGCGGTAGCCGGTAAATACAGCAGCCAAGAAAAGAGCCGGTTACCAGACCGAGAAGAAGACTGACGGCCAGAGCCTGCATCGCTCGCAAATCTCTATGGATTTGCGAGCGGCGCACGCTGCAGGTGCGGCTCCACCAGCTCGCAGAAGAGATGAATGATGACCTGGTGAGCCTCTTGGATGCGTGCGGTATCGCCATGGCGCACGACGATTTCAATGTCGGCCAGGCCCCGGCATGACCCTCCATCCCGGCCAAGCAGAGCGATCGTCGATAGCTTCATCTTCGAGCCGGCCTGCAGAGCGCGTCGAACATTCTCGGATTTTCCGCTGGTGGTGATGGCGACAAGAACGTCGCCTGCCCGGCCGAAGGCCGCGATCTGCCGGGCAAAGACCTCCTCAAAGGAATAGTCATTTGCTGTCGCGGTGAGCAATCCGCTATCGCCGGCAAGACAGATCGCTGGGTAAGGGCGCCGGTCCGCCACAAATCTGCAGGCAAATTCTGTTGCAAGATGAGAACTGTCCGCAGCGCTCCCGCCATTCCCGCATGTGAGTATTTTGCCGGAACTTAACAGTGTGGACCGGATTAGATCGGCTCCCGCGCGAATCGCGTTCTCGTATTGCGAGAGACCGCGAATTAGATCGGCGCTTTCGCTCAAGGTTCGTCGAATGTGACTGGTAGTGTCCTCAGTGTTCAAGTTGGAAGGGGGGCGATTCTTTTTTACGATGCATGGCATGCGCTATCTTGCAATTCTGTTCGTTATTTTTCTCCTCCCGGCATGCGAATCCGCTACTGAGACGGCGTTATCTGGACGGATATCCCGAGAACGGGCCATTGCTATCGCCATAGAAGCCAACCGGCAATACCCTTATCCCTTGTCGAAAGTGACGCGCGCAGTGTGGCGAAACGACAGCGGATATTGGGCAATCGACTTCAAGGATGCGGATGAGAACTACGGGAGATTTTACCTGGTCAGCGGTGCCGGGAAGATCGTCGGCACCGGACGCATTATCGGAGACCAGTACGAATGACTGATGACCAATGACCAGTGACCAATTGCCAATAGCCGATGGTCATCGACCATCGGTCATTGGTCATCGACCATTGGTCATCGACCAAAAATGTACCGATCATAGTAGTAACGCTGCCAATCGCCCGCACGGGCAGCCTGATAACGCCGATACTCATTTGCCGAGCCGAAAACCGTCACCGGTGTTCCGGCTGACACGGTCCGAAAGAATGCGATCGCTTTCGATTCCGGCATTCTGACGCAGCCGTGAGATGCGGGATACCCCGGGAGATATCCGGCGTGCAAACCAATTCCTGGCGCGAACTGAACGAAATAGTGCATTGGAGCGTTCACAAACCTGGTTCCGCGGGGGGTCGGCATGTCGACGTCGGCATCGGCCACTACCGTTCTCCCGGCTCGATCGGTGATCCGTCCGTAGATGCTGGATGTGTGATTGAGATCCTTTCGTTCGACGCGAAAATTTCCTGTCGGGGTTGGATGACCGGTTCGCCCCGTACAAATCGGCGATTCCATGACGGCCCGGCCGTCCGCCAGAAGATAGGCCATCTGCTCGCTGAGATCGATTTGGATCGAATATTGGCCTGAGGCCACCAGGACTCCGCGCAGCAAGCAAAAGCAAAGAAGAGCAAATTTTCTCATCATGAACTACCAATCTCAAACGGCGAAGACGAAAACCGGTTACGGCCGAATTTCGCCAATCGCAAAGATGAACCAGCTGCGGAAACTCGCCATTCGCGACCAGATCCGGTTCGACAGGAGGGCTGTTCCGGATTAATTCCGGTGCGAGCATGCAACCATCCGTTGATGTAGCCGGGTTACGGAAGGAGTACACGTTACGTGGGTTATACCGCAAGGACCTTCGAGCCGATCCGTTCGAGCAATTCAGTGCCTGGTTTGACGAATCGGTTATTACGGCAGGATCGCGCGAGCCGAACGCGATGACTCTGGCCACTGCCTCGCTCGATGGCCGGCCAACCATCCGAGTCGTCTTGCTGAAAGGATTCGATCACACCGGGTACGTCTTTTTTACCAGCTACCGCAGCAGGAAAGCCGAGCAGCTGCAGGAAAATCCACGGGCCGCCTTGAACTTTCATTGGCCCTGGTTGGAACGTCAGATTCAGATTGAGGGCGCTGTCGAAAAGGTCAGCAGAACCGAGTCCGAGCAATACTTTGAGCGCCGGCCCCTTGGCAGCCGGCTCGGCGCGATCGCCTCTGAACAAAGTGCCGTAGTCTCCAGTCGCGCCGTTCTAGAACAGAGGCTGAGAAGGCTGGAGAGCGAATACAGCAGCGAGAATCCTCCGCCCACTCCGGAGGATTGGGGCGGATACCGGGTTCGGCCAAATCGCTACGAGTTCTGGCAGGGTCGAGAGAATCGGCTCCACGATCGATTCCTCTATTTGCTGCGCCATGATGGCACTTGGCAGATCGACCGACTTGGACCCTGAGCCGGTGGAACACCCGGCCGTCGTGAATCTGTCCGCGACGCTGAATTCCGGTCAGGTATTTCACTGGATCGCCACCGAGAACGGCTTTGCTGGATGTATCGATCAAACTCCGGTTCATCTCATGCAATCGGAGCTGGACACCCCTGGCGCGAATCGGATCGGCGCCGCTGTCCGCAAATATCTCGGAATCCATCATCCGATCCAGAAAATTCTGCGGACGTTTCCAGACGATCCAGTCATGCTGTCGGCAGTCCAGTTTTGCCCTGGTTTGCGCGTCATCGAGCAGCCTTCGTGGGAATGTCTGGCCACTTTTTTGACTTCGGCGCTCAAGCAGGTCTCGCACATTCGGGCGATTACCCTGCTGCTTCGAGAGCGATTCGGGCGTCCGGTTGAGCTTGATGGAATGCGACTGCATAGCTACCCGTCGCCAAGTGCGATTGCCCGCCTGACCCTCGCGGATCTGTTGGCTTGCAAGCTTGGGTTTCGAGCGCAAAATCTGCTGGCGGCGGCTCGTCTGGTAGAGTCCGGAGAGCTGGATCTGTTGGCCCTCCGGGACCGACCAACCAAGGAAGCGCTTGACCAGCTCTGCCGCGTTCCCGGCGTTGGTTCCAAAATCGCGAATTGTGTTCTCCTCTTCGCCTATCAGCGCTTCGATTGCTTCCCAATCGATGTTTGGGTCGCACGCGCCTTGCGCGAAACTTACTTTCCGGCCCGCGCAAAGATTTCACTCAAAGAGATGCAGGTGTTTGCCGCAAGCTACTTTGGACCATACGCCGGATATGCTCAGCAGTTTCTTTTTCATCATTGGCGCCTGACCAAGGGAAAACGATGATCGATGTTGCTCTTTGTCCGACGGAGATCGAGCGACTGAGCGCGGCACCGTTGTGGGATACTACCAGCGTTGTCTTCGATGTCTTGCGAGCTACCTCGTCGATCATCACTGGTCTGGCTTATGGAGCAGGCGCGATCATCCCAGTTGAGACGGTTGAGGAGGCCAAGGCGCGCCGGAAAGCCAATCCGGACTTTGTCCTGGCCGGCGAGCGGGGCGGGGTTGCTCCTCCGGGTTTCGACCTCGGCAACTCGCCGCGCGAATTCACTTCTGTTGCGGGCTGCCGGATTCTGCTGACAACAACCAACGGAACGGCGGCGATTGCGCGAGTAAGGGGTTCGGCGGAGGTCCTGGTTGGAGCGCTCTTGAATATTGAGGCACTAGCCGATCTGCTTTTAGACCTGCGGCCGCCGCGCCTGCTTCTCGTTTGTGCGGGCACACAGGAGGATTTCAGTCTCGAAGACGCCATCGGGGCGGGTGCTTTAGTCGAGCGGCTAGCGGTTAGCCAGGAACTGTCGGATGCTGCTGTTCTGGTCCGCGGCATCTACGCCCGCGCCGCCAATGACTTGCTTGCCTGGCTGAAAAAAACGCGGAACGGCCGGGCTTTGTGCGCCATCGGCAAAGAGCTTGACGTGGCTGATTGTGCCCGGCTGTCGCTTTATAATGTCGTCGGGACGTTGCGCGGAGACGCCATCGTCCGGCGCGGCTAAGGTATCTTGGCTAAGGTATCTTGGAGTGCGCGCGACTTGTCGCCGCTTTCGAATCCGCGCGGAGCGCGACCCAGGCCGAAGACGACGAGTACGACGACAAGTCCTCGCCCGATAAAGCTCCTCGCGAAATTGGGCGATGTTGGATGTCAGTAGTGCGACGTGAACCGAGTTCCAAGGGGAAACAGACCCGCCGTGCTGACGGTCGCGCTTCGCGCAGCCTTAAAGCGGCGACAAGTCGCACGGCACTCCAAGTTTGACCGCTCACACCAGGCAATCTTTTGTTCCCTTGTCAGCCACCTCGAGCGGGATCAGAATTGGGCGCCTCCCGGTAAACGCATGTCCAGGCAAATAATCCCGCCACAAGGTGAAGAAAGGCGATCGCCGGCCGCGACCTTAGCTGCGCGAAACATCAGTAAGGCCTTCGGTCCGATTATGGTCCTGCATGATATCAATCTCGCATTTCCGAGCGGCGAAATTCATGCGGTCGTGGGCGAGAATGGCGCAGGAAAATCGACTTTGATGAAAATTCTGGCCGGAGCGCTTGAGCCAACGTCTGGTCAGGTTCTGTTTCAAAACGAGCCGGTCAGGACAGGTGATCTTCGCCTGATGGAGCGAATGGGCATCCGGTTTATCCACCAGGAATTGAATCTTGCCGAGGATCTGACGGTGCTGGAAAATCTTTTTCTCGGCGAGGAGCCGGTCAAAGGATTTTTTCTCGACGAACGCACCATGCGCGAGGAAGGTAAAATAGTGCTCGGGCGCGTCGGCGCCAACGTCCCGCTGCAAGCCAAGATCAAAGATCTTCGAGTCAGCGAAAAGCAACTCGTCGAAATCGCCAAGGCAATTGCCGGCCGGGCAACTGTTCTTATCCTGGATGAACCGACCGCGGTTCTTACGCGACCGGAAGCGGAACGGCTCTTCGAAATCATTGAAGCCTCCGCTAAAGCCGGCGTCGCGGTAATCTACATTTCTCATCGCCTCGAGGAGGTGAAACGTCTTGCTCATCGAATCACCGTTCTGCGCGACGGTCGATTGGTTGCGAGTGAGCCTGCCGAACGGTTGGCTCCGACTGAGATTGTGCGTTTCATGGTCGGACGTAGTCTCCAGGATCTGTTCCCCGAAAAGCGCCCTCAAACTAACCAGCCTTCTGTGCTCGACGTCCGAAACTTTACCGTGCCCGGTCACGTCCAGGACGTTTCGTTCACCCTCTGCCAAGGCGAGATTCTCGGTTTTGCTGGACTCGTCGGAGCAGGACGAACAGAACTTTTTGAAGCAATTGTCGGTTTGCGTCCGCGTTCCGCCGGCTCGCTCTGGCAGATCGGTCAACCAGTCAAAATCTCGGAATACGGCGAAGCTCTGCATCGGCTACGCGCCGTCTATTTGCCCGAAGATCGCAAAGGCAAGGGGCTGGTCGTCTCCTTCGACGCGCAGACAAACTTTTCCTTGCTGGGTTTAAGGCGTTTCGGTTCCTGGTTTATCAATCAGGCAAAAGAAGAGCGCGCCTTCCGGCAAGCGATTGATCAATTCCGAATCAGGATTCCGGATCGATTTTTGCCAGTGAATCGTCTTAGTGGGGGAAATCAACAAAAAGTAGTCCTGGCAAAAATTCTAGGCAACGATCCCGCCATCATCATTTTTGATGAGCCGACTCGGGGCATCGACGTTGGGACGAAAGCAGACATCTACCGTCTGATTGTGGCGATGGCGGCCGAAGGGCGCTCCTGCGTGGTGATCTCGTCCGAATTGCTTGAACTGATCGGGCTCTGCCATCGCGTGATCGTGATGCGCAACGGCCGGATCGCTGCCACACTGGCGGGTCAGGAAATCACCGAAGACGAGATCATGTTATATGCAACCGGAGTAAAACAGAGTCAAAAGCATGAGTTCGATCCAAGCCATTGAGCAAGAGTCACCAGGCCGATCCTCGGATCGCAATCGTCGGCGGGCGATAACCCGCTGGGTGCGGGACGTCGGACCGCTCGGCGCACTCGTTCTTCTGGCGATCTTGGGCGCAGGGCTCAATCCCAGTTTCCTTTCCTGGGAAAACCTGACGAACGTACTTACGAGGAGCGCTTTTATCGGGATTATCAGTGTCGGCGCCACGTTCGTCATTGTGACCGGTCAGATCGATTTGTCGGTCGGAGCGATGGCGGCACTGATCGCGGGAGTGATGATCTTGGTGATGAACCAGATCGCCGCGGTTGGTGGGAATCCGCTTTTCGCCATTGGCGCGGGGATGGGAATCGGCCTGTTAATCGGGCTAATCGCGGGCTTCTTCAACGGGCTTCTGGCGACCAAGGGCCGGATTGATTCTTTCATTGTGACTCTCGGCACCATGGGGATTTTCCGCTCGTTGGTTACTTTTTTGGCGAATGGCGGAACACTGAGCTTGGATTTCAATGTTCGCGAATTCTATCGACCGGTATTCTATAACTCGTTTCTGGCGATTCCCATCCCGGTCTGGGTTCTGGCCGTTGTCGTGTTGGTTGGATGGGTCGTTCTGGTCAAGACGCGGTTTGGGCGCTACTGCCGAGCGGTTGGTTCCAATCCGGAGGTCGCGCACTACTCCGCGATCAGAGTCAACGGCATCAAGGTAGTCGCTTTTGTCCTTCAGGGTTTTTGCGTCGCGCTCGCAACTCTGCTTTATGTGCCGCGGCTCGGATCGGCCTCGGCAGGAACCGGACTTGGTTGGGAACTGGAAGCCATCACGGCCGTAGTGGTCGGCGGCACAGCTCTCCGTGGCGGGTTCGGCCGGGTTTGGGGGTCGATCGTTGGCGCTCTGATCTTGACACTCATTGGCAACATCCTGAATTTGACGAGTCTGATTAGCGTTTATCTCAACGGAGCGGTACAGGGTATGATTATCCTGGGAGCCGCTCTCTTGCAGCGAACCAGTCGGAACCAGTAGGTTTAATCCCCCCTTATACTATGAGATCTCTAATAAAATCGTTCGTTTGTTCTTTGATCCTTACGGCAAGCCTCGCCGCGATCAATGTTTCTGCTCAGGAACAAATAACCATCGGTGTCTCGGTGCCGTCGGCCGACCATGGATGGACCGGCGGAGTTGATTATTTTGCCCAACAGGCGAAGAAGCGCCTCGAGTCACTTTATAAGAACTTGAAGGTCTCCGTGGTCACCGCCACGAGCGCAAGCGACCAGGCCAACAGCCTGGAAGACCTGGTTGCGACCCAACATATCAACGCTCTGGTGATTCTGCCGTATGAGTCGGCTCCCTTGACCGAACCGGTTCGCCAGGTCAAGGCAAAGGGGATTTTTGTGACGGTGATCGATCGCGCACTGTCCCAGCCGGGTATTCAGGATCTCTATGTCGCGGGCAACAACCCCGGGATGGGGCAAATCGCTGCGGCCTACTTCATTCAACGGCTCAATGGCAAAGGTAATATCGTGGTCTTGCGCGGGTTGCCTACGGTCATTGATAACCAGCGGTTCGATGCCTTCATGGACAAGATCAAGGGAACCGATATCAAGGTTCTGGATTCAAAATACGCCAACTGGAATCGCGATGACGGGTTTAAGGTGATGCAGGATTTCCTGACCCGATTTCCGAAAATCGACGGGGTATGGGCCCAGGATGATGACATCGCGCTGGGCGTCCTCGACGCTTTACGGCAAGCACATCGTGAAAAAGAAATGTTTGTGGTCGGCGGCGGCGGTATGAAACAGATGGTTAAACGGGTACAGGACAAGGATCCGATCACACCCATCGACATCATTTATTCGCCGAGCATGGTCGGGGTGGCGGTCGAACTGACTGCATTGCATTTCACCGCCGGTTTACCGATCAACGGAAATTATATCCTCGATTCTCCTCTCGTCACGCCGGAGAACGCCAGTCAGTACTATTTCCCGAACTCCCCGTTTTAATACCAGTCCCTTGGCTTGAGCCGCCTTTTTTGTCGAGATTTCGGACAAGGTTGTTGATCCAGACAGCGAAGCACTACCACTGGCACTGACACTCGCGCGCACTGGTACCGACAGTCTCCGGCTACTCGAAGAAGGCCTCCCGGTTTGGGCGCAAATCCAATTCGAGAGTCCAAGCAGACGGATCCTGGATCGCTAATTGCCAGTAAGCCTCTGCGATTGCCGAGGGTTTCATGAGCGGCTCGGCTGGGGTGATGAAAGGCTCGCGGTCAGTTCCGATAACTCCGTCAATGACGACGTGAGCGACATGGATTCCTTTTGGCCAGAGCTGTTTTGCCATCGCCTGAGCCAAGCCCCGGACCGCGAATTTAGCGCTGCTAAAAGCAATCGAGGAACCGCGTACAGAGGATGTTGCGCCCGTAAAAATAATGACGCCGCGTTCGCGCTGCAGCATGCTCGGCAGTACTGATTGAGAACAAACCAAGCCGCCCAGCACTCCTACCCTCCAGCTTTGCTCAAAGACATCGATTCCCAGCGTTACAACTTCCTGAGCGAATGGACCGCCGGCGCTCGCATGATTAATCAGCACGTCGACGGATCCAAGGTTCGCCGCAATGCGATCCAAGGCGGAGCGGACCTGATCGGGCACAGCGAGATCGGTCGAAATCGCCTCTGTCTTGGTCATCTGCAACTCCTTCGCCAAGCTCTGTAGGTAGCCGGTGCTCCTCGCGAGCAAGCCGATCCGGCATTTTTCTGCAGCAAACCGGCGGGCAATCGAGGCACCCAGCCCCGGTCCGACGCCGGCAATCACGACTACTTCCGGTTTTTTCGCGTCCATCCTTTCTTGTAAGCGCAGGTAGCCGGACGCTCAAAGTGAGAACATTCTCCGAACTCTCAAAGTTGGGTGCATCCAGCTGCTCAAGACCGTCGCATTTGCCAGAAACAGAAACAGCCGATTCTGGGCAGGGTGGGGAGACGGAAAGTGTACAGACACGAAAATGGTGGTGTGACGGAAGAACTATCGATCGGACAAATCGAACGCGCTTTTCAAATGGCGCTTGACCTGCCTGCGTCGGGCGGGATGCGCTGGAAATTCTACCTTGCGCATCCAAAAAGCCGAAAAGCGATCGTGGTGTATTTCCCTGAGCAGAGCGAATTTCTCTGCTTTCCGAATTTTGAAGGTGAGACAGAGCACCTGGTAACTTCGGACCCTCGGGCGGGCGCAGAATTTCTTTACCGCGAGCACCGGCCACAGTGCCTGTCGCTCCACGTTTTCGGGGAATTACTCCCCGTTACGGCGCACGCTTAACCGAAAGCCCGTGTATCTTCGATGTGCGCTTGAATGATTGCGTCGAAGTCTGTCTCTGCCTTAAACCCCAGTTCTTCAGCCCGCCCGGCATCCAACGTCTGAGGCCAGCCCTCCACGATCCTCTGGATGAAGGGGTCCAGCCGTGACTCGATCAGCGCTACCGCGCTCGGTCCACCGACTCGTTCCAGGCTCGCGATCATTTCACCGATTGTCACACTCAAACCCGGCATGTTCAGCGCTCTCCGCGATCCTAACAGGTTCAGGTCCAGTCCTGCTGCCCTGTGGAGAAAGCCGACGGCTGAACGCGGCGACGCGAACCAGTGGCGAACATCGGGGCCGACCGGCAGGACCGCATGCTCGCCCCGGAGCGGTTCGCGAATGATATTTGAAAAGAAGCCAGAGGCCGCCTGGTTGGGTTTGCCCGGCCGCACACAGATCGTCGGCAGGCGCAGCGCGATGCCGTCAAAAATCTCGCGACGGCTGAAATCGTTCAGCAGCTGTTCTCCCATGGCTTTCTGCGTCCCGTACGAGGTGAGGGGTGTCGTCGCGTAATTTTCGGGAATCACCTCGGGGAAAGGCTTGCCAAAGACCGCGATGGAACTCGCGAAAATTACGCGAGGATTGTATTCCGCGCGACGGATTGCTTCGAACAGGTGCCTTGTCCCATCCAGGTTCGTGCGATATCCCAGAGCAAAATCCTTCTCGGCTTGTCCGGAAACGACAGCCGCTAGATGAAAAATGATATCCGGGCGTAAATCGATCAGGCGCTCGACAAAGTTAGGGTCTCCGACATCGCCCGTCAGGGAGTCGATCGGAAAGTCAACGGGCGGAAGTGGTTCGACTGGGAAGGCGTCAGCCATCGTCAAACGGTTGAGCCGGCTCTGGCTAATCATGCCGGTCTGGGCAACAGAGAGGCACAGCCGCCGCCCGAGCATTCCAGCGGCACCGGTAACCAGGACGTTTGCATTATTCATAACGAAACGGATTAACGAAGATAACGACGCTTTACACTGCAAGAACGATCTTACCCATTTGTTCATTGGACTCCATGTAGCGATGGGACTCAATGACTTGTTCGAAAGGAAAGACTTTGGCGATCACGGGATCGAGTGTGCCGTCCGTCAGCCGATCGATTACCCAACGTTTTGCGCGCGCGAATCGGTCAGGATGTTCGACGATCTGCCGAAGCGTGTAGCCCCGGATGACACCGTGTTTCCCAATCAAGGGGCCCACCGGCAGCGGCGTTGGCTCGGGTGAAAGGAGGCCATAGACAAAAATAGTGCCTTCGGGGCGAACAGCCTTGACGAGCTGCTCAAAAGCGGGGCCGGCCATCGGATCAAAAACCAGATCGGCACCCCGCCCATCGGTGATTTCCTTGATCCGGTCAGCCCACGTTCTATCCGAAGTGTTGACGACAAACGAGGCTCCGAACTCCGCAAGATTTTTTTCTTTGGAAGGATTTCGGGTAGTCGCGATCGGGATGGCGCCAACCGCTCGCGCGATCTGGATTGCCGCCAAGCCGACGCTGCTGGCCGCTGCCGTAATCAAAACAAAGTTTGCCGAGTGCATCTTGCCGAACTCGATCAACCCGAACGCAGTGAGATACTGCATCCAGATCGAAGCGCCTTTCTGATAATTCAACCGGTCAGGAAATCCGGAAAGGGCGTGTTTCGGCAAAACCACGGACTCGCCATAGGCGCCGTATTGACGCATGGAAAATGCCGGGATCGAACTGACTCGATCGCCCGGTTTGAACTCCCGAACTCCGGAACCGATTTCCTCGATGGTGCCGGACGCCTCGTAACCGATGCGAGATGGAAAGGTTGGCTGCTCATGATATTTGCCCTCACGAAACATTGCTTCAGCTCGATTCAGTCCAATGGCTTGAACTTTTAAGCGCACTTCCCGCTCCGCCAGTGGCGGCTCTGGCAGATCTTCGATCTTCAGGACCTCAGGTCCTCCCACTTCATGAAAACGGACAATCCTTGGCATAGTCAGTACTTCCTCAATAGTGTCGTTTGTGCAAAGCGCAGACGGGACAGAATGGCTGATGACCGATGAGCACTGACCAATGATCGATTACCGGTGACCGATCACCGATAACTGATCACTGGTCTCCAATGGCCACTTTAACCAACCAAGCCGCCATCAATGATTACCGCCTGGCCGGTCACAAAACCAGCTTCCTCTGAAGCGAGGTAGGCGGCCAAAGCGGCGATCTCTTCGGGTCGCCCGAGGCGGCCCATCGGCTGTCGGGTAATAAAAGCCGCGCGGATTTCTTCAGCGGACTTCTGTTCCTTCTCTGCTTGAACGGTGATCCGGGTGGCCAGCGAAGGCGATTCGACCGTACCTGGACAGATGGCGTTGCAGCGAATGCCGCGCTGGATGAAATCCACCGCAATCGATTTTGTCAGACCAATGACGGCTGCTTTGGTAGCGCCATAGACAAAGCGATTGGGCATGGCCTTCAAAGACGACGCCGTCGAAGCAATATTAACGATCGACCCTTGCCCCCGCGCCAGCATTCCAGGCAGAAATGCTTTGATCATGCGGAACATCGATCGAACGTTCAGATCGAAGGCAAACGCCCAATCTTTCTCTGAACAATCGAGTATGGTCCCGGCATGCACGTACCCGGCACAATTGATCAGAACGTCAACACCTCCGAATTGTTTGGCCAGCGCGCTGATCGCCTGCGGGTCAGTGACATCGAGGCGTTGCTTTTGGCGGACCGTCGTTTTCTGCAGGGCTGTGAGGTCAATGTCGGTGGCCAGAACGTCGGCTCCTTCCTGCTCAAGGCGTTGGGCAATGGCACTCCCAATACCCTGGGCCGCTGCCGTTACAACCGCTCGTTTTCCAGTGAATCGATCCTTCATGAGCTGAAAATAGATCGTAGCGAGGCCGCCAAACAAGGGCAGGTCAAATCTTCACGCCGCCTCCTTTCCAATAAATCTCGTCGATCTGCCGGCGCGGTCTCGCTGATGAGTCGACGTTTCGGACGCAAGAAGATGCGTTCGGCCCCTTGAACTGCTTGAACTCCTCCCTGACCATTCCCTATGAACACCACGCTTTCGGGAAAAGAGAGGGCAGAGTTCAAAGCGATCAATCCGAGCACAGGCAAATTGATCAAGGCTTACCAGGGTCATAGTCCCCAGGAAGTCGACAGTATCCTCCAGACAGCGCACCACGCGTTTGAACCATGGAGGCGCACCGACTTTGCAACCCGGGCGGGTTTAATGCGCCGTGCGGCCGAAGTCCTCCGCCGACGAGCAAATGAGTTTGCTGAACTCATGGCGGCGGAAATGGGTAAGCCCCTGAAAGACGGGCGGGCGGAATGCGAGAAGTGCGCGATTGGTTGCGAATATTTCGCGGCCAACGCCGCTCAATTCCTGCAGCCTCAGAATGTACAAATGGAAGGAGCAAAAGCGTTTGTTACCTTTAATCCGCTGGGAATTGTGCTCGCCCTCATGCCATGGAATTTCCCGTTTTGGCAGGTATTTCGGTTCGCTGCCCCAACGCTGATGGCGGGAAACGTTGCCGTACTTAAGCATGCGAACAACGTGCCCGGCTGTGCTCTGGCCGTGGAAGCCGTATTCCAGGAGGCTGGTTTTCCGGAAGGGGTCTTTCGCACGCTGATGATCGACATTCCGGCGATTGCCAGTGTTATTCAGGACCCGCGGATAACCGCGGTGAGTCTGACTGGCAGCGTCGCCGCGGGCAAAGCAGTTGCCCGGCAAGCGGGCGAAGTACTCAAGAAATGCGTACTGGAACTTGGTGGGAGTGACGCCTACGTCATTCTGGAAGATGCCGATCTGGCGAACGCAGCAGCGGTTTGCGCCAAAGGCCGGCTTATCAATAGCGGGCAGAGCTGTATCGCTGCTAAACGGTTTATCGTTCCGGAAAAGGTGCGGTCCGATTTTGAAAAGCTTTTAGTCGAAAAAATGGCCGCCTTCCGGTTCGGCGACCCGTTTGCGCCGGATACCGATCTTGGCCCGTTAGCCCGCCAAGACCTGCGCGATCGGATCCATGAACAGGTAGAGGCCAGCGTGGCAAAAGGGGCGCGAGTTTTACTTGGTGGGAAGTTGCCGAAGGGGACCGGCGCATTCTACCCGGCAACCATACTGACTGACGTTCATGAAGGATGTCCCGCATACGACGAGGAACTGTTCGGCCCGGTGGCCGCGGTGATCCCGGTCCCGGATGAAGACGCCGCCCTCGAGGTGGCAAACACAACCAGTTTCGGTCTCGGTTCGGCGGTTTTTACGAGGGACTTGGACCGGGGCGAAAAAATCGCCTCTCAAGAACTCGAGGCGGGCTCGAGCTTTGTGAACGAGTTTGTGCGATCCGATCCGCGACTACCCTTTGGCGGAATAAAAGAAAGCGGCTACGGCCGGGAGCTTGCGAGCTTCGGGATCCACGAGTTCGTCAATATCAAAGCGGTTTACGTCAGACGGTAGCCCCTTTTTGCCGCGGTAACGAGTGGCAAGTAACGAGTGGCGAGTGGCGAGTGGCGAGTAGCGAGTGGCGAGCAAGGGCAGCAGAGACCGTAGGATCGGCATCCTGCCGGTTCAAAATAGCTGACAGCTGGAAGCTCATCCTGACTCGAGGTTCGACGCGCTGCGGCCGTATTAACGATCGGCGACCAAGCCCCGATCCGCGCTATAACTTTCTCGTGTGGAGATCGATTTTATGGTTGAATGCCAGCCGGAGTGACGACACCCGCCCCCTCTCCGCCGGCGCCGACAATCGGTTTCCGAACCGCTATTCTCCAGCTTGTCCTTGGGGCTCTGCTTCTGACCGTCGGCACGATCGCAGTATTCGGATATCTGAATCTTTCCAGATCGCTCGATGAAATCCGCGACCAACGCTTTAGCTTGCTCAGCCTGGCACTTTCTCGCGAGATCGGCCGACGCCTGGAGCCTGCTGATCGGGTATTATTTCTCCTCAAGGATATTTGCGAGCGCGGAGTGATTTCTGCTACCAACCTCGATCAATTCGGTTTCCTGATGACCGACAGCTTGCGCCAGGAAGAGAGCCTCAGTGCTCTGGAAATTGCGTCGACCGGTTCCAACGGCTTTGCCCGTGTTTCGCGAGGGCCGGATGCCTCAATCCTGATTGAAGAGCTGGAACCGGGCACGAGCAGGTTTGAAAGCGTGCCCAAATCTTACAAAGTAGCAGCAAATGGCGTAACCGTTCCCGTTCCGCCGCATTTGCGGGTTTCATTCGATCCACATCGCGAATCCTGGTTCCAGAACGCCGTTCATAGCGGCGGGCGCATTTGCTGGGGCCGGCCCTCGATGCTGGGCGAAATCGGCACCGGTGTGACTGCCAGCATCGCCAGTTCGCCAGCGGTTTTCAGCGCAGAGTTTCTGACCAGCGACATTACCGATTTTCTCAATCGGCTGATCCAGGATCACCACCTCTTGGTCTTCCTTGATACCCCGACGGGGGATAGCCTCGGAATGGCCTCCAGTCTAACGATTCCAGAGGATCCGGTCATTGCTCAAGTCCGAACTCTCTATCGCCCTGATTTGAAGGCGCTCGGCGTTGGCCGAATAAGCTCCCACAAATTCCGAGTGAACACCGAGCCGTACTCGCTGATCGTCACCCCGTTCACACTTGCCAGCGGTTTTAGCTTTCTGGTCGCGGTCGCCGCTCCCGATAGTGAATTTCTCGGGCCAGCCTGGCGTAATCTGGCGGTCACGGGAATCGTCGGCCTGATCGCCCTTTTCGCCGGCACAATGATCGCGATCTGGTTATCCCACCAGCTGTCGATACCTCTTATCCAGTTAAGCCGGGCCTTCGAGCAGGTCGCAAAATTTCAGCTGAGTTCAACACCCGCACCCACCTCCAAGGTTCGCGAGATAGCGGTCGTGGGAGATTCTTTCGAGCGCATGAAATCCGGCCTCCGATCATTTGTTAAATATGTTCCTCGAGACGTTGTGCGAGACGTAATCGTCCGGCGACAGGATGCCGCCCGGGGCGGGGAGCTGCGCGACCTCACCTTGTTTTTCTCCGATGTCGAGAGCTTCACCAGGATCAGCGAAGGCCTTTCTCCCGCCGAGGTTTTCTCCGAGTTGGGAGAGTATCTTGAGACCGTCGTTAGCGTGCTCGCCGACGAGTATGGAGGAACGATCGATAAATTCGTGGGCGATGGCGTAATCGCATTTTTTAACGCGCCCACCGAAATGCCGGAACACGCCGAGGTGGCCTGTCGAGCGGCACTGGCCGTGGTGGAGAAACTCGCGAGCTTAGAGCAGGAGCGCGCGGCCTGCGGGCGTCCGATTTTCCGCACGCGAATTGGCCTTCACAGCGGTGAAGTCCTCGTTGGGAATCTTGGAACCGCGCATCGTTTAGCCTATTCCGTCCTTGGAGATGCCGCCAATTTGGCCAGCCGTCTGGAGGGTTTGAACAAACTATACGGGACTACGATCCTTGCGAGTCGTGCGACTCGTGAGGCGGCCGGAGGCGCATTCGAATGGCGGCAAATCGATCGGGTCGCGGTGCTAGGGAGAAAACAAAGCACCGATGTTTTTCAACTGCTTGGAGCCAAGGGAACGGTCGAGCGCCGGACCCTCGATCTGCGGGACGAGTACGAGGAAGGATTACGTGCCTATTTTGCTTCCGACTTTGCGGCTGCAATAACACATTTTGCCGATGTTCTTAACAGTGCGCCGCACGACGTTGCGGCACGTCAGCTTTTGGAGCGGACGCGGAAGCTCCTGGAAAAACCCGTTGCTGGCTCCTGGTCCGGAGTCCACGAGCTGCGAGAGAAGTAACGCCAGCTTCGCGCCGACCAGATTGATCGGCGCGTCGCTGGAATTCAGAGGATCCCGACTAAGGAGTCGGCGTCGGTGCCGCAGCGGCTGGGGATGGCGAAGCCATTGCGCCGCCTTTTCCCGCGGCCTTGTGATGGGCCTTATGAGTCGCGTGATGAGTCGCCTTGTGGTGCGGCGTTGCTCCGGCTGCCGGAGAAGGAGTAGGAGTTTGAGCGTTCAGCACAGCAGGCAGAGCAATGCTAACGGCTAAGACGGTGGTTAAGACCAGGAATTTTTTGATCATATGATGTGGTGCAACGGCTAACCCGTGCACTAGCTAACAACCCTACGACGGGAACAGAGTTGTGGAGAAATTTGATGGAAATGGCGGCCATGCTCGAACAACCTCTTTGGTTCCCGGGACGCAGGCTGAATAAAGCGATTGTCTCACAATGTGTCGCTGATCTTGTGTCGGTAGAGCGAGAATTTTATATGAGCCGTTCCGGAACGGAATGCTACAGATCGGAAAAAAAGTGGTCTGATTACTGCTCTATCTCGCCTAGGGGCGGTCTTCAAGGCGCGGGCCGCTTCCACTCGTTATGAACACTACGCAAGGCGGTACATCGGGTAACGAGAACGCGGTCGAATCCTGGAGACAGGCGGACCAGAAATACCGAAGCATGTTCGACAACTGCGTGATCGGTATTTTCCAGACAACGCCTGAAGGAAAATATCTGCAGGCTAACCCGGCGCTCGCCCGGATTTACGGCTACGAATCTCCGTCGGATCTGATCGCGGCCCTGACCGACATTCGTAAGCAACTCTATGTTCAGCCCGGCCGGAGAGCGGAATTTATTCGGCTGGTTCAAGAGGAAGGTCAGGCGATCGATTTTGAATCTCAGGTTTACCGGCGTGATCGGAACGTCATCTGGATTCTCGAAAACGCTCGGGTTGTCCGAGATGAATGCAGCCATGAGGTTCTTTATTTCGAAGGCATGGTGCAGGACATCACCAGACGAAAAATCGCGGAGGAAGAACGGGACCAGGCAAATGCCCGTTTGGCGCTGCAGTACGCGGTCACCCGCACCTTGGCCGCCATGCGGCACCTCGGTGAAGCATCCAAAGAGGTGGTTCAGGCAATCTGCGAAACGATGCACTGGGATGTCGGCGCGCTCTGGTATGTCGATCAAAGCAACCAAAAGCTCGTTTGTGCCGATCTCTGGAATGAGCAGGGCGTAGCGGCCTCCTTTGTGGAGGCATCGCGAGAAATGACCGTACCGCCTGGAGTGGGTTTGCCAGGAAGAGTCTGGACCAGTCGGAAGGCCTTCTGGATACCGGACATTGCAATTGACCCGACCTTTCCGCGGGCCGATCTGGCAGCGCGGGCGGGTCTCCATAGCGCGCTCGCCTTTCCGGTGACGCTTGATAGAGAAGTAATCGCCGTGATGGAGTTCTTCTGCCGCGGAATTCATGCACCGGACGACGATTTGCTATCTACTTTGACCGCGCTGGGAACCCAAATCGCCAAGTTCATGGAACGGGAGAAGATGGCGGCACAACTGGCGAAATTTGCGCCAGGGAAAAAGCCTTGAACCTGGCGGGACTTACCGGCGGATGTACCTGGAGTTGTGGTGCTTCCGAATGTGCCGGCAATCGTGCCGGTGCAAAAAGGCTGACAAGCTGGAAGCCTCTGTTTACCGGACTCAGTATGACATTTGCGAGAAACGCTTGACTCAATAAGTGTTCGTTTGAACACTTAGCTGTGCCGATTACGCCGCAAGCGATTCAAGAGCTTTTCGAGGAACTCAACGCCTCACGTCAGTCCCGTAAACGCGCTTGGGAGATCTTGCAGCGTCTTCGGGCGATTCTCAACGAGGCCGACCACATCACCGTGCCTCTTCCGGTAACGCGGACCATTGACGCCGAAGGCGTTGTTCTGGAGCGAGCGCTGTTAATGTGTCTGAGGAAGCGCAACGCCACTCTCGCGGCCTTGGTTGCGGCTGTTCATCGATTTCGCGATGCGATGGTGAAACCAGAGTGCAAAGCAGACTATCCCCAGGCTCTCCAGTCGTTGCTCGCGACGCTCGAGCAAGCCGAGGGCTTAGTGAATGGCTGGTAACTGATTACCGATTACCGATTACGGATCATCGACTCCTGGATTCGGAAACCTGACTCCTAGTCACTAACATTACCCGGGATGAGGCCGCGCCCCGTTACATCAAGGTCGCGCCGGCCTCCGCCAACGCGCTACGCTCACCTTTAGTCAAACAAACGTGCGCCGCGATTGGCTGACCTTTTAGCCGGCTGCGCGTGTAGACCAAGCCGTTCGAGCGGCTGTCCACGTATGGATTATCAATTTGAGCCGGGTCGCCAACCATCACCAGTTTGGAACCTTTAGACATCCTTGTTACGACCGTTTTCGCTTCCAGAGGAGTGAGCTGTTGAGCTTCATCCAGCACGAAATACCGGTTTGGGATCGATCTGCCGCGAATGTAGCAGAGCGCCTCGATCTCGACGGCACCTTCCTCCATGAGTTGCTCGTATGGTCGAATCGCCGGTCGCGCGCCATTCGATGTTTCGGACCGATTTTTCCGCAGCTTTCGATCTTTCTCCGTGGCGGGATGGACCGGCAGTAAAAGCTCAAAGGCGTCGTAAATCGATTGCAGCCACGGTTTCATTTTCTCTTCCAGGGTACCAGGCAGATAACCGAGCGTATCGCCCATAGCAACGACGGGACGGCTGATCGTCAGGCCGCCGTAGACGTGCGACCAGAACAGATGAAGACCGGCTGCAACTGCGAGCAGAGTCTTCCCGGTGCCGGCTTGCCCAAAACAAGTCACTAAGGAGATCTCGGGGTCGAGCAAAGCATCGAGCAGGCACTGTTGGCCCAAGTTGAGCGGCTTGACATGAACCCCGCGCGGATTTGCCAGGACGGGCGGCAAATTGAGCCGGCGAACCAGCCCGTTTCCGATGTGCCTGGCGGGCATCTTCTTGCCATCGGCCGCCGTTAGAATCAGGTACTCCTGCGCGATCAACTTACGAGACTGATCAACCTCCAGCTGGAGCTCACGTGCGCTGGCCAGCCGCTGGAGGGCATACCCGTCGACCTCGATCGTCTGGTGACCGTAGCCTTCCACATCGGCTGCCTCGACCTTGTCGTTTTCATAGTCCTGGGCCTCGAGTCCGATCGCCAGCGCTTTGAGCTGCATGTTGAGATCTTTGGTCACCAGGATGGTGCGATCGGGGTATTTCGTTTTGAGCTGCATGCAGAAAGCGAGAATCCGGTGATCTGTCTTTTCCAAATCGCGAAAGATCCGGCTGAAACGGCGAAAGCCTTTTCCCGACGCGGTGCTGCCGGAAAACGCGCTCACCGCGATTCGAATGGTGCCTCCGCCGGGTGTTTTAGCGCCGCGCGTCACTAACCGGCTATTTTGGTTGAAACACCGAGTGAGGAAACGGTGAACTGTCCGCGCATTTGCGCCGCGCTCCGTTTGCTCGTTCTTGAACTTGTCCATCTCTCCGAGCACATCGATTGGAATCCAGACATGATTGTCGGCGAATCGGTAGACCGAGTGGGGATCGTGAAGCAAGACGTTCGTATCGAGGACGTAATTCTTTACCTGCGCGCCGCCGCCGTTCAGGGATTGGGTGGCAGGAAAAACCCTGGACGAATCCTTAAAGAGACCGGGTTGTTCTTCCGAATACATCCCAGTCAGTAGCAGCCGTAGCAAACAGGCATAGGCATCCCGGCCCACACACTCTGGTGCGGGTTGTTCGTACCCCGTGCTGCAGAGAGCGACGTTTCCGGGCCGATTTGACGGAGGCGGTGGCGCATCCAGGCAAGTTCAAAGAACCGACCCCACTGCGTCGCAAATTCCCAAACCGCTTCATAGATATAGTTGGCCATGAATGCCGACCATACTACAGCTTGTGGTTGGCGGGGCGCAAGGTAAAGCTCAAGCGTTTTCGTTTCTGCTTTCATGTTTCTCGCCAAAGCGGCGACAAGTCGCGCGCACCCCCGCGACGCTTTTTCGCGAAAAATGCTCGGGCGGTAGAGTCAAGCCTATGTGGCGAGAAGATCCCTAAACCGTCACCCCTCGAACGTAGCCAACGCCAGCCCGGTGTAACCGGAATCGTAAATCGCCAGCAGACTTCCCGGCGGAAACTCCGCGCTCTCGGACGCGTTGGCTTGTGCGGCGGTGGTGACGTAAATGACATCAAGTTGCGGGCCGCCGAAGGCGAGTTTGGTCACACTCTTGATTGGCAGACGGATGGTGCGGTCGATTTTGCCTTCGGGTGTAAACCGCACTAGTTCTCCGCCTCCAATGCCCGTCATCCAATAGTGGTCGTTGTCATCACAGGCTCCTCCGTCGGGTCGCCCAGCCAGGCCGGCCGTATCCACAAACAAGCGCCGGTTGGACGCTGTCCCGGTCGCTGGGTCATAATCCAATCGCCAAATCGAGCGGACGGAATCGCGGGTATCAGACACGTACATTGCCCTGCCATCGCGGCTGAAGGCCAGGCCGTTTATGGTGAAGAGATGGGAAAGCACTCCTTGAAATCCGGCCTTCAAGTCGAATCGATAGAGCATCGCGGACGCGGGCTCGCCGTGCGGGCTCATCGACCCCACCCAAAAGCGGCCAGCAGGATCGGGCGTTCCGTCGTTGAGCCGGTTTTTGAGCGGTTCCTCTTTGGGGACATCCCGAACCGTCGTCATCTTGCCGGTATCCGGTTCAAAAAAAACCAATCGTCGGGCTAGCGCGAGCAGGAGTCCGCCATTCCGGCGCTCGGCAAGGGCGCAGCACTGCTCGCCGATATCCCAGCTTGCGAAAAGCCGACTCTGAGGATCGAACCGCAGAAGGCGGTGCCGGTCAATATCGACCCAGTATAATTTCTGTTCGCGGACAGACCAGAGAGGGCTTTCTCCTAACTGGCACACGCCGGCCTCGCTAATTCTCTCGATGCGCATCATTGATTCGGTCTTACGCTATTTGGTCCGATGTTTCCTATCGGTCCTATTTACCCGAATGGTCAATCGCCCGGGACCACCACCAGCGCGTGCCTACGAGCAGGTACCGCCAGTCTTTAAAGAACTCGGGCGGCTTGCCTTCGAGAGCGTGTCCGGCAAATTGGCAAGCCCAACCCAAGCCAAACAGAACGGCGGGCCACCGCCACAAACCGCGGATAAAAAAGGCAAACAAAAGCAACGGCAGTGACACCGCAATTAGCGGGATGCCGATCGTATGCAGAGCTCGGTTAAGTGGATCCTGGTGACTCTGTTCATACTGATCAATCCACTCGGAAATCGATCGATCACCAAAAAGCGGGTGTAACTTTTTCATCACGTAGGACTTTTATTGGTCATTAATCATCGGTCGTTGACTACTGGTTACTGGCGCTCACGTCCGACCGCTCGACCACATCCACGCCGGTTTCGATGTTTGTAACCTTTTTCCCACGCAAAACGTCGTTTAACATCGCAATACTCTTTGACCCCATTTCCCAGCCCCGCTGGCCGATCAACGCGCTGGCATAGCCAGCGTTCAGTATCCTGAGTTGAGTCGGAAGTTTGTCGAACGAGACGATTACTAATTTGCCGGACTTCACGTCCGCCGCCCGGCTTCCCAGCGCTTTTATGTAATCATCTGGTAAGAACATCGGCCAACCTCCGGAAAAGAAAAATCCGTTTAGGTCAGGATGCCGCGCAAGGACGTCGCTGACGATCTGATTGGCTTTTTGGGGATCGTCATCGCAAGGGAAGGGCGAACCAGCGATTTCGATATAATCCTGCGGGGTAACAAATTCCCGGAAACCGGCGATGCGTTCATTGAGGTTCTGAGCGGCATTTCCGCCGGTGAGAATCGCAAATTTTCCGCGAGGCAAGAGCCGATGAAATGCTTTCCCGGCTTCTCTTCCCGCTGCTCGGTTATTTGTTCCGATATAAGCCACGCGATCCGAGCGCGGAGAATCGGAGTCGAAAGTGATGACCGGTATGCTCTTGATTCGGGCTTGGCCGATCACAGAAATCACTGATTCAGCATTGACTGGTGCAACCGCTATTCCGTTGACGCCCTCGTGCACGAGATCGGCTAGAATCTTAACTTGTGCGTCAGCGTCGGTCGTTTCCGGTCCAACCCAACGTAGTTCCGCCTGCAGTTCATTGGCCTGGGCCGTACTGCCATCGCGGACGTCGTCATAGAAAGGATTCGAGGTTGATTTCGGGACAACCGCAAACACCAGCTTCTTCGATTCTTGAGCGGTGCTATTTCCAGGCACGAAGGCCAGACCGAGTCCAATCAGGGCGATTGCGCCGCAAAAAAACTCTTTCAATTTCATTGTCACAGGAATGTCGCGTTTGCTTTGGGGATCTTTTCGCTAACGTTGCATTGAAGGGTACATCGTTTGGGAGCGAACAGGTCGGATTTTCACAGGTCGGAATGCAAAATCATTGGTCGAGGTAAAAAATGGCCACGGTAACAGAAGATCTCAGCAGCATTAGCACATTTGGTCCAGCACGGTCCTCTGTCCAGGGGGAGGCTCCCTTGGATGTGGAGGAATTACGCAAGATGCAGGCTTACTGGCGGGCGTGTTGTTACATGATTATTGGGATGATCTATCTTCGAGACAACCCGCTTTTGCGGGACCCGTTGAAGCTCGAACATGTCAAAAAGAGGCTGCTGGGCCACTGGGGCTCCAGCTCGGGGCAATCCTTTCTTTGGGTTCACCTCAATCGCATCATCAAGAAGTATGGGCTTGAGATGCTCTACATTTCCGGTCCAGGCCACGGTGCGCCGGGAGTGCTTGCGCCGGTTTATTTGGAGGGCACTTATTCCGATATCTATCCGGACAAAAGCGAGGATGCCGAGGGACTGAAGCGCTTCTTCCGCCAATTTTCGTTCCCTGGCGGTATCGGCAGCCATTGTACCCCGGAGACCCCAGGCTCGATTCACGAAGGAGGGGAACTCGGGTACAGTCTTTCCCATGCCTTCGGATCGGTCTTCGACCATCCGGAGCTGATTACGGCTTGCGTTGTCGGTGATGGCGAGTCGGAGACGGGCCCGTTGGCGACTTCGTGGCACTCCACAAAATTCCTGAACCCAATCACCGACGGAGCAGTTCTGCCGATCCTTCATTTGAACGGGTACAAGATAAACAACCCGACTGTCCTGGCCCGGATTCCCGGTCCGGAGCTAAAATCGCTTTTGATCGGTTATGGTTATCGTCCTTACTTCGTTGAAGGATCCGAGTTCGACAGCATGCACCAAGCGATGGCCGCGACGCTGGACACGTGTGTTGAAGAAATCAAGGCGATCCAGCAAGCGGCGCGGACCTCCGGGGACGCCAAATTCGTCCATTGGCCGATGATCGTCTTCCGGTCACCCAAGGGATGGACAGCGCCGTCTGACGTCGATGGACACAAGGTCGAGGGTTACTGGCGAGCGCACCAGGTTCCTATCGCTGATGTCGAAAAGAATCCCGCCCATCTCAAGTTGCTGGAATCCTGGATGCGAAGCTATCAGCCGGATGATCTCTTCGATGAAAACGGTCGCCTCCGGGCCGAGTATCGCGAGCTCTCCCCGAAAGGCGACCGCCGCTTGGGAGCCACTCCTTACGCGAATGGAGGTCCCGACAGCCGCGACCTTCGGCTCCCCGACTTCCGGTCCTATGCGGTTGAAGTAAAAAAACCTGGTCGGATTGAGGTTTCCAACACAAAGCCGCTCGGCGTATTTCTGCGCGATGTGGCCAAAGAAAATCCAAGCAACTTCCGCGTGTTTGGTCCCGATGAAACAACCTCCAACAAACTGGATGACATCTACACCGCGACAAAGAAGACCTGGCTGGAAGATTTCCTCCCGGAGGACCTTGATGGAGGCGAACTGGGAAGAAACGGTCGGGTGATGGAGATGTTGAGCGAGCATACCCTGGAAGGGTGGGCCGAGGGCTACCTTTTAACTGGGCGGCATGTCTTTTTCTCCACCTATGAGGCGTTTGCGCACGTGATTGATTCAATGATTAACCAGCATTGCAAATGGCTGGCTAAATCGCGCGAACTCGCCTGGCGACGCCCGATCCCATCGCACAATCTTTTGATCACCTCGACAGTGTGGCGGCAGGATCATAATGGCTTTACTCACCAGGATCCCGGTTTTCTCGACATTGTTGCTAACAAGAGTCCCGAAGTTACCCGCATCTATCTGCCACCCGACGTCAACACGCTTCTTTCAGTGGCCGATCATTGCTTGCGCAGCCGGGACTATGTAAACGTCATCGTCTGCGACAAACAGCTTCATCTCCAGTACCTGGATATGGACGCGGCCGTTGCTCATTGCACGAAGGGAATTGGGTTATGGGAATGGGCGAGTACCGATCAAGGAAGCGAACCGGACGCGGTGATCGCTACCTGCGGAGACATTCCGACTTTGGAAGGACTGGCGGCGGTTAAATTGCTCTTGAACCATTTTCCTGATCTGAAGATTCGTTTTCTGAATGTGGTTGATCTATTCCGGTTACTACCGGACCGCGATCATCCGCATGGTCTGTCCGATCGCGACTTCGATGGTTTATTCACACTCGATCGTCCTGTGATTTTTAACTTTCATGGGTACCCCTGGATGGTTCACCGCCTGACCTATCATCGGCGGAATCACGACAATTTGCATGTGCATGGCTACCGTGAGCAGGGAAATATTAACACGCCATTGGACCTCGCTATCCGCAACCAGATCGATCGGTTCAGCATCGCAATGGATGTGATTGACCGGGTACCCAGGCTGCAGGCGGCTGGCGCGCATGCCAAGGAGCGGTTTCGCAACGAACAGATTTCCTGCCGTCGCTACGCCTACGAATGGGGCGAGGACAAACCCGACATCGCCAACTGGAAATGGGAAGACTGAGAAAGTCGAGGGCCTCTCAATTGATTGTTTCCCTTATAATTCACTGCTAAGATTCCTCTATGCTTGCTCGGCCTGATGCGTCGCCCATCACGTGAATAGCGCTTATCGGCGAGGGTATCGTTACACCATCGTTTGGGTGCCGGTTGCTTTCTTTCTCTTCATGGCTGTCGTCATGCTGGCCATCGCCATGAACCGTGGACTGAACCGCGATGAGAACCCATTCATCGCGGCCGGTGCTCTGCTGGCGCGCAATGGGTTGTTGCCGTATCGCGATTATCCGTATTTTCACGTTCCGAACCTGGCCTTCATCTATGGCGCGCTGTTCAAATGCACCGATTATCTGTTGCTGAGCGGTCGTCTGTTTTCCTCCATCTGCGCCTGGCTCACGTTACTCATCATCTATCTCTTCAGTTTTTCGGAGTCGCGTCAGCACACGACAAAGGTGCGACTGGCGACTGCCATAGCCGTAACCTTCCTGGTCTTCGCAAATCCCTTATTTCGCTACACTTTCTGGCGGGCCTGGAACCACTCGTTCCCGGTGTTGCTGACGATGGTCGCTTTTCTGCTTTACCGCCGAAGCCATTTCGACACAGAACCCGCGCCTTGGTTGTTGGCCAGCGGTCTGGCGGTCTGCCTGGCCGCGGGTGCGCGACTCACGTTCGCCCCGTCGATCGGCGCGTTTTTCCTGGCGATCGGCGCGGAAAAATTACCTCGATTGGAATGGAAGCGAGTCGCCTGGTTTAGTCTCGGCGTAGCGTTGGGAGCCTTACCGGTAGCGGCCCTTTTTTTCTTAGCGCCTCGGCAGTTTATCTTCGGTAATTTTATCTATAACGGAAAACTCTATCCGCAGCATTGCCTGTCCAGTGGACTCGCCGGGCAGACAACTGTGGGATTTAAGCTGTGGTATGTCGTCGGGCATGTTCTGGCGAATCCCGGTAATGCGGCGCTCGTGGGTTGTTTGGGTTATTTCCTTTTTCGTTCGCGGGCGACGGCGGACGCGGAGCGCGATCTTCTGACTCTCAGCTTGCTCTTGCTCTTTCTTTTTGCCGGAGCGTTGGCGGCGGCGATCCCTCTGCCGCAATATTTTTATGCTTTGGTACCGCTGCTGGCGATGGGACTCGCCGTTGGAATTAGTCGAACGCCGCAGCTTACCCGGAAAGACTTGGTGGTTTTATTCTCGCTGGTGATCCTCACTGGTATCTCGACCGTGCGCGATTTCCATTACCTTCGCAGTCTCACTCGCACCGGGGATTGGACGACGGTGCAGATACATCGGACCGGCCAGCAAGTCAGATCAACGGTTGGAGAGGGGAGAGTGCTTACCTTCGCGCCGGTGATCCCCTTGGAAGGTGGCTTGCCGATTTATCCGGAGCTTGCGACGGGGCCGTTTGCCTGGCGAGTCGCGCCGTTTATGAGCGTCCCGGATCGGAAGCTTCAGCGAGTACCGTCCGCGGAAGGTCTGGCCGATCTTCTCTGGAATCAGTTGCCCGCGGGAATTCTCGTGGGCGCCGAACCGGCTTTGGAGGAGCCGCTGATCGACTTTGCCAAAGCACATGGCTACCTGACCACCAGGGCCGATCTCGGGTACACTGTGTTGAGGGCGCCGTAGTGAAGTCTCCACCGTTTCGACCCCAGTCGGCAACCCACTCCACACGCGGGCTTTTGCAAGTGCGTAAGATTTTGGATCGCGTCATCGCAGAGATTGGGAAACACCCGCTGGCGGTTCTCGCTTTACCGTCGCTGTTATTATTGGCTCGTTACTATCCGTTCTGGAAAGATGTGGATGCCTTTGCTCAGCTGCTTGAGCCGGCTGGCGCGACGAACATTTTACATTTCCCACCGCTTTACTGTTTTATCTCTCGAATTCCATTCTGGATTTTCGGAAACTTAGCGCACGGAGCGGCGCCGCCGATCTGGGCCAAACAAGATCCCTCGTTGTTATCGCTTCGCGCTTTGGTGATCCTTCAGCACATCGCCCTTTTGGCATCACTCCGCTATCTGCTTTTCTCGCTTGCCCGGAGTTTCCCGGCCGACGGTCCAGGCTGTTCCGACTATCGGCGTGGTCTGGCGGCCATCCTGCTTAGTTCAGTCGCAAGCTTCTATGTTTTCGCGCACACGGTCGGCTCAGAGGCGTGGACCGCCATCACCTGGATTGCGGTTTTCTCGGTGGGCCTGCGCGCATTGTTTCAGCGAGCTCGCGGGAAAGACTGGATTGTGTACGCGGCTGCCTTACTGCTCGCGGTCGGGTCGCGCAAGGTGAATGGGCTCCTGTTGCTCTGGCTGCCGGCGGTCAGCGCTGGCCTGTGGCTGTTGGGACGTTGGACCGGTATTCGTCATGACTCCGTCCGCAGTCGATGGCTGCGGACTGCAGCGCTGGGACTGATGATTGGCCTGAGTATGGCCGGATTGGAGCGCGCCATCGTTTTTGTTTTGTGCAAACACTTTTCCGTTATCGAGCGCCCAACCGACGGAGCAACTTTCAGCGATCGATTTGTTCAAGTCATCGCTCAGTTGTCTCTGCCCGAAAAAGCTCGATTTCGCCAAAAAGTTTTGGCTTTGGCGGATAATCACAATGTCCGGGTCGCGATTGAAGCAGAGTTTAACTTCGGTGGGTATAGCCTTGGCGGTGATCAAGCCATCGCGGACGCCCTGCTGGCGCAGGGCTGGCGCGGCGAGGAACTCGAAGCCGAAAAAGATCGTATCATCGCGCGAGCAATGCTCTGCTTTTACCGGGCGATGCCACCAAATCTCGGTAGCATCATCGTCAAGGAATTTGTGCGGAGTTGGGCGCCGACCAGTGACTATCGGGTCGCCCGCTCTGGTCCGTTTGCGACCTATCTTTTCGCCCATTCTATCCAGGAAGCGCCGGCAGACTGGCGTCAGCTGCCTCCCTTACCGATTTTCCGGCTGAGGACTGCCCAGGCGGCGCTCGATAAAGTGGATTCCGACCTGCTCATCAATCACTGGCAAGGCATACCGATCGCCCTTTGGTGCTTGCTCTTTGTCTGTGCCGGTGTTTGGCGGCTTTGGCGCCAAAGGTTGACTCTCGATTTATTCCTGGTCGCTCTCAGTTTTATCGCTGTCGGCACTTTGGCTGATCTGGCGAGCTGCCTTTTCGCTCACTCCCAACCGCGATACACGCTGCCGCTGTTGGTTGCCGTTTTCGTCGCGGGCTGCGTCTTGCTATTTGGAAAGAAAAGCGAGGAACGCGACCCGGTGGAAGTAGCGCGGACGGCCTCGTCCGTATCTGGGAGCTGACGCACGAGCCGTGGTCTTACGAAAAGTGGTGGCTACCCTGGCAGAACGAAAAGGAAGCCTGGCTAACTAGACGCAACCAACTTATCTACCTCTTCGCGGTTGGGCATCGACGACGCGGTGCCATGTCGGGTGACGGATATTCCGGCGACAGCACACCCATAACGTGTCGCTTCCACGATGGATTTACCTTCGGCCAGCGCCACAGCAAAGCCCCCGGCAAAAGCATCTCCGGCTCCAGGGCGTCTCCACCACATCTACGCCGGTTTCGACGTTCGTAACCTTTTTCCCACGCAAAACGTCGTTTAACATCGCAATACTCTTTGACCCCATTTCCCAGCCCCGCTGGCCGATCAACGCGCCGGCATAGCCAGCGTTCAGTATCCTGAGTTGAGTCGGAAGTTTGTCGAACGAGACGATTACTAATTTGCCGGACTTGACGTCCGCCGCCCGGCTTCCCAGCGCTTTTATGTAATCATCTGGTATCCGAGCGCGGAGAATCGGAGTCGAAAGTGATGACCGGTATGCTCTTGATCCGGGCTTGGCCGATCACAGAAATCACTGATTCAGCATTGACTGGTGCAACCGCTATTCCGTTGACGCCCTCGTGCACGAGATCGGCCAGAATCCTAACTTGTGCGTCAGCGTCTGCGACAAACAAATGCATCTCCAATACCTGGACATGGACGCGGCTATCGCTCATTGCACCAAGGGCATTGGGTTATGGGAATGGGCGAGTACCGACCAAGGAAGCGAACCCGATTGCGGTCATCGCTACCTGCGGGGACATTCCGACTCCGGAAGGACTGGCCGCGGTCAAACTGCTGTTGAAGCATTTTTCCTGATCTGAAGATCCGTTTTTTGAATGTGGTTGATTTGTTCCGATTGCTGCCGGACCGGGACCATCCGCATGGTTTGTCTGATCGCGAGTTTGACGGCTTGTTCACGCTCGATCGACCCGTCATTTTCAACTTTCACGGGTACCCGTGGATGGTCCACCGTCTGACCTTATCGTTGGCGGAATCACGAGAATCTGCACGTGCATGGTTATCGGGAGCAGGGAAACATTAACACGCCGCTGGAACTGGGCCATACGCAACCAGATCGATCGGTTCAGCATCGCGATGGATGTGATTGACCGGGTGCCCCGGTTGCAAGCGGCCGGGGCCTATGCCAAGGAACAGTTTAGAAATGAACAGATTTCTCGCGGCCGAAGTGTCCTGTTTCATCGATTCCCTTGCTGACGGCTTCTTCTGTTAACCGGGGGATTAGTGCTTCTCAAAAACTTTTCTTTGGAGATACAAGGCTGGAGTTTCACCGAGCCGGGCAAGTTTAAGCTATTCATGAACTAAACCGGAGAAAGATGATATGTTCTTATAAATGGCTATTCATACTTCGACTCGACGCCAGTTAGATGCGCTGGCGGTGAATGTTGGAACCCGACGGACGCCGGCTACGCCATGGTGGCGGTCGCCAAGCTGGTGCTCGGCGGCACGCCGATCGTCGACGGCGTCGAGATCCCCGGCCTCGGCAAGGCGGTGGTCGGCGTCGACAACAAGCGATCAAGGTCAAGAAGATCATGATCGTCAACAAGGACACGGTCGACGGCCTGATCAAGCAGGGCCTCTGACTGCCTGACCGGACGCGCCCGCATTTTCGGCGAAAAATCGCTCGGGGTAGACGATCCGGGGATACTGATATTCCGGCGCAATTCGACGAGTTGCAGACATGAGCTACGTGATCGGAGTGGACGGCGGCACTGAAAGCCTGCGCGCCTTTGTATTCGATCTTGACGGCCTTCCGCGCGGTTCTCACGCCACGGCATACAAGACCGATTTCCCTAAGCCGTCCTGGGCGGAGCAAGATCCGGAAGACTGGTGGCAGGCGCTCGGCGCTTCGGTCAAGGCCGCGCTTGCGAAGGCGAATGTCGCGGCCCAGGATGTGATTGCGCTTTGCGTCGACACGACCTGCTGCTCAGTCGTGACTCTCGGGCGCGACGGACGTCCGCTCCGTCCGGCCATGATTTGGATGGACGTGCGCTCGGCAAGACAGGCAGATGCGATCGCCGCGACCAAGGATCCCGCGCTTCGTGTGAACGGTGCGGGATCAGGCCCGGTCTCGGCGGAATGGTTAATCCCTAAGTCACTGTGGATCAAAGAGAAGCAGCGCGAGCTTTTCGATCGTGCCGAGAAGATCGGCGAATACCAGGACTATATCAATCTGAGGCTTACCGGACGCTGGGTCGGATCGCTCAACAACATGTCGGTGCGCTGGCACTATCAGACCGACCACGGCGGCCGGCCGCTATCGCTCCTCAAGACGCTCGTGCTTGAGGAACTCCTCGACAAATGGCCTATGGAGGTGATAGCGCCAGGCGATGTTATCGGGCCACTGACGAGGGCCGCCGCCGAGCATCTGGGCCTCAAGGCTGACATACCTGTCGTGCAGGGGGGTGCCGATGCTTTCATCGGGATGGTCGGACTTGGCGTCACCGAGCCCGGTGAGATGGCGCTGATCACCGGCTCCTCACATCTTCATCTGGGCGTCGCTGCAAGCCCAGTTCACAAGCCCGGCGTGTGGGGCACGTACATGGATGCGGTCTATCCTGACAAGGCGATCATCGAGGGCGGACAGACATCCACCGGATCCGTCATTGCCTGGTTCAAGCGGCATTTCGCACCCGACACGAGCCTCGACGAGCTCAACGAAGCCGCAAGCGGACTCGAACCGGGCGCTGAGGGTCTCGTCGTGTTGGATCATTTCCAGGGCAACCGCACGCCCTATACTGACGCGGCCTCACGCGGGGCAATCACGGGACTGACACTCAAGCACACGCCGACCCATGTTTTCCGCGCCATCATGGAAAGCATCTGCCTCGGCACCCGCCTGATCATTGACAGCTTTGGAGAAGCTTTCTCCGCGAAGCGCATCGTGGTTGCGGGTGGAGCAAGCAACTCTCGACTCTGGCTTCAGATTCACGCCGACACGATCGGCGCCCCGCTCGAACTGACCGAAGTTCCCGACGCGCCGGCGCTCGGCTGCGCGATATTGGCAGCATGCGGGGCAGGGCGATTCGCAACTATTAAAGAAGGCTGCAAGGCAATGGTGCGCCGCCGCGCAATGATCGAGCCGGACGGCCGACGCACTCAGCTCTACGAGCGCGAGATCTATCCGCGCTATGTTGCACTCTACGGCGCGCTCAAATCCGTCCGCGACGTCCGCTAGCTGTAGCCAAGGATAACGCCTCTTGGACGACGGCAAGGAATTCTGGTCAAAAACAACGGAGTTTCGTCCCGGTCGGTCTTCGAAAGAGTGCTTCGCCCACAAGGCTTGTTCGCCTTTCAGAGATCTGATCCTCTTTCAGGGAAGAGGAAAATGTCTTCATAGGAATCAAAACTGTCGGTCGCCGCCAAACATTAAGAACGATTCAGGAATGAGCGGCAGCCTGTCTGTGCCGGTTTCACCTTGTTTGGGGTTGGTTGTCGAGCTCTACTGAGCGAGGCACCCGCCATCGACTGGGAGAACTGTGCCAGTGATGAATGATGCCTCGTCTGACGCCAAGAAGAGAATCGCGTTGGCAACCTCTTCAGGCTCGCCGAGTCGTACCATTGGATGGGCCTTCTCAATTGCTTCCACGTATTCGGCACAGCCCTGTCCTCCGCAAATAAATAGGATCCCACGATTTTGGCCAAGCCTGTATTGAACGGGCTGCACCATGACTATCGGCTCGCGCCGTGTTCGACGTGAATTTTCATCACTTTCCCCAACATGAGTGGTCAGTCATTCTCGTTTTTTGCGGACCACAGCTGCCTTCGATCGACATGTTGCAGACGGTCATCCGCTCCTCCATTGTAAACTTGTCGAAGACTTCTCCGCCGATTCGTAAGCGAATCCATTGCCTCCGTTTACGCCCAATTTACGTATAATGTGAAGGATTACGTCCTCAGCATAGATTCCCGGTGACAGTTTCCCATCGACATTGATCCGGCGGACTTTCAACTTGCCGATTGCCATTGTCCGCGTTGCCAGCACGTCACGCACCTGGCTCGTACCAATCCCAAAAGCGATCGCGCCAAAAGCACCGTGAGTCGAGGTGTGAGAATCCCCGCAAGCGATCGTCGTCCCTGGTTGCGTTATACCCTGCTCCGGACCCACCACGTGAACGATACCTTGCTTACCAGAAAAAACGTCAAAGTAGGTGATTCCAAATTCCGCGCAATTCTTGCGCAGCTCCTTAATCATCGCGTTGGCCAACGGATCTGAAAACGGCTCGGTCCGCTGATCACTCGGAATAATGTGATCGACCGTCGCAAATGTCCGATGGGGAAAGGCGACGGGAAGCCCCATTTCCCGAAGCATTGCGAACGCCTGTGGGCTGGTAACCTCGTGGATGAGATGAGTGCCGCTGAGCAACTGGGTTTCGCTATTCCGCAATTCTCGAATTGCGTGCGCCTCCCATACTTTCTCAAAGAGTGTTTGTCCCATTCTGCGAGGCCTCATCGTTCACTTACAACGAAATTCTGTCATTTGTCATCTGGCATGTCAGGCGCTTGGCCTCAGACGCGAACCGCTTTCCACAACCCTGTTAACATGGAGAATTGGTTCAGGATGCGGCCAATTCGGGAATTCAACTCTTGACAGTTTTCGGAACCACTGGTACGGACCAATCGAGGTGGCTTGTAAGGACCTGCGTTGGGCCTGGCCATGGTGTTAGCTGCAAACCAACCGCGCTCTTATACTGCGCGCGACGAATCAAGGTCGCGGCGTGGTCTTCTGAACCGGGTAGCTCCCTGGCTTCGTCTGATCATTCTCCTAGTGTTTATCGCCTCTTGCATGGCAGTTACAGAATTTTGCGCGCACGCATTCTCGACCGAGAAAGCAGTTACCCAAGAGCAGATCTATAACCAAAAGCCGCGGGCTCAATACAACGACAAGCAGAATCGTCCAAAAAGCTTTTGGCAAAAGGCCAAAGATAATCTCACGGCGCTGGGGGCTATCCTAGGAGCGGTGATCGCTGCGAGTGTGGCGATTGTATCTATGTCGTTCAACTATCACGCGACACTTCGCCTTCAACAAGACACTCAGTTTGATGAAGCTCTCAGGCGTTTCGGCGATAGAGATAATTGCATTGTGCGGGCCAGCGCGGCCGGCCAGCTTGCGGGGATGGCGCAAAGGCAGCCGCGCTACTTTTACTTCGCGTTCGTGCAACTTTTTTCGGGGCTGATGTTGGAAAGGAGCAGTTTAACGCTTGACTCGATCCGCACCTCGATCGTTGACCTTACCTCGACGAATCCGGTCAGAGTTCTCAAAGTTCTTGCGGTGTTGAACACCACGTTTTCTCGTGGCGTCGCCGAAGCGTTCATCGGCTTTTGTGCAATTCATGGGGCAGATTCAATTGAAAGTCTGCCAGACAAGCTTTGGAAAGAAGCAGAAATTATAACCTCCTTTGATCAACCTGCGATTAAGGCGCTGTTTAATACGTTGCCGAGAGGGTTCTATTCTCGTAACTACGGTAGAAGTTTACGGAAATTCAATGCCTTGCTCGGTGAGGAACTTGACGCGCACAAGGAAGCTACCTGCGTCGAACTTCGAGACAATGCGGAACGTCTGCGGACTAACATCGATTCCATAGGCCAAGCATGTCACTTGGTGAATACCAGGCTACGGCAAAAGATTGCGTTGCATCTTTTTAGTACGAACGGGGTGACCCGACTTTTCCCGGACGGTTTTCTGCTTGGCGCACGATTGCGGGATGTACAGAACTGGTCGTTAGCTGGCGCTGTACTGCGTGAAGGCGACCTTTCGGGCGCGAACCTGAGTCGAGCTAACCTCTCCGGCGCAGACCTTTCGAGAGCCGACCTCAGCGATGCGAAGTTATTGCACGCCGATTGTCGCCGGACACGATTCGTTCATGCCGTGCTGAAGGGCGCGGATCTCGCAAGAGCACACTTTGGCAGTGCAGAACTATCGTATGCTGACCTCACCGATACCAAATTCCGCGGAACCCGGATCGCTCCTGAAGCGCTTGAGTCCACCGAATGGTGGAAAGCGGATTTCACAAAGCAGCCTAACTTACTGAAGGCCGTCTACAAAAAGTACAAGGAAAATCTGCCCGATCTCGAAACGTTATATATAAAAGGGCAGATACACCGTTCCGTCCTCGATTTCATCGGTGAACGCAAAGAGAAACCAACCTGATCCTAGGATTCCCCCAATTTGAGTTCTCGAGCCAAGTAACCGCGAAAGGCGGTCATCACCATCAAGTCTGGAACACCGGCCCCGACGCTTTCTGCGGCTCGGGTGGAGGCGGTCTTTGAAGCGGCTGAGCTCCAGATAAAGTTCGATAACGGCTGAAGTCAGACATTCCTGCTCGCCGATCCAGGCTCTTCGGTGTCGTTACGCGATAAGAACGGCGCCGTTGAGTACCTGGGTTAACAAGAGAGGGTCTGGCGGGAAGGGGGCTGGAATTACTTGCGGGAAACATTGCTTTTTCCTAAAAAAGGCGGCCATGCGTGTGCGCCAACGGGCATTTTGCTGCCGGAGAAGCTCTTCAGCCTCCGGAAACCGCGTTGACCCTGTACTGGAAGAACGGCAAAGTCGCGACGACCGACGGCCCTTATGCGGAAACCAAGGAACAGCTCGGCGGCATTTTAGTACTTGAGGCGCGGGACCTGAATCATGCCATTCAGCTCATCTCTCAGCATCCGGGCGTGAAGTATGGACCGTGGGGAGATACGGCCGGCAGCGGATCTGAATGAAATGATCAAGACGCTACAATGATCAGGATCATGGCGGGGCTTACCGGGCGCCAACCATTGCTTGTCAGCCAGCTGGGCCTGCCGAAGTTGATGCTGCTTCCGGCGAGAGCAAGAAAAGAGTTAGCGCAATAATCTAGGAGAGCACAGATGTCAAAGGTTCGTGTTGCGGGATTTAGTGTTTCGTTAGACGGTTTCAGCGCTGGGATTGAGCAGAGCTTGACTGATCCACTAGGTAAACGGGGGACTGAGATCTTTCAGTGGTTCTTTCGCACAAAGTCATTCTGCGCGATGCACGGGCAGGAAGGCGGAATTGTCGATACCGACGATGAGTTCGCACGGAGAGCGCTGGAGAACTTTGGCGCCTTCATCCTCGGTCGCAACATGTTCGGTCCCCTGCGCGGCCCGTGGCTGGACAACTCATGGAAGGGATGGTGGGGCGACAATCCTCCGTATCACGCGCCAACTTTCGTTCTAACCCACTATGAGCGTGAGCCTCTGGTGATGGAGGGAGGGACGACCTTCTACTTTGTGACTGGCGGAATCGAAGAGACACTGAGACTCGCGAAAGAAGCAGCGGGCGACAAGGATGTCAAGATCGGAGGCGGCGTTTCGACTGTGCGGCAGTATCTGCGAGCGGGTCTAATCGATTCTCTGCAATTTGCGCTTGCACCCGCCGTACTCGGTCAAGGAGAAGCCCTGTTCACCGGTCTCGACCTGCTTGCACTTGGATTTTCTGTGACGGAGCACAAAGCTACCGAATACGCGACCCATCTTGTGCTGGAGAAAGCTTAAGGAAAGAGTTGTTAGCAAGGCCTCATCGCGCGAGGGCATATCGCGATGCGGGCTGTCTGAGGATTAGTGCCGCGAAGTCATCTTGTGGGAACGAATCTGTTGCCGGTGTGCATTGCGAAATCATTGCGCGCTGCCCGGCTTTACCCGGGGAGTCAGGCGGAAGGCTTCAATCAGGAACTTATAGCGGTTGTCGACGGTTACCGCGAAAGCGCCCAATCCTTGCGTAAACTGCTTGGGCAACTCAAACGCCTGGGACTTTCTACCGCGCCGAAGCTGGCGATCGGGGATGGTTCGCTCGGCTTCTGGATCGCTCTGCAGGAAGAATACGGTCTGGTTGCCCAGCAACGTTGCTGGGTGCACAAGACGGCCAACATCTTGGATAAAATGCCTAAAAGCGTTCAGGGTAAGGCCAAGCAACTGATCCATGAAATGTACCTGGCACCGACTCGCAAAGCAGCTCTGGCGGCCTACGATCAGTTCATCTCCAGTTACCAAACCAAATTCCCAAAAGCCTGCGAATGCCTGGACAAAGACAAAGAAGTTCTCTTTACCTTTTACGATTTTCCCGCGCAACATTGGCCATCGTGTTCAAACTCGGCTTCGAAGCCCCAAAAACATTGGCGCCGGCTCCAAGGCTTCGAATTGATCCCGAAAGTCGTCACCGGCGTCCTATTTGTCGATGGTGAAGAACAAACCGAGCAAGCCGCTTAATTAACTAATCACTTCAAGTCATTTCAAAGGATGCGCCCGTCTCCGGTACACAACTTTTGACAATATCTCGCAGAAAAGAGGTTCGACTTCATAGCCACCGTTGTACTCCGTGATCCCGTACTCGGCATATGCCTTTCTTTTGAGCCAGGCCGGCACCGCTCGCACCTTCTTCGCGTAGCCGGGAACGCAGATGTCCTGGGCGCTGACGTCGAATATGTAGCCCGGGGTCAGCTTCGGATCGGGAAGGAGAGGGGTAGGTTGCTGGGCGAGGACAGCCTGAGCGAGAAAGAAGAAGGCGAGGGCCACGCACTGGATGCATCGGCCCTTTTTACTAGGGTCGGCTGAAAATCCAGGCAAGAGGCAATTGGAATTTGGCCGGAACCATGCGGCCACAAAAAGGGCGTAACGTTTTCGGACACTAGTATCTGATGCGGCTCCTCTTCTACGGGGAAATGAAGGTCAAGAAATTCGAACGGGAGATCAACAGACAGGCAGAGATCCTTTGGGGTCTTCGCAGCGCAAAACGTGAAGGCTTACGTTCAGTTTAACTTTTCGATGGTTTCCTCCGTGCTGACTGACAATTCGCGATCGGCCATGTCGCTGGGAAGCGCTCGCACAGAACCCGGGCCGCGATCCGAGTCCGGTAAGTTCCGCTCTCCGTTTCAGACCTGACCAGCTCTTCCTAGAGGTCTCGGACATCTTGGCGTGCAACTGCACTAAGCGAGGTGCACCCCTTGATCGAAAAATTTCCTTTTAGCCGCGTGAACGACGCATACGAACAAATGCACAGCGGTAAGGTGCGTTTTTGGGCTGTTCTTATGAAGGAGAATTAAGTACAACGAGTCCGGTAATGCGAGCCGATGCGGTCCTGGAGTTGCCCTCGTATCGGCTCGTCCAAAATGATCTCGACATCGACTCTTATGAGACACCTCTTGCTGCGCTTGCTAGCCGCCCTCGCGTGCTTCGGTGTTTTCAGTCTGTCCCGGACTTCCGCAGCAACCAAACCGGCTCAAGACGACAAATCGAATTTCACCGGCGCCTGGGTGCTGGATCTCAAAGCATCGACTTCACTCGACCCGCTGATGACGCAAATCGGAGCCGGGTTCCTCGATCGGAAATACGCGGCTCACACCAAGCTTAAAGCTACATTAAACCAAACTCCAGACGTCTTGACGATCGCTGCCCGCGGTCCCGGCTTCGCTTTAAATCAAACCCTTTACCTCGACGGACGCAATGACCCGAGCTACTTGCAAATCTTGGGAGCGACTTCCGTCAACACCAAAACGGTCTGGTCCAAGGACTACAAGCAGCTTGTCGAGACGCATCATATTAGAACCAAAAAGGGAAGAGACGGCGAACTGACCATCAAAAGGAACCTGCTAGACCACGGGAAAGCCGTGGTGGTTGTTATGATTCTAAAGCTCGAAGAAGAACCAGCCCCAACCTCCGCCCGCCAAATCTGGCGCAAGCAAGTTTGAAATTAATCCCAGATCCCGAAGAATTTCGGGGCTGTGGCGGGGGCGGGATTGAGCGCACGACACGCACGGTATCACGAGGCTTTGATCCGGTCGCAAAGTTTGGTGGTCCGGGGCGACTCATGCGCGGCAATCTGCTGGGCGTGGGCGAGCCAGTTGCATTTTGCAGCTAAAGCGTCACACCCGTCGCGCGCCAGGTAACCTGCCCTTACTGCCGTACCCTCTCTACTCTACCCGCAGACGGTACTCTTGCGGCCGGATCTGTCGCCGGCTTGAGGCGGATTAACAACAGTGTTACCGGCGATTCCTTCATTGACTACGCTCACCCGATTGCCGTACATAGCGTGTAGTCGGTCGGACAGAGCATCCGGCCACCGATCGTTTCCATTGGTTGTCGAGAATTGTCCGTCTGTGATCGAGTCGCCAAAGGCGCATACCACAGCGGTATCGGATGAGGCTAACACGTCGACGGCGTCCAGGAAAAACCACGAGGTTGTGGAGTAGGGGTAAGCGGCAACATCTTCGGTATGGTTGCCGCTGCCCGGGCGACTAAGATAAGAAGTGCTATACGCTGCGGCATGATAGGTGATTGGCCCGACTGCGTAGCCTTCCAACGCCTTGGGCTTAAGATCGGCTTTCGAGCGAGCTGGTCCACGGGTGGCCGCCATCTTGTCGGTGGTCGAGACCTGTCGACGACACCAAACACCCCCTCTAACCCCCCACCCAAACAGGCGAGGATGGGGGTATGTGGGGGTTTTTTCAAAGAGTTTCCGTCTTTAACCTTCGCTCTACCCAAAGTTACTCGGGAAAACCGTTCCCAAAGCTCTAGTCATGCCCAAGCGCGACCAACCTCGAGCGAATCACGCCTGGCTTTGGCGCAACCGCCGGAAACGCGAGTCCTGGCAATCCGATTTTTTGGGAGAGGTTACGTTGGAAACCGGCGCTGTTTATCAGGCAGGGGTCAGCATCCGGACTGACTGGGCTGGCAGGGAATTTTTAGCGGTCGATTTACGGCCCGACGTGACCTCATTGGGGCTTCCCGAAGCCAGGACAGCCGCCAATATGCGAGTAAAGTCCAACTAAGGGGGTATTGTGGACCGAGAGCGCGGCTTGTGCGTCGACCGGGTTGTGCTAAAGCTTTCGCCATGTCTGCGCCCGAACCGTCTTCCCCGGACCCCCTCTCTGGCCTGCAGAGTTTTAGTGCAGCCGAGAGCGCCCGACGGGCCCGAGCGATGGAGTTCATGGCAATAGAGTTTCCGATTTCCAGCAGCGATCCATCTGGAGCCAAAAGGTTGAGCGCTCGCGTGCAAAAACGCCTGCCGGGTACAAGTGCTTGTTTGAGAAGATAGCGCGGGAACAGGGCTTCGGAGAGCTGACGCGTAAGCAACAACGTAAGGAGAGAGCAGCGAACCTCGGGGCTTTCGCCGGCGTCACCCGAAGACGAAGAATTTCTATGTTATAGAAGCGCTGAACTACCTCTTCGAACGGAACGAAATCCGCGAGTTTTGCGTCCGAGAAGCGTCCTGGCGCGAGCGAGTCACACGATTTATCACCCCTACAGACTAATGATAAAATTCCCCATCAGGCCCATGGATGCGGTCGCGGCCCTCTACTCGGACGGGCAGGTCGAGTTGTCGGAGGCGATCATCGCCAGCCTCAGCCGTGCTCTTTTCGGCGTCGCATCTGGTGCGCCGGCCGGGCTGCTTCAGAGGTTGTTTTCCCGGCTCAGCCATCGCGTCTTGAAATGGACCACGACCCACGAGAAAACAGTTGACGAAAGCGGCGAGACAGGCTCCTTCCGTAACCCGATCCTTGAGCGGACGGAGCATCCCTACGCCCAAGCGTTACTCAATTCGTCGACCAAAGACACGGAGGCCTTGATGGAAGGCGGTGATCCCATGAACGGTCCGTACATGATGATTTCGCCCGAGATCCTAGGCATGAGCGATGTATGGGATCGGTTGCTCATGCACTCTGTCCAAGGAAAAGATGTGCAGTTGCGATTCGTCTGGGAGACACAGGCGACTTATGAAGCGGCCCGGTCCCGCCTGGAAAATGGAGTATCCATTCGAATGAAAGCCGTCGCCGCGGGGACGGGTCTGAGCATGATCCTAGCCTATGACCGGCTAGTTAACGAGGGCTATGACCCAGCTCGAATGACCGTCAGGATTACGGATCGGGACAGGTCGAATGTTGAAAAAGCCCAACGATTGTTGGCGAAACTGTCCTCCACCAGAAGCAACGTCACGACCGCGGAAACCGAGGGTGGCATCTCCGTCGAAACGGAAGACCTTTTTGCCGAACCATCGGCGTCGGGCTCGATCGGCGAGGCAAAGTATCATGTCGTCACGGCGGTCGGAATTCTCGACTATCTTCCGGGCTTCACATGCGAGACGACGGAGCGAAGTCTCCGTTTGCCTCAACCGGAGGAGGTTGTGCAAGCCGAACACCTCGCCGTCCGGCTAGGTCATATGACCGCGGCCGATGGCGTCTTGATCGTCAATACCTACCGGCCCCACGCGAGCACTCGCATTCTAGAGCTCTTCGGCAGGAGGTTTGACTACCGGCATCGGGAGAACCTGTCGGCGCTGGTGGCTACCGCAGGTTTTGGGGTCCCGCGTTTGGTCGGCTCGGGTCATATCTATGATGTCGTTGTCTATGTAAAGAGTTTCCCGTAGCCACCATCAAGCTGTATGGCGGCTAGGGTGCTTTGCACTCGGGAAGGCTTTCGGAGTTGGCTGGTCTGCCGCGCCGCAGCTTTAGCCCGTTATGCGGCGAAAAACGGGAATTTTGTTCTCGTTTCATAGTCAAGCGGCTTTGAGACCGACGGCTTGCAAGAGTTTATCGAGGCTGGAGACGACGCGAGCGTAGAGGCGGTCAAGTTGTGAGCGGCGGGTGTCGTGCAGCTTGTTGTCAGTGCTCATTGGCCGAAGCAGCCCGGCCGTGAGGGGAGCATAGATGCGTTCGAAAAGTTTGAGGAACACCACGCAGATGGAGTAACCCTCTGGCAGCAATCGATAACGGCTTGAGTGCGGGATCTTCTCCACCAAACCCTTCGCACGGAGCTTGGAGAGATCGTAGCGCAAGGAAGAAAGGCGGTACTGGGACAAGGCGCATCCCAAAACCTCGGCGGTGGGAGCGTGCAGTTCGCAAGTGCGGAAGGTGTTGCCCTGCGGCCAAATGGGTAAAGCCGAGACTGCTCGGAATGAGTACCTCGCGACGTATAGAACGCTCCTACCGCAGCGATCACGAAGGAGTCAGTGACCAGTGCTGCGCATTGGTTATGAGCGAACTGAACAAACACCCACGGATTGAGTAGATACGCTCCGAGATCAGACAACGCGAGCGTGCCATTCGGCGCAACAGCGTAGCCCGTTAGGTGTTACATGAAAGCGTTTGTGATCAGGATGAAAAGAACCAGAAATCCAGCTGCCGGTAGCGACGCCAACAGGGGCCAGGAAATGATTGCACGGGCCCAGTCGCTTCTCTCCCCAGATCAACGCTCCGATCAACGCGCTCTCGAGAAAAAAAGCGAACATCCCCTCCATTCTATTTCGGATTCACCATCACTTACCACTACCTGTTTCCGCAGCTTACCATGGGACTGGCTTGGTTCCTGGTCTACTGGAAATGGCGCGCCCTAAGAACCGGAGATGAAAAGTACAATCGGGCGGCCGTTCTGGGCCAGAATCTTTGGTCTCAATTTCGCGGTCGGAGTCGTAACTGGCATTCCGATGGAATTTCAGTTCGGGACCAACTGGGCCGGCTTCTCCAAGTATGCGGGCGCGCTCGTTGGCCAGACACTGGCAGCGATGCCAGAGGGCAGGATCCGTTAATGGAGTTTCCATGGGGCGGGATAGGGCTCATTCGTGGTGACGGGGTCAGAGGCTTCATCCTCTTCTCAATCATTTGATCGAGATGAGAATCGAGGGCGGCCAGCAGGAAAGATCCAGAGGAAACCACCAGGACCGCATAGTTCAGCGGCGCATGTGGCCCCAGCACGACCGCCATTGCGCTGGCGAAAGCGAGTGCCATGAGGCCGCTCAGTAGGGCTGCTACCCTAGTCTGCACACGAAGAGAAGCGCCCCACCAATAGCAAGCTCGAAGAAGGTCGCCGTCCAGCTCAGTCCGGAAGCAGACTTGGCGGGCACCAGGGATTCAGCTTGCCTGTATAGGCAACGAAATGACTGAAATCGCCCCACGCGACAGACGCTGTTCCGGGAGGTCCCCAGAGGCCGAAACGATCCGCCACCGCCGTCCCGGTGAAATTGCTCAATCGCATCGCAAAGTTCCGCGCGGAGAAAGTCGCCCAACGCGAGGTCGCGAATCTGCCACCCCCAAGAAGTACTGAATTTTCCGTCTCCTTGCGGTGAACCCAAAAAAAAGCCCGAGGTGTAGCGGCTTACGCGGAACGGGGCTCCCGACATAATAAATTTTTCGAGTGCTTGCTCGACACGTTCTACGTGGCGGCCATACGGGTATTCCTCAAGTTGACCGATGCGGAAGCCATCGGAATGTGTGCTTGGCATGATGTTAGAACCCAAGTACTGGAGAGCGAAACCGCCTACGGCAGCCGGAAGGCAAGGTTCGGACTCGTAATCCAAGCACGTTGGGAGCATGGATCGGACTCTGCAGCTCAGGTCTCTTGGGCGAAGGAGTTGCGCGACGCGCTTGCGCCATATGCAACAGGCCGAGTCTACGCCAATTTCATTGCGGCTGACGAGGCTGACCGCGTGAGTTCGGCACACGGCCCGGAAAACTATCGTCGCTTGCACGAGCTGAAGTGGAAGTATGACCCGGCAAATGTATTCCGCAACAATCCCAACGTCCCGCCTATCTGTAACAGTCCGAGAACATGAATTGCTTGGCCAGCTATATCGGCCCCTCGGCGCGCTTGCTGCGCAGCCCGCGTTGACAACGCTGGCACCTCCGCGTCGTCATTCTCAATCATTGTGGTTCCTGGCGGATGTTCTCGGGCTCGGGCCACTACAGCTAATCACGGCAGCGGCGCGTGCGTTCGCTGTTGGGCATTGTGTTGAGCAACTTTCGATAGCGTACCTGCATTGGGTTAGCTCCTACAAAGGGCATTTCTTTTTGCTGGCCACGCTCTAATACATAATCAAGCGCTTCGTAAAAACGCCGGGCACGAAATGTTCTTCTCGAACACCTAAAGAACCAAGTGCTCGGCCAAGCCTTCGAATCCGGGTTTCTGTGGCTCGATAGAGCTGCTTGCCATAGCCCATGGTCCAGCACTCGGGAAGCAAATAAATGCCGTACAGCTCGGCTGCCAGGGCTGGATCGCAGTATTCGTCTCGCGCGGGCCCAAAACTCGACCATCCCGCTATTAGATGTCCATCTACTAAAACGAAGTTGCGTGTTCATCTTTCGACAGAACATGCATCCAAAACTGTTCTCGTTGATCGACCGAAAGCCGCGCCAGATCCTCGTCAGGTACAATGCCGGCATACGCCGCCTGCCAGTAGCGTACGTGTATCTCGGCAATTCCGCGCGCGTCACCCAGTTCAGCGTCTCGTATGATCATAATCCTCTGTCGTTACAGGATTTTAAATGGCGATACCGCTCTAATCCTGTTCACCAAGAGTTGCACGTACATTTGGCCGAATGGATAGAAGGAACTGCGCGGTCGTCTTGGATCCGAAAATCGTGTTTCTTGAAACCGAATGGAGCGCTGTCCAGACAAAATCTTTGGATTTTCGCTCAATACGGGATCACACCCCATCGTAGCGCCACCGGGCTTCGTTTTGACTAATCGAACCAAAATTCCTTTTTCGCTGCGAGCTTCGCCTTAAGATAGCCGGAGCGTTTGATAAGTTCCTTGAACGTTTCGCTCTTCCACAACCTACATCGCGTAGAAATACCCATTGCTCCTACCCAGGCGGAAGACCGAGGCAACATGCGTGATGGCGGTTGCTGGCTGCGCTCGCGCCGCGTAGAAAGCGAAGCCGCGCCGATTCATCGCCGAGATATCGGAATGTGACGGAGTTGGAGAATGATCTCGAGCTCATATTATCAGCGTTTGTCTTCGGATTCCGGCTTTCTGATCATCGGGACAAAAGCGACCGGCAGAACGGCTTGCTGCTCGATTGTCGTTCCATGTTTTTGCAACAGATAGAGTTTTTGATCCCCCAGCGTACCGACCGGGATGATCATCCGGCCACCGTCTTGCAACTGATCGATCAGCGGCCGGGGTATTCGATCGGGAGCACAGGTCACAATGATAGAGTTGAACGGCGCATACTCCGGCCACCCCTTGTAACCATCGCCGGCGAGCACTTTTACGTTCAGATATCCGAGCCTCTTAAGATCTGCTTCCGCTCGCTTGGCTAGAGGCTCGATGATCTCGATCGTATATACCTCAGCGACCAGCTGGGAGAGAACAGCAGCCTGGTATCCGGATCCGGTGCCAATTTCAAGAACTCGATCCGTCGGTTTAGGATCAAGCTGTTCGGTCATAACTGCCACCACGAATGGCTGGGAAATACTTTGACCATAACCGATCGGCAACGGCTCGTCACAATACGCAAACTTCCGCAGAGACTCAGGTACAAACTCATGGCGTGGCACCGTGCTCATGGCGTTCAGCACGAGGCGGCTCTTGATATCTCGACCCGGAGCGGCAAGTTGCTCCTCGACCATGCGCTGACGGGCAGCAGAAAAATCTGTTGGCACCGCGGGTTGCGAAAGACCGGCGACCACCCAAACCGCCTGCAGCAGCCACAGCAGAAGGATCGCGCGCCCAGCTCTGACCATGCGGAACCTATTTGAGCTCGGTTCCATTGTTTGAGATCTAGATCGCTCACGACAACGGCTTCCTAGCTGAAGCCTATACGTTAAATTATCCACAGGACTTGAAGACCGCTACTTATCATTTGAGTGCCTCTAATTCTCCCACCGGAACACACCTTTAGGGTGCGTTGTTACGAGGGCAACGCTACACCCCAGGATGCGACGAGAGGCTCCAACCGCGAAGACGCGAAACTCGCGTGTGACCCAGGCGGTCTTTGAGCTGGAAATCCGGATAGAGATCGACGACCCAGACGTGCTGGTCTCTCCGCCAAGCCTCGCTAGCTAGAACGGTCCTACAACAAGAAAAATCCTTGCCGTCGTTGTTTTTTTTGTTGCTGTTGGAAACGCAGTGATGGTCTACGAAGGTGGAATCGCTCCATTTATTGCCACTTTGGGCTCGATGACGATGGTACGTGGACTAGCCGCTTAGGATCCGCGCGAAGCGCGGCAAGACGCCCGGGATGCGGTCAGCGCGGCGCTCCTTCCTCTCTCTTTTGCCGCGCTCCGCGCAGTCTTAATTAAAGCGGCGACAAGTCGCACGCACTCCAAAACGCCGTCGGCGTCGAACCGGCCTTGAAGCGCTGGTCGACTCTGTCAAAGCACATGGCTACAGGCCGAGGCCCGTCGATCTCGGGTACAACCTGTGGCGGACGCCGTAGTGTTAGTCGTACGTTACTAGCGTCGCTTTCATCACGAAAGTATTGTAAGGGCCGTACATCGACATGATGAAGTAAAGCGTTCTGCCGTTGTCCTTTAGAAAGGATGGAGTCAGAAACGCGCCATACAACTGGGGAAACTGAGCCGCTGTTGCGACCACTTCTGGCAAACTCCACTTTCCCCAGGGGCACTCCGCTTCGCGGAGCTCAATCGCGGCCGTTTTCTCGTTCAAATACGTGTACATCCAGCGCTGAATGCCTGGATTCCAAAGAATCGATCCTTCGCCGACCGGAGCTGGGATGAGCTCGATCGCGTCTCTTGGATTGGGCGTCCAGCCGCGGCTGCCGCTGAAGTATTCCCAAGCGTCGATATCCAAAGCGTTCTCTCTCTTGACTCGGGCTAGCCGAGCACTCCCGAATCTTCCGCACGGAGTGCCCATGGCGTAAATGTACTCGCGCCGTTCGTTGCCTCGGCCAGGTTCGCCGGTCAATGCGAGCATATTGAAATTCGAATCCCGTTCACCGAAGCGCAGTTCGCTCTGTTTCCACGTTTTGCCTAAATCGTCGGAGTAAACAAACTTCGAGTAATTACATTCCCACACACCGCCAACCGTGCTGAAACCATGGATTGACATATAGTGGAGATAGATGCGGTTCCCAACACTCACCATCGCGGTCGGAATTTTTGTCTGTTCACCGTCCACTCCCGTGAATGCTGGTCGATGCGCGCCCTCCACGACCGCGATTGCTCTGCCATCCGGCCCTCGCAGCCAATCTTCCAAAACTACTTTATCTGCGGGATTGTGATCGGTCGTGGAAGCAAATACATTGGAACGCCAATTCGGGCCGCCGATCCCGCGGCAGATGTCGCCATCGAATCCAAACGTGTCTCCGAACGCAAAGAAGATCCTGTTGCCGATCTCGGTCATCGTACCAAGATCAGTTCCGCATACATCAATGGACTTCATGTCGGTTGGGGAACTGATTCCGGTCAAAGCTCTGACCTTCTCGATGCGGATTTCTTTGATCTTCGGCTCCACTGGGTTGGCCTGATCGGACACGGATATCTCGTCGGCGGATGTCGCGGTGTGTTCGATCGAGATGCAAAGGACGACAACCAATGCGATCAGAATCAGTCTTCCCACCGGGTGATTTATAAGCAGGGGTTGCGCCTTCGGGTCAAATGACCTCGAGGAAATTAACATCCGGCAGCGACGGAAATGCCGTATGCGGCTCGCTCTGATACCAGAAGACCGTCGAAGCGATATCATCCTGCAGTGGGAGATATCGCCGTTGGCTTTCCAAATTGGAGCGCCAGCCCAGCGCCTGAATTGTCACGCGCAGATTTTCCTGAAATCGAATTGGATCCATGATATGCCAGCGATACATGCCAAACCGCTGCTGGCTTCGATAGAGCCCGTCGGGCTTAATCACTTGCGGAAGCCCGCTGTAGGAGCCGGAAAAGACCCCGTACTGACCAGGCGGATGTTCAAAATTCCAGGCTCCACCGAAATAGTCCTCGGTGCCGGTACCGCAGATCGTTGGCCACTCGTGGTCGCCGTCGAGGTAGAATTTGATTTCGCCTTCGCCCCACCAGCCATTGCTGCGCACACCCCAGGCAAGATAGGTTCCGACGTACTGTCCCTGGCCGGTCACGCCCTCAATCAGCGTATGGACACCAAGGTAAGGAATGGGATTAGTCCGACGCCACTGTGCATGGAAGTAACCGTTGTCACTCGGAATTCCAGTCAGGGTGTAAGTAATCTGATAGTAGAATCCGGGAATTGGATCCGGTCCAAGGTTCTCAAGAGTAATTCGGGCCCTCTGGCGAAAAGGCATTTCCCAATAGCAGTTAAATCCGCCTGCCGGATTCACCGCCACCGCCAGAGAGTTGACGTTGCAACGCTCGCCCCAGCCGTGGCAGAAGAAATCTCCTAATGGCACCTCAATTGACGGGTCGTTTTCTTCGTCCCAGAACATCCTCAACACCAGCCTGCGCCATTGGGTCGGATGGACCGTAAGCCAGATATGCTGGATCACGCCGGGACCTTGGATGTTGGCCAAAGTCACGCGGCCAAACGCCTGAATATCGATGCTCGGCGAAACCTTCCAGCCGCGCCCGAGTTCCCGCGCAGGCACTGATCCCGTGCCTTCGGTCGCCATTCCGGCTTTCCCCTTACTACCATCCAAGTTTTCCGCGCTGATCGACCGGGTCTGCGCGTTAGACAGCCGCGACAAATTACCGAGCGACATACCAAGACCGTTGAATGCGTTAGTCATACTCGATTCTGAACATTTATTTTATACCGGTAGTCTTGATCGATTCGACCAGTTGGCGCTGAAAAAAGAAAAATAAGATAAGCGTGGGAAGCGCCACGATGGCCGAAGCCGCCATAATATAGTTCCAGGAGGCTGAGTATTGATTCTGGAAGCTGGCAATAGCGACTTGGACCACCCACAAATCCTGGTTGGTCGTAATGGTCAAAGGCCAGATAAAAGCATTCCAATTTACCAAAAAAAAGAAAACCGCGAGAGCGGATAAGATTGGCCGGCTCAACGGGAGCATAATATTCCAATAAATTCCCCAGTAGCTCGCCCCATCAATAATCGCCGCCTCTTGCAGCTCACTCGGTATCCCGAGAAAAAACTGTCGCAAAAGGAAAATTCCGAAAGCGTTAAAAATTGCCGGGATGATCAGCCCCGCATAGTTGTTTACCATTCCTAACCGCTGCACGAGGATAAACAGCGGAACAATGATTACCGGCAAGGAAACAAGAAAAGTCGAAAAGATGGCCAGAAAAATCAGGTCGCGTCCGGGAAACCTTAAGCGAGCAAACGCGAAACCGGCCATCGAATGAAAAAACAGGGCGGCGACGGTAATCGTCCCGGCGATAAAAAACGTATTCAAGATATATCGGAAAAAAGGCAACTGGGTAAAGACATAGCTGAAGTTTGCCAGTGTCGGATGGTGAGGGATCAGGTTTGAGTTGAAGATTTCCCCTGGTTCCTTAAATGCGGCAGAGATCATCCAAAGCAGAGGCGCCGCGGTCAGAATAGCGAGCACCGCCGTCAAGAAAAAGAGAATCCATCCACTGATACGGAGACCGGAAGAGTGATGTGCGCTCATCAGCGTTTCCTCAGGCGGCCTCGAAACGGCCTCCGCGAGTGACGGCGAACAGGGCGACCGTCATCGCCAGTAAGATCACGACCAGGAAGGAAGCCATCGCCGCGGCATAACCGTAGTCGTTAAATTGGAATGCCTGCTCGTAAATATAAAAAACGGCGAGCGACGTTGAATTGTCCGGCCCACCCTTGGTCATGACGTAAATGAGATCGAAGCCCTGGGAACCGGCGATCGCTGATACGATCGAAACCAAAAGGACAAAGAAGCTCGTGCGCCGCAATAAAGGCAACGTGATCGCTGTGAACATTGCCCATGGGCTTGCTCCATCGATTCGGGCGGCCTCATAGTATTCCCGGGGGATCTCCTGAAGCCCCGATAGAAAAATGATCATGTAATAGCCCATCAGGAACCAGATCGTGACAAACAAGATCGCGCCTAGCGCGAGGCTTGGGTCACCGAGCCATGATCTCCCCGGGAGATGGACGATTTGGAGCAGACCATTGACGAACCCGACCTTGTCGATAAGCATCACCTTCCAGGTCAAGCCGATCACGACGAGGCTGACGACATATGGCATGAAGAACAAGCTGCGCCACAAACCGATGAACGGGACTTTTTGCCGAACCAGCACGGCAAGCCCTAAGCCGGTTACATACAGCCCGGGAACGAGACACAGCACATACACCGTTGTTACCCACAAGCTCTTGAGAAATAGCGGGTCGTGAAACATCCGGATGTAGTTGGCCAGCCCGATAAATTGGTAGCCACCAAATCCGTCGACGCTAAAGAAGCCCATACTCAAAGCGAGCACCATGGGAACCGCCACGAACACGAGAAGGCCCAGCCCGTCGGGAAGGATAAACAGGTAGGCGGCAAGCGCCTCCTTTCGCGACTGCGTCCAGAAATGTCCGCGGTGCCGCTGACCTGGTTTCGTCCGTCGAGAATCCTGATGGCTCTCTTCGACGGCGTGTGCCCGGTTACGGAGAGATTTTTGAACCGGATCTTTCACAGGCGCGGCCTCTGGGTTAGCACGATTCGGAATCTCGCTTTTTTGCGAGATTCTTCAATCAGCCGCCGGCGGTAAGGCTCCCTTTAAAGTAGTGGCGCGCCTCTATATCCGGCAAGGAAGCTATCGATTCGCTGCGATCCCTCTGTGGCGGCCTTCTGCGGATCTGTACCACCCAGCTGGGCGGCTTGAATCGAGTCCGAAACCGCCTTGTAAACCTCAGGGGGGACCCGAGGCTCACCCCGGCCAGTCGGAAATATCTGGTCCTTAAAAATTTTCATCGAGGGACTGCTGTAACCTCCCTGGGCGGTCGCTTTTTCCAGGGCCGACTTGCGCGGCGACATGTCACTCTTAGCCCTCGTGCACCAGTCAACGATCCTTTGAATCGAGTCTGCCTGCATCGAACCGAGCGCCCAGACACAAAACTTCGCGGCTTCCTCCGGATTCTTGCCCTTCGCATTGGCAACGAAGGCCCAGCCCCCAAGGACACTCTTCGGAAAGCCATTCGGTGGTAAGGGAAGGGGAAAAACGCCATACTGGAAATCCTTGGCATTCTCGCGCAGCGAGCTCACGGCCCAGATCCCAACATTTTGCATGGCACAATAGCCGGAAGCCAGGTTCGCCACGACATCCCAGGCGCCGCCCCCCAGGAAATTGCGCGGCGCCACGTTCTGCTTGATGGCATCCTGCCAGAATTTAAGAGCTTGGACCGTAGCCGGGGAATCGAACGCGCTTTTCTTCCCATCTTTCGTGGCGATTTCGCCGCCGCCCTGCCACATAAACGGGTACCAGGTAAAGGTCTGGTAGTATCCAGGGGTCGTCTCGAACAAACAACCAAAGCGATTCCCTTTGGTCAGCTTATGGGCAAGGTCCAGGAATTGTTCCCATGTCTTCGGGATATCGGCCTCAGAAAGGCCGGCTTCCTCGAACGCCTTGACGCTGTAGTACATCGCCATCGGCTCTACTTCCATCGGAAGGCCATAGATCTTTCCATCAACCATCCGAGTTTCCATCACGTTCGGGAAAAAATCCTGCTTGGCGGCCTCCTCCATATAGGGAGTGAGGTCGACGAGCACGTGGCCATTGTAATAGCGCAGGAAATCGCCCGGGCTGATGATGAAGATGTCCGGTCCCTGACCAGACGCGAAAGCGGTCTGCAATTTGGATCCGCTCATGTATTCCTGGTTCGGGACATATTGAAGCTGGACCTTGACATCGTGCGTCGCGTTCCAGCCGTTGACGCAATCCTCGAACCATTTGCTCTGAGTCGCGACCCCACCGCCGGGTGCATAGAACTGCCAAAAGGAAAGCGGGGTGGTCGATGCCGCCTTCGTCGTGATCATAAACGGCGAAAACAGCGAACCGATCGTGACAGCTGTTGCTACCCGGCCGGTCTTATCCAAAAAGTCCCTGCGGGTAATTGCATCGATTTGCTCGCCTTTGCCCGGTTGCGGAAGATTCTCTTGTTCCATAAAAAATTTCTAGTGGTCGTCCGGTTCAATCCATTTATTGAAGAGCCAATCCAGGAAGGACGCCGGGGGTGAGGCCGCGACCGACTGAAAAGGCCTGTTTCAATCTCAGGATCGTTTGGGGGGACCAGGTTTTGCTTTGGTTCGGAGCAACGATAGGAGAGGCTCTCTCGCCGGTCAATGAGCAAAAGACTGCCGCGTGAACAAAAAATCAGGGAGCGCCATCCGGCGGATTAACCCGAGTTTTCCTCCCGTGAAAATCCAGCGGTGCGCGGTTCGTTGTTTATCTTCATCTCGTCGCTTGTGATAAGCCCTTCTTCGCAGATCAAGGCAATGCCGCCGTTCTCGAGCGCCGTGCCGTTGTCGCGCAGGTCGAACAGTTTTTCGCCGTCGACAAATGCCGCAAGCTGCCGATCCATTACCGCCAAACCGATTTTGTAAGGCCGTTCACGCTCCCATCGGAACGGCTGTTCAGCCAGCATCTCCATCCGATCGCGGCATCGGATCAGTCGGAGGCTTTGATCGGAACCCAACAGCAAACCATAATAGCGCAGCAATCCTTGCACCCGCGCGGCCAGTCCAAATGACTTCGCCAGTTTTGGGACGATCGTTGCCTCAATCAGGTAATCCTGCCAATCACGGGAGCCTTGCATGAATAGACCGGTCCCGCGACCTTGCGACAAACGGAAGGAGCCACGCCCGGCGATCTCGACCTTGTCGAAGGCGTCGACCCAGGCGCGGCGCCACATGGTACCGCCTCCAACCGGTCCTCGAAAGGTAAGTTTTGGCGCACCTCGCCAATCCACGTAATCTACGAAAAGCGTTCCCTTCATTGATTGCGCCGACCTGATCTGCAGGCCAAACTCGGCAATTGGCCCTCCATCCAGTTCGTCGATCAGCCATCCGGTTTCGATTGATTCGCCCGGAGCAATTCCCCAGGCCGGTCCGTGCTGGAGACTGAGTTTGTCCGCGACACCATAATAGGAGATAAAGGCGGAGATCTCGACAAAGCCATCATTGGCCGAATCAGCCTCTAATCGCAACCGGACTTCCTGACCCGGAAAAAGCGTGGGGCACGCCGGCAACTTGTAGCGACTCGCGTCGACCGCCTGCGGATCCGGAAAAGTTGCTGTGGAGATGCGCGCAGGAATTTCGCCTGCCAGATGGTGAAATTTCCAGGCGAGACTGCGATCTCCCATCTTGCTGTGGCCAGGAACGTTGCGCAAGGTTGCGTTGGCAGCTGTCCGCGGATCAGCGACGAACCCTTGGACCGCTCCTGGAAGGTTGAAGTGGAACCGAGCGGCCTGTTTTGGCGGGGCGATCGGCCCAATCGTTTTTAACTGTGTGGCGATACGGCAAACCTCGTACGTTTCGCGCACGGCATCGGTGACGCAGCGTCCTCCGTCCGCCGATGACAGGTAGAGTCGATCCGCGACCGGCGTGCGCAAATCGGGTCCCTCGTCGAAACTGGCCAAGCCGTTCTTGATGCCCAAGAGGCAGCCGACGTTACCGGAGTTACAATCGGTATCCCAGCCGGAAGTATTGGCAATCGTGAGAGATGGCATAAACCGGTCCATGCCATAAAGGAGACTGAGGATCACAATCGCGTGGTTCGGGACGACGTGACAACCTCCTCCGTATTTGCAGTAGCCATACTCCTTTTCGACGCGTTCACGGGTCAGGCGCCAATCGCCGTCTGTTCTGCTCCAACGGATCAGATCCTGGATTAAATTGCTAATCAGACAGCTCGGCGGAATCGCGGAGAGTCCCGTTTCAAAAAGTTTGTCCAGGCGCGCCTCAAGAAAGGCTTGCGCTTCCATCGCAGCGAGAAGTTGAGCGGCGTATAGCGCTTCACCGTCATGGCTCACTGAAGCGGCTTTGCCGGCGAGATCCGCTGCCAGGGACGGATCTCCGGGAGCGATCATCGCCCAGGCGTCAATGAAGATTTGGGCGCCGATCTGTTCGGCGACCGTCTTGCCATTGATGGCCATTGAGCCGCTACGGGGAGCCGTTATCCCTGACTTGAGTCGCAGGAAAGCAGTGTGCTCAGTCGAATTACCAAAGCCGCCCCACCAGAAAGTGCTCTTATTCTCCAGGACGTAGTTTAGCCAGGTGTTCCCGATCTGTTCCGCCGTGATCGAGCGTGCGAAGTCATGATCAGCCACGGCACGGACAAAAGTAAATGTGCCGGAAAGATCGTCGTCGGTAACGACCAGTGGACATCCGAAGTAATCATTGATGTAACCACGAATCTCGCCGAGCTCCTCCTGAATTTTCTGGTAAGTCCATCCCTCGAACGGCCGGCCTAGGTAGACGCCGATGATTTTGCCGAGAACTCCGGCGTAGACCCGTTCCATGTAATCCAATGCATCGATCATCGGCTGAAGCTGATTCGGTTAGCGCCTCAGATCCAGTATGATCATCTTTCTTCGCGCGGTTCTTTGGATAGAACTTCTTCACGGCGAGAGCGATTATTCCGCCCGACGAGGTCGCGCCAGCGGTCATCAGGGCCATGGTTGAGATGCAGACAGGACACATGGGTCTCTCCTTAGAGTTTCATTGACACGACGAACGGCCCCGCTTTTCCAGGACAATTGTGCAGGGACCCCGAGGGAAGGACCCGTAAGGAGCGGGAAGCTAGAATAGGGAAGGAAGGCAAAGAGCGGATTTTTGAGGCGATGACCCTTCTGCCCGAGCGCCTGAGTGCCTCGCTGGTCCACGATTCGCACGGCGGTGGTCGAGTCAGCCAATGTCGCGTTCCGGCAATCTCGCCTGAACTGAAGCAGAATCTCGGGTTTTGGTCCGGTTACGTCAGTCAGGCGTTCCGGCTGGAGCTCCCTTTGCTGACGGTTGCCGCTGCGGACCAGCCTGCCGTGGATCTTCTGGTGGGAGAGCCGGCCACCGATTCGCTATTTTGCTTGCGCGCCGACCAGAGTGCCCTGCCAATTGCCGCTCGACCATCGGAGCAGCGAGGGCCCGGCCGGCTCGGGCGAGGGGCCCTCGATTACCTTCGCTCCTGTACAAGCTGAGCGGGCTGCTCGCCGGTTAAAGCATGGCAAATCCGAACCAGGCGCGCACAGAGGCAAGGCAGCACAGGGAGGGACGCTTTAGCTTCGGCGAAAATAGGGGATGCTGCCGAGCCAGGTCGTCAGGACCGTCAGCCAGAGAATCGTGCGTAAACTCGCCATGCCGGTTTCTCCAGCGGTAAGCCCGGGGCCGAGCAAACCGGCTAGCGCAATCCCACCGGAGACGTAAATCGCGGCCATGAGACAGGCAAAAACGATGCGACCCCGCAGATTGGCACTCAAAAAGATCAGCGCTCCGGGAATACTCCCGGCCGTCAACGTGAGCCCGGTAATTAGAAGAGGGGATCGCTTTAACAAGACGCCGGCCGCGAGCAAGACAATTCCCAGAAAGACACCGACCCCCACTACGAGGGCTTCAATTTTTTCGGGGCGACGCAGCGCGTGCCTTCCCGTACGGTCGCAGAACACGAAGAGGTTGCCGGCGCCGCGAGCGACCCAGACTGACAAAACGAACAGGAGATAAATGATGCCGATCGCGACAGCCAGCGGCGCCCAGGGCCCGGTGAATACCGCGCGGCTAAGCTGGCTTAGAAGCACCAGACCAATGACGAAGATCCACCGGCGGGCAGGCTGCAGCCTCTCGAGGAAAAAGCAATAACGGAGATACCCGCGATAAGGCAGGGAGCGCGCACGAAAGCTTTCGAGTAATCCTTCGCGGCTGAAGGAGTCTTCCGGGTCCAGGCGCAGCGCTTCAAGAAAATGCCTCTCGGCTACTTGCCGCTGACCGTTCTGGAGGGCCGACCAGCCCGCGGTGGCGTGACTGCGCGGATTCTCTGGATTCAGGGCCAGCAACGCTTGAATCTGTTCGACATTCTCGATCTTTCGGCCCTGGAGGCGCAACGCGTGCGAGAGTTGATTGGCGGCAGATTCGTTCTGCGGGTCGATCGCCAAGGCAGCTCGGGCAGCGGCTTCCGCCTGGCGCGACATTCCCAGGAGCAGGTAAGCGTTGGAAGACATGATGTAGCCGTCAATCAGCCCGGGGTCCAGCGCCTTGGCTTCTTCTGCGGTCCGCAGAGCCTCTCGAGGGCGGCCCAGCAGAGAGAGAATGTTTGAGCGTATTGCGTGGTAGCGCGCCCGATCCGGAGCGAGCCGGATCGCTTCATCGATCATCGCCAGGGCCTCGCCAGCCTGTGATCGTTCGACACTCAGACAGCACGCCAGCAAGTAATAGATTTCCGGATCCTCGGGGTTCTCCCGGATGACATCTCGCAAATATCCTTGCGCTTCGCGGAATCGTCTCTGCTCGATCAGCCGCAAAGAGCGTAAGCGTGTCTCTGACATAGCACTTCCTATTTGCGAATCCCGAGAAAGCTCAGAACGTCATCATAAAATCCGGATTGGTTGGCGTAGAGCGCATAATTTTTCGCACTCTCGAACCATGCTCGCGTCGACGGTTTGAGAGTGCGCGCCGTTTGCGCCAAGTCCTCCGTCGTGAGGGGCACCATCCTCCCCTCAGCTAACGCGCGAGCGAGAGCGCGTTCCGTGGCGACATCGAATAACGATTTCAAGTCAGCGCCTGAAAAGTCTTTCGTTCGTTTGACCAACGCAGGGAAATCGAGGTTTTTCACCGGCTTATCGCGCGCCAGGATCTCCAGGATCGCTTGACGCGCACTCTCGTCGGGAGGCCCCACAAAGATGACCCGATCGAAACGCCCTGGCCGGCGAAAAGCCGGGTCGAGGTGCCAAGGGGCGTTCGTTGCGCCAAGAATCAAGACACCTTCGTTGCTCGCCACGCTGCCATCCATCTCGGCCAAGAACTGATTGATCAAAGTGCGCATCCCGCTTTCCCGCAGATCTTTTCGGTCCGCCGCCAGCGCATCGACTTCATCAAAGAACAGGACGGAAGGTGCATGTTCGCGCGCGGTATGAAAGATTTGATGCAGATTCTTTTCGCTGTTTCCGATGTAGAGATTTAAAACCTGATGGATCGCGACGGCGATGAAGCTCGCTTGGATCTCTCCGGCCGTCGCCTGGCTGATGAGAGTTTTTCCGCAACCCGGTGGTCCATATAACAGCACGCCGCCTCCCAGACGCTTTCCATAAGCCCGAAAAAGCTCGGGGTTCTTGAGCGGGTAAATGATCTTCATCCGGATCTCTTCTTTGACCGTGGCCATTCCGCCGACGTCACCAAAGCCGATGATCGGACGCTCAACGCCGGTATCCGCGCTATCTTGATCCAGGGATTCGTCCTGGTCCTCGGCCGAGGTCGCAGGCCACGTCGGCTCGATTGACTTGCGTGGGGGGCGATCTGTTTGTTTTTCCAGCCTGGACTTGAGCTGGAGTTCGACTTCGAGTGCTGGATCCCGCAGAAGAGGGTTCAGCTCGAGAGCATGCGCATATTGCTCAACTGCGGCGGCTCGATTCTGTTCGGCCCAATAGAGGCGGCTTAGTAACAATCTGGCGTTCCCGTCCTCCGGGTTACCTTGCAGGATCGCTTCGGTTCGAACGATCGCTTCGGAGATGTTACCTTCGAGAAAGGCGGTGCGAGCCAACCCGAGGCGAGCGACACCATTCGCCGGATCGACCGCGATCACGCGAGTATAGGCTTCCCGCGCGTCAGCGAAGGCGAGTTCGTCCAGACAAGCCTCCGCAAAAAGCCGCAACAGCGGGATGTTCGACGGGGAGAGCGCGACAGCTTCGCGAAGTGACTCAAGGTTGGACATGGGCATATGTCGTATAAATCGTATAGGCCATAAAGGCGGCCAGGTCTTAAGCGCCTGCCGCGCCGATGCTGGCACGCTCATTCTGGCTGGCCAACACCACGTCCAGCAAAGCCAGAGTCCCAACGTATTTACCGTTCGGATCAGTCACGATAAACGCGCGATCAGGGGTCCGGGAAAATTCATCGAGAACTGCGGCCATTGGTTGATCCTCGAGAACCAGCGTCGCCGGCAGAATTTTTAGGCGGGAAATAGCGTCATGGGGGGTCGCTTCGCCCAAGTGCAGCGCATCAAAGACGAAATCCAATCGAAGCCAACCTTTTGGCTGGGCGCTCGCGTCGACGACCGGGAGCATCGAACTCTCTGTGCTCTTGAAGAGCCGGAGCGCCTCTACGATCGAAACGTCGCCCATGAGCGGTTTCTGATCTCTCGCGACAAAATCGCCGGCCTTTTTTTCCTTGAGCGGCGGCGCTGCTCGATTGACCAGTGACTGGCGCTCCTCAGGCTTCAAATAGCGAATGGAACTCCGCCGGAAAAAGTAACCGAGGTGTGTGCTGTTCTGGGCAAGCGTCTCGAAGGTGTGCCGATCCAGCGCGACTAGCGAGCTTGGCTGCAGCGCTTCTACGTTGCTTGTTCGCCGGATACCGAGCAAGAGCTCGCGTTCGCCAAAATGTTCACCCGGACCGATGATGCGGCTCACTCCGCTCGTATCGGAGAGCTTAAGCTGACCTTTTTCGACAACGTAAAAGGAAAATGCGGGATCACCGACATGGTAGACCGGGTCGCCTTTCTCCAGGTGCACCTTTCCGACCGCATTCGTCGTCCGAACATTCAGCAGGCTGATGTCGCGCGGAAATAGCAGATCCAGGTTCCACTCGACGAAAACTTTGATCTTATCTTCTAACCCGGGCAGTTTGTACAAGTAGGTCGCTCGCCACATCAACCAGCCAAGAAACCCTGATACTTGAAACCCTAGCACTTTCCCGACGGCGTTGCGATGTCCCAGCGACGCCATTTCTCCGAGTGTTTTGTATTGAAACGGCTCCGGTTTTTCGCCTCGCCGGATCTTTGCAAGATTCTTTCCGAGCACGGTTCCCTGGCGCATCGCGAATTGGGCGGTGGCCGGAGAGATCTGGCCAGTTTTGTCGGGTACGGCCGCGCAGTCACCGGCCGTCCACAAGTTAGGAAAGCCTTTGACTTGCATCAACTGGTCGGTGGCAATGCGGCCATGCTCATTGGGCACATTGAATTCTCGGAAAAGCCGCTCCAGTACCGGGTGCGGCGCATTCCCGACCGTGGTAACCACGGTATTGGTTTCGATCATCTGCGCACTACCAAGAATCGCCCGTTCGGCCGTGAGAGCGGTTACCCGGGAATTCAGGAGAATTTCGATGCCTCGTTCGCGCAGTTGTTTTTCGGCGTACCGGCCGAGGCCCTCGCCAATTTGGGGCAGCAGGTACGATCCGCTGTGCACCAGGACAAATCGGAACTCTTTCGGTTTGAGTCGCGGATAGAATTTCTGAGCGTCCCGGACGAGGTCAAGAAGTTGGCCGGCTGTTTCAACGCCGGAGTAGCCGCCGCCAACAACCACGAAGGTGAGCATTCGCCGGCGGATGTTTTCGTTGGCGGCAAGGCTGGCTTCCTCTAACCGATCAAGCAGGTCGGCGCGAAGGTGAATCGCGTCCCCGACGGTCTTCATCAGATAACCATGTTCGGCCATGCCGGGAATCCGGCTGGTATCGACGACACTACCCAGGGCCAGGACCAGATGTTCATAATGGAGCGCTCCTTGCCCAACATAAGGTCCGGGAGAAAAGAAAACGGTTTTTGTCTCGGGATTGATCTGATCGACGGTTCCCAGCAAGAACGAAATGCCGCGACAGAAACGCCGGAGCGAATTGAGCACATGCAGCGGAGAAATCGACGAGCCGCTTACTTCCGCCAACATCGGGTGGAAGAGGATGAAGTTCTGGTCTGCCAGCAGTGCGACTGTTTTGGCGGCTCCTTCGCCCAATGCCGAGGCGAGTGCCCGCGCGCAGTACGCACCAGCAAAACCGCCGCCGAGAATGGCGATCGGAAACGAAAACTCCACCGTGGGCTTCGCCATTTCCGCATCCGGGTTGGTATCCATGGGGATGGCTTACAGTGCCAGGAAATTCGCCAACAGTTTTTTCCCTTCCGCGGTCATGATTGATTCCGGATGGAACTGCACTCCATGAATCGGATAGTCGCGGTGACGCAAACCCATGATCTCGTGATCTGCCGTTTCCGCGATGATCTCCAATGCGCCAGGAAGACTTTCCCGGCGTACGACGAGAGAATGGTAGCGGGTCGCCTCAAAGGGGTTGGGCAGGCCGGCGAAGACCCCGTCTCCCTCATGCAGGATGAGTGACGTTTTCCCATGCATCAAGCGATCGGCCCGCACGATTTCACCTCCGAAGACGTGTCCGATGCATTGGTGCCCGAGGCAGACACCCAGGATCGGGATCCGCGGCCCAAAACGGGCAATCACATCGTTGCTGATTCCGGCGTCGAGCGGCGTACCCGGTCCAGGAGAAATACAGATCCGGTCGGGAGCAATACTTTCAATCGCGGCCAGCTCGATCTGATCGTTTCGATAAACTGTCTGCTCGACGCCAAGTTCGCCGAAATACTGTACGAGGTTGTACGTGAAAGAATCGTAGTTATCGATTACGAGCATCATAGGATCGATTGGGCCCGCTCGAGGGCGCGGAACATCGCCATCGCCTTGTTCACGCTTTCGTCGTACTCGCCTTCCGGGGTTGAGTCAGCCACCAGGCCGCCCCCGGCCTGAACAAAAGCAACGCCTTCCTTCAGAACAATGGTGCGCAGGGCGATGCAGGAATCGAGATTGCCGTCAAAACCGAAGTAACCGATCGCACCGGCATACACGCCACGCCGGTTCTTTTCCAACTGGTTGATGAGTTGCATCGCCCGCACCTTGGGCGCACCGGAAACTGTGCCGGCAGGAAAAGTGGCCCGCATCACGTCAAATGCGCTCAGGCTGGGCCGCAAACTTCCCACCACATCGGAAACGATATGCATCACATGGCTGTACCGCTCGATCGACATGAAATCCGTCACTCTCACCGTCCCGTACTCACAAATCCGGCCCAGGTCATTCCGCGCCAGATCGACCAGCATGAGATGCTCCGCGCGTTCTTTTGGATCCGCTAACAACTCGGTTGCCAGCCTCTGATCCTCCTCCGGCGTAGCACCACGTTGCCGGGTTCCAGCAAGAGGGCGGATCTCGACACTACCGTCTAGTAACCGGACGTGCACTTCCGGCGAACTCCCGACCAGCGAGAAATGCTCAGAGAAACGCAAACAGAACATGTAGGGAGATGGATTGACAAACCGCAGCGCGCGATAGAGAGCGAGCGGAGCACCAGTATACCCCGAGCGAAAACGTTGGGAGGGCACCATCTGAAAAATGTCGCCCGCGACGATGTGTTCTTTCCCGCGGCGCACCATCTCATAGAACTCCTCCCGCGAAGTGTTGCTGGTCGGATTAAGCGACTGGGCGACCGGCGCCGTATTCATCAGCCGGCTGTGGCTCGGCACCTCCAGTTTCATCACTAATTTCCGGATTTTCTCCGCAGCCAGATCATAGGCCCGATCAGCTTCTCCTTTCTCAATCAGCGCGTTCGCTACGACCTTGAGACGGCGCAACCGATGATCAAAAACAATGTAAGTGTCGGTCACGAAAAAGATTGAGTCCGGCACATACAATTCGTCGGGAGGAGCCGGCCCGACGGTGGGTTCGAAAAAGCGAACACAATCGAAACCGATATAACCAACCGCACCGCCCGTGAACGGTGGCAGATCGGGCAGAGGCACAAACTGGTATCTCGCCATGATCCGCGCGAGCTCAGCGAGCGGATCGCTTTCGGTGGTATACTCCGTGCGAGCGCCGTCGGCTTCTTCGACCAGAATCGAGCGCTCCCGGCTCTGAAAATAGAGCTGCGGGTCGCTGCCTAAAAATGAGTAGCGTCCGACGAAATCCGCACTTTCCGCCGACTCCAGCAAGAACGATCGACGTCCGTTGTCGATCTTTTCAAAAACGCCGATCGGAGTTTCGTAATCCGCGATAAATTCGGTATAGACCGGAACGAGGTTACCCTTCTGAGCCAAAGTTCTGAAGTCGGTCCGTGACGGAGTCAGCTTCAATGGAATCATCGCTGATAGACCTCTTCGGGATTGAAGGCCTTGGCTTCGGACACGATTTTCTTCTCACCACGGGCATCTAGTTCTTGAAAAAAACAGGTCCGGTATCCGGTGTGGCACGCTCCCACGATTTGTTCGACCTCGAAGAGCAAGCTATCTTTGTCGCAATCAACAAACCATCGCAGGAGGCGTTGGTAGTGTCCGCTTTTCTCACCTTTCTTCCATACCTCCTGGCGCGAGCGGCTCCAGTAATGCATCAGACCCGTTTCCAGCGTGCGCGCGATCGTTTCGCGATTCATCCAAGCCATCATGAGAACTCGCTTTGGTTGGGCGGCCTCTTGAACAATCGCGGGGATGAGCCCGTCGGCGTTATAACGAAACTCGAGGTGCATGGTGCATTGAATCCGAAGCACTAATCCACGCGTGTCCGGCCTGCAAGTTTTTGGAGGGAGTTCGCTGGCCGTGTGCGGGTAGGGCGAGAATTTCATCTGAGCCTTCGGCGAAGACTTGTTCGAGCCAGGCGCTGGAGTAGGCCGCACCCAAGACGGCTCAAACAAGTTCTCGTTAAGGCGGGTCGCACGCAGTCCACAACGCGTCGTAAATTAGTAATTTTCGCGCCAATTCTCGGTCGTCGAACGATCTCGGATTTCTGTTGCTCATGGCGTGTGTGAATCGTTCAAGTTCTGCGCTACAAGCGTGACCAGCTGCTAATTAACCGTGCCCATAAATTCCGACGTCGCGGAGTAGGATCAAGCTTCCAGCTTGTCAGCTTTTTAAACCGGCAGGATGTCGGCTCTACCTGGAAGTCCGACCGACCCGAGGCCGTCCGCGTTACTGGCCGAGAGATGCTGCTCGAGATAAGGGACAATCCGGGACACGACTTCGCTAAGGTCGATCTCACCATCCAACTCCCGGCTCACTGAAGTCATCGTTACTCCGGACAACCCGCAGGGAATGATCGAATCGAAACCGATCAGATTGGATGAAACATTGAGAGCGAAGCCGTGCATCGTGATCCATTTTCGCACCCCTACGCCGATCGACGCGATTTTGCGATCGTCAACCCAGACGCCGGTCCGGCCAGCGATCCGCGACGCAGCGATTCCGAAGTCGCGCAACAGATCGATGAGGACTGCTTCAATCGAGCGCAAGTAGCGGTGAAGGTCGCGTTGACGCAGCCGCAGATCCAGGATCGGGTAGCCGACCAGTTGACCGGGCCCATGGAACGTAGCCTTCCCGCCTCGGTTGATCTCGAATAACGGGTAAGAGAGTTGAGCCATATCTCCCAAGCTGGTTCGGTCGGAAGTCCGCCCGATCGTGTAAACGGGGTCGTGCTCCAGCAAGAGAATCGTCTCTTCACCCAGAGCGACACAACGCTCCAAGCTCTCTTCCTGAAGTCGTAACCCTTCCGCGAAAGAAACTCGACCTAACCATCGGATGATCATAGCGCCCGAAACGGTTGCACCGCCCGTACCGGCGAATCTTGCATCTGGAAATGAGTGAGTCCAATTGCCAAGGCATCAGCGGCATCCGGAGAGGGAGTTTCGTCCAGACCAAGAATGACTCTGACCATGAAGCCGACCTGCGCCTTTTGAGCGCCGCCACGTCCAACAACAGCTTGTTTAACGCGCTTTGGCGGATATTCGAAGATGGCGAGTCCATGCTGGGCGGCCGCCAATATGGCGGATCCTCGGGCGGCCCCCAGAATAATCGCGGTCCGAGTATTTTGTGCGTAGATGATGCTTTCCACCGCACAAACCTGGGGCCGATGGTGCCGGATAAGGTCGGTGATCTGCTGATGGATCTCGACGAGACATCCCGTCATCGAGAGTTTCGGATTGTTTCGGATCACTCCGTAACATCGGGAAACAATCTTCGAACCGTTCTTCTCCAGAAGAGCGTACCCCGAAGTCCTGAGTGCAGGATCGAGGGCGAGAAGAAGCATGGACGATTGTAGGGGAGGCGGGGGGAGGAGTTCAAGGAGTTCAGGAGTCACATTAGTTACAGGAGTTACAGGAGTTAGAACTCGGCCATCGGCAATCATGGGTGTAAAGAAATGGCATGGCTGCCTACGTGATTTCTCAATACGAAGTGATCGATCCTGGTTTGATTAGTGTCTATCTGTCGTTGGCCCAGGACGCGATCGCGAAGTATGGCGGTCGCTATCTCGTGCGCGGTGGAAGAATCCAAGTTTTAGAAGGTGAGAGCACGCCAAGCGCGACCGTGATTGTCGAATTTCCGAGCATGGAGCAGGCTCTTGGATGGTATGAGTCTCGGGAGTACGCCGAGGCGAGGGCGGTACGACAGAGAGCGTTACGACGCACCCTGATTTTGGTCGAGGGAGTCGCTGACCACTAGGAATACTGGAGCCCGCAGCCCTCGGGCGTTCCTGGACTCCTGGGCTCCTGCCCCCTTGAACTCAGCAGGAATCTTCCGATCTTAATTGCTCACGCCGACTCGGTCCGGACTATGCAAACAATGAAAGCACTGGTAAAGAAAAAACGCGCCCCCGGGCTTTGGCTGGAAGAGGTTCCGGTGCCGGACGTGGGCGAGTTCGACGTGCTCATCGGCATCCTGCGCGCTTCAATCTGCGGGACCGACATCCATATCTACGAATGGGATGCCTGGGCTCAGAAGACGATCCCGACTCCAATGGTAACCGGTCACGAATTTGCCGGTGTGATTGAGGCGGTCGGAAGCCATGTCCACGACTTTTCACCGGGCATGGTGGTGACCGGAGAGGGACACCTGGTCTGTGGCCGGTGTCGCAATTGCCTGGCCGGCCGGCGCCATCTTTGCAATCGCACCAGCGGAGTCGGCGTGAATCGGCCAGGCGCTTTCGCCGAATTTCTTTCCATCCCGGAAACAAATGTCTGGTTGGCGGATCCGAAGATTCCGCTCGATGTGCTTTCCTGTTTCGATCCGCTCGGCAACGCGGTTCACACCGCCCTCTCTTTCGATGTTCTTGGCGAAGATGTTCTGATTACCGGTGCAGGTCCGATTGGCGTTATGGCAACGGCCATCGCTCGCCATGCGGGGGCGCGGTATATCGTTGTTACGGACATCAATCCTTGCCGGCTCGATCTTGCGCGAAAGATGGGAGCAACGATCGCGGTTGACGCCCGGTCGCGAACCCTGGCGGAAGTAGAGCGTGAACTTGGGATGAAGGAAGGTTTTGATGTCGGGCTGGAGATGTCTGGCAACAGTCAGGCGCTCAACGATATGCTCGGCGCCATGTGTCACGGGGGAAAGATTGCTTTGCTCGGAATCCAATCCAAAATGGCGGCGATTGATTGGGATTTAGTCGTTTTCAACGGACTGACCATCAAAGGGATCTACGGACGCGAAATGTATGAGACGTGGTACAAAATGACGTCAATGATTCAGTCGGGGTTGGATATCTCGCCCGTGATCACGGATCATTTTGTGTTTGCGGATTATGAGAAAGCTTTCGCGCTGATGCGCAGCGGCGAGTCGGGCAAGGTTGTCTTGCGCTGGTAGAGGTCTGGGTTGTAAGGAAATTAAGAACCACAGATTTCACAGATTTACACAGATTTTTTGAATAAGAGGGCGGGATTCGGACTCAGGCGCAGTTGACTCGACGTTCAACGCTTTCCGGCTCTGAATCTGTGCGAATCTGTGAAATCTGTGGTTTAAATTTAGTGGCCTGCGAGATGGAGGGTTCGAACCGCGACCTGAGCGATATGGGGCGACGTTTCAATTGCAAACCGCATGACTCTGCCTATTAGTTTGTCCACTTCCGGTAGATGCGCGATTAGCTCAGCGGTAGAGCACTTGCTTCACACGCAAGGGGCCGCAGGTTCGAACCCTGCATCGCGCACCAGACGGTTGCCGGAGGCGCGAATCGCTCCGTCTGAGGCGGCACGAACTTTTGGCTAGAAGAGCGTCGCCTCCGACAGCATAGCTCAACCCGGCCCGCTAACTTTCTTGTAATCGGCGGGCGGCTCAAAAAGGGAAGCATCCGGCGGACCGAGCTTCACATCTTTGGTTTCCATCGTAAAATTATCCGTTTGCGACTTCACCGGAAGGTGGGTTCTCTGGCTGAGCCACGTTGTGCCTGAGATCGGAGCGACCCGGCTCTCAGAGGGGGAGGGGAGTTTCGGAATAACCGGGTGCTCCCCAACGCCCGAAGACGGATGAGTATAGCTCCAGGCGTACTTGTCACACATTTCGCCATTAACCTCTTCGGCGCCGGTCTTCTGAAACGACCCGCCGCGCTGTTTGATCATTTCCAACGGATTTTTAAAGCGCTGGAGAAGCTGTGGATTCAACGGTGCCTCCAGATAGCTTTTCTGTTCCGGCATGATGACGTACGATTTTCCTTGGTCACCGCGATAGATCAGAATCATCGCCCGAGCGCCCACCTGGGTATCAACCCGCCGCTTGTCGCCATCGACGTAGAGCATCATGGTCCCGGAGCGGCCGTCCTTGAAATTGGTTACCATTTGATAGCTGTACTGCTTTGGTTCATCCGCGAATTGGCCGTGAGCCTTCGGGCAGAGTGACAGGCACAGGAGAAGGAGAAGCGATCCGCAAAACTGTTTCATACGAAGAAAGCACTCACGAAATTTAACCGGAGAAGGATGAGATTGGTAGTGGGAAATGCCGGAGGCGCAGCTGACGATGACCGATGTCCTGACCACACCAGGCCGTTGATCATCGGTCATCGGTCATCGACCATCGGCTACTGGCTAGCCTCTACTGGCCATTCCATGCTAGGATGGGTGCGTGACTTCTGTCCTCACCGTCACCGAGCTGACTCGCCGTTTGCGCGAGATACTGGAGTCCAGGATCGGCTCGGTCTGGGTGGAAGGCGAAATCTCCAATTTCCGCAGGCAGTCCTCAGGGCATCAATATTTCACCTTGAAAGATCAACGCGCTCAGTTGTCCTGCGTGATGTTTGCCCGATCGTATGGAGCACAGTCGAAAGTCCAGTTGGCTGATGGAATGCATGTCCAGGTCTTTGGACCGATCACAATCTACGAGAGCCGCGGTCAGTACCAAATGATGGTGCAGCTCGTCCAACAACGCGGACAAGGAGTGTTGCAGGCCAGATTTGAAGCACTGAAGCGGAAGCTGGAGGCCGAAGGCCTCTTCGAGGCTTCTCGGAAACGGGCCCTGCCTCGATTCCCGCGAAAAATCGCCATCGTCACTTCGCCCTCCGGCGCGGCGCTGCAGGATATGCTGAATATCCTTCAGCGGCGGAGTCCGTGGCTGCGTATCTTGATCTGCCCAGTACGGGTGCAGGGTACCGGCGCGGCCGCGGAGATTGCTCTCATGATCCGGCGAGTGAACGAGCAAGCCGGCACTCGGCAAATCGACCTGCTCATCGTTGGACGCGGTGGAGGCAGCCTCGAAGATCTGTGGGAATTCAACGAGGAAATTCTAGCGCGGGCGATTGCCGCCTCGGCTCTGCCGATTGTTTCCGCGGTAGGCCATGAGATCGATTTCACCATTGCTGATTTCGTTGCTGACTTGCGCGCTCCAACGCCCAGTGCCGCGGCGGAGCTCATTGCCCCTGACTATCGGACACTCGTGCAAAAGGTGTCCGCGAGACGTGCTGACCTGGTTCGGTGCGTTCAACAGGACCTCGAATTGAGGCGGCTGCGCTTGCGCCAGCTGACAGTTAACGAATTCCTGCGCGAGCCGCAGAGGATTTTTTTGGAGCGACAACAAAGCGTTGATCAACGTGAGACACGACTGTCCGCCCTCCTCGGGGCAAGGATAGGAGAGGTGCGTATGCACTTAGCGCGAATGCGTTCCCTGTTGGCCGCCTACAAGCCATCAAAGCTGGTCCAGGACCGGCGGCGTGAACTCCTTGTCTGCGAGGCGCGTCTCCGGCAAGCGGCGACCAACTCATTGGCTCGGATGAAGGCGAGAACTTCGCGAGCGGAGCAGCTGGTCCAACTGCTTGGGCCGCAGCAGACCCTGGATCGGGGCTATTCGATCACCACTGATCTGCAAGATCGCGTGATCACTTCCACCGCCGCCTTGAGCCCAGGACAGATTATTCGCACACGATTGGCGCGCGGAAGGGTCGAGTCTGAGGTGCGAAAGCAGATTCAAGAGAAATAAAAACCCCAATCTTCTTTCCTTCTACGTACCATGCGGGTGCCGTTTCAGCGCGATGGTGGCCAATGGCGGCAGGGTAAGGCAAATCGAGTGGCTCTGTCCTTGCCACGGTGTTTCCTCAGCAGCTAGGCCTCCGTAATTGCCGACGTTGCTTCCTCCGTAGGTCTGGGCGTCCGTATTGAGGATTTCTTCGTACCAACCCCCGCCCGGAACTCCGACACGGTACGCCGCTCGCGGAACAGGCGTCGCGTTTACCAACACAACAACGGGCGGACCAGACTGGGCTTTGCGCATGAATGCGACCACACTGTTGTCTGAATCATGGAAGTCGATCCACTCAAAGCCCTCGTAGCCTTCATCGAGTTCGGAAAACGCGGGCTCATTTCGGTAAAGATAGTTGAGATGCTGCACCAACCGACGCAGGCCGTCGTGTTGCGGGTCTTGTAGCAAATGCCAGTCAAGACTCGCATCGTGGTTCCACTCCTGCCATTGGCCGAACTCTCCACCCATAAACAGCAGCTTCTTGCCAGGATGCGCATACATCCAGCCAAAGAACATCCGCAGATTCGCGAACTTCTGCCAGACGTCGCCGGGCATTTTTCCCAGCAATGACCCCTTTCCATGAACAATTTCATCGTGACTCAGGACCAGGATAAAATGTTCCTGGAAGGCGTAGAGCAGCGAGAAGGTGATGTCGCCTTGATGATATCGGCGAAAAACCGGGTCCAGCGACATGTATCGCAAAAAGTCGTGCATCCATCCCATGTTCCACTTGAACCCAAACCCGAGGCCGCCGAGATAGGTCGGCCGGGACACCCCCGGCCACGCGGTTGATTCCTCCGCGATGGTCATAATTCCCGGAAAACGCTCGTAGGAAACCTCGTTGAAACGCTTCATGAAGTAGATCGCCTCAAGGTTTTCGCGGCCGCCGTGCACATTGGGAATCCATTCGCCAGGGCGCCGTGAGTAATCCAAGTACAGCATCGACGCCACTGCATCGACTCGCAGGCCGTCAATGTGGTATTTGTCGATCCAGAAAAGACCGTTAGCGATCAGGAAGTTGCGAACTTCGTTCCGCCCATAGTTGAAGATCAGGGTGCCCCAATCGCGATGTTCGCCCTTCCGCGGATCGGCATGTTCGTAAAGGTGGGTCCCGTCGAAACTGGCCAGGCCATGTTCATCCTTCGGGAAATGTCCAGGAACCCAGTCCAGAATTACCCCTATTCCATTCTCGTGGCACCGATCCACGAAATACCGGAACTCATCCGGATTTCCGAACCGACTGGTCGGGGCGAAGTATCCGGTGACTTGGTATCCCCAAGAGCCGTCAAACGGATGCTCCGCCACCGGCATTAACTCAATGTGAGTGTACCCGAGAGCTTTGACGTAGGGAATCAATCGATCAGCCAGCTCGGGGTAGCTGAGATAACGGTTGTTCTCCTCGGGAACGCGCGCCCAGGACCCAAGATGTACCTCATAGATACTAATCGGTTCCTTGTACCAGGTTCTGTGTTTGCGCGCGTCGATCCACGTATAATCCGTCCAGGTAAACCGATCCAGATCGTAGACCATGGAAGCCGTTTCCAAGCCGTGCTGGCCAAAGAAAGCGAACGGGTCGCTCTTCAGAACGACGCGGCCTTGGGAATTTCTGACTTCAAACTTGTAGTGCGCACCTGGGCCCACGTCCGGAATAAAGATCTCCCAGATGCCCGATTCACGCCGTTTGCGCATTGGATGAACGCGGCCGTCCCACCCGTTGAAATCACCGACGACGCTGACCCGCTGCGCATTGGGGGCCCACACGGCGAAAGAGACGCCAGAATGACCGTTGATCTCGCAGAGATGTGCTCCGAGTTTTTCGTAAATTTCAAAATGGTTGCCCTCACAATAGAGGTGCATGTCCAGTTCACCGAGAACAGGACCGTAAGAATAGGGGTCACTGATCCGAGTTGTCTCGCCCGACCAGGTAACGATCTCTAACAAGTAATCGAACCGCTGCTCCTCGTCGATCCGCGCCTCGAAAAATCCCTCATCAGCGATGCGCTCCGCTGGAAAACGGCGTTCCGGATTGTGCCGATCCAACACGGTTACCGCCTTGGCATCCGGCCGGAAGGCCCGGACGACGAGATGTTGATCGACCTCGTGCATTCCGAGAATGCCAAAAGGATCGTCGTGTTCCGCCTGCAAGAGGCGCTGGAGATCATGGGGGTAGATAGTCATCGTTTACTCCAAAGCAGGGGTTTGAGCCGGTCCAAATAGAGCTGTCTTGCTGAGTACTGTCGAAGGAGCTTTCTTCGCCTGGTAAAAGGCTCGTCCTTGTCTAGCGTATCGCGAATTATTTTTGCAATATTTTCGGGCGAAGCCCTCAGGTCAAACACCGTCGCGCTCCCGCCCGCGATCGTTCGCAGCGGTTCAATGTCTGAACAAAAGACCGGCAGCCGAAGAAAAGCGGCCTCGGTCGGCGGCAAGCCAAACCCTTCCTGTCGGCTGGTAAAGAGCAGGGCGTCGGATGCGAGGTAGAGGGCTCGGAGACATTCATCATCCACCGCGCAATATTCGCTCGCCCAGATGACCTGCTCTGCCATTCCGCACTTTTCCACCAGGGATCGGAGTTCTTCCAGATAAGGCTCGTTTGTCACACTCAATAGATTGGCTGCTCCTGAGATGATCAATCGAGCTGGTTGTCCTTGCTCGATGAGCGCTGCGACGATCTTGATTGCCAATTCGATGTTTTTGCGCGGTACAACGCGGGTCGGATAGAACAAAACCAGAGTTTCGCCCCAAACGACGTCCAAGCGCTCTTCCAGCTGGGCGGGTAGACCGGCCAGACGGCCAAAGTCAACGCCATTGGGGATCACCAGGTCAGGCGCTTCGCCGGTCAGGACTTTAAACTCGCGGGCCCGCAGCTCAGAAATTGTGACATACAAAGCTCCGGGCAGCTTCTGGCGCAGAAGGTCGCACACCGGGTTGCGCGGAACGACGTAGTCGACGTTCAGCGCCGCAAGATCATGAGTCCAGGCGACAATCGGAAAACCCTCGGACGCGAAGTCGCTCAAGACGCGCGTCGCTGCCAGGTTAAAGGGCATCGTGAAATAATTATGAACGATGATCGAGGAGCACTCCAAAAAAATCGGTTCCAGCCGGCGGCGAAGCTGGCCGGTCAGCGCTTGAAAAGCCGGCCCTGGCTGGCCGTTCAATGCCTCCCGTTGAGCCGCCACCACCGCAGGATCTGGTCCGTTCAACTCGGCAATGGCACACGTTTCGATTGAGTCCGAGAAAGCGGCGCCCGCTCCGACCAGCAACTGTACAGTGAATCCGTCGGCCGCCAGCAACTCCGATTGTTGTCGGAGAATCGTCTCGACACCGCCGATCGACGGCCACGAGGTGTAATGGAGCAGGGCGATCGTGCGTTTGCTTTTCAATTCCGGTTCCAAATTTCGAACGCCAAGTCCTTTTCGTCAGAGCATCGACTCACGCCGTTCCAGCGATATCCAGGGGAAGTCCATTCCCGAAATCCTACTCTGCATCGACCGGTTCGAAGCGAGCATTTTCGCTCGGCGTCCCTGACCTACTGGTTACGGAGTGCCAGGGGGGAGAGTTGAACTCCCGACCAAGGGCTTATGAGTCCCCTGCTCTACCACTGAGCTACCCTGGCTTGCCGAACCTTGGAAGGATGGAAATAGTAGAGCAGTTAGCTTGGCTTGCAAGTCATGGAGTGCTTTGCGACCCACGTTCGCCTTCGCTCCGCTCGATTGTGGCGCGCAGGCGTTTTCTCACGCACTCCCTGACTTTCTGTTCCGCCTTTCCCCGACGCGACCTTCATTGTAGATTCTGCCCGTGGATTTTACCCATCATCAATTTGCCTGGGGGATAATTCTCGGCGGCATCCTGGGTCTGATTGTTATTGTCTTTGTTCTGCTGCGTCTCTGGGAAGCAAGCCGGGAGATCGGACGCTTGAAACGTCATCTGTCGGAAAAACTTGAACTCGAATCAGAGGCAACCGGCCGGCTTCGGCAGGACCTATTAGATCTTCGACAGCAGAACGAGAATCTTCGGGTGAAAGTTGCCAATTTGAATCAGGCGCCTGACCGGCGGCTCCAGCGTGAACTGGAGATCTTTGCCCGGGCCGAACGTTGGATGATCTCCAGCTCACCCGGCTTCCCCGCGGTTTGGGAAGAGGCGAAACGCAGCGCTGTGGAGGAAGTTCAGAACGAGGAAAACGGTCGAAGTTTTCCCAGGCGAGTTTTCCAGGCTCTGCTGAATCGGCCCGCCAAAAACGCGCAACCTGAACATGATCGGTAGCCGGGGGTTGACACCCTGCCGCCTTGCGGTAGCTTCCGAGTTCTCTTTTCCGGATTATGGCAAATACGAAGTCAGCAGCTAAACGAGTACGACAAAACGCCAGTCGCACCAGGCGCAACAAGAGCGTGCGCACCGGTATTCGTTCTCAACAGAAGAGGTTTCGTGCTGCGGTGGCTGCCGGCGATAAGGGAAAGGCGATTGCTGAATACAGCGTGCTTGCCTCGCGCCTCGATAAAGCAGCGAAGCGGGGCGTGGTGCATGGAAATCTGGCCGCCCGGCGAAAGAGTCGGGCAGCGGAATTGATTGCGGCAACCGGTACGGCGACCCAGCCAACGGTCGTGGCAGAGTCGTCAACCGAAGAGTAATTCGGAAAAAATCGCGACAACGCTTCTCTCCTCTCGCGTGGTCGATTCGAGCGGGGAGTTTCGCTAGAGTGCCGGCGTCCACCTTCGCCTTCGCGGCGGTTGGACGCGCGTCGATTCGAGTTGATGGGCGACCTGCGACAAAGCGGTACGAAAGGGCGCTCCCCATCTTTTATAGGATATCCAGAGCCTTTAGCCCGAAATGATTCGCGGCAGTTCGGAGATGACGATCGTTGCTGTAGATTTCCTTCAACCCGTTCTCGGCGGCGCACATCAGATGAAGAGCATCTCCACTGCGTACGAATACTGCGACAGGTAGCGCTTTGATTTTGGAAGTAGTCTTTCGCAACAAGTCCGCGGTGACTGGAAACCATGTCCACACGCTTTGATGGTCATCACTTTCAAATTGTTGAACGACGACACGGAATCGATCGAACAGTTAATTCAAGTTGCCCTTCAGCTCCGGGCGATTCGCGAGCCGATCGATTTCTGCCTGCAAGGGTTCGGGAACATCGATGAAGAGAACCGTGCTTTCAAATAAGCGCGACCGACTATAAAGCTGTTCGCAATGCACCACCAAACCGGTGACCTCCTTGCACTCGCCCGAAAGAGCACCGTCCCGCTTTGCGCAAAGGCGCAGAGCTAATTGAGTGCCGGGCTGGAAGCGCCAGGGCGACCGGAAGATCATGCCGCGCTCGTTCACCAGAAGATCGCCGTAATAGCCGAACGCGCACTCCAGGCCCTGGTTAAAATAAATCGCTACGTCGGCGTCGGTCGCGTTTGCCGGAGAACATTTCATCCGCTTCAGCACTTGGCAGAAGCTAATCCCGAATGCGGCGTAGTCAACTTGTGCGCACGAACGGCCGAATCAGCACAAATCCAAACAGCTTGACGGAGCCGCGAAAATTTTCGGCAGCGAACGGATCTGGAAGTCGCGTGACATTTTATCGCCCGCGGTACCTCGCCAAGTGCTAGACTCTTAATCGACCTTCCACTTAAACCGGTTTTGCCGGCCTCGGGCGGGCCAAACCGGACAAGGGTGGACCTATTATTTTTATGAAAGCAGCTCGTATTCATTCATTTGGCGGACCCGAGGTTCTCGCAATCGAGGAGATCCCTCAGCCAGCCGTTTCGGCTCCCGACGACATGCTCGTTCGCGTGCATGCTGCCGGGGTGAATCCTATCGATTGGCTTTTCCGAAACGGTTTCGGAAAAGACATTTTCCAACACAAACCTCCTTTAACTCTTGGCTGCGATGTTGCGGGCGTCGTCGAAGCGGTCGGCACGGGCGTAAGTCGTTTTCAGGTTGGTGATGCCGTCTACGGTTATCTGAACTTGCAGAGGAATGGGGCATTCGCGGAATTCGCTTTGGCGAAGGAAGAGGAACTCGGTCGCAAGCCGGTCTCGCTCGACTTTGTTCAGGCCGCCGGTGTTCCTGTAGTATTTCTTACCGCGTTCCAATCCATTTTTGACCTTGCGGGCCTTCAGGCCGGCCAGCGGCTGTTGGTCCATGGCGCCGCCGGTGGGGTTGGCAGCTCGGCCGTTCAGTTGGGAAAATGGAAAGGCGCCTACGTGATCGGCACTGCATCCGCCCGCAACCTTGATCTCGTGAGCCGGCTTGGCGCGGACGAAGTGATCGATTACCAAAGCACGCCCTTCGAAAAAGCAGTCTCGGAAATCGACGTCGTCCTGGATACGATTGGCGGGGATACCCAGGAGCGGTCCTGGCAGCTTCTAAAGAAAGGCGGCACTTTAGTCACAACGATTCAACCGCCGCCGGCCGAACGTGCCGCGAAATACGGTGTCCAAGCAAAATTTGTCAACGCTGTTCCGAACGGCAAACGGCTCGAAAGCCTCGCCCCATTGTTTGACGCCGGCGTCCTGCAGGTTCAGGTCGAAGCCGTGTTCCCTTTGGCGGATACTGGAAAGGCTCTTCAGCTAAGTGAGTCCAGGCGAGCCCGTGGTAAAATCGTCTTGCAACTGCGCGCGTAGGCGTGTCGCTTTTATTGAGGATACTTTTCAAACTTCGACAGCGCGGGATTCATTTCATCCCACGGGTGCGCGTCACATGTCCACACGTCCATTTGCGGTTTGAACCAGCTCGGATCATCCACGCTCGCGGTTCTGATCACAACAAGTTGAGGAACGGCATCGGGCCTGACCACGACCGGCGCGCCGCAGTCAGGGCAAAAAGCCCCGGCGGGTCATGCCGCCCTTTTTCGCTGGGCGACGCATGAAAGCGGGGTGAGAGTAACAAGTGTGGCGGGCTTCAGAGGGCGCATCGCCCTCGGCATGCGCTCATACAAAGCCACCTCCTCCTATGCTTTTGAAGGCTGCCCTTAATGGGAGACGCACGCGGGAAGAACATCCGGGCGTCCCGCTCACCCCCGGTCAACTGGCTCACGAGGCGGTCCTCGCGGCCGCCGCGGGGGGGACAACTCGGAGCTGGTGGCCGTGGCTGGGCGCATCATTGGCAAACTGCAAGATGTACTTCGGGACGGCATCCACCGAATGATCTTTAAGAATTTCTCTTCTTTGTGATCTTCGCGATCTCCTGTTCAAAATCTTCGGTGTTCGAGTTTTCCCCCCCGCGTGCCGCGCTCCGCGCGACCTCAAAGCGTCGGAGGCCAGGCGCTCGACGACCGTCCATGACCTCTTGGCTCGCGCAAGGTCGCTGCGGCAGAAGTCGCCCGACCGGATCAACTACCGGTAGATTTCGTTCCCACTCTCCACAAATTTTTGCGCCATTTCATGGAGTCCAGCCTGCACCGCGTCGGACTCAAGTTGTCCATTTTCTGCCGCATACCGGCGAACCTCTTCCGTGATCTTCATGGAACAGAAATGCGGTCCACACATTGAACAAAAGTGGGCGGTTTTAGCCGAGTCCTGGGGCAAGGTCGCATCGTGAAACGCCAGCGCCGTCTCCGGATCAAGGCTCAAGTTAAACTGGTCTTGCCAGCGAAACTCAAAACGGGCCGTGCTAAGGGCGTCGTCGCGCGCCTCGGCGCTGGGATGCCCTTTTGCCAGGTCGGCAGCATGCGCAGCGATCTTGTAAGCGATGACTCCCTGCTTGACATCCTCCCGGTCAGGCAAACCAAGGTGCTCTTTCGGAGTTACGTAGCAGAGCAAAGCAGTGCCGTACCAGCCGATCATCGCAGCCCCGATCGCGCTTGTCAGATGATCGTAGCCGGGGGCGATGTCCGTGGTTAGCGGACCCAAGGTATAGAAGGGCGCCTCCTGACACCATTCCAATTGCTTCTCCATGTTTTCCTGGATGAGATGCATCGGGATATGGCCGGGACCCTCATTCATCACCTGTACTCCGTGAGCCCAGGCACGCCGCGTTAGCTCGCCCTGAGTGTAGAGCTCGGCAAATTGCGCATCGTCATTGGCATCTGCGATCGAACCTGGCCGCAATCCATCGCCGATCGAAAAACTGACATCGTAGCCTGCCATGATCTCGCAGATTTCATCCCAGTGAGTGTACAAAAAGTTTTCCTGATGATGCGCCAGGCACCACTTGGCCAGAATTGAGCCGCCCCGAGAGACAATCCCGGTGCGCCGGTTAGCCGTAAGCGGGATAAACCGGAGAAGTACTCCGGCATGGACCGTAAAGTAATCGACCCCTTGTTCTGCCTGCTCGATCAAGGTGTCCCGATAGATTTCCCAGCTCAGCTCTTCGGCCCGGCCGTTCACTTTCTCCAACGCCTGGTAGATCGGAACGGTTCCGATCGGAACAGGACTGTTTCGGACAATCCACTCCCGCGTCGCGTGGATATTTTTCCCGGTGGACAAATCCATCACAGTGTCCGCGCCCCACAGCGTTGCCCAACGCATCTTTTCGACTTCCTCTTCAATGCTGGAAGCAACGGCGGAATTGCCGATGTTCGCATTGATTTTGACCAGGAAATTCCGTCCGATAATCATCGGCTCAGCTTCGGGATGATTGATATTCGCAGGAATAATCGCCCGACCCCGAGCCACCTCCTCGCGCACAAAAGCCGGCGTAATTTGATCCGGAATCTGGCGGCGCTCGCGACTGGCTTTGACTCGCCAGGGTTCAGGTCCGCCTGGCTGTTCGTTAGCCATCGAGCGAGACGCCTGTTCGGAGTTTTCGCGGCCAAGGTTCTCCCGGAGCGCCACGTACTCCATTTCGGCGGTGATTATGCCGTGCCGGGCATACCAAAGCTGAGTCACGGGGTGACCTGCCGACGCCTTCAACGGGCGCCTTTTCAGACCTGGGAAGGCACCATTCGTGCCGGCTCGCTCACTTGCCTTCTGAGCATGCGCTTCGCTCAGGTACCCGTCATCCTGGGGTAGTACCGCTCGACCCGCGTACTCTGTCACATCCGCCCGGCCCTGAATCCAGGGGAGTCGCAGAGCGGGCAAACCGGCGCGCACGTCGGTTGCGCAGTCTGGGTCGCCCCACGGTCCGCTTGTATCATAAACCCGCAAAGCGCGGTTAGCGCGCAGCGTACCGTCTGCCAGGCGGGTGGGGGATTGGTCGATTTCTCGTAAGCTAACCTGAATGTCAGGAAGTCGCTGACTGTGAATGTACACGCGACGACTTTGAGGAAAAATTTCGGTGGTCATAAACTTTCAAACGGCAAGGACCACCACGGTTCGCGCGGCGCGCTCCCTTCGACGGCATTACCCGTATCAGGTGATGAGGGTTTCCGGAAAGATCACACGACCGTGAGATGGCCAAAACTGTTTGAGCGCTCCATCGCGCCCCGGGCCGCCATCCTCTCAAAGTCGCTGCTCTTCCCGCCTCTCAGCCAAAAGGCTCCCCTGCACAAAAACTAACAAACACTGTTCTGATGATCGGTCAATGGCCAAGCACGACAGGAGGTTGTGTCACAACATCCTGTTGCATCCGTTTCGTACTGCGAAAAACAGATTTTGCAGTCTTCGGAGACCTCGATGCTCGGCTCGTCACCTCCGAGCGGAACCTTGCAAGGCCCGGGCCTTCGATGATAATGAATCGCGGCAACGCTGGTTGTTAATTGATCGCTACGCCAAGCTGCAGAGAGATTGCATCACCATGGAGAACGAACCAAAGGACGGCCTCGATCGTCGCGACTTCATGATGATTGCCACAATGGCCTCGGTTGCGCTTGCGACCGGCGCGGCGAATGCGCAGGGCACGACGGCCCCTTCGGCTGGTCCGGTGCCGGCTGCACCACGAGGCACAGTCTACACTGGCGACGTGATCCAGGGGAAAAAGGTCATCAGCGCCCTTGACGTCAACGACCTGGAACCCGGCAAGAAGCACCTCTTTTATTTCCAGGGGGTGCAGATGCCTGCGGGGCAGCACTGGTACGTGTCTGTAATGGTCGCCAAGGGGACAGAGCCAGGCAAGCGCATCGCCCTCGTCAGCGGTGTGCATGGCGATGAGATCAGTTCGATACACACAGTACAAACCGTTATGAACCAGCTTGATCCGGCCGGGATGTCGGGCGCGGTATTGGCGGTCCTTGACGTATCCCGTCCGACGCTGGAAGGCATGGCGCGTAGATGGCCCAACTCGGGAAGAGGAATCGACCTCATCGACCTCAATCGCGAGTGGCCCGGGAATGAGAATGGCGCTAGCGCGCCCAGCCGGCAGGCCGGGCTCCTGTTCAACAGGCTGTTGAGGCCGAACGCCGACTACGGGATCGACTTCCATACCGGTACTACCGGTATGGATCTGACAGCGTTCAATATTGCCCGGATGGACCTGCCCGAGGTCCGGGCAATGGCGGAGCTGTTTCCCATCGATCAGATCTTCGACAGCCCTATCTACCCCACGGTCCTGGCGAACGCGTTCATCAATGTGGGCATCCCGGCGTTCACGCCCGAGATTGGCGCTTCGCGCATTCTGGACCTCGCTATGAGCCCTTTGTTCGTAGAAGGCACGATGAATGTACTGAAGCACCATGGGGTTGTCGCCGGGCCGATGGGCCGCACCGGGCGGGATTCGGAGATCTTCGTCGGCAATAGCGCGCACACCATCCTTGCAACCCACGGCGGCTTCGTTCAGCTTCTGGTCGATCTGAACGACAAGGTCGAGGCCGGGCAGAAGGTTGCGACCCAGCGAAATACATTCGGCGAAGTAGTTGCCGAATACACCAGCGAGGTGGCCGGCGAGGTCGTGGGTCGTCGCTCAGATGCAACAGCCGAGCCGGGCATTCCGCTGATGTTTATCCTCTATCGCGGCGCGACCCCGGAAAGCCCAGTGGATTATTCCGAGTGAGTTCGGCCGCGCGCCACTCTCGGAGTCATTTCCAACTATAAATAAAAATCCAGGTCGAGCAGCGCAAAGGCAGGTCGAAGGGTGAGCCTTGAAATCGCGCCCGGCCAATGCGATTCATCGCATTACGAACCGATCACGTCATTTCTGTCTGACGCTGGCATTGTTTCTCGGCTTTTGTGTTTCGTCCCAGGGACGATTCGTTTTTGTGGCGAACGGCGAAAGCAGCAACGTCTCGGTCTACCACGTCGGACCGGAGGGAAATCTGATCCCGGTCCCAAAATCGCCTTTCCCTGCAGGAACAAATCCCAGCGCGGTAGCCGTTGATCCGACCGGCAGGTTTCTTTACGTGGCTAATTCTTTTGACGGTACGCTCTCGGGCTATGAGGTCGGGCCAAGCGGAGAACTCAATCCGCTAGCGGCGTCCCCATTTCGAGCGGGAAAGAGACCGAGTTCAATCGCTATCGGAGGTCGATTCGTTTATGTCGCCAACACCGACAGCGCGAACGTGTCCGCTTACGTCATCGGCTCCGATGGGGCTCTCAAGGAGCTTCCCGGCCAGCCATTCCCGGCGGGAATCAATGCGACTGCGGTTTCGATCGATCCAACGGGAAATTATGTCTATGTCGTTAACTCGTTTGGCGCTAATAACGTGTCGGTTTATCGGGTAGATCGGCAAGGCGCGCTGACGCCAGTTCCTGGATCGCCTTTCTTAACGGGAACCCGGCCGGCTTCAATTGCGCTCAACCCAAAAATTGGTTTTGCTTACGTTTCGAGTTCTTTTCCGGACAACACTCTCTGGGCTTACCGCGTTGAAGCGAGCGGCGGACTGACGCCAGTGGCCGGCTCGCCCTTTCCTGCGGGAATCATTCCATCCGCGGTCGCGGTTCATCCGAGCGGCCAGTTTGTTTTTGTGGCAAATCAAGGCGATGACACAATCGGAGTCTTCCAGGTCGGCGCGCGAGGAGCATTAGCGCCCGTTGCCGGCTCGCCTTTTCGTTCCGGTATCTCACCCGATGCGCTTGCGGTCGATCCAGATGGAAATTTTCTTTGTGTGACCAACTTGCATGACAGTACGGTCTCAGTCTATCGCATTGCTCCGCAAGGTTCCTTGACGTTCGCGGGTTCACCTGTGCCCGCCGGCATCCGGCCCGCAGCGGTGGCTATAAGCCCAGATTGATTTTCTGAGAGGTCGAGCAGTCAGTTCGTAAAATTCGTTTTCAAAAAAGCAGCAGAACCTTCCCGCGAAGCCGGAGAAATTCTGCTGCCACAGGCTGCATCGCTCGCGAATCCTTTATGGATTTGCGACCGACGCAGGCTAAGCACGCGCGGTTTGCGTATGTTGCTGACCCGCGAGATGCAACATGATATCGGTCTTGGAGATGCTGCCAATCAGATGATCCGAATCAAGATTATCGACGACCGGTAAACGTTCTGACTGGACTTCGGAAAAGCGCTGCAACGCTTCGCCCATCCCTTGTTGAGGAGAGATCCGCGGAAAGTTCTCGTTCATCAGGTCCGCAGCGATCACTACTTGTCCAAGTTCCGGTTCATCCAGGAATGCTTTGATATCGTGCAGAGAAATCGCGCCAAGGAGACGATGGTCGGAGTTAACGATATAAATGTGTTGCAGCCGGTTCTGGAGAAAAGCCTGACCGATCTCCGCCAGAGTGGCTCGTTGCGGCAAAGTCACGGGGTCGCGCCGAACCAGGTCTTCAATCCTTGCTTCGGCCAACTGCTGATTGAAGAAAGCCGCCCCTTTCCGCTCGAGCGACTCTCCATAGATAAACTTCCTTTCAAAAAGGCCGCTACAGTAATAACCGACTACACAGTTAACCATCAACAAAGGAGCCAAGGTGTAATCCAGGGTAAGCTCGAACCCCATGAGAATGGACATCAAGGGAGCGCCGGTACAGGCGGCAACAAAGGAACCCATCCCAACGACACCGTACATCGCGGGATCCAAGTGCAACCAGGGCAGGGCAGTGAAAACGGCTCGGCCGTAGAGCGTACCGAGCGCCGCTCCGACAAAGAGAGTGGGTGTAAATACGCCGCCAACAGCTCCGGAGCCGAAGGTCACCGCGGTGGCAACGAGCTTGAGAATGAGAATGGCAAGGATCTCGTCCGAGTACCAGTTCTGCTGGAACAACGTGCGCAGCAGACCGTGCCCGTTGCCGCAAACCTCCGGACTGATGATCGCCAAGCTCCCTACCACGACCCCGCCCAGGGCTAACTTCAGAGGACCAGCGAGCTTCACCTGCGCGAACAGACGTTCAAAGAACCGGAGAAAACGCAGGTACACCGGAGCGATAAAGCCCAGGACTAGCCCGACCAGGGACAAAGGGACGAGCTCCCAGTTATTGCGGAGGGTAAATCCGGGTGACTGGTAAATCGGTCCACCCCCATGCAGCAACTGCGCGGTAAAGGTAGCGACAACCGCGGACAAAATCAGCGGCCCCAGCGCTTCAACCACAACCGTCCCGAGAATGATTTCTGCGACAAAAAAAGAGCCCGCAATCGGTGCATTATATGCCGCGGCAATCCCGGCAGCCGCCCCGCAGGCGACCAGTTGACGCCGTTGCGGAACGGGAAAATTGAGCAGCCGGGCTCCGAGAGAGCCCAGCAACGCGGAGATCTGCACCAGCGGACCTTCGCGGCCGATGGATGCGCCTGTGCTAATGGAAAAAAGAGCGGAGACGATCTTTACCAAGCTCGGGTAAACGGGAATTAATCCATTCCCTACCACAATCGCTTCCATATAGTCGGTGGTGGATTTTTGTTGCCGGTGAATGAGTAACCGGTTACCACCCCACAAGGTTAGTCCGGCGAGTAGACCTCCGACCGTGGGTACGGCCAGTCGTTGCCAGGCGGGTAGCTGGGCGAAAGAAGCAATAATCCCGACCTCGGTGCCGGTGAAAAACCAATGCAGCACATCGCTGGCTCGTCGAAAAATCTCCGCGCCAAATGCGCCCGCCACTCCAACCACCACCGCCCAGATGAGCATGGATTGGCGCTCCCGGATCCGCAAGTGCTCAACCAGCCAGACTTGCAGCTTCAACAGCCGTCTAACAGCGGGGGACAGAGGTTGTTGGGATGACTGCTCCACTTTTACCGGTCGATTGAGGTTGTACCTAATAGAGAGACGTAGCGTAAGGTTCTCCGATCAGGACTCGCAAAACAAGCCTGCGATCCGGCCTAAGAATCAAAAACCAAAAATGAAACACCCTCACCGAAGGCTTCTGCTTAGCCTGATCATCGTCTTTGGTTTTTCGTCGCATTCTGCCCCGGCTCAGCAGCGTCCCAGAATCGTGATCATCACTCATGGTCAGGCAACCGACTCCTTTTGGTTGACTGTGCAAAACGGAGTCGGGATGGCAGCCGCCGAGACCGGGAGTAATGTCGATTATCGGTCACCGGCAAAATTCGACATTGGCAAGATGCGTCAGCTCATCGACGACGCCGTCAAAACGAAACCGGACGGTTTAGTAGTTTCCATTCCTGATGAGGCGGCGCTGGCTGCATCGATCCGCGCAGCGGTTGCTGCCAAAATCCCGGTCATCGCCATCAACGCGGGACTGGACGTTTCCGCAAAGATTGGATGCCTGATGTTTATCGGTCAGGAGGAGAAATCGGCCGGACGCGAAGCTGGCCGGCGAATGAAGAGCCTCGGCGTAAAGAATGCATTGATCCTGAACCAGGAACAGGGGAATTCGACCATGGACCGGCGGATCGCAGGATTCCGCGACGGATTTGAAGGACCTTTTCATCACGTTCAGGTGCTGCCGGTCAGCCTCAATTTCGAGGAGTGTCATCAATCCATCGTGAACTATTTGCAAAATCACGACGACGTCGACGGAATTCAAGCACTGGGACCCGCCGCAGCCGAGCCGTGCTTAGCGGCGGTCGAAGACGCGGACAAATTGTCGCGAATCAAGTTGAGCACCTTTGATATCTCGCCATCGGTGGCGAGGGCACTTTCCCAGCACAAAATGAGCTTTGCGATCGATCAGCAGCAATGGCTTCAAGGATACCTGCCGGTGGTTTTTCTCGCCAACTTCGTGAAATACGGCTGCCTGCCGCAAAACAATCTCATCCTGACCGGTCCCAGCTTTGTTACCCCCGAAAACGCCGGCAAGGTGGTGAATCTGCTGAGTCTCGGTTTCCACTGAACCCCTTCAAGGTGGAAGCCAAACTCAGCCTTTGGAGAGCAACGTCACTGCACTGTTTGGCCGCCGTCGCGAGGATCGACGACGGAATGCTCCATGAGCGCCATACCGATCCCGCCGATCATGCCGCCGATGCATTGACTGCGGCTCGTCTTCGGGTCGACGATACGGCCCGCCCCGTAAGCGCCGACGATGCGCCGCACGCGCGGGCTTCACGTCCGCCATCGCCTCGATCGGCTGCCCAAGGCGGCGCATCGCATCCGTGACGTCGTTAGCGCTGGCGCGTACCAGCGCATCCTCGCGCGCCTTGCGGCAGGCGGCCGTCGCGAGAGGCGCCGAGCGCGACGCGCTGGACCGTGTATGGGCGATAGCCGACGCCGTAATACATCTCGCGCCGCGACAGCGTCACCCTGACCGGCCGCCCCGACACGCGGGCGCCGAGCGCAGCCAGCGCCACATGCGGCCAGGCCCGCAGCCCCGGCGATCACCAGCGTGATCGGCTGGCCTTGATGGCTCACCCGGTCATCCTGGAGCACGTCCAGGCGTTCACCGATGTCCGGGTCCACCGGCCGCCTTGCGCGGGCGATAGGCTAGCCGCGGGGCGTTGTGATGCGTGAGGACAGCGACAACGCCGGGTGCGCGTTCCGCAGCGGAAGTGTCGATGGAGGCGATGCGGCCTTTCGCCACCGTGCTCCGCACGATGGCGCGCTGCATCAACTCGATCTTGAAGTCGTTGTGCCCGCGCCCCGCCCGACAGCTTTGACGATAGATTATGGGCCCAGTGACGATGATTCGTTCCTCGGGTCAAAAAACCGAGGTTTTTTGGGATGAGCTGTTTCCTACAAGATTAAACCTTCCGGCCACGCGGCTATAGAGACTTTGAACTGGTTGATCAACGGGCCTCTACCTGCCTGTGGAGAGAGTTTCCACATCAGCACGCGCCGCTGTGACGCTTTGCTCGCCCTTGTGAGCGAGGATGTAAATTGGCCTGGTGGCAGCGCCAGACTGCACGGCAAAGCCGAAGTGCGAGGGTACTGGACTCGCCGATGGACGATGACGCGCACGCGGTTCGGCGCGCCCATTGCCCGGCGGCCTTGCAAGAAGGAGAGGGAAGAGAGGCCTCTCGATTCCCGGCATTCCGCTCTAAAACCCCCGTTTATCACTTCTGAGGTAATTGCTGCTTGTTCCATCCGCTCGACACTGGAGGTGTACCGCAAATACTGCGGAGAACAGACCAAACATAAGGAAACAGTTATGAGTAGCTATCCAATTCAATCAAAATCAGCACCAGAAACTTGCGCGATTAATGACATGAAGCTCGAGGTCAACATCATCCCCGTGTCCGACGTCGAGCGATCCAGGCAGTTCTACCAACGCTTAGGTTGGAGGCTCGACGACGATGTCGCCCCCACAAAGGACCTTCGGATTGTCCAATTCACGCCCCCGGGCTCAGCGTGCTCAGTCACCTTCGGCAAGGGAATAACTCCGGCCGCGCCTGGCTCGGCCGCGGGGGGACTGGTCGTCTCCGACATCGAAGCGGCCCATGAGGAACTTGTCGGCCGTGGCATCGAGGCGAGTGACATCTGGCACGGCGCGCCGTTCCCGCCGGAGGCACGGCTCAAGGGCCCCGACCCCAAGCGCACGAGCTACGGTTCGTTCTTCTCCTTCAACGATCCGGACGGCAATACGTGGCTAGTCCAGGAGGTCACGACGCGGCTCCCTGGCCGAATCTGATACGGCACTCGCATCCACGGCCGGACCTGGCGAGTGCGCTTCGCCGGGTCATACGCCGCTGGAATGGTAGCTCGTAGCCTTGCGAACCATTAGCCTCCTTCTTCATAGCGCAAAGCGATATCGCAAACCTAAACCGCTATAACCACCGATGAACGAAGACGAACGACGGAAGAAGCTAGACCTGCACCTGATCTTTAAAAGGTAAACAGTTACCACCGGTAGAGTTGACGAGCTCTTGCTTCTCGACCCTTCACGCCCCTTCTGGTGTGTTAGTTCATCAATCGCCGAATGCCACGGCACCGCGGTCAGTAATCAAACGCAAGATAAACGGACTTAAATATTTATGAAGGAACCAATGTTTAGCGTAGACGGCGTGAGAACGCCCTTTGCCAAGGCGGGCACTGCTTTGGCAGATACCGAGGCGATTAAACTCGGCAAAACGGCCGTTAGTCTCCTGTTGGCGCGCACTGGAATCGATGCTGCAAAAATCGAGGACGCGAAATCCACTGACTATTGTCGGAAATACCTTGGCCGAGAATCTGCCCTCGGTGAAATTCACGATGAGGAGCAACTAATAGAGTACTGTACCAACCGTTGCGCGAGCGTGCGACCGAGGCTATCGGTCAAACAGGCTATTTTGTGATGTCGGTTCTCGTGAGTTCAAAAAACATCGATCTAAGACCGCCAGCAAACCAGTTGGGCACACTCTTGCGACACTGGCGGAATATCCGTGGAAAGAATCAACTTGATTTATCTATTCAAGCGGAACTGTCGCAGCGACATATCAGCTTTATCGAATCTGGGCGAAGTGTACCGAGCCGTCAGGTCTTAATGAAGATTGCCCAAGCGCTTGATGTACCCCTGCGCGACCGGAACGTGCTACTGCTTAGTGCCGGTTACGCTCCCGCCTATTCCCAGGCAGCCTGGAATTCGGGTCAAATGCAGAGCGTCACTAGAGCCTTAGAGCGTATTCTTCGCCGGAATGAGCCATTTCCTGCGCTGGTGATGGATCGTTATTGGAATGTGCTGATGACAAATGAGGCTACTCCTCGATTCTTCAACTGTTTCATCGACATGTCGCAAAGAACCGGGCCGCAGAATATCCTCCATCTTTTGTTCGATCCGAAAGGGATGCGTCCGTTCGTTGACAATTGGGAAGAGGTGGCTGGCAGCCTGATACAGCGGGTTCATTTTGAAGCTGTTGGACGCGTAATTGATGAAGGGACCAAAGAATTGCTCGCGGCGTTGCGGGCGTATCCCAGCGTGAGAACGGACGATCGAGCGAACCAAAGGAGCGATCCTGGCCCGATCACGCCAATGATTCCGATCAGTTTTCGCAAAGGTGACACGGTGTTGAATTATTTCTCGATGGTTACCACCGTTGGAACTCCACAGACAGTGGCCGCCCAGGAATTGCGGATCGAATCACTGTTTCCCGCGGACGAAGCTACCGAGAACGAACATGCAGTTTTCCTAGCGCCGCGGGTGCATGAGAGAAACAAGTAGATTGCTGTTTAGTGCTTCCGAACCTTTCGGCTTTACGTCCTGGCGCCATCCAGTGGCGACAGCGAGGATCCGGTAACTGCAACAGCAAAATAGGCGAGCCGCTGGAGGGGGTTATATTTGGTCCGGAAGCCGGGATGGATTTGCTGGCGCCGAGCCAGTATGGCGTACGGTAGGCGCGCCCGTGGTGCGGATCCAGCGCGTCCGCCTGGCGGACGGCATCCCGCTCTCTTTCGACGAGACTTATCTGCCGAAGGAACTGGGAGAGAAAGTGATGGCCGACAATCTCAAGACCGAGCCGATCTTCTCGCTTCTGGAACAAAAATACAACACCCCGCTGGTGGAAGCCGAATACCAGTTGGAAGCCGTCTGCGCCGATGCCACAGTGGCGAGAGCGCTCCGCATTGGTGTCGGCAGCGCGATCTTTCTGATCGAGCGAACCTCCTATTCGATGGGGCATCGCCCGGTCGACTACGAGAAGCTTCACTAACGGGGCGACCAGATTCGATTCGTGACCCAACTGGCGCGGCGGACGCCACGGCTGCGGAAAGGCCGTTCCCGCAAATGAACAAGCTTTAGGTCCTGCAGTACATCTCAGGGCTCGTCGCCGAGCTTGTTGTTCAATTCCACTCACAAGATATTCTCTGGCGCGTCGGCTGCAGCCTGATTCCGCTGGGTAAGCTGGTCATCGTCGTCGGCTCATCGGGAAAAAGCATTTCTCTGGCCTATGGGAATAGCTTCCACAATTTCCCGAGTCTCGAATCAAACTCGAATGTTTGAGGCTCACCAAACTTGATCCGAGCAAAGTCCTTATGCAGCGGATTCAGGATGTAAATGCGCTCTGCAGCGATGACTGTGCTAGGGATCTGCAGCACAGCCGACCTACCCAAACGAGCCCATTGGTCGCCAATAGCGGCCGCAGATGGAGGAGGTGGATCCTTTTTCCAGTCATCCGGCAACTTGTTTGGGGAGCTGACCAGAGCCTCATCAAAATCCACCGGAATCAAAACATAGGGTATCCGGTATAGATCCTCCCAATCGTCTGTGTTCACAATTATCTCTAGAGCGCAAATCGACGGGTTGCCACCCAGATAGACCATCGACACGCCACGAGAGTTCCATCTACCGCCGTAACGAAATGCACCTTCGCCGCTGAACGCTGTCCCCACATACTTTTTCTTGCAGATTCGCCAGGCCCTCACGAGAACACGCCGTGCTCGATCCGCCCCAGGACGTCCTCTACCCATCGGGCGCCCGGCTCTGTCTCCATGAACTCAAGCGGAGTCTTTCCCCCGAGAGCCTTCGGCCGGGAAGAAAACCATTTCGCTGCGCGTTTCTCATCTTCAAACACTTCAACCGCACGCGCGTACAAGCGGAGGAGCCTGAGAACGCGTTCTGACTCGTCCTGCTTAAGGCGTTCGCCGTGCTCGATTCTCCGATGCAGAGTGCGCTTTGGGAGGTAAATCAGCTCAGAGAGCTTTTCTTGAGAAATCCCCAAGCGGTTGGCCAGATCCAAGGCAACCTGGGCTGGGATGCCATGAGCGACCAGGGTTGCCATCTTTACATGGTCCTTGATATCCGATCCGCTGAACTCGAGCAACTTTGCCATATCGCACTGTATACAGCGCCATTTGGCAAAGGTCAAATCCTCGCTTTGGCTATTTATGTATCCATCATTTTCCGCTCTACAAATCGATTGCCACGTCGCTCTTAGGTTGCGAGCAACAGATCAGCAGAAGCAATTTGTTATTGTTTGAGCCGCAGACCCTTAAGAACGAAGACGCGGTCAAGTCCGTCGAAAAAGAACTCAACCAGCAATGGGCAAGGCCGCGGGAATTGCGTGAGGCAAGTGGCAAGAAAACTTTCCAAAGTTGTGCGTGTGGCTCTGATCCGAGAGCGGCGGCAAATTCACGGACCGCCGTTGGGATGTCCTGCAGACCGGTGGCGGTATTCCGAACACATCGGCAGCAGGCTATACAAAAAAAGAGCGAAAACCACCGTTACCGGAAAGATAAGGGCTGCGCAGCCGAAAGCCAGCCCACACAAGAGGTGCAGGATGCGAGGGTTTCTGACAGGCGCCACCGGCTTTATCGGTTCCTTGCTCGTTTCGGAACTCATCAACGTAGGCCATCACGTGGTCGAGCTCAGCCGTTCGGACGCGGGCGCCGGAAAAACGGCTTATTCCTTCAGGTGTTTTGGCCGCTCAACCACCAATAAGGCCATTCGGCCGGCCATGATCAGTTTTAAACCTTCGGTTGCCATCGTAGTTGATACCAGCGGCAGTATTTCACAGGAAATGCTTACCCAGGCGTTGAGCGAAACTCATCACGTGATCAAGGCGCTCAATGCTCCGGTGAGCGTGGCGGCCTGTGGCACCCAGTCGACGTCACCCAAAATGTTCAGGATATTCGTTTGGGGCAATTAACCGGCGGTGCCGGGACTGAAATGGGGGAGGGAATCAAAGCGGCCATGGCACTCAGGCCTCGGCCGGAAGTCGTTGTGACGATTACCGACGGCTTTACGGCTTGGCTGGCCCAAGACCCAGCAGCCAGGCACATTACCGTCCTTACGGACAAGCGCGGGGTTTCACCACCCTTCGGCAAAACTATCGTTGTAGCCGGATGAAAAGAAACAAAGAAGCATGATCAAAATACATGAGGACGATTTGGGATTGCTCAAGCTAGAAGGCTGGATTCAAGGAACCTGGATCTATCAAAAGCGACATCGCTCGATCGGGCACAGCAGAGCGGATTCGCCGGTTTCTGCGATCCCGCAACCACAGGTAGCGAGTTTGATCGTTTTACCGTCCTGAGGGTAACCTTTGGAGATGAGATCTTTAGTTAAAACCTGGTGGGATAAGCTTCCAGCTTGTCAGCCTTTGACCGGAATGAATTTTGCCTTACCAGTCCCGGCCCTCGGCCATGCTTGCCTGCTCGCATTCGGGACGTTCGAGGAGCCCCGCCAGAAATTGCCGGAGCGCTGTTGGCTCCGATAAGCGAAACTTTGCCCGGGTCGATCCCGGGCCAACCTTGATCGAGATCAAGTTGGGTACGTTGAGTTCAAACATGGTTTCGTCGGTATGATCGTCTCCTGCGCAAAGAACGATCGCAAAAGGCGCTTCGTCCGACAGAACCTGGGCGACCGCAGCACCCTTGTTCACCTGGGCGGCGGAAACTTCGATCATCTTTTTACCGTGCGTGACCCACACTGGTTCGTTCGCCGTCACGGCAGCTAATTCTTCCGCGAGTTGCCGAGCCTTCCATCTCCCAAGTTCGAACTCGACCTTCCGATAATGCCAGACCAATGACGAATGTTTCTCTTCCACAAAGCTCCCGGGCGTCGAATCGGCATAGATTTGCAGCACCGGCCGGATCTCCTGTTTCCAATCGTAACGAATGCTTGCGTCGCGCTCTCTCCAGTCAGTGCTGTTCGGGAAGCGAAGGGCAGCGCCATGTTCGGCGATCAAGCGAAAGGGCCAGAGACCGAGCCAACGTTCCAAGTCTCCGCGAGACCGTCCACTGATGATGGTTACATCAAGGCGAGGTACTTTGGACAATCCGGCAAGCAACTCTTTGACTGCGGGCGTTGGTATCGCCGCGCCAGGCTCGCGCTCGATCTCGCGTAAGGTGCCGTCGTAGTCCAGGAAAAAGGCGATACGTTTTTTCGAAGCGAGCGCGGCGCTCAGGGCAGTGCGGGCTGGCGTCGCGTCCATGCTTGGCTTGCTGACGGCGCCAATTTGATCGGATTGGAGATCGGTAAGGAACGATCGTGCCCACTCCGATGCGTCATGTTGCATCACTCGCTCGCGCATTGGACGTATCCGGGCTGTTTTCTCTTCCGGCGACATGGCCAGAGCTTCAATCAAACTGCGGGCTACTGCGGTTGAATCATATGGATTTACGATCAGAGCGTTGAAAAGTTCCTCGGCGGCACCCGCGAACTCGCTGAGAATGAGCACTCCGACGTTTTCTCGTTGGCAGGCGACGAACTCCTTGGCCACAAGATTCATTCCGTCGATCAGCGGAGTAACGATCGCCACGTCGGCGGTCGCGTAGAGTGCGCACAGCTCAGGAAAAGGCACCGAACTGTGGATGAAATGAATCGGGCTATTTTGGAGGGTGGCATATTTGCCGTTCAAACGGCCGATGCGGGTTTCTACTTCTTCAAGCAGGAGCTGGTATTCCTCGATTCCCTCGCGCGATGGAACGCTGACAAAAATAAATCGCAGATCGTCCGCGTTTTCGGTATGGGAAAGAAACGCATCGATAGCGTCCAGCCGATGCAGAATCCCTTTCGTATAGTCCATCCGTTCAACCGAGATGATCAAGCGTTTGCCTTGGTGTGCTCGGCGGAACTCGGCCTGATGTTGCTTTAGCTCGGCAGAGTTCAATGTCTCTTCAAACTTTCCGGCATTAATCCCGATAGGGTAGACTCCGAGTGTTGTTTCATCGTGCTCCCCCGACACATGGGTAAGTTCGACTTCGTAGTCTGTCAGCCGTTGAACCGAGCTGCTGAAATTGCGAACGTAGCCGAAGGTATGAAAGCCGATCCGATCCGCACCGAGCATTCCACTGACCAACTCGGTGCGGCGAGGATGGCATCGGAAGACTTCAAAAGGAGGGAAAGGAGTATGCAGGAAAAAACCGATTCGTAATTGCGGATTGTGCTGCTTGATCAGACGAGGAACCAGCATCAGTTGATAATCGTGGATCCACACCAGGTCACCCTCCCGCGCCTGCGCCAAGACGGAGTCGGCGAAACGGCGATTCACCTCCCGATAATGATCCCACCAGGATTCCTCGTAGCGCATGAAGCTGGGAAGATTGTGAAGGAGTGGCCAGACGCTCGAGTTGGCAAATCCTTCGTAGAAAGCTGTGACCTCCTTCTCGGTCAGGAAGACTGGCTGGCACCGGTACTGGCGGGTCATAATTTCGGTGACCTCTTTTTGGCGAGCGGGATCCTCGATGGCAAGTCCTGGCCAGCCAATCCATTTGGTTGACCATTGGTCCTGCGGAAGACCTTCCAGGGCAGCGACAAGGCCGCCGGCAGATTTGGTAATTTGGTCTTCCTTGAAAGTGACAGGAAGACGGTTCGATACATTGATGAGCGTCCGTGCCATAGAACCACGATCACCCGAAGGCCATGAGGAGCAAGCGCCAAAGGCGACAGACAACACGCGTTCGCTATTTGTGATAGTGTCCGCGCAAATTTTTTTCGAGTAATTCCGGCGCTTAAACTCCTCGTCGTATCTTTTTTGAACCTTCTTCTCTTTCACGGAAACCTCTCATTTCACTTTGCGCTTCCGTGTCCGCCAAATCGGGGGAGGGTCAGCAGAACCCGCGACCGGCTCGCAGGGTGATCTTGACTTTGGGCCAACGCTGACGCGGTCCTTTAACCAATAAGGCTAAGATCGCCCAGGCATGTTTCGCCGAATCGATGTTGCTCTCCCACAGGTAACTGACCAACAGCTGCTCGCCGCAAAAGACATAGAGCGGCAAAAAGCAAAAGTCGTAATAATAGCCGTGGAAATGGCGACCTTCTTGCAGGCCGTGTGACCCGATCGGCGGTGCAGTCAAAATCCAGAATCAATTCGCTGGGCCGGGTGCTCGAAACTCCCCACAAACTGCTCGAACAACACTTCGTGCATCAGCCGGGCTTCTTTGCGCCCGGCGCGGTTCTCCAAGCGACAGAGCGTCGAACAGCTTTTGGCTGGAGCGAGTTCCGATAATACGATGCTGATCCCCTGGGAAATCTGGCGTGATAATTTCATCCAGGATGCACCAGAACCTGTGGCCCGGTCGTTCTGGGAGCGATTGTCCCCCGAGCCCAATCAGTTCAATTTGGACAAGCTATTTCTGAAACGGTTTTACTCCCTCACCATACCCAAAAGCTTTATCCACTGCCGCCATGATAGGGCGTTGCCGCCAGGATACTTTCATCCCCGAATGTCGTCGCGTCTTGGAGTATTCAAATTGCTCGAGATGGATGGCAGTCACGAGGTCATGTTTACGCGCCCTGAAGAATTGGCGGACACAATCGTCGAAGCAAGCTTCGACTGATGGCCTTGCCTCAACAGCAATCATGTGATGGAACGCGATGTACTTCGGAGCGTTATACGCCGAGACTGAATCGGGCCTCGAGCCTGCTGGTCCTGCGTCGAGATAGGTTGTGCCGAGATGCCAGGTGCGCTTACTCTGTCTGCGGGTACGTGTTTCAAAAAGGCACGCTTTGTAAAGAGTACCAGTATACTTCACCTGTCCGTAAAATGGCCCTACTCGTGAAGGTGCCAGCGCCCACACGAAATCGCAATACAAAACGTCGCCCTCGACGATTACCCGCGATCAACGGCGTAGCGTAGATCTATCTCATGACTGTCCTATCACGAGGCTCTCGCGCGCCCCCCCACGACAGCTTTGCTCACTTCTCGTAGTGCTGTGGTTGTAATTGTTATTCTCCGCGACCCGAAAGGCGTCGGCGGGGACTTAATCCAGAGTCAATTCGGCCCGCGCGGGAAATTAACTGCTCGCCGAACGGCGGGCCAGACACCGGTCGCGGATTGACGGTGAACGAGGAAAAATTCGGAGCGGGGTAGGATAGCCGGCACCTTATGAAACGCGCTCTAATCGAATTTTAGAGCGTTCCCCTTTCGTCAACTACTCGGCAGCGGCCTTAGCGTACAATTTTTTCCGTTTGGTGTAGTGAGGCTTAATAGATTCTGGGATAGATCCCGTAAGCGGCACAAACTCGGGGGCATACCATTCTGGTATCCCTCTCTAGGATTTGAAGCTTCTCTTTTAGAGAGAACCGCTCTCTGGGCTGGATTGCTCTAATCTTGTTGCGCCAGTCTCGATAGGTCTGGTGGCCGATGCCATATTTGGCGCAGAGGGCCTTTAGGCCGTTTTTCTCGCCTTCTTGGACTATCGCAGTTCCTTTTTCCTGGCTGAAGCGTCTTGTTCTTCCTGGGCTGGGCATAAGCCCAAGGACTTAAAAGCTGAAACCAATCGTACCGGTAACGCCGTTCGCGTCGTAGTTCTTTCGGCCCACTTGTCCTTGGTAACCCACGTAGACGGAAATCCGTTGGTTCAGTTGAACCCCGACCCCAGCGTTAATGATGGCGCTATCGTGCCCTTGATTGGGGCCAAAGAAAGTCGTCGTCGCTCCGCCTAACGCCGGAGCGCTGACAGTTATGGGCAGAGCCGAGTATTTGAACTCATGTTCCCAGGCGGCAGTGACCGAAGGAATCACCAAGACATTCCCGACATGGCAGGTGTAAGAAGCCTGGAGGCCCAGGTCGGTTCTCCAGGACTCTTCGGAATCCGAATGAACTTGTAAGGGGATCAGTGAACCATGTTCGGAGAACCCGTTGACATGGACGTTGGTGTATTGAACCGCGCCCGTCGGACCCACGGTAAAATTCCCAAAAGAGAAGTTGTAGCCGGCGTCCAGGAAAGTGCTGAATTCGTAGCCATCGCTGCTGCCGCTGGCTGCGCCGAGCAGTCCTTGGCGTCTTGTATCATAGGAGTTGTAGGCGCCGAAGGCGGCCGTGTTGAGGTAAAATCCGTGGTCAAAGTAGGTTGCGTATAGTCCTCCACGACCGGTATCGACGTCGATGTTCCCTGAGGGTTGCAGGGATGTCCAGGTATGGGCGTAGGAACCGAAGATGCCTAGGGCAAAATGATCGGTGATCCTGTAATCAAGACCCGTTGACACCCCGCCGGTGGTGAAGTTGTAGCCCTTTGCGAAGTTATCGTTATCGATTGAAACAAAATCGCCCCAGCCGTTGACCCAAACGCCCCAGCGATTTTGGGGTGTCGGCTGAAAGACCGGCGGTGGTGCAACCGCTTTACCTTCTCCTTTACCTTCTCCTATGGTTGCCTTGGGCTCCGATGGAGGCGGCGCTGGCGAAATCGGGGACACAAAGCCCGTTGATCCCTGTTGAATCTGCGTCATACGATCATCCAGATTGAATCTTAGGGAATTGGCTCCCGAAAAGCTGATTTCAAAGAGAGAAGTGAACTGTTCTGCGGTGAAATCGATAAGCTGTACTACGTCCTCTTCCGGAACTGGTTCCCCCGGTTCGACAGGTGGAAGAGGTTCGGGCTCGACTTCATCGATAGGCGGCCCGCTGCCTTTTATGTAAACCAATGCTACCCCGTTAGGCGCGTAGACATTTACTCGTTCGAGGCTCGGATTGTTGTTAAGTGCATCGTTTATCGTTGCAAATTGGCCGCTGCGGGCGCCGCCGGTATGGATAATCTCGAAGGCATCGCCGGCGGCAGGCCTGAAGTTGTTCAGTGAAAACACAGACAGGGTTCCGCTCAAGCTGGCGTTACCTCTGATTTCCAGGCGATCAAAATCGCTGGGATTGGTGCCACCGACCCCGAGTGCAAGTGTTCCTCCGGAGCCTTGCGTATAGTTGCCAGCGATCTGGATTGTGAGCGGATCCAGGCTCGTCGTCCGCAGGGTTCCTCCCTCTAAAAAGACGTCTCCGAGTCCGAGCGCGGTTGGTACCCCCACAATTAAAATGCCGTCATCGATGAACATCCCGCCGGTGAATAGGTTGGCACCATTGAGAATCAAGGTACCGGCGCCCTCCTTGGTAAACCGGCCAGGGCCGCTGATCACTCCGCTAAGGCTTGAGGTGGTGCCGTTATCCGCAATAAAGCCGCCTCCGTTCCGATCGAGCTCAATATTCTCGTCTTCCACCAGGTTGGCTCCAGTTAGGTCTTCGAGGGTGCCTCCGTTGAAAGTTAAAGGTCCTTCGCCTAGATGCCCCTCGCCCGCTACGGCCAAGATTCCACCGCTGAAGAAAGTGCCGCCGGAATAGGAGTTTACGCCGGTAAGCGTGATTCTGCCTTCGCCTGCCTTGGTTAAGGCGCCGTCGCCGCTAAAAACACCCGAGAAGGTGGAATCAAAGCCGTTGGAGTCCAGTGTCACTCCGCCAGTGTTCACGGTGACGTCGTGCGAGAATGTGGTGTTGGCTAACGTGCGGATTGCGCCGCCATTACTGGTTAAGGTGGCGCTGGTCAAAGTGTAAGTTGCCGGAATCGCCAGTGTGCCACCATTAGCGAGCGTCGTGCCTGTGGCGCTAAGGGTTCCCCCGTTAGGGATTATCAAAGTAGACCCCGAGCCGACGTTCACCTCAAGGGTGCTGCTCGAGTCGGTCAAAATGTTTCCGCTAAGGGTGGAGTTTTCAACGTTTAACGTTGCGTTCGATCCGGTGATGACATTGAGAAGGTTCCCGCTGCCAGCGTGAATGGTGTTGTTGACGTTGGTGATGTTAATATCGGCCAACCGGGCGGCGTCGGCGAGGATGGCATCGCTGCTAGCCGTATTAATGGAAGTGTTGTTGAGGTCCAGAATATAGCTGCCAGCGCCGTTTGCCCTGACACCGGGTGCAGCAGCTCCGCTGGTAGTGATTGAGGCATTCGAGAGGGAAATCGTTGCTTGCTGTGAACCCGTCGCGGTAGCGCCAGCGCTGGTATTTCCCAACGTATCTATGGTAGTGCCATTGACAGTGATACTGGCCGGTCCTGCGTTACTGTTGGCCTGCAGCCCCAGCGAGAAGGTACCAAGAGTAGTAATTGACCCTCCGGTCAGGGTAACGTCTCCGCCTGCCGCCACCACAGCGTGAGAATTAAGTGATTCTGTTGTTATTGCTACATCGGTGGCATCGACCGTCCCGCCAACAGCTGAGTTGATACCGAAGGCTCTTCCGCCAGCCAGCGCTGAGGTCGTGATAGTTCCCCCGTTCAAAGTGACGACTGCAGCGCCGGGTGTGCTTGTGGCATCGACGCCGAAAGTGAAGGAGGCGTGCTGGTTGTTGTTATTCTCGATATCGACGTTGGTTGCAGTTATCCGGGCTTGATCACCTGTCGCAGACAATCCGGCAATCTGACCTCCGCTGGCAGCGTTCAGTGTCACCGTCCCCCCACTGAGCGTGATTAACGAGGCAGAAGCCGCTACAATGGTACTACTTTGCGTTGAGCTAACTGCTCCACCTTCCACATGAATTTGCGCCCCGTTAAAAGCGACAGCCCCGGCGGCAGAGGGACCACTAGTCGTAATATTCGTGTTAACAGCCGTGACGCTATTTCCGCTGCCGTTCGCAACAAGGCCGTTTGCAGCCATTCCGATGGTATTGATGGTCGCATCAGTCAAGGAGATCGTTGCGGGATTTGAACCTGTCGAACGTTCCGCGGTAGCGCCAGCGCTCGTATTTCCAGACGTATCTATGGCAGTGCCATTGACAGTGATACTGGCCGGTCCTGCGTTACTGTTGGCCTGCAGCCCCAGCGAGAAGGTACCAAGAGTAGTAATTGACCCTCCGGTCAGGGTAACGTCTCCGCCTGCCGCCACCACAGCGTGAGAATTAGTTGATTCTGTTGTTATTGCTACATCGGTGGCATCGACCGTCCCGCCAACAGCTGAGTTGATACCGAAGGCTCTTCCGCCGGCCAGCGCTGAGGTCGTGATAGGTCCCCCGTTCAAAGTGACGGTCGCAGCGCCGGATGTGCTTGTGGCATTGACGCCAAAAGTGATGGAAGAGCCCTGTAGATTGTTGTTTGTGACCGCTACACCTGTCGCAGTTATTGTGGCTCCGGCACCGTTTGCGAGCAGTCCTGCAGCCTGCCCTGCTGGGCTGACGGCGTCCAATGTTACAGATCCGCCGGTCAGCGTGATTTGTCCTGCGGCGTTAGCTACGACGGTCGAAGTAGTCGTAGAGCTGAAAGCTTCATTGGTTCGGGTTTCGTTGGGCGGAGCGATGAGGGCTTGCGCCCACGCTCCTGTTGTCCAAAACGGCACCGTTAGAACTGCCGTAGCTATACTAAATCGCAAAATTGCAATTTCCATGACTATGCTTTCTTGCCAGAGTCCGAGGTGCTTCGGCTCTGGTGGGTGGAGAGAAATGCCGGGAGGCGAGATTGGCAAAAACCGGCGATTCGGTGGCCTTGAGAGTCCGCCATGTGATTGTAGCCGAGGGGTTCACTTACCTACTCCTTAATGACGAAACAAGTGCTATCTCAAAGTTGCGCCCTCTTGTCAAGCTTGTCACGCGTAGCTGCTCGTTGCTCGAGCCAGGCGACCGATGGCTGATGAAACCTCCGAGAAAAAATGCGCAGCCTCAGCGCAGCGCAGGTCGCCAAGCCAGCGCTACAACGCCCGCCCATCCTTTTTGCGCTCTTCGGATAATTTAATGGCTAATGGGGCATAGATCGAGCTTTCCGCAGAAGAACAGGATCCGGATTCTGAAGTTAGCAAAAGTACGAAAGCCCCGAGCAGCATGCTTGAGGCTTTGAATCTTGGAGTTAAAGCCCTCAGTCATGGCATTACAGATAGCATGAGTGAAATAGGTCAACAGATTTCCCAAATGGATTTTGAGCATCCGGGCGACTGCCTTAACTGGAACCAACCGGCAGCGGCTTGCCCAGCTATACCAGCGATCAAAGAAGCTTTCAGCCTCTGCCGGGTCAAAACAACTCCAGAACTCTCTGAAGAGTTCCTTGATTTGCCAGGCTCTGGCGACCTTACATCCGGAGCAGCGCAGAGCTTCAAACTTTAGTCGATCGGTCTCACGCCAGTTCTCGGGATTTTTTAACCACACGTACTTGCTGCCGCTGAGCAGATCATTTCCTTCGGAATGCAGCTGCCGATTCTCGGCCCGCCGCACCCGATCGACCGCTTCGTTGAGATGCTTGGCAACATGAAACTTGTCATGGACAATCCGGGCTTGGGGTGCTGCCTGGGCCGTAGCACTCAGGTAAGGCTCCCACATGTCGATACTGACTGCTTCGACTTTAAGATTCTGCTCGGGACCGAGATGTTTCCAGAGTTCCTGGCATGCTTCGCTAGTCCGGTCCGGTACCACCTCCAAAACCCGGCTCTGTTCCAGATCAGTCATCAGGCTGATGTAGTCTTGCCCAGAGCCAAAGCTCTTTTCGTCAATGCCGACCAACCGCACCGTCTCCATCTTGCGACGCCTCAGGCCTCGTTCCACGGCTCGCTCCATGATTTGATGTGCACTGTGCCAATCCAACCGCAGAAGCCCTGCGCCACTCCTGACTGTTTCGCATGCTTGGAGCAGCCGAATGGCAAAGGCCTCAAACATTAGCGTAAAACGGCTGTTCTTCCCGGCCCAAGGCAGTTCGATGGTTTTGACTCCGTGTTCGGCACAATTGACCCTGGGAATCCGTGCTACTAAAACCGTCTCAAACTGCATAGTGTCCAGGTGCCGCCATCGCCGTTCAGGCGCGTGGTCGTAGAGCCCATACCATTTTCCACATTCCGGGCACTTCAATCCCCGTGGCTTTACCTGTGCCTCTAAGCGGATCTCCACGCGTTGTGCGGCCAACTCCAGTTTAACCGCCTCGACCACCCAGGGCTCTTCCAGTCCCAATAACCGCCGATAATGCTGCTCCAAACTCTCTGCCATCCATCCCTTTTAGTCTTCGCTTTCCGCATCGCAAACCCGCAATTAAGCGGTGACTAAACAGCCCGGCCGCCCACATTCATCTTTGGCAAAGCAACCGCTTTTCGCCAGAAAAGCCATGGTTCCCATCCGCGCAAGGCCGTGGCGCAGTGCAAGAGAAAAACGGAATAAGTGCCGAAGGCCGAGCGTCAGCGAGTTATGCCGGATTTTCTCTTGCACGAAGCGGAGTCCTTGCGCTACCAAGGCGGCGACTATCCACGAAATTATCCGAAGAACCCCTTTTTGGATCAAATCATGCCAGAAATACATCGCCAGAAGTTCGCAAGCCTCGGATATGCAGCGGGCCCAGTTTGCACCCGAAAATCAAGCCATTGACGAGAATGCGGTCAAAACAGCGGTAGCCGAATTTTATGCTATCCTTGTGATGTTCGTAGAAGGTGTTCATCGCGCTTCGCTTCTTGTGTTGTCAGAGTGGCGACACCAGCGAGGTGGGGCGAACCGAATCCCCACTCCTCCTACGTTGATGAGTTCTGGAACGAGCAAGGAACCGATAAAGCCGGTGGCGCCATCACGTGGTCGGGCTCAGCCGTTCGGACGCGGGCGCCGAGGGCCCGGAGATCTGGCGCAAGGGGCCATACGCGCGCTCCTCCAAAATCACGCTCAACACGCCCAAGGGGCCTCAGACGCTCAGGTCGCCGCCGATCTCGCTGCGCCCAACTTCAGCGAGAGCTACGTCGAGGGATGACAATTGATCTCTTTCCGTAATCTCCTTCATGCTTTTTGCCGGTCAAAAAGGTTGGCCTGGGGCTTCCGCGCGAAAGCGTTTCTTCAACTCATCAATCGCTCCAGGGTGAGACTTTGATCTCTGGAGATTGTGCCCACAACTCATGCCGCGCCTTCGGTTTACGTCCTCGATTTCTTCTTTCCGTTGGGCCATGAATTCGCGGATTTTTGGGCGATAACAGCCGGTGAGCGTAAAAGCAGCGACTCGTTGATATGCCACTTTTGAGACATTTCCTCGGCCCGATCATCGCTCGATCGGGCACAGCAGAGCGGATTCGCCGGTTTCTGCGATCCCGCAACCACAGGTAGCGAGTTTGATCGTTTTACCGTCCTGAGGGTAACCTTTGGAGATGAGATCTTTAGTTAAAACCTGGTGGGATAAGCTTCCAGCTTGTCAGCCTTTGACCGGAATGAATTTTGCCTTACCAGTCCCGGCGCTCGGCCATGCTTGCCTGCTCGCATTCGGGACGTTCGAGGAGCCCCGCCAGAAATTGCCGGAGCGCTGTTGGCTCCGATAAGCGAAACTTTGCCCGGGTCGATCCCGGGCCAACCTTGATCGAGATCAAGTTGGGTACGTTGAGTTCAAACATGGTTTCGTCGGTATGATCGTCTCCTGCGCAAAGAACGATCGCAAAAGGCGCTTCGTCCGACAGAACCTGGGCGACCGCAGCACCCTTGTTCACCTGGGCGGCGGAAACTTCGATCATCTTTTTACCGTGCGTGACCCACACTGGTTCGTTCGCCGTCACGGCAGCTAACTCTTCCGCGAGTTGCCGAGCCTTCCATCTCCCAAGTTCGAACTCGACCTTCCGATAATGCCAGACCAATGACGAATGTTTCTCTTCCACAAAGCTCCCGGGCGTCGAATCGGCATAGATTTGCAGCACCGGCCGGATCTCCTGTTTCCAATCGTAACGAATGCTTGCGTCGCGCTCTCTCCAGTCAGCTCTGTTCGGGAAGCGAAGGGCAGCGCCATGTTCGGCGATCAAGCGAAAGGGCCAGAGACCGAGCCAACGTTCCAAGTCTCCGCGAGACCGTCCACTGATGATGGTTACATCAAGGCGAGGTACTTTGGACAATCCGGCAAGCAACTCTTTGACTGCGGGCGTTGGTATCGCCGCGCCAGGCTCGCGCTCGATCTCGCGTAAGGTGCCGTCGTAGTCCAGGAAAAAGGCGATACGTTTTTTCGAAGCGAGCGCGGCGCTCAGGGCAGTGCGGGCTGGCGTCGCGTCCATGCTTGGCTTGCTGACGGCGCCAATTTGATCGGATTGGAGATCGGTAAGGAACGATCATGCCCACTCCGATGCGTCATGTTGCATCACTCGCTCGCGCATTGGATGTATCCGGGCTGTTTTCTCTTCCGGCGACATGGCCAGAGCTTCAATCAAACTGCGGGCTACTGCGGTTGAATCATATGGATTTACGATCAGAGCGTTGAAAAGTTCCTCGGCGGCACCCGCGAACTCGCTGAGAATGAGCACTCCGACGTTTTCTCGTTGGCAGGCGACGAACTCCTTGGCCACAAGATTCATTCCGTCGATCAGCGGAGTAACGATCGCCACGTCGGCGGTCGCGTAGAGTGCGCACAGCTCAGGAAAAGGCACCGAACTGTGGATGAAATGAATCGGGCTATTTTGGAGGGTGGCATATTTGCCGTTCAAACGGCCGATGCGGGTTTCTACTTCTTCAAGCAGGAGCTGGTATTCCTCGATTCCCTCGCGCGATGGAATGCTGACAGTAAATCCCAGAAAGCAATAGCGGCGACCGTGAGTAATCGGATAGCTCCATTTGCTTCTCGGCTCTCCTTGTGACGACGACAGCCAGGCGGAGTCAATTGTTCCCTGGTCTGTGCATGTTCTAACTTGGAATTTGCGGTGTTTATTCGCTTCTGTTTATGCTGCCGAGCTAAAAGTGGCTTGTTTTGCGAAAGTGTGAGCTTTCTCCGCTTTTTGATCAGGCCATCTATTGCCAGTGGTCCAGGACCACCCAAGACTAGGGCTGCGAGACAAGCGAGATACAAGAGGTTAACTTCATAGCCCGGCGGGCCGAGCTGCGGGCCCGCCGCAGTCACCGCCTCGAGCTTGATCGAGCTGAATCCGTAGGGCAGATGCACAGTGAACATGGCTACCAAAAGAACCGCAGCCATCGGTAAGCTCGCAAGCGTTATGAATCGAAGACATGCGGGCGCTCGGTCGTCATGCCACCGCCAAGGTCCTTGATCAGCAAGTCCTCGGGGCCACCCAGGTAGTGGCCCGCCGGCTGGCATTACCGCAAGGCGCGCCCGTGGTGCGGATCCAGCGCGTCCGCCTGGCGGACGGCATCCCGCTCTCTTTCGACGAGACTTATCTGCCGAAGGAACTGGGAGAGAAAGTGATGGCCGACAATCTCAAGACCGAACCGATCTTCTCGCTTCTGGAACAAAAATACAACAGCTGGTGGAAGCCGAATACCAGTTGGAAGCCGTCTGCGCCGATGCCACAGTGGCGAGAGCGCTCCGCATTGGTGTCGGCAGCGCGATCTTTCTGATCGAGCGAACCTCCTATTCGATGGGGCATCGCCCGGTCGACTACGAGAAGCTTCACTAACGGGGCGACCAGATTCGACTCGTGACCCAACTGGCGCGGCGGACGCCACGGCTGCGGAAAGGCCGTTCCCGCAAATGAACAGCGGAACCGAACTATAGCTGTTTGCCGTGGCGCTCGGTGCGGTCGATGCGTTGGGCCCAGCGCGGCGAGTTGCCTGATGCGGCTATTGCGGCCGGAGAACTCAAAATTACACCGCTCACTAACGCGGTACCCGAGGAGGCGACGGCGTTGATGCGTCTGGCTTACGCACTTTTACCGCACATAAAGATCACCGATCTGCTCCTAGAGGTGGATCTTTGGACGGGATTCAGCCGACACTTTACTCATCTAAAGACGGGGCAGCCTTGCGAAGATCCTACGCTACTGCTGACTGCGATCCTTGCCGATGCAATCAATCTCGGTATTGCGAAAATGGCGGAAGCTTGTCCGGGAACAACGGCACGCAAGCTCGACTGAACCCGGCCGTGCAGATACCGGGGATAGGCTGCCGCCATCGTTCGTTCGGGAGTGTTCATCCAAAAGCCTTCATCGCCGGGAAATCCGTTGATTTCCCGGCGATGAAGGCTAACCGGTGGTCCGCAATCCACTGGCGATCGCGTTAATGCAGACCAGCAGATCGGCGAAAAGCTGATCTGCTGCAGAATCCTCCTTCTGCCGTGCCTCGCGCCAATGTCGAAGCAGTGACACTTGTTGAACATGCAGGGCGAGAAGTGCGTCGGCGCGAATTTCATGAGTCATCGTAAACCGCGGCCGCCGCTGGGCGGACTGGCCTCCCAACACCTCGGGCAACAATTCCCAGATCAACTCAAATTCATTCATTATAAGCGTAAAAACGTGCTGTACTGCCTCTTCATCAGGCGCTAAGGCGGCATACATCCGCATGATCTTTCGCTCCGCACTTTGCATGTTCGTCTCCGCGTTGGTCAGCACAAAACGCAAAAAAGGCGATCGTTGGCTCGCCTCCTTCAGCCGATCCCATTCCGGTTTCCCGTAAAGCTCGCGGAACGCTGTACCGAGCCCAAACCAGCCCGGTAGATAGAAACGCGATTGCGTCCAGCTGAAGACCCACGGGATCGCACGAAGGTCCGCCAACGAATGCCGGCCCGTCCGGCGACTCGGCCGCGAACCAATGCTGCTCAATTCCAAAGCATCAATCGGTGTTGCCGAGCGGAAAAAAGTCATAAACCCTTCCTGAGACAACAGACCTTGATAGGCTGCCCGGCTGATTTTCGCCACGTGCGCGATCAATCCGGCGTAGTCATCGTCCGGCTCTGGTTCGTTCTCTTGCTGGAGGGTGATTCCGGCTACTCCGGCAAGCAAGATCTCCAGATTGTAGGAAGCGGTGATCCGATTGGCATACTTTTGGGCTACCGTCTCTCCTTGCTCGGTAAGCCGGATATCGCCACGCACGGTCCGATGGGGGAGAGCTTCGAGGAACCGGTGCGTCGGACCCGCACCCCGGCTGATGGTGCCTCCACGCCCGTGAAAGTAACGGGTCTGGACTTTATGCCGGTCAGCAACCCGGGCGATTTCCGCCTGGGCGGAGTGTAAGGCCCACTGGCTTGTCAAAAGGCCGGAATCCTTATTGCTGTCGCTGTACCCCAGCATCACCTGCTGAACCGGGACACCGCTTCCGCGCACCTCTGCCTGCAGAAGGAGGCTGCGCCGGACCAACGGATGACCAAGATATTCGTCTACGATCCCAGCGGCACGTTCGAGATCCTCAATCGTTTCGAACAAAGGAACTACGTGAATCGCGGAGGCCGGTCCGGCTGCCGTTTCCTGCCAGAGGCCGACCTCCCGAAGAAAGAGATAGACCGCCAGCAGATCGGCCACGCCGCGCGTCATGCTGACAATCAACGAGCCTATGCCTCGAAGCCCGTGCTTGTCACGCTGGCGTTTGAGCACCTGGTAGCACGCCAGAACGGCGTCGGCTTCCGGACCGACCCCGACGCCAGGCGACAGGAAAGGGCGCCGCGAATCTAGCTCCGCCTGAAGGAATGGCAACCGGGCAGCTTGAGGCAGTGTCGGAAACTCCTCCGCGGACGGAACGCCCGCCGCTTTCATCAATTGGCTCACCGCCAAGTCATGAAAATGGCTGTTCTGCCGGACGTCGAGTACCGCGCCATGAAAGCCAAAGACATCGAGTATTCGGATTACGGGCAGGAGTTCCGCCTCTGCGATTCTCTGGGCGCCGACGTCGGCCAAGGCCCGGCTGAGGAGGATCAATTCCTCCCTGAGTTCCTCCGGAGATGTAAATGCCTTCAATGGAGCAGCTTGAAGGAGCTTTTTCTGTAATAAATAAGCAAATCGCCGCCAGGGTTCTTCTCGAAATAAACCTTCGTCGGCGGACGCGCTTGTCTCGGCCGCGATCCGTTTAATCGCGGTTTCCAGATAGGTTGGTGCCACCTGATCGTTGCCGGAAAGTGTCAGCTGATCCACGAGACGGCCCAATGCACCATGCAAAACGTGAAGAGCCGCTTCGCGCAGCTCAGCGAAGGTCGCCGCTGTTACTTCGGCAGTTACGAGCGGGTGTCCGTCCCGGTCGCCGCCCACCCAGGTACCAAAGCGGAGGCGCGGAAGATAATCGGCCGAGGAAAAAATAGGCCGGGTAAAGCCGGCGTCGGTCCAGGCTTGCCTGAGTCGCAGGTCAACGTCGCCTAAGACTGTGGGGAACACGTCGCGAAAGTAGTGGATCACGTTCCGGCGCTCATCTGCGACACGCGGCTTGGTCCGATGGACTTCACCGGTCCGCCAGAGGCGTTCGAGCGTTACCTTGATCTCGTCGCGAATGGCGGCCTGTTCCTGCGGGGTGTACATGCGATTTTCCCGCTGGACCAGGAGCAAGTAGAGCGCCCGGTGCTGTTCCAGCACAGCCAGGCGTTTTGCTTCGGTCGGATGGGCCGTCAACACCGGTTCGACACGGATTTGCGGCAACCGGGAGGCTATTTGCTCCTCGGAAATGCCGAGTTTTTTAAGCCGGGCCAAGTGATAAGCCCAGAGACCGGCCTCGCTGGCCAGTCCGAGGTCCGATTGCCGGAGCCGGCGCACCTGCGCGGCCACGTTTTCCTCGACCATGTTCAGGAGTTGAAACGCAATGGAATAGCTCTGGGAAAGGCGGGGATGATGCCGATCCGAAATCGTGACGTTGCTGATCCAAGGAAGCCGCTGGGCAAGGTCAGTCTCGCCAAGTTCTTCGAGCACCTCGCGAAAGCAATGCATGAGGAATGCGAGATCCTCCCGAATTTTTTCAAACCCGCGCGACAGATAATCCGGTTTCATTTTGGGCCGGACCTATCTCTCGCGTGGCAGTGGGCGGTGTCAATATTGGATTTAGGAGCTTGTGTGGTGGCGATTAGCTCCTTGTGACCGGGCCCGGCGAAGGGAATCTGATCACCCAAGACCGCATTCACAAGTTATTCACATCCACCCAAAGAACTGGCGTGCAGCGGGATAAGCATAACATCATACAATAAATGTCATATAAAATAGGATGGAGCATTCTCACCTCCTGCTGAACCGCAATACAACAATAGACCCTCGTACAATCTACGCGCATGCTAGGGCCAAGCTCGACGAACCAACCTGGATTGCGACACGTGTTCAGCATTTCTACCGTCTTGTGTCGGATTCTGGTTTCAATGTCTGCTTCAAACGCGACACTCAACCGCTATGGTCGAGTTCGACAGAAAGCAAATGAAACGGCCGCTTACCAAAGACGAGCCTGTATTTCAGAAGCTCATTGAGAGCACAATCACCCATCTGCGGACCCAAGCCGTTAGACCCTGATCTACGTCTTGCGACAGCTATCTAAGTTTCTAATTCCGTGAGGGCCCTAGGCAGATACAGCTAGACCAAAGACCACTACCGAGCGGCCGGGGTGCTTGCTTAATTAAACCGTTTTCTTCAGAATGCCGTCATCCGTGGCACAAGCCAAGATCCTGGCCGCCGAGGGCCAGTGGTTTTAATGCCGAATCTTCTCGAACATCTCTCGTGACGCCGTGCTCCCGGGCAATCTGCGAGCTTGGCGTGCTTTAATTTCCGCTTCGTGCAGTCACCCCTGACTCATTCATCTTCGTTCAGCAGCTCGCCCAGAACTCGTCTTCGGTCTGCTGATCGCCTTGGTACTGCCAGAAGACGCTGGCTCGCCCATCCTTGATCGTCCAGACGTGGACCTGCGGTGATGACCAGCTTCGATCGCCGCGCTGCGCACTCTCTGTGCATAGCGCGACAACTCGGTCTCCCTTGGCCAAGATGTCGTTAAGCTGAATGCGGAACGTGCCGTGGGACAGCTCCATGAAATGCTGGAAAAATCCCCGCACTTCGGCGTGGCCGCGGTAGTCGCGCGAGAGCGGTCCACGCCCCGGCACATGCCAGAGAATGTCTTCAGCGAAGACCGCGAATGCACCTTGAATATCGCCGGAAGCGAATGCGTCGTAGCCGCTTTTAATCAGAGCGACATTGGATTGGGCCGTTGCTGCTTCTGTCATCTCGAACCTCTGCTTGTATGTTTCAGACAGATATTAACATAGTGGTTAAATCCAGCAAAGGTACGAAACGCGACATGGGAATTTGACGAACCACTTATGCGCAAAGGACGTATTCACTCCTTGATGCTCCCAAATTAAAGCTTGGTCAGCTAGCGGAACCGGCTCTTAAGTACCGGCTTCGGGATTCCAAATCGTGTCAGGCAACAACGTATGCAGAAGGTCAATACCAACAATTTAGCGGAGTTCAGCTGGTCCTCACCCAAGGGCAAATTTCGCCGGGTCCGGCAAACAGGTCTCCGAGGCATTGGGACGTAAACCCCAATCAATGGATCTCATGGAGCGACATCCGTTTGACGTAGAGATCTTGCGCATTCCGCCGGGAAAAACTCCCTATCCTTATCATTCGCACAGTGTGCAATGGGAATTCTATCATGTGATCTCAGGCGGGGGCGTCGTGCGACATCATGACGGAACAACGACGATCGAATCTGGCGACGCATTCATCTTCCCGCCCGATCAGCCCATCAGCTCGTCAACGACAGTGCGGAAGATCTCATCGTTTATGTCGTTGCAGACAACCCGTTTGGCGAGTCCAACTATTTTCCCGATAGCAAGAAATGGACCGTTCGTTCACCCGATCGCCGGATGATCCGATCCGAAGAGTTGGAGTATTATGATGGCGAGGAATAAGCCTTTTTGATCGTAGCCTGAAGTGTTATCGATGCCAAACTACTCCACGCCCGTTTTCACTCTCGAGGAACGACGCAGCGATCGCCAACAGTGCGACTCGTCCTTCTCTCCGTTTTTTCACCGTAAGGGATAGATGCTAACCGCTAGGAGTGCCCCTCAGTGCTGTTGGATCGTTCCCCGATCGGCGTGGGCGCAGTCGGCATCGTTGGAGCAGGCAACCGGACCATTAACCATGTCTGGGCCCGACCGGCTCCGAAGCGAACAAAGCAGCTTGCCACGTCCTGGGTCAGGTTATACGCGCCGGCCTCCACAATCAGAAAAGATCGGAGCAGTCTCAGGTCAAGGTCGTTTAGGTTCATAACAGTCTTCCGGCAAAGCGCCGTGTACTGGATATCTGATACCTCATTATTAAAGTCCGTAATACTTTATCCAACCAATTGGAAGCCGTTGTCCCAAGAACTGCGCCCTGATCGTCGTATGTGCGGAGAGATGAGGAACGCCACAATCGGCGAGCGCACGGATTTGAGGCGGCGCTGCGTCCGCGAACGGCGCAATCATTCGCTGGTCTGTTGGGAGGAGCCCCCAGTGTATTTTGAGCCAGATTCATGGAAGCACACGACGACGATCTTAAGGATTTTGAAGCGCACGGCGCTCCGGCCCTGCCGATAACGAGCAATCAGGGATACGTGAACCATGACGGTGCTCGAATCTGGTACGCGACATTCGGGACAGGCTCTCCGGTGATTCTTCTGCATGGAGGTCTCGGCCATAGCGGTAACTGGGGTTACCAAGTTCCAATACTGATCAACTCGGGATATCGCGCCGTGCTTATTGACAGTCGCGGCCATGGTCGCAGTACGCGGGATTCGCGGCCCTTTATGTACGAGTTGATGGCGTCCGACGTTCTCGCCGTAATGGACACATTGGGCTTGGAAAAAGCGGCTGTTGTCGGTTGGAGCGACGGCGCGTGCATCGCTTTAATCCTCGCCGGGCAAGCCCCGGCGCGCGTTGCCGGTGTGTTTTTCTTTGGCTGCAACATGGATCCCAGCGGCACCAAGGAAATCCAGCCCAGTCCGATCCTCGGCCGATGTTGGAGCCGGCACAACAAGGACTATGCTGAGCTCTCAGCGACGCCGGACCAATTCGAGGCATTTGCCGAAGCGGTCGGACAGATGATGCGGACGCAACCCAACTATTCTGCGCGCGATCTGGCTGAGATCCACGTGCCCGTCGCGATCGTCCAAAGCGAGCATGACGAGTTTATCAAACCGGAACATGCCGAATATCTCGCTCGGAGTATTCCCGGGGCGGAGTTGATCATCCTGCCTGGTGTGAGCCATTTTGCGCCGCTGCAACGACCGGAGCAATTTAACAGTGTGATGAAGGCCTTCCTCGACAAAGTGCTTTGCTGAGGAAAATGGTCACTCCAGGCTCGAGGGTTCTGGACTCAGAGGGTGAGACAAACGTGGAACTTATCCATGAATTTCTGCTCCAACGTTCTACCAGTGAGATCCTTGTTCAGCGAGGCGGTCAACCGGGCTCCAACAGAGATCTGTCAAGCGGCTGGCCCGGTATTCGTCCTTAAGGCTCTAGGCAGCGAATCCAAGTCTTGAACGGCTGTTTTTTCAGTTTCGCCAGAATCGATCAATTGCCGCGCAGTCGGGAGGCTTCACGTTTCTGTGCTAGCCTGAAACGCGCGCGGCGTTAAACCGGTTCGCCCGCGAAAAACTCGAAAAAGAAATGATTCAGACTAGCGAATCCAGGTGAGCTGTGTTATTCCCGGCGCTCGGAATGGGATCAAGTGACCGAAAATGCTTAGGCCTCAGATTTACCTCCCTTAAGCTCTGAGCAAATGGAAACGCTGACAAAGATCTATCCAGAACAGATCCAGCCACTCGTACATCTGCGCTGGTAAGAATTGGTTTTATGGATTCTCTCTCTGTACGTGGCAGTTCGTGGACCTTTCCAACCGCCGCGTAAGTGAACACTGGCGTACGCTTCTGAGGATCCAGTTTGAGGACGTGATATACCATGTCATTTGCCGGTGCCGCTCATCAGGCCGGACACATAATATTTTTGCAGCATCAAATAGACCGGCACACAAGGTATGATAGAGATTATCACCCCTGCCTGCAGTATACCCCAATCGGTAGAACCGTAATAGCCGGTTCGCGATGCGACAAGCATGATCGGCAGCGTGAACATCGTCTCCTTATTCATGAAAATCAGGGCGCCGATGAACTCGTTCCAAGATGTCAAGAAAGCAAAGAGGGCGACGGTGACGATCCCGGGGATCACCGACGGCACGAAAATCCACCATAGCAATTGGAGGCTGTTGCAGCCGTCGATCACCGCTGCTTCTTCGAGCTCACGCGGAACCGCTTCGAAGCTGTGGCGCATGAGAAAAATGCTGAATGGCAATTGGATCGCAGTGTGGACGATCGCGAGCCCGACCCGCGTATTCTGAAATCTGCGACTTGAGAACATCATGTAAAGCGGCGTGAGGAGTGTCTGATAAGGGATCATCATGCCGCAGATAAGCAGCAGGAAGAAGGCTTCCTTGTACCGAATCGAGAAGCGCGCGAGTCCGAAACCTGCCAGCGAGGCTAGAATCACGCAGCCGCCGACTGTCATGCATGCAACGGAAAAGCTGTTGAACAAATAGGTCGGCAAGCCCGCCTGGTAGTTGTACATTTCTACATAGTTGCTGAAGCTAAGCCGAGACGGCAGATAGTTCGGTGGCCACATCGCGGCTTCGCCGGCCGGCTTGACCGAAGTCAGGAAGGACATCGCGAGCGGAAACAGCATGAATGCCATGAGAGCGAAGCAAATCGCTGCGATCAGATAGGAGTTACGACACGCCGCGAAGCCGCGCGAGTTCATTCTATACTCCGGCGACGTGTGAGGGCAATCTGGATCGCCGTGCCGACCACGATAATTATCATCAGGATGATAGATAGCGTCGAACCATAGCCGAGCTTGAAATAGGTGAACGAGTTCGTGTAAATCCAGTATACGGACGTAATAGTCTGATTCTCCGGGGCACCGGTTGTCATAATGTAGAATTGTTCGAAAGCCAGCATCGACCCGATTACGCTGGTAAGCGTCACGAGCAGGATAATCCTGTAGTTCAGCGGTACGATAATCTTGACGACGCGCTGCCAATAACTTGCACCGTCGATCTTGGCTCCTTCGATAATCTCGGTCGGGATGGATTGGATACCGGCCACGAACAGGATCATCCCAAAGCCAACCACCTTCCATGTAATTGAGATGATCACCCCCCAAAGACCCAAAGTTGCATCTGCTCCAAACCACACAAGCGGTTTCGGAATGATGTGCAGATCGACGAGCAGTCTATTGAAAAGGCCAATCTGCGGCTGGAACAACCAAACCCATAGAAGGCTGGAACTGCCGATGCCGATGACAACAGGTATGAAGATTGTGCCACGAGTCAGTTTGACCAGGCCCGACGTGCCAGAGGTCAAGAGCGCGAACAGATAGCCAAGAATGATCAGGATTGGCGTAAGATAGAGCGTATATTGAAAAGTAAAAAAAAGAGCGCTCCAAAATATCGGATCTTGATAGGCACGCACATAGTTCCCGAAACCGATAAGCTTCGTGCCACCGAGCAGCGACCAGTTATGCAGTGACATCCAGAAGAGCTGGCCTAGCGGATACAACGTGAATGCCGCAACGAAGAGAAGAGCAGGAGCGATATAGGAGAAACCGACAAATTTGCTCCTCGTCGAATACATGGCGATTCTTCACTCTTGCTTACGCGCCATGATGATCACGGTCGCGTACAATCTGCCGGCCAAATTTTATTGTTCGCTGATTATCTCGTGCATCCGCTTCTTTGCCTCAATGATCGCGTCGTCGATCTGGCCGTCGAACACGCTGCGCTGAATCATCTTCAGCCAGGGGCTCGAAGCGTCATTCACCAGGTCATTGAAGTGGTACGTCCATGGAGTCTGAGCAATCGCGACCGCTCCGGCGGCCTTAATCAGCTTCGGATTGTCCTTAAAATATTTATTGTTCACTAGATCGGTCCGCGACGGCAAGAAATTGCCTTTGGCGTAGACTTCGATTTGCGGCTCGTCAGTCATCACCCACTTCAGGAAAGCAATCGCATCATCGGGGTGCTTTGCCCCTTTCGGGATGGAGATCACGTCGCCGCCAGCGAAAGATGAGACTTCACCTTCCTTGAGACCGGGGATAAAAGTGATCCCGAAATCTAGGTTAGGCGCCTTGTTTGTGATGAGACCGATCTGGAAGTTACCGTGGGCAAAGATACCCAGCTTGCCAGGATAGAAGGCGGAGTGAAATTCGGAGGGCCCGGCGCCCCGGACCGCCTCGGGCATCAGCCCTTCGGTCCACATCTTGTGCAGGATCTCGAGCACACCTTTGATGTCGCCATCCCGCAAGGGCTCGTCGGTGGCCGAGGTCGGAACTACGTGGGCCCCCGTCGCCCACATCATTGGAGCAACAGTGAAGATATTGCACCCGCCGCAGTTGCCGGCAATGTAGTAGCCGTAGATGTCGGGACCGAGAGCCCGGATCTTTTTGGCGTCCTCGTAGACCTCCTGCATCGTCGTTGGCCCCTTTTCCGGGTCGAGTCCCGCCTTGCGAAAGAGATCCTTATTCCACAGAAGGACTGAGACGTCCGGCGTGCCTGGCACGCCGTACAGTCGTTCCTTATAGGTCGCTAACTTGATATGCGAGGGACTCACCTTACCGATGTTCGGATCGCCCCTCATCTTGTCGGTGATGTCGGTCATGAAGCCCGCCTTCATGAAGTCCGGCATGAAAATGAGATCGATCGACAGTATGTCCGGCACGTCGCCAGCGGCTGCAGCAGTAGCAAACTTCGTCACCATTTGCGGACTCGGAATGACCGTCAGCTGAATCTTGTCGTCGTGACCTGAATTCCAGGCGTCCACTATCTTTCGGGTCAGTTCTTCACCATCGCTCCGCACCCACATGCTAAGGGTAGTCCTGCCCATGGCCGGGGCCGCTGCTGCCACTACCAGCGACGCAACCACGCCATTAGCAAGAGGTCGCATGATTTTCCGGAGGCTTGTTCGAACTCGAGATGCCAAGCCATGGGACAGCCAGAAAAGGAAAGCGGAGCATGCCGGGAGGCCGCTCCACGAATTACATTGATTGATGTTGCTCCGGGGGTAATTTTTCATATTTGCGTATTCATCCGCCTGGGGGACGGCAGGACGAACTCACGGCCGAGACTAGCAGAAATGCGAATATGAGGCAATCGAAACTCTTGTGAGCTCCGAGCACGGTCAGGCGACGAGGAAGCGCGCTATCAATTTGTCCTGCGGCAATGATGCCGATTTTCATATTGCTCCTCTCAAAGTAGGAGTGATTGCAAGTCGACGCATCTGTCGAGGTGCCCTTAATCGCTGGAATTAAGATCGGCTTCTGCAAAGGTTTTCCAACCGTTAAAGGCAAATTTAGTTGCTATTAACGACAAGCAGAGGGTTAGGTGAACCTCAAGCGACATGTCGTGCGCAAAGACGGCAAGCAACACGTTTACTACTCATTAAGCGAAACGATCCGGATCAACATGAACCGGACGGTGCAGCGGCGGGTTTTGAACTTGGAGAGCTCAACACCACCCAAAATGAGCGCTGGCAGCGTTCGATTGAGGTTATCGCGGAAGGCCAAAGTCGGCAACGCCGGCTTTTTACTGATCGTGAAGGCCAGGCGCCGGAAGCGGAGGATGCTTGTGAGCTTATTTTGTCGAGTTTAGCGGGGCGAATTTGGCGCTTTTGATTAGGCGCTCGGCTGTGGCAAGAACTCGGGTGGACGACTCCAGCCAGTGAGCCGGGCGTGTACCAACGCTGGTACGCTACCACCGCGATGGATGTGGTCCTGGGAACCGATGACGCCGCCGCGGGCAAGGACCGGCTCTACCGGGCACTGGACATAGCGCGTTGCGGGAATCGTAAAGGAACGTTGGGTCAATGCTCAACGCATCGAAGTCTCTGGCGGCGGATCCATCCAGGGGTTTGGCGGCGCAAAACCCAGCGTCCCCGCGGAGTGGTGCCCATGTTGGATGTTCGCTTGCCTAGAGTTCTCTGTGCATCACATAGGCATCCGTGTATCCGAGGCGAGGATGCAGAAAAGCCTTTGGAAGACTTCCTACGATCTCGAACCCATGGGCTTGCCAGAGCCGGATTGCCCGTTCATTCGTGCTCACGACGAAATTAAACTGCATCGCCTGAAAGGCGCGAGTGCGCGCATATTCCAGGGAATGCGCACACATTGCACGCGCTACTCCGCGCCAAGTAGCCGTGGGAGATGTCATATACCCACAATTCGCGACATGAGAGCCTCCTCCCAGCTGGTTTGCTCGAATGTAGTACGTGCCCAAAACCGCACCTTCTTCTTCGGCGACAAAGACCTGATGATCTTCTGAAAACCAGAAAGAAAGTGCCAGCTCTCTGTTCCAGTTTTTCGGCAAGGCGTATGTGTCGGCCGCCCGAATTACAGGTTCGAGAATCGACCAAAATGGATTCGCGATCGCCGTCTTGAGCGGGACGAATATTCAACGTGCCTCCGATTGGTCTGCCTTTATTTCCTTGTGCTTTTCGTGAGCAACTTGTCAGGCGTCGATTAACCCGCGGGTACCCCCGAAGGCGAATCCCTGCACCATCGGCAGGTCCAGGAAATCGTGCGGAAAACCCAGGTCAATAGTACTGGCCTCGTCGAGTTGTCGGAGATGCTCCGGGTCGAGCCGCAGTCCGATGGCCGCCAGATTGGCTTCGAGTTGTTCGAGCTTACGCGCTCCTACGATCGGGATAACGGGGTGCGCCCGGTACCGCAGCCACGCCAGAGCGACTTGGGCGGGAGAATGGCCTGACTCGGCAGCGACTTTCCTGAGGGCGTCGATGACGCGGTTGACTCGCTCCCGATTCCCGATGAATTGCTGCATCTCGGGGTTATCCAGCCGGCTATGGCCGTCCTCGCTCTGCACCCCTTGTTCTGTTACGCGGTATTTGCCCGAGAGAAGCCCGTTGGCCAGGGGACTCCACGCGGTGATCGTTAGCCCGAGAGCGTCAGCCATCGGCACGAGTTCTCTTTCCGGCGTGCGCTCGAGAAGGCTATATTCGATCTGCAAGCCTACAAAAGGGGTCCACCCTCGAAAATGGGCCAAGGTGTTGGCCTGAGCTACCCACCAGGCGGCTGCGTCGGAAACGCCGACATACAGCACCTTGCCTTGCCGTACGAGGTCATCCAGGCCGCGCATCACCTCCTCTACCGGTGTAATTCGGTCCCAGATGTGCATCCAGAGAAGGTCCAGGCGATCGGTTTGCAATCGTTTGAGACTGGCTTCCACTGCCTGAACCATGCTTTTGCGATGGTTGCCGGCGGCGTTGGGATCCTTGCCGGGAATGGCGTTGGTATATTTGGTCGCCAACACCACTTCGTCGCGATGACCGGCCATGAACTCGCCCAGGAACTTTTCGCTCGTCCCGCCGGTATAGAGGTTGGCCGTGTCCACGAAGTTACCCCCTGCCTCGCGGAAAGCGTCATACAGGCGGCGTGCTTCGTCTTTCGAAGCACCCCAGCCCCAGTCTTCGCCGAAGGTCATGGTGCCGAGACAGGCTTGCGAAACCCGCAGACCGCTGCGGCCGAGAAGTTGGTAACGCATCATATTTTGCATCGGTGTCGAGATAACCTGCATCGCTCATAAATCCATTAAGGATTTGTGAGCGATGCAGGCTGTGGATTACCATGATCATATTCAGTGGGAAAACCACTTGGCGGATATCCCACCGGTCTAACCTTCCACCGTGAGCGCACTTCTCGGCATCGACCTCGGCACCTCGAGCGTAAAAGTCGCAGTTTGTTCGAGCGACGATGGCTCCATTGTGGGCGCCGGGACAGCCGAGTATCCGATCCTGACGCCCCTACCAGGTCAGGCGGAACAGGAACCTGACCATTGGTGGAAGGCCGTGATCGCCGCCGCGAGACAAGCGCTCCAGACGGCGGGCAAAGTGGAGGTTCGGGCGATCGGTCTCTGCGGTCAGATGCATGGATTTGTGGCAATGGGATCCAACCGCAGACCGGTCCGTCCGGCGATTATTTGGGCCGATCAGCGAAGTGCTCCTCTGTTATCGGAAATCCGCGAAAGGGTCGGGCCGGAGCTCTTGGCCACCACCTGTGGCACCGCCCCTGCCGCCGGGTTTCTGATCTCCTCCCTGTTCTGGCTCCAGCAACATGAATCGGCAACGATAGAGCAGACAAAAACACTCTTGATGCCTAAGGACTATCTGCGTTTCAAACTGACCGAAGGATTTGGCACCGATCAAAGCGACGCGGCCGCCACGGGAATTTTTGATATCGAAAAACGCGTTTGGGCCGACGAAGTAATCAGCCGGCTGAAGTTTCCTCGGGCGATCTTTCCTTCGGTATATTCTTCGGCCGAGATCATTGGGGAACTCAGCCGGGAAGCCGCGGGCAAGCTTGGACTAACCGCGGGAATCCCGGTGGCGACGGGATGCGCAGACCAGCCCGCACAGGCCGTCGGAAATGGCCTGATCGACCCCCCTCTCGGGTCGGTGACCGTCGGCACCGGCGGCCAGGTCTTTGTCCCGTTGAGCAAGCCGCTGTTCGATGCTCAACTCCGGCTGCACACATTTTGCCATGCGCCCGAAACGAGGTGGTATTTGCTGGGTGCGATGTTGTCGGCCGGAATGGCGCTGCGCTGGTTGCGCACAACGTTAGGCATCGAAAACTGTTCCTACGCGGAGATGGATCGGCTTGCTTCAGCTGTCGAACCCGGTGCGGAGGGGTTGGTCTTTTTGCCTTATCTCGTCGGAGAACGCTCGCCGTTAATGGATCCGCGGGCAAAGGGTGGATTTGTTGGATTGACTCTTAGGCACGGCCCGGGACACCTAGTTCGCGCGCTGCTCGAGGGTGTGGCGTACGCCCTACGCCAAATCGTTGAGGTCATGGCGAATTGCGGTGCGAATCCGAACCATCTGGTTGCATCAGGAAACGGATTAGGTAGCCCGCTTTGGCGGCAGATTCTGGCGAACGTCCTGGCGAGACAGCTTCACCAGGGTAAGGACAAGCATGCCACTGAGCGGGCCGGTGTCGGAGCCGCTTTGATCGGGGGTATCGGAGCTGGCCTTTTGAAAGACTACGAGGACACCAGGCGATTTGCTCCAAGGTTCTCCGCGGTAACTGCACCCGAGGCGGAACAAAGCTCGCTTTATGAAACTCATTACAGTCGTTTTCTTGACTTGTATCCCCGGCTGAAAAGTTGGTTCTAGGCTGCCAGCGTTGCTAGATTCGAGAAAAGCGGTGAAATCCTCACGCTTGTCGGTATCCTCACTTGTCCTCCAAGATTGCCGCCGTCCATGAACGAATCGGAACAGAAAGCGCGCGCCGAAAAACAGACGCGAACAGGCGCCTCGATGTGTCCGCTTTGCGGGGCCGCACTGTCGCCGGAAGATTTGTCCGGCCTTTGCCCAGTTTGCCTTCTGCGCACAGATCTTGATCCGGAGAACGCGGAAAACCGAATTCGCGAAGAAGCCACCGCCGCATTGCCGGAGACCGATCCGCGCCGATTCGCCCATTATGAAATTCTCCGGCGCGCCGACGGTCATCTTCACGAGTTGGGCCATGGCGCGATGGGCATCACCTTCAAAGCCATCGACCTGAACTTGCGGATTCCGATTGCTTTAAAAGTACTCAATTTGCGATTGTTCCAGGAGGAAGCCGCTCGCCGGCGATTTTTTCGAGAGGCTCGGGCAGCTGCGAGTGTCCGCCATCCAAACGTCGCTTCGGTTTATCATCTCGGTTTCCGGGGACGCGACATTTTCTACGCAATGGAATTCGTCGAGGGCGAAACCCTGGAGAATTTAATTCTGCGCAGCGGCCGCCTGGACCCCCGCCAGGCCGTGGAGATTGCCGGGCAGATCGCGGCTGGTCTGGCCGCGATTCACCGACAGCACCTCGTGCATCGCGACATTAAGCCAAGCAACGTGATGGTTGGGCGTGCGGACGAGGGCGCCATGAGCGCGAAGATCATCGATCTGGGTTTGGCGAAAGGTGCTACCGACGAGTCATTGGCCGGCGATATTTCCGTGCCCGGGGTTTTTGCCGGGACACCAACCTATGCCAGCCCGGAGCAGTTCGCCGGAGTCGGCGTCGACATACGATCTGATCTCTATTCTCTGGGGGTAACACTTTGGAAGATGTTAAGTGGACAACCGCCTTTTCTGGGTACGCCGGCGGAAATAATGCATCAGCACCAACATGCTCCCCTGCCGCTCGCCCGGTTCGCAAACGTTCCGGAACCTTTGCTGGCCCTTCTCAAGAAGCTGCTGGAGAAAGGCCCGGCCCATCGGTTCCAAAGCCCAACTGAACTGCTAACTGCCTTGGAGCAAGTGCGGAACACCGTTAAGCTTGAGGTGAAAGAAGCACCTCCGGTAAGCGAGCTTCCTTCGACTCCGGCGTCGACGCGTCCGAAAACGACGGAAGATCTCGGCGCTTACGACCTTTATCTCCGAGGCGTCGCGCTGGTTGAACTACTCGACCGGCAAGCGAACGAGAAGGCGATCGACTTCTTTAAGAGGGCGATCGAGAAGGATCCTAATTTTGCGTTGGCCTATTGCGGCCTGGCTCGCGCCTACGTCGAACAGGACGGCTTTGTCGATGACAAATCGTTGCTCGACTCGGCCGTACAACATTGCCGTATGGCCATCGCCCTTGATCCGACCGAGGTGCGCGGATATGAGCAGCTAGGCCGCGTTTATTATGCCAAGGGCTGGTACCCTCAATGCGACAAGGCGTTACAAAAAGCGCTGGAACTGGGCCCGCACGACGGCCGAGCTAATGCCTTAGCCGCTATGCGGCAAGTGGCGAAGCACGAGTTTGGGGAGGCTTACAAATTTTTTCGCAAAGCGTGCTCCGCCGACAGCGAGCCAAGGTTCGTCTATTATGCCGCAAAGATCCTCTTTGGAGCAGATTTGAAGGATGTGGCGGACCGCTGGATCGAGCAAGCGCTCGAGCGGGAAAGCAATCCGCAGCGTCATCATATGATGGAATGCTATGGCGCGATGTGGCGCGGCCAGTTTGACGTCGCGGCGGCCGGGTTCGCGCAATTGCCGTTCGATCTGAAAAACTATGACTATTCTGTCCAGGACGGACTGTTTTTTTGCGCGATTGGTACGCAGAACTGGGCGGCGGTTATCAGGTATTGTAACGGGCCTCTTCGTCCGGAGAACGTTTGGACAAAAACCTATTTGGCGATCGCGCTGAACGAAAGCGGCCGGCAAGCGCGGGCTCGTGAACTGGCCAAAGAAATTGTGCAGGCCGGTTCTCAACGATTGGAACGCCCGGGACAGCCCGACGTCCCCTGGGATATTCCGATCTGCGTTGCCTGGGGCTATCGCTGCCTCGAGAATAACCCGAACGCCTATCGCTATTTGCGGCGCTATCTGGCGAATCGGACGTTGTTACACTTGCCGCTGGGGTTGAAGGATCCGATCCTTCACGTCTTCGGCGATGATTCGGAGTTCCAGGAAATCCTTGCTCAAATGGATGCTAAATTTGACGTGGTTCGACGAGCAATCCGGGAAGGCGAAGCGGGAACAGTCGGAGACAGTTCCTACGTCTTCTGAAAAATGATGGGGGATCGAAGGGCGGTAGCAAGCGCCAGCCTTTCGGCAAATTGTTTCCGAGATGGAGCGAACCGATTCCACTGGCTCCGATTCTGCAGAATAGGATTGCCAATCCGCAGTGATTCAAGTGAACATTTGATCATCGTATGAGCGATTCTCCCCTTCCCTCCCTGGATGGCCGGATCGCCGTGGTGACCGGCGGCGCGCGCGGGATCGGATTCGAGTCGGCCCGTGCCCTGCGGGAGCACGGCGCGCAGGTTGTAATTGTGGATCTGAATGCTGAACTCGGCAAACCGGCGGCTGAACAGGTAGCCGGTGATTTTTTACAAGCCGATCTTACCCGGTCCGATGAGGTCCGGGCCGCGACGGAAAAGATTCTCGCCCGGCATTCCCGAATCGATATCGCGTTTAATAATGCCGGCATCGCGGTAAACGTTCCGTCCGAGGAGTGTACCGACGAGCAATGGAATCGGGTGATCAACGTCAATCTCAACGCCGTTTTCTTTTGTTGTCGGGAATTCGGAAAGGTGATGCTGACCCAAGGAGGCGGCAGCATCATTAACATGGCTTCGATGTCCGGCCTGATTTCGAATACTCCGCAGCCCCAATCTGCTTACAACGCCTCCAAGGCGGGCGTGATTCTGCTAACCAAGTCACTCGCTGGCGAATGGGCGCGGCGAGGCGTCCGCGTAAACAGCATCTCCCCGGGCTATATCGGGACTGAAATGACAAAACTCGGAATGTCGAAGACCGATTGGTATAAGACGTGGCTGGACTTCACTCCCATGGGACGAGTCGGTGAACCGCGCGAGGTAGCGAACGTTGTCGTCTTTTTGGCATCTGATGCCAGCAGCTATTTCACCGGGTCAAATCTCGTAGTGGACGGCGGTTATACAGCTTGGTAGGAAACGCCGGAAATGCTACAAGCTGAAAGCCGCAACGAATGAACCGATTCCGAAGTCGAGATTTTTCGGGCAAGCCAAACGTCTCTTTTCGTCAGCGTGGCGCAGGATAGCTTTCTATTTGTGGCATTTTCGGCTAGTGGCATTCCCGGCATTCCCTCATGAACGGCCCTTCTGAAGCTGCTCTCCCGCCTGAGGGAACCGCAAATTTCTCGCCGCCGGCCCTCGCTCTCAAAACGATTAGCAAAGCTTTTCCAGGCGTGCGTGCACTGGACAACGTATCCTTCGATGTCCATGAAGGAGAGGTCCACGCTCTTCTCGGCGAGAACGGAGCCGGCAAATCTACCCTGATCAAGATCATCTCCGGCGTTTATCCACCTGACAAAGGCGAACTCCTGCTCAAAGGCGAGCCAGCCCGGTTCATCAACCCCGGGGATGCGCAGGCCCGAGGCATCGCCACAATTTATCAGGAATTCAGCCTGTACCCGGAACTTACGGTGGCTGAGAACATCTATGCCGGCCACATGCCCAAGACGTTCTTTGGTTTGGCGCTCGATTGGCGGAAAGCCGAGCGCGATGCGGCGGCGGTCCTGGAGTCGCTGGATGCGAGCGATCTCAGCGTAAACGTCCGGGTAGGCGCTCTCTCGGTCGGCAACCGGCAACGCGTCGAAATCGCCAAAGCCCTCTCCCGCAACGCCCGGATCCTGATTCTCGATGAGCCCACCGCAGTGCTAACGCAGCACGATACCGAACGTCTCTTCGGGATCATCGAACGACTGCGGGCTCAAAAAGTCGCGATTATCTATATCAGCCATCGACTGGAGGAGATTTTCAAGATCGCCGATCGGGTAACCGTGCTGCGAGACGGCGCCCTGGTCGGGGTAAAGCCAACCGAAAAAACCAACGAAAACGAGCTAATCCGTCTGATGGTCGGGCGAGCCCTTGTGCAGGAGCCGGCACCCCACCTCGAAGCACCGGCCACCGAGCGGCCTGTGATGTTGCGGGTCAAGAACCTGACACGACGGCCACTGCTGCAAAACGCCAACCTCGAACTACGGGCGGGTGAAATCGTTGGCTTGGCTGGGTTGATCGGTTCGGGTCGTTCCGAACTAGCACTATCAATTTTCGGGATTGCCCCGGCCGAAACGGGAGCCATCGAGATCGATGGAAAAGAAATCAAAATCCGGAGCGCGGAAGACGGAATAGCGCTGGGGATCGCCTATATCCCTGAGGATCGGCAGCGGCAAGGTCTGGTGATTGCGATGACCGTAGGCCAGAACATTGGGTTAACCCGGTTGTGGCAACTTCTGCGGGGACCCTTTCTCGATTTTGGCGCGGAAGAAAAGCTGGCGCAGGAATATATCGAGGCGCTCCGCATCCGAACACCGAGCAGCCGGCAGATTGTTCGCAACCTTTCGGGCGGCAATCAGCAGAAGGTAGTCGTGGCGAAATGGTTAGCGACGAAACCAAGACTACTGATCGTCAACGAACCGACGCGTGGGATCGATGTCGGAGCGCGTGCGGAGATTCACCGGCTACTGAACGGCTTGGCCCGGGACGAAGGAATGGCCATACTACTTATTTCCAGCGACTTACCCGAGATTTTACGTTTAAGCGACCGTATCGGTGTCATGCGTGAGGGAAAAATGGTAGCCGAATTTAAACGGATGGATGCGACTGAGGAGTTGGTCCTGGCTGCGGCGGTCGGTCAAAGATTTGTTTCGGGAGAACCGCCCGATGCCCCGGAATCCAAGCGCTCACTTTCTTGAAAGAAATCATCAATCATCTGCTGCCGGGAACCGCGATCAACCCCTTGCGTTGACTGTACTTATGCCGTTGAAGACTACCTCTGACCCTTTGGCCGGCGGCCAACGTGCGGCGATCCGCCCGGGAGGTAAGGACCAACTTGCCTGGTTTGAAGTCATCAACCAGCAAGAGACCGTTCTCCTCATCACCTTCGTCCTGGTGCTCGTGGCCGTGACAGCGTCGAACCGCGGCTTTATCGAGCCAAGCAACCTGGTCGACATTCTTTATAACTCTTCCTACATCGGCGTCGCCGCGATCGGGATGACGATGATTATTCTTTGCGGCCATATCGATATCTCTGTCGGCGCCGCACTGGGCGTGTGTGCCACAATCGCCGGGCAACTGGCGGTATCGGGGTTGCCCATGGCGGTAGTCGTACCGGCAACGCTCATCGCGGGCGGCCTGATCGGTTTAGTGAATGGCTTGCTGGTCGCCTATGGCCGAATCCCGGCGATCGTTACTACCTTGGGCATGGCCAGTATCCTGAAGGGAGGACTGATCTTGTCCACCGGCGGCAGCTGGATCTATGGACTACCGCCTGGTTTCGCTTTGAGCCGTCAGCATGTTTTGGGGATTCCCGTTCCGGTCCTGACGTTGATTGTCCTCGGAGCACTCTTTTCCATCTGGCTTAAATTTGCCGCCTCGGGACGCGAGCTTTATGCGGTTGGCGGGAATGCCGAGGCCGCCCGGCTCTCCGGCATTTCGGCGCGTCGCGTGACGGTTCGCGTCTTTGTTCTGAACGGGCTTTTAGTGGGCGCAGCCTCGATCCTCTATGCCACCAACTTTACGGCGATCCAATCCAATGTCGCTCCCGGCTTTGAATTAACCGTCATTACTTCCGCGGTAATTGGGGGGGTCAGTATCCTGGGTGGTACCGGGACAATCATCGGAGCATTGCTCGGAGCAATACTCCTGCAGACCATCGGAACGGCGCTGGTCTTCCTCCACATCCGTGCCGAGTGGTTCCAGACCGTGCAGGGAGGATTGATTCTTCTTACTATCCTCCTTGACGTCTTTCGTCGCCGCCGCACTTCGCGAGTAACAACGCCGAGTGGCGGGGGGCAGGGGCAGACCGCTTCGCCGCGCTTCCTCGGCCTGCGTTGGCTGACGATCCAGGAAGCGGTTTTGATCGGAATTCTTTTGGTAGCGATCTTCGTTTTGTCGTTCACCTCGGATCGTTTTCTTACGGCTGCAAACCTGCTCAACCAAACCCGTTTTCTGAGTGAGGTAGCCCTGTTAACTGTGCCCATGACTTTTATCATCATCCTGGGTGGGATTGATCTTTCAGTCGGGTCGATGATGGCACTGAGCGCAATCATTTTGGGATTTTCGTGGAAGAGCTTCGGATTTCCGCTCGAACTAGCAGTGCTCACGGGGATCGCGACAGGCGCCTTGGCGGGTTACCTGAATGGTCTCGCCATTGTTTACCTCGGGGTGCCACCGCTGATTGTTACCCTGGCGACACTAGCGATCTACCGGGGCCTGGCCTATGGGATAAGCGAATCGAGATCGGTGCATGGATTTCCGGATTCGTTTGCTTTCTGGGGAAGTGGCGACATCGGCGGTATCCCAGTTCAGCTTTATATTCTCGTGATCGTGCTGATTCTCAGTGCCTTGATTCTCGCTCTTACGCCTCTGGGCCGTTCTGTCTATGCCATTGGCAATAACGAAACAGCGGCTCGATTCACTGGCCTGCGAGTCAATCGCGTGAAGCTAATTGCTTACACACTCAGCGGTCTGATGGCCGGAGTCGCCGGCTTCATTTTTACGTCGCGGGTGAGCAGTACGCGGGCAGATGCCGCCACCGGCCTGGAGTTGGATGTGATTGCCGCGGTTGTTTTTGGCGGTACGAGTATCTTTGGTGGTCGAGGCACCATCCTTGGCACGACCTTGGGAGTCATCACAATTCAGCTCTTGAAAAATGGTTTACAGCTGGCCGGGGTTCGCGGCGAAGCCACTGTGATTTTGATTGGCTCAGTCTTGATTCTCTCTATCCTGTTAAACCAGTTTCTGGAGACGAAGGCCCTGACCGGTCGCAAGACTCCGAAACAATCCCTGCCACCCCACCAGAATGAAAATCCCATCGCGTCAAGTTAGTCTGCTCCTCAGCGTATTCCTGCTTGCCTCACTTTGTTCCCCGGTTCTTTCAGCGGCGCCGGGCACCTACGACGGAGGACAGCCAACGAACCCCAAGGACCTTGCCGGCAAAAAAATCGTCTGCACCGACGTACCAAAACTTGTCGGCATCGGGTATTTCTCCGCAACAACAAAAGGAATGGGAGAAGCAGCAGCTGAACTAACAAAAAAAGGCCTGCCGACAGAGATTACCACCGATGGCCCGACCGAGGCCGATATCCAGAAACAAATCGAGTATATCGATAACGCGCTCTCCCGCGGTGTCGACGGAATTCTTTTCGCCTCGAACGATCCGGTAGCGATTTCCCCTGTCCTGCGAAAGGCCTTGAAAGCTGGTGTGCACGTGATCGGCTATGATGCTGAATCGCAACCGGACGCGCGCGAGTGGTTTGTGCAGCAAGCGACCCCGGACGGCATCGCAAAGGCATTGGTCGATTCAATGGTGGCCGAGGTTGGCAAGAAGGCCGATGTCGCGATCGTGACAAGCTCTCTTACCGCTCCGAACCAGAATGCCTGGATCGCGGAAATGAAGAAATACATCGCAGCCCAAGGATTGCAGTTGAACATCGTGACTACCCTGCCCTCAGAGGAGGATCAGCAGCAGGCCTTCAAGGTCACGGGCCAGATCGTCAAAGCCAATCCGAGCGTGAAGGGCATTTGGGGTATCTCAAGCGTTGCTTTTCCAGGGGCCGCCGATGCAATTACCCAAGCAAATCTGATCGGCAAAGTGGCAGTCGTCGGACTGTCTACCCCAAACCAGATGAAGCCGTTCGTAAAATCCGGCTGCGTGAAATCAGTGGTCCTTTGGAATCCGGTAGACCTGGGATACGCAGCCGCTTACGCCATGCGGGCGGTAGTCGACGGCAAACTCAAGCCGGGCTCAACGGAGCTGGACGCGGGCCGGCTCGGTAAACTCCCAGTCATCAATGGCAGTCAGATCCTGCTCGGTCCGCCTTTTGTGTTCAACAAAGACAATATCGATCAGTTTAACTTTTGAGGCAGGCTCCTGCCTTATCCAATTATCCACTTCCTTAAAACCGAACATTGCTCCCCCACCCTAGGTAAACGCGCAACTTGTCCCCGCCGTCGTGCCGCGAAAGCGGTGCGAAGGCCGGACGCTTTCCCTGTATCCCCGAAAAACGTTAAAAATGAAACTAGCTAATACTGTCCTTTCGACTATTCTTGCGATCTCGTTGTCCGCCGGCCTCACCGCGAATTCCCCTGGTGCAGATAACGCCTACAATGGCGGCCGCGCAATTAATCCAAGGAATTTGCAAGGTAAGAAAATTGTTCTTGCCGATATCCCGAAGCTGGTTGGCATCGGGTACTTCGCGGCAACCGCGAAAGGAATTGCTGACGGCTGCGCCGATCTGACCAAGAGCGGTTTGCCAACCGAGGTAACCACGGACGCGCCGACGGAAGGAGATATTCAAAAGCAGATCGAATTTATCGACAACGCAATCTCGCGCGGAGTGGATGGCATTTTCTTTGCCGCGAACGATCCGGTTGCGATCTCACCAGTCCTGCGGAAAGCACTTAAAGCAGGCATCCACGTCATCGGCTATGACGCCGAGTCGGAGCCCGATGCGCGGGAGTGGTTTGTACAGATGTGCACGCCCGACGCGGTTGCTAAAGCGATCATCGACGATATGGCCTCGCAGGTAGGAGAACAAGCCGATATCGCCTTGATCACCAGCTCGATGACAGCGGCGGGACAGAATGCGTGGATCGCTGAGATCAAGAAATACATTCCTCAGGCACATCCCAAGCTGAACTTAGTAACGATTCTCCCGGCGGAAGAGGATCAGCAACTGGCTTTCAAGGTCGCAGGACAGATCCTCAAAGCTTATCCGAACGTAAAAGGTATCATTGGCCTCTCGAGTGTGGCTTTTCCTGGAGCGGCTGACGCGATCACGCAGGCTAACCTGATCGGTAAGATTGCTGTCGTTGGGCTTTCAACGCCAAACCAGATGAAGCCCTTTGTCAAAAACGGGGCGGTCAAAGATGTCATTCTTTGGAATCCGGTTGACTTGGGTTACGCTGCTGCTTATGCGATGCGTGCGGTGGTTGACGGAAAATTGAAGCCAGGCGACACGGAAGTCGATGCGGGCAAACTCGGTAAACTGAAAGTGATCAACGGAAGCCAAATCTTGCTTGGGCCTCCCTTCGTTTTCACAAAAGACAATATCGATAAGTTTAACTTTTGAGTGCCCGGCCGTAGAATAGGGTACTAGGGGTCGTTTGACGAAAGGGGAAATAAAGTACGTTAAGCCCAAGGCAAAGTCTGGGTCGAAGAGGATGACCGATTGACCGATTCTGGGGCGGCGCTCCATTAGGCATTCCGTTGCAATCACCGAAACATCCCGTTCTACTCTCGGAGCCCCTGGCTTCTAGTGCACTGTTACATTGATTATTGATAGGAGCTTGCTGTAGAAAGAGGGGGTGTCTGAACGTATCGTGATTTCGCCGCCGGAGAGAAAAATGCTGGAGAGTCGAGCCCGAACTCGGAGCGGAAGCGTGGCTGAGGCCATGCGCTCGAAGATCGTTTTGAGTTTGGCGGCCGGCAACAGTCAAGCCCAGACCAGTCGGACGGTGGGCTGCAGTGTCAATACGGTTCGATTGTGGAAAGAGCGCTTTGTTGGGGAACGTCTCGGTGGCCTCTACGGCAGGCATCGTGGACGGAGTCGCAGCAAAGAAAGCGTTCGACTCGAGGCCAGAGTGTTGCGACTGGCCCAACGCAAACCGGCTGATGGCTCGACGCATTGGTCGACTCGCAAGATTGCCGCCGAAGTGGGCACCAACCACGTCCGGGTAACGCGCATCTTGGCCAAAGCTGGGCTCCAGCCGCATCGACTGCGCCGCTATGTTTCCAGTAACGATCCGGAGTTCGAGGAAAAAGCCGCCGATATCATCGGTCTGTATCTCAAGCCGCCGGTCAATGCAGCGGTGTTCTGCGTCGACGAGAAAAGTGCCATTCAAGCATTAGATAGGTTGGATCCTGTGTTGCCCTTGAGCCCAGGGCGCGCAGAGCGGCACGGTTTTGAATATTATCGGCACGGGACGCTTTCGCTCTTTGCGGCGCTCAACCCCCAAAGTGGTGAAGTCCTGGGCAGAACCTCTGCCCGCCATACCAGCGCGGAGTTCGTGGCTTTTCTCGAGCAGATCGTTGCTAGCCAAACCCCGGCAAAGGAAATTCATATCATCGCCGATAATCTCTCGGCTCATCGTACCTCCAAGGTCTGGGAATTCCTGGGGCGAAATCGTAATGTTCGCATCCATTACACACCAACCTACTCCTCCTGGCTCAACCAAGTTGAGATCTGGTTTTCCAAAATCCAGCGAAATGTAATCGCTCGCGGCATCTTCGTCTCGGTTAAAGATCTCGATCGGAAACTCATCCGCTACATCCGTAGCTACAACGAAAAGGCTAAACCCTTTAAGTGGACTTACGCCGAACCTGATAGGCGCATTCGCACCACCAAGAAATCAATGTAACGCTGCACTAGTCTGTGACCACGCGGATCTGGATGCTATTGGTTGCTAGGGCTGGCCGCAGGAGACGGCGTCGCGGCGGGTGCTGGGGTTATGTTAAAGGTCTCCAGCTGGTCCTTCCAAGTGTTGCCTTCATGAACATTAACGTCTGACCAATAGCCCTTGATTTCTACAGGACCGAAGTTCTGGCCTTGAACAGTCGTACTCCATTCCCCGTTGCTCCATGCCTTGTCCGTTGTTCCTATCATGTGAGGGGAATACTGATCGGCTTTAGAGATATGGTTGCTGAAATGAACTTGCTTAAACAGGTCTACAAAATGTTTCTCAATGGCATCCCGACCGTAAATCGGTCCCGTGTCCGTTACGATAGCCGCGTCCTCTGCGTAGAGCGCTGCCAGCGCGGCGGCATCGTTATTATTCCATGCTTCATCAAATTTCTTAATCATTGCGTCCAGCTGCTGGCGGTCCTGCTCACTGGGCGTCGGTTCTTTCTCTTGGCCGAAGGTCGGCAAAGCAAAGCTGATTGCCAACCCTACAAGGGTAATTACCAAGCATAATTTCATTTTTTTCTCCTGGGGTTTTAGGATGGTTTGTCGCTCAACGACCTGCCGCGGGATTTCTCTGAGTCGCCGGTAACAACCGGCACCGGGGCAGAGGGAACGCCTTTGGTCAAAGGTCGTAGGTCGTGAGCGACGCTCCAAGTGGACGCCTCGCCGAATCCGGTGTCAACGAGAAACGATTTTGCATTGGCTTCGCGTTGGTTTTGGTCCCTTTGCCATGGCAAGCCCGCCGACTCCGGCAGAGAATCCAATGGTAAAAACCAAACTGCGCGGATTAGCCTTACTGGGCTTTTTTGCTCCGCAAACAGGTTCTATAACGCTCCAAATGCGTTCAAAGCGACGCAAAGTGCCTGGTCATCGAGCGATCGCGGCATTTTCCGGCGTGGGTAGGATCGTTGATGAGTGGTAACCTGCGAGGGTGAGTTCATCGGACCCGCTCGGGAACAGCGATCGTTTGTCGGCTTGAACTCCTTAACAAAGATTTTCGGGCCGCTGTGGCCAGTACCCGGTTAAGGGCGAGGGCCCTTTTGCGTAAGGACGCGGCGTACAGAGGTGCGACCGACCTTTAGCCGTTTGGCGATCTCGCGTTTACTGAGTCCGCTGGCGAAGAGACGTTTAATTTCGGCACTGCGTGCTTTGACGGTCGGTGGTCGGCCATGAGGCTGACCTCGTGCTCTGGCTTGCGCAATGCCAGCCTTCACACGCTCGCGCAGTATTTCGCGCTCAAACTCGGCGAAAACGGCCAGCATGCCGGCCAGCGCTCGCCCGCTTGGGGTGGTTAGATCTAGCGCTTCGCACAAGGAGACAAAGCCGACGCCCAGCGTCGAGAGTTCTTGAAGCGAACCGATCAGATCGAGCAAGGATCGCCCCCAACGATCCAGGCGCCAGACCAGAATCGCATCAATCTGACGGCGCCGTGCCGCTTTGATCAGTTCTTCGCGTTGCGGTCGCTCACTGGCGCCCGAACCCACATCTTCGACGGCTTTGACCACTTTCCAGCTGCGCCGCCTGGCGTACTGACGCATCGCCTTCACCTGCAAAGGCAGCGTCTGCTGATCATGAGTGGATATCCGCGCATAAATGCCAACGCGAAGCGCTTCTACTACTCTGGCCAAAAATCCTCCGCGAGCACCACCCCCCAATCCCTCTAAATGCAGGGGGCGCTTTGCTCAAAAAACGCTATGGCGTAAAACATTAGTTAAAGGTCATACTACGCCCGATTTCTCGTCCAGGAAAAGCTCATGCCACGTAAAGCCGTTTTGAGTGCAGCCCAGCAAGCGGCTTTGATCGCCTTGCCGAGCGCAGAACATGACCTTCGGCTGCACTATACGTTGAGTGAGAATGATCTTGCGATCATCCGCAGCAAGCGTGGCCCGCATAACCGACTCGGCTTCGCCATCCAACTGTGTTACCTGCGCTTTCCAGGCCAGGCCATGACTTTGGAGGCGGAACCGCCGGCTGAGCTCTTAGCGCACGTCGCCCAGCAAATTCAGGTCACTCCAGACGCCTGGACCGAATATGCCTCCCGGGACGAAACCCGACGCGAGCATGCGCTCGAACTGCAAAGCGTCTTTGGCTACCGGCCGTTTACGATCGCCGAGTACCGCCGGCTTCGCGGGTGGTTGACCGACCTTGCCCTGCAGACCAACAAAGCCTTGGCTCTGGCCGAACAGCTCATTGAATCGTTACGCAGCCAACGCGTGATTGTTCCGACGGTCACCATGATCGACCGCCTGTGCGCCGAGGCGCTCGCCCGTGGCGTAAAGTTACTCTATCAACGGCTGACCCAATCGCTCGACGGAGACGGCCGCGCCAAACTGGATGCCTTGCTGTTGCCGCGGGAAGATCTCCGCACGGTCGTGCTCACCTGGCTTCGACAGCCGCCCGGAGAGCCAAAGGCCCGGAATGTGCTCGCCCATCTCGATCGGTTGCATCGTATTCGCGAAGTAAAGCTCTCGGCTAACCTTAGCCAAGCGGTCCATCAGGGTCGCATGGCTCAGCTCGCGCGCGAGGGTGCGCAAATGAGCGCTCAACACTTACGAGACCTGGAAAACCGACGACGCCATGCCACGCTAATTGCCGTGTTGCTTGATACCGAAGCGACGATCACCGATCAGATCCTCGACATGCACGACCGCATCGTGGGGCGGATGTTCAACGAGGCGAAGCGCAAGCATGAACAAAGCTTTGCCGACTCGGGAAGGGCGATTAACGAAAAGATGCGGTTGTACGTTCGAGTCGGTCATGCGTTGATCGACGCACGGCAAAAAGGGCTCGATCCCTACGCAGCAATCGAAGCCGTGGTGGCCTGGGACCGCTTCACTCAAAGCGTGGATGAGGCGGAGCGGCTGGCCGAGCCGGAATCCTTCGATCATCTGCATCTTCTAACCGAAAGCTACGGTCAAGTGCGCCGCTACGCGCCAGCATTGCTGGAGACATTCGACTTTGGTGCAGCGCCCGCCGTTGCTCCCTTGCTGGCGGCGATCGACACGTTGCGCGCCATGAATCGCAGTAACGCGCGCAAGGTGCCCGACGACGCACCGATGGGTTTCCTGCGTCCGCGCTGGAAACCCTACGTCCTCACCGAGGCCGGTGCGGATCGCCCGTTTTATGAACTCGCGGTGCTCACGGAGCTCAAAAACGGGTTGCGTGCCGGTGACATGTGGGTGCCCGGCTCGCGCCAGTTCAAAGACTTCGAAGCGTATCTGTTGGGGCGAGAGCGTTTCGCCAAGCTGCAAGACGCGCAGGCTCTGCCCGTCGCCATCGAGGTAGACAGCGAACGTTATCTGCAGGCGCGTCTTGCACTCCTCCAAGAGAAGCTGCACCAAGTCGATCGACTCGCGGGTCAGGGTGAACTGCCGGATGCAGAAATTACGGGTGAGCTGCTTAAAGTAAGTCCCCTGAAGAAAGCGGTGCCCGAGGAGGCAGAGCAACTCGAAGAGGAAGCCTTCGCCCTCATGCCACACCTGAAGATCACCGAGCTTCTGCTTGAGGTCGATCAGTGGACCGACTTTACGCGTCAGTTTACGCACCTCAGGAGCGGCGAGTTGGCCAGAGACCGCTCGATGTTACTAACCGTAATCTTGGCGGATGCGATCAACCTGGGCTTGGCAAAGATGGCCGAAGCGTGTCCAGGGACTACCTTTCACAAGCTCGACAGCTTGAGAGCTTGGCATGTCCGTGAGGAGACCTACTCCAAAGCCCTCGCCGAAATCGTCAATTACCAGCATAGCTTACCCTTTTCCGGCCATTGGGGCGCGGGGACAACCTCCTCGTCTGACGGACAGTATTTTCACGTCGGTGGGCGCGGTGAACACGCCGGCCAGGTCAACGCTCGTTACGGCAGTGGTCCTGGGGTTACCTTCTACACGCATATCTCGGACCGCTATGCGCCCTTCCATACCAAGGTCATTAACTCGACGGTGCGCGACGCAACCCACGTGCTCGATGGACTGCTTTACCATGAATCGGACTTGCGAATCGAAGAACACTAAACCAACACGGCCGGCTTCACCGACCACGTGTTTGGCCTCTGCCACTTGTTGGGCTTCCGTTTTGCGCGCCGCATTCGCGATCTCGCCGACCGGCGGCTGTACACCGCCGAAAAAGCCAAGCGCTATCCGACGCTTCGGCCGTTTATCGGAGGCACGATCAACCTCAAACAACTTCTGGCCCAGTGGTCAGAGATCCTACGGCTTGGTTGCTCTATCCGCCTGGGCACGGTGCCCTCCTCGCTGATCCTGCGAAAACTGGCCAGCTACCCGCGACAAAATGCCCTCGCCTTGGCTTTGCGGGAATTTGGCCGGATCGAACGCACGCTCTTTACGCTCGACTGGCTGCTCGACAAGGATCTGCGCCAGCGCGTGACAGCCGGCCTCAACAAAGGAGAACTCAAAAATTCGCTGGCCAAGGCCGTCTGCTTTAATCGCTTAGGGGAACTGCGCAACGTCACCGCGCAAGCGGCCTCAACCTGGTGGTCGCCGCGATTATCCTGTGGAATACCGTATATCTGGAGCGCGCGCTCGGGGCGCTTCGCCAACAAGGGCGGCAAGTCGACGAAGGCTTACTCAAGCATCTGGCGCCGGTCCATTGGAACCACATTAACCTCACCGGCGATTACTCCTGGCGGCAGAACAAACACGTCGAGAAGGGCGGTTTTCGGCCACTCAGGATCTCGCCCGAAGCTTAGCGTACTTTATTTCCCTTTTCGTCAAAGGACCCCTTACAGACCGAGCACGGGTGCTCGCCGTCGAAGGTCTGAACAAGGCCAGCCTTTAGCCCGGCCCGCTGGCTGTACTGGACAATCATGCCAAGCCAGGCGCTCGTTTGCAGCAACGCCCAGTGACCTCCCAAAATTTGCAGGAGGGCCAGAGCGCAAAAAAAGATGCCAAAACGCGGCCGCATCGGTTCCCGTGTGGCATGTTGACCGGTTCAGCGCCAAAGGCAACTGCCCAAATGCCCGCCGCAAGTCAACCGCCCCGAGACTGCGGCCCAAGCTTTAGATTTTAGACCTTTGTGCTGATCGTGACGGGAATTTGCCACTGCTAACGCAATCTCGGCGTCCCCTAGTGCGATGTGAGACAAAGTGTCGCAAAAACGGCGCTTTTGCGACCCGTTCCCGCGACATTCACACATCCCGCTTGATATATCGGTAAATACCGATACATGGAAGGTAATGCGAGACTTTACTTCCCTTGGGCAAGCCATCGTAGATCCGACACGCGTCCGCATTATTGCTGCTCTACGGCGCTGGGAACTGTGCGTGTGTGAGTTGGTAGACGCATTGGAGATCAGCCAATCGACTCTCTCCGGTCATCTTCAGGTCCTTCGGCAGACTGGCCTGGTTGTTACCAGGAAGGAAGGCCGCTGGATTTACTATTCTCTTTCTGATCGGAAAACTGCACTGATCGAGGCGATATTCTTTCACGCTAAACCCGATAGTGATACCGATCCGCGCCTCCGCCGTGACACGCGGCGAATCGAGCGCCGCTTGGCCATTCGTGAGAACGGGCGTTGTATTCTCGGCTTCACGGAGTTGGAAGAACATCAGGCTGCTTTGAAATAATCGATGTCTCAATCTCCAGAAACTATCGAAAGTTTGGCGCTCCGAGCCGCGCCAGCACTCCATGAGATCGCTCGTGGCATGGCGCTCAGAAAATGCCGCAAGTGCGGCTGCATGAAAGATGCTCTCAATCAGGCAGGGCACGCTTTTGAGACTTCCGAAGACCCGAAAATCCGCTCTTTTCTGCCGCGCATTTCCGATTATCAGGCGAGGATGGAGACGCTGGCCTACGACTGTATTGGCTGTAAAAAATGCTGGGGTGCGGACGCTACCATTGAGCTCGCCAACCATTTTGATGAGGTGGAGCTCGATACGTGCAGCGATGAGCACTCCCCCGGCGGCATAAAATCGGCTGTTACCTCTTCGAATAGGTACGCGCGCTCATCAGCGATAGCTGCTTGGCCGCCGCATCCGGGTGACTATGTTTTGGGCAACCCTGAGGGGAGCGTGGCCATTTGCACGCTTTCTAATCGCGATCTGCCTGCCCGTCTTATTGCTGTCGGAGAACCGGCTGTGGCAATTGCGGGTCGCTGTGACACCGAAAATATTGGTATTGAAAAAGTCGTATTAAATCTGCTGGCCAATCCACGGATTCGCTGGTTGGTAATCTGCGGCACAGAAGCCAAGGGCCACCGTGCCGGAGACGCTTTTCTCCAACTGAAAGAGCGAGGCGTTGATGCTGATATGCGGGTCCTGGAGTCAGCTTCCTGGCGGCCGATTCTTAAAAACTTGACGCTTTTAGACGTGGCACAGTTTCGCCAACAAATTGAGGAGGTTAACGTCATTGGCGTTATTGATATAAAGGAAATTCTCGCCGCCGTTCGCGACTGCTCTCACAGCCCGGTGCAGGCATTTCCTGCTGTTCCCGACGAGGCCGCCGGGCGCAAAGACATACTTGCAGCGGTCGAACACATCCCTGCCAAGGCTCCAAAGCAACTAAGACTTGATCGCGCCGGATTCTTCATTGTTCTGCCGCAGCCGCAGAAAGGTCTGATTGTCTGTGAACATTACGAAAACAATGGTCGCTTGGCTCATGTCATCGAAGGACGGCAAGCGGCGCTGATCGCTTCTACAGTCGTGGAGCGCGGATTTGTGACACAACTGGACCACGCCGCGTACCTGGGCCGCGAGCTGGCCAAGGCCGAGGCGGCGCTTTCGTATGGCATCACTTACGAGCAGGATGCCGCCCTCGGCCGGCTCGCAGCAGCGGAGCCGCACAAAACGAAAAAATCCGACTGCCAGTGCAGCTAGATCGTGGCTTTCGGCCCGGTGATGAAACGCCTCCGAAACCAAGCAGGTAACGAATATGACCACAAAAACCAAATGGCCAGGCGCACTTTTGGCCGTAGCAATCACTCTAGTCGCAGGGGGTATCAGGGCGCAGGATCAGCAGCGGCAACAGCGAACGTCGGAGGGCGCTGTGAGCGTTAATGATCTTGCCGCTAAACCCGGGGAGCACCTGGGCCAAGTGCAGCTGATCGGTGTTGTGGCCGCTGTCTCACAAGGACAAGGCTTTGTGCTCGTAGACAAGCGCGAGTATGCCGATTGTGGCCTGACCTGCTTAGCTGAACCAGGTACAAAGAAAATTCCGGTACGCTGGAGCGGCGACGCTCCAAAGCTTGAACAAACAGTCCGTGTCGCGGGCATCTTGGGCCAGAGCGCGCAGGGTCTAAGTTTTGTTGCACAGCAGATAGGTATCCAGTGAATGTGACGAGGCTAATTACCGCGGTCGTCTTTATCGCAATCTTTGTCGCGCACGCTCTTTACGTGAGCGCGTGTGCCGCCTCAGCCCCTTCCGGCTGGACGGACTTCGGTATTAGCGCCCATGTCGTCGGGCCGCTGGGCCTGGGGGCTTACTGGCGCGGACAGGATTATTTCATCGGTTTTTCCTATGCGTTGGCTGCGGCGTTCGCGACATGGGCGCTCAGTCGCAGCATCCTCTTTCGTCAAGGAAGGGCCGTTACGGCGGGAGCCGCTGCAGGCGGGGTGACGCTTTTGGGAGCGCTCATGGCCGGCGGCTGTTTTCTAATCGGCTGTTGTGGATCACCGATGCTAGCTGTCTACCTGAGCCTGTTCGGCGCCAACGCGTTGGGCTTAGGCAAACCCTTAATGGCCTTGGTGACTCTGATTTCCGTCAGCTGTGGTTACTGGTGCCTTTCGCGCCGTCTCGCGCGAGGAAGCACTTGCATGGACGATTGCTGTTCTGGGTCAGACACCCCTGCTGGGATCGAGGGCATTAACAGATTCAAAGCTAAGATAAGAAGCCAGAAAGAATGATCTCATACCCGGCGGCGATCATCGCAAGGAACGATTAGACCCCGCCAAACAGTAACCAATGCGCCATCCGATTCCGCGCTGATGAAGTAAGTACGGCGCTCCCCTGCTCAGTCTTGGCTAAATCGGCCCAGTGAAAACATTCGTTTCACCAGGGGCAAAGTAGCGCTGAACGTGGCAGTCAGGCAGCAACGGCATCTTGTCCGATGGCCAATCTCTGGCTCATGTCGAGCCGAAAAGTCCCGTAGGGAGTCACGTGAGCGTAGATGAGCGGCGTCAGTGCACGTAGATCATCTGGCAGCATGCGTTGCGTCCAATCGGGCTCGGTCAAGACACGCTGGATCATCAGGGTGTTGATGTAGACAAGGCAGATCTGCAGGAGGTGAAGTGCCAGCATAGTGAGCTCCTGGTTTTCCAGGTCGTTGGTAGCGATCTCACCGCCTTTGCCGTACAGGATGAAGCTGTTGGCCCCGTTCCAGGTCTCGATGACGTTGAGGCCTTCTTGGATTTCGCGCCGCAGCGCTTCGGAGTGTAGGTACCGACACAGAAAGATCGTTTTGATCGCCTTGCCGAACTCTGCAAAAGCTAGGTATGTAGGATGTTTTAGGTTGTTGCGGGCGAAGCGTTTCAAAATCGCCTCCGTCTCCGCTGTGCCCAAGCGTAAGGCGGTGGCATACTTGATCATCTGATCGTATTGCTGCTGGATTAGTTACCAATCGATGGGGCGGGTCAACACGACTTGGAGGTTGGGATACGCTTCAGGCCGGCCGGCCTCGGCCCGATACAGCTTCTGGGCATGGATAGCTTTGAGCCTTGGCAAAAGCTGAAAGCCAAGCAGGCGGCAGAAGGCGAAAGCCACCTCGCTTTGTCCGTGCGAATCGACGTAGTTTTTCTCGACCTCCATCTCTGTATCATGGCGTAGCAAGCCTTCGATCATGGCCGCAACTTCGGACAAGGAACAGGTTTTCAACTGCGAGTAGATGCAGACCGCGTGCTTCTCGACATGCCAGTAAATCATGATGCCTTGACCGCCGTAGCGCACGTGTCACTCCGTCATGAGGATCCCAGGAGCCGAACTTTTTGGAGTCCGAAGCGCAGGCCGTCGTCGCCTCGCCCCAGATATGAGGCAGGCGGATCCGAAACACCCCATTGACAACCTTGGCAATAGCTTCGCGGAACGGCTCTTTGCGGATGAAACGTCGGCGCACATAGACCAAATCGGGGTAGCTTTCGGCCCCCGCGCCGCTACTTACGCGCTTCAGTCCGGTGTTCGTGCCCAGCCCGTACAAGCAGAGTAAGAGGCGCTTCTGCAACGTCGCCGGATCCAGAGACTCGCGTCCGGTTGCGCTCTTGAATGCCTTGCTGAAGTCGGTACGTAAATCGGTCTCTTTGAGCATGTCGAGGAGACTGGTCATCGGCCAGCGCTTGAGGATCTCGCTTTTAAGATCCGATAGATTGACCGGTTCAGGCTGCGCGTTCAGGGGCGAGAGCGCGATCCAGCCGTGACGCTTTTGCAGGATCTTGACGTGTGGATTCTTTGGCAGACCGCGATCCAGCAGGGTGAGCGCTTCGTTCATTTCCCGTTGCACACCGCCAAGGAAGCTCTCGACGTCTTGTGGAAGGTTGAGCGCGGCATAGTATTGCTCACGCTGGACTTCGAAATCTGTCGGTAAATCCTCGTCCGGGTTGCGATAGCGGTTGGCGCCGACCACCCAGATCTCTTTACATCGCAGGCGCTCGCGCAAGACTTGCAACACGCAGAGCTCGTATTTGAGCCGGTCCACGCGCAAATGCCCTTGCTTATCCGGCATGAGAATGAGCTCGCGCCACCCGCTGCTCACGACTCCCTCCAGGGGGACCTCTTCTGGGTCATAAAACCTCGGGGCGTGCTCTACAGTTTGTTTAATGACGTCGAGGGCACGGATCACGGGTTGGTGCATCTGGTTGTTGGAACGAAACTCCAGCGCCTGCAACAAGGCCGGGATCGCCCGTCTGTAGTGATGGCTGTAGGAGGCGCGCATCACCGTGGAGACGTGCTGGCGATAGGCCGGGCCAGTGCTCTTAAGCTCCTTCACCAAGTCGGCGAGGGTCTGCTCATCGACCACGGGAAAAAGCACTTCGCGGATGATCCCATCGGGGTTAGCGAGTGCCGTCTCGGCCAGCCGACACAATAAAGTGTTTTTACTGGTCACCCGTTTCAACGTGCCAATCAGTTCGCGTTCGACGCGCCGCTCGGCCGTCGCGCCGATGCGGTGGATGATCTGAATCAGCGACTCGATCAAGTCGTCCGTGATCTCCTGTGCCCGCAGCCAGCAGTAAACGGCGATCAGACTGTAGCGCAATGATGCGGGATGGCGGCGGATCTCGTAAGCGTTCTCCACGGCGGCGCGTTGCCGATACCGCTGCAACAGTCGGGGAGCAACGTGACGCAAGAGGTCCTGTGCAAGGTTAAGCTGTCGGAGCTGTTGCAGCTTGCTAATCTCCTCGAGTGCGTTATCGAGGCCCGCCCGCCTCGGATCCGTTTTTAGTTGCTGAAGGGGCGAGTGCTCCGATTCCGCTGTTTCGCCACCTTCTGTCTCTGCACTGAGCAAGATTTCCAGCCGTCCTAATGCCTTGCGGCAGGACGTGCTCAGATAACCAGACGGCCAACTCCTCGGCATCTTGCACCGTCGGCTCGCGAAAGCCGAGGAAGGCACGGATCTGTGCGCGGTGGTACTTTACGGTGCGCCCTTCCCAGTCATAGCGTGAGAACTCCTCTGCCGGAACGCCTACCTGCCCGGCGATGTAGGCAACGGCAGTCGTCGGCACTTCCTGCATCGAGAGGGGAAAGCGGCCAGCATACTGAAAGAATTTCAGTGAAAGAATTTCAGCAACACGGCGAAGCCGAGGCGAGTGGGACCGGTCTTATTGGCCAACAGCGCCGCATCGGAAGGCAGAAGGGTCCAGTCGGCGAACTCCAAGTCGGTCCATTCGCGTTTCATACGATCGATCGCTCCTATTCATCCGAGATAAGAGGGTCGTTATCAGCAATGAAGCCGCTGTAGGATAGCACTTCGCACAAGAGCTGGAAGAGGAAGGACGACAGCGCTCAAAGGCGGGCGAGGTAAAAAACGCACTGAAACCGAGGCAACTCCTACCTGGTCACGAGTCGCACCAACCCGGCGGAACTTTACCGTGCTCAATGTCAATACACCAAGGTATCAAACCCAGTCTGACACGGCGTGACGTTTATTCCAAACTCCTCAGTCCTACTTTGCCCCTGGTGACACGAATGTTTCTACTGGGCCTAAATGCCTGGATTGCCTGAACCGAACGAGGCGTGCTACTTTCCGCGCATGCGCACGCTCTCCGAAATCGAAGCCGCTGTGGACCAACTGTCGCATTCGGGCCGGCTCGGTAAACTCCGAGTCATCAATGGCAGTCAGATCCTGCTCGGTCCGCCTTTTGTGTTCAACAAAGACAATATCGATCAGTTTAACTTTTGAGGCAGGCTCCTGCCTTATCCAATTATCCACTTCCTTAAAACCGAACATTGCTCCCCCACCCTAGGTAAACGCGCAACTTGTCCCCGCCGTCGTGCCGCGAAAGCGGTGCGAAGGCCGAACGCTTTCCCTGTATCCCCGAAAAACGTTAAAAATGAAACTAGCTAATACTGTCCTTTCGACTATTCTTGCGATCTCGTTGTCCGCCGGCCTCACCGCGAATTCCCCTGGTGCAGATAACGCCTACAATGGCGGCCGAGCAGTTAATCCGAGGAATTTGCAAGGTAAGAAAATTGTTCTTGCCGATATCCCGAAGCTGGTTGGCATCGGGTACTTCGCGGCAACCGCGAAAGGAATTGCTGACGGCTGCGCCGATCTGACCAAGAGCGGTTTGCCAACCGAGGTTACCACGGACGCGCCGACGGAAGGAGATATTCAAAAGCAGATCGAATTTATCGACAACGCAATCTCGCGCGGAGTAGATGGCATTTTCTTTGCCGCGAACGATCCAGTTGCGATCTCGTCAGTCTTGCGGAAAGCACTCAAAGCAGGCATCCACGTCATCGGCTATGACGCCGAGTCGGAGCCCGATGCGCGGGAGTGGTTTGTACAGATGTGCACGCCCGACGCGGTTGCTAAAGCGATCATCGACGATATGGCCTCGCAGGTAGGAGAACAAGCCGACATCGCCTTGATCACCAGCTCGATGACAGCGGCGGGACAGAATGCGTGGATCGCTGAGATCAAGAAGTACATTCCTCAGGCACATCCCAAGCTGAACTTAGTAACGATTCTCCCGGCGGAAGAGGATCAGCAACTGGCTTTCAAGGTCGCAGGACAGATCCTCAAAGCTTATCCGAACGTAAAAGGTATCATTGGCCTCTCGAGTGTGGCTTTTCCTGGAGCGGCTGACGCGATCACGCAGGCTAACCTGATCGGTAAGATTGCTGTCGTTGGGCTTTCAACGCCAAACCAGATGAAGCCCTTTGTCAAAAACGGAGCGGTCAAAGATGTCATTCTTTGGAATCCGGTTGACTTGGGTTACGCTGCTGCTTATGCGATGCGAGCGGTGGTTGACGGAAAATTGAAGCCAGGCGACACGGAAGTCGATGCGGGCAAACTCGGTAAACTGAAAGTGATAACGGAAGCCAAATCTTGCTTGGGTTTGTTCAGAAGACAATATCGATAAGTTTAACTTTTGACTACCCGGCCGTAGAATAAGCTTCCAGCTTGTCAGTTTTTTTAACCGTAGGCGTCTTACTAACCACACTGCGGACGATTTGGGCGGCGTCGCAACCCGAGGACCCGCCTTCCTTACTGGCCTCACTACACCAAACGGAAAAAATTGTACGCTAAGCCTCACGAAACCGCTACGTTGACCGTAGTCGGCGCACCGACCGGCCGTAAGGGTCTCAATCGACCTTGAGCAAAGCGACCGTTGCTTTGCCGAGTGTAATCCCCAGTCAAGTTGATGTGCTCCCAGCCGACTGGTGAGACGTGAGGAAGGAGCACATCTGGGAAGGCGATTCCATGTTGACGCAGTGCATTGATAGCGCGCTCGAGATACATCGTGTTCCACAATATGATCGCGAGGACCACCAAGTTTAGCCCGCTGGCGCGGTAACGTTCGTTTCCGTAACTGGAGCCGCCAGCCGATTGGGTGCGAGAAGACTTGCCGGGATCGACTTCGGTGCACATTCGATTGAGCGCTGTCCTGCTTCAGTCGGAATTGGAAAATCGTGAGCTGAGGGTAAGCTAGTCGAGGCAAGAAGAACAAGCCTCGATGAACGACAACAACCGACGTTATTTCTATCCCGAGCAGAAAGTCGCGATTCTGCGCGAGCATCTGATTGAAGGCCGCGCCGTTTCTGATCTTTGTGAGAAGCATCGCATCCACCCGACGATGTTTTACCAGTGGCAGCGCCAATTTTTCGAGAACGGGACAGCTGCTTTTGCAAGCAAGCAGTCCCGCTCCCGAGTTTCGGATGGGTATCAGAAAAAGATTGAAGCCTTGGAGCAAAAACTCCAGCGCAAAAACGAGGTGCTCTCGGAGCTGTTGGAAGAGCATACCCGTTTAAAAAAAGAACTTGGGGAGACCTGACGGGCCAATGGGTGGCCCACGACATTCGTGACGCGATCATGGATTTCATCGCACATTGGTCGGACTGGACCGGGATTGGTGCCTTGCAGATGGTCGGCTGGATGAGTTTGAGCCGCAGCAAATATTACTCCTGGCGCGATCGCTACGGCAAAGCCAACGAACACAACGCTCTTAGTTCCGCGGGATCATTGGCTGGAGCCATGGGAAAAGCAGGCCATTATCAATTTCCAGCAAGCCTTCCCGCTGGAGGGCTACCGCCGGCTGACCTTCATGATGTTGGATCGCGATGTGGTGGCGGTCTCTCCCTCCAGCACTTATCGGGTGCTGAACGCCGCTGGGCTTTTGCAGCGCTGGAACCCAAAGCCTTCGCGCAAGGGTAACGGCTTCCAGCAACCGTTTAGCGCCCCACGAACACTGGCATGTCGATATCTCTTATCTGAACATTGCCGGGACCTTTTTTTATCTCTGTTCGGTCCTGGATGGCTGTTCGCGTTTCCTGCTCCATTGGGAATTGCGGACCGCTATGACAGAACTGGATGTCGAGATCGTTTTGCAGCGAGCACGGGAAAGTTATCCGGACAGCTCTCCCCGCGAATTATCACTGACAATGGTCCGCAGTTTATCGCTAAGGACTTCAAGGAATTTATCCGGCTGGCCGGCCTGACCCATGTCAAAACCTCTCCTTATTACCCGCAAAGCAACGGGAAAATTGAACGATGGCACCAGAGCCTAAAAGCCGATTGTCTCAGGCCAGGCTGCCCGCTTTCACAGCAGGATGCCGCTCGACTGATCGAGCACTTCATTAAGCATTACAACACCGTGCGGCTGCACTCGGCCATCGGCTATGTTACCCCGGCCGATAGGCTCGCTGGCCGCCACCTCGAGATCTTTGCCGAGCGAGATCGCAAACTCGAACTCGCTCGCCAAAACCGAAAAATTAAACGACAATCCCTAACCCAAAATACATCCTGCTTCGACTAGTTAACGCCAAAGCGCGATTTTTCCATTTCACGCTGAACCAGACCGGCTACTTCTTGATGAATCCCATTTGCTTTGCAATCGCCGCATCTAGCATCCGGGTTGGAAGAAGTCTTGGCAATGTCCAGTTCTTGAAGCGCTGAGGCACAACGGCGTATCTAGCCTTTGGTTTCGTCGCAGTCAGGGCGACATAGACTGCTTCGCCCAATCGCTCGGGGGGCAAACCGTTACGCCCCTCTTTCACAATATATTTCTGAAAGTTCTTGATCGCTTCCCAATACGGAGTCGACTTGAATTCGCTTAGGTCCTCATTTTCGCCCTTGTCATACATGGCAGTGTTGACCGTGCCAGGTTCGATGATCACTAGATCAATGCCGAACAACATCAGTTCACGCCTAAGGGCATCCGACATGCCTTCCAAGCCCCATTTCGAGGCTGTGTAAGCACCGAGGAGAGGCAGTGGAATCTTTGCTGCCGAGGAGCTGATGTTTACGATTCGGCCCGTTGGACCCGTTCTCTTGTTGTCTGTGCCGAGCAAAGGAGCAAAGGCTTGCGTCACCATCAGAGGGCCGATCATGTTTGCCTCGAGTTGGCGACTGTACTCGCTCGGTCGCAGATGCAAGAGGGGCCCACTCACAACAATCCCGGCGTTGTTGACCAGGCCAGCCAGCCTGTTCGAGCCGATCATGGTACCTACCATTTCACTCGCGCGCCGAACGGCGTCGGCATCCGTGATGTCCATGATGAGAGGAACATAGCGATCCCCAAATTCTTTCTGAAGACGGTCAGCATCGGCCTGCTTCCGTACCGAGCCGAAAACACGAAAATCGTTCGCGATGAGGACCTTCGTTGTCCCCAAGCCTATGCCGGTTGATACACCGGTTACAACGACATCCTTAGCAGTTGCCATTGTCCACTCCTTCCCTGTGCTTAACATGGGCACCGAACATCTTCATTGTGTTCACCGTACACGTTCGCCAATTCGCTGTCAAGGTGTATAGTGTCCATGTGCCCTATCCTTCGAAAACAGACCGAAATGCCATCCTTTCGGCAGCAGTCGGGGAGTTGTCCCGCGGAGGTATCCGTGATCTCTCGCTTCGAAACATCGCGGCATCTCTCGACCTCGCGCCGAATGCCCTTTATCGCTACTTTTCAGATCGGGCGGCACTTGAGGCAGCTCTCGCAGATGAATGCGCCCGTCAAGTGGAGCTGGTGTTGCGAAAAGCCGCGCATGGTCGCGCGGCCGTGCAAGCTATTCGCAGGATGGCGGCCGCATACATTCAATTCGCAAGGGATCATCGCCATCTCTACGAAGTCATGATGAGCTTTCATACGCCTGACCATGACGCACGGTCTCGTCAGAGTCTTTGGCTTTTCACCGTCGAACAGGTGCAACACCTTACCGGTGAGGCGCGTGCAAGAGAGGCTTCGGTCGCTCTGTGGGCTCTGCTGCACGGAGCGGTGACGCTGGAGGCAGCCCAGGTGCTCGGAGAAGACAAGCCGCACAGTGGGCTAGAGTTCGGGCTGGAAGCTTGGCTCCTCGCCGCGGAAACACGGCCGGCCGCAATAAAGAAAAGCTCCTCGAAGGCCAAGAAATCGCTGCTACAGGTGTAGGAACTCGAAGTGCGAGACTATGTTCTCCAGCTACAAAGCCGAGTTCTTTGGTGCTACGCGATACTTTCATCCCCGAATGTCGTTGCGTCTTGGAGTATTCAAATTGCTCGAGATGGATGGCAGCCAACAAGGGCGAGGCCAGGAATGCCCCTGCCCGCGCCGTCTTCTTCAACCGGCAGGCGCCGGCCGTGACGGTGGGGGTGGTGAATTAAAGTGGAAGATTATTATCGTGAGGGAAACGGTTCTTGCTTCGCTTAAAGAGAAAGGCGGCAAAAGAAAAAGAGCTTCGCGTGCACCACGAGTTGGAAGAGCTCCTCGATCAGTACCTTAAAGCAAGCGGCTTAGCGCGGATATTTCATCAAAAGTGCAAAAAAGTAGCGAAGTTTTTGATATAACCTGTTAGCAATGAATTAGTTACAAACAAAGCAACAGGAAACTTCGCTAATGACAAAATGTACTGAGATTGATTTCGAAAAAAAAGGAGAAAAAGGGAGAAAGATCAAGCGCGACCGAAGTTTTGAGAACCAGCGTACCGCGCCAGCGGACTCAATCGATCGTGATTGGCTACCGCCATCAAGCGCTGCGAACACCGTGTACCCGGACGCGATCGCGCCCTGCGAGAGCATGGCACAGGCACCGAATGACGAAGGCACTGGGCTATGAAGATCTTAATGACCATGACACCTCGCAACCCATAGTGGAGAGCACGTCAACTTGACCGGCGATTACACCTGCTCGACGCTGTGTCGATTCGAAAACCGAGCGGGGCGCACGGAAGCGCGGCTGATGCACGAAGTGTGGTTCGAGCAGTTTGTGGGCAGCTTCGAATCGGCACCCAGCGAATTGATTCTGGATTTTGACTGCACCGACGATCGGGGCAGGCCTGCAGAAGGACGCCTCCGGGAGGGCTAACTACGATTTTAGTGCCGCTTTACGCCTTTTGGCGCAGCTCGTCAACACGAGAGATCAAATATTCGCCTAAGCGGACGATTTTTGACGATTGGTGTAAGTGACCCATATTGCGCCACGTCGGCCTTGGTCAATGGATTATCCGCGAGCCGATAGCGGCTTCCTCCTCTAGCAAACAACGATGCTGCAGGCGGTGCTTGAGCGTCACCAAGTCTCGTATCGGGGTGCATTGCCTACAAGTTCGCCCGGACTCAACGCGCGGTCGGTGAATCTGCAAAGACGCGCGCAAGATAATCATCCAGAAGTGAGGGAAAAAAGTGCGGTTCTTGCTTCACTTTAAGTACAAAGCCAAAACCTGGGACAAGAAACGCCGGGTGATCGCCAAGGCCGAACACAACGATCGGGGTGCTAATCCGCGCTACGTGCTTACCAATTTAGAGGGATGTGCGCAGGCACTCTACGATGAGATTTATTGCGCTCGCGGGGAGATGGAAAATGGCAGCAAAGAATAGCGGCTTCCTCTTCAGTAAACGCACCAGCGCAAGCTTGGTGGAGTCCAATCAGTTCCGATCTTGCTCTCCTCGGCCGCCTACGTGCTTTTAGAAGCGCTGCGACGTATCGGCTTAAGCGGCAGCCAATTAGCCTGTGCCCAGGTTGGCACTATCCGCTTACGCTTACTGAAAGTCGGTGCGCTCATCACCCGTAATACTCGCCGAATACGCTTGCGCTTGAGCTCAAGCTTCCACTCCAAGCACTCTTTTGCTCCTGCCTAGCGCATTTTTACGGTTAAGGTCCCTTCGCGGTGCTGACCGCGGCACACGAAAAAGAACGGCGGCTTACTCGCGGTGTCTCCCGAGAGGAGCTCTTGCAGCATCCAATCGCCCGCTTTTTGACAAAACTATTACCATCCCCAACTATCTTATCTCGCACTTGCGCTAACCTTGAAGCAAGCGGCTTAGAGAAGGAGCCAGGTTCTCCTTTGTTCCCGGCCGCTTTGGGAAAGACGGGCAAGTTATCGCGCCGGCCGCTTGTGCGCACTGATGCCGCGGACATGCTCAAAAGACGACTCAAACAAGCCGGATTGCCGGCTCACTATTCGCCTCACTCATTTCGGGCAACCGGTATTACGAATTTTCTGGAAAATGACGGCTCTCTCGAAGCAGCTCAGCGAATGGCTGGCCACGCGGACAGCCGCACCACGAAACTCTATGACCGCCGCGGGCAAAAGGTTCTCCTGGAGGATATGGAAAGGATTCGATATTGAAGATGATGTTAATTCGTTGGACGGCTTCCATCAAGCGTCCAATTCTTAATAACACAACGTCCGATAAATGAATCCCCAAATCCTCTCCGTTTTGGCAGGTACGTCTGGGGCTATTGGCCTACTCGCTGTTATCTCCTATTTCTACTATTCCTACCGCATACGAGAGGTGGAGAGCTCTGAACGATCCATTCGCCAACTTGTCGAGGGAGAAGGCCTGTTCAACTCCGACCAGATACCACAAATACTTCGAGAATTCAAAGAAGACGGGGCTAGGTTGGAGGCACTCAAAACCTTCGGAAATATCGGTATTCCTCCCTCACCGCCTATCCGTAGTAGTCGCAGTAGGTGTCGCAAGGGCCTGTTGTAGTAACCAGCTTTGAAAGAAATACAGTCTGGGCAGGTGAGCGGGGCTTACGATAGGCTTTCCACGGTGCGGCGCTGACGCGCGAGCGCGGTCTTTGTTTCTTCCTTGGTGAGATAGCGAAGGTTGCGGATCTGGCCCGGGCCCGTCAGATGCGGCCCCATTTCCGGACGAAGCACCATGCGACGACAGGGGTCCTCTCCTCCATGCTGTGTTAATGCTGGATTCTGTGTTAAATCGAATCATGGAAATAAGCGAGCAAGCGTATCGGAATTTCCAGCGACACGTCGACCGGCTCTGTTTTCTGATCGTTGCAAGCGATTGCCCGGATAGCCAAATCGAGATCGAGCGGCTCAACCTCCGAGCCCAGGCGATGAGCCTATTCCCTGAGAGTATTCCGCTCTATGACATGATTTACGAGAGCCGTTTCCGCCGGTTGCACGAGCAGTTCCGCTGCTCCGATTATCGCTAGCCTAATGCCCGATGGCCTGCCCGCGAACAAAGAATCGAACCATCATGATGCTAGAGCCGATCATCGGGCGGCTGCGGTAACTGCTCAAAGTTTCCCGTCGCATGAAGTTGTTCAGCAGAATCATACGTCAACGCCTTGTCGCGGTCGCCAGAAGACGCTCTTTGACTGCTTGCGGGTTGGCAGTGACGAAGAAAACCTCTTGGACAGCCGTTCCGGTTTTAGCAAGCGCTTTCAGTCCTGTCCCAGTAAAATACTTGATTTCCAGGCTAATCTGCCGCTTGGAACCCTTGGTCGGTCTAGTTCGTCCGGGAATAATCGACTGAATGTTCTCCCAGGGCGCAATGCTTTCCAAGAGCGGCCGCAAACCCTCAATAAGGGCATGCTCATATTTCAGCTTTGAGCTCTTGCCGCGATGTTTCATAGCTCGTCCACCTTTCGGAGATTCTTGAACACATCTCAATCGTTTGTTTTTCTGCCCAGATTTAGCCTTCGAATGTGGCCATACGGCGATCAAATTCACGTTGCCGTCGTTGGCCGATGATCCGGACTGAAGCGATTGCTGCCAGCGGTCCATGTCATAACCACAAAACATAGCTGCCCCACTCGCCGTATCCCTCTGGCTTACCCGGTTTTCCGTCCATTTGCTAATCAACCCCCGTTGGCGGATAGCGCACAAGGCGTAGGGTTAAACGAAATTCTCGCCTTTGCTACCGAGCGGCTTGCAGACTACAAAGTTCCGGAGACCATCGAGGTCGTCGATAAGATTCCCCGCAACACCCCCGGCAAGGTCGACCGCCAATTGTTATTGACGGAGCCGGGTTGCCTCAATATGAGGCATACCGACGGCGCCATAGCGGCCGCAAATGACCGATAGCCAATGAGCTATAAATCGGATTCTGGAGCGTTTTCTTTTGGTTAAATGATCCTTGAAGGTCTAAGCGTACTTTAATTTCCGTTTCGTGCAGTCACCGGATGAACGCAGACCAACCGCCCCGCCTGTGTTCCCCTCTTTCGCCATGCCGGTTGCATGAGAGAACAACGAAGGACCGTTTTTTCTTGCATATCGCAAAATTGAACGTTTGATTTTGTGCTGAGAACGTCCTCCCCAAATGGACTTTCACCATGGTCGAAAGATCCTTCGTTCGAGGCGTTTCATTCGGAGTCATTTCGATAGCCGTCGTGTGGTTTACGGCAAGCTCGAGCCCTTTGCCGCAACTTTGTTGTTATCCCCGGCTTCATTGGCTTTTAGGAGGATTGGGGATTTTCTATGACAGACCCGCAGGCAGGGGAGGAGCCGCAGGGACATTTTTCAATGCGCATCAGCGCGCGACAATCGAGGCGGCGATGGCGCGTATCATTCCGACTGACGATCAACCCGGCGCCAGAGAGGCCGGAACGATCGACTTCCTCGACCGCTACCTCTCGGGACCTGGCTTTATCTACGCGAAGCCGGACGGAAGCGGTTTCGAGAAGCTCGAGGGCAAGCGCGCCGATGCCTGGAAGCAACGCGTCGAGATCATCCGCGCTAAATATGTCGAGGGGATCAGGGAACTGGATCGCAAAAGCCAGTCCCAGTTCGGTGCAGAGTTCGTGCGGCTCACCACCGAGCAGCAGGACCGAATCCTGGCCGAGATGGAGCACCCTGCGCTGCAGATCGAAGCGGGGACGGAAGAGGCAAAGGCCGTCGAGCCCGCGCTCCAGCAGACGAATGCGGAGATCGATCTCGATTTCTTCCCATTGTTGGCCCTGCACACTCGCCAGGGCTTCTACGCCGACCCGATCTATGGCGGCAACAAAAACCGAGTTGGATGGAAATTAATCGGATTCGAGGGGCCGGAGTCGCTGGCGGAAACGCACGCCGGACGTTTCACGACTCTGCCGTTTTTCGCTGAACAGCAGATCGATTGGGAGGAGGAAAAGAATTATGGCGCAAAAGCGTAAACCGGATCGTGTGGATGTGGTTATCATCGGGGCGGGAGCATCTGGCGCGACTGCTGCGAAGGTGCTCACCGAGCGCGGACTGCGAGTGGTGGCACTGGAACGCGGGCCATGGCGTAAGCGCGAAAGCTTCGGCGGCGATGAGTTAGCTAACGTCAATCGCTACAACCTTTGGCCCGATCCGATCCTTAATCCGCGTACGTTTCGAGCCTCTGCAGATGAAGAAGCCAAAATCAACCTTTTCTGTCCCGTGCCGCAGATGGTCGGCGGTGGTACGGTGCATTGGCAGGGCTGGCTGCCGCGCTTTACCGAGAGCGATTTTAAACTCCGCTCGATCGTGGGCGACGTGCCGGGCACAACGCTCGTTGATTGGCCAATTTCCTATGCCGATCTGGAGCCTTACTACACCGAAGTCGAGTGGGCATTTGGCGTCTCGGGCGCCGGCGGGGTAAACAAGTTCGAGGGATTTCGCAGTAAGGAGTATCCATGCCCTCCGCTGCCCGCGACACGATACGGCCAAAAGTTCCACGAAGGCTGTCGTAAGCTCGGCTACAACTCTTTCCCGACTCCAATGGCGGCTCTTTCGCGCCCATTTAACGGGCGCCCAGTGACCGTTCAAAGCGCCTTTGCCCAGCAGCACGGCGACCCGACCGGCACGCGATCAAGCGCTCTCTCGGTCTTTGTTCCCGACGCGCTTAAGACGGGTCGCTACGATCTGCGTCCCGACTGTTACGTACATGAAATCACCGTTGACGAGCGCGGTCGCTGCAAGAGCGCAGTGTACCAGGATGCCGACGGCGATTTCATTGAGCAAGAAGCGGATATTTTTATTCTCTCCTGCGGCGCGATTGAATCGGCGCGGCTAATGCTGCTTTCGCGTTCGGGGCGCTTTCCGCATGGGCTTGCGAACGGCAGCGACCTGGTAGGGCGCAACGCGACATTCCACGAATTTAGCGCGGCAGTGGGCGTGTTCGAAGATCCGATTTATGCCTGGGCGGGAGGCGGCTATGTGGCCGCCAGCAGCTTCCAATTCTACGAGCATGACGAAAAACGGGGCTTTGCCGGGCGGATGCCATATTGCCTGTGCGGGCGTCGGCATTCCGTTGCCAATCAACTGGAGCCTGCCGGGTCGCCCGGCATGGGGAGCCCAGGCGAAGCAGATCGATCGTGACTTTTTCAACCATAGCTTCGCGATCGCGATGGTCGTGCACGATATGCCCCAACATGACAACCGCGTGGAGCTTGACGATAAGGTCAAGGATGCGTGGGGCTTGCCCGTCGCACGCATTACCAACAAGATCCACGAAAATGACCTCAAGATGGGGCGCTGGGTTATCGATCATAACGCTGAGATTCTTGATGCAGCCGGCGCGAAAAAAGTCTACCGCGTTTATATCGACCGCATTACAGGCAACTGTTCTCACCAGCACGGCACCACGCGTATGGGCGACGATCCCTGAATCATCCGTACTGAACAAGTGGTGTCAGGCGCACGAGGTAGACAATCTTTTTGTCGTTGACGGTGGGCCGTTTCCGACCGCCACTGGAGCCAATCCCACACTCACGATAATGGCCAACGCCTGGCGCGTCGCTGATTACATTGCCGGTCGCTACAAGGCGGAGCGCAAACCGCAGTAGCCACATTGAGGCGCCTCTGACCTCGTCGCAAAACCAGTCAAAGAAAGATTAAACATGCCGACTTGGAACAAAGCTTACCATGCGAACTGTTGGGGAGCACTAGGAGGAGCGCCTGTTGGAGTAACTTCCATTAAAGATTTGTATTACCGAACCTTTGGCGACATGAATCGCGCCATCGCGGATATCGGAGCCGCTGGTTATAAAGGGATTGAACTCTTCGATGGCAACCTCCTGGACTATGAAGGAAAGGTCGGCGAGCTTCGAAATCAATTGGTTGATGCCGGATTGAATTTTCTGGCCGTCTATAGCGGTGGCAATTTTATCTTTCCGGAGATTTTGCCGGAAGAATTGTGGCGAATCCGCAAAGGAGCAGATCTTGCTGCCGAACTCGGCGCTCCGCACCTGGTCGTAGGGGGCGGCGCGAAACGAACGATTCCGGCCATCGGACGAAGATTATCGCCGCCTCGGGGAAGGATTGAACCAGGTGTTAAAGCTGGCCGAGGAACGTGGGATGACCGCGCATTATCATCCGCATCTTACTACAATGGCGGAATCGCCTGAACAGATTCGAAAGGTGTTTGATCTTCAAACATTCATTTTTGTCCGGACACTGCTCATCTGGCGGCTGGCGGCGGCGATCCAGCAAAACTGATTCTCGAACACGCGGATCGTATTACTTATGTCCATCTAAAGGACTTTCGCCACGACCCGTTTGCGTTCTTGCCGCTCGGCGAAGGCGAGTTGGATATGGACGCAATCCTTCAGGCGCTGGTCACGATTAAATATGCGGGCTGGCTTCTGGTCGAGTTGGACTCCTACGACGATCCGAAAGCCGGGGCAGAGATTAGCATGCGTTATCTGACCGGATTCGAAAAACGAGTAAAAAATTAAAGTATTCATTTGATAGTATTTGATAGTCATTTCCTAACTGTAAAAATAGACCTATGAGAAAACTTAGCCCTCTCACCACAAGCGTCTTTGCGTTTGCGTTGGCCGGCGGGATCGTACGAACGCGCTCCAGCCAAAACGTCGACCCGGCAAAAGCATTAGCCGAAATCCAGCAAAAGCCTTTGAGTAAAGGTCCGCACGGCGAGGATCCGTCGCCTGCCAGCTCTGTGACCCTGACGCCTGAAGAACTTGATAAGATCAAGGGACTTAAAGCCAAGGCCGCGATCGTGATGCACTACGCGGGAAATGATTGGTCACAGGCGCAGGTGGCCGGTCTGAAAGCGCAGTTTGCAAAAATGGGGATTGATGTCATTGCGGTGACCGATGCGGGCTTCAAGCCTGAAAAACAAGTTGCCGATATCGAGACAGTTCTCGCCCAAAAACCGCAAATTATAGTCTCGATCCCAACTGATCCGGTCTCCACAGCGTCAGCTTATAAGAAAGCGAGCCAACAAGGAGTCAAGCTGGTCTTCATGGATAACGTTCCCAAGGGGATGGAGGCAGGGAAAGATTATGTCAGTGTCGTATCGGCAGACAACGCCGGTAACGGCGCTGTGGCTGCGCATCTGATGGCGAAGTTTCTGAAAGGCAAAGGCCAAATCGGTCTTGTCTACCATGCAGCGGACTTTTTCGTGACCCGCCAACGCTATGATGCTTTCAAGAAAACGATCACGGAAGATTATCCCGCAATCAAGATCGTAGAGGAACAAGGGATCGGAGGTCCCGACTTTTCCGGTGACGGAGAGAAAGCGGCTTCGGCAATCCTGACCTCCCATCGGGGTGTAAACGGCATCTGGGCGGTCTGGGACGTACCGGCGGAAGGAGTAATTTCCGCGGCGCGATCCGCCGGTAAGGATGATTTGATCATGACATGCTGCGACCTGGGGTTGAATGTCGCCATCGACATGGCCCAGAATGGCTTTGTCAAGGGTCTGGGTTCGCAACGGCCCTATGACCAAGCGATGACCGAGGCGCTTCTTGCCGGATACGGGCTGCTTGGTAAACAGGCCCCGGCTTACGTTGCTTTGCCTGCACTTCCGGTAACCCGGGACAACCTGCTTGAGGCTTGGAAGGAAGTCTACCATGCTGAGGCGCCCGACAGCGTCAAGCAGAGCATGAAGTGAACATTCGGCGGCCGGATAACCGAAGTGTATAGCTAGGATATCGGAGAAACATGGAAAAACCAAACACTCTCACTAACAGATGAAATGAGTCAATCCGAACAACCGCCAGTCGACGCTGTGGCCATGATTGGGATTGCCAAATCATTTGGCGGCGTTGCGGCCTTGGAACACGTCGATTTCAGCGTGCGAAAAGGCGAAATTCACGCTCTGCTGGGGGGAAACGGCGCCGGAAAATCCACGATTCTTAAGATGCTTTCTGGCGTACACAAGCCGGATAAGGGTGAGATTTGGATTAGCGGGGTCAAGCTCGAAGAACATACACCGGAAGCGGCGCGCCGTTTGGGGATCGCCATGATCTTCCAGGAAATGAGTCTGATTCCCTCGTTGACCGTTGCGCAGAATATATTCTTAACGCGAGAGCCTAAGGGTGCGATTGGAATGCTGGACGATCGTACGGCTTTGAAGGAAGCACGGATTCTTCTGGAAAAAATCGGGGTCAACCTGGACCCGCGACGGCGGGTTGACAATCTCAGTTCCGGTCAGCGGCAACTTACCGAAATTGCGAAAGCCCTTTCGCAACAGGCGAGCGTCCTCATCATGGACGAGCCAACGTCCACCCTCAGCTCGGCGGAAATCGACCACATGTTTGGCTTCCTCGACAGACTGAAGAAATCCCACGCGTCGATCATCTATGTATCGCACAGAATGGAAGAAATCCGCCGCATCTCGGATCGGGTTACCGTTATTCGAAATGGGCGCAACGTGATGACGAAAGCGGTGGCCGAAACTACGCTTGAGTCCATCGTCGAGGAAATCGTTGGAAGAAGAGTTGGCGCTTTCGATCGAAAGGCGCGAACCACAAAGCCGGGGAAGAGGTGTTACGCTGCGTAAGTGTAACCGCTAAACCTCGCCCAGTTGAGGCGACCCTGACCGTTCGCGCTGGCGAGATAGTTGGAATCGCCGGTTTGATGGGCAGCGGCCGTACCTCCCTCGCAAAATCCATATTTGGATTGCAACCGGTCGCTTCCGGTGAAATTCGCCTGAAAGAAAAGGTCGTGAAGATCAGCGCACCTCCGGATGCGGTTGAAGCGGGCATCGCGATGATTCCGGAGGATCGTCTCACCCAAGGGTTAGTGCTTCAGCACAGCGTGGCTGATAATATGACCTTGCCGGTAATCGATAGAAATTCCCGATTTGGTTTTGTGCAGGAGGCGAAAGAGAAAATTCTGGTTTCACAGTACATTGAGCAATTGCGGGTCAAGACGGCATCGCCCCAAAAGCCGGTCCGCACGCTTTCGGGTGGCAACGCACAGAAGGTTGTTCTGGCAAAGTGGCTGGCGACGGACCCGCTTCTACTGATTTTGGATGAGCCCACGGCCGGCGTGGATATTGGCAGCAAGACGGAGATCGTGGAGATCGTGCGTGAATTCGCCGACCAAGGCAGAGGGGTCCTCGTAATATCTTCCGAACCCGCAGAGCTTCTCGCGCTAAGTGACCGAATCTTAGTCATGGCTGGAGGGCGGGTCGTTCGAGAGATCAGCTCAGAGGAGATCGAAAGCTGGGCAGAAAATTCAACGGACGCAGCCCATAGAATCAGTTTGATGGAGACGGGCCTGCAAGTGGCCATCCAGGAGGCAAATTCATGAATGCGAAATCCGAAGTTTTCCCGGCGAAGTCCGAATCGTTTTTTGGCCGCATGAAGGAGGAGTGGCGTCAATACGTCATCTATTTGGGATTTGTAGTCATTTTCATTTTTTTCTCGCTTACCTTGAGCGACAAGGGGTTTCTCGATCCTAACAACCTGCTCAATATTGTCCGCCAAACCACGATGATCGCCGTCATGGCGGTCGCGATGACGTTTGTTTTGTCCTCAGGTGAGATTGATCTGGCGATCGGGGCTATTGCCGGGCTGGTCTCAGTCACCACCGCGATGTCGCTTGCAAAGTTCGGTCTCATCGGTGGCATTGTTGGGGGACTGCTGACTGGCGTTGTGGTCGGTCTAATTAACGGACTTTTGACGACCAGGGTTGGTATTCCGTCCTTTCTGGTGACCCTCGCCATGATGGGAATCGCCCGGGGGACAGCCATGTGGGTCAGCAACACCGCCGCTATTCCGATTCTCGATAAGACCTACTATTTCACCTTCGGTTCCGGGAATGTTGGTCCGGTGCCGATTTTGTTAATATGGGCTCTGGTGGCCGCAGTGATCGGTCATATTGCGCTTCGAAAAACAACATTTGGAAGAAAGGTGTTGGCCACTGGGGGAAGCGAAACTGCGGCAAGATTTACTGGCATTAAGACACACGATATCAAGCTGCAGGTGCTGATTATTTCGAGCGTTGCCGCGGCGATTGCTGGAATGCTTTATGCCGGGCGTCTTCGATCTGGCCGGTTCCAACTTGGTGAAGGTGATGAGTTGTCCGTCATTGCTGCGGCCGTGCTGGGAGGCACCAGCCTGTTCGGAGGTTTTGGTTCAGTCATCGGATCTATTGTTGGCGCGCTGATGATCGGTCTAATTAACAATGGGTTGATTTTGATGGGACTTGAGTTCAGCCAACAATTGATCGCTCGCGGAGTTATCATCATCCTGGCCGTGATGGTAGCGAGATCGCGCCGCTGATCGGAATTCCATTGCGTATGAAGCGAAAACTGAGAGCTGGCATGGTGGGCGGGGGTCGAGACGGGTTCATCGGTGGAGTTCATCGCATGGCGATGCGACTCGACGGGGAAATCGAATTGGTCGCTGGCGCATTCTCGTCGGACCCCCAGAAATCGAAACTCTCCGGCGAGGACTTGCTGCTGGACCCCAGACGCGTCTACGCGGACTACCGCACAATGGCCACAGAAGAAAGTGCATTGCCGGCTGGTGAACGGATAGATTTTGTTTCGGTAGTGACTCCCAATCGGACTCATGTGCCTGTGGCTAAGACGTTCCTGGAAACCGGGTTTAACGTTGTCTGCGATAAGCCACTGGCTTTCGATCTTGGAGAAGCCCGTGGGCTGCGCGACGTGGTCAGGAAGACAGCCAAGGTGTTCGCATTGACGCATAATTACACAGGCTACCCGATGGTGAAGGAAGCGCGCGAGCTGGTTCGGAGTGGTGAACTTGGCGAAATACTGAAGGTGGTTGCCGAATATCCGCAAGGCTGGCTCAGCAAGCCGATCGACGAGGAGGGACAGAAACAAGCGTCATGGCGGACGGACCCGCAGCAAGCCGGGGCCGCAGGGTGTATTGGTGATATCGGGACGCACGCCGAAAATCTCGGTAGATACATCACCGGCCTGCAGATCGATGAGCTGTGCGCCGAGTTCACTTCGTTTGTCAAAGGGCGACAGCTCGAAGATGATGCTAATTTGCTCATTCGGTATAAAGGCGGGGCGAAAGGTGTATTGAGCGCCTCGCAAATTTCGGTCGGCGAAGAGAACGATTTGAACATCCGGGTGTATGGAACAAAAGCCTCACTGGAATGGCATCAGGAAGATCCTAACGAACTAGTCGTCAAGTATGTCGACAAACCACGACGCACCTATCGGCGCGGCAATGAATATGTGAGCGATATCGCAAGACGGTTCACTCGCTTGCCTTCTGGTCATCCGGAAGCTTTTGTTGAGGCTTTTGCGAACATTTATGTCGAGGCAGCCCGCGCTATAGAAGCGGAAGTCGACGGCCGGACTATTCCTGGCGATTGCGATTTTCCAACCGTCGATGATGGGGTCGAAGGGATGGCGTTCATCGCAACCGCGGTCCAAAGCGCAAAGGGCGGCTGCGTCTGGACTAGGATAGTAGGCACTTAAAAAAAAGAGAGAGGCCCCGAAAGGATAGAGCTCGGCAACACCGGCGCGACGGACGGAAGGAGGCACATGAGCGCTCCAACGAAAGGATATTTTAAATGGACCAGATGTGCACGGTCATTGCGTATTTTCATGCAAAGCCCGAAAAGCAGCAGGAGCTCGAGAAAATCCTCCAAGATTTTGTAGTGCAAACCCGGCAGGAACCCGGCTGCATTGACTATCATCTTCATCAGGGCGACGAGGATCCGAATGTGTTCGCATTCTACGAAAACTGGCGATCTCGCAGCGATTGGGATCTCCATAACCAAAAGCCATTTCTGAAACGCTTCCTCGATGAGCAGACGGATTATTTGACGAAAGGTATCGAGGTCAAAACCTACACGATGCGGAGTCCGTACGATAAAACCCGGCCGAAGAATCAAGTTAAGCGATCCTAACCATCATCGGGAGCCGATAACTTATGAAAAGAGCGAGTTTTCTAGCTTCCCTTGGCTTGGCGTTTGTATTGGTCACAGGTGTCGTAGAAGGCGTTTGTAGTCAAACCGCCGATCGAGACAAGGCGCTGGCTGCGCTCCAGGACACGATCTTGAGCAAAGGACCAAATGGGAAAGAGCCCTCTTCGGCTAGTTCCGTTAGTTTATCGGCCGAGGAGGTCGAAACAATCCGAGGACTCAAGGCAAAGGCGGCAATCGTGATGCACTATTCACGAAACGATTGGTCGGAAGCGCAGATCGCCGGTCTCAAATCGCAATTTGACAAAATGGGAATCGAGGTCATTGCAGTAACTGATGCTGGCTTTATAGCCGACAAGCAAGTAGCCGATATCGAGGCGGTTCTAAATAAGCATCCTCAGATAATAGTCTCTATTCCGACTGATCCCATTATCACAGCTCCCGCTTACAAGAAGGCGAGTCAACAAGGAGTTAAACTGGTCTTTATGGACAACATTCCGCGCGGGTTCGAAGCGGGGAAAGATTATGTGAGTGTCGTCTCGGCAGACAACTACGGAAACGGTGTGGCCTCCGCTGATTTGATGGCAAAGGCTCTTCAGGGCAAGGGACAGATTGGATTAGTCTACTATGCGGCTGACTTTTTTGTAACCCAGCAGCGCTACGAAGCATTCAAAAAGACGATTGCGGAGAATTATCCTGATATCAAGATAGTCGCTGAACAAGGTATCAGGGAACCCGACTTTTTCACTGATGCGGATAGAGCCGCTTACGCCATGCTGACGGCCAATCAAAATTTGAGCGGCATCTGGGCAGTATGGGATGTGCCCGCGGAAGGAGTGATCGCAGCGGCTCGGACCGCGGGCAGAGAGCACCTCGTTATTACCACAATCGATCTCGGGTTGAACGTCGCTGTCGAAATGGCCGAGCCGGCCGGACTGGTGAAAGGCGTGGGAGCGCAACGGCCGTATGATCAAGGAGTTACCGAAGCGCTTCTGGCCGGGTACGGCCTCCTTGGGAAACCTGCTCCTGTATACGTTGCGTTGCCTGCCCTTCCGGTGACCCGGGAAAATCTACTTGATGCATGGAAGACTGTTTACCATACAGAGGCGCCGAGCAGCATTCAGAGCAGGATGAAGTAGTCGTTCGTCGCGGCACCAACGATTATCTCGGGCTTGCTCACGAACTCAAGGAAGCGCTAGCCACCTACACCGAGAGCGGAGGCAAAGGAAAAACCGCTTTGGACCATGCGGAAGCTGTCCAGGTAATGCTCGAAAGTACGAGATCTGCCGCGACTTTTTCTTTTCCCTCGATTGGAGCATATGGTTGACCGGCTCGGCTGCTAAGAGGCCTCATGCCCCCTGTCGGAAGCCGGACGCGCGCTGCGGATGCGCAGATCATCACAGGAGGTCACCGAACATGCCAAGGCGCGAAAAACTCATCGCCATCCAAGCGAGTACATTGGCTAGCTGAGTCTTGTGCGGTATGGAACAACACCAAGCCTGGCAACTGTTCGAATTCGCGCCAGCGTCGCCAAACAACTCGAGGCGAATCCCGAGTTGAAAGAAGCTTATCGCAAGCTGGTGAAGAACCTGCCGCTGATGCACTTGGACGATCGATTCTGGCGCTTCGGAAGATGTATTACCAGGTGAGGTCCGGAGGCCGCATCGTCGTGCAGGATTATTACTTTCCGGCGATCGACAGCCATCCTGCCATCGAACCTCTCGTTGAATTCAAGAAGGTATTCTTCGGCGTGTACGACAAGACCGGCAGCGAGACACGAATGGGGATCAAATTGCCTGGCTACTTCATCGAAGCAGGCATCGGCGTTCCCGATGGTACAGATGTCACAGGGCTTCTAGTACCAACGCCGGCTGGCGCAGAGATGTTAGCAGCTGTGTACCGCAGCGTGCTCCCATTTGCGCTGAAACACGGTATCACCACTGAAGAACAAAGCGTGTCGTTTTTCGAGGAAATCCGTAGAATCGGAGAGAGCCAGTACTATCTCCTTTGGCCACTACTGGTAAGTGCGTGGAGGCAGAAACCAGCCGAGGGATAGGAGCGAGTCCACTCGTCTGCTCTCATCCGCTTTGCCTCGCGCGCTGGCCAGCGGCGCGGTGCGCATCAGCATCGCAATGTCCCCGATGAAATCGCGCGGGCCCGGAGTCGCGAGGATTTGCTCTTGCCCATCGCGCGACCCGAAGACTCGAAGACTTCCAGTTCGCCCCGCAGAATCACCGTTAAGCCGAGATCACGTTGACCCGCTTTGTATACCGGTTCCCCACGGCGCGCCCCAAGAGGCTCCAGCATGGCGAGCTGCCGGTCGTCGAGCTTCGGAAAGGCAATGGGCACGCTCAGCGCAGTGGACTGCTACCGTCCTCGGGAAACGGCACTCGGGCAACTGCGTCTCGCAGCCGCTCGTAAAGCGGCCGGAGCCCCTCGGGAATGATCCTTGTCCCACCAAGGACGGTCATGAAATTATGGTCGCCTTCCCATCGCGGCACGATATGCAGATGGAGGTGCCCCACCACGCCCGCACCGGCGGCCGATCCCAGGTTCCAACCAATATTGAACCCCTGAGCTTTGACCACTTCCTTGAGGAGACGCTGACCGTAGGTGGCGAGATCCAGAAGCTCCAATTTTTCATTGGAGCCGAGTTGATCCAATTCCGCTACGCCCCGGTAGGGCACTGCCATCAAGTGCCCGGCCGAATAGGGATACGCATTCATCATCAGAAACCCTGTCTTCCGCCGGTAGAGCACCAAGTGCTCGGCATCATTGGATGTCTCACCGGCCAGGCGGAGAAAATCGGGACTCCGATCCGTCCGTTCGAAATACTCGACCCGCCACGGCGCCCACAGACTTTCCAGAGAGGTCTTCAAATCATTCACCACGTTGATCCCCAGCGAACTTGAAGCGCAGTTATCCGCTTTGCAAGGCTCTGTCATGGAGTGCGCGCGACTTGTCGCCGCTTTAGGATCGCGCGGAGCGCAACCCCGGGAGGAGGGGCGAACCACGAAGCGCTGAATTGCCCGAAGACCGTTTTCAATAGAGGCGCTCTCCGCGCGGTCTCAAAGCGGCGACAAGTCGCGCGCACTCCATAACACGCGGTCCAGTGGCAGCACTTTCCGCCAGATCTACGGCCTCCCGGTTGGGCGCGCCCGCTTCAGTTCTTCTAATAAGACATACGAAGCCGAGCGCTCATCGGCGACGACATCGAGCGACGCGATGATCTTGTCCATTTCCGCGGTCATGGCATTCCGGCAGGCAGGTTCACGGTAGAATCTCCAAACAGTGTCAGCGATCTCGGCGGGTTGCGCTTGGTGCTGAATAAACTCGGGAATGATCTGTTTGCCGGCCAGTATGTTGGGCATTCCCAGATAATCGACTCGGATGAGGAATCTGGCCGGCCAGTAAGTAAACCACGAGACTTTGTAGAGCAGGACAAATGGCAGCCGAAAAAAGCTTGCTTCCATTGTGGCCGTTCCGGACGCAACCATCCCGACCTGGGCGCGCTGCATCAGCTCCGCCGAGTTGTGTAAACCAATCTCCACCCGCCGAAGACCGGCACGCTCGGCTTCCGCATGCATCAAGCGTTGCAAGGCCGCTGAGGCCGCACCGGCCGCAAAACGAAGCTCCGGGTCACGCTTTTGGAGCTCCAGAGCCGCATCGATCATAATCGGAAAGATGCGTTTTACCTCGCGCAGCCGGCTGCCAGGCAAGAGGCAGATCAACTTCGGATCGCGCGGGCCAGCAATAACCTGGCTGCTCAAAGTTTCCAGCATCGGATGGCCCACAAACTCCGTGCGTAAGCCGCTCGCTTCATACAAGGGTTTCTCAAACGGGAAAATGCAGAGCATCAGGTCGAGGAATTTCGCCATTCGCGGGATTCGCGACCGATTCCAAGCCCAGACTTGCGGGCTGATGTAGTAAATCAGCTTGTTCCGAAAGCGTTTCCGACGCAGGTAGCGTGCGAGCCGAAGATTGAAGCCTGGATAATCGACAAATACCACTGCGTCCGGTTGAAGCCGCTGGATTTCGCGGTACATGCGGTAAAACTGTTTGCGAAAATAGGGATACTTCAGGAGGACATCCCATAAACCGACCACGGCTTCCCGCGTCCAATCCAGGATCTGCGGCCCGGCAACGGCCTGGAGCCTTGGTCCGCCGGCGCCAAAGATTTGCAGATCCGGTTCCGCGGTCAACAGACCGCGGCTGAGTGCCGCCGCGTGAGCGTCGCCGCTGGATTCGCCGGCGATAAGATAAAGCTTCACCGGCTAGTTCACCCTGGCAGGCGCATTTGCGTTGATCAACTCGGTGATCTGAATAGCAAGTTCGAGCGCGGCCCTGGCCTGCGAGCCCGTGACAACCGGTGCGCTTCCTTGTCGAGCGCACTCGACAAATGCTTCCAACTCCCGCTGTAACGGTTCGCCTTTTTCAATCTCGACTGACTCGCGGCTGATTGCGCCGTTGACTAACCGGTAGATCTCGCCGGACTGATTTTGATAGTCCAGAGACAAATAAGCATCCTCTTGAAACACGCGAATCTTCCGCATCTTCTCCGGGCTGATCCGGCTGGCAGTGATGTTCGCCACACATCCGTTCGTAAACCGAATCCGGGCGTTCGCAATATCCTCCCCTTTGCTCAGCACCGGGACACCAACCGCATCAATGCTGGCCACGTCAGACCTGACGAGATGTAGCACAACTTCCAAATCATGAATCATGAGATCCAGCACGACTCCTATCTCCATGCTCCGAAAAGGATAGGGCGATAGGCGGTGGGCTTCGATGAATCGCGGTCGCGTTAGACGCTCTTCCAACGCGCTCAGGACAGGATTGAATCGTTCAACGTGGCCTACTTGCAGAACAAGTTTGCGTTGACGCGCCAGCCGGACCAGTTCTTCCGCCTGTTCCGGGCGATCAGCGATCGGTTTTTCGATCAGAACACTTTTGCCCACTTCCAGGAGGGCGCACCCAATTTCGTAGTGGCTCGGGGTTGGAGTGGCTAACGTCGCGACGTCAACCAACGTAATAAACTCTTCGAGCGACGCCGCTGCTTTCACGTTGTACTGCTCGGCGATCGAAGCGGCGGCGGTGGCGTTCGTGTCGTAAATTGCGGAAAATCGCGCGGAGGACATCCCGGCGCAGATACGCGCGTGATTTTTTCCAATGCTGCCGACGCCAACGACTCCAATGCGAAGGTCTGTCATAAACTAGTTCCAAAAATCGCGATTTGCTTCTGGTCGGCCAAGGCCTTCAAAGCCGGCATATCTAACAGCAGCGTTTTCCCGGCTTCCACCCCGATCAAACTAACACCCGCGGCAGCCGCCACTTCGACCGTCTGACATCCAATGACTGGCACGTCAAACCGGAAATCCTGATTTGGTTTGGAGACTTTTACCAAAACAGCTTGGCCGCGACCGAGCGCCGCTCCACGCTGAATCGCGGCATCAGTGCCTTCAAACGCTTCGACGGCCAGCACAACTCCATGCCGTACCACAACGCTTTGGCCGATATCGAGCCTGCTGATTTGTTTCGCGATCTCGAATCCAAAAGATAAATCCTCCAAAGCGCGTCTCCGGGGTCGCGGCCCACAAATGAGGCCGGGAACCGCGAGAAATTCCTCCAGAAAGGTCGTCGCCGGCAGCAGCTCGATTCCGACCTTCTCCATTTCGGCAGCAATGGTGCCAAAGAGCGTTTCCGCGTTGCGCTTCTTGAGAGCAGCGATCAGCAGGAGCGCTTTCATGTCCGGCCGCAAATCGAACAAATTTTTGGGAGCGATCTGACCGGCCATGATGGCTGTTCGGACCTTGTTTCTCGTAAAGAAGCTCAGCATTCGCGAGAGCTGGCCAACCCGCATCCATTCAATATCCGCAGCCAAGGCTTCAATTTTCCGGTCGGTTTCACCTTCGAAGGCCGCGATGCAAAGCTGGGTCACGCCCTTCGAACGAGCGGACTCGGCGAGCAATCTGGGATAGTGGCCGCTGCCCGCGATAATACCGAGGGGCGCGCCTTGCTGCATCGCTCGAATGTTCCGCGCTCCTCCCTGCCTGCGCAACGGAAAAAAGACGTGCGGGAAAGCGGAGGGAACAGGGGGAGGTAAGGGCCGGTGATCAGTAATTGGTAATCGGTAATTGGTGACCAGTAATCTGTGTTCAGTAATCTATAATCAAATGTAACCCAGTTCATTTGGGTGCGTACCTAGTATTGAATCATTCAATGCGTCCGATTATCGATCACTGATTACTGATTACTGATTGCCGATTACTGATTTCCGATTGCCGATCGAGCTGTTACCTACCTTCCTCCATCGAGCCCGCTCCCGCCGCTTCCTCTCCCCGGGTTCACCTGGCAGACAGTGGTCCAGAAGGTCTCGCCGAATTCGGCCAGAAATCGTGTTTGGACGGCTTTTCCGTGCGATTCCGACGCGATCAGGCAGTAACAGGTCGAGCCTGACCCAGACATCATGGCCAAACGCGCTTCCGGCTGTTTCTTCAACCAATCCTTCAGCACAGCCAGGAGAAGATATTTTTGGAAGATAACAGGTTCCAGGTCGTTCCGGACCGTCCCCCAGTTGGTTTTCACCGGTTCCCCTCGCCTCAGTTCAGGGATAGCGCCGGCAAAAAGCCGGTAAGCTTCGGCGGTAGAGACAGCGAACCCGGGTTTGACCAATACAGCCCAGAGATCAACCGGAAAATCTTTTTCGGAGAAATGCTCACCTCTACCGGTGCACCAGGCCGGGCGGCTGCTCAGAAAAACTGGCACGTCCGAGCCTAATTCGGCCGCGATTATAGCGAGTTCATCCGGGGCCAGCGGATTGGCATGCAAACGATTCAGCAAGCGAAGGGTCGCCGCGGCATCGCTGCTTCCTCCACCCAGACCTGCCCCGATCGGAATCTGCTTTTGGAGTGTTACTTGGTACCGCGCGTCGAAACCGGTCCGATGCCGAAAAGCCCTGATCGCTTGAACAACCAGGTTTTCGCCCGTCTCAGGCAGAGCCAGTCCCTTTCCAGTGAAGGAATCGCGAGCGGCGAGCTCGATTTCCAGGAGGTCGTACACGGCAACTGGCACAATCCAGGTAGCCAACTCATGATATCCGTCCCTCCGCTGCCCGGCGATCTCAAGGGTTAAATTAATCTTGGCCGGCGTCTCGGTTCTCATGCAGTTCTTATCGTGTGAAAGATCAAGATCTCGCGAAAGAGAAAATCATCGTGGCGCTCGATGTTCCGAACGTTCCCCAGGCAGTGGACTTGGTTAATCGGCTCGCGGCTGAAGCCAGGTGGTTCAAAATTGGGCTCGAACTTTTTACCGCGGCCGGCCCGTCCATTGTCCGCGAGGTGCGCGACAGGGGAGCCAAAATCTTTCTGGACTTAAAATTGCATGATATACCCAACACTGTTCAGGGAGCGGCCGGTGCGATCAGCCGGCTGGGAGTCGATATGTTCACTGTTCATCTGGCTGGGGGTTCTGAAATGTGTGAAGCCGCGGTAAAGGCGGCAGGAGGAGCGCTTGTGCTTGGCGTGACGGTCCTGACCAGCCAGGATGAAGAATCACTTCGGACAACTGGGATTCCGGCCAGTATTTCTGCGCAAGTATTATTGCTGGCCAAGCTGGCGAAACAAGCCGGCGTTCCGGGATTGGTCGCAAGTCCTGGCGAATTGAGAATCTTACGCGAAGAGTTCGGATCGCATTTCCGGGTTGTGACGCCTGGAATACGGCCCATGCTAACCCCCGCCGGCGATCAGAAACGGATCACAACTCCGCGCGAAGCTGTTCTGGCCGGGACCGATTATCTTGTGATTGGTCGTCCGATTATTGCGGCGCCAGATCCGAGAGAAGCACTTCAGCGGATCGTGGAAGAAGTCAGCGGCGCGTTGCAGGAGCGATGAGCACGCGATCGTGGAGTACGCGCTTCGCACACCTAGAATTTCAATTCGAAGCGGGCTTCGGTATTTTGACGACCCCAACTGACTTGAAGCTTCTCTTCTGTTTTTCGAAAACCTTCGCTCTCATAGATCGCGACTGCTCGATCGAGACCGATCACGGTCCAGAGAAACACGGACGCAAAACCGGCCGATCGCGCGTACTGGACAGCAGTGTGGACTAGCCAGCGGCCAAGCCCGAGGCCCCGAATCGCTTCATCGACGAATAACAGCCTCAGCTGGGCGTGGTCTCTCACCTCGAAAATGAAGACCGACCCAACAACCTCAGTCTTCCTCTTCGCTAGCCAGACTCTGGAACGATCCTTCTTCCAGGAAAGAATGAAGTCGGTCGCAATTCTCGCACAATAAGCTTCGTGAACGTGGTTAAAGCCATAGTCGCGCTGATTTTGCACGCCATGTAGATAGATCAAATGGCCGAGATCTCCCGGCGCAAACTCGCCGGTAATCTGTAATCCTGAAAGTTTTCCGGAAAGATTCATCCTCAGTACCGATCGCAAGGCACCTTGGGAAATGTTAAATGATTGACCGGACCGTTCCGCCGTCAACGCGCAGCGCGGAGCCATTGGTGGCGGAGGCTGCTCCGCTGCAGACATACACGACCAGGTTGGCGACTTCTTCCGTAGTCGCAAACCGTTTCAAAAGATTGGTCGGGCGCATTTCTTCGAAGAACTCCTTTTCAAAATCTTCGACAGAACGACGCTCTTTTTCCGCAAGTCGCGTCACAAAATCGGTAACTCCCTCGGAAGCAGTCGGCCCGGGAAGTACCGCGTTCACGGTTACGTTCGTGCCCGCCGTCAATTCGGCCAAGCCACGCGACAGCGCTAACTGCGCCGTCTTCGTGAGCCCATAATGAATCATTTCCGTCGGAATCTGAATGGCCGATTCGCTGGAGATAAAAACGATTCGTCCCCAATTCTTCTTCAGCATTCGGGGCAGATAGAATCGGGAGAGGCGAACGCCGCTCAAGACGTTGGCTTCAAAGAATCGCAGCCAATCCGCGTCGTCGATTTGCTCAAAAGGTTTCGGCTCAAAGATTCCCAAGTTGTTGACGAGAATATCGAGATCAGTGTACCTGGCGAAAAGTTCGTTGGCCGCGGAGGCGGTGGTCAAGTCACCGGCAAAGCCTTCGGCGATTGTGGCAGCGCCTCGCGCCTTGATGTTTTGAATGGCCGCTTGAACTCGTTGTTCCGAACGCCCGTTAACAATGATTCGCGCCCCTTCTTTCGCCAGACCAGCGGCGATCGCGGCGCCGATTCCGGCGGTCGACCCGGTCACCAAAGCGGTTTTTCCAGAGAGTTGGAGATCCATGGAGGCAACTAGCAGGTGGACCGGACTCAGTCAAAGCGGCATGAGCTTTCAGCGCAGGAAAATAGTAAGGCGCGCCGCGGCTTTCAGAAAGTCGTTCAGCGCCGATGCGCGATTAAACGACCGCTTCGGAGCGTACACCGAGCAATCGGTAAGCGCCGGGCTTAATCCGCTCGAGGACCCGCAAATCGTTCGCGATCTTAGCCTCTTGAACGATGCCGGCAACGTACGAACCCAGTTCCTGCGCCAGTTGCTTCGGATCCGACTTGGGGATATCGCCCACGTCCATGGCATCACGCAGAGTTGACTCCAGATAACGGCACTTTCGGTCGGCTATCTGCTGCGCCATCTGCCGAATATTCTCATCCTGGGTACTCAGTTCGCATCCCAAGGACATGAAAGGGCAGCCGAGAAGCCGTCCGGTTTTCTTTAGCTTCTCGCTCTGAGATTCGTAGACATGAGCGAAGTAATTATCGAGCCGGACCAAAGGCGGGTTCTGGGCGGAAAAAATCCGGTCGAAGTTGGCGCGGACCTGTTCCCAGTAGTACTCGTACGCGGCAACAGTCAACTCCGATTTGGAACGAAAAAAGTGGTAAAAGCTGCCTTTTTTTACACCCGATCGTTCGCAGATCTGGTCGACTCCGACCGACCCATAACTCTGGCTCCAGATGAGCGCATGGGCGGTCTGCAATAACCGGACCTTGGACTCGCATTGCCTCATGAGGATTGCAATATAGTAAACCGATCAGTCAAGAGCAAGCAAAATCTGTGCGCACCTTCCTTGCAAATTTAAGATAGCGCGGACGACCTCGTCCCTACCAGGCAGCGCAGGCATCCCGCCGGTTGAAAAAGCTGAGAAGCTGGAAGCTTATCCTACCTTGAAGTCCGACACGTCCGGCCTCGTTCGTACCCTGGGTCCAGCTTGCCTGGGCCATTCCCCGCGTTTTCGATATGTCGAGACGCTCATTGGTTCGCCGTTTTTCCAAAACCCCACACCCCCAGCAGGCCGGCCAGGCCGAGAAGCGTCGCGACCAGCCCCAGGCTTGTCCCTAAGCTGCTGCTCTGAGCGATTCCGCCAATCAACGCCGGCCCGGTAAAAAAGCCGAGGTAACCCAGCGTAGCCACTCCGGCGATTGAATGTCCGACGGCTCGTTGATCATGTTCCGCCGCCCCGGCAAACACTGAAGGCACCGAGTTCCCGACCCCAAAACCAACCAACCCAAAGCCAGCGAGTGTCATCCAGGACAAAGGGCTCACCATAGCGATAGCTAATCCGGTGGCTGCTACCCAGAGGCCGCCAATGACCGCTCGGCGCCGTCCGACTCGTTGCACAACGCGATCGCCAACAAGTCGTGCGATAAACATCAAAAGGAAAAAGGCAGTGTACCCGGCGGTCGACCCCGCCTTGGTGAGGCCGAACCGTTCGTGCAGGAATACGCCAGACCAATCAGCAATTGCTCCTTCGCCCAGCATCGTCAAAAGACAGATCAGCCCTAAAAGAACCAATCGACCCTGCGGGATCGCGATCGGGAAAGACTGGTTCGCTGTTTCCCTGGTCTCTAACAGCTGTGGCCGTATCCAAAACGCCGCGCCGACAAAAAGAACGCAGACGGCACCGGCGTGGAACCAGGGCGGACTGCCTGAACCAAGGAAAATTGCGCCAACCACGCCTCCCGCCAAACTTCCGATACTCCAGGATGCGTGAATGAACGACATCACTGAGCGTTCCGCGGAATTCTGCAAATGGCCCGCTTGGGTGTTCATGCAGGCATCCATCAAACCATTCCAAAAGCCGAAAATGAAGAGAGCTGGAAAAAGCAGCAGATAGGTGGTGGAGATGATCGGAAGCACAGTGCCGATCGCAAGTCCAGCCATGCCGATCCAGGTTCCTCGGCGACTGGTCAACTTTTTCATGGTTGGGGCCGAGGAAATCATGCCAGTGAGCAGTCCGACCGCCGCTGCCCAGAGCGCCAGGCCCAATTGGCCGTCAGAGAGCTGGAGACGTGTCTTGAGTTCCGGAATGTGAGCAAGCCAAGTCGCACCGAGAAAACCATTAGCGACAAAGGCAAAAATGATCGCGAGCCGAGCCCGGTCGAGCGGGAGCATACAGACCATTGTCGGATCTCAGATCACCGTCACGCCGAACCGGCTAAAGCGAGCACGCCCTTTTTCCGGCTCGTCAGTCACCAGGTAATCGAGCAATCCGGGCTCTCCAACCAGGAACGGCGCACTCGTACCGAACTTATCACTGGTGACGAGGCCAGCTACCTTTGCGCTGGACCTGAGTAACACGCGTTTCAGTTCCATTTCCTCCGGGGTACGCGCTCCGAGGCCTTCGTGCTCATCGAGGCTGCAAACGCCGAGGAGCAGTAAATCAAACCTGCTCGAGCCGATGTCTTGAAGAATTCTCGGGGAATTGGTAATACCGTCCCGGCGATCGATTCGGCCGCCAATGAGGAAGACTTCGGCAGCGGATAATTCGATCAGTTCCTGGGCAGTCGAGATCTGGCGGGTCATTGCGGCAAACTGGAGGTCGGGAGGAAGAAAAGCCGCGACCCGCTGGACTGTTGATCCATCGTCGAAGTACACAAAGCTTTCTCTACTGATAAGTTGCGCCGCTTTTTCCGCTATTCCCGATTTAATATCGACATTTGTTTGTTGACGGTTTTGGAGTGGCTGCAGAGCAGGCGATCGGCGGAGCGCACCACCACGGACACGACGTACCAGGTTTTGTTCAGAGAGAAAATCCAAGTCCCGGCGGACAGTGTCTAAGGAGACCCCCAGACGTTCCGCAGCGGCTTGAGCAATGAGTCGACCTTCCTCATCAAGCAGGCGAAGTATTCTCTCTCGCCGTTCCTCGGGAAGCCACGAACTGCCATGATCTGCCATAGGTTGCATGATATTGCATTACAATGCTGGAAAGTGCGGGATTTGCAAGTTCAGAAAAGCCGCCTTTTTAAGAGCAAGGCGGGCCCTGCCTAAGGCGTTTTGAGTGCGTGCAACTTGTCGCCGCTTTGGCGCTGCACCGAGCGCGGCTGTGAACACGCGGACTTTTTCGCCACAAACACTCGGCAGCTGGCGGTTCCCTCTCTGTTGAGAATCGCGGTCGCGCGCTATCTCTTAGAGCGGCGACAGGTCGCGCGCACTCCAAACACCAGACCTCACCTGTCAACTGCGCTGTCGAATGCGATGTTGAACGGTCGTCGCTGCGCGATCCGCCAAAGCTTCGGCTATCTGGATCGCGTTGAGGGCGGCCCCTTTCCTGATCTGGTCGCCGCACACCCAAAAAGCCAAACCATTGTCCAATGCTGTATCGAGGCGCAATCGCCCGGCCTGGCAATTGTCTTTGCCGGCGCACGTCAGAGGCATTGGATAGCGACACTTTGACCCGTCGTCAAACAACTCCAGCCCCGGAAATGTGGCCAGACATTCGCGCGCTTCCCTCACCGAAACCGGGCGTTCAAACTCCGCGTTAATCGCGACCGAGTGCGCGCGATAGACCGGCACCCTGACGCAGGTGATCGAGGCAAGCAGATTGGGATGATGCAAAATTTTCCGGCTCTCATTCAGGAATTTTGTCTCTTCCTGGGTGTACCCGTTTTCCTGGAAAATGCCGATGTGCGGCAAAACATTAAAGGCAATCGGATGAGGAAATACGTGGTGGTCGAGGGCGTTTCCAGCAGAGCTCTCTTCGATCTGCTTTGCCAATTCGTCAATTCCCTTGGCGCCTGCGCCGGAAACAGCCTGGTAGCTTGCCGCGATCACCCGTCGAAGACCGAAAGCGCGATGCAGGGGAAAGAGCGCCATCATGGCGACAATGGTTGTGCAGTTCGGAACGGCCAGAATCCCACGGTGCGTCTGAGCGTCATCACCGTTGACCTCCGGAATGACGAGCGGCACGTCACGCTCCATACGGAATGCCGATGAGTTATCGATGACGATCGCTCCGGCTTCGGTCGCGGATCGGGCGTACTCCTTTGAGGTAGCGCCACCGGCACTGAACAAGGCGATCTCCACATCGCGAAACGAGCCTGGAACTAATGGTTCGACCGGGAGGTCTTGCCCTCGAAAAGGTAAAAGTCGTCCGGCTGATCGGCTCGAGGCGAGAAGCCGCAGGTTTCGCACCGGGAAAGCGCGCTGCTCCAAAAGCTGCCTGAACTCGCTGCCGACCGCCCCCGTGGCGCCGACGATAGCGACATTGTAATCACGATTCATACCTTTTTGTCTCCACTCGCACAGAGCGATACTCCATGCTTGCTCACAAGCCTGGACTCGATCCATTGATCCGCAAGCGAGAGAAGTCGATACAATAGAAGGAATATGGAGCCACTCAAGATTGTCGTTCGAGTCCGAAATCAGCGGCTCTCGATCTTTCGCGATGAAACCATCGTAGCCGAGTTCCCCATTTCAACGTCTCGGTTCGGCTTGGGAACCGAAATGGGCAGCCGGCAAACACCGATTGGCCGATTTCGGATCGCGGAAAAAATCGGCGAGAATCAACCGATCAATACGGTCTTTATCGGCCGGAAACCGGCTGATCGCGAGCTGGACTGGGCGAGTGAGAGTGATTTGATCACTTCCCGCATTCTCTGGCTCGAAGGTCTGGAGTCGGAAAATGCCAATACCAAGAATCGCTACATCTACATCCATGGCACCAATCAGGAGGATTTGATCGGGACTCCGGCCAGCCACGGATGCGTCCGCATGAGAAATGAAGACGTTGTACGGCTCTTCGATCTCGTGCAGACCGGCGCATTGGTCGAAATTCTCGCCTAGAGCAAATTTCTCAATTTCCATTTGTATCCGCCGACGGTTCAGCCTAATACGGAATTGCTGCCAGCTAGGAAAGGAGGCGAGACCGATTGAACATTGTTAAGTACCTGACATTAGTAGCCGTTACCGCTATGGCGCTTGGCGTTTCCGCTTGTGCGAAGAAGGAACCACCACCTCCTCCGCCACCACCAGCGCCGACCACGGGTTACTCCAAATAAGGTCTCGGCCTTAGGAGGATTTATGTACCCGCCTCAGCCCGTTCTGAGGCGGGTTTTCCGTTTCCGTACACTGACAAAAGAAGACTCAGCCAAGAGGAACCTCCATTCGAGGTGGGCGGACTTGGTGATTCCGATCCGGCGGTCTACCTCCACCAGAACTGGCAGTTGACGTTTTTGCAAAACGACGTCCCGCAGGCCGAAAAAGTCGATACCGTGGCTCGTACCGTCGATGCCGAGCGCTTGCGTCAGCTTGCCCGGACCGGAACAGAGTTTTTTTTCCGTCAGACATTTCCGGCGCTGCTGCATTGTCGCTATTCCCCGGGTAGGTTGCAGTGCGCGCACCAGGACAAAACCATACTCTTCCGGTCCTTTGACCAGAAAATTCAAAAGCCAATGCATCCCGTAATTCAGGTAGACGTAGAGGGTGCCCGGCAATTTTTCTTGGACGAACGAGCGAGCGAGCGCGCGCATGAAGGTATGGGCCGCCTGGTCGCCGACTGCGGCGTAGGCTTCGGTTTCCACGATGATCCCGGCAGTGTCACCCCAGACAAGCTCGCAGCCGATCATTGACCGGGCGCAAACCAGAGGATCAACCTGGAAAAAATCGCGTCCGACGCTGGATTCATCCTGTTGAACTTCAGCGGCGGCGGAACTGGCGGAAAGCTGGCGCGCTCCTGTCATAGACCGGAAGGATGATCGAGAAACTCAAAAGGCAACCCGAATTTACGCGAAACTTTCTTCGCTAACGCTCGAACACCGAAGGTCTCAGTAGCGTAATGCCCGGCGTAAATCAGGTTTACGCGCAACTCCTCCGCGAGTGAGAACGTGTGCTGTGGGCCTTCTCCCGTGACAAACGTATCGATGTGTTCGTTGGCGGCTTGACTCAGCAGGGAACCGCCCGCTCCTGTTACCACTCCGATTGCCCGGCAACTTTCCGGACCTGCTGAACAACTCCAGGGAGCGCGTCCAATGACGAGCGCAACTCTCTTGAGAAGTTCGGCGCGTGGCAGGTCAACCGCCGCCCGGCAACCAACCGGCAGGCCGCGCTGCACCAGAAACGGTTTTACTTCGGTCAGGCCAATCGCCTCAGCGAACAACGCGTTATTACCAATCTCAGGATGCACGTCCAGGGGCAGATGTGCGGCGTAAACGGCGATCCCCTTTTTCACAGCAAGACTCAGTTTCCGATACTGCGGACCGGCCACCGGGGCTAGCCCGGCCCAGAACAAACCATGATGCACGATCAGGAAATCGATTCCACGATCTGCCGCCTGTTGGAGAATCGCTTCACTCCCATCTACCGCCGCGCCAATCCTCGTAATGGAGCCGGAGTTTTCTATTTGCAACCCGTTCATGGCATTCGGGTAGTCTTCGATCTCGCGGATGCGGAGATAATCATCGAGGAAGGCGGTGATCTGGTGAAGCATTCGCAGTCTTATGCCGCTAGCGAACAAATAAATCCAACTGGTCGGAGCCGGAATCTTTGGAAGAAATCAGCTCAGGGACAAACGGCGGATGACCGGCTTCTCGGCTTACAGGACCGTCCTGCAGCGCCCGCTGAATGATTTCCGCCGCGCAGGTCTGAACCGATTGCTGGATTGAGCGGCTGTACTGGCGCAGCTGCGAGAGGGTCTCTTCGTCAAGAATGACCTGCAGAAAACACTTCGACTCTTCCTTCAACCGCGCTCGACGTCGTCTTTGCGCCTCGCGAAGTTGAGTTTGCCGCTTCTTGCGTTTCCGGGGAGAAAGCTGAGGCATACAACCCTGTCGGTATGATATCGGCGAGTTCTCCAAGGCGTCGAGTCCTTCTTTTTCAAAACGTTCGCTCTAGGCGAGACCACGCACTAGCTTTTCTCTAATTTGACATGGGAGAATAGAGCACCTAGAGAGAGGGCTGGTGTTGCCTCTGGTTTTTTCGTCCTCTTTGACCGCTAACCGCCGCGAGGAATTGGAATCCTTGATGTTCTTCCACCCTCATCAAGGAGAGCATAGTTCGCGGATAAACGATTCGATCAAACACTACGGCTTTCCCCGAATCATCGTCGACGGCCACTTGCTCCGCATCGGTATCGACGGCCTGGATGTGCAGACTCTTTATGCCTTGATCGATCGTGGCGGAAGCCATGACCTGGCCGGCGTTGTTGTTTATTCGCGCGTTGAAGCTGATGCGCTCACTTTGTTGCATATGGCGGTGAAGCCGGAGTTCTGCTACGCGGGAGGCTACAAGAATGAAGTCATGCTGGTCCGAATATTGGCTCAGTTACGCTCGATTGCGAAACAGATTAAAGGTGTCAAACGAATAGCGATTGCCTACGCAGCTTCGCTTCGCTCCGCCGTGATAGCCAAGAAGGATGAGCGATGACGATGGTCGATGACCGATGACCCATGGCCAATGGTCGATGGCCGATGGCCCATGATCATTGGCCATCGGCCATCGGCGTTGCCCCGTGATTTGCGATTTGCTATCCCGGTGAACTCGCGTTTGGTTTGTTTGAACGAGAATCAGGAGTCGCTGACAGGCTCGTTCTTGAAACCCTTAAACCTTGTAAAATTATGGCCTACGAGTTACCTCCATTACCCTACCCATTTGATGCTTTAGAGCCGCACATCGACGCCAAAACGATGGAGTTGCATCATGACAAGCATCATCAGGCTTATATCAACGCAGCCAACAACGCATTGAAGGATTATCCTGATCTGGCCGCCAAGCCGGTTGAACAACTTTTAGCCAACCTGAGCGCGGTCCCTGAATCCATCCGGACCGTGATTCGTAACAACGCAGGGGGCCATGCGAATCACTCCTTTTTCTGGAAGATCATGGGTCCAAAGGGCGGTGGCGAACCGAAAGGAAAACTAGCCGAGGCGTTGAAGTCTACTTTCGGCAGCTTCGATCAATTTAAAGAAAAAATTCAGGCGGCGGGGGCGGGCCGGTTTGGAAGTGGCTGGGCTTGGCTGGTGGTGAATAAGTCCGGTCAGCTCGAAGTGATCTCCACTCCGAACCAGGACAGCCCAATCATGGACGGCTACAAACCTCTCCTCGGTGTGGACGTCTGGGAACACGCTTACTACCTCAACTACCAGAACCGCCGGCCAGATTATCTGAAGGCCTGGTGGAACACGGTAAATTGGAGTGAAGTCGAGAAGCACTTCGAAGCGGCCTGACTGAACAGACGGACCGGCGACAAGGTATCGAAGAGCCACTTGCTCGCCGGCCGCTCGTCGTTCACCGTTCGTCGGTTCGTTCCGGTAACGATGGCTTTACTCAACGAAAATTATCTCAAGTTAAAAGCAGGTTATCTCTTCCCGGAGATCGCTCGCCGCGTCCGCGAATTCTCCGCGGCGCATCCGGCGCTGGCTGGCAGAATCATTCGGTGCGGAATTGGTGACGTCACTGAACCCCTGCCCAACGCCGTGGTCAACGCGTTACATCATGCGGTCGACGAGATGGGACGCCGCGAGACATTCCGCGGTTATGGACCGGAACAAGGCTATGAATTTCTTCGAGAGACGATCGCCGAAAATGATTTTCGCAGACGGGGAATGGCCGTCGCGGACGACGAGATCTTTGTTTCCGACGGTTCCAAATGTGATTGCGGCAATATTTTGGACATCTTTGGATCGCAGAATCGAATCGCGGTGATGGACCCGGTCTATCCGGTGTACGTCGATAGCAACGTCATGGCCGGACACACCGGACCGGCAAATGACCGCGGGGGATACGAAGGGTTATTCTATTTGCCATGTACCGAGGCAAACGGCTTTGTACCGTCGCTACCGAGCGAACCGGTCGACCTCATCTATCTGTGCTATCCCAATAACCCGACCGGCGCCGTTGCCACGCGAACGCAATTGGCGGAATGGGTACGGTATGCCCAGCAGCACGGCGCAATCATTCTCTTCGACGCCGCCTACGAAGCCTACATCACGGATCCCCAGGTTCCGCATTCGATCTACGAAATTCCGGGCGCTGACGAGTGTGCTATTGAATTTCGCAGCTTCTCCAAAAACGGCGGGTTCACCGGGTTGCGCTGCGCCTTTACCGTTTTGCCCAAGTCGTTAATCGCCCGGACGGTTTCGGGCGACAAAAAACGTCTTCACCCGCTCTGGCATCGACGGTTCAGCACGAAGTTCAACAGCGTCAGCTACCCAGTCCAGAGGGCGGCAGAAGCCGTTTACAGTGAAGCCGGAAAACTCGAAGTCGAGCACCTTGTCAACCATTACATGCGCAACGCGGAAGTGCTTGCGAAAGCGCTGCGCGATTGCGGTCTGCGTGTCTTTGGGGGAGTGAACGCGCCGTACCTTTGGGTGAAAGCACCGGGATCGTATTCCAGCTGGCAAGTGTTTGACAAGGTGCTCGCCGATATCCAGGTAGTGATTACCCCGGGCGCGGGATTTGGCGCCGAAGGCGAAGGGTATTTCCGAGTCTCAGCTTTTAATTCCCGTGAGAACGCGGACGAGGTAGCGCGCCGCTTTGATGCCATGACGTGGTGAGCTTCAGGGCTGGCTCTCAGTTGCTTTTTTGCAAAGAAACGTTTTCGTCTAGCGGTGAGCAATTTTACCGATCTCCCCGCGAATTTACCAGTCCCGATAGATGACGGCGCTGCGAATCATCTTTTGGGGAAAAGCTTGCCTTCGCTCACCTTGGAATCGACCCATGGGCCGCCTGTCGATCTGGCGGCGTTACCTGGCCGGGTCGTCGTTTTTTGTTATCCGCGAACGGGCCGGCCGGATCAGCCCATGCCCGATCATTGGGACACGATACCCGGAGCCCGCGGTTGCACACCGCAGGCCTGTTCTTTTCGCGATCATTTCCAGGAGTTGCGCACAGCCGGAGCTTCTTCAATTTTCGGAGTGAGCACTCAGACCACTGACTATCAGAAGGAAGCCGCGACCCGGCTGCAACTCCCTTACCCGTTGCTTTCAGATAGCGAGTTGCGCTTTGGCCGGAGTCTCCAGCTCCCGACCTTTACCGTTGAGGGGATCACGCTCTTAAAGCGGCTGACCATCGTCACGGACGATGCGCGGATCGTGAAAATCTTTTATCCAGTCTTTCCCCCAAACGAGAGCGCCGAAACGACCATGGCGTGGCTGCGTGGCAAGACGTGAGAGTGGAGATCATTCCACCGCGCATGCGGCGATAATGATTCACGATGGATGCGACCGATCAATCACGCCTCGACTCGATTGAGAAATTGCGAAGCCTGTCGGTCAACACTGCTGCCGAATATCTCGGCATCGAAGTAATAGAGGGCGATGAGAACGGCTTGGTCCTGCGTCTCAAGATCACTGACGCAACGAGGCAGCCGTACGGCTTGCTCCACGGCGGGATCAGTCTGCTATTGGCCGAAACCGCGGCGAGCTTGCATGCTTGCTGGGGGGTTGACCTGACCCGGAGCGTTCCCGTTGGGATTGAAGTCAGCGGCTCGCATCTTCGTTCCGCCGAAGACGGGCATGTTCTGGCCAAAGCCCGTTTGATTCGCAAATCGCGAAGTCTGGCGGTTCATCAAGTCGATGTTTTTCACGCGGAATCCGGTCGCCACCTGAGCACCGTCCGCGTCACGAACTTCTATCGGGAGCAACGGAGCAAAGAGCGCCCACGGTCACGACTGTCCAATCCTTGATCTCGCCGAGCTGACGTTTTCATCCCGCAGCTAAATTAATGAACAAGGCGAACGAAATTCTTCCCATCTACGCCTAAAGTTATGAAATTCTATGTGTCTACGGCCAGGAACGCCCCAAGTCGTCTGACTATTTTGGCTTCAGTTTGTCTCGTCTCGACCTTGATCGTCTGTCAGTCACCCGCGAACGCCGAGGCGTTTGACGACGGGTTCGGTTCGCGGATTCCGCTGGCGACCGGCAGCGGCATAAGGGCTTTGCCCGATGCGAAAGGTCCCTTCTTCGATATCACCCGCTATGGCGCTGTGTCGAACGGGGCCGCCCTTGCAAACCAGGCGGCGATCAATAACGCTATCGCCGCAGCTGCGCAGGCCGGCGGTGGCACGGTCGTGATTCCGCCGGGCGACTTCAAGACCTACACCATTCATCTTGCCAGCAACGTGGGTTTGTTCTTCGTGTCGCAAAACTCTGTCCTTCGAGCAGCCGTGCCCGGTACGGCGGCAGGGCAGTCCGGCGGCTTTTATGATGCGCCAGAGCCCAACCCGTATATTGGTCTGCAGGACGAGGGTCACAGCCACTGGGACAACAGTCTTATCGTTGGTAAGAACGTCAAAAATGTGATGATCTCGGGGCCCGGGCTCATTGATGGCAGTTACATCGGATCCGACGGCAAAACTGTACCGGTGTTGTCTAGTTCTGATCCGGCCGAAGTCACGGTACGCACGGCGGCCGGCAACCCAGGCGGGGCGAATAAGGCAATTGCACTCAAGAATGCCGACGATATTATCTTGCGCGATTTCAGGATCAAATACGGCGGCCATTTCGCGATTTTGGGAACCGGGGTCCGAAACTGGACCATCGACAGGATTCTGGTCGATAGCAATCGCGATGGGATTAACATTGATGCCTCGCAGGACGTCACCGTCCGAAACTCGACGTTCAATACGATCAACGACGATGCGCTTGTTCTGAAAGCGACGTTCGCTCTGGGAAGGTATGTGCCGACAAGAAACGTATTGATCGAGCATTGCACGGTGAGCGGGTATGACACCGGCTCGGTCATCGCCGGCGTATACAGCACTCAGCAACTCGGTCCGAACGACGGCCCGACTGGGCGCATTAAGCTGGGCACGGAAAGCACGGGCGGATTCGACACCGTTACAGTGCGCGATGTTACCTTCGATCGATCACGCGGGTTAGCGCTCGAAACGGTCGATGGCGCGATACTGCAGAACATCGTCTTTTCTGATGCCACAATGAAGCACATTGACTCTGCGCCCATTCTGATTGTGCTCGGCGATCGGGGGCGCACGCCGGTCACAGGCAACAGCGCCGATGTGTCGACGTCTCCCTCCCATACGGTTCGCCTTGACGATACAGAGTGGGTCCTTCCCAACATCCCGTCGTACGGCAGCTTTCCTGCTGGGCGCCACATCCCGTCCTATAACCGCTCGCAGGAGGTCATGATTGGCGGCGGGAGCAATATCGAGGTGGTGAACCAGACGGCACCGACGCAGTTGAACCCGGCTTCGGCACGTCCCGGCAATCCGCTGTTTGCCAACGCGGTCGGCGCCGGTTTCGCCAGCCTCAAAAATGTGCGTATCGACAACGTCAGAGTAACTGACTCCGATCCTCGCTACCCGATCGTTCTCGCGGGACTGGTAGACCACCCCGTGCAGAATGTGAGCATCAGCAACGTGAGCGTCGAGTATCGAGGCGGATTGAAGATGCAGGATGCGGTCGACCAGCGCCAAATCAATCTCAAGCATCAGTACACAGCGTATCAGGCCGAACCTGCTACCGAGTCCGTCACCGGGATGGTCAACGGATCCTCCGCGGATCATAACGAGGAGCTGTTGCCTCGCATCAGCTGGGATCCGCAGGCAAACGGCGGCATGGGCGCGTGGACTAACGATCCGTATAACGTTCCCGAAGCGCCCCGCGAATATCCGGAGCCCAGCATGTTCGGGATATTGCCAGCCTACGGACTGTACGCACGCCACGTTCAAGGCCTCGCCGTGCGTAATGTCCAGCTCACCTATGGTGTTGAAGACGAACGGCCACCGGTGGTTCTTGATGATGTGCGCGATAGCCGTTTTGCCGCCTTCTCAGCAATGGCTAAGGTTGGAACGCCGGACTTTGTTCTGATCACGAACGCGAGAAAACGCGACGCGGAAAGGGAGTTCGTGCTGAACCAACTGCACCGTTTGACCACGGTGCATAACGTCACGCTGCCGCCGGGCATGACCAGGCAATCGGTAATGATTCTGCGTCCCTCCCCCGGCACGCCGCCCGATGGCCTTTACCAATACTCCACAGTTCCGACCGCAACGCATCCCTATGCCTACACGGTCCCTGATGAGTCCTATCAACTGCCGCCGACCATCCATCCAGGGCTGAGCCAATAATTGACGTCGGGGGTACGCGCCATGCGTGCCGGTGTGGACCGCTGGAGCTTGTTATACTGACCGGCAGGGATGCCGATCCTCCGGCAAAGGCCACGCTATTATGCCGGTAGGAACGCCGGATAACCAATTTCACAGGATCAGGTTTACGTCGCCAAATTCGTGCCAAAGATAATTTCTCGAGATCGCCTCTCGATAAGCATGTTCGATGATTTCCGGACGCAAAAAAGCACTGAGCAAATCAAGATGGCTCGCCTCCGGCTCGTGCAGACCGGTGAGCAACGCATCGACCACCTGCAACTGGTGGTCGCGAGTAATGCGAAGATTTGTTAGACTCGCATAGCGATGGGCCGGACCTTCCGGCCCTAGCATCGTAATGGACTCCAGGGCCCGCACAACCGTAGTACCAACGGCTATCACGCGATGGCCATTTGCCCGGGCGGTTCTGATCATTGAAACGGTCTTTGCCCCGATCGCAAACTTCTCGTCCGAAGTGGGATGCTGTCGGTCGATCGCGTCGTCCAGATAGGACGAAAGACCGGTGTGCAAGAGCAACGTCGCGATCTGGATGCCACCGCGCCGCAAACGGAAGAGCATCTCCCAGGTCAACGCACGGCCGGCGCTAGGCATCTCGGCCGAGCCAGGCTGTGTCGCGTACACGTTTTGATACGCATCGAGCGGCCACTGGGTACTGACATACTTGTAGCGGATTGGCTGCCCGATCCGATAAAAGACACTTAGCAAGTCCGAACCGACCTCCGAAAATCTCAAGAGCCACAGCGGGGCGATTTCGGGATGATGACGGACGACACGCGCTACCAAGCCACCGTCAAATGAAAGCTGGAAACCCGGAAGCAACGGGTTGGCGGTGATCGGTCTACCGTTCCTCAGTAAAAGCCCCCACCATCGGCGACCGTCGAGCCTTTGCGCCAACCGTACCTCCAGAGGCTGCTCAGCCCATCGAGCCGGAAGAGCCGCCGGTAACGTAGCGCTCGTATTGAGAACCAGCAGATCACCAGGGTCCAGAAGATCAGGCAAATTGCTGAATCGAGCGTGCGCAACCGAGCCCGATTGGCGGTCGGTAACCAACAGCTTGACGCCGTCACGTCCCAAGCCCCGATACTCCGCCGGTGCGTGGGCATGCAAACTGTCCGGCACCCGGAATCCCGGCCGCTCAGAAGACGTTGGTCCGGACCGCCGATCGCCAATCGCTTTGCGCGGCGAAACGCTTGCCGTGGATCGATTTGCTTTCATCCGACGCCAGGTAAACAAAGATATCGACCAAATCCGCTGGATCGGCCCACTGTGTAAAATCGGCATCGGGCTCGGCGGCTCGATGCATCGCGGTATTCATATTACCCGGATCGACCCAATTAACGCGTACCCCGGTCCCATCGAGCTCCGCAGCCCAGGTTTGCGACAGGCCTTCCAAGCCAAACTTGCTAATGCCATAGGCCCCCCAGCCCGGATAGCCTGTTACCCCGGCATCGCTCGTCACATTAATAATCGATGCGTGGCGGCCGACCATTGCGCCGAGCAATTTCCGGGTGAGCAGGAACGGCGCGACCAAGTTGGTGTTCAGCACCTCTTGAAAAGCAGCCAGCGGATAATCGACAAGATACGGCATGGGCGACGGTCCCAGGTAGGAGGCGTTGTTCACGAGGATATCCAGCCGGCCATGAAACCGGTCATGGACCAATCCGGCGACCCTCTCCACTTCCGCGGATCGACTCAGATCCGCCGGGAGTACTACCGCCTGGCTCGCAGGCGCTTCGGCGGCTAATTCGCGCTGCAAATTCTCCAACGCTGTCGAGTCACGGGCAACCAGAGCGAGGCGGCTCACCTGGTGGTGTCCGAACGCCAGCGCAATCGCTCGACCCAGACCGCGCGATGCTCCCGTGACAAGCGCATTCCGGTGAAGGAGGGAAGAAGAAGGGACTTTTCTTTTCATTTACGCTGACTTAAATTACCAAGTATTAACTTGGTAAACCCAATGGCTAATAAGTCAAGCGATGACTTGGTAAATAGTGACTGGCGGGAACTCGGTCCGGCCGACCGTTTATTGTTTCTCCTGAAGACCCATGGACCGCAAACTGCGCAGGAGCTGGCGCGGCGCCTGGGGATTACCTCGGAAGCTGTGCGTCAACAGGCCGGTCAACTCGCCGGCGCCGGCTTGCTGTTCTCCGTCGCCGAAGCGCGCGGCGTCGGCCGGCCCTCGCAAGTTTACCGCCTGAGTACGGCCGCCCAAACCCGATTTCCGGATAAACACGCGGAACTAACCGCTGAACTGCTCGAGTCCGTCCGGCGCACCTTGGGAGAGCGGGCGCTCGATCGCTTGATCCATGACAGGGAAAGCCGGACTCGGCAACGTTATCGCGCGGCCTTGGAGGGCTGCAGGACGCTCCAGGGCCGGGTTGCTCGACTGACCTCAATGCGGACCGCGGAAGGCTATATGGCGGAATACTTCGAAAAAGACGGGCATTTTATTCTGATCGAGAATCATTGCCCAATCTGCGCCGCCGCAACGGTCTGCCAGGGCTTTTGCCGGGCCGAGCTGGAGATTTTCCAGAGTGTCCTCGGCCCGGACGTGCACATCGAGCGGACCGAGCACCTGCTGGCAGGGAGCCGTCGCTGTGTCTACCAGATCTCGGCCGGAACGCCTGGTCGGCGGTTGGGCTAGTCCTATGGATCCTAGCGGTCCCATTCGCCATGAGCTCGCCGCCTCGTCAGCTTCGCCGATCTTTGCTTGTGCACTTCCGGCGAGCGCGACAAAAGCAGCGATGATGAGCGTATCTTTTTTCATGGGTCAAGCATAGCGTCGGATTGGCCTATCAGAAAAGCAGTCCGGTCCTCTCAGCTGTCGGCAAGGCCTGTCTGCGTCGTAGCGGCGGCAAGAAGCGGCCGGCACACTGGCTCTGCCAGGTTCATGGTAAATATCTGCGGCCTAGCTAGGGGAGCCCGAGAATCTGCCTGACAAGGAATTCGCCATCGAACCGTGCCCCGAAGCCGCTCGGGCCGCGCGGAGATGGCTCAGAATCGGTGGATATTGCACGACGGCTGCCATCACGCAATACCCGGACTAGGTCCTTCAGTCGAAAGCATCGCCGTTTTTGCTAGCCTGCCACAGAGTAGGGCGGGGCGCTAGCCAGGCCGATGGCTACTTGGCCGCGAATCGCTCATTACTCTTGTGGCGCAGAATGACAAAGGTGTTGTTGTCACCGTACATGGCCCACGGACCGGGAGGTACTTCGCGAAATTCGACGAACTTCCAGTCGCACGGGTCTTTAATGCCGAGCCCCAGGTAATCGCGAACCGCAGGCGACACATCCAGGCCGGCACCCTGATTCAAATTCGGTCTTGGACGTTCGTTACCAAACACGTATCGCCAGTCATCCGTACGGAATGGTCCGCAATCTTCCCACTGGGCATAACAAACTCTGTTTCCGTGGCGGACAGCAATCCATCTGTTTTTGAGAACGGTCTGTCCGTCGCGAACAAACGCCTGCCTGAACCATGGAATCGCTTCCCTTGCTTCGTATTTGGTAAGACCGTGTTCGACATCGTTGTAAGGGAGAGCGACGTAAAACGGATTCTGGCGGGGAACGAAGTTGATCGGAATAAAATTCCTGCGCGAACCAGGGTCAGGGGTATCGTAGCCCCCATAGTTGTAGTACCAGTATTTGTCCCAGGAGCTGCGAGCATTGGGCACGGGGTTATTGCCCCGAGGGCGCTCGCCGATCCAGAAGATCGTCGTAATAATGCCGAGCCTCCAGGGATACCGTCCTGGCCCCTCACTCAAAGCGGGGTCTCGACCGACAAATGAGAGGCCAGTCACATAGCCAAAACCGTGACTCCGCCGGCGCAGTTGGTGCCTGGCATACCGGTTACCCTTGTGGACGCTGGTCCCGTGATACCCAAACCGATGGTGCCTGGCCCGGCCCTTGAGGTGGTGTGTGAGCTCTCCGATGATCTCCAGCGGCGCGTCTCCGCCCGGTTTCATTGCCTGGTTTGCCAAGCCAGTACTGATGTCGTCGTGAGATTGTGCAGCAACCTTTTCGCTACCAGCTGCAAAAACGCACATCGAAAGAACAAGATTCAGGATGATCGAAGCCTGTCGGTTGCAGAATAGAGCGCGACGGCTACAGCAGATGCCTTTGAAAGCTACTAGAATAGTGGTAGCACTACGTACGATACTTCCCATGGTCGGTGACTCCGTGGCTCCGCTCTTTGAAGCGGTATCAAACTTTGGTCCCTTTTAGATTGTCAAGCCGAAACGGACCTGCAGAGCGAGACCGAGCAACAGCGGAAACAACCTGTCCTGCTGGTAATGCCGATTGTGTCCGGGAGTCAGGCGCGGACGAAGCCATTGCCAAAAAGAAAGGATGCGCCAGTGCCAGAGAGTAAAGTGGTCTCGCTCTAATGAGGGGCTGGTCCTTTAAAGCCTGCAGAGTGACGGTCGTCTTTGCGACCAACTGATCATCCTGGCTTACGGCCGCAACCAACGCCTCATCGGCGATAGTCTGTGTCTCGATTCCTGAGGGAGCCGCTTCCCCCACGCCGATTATTGCCATGTCCAGTCTCCCGTCTCTCAACTGTTCGATCAGAAAGTCGGAGTTAGCCTCCGAGAGAGTAATTTCTATGGCCTGATAAGTCCGATGGAAGCCAGCAACACCGAAGTTACTGGTGACTCTGAGAAATCCCGTAGCAGGTCGTTAGACGACAAACATGAAATTCCTACTAGCCTTTATTGCTCTCTCGACCTTGGCGATTGCTAACGCAAGCGCCTCGGGTGATGTACTCGAGGTATTGGGATGGCCTTTTACCTCACGTAAGAGCAGACCAAGCTCTTTGAACCGCCTCACTCAGTCGCTCAGTGGCGCCGGGACGTCTTGACCGGCAAGGATGCCGATCCTACAGTTCCCGCGTTCCCCTTACCCATGCAAAAATTAGGCACTGGAAGTATTACGACGGCCGCCGATGTCGATCGGCTGGCGTTTGATTGGGGGCGGATTCACTTCTTGTCCGAACCCGTTGTGACACACGCAAAGGGTTTCAGTTTTGGCGTGGTCGAGCTGGCACCTGGGAAAGGGCATGAGCGGCACAATCATCCGGGTTCGGAAGAGATCATCTATATCGTATCCGGCACTGGTTTACAGATGGTCGATGACCGGGAGCCGGTTGAAGTGAGTGGCGGCTCGAGTGTTTACATTCCGGCCGACGTCTATCACTCGACGGTCAATACCGGTTCGACGCCTTTGCAACTCATCGTCGTTTATTCACCGCCAGGTCCGGAACGTCTTTTGAGAACCATCCCGGGCTGTACAGTCATCAATCCTCCCCACCTGGACCAAGAATAGAACATATTGAACAATGCTCTCTCCACAGCCTGCATTGCCTCGCAAATCTCTAAAGATTTGCGAGGCAGTGCCGGCTTAGCCCAGCAGTTCCGGGTAATGCTTTTTTGCGACCAGTTCGCACCGGGCGAGAATCTCCGCCGGCGAACTAAGCAACCGGATTTCTTCGACCAATTGCAGGCACTCCTTTGAGTTGAGCATCTGCACAGCCTTCTTCACGCGAGGTACCAGGCCCGCGCTGGCGCTCAATTCATCGACGCCGAGCCCGATCAATAGAGGGATCAAAGTGATTTCGGCGGCCATTTCGCCGCAAACGCCGACCCAGATATTGTTGTTGTGAGCAGCCGTCACCGTTAGTTCGATCAACCGAATGATGGACGGATGCGTTGGCTCGTACAGATGCGCGATTCGCTCATTCACCCGGTCGACGGCGATCGTGTACTGGATCAGATCGTTTGTCCCGATGCTGAAAAAATCGACCTCCTGAGCGAGCGCTTCGGCAATCAGGGCGGCGCTCGGAACCTCGATCATGATGCCGACTTCCATGTCTTCGTTAAAGCCTTTGCCTTCCGCGCGCAGTTCCGTCCGGCAGGTTTCGAGCAACTCGTTGGCTTGGCGGAGTTCGGACAGGCCGGAAATCATTGGATACATCATCCGGACGTTTCCGAGGAAGCCAGCTCGCAAAATAGCTCTCAGCTGCGCTTTGAAAATGTCCGGCCGCTCCAGACAGAACCGGATCGCCCGGCAGCCGAGGAACGGGTTAATCTCGGTTGGCAGATGGGAATGACTCAGGAACTTATCACCGCCGAGATCCAGCGTACGAATGATCACCGGTTCCGGAAGAATTGATTCCGCAACGCGGCGATAGGCTTCATATTGTTCTTCTTCCTCTGGCAAATGGCTCTTATTCAGGAAAAAAAATTCAGTCCGATACAGGCCGATGCCTTCGGCGCCGGCAGCCTGGACCAAAGGAACATCTTCCGGAAGCTCGATGTTTGCCGAAAGCACCACGTGCCGGCCGTCCTGGGTTGTGCTCCTGGTTTCTCGTAGGCTGGTGAGGACCTCTTCAACGCGCTCGCGTTCAACCTCCAACTCACCGTATTCCCAAAGTGTTTGGTCGCTCGGGTTCAGGATAAGCAAACCGTTCGTGCCATCCAAAAGCACTTGGTCTCCGGTTTTGAGGCGTTCGGAGGCGTCTTTCAATCCGACTACGGCCGGGATATTGAGCGACCGAGCCATGATGGCTGTGTGCGACGTTTTACTTCCGATATCGGTGCCGAAACCCAGCACCATCTGACGGTTCAGCATCGCGGTATCGGAAGGCGTCAGGTTATGAGCAAGAACGATCTGGGGCGATTCCAGGTTTGCCAAAGTTCTCGCAGAGCGTCCCAGCAAGTTCCGAATGACGCGCCGGGTCACATCGTGGATGTCGAACGCGCGTTCCCGGAGATAGGGATCATCGATCTCGCTCAGAGTCTGGGCGTAACGATTGGCCACCTGCGCAAAGACGAACTCAACGTTGGTGTGGTCTCGTTCGAGGGTCCGGAGGACCTCGTCAATCAGTGTCCGATCCTCTACGACCAGCAGATGGGCATCGAAAATACTGGCATCTTTCGCTCCAATGGCTTCGGCGATCCGCTGCTGCATTTCCAGAATCTGGGCTCGAGTGGCGATGAGCGCGGCCTCGAACCGGGAAATTTCGTTGGGCACGTCAGCCTGGTCCAACTGGCGACGGGGCGGTTCCTCATCCTCGGGGTGATGGATAAAAGCGACGCCGCGAGCCATGCCAGGCGCGACGCCGACTCCTTGAAATCTAAGTTCCTGCCCGTTCATCAAAGCTTCGATTACTGCTAATAAATACAACGGAACGGCTCACAGGAAACAGTCATTTGATTAGCGGAGGAGGCGGAGGGAGCGGTTTCCGTGGCGGAAAGGCAGTACCAGTTCTCAACTGCCTGGTGGTCCAATTACATCCCACCGCTGAAACCGCTCCCTCCGCTAATCAATCATTCCTCGTCAAACCGGCTCTCGATCAACGACTGGAGTGACTCGACTGCCTGGGCAGCGTCAGAGCCTTCCGCGATGAGCAATAAGCGAGTGCCTTGTCCGGCCGCCAGCATCATCAAACCCATGATGCTTTTGCCATTGACCTGCTCACCGTCCTTTTCCACCCAAATTTCGGCTCGATGTTTATTGGCTACTCGCACAAACATCGCGGCCGGCCGGGCGTGGAGTCCAAGCTTATTCAGCACCGTCACTTCCTTCCGCACTTTTTCCGCCTCGGATCGTTTGCCCAGCAGACCCATTACACCTCCTTGTTCGCTTGCATGAGATTCAGCAGACGTTGATTGAATTCCACCGCGCTGTTCTGCCCAAGGCTTTTCAGCTTCTGGTCCAAGGCAGCCACCTCAACCAATCGGGCGACGTCCCGGCCCGTCCGAACTGGAATGGTGATATGAGGAATTCGAATCCGCAGAATCTCGTAATAATCCTGTTCAAGTCCAATTCGATCAACCTCTTCCAGTTCGTGCCAATCTTTCAGCGTGACGACGAGATCCAATCTTTTTTCCAGCCGAATGCTGCCTACGCCAAAGATGGAAGCGACGTTGATGATGCCGAGCCCGCGGACCTCCATATGGTAACGGGTCAGGTCAGGTGCGGTTCCGACCAATTCGCGTCCTTCGATGGCGCGAAATCGCGTGACATCGTCGCTGACCAAACTGTAGCCGCGCTCGATCAGACCGAGAACACACTCGCTTTTGCCGACGCCGCTTGATCCACGGATCAATGCGCCAATCCCCATGATATCAACGGTGCTGCCGTGCTCGGTCGTGGTTGGAGCGAAATCCATTTCCAGCGCGATAGTAGCGGCATTGATAAAGCGCATGGTTACAAGCGGCGTTCGGAAAATAGCGATTTCGAAGCGCGCGGCGGCCTCGACCAGGGCGCGGGGGACGGCGAGAGTACGGGAGACGATGAGGCAAGGGATCTGGCGGCCGCACAATTGGGAGCAGCGCTCGAACTGCTCCTCGAGCGTCAGGCTCTTCAAATAGTTAACCTCTGCGTTTCCGAGGACTTGAATACGTTTTCCCGCGAAATACTCAAAAAATCCCGACAGAGCCAGACCCGGTCGATTGATTGTCGGTTCGCGAATCTTGCGCTCGAAACCGACGGCAGGCCCTACCAGTTTCATCTGTAGTACCTCAGCGTGGCGCGTGTAGAACTCGCCCACCAGGATCGACGGAGCTTTCCCTGGCTTCATAGCCGCAGAAGCGCGAGAATACGCCACCAAAACATCTGTGTCGGCTTGCGGGAGCAATCGTCAGCCGTGCCGAATTCTTGATGGTTCACGGCGAGTCAGTCATGGATACCTTAGCGGCTACTCAGCCCATCGCGTTTTACGTACTCGCGCGGGCTCAGGTAAAGGTTGGCTCGATTAATCCAAAGTCTCCGGACTTCCGTCGATAAAGCACATTTACCTTTTCGCTCTTTGCGTTCAAAAATACCAGGAACTGCTTGCTCGACATTTCCATCTGAAGTACCGCCTCGTCGACGAACATCGGCTTAACTGGATACTTTTCGGTATGGATCACCTCCGGACCGGGCGCCTCAGCCACCTCCGGAGAATCCGGCGCAGCACCGATTCCATTCTGCTCGGGTTCGCGATTGATCCGATCGAGCCACTCCCAGCGCAACACCTGTTCTTCCAGATGTTGCACTCCGTGGCGGCGCGGCCGGTGCTTTTGCATGAGCCGAGTCTTGTATTTCCGCATTCTTCGCGCAATCCGGTCGACGACCTGATCGATTGAAGCGTACATGTCCTCGCTTTCGGAACTGGCCTCGATGGTGATGTGATTACTGCAATGCAAAATGACTTCCGCCAGATGCCGATACTTTTGAACGTCAAGAATCACTTGGACCTCGATAATCTTAGGATAGTCGAGGTGCAGGCTGGCCATTTTTCGGCGGCAATAATCTTTCATAGCTTCAGTGACGCTAACGTGTCGCCCAGTGACCTGGATCGGCGGATTGGCATTCTTTATTTGCATATCGACTCTGTCTTTTTTGTTATTGGCCGCCCAGCCTGTCTGTCTCGGTAACGCCGTTTTTTTACATCCGAAAGCGTTCTCCCAGATAGAGCTGCCGGCTGACCGGATCGTTGATGAGAAACTCACGTGTACCCTGGCTTTCGACGCGCCCGTCGTAAATCAGGTAAGCCCGATCTACGATCTCCAAGGTTTCCCTGACATTATGATCGGTAATCAGAATAGCCAGACCAGCGTTCCGGAGATTGGAGATATGCTGCTGGATTTCAGCGACCGCGATCGGATCCACACCGCTGAAAGGCTCATCGAGCATAATCAGCTTTGGACTGGTCACGAGGGACCGGGCGATCGTTAAGCGGCGTTTCTCGCCGCCGCTTAAAGTCAGGGCCTGATTTTTTGCCAGATTGTCGATCCCGAATTGCCGGAGCAATTCGTCGCAACGCCGAAAACGCTCTCGCCTGGATAAGGGAAGCGTCTCGAGAATTGCGAGGATATTCTGTTCGACCGTCAGTTTACGAAAAATGGACTCTTCCTGGGGGAGATAGCCCATCCCCATCTTTGCCCTTCGGTGCATTGCGAACTTTGTGACGTTACGTTCTTCGAAGAAAACCCGGCCGCTGTTTGGTCGGACTAAACCGACAATAAGATAAAAGGTAGTTGTCTTGCCAGCACCATTTGGGCCAAGCAATCCGACCACCTCACCGTGGTTGACGTGGATATCAATCCCGTTCACCACGGCGCGGCCTCCGTAAATCTTTACGACCTGGTCGGTCTTCAAAATGGGCTGCTGAGTTTTCCTCAAGCTTCCCCGGACAGGCGCCTCGATTTGGAGATTAGTGGGCGGCATTGGCTTGCGGCTGGGTCGGGGCAGCCCGGTTTTCGATTACTGTCTTGGTATTGCCAAAGGTCTTCATGCGTCCGTCCCGAAAGAGGATCATCTTCACATTTGGGTCCAGCGCTACTTGCGTATTCAAACCTTGGGTAACTTCCGGCCAACCCGTCAGCGTAACCGAGCCGTCCTTCGCCTGGTAGAGCGCGTGAGCGCCTTTGCCAGTTGATCGGACAGGGGGCTGGGCCGGTTGTGCGCCGCCGGCGGCCTGACCAGCGGCCGGTGTGGCACCGGCCGGCGCTTGCGGAGCGTTCATGTGCACGATGAAGACATTCCCGTCAGCCTCCGCCTGGTCGAGACCGCCGCCGTCCTCCTGTCTGTTCAGATGAACGGTCAGCTTGTCGGCCGTCATAGTGAATTGCGGGTCAACGACCTTGACGTTCCCCACAAAAACACCGATGCGACTCTGCATATCAAATTCCCCTTGCTGCGTGGCGGTTATCTCCGTCGGACCTTTTGGTTGTTGCTCCGCCCCGGACTTGCTGGACGCGTCTCCGGTTTTCTTGGCAGCCACGCGGGGCGACGGAGAGGGAGAACTTCGTGCGGCGGCGGTGGAGTTGGAGCGGCTTCGGGCCGGCGACCGACTGGCGGCCGAAGGCTGGGCAAAACCGGGGACGGCCCCGAGAGATCCCAGAAGTAGAATCGAGACAAGCTTATTCACGAGTGGAAGTTTTGTTCTTATCACCCTGGTCTTTTTCGAGCGTTGCGTGGCTGTAGATAATCATATGCACATTGCCAATGACCCGGCCATGGCGTGTTTTTGAATTGAACTCCATTGCATCGCCCGTCAGCCGAAAATCAGCTCTCGTCACCAAGATGGGTTCGTCGCTCCGAATGATGTTTGTATCCATGTTCATCACCGATTTTTTCAAGTCGATCTTCACATCCGGTTTTTCGGTCTGTTGGTCGAACGTCTGGATAACCACTTGGCGCATCTCTACGTTTTGCTCGTCCAGGCGGTTCGCGGACTCCATCTGCATCTCCAAGTCCATCTTGCCCTCATTGTTTCGCAGGGGAACGCGTAGTCCTTTTACTTCATGGCCGATCGGTACGGGAAGATCGATTCTTTGCGGAGGCCGGTCGTCGTCCGCTGCTCCTTCCAGGACAGCGCCAGCGGTCAGAAGCAACAGCAGGATTTTAGCGCGCAACCTCATGGATTTGTTTAAGACACCCCAGGAGAAAGGGCAAATTATCGAGGGCAATTTGCGTAGGACCGTCGGACAACGCCTGATCCGGTTCAATGTGCGTTTCGATAAAGACCGCGTCACAGCCAGCCGCGACAGCCGCACGGGCCAAGACTGGAGCGAGGGCGCGATCCCCACCGCTCCGGTCACCCATTCCGCCGGGTCGTTGCACCGAATGGGTTGCATCGAAAATCACCGGCAATCCAAGATCACGGATCCAGAAAAGTGACCGCATATCAGCAACCAGGTTGTTGTAGCCAAACGAGACGCCTCGCTCGGTAAAGACGTAGTCGGTACAGCCGGAGTTCCGCAATTTCTCAGCAATATTTACGAGGTCCCACGGCGCGAGAAACTGGCCTTTTTTTACGTTTACTGGTTTACCTGTTCGAGCGGCCGCCTCGATCAGATCGGTCTGCCGGCAGAGAAAAGCCGGGATCTGGAGCAGATCGACGAAAGCGGAAGCGTACTCGGCCTCGAGGGGCGAGTGCACGTCGGTGGTGACGGGAACAGCGCATTCCCGCGCAACCAGTCCCAGAATTTCGCAGCCGCGCTCCAGTCCAACCCCGCGGAACGATTTACCGGCGGAGCGGTTGGCTTTGTCATAGGATGCTTTAAAGATCCACTTCAAGTTAAGGCCAGCGCAGATCTCTGTAAGGTCATGAGCTAAACGCAGCACGAATTTCTCGGACTCAATCACACATGGGCCGAGAATGAAGGCCAAGCTGCCGTCACCGATGGAAAGATCGCCGACCCGGCAAAGCCGAACCTGGCGGCGTTCCGGTTCACCTCCCGCGATCGTCATGCGCTCATTCCGATTTCAGCGTCGCCCCGATGATGGCCAGCCTGCCTCAAAATGGGGTTGGCGCCATCATTCTCCGGCTCTCGCCCTACGAGCCGTAGCTTTTTACAAACTTCTTCCTGCTTTCTGGCTCCGGAGAGCCAGCCTCTCCTGTAGCGGAGGCCGATTCCGGGACCGCTTGCGATTTTTCCGTGGTGACCGAGCCGGCGGGAGGCTCGGCTGGCGCGCTCTCCCGGATTTCTCGCCCTTTTGGCTCGCCCTGCCGAGCCTCGACAAACGCCAATTGTAAATTTGTGATGGTGGAGTTCAAAATCCTGGTTTCATCCGAGGTCAAATTCCCCTTTGTCTTGTCCTGAATCATGACGAGTTGATCGATCAGGTACCGAGCCATCTCGATATTCACTTCCGCTTTTCCGGTCTGCGGATGCGGAATCTGACCGAGCATAATCGCGGCATTCTGCGCCTGCATGAGGACGAATTCCACGAATCGCTGCGCCATTTCACCGGATGACGTGACCGTGTTTTGGTATTCTGCCATAACAACGCCGTTTCAGGGTCTAACAATGACTGTGATTCCCGGTTTATCCATCAAATATTTCCGGCAGACTGCGCGCACCTCCTCGAGAGAAATCTCCTGAATCTCGCGTTGCCGCCGGGCGAAATAGTCAAGTTCAAGCCCATAGAGCTCGTTCAACGCCATCGCATGAGCAAAGCTATCCATATTTTGCTTTTGAAATGCGAGTTGAGCCAGGAGCTTTGTTTTCGCCCGCTCGAACTCGTGTTCGTTGATCCCTTCCCGGGCCAGGGCTGCTATCTCTTCGTGGCAAAGTGTCAGAACACTGTCGACCAGATCAGGCGAGGTTGCGGCGTAGATGCTGAAGATACCGGGCCACAGCCCCAAGCTCAGAGATGTCCCGACCGAGTAGGCCAACCCGAGTTCTTCTCGCACTTTGATGAAAAAGCGGGAGCTGGAGTCGCCCGTTGCTTCATCGAGCAGTTCAAAACTCACGCGATCGGGATCGAACAACGAACAGCTTAGATGACCAATTGAAATAACCGCTTGATGGCGGACATCACGATGGGTAACCACTCGGCTGACAAACGGCTGAAGCGATCGCTTGTCCCGGCTGTTCCGTTCGGCGCCGACCGACAGGCTTCCGAGTTTCTCCGCGGCGAGATCCAGAACCTTACTTGCCTCGAAGTTCCCGCAGAATGCCACTACACCGTGCGTGGAGACGCAGCATTGCTGGAGTTCAATCAAGGAATCCCGGCCGAGCTCCTTGAGCGACTCCTCAAAGCCGAGCAAGGGCAGCCCATAGGGATGATCTCCGTAGATGGACTTTCTGAGAAGGTTACGCGCAACGATCAGTGGTTGCGCGTTATCGGCGCGCAGAGCCGCAATCTGACTTTCGCGCTCCCGGACCACCACGTCTTCGGAAAAGCTTGGCTGGATCAAGCAGTCGGCCATCAGATCGAACGCGCGCGGAAAGTCCGCATTGAGCGCACTCACTGAAATTCGAAAAGAATTGTATCCGGAATCGCCGAACAGGGATCCACCCAGGCTCTCGATCTCTTCGGCGATCTGACGAGCGGAGCGTTGCTTGGTTCCTTTGACCAGGCACTGGGAGTGGAGGTGCGCTCGCCCAGCGGTTCGCTGGTCCTCGAGAATGATCCCACCGCGGAAGGCGGCGGTGCAATGGATCAGAGGCAACCGATGGTCCGGGATCAGCAGTAGTTTCAACCCGTTCTCGAGCTGGTGACGTTGAGCCTCAGCGCCGCGCGAACGATGAGACTTGCGCGTCCTTTTCCTTTCCTCAGGATGGAGCGTGACAAACGTGAGATTCTCATCGGTCAGATATCGATCGGCTGCTTCAATGACATCGCCCGGGCTCAACCGATCAACTCGCTTCAGGTAGGTCGCGCTGAAGCCGGGATCTCGAACATAATGCCAATTAAGCCCGACGTCGGTCGCAATGCCCCGTACAGTCTGCAGTTGCTCGACGGAGTGGACAAAGAGCATCCGCTTGGCTTTCTCCAGCCGATCCAACAGACCGGGTGACTCACGCCATCGACTGATCGCTTCCCGCACCCGCCCCTCGACGGAATCAACCAACTCCGGAGGGCATGATCCCGAAATCGTCAGCAACCCGGAAAAGGTGGGCGTGTAGGAAAATGCTCCGATACTATAAACCGCGCCCTGTCGCTCGCGCAATTCGTCATAAAGCACCGCGCTTACTCCGCCGCCGAGGATGGTTGAGAGCGCGTCCAACGCAGCCATTTCGTCGCTATAAATTGGCGGGATATGCGCGGAGAGGCTGAAATAGGCTACGTCGGATTTAAAGACAGCGTGTTGGCTGCGATGACCCGATTGGCGCGGTTCTTCCGGCACATAGAGCGGTTCCGACGGCTCCAGCTTGGCCGGCCCGAAGAGCTCTTGGACCTGTTCTTTCACCGCCTTGCTCTCCACATCGCCGGCCACCACGATAAACAGGTTGTTCGGGATGTAACGCCTTCGATAGTAATCCAGCAGATCGTGGTGTTGGATCTGGTCAAAAATCGGTCTTAATCCGATTACCGGATAGCGGCACGGATGGACCTGGTAGGCGGTCGAAAATGTGAGCTGGCTCAGCAGTCGCTCAGGGTCGTCAAAGCCCATCTCGAACTCGCGCCGAATCACCTCCATTTCACGATCCACCTCGCCGGCATGAAGCGTCGAACGAAAGATCATGTCGGCTAGGAGATCCAGCGAGGTAGGCACGGCTAGCTTCGGGCAGTCTATCCAGAAGACCGTTCGATCGAACGACGTATAGGCGTTCAGATACCCACCTACCTGATGAATCTGTTCGCTAATCTGCAGGGCGGTGCGGCGGGCTGTTCCCTTGAAGAGCATGTGCTCAAGCAAATGGGTGAGGCCGGCGCCTAGCCAGCGGCCTTCATGGATACTGCCGGTCTGGCACCATACCTGAACGCTCGCTACCTCGGCATAATGCTGTTCGGCGACCAACAGGACAGCCCCATTTTCCAGAAGGAATCTCTCGACCTCAAGTTCCGGCGCCCGCATGCGCGATCGCCCCTCGGTGCTCACTGATCTCCTGCCTCTTTCGGCCGGGCACTCGGCCGGCTAGGTCGATTGGGAAGCGGAGCCGATCCGCTCGGCATCGCTTCATAGGGCGCGACGAACGCAGCGTAAAAGTCCAGCGTCTGGCGAAAATCTTCTAAAGCGTCCGAATCCGTCTTGCCAAAGACCCCATTGTCGATAAAGGCGTACACCATATTCCCGACATCCTCGGGAGAAGTTACTCTCCAGTACTCGAGCACAGTCATGGCCATCGGACCGAACTCTTGCAAAGACAGTTGTCGAAACCCATCCATGAGCTGAGCCGCCGTCACATGAGAATTGGGGTCGGCTTGATCCCGCTTAAGCTCTTTTAGAGTGAACTCCAGCGCCTCTTTGAGAAAGAAATAGGCTTCTCTTTCGTACCGCGGATCATTCTCGACGATCTGATCGACAACTTCGCTAAACGGTTTCTGCATTTCTCGCATCACTTTGATTCAACCACCGGCCGCCCCCGCGGCATTTCTGTTCGATAATGTTTGACCACCGCTCCCAGCATGATCAGCAAACAGCAGCTCGCGATGAGCAGTTGTTCGCGGCGCGTAAGTCGAAACATGAATCCACACATATACGTCAGGGCAGGCTCAGGTTCAATCAGCGGGTAAAGCCGCGCCTCGTACGTACCGGGTAGTGCCGGCATCCTGCCGGTTCAAAAAGCCGACAAGCTGGAAGCTTATCCTACTCCCGTGGCGTCGGCATGTGTGGCTGCTCAGCTAGCCGCTTTGCTGGTGTCCCCGCTTTTCCCGGAATCGGTCTTCGGAGCTTCGGCCTTTTTTTCCCCCGAAGCCGCCGACGCGACTGCAGAACCGCTCGACTCCTTTTTGGCCGACTCTTTGTAACCTGGGCTTCGATAATCCGTGGCATAAAAACCAGACCCCTTGAAGATTAAACCCGCGCCAGTGCCGAGGAGGCGCTTTACTTTGCCCGAGCCCCACTCCTTTTGCCGGCAGAGCGCGCGAGGGCAACTCTTGAAAGGTTCATCTTTCATTGATTGGAAGGCCTCAAAAGTCTGACCGCACTTTTCGCACAGATACTCGTAGGTCGGCATAAATTCTCTCGAGGAAATAGCAGATTTTGGCATTGAGAGCAATGCGCTCCCCCCGATTGTGAGACGAGCTTTGCTTGACTATCGGTCTCGCGCTCATTTATTTCGCGTGCCTAAGTATGAGAGCACGCTTGCTGTTGTATGGACTTCTCGCCGTTTTTTTGGCCGGATGCGGCGACAATGAAAAGGCGAAACTAGCGAATCCGAACACCGCCTATTTTGCCAGCGGAAATCAAAACATTCGGCCGGGCAGCCCGGACGCTCAACCGGCGAATGGTTCCGCTTTCGATCCGATTTCTTATTGGGACGGCGACGGCGTTCCGGGACCGCCCTCGGTGACAGTGAACCTGGCGGAACAACGCGCCTATTTCTACAAAGGCGGCGAACTGGTCGCTGTCTCTCAGATTTCCGCCGGCCGGGAAGGTCACGATACCCCTGCCGGATCTTATAAGATTATGCAGAAAGATAAAGATCACGCTTCGAATCTTTACGGCGACTACGTCGATGCTACGGGCGCCGTGATCCAAAAGGATGTGGAGGCGGGAGTAACTCCGAAGCCGCCCGGAGCGATTTTCAAGGGAGCGCCGATGCCTTTCTTTATGCGGATCACGGGCGGTGTCGGGATGCATGAAGGTTATCTCCCTGGTTATCCGGCGTCGCATGGCTGTATTCGTATGCCGGGCAAAATGGCTGAAACCTTCTTCTCCAATGTCGAGGTGGGTACTCCGGTGACGGTAGTGAGGTAGGCAAGGCGAAGGGGCGTGTTCCGGAATAAGGTCGCAGCTTCAAAGCTCTCTCTTTATTGGCAAGCTTTGGCTTGAGTCGTCCAGGTCCAATCCGCGACACTGGGCCAAGGCAGTGCCGCGGAGAACACGCGGGCTGGCGAAGCGCTTTTCTCGAAAGAAGATGAGTCCGTGTCGTGCCGCAAGAACTTAACCTGCAGGAGATTGTGTCCGAGTGTTATGGACCGGTGTATCGATTTGCACTCATGCTTGCGCGCAATGAGGCGGAGGCGGCCGATCTTACGCAGCAGACCTTCCTTCTGCTCGCCCGGAACACCGACCAGATTCGCGATCCCACGAAGGTGAAAGGCTGGCTGTTTACGACTGTGCGCCGGGAGTTCTTTCGAAGCTACCGGCGTAAGACGGATCATCCGGAAGTCGAATTCAATCCCGATTATCACGAAATGCCTTCTGTGGATTCAGCGATTGTGCGTTCGGTCGATGCGCAAACAATTCTAGAGGCCTTTGCCCGAATCGATCCAAACTATCGGGCCGCGTTGGAACTGTTTTACCTGAACGAACTTTCGTACAAGGAAATCGCGGATACGCTGGCGATTCCGATCGGCACGGTCATGTCCCGGCTCTCACGCGGAAAGGCTCAGCTCAAGGCCCTACTGGCCGGCGCCGCGGGACAGAGCAAGAACAAGATCATTTCCATGACGAAGGATGAACCGACGGACGCTTGAATGATGACGAGCGAAGAGGCAAGAGTCGTTCTGAGCGCCTACCCGCCGACCAGGTCGGAGGAGGACGCCGATGAAGTTTTTGTGGAAGCGCTGGAGCAAATGCGCCGCGATCCGGAATTGGCCCAATGGTTTGAACAGAGCAGGGCTTTTGACCGGGCGCTGACAACGAAAATAAAGGAGATCAAACCGCCGGACAACCTGGAGGCGGCGATTCTCGCTCAAATGCCGGCCAAACCGGGCCTGAGGCGGCGGCAACCATCGCGGTGGCTCGCGCTGGCGGCAGCCCTGGTTTTTGGAGGGGTGATTCTCCTGAGTCAGTTCCTATTCAACCCCGGACGTTCGGCCTTTGGACAGTTCCAGGCAGAAACCCTCGCGATGCTTGGGGCTGAGCCGATGCCGCGGCTTGACCTGCATACCACCGACTTGGGGAAGACGCAGCGGTTTTTAGATGAGCGAGGCGCGCCGAGACTCGCGGCCGTGCCAACTTCGCTTCGAGCGATGTCGACCGCCGGGTGCCGGGTTTTTCAGTGGCGCGATCAAACCGCCTCGTTGACCTGCTTTCAATTGCCGGACGGTACACTGCTCCATCTTGTCGTCATCGAAGCAAATGTGTTTGGAGAAGAGCCGCTTCCCATCGGCTGGCATAGCGTGAACGGCTGGCAGATCATGTTTGAGCGGCGGCAGAACAAAGTTGTGATGTGGGCCAGTCGCACGCCGATGGATGAGGTTCGGAGGTTGGTGGGCGGCGTCTCGGCCTAGCGAGGCGGAGTCAGACCAACCGGATTTACTGAAAAAAAAAGCAGCCGAGGAGATTTGGCGAACCTTGTTTTATGGCGTCGCTGGTCACTTTTTCGCCACTGCCACAACTTGTTGGACCACCTCGTCGATATCGAGGTTTGCGTTTACCTCAATCGCCCCTTTGGGTACTTCCAGAGTCGTGAATTGGCTGTCCAGCAATTCCTTGGGGAAAAAATGATCGCTACGCTTCGCTAACCGGTCGGCCACAACCTGGCGATCGACATGAAGGTAAACGAACTCCACTTCCGGCAAGTCCTGAGCAATAATCTGCCGGTAAGACTCTTTCAACGCCGAACACGCGAGAATCACGTCTTTGCATTCGGACAAACGTCTCCGCAACTCTTCATGCAGATTGACCAACCATGGTTGACGATCAGCATCATTGAGCGGGTGGCCACTGTGCATTTTGGCGACATTCGCCGGCGGATGAAAATCGTCTGCATCGAGAAATTCGCAGTGGAGTAGCTCCGCTGCCCTGGTGCCTACAACGGTCTTGCCGGAGCCGGCAACACCCATTAAAACCAAAGCGCAAGATCCGTCGCGCATTTCCGTATTTTAGACCCGGTCACTTTGGGAGTCCAGACGGCATGAGAACGTTGTTTTTTCGGACTCTTTATGCTGGATTTGGACGGTGGAATCTGTGGTTCCAATTTAAGATCGCCCTAAACCCTTGAAGCCGACAACTGGGGTTCCGGTGTCCGGAAAAAGGGCACCACGTAAGGGCCTTCGGGAATCAAAGCAACCGCGGGATCATCGCTTGTCTTCACGCTGGCGAGAACCGCATCCGCCACCGACTCAACGATCGTGACACCCGTGAGTTCCCGCTCTTCTGGGGATAACCCGGTGGTGTACAGCTGCACCTCTCCGACCGCCAGTGGTTTAAGCTGCATCTGCGTCTGCCATTCGTCGATTGCCGCATGGCTCTTCTCAAGGACGCTTTTCCGGAACTTCGTTGACCCGAGGACCTTGAGATGCCGTTGCGCCTCGACGAACTCCTTCGAACCCATCCCTTCTGAGCAAGCCGCCGCAATGATCAGCCGACCACCCGTTTCCAAGATATCGAGAGGGCCGATCATCCCTTTCACCGTTTGATAGTAGGTACGATCGAGCGGATAACCCGCGGCACTTGTCACCACTGTCTTGAATTGGCGGTCGACCGGCACCTCCGCGTATTGCCGCATAAAAGAAACCGCGGCGCGATGACTCGTCAATACGTTTCCAAAATTGATAAAGGCCAGCGCCCGGGATTCATCGACGACGGTGTTCAGCGCGAAGACCTGGCCCAGCATTCTAACCACTTCCAATTGTTCTTCGTGCAAGGGGTTATTCTGTAAATTACAGTTCGCTGCTCCAGGGTTATCCATAAAACGCCCGTTATGGAAGGTCGTAATCGTCTCGGCATGAGCCAGTCCTGGAGCGATCACTTTTCGGCCACCGGAATATCCCGCCATGAAGTGCGGTTCGACCAGACCGGTGACAATCCGCAAATCAGCTTCGACAAAACGGCGATCGATTCGGACGACGGTCCTGCGGGCCGGCGTTTTTCCTAGCAACACATGATCATCGTCATTCCGGGCGTAATGGTTCTCGATCCGAACATTCTGCAGGACCCATGGATCGCCGACCAATTCTTCCAGCTCCACCCCAAGATTCGGCCGATGCAAACCGGTGGCGACCAGTACAACGATCTTTTCCCGGGCGATCCCGTGGCGGAGCAAAGTTTCGATCAGCGGCCGGAGAAACAAATGGTTGGGTACCGGCCGCGTGATATCGCAGATCGCTATGGCGGCACTCGAGGCTTGTTTCGCCAATTGGCTTAATGGAAGAGCGTCAACCGGCTCCTCCAAGGCGAGACGTACTGCGGCTGCCGGATCGTCAATGACCGGCATCGTTGGCTTACGAATAACGGTCACCTGCAGCCAATCGGGCAGACGGACGGATAGCTTTCCGCGTCCGTAGTTCAATTCGAGGTTCATGTGAGGATAGGCCACAGTGTCCCCGAGGTCGTATAGATAGATCCCGTAGGCCTATCGATCCTACACTAATCGCGGCTGGCCAACGCTGCAGTAAAAATCACGTGGCTCTGGTGAGCTTCCTCCGGGGTTGCGCAATAAAATGACTGGGCCATTCCCTTTCGCCCGTTAGCCAGTTCGTCGCAGTACGCCGCCCACATCTGCAGAATGCTGTCGGTAAAGCCAAACTCAAAAATGTTTCCAGTAATCGTAGGGTATGCACTGGCGTAACCCAGATCGATGTGTCGCCACGCTTGAACACCTCCGGGCCGATAATCCATGACGCGGAGCGTTTTCGGAAATTGGGTGGAGTACTCCATCGATTGTCGCGTTCCGATGACCCGCAAGAACCAGGTGTTCGCGTGTCCGGGCGCAATCCGCTTGGTATGAATCGTAATCGGAAAGGCACCGCTCTGGCTGTGTACCTCGCCGAAAATCGTCGCATTATCCCACGTTCGACAGGGCACCATGTCCCCCTTTGCGTCCGGGCGTTCCCGCACGATCTTCGTGAGCTGCGCGTGCACGCGGGACGGCCTGAAACCAAACCGCAAAGGAACGTGAACCGCATGCATTCCGAGATCGCCCATGCAGCCGTACTCACCGTTATATTCGACCATCCGTTTCCAATTAATCGGTTTTTCGGGATTCAGATCGGAGGAATGCAGGAGCCCGGACTCCACTTCGATAAACTGCCCAAAATCTTCGGTTTCCAGGGCCCGGATTATCGCGATCCCTCCTGGAAAAAAAGGAAGTTCGGAGGAGCACCGCACCAGCAGCTGGGGATGGGCCTGGATCGCTTCCAGAATTCGTTCATTGGCTGCCAAATCGATCCCAAACGGCTTTTCACCGAGGAGATTTTTGCCCGCGTTCACGATATCAACGTAGAGTTTCTCGTGCAGATGGTGCGGAACCGCGCAATAGATTGCATCGACATCATTTCGCGCCAGCAACTCCTGATAATCTGACGTCGTAAAGGTAAGAGTCGGTACATGCTCCTTAAACCAGGCGATCGCGCGCGGATCGCTATCGCAGGCCGCGACCAGAACCGGTCGCGCATTGATCCCGCTCAGATGAATCCAGCGGGCGGCTGCGCTGGCAAACTCCCGCCCCATCAGCCCGAGTCCGATCAGACCAAACCGGATATCAGTCATTTGCTTCGCTCCTCCAGCAACGCCGCAAATGCGGTACCGGCATCCCACGCCTGGTGAACGATACCCATGAGCGCTCTGGTCATGGCCGCTGGGCGCTCATGCTGAATCACATTTCGTCCATAGACAATGCCGCGGGCTCCCTGCTTCATGAGCTCGACGGTTCGATCAATAATCTCGCGGTCGCCTGCCTTCCCGCCGCCGCGCACGAGGATAGGAACAGCCCCGGCCACCTCCACGACCTGGTGATAATCGGCAACCTGATCGCAGGGATCAGCCTTGATCACATCTGCTCCGAGTTCTACCGCTTGCCGGACCAAGCTCTTGATCTTGCTCAGGTCGCCGTCGACCTGGTAACCGTCGCCCTGCCTGTTCTCGCGCATGACGAGTGGTTCGATCATCAGCGGCATCCCAAAGTCGTCTCCGACCGGCTTCAGACAACAGATGTTCTCGATGCATTGGCTGAGCATTTCGGGTTGCCCAGGTAACTGGAACAAATTCACGCAGAGACAAGCGGCATCCAGCCGCACAGCCTGTTTCACCGTGTCTCCAATCAATTTACTGAAGAGATGGGAGGGAAGGGCGCTGCCATAAACGTTGGCGACGTCAGTTCGAAGGACGAGTGCCGGTTTTCTGGGTCCTGGAACATCCTGGAGCCAGTGAGCCTGCCCAACGCTCAACTGCACTGCGTCAGGGCCGGAACCGACAACGGTCGCGACCGCGTGCTCCATGTTCTCGATACCGGCCAGGAATGCTGATTCTCCAAAGAAGCCGTGATCAATTGCGACATCGAAGCACTTGCCGTCAGACGCAAAGAATCGGTTCAGTCGGGGTTTGGGGGACATTTTGAGAAGCCAGTAGTTCAGGAGTCGCAGGAGTGGCAGGAGTTCAGGAGGTGGAGTCGGAACTCAGGGAAATTCGCTGAAGTTCAAGGAATGGCGAGTGCAATTCGACGGGCATTAGTAGAAGAAACGGAATCGACACGACGCGTGCGAAGGCTGGTAATCCCGCAAAGCTCGTTCTATAACTTTCCTGAACCGACTTCCAACACGCGACTCCTACAAATCCTGCGACTCCTGAACTCCTGTAACTCTCCCCTCCCCCATGGCTTCGGACCCTATCCGCATTCTTGCTGCAGTCCTCTCGATCGTCGCACTCATCCTGTTGATCACGCGATTCCGCTGGCATCCCTTTCTCACATTGATTGTAGTCTCGATCGGTCTCGGCCTGGTTTGCGGACTATCGCCGGCCGACGTGATCAAGAATTTCGAAAAAGGCTTTGGAGACGTCCTGAGCTTCGTCGGCATCGTGATCGGCCTTGGCGCAATGCTGGGCGGTTTACTTGTGTCCTCGGGTGGGGCCGATCGGCTGGCCAACTCTCTCATCTCCTTCGGGGGGAAGAAATGGGTGCCGTGGACGATGTTTTTTGCAGCGTTCCTGATTGGACTGCCATTGTTTTTCGAGGTCGGTTTTGTCCTGCTGGTACCCCTTGCTTTCGCCATTTCCAAGCGTATGGAGGTGCCGATTCTCAAGGTCGGCCTGCCGATGCTGGCCGGGCTTTCAATTGCGCACGGCTTTGTGCCGCCACACCCGGCGCCTACGCTTGCGGTCCAGGTCTTTCACGCGGATGCCGGCAAGACGATCCTGTATGGCATCCTGCTTGGCCTGCCGGCCGGCCTGATCGCCGGCCCCGTCTTTGCGCTTTTTGTCACCCCCTGGATTCGTTCCGGTTCAAGTGTGTTTGCCGGTGTGATCGAGAAATCCGATTCGGACCGGGGTGGCGCTGCTCTCCAGCAAGGCGAACCGTCTTTGAGCCTTGTTATCATCACCATCTTGTTACCGCCGATCCTGATGATGGGACGCTCGGTTGCTACCGTTTTTGTACCCGGCCATGGATTGGCCAATTCGATCATCGACTTTCTCGGCGACCCGATCACCGCGTTGCTGATCGCCCTGCTCTTTGCCATTTACGCCCTCGGATTGCGGCAGGGATCGAACATGGTTGAGCTCGATCGAATTTTGGGCAAAAGCCTCGGACCGATTGCCGCGGTCGTTCTGATCGTCGGAGCAGGTGGAGGATTCAAGCAGATGCTGATCGCGACCAAGATTGGCGACCTGATCGGTCACTGGGCCACGCAGGCCCACATTTCACCTCTTTTGCTTGGTTGGTCGGCCGCGGCCCTGGTCCGGGTCGCCACCGGTTCGGCCACCGTCGCCACCATCACGGGCGCCGGCATTGTCGCGCCGATCGTGCAGAACGATCCTCATGTGAGCCGGGAGCTGATGGTTCTCGCGACCGGTGCCGGTTCCTTGATTCTCTCTCACGTGAACGATGCCGGCTTCTGGCTGGTGAAGGAATATTTCCAACTCGATTTGCCCGATACGTTCAAGAGTTGGACAGCGATGGAAACGCTGTTGTCGGTTATCGGGCTGGTGCTCGTGCTGTTGCTGGGAATGGTCGTGTGAGTTCAGGAGTACGGCAGGCGTGGAGGTCAGGGGGGCACCTTGCAGTGCGTGCGACTTGTCGCCGCTTTGAGACCGCGCGGTAGCCGAGCGTAGCGAAAGCGAAGCGCGGTCGCACGTACTCCATAACGCGTCGTAAATTAGTAATCTTCGCGCCAATTTCGGTCGTCGAACGATGTTGCGAGACTCCTGCAAGTCCTGCAACTCCCGAACTCCTGAACTCCTGAACTCCTTGACCTCCCCCGAGTTTCCCTCAACTTCTCAGCGATGCCGGAGGACGCCTAGTGCTGAGTGCCAACGCGGTCGAGTGTTTGCGGCGGGCCGCCTTCGTCAAAGGCCTGAAGGCCGCTAGTGCCGAAGAAGGCATCGAGCAATTGCTTGCCCGGCTAGACGGCCGCCGCGAGGTCCTTGACTTCAACCGCTTCAGGCGCGCTATCTTCGAAAGACAGGCCCAGGAACCCCCATTGCTGCCCGGAGGAATTGCCTTTCCTCACGCCCGGACCGACAGTGTGCAAGACCTTGTGATGGCGGTCGGCACAACGCCTGATCCAATCAATTTCGATGGAAGCGCCGTGCGCCTCATTTTCCTGATCGGCGCGCCGAAATCCGCGGTGGGCGAATACCTCGCCTTGCTATCGTTCCTGGCCCGGCATCTTCGCGAAGGCAAGCTGATCGATCGACTGGTCAGGGTAGAAAACATGGTGGACTTTTTGGCAGCCTTCGGAGACTGAGCGTTGTCACAAATGCAGAATGCTAACGGGGAGAGTAGCGAAAAACGGCGATTGTCGCCGATCATCCGTTTCCTACTCATCCTCAAGGTATGGTTGGTCGAGCGATTACGGCCCAGCGAACGGCAGGTAACACTGATCTGGGCAGTGTTTATTGGATTTATGGGAGCTCTGGTGTCGGAACTCTTCCGGCGCAGCAGCCAAACCCTGTTTTTCCTGTTCACTGGGATCCATGGCGGTTCGGTCGCCAGCTTCCAAACTTTGGCCTGGTGGCAACGACTGGCCGTACCGACCGCGGGTGGTCTGCTGGCCGGCCTGACGCTCTACGTCGGCAGCCGGCTGATCGCCAGCGTCCGCCAGAAATCCACCACGGATTATATGGAAGCAGTTGTGGTCGGTAATGGCATTATTTCGGTCCGAGCCAGTCTGGTAAAGACCATCTCGGCGCTATTTTCCATTAGTTCCGGCGCTTCGATCGGCCGGGAAGGTCCATTGGTGCAGCTCTCATCTCTTTTTGCATCACTCGTTGGCCGTTGGCGCCGCTTCCCGATTCCCCAGCGAAGGCACCTGGTTGCTTGTGGTGCGGCCGCCGGAATAGCGAGCGCTTACAATGCTCCCATCGCCGGAGCGTTTTTTGTGGCCGAGATTATTCTGGGGACGGTCGTCGTGGAATCCCTCGGCCCTCTGATTCTGGCTTCGGTCGTTGCCACCTTCACCACACGCGCCATCCATGGTGAAGCGGCTCTCTACAAGTCGCCTGATCTCGATCTGCACACGCGATGGGAAATCATTCCCATGCTCTTTATCGGAGTTGTACTTGGGTTCCTTGCACCGGCTTATTTAAGAGCCTTGCGCTACACGGAAAAAGCGTTCGCCCGTATTGAAGTACCGGTACCGGTTCGTCTCGGCATCGGCGGAGCCGTTGTCGGGTTTATCGCTATCTACTATCCAGAAATTTGCGGCAACGGCCAGAACCTTATCTCATCACTTTTCCACCAAAACTGGTTCTGGGATTACATCCTCGCCCTGCTTTGCCTGAAATTTGTTGCCACGGCAGTGACGTTTGGTTCTGGGGCGGTTGGAGGGGTGTTTACCCCAACGCTTTTCATCGGTGCCGCGACCGGGATGCTTTACGGACAAGCCGTTCTCTATTTCGCGCCAAATCTGGGCGCTGATCCCACGATCTACGGACTGGTTGGAATGGGCGCGTTCCTGGCCGCAACGACCGGCGCGCCTCTCATGGCGATTCTCATGGTTTTTGAACTTACCCTGAGCTACGGGATCGTCCCGTTTCTCATGTTTGCCAGTGTTGTGGCGTACTATTGCAGCAGCATCTTTGAGAAGCGCTTCATGTACGGCGAGTCGTTGGAACGCAAAGGCGCGGCCTTCTTTAGCCGGCAGCTGGCCGAGGTCAGCATTTTTGACTTGATTCGCAACGATCCACTGACTCTGCCCAAGAACGCCACCTTTGCTGAGATCGCGGAAGCATTCGTCCAGCATCGTTTCCAGCATATCTATATCGTCGATAACGATCACCGTTTGCTTGGAGCGGTTTCCTTGCACGACGTGAAAGCGTTTCTCGATCGTCCGGAGCTGGAGACCGTCGTTATCGCGGCCGACATCATGGATGAAAATTTTCCACGGGTTTCGCCTCTACAAGGCATGGCGGAAGCTTTGCGCAAGTTCTCCGAAGCTCAATCGGAACGGCTGCCTGTTGTAGACAATCTGACGTCTGAACGGCTGATCGGCAGTATCTCCAAGACCGACCTGATCCTTCATCTGGCCGGAGAAGAAGCTTCGAAAAATCTTGGAACAGCGCTATCGGCCTGATTTTTGGAGCGCGCGCGACTTGTCGCCGCTTTAGGATTCGCGCGGCGCGCGGCTGATGGGCGTCTTATAGGGGTAGGGAGGGCGCATTGGGTTGCGCCACCCCTCCCTCCGAACCGGACAGGCGGATTTCCCGCATCCGGCTCTCCAGTTGGTGAGTACCTGCATGAGACGTCCAGACGCTTCATTGTGCAGGGCTTGCGGCTGCGCCGTGGGTGATCTGAAGCAGGGAGATCAGCCCGCGAGCAGCGAGCCAGACATTGGGGTAACGGTTGTGATCGCGTCCATGGCCGCGTCCTTTGCGTTTGTCACGTTTCCTCAGGATGCTGCGCAAGCGCATTCGCACCCATGAGTCCAGTTTGGGGCTGACACTTCTTGCTCCTCCCTGGAAATAGCCTCCCCAACCACGAATCACTCGATTGACATCGACAATGATCCGTTCCAGGGAGCGCCCGTCACTGCGCTTGGTCCGCTTCCGGATGGCTTCTTTGAACTTCTGCCGGCTTTTCTCGCGAGGCCACTTGTGGCCGCGTTCAAAGTGCCAGCCGAGGAACTCGAAGCTTTCTCCGGCACTGGTGTTCACGATCCGTGTTTTCTGTGGATGCAGCTTCAGTCCGGCTTCTTCCATCCAGCCTCGCACTTGGGCCAAAGCCTCTTGGGCTTCGGTTTCACTGTGACAAAGCAGAACGAAGTCGTTGGCATAGCGGATCATCCTTTTTCCTTGTTGCGCCATTTGGTGGTCGAGCGGATCAAGGTAGATGTTCGCCAGCAAGGGGCTGATGACGGCTCCCTGTGGTGTTCCACTTTCGGTGGGTACCCAGTTCTTGCCGCTCTCCATGACACCTTGCCGGAGGAACTTTTCCAGCAGCCCCAGCACTTTGCCGTCCGCGACCTTTTGCCTGACGCGGGCCAGCAGTTTGTCCTGCGGGATGCTGTCGAAGTATCCCTTGATGTCTGCGTCTACCACCCAGGTGCGTCCTTCGGCCAGACTTGTTTCGACGATTGCCACAGCTTGTCCGGCATTGCGGCCAGGACGAAATCCGTAGCTGTTTTCCGAGAAGTCTCGCTCGAAGATCGGTTCGAGGATGTGCAGCATCGCACTTTGGACGATCCGGTCTCGCACGGTGGGTATGCCAAGGGGCCGCTTCTCGGAGCTACCCGGCTTGTCAATCATCACGCGGCGTACCGCTCGTGGTTCATATCGGCCTTCTCGCAGCAACCTTTCAATCAGGGCCAGCTCTGCCTCCGCGCGCTTTTCTACCGCTTCGGTCCTTTGCCCGTCGATCCCGGCTGCTCCCTTGCGGGCCGTCACCGTTTGCAGTGCTAAACCCAAGTTCTTTGGGGACCAGATCTTGTCGTTTAGCGTGTGCCATTGCCTGCCGTCGTCCCCTCTTTCGAGGGCCGCCAGCATCGGTTCGGTCCAGACCAGCAAGGAATTTAGCGAAAGCCTCAATGTCCCCCATTGCCACTTCCGCCTTTCCCCGCAGCGTGTAGTCTTTGCAGGCACTGGCTGCGGTCTTGGTGTGCCGCTCTGGTCTCGTTCCGTATTCACCTTCCTACCCCCCTTCGCTCCACGATCATTACTCGCTTCATTGCTACTATGAGGGCTCTGTCATCTGCCGCCGTCTCTGCACGGCGGCAGCGATCCTGATTTATCCCATGACACCTTCGAACGTTCCCACTCCAAACACCCCTGCAGAGCCGACAGTTCAGCCTCGACACGCGATGTGCCGTCTGCCGGTCGGGCTTTCACCCAGGCTTCGCCAACACCCCCCGAGGCTGTCCCCGGCAGATGCTCTTTCTCCGCCAGCTCGCCCTCTGCAATGGCCGAATCGAGATCACTTTCGTTTGGGACCATTCTTTTGCCTCGGATAACTCCCCACCCCGCATCGCTGCGGCGCAGTAGTCCTTGGCTACCCATCGAGAGTCGTGCCTTCGATGGACTCAGATTTTCACTGGTTGGTTTCATGTCTTCATCCGCGTACGGAGTGCGCGCGACTTGTCGCCGCTTTCGGACCGCGCGGAGCGCGGCTACCAACAATGCGCATCCTTTCGTCGGGGAATTCCGCACTTCGTGGTTCAACCCTCGACCAGGTAACGCTCCGCGCGAATCCTAAAGCGGCGACAAGTCGCACGCACTCCAAAACCGGCAGGAGCATTGCAAACCCGCCTCGATCTGTAACAAAAATGTTTCAACGGACGGTTTTTGAACATTTTTTTTGCTGCGGGCATCTAACCAACTATCGGATCTCGTCCGTTCTCACTCGGTCACCGTCAGTGCTGACCGATATCTCCGTTACTTCGGGTTTCCTCGGCCCAGACAGCGCCAAACACTGTACTACTTTCTTCTTATTGATGCTTTCCTGCGAAGATTTCGGAGGAGCCGGACGGGTATTCATTCGGCCATTTTGTTTAGGGAATCGACGTCGGCATTACGAGCAGCTAAGAGCTAAGAGGGCCGTCACAATGCGGCGGCCGGCCTTAGTCAACAGGTAGCGGTGGGTGTTGTTGGCCTTGCGCAGGATGCCATGAGTCCGGAGAAGGGCGAGTCTGCGACTGACGGCGGCGCTTGGCGTCGCTGCAGAGCCAGACCCTTGGTCGGCCGATAAAGAAGCTTGCGTGAATCGGCATTACGCAGGCCCTGGAGAGTAAGCTCTCCGCGGCTGATTGCTTCAAGGAGTCCATCTCGAGCCGTCCAGGGATTAAGTGCCCGGTACCGGCGACCCTTGACGATTACAGCCCGGCAGACTCCATCGGCTTCCTGTCGAAGCGCGACAGTGCCCGTCACGCTGGCCAGTGCTTCCAGATAGCGGCTGTTGGCGAGCTGACTGACTTCTGCCCGTCGCCACAGATCAGCTATCCCATGGCGTAACCTCTGCCACTTCAATTCTGCGTTGAGTTCGGCGCCCACCGGACGGTAAACCTTAAGTCTGCTCAGGGTGCACACTGGTCGTTTCGACCCGCAAGACGCTGCCTTCGTTATCGTAGACTTTGATGGAGTTTGAGGTTCCCCCGTTTTGACGGACAGAGATTTTGGGCACAAGAGAAGGAAAAGGAATGGAAAGAACATTATCTTCGAATGCCGTGCCCAAGAAATATGATGAAAGCTTCAAACGCCAAGCGGTGGAGATGGTCCTGCATGGCGGGAAGCGGGTCAAAGAAGTCGCCGCTGAGCTTGGCGTGAGCGGGTACACGATTTATGAATGGAAGCGGAAGTATTTTGGACTGGTTGAGAGTGGCGGCTCGAGCGGCCAGAGTTCGCTGGTCTCAGGACTGCCGGAGGATGTGGAGGCGCTCCAAAAGCTGGTCCGCGAACAACGGCGTCAGATTGCTGAGCTGAGCCAGCAACGGGAGATACTAAAAAAAACTCTGGGCATTGTCTGCGAGGAACCCTCGCGCGGTACGAACGGATTAAGCAGATGAAAGAGGCTTATCCGATCGAAGTACTCTGCGAATCCTTTTGTGTGAGTCGCAGTGGGTTTTATCAGTGGCTGGAGCGAGCACAAAGCCCCGGTGCGCGTGGCCTGGAAGATCGGATTTTGGCCGAACAGATCGGTCTGATCCACCGGGAGAGTCGTGGCACTTACGGCACGCCGCGGCTGCACGCCGAACTGGAAAGTCAGGGACGTCATCACAGCCGCAAACGCATTGATCGGATCCGGCGAGAGCTGGGGCTCTGCGGGAGGCAGAAGCGGCATTACCGGCCCAAAACCACCGATAGTTGCCATGAAGAGCCGATCGCTCCCAATCGGCTGGCCGAGTTGCTTCGAGCTACCCGGCGGGATCAGATCTGGGTCAGTGATATCACCTACATTCCGACTGAGGAAGGCTGGTTGTACTTGGCGGTGATTATGGATCTCTATAGCCGGCGAATCATCGGTTGGGCGTTTGCCCATCACTTGGGCACCGAGTTGGTCGCCGCGGCCCTGGCGATGGCATTGGTTCATCGTCGGCCACCGGAAGGCCTGGTTCATCATTCTGATCGAGGTGTGCAGTATGCCAGTGCCACTTATCGGAAGTTGCTCAGGGCCCAGGGCGTCCTTGGGAGCATGAGTCGCAAAGGCTGTTGTTACGATAATGCCGCCATGGAAGCCTTTTTTAGTACTCTCAAGCTGGAGTGCGTCTACCGCAGCCGATTTGGAACTCACACCCAGGCGAGAGTGGAAATCTTCTCCTTCATCGAAGTCTTTTACAACCGGCGCCGTCGGCACAGTGCACTTGGTTATCTGGCCCCGGCAGAGTTCGAAAACTGGCAAACTAAGCCCTGTGATAACGCGCCAAAAAGACTTCCAGTGGAGAAGCACTTTTCCGAAGGAAAAGGACAGTTACCTGTATTAGAACGTCGAACAAAGGTCAAGAGAGCAAACGGAATAAATGGCAGGGGCCCGCGCGCAGCGCGGGAAGCAGGCCGTTTATGCCGGATTGCTTCTTGACCGCAGTGGAGCGTTCTGCCTATCAACCAAACAACGAGCTAGAGAAATAAATCAGCCCAAATTAGTGTCCGAAATATCGGGGTAAGCCCATATTGAACCTCCCCCGATTTGGCGGACACGCGAGCTCAAAGTAATAGGGAGCGAAGCGTGAAAGAGAAAAGAGCACATCGAGTGTACGAGCAGGAATTCAAGGATCAAGCGGTAGAGATGGTGATCCATAGCGGCAAGAGTCAGGTGCAGATCGCCCGGGAGCTGGGGGTCAGCGGATAGAGCTTGAACTTGTGGAAGAAGGCCTACTTGGGGCGGCAGCAGCCGGCAGAGGTGGACGGCCAAGGGATGAGTCCGCAACAGATGTTCGAGAAGATCCGGCAGTTGCAGAAGGAAAACGAGTATCTGAAGCGACAGCGGGAGATCTTAAAAAAAGCTATGAGCATACTGGGGGAGGAACCGACCAGCGGTCTGCGATGATCAAAGAACTGTCGGTTCAATTTCCGATTAAGGAGTGCTGCGTGGGGCTGAGCGTTTCGCGTAGCGGTTATTACCAATGGGCTGTGGCGAAGCAGTCTCTGCGAGCCCAGGCAAACGCCGAATTGTTGAAGCAAATCGATCAAGTACACGGGGAGCACAAAGGACGCTACGGCAGCCCGCGGATTACGCAGCAGCTTCGACAAGAGGGAGTTCGGTGCGGGGAGAATCGAGTGGCGCGACTAATGCGTCAAAACGGTCTGGCTGCTCGGCGCAAGAAAGCGTTCCGGCCGCGGACAACTCTAGCAGGAGAGAGAGTAGCTCCTAACCTGATCAAAGATTTGGAGCCAAGCGCTCCGGATCAAGTCTGGGTGAGCGATATTAGCTATGTCGGCACGCTGGAGGGATGGCTGTACCTGGCAGTAATCCTGGATCTGTTTAGCCGGAAAGTGGTGGGCTGGAAATTGGGAGAGACTTTGGAGGCGGAACTGGTAGTGGTGGCGTTGAAAAACGCTTTGATGATGCGACAGCCTGATCCAGGACTTTACTTTCACTCTGATCAAGGCAGCCAGTACAGCAGCGAGGCGGTCAAAACGCCTTTGGCTGTAATCGGAGCCAAGCTGAGCATGAGTGGCCGCGGTAATTGTTACGATAACGCCAAGGCAGAAGCGTTTTTTAGCACATTGAAAACGGAGTGTTTTCCAGCCAACCAGCTCTTCGGCACGAAGGTCGAGGCGCGCCGTGAAATCTTCGAATACATCGAGGTTTATTACAACAACCAGCGTCTGCACAGTGCCTTGGATTACCAGACGCCAAGCAGGTATGAAACCAAGTTCAATAGCGTAATTGACATCGGAATCAACGCGCCGCACATTACTGGTGCTGTGCCGGAAGATAGAGCTCTGCGGGGACGCAACTCGAGCGCCGGTGCGGCCTTGCAAACGGCAGGCGGAGCCGCTAAAAGCGGCCTGCCGGCCCGGCCAGTCCTGCCGGAGCAAGTCCAAAGCGAAAAATCCAAGGGGGTTCGGGGGACAGGTCACCCGATTCCTTTTAATTAAACACTATAGAAAACCGAAAAACTCCGTGTCCGTTTTTTCGGGGGAACTACATATGTCACAGATGGAAAAAAGACTTTGTCAGGCTGAGGAAGGAGGGGTGAACCGTGTGCATGTCAAAGGCCTGATCTGGTTGGGATTGCGAACCACGCACTTTGAAGAGATGTCAAAGTTCTTTCGTGATGTAATGGGCCTGCAACCCATTCGAGACGAACCGGCGCTTGCCGGATTTCAGTTGACCAATGACGACACAAGTGGAGCTGTATGGCCCCGAGGAGAACTTTCACGCTTTTTTTACCACTGGCCCTGTAGTCGCCTTCGATGTGGACGATGTCGATGCGGCACGAGCCAACATGGAAGCGGCAGGAATCGAGTTCATCGGCCCCATTCAGCGGACAGGTAAGGTGAGTTGGAATCACTTTAGAGCCCCGGATGGGACGGTCTTTGAGATCTTGAGTCGAGGTGATGGGGAGGAATGCAAGAAGGCCGTTTTGGAAGAACCCGCCTTGTGAAACTCCGTCGGCGCAATATGACTTCGGGGTAGCCATCACGCGAATACCCAATCCGATCCAGCTATGTCAACTCGAAGACCGCACCAACACTCCAAAAGGACTGGGTCCACGATCACGAAACGCCCCGTTCTGGCAATAGCCAGGAACGCAAGCCTCGGAAAACTCCGATCGATTTCGTATTCCTTTCTAATTCTGAGAAATATCCTGCGCATTTCATCGCCCGGTAGCTACGTTGACTGGTGCATCAAGGGCGGACGTACCCAAGGGCCTTTGTCTGACATGGCCAACGGAATGTTATGAAGCCCAAATTGCATCTGTTCTATGCTTACGCATTCATCTCGCTCCTGATGCTGCCCGCAGTTCGAAGCGCACTCGGGGGCTCAGTTCTCTACGAAGATAACTTTACTAACTTAGATTCAAGTTGGGGCACAGGGTCGGAAAATTTCAGCGTCCGAGACGGGAAGTTGACCCTTCGGCCCGCGCTGCACACTACCCATAGTTTAGTGAATCAAGCAAACGTCTTCGATGACGCAGAAATTACGGTAGAAGTCACGATGTCAGCGGGCGATACGTATGTACCTGGTGGATTGGTCTTTTGGGCTAAAGACTACAGTAATTTCTACTGTTTATGCATCGATGCGGACGGCGAGTTTAAAATCTCCCGCTTTGTGACTGATCGATGGTTGAATCCGGTAAGTTGGACGGAAGACGGAGCGATAAATAAAGGGGTTGGGCAGGTAAATAGATTGCGCGTGATAACGAAGGGTCGCCAAGCGACCGCATATATTAATGACAAGCAAGTTGCGACGTTTAAAGGTCAACCTCCTCAGGGCGGCAGCTGTGTCGGATTGTCCGGTTCATCGGCAGAAGATTCCCGAAATACTTGGCTGTTCGCGAGGCTGAAGGTGACTGCCATCTCGTCGGCGGTTCCGTCGTCGCCCATCGCCCAGCCGCCTGCTGCGCCGCCGCCGGTTGCGCAGCTGGCCGCGACCCCGGAGTCTGATACCTCAGGGCCGCCGACCCCCCCTCCGGTGCCCCTACTGGCTAGGCCGGTAGCATTGCGGATGCACGGCTCAAACACGATCGGAAAGGATCTCCTGCCAGCCTTGTGCGAGGACTTCTTGAAATTCGAAGGGGCGACGTCGGTCCAGCGTAAGCCAGGTGCGAAGGAGGATGAGACTGACATCGAAGCAGTCTTGCCAAACGAATCCAATAAACCTCTGACTTTCGAAGTCGAGGCTCATGGATCGAAAACTGCCTTTGAAGATTTGGCCGCCGGTGCATGCGACATTGGCTTGGCCTCCCGGCAGATTAAGTCAGAGGAGGCCCAGCAGTGCGCCCGCGCCGGGTTGGGTGACATGTTCTCGCCTGCGTGCGAAAACGTTTTGGGTTCGGATGGCATCGCCGTGTTCGTAAACAAGAGGAATCCGATCAACGCCCTTACCACGGAGCAAATCGCCGATATTTTCAGCGGCAGAATCACCGACTGGTCACAGCTTGGCGGAAACCCGGGGCCGGTTGATCTCTACGCGCCCGATGACAAGTCGGGTACGATTGAGAGCTTCAAATCACTCGTGCTGGGCACCAAGCCTCTTTCTCCCCGAGCCTCCCGCTACGAGAATAGTGCGAAGCTTTCCGACGAAGTGGCGGCCGACGCGAACGGAATCGGCATTGCAGGAATGGCTTTCGTGCGCGGCAGTAAGGCGCTTGCCGTATCAAAGGTTGGTGCAAGACCGCTTTTGCCAACGCCTTTTACCGTCGCGACTGAACAATATCCGCTCTCCCGCCGCCTGTTTCTCTACATCCCGGCTAATCCCCAAAATAAATGGACTTCCAAGTTCGTTGAGTTTGCACTTTCAGAGCTGGGAGGCGGCTCCAAGCTAACTCCTTCGGGTTTTTTCGCTCGCAAATTCGTTGAATCTGCCGCTTCAAAGCTGGAGGTCTTTTCCTGGTGGACATCCGGCGGCGAGGCTGCGGCACTCGACGCACTATTCACCACATACAAGAAACAGTATTCCGGAGCTGGAATTATTAACGCAACCGTTGCGGGCGGCGGCGGCTCCGCTGCTCGGCCGGTTTTGCAAACCCGTCTGGCAGTCGGTAACCCACCCGACACTTGGCAAAGCCATCCCGGTTGGGAGTTGCTTGGCCAGTACGTGGAACCCAATTACTGCGAACCGATTAATGATTTGTACCAAAACGACGGATGGGACAAGGTCTTTCCGAAGGCCCTCGTCGACATGATGGCCAAGGATGGTAAAATCTACGCCGTGCTGGCTGGCGTCCATCATGGGAACGTTCTCTGGTACAACAAAAAGCTCCTCGACAAGAACGGAATCAAGTTAGGGGAAAATATCACGTTCGACGAATTCTTCGCGGCTTGCGACAAGTTAAAGGCGGCTGGCATTCCCGCTCTTGGCGTGGGCGATTCAGGGATTTGGGCCTCAGCTCAACTCTTTGAGAACACGCTTCTTGGAGTCGTCGGACCACAGGGCTGGAACGATTTGTTCAGCGGCAAAATGAAGTGGGACGATCCCGAGGTTAAGCAAGCGATGCAGTATTTTGCGAAAATGCAGAATTATCTGAATCCGGACCATGCCGCCTTAACTTGGGACCAAGCCGTCAAGAAACTCATGGAGGGCAAAGTGGCGTTCAACTCGATGGGAGACTGGGCCGATGGTGAATTCATCAAAGCTGGCATGAAAGAGAAGGAAGACTTCGGCTGGGTCAATCATCCTGGTACTGATGGCTCGTTCATAATCGTTGCGGATGGCTTCACGTTAGCAAAAGGCGCTCCTCATAAAGAGGCAACCATCGCGTGGCTGAAGAGCATCGGCAGCAAGGAAGCACAGGAAGCCTTCAATCGCCTTAAGGGATCGATCCCGGCGCGGACCGATGTCGACCAGTCAAAGTTTGACGGTTACCATCAATGGTCGATGACCGAGTTTGCCAAGGACAAGCTGCTTCCAAGCTGCGTCCATGGTGAGGCTGCCCCTGCGGCTTTCCAAGAGGCGTTCAACGACGCGGTATCGTCTTTCATGGTGGACAAGAACGCCGAGAATTTCGCCAAAGCGCTCGTACTGGCGGCGGCAAAAGCTGGTCCAGAGACGGTTGGGATGCTCGATTTCGCAGGACAGGCAATTGGAGTTGAGAATTCGAAAATACCCGAGGACGCGCCCCGCCAATACGCGAAAGAAGTCAATGGCGCCAACAAGCTTAGCCTCAACCTCCGCTTTCGCTCTCAAAGTAATCAATTGGATAACAAGGCATTGGGAGACTTAGACCGCCTGGTCGAGCTGCTGGCAAATCCAACGTACCAGCAACGGCATGTCCTGCTCTTTGGTTTCTCCGACGGTGCTGGCAGCGCCCGAGCGAATCTCGCACTTTCGAGGGGGCGTGCGAAGGCGGTCGCCGAACAACTACAGATGCGAGGCATAACAGCGTCGGTTGTCGACGGATACGGCAAGAACGTACCAATCGCTCCAAACGACACGGAGGACGGCCGCGAGAAAAACCGGCGGGTCGAGGTGTGGCTCCGCTAGATAAGTACTGCCGCCGCTCCCTGGGGGTCAAGGAGGGTTCCGCGGCTGGCTGGGGGGAGCCCTTTGGCCGGTGCATTCATATCTCGCCTGATGGCCCGGGTCGAGCAAAAGTGTCGCAAGTGGTCGTGATCGCTCATTTTGACCGATCGTAATGTTCGACCGTAACAATCTGAAATTCGCCCTTACCGTTCTTCCGAATCTGAAAGTAGAGTGTTGCACCGCCCTCCTCATGGCGTTGGCCGTTCGACACCTTCCAAGTGAAAGGCACAAGAACTTCGTATCGCCCATGATTCTTTGAAGGCAAGATCTGAGGCTCTCCTTGGGGTTCCCAGTCCCGATTAGGCCACTCACGATGGAAACGAAGCGTCATCTGCTGAATCCTCCGTAGCGGGAGGACCCCTTCCCTATAATAGTTGACTCGCTGGGCAAAAAACCGCCTTTGGCTTGAAATATCGTCGATCGCCACCGTTCGAATATAGTCGAGGACGAACTGCTTTAGAGATGATTCTCCGGCTAACGCCTCGACGCTCCCGTCTGGACGAGCCGATTCGGTGGATGTTGCGACTGACGGAGTCGGTAAAGGGAAGGCGGCCTGATTTTGGTTGGTTCGAGCGAGTTTTACCGGATCCTGATCTAACGCGATTGGCTTATTTTGCGGAGTAGGCTCGGAGTCAACGTCAATCGGCGAAGGCGTTTCGGTGGCGCCGCGCATTTCCTCGTTCCGAGCCTCAGCAATACCCCCAAAAGGGACTGGCGTGAGACTGGACCTCGCGGTCGTTTGAGCAGGCTGAACCGACGGGTTCAGTGGCTGAACAACGGTTGACCGTTCTGGATTCGGGCCCGGATCAGGCGGCTGAGTTTGTTCGGCTTTCGAGTAGGTACCAGCCAGATCTCGCGTCTCCACTGATTCCCCATCGGATCGCTGGTTTTGCAGCATCTTAGGACGGTCTGTATGTTTGGCTTCATCTTCTGCCGCGTTTGGTTGGGTTTGCAACGCATCATGCTGGCTTGCTGAAAGCTCGCTATTCTTTTGGGCCACTTGGGCCTTGGCTTCGGTCCCCTTGAGCTGGGGTTGGAGCCCGTCGCGCTGGCTGGCGGCAAGCTCAGCATCCTTTTGGACCCGTTGTGCCTTGGCTTCGGTATCCTTCAGTTTGGTTTGAATCGTGTCACGCTGGCCGGCAGCAAGCTCAGCATCCTTTTGGGCCCGTTGAGGCTTGACTTCTGTGTCCCGGAGCTGGGTTTGGAGCGCGTCACGCTGGCTTGCAGCAAGCTCAGCGTCCTTCTGGACCTGTTGGGGGTTAGCTTCCGTTTCCTTGAGCTGGGTCTGGAGCGCGTCACGCACGCTGATGGCAGCCTCTGCATTCTTTTGGACCTGCTGTACCCTGGTTTCGGTTTCCTTGAGCTGGGTCTGGAGCGCGTCACGCTGGCCGGCGGCCGCGTCGGCATTCTTTTGGACCTGCTGTACCCTGGTTTCTGTATCCTTGAGTTGTGTTTGGAGCGCGTCACGCTGGCCGGCGGCCGCGTCGGCATTCTTTTGCACCTGTTGGGCCTTGGCTTGGGTCTCCTTGAGCTCGGCCCGGAGCGTGCTGCCTTGGTTCGCTTCCTGGTCGGCAGTCTGTTGCGCTGTTTGCGCCTCCGCTTCGGCCTTCTTCAGCCGCGTTTCCAGGGCGCCAAGCTGACTTGCAGCAAGATTGGCGTTCTTTCGCGCCGACTGGCCGTCTTCTTCCGCCTTTTTCCGTTGGACCTCCGCCACGTCACGCCGATTCTCAGCGGACTCAGAAATCTCCCGTTCGAGTCTCGCATTTTCGTGCGCCTTCTTCCGCTGGATCTCGGCCTTCCACCATTGGCCTGCAGCAGCAATAGCAAGAACAGCCAAACCTGCCATAATCGCGACCTGGATGTTATCCCGCGTTCGCTGCCGGCGTGTTTGGTTTGCAAGGCTCTTTTGCACGTAGTCGGTCTGGGTCCCGGTCAATGAGGACCTGAAATCTGCAAGTAAGATTTTCGCTTCGGCGAGGCCGGTCCGAGGACCGAGCAGATCATCGGGTTGGCGGCCCCGACTAAGCCAGAGCTTAAGGCTTTTGTCTAACCGATCACGCATCCGAAGAAACGCTTCATCCCCAGATAACCATTGCCAAAGTCGCCGCCACCTTCGAAGAAGCGCCTCGTGGGTGACGCTGACCATCAACTCCTGTCTTGCATCAGTACTGGCGCTTAACAGCCCCTCTTGGATCAAACGATCCACCAGACCTTTAGTGCCTGCTTTCTGACGGTCGTCGATGTGTGGGGATGAAACGAGATCACAATAGAGGACGGTCCGACGAGTACCTTCTCCGCTCCCTCCGAGCGTAACCAGTTGCCGTATTACAGATTCGAGCGCGTCTTGTTCATCGCTTTTCAACGTCGAGAAGACGCTCTCGGCGTGATCGGCTAAAGCCCACTCCAATCCGCCGAGTTCCCGATAATCAGAACCGCGGAGCAAACCATCTTTTCGCGCAAGCTGCTTCTGATACAACTGTGAAAGCAGGTGTTCAAGTAACGGAAGCGGCTCACGGCTAGCCGCCGCCGCGTCCAGCAACACCTCGTCCAAGCTTCGCCCCGTGGTCGGGTCCAGTCCGAAGCGCAGACCAGCCGCTTCCGCCGGCAACCGGATCATATTCCCGATTTCTTGGCAGTTAGGAAGCTGAAGATCGACTCTTCCGCTAGAGTCAATGAGTTCGACCAGTTCGGTAGATTCCTGATAAGAAGCGTAGAAATCGCTGCGCAGCGTGGCAATGACAAAGACCCGCTCGCAGCGAACCAGAGCAGCGAGGGCGGCGATATATCTCTGCTGCAGTTCTGGTGAAAACCCGCCTGCAAACAGCCCTTCCAATTGGTCAACCACGAGCGCAAGCTGCGCCTGCGGTTTCACCCGCATCAAACGCTTTTGTTGGACCAATCTAACATCTTCCCGTCTCTTCTCCAGTGGCAACTCGCGTTCTTCCTCATCCAGGAGATGATCCAGCTCCTGCAGACTGAGATGATCGAGCGTTTCCTTGATTAGCGCTGCCGCGTGCTCTGGATGTTCTCGCAGTTTCGATGCCAGATTCTGTCGTCCTTTGGTCGACTCGGCATCGGGCAGCTCTGGGAGCGCCCGTCGGTCGAGAAGGGCCGAGACAAGTGCATCGAATGGGTCCCCGGCCATGCCTCCAGCCGCTGGGCGGGTCACTGCTCGACGCCACGGTCCATCTCCTTCAGCTGTCCCAATCTGAGTCAGAATAGGAAGAACCCCAGCTCGAACCAGGGAACTCTTTCCAGAACCGCTCGCGCCCAACACTAAGACGAATGGTTTCTTGGCTTTTGTCTGTTTTTTCAACGCATCGAGCACTTCTCCGACAGCTTTTGTTCTGCCGTGAAAAACGGGCGCATGCTCGAAATCAAAGAAATCCAGCCCGCGAAAAGGGTTCGATTTGCAGTGATGCCGCGGTCTCCGGCCAGCCGTATCCGAACCCAATTGTTCCGTGAGAAAATCCCGGAAATGCTTCCGAAACAAGTCTTCGAACTCCTCCAACCCTCTGTAATCTTTGCAGACTTCGCGAAACGCATTTTCCCTTTCCCAATCGGCGAAAAACTCCCGAACCGAATCCCACTGCTGGAGGAATTTTTCCCTTTCTTCTTTTGGCTCTGGCGGTGCAGTGGGAATTGACCGATTTCGATAAACACGGAGTGCCGGAAATCCGGGAGTTCGCTTCGCCTCGTCCAATGCCCAAGCGATTTCGTAATCGGTTGCGGATCCCGGTTCGCTGCCGTCCGGCATGACCGATGTTGGCGCTAATTTGGGTCCGATCCGAGACCAGAGGATGCAAATCACAAGATCGAACTGGCCGGTGTTTGGAATGTGCTCTCGGTAGTCTTCTTCTGACTTAAAATCCTGATATTCCCAGAAGCAGGGACACAACAACAAGTCGTCCTCGGGGACATTTTCCTTCTGCGCGTTAGCGTCATCCCGTTTTCTCAGCCTTCTCAGGCGATTGGAATAGGCGACGGTTAACGATACATTGAATTCTCCAGCGACTGACCGAATTACGCGATCTGCCAAACTTCGCTCTATCTGCACGTCAGCGAGAGATGAAACAAAGATGTCGATCCTTCTCATGTCTAGCACCGCCCCTCACCCTGTTGCGTAGTTGCTCTGAATATCGTTGATTACGGACTGCACGTAACGGACATCGCTTGGGCGACCGAGTTTAACGAAGCCGTCGCGTGACCTCTCGAAGACATCTAGGCCCTCCGCACGCCGCCCAAAGGCGCACAAAAGCTTGCCGAACTCAATGCCCATGTGGCAGACTGCAAGCAGGTTGCCGAGCTTGAGACAGACAGTATAGGAAGCAGCTAGATGCTCCAAAGCTCGTCGAGAGTGTTGCTGGCGCAATTTGGTTCGAGCGATGGACCAGAGGGTGTTGGCTATCCCTTCCGGGTCACCCTCGGCCTCATAGATGGCCAACTCCTCTCGATGGAGCCTGAGTGCCTGGTCCAGGTCAGCCTTGGCCGTCAGCAGGCGCGCGGCGTCGCCCAGCCTGATCGCCCGCGCCCGCTTCTTGCCCAGAGACTGAAAAATGGCCCGCCTCTCCCGATGGAGCTCGAGCGCCTCGTCCACCTCGCCTTTCGCGACCAGAAGACGCGCGATGTCGCCCAGTGTCATCGCCAGCTCCCGCTTGTCACCTAATGGCTCGAAAGCGGCCAGACTCTCCCGGTAGAGCTTGAGTGCCTCGTCCAGCTCCCCCTTTGCGGCCAGCAGGCGCGCAATGTCGCCGAGCAGGGTTGCCCGCTCGCGCTCAGTTTTGACCAGGCCTCGCGCTTGTTCGAATTCCGGCAGGGCATCATCGGCACGGCCAACTTCCAGAGACAGTCGGGCATGAGCAGTCAACAGGGAGGCATGGTTGTGAGGATCTACAGGTCGACCTCCGCGCGTCATCCGCTCAATATCCTGCAACGCCCCCTCTAATTGGTCCAGGGCTGGCTGGACCTTGCCGACGCGCTCGGCACTATCCGCCGTTGCCCCGCGCAAGCCGAGGGGCACGGCACGTCCAGCTTGTTCAATGCAGGCAATGGCGGCTTCTCCCATCTCCGCAGCTTGGCGGTATTCAAACTGTTCTGCGAGCCAACGCACCGCGTATTCGGCCGTGTAAAGCAGGACCTCGTCTTGTCCGGCCAGCAATGCCAAGCGGGTGAGTTCAAGATCATGCCGACCGCCGCGTCGACGGCTTCTCTCCGGGCCGCCCCACTCATCGAACAGGTCGCTCGCGATGAGCCTGGCCAGGGCTGTTTCCTCATCTTCTGTGAGTGCGCCTGCATATAAGCGGAACAGCGGATTAATGGCCACGGCACTCACGCCTGTGCGGAAGGGATGTTCAAATACATTCCAAATCCCAAGCGCCGAGAGCCGAGCGGGGTCGCCGAAATCGGAACTCAAAGCACCCGCCTTAGCCAATCGATCTATCACCGGTTCCGGGACTGGAAGTGAAAAGAGCCTGGAGGCGCGCGCCAATTCCTTTTCCGCTGGGGAGAGCAGTCCCATGATTGAGCCGAGCGCGAGCTTTTCGAGGAACTGAAGAACCTCCCGTTCGTCAAATTGTTCGCGCCTCTTCCGGAAGTTGCCCATCTCGTCCAAGCACCGCTGGCACGCCGCGGGATTCTCCCACATCATCCGGAACAGCCACTCCTGCAATCCTGGGTTGCCCTTCGCATTGTCTCTACAATCCGCTCGATATGGGTGGTCTTACCTCTGCCGACGTTAGCGACGCACTGGTCTTCGGACACGCGTTTTTTAGCCGCAGCCTGCTTTTCTGATTCATATCGTTCCATTGGCGGGAAAGGGACATCAAAGAGCAGCTCCGCGGGGATCTGGCGCGGCCGTTCTCTGGCAGCGTGAACTGGAAACTATTAGTGAAGAGCAAGCGCGAGGCGGTGTGGTGGGCGTGGTGAAAAGCCTTCAACGTGGCGCGAATCGACTGGGCGCATCTGCTGTTGAGCCAATGGCGACCGCCTGCCTGCTGGCCTTTGAGTGCCTGCTCCAAGCCAAATGATGAGTCGGGCGAAGAAATACCGGATGCTGCGAGACTTCTCCAGCCTGCGTCCCTTTTCATTTGGCAGCAGGGGCCTTCGAGTAACTCACGTAACATGGTGCTTGTCGGCTGTCAGGCTTTGCCCCGACAACTTGGGCTTTCAGCAAAGCGTCCACCTCGCTCTCGCCGACGCAGGCAGTGAAGGCCTGCAAAATAGCGCGGGGCATCGTCGCGTCCCTGGACAACGAGCACCTTAAAGGCACGCGCTTCCATCCTCTCGGCGACTCGGGCGGCAAGGCTGGATTTCCCTGCCGGGCGACGCCATGGATGAATACGCCGGCTTTGCGCTCAGCGTCGGACCTGTTGATTTCGCACAAGATCCATTGCATTTGGCGCCGGCGACCAACGAATTCAACGGGGCCAGCCGTCGGAACTTCCTGCGTTCGGCGGATAAAGAAAACTTTGTAGTCGCGGCGGCGCCCCGCGTGGCGGCGGCCTTTCTTTCCCATCGCACAGCTGCCGCCGCCTCCGCCTGGGGCGAGATAAAGCCGCGGAAGGTGCCAGCCGGGCGATTGGCCACCAACGGTCGCCAGCAGGCGGGTCGGTTCAGCCGAAAGCAGTTTGAAGCGGGCGTGAGCTCCGCTGGCGACAAAGGCTCGCCTGTTGCAAGGCGGCAGTAAAGAAAGTGGGCAAAATCCATCGCCTCAGCGTCGCGAAGCGAACCAGCCCAGCCGAGCACGGCAGGCGCGACGCTTTCCACGAGCGCCTGCATGATGGGGCTCGTGGTGTCCTCGGTCATAGCCGCTTGACAAATTGACAGGAAGAGCAGACGCGGCCTCTGGCCGGCAAGCGCGCGCGCCAGTTCCTGCGCGCTGGCCCAGGCTGGAATCGCCAAACTCATTCTCTAACAGCAGTACGGGCCGCGGCCTGAGCGTCCCGTGGCAACCCCAGTGCACAACATTTCCGGTTTTTCGGCGGTCACTCGCGCCTGGAGCAATCGCAGTGTGCCGCTCTCTTCAAGGACTCAGTTCCATTCCGCTATCGCGCGTGACGTTGAGAATCGCGGCCTCCTCATCTTCATAGCGCGGGCAGCCTACCCCGCCTGGAGCGGCAGCCATAAACACTGCGCTTAACTTAAAGGGAGAGGATGGATATTCTTGCCAGCACCTATGAGGCGACAACGGGACAATAAACAGTGGAGACTGCCCGCCTGTACAGCGCAGTGGCGGCGCCGTCGGCAACAAGTTGCCATGGCGCCGAAAGAGAGGAAATAGCCCGCAAGCCCTGGCTCAGTTATTTGCCGGAGCGGAATACAGAAGAGGGGCCACTTCCACAGCGTCAAGCACGCGTTCCAGCCACGTTTGCCCGCCCTCCAGCCACTAGGTTTTTCAGGGCCAATCCGTAGCCAGGTTATGCGGATCCCGCTTCGCGGCCGCGCGCGGAAAGATAGGAGCTGTTCCACAGGCGAAAGTGCTTAAAATCGCTCTCAGAAAGCCCACGATTCAAGCGCAGGGTATTGCACTCCCAGCGGACTTCAGGAGCCCTTCCTCAAGAGTCAGTGCAAGGACCGTCATCCTGTTCGCCCCTTCAGAGCTCGCTTGCGCGGCAATTGCCTCGAGGATCTGTTCTGGCGCCGCTTTCTCCAGAGGCGGTTTGCCCTTCCATCGGCAGCGCCGCCGAACCCCTCAACTGAAACTGTACTTGCGCGTCGCTCATATTGTATTTGTTCTCTGACTCCGGTTACAGCGTGAGAGCGTGTTTAAATGCCAATTTTTTCGTCCTCCGCCGTGCAAATGCAAGCCATTTGGGTTACGGAGCTTCACCCATAAGGGCCTAACCAAATGTTTCGTTTAACCCCTCGTACCTTTTACAGCGATCCGAACCCGCGACCTAACAGAACCAAGTTTTGAAATCAAAAATGGCGAACCGCTTGCCGGCGGTCGATTTCGGCTGTTCAAGCCACTCTTCCCCGCACTTCTTTTCCGCATACAATACTCTCTGTTTCGTCAAAATCGCTCGGTTCGGCGCTTCTTTTCCTTGCCCGGTTTAGTTTGCTTAACGCCAGCAAATGAAGTATTTAAGAGCAGGTTTCCCCGATATCGACGCCCAGCCGAGACGGAGCACAAGTTTTTTTCTACGCTCGTAAGCTTCCTTCGTTGGCTGGCCAGTGCCTTGCCCAGCACGACGGGCTCGCGCGCTTAACCGAGCGGCTAACTGGAACCACATTGGCAACGACGGCTCTCACCCGCCATACTGCCGTTAGCTGCAGCACCATACTCATAATACTGATCATCGAAATTTATCTTGCATTAACACTGGGTTTACATTAGATTGCCGTCGTTTTCCCTTCCGAACATTGCTAGTCAGAACATTATTTGTTCATCCCCCATCCACAATAGGTGTGGTGTTACGGCATCCCTTGGCTTGTGCCTGAATGGATAGTATATGGCTGAGACTCAATTGGCAACTTCCCTGGAGATCGAACCATCTCCGGCGTGCTGTGGTCCCTCAGCGGTTAAGAAGCAAATAAAACACGTCCTAGGCTAAAAAAACTTACAACTAACCTGCTCAAAACAATCAATTACAGCTGAGCAACGGGCGGCGAAAATGATTCTGTAGGAAGGGTTTTCTAAGTAGACCGGGTGTTAGCGACGGTGACGCCCCGATCTCAGGTGAGGCTCGTTGGGGGGGCGTAGCACTCGTTAGAACTGTCAAGACGACACCAGCGTGCTGTGAAAGAGTCTTCTGCTTTTTGCTGATTTTGCTCCTATCGATTATTAACTCGTCGGCGAGTGGAAAGATTCCTGCGTACCAGCCCTTGCTCGTAGGTAAGGTGTAGGGCGAACGCAATGCTGCGGTTTTGCCGCATGACAGAAATGCAACGTAAGGCGCAAACTGCTAACCCACTGGGCTGAGGTGTAGAGCCTTTTAGCCCTAGAGCGCACTGTGACAGTTTTTTGGCAAAACTCACCGAGCACCTTCAGCTTGCCGGTGATAGGTTTACTAAATTACAAGACCGAAACATACCAATCTCACCCGAAAGTGTTATTGCGGTTACCTGACCAGCCCGACAGAATTTCCAAGGAAGAAATCTCCCCGACTTTCAAGGTCCCGACGTAGATGGGACTCTTGAAAAACAAAAGAAGTAAAACTAAATCGAAAACCAATACAAATACATATTATGGAAGAACTAAGCATTGAAGAAATGACCTTGCTGCGAGGTGGGGCCAAGAATGTCGCTGTGGATAAAAACAATTTCGCTCTTGCCGTTGACGCCACTGTAGATATCGGTTCAGCGAATAGATCAGGAGGCATTGGGGATGTGGACCAATTTGCCGAGGCCTTGGCGGGGAATCAAACTGTCTATCAATCCTGAACTCCGTTTGGCTCAATCCCCGACTTTCAAAGTCCCGACGCAGATGGGACTCTTGAAAAACAAAAGAAATAAAACTAAATCGAAAACCAATACAAATACATATTATGGAAGAACTGAGCATTGAAGAAATGACCTCGCTGCGAGGTGGGGCCAAGAATGTTGCAATAGATAACTACAATCTGGCTGTTGCGGTGGACGCCACTTTAGATATCCGTTCGGCCAATAGATCAGGAGGCATTGGGTTTGTGGACCAAGAAGCCCTCGCCGAAGCGGGGAATCAGTTTGTCTCTCAATCCTGAACTCCGTTTGGCTCAATCTCCGGTACCAGGCGCTAGCAAACACGTTGAGACCGACGAGGGAGTTGCGCGACAACGTAATCAATCACTGAGCGTTTACCGTTTCCCTCGTAGGCCGGGCAAGACAATGGCTAACTCCCGGATTGGAAGAACATTTTTATGAAAGAACTAAGCACCGAAGAAATGACCTCACTGCGAGGCGGGACTCCTATGGACAACTCGACCACCGCACTATCTTTCGGAAACGTCGCTCTCGCGATACCGATTGATATCACCGTATTGTCGGGCAATGCGTTTGGAAGCGGCGCACAGGGCGGCATTGGTGAGGTTTTGCAAATAGCAGAAGCCATAGCAGGAACGCAATCATTTAAACTCTAGCGTAAAGAAGTACTTTTGGCCTCCAGCCAACTTACGCAGAATAGGAGAGAGGCTGGCTTCTCAAAGAGACGAGGGGATAGAACGAGAAAGTTAATTCGTTCTATTCCTTTCGTCGAGGATGAGAATTCCGCGCGTTACTACGCTAACGCCGGGGATGGGCTATTTGCAGTCATAGTGTTCATTAGCGAAACAAGACGGAAGTCCTCTCTTTGTCGATTCCGTTTGTAACTGACACACGGATGGTACAAATGGTGGCTGAAGCATGAATCCCAGACGTGAATACAATCGCCTTTACGCTGGTACTTATGCTCTCACGTGTGCGGAATCCTTTTTAGCCAAACGCGGCCGAAACCGACCCTATGTCTACTGGACCGCGCTGATCATGTGCATCACCGGGTTGGCTTCTCTGCCGATCATTCACGTGGATGTAACTGTTCAAGAACCCGGCCGAGTGCGACCCGCGACCGAGCGTAGTGCGATCGTGGCGAGAACCGCTGGATTTATTTCCTCCATTAAAGTGCATGATAATGATCTCGTTCGTGCTGGAGACATTTTGCTGACGTTAAACACGCAGGGTCTCCAAGCAAAGTTCGACTTGAATGATACGCAAACCAAAGAGGTAGCGAGAGAGTTGGCAGACCTCGGTTACCTGCTTGCATGCGTTGGCAATATGCAGCCAGCGTCGCCGACCGCTTTGCAAACTGCTAAGTACATTTCCGAGTATCAGAAATTCGACACCGAACGGCGAAATGCGGATTTGAAAGTAGGTCGTACCGAACGGGAAATGAACCGAACTAAGCAGCTGTTTGCCAGCAAGGTAGTGGCATCGCGAGATGTTGATGAATCTTTGTACCAAGCTAATCAAGCTAAAGCCGAACGCGAGGTCGTTTACCGCCAGACAGTCGCCCAATGGCAGGCCGATAAGGTTCAGAAAGAGTTGGAACTCGAGCAGCATAAGTCAGAGGCGCGCCAACTCGCGGACGAGCGGGACCTGTACTCGGTCAAAGCTCCGTTAGATGGTACTGTCATTGGTCTAGAAGGAGTTGTCGAGGGGAGTTACGTCCAAAACGGTCAACGGATTGGGGATATTTCGCCAACGAGCGATTATGTGTTCGACGTTTCGATACCACCAAAGGACATCGGACGTATCTTCAAGGGGCAGTCCGTCAAAATGCAGGTGGACGCGTACCCGTATACCGTTTGGGGTTTATTGCCCGGCCGAGTAACCAGGATCTCGGCTGACTACGTCCAGCAGGGTGAGACCAATGGTGCCTTTAGAGTGATAGTGCAACCCGAGCGAGATTCTTTGGAGACGCACGATGGTCTCACGGGGTCCCTGAAAAAAGGAATGACAGGAAACGCCCGCTTCTTCGTCGCTCGCCGCAGCCTCTGGGAACTTGTTTATCAAAGCATGGACAACTTGTTCAATCCCGCGATGAAAAATGACTCTTTGCCACGCGATCGCCCCCTGTAGGACTCTAGCAGCGCTACGAGTGACTCGTTGTTGTCTGCGCAACTCTGCCCCCAACGTCATTATGCCTTTCCGCTCGTCATGAGAGCAATTAAACAACGTGATTGGTCCGATTGTGGAGTCGCCTGCCTTGCCGCCGTAGCAAGCCATTATGCCATGCGGTTGTCGGTTGCTCAGATCCGCCAACTGACGGGTACGGATCAAAGCGGCACAACGATATTCGGCCTGGTTCAAGCGTCCAAACAACTTGGGTTCATCGCCAGGGCTGTTAAGGCTCAAATCACCGAGTTGTCGGGTGTTGCCTTTCCAGCAATTGCCCATGTGATCCTCCGGGGAACGCAGTTCCATTATGTCGTCGTGCTAAAACTCAACAAGAAACGCGTTACCCTCATGGACCCCGCCACGGGGCGTTTCTCGCGGTATTCGATCGCCAAGTTCCAAGAGATGTGGACTGGAGTGCTGGTGTTGATGGCACCCGGGATTGATTTCCAACCGCTTGATCAGCGGCACAGCCGATTCTCCTGGTATCTTCAATTACTAAGGCCCCACCGATCGGCCTTGGTCCAGGCTCTTGTCGGCGCGATCCTAGGCACTCTTCTTGCCTTAACGGGTTCGTTTTATATTCAGAAAGTTGTTGACTCGGTCATTGTCGAGTCCAACACGCAGTTGCTGAATCTGCTAAGTATTTCCATGTTAGTGGTTTTAGCTTTCGGCGTGGTACTTAGCATCGGGCAAAATCTTCTTCTCACCCGATCCGGCCAGAATATCGATCTTACGCTGATTCTCTCTTACTATCGTCATCTCTTTACTTTGCCCCAGACCTTTTTTGATGGAATGAGAGTGGGCGAGATGGTTTCTCGTATCAATGATGCAGTTAAAATTCGTGTCTTTCTTAACCAGCAAGGTACGACCTTCATTATTAGCGCTCTCACGCTGGTTCTGGCCGTGTTCGCGATGTTTATTTTCTCCTGGAAGCTGGCCCTTTTGTCCCTAGGATTCCTGGCGCTTTATTCAATTCTGTTTAGAATCGCCGTGTTACGGAATCGTCTATTTTCGCGCCGAATAATGGAACAGTCGGCGGACTTTGACGCCCAGATCGTCGAGTCCTTGGATATGTCATCGACGCTCCGGCGCTTCGGTCGTCATTGGGTCGCGGAAATCAAGACGGAGAGCCTGTTAGTAAGGCTGCTAAACTCGACCTATTCGTCCGGTCTCTTCGGGATTGCAGTTAATTCAATCGGCAGTGTAATGGTCCAAAGTTTTACCATTGCTCTGCTTTGGATCGGAGCCTCCTCCGTGATCCAGACGCAGATGAGTCCGGGCCAGCTCATCAGCTGTTTCGCTCTCACGGGTTATCTGACCGGCCCCGCCAACAACCTCCTCGCTATCATTGTATCCGCCTTGGAAGTGCAGGTCGCCGCAGATCGATTGTTTGAGATCCTGGATTTAGACAGTGAAAAGGATTCCGGGACGATCGATTTAGCGGACATCGGCGAGCTGGAGATTTGCCTGGAAAACGTCAGTTTTGCCTACCCAGGCCGGCTACCTATCTTTAAGAATGTACATGCTCGCTTTCTCCCCTGGGAAATCACCTTGCTTCGCGGAGAGTCGGGATGCGGGAAGAGCTCCATTTTGGCTCTCCTTCAGCGGTTTTATCTGCCTGCGGAAGGGCGCATCTTTTTCGGCGAGTACGAAATCCGGTATCTCACCTCGTCGTCGTTGAGAACGCAGATCGCGGTGGTTCCGCAAAAAATTGATCTGATGTCCGGAACGGTGATCGAAAACATCACTCTTGGGGAATTCGAACCGGACATGCAGAAGGTTCTTGCCATCTGCACCAAGTTAGGTCTGCTTGATTTTATCCAGTCGCTGCCGGAAGGTTTTCAAACAAGATTGGCCGAGGACGGAAGAAATCTCTCGGGGGGACAACGGCAACGCCTGGCCATAGCGCGCGCCCTGTACGTTGATGGCCCAATATACCTCTTTGATGAGCCGGTTGCTGCCCTCGATGAAATCTCCGAGAAGCGGTTCCTGAATGTTTTACAAGAACTACGAGATCTTGGAAAGATCGTAGTCCTAGTCAGCCACGACAGCCGCTTGATTGCCTTCGCTGATCGAGTTTACACGGTCAGCAATGGCACAATAGAACAAGAGTCTACCGTAACAAGACATCTGGAACGCGGAAGTCTCAAGGCACTCCAGTTTTAAAAATAGCCTCTGAACTACATAGATCCGAATGCGGCTTAATTGCGACCCAGACGGCACACTGATCGGTCTCTAAAAATCGCGGACTGAGAGTGTTAGCCTGTAGGTGATTTTCGCTTGGCAACAACTAGAAACGGCGTCTGTAATGAAAACAACCAAACAACGACGGCGGTGTGAAGCTCCCCCGATTTGGCGGACACGGAAGCACAAAGTGAAATGAGAGGTTTCCGTGAAAGAGAAGAAGGTTCAAAAAGGATACGACGAGGAGTTTAAGCGCCAAGCGCTGGAGCTGGTGATTCACTGCGGCATCTTAAAAAAAGCTATGAGCATACTGGGCGAGGAACCGACGGCTCCAGCTCAATTGGGCAAAATCAAATCGGTTGGCACCCGCAGTATTGCACTAATTCGATTTCATCCAGAGATTGTGGCGCCGCGAGGCACTACGGCGCGACAAGTTTCGCGCTACGATGAGACACTCTTTTATCCGATGAGCGCCAGGATTTTAGCGCGCACGTCCGCGAGTTCTTCGGCGGATACATTGCCCTTTCGCCTGGCCTTTCGGGCGCGCCAGTCCAGACTTTTGACCTGATCCGCGAGAACAACACTCTGCGGCCCACCGGCAATCAACACCTCGAACGGATAATTTTTGATCTGGGTCGTGATTGGGCAGCAGATCATCAGACTCGTTTTATCATTATACGCAGCGGGACTCAATACCAAGGCCGGCCGGTGGCCTGCCTGCTCGTGCCCTGCTTGCGGCGTGAAATTAAGCCACACAATATCCCCCGCTTCGGGCGCATAACGCGCCATCACCACACCTCTTTTCCGATCGCCGGGCCGAAATCAGTGGCCGCATGTTGGTTTTGCGCGGTGATCTCTTTCAAGAGTGCACGCAGCTCGTAAGCTTTTTGCCGAACCGGTTCGATGATGAGTCGGCCCTTTTCTTCCCGTATGTCGACGATCTCATCGAGACAGAGGCGCGTGGCTTGCATCAGCGATGCCGGAATTCGGATCGCTGCGCTATTGCCCCATTTCTTCACCGTCGTTTTCATTACCAATCTCCGCGCATCACAATCTTCGGGAGTCAGGTTTATGGTATACTCCGGCAGGCTGGCATGTGTCAACAATGTCGATACAAGTTTTTCGGCTGGACGATGGCGGTTACGTTATTCTCTCGGAATGATCTGGCGCTTGTCCAAATAGGATGTGAGCGCCCCGGCATCACCCTCGCGACCCATCACGGTCAGGTAGCCGTCGGGCCGCACAAGATAGATGGCGTCGCGCTGCAGGCCGCTCCGCCGCATATCGCGCTGCCAAGCGAACGCGTACAGCGGCAAATGTCGCTGTTGACATATTGCCCTAATCTGATGGCCGGCCTTTCAATAGACGTGTACTTGCCAATCCAGCGGTCGGAGTGGCTTGAAATTGTCCTCGGCCGGGCGACCAGCACTGGTCTTCACCCACGGCAAGCGATCGCCTCCGCGCAGGCGACCTACCCGACCCTCGCTCAAGGCACTTCCCCGGTAGTTCACCGCCGTTTGGGACGTTAAGCGAAACAGGACGCGCCGGGCAGCCTGAAAAGCGAAAAGCGCCGGGATGAGTAATGGCACGATGTGCAGTCGGAGGGCGCGCGCGATAATACTTGGGCTCGTCACGCCGGTGAAGGCTTGGTCGGTAGTAGCGACGAGGCGCCGCGCAAAGGCGATCCGTTCCGGCTCGTAGCTGTCGAGGATTGCCGCGGTCGCCCTTCCATGCAGGACCGCGGCAAATTTCCACGCGAGATTCACCGCGTCGCCAATGCCCGTATTCATGCCCTGCCCACCCACGGGACTGTGAATGTGCGCCGCATCGCCGAGCAGAAAACAGCGGCCTTCGCGGAAACGCTCGGCGACTCGGTGGTGCACGCGGTAGGTCGAAAACCAGTTCACGCGGGCGGCATCGATGCGCATCCACTCAATCACCCGCCTGCTGACGTCATTCCACGATAAATTCTCGTGCTGACGCTCGGCTTCCTCACGTATCGTGCCGACAAGCCGCACGTGTCTCTCGCCTTCCAGTGGGAACACGGCCAGAAAATCGGTCTTGTCTAAAGCGACGTGCACCTCGCCGTTCGCCGCCGGTCCGCTCGCTTCTACATCGGCAACATAAAAAAGATGCGTGTACGTGCCGCCGGGAAAACCAATTTTCAACGCCTCACGTACCATGGAGCCGGCCCCGTCGCACCCCGCCAGATAGGTTGCGTAGCACGTTTCCACAACTCCATCCGGCCGTCTCAAACGCGCGAGCACGCGATCATTTGCTTCCTCAAAGCCCAGTAGTTCGGTGCGGCGTTCGACCTGGACGCCCGCCTCGGCGAGGCGATCGATCAACAAACGCTCATGTTCGTCTTGCGGAAAAATAAGCGCGTAGGGGTATGGAGTTACGCCGACACCCATGTCTCCGAACACCGCCCGCGCCACCTGCCTGCCAGCCACCCATAGATTCACAGCGGCGGCGTGCCGTCCCCGCTTGACGACCTCGTCGGCAAGGCCGATCTGGCCGTACAATTCAAGCGTGCGCGCCTGCACAGCGACCGCCCGCGAGGTTGTGCCGGACTCAGCTGTCTTATCGATGATTCTCACGCGCACGGCGAGTCGCGCGAGCCACAGGGCCAACACCAAGCCGGTCGGACCGGCACCCGCGATCAGGACCTCTGTATCGGGAGTCGACGTTGCGTGCATGATTCCAGCTCAAGGCGAACGCACGGGAACATCGATCTCACTTCCAATCGCTCCCCGACGAGAGCGTTTTCACCTCAGCGCTTTTCTTCCAGCCTCCGGTTCAGCTCAAACGCGGCGCTGATCAAGGCGAGATGCGTAAAGGCTTGCGGAAAATTGCCGAGATGCTCGCCGGCTGGGCCCAGTTCCTCCGCGTACAAGCCAAGATGGTTGGCATAGCCGAGCATTTTCTCGAAGGTAAATCGCGCTTGTTGAATGTCGCCGCTCCGTGCCAGGTTCTCGACGTACCAGAAGGAGCACATGCAAAAGGTCCCTTCCGTACCTACCAAACCGTCCGGGCTCCGGTAACGATAGACCAGGGAATCATCAACCAGCTTCGCTTCGATGGCCTGCAGCGTCGCCAGCCAACGCGGGTCACGCGGGCTGGTGAATCGCACCAATGGCGCCAGCAATGACGCCGCGTCCAACCAATCGCCTCGTTCAGTCTGCGCGAACGCATTCAATTTCGGATTCCAGAATCGCTCCTGAATCTGTCGATAGATCTGGTCGCGCACCGAACGCCACCGATCGTATGGAACCGGGAAACTTCGCTTTGCGGCCAAACGCAAACCTCGATCCAGCGCTACCCAACACATTAAGCGGCTGTAAAAGAAGTTCTTCTTTCCGCCCCGCACCTCCCAGATCCCTTCGTCCGGTTGATCCCAATTCTCGGCCACCCAGTTCAGAAGCCGTACAATCTCCTGCCACAGCTGATAGCTGGTCGGTTCCCCATATTTGTCGTACAGGTAAATGGAATCGAGCAACTCTCCATAGATGTCGAGCTGGAGCTGTTTGGCTGCACCATTGCCGATGCGGACAGGCGAGCTGCCCATGTATCCCGAGAGATGCGACAAGATTTCCTCAGGCAAATCTCGTCGGCCATCGATTCCGTACATGACCTGCAGAGTCTCGGCTTCCTTGAAGGCAGCACAACGGTTTTCCAACCAGCGCATGAAAGCGGCTGATTCATCCTCAAATCCGAGGCGGCTCAATGCGTACAAGGTAAAACTGGCATCGCGAATCCAGGTGTACCGATAATCCCAATTGCGGCTCCCCCCGATCTGCTCAGGCAAACCAAAAGTCGGAGCGGCGATAATGGATCCATACCGCTGACTGGTGAGGAGTTTCAGTACGAAAGCCGACCGGTCCACCATTTCCCGCCAACGGCCACGATAGTTCGAACGGCTGATCCACCTTTGCCAGTAGTTGAGCGTTGCCTTAAACGAGTCCACCTCGCGCTGCACGTCCAGCGGGGAATTCTCTCCGAGATCCTCCTCCAGCGTAAACAGTGCTGATTCGCCGGCCGGCAAAACAAATTCAGCTTCGGCACCGTCATTCACGATGCGGAACGGTTGCTCGCTCAGCAATCGAAGGGTCGGCAAGCCACCCTTCTCCGGGATAAAAATCGCTTCAGTGTCAGATAGTTGCTTGATTCGGGCGCCGCTCCGGGCATAATCGAAACGCGGTTCGCAGCGCATGCGAAACTGCACCTCCCCGCGGATACACTTCGCCCGGCGAACGATTTTGTGAATCGGCTCTTTCCCGTCGGCTTCGAGCGAGATCGGCATAAAGTCAGTGACCTCAGCCACGCCGTCACTCGACAGAAAGCGAGTCAGTAAAACGTTCGAGCTTACCAGATAAAGCTGCTTTGTTTTCTGATGCTGCAGCGTCGCCCGGAGTTCAAACCGGCCGCCTTTCTCCGCGTCGAGCAACGCCGCGAAAATCGACGGTGAATCGAAATAAGGAAAACAAAGAAAATCGATGGATCCGTTCAAGCCGACCAGCGCGACAGTCTGCAAGTTACCGATGACTCCGTAGTTCTCGATCGGCAGGTAAGCGGAAGGCATCTCTCAAGTATAACGCGTCAGAATCCAGAAGCTAGGAACTAGGATCTAGAATCTAGAATCTAGAAGTTGGACCTCGGAGGAAGGAGCCAAATTTCCCGAGTGCCGAATTCTAGATCCTAGCTCCTAGATTCTGAATTCTAGGGCCGCGCTCCGCGCGGTTACAAAACGGCGACAAGGCCTGCCGCGCCCTAGCCGAGCGCAGCGAAGGCGAAGGTGGTCGCACGTACTCCATGAGTCCTCGCTCTTTCTTGCAAAAATCTGCGTAAATCTGTGGAATCGGTGGCTCACACTCTTTTTGCCATGCCTGGACTTAGGATTTGGACCAACGCGCTGCTCGATGAAGTGGCCTATCGAAAATTGCGCGAGGGTACGCACGAGCACCAACTGATCGTGGCGGATGCCTTGCCCGATGTATTAACTAAGGGGAAGCACGATTCTCAACTAACCACCGCTGATGTCGCCTTTGGCCAACCTGATCCTGACGATATCGTGACCTCGCCCTCACTAAGATGGATCCACCTTTCCAGCGCGGGCTACGCCAGGTATGATACGCCGGAACTGCGGTCGGCAATGCAGGCCCGAGGCGTTCCCGTCACGAACAGCTCCTGGCTTTTCGCTGAACCTTGCGCGCAGCATTTGCTTGCCTTTCTCCTGGCGGACAGCCGCCAGCTCTATCCCGCTTTTTCGAATCAGCTGACCGACCAGAGCTGGCCGCAAAATGCTCTCAGACAAAAATGCCGTTTGCTTGAGGGCCAAAAAATTCTGATCGTCGGCTTTGGCGCAATAGGCCGCCGGCTCGCTGAGCTGCTGGCGCCTTTTCGCGCCGTGCTTTCTGGATTCCGGCGATCCCCTGAAGACCCCTCGCCAATCCCCGTGTTCAGCTTAACGGGACTGGACAGGCATTTGCCCGAAGCCGACCATGTCATCAACATCCTGCCGGAAAGCCGGTCCACCCGGGATTTCTTCGATTCCCCGAGGTTTGCGCGGATGCGCCAGGGTGCCCGCTATTATTCGATCGGGCGCGGCACAACCACCGATCAAAAAGCGCTTCTGGCAGTTCTGGAAAGCGGTCGACTAGGCGGCGCTTACCTGGATGTGACTGATCCTGAGCCGCTACCGCCGGAGCACCCGCTGTGGTCCACCCCAAACTGCTATATTACCCCGCACATCGCTGGCGGTCATGCCACCGAATTTGAGCGCAGCGTCGAGCATTTCCTCAGAAATCTTAGCCGGTTCGAGCGAGGCGAGCCGCTGCTTGACCGCATCTACTAGCCAGTCCGCGGCTCGAGCCAACAACTGATCGTGAAGTTACAGGGAGCGCTGGGAGTAGCGTCGGTTTGGACTCAAGGGGCCTCGCTGCAAGAGGGCAGCTCCTCATTGACCGTAAGCCAGATAATCGCCCTCCAAGTGCAGTACCTCGATTAAATTGTTGAACGGATCGCGGGTGAAAAAACGCGGTCGAAGAGGGAGCGGCTGCGCTTCGCGAATGGGAAAACCGGCACCGGTCAACCGGCGGCGACAAGCAGCGAGGTCCGGGACGTTCAAACAGAAATGATAAATGGATTGGGGAGAAATCGGCTCTTCGCCTGGAACAAAATGCAGTTCGACGTTCGGCTCGGAAGTCTGAAACCAGATCCAACCGAGGCTTGCGACCACTTTAGGAACCGGTTTCTCCTCCAAAGCAAAGATTTCGGTATAAAATTCCCGCAGCGCATCTGCCCGCCCCGGTGGATAAGTAAAGGTGACATGTTGAAGGCTTGGGAGATTGGCTGATGACGCGCTCATAGCAATAAAGTTCGACGCGCGAGGGGAAACGTTCAAGGTCCATGGTGAAGTTTGAGCTTCACCAGAAAGGATGCCGGCGAGTAGCTTGTCAGCTTTTTGAACCGGCAGGATGCCGGCGCTACTTGGGACTCCGGCGCCCGTACTCTTCCGTGAGGAAAATCACCGCTGACAGGCTGGAAAGTCTTGCGTTTGCTGCCCGTTCACTCTTTTCTATGCAGCGAGGCCCGTTTAGTTCATCCGACGGATACCGCTCCCAGCGCTAATGCAGTACACGATCACTTCTTGGTCTGAGGCGCGGCCTGGCTTGATGTTCCGTCGCAAAACCCCGTCCATGAATTCTTGCCGCGCCTGCGGTCTTCGCTTGCTTTTTCTGCTGATCTTCGGTGCCCTCGCCCGCGTCTCCGGACAAACCCCATCTCCAGCGGGCGGCGCAACTCCGCCACTCTCGCTGGTTCCCACGCGGACACCATTGCCAATGCCGGCGCCAGCCCAATCTCCCGCCTCGCCCGACGAGTCAGTGAAATTTGCGCAGGAAGTGGCGTTGGAAAGCGCCGCTGCCAAGGTCGTCAATCAGATCCAGGACGAAGAACAAGGCCTCTATCGCAGTTTGTCTTATTTAGAAAAACCCGAACGGCTCGATCCAGGCAGCTTTGCCTCACTAGATGACGTTGAGGCGTGGAAAAAGAGCCTCGGCGAAATCAAGGAGAAAGGCGACCGGATTGCCGCGCTCTACGCGAATGTCGCAAAAGATCTGGAGATCGAGCTGGGAAGCGCCAAGATTGACAGCCAAATGCTGGCGCAATTCAAAGCAGCGATGCTCGGCGGTTTCCCGTGGGAAGAAATCAATCGTAAGAATCAACTGTTCCACGAATACATCGACGAACACGCCAGGCTTTTGGGATTTTTCGAAAAAAACTTCGGCTCTTGGAAAGAACATCCAGCCAAAGAACCGCAATTCTCTTCGCCTCAACTCACTGCGACCTACGAGAAACTTCGGAGTGAGATTGTGGCTACCGGACAAAAGCTAGAACACGAGTATAAATCAATCAGTGAGTAAGCAATTCTTTCCTTTCAAGCCATTCGCCCTCTCGTGCGGTCCATCCGATCTGCTTCGCGTGGCTGGCGGAGGCGTTTCCCTCGCTCCTTTTTTTCTTCTTTTCAGTTTGAGTATGGCTTTGCCTCGTGCATCTGCTCAGACGCTTTCTCCGAAGCCGCGGGCGGCGGCTTCGGCCACTCCCGGGAATGGTACTGCCATCCCGGCAAATCCGAACCCTGCCTCGATGAGTGCGGAGCAGAAGCAGCGCTATGAGGCTACGGTTTCCGAACTCAAGGGCCGGATCGGACGTGCGACCGCTGGAGTGATGGAACGCATCACCTCGGCCGAGAACGACCTGTATATCCGGTTTTCCTATTTCAAAAAACCGGACCGTTTGAACCCGAATAGCTTCGGCTCGAAAGACGATATCGTTTCCTGGCAAAGTTCATTGCAGGAGCTCAAGAACAAAGAGGACAACCTCGAAAAGCTTTACTCTGCGGCGAGCGATAACCTCGTAAACGCTCTCACCGATCAGAAAATCAATTATCCACTGGCCGATCAGATCCGAAAAGAGCTGGTCAAAAGCTTCCCGTGGGACACGATCCAAAAAAGGCAACTGCTGATGCAGCAGTTTATTGATGCGCATGGGCAGTTGCTGACGCTCTACGATAAGAATTGGAAGCTGTGGAGTGCTTCCCCCGCGCCAGGTCAGCCGGTGTTTCCCGATCCCAAACTCAACCGGAGCTTTGTGAAGTTATCCGAGGAGATCAGCAGTACCGGACAGCAAATCGACGGACTATACGCCAAGATGAAGCAGTAGACAAAGGTGGGAGGGAGCCGCGGTCTCCCGCTTTTCCCACGCCTCAGGCGCGAGTGACCTCAACGCCCTCCACCGCGCCGGCGTGACAAGCCACCCTGATCTCGATCGGTCGACAGCAGATCTCGCAATCCTCGATCGTGAGAAAGTCTCCCTCTGTCGTGTCCGCGAACGTCAGAAACGTGGTCCCGCAGTAAGGGCAGGTCACCTCGATCTGTTCTTCGAGGTTCATGAAAGGACTTTAGCCGCAATTTTCGTTAAAAACGAGGATTTCTTGCTTTAAAGCGAGTAACGGGTAGCGGGTGACGAGTAGCGAGTGGCGGGTGGCGAGTAATCGAGACAAAACCGACCCATATCCACAAAAAGCTGATACTACTACTCTCGCTACTCCCTACCCGTCACTCCCTACCCGCCACTCGTCACTCGCCACTCGCTACTCCAAACGCGAAACTCAGCCTTGCAACGGGATGTTCCACACGATATGCAACGATAAGTTGTACTCCAATCCCCCCTTATGATTCAGCCTTTACGCCCTACGCGAGGACCTGTTTACAACCGTTCGAGCCTTACCGGATCGATCGGTTTCAACAATCGCCAGCACCGAAACCACGATGCCTTTAGCCAAACGGAGGATTCCCCACAATGAATCCGACAGCGTCCGCTCCCGAAGTACTCGATGAGGCCACGCATAGTAAGATGTTCTACCGCGCAGTCGTCGCCAGCGTGATCGGGACTACGATTGAGTGGTATGATTTTTTTCTTTACAGCATCGTAACCGGGCTGGTCTTTGCGAAGGAATTCTTTCCCAACGATAATCCATTGACCGGAACATTGAACGCGTTTGCGATTTACGCGGTTGGATTTGTGGCACGGCCAATCGGAGCTTTCATCTTCGGCCATTATGGCGATCGCATCGGTCGCAAGGCAGCCTTGATCTGGACGCTCCTGTTGATGGGTATTGCGACGCTGTTAGTAGCCTTCGTTCCGGGTTACGAGAGAATCGGCATCTGGGGAGCGGTGTTTTTGACCGTTCTGCGATTTATTCAGGGAATCGGCGTCGGCGGTGAGTGGGGAGGGTCGGTCCTGTTAGCGCTCGAATGGACGCGGCGTCATGGCAACCGGGGTTTGGTTGGTTCCTGGCCGCAATTTGGAGTTCCTTGCGGTTTGTTTCTGGCTAATCTGGCAGTCCTGATTTCCAGTTGGTGGTCAGGGCCGGCTTTCCATGCGTGGGGCTGGCGAGTTCCGTTCCTTTTTAGCGGCCTTCTGGTGGTTGTGGGTCTCTGGATTCGCATAGGTATTTTCGAGACTCCCGTTTTTGCCCGGCTGCTACGGGAAAACCGCATCGAAAAATCGCCGACGACCGAGGTTCTCAAACTCCAGTGGTGGCCGGTTATCCTGGCCGCACTCATTCGTTTGGCCGAGCAGACGCCCTTCTACATCTTTACCGCTTTTGTTTTTTCTTACGGAATTCAGGCGCTGAAAGTGTCGCGCGACGTGCTCCTCTACGCAGTGTTGTGCATGGCCGTGGTTGAGTTATTTACCATTCCGGCGGCCGGTCATCTGTCCGACCGGATTGGCCGAAAACGTCTCTACGTCATCGGTTGTGCTTTCATGGCGGTGTTCGGGTTCATTTTTTTTGGACTTCTTAACACTCGGGATCCGGTCTTTATCTTTTTGAGTCTGGTGCTGGCGGCGGTCGCTCACTCGCTGGTTTATGGTCCCCAGGCAGCATTCATCGCGGAGCAGTTCACGCCGCGAATGCGTTACAGCGGGTCTTCCATCGGTTATCAGCTCGCCTCAATCATTGCCGGGGGGCCTTCTCCGCTCATCGCAGCCGCGCTATTTGCCGCGACCAAGTCGGGCACATCCATTGCCATTTACATCGCCATCTGCGCGATTATCGCGTTACTGGCTGCGCTCTGCATGCGCGAATACGCGAATAAGGACGTTTCCGCGGAGTATGCACACGTGCGGTGAGGCGGGCCCGAGTGGCGAGTAGCGCGTGGCGAGTAGCGGGTGACGAGTAGCGAAGCTACGAGTGGCGAGTTCGCCACGCGGAAGACGCCACTCGTCACTCGCTACTCGCCACTCCAGCCCGCCACTACCTTGCCGTCCAACCCAAATCAATCATTTGCGCCGAGCCCGTAATCGCTAAGGACTCCTCGGAACAGAGATAACCGATCAAAGCGGCAACTTCTGACGGATCGATCAGCCGCTTGATTGGTGCGGGTTCCAGCATAATCCGGTCAATGACTTCGGCCTCGGAGATCGAATGAAGTCTCGCCTGTTCCGCAATTTGTTTTTCGACGAGCGGTGTACGGACATAGGCGGGACAAACGGCGTTGACTGTTATGCCATGCGCCGCCGTTTCAACGGCCACTGCTTTGGTTAAACCGATCAACCCGTGCTTTGCGGCGATGTAAGCGGACTTCCCGGGGCTGGCGACATGCGAATGGATGCTGCCCAAATTCACGATACGCCCCCATCCCTTTTTTTTCATGCCGGGCACGACCCGCTTGATCAGCTGAAACGCGGCAATCAACTGCACGTGGATGAGGTTGATCCAGATCTCGTCCGGGAAATCCTCGACTGAAGCGACGTGCTGAAAACCGGCGTTGTTTACCAGGATGTCAATGTGCCCAGAGGCTAGTTCGAGCGCTTGGTTAGCGAGCGCAACGGTCGCCGAAGAATCGCCGAGATCCCCCGGCAGAAACGTCGCCCCGAGTTTTCGCGCAATCTCACCGCCGTCTGCTCGCACGTCATGAAGAAAAACTCGCGCACCCCGTTCAGCCAGCAGCTTGACCGTTGCAAGGCCAATTCCGCTAGCCGCACCGGTGACCAACGCGACACGGCTGTCAAGCGCTCCAGCTCCCATGTCGGACAAGCCTCTGTGCCAGCCTGCAAACTGTCAAGAACTGCAGCCCGCGGGTTTTAACCAATCGCGCGGGAGAGGTTCAGGCAAGGAGCGTTTTGGAGTGCGTGCGACTTGTCGCCGCTTTAGGATCGGCGCGGAGCGCGATCCCGACCGAGGACGAACCAACGAAGCGCCGAATTTGCCCGAGAAAGACCCGCTTCATTAGCAAACGCGCTCCGCGCGGTCTCAAAGCGGCGACAAGTCGCACGCACTCCAAAACCGGCAGTCACTTTTCGGACGCTTTGCGGATGCTAATTGAAAGTCTGAGACGCCCTTTCATCGATCAGGTTTTCGGACTCGCAAGAACGCCGAGGCTCCTTGAATCCTCTCCCTGAATGTAGGTGTGACCCCGATAAAAGCGGGCGACAAAAACAAATACGGTGGCGGCTACAAACATCAGGAAAGCAAAGAATCGGAAGTAAGCCGCCCCATCCAGGTTAAGCCCAAGCCCCCGCAGTTTGGGCATCAGGAAATTCAGCACCGCCACAAACTCATTTCCCAGCCAGACGGTCAAAAGAAAGATCGCCATGACCGCGCTTTTCATGCGCTTGGGGGCTTGCGTGTAGGAGAGCTCAAGTCCCGTGATCGAGACCATCACCTCACTGGCAGTCAACAGCACGTAAGCGGCAAACTGCCAACCCACGCTCGGTCTCGCGCCACCATCGATCCGCGCCTGTAACCAACAGATGACGACAAACGAAAAAGCGATCAGAAAAAGCCCGATACCAATTTTTCGGATAGGGTTCAGCGGGAAGAAACGGCTGATCACCGGATATAGCCAGTAATTAAACAACGGGGTCAGGATCAGAATCAGGACAGGGTTAGCCAGTTGCACCTGTTCCGGGAGAAGGTTGAAACCAAAAAGGTGCAGATCCAGGCTCTTTGCCTGGAGCGTCCATTCGCCTCCGGCGCTTTGGTCCCACAGCGACCAAAAGACCGCGATAAAAAGGTAGACAATGATCAACCGGCCGACTGCGCCAAGTCCCTCTTTGCTGAAGAACTCACGCACAAAAGACATCCCTCCGGGCGGGATATGCACAAATTTGTGACGCCCGGCCCAGAAACAAATCGTGGCTACCAGCATGAGAACTCCAGGCAAGCCAAATGCCCAATGCGATCCGAACCGCGGATCGTTTAACAGGATCGGACAGAGGAAGGTTGAGATGGTGGATCCAAGGTTAATCGAAAGGTAAAACCAGCCAAAAACCTTTGATAAGAGGTGCTGATTGCCAACCCCGAATTGGTCGCCCACATGCGCTGATACGCATGGCTTTATTCCGCCGGAACCAATCGCAATCAGTAGAAGACCGATGAAAAGACCGAGCCGAGTATCGTTGATGGCCAGCGAAAGATGCCCCAGACAGTAGACCAGAGAGAGCGCGATGATCGTGCGATACTTGCCAAGGAATCCGTCGGCGATGATCGCGCCAAGCAACGGCAGGAAATAAACCAGAGCGACGAACTGATGAAACCAGCCGGAAGCTTCATTCTTGTCCATCACTGCCAATTGCCCGGTCGCACTCATCAGATAGCTCGTCATGAAGACGATCAGAATCGAGCGCATCCCGTAAAAGCTGAATCGTTCCGCCGCCTCGTTTCCGATGATGTAGGGAACGCCGGACGGCATTCTGGCGAGGTCTTTATCTGGCGTCGTTCGGTATCGGATGTTTCGCGTTTGAACGGCTTGGGACGGTGGCTGAGAGAAAACGGAACGATCCGGCATAACACGGCATCTTGCCGACTCAGAAATTCAAATGCAACCTGCGACTGGCGCCCGTCACGAGGACAACCCTGGATCCAGAGTCGCATCGGCTGGATCAGTTATGACCCTTGGACCCCTTTCGGACCCTATTTTGTTACGTATCATACCTGGCTCCTTACCCCGATCGGCGCTGAAAAGTGCCGCGTAGTTTTCGAAGAAGTCGCGACGGGCCGGGCGGCACGATATGCCCGAGGAGCCTGTCCAGAAATAATGCACACCGAACACGATCGCTGGCTGGCACGGTTGAAGAGGGTCTCAGAAGGTTGAAATTCGAAAGATACCAATGGGCTATCGGCAGCTAACATCGTAAGCTGCTTTCTTCCAATTTCCTTCTCCGCGAAGCGCCTCGTTCGAAACTGCCCGGAGAATCCAGCGTCCTTCGCCGAAGCCCCAGCAGCTTTGGCCAGCCATTCTCAGGACGGGCCCGATGTCGTCAGCGAAGCTGATCTGGTGAGTTCCCCAGCTCAACATCAGCCTGACTAACTTCTGCAATTCATAAGCTTCTGGATGGTATTCTATTGCGAACGAGTCGATTATCCGAAGTTCCTTTTCCGTTATCTGCTCCAAAATGCCTAGTTCAGAGCCCTCGCAATCGATTTTGCAGAGGCGGACCCGATCGATTTTCGAATCTTCAATTATCTGGGCTAGAGTGTAGCAAGGAACCGTAATCTGGTTCAGCATATCGAGATTTTTATTCTGGCAAAAGGTCAGATCAATTGAGTTCATTGCGCCGCCAATTCTATCAGTGTAAGTGAGATTTGCTGTTCCGTTCCGTCCGGCGATGGCCCAAGGCTTAGCCATAACATTCTTTTCGAATCCATTGGTCCGCACATTTTCCTGGAGGGTCTCGAAACTTTGTGGGAAAGGTTCAAAGGCATAGACTCGGGCCCCATGCCAGGCGGCGTAGCATGTGAAGACCCCCTGGTTTGCTCCGATATCGATGACGACATCGTTTGGTCTGATCTGCATTCCTGGCACATCGTAATCACGCCTGTGCCAAACCTCCGCGAAAGCCGGCAGTGAAAGTGTGGTACACGTGCAGTGGACGCCACTCCGCCCATCTACGGGTTGGAGTCGACCATTGGGTCTCAAATGACGTCCAAGCCATAAACGGACAGGATTGCGGAATCTTCGCCAGCCCGTTAAGATGGAAACCACTTTTGCCACAGGAAACCCTGAAGAGTCCCTACGTCTCGAGCGTCCTACTCGTAAAGTCCCCACCCTCAATTCGCTTCTGGTGCCCGAATCGCACGTATAGCTTTTTCGCAGCGTCCTAGCTGTCTTATGCTCGCTCGCGTTGCAATAGACTGGATTTCTTTGCCACGCTTTTCAACTAAATAATTGAAGCGACAGACTCGTCAGGTATCCCAGAAGCCCAAGCGACGGCCCGCGAAACTCCTTTTGGCTGACCCGGCACTGGGGTGTCCGGACCGAAGTAGCGGCAAAGATGTTTTCGAATCAAAAAGGAAGTGCCTGCGTGAGGGAGTTCGGGCAAAACGGTCGATTTTGATTCATTCAAATCAAGTCCAATAGGGAACATACTCAGCAAACTTCCACGACCGGTTCTCCCGATCAGCGGGCTTTATCAGTCTGGCATCGAGAGCCTCAAATCTCATTAAAGTCCGGGCCGCCCCAAAGCACATCTCTCTCATTCCCCAGTTTTGCCTCATGCACTTTCGTCGTAATTTTCTGGTTGCCGGCTGCTGCCAGGCGTGGTGCGTTTCGAGCTTTAACACGAAACCATGAATAAGCTCATCTTCGGCGGGTCGATCTTTCTTGCCCTATGCTCCGCTCCGGTCTGGGCTATCAATCTGGTTGGCATGCCGGGTTCAGAGGAGCCGGCCCCTGCACATCCGCGCATTCAGCATCACAAATTGCCCCGGAACACATCTGTACCCGCTAGCACGGTCGATTGGCACCCCTGGGTAAATACCCAGAATTTTCGATACCGGACCGGCTCTCGCTATGCCGGGAGCGCAAGCTGGGAACGATATCTCGAGCTGGAGAGCACCACCGGGGCCGTCGTGCATTTCAGCGGCATCAGTTGCGGCAAAACCGTTGCAAACGATGTTGCGCTTTCGCCTGCCACCCGCTCGATTCGGATCAAGCTGCTCAGCGGACCGCTGGACATTTGGCGCTGGGACGCAACTGTTCTCCTGGACCATTGAGAGGAGATCTACAATTTAGTGCGCCGGCGTCGTCCGGCAGGCACCAGATCTCGGCCACTTAAATTCCGTACCTCCGAAACCGTTGAATCCAAAGTAGAAGCAAGAGTCCGCCGACTATCTGCATTCCGATGCCCGGTTGCGGTATGGGCCGCAAACCACGAACTGGGCCGATAGTCGTAATCAGATTTTCCGATTTCGTGCCGTCGATCGTCCCGGTTCCGGCGGCCGGACTTTGATGAACAGCCCCATCGTTTCCACTCGCAAGCATAAATGTCGCGCCGAAGTCGCCGTGGTTTGCTTCAGCATCCACGTTCATTTGAACGCCTTCTGCATTCAGCGGATTGGTTGCGACAAAAGTGCCGAGTCCGATAATGCAAAGCAACCAAAACCGCACCCGCAGTGATTTTCGAGAACCGTCCCTGATTTGATTCCTGAGTGGACGCGCGTTCGTACTTCTCATAACGCAGTGAACGGCGCAATTCCGCCTCGCTTTAAATATTTTAAATCGCCGATGCCTGACCTGCGTCCAAATGTGATCGCCAGATTCTGATGCGATCAGGGTAGCGCCGAAGACTGGCTAGTGGTGGTCTTCGCTGAGCCGGTAAAGAAAGAATCAGGAAAGCCGAACTTGAAGGCAAGGGGCGAATCTGCCAAAAAATCCGACGGGGTAAATCAAAAAGACCAGACAAAGCTTGCAAGCATGCGTAGAGACACTTTTTGTTCGCAAATGTTGGTTGAGAAGAAGCATTGCCGATCGGATCGCTTACTCATTTTAGCTGCTGCTCTTTTTGCGATCGCAGGTACCAATGCTTTGGCGCAATCGCAAAAACAGGGCAACAGGGATTTTGCGAAGTACGCCATGCAGCTGCGTGAAAAGGCGATTCAGAAGATCGTGCCTAAAGTGATCATGTCACCGGCGAAGACCGGATTCGGCGGCCCAGGTCAGCACTTTGGAATGGCTCCAGCGCTGGCTGGACCAGGCGCTGCCGGCGTCCCCGGGCGATATCCGTGGAAGCGCAGCATCACCACTACAGTCTTTTGGGTGGGTGAACAGGCGACCCTTAACAACCCGATTCCAAACGATAAAAGCGCTTGGGATGGGGAGTGGTGCTTAAGCTACGGTGGTTACGATAACCCTGACTCAGGGGCCCGCCGAAACTTTATTCCGCTCGATTTTCGCCCAAGACAGAATCCGTTCTACGTTGCTCTTCCCTACAACGACGTTGACGATCATCACACGAAGCTGGAAGCTGCGCAGGTAATCCCCTGGTTCAAGAAAGCCTTTGTCCGCGATGGGCAATCGGTTTGCAAGGGCCGGTGGGTAGCGATCCGGCACGGAAACCGGGTTTGCTACGCCCAGTGGGAAGACGCCGGACCATTTCGCACCGACGACTGGCAGTACGTCTTCGGCAACGAATACCCCAAACCAAATGCGAACCAAGACGCCGGATTGGATGTTTCTCCCGCCGTTCGTGATTATTTGGGCGTGGGCGGAATGGATACTTGCGACTGGAAGTTCGTCGATTTTTGTTATGTTCCAGAAGGTCCTTGGATGAGGTATGGCGACAACAGGACGTTCGTGCGCCGCCAGAACTCGACTTCGTCGGCCAGCCGACCCATGCCGTCAAAGCCATTGACCGGCTCCTCACTTGAATCGTTCTAGTGCACTTCTTGAACGAAATTCTTCGGAGAAACCAAATTTTTCTATTCGCTTTTTCATTGCGTTGAAGCCTGTTCGTGCAGCTTCAAACGCTGGTTGGTATCAAAGTTTATGAATGTCATTAATCGCCAGTTCCCCCTCGTTATTATATGCTGCCTCCTGAGTTCTCACAGTTTCGCTGGGGATGTTCTCACCTATCACAATAACAACGCACGTACGGGGTTGAACCCTAACGAAACCACGCTAACTCCGCAGAATGTCAACGCGGCCAGCTTTGGGCTGCTGCGGAATCTGCCTGTGGACGGACAGGTTTACGCCCAGCCTTTGTACGTTTCCAATGTGACAGTATTTTCGGCGGGTCAGCCCCAAGGTGTTCACAACCTGCTGATTGTCGCGACTGAGCATGACAGCGTCTACGCTTTCGACGCCGACTCGGGGAAATTATACTGGCACTCGTCGATGCTCGGCAGTGGTGAAGTGCCCTCCGACTCTCGAAACTGCAGTGACCTTACCCCGGAAATCGGCATCACGGCCACGCCGGTGATCGATCGCGGCGCGGGACCGCATGGTACCATTTTCGTTGTCGCGATAAGCAAGACTCCAGATTCGAGCAGTTACTTTGCTCGGTTACACGCTGTCGATTTGGCCACGGGCCAGGACGTGCTGACTCCCACCGTCATTCAGGCGACTTACCCGGACCCTGGTGGTCACGGTCCCCTTAACGACGGGAAGGGGCATGTGGTTTTCGATCCCCGATATGAGAGAAATCGTGCGGGTTTAGCCCTGTCCAACGGTCTCATTTACACTGCCTGGGCATTAATTTATTGCGAGCATCTGGGTGCTGGCTGGGTGATTGCTTTTGACGAGAACACACTGAACCAGCACTACTGGCTCACCACCGATCCCGACGGCACGCCGACGTCTCCAAACTATAACCTCCCGAACGGGTCCGGAGCGGGCATCTGGATGTCCGGAGCAGCACCGGCAGTAGATTCGGCCGGTAATCTCTATGTGCCCACCGGCAACGGCCCATTCGACACGACTTTAAGCACGGGCGACTTTGGGGAGTCCGTCCTCAAGCTTTCACCCACCGTGCAGGTGCTGGATCATTTCACCCCTTTTGATTATCAGAATGATGCGATCCACGACCTCGATATGGCCTCCGGCGGAACGATGCTGTTGGACATGACCGACGGCGCCAATCGGCTCCACCATTTGCTGATAACTGCTGGAAAAGACACTAACCTTTATGTGCTGAACCGCGACAATCTCGGGCAGTTCAACGCCGGGACCAACAACGTATACCAGGAACTGCACGGAGCACTGCCCTCAGGAGTCTGGGGTTCGCCCGCCTACTTCAACGGTTCCGTCTACTACGGGGCAGGAAATGGTGATTTTGGCTATGGCCCGTTGCAACAGTTTCCGTTCAACGCGAATGCACAACTGAATCCTGCTTCTTCCCGGAGCAGCGAAGTGTTTATTATGCAAGGCGGTCCGTGCATTTCTTCCTCCGGGAATACCAACGGCATTGTCTGGGCCAGCGAATACGTCGATTCTGCGCCTCCGGTTTTACACGCCTACGATGCGCTGAATCTGGGAAACGAGCTTTACCGGGGTAGCGCGAGTGGGATCTCGGTTAAGTATGTCTCACCCACAGTTTGCAACGGAAAAGTATTCGTCGGCGCCGCGAACTCGGTTGCTGTATTTGGCCTATTCAATCCGCCACCGGCAACTCCGCCATCGGTTGCCAAGGACTTCGACAACGATGGCCAGGCTGATCTTGTTTGGGAGAATTCGGCTACGGGCCAACGAGGTCTCTGGATCCTCAAGAACGGGGTCCTTTCCCAGATAATCAATCTTCCCACTATCCCCACTCAGTGGCACATCGCGGGTGTTGGAGACTTCCTCGGCACCGGCCAGGCGGGCCTGGCCTGGGAGAATACGGTTACGGGCCAGCGAGGTCTCTGGATCCTCCGGAAGGGTGCCCTTTCCCAGATAATCAATCTTCCCACTATCCCTACTCAGTGGCATATCGCGGGTGTTGGAGACTTCCTCGGTACCGGCCAGGCGGGCCTGGCCTGGGAGAATACGGTTACAGGCCAGCGAGGTCTCTGGATCCTCCGGAAGGGTGCCCTTTCCCAGATAATCAATCTTCCCACTATCCCCACTCAGTGGCACATCGCGGGGGTCGGAGACTTCCTTGGCACCGGCCAGGCGGGCCTGGCCTGGGAGAATACGATCACGGGCCAGCGCGGTCTCTGGATCCTCCGGAACGGTGTTCTTTCCCAGATAATTAATCTTCCCACTATCCCCACTCAGTGGCACATCGCGGGGGCCGGAGACTTCCTTGGCACCGGCCAGGCGGGCCTGGCCTGGGAGAATACGGTCACGGGCCAGCGCGGTCTCTGGATCCTCCGGAACGGTGTTCTTTCCCAGATAATCAATCTTCCCACTATCCCCACTCAGTGGCATATCGAGGACCACTAGCGCGAAGATCGAAGTCAGGAGGAAATCGCCAACGGAGCAGCAGAGGGCCGCGCTCGGAGACCACGGAAGACACGGCCCGGCGTAGCGTTCGACCGAGCTCACGCCAGAGTCCGCGCCCTAATTGGTTCTGGCGCCCCGTCGCTAGCCAGAGCGAGGACCCCTCCTCCTTTGTGATCTTTTGTGCGCTGCTGTTAGATCTCTTCGGTGAGCCTGAGGATGTTGGTGGCTGAAGAGCTCACTGGCTCCCTCGCCCAAAATTGCTGTCAAAGCTCCTTGACCTCGAACGAAATTCTTCGGAGAACCCGACTTTTCAACTCGCTTTTTTTTCGTATTGCGGTCTGTTCGTGCACCTCAAGTGCCAGTTTCGAATGCAGTTTATGAACGTCCTTACCCGCCGGTTGCCTCTCGTTATCCTATCCTTCCTCCTTTGGTCGCACCACAGTCTCGCTGTGGATGTTCTTACTTATCGCTATAACAACGCAGGCACGGGGTTAAACCCTAACGAAACCACGCTAACCCCGCAGAATGTCAACGCGGCCAGCTTTGGGCTGCTGCGGAATCTGCCCGTGGACGGACAAGTGTACGCCCAGCCTTTGTACGTCTCCAATGTCACAGTATTTTCGGCTGGTCAGTCCCAAGGTCTTCACAACCTGCTGATTGTCGCGACTGAACATGACAGCATTTACGCTTTCGATGCGGACTCGGGAACGCTCTACTGGCAGGTTTCCATGCTCGGTGCCGGGGAGGTTCCGTCCGACCCGAGAGGTTGCACTGATCTCACCCCCGAGGTCGGGATAACTTCCACGCCGGTTATCGATCGCGCCCTGGGGGCCAACGGTACACTCTTCGTGCTGGCAATGAGCGCCTCACCGGATTTTGTCAACCACTTCGAACGGTTACACGCCATTGATCTTTCGACGGGCCAGGATCTCCTGGCTCCAGTGCTCATTCAGGCATCCTACCCGGACCCCGGTGGCCAAGGTCCTAATTTCGACCCAAGCACCGGGCGCATCGTTTTTGACGCCTCGACCTCAAGAGGGCGAGCTGCGTTAGTGCTCGCCAACGGCAACATCTATACGGAATGGAGTTCGTTCTGCGACCAAACTCCTTACTCGGGATGGATTATTGCCTACGACGAGAGGTCCCTTGCGCAAACCCTTGTCCTCAGCGTGGATCCAAACGGAACACCGCCTTCGAGTGATACTGGTTCGTCTGGGAATGGAATCTGGCAGTCCGGGTCAGGGGCAGTCGTCGATGCGAATGGCAACTTGTTTGCAGCAACGGGTAACGGTCCTTTTGATCCCACTGTCGGCGACTACGGCGATAGTATCCTGAAGGTCTCGCCCGGTCTTCAGGTACTTGATTACTTCACCCCCTTTGATCAACTAAATGACTCGAGCAACGATATCGATCTGGCCTCGAGCGGCCCGATGCTCTTGGATCGTACGGACAGCAGCAATCAAGTCCACCACCTGCTCATCGTGGGCGGTAAAGATGCCAATATCTATATCCTTGACCGGGACAGCCTGGGTAAGTTTAACCCAAACAATAACAACCAAATTTATCAGGAATTGCCTGGAGCGCTGGCCGGCGGTGTTTGGGCGTCGCCGGCCTACTTCAACGGATGGATCTATTACGGTTCCCAGAACCATCCATTGCTGCAATTTCAATTCACCAACGCCGCAACACTTGATCCGGTCCCTTTCTCAGCTTCTGGCACCACGTTTGCCTTCCCGGGAACTACCCCAACCGTTTCCGCCGCTGGCAACCAAAACGGGATCGTCTGGGCTTATGAGTTTGGCCAGAACAACCAGGCGATTTTGCACGCCTACAATGCAACCAATGTGGCAAGCGAGCTTTACAACAGTAGCCAGGTTCAGATCGGAGCGGCTGTTAAATTCGCCGTACCCATAGTCTGCAGCGGTAAAGTATTCGTCGGCACCGCGAACTCGGTGGCTGTATTTGGCCTATTAGATTCGCCACCGGCAACTCCGCCACTGGTTGCCAAGGACTTCAACAATGACGGTCAGGCTGATCTTGTTTGGGAGAATGCTGTCACAGGCCAGCGAGGTATCTGGATCATCAAAAACGGGGTTCCTTCCCAGATAATCACTCTTCCCACTATCTCCACTCAGTGGCACATCGCGGGTGTCGGAGACTTCCTCGGCACCGGCCAGGCGGGCCTGGCCTGGGAGAATACGGTTACAGGCCAGCGCGGTCTCTGGATCCTCCAAAAAGGTGTCCTTTCCCAGATAATCAATCTTCCTACTATCCCTACTCAGTGGGACATTGTGGGGGCCGGAGACTTCCTCGGCACCGGCCAGGCGGGCCTGGCCTGGGAGAATACAGTTACGGGTCAGCGAGGTCTCTGGATCCTCCAGAACGGTGTCCTTTCCCAGATAATCAATCTTCCCACTATCCCCACTCAGTGGCACATCGCGGGTGTCGGAGACTTCCTTGGCACCGGCCAGGCGGGCCTGGCCTGGGAGAATACGGTTACGGGCCAGCGAGGTCTCTGGATCCTCCGGAACGGTGCCCTTTCCCAGATAATCAATCTTCCCACTATCTCCACGCAGTGGCACATCCCGGGGGCCGGAGACTTCCTCGGCACCGGCCAGGCGGGCCTGGCCTGGGAGAATACGGTTACCGGCCAGCGAGGTCTCTGGATCCTCCGGAACGGCGCCCTTTCCCAGATAATCAATCTTCCCACTATCCCCACTCAGTGGCATATCGAGGACCACTAGCGCGAAGATCGAAGTCAGGAGGAAATCGCCAACGATTGCCGTCTTATCCTTGTTCGCGATGGCTAACACGACGGCGGTTTGTTTATTGATCAACGGCTGAGGAAACCCTCCGTGGCTCCGTGACCTCCGTGCGAGACTTGATCGAATCTGTCCGGAGCGAAAGAGAGCATCGCACGGAGGCCACGGTGTTCACGGCGCGGCGTAGCGTTCGACCGGGCTCACGCCAGGCTACGCACCCTAATTGGTTCTGGCGTCCCGTCGCTAGCCAGAGCGAGGACTCTCCTCCTTTGTGATCTTTGTGGCCTTCTGTTGAACCTCTTCGGTGTTCTCATTTCCAGCCGATAATGCGGAAGAGTTTTAACAGAAGCTCGCAAAGATCACAGAGAAGAGAGAGCTCTGAAAGTCATCCGGCGATTGCCGTATATTACAATGTGTTTTGTTGTTTCGATGCGGATGAAGATAAGCTTTTGTACCATGATTTAGCGGCAGGATTCCGGGTGCACTCGCGGCCCGGTCCCCGGTTCGCTCAGCTAAAAAGTGGTATCAAACCCTTGATTTTATCCTCTCCTTTTCCCTAAAGACAGCGCAACTGCTGCCGAAAGAATAGGCAGGCGTAGACGTTTACTGCAATCTACGCCTCAGTATCCTGACGTGTCGGGGTTTGGCGTGAAGTTCCTGCGGCGACGGCACCAGGGCGGACGGAAAGCCGTATGAATATCGTTAATCGACCGTTACTCCTGGGCATCGCATGCTTCGCCTTGAGCTTCCAGGGTTTCGCTGCGGATGTTCTCACCTATCACAATAACAATGCACGTACGGGGTTGAACCCTAACGAAACCACGCTAACTCCGCAGAATGTCAACGCGGCCAGCTTTGGGCTGCTGCGGAATCTGCCTGTGGACGGACAGGTTTACGCCCAGCCTTTGTACGTTTCCAATGTGACAGTATTTTCGGCGGGTCAGCCCCAAGGTGTTCACAACCTGCTGATTGTCGCGACTGAGCATGACAGCGTCTACGCTTTCGACGCCGACTCGGGGAAATTATACTGGCACTCGTCGATGCTCGGCAGTGGTGAAGTGCCCTCCGACTCTCGAAACTGCAGTGACCTTACCCCGGAAATCGGCATCACGGCCACGCCGGTGATCGATCGCGGCGCGGGACCGCATGGTACCATTTTCGTTGTCGCGATAAGCAAGACTCCAGATTCGAGCAGTTACTTTGCTCGGTTACACGCTGTCGATTTGGCCACGGGCCAGGACGTGCTGACTCCCACCGTCATTCAGGCGACTTACCCGGACCCTGGTGGTCACGGTCCCCTTAACGACGGGAAGGGGCATGTGGTTTTCGATCCCCGATATGAGAGAAATCGTGCGGGTTTAGCCCTGTCCAACGGTCTCATTTACACTGCCTGGGCATTAATTTATTGCGAGCATCTGGGTGCTGGCTGGGTGATTGCTTTTGACGAGAACACACTGAACCAGCACTACTGGCTCACCACCGATCCCGACGGCACGCCGACGTCTCCAAACTATAACCTCCCGAACGGGTCCGGAGCGGGCATCTGGATGTCCGGAGCAGCACCGGCAGTAGATTCGGCCGGTAATCTCTATGTGCCCACCGGCAACGGCCCATTCGACACGACTTTAAGCACGGGCGACTTTGGGGAGTCCGTCCTCAAGCTTTCACCCACCGTGCAGGTGCTGGATCATTTCACCCCTTTTGATTATCAGAATGATGCGATCCACGACCTCGATATGGCCTCCGGCGGAACGATGCTGTTGGACATGACCGACGGCGCCAATCAGCTCCACCATTTACTGATAACTGCCGGAAAAGACACTAACCTTTATGTGCTGAACCGCGACAATCTCGGGCAGTTCAACGCCGGGACTAACAACGTATACCAGGAACTGCACGGAGCATTGCCTTCAGGAGTCTGGGGTTCGCCCGCCTACTTCAACGGTTCCGTCTACTACGGGGCAGGAAATGGTGATTTTGGCTATGGCCCGTTGCAACAGTTTCCGTTCAACGCGAATGCACAACTGAATCCTGCTTCTTCCCGGAGCAGCGAAGTGTTTACGTTCCAAGGCGGTCCGTGCATTTCTTCCTCCGGGAATACCAACGGCATTGTCTGGGCCAGCGAATACGTCGATTCTGCGCCTCCGGTTTTACACGTCTACGATGCGCTGAATCTGGGAAACGAGGTTTACCAGGGTACCGCGAGTGGGATCTCGGTTAAGTATGTCTCACCCACAGTTTGCAACGGAAAAGTATTTGTCGGCACCGCGAACTCGGTTGCCGTATTTGGCCTGTTCAATCCGCCACCGGTAACTCCGCCACCCGTAACTCCGCCGCCGGTAACTCCGCCGCCGGTAACTCCGCCGCCGGTAACTCCGCCGCCGGTTGCCAAAGACTTCGATCTTGTTTGGGAGAATTCGGTTACGGGCCAGCGAGGTCTCTGGATCCTCCAAAAAGGTGCTCTTTCCCAGATAATCAATCTTCCCACTATCCCCACTCAGTGGGACATCGCGGGGGCCGGAGACTTCCTCGGCACCGGCCAGGCGGGCCTGGCCTGGGAGAATACGGTTACGGGCCAGCGAGGTCTCTGGATCCTCCGGAACGGTGCCCTTTCCCAGATAATCAATCTTCCCACTATCCCTACTCAGTGGCATATCGCGGGTGTTGGAGACTTCCTCGGCACCGGCCAGGCGGGCCTAGCCTGGGAGAATTCGGTTACAGGCCAGCGCGGTCTCTGGATCCTCCGGAACGGTGCTCTTTCCCAGATAATCAATCTTCCCACTATCCCCACTCAGTGGCACATCGCGGGGGCCGGAGACTTCCTCGGCACCGGCCAGGCGGGCCTGGCCTGGGAGAATACGATCACGGGCCAGCGCGGTCTCTGGATCCTCCGGAACGGTGTTCTTTCCCAGCTAATCAGTCTTCCAACTATCCCTATTCAGTGGCACATCGCGGGGGCCGGAGACTTCCTCGGCACCGGCCAGGCAGGCCTGGTCTGGGAGAATACGGTTACGGGTCAGCGCGGTCTCTGGATCCTCCGGAACGGGGCCCTTTCCCAGATAATCAATCTTCCAACTATCCCCACTCAGTGGCATATCGAGAACCACTAGCAAGTTAAGTCGCCTAATCAATTACGCCTATCGGCAATATCACGCACGGCAATCTAAAGAGTCACCTACAGCGACCGAGGAGGAAATCCTGCACTACCGGTTATGCCCTTAATTTCTTCTTCTTGATGCTTGATTCCGCGTATCGTCAACTGAGGGAAGATCTCGAACGCAAACACTACGGCAACTCCGCACTACTATCCTTCAAAGTCTTGTTTTCTTGCGAAGATTTCCGAGGAGCCAGACGGGTGTTCCTGTCGAGATTTGGTTGCGGCTACGCGGAACCGTGAACACCGTGGCCTCCGTGCGATGCCTTCTTTCGCTCCGGACAGATTCGATCAAGTCTCGCACGGAGGTCACGGAGCCACGGAGGGTTTCCTCAGCCGTTGATCAATAAACAAACCGCCGTCGTGTTAGCCATCGCGAACAAGGACAAGACGGCAATCGCCGGACGACTTTCAAAGCTCTCTCTTCTTTGTGATCCTTGCACTGCTTCTGTTAAAAACTCGTCCACGTTATCGGCTGGAAATGAAAACGCCGAAGAGGTTCAACAGAAGGCCACAAAGCTCACAAAGAAAAGAAATGAGGACTGGAGCAAAGCGAGCAATCTTTTTTTTCTCAGGGATCTTTGTACTGCTGACATCCAACATCGCGCAATTTCGCGAGGACTTCATCCGGCGAGGACTTTTCGTGCTCGTGCTCGAGTAAGACGCGTCGCCTCGCGCGTAACCGCCGGAATACTGACGAGGCGTTCGTACCAGGTAGCGCCGGCATCCTGCCGGTTCAAAAAAACTGACAAGCTGGAAGCTTATCCTATGTTGAAGTCCGACAGACCCGAGGCTGTCCGCGCTATTTAAAGTGCTTTCGCGCAACATTGGTCGCAGCCGGCCAGGTTCGAGCACGAGTACGAGCACGATGTGGTTGCGGCTAAGCCGGGCCGTGGCCTCCGTGCGAGGCCTCTGCTGCTCACTTGGCGATTTCCTCGGACACTAATTAGCGGCGGAGGAGTCCGGACAAATCTTGAGTCAGGACGTAGCGCATGGCATCTATCGTCGCGACCGATTCGGCCTGAGGCCTAATGCGCGTTACATTGATTTCTTGGTGGTGCGAATGCGCCTATCAGTTTCGGCGTAAGTCCACTTACAGGGTTTGGCCTTTTCGTTGTAGCTACGGATGTAGCGGATGAGTTTCCGATCGAGATCTTTAACCGAGACGAAGATGCCGCGAGCGATTACATTTCGCTGGATTTTGGAAAACCAGATCTCAACTTGGTTGAGCCAGGAGGAGTAGGTTGGTGTGTAATGGATGCGAACATTACGATTTCGCCCCAGGAATTCCCAGACCTTGGAGGTACGATGAGCCGAGAGATTATCGGCGATGATATGAATTTCCTTTGCCGGGGTTTGGCTAGCAACGATCTGCTCGAGAAAAGCCACGAACTCCGCGCTGGTATGGCGGGCAGAGGTTCTGCCCAGGACTTCACCACTTTGGGGGTTGAGCGCCGCAAAGAGCGAAAGCGTCCCGTGCCGATAATATTCAAAACCGTGCCGCTCTGCGCGCCCTGGGCTCAAGGGCAACACAGGATCCAACCTATCTAATGCTTGAATGGCACTTTTCTCGTCGACGCAGAACACCGCTGCATTGACCGGCGGCTTGAGATACAGACCGATGATATCGGCGGCTTTTTCCTCGAACTCCGGATCGTTACTGGAAACATAGCGGCGCAGTCGATGCGGCTGGAGCCCAGCTTTGGCCAAGATGCGCGTTACCCGGACGTGGTTGGTGCCCACTTCGGCGGCAATCTTGCGAGTCGACCAATGCGTCGAGCCATCAGCCGGTTTGCGTTGGGCCAGTCGCAACACTCTGGCCTCGAGTCGAACGCTTTCTTTGCTGCGACTCCGTCCACGATGCCTGCCGTAGAGGCCACCGAGACGTTCCCCAACAAAGCGCTCTTTCCACAATCGAACCGTATTGACACTGCAGCCCACCGTCCGACTGGTCTGGGCTTGACTGTTGCCGGCCGCCAAACTCAAAACGATCTTCGAGCGCATGGCCTCAGCCACGCTTCCGCTCCGAGTTCGGGCTCGACTCTCCAGCATTTTTCTCTCCGGCGGCGAAATCACGATACGTTCAGACACCCCCTCTTTCTACAGCAAGCTCCTATCAGATAATCAATGTAACAGTGCACTAGCCCGGATATTTCATCATAAGTGCAAAAAAGTAGCGAAGTTTTTTATATAATCTGTTAGCAATGAATTAGTTACAAACAAAGCAACAGGAAACTTCGCTAATGACAAAATGTACTGAGTTTGATTTCGAATTACCAGGAGTAAAAGGGAGAAAGATTCAAGGCAATTTCGAAGGTGGAGAAGTCACCAGCGACGGCGGCTTGGAGGACGGCGGCAGCACGAACCAGCGGAGAGGAAAACAGGATTCGACAATTCGCCTTACCGATCAGAGATCGGACAAGATCGAGCATTCCTTGGGGAGCATGCTCCGGCAGCGCATTTACGGATTGGCCCTGGGCTATGAAGATCTTAATGACCATGACACTTTGCGCAAAGATCCATTGTGGCAGACGGCCAGTGAACGGACCGAGCAATTAGCCAGTTGCTCGACGCTGTGTCGATTCGAAAACCGAGCGGGGCGCACGGAAGCGCGGCTGATGCACGAAGTGTTGTTCGAGCAGTTTGTGGGCAGCTTCGAATCGGCACCCAGCGAATTGATTCTGGATTTTGACTGCACCGACGATCGGGTGCACGGCCTGCAAGAAGGTCGCCACTTCCACGGCTATTACTACGATTTTTGCTTTTTGCCGCTTTATGTCTTTTGCGGCGAACAGCTGCTGGTCAGTTACCTGCGAGAGAGTAACATTGATTCGGCCAAACATGCCTGGGCGATCTTGCCCTTTCGTCAGAAAGGGTGTCGCAGAACGAATAGGTGCCAAATCAAGTGACGATTCGCGGAGTCATTAAAAGGGAGGGTACCGGCTCTGGTGGAGGTCGAGGGCAAGGAGCGTGAGATGGAGTTTTTGACCAACAATCTCTCTTGGAGCGCCAGCAGTGTGGCCGATCTGTATCGCTGCCGCTGGCAAATTGAGGTGTTCTTTAAACAAATCAAGCAGAGCTTGCAGTTGTGCGATTTCCTGGGCAACAGCGCCAACGCCGTCCGCTGGCAGGTCTGGACGGCGCTGTTGCTTTACGTCCTGATGCGTTTTCTCTTTTTCTCTGCCTGATGAGTAGTTGGAATCACTCCTTTACCAGGCTTTTCACCCTGCTGCGAGCTGCGCTCTGGAGAAAAATTGACGTGTGGGACTTGCTCAGATTCTGTGGGACAACAGATGGGCATTTCCGCTAACTCGCGATCAGAATGCCACGGCATGAGAAAGACATGGGAAGAGGAGCATAACGAGAAAATTTCCCACTGAGCCAATAAATTCTTCAACGAATTCAGCAGACAACCAGCCGCAAACCCGCTTCAATTCAGCATCCCGGGAGCCATTTTGCCTCCCTGTGGGATGACAGTGTTTTCATTTGAACGTGCTTAGCCCGAAATTATCCTCGTACTGGGCGAACTTCTTCGGGATATCCTTTAGCGCAAAGTAACGCTCGTGAGAAAGGGGAGAACCCGGTTTATGCAGCTTCGCCTGCTGATCGGCTAACGCCCTCGGGATAATAAAGACGCGCCGTTGCTTTTGCTTTGGGACAATCGCCAGCCAGTCGAAGACATCCCGCTCATCGTACTCGGCGAAACCATCAGTGCGGGTTTTTACCGAAATGCGCTGCGGTGCGCCGCCGCCCTGACGTTGAGCGATGACGTCGTAACCCGGCCAACAATCCGGCACTTTCATGGCCGGTATCCCCGCGAAGGTTATCTCGGCGGCAACCAGCATCTCACCGGCGTCTCCCATTTGCTTCGAGGTATAAGGACGTTTCATATTGCTCATATCGTTCACTTCCTTTTAGCAGGTAGCTGTTGCATCAAAATGTTGTAGGCCACAGGATAGCGAGCTTCAACCTGTGCTTTCGCTCCAGCCGAATTTTGAGCCTTGTAGTTCCCCCGAGAAAACGGACACGGAGTTTTTCGGTTTTCTATAGTGTTTAATTAAAAGGAATCGGGTGACCTGTCCCCCGAACCCCCTGGGATTTTTCGCTTTGGACTTGCTCCGGCAGGACTGGCCGGGCCGGCAGGCCGCTTTTAGCGGCTCCGCCTGCCGTTTGCAAGGCCGCACCGGCGCTCGAGTTGCGTCCCCGCAGAGCTCTATCTTCCGGCACAGCACCAGTAATGTGCGGCGCCTTGATTCCGATGTCAATTACGCTATTGAACTTGGTTTCATACCTGCTTGGCGTCTGGTAATCCAAGGCACTGTGCAGACGCTGGTTGTTGTAATAAACCTCGATGTATTCGAAGATTTCACGGCGCGCCTCGACCTTCGTGCCGAAGAGCTGGTTGGCTGGAAAACACTCCGTTTTCAATGTGCTAAAAAACGCTTCTGCTTTGGCGTTATCGTAACAATTACCGCGGCCACTCATGCTCAGCTTGGCTCCGATTACAGCCAAAGGCGTTTTGACCGCCTCGCTGCTGTACTGGCTGCCTTGATCAGAGTGAAAGTAAAGTCCTGGATCAGGCTGTCGCATCATCAAAGCGTTTTTCAACGCCACCACTACCAGTTCCGCCTCCAAAGTCTCTCCCAATTTCCAGCCCACCACTTTCCGGCTAAACAGATCCAGGATTACTGCCAGGTACAGCCATCCCTCCAGCGTGCCGACATAGCTAATATCGCTCACCCAGACTTGATCCGGAGCGCTTGGCTCCAAATCTTTGATCAGGTTAGGAGCTACTCTCTCTCCTGCTAGAGTTGTCCGCGGCCGGAACGCTTTCTTGCGCCGAGCAGCCAGACCGTTTTGACGCATTAGTCGCGCCACTCGATTCTCCCCGCACCGAACTCCCTCTTGTCGAAGCTGCTGCGTAATCCGCGGGCTGCCGTAGCGTCCTTTGTGCTCCCCGTGGACTTGATCGATTTGCTTCAACAATTCGGCGTTTGCCTGGGCTCGCAGAGACTGCTTCGCCACAGCCCATTGGTAATAACCGCTACGCGAAACGCTCAGCCCCACGCAGCACTCCTTAATCGGAAATTGAACCGACAGTTCTTTGATCATCGCATACCGCTGGCCGGTTCCTCCCCCAGTATGCTCATAGCTTTTTTTAAGATCTCCCGCTGTCGCTTCAGATACTCGTTTTCCTTCTGCAACTGCCGGATCTTCTCGAACATCTGTTGCGGACTCATCCCTTGGCCGTCCACCTCTGCCGGCTGCTGCCGCCCCACGTAGGCCTTCTTCCACAAGTTCAAGCTGTATCCGCTGACCCCCAGCTCCCGGGCGATCTGCACCTGACTCTTGCCGCTATGGATCACCATCTCTACCGCTTGATCCTTGAATTCCTGCTCGTACACTCGATGTGCTCTTTTCTCTTTCACGCTTCGCTCCATATTACTTTGAGCTTGCGTGTCCGCCAAATCGGGGGAGGTTCACCTCAACATTGATATTATCTGAATCGTTCATTTGTTTTCTGCCTCGCATTTGGTTTTCATTCGTGGAATCGCCCAGTGCCTGCGAAGTCTCCCGTAGTTGGGATGTTGAGTACATGCTTAATGCTATCGAGTTCTAGGAGTACAATCTTGATAACTTGAATAGGATGGTTCAAGTCAATCAGTCGTCGCGAGAGCGCGTTATATGCATAATCGATCTCATCTGCTGCCTGTTGGGCCTTTTCTAACTCTTGAATATCCGTAGTCGTTCTCTGAACATTCCGTAGAATAACATGAACATTTGATCTTTTATCGCCAGGATCTGAAGCGGGATCCCAATCTGGGATCTCCTTGGATCATCCACCATTTTTTGCATCATTTGCCGTAATTCCGCCTCAGTTTTATTTTGCATGACTTCAAGCAAGGGTTCTCTCTTGAGGTTATAAGGGCCGAACTGCATAATTTGGTTCATTGGTGCGCCATGTAAGATTGCTTGTCGCACATGATTCTGCTTTGCCGCATCTGCTGGTTCGCCATCCAGGAATATCTGTCCCTGCGCTGTAGTGATCGCGCTCAACGCCATCACAATTAGTAGCCATTTGGTTTTCATATTAATAATAGGTCTTTTCCTCTACCGGCGGCTGCTCCTCGGTTACCTGTTTTTTCGGTTTGTCGTTCATGTGCCGCTTGAGATAACTCGTATAGGATATCACCAATTGATACACCCATTGCGAGTGATCCATGCTTTTGGTGTGCCACAGACTCGCGAAAAGCTTGCGATCGGTGGTTCCCCAAACACTCTCGTCTATCTTCTCCCACCGCTGCGACGGAAGCGAATTCGTTTCCAGCAATACAATCACTTCTCCGTTCGTTAGCGGGGCATCGCCAGCCCGATTATTAGAAAATCGATACGCACTGGTTTTTATGGAACACTTCCCCGATGTAATAGGGTGATTGGAACCAGGCAATGAAGTCCTGCCCTGGCCAGGTATCGCCGCGGCCGCCATAGCGTTCTACGCTGATTGCGTAGGTATCACCGAGATCCGCGTAAGTAGTACCGGCACAACCGAGCGCGATTGCCGCGATTAGTGTCCCGATTATTCTGCCCTTCATGTTGCCTCTTTTATAGTTTCTGCTCGAACATTGGCAATTATCAGTTCCGCAATAGCCATCATAATCAGTAGCTTTTTCATATATTAACAGCGTTCAGAATTGTCATTCCGGTTAGCATGGATTGCTATCTGTTTAGCGGTATTCGCAGACGGAGCCTCTAGAGCTGGGTTGAGTCTCCGCTGTTCGGTCGGATGTAGGTTATTTTGAATTTGCTCAATGGCGGGCGGTCTAATATCTTCCAAGCTTCCGAGTTTGGCGCACGTGGCACTTGGGTAAATATGATCGACTGCGGTGGTAAATGGTTGAGCTGTTGAGCTGATCGATTCCGGTAATGTATCGCTCTCCGTGCTCCGCGATGGATGGGGCTGACTCTGAGCGCGGCTGAAGAAAAAATCCTTGCCCAAAGTGGATGCGATCAATAATGCTGTCGTACTGGCGGAAGTCCTCAAATCGCATTTACGCACGCTGATAGCCCATCCTGACGAGATGGACCCCTTCGGTAGCTGGTACGAGGCCCTGCGACCCGTCTTTGAATCCAACAACTAACTGGAGGGAACTGCCTATTTGACCCGACGAGCAATCATTTCTTTGCGATAAAGCGCCCTGGCTGACCGCCTGAGGCGCTTTTGCTTTCCGGCAATATATTCGGAGGCTGATTACGGGATTCTGAGGATCAAACGCGCCTATAAACGATTCCAGAGCGTTCCGCTAAAAATCACAGCCGTCCCATAGGGGTTTCAGTTAAAGCACAAAAAAAATGTGGTTGGAATGGTTCTTTAACTCTGCCACTCGACAGAGGTGAAGAAAAAGAACACCAAACCAACCGCATTCTAAGCTCAGTGTTCTGCGACAGCTTTGCAATCTCATTCCAGCCGCATCTGGTTCAGTAAACTTGCGCGCGAGACCGGCGTGGATTTGATGGCGCGATCCTTCAGTGCCTGGAGTCACGTGGTCAGCATGCTCTTTGCGCAACTGACCCACGCTATCGGTCTGAACGATATCTGTGACGCGCTGCGGCTGTCACAGCGGGCCGCTTTCGAGCCTTGCGCGGGGCGACTCCTCCGAGCCGCAACAATCTTTCCCACGCCAATAAGCGTCGCGACGCGGCGCTGGCGGAAGGGCTGTTCTGGGCGGTGCTCGATCACCTCCAAAAGCTTTCCCCGGGCTTTGGCACAGGAGGACGGGGTCAAAGGACTGGCTCGGCGTTTTCGTCGCATCATTCACGTGGTGGATTCGAGCACGATCGCGCTGATAGCCTCCTGCATCGACTGGGCGCAGCACCGGCGGCGCAAAGCCGCCGCCAAGCTCCATGTGCGTCTGGACCTGCACAGTCTGTTGCCGCGCTTTGTGCTTGGTCGAATCGGCAAAGGCCGCCGATAGCATTCGCGCCGCGGAAGTCTGCGCCGGAGTAAAACCGGGCGAGATCGTGATCTTTGACCGCGCTTACGTTGATTTCATACACCTGGATGTGCTCAATGAGGATGGGGTCTTTTGGGTGACCCGCAGCAAGGAGTCGCTCTGCTTTCAGGGTGGTTAAAAAACTGCCAAAGGCAACGGATAAACGCATCTTGAGCGACGAACTTGTGGTGCTCAAAAACAGAGATTCGCGTGCCAATTATCCCAAAGCGATGCGCAGGGTGCGGGCTCTGGTGGAGGTCGAGGGCAAGGAGCGTGAGATGGAGTTTTTGACCAACAATCTCTCATTGGAGCGCCAGCCAGTGTGGCCGATCTGTATCGCTGCCGCTGGCAAATCGAAGTGTTCTTTAAACAGATCAAGCAGAGCTTGCAGTTGTGCGATTTTCTGGGCAACAGCGCCAACGCGGTCCGCTGGCAGGTCTGGACGGCGCTGTTGCTTTACGTCCTGATGCGCTTTCTTTGCGTGATGAGCAGCTGGAGCCACTCTTTTACCAGGCTCTTCACGTTGCTGCGAGCGGCGCTCTGGAGAAAAATTGATCTGTGGGATTTGCTTAGATTCTGTGGGACAGCAGGTGGACACTTCCGCTACCTCGGCACTCCGCAGAACGCCTATTTCCCAGGATTTGCAAAGGAAGCCTTTGGGACACGATCTACCAGACTGAGAGCTAATAAATTCTTAAACCCATTCAGCAGACAATCAGCCGCAAACTCGCTTCAATTCAGCATCACGATAGCCGTTTTGCCTCCCTGTGGGATGACAGCAAATACCAACGGCCGCTCCGCCGATGACATCCGTCGGATAGTGATATCCCAGGTAGATGCGCGTCGCACTCATGATCGCTGCCCAAAACAACGCGAATACCCCCAGGCGACGGTCGTTTATCCAGATCAAGGTTGCGAAAGCAAAAAATAAGGCAGCATGATCGCTCGGAAAACAGTTCCAATGGCTCGGGTCCGATCCAACGCCTATCGGCCAAGTCAAGTGAAGATTCGCGGCATAGAGTGGTCTCAAGTGAAAAGGAAGAGCAAGCTGTAATAATCTGCTCAATAGCCCTGCCAATACGGCGGCAGTAGTCCCCATGAACAAACGGATTCGAGTTTCTTCACATTTTGACGGACAGAGATTTTGGGCACAAGAGAAGGAAAAGGAATGGAAAGAACATTATCTTCGAATGCCGTGCCCAAGAAATATGATGAAAGCTTCAAACGCCAAGCGGTGGAGATGGTTCTGCATGGCGGGAAGCGGGTCAAAGAAGTCGCCGCTGAGCTTGGCGTGAGCGGGTACACGATTTATGAATGGAAGCGGAAGTATTTTGGACTGGTTGAGAGTGGCGGCTCGAGCGGCCAGAGTTCGCTGGTCTCAGGACTGCCGGAGGATGTGGAGGCGCTCCAAAAGCTGGTCCGGGAACAACGGCGTCAGATTGCTGAGCTGAGCCAGCAACGAGAGATACTAAAAAAAACTCTGGGCATTGTCTGCGAGGAACCCTCGCGCGGTACGAACGGATTAAGCAGATGAAAGAGGCTTATCCGATCGAGGTACTCTGCGAATCCTTTTGTGTGAGTCGCAGTGGGTTTTATCAGTGGCTGGAGCGAGCACAAAGCCCCGGTGCGCGTGGCCTGGAAGATCGGATTTTGGCCGAACAGATCGGTCTGATCCACCGGGAGAGTCGTGGCACTTACGGCACGCCGCGGCTGCACGCCGAACTGGAAAGTCAGGGACGTCATCACAGCCGCAAACGCATTGATCGGATCCGGCGAGAGCTGGGGCTCTGCGGGAGGCAGAAGCGGCATTACCGTCCTTGAACCATAGGTACCATAGGAGAGCCGATCGCTCCCAATCGGCTGGCCGAGTTGCTTCGAGCTACCCGGCGGGATCAGATCTGGGTCAGTGATATCACCTACATTGCGACCGAGGAAGGCTGGTTGTACTTGGCGGTGATTATGGATCTCTATAGCCGGCGAATCATCGGTTGGGCGTTTGCCCATCACTTGGGCACCGAGTTGGTCGCGGCGGCCCTGGCGATGGCATTGGTTCATCGTCGGCCACCGGAAGGCCTGGTTCATCATTCTGATCGAGGGGTGCAGTATGCCAGTGCCGCCTATCGGAAGTTGCTCAGGGCCCAGGGCGTCCTTGGGAGCATGAGTCGCAAAGGCTGTTGTTACGATAATGCCGCCATGGAAGCCTTTTTTAGTACTCTCAAGCTGGAGTGCGTCTATCGCAGCCGATTTGGAACTCACACCCAGGCGAGAGTGGAAATCTTCTCCTTCATCGAAGTCTTTTACAACCGGCGCCGCCGGCACAGTGCACTTGGTTATCTGGCCCCGGCAGAGTTCGAAAACCTGGCAAACTAAGCCCTGTGATAACGCGCCAAAAAGACTTCCAGTGGAAGAAGCACTTTTCCGAAGGAAAATGACAGTTACCTGTATTCAGAACGTCGAACAAAGGTCAAGAGCGCAAACGGAATAAATGGCAGGGGCCCGCGCGCAGCGCGGGAAGCAGGCCGTTTATGCCGGATTGCTTCTTGACCGCAGTGGAGCGTTCTGCCTATCAACAAATAGAGCTGGAGAAACAAATTATCTGAAACTAATTCGAAAGATCTAATCGAGATTGAGCATTCTGGCCGACAAATTTGTTCAGAAACAAAACTGCACTGGAATCAAACTGAATTGTCCTAAACGCGCCCAATGCGACTCCTGTCATCATGAGCACTCCGCTCAAAAGGCGCCCATGTGCTATCGCGATAGCGGATAAGACAAAACAAGCCAGAAAGAGTGGCGCCGCAAAAATAGCCAAACTTGGGGCAAGGAAGAGCAGCAGACAACCGACCGCAAGGCACAAAAAGGGCCAAACGGAGAGATTCTTTTTTGCCGAAGCCGCGTCCACCGAGAGTTCACGCAAGGGCCGTAATTACGACGAGGAGGAGCCCTGCGAAGAATTTATGCGTTTGGTGAGGGCTGAATAATCGGTGGTTGAAATGGGGCCTTGACAAATAAACGGATCTGTCGTCGCGGCCAAAAGTTCGGCACCGACCGTCGAGCCACGTATTGGAGCGAAAGGGGGCGCTAGCTTGTTCATAAAGCTTTTTGCTATTAGTTACTCCGTCGTTAAACAACACGTAGCTTACGGAGGCATTGCTGCAACATTATGGTTACGAAAGGATGACAGAGATCTGGTGTCAAGGCGGAAGATCTAGTCTCTCCTTTGACAGGGCTTTGATCTCATCCGCCAAGTTTCCTCTTGCGGCCTCATTCGACCGGGCTCATGCCAGAGTCCGCGTCCTAATTGGTTCTGGCGCCCCTCGCTAGCGAGAGCGAGGACCCCTCCTCCTTTGTGATTTTTGCGCGCTGCTGTTAGATCTCTTCGGTGTGCTCGTTTCCTTACAATGTCGGAGATTTAAAATAGACTACGGCTAAGGAATCCTCCGTGCGAGATTCGATCGTTGTCATTTCCCGAGCACAAGAGGACCTCGCACGAAGGCCACGGTGTTCATGGAGTAACGCAGCGTTCGACCCAGCTCACGCCGAAGTCCACGACCAAATCGGCTCTGGGATTCCCTCCGAAATCTGCGCAGGAACAAGCTCTTGAGGGACCTCCGTGTGCTCCGCTTCGCTCCAACCCTTGACTTTGCTAAAACTTCACTTTTATAGGCTCCGACGCCAGGTCTTATGAATCAGAGTCTATTGAGCCTTATTGTTCCCGCGTTTAACGAGGAAAAAACCATTCCAACGGTTCTCGAGAGAATCTTTTCGTTTCTTCCCGATTTACATGAAGTGGTGGTGGTTGATGATGGCTCAACAGATCACACTTCCGAGGTAGCTTATGAATGTTCGGCGCAGGAACCGCGGGTGCAGCTTCTTCGGCATAAATCAAACCAGGGCAAGACTGCCGCGCTCCGCACTGGTTTCGCCGCTGCTACCGGCTCAATCGTGGTCGTCCAAGACGCAGACCTGGAGTATGACCCTCGAGAGATCCCCGATCTCGTTGCCCCAATTGAGGAAGAAAAGGCTGATGTGTGCCTTGGTTCACGTTTTCTAGTTCGCAGGGCCGGGCGAGTTCTGTACTACCGGCACTTCCTCGCAAACAAATTTCTTACGTTTCTCAACAATCTTCTTACCGACCTCAATATCACCGACGTGGAGACTGGGTACAAAGCTTGTCGAACAGAGATCGCCAAGAATATGATCATCGAATCGAGTGGCTTCGGATTTGAAATCGAGTTCGTGGCAAAGTGCAAAAAAATTGGCGCTCGAATTTACGAGGTTCCGATTTCCTATTATGGGCGCACCTATGAAGAGGGGAAAAAGATCGGTGTAAAGGATGGTTTGGACGCAATGTGGTATTCAATCAGATTCAATCTATTGGTAGGTGTGGAAAAGAGTTTTCATCCCGACTTCCTACGTGCGCGTTCGGCGAGGGGTATTCATCCATTAGCGAGCCAATGATTTGGATAGGCCTGCGGTATGCTTGAATCATTATCACCTCCTGCAGGGACCTTGTCCGTCGAGATTGTTTCGTCGGACTGACGCTGGACTCGGTTAGCCGCAACGAAGGGGATGCCGGAAATCCAATAGATTGAATTGAACGTGGAAAACCTCTCCAAAGAAGCGATTTTGGCCGGAAACGCTTTGCGTATTTCGCTGATGACCTTTCTGGCCATCTTTGGGATTGCCTCCAGCAATCCCGTCTCGGATGGAAAAGTCATCGGACAGGACGCCGCAGCGGGCGGTTCGGTGGCCAATGGAAGCGCGGTCGATCTTACCGGACACGCAGAGACGTCTCATCGTGGAGCGGCAGTCTTCGCGGGGAACACCGTTGTTAATGTGAGTGCCGGACAGAACCTTGACACCGTGGTAGCGAATTCCCCTGGTTCCAAGGTGACGTTTGTGCTATCCGCCGGCACCTATGTCACCAACGGCTTGCTCCCGGTTGGTAATTCGATTCAGTTCATCGGCCGCAACCCGGATAGGAACACGGATAACACCATCATCAAACTGGCCAGGACCAGCGCCAACCATGAAGTTTTCAAGGATAGTTCGGGCGACTACACTCCGATCGACCGATTCGAAATCTGGAATCTGACGATCGACACCGATTTTCAAGACCGGACTGATCATGCCGCAGTGGCGGCCGTGTATGCTGTCGGTTCGAACATACTCATCGGCAACTGCCATATTCTCAACTATGGCGTCAGTAAGAAGGGCGTGGAGTGCTTCCCGGTCTATTTGGATGTACAGAACCCAACGGCGAACTACCAATCTCAACATGTCCATATCGAGCACTGCAAGTTCACCCCAGCGTCCGCCCGCAACGCCGACGGAATCAGTTGCATCATGCTTCCGGCGCAGCGGCAGTCCGGCCAATCGTACGTGGATGCTGCCGTCATAGACACTACCTTTGATGGTCAAACTGATGCCGGAATCATCTACTACCATTGCGTCACCGGAGGCAACCAAATCAGCGGATGCACTGCGACTCTGAACGCTCCGAAGGGGTTTGGAGCTTTCTGGTATGAAGAGCCGGGGTCGTTCCTTAACTCGGGGCAGTCCTCAGACGATTCGTCCTCCGACATCCTGATTCAGGGCAACACGGTTACGCTCGGACCCAACTTCAGGTTCTTAAACCTTTTCTGGAATCCGCAGCCAGGCGCGGGCGATTGCCGGCTAGGTGCGCTTACCCTCGACGGAAATCACGTATCAGTTGCCCCGGACGGCACCAGTGACTTTTTTTTTATAAACGGGAGTGGATTCCCGACCAACGCGGTTCGTTCCATTACCTTGACCAATAACGTTGTGACCGGGAATCTGCGCAACTTCTACTACAGTGCAAGCGGCCAAAACCCCAAATTGATCAGGTCAGGAAATAAGCTCAACGGAACCCCTTTGGACTGATCGTTCTCCCGATGCTAAGTGCTTTTCAACGTCTGATCGAGCCAGTCGAAGATGCGCTGCGCGCGGAGGCCGGGCGCCTTTGGCTCGCAGTGCAGGTCGGCACCTTCCGCCGCGGTGAATTTCACCAGAGTCTTTGGAGCCTGCAACGCTTCATAGAGTTGTTTCGACTGACCCGGCCAGAACTGCTCGCCCTCGGGATCGGTCACGAGCATGGGACACCGGATGCGATCGGCAACTTCAGTTAGCTTGTACCGTTGCACTGCCTTGAAAGCCTCGTACGGCGAAGTCACACCGAATGGGCGCATCCGGTAAGGGAGCGTGGCGGCAGCCTTCGGATTGGATTTGAGGACCTGGCGAATCGATTTGTCGAATTCTTCCTGTCTGCCCTTTGCGAGCAACTCCAATAATGGCTTGGACAGCGACCGGGTCCAGACGGTCGACACGTCCCAGACTCCGGGATCGGCGATGCAGGCGGCGAGGCGTGGTTCGAACGCCGCGGCACGCGGTGCCCAATAGCCGCCTTGGCTGATGCCGAGAAGGGCGATTCGCTTCGGGTCGACGTCGCGCCGGATGAGAAGATAATCGAGGATTGGAGAGACGACTTTCTCCCAATCGGGGCGAAAGTAGAGCTTTTGTTGCAACAGGGCGGTCCCCTGGCCGGGTCCGTAGAACGCGAAAGCGTTATATCCACGCTCGAGCGCCGGTGCGATCCCGAGCGTCCACGCCGTAACCATGCTGCCATCACTTCCGTTGTTGAAAATCAGCAAGGGCCGGAGCTTGCCCGAATCGTCAACCTTAAAAAAATAGCCTGGGAAAGTCGTCTTTTCGTAGGGGACCGGCAAAGACTCGACTGGGTAATCGAGCAGGGCGGACGCTTTGTCCCAAAGCTCCTGGTGCCGCAACCAATTCACAGCGAAGCCGTCAGGCGCAGAGGTAGGATTAACGAAATAGGTCGCGAAGAAGATATAGTTCGCGGCTTGCATGTAGGCTTCCCGTGCGCTGGCGCGCTGCCCAGCCGCCTCAGCTGCCGCAGCGATCCCGGTTAGCCGATCGCCGGCCGCAATCATCGCTTTGAAGGCGCCCGCAGTATCACCGCTGACGAGCTGATCGCCGACGACGAGGCAGGTACCCACGTCCGCAACCCGATAGTAGGCACCGCCAAGCATGATCTGGAAGATGTAGTTGAGGTCGTCATCCGCAAAAAAGCGGGATAAGTGGCGGTTGGCTCCTGGTGTTTCGCTCGGAGCGCTTGGCGTTCGCCCTTTGACGTTTGGCGGCTCCTCCACGGGCGCAGCCTTGGGAGCAGGAGCAGATCGTCCCGCGATCGCACCACCGGCGATCAGTGCGGCCGTCGCGCTGAGGAATCGTCGTCTTTTCATCTTGGTCATCGGATATCTCGGCCACGCCGCTTTTTGGCCGTCGCGGACCGGCGGTTGATATGCCTGTGATGGTGGTAGCGCTGCGTCCATCGTCGTGTCAAGGCCGTTCAAACTCCGCCCCAGCCTTTCGGCCTCAGCGACTCCGCGTCTCGCTCATGATCGGCGTCGGGGCTGCCTTTGACCTGCACTCACGGAGAAAAGTTCTTTCCCGATCACTGCTTCGCTGGTAGAAGATACGACCGGAAGCGCGAGGACAGAGCCGGATTTTGAGCGAGCGATTGATGGATGCATTGGCTTGTGCAGAGTTTAACATTCCAAGAAGTTCTTCCCGACCTGGATGCACTTAGGAGGTTGGAAAGATCAGGATGAAATCAACGTTCGCACCGCAAACTGATCGCGAAATTGCCCGATCGGAACCGCCGCGCAAGGTGCGCAACTTCGAATCGATTCCCTTTCGCGGACTGAATTTCTTTGATTTCGAACACGCAGCGATTTTTCACGGCAGAACCAAAGCCGTTGGGGAAGTGCTCGATGCGTTGAAGAAACAGGCGAAGGCTGTGCAGCGCTTTGTCTTGGTGCTGGGCGACAGTGGTTCGGGAAAGAGTTCTCTGGTTCGAGCCGGCGTTCTGCCGCTTTTGACCCAGGGTGGGACCATCGAGGGAGCCGGCTCGTGGCGTCGCGCAGTGACCCGGCCGGGAGCCGATGGCACCGGCTGGGATCCGCTCGATGGACTTGCCGCTGCCCTTCTCGATCAATCTGCGTTACCAGAGCTTCGGATTTCAGCCTCGCCCCACGAATGCCGAAATCTGGCGACCGTACTACGAACCCATCCGGAGGGCGCCGCACTGCGGGTCAGGCATGCGTTGGATCGTCTCAGTCGGCCGGAGCTCGAGTCTCGCCTGGATGAGCAAGAGAGCGAGTTGGCACTGCCCTGGAAAGGAGAAGATGCTGAGCTCGCCGGAAAACAACCCCTGGGCGAGATCAAACCCCAAGCGCATCTGGCGCTTGTCATAGACCAGTTGGAAGAGCTTTTTACGAGCGGGTTTCCCCTAGAGCTCCAGCAGCGATATCTCGCCGCTCTCAGTGCTTTGGCTAGTTGCGAACGGGTGTTTGTCATCGCGACCTTGCAGAGCGATTTCTTCGCCCCTTACCAGCAATTGGTCGGAGCGCTCGATTTCCCTGCGTCCCTCAGTACATGCGAGCTTGGCCAGCCCACGCCGCGCGAGCTGGGGAAAATGATCCGGTTGCCCGCCGAAGCAGCCGGTCTACGCTTCGAGCGAGACCCCAAGACCGGACGCTGCCTGGACGAGATCCTGGTGGAGAAAGCGGCTGTTAGTTCTGAACCCCTTCCCTTACTCGAACACCTGCTTTTGCAGTTGTACCACAAACAGGTTGAGCGAGAAGACGGTTTTCTCCGCTGGCCTGATTATTACGAATTGGGCCAACTCGAGGGGGCACTGGCCCATCATGCCGAGAGCGTCTTCTCGATGCTCAAACCTGAGGAACAGGCGGAGCTGGACTTCGTGATGGGGCATCTGGTTACGCTCGGCTCGGGCCAGGAAGGCGTCGTCAATCTCCGCAGCGTCTCGTATCGTGACCTTGTTTCCTATCCTGGATTGGAGAATGGCCGCCAGCCAGGGCCGAAAGGTCTGGTTGATTGTTTGATCGAAGAAGGACTGTTGCGTGCCGAGACTGGTCCCACCCAAGAGGTAATCGTTAACGTTGCCCACGAGGCGCTTCTGCGGGGATGGCCACGAGTTTGGCAATGGTTTTCTGAGAACCAGGAATTTCTTCGCCTGCGCGATCGGCTCGATGCCAATCGCAAGCTCTGGCTCAGTCGAGGCGGCCAAACTGCGGACTTGCTCAACTCCCGGACCAGCCGTGCTGAAGCGAAGAAACTGGCCAAAGATTTCGGATCCTCATTAACTGAGGCAGAACTCGGCTATATTCGAGAGAGCCTTGCCTACCGAAAACGACGCTGGGGGGTGCGCCGTGCCATCGGGCTGGCCGTTCTCGGAGGATTGGCTGTTCTGGCAACCGTTGCGGCGGCTATCTGGCCTGAGGCGCGCATCGTGCGCAACGCGACGAAAGCCTATGCGAAACTTCAACACGGGATTGCTCATCTGGCACCGGCTGCGCACAAGGCGGCAGAGATCCAGCCGAAGAGGCCAGAGCAACAAGACGCCGCACTTTTAGCAAAGAAAGCCGAACTTGCCGCAAGCCAGCGCGATGCGCTCCAAACCCAGCTCAAGGAAATTGAAGCCCAAACGCGACCGGCCCAAAAAAAGCCGGGACTCGCGGCCAGCCAGCGTGACGCGCTCCAAACCCGGATCAAGGACACCGAAGCCAAGGCGCAAGCGGCGCAGAAGGGTGCCGAGCTCGCCGCAAGTCAGCGTGACGCGCTGCAGGCCCAGTTAAAAGACTCTCAAGCCGTAGCGCAAGCGGCCCAGAAGGATGCAGAGCTCGCGGCAAGCCAGCGCGACGCGCTCCAAGCCCGGCTCACAGATACCCAGGCTAAGACGCCACAGGCCCAGAAGGATGCCGAGCTTGCTGCCAGCCAGCGCGACGCGCTCCAAGCCCAGCTCACAGATACCCAGGCTAAGACGCAACAGGCCCAGAAGGACGCCGAGCTTGCTATAACCCAGCGCGACGCGCTTCGAACCCAGCTCACGGACACCGAAGCCAAGGCCAAACAGGTCCAGAAGGACGCTGAGCTTGCGGCAAGCCAGCGTGACGACGCGCTCCGAACCCAGCTCACGGACGCCGAAACCAAGGCGCAAGCGGCGCAGAAGGATGCCCAGCTTGCCGCCAACCAGCGTGACGCGCTCCAAACCCAGCTCAAGGATACCCACTCCAAGGCACAGCAGCTCCAAAAGAATGCCGACTTGGCTGCAAGCGAACGTGACGCGCTCCAAACCCAGCTCAAGGATACCGAGGCCAAGGCCCAACAGGCCCAAAAGAATGCCGATTTGGCCGCAAGCCAGCGCGATGCGCTCCAAACCCAGCTCAAGGCCACCGAAACGAAAGCCCAAAGGAGTGCCGAGCTCGCCGCAACGCAGTATGACGCGCTCCAGGCCGAGCTGAACGACGTCGAAGCCAAGGCGCAAAAGAACGCCGACGCGGCCGCAACCCAGCAAAGCGCCCTGGAAACCCAGCTGAAGAAAGAGGAGGAGCAATTGCGGGCAGCGCCACAGAACGCTGTTCTGGTTCCGGCCCCGCCTCGCGTTGAGGAGACCCCGCTGACAAACGGGGCGTCGGCGCAGAAGGGTGCTGATCTCACCGCAGACCAAACTACATCCGAGCAGACTCAACCACCAAATGCCCATGGAGCGCCGGTGGCTTTAACTCAGCCGTCGGATGCGTCACCCCAGTCCGCCGCAACGCCCGCAAACTCCGACTCGGCACCCGGCGGGACTCCATCTGCCGTAGAGGTTCCAGACGAAGAGCACAACGCGACAGGATCGGACGAAAGTCGATTGCCGCCAAAGCCGCCCCGGCCCCAAAAGAGGAGCCATTCACGAGGGCTAAAGAGCACACACAACGTTCCCAAATCAACCAGGGTCAGACGGCTATCTGACCACCAACCCCCGAGCCCGTTGAGTCGACTGTTCCTGAAGCTTAAAGAAAAACTCCAAGGGATAACAGCACCTCAGCATTGATAACGAGTCGCGCACAGAGGTCGCGGAGCACACGGGGCAGCAGAGCCGCAATCAAATCTCGACAGGAACACCCGTCTGGCTCCCCCGAAATCTTCGCAAGAAAACAAGATTTTCACGGATAGTAGTGCGGAGGGTGCCTTAGCCTTTGACCAAGCGTTTGTTGCCTAGCTTAGCGTTCGCGAACTGTTCCGGAAAAATCAAATTGGCAAACCGCCAACGGCAAAGGCGCGGCCGTTGCGACCGCCGCGGCAAAACCGTCCATGGTTTTGAGCGGTCGAACGGGCAGGTCATCAACGTCGATGCTGGTCGGACTTAAACTTAGGCCGGCGCCGATGGCCTTTAGATACGCCTCTTTGGCCGCCCAAGTTTCAAAGAACTTCACTCTTTGGGCATCACTCGGCATTGTGTAAAATCGCTTCAGTTCACGCGGAGAAAACACTTCGCCCGCGATGTCGACCACAGAAAAATCGTAACGAATCGCTTCAATATCTACGCCGACTGAATTTCCCTTGGTGAGCGCTATCAGCGCTATGTGGCGTGAATGAGAAACATTGAACTCGAGAGGCGCGGGTGACTCTTTCAGCGTAGGTTTTCCCTGGGCACTAAAGGCGAATTCCAGCGACTCTGGCGGCGCGTCAAGATAGCCACCAACGATTCTGCGGAGGGTTGAGCGGCATACACCGAACCGAACCCTATCGCGTTTGAAATGAAAGCGTTTGACATGCTCTCGCTCTTCCGGGGACAGCGTCGAAAAATATGTCTCAGGAGCAAGAAGGTCGATATCGAGATGCCAGATGTGCACCTCGCCACTCCCCAGCCTTGGCCACTTTGTCCCCATTTTCAGTCTAAATCCTGCAAAGATCTTCGGCTGGTTTTATTTCTCGATCAACGCGCATCCGGCGGGTTCACTGACAAGAAAAGAGCGTTGCTAAAGGACTGATGAACGTTATAGTGCCGACCTCAATGGAGTAACGATCGAAGCTGTGCGGCCGATACGGGGTCAGGTTTTAGCCGGTTGAAATGGCTCTTTCCGTGAATCCCTGACTCAGAGGTATGCGAGCGATTCTTTTCCCAACCTTAATTCTGTTCAGTGCTGCGACGATCTTCAGCGCATGCCAGAGCCGGAGGGCGACCCCAAACGCAGCGGCTCATGCCGACGTCACATCAGCTACTAGCGGAGATCTCCGGGTGGCAGTTCGGGACAACGTGGGCGTATACCAGTTTGGTCCACAGCAGCTGACCAAGCCGAACACAACTCTAAACAAGGGAGACCTGGTGCGAGTCGTCCGGAAAGGGTTTGGATATACCCTGGTTGAGACCTCCGAAGGAAAACGGCTAGGCTGGGTACCAAGTGAAGACCTTGGCGCCGCCCCGCCCGAAAAGACGCCGGAGCAACCTGCGGCGGTGGATAACGCCATCCCCATTCCCGCTCCCGTTGGCATGGCTCCCGTGGAGGCACCGCCTCAAGGCGCAAACGAGAATTCCGCGGTCGGGACACCGTCTCCCGTGCAAACTCCGAACAATCTGAACGCGCAAAAGCCGTCTCCGGCGGTATCGCCCGAGAAAGGTTCTTTCCCGATCATCGCGCCGTGATGCCGCGAGTTGGGACATCGGACGCGCACTGGATTTTTTTTTATTCCTCAGGAGGAGAAAAGTCACATCGGCTACAGAAACGCCGGCGACATCCGTCTAATTACCAAAGCGGTCGATGCGTTCGATCGCTGCAGAGTTCAATATTTCAATAAGTGCATCCGACCTGAATGCGCTTAGGATGCTGGAAAAGCAGGATGAAATCAACGTTCGCACCGCAAACTGATCGCGAAATTTCCACACCGAAACCGCCCCGCCAGGCGCGCTACTTTGAATCGACCCCCTTTCGCGGACTGAATTTCTTTGATTTCGAACACGCAGCGGTTTTTCACGGCAGAACCAAAGCCATTGGAGAAGTGCTCGATGCCTTGAAGCAACAGGCCAAGGCCGCGCAGCGTTTTACCTTGGTACTGGGCGACAGTGGTTCGGGAAAGAGTTCTCTCGTTCGAGCCGGTGTTCTGCCGCTTTTGACCCAGGGTGAGACCATCGAGGGAAGCGGCTCGTGGCGTCGCGCAGTGACCCGGCCGGGAGCCGATGGCACCGGCTGGGATCCGCTCGATGGACTTGCCGCTGCCCTTCTCGATCAATCTGCGTTACCAGAGCTTCGGATTTCAGCCTCGCCCCACGAATGCCGAAATCTAGCCACCGTGCTACGAACCCATCCGGAGGGTGCCGCACTGCGGGTCAAGCATGCGCTGGATCGTCTCAGTCGGCCGGATCCCGAGCCTCGCCTGGATGAGCAGGAGAGCGAATTGCCACTGCCCTGGAAAGGAGAAGACGCTGAGCTTGCCGGACAACAGACCCCGGGCCAGGTGAAACCCCAAGCGCAGTTCGCCCTTGTCGTGGACCAGTTGGAAGAGCTCTTTACGAGCGGGTTTCCCTTAGAACTCCAGCGGCGATACCTCGCCGCTCTCAGTGCTTTGGCTGGTTGCGAACGGGTGTTTGTCATCGCGACCTTGCAGAGTGATTTCTTCGCCACTTACCAGCAATTGGTCGGAGCGCTCGATTTCCCTGCGTCCCTTAGCGCGTGTAAGCTTGACCAGCCCACATCGCGCGAGCTCGGGAAAATGATCCGGTTGCCCGCCGAAGCAGCCGGTCTGCGCTTCGAGCGAGACCCCAAGACCGGACGCAGCTTGGACGAGGTTTTGGTGGAGGCAGCGGCAGTCAGTCCCGAGTCCCTTCCCTTGCTCGAACACCTGCTTTTGCAGTTGTACCACAAACAGCTTGAGCGAAAAGACGGCTTTCTACGTTCGGCTGATTATTACGAATTGGGCGAACTGGAGGTGGCACTGGCCCATCATGCAGAGAGCGTCTTCTCGATGCTCAAACCGGAGGAACAGGCAGCGCTTGGATGCGTGATGGGACATCTGGTCACGCTCGGCTCGGACAAGGAAGGCGTCGTCAATCCCCGCAGCGTCCCGTATCGTGACCTTGTTTCCTGTCCTGGATTGGATAATAGCCCACAGGCAGGGGCGAAAGGTCTGGTTGATCGTTTGATCGAAGAAGGACTGTTGCGTGCCGAGACTGGTCCCACCCAAGAGGTGCTCGTCAGCGTTGCCCACGAGGCGCTTCTGCGGGGATGGCCACGAGTTTGGCAATGGTTTTCTGAGAACCAGGAATTTTTCCGCATGCGCGATCGGCTCGATGCAAGCCGCAAGCTCTGGCTCAGCCGAGCCTGCCGAACCGAGGACTTGCTCAACGCCGGAATCAGCCGTGCTGAAGCGAAGAAATTGGCCAAAGATTTCGGATCCTCATTAACTGAGACAGAACTCGACTACATTCGAGAGAGCCTTGCCTACCAAAACCGACGCTGGGGGGTGCGCCGTGCCATCGGGCTGGCCGTTCTCGGAGGATTGGCTGTTCTGGCGACGACTGCGGCGCTTATCTGGCCTGACACAAAAATCCTGCGAAACGCAACGAAAGCTTATGCGAAACTTCAAGACGGGATTGCTCATCTGGCACCGGCTGCGCACCAGGCGGCAGAGGTCCAGCCGAAAAGCCAGGAGCAACAAGACGCCGCAGTGTTAGCAAAGAAAGCCGAACTTGTCGCAAGCCAGCGCGATGCGCTCCAAGTCCAGCTCAAAGACACCCAGGCCCAGGCGCAACAGGCCCAGAAGGATGCAGAGACTGCCACAAATCAGCGTGACGCGCTGCAGGCCCAGCTCAAAGATACCGAAGCCAAGGCGCAAGAGGCCCAAAAGGATGCTGAGCTTGCCGCCAGCCAGCGTGACGCGCTTCAAACCCAGCTAAAGGACACCGAAGCCAAGGCGCAAGAGGTCCAAAAGAATGCCGATTCGGCCGCAAGCCAGCGTGAAACGCTCCAAGCCCAGCTAAAGGACACTGAAGCCCAAGCGCAGCAGGCTCAGCAGAGTGCCGAGCTCGCCGCAAACCAGCGCGACTCGCTACAGGCGCAGCTCAAGGACGCTGAGGCCAAAGCGCAAGCGGCCCGGAAGGATGCCGAGGCCGCCATCACCCCGGGCCCGCTCCAAACCCAGCTAAAGGACACAGAAACCAAGGTGCAAGCGGCCCAGAAGGATGCTGAGCTCGCGGCAAGCCAGCGTGACGCGCTCCAAACCCAGCTCAAGGACACTGAGGCCAAGGCCCAACAGGTCCAGAAGGACGCTGAGCTTACCGCCAGCCAACGTGACGCGCTCCGAACCCAGCTCAAGGATACCGAAGCCAAGGCCCAAGAGGCCCAAAAGGATGCTGAGCTCGCGGCAAGCCAGCGCGACGCGCTCCAAACCCAGCTCAAGGATACCGAAGCCAAGGCCCAAGAGGTCCAGAAGGACGCTGAGCTTGCCGCCAGCCAGCGTGACGCGCTCCAAACCCAGCTCAAGGACACCGAAGCCAAGGCCCAAGAGGCCCGGAAGGACGCTGAGCTTGCTGCCAGCCAGCGCGACGCGCTCCAAACCCAGCTCAAGGACACCGAAGCCAAGGCTCAACAGGTCCAGAAGGACGCTGAGCTTGCCGCCAGCCAGCGTGACGCGCTCCAAGCCCAGCTCAAGGACACCGAAGCCAAGGCTCAACAGGTCCAGAAGGACGCTGAGCTTGCCGCCAGCCAGCGTGACGCGCTCCAATCCCAGCTGAAGAGCGCGGAAGAAAAACCCGGACAGGTCGAGCAGCTAGCTAGCCCGGCCCCAAAAAATGAACCGATCACAGGGCATCATGAGCCAGTGAACCTGGCTTCGATCAACCAAAACCAGGCTGCCGTTTCTCTACCAACTCCGTCAATTGTCACACAGGCAAATTCTAACCCTTCGCCAGCTCAAACCGACAGAAAGGGTTCGGCGGAAGAACAATCCTTAAAACAGTTCGTTCGCGACTATATCAGAGCGGTCGCCAGCAATGACATCTCCGCCCAGGCGCGCTTCTTTGAATACCGCGTGAACTACTATGGCGAGGGACTCCTCTCGCGCGAGAAGGTTCAGGCGACCTTGGAGCGTTACCAGCGGGAATGGCCTGTTCGAGACTGGGAACCACGCGGAGAGCCTCAATTACCAAACATTCTTCATTCGAAGAATCCGAAGCTGTACGAAGTTCTTCAGCCTTTTACTTGGGCGATCTCGAATGGCGCAAGGCACGAGGAAGGAAGTGCAACTCTCGACGTCCGGCTTTGGAAGAATAATAAAGGCGAATTTCACATTATTTACGTCAGACACAAGGATGCCGATCTTGCTTTAATTAGATCCAAATCCGGGGAAACCCAGCCGGCGAATATCGACGGGAACGTAGGGCCAGCGGCTTCAGCTCAGCTGTTTGATTCGCCGGTTCAGAAGAATGAGCCGGTTACGCCGGATCAAGAGTCTGGGAAAGTCGCCCCGGTAGAGGGAAGTCAAGCCACTGTCTCTGTTCCGACTCCTTCAGTTTCCCCGCCCGTGGAATCGAGATCTCCCGAGCCTGAAACCAATAAAACCGCCGAAGTTCTGGAGGACGTAACATCCGTAAAGGGGTTGGTTCGCGATTATATTCGAAGCGTGCGGAGCGACGACGTTTCGGCACAGGAGCGCTTCTTCGGGCCCAAAGTAAACTTTTATGGTGAAGGAGTCCTCCTGTTGCCGAAAGTTCAGGCGATCACGGAGCGTTACCATCGCGAATGGCCTGATCGGAAATGGGAACCCCAAGGAAACCCTAGGATTGTCCCTTCGGCCGATAATCAATATGAAGTTCTTCAGCCTTTCACTTGGAGTGTCTCGAACGGCGAACGGCACGCGCAAGGCAGCGCAACGCTCTATGTCCGGGTGTCGAAGGACAATAAAGGGGAATTTCACATTGTTCACGTCGCACAGCAGCGGGGCGGTTCCGAAGAAGGCCGGTCTATCTCCAAGGAATCTCAGTCACCGAACGCGGAATCTCGTTAAACATTCGCATTGAAACGATGGACAATTGGGGAGCATTAAGGGGGCCGGTCCGTCGTCGATGTCCCTTCCGTCCGCAGCGATCCTCTGTGCATCGCTCTCCGAAGTGCGCCAGAAGTGCTGTGAATAAATCCCGATACGTCCGAGTCCAACGAATTCTAGAGCGTTGTTATGATCCGATACTCCAAAGATCACCAGCATGAGCCGCGCCCCGAGGGACGTTCGATCCGGGTCCACTCCAAAAAACTGTCCTTGCGGCAATTCCATTTGGTTTGCCTGATTGGCCTCGCCAGTGTCCTAACCGCATTTTCCGGGCGTGCAGAATCCGTTCAAACGAACGCCGGTGCGCGTCCCGACCACTCAGATCTGTACACCGACTTAGGCGCGACGTTTATGGCCCGAGACGGAGGCTACGCGGTGATCGATGAGAGGCCGGCGATCACCTCTGCCATGAAACCCGCAAATGTAGCCAAGCCTGCTGGGAGAGTTGCTGGATTGCAGCCCGTGGCCCAACCGAATACCGGAGTCCTCATTCTCGGCGGGCTCGCTCTTTTACTTTGGATCCAGCGTTTTCGCAAGTATCGGTTTAAGTAGCACGCTTGTCATCTGGTGAGCTGCCCGGGTTGTCCTCCCGTCGCTACGGGGATCGCGGCTTTTCGCGCGCGCTCGCCAAGGTGCCAGGCCGTGGCGGGTTATCGACGGATTAGTTTACACTCAATCTGCTAACCCTAGCCTCTTCCCAATCGGATTTTGGGTGCGCCAATTTGTCACCGAAATCGTAACAAATTGCTAATACCGGGGAAGAATTAGCCGATGAACTTTGATGTCTGCTGAACGAACAAACCTATGTTTACGCCGTCCGTTGATTGTTGGCCGTCACAAGGCTCGGCTTCGTCAAGTGTTACGGAAGTGCCACTCCAACGGGTGCTCGACAAGGAATTGAGTTTCTACCACGAGCACCGGTCGTGTCCGACTCGGCTTCACTGTCAAAGGCTGCCCTTGCTGCAACTTTTGCTTTGTATGATCGGTGTCGGCAGCTTCGTAAGCACATTTCCCGCGGGTGCAGAATCCGTTCAAATGAACGAGGGTGTGCACGCCAATCACCCGGATACGCACAGCGACACGGGGGCGACGTTCATAGCCCAAAACCAAAGCTACGGGGCTACCTATGATGGGACGACCACTCTGACCCCAATTACAGATGCGACAAAACCTGCAAATGTAGTTCAGAGAGGGCAGGTCGCTGGATTGCAGCCCGGGGCTGAACCGAATACTGGAGTATTGATTCTCGGTGGGCTCGCTCTTTTACTCTGGATCCAGCGTTTTCGCAGAAATCGGATTTAAGTCGCACATTTGTGTCTGGCGGAATCGCCGGATTGTCCCCCCGGTGGCAAGACCTTCGAGTTCGTCTGCCCACGCCGGCATTTGCCGAAAAAATTGAAGGCCTGTATCCGAGTGGTTCAGAGTACAAAGGTAGCACGTGCTGGCATGCGAACGCAGCGGTGCGACACTTTAGCAAATTTTTCCTCGTCTTTCCGCGAGCCACTGAGTATCTGGATGGTTCGTGGGACCTTCGAAACGAAAGCAGATCGTATTGGAATTGCTGCTCCAAGTGAAAACGTGGCGTCTGAACCGTGGCGCTTCTGATCCGTTCGAAATGCCTTCCTGACGCTTTGAATTTAACGCTATGCCGATGAGCACGTTTCGCAACCCGTTGGCCGTTTTTGCGACTTTGATATTTACCGGCCTGGTTGCCGGCGCGCAACAGATTGGGCTGGCCATCCCAGACCTTGGGCTTACCGTCCCCGGCAGGCTTACCTTGTACAGGCCGATAACCGGTGTCTACCAGGGCGAGTTTGTCCAGCGCCCCCTCACACTGTCCCTTGCAGCCGCGATCGGCTACGACGACAACGTCGATGGCGCCCACTCTGACCGCGTTGGCAGCGGATTTACGGCGCCCGTGCTCGATATTGCATCGAGCATCGGTAGCGAGCGCACGCGACTGAAAGCCGATCTGCAATTGGGATTCATCGGCTATTGGGATATCCCCGGGCGAGCGCTCCAACCTGATGTTTCGTTCAACCTGACCTTCACGCACGAATTCAGCCCTCGGCTTGTGCTGGGTTTTTCCTCGTTCATAACTTACCAAGGCCAGCCGAACTTCGCACTCGGCATTGGGAAAACGGCCCCCGTTGGGAACTACGTCTATAGTACAAATAGCGTCGTGCTTGGCTATCAGTGGACTGAACGATTTTCCACCGCTACCAGCTATACGTTGAATGCTAATTATTACGAGTCCAGCAGCATCGGGACGACCTCCAACCTGCTTGAGCACGTTATCGCCCAGCAATTTCGCTACCTGGTTTTGCCGACGATTGCGGCGGCGGCTGAATATCGATTTAGCTACGAACAATACATCAACACAAATCTGAATTCATACTCTCATTACGTTCTGGCTGGAGCCGACCTCTCGCTCACTCCGCGATTGCAGTTCACCTTTCGTGCGGGTGCCGAATTCCAGACCGCTCTCTTCCGCGGAGGAAAGAATTCAACCTCTCCATATTTTGAATCCACGCTGACCTACGCCTATCGACCCAACTCCTTCATACAGTGGTACAATCTTTATGATCTGGAGCGGTCCGACATCAGCACCGCCAATACGAAGGACACCTATCGGACTGGATTAAAGGTACTTCATTCGTTTGGCGCACGGTTGCGGCTGGGCGGTGGTGTCTATTATTCATTCGGCCACAATGAGGGCCCTCCGTCCTCTGTTGACGAGCATCAAATAGAGGCAACGGCGACGGCGAGCTACATGCTCACACGAGCATGGACGATCCAGGCCGGTTATACCTTCACTGATGTCTTGTCCGATCTCGCTTCGCAAAGCTATTACCGGAACAGGGTCTTTCTCGGCGCAGGCTTCACGTTCTGAAGAAGCGCGCTCAAACTGAGAATTCTTGTCAAGTTGAGGGTCAAGGCGCCGATACTAGGGTTCTGCATACCGATATTCTCAGGTTTTCTTCATGAAGCATCATCAAGAGGTTCATTTTTTCGATTACTGGCGGGTTATTTGCGTCCATATTCTCAGGTTTTCTTCATGAAGCATCATCAAGAGGTTCATTTTTTCGACTACTGGCGGGTCATTCGCGTTCGTTTGGGGCTGGTCCTGGGGGTGTTCCTGTTGGTGGTGGCGGCCGCCGGCATCGCGACGTATTTGTCCCCTCGCCAGTACAAATCTTTCGTAACGCTGGAAGTGCAGCCGGACCTGACACCGGTCCGCATCTTTGAGCATCAGACCGAACCTGTGCTTACCGATGACCGGAAATTCAGCTCGACCCAATTTCAGATCATCTCGCGAAAAGGGGTGCTTTATCCGGTAATCGATCGCCTGAACCTCCAAGCCAAGTGGGCCTCGAAGGGCAAAGCCTTACCCATGGAGATTGCCTACAAGAAGCTGCTCGGCATGTTAACGGTCGAAGAGATCAGGAACACCAATCTCATTCAGATCAACGTGGAGAGCCCCAACCCCCAAGAAGCTGCGCTTCTGGCCAATACGATCGCCCAGGTGTACATGGAGCAGCGGATTGCCGAGCAGGAGAGCGTCCTTTCGCAAGGGCTGGATCAGTTGCGCGATGAGGTCAAGCAAAAGGAAGAGGCTGTGCGACAGGCCTATGCGGAAGCATCTCGGCTGCGGACCCAGGCCAACATTATCGATCCCAATCCTGACAATCTGCAGACCGGCGGCAGGGTGGAAGATACCAGCGTGATTTCCAATGAGGAAAAGGTCAATCAGGCCAGATCACAGGTCGCCGAGTTGCGCAGTCGGGTGGGCGAATTGGAGCGGGTGAAGTCAGAAGATTTGATGCGTGCCGGCGGCCAGCTCAATCTGAACGATCCCATCATCGCGGCCACCCTACCGACCTACCAAACTGCCCAGGCCGAGAAAGCCAGACTGCTCCATGCGGGTCTGGGCCCGAACCATCCTGACGTCAGAGCTGTGCAGGCTCAAATCGACACGATCGCAAGACAGTTGCAGCAACAGATTGATAGCACTCGTAACGGGCTCGCTGCGCAGCTCGCCATTGCCGAGGCTTCGCTCAAAGGGCTGGAGGCAAACCTCCACACGAGTCAGAGCGAGCAGCAGGCCATGAAGACCGCGGGCGCTCAATACCAGGAGGCCAAATACAAATACATCCAGGAGCGCAACCTGTTGGAACAGGCCAAGACCCGGCTCAGCACCGAGTCGATGGAGCGCACGATGCCTCGGAAAGCAGCCTTTATTCGCGATCAGGCCGAACCGGCTCTGTTTCCGAGCAAGCCGAGCATGGTAAAGAACCTGCTTTTGGGCATGGCCGCTGGCCTCGTGCTTGGGATTGGCTTGGCATTCCTGCTGGATTACCTCGATATCAGCGTAAGAACCATCGACGATGTGGAAGAGTTCTTGGAGCTCCCCGTTCTGGCCATTATTCCAAGGGGGATCAAACTGCTTCCACGGGCTGACGAAGATTCCGCCGACGCGGAGGCATATCGAATTCTCAAGACCAACGTCGATCTGAATGCCAAGAGGCTTAATGCGACGGCCTTCAACGTGATCAGCGGTGGCGCTTCGGAAGGTAAATCAACCACCGTCTGCAATTTGGCCACGAGCTGGGCCGCGAGCGGTCAGCGGGTTCTGGTAATTGACGGCGACATGCGTCGCCCCTCCCAACATCACCTCCTGGAGATGGACAACCATGTGGGCTTGGGCGAATACCTGAAGGGCACGGCCACCTTGGATGAGGTGATTCAGCCCACCAACGTGGGCAACCTTTATCTTGTGCCGGCCGGTTCGCGCTCGACCGACGTCGTCAGCCTCCTGAGCTCACAAGCCATGGAGCAGCTGATCCAGGAGGCCAGGGTGCGATTTGACATTATCATTATCGACTCGCCGCCTCTGCTGGGGGTAAGCGACGCATCAATTCTTTCCAGCATGGCGGATTATTCTATCATCGTCATTGAACACCGGCGTTTCCCGCGATCGGTGTTACTCCGGGTCAAAAAAACGATCGAAAATATCGGCAGCCGCAGTTTGGGCGTGGTTTTGAACAAGGTCGATGTTCGTCACGATCAGAACTACCCATTCTATACGAGCTACAGTCGGTACTTCGCCAAGCGGAACATGGACAGGAAACCGATCGCGCTTTTGAAATGATGATGAGCACTAAAGTCTGGATGTTGCGGGTGGCATGGCTGCTGGGTTTCGCTTGTGTCACCGGTATCGCCGTGGCCGATGCTGTTTTACGGCCGGGTGATCAGGTTGAGCTGAAACTGGGCGGTGTCCCCTCCACCGAGAGCACGTCGGTCAGCGGTACTTACACCATTGATGGCGCCGGGAGTGTGAACCTTCCCTATATCGGCCGGGTAAAGATTGCCGGGCTCGCCCCGGGAGCAGCTCAATCCAGCATCGAGAGTGTTTACAAGGGGCACGGCGTCTACACAAATCCTACTATCGTCATCACGATGCAGGAGAAATCACGCTATGTGAACGTCGGCGGAGAAGTCAAAACGCCCCAACGTGTCCCGTATACTCCAGATTTAACGGTGCTTAGTTCGATCAACGCCGCGGGGGGATTTTCACCTTACGCCGATCAGCGCAAAGTTCGACTGTTGCGTGGCAAACAGTCTACGATCATCGACGTCAAGAAAATTCGCACCAATCCATCGCTCGACCTGCCACTGCAGCCGGGCGATCGCATCGACGTGCCGATGTCGCTTTTTTAGCCGAAACTTTGAGGCTAAAATTTTAGGCCCAACGAGAGCGGAGTCAGTTAGTGAAATGAGCAAGCTTGATCTAGTGATGGTTGCGGATCGTGAGATGCCAAGGGCAAAGGGCGCACGGCAAACAGTCGCACTCGGTCGTAAACAACAGTTGAATTTACAACTCAACCAAGTGATCGACGCGGTGTTGCTGGTCTTTTCGCTCTGGAGCGCCCACCACTTGCGTGAGTACACTGGCAATTTTGACGGAATCGCGAAGATCGAGCCTTTCGAAGCGTATCTTTGGCTGATTGTCGTCATTATGCCGGTCGGCCCGCTGCTCTTGGAATTTCAGGGATTTTACAATTTTCCGTTGCAGAAAAGCCGCTGGAAATCTCTGAGCCAGGTCGCTCAGGCATTGCTTTGGTTGGTCGTATTGATTGCTGGGTGCACGATTTTTTTTCGCCTGAACATCGAAAGCCGATCGGTCCTGATACTGTTCCCGCTCATCAGCGCGATCGTTCTGCTGATCAAAGAACACGTCGCTGTTGCCTATCTGAAATCGCACGCTCGCAGCGGACAGTATCGAGAAAAAGTCGTCCTCGCGGGATCTGCCGAAGAGATCCTCCAGCTCTCACATCGGTTCAGGGAGGATGAATTCGCTCAGATCGACATCGTCGAGCGGATCAACATCTCCTGCCAACCTATCTCTGATCTGGTCAAAGCAATACACCAGCATTCTGTCGGCCGTGTGATCTTCGCAAGTGCGAAGACGGAATTGCGACTGGTGGAAGAAGCGATCGCAGCGTGCGAAATCGAAGGGGTTGAGGCGTGGCTGATGGCCGATTTTATCCGAACTTCGATCGCTCGACCGGCTTTTGACATGTTTGGCCCACAACCGATGCTCGTCTTCCGTTCTACTCCGGAAATCTCCTGGGCGCTCCTGGCGAAGAGAATGATTGATCTCATCGGCTCGAGCGTTGGGATCCTGCTCCTTTCACCTTTGATGCTCATCGTCGCTCTCGCGATCAAGATCTCCTCGCCAGGAGCAGCCATGTTTGTCCAGATGCGCAGCGGTCAATATGGCCGGCCTTTCCGGATGTTTAAGTTCCGGTCGATGTATTCGGATGCCGAACAGCGGCGGCAGGAGCTTGAATCCCACAATCAGATGAGTGGACCGGTCTTTAAACTCGACCGTGATCCGCGGATCACACCGCTCGGGCGCTGGATCCGGAAGTACAGCATCGACGAACTACCCCAACTATTTAACGTCTTCCTTGGGCAGATGAGCTTGGTTGGCCCTCGGCCTCTCCCGGTCTACGAAGTGGAAAATTTCGCAAATCCGGCGCAGCGCCGTCGCCTGAGCGTCAAACCGGGTCTGACTTGTCTCTGGCAGATAAACGGGCGCAATAATGTAAAAGAATTTGAGACCTGGGTAAAACTTGATCTGCAGTACATCGATAGTTGGTCGATCTGGCTGGACCTCAAAATTCTGCTGTGCACGATCCCTGTGGTACTCTTCGGGCATGGCGCAAAGTAAACTGGCGCGAAGAACGCGGCCTTGGGACGAGCGGGAGCTCGTCCCAGCTTGTTGATTCGATCTTTGCCCCAAGGGGACGCCAGGACTCAGCCCGTGGGTTTTAACCCCGGGAAAATTCCGTTCCCATCGTGTCGCCCTGAAGGGGCGTAAGATTCCTCCGGTGCTCGGGGTGAAAACCCGCGGGCTGAGTCCTGACGTCCCTTCGGGACAAACATCGCATTAACGCGCTAACACCTATGGGAGCTCATCCCTACCACATTCGGCAGATCGGTAGGGATCGGCTCCTGCCGGTCCAGGGACTCGGTTCATCGCCCCTTTCGAGCTAGTTCGGCGCAGATGGCGGACGAAGCTAAAGCTCGCCTCGCGCCGGACGATGACAGAGTTTGGCATGGGCATATGGCGACCAGGTAGACGCGTACCCGTCAGGGAAAACATCTAATATGAAATCGAGGTACCCGCATCTCGATGCACTAGAGAATCAGAGCATCTACATTCTGAGGGAGGCTTACCGAAAATTTAATCGGCTCGCGATGCTTTGGAGCATCGGTAAGGATTCTTCAGTAATGCTGTGGTTATTGCGGAAGGCATTTTTCGGGCATATCCCGATTCCGTGCGTGCACGTGGACACAACCTACAAGATTCCCGAGATGATTGAGTTCCGGGATCGACTCGCAAGGGAATGGAGCATGCAGCTTGTTGTCGGCCAGAACCGCGCAGCGCTCGATCAGGGCAGGACATTTCCGAGCGGACGGATTACGCGGGTAGAATGCTGCAGTCTCCTAAAGAAAGACGCCCTGCAGGCGATCATCGAGGAAAAGGACTATCAAGCGGTGATTGTCGGGATTCGGCGTGATGAAGAGGGGACCCGGGCGAAAGAGCGATATTTTTCTCCTCGTGACAAGAACTTCGAGTGGAACTTCAAGGAACAGCCTCCGGAGCTATGGGACCAATTTAAGACCGATTTTCATCTGGGAACCCACATCCGGGTACACCCGCTCCTCCATTGGACCGAAATAAATGTCTGGGAATACATCGACCGCGAAGGCATACCGGTGGTGGGTCTCTATTTTTCAAAGGACGGCATGAGATACCGGAGTCTGGGTTGTGCCCCGTGCACAAAACCAATCCGGTCCACCGCGAGTAGTGTGCCGGAGATAATTGAAGAGTTACGTTGCACGAAAATCTCCGAGAGGAGCACGCGTGCCCAGGATCAAGAGTCGGAAGATGCATTCGAGCGGCTTCGAGCTAGTGGCTACATGTGAAAGGTTGGCTCTGGTGGAAAAATGGAACTAGCGTGCGTGACCAGTGAGATGGCGTCCCGGATCGGGAAACACAAACCGGCTCACAAAAGACTCGACGAGGAAGGACGTCCGGTTCGGATCGTCGTTGTCGGCCACGTCGATCACGGGAAATCGACCTTGGTGGGCCGCTTGTTGTATGACACCGGATCGCTGCCCGAGGGGAAATTTGAGCAACTTCAAGCAGTTTCCCAGCGCCGCGGGATACCATTTGAGTGGGCATTCCTGACAGATGCTTTGCAGGCGGAACGCGACCAAAACATCACCATCGACGTTTCACAAATCCTGTTCCGCTCAGAGCAGCGGTCTTACCTGATTATCGATGCCCCGGGCCACAAAGAATTTTTGAAAAACATGGTTACCGGTGCGGCGGGCGCAGACGCCGCCTTACTTCTGATCGCCGCGAACGAGGGGATACAAGAGCAGAGTAGACGCCATGCCTATCTCTTGAGCATGCTGGGAGTGAATCAGGTGCTTGTCCTGGTCAACAAAATGGACCTTGTCGACTACTCCGAGTCGGTCTTGCTCAAGATCGAGGCAGAATACCGCAACTTTCTGGCGAAGCTCGGCATCGAGCCTCTCACCTTTATTCCAATCTCGGCACGTGAAGGCGTCAATCTGGTTCAACCCTCCGCTGCGCTGGCTACGTGGTATTCTGGGCCGAGTCTATTACAGGCGCTTGACCATTTGCCGGCGCCGACGCCGGACGCGGATGGCCCGCTCCGCTTTGCAGTCCAGGATGTCTACCGATTTGACCAACGCAGGATCGTCGCTGGCCGAATCGAGTCCGGCTCCATCCGGGTTGGAGATCACATCGTTTTTGCTCCTCACAACAAAACTGCGATCGTTGCCTCCATTGAACGATGGAATAGTCCGGCGAAGCTGATCGCCTCAGCAGGGGAATCAATCGGAATAACGCTGAGGGAACAGATTTTTATTGAGCGGGGTCATCTGGGATCCCACGACGTTCAGAGGCCGATTGAGACTAACCGTATCCGGGCTCGCATCTTTTGGATGGGCCAGAAGCCGTTGACTCCCGATAAGCGGTATAAGGTGAAGCTGCTCACGCAGGAGGTCGATTGCCAACTAGTGTCCGTCGATCGCCTGATCGATGCAACGTCGTTAGATGTAGTTTCAAGATGGACGCGTACCGTCGGGAAAAATGAGGTAGCCGAGGTGACGATCGAAGCTCGAGGGCCACTGGTCCTGGACAATTATGACAAGGTTGCCACCACCGGCCGGTTCGTGATTGTCGACGAACAGGATGTGGCGGGTGGCGGAACTGTTTTCAATGGAGTCTACGTCGACCATGAGCAAATCCAGAGTAAGAACATCTTCTGGTCAGAGAGCACAATTACCCATCGGACCCGAATCGAAAGGAACGGCCACCAAGGTGCGGTCGTTTGGCTCACGGGGCTGTCCGGCTCCGGAAAGTCGACCCTGGCTCGCGCACTCGAGAAACATTTGTTCCACCGGCACATGCAAGTGTACGTTTTGGACGGGGATAACATTCGCCATGGACTGAATGCAAATCTCGGGTTTTCGCCGCCGGACCGTGTAGAGAATATTCGGCGAGTCGCAGAAGTGGCAAAGCTAATGGCAGACGCAGGGATGGTTGTGATCACCTCTTTTATTTCGCCGTACACCATGGATCGTTTACGTGCCCGGGAGGTAGTGCTGAGCAGTGACGCGGAATTCATCGAAGCGTATGTGTCGGCTTCGCTGCAGCTCTGCGAAGAACGAGACCCAAAGAAACTTTACCGGCGCGCGCGCTCCGGCCAAATAAAGAACTTTACGGGAATCGATGCCCCTTATGAGGTTCCTGAGAACCCTGAAATCACGATTCACACGGACCGCGAAACGGTCGAAGAGTCGACGGTGCGGCTACTGGAATTTTTGATTCCTAGATTACGTCTAGGAGAGGCGGGCGGACCTCGAAGTCTAACCTTCGAGGACGGCTTCGCTAATTCTCACTAAGTTATGATTCTATAGCTGCTATGGCCAATCGGGTTGCCGGACAATTTTTGTTTCAAGTTCGGTTGCGAGTTTCCGATCTGGTTGATTGTCATCGCCTTTCGGCTACCTTTGTATCCAGGACGTCCGGCGGCCAGGGAACGAGGAAGGGCTGACTGATGCGTTGGCTGCGCATCGCGGATATGTTGAGCACTTCTCCTACAATCAGGGAATCGCCTGGATTCTCCAACGGCAATCGCCCGGTGCACGCTTCGTTTGAGCACCAGGCGGCGGTGCGACCAGATGACGTCGCCATTGTCTTTGGCGACACCTGTGTCACCTACGGACAATGCGATCGTCGTGCCAATCAACTATCTCACCTGATTGGTTCTCGCTGCGTCAGCGAGGACGCGCTGGTCGCGATCTGCCTGGAGCGCTCCATCGACCAGATCCTGGCTGTCGTGGCGGTATTGAAGGCTGGAGCCGGTTACCTGCCACTCGACCCGGCCTATCCGGTGGAACGGCTTGCATTCATGATGAAAGATTCCGCGGCGAGCCTTTTGCTCACGCAGAAATCTCTGGAGAACCGACTTCCGCCCCTCAATGCGGAGGTCATTTATCTTGACGCGATCGACCATGACGACTTTTCCGAAGACGCCCCGCGTCTCGACTCGGCTGACCCGCTAGCCTATGTGATCTACACTTCCGGCTCGACCGGGCGACCCAAGGGAGTCGTCATGCCTCATGGCCCATTATTTAACTTGCTAACCTGGCAGCGCCAGGTTTTCCCCGACCCTGCTCGAACACTGCAGCTTGCTCCTTTGAGCTTCGACGTGTCGTTTCAAGAGATCTTTTCAACCTGGGATACCGGCGGAACTTTGGTGCTGGTCCCGGAGCCATTGCGCCGCGATCCGGTGCGCCTTTGGCGCTTGATTGTCGAGGAGAGAATCGAGAGGCTGTTCCTTCCGTTTGTGGCGCTCCAGCAACTTGCGGAAGTCGCAACTGGCGAGTGTGCGCTCCGGAACGTTATCACGGCCGGCGAACAGTTGCGGATCACGCCGCAGATCAGGCGGATGTTTATGAACTTAAAAGGTTGTGCGCTCCATAACCATTACGGCCCCTCCGAGACGCACGTCGTGACTGCTTATACCCTGCAAGGGTCGCCTGACAGTTGGCCAACGCTCCCACCGATTGGCTCCCCGATCGACAATGTGGTGATGCAATTGCTCGAAGCAGATAATCGGTCCGGTGATTTTGGAGAACTCTATATTGGGGGCGAGTGCGTCTGCCGCGGTTACCTGTATCGCCCGGAATTGACCGCACAAAGGTTCGTTCGGCTCCTGGATGGCGCTCGCTTCTATCGAACTGGCGATCTCGCCCGGTTGCTGCCGGATGGAAATTTTGAATTCCTTGGCCGTGCGGATGATCAAGTGAAGATCCGCGGGTTCCGCGTCGAGCCCGGAGAAGTCGAAGCGGTGCTGGGCGAGGCAACCACCGTGCGGTCCGTCGCTGTCGCGGCAAAGGAAGATGGAAATGGGGATAGCCGGCTGATCGCTTACATCGTCGGGCAGAAAGATTTTTCGCTGAGCGAGCTACGAGAATTCGCGAAGCAAAAACTGCCGGAATACTTAGTACCCTCGCTCTTTGTCGTTCTGGATGCGTTGCCAATGACGCCGAGCGGCAAGATCGACCGGCGCGCGTTACCGGTGCCAGATCAGTTGAGTAGTCTGCCGGACTCCGCACCAGGTTTGACCGCTCTGGAAAAAGCGATTGCCAAGATATGGATCGAGGTACTTGGCCATTCAAACGTGAGCGTCGACCAGAACTTTTTCGATGCCGGCGGTGATTCGCTGAGAATGACCCGGGTTCAGGTCAAGCTCCGCGACTTATTGGGCTACAACTTGGAAATTACAACGCTTTTCGAGTATCCGACGATCCGTTCCCTCACCTCTCACCTGGGCTCCAGATCACCCGTTGGTGTTTCGAAGGAGGTCCACAGCCGGGCCGCCAAGCAGAGGCAGGCGCTCAACGCGATCAGAAAGGTCTCCATATGAGTAGCCAGTGCATTGCCATTGTAGGCATGGCCGGAAGACTCCCCGGCGCACCGGACCTCGACGCGTTCTGGGCAAATCTCTGTGCCGGCGTCGAGTCGATCGAACGGTTTACTGAAACCGAGCTTGCCGAGTCAGGCATCGAATCTGAAACCGTGCGCAACCCGTCCTATGTGAAAGCTAGAGCGCCGCTGAGCGCCGCGGATCGGTTTGATGCGGAATTTTTTGGGGTTACCCCGCGCGAGGCGCAGCTGATGGATCCCCAGCATCGGATTTTCCTCGAAACGGCGTGGCACGCACTCGAAGATGCCGGTTACAGAGCCGACAAGTTCCCGGGTGCCATCGGAGTTTATGCGGGCTTAAGTCTGAACACCTATTTGCTTTCCAATCTGTGTGCTAACCCGAAGCTGGCCAGCGAGCTGACCGGAAACTACCAGACCGGCGAATACCAGACACTTCTTGGCAACGACAAAGATTATCTGACTACCCGCGTTTCGTACAAACTTAACTTGCGCGGGCCGAGCATGACGATTCAGACCGCCTGCTCGACCTCACTCGTTGCGGTCGCTCAAGCCTGCCAGAGCCTGCTGAACTATCAGTGCGACATGGCGCTTGCGGGCGCCGTTTCCATTTCGTTTCCCCAGAAGCGTGGGTACTTATATGAGCCGGGCGGATTAGCCTCGGACGATGGCCATTGCCGCGCGTTCGACGAAAAAGCACAAGGGACAGTTTTCGGCGACGGTGTTGGCATCGTCGTACTCAGGCGGCTGGACGAAGCGCTTGCCGACCGCGACCACGTTTACGCAGTGATCAAAGGTTATGCCCTTAATAACGACGGCGCAGCGAAGGCCGGCTACACCGCGCCCAGCGCAAACGGCCAGGCAGAGGTGATTGCCATGGCGCAAGCAATGGCCGGCGTAGAACCGCGAACCATCGGTTATATCGAAGCTCATGGCACCGCGACGCCAGTCGGCGACCCGATCGAAATCGCAGGTCTGACCCAGGCCTTTCGGGCGGGCACGCAAGACAAGAACTTCTGCGCCATCGGGTCGGTAAAAACCAATGTGGGTCACCTGGAAGTCGCTGCCGGCGTGACCGGCCTGATCAAGACTGTGCTTGCGCTCGAGCACGGTAAGATCCCGCCAAGCCTGCATTTCGAGCAGGCGAATCCGCGAATCGATTTTAAAAACAGCCCTTTCTATGTCGCAGCGAAGTTGCTCGACTGGACACGGAACGGCGAACCGCGCCGCGCGGGCGTCAGCTCATTTGGGGTCGGTGGAACCAATGCACACATCGTACTCGAGGAAGCGCCTGAGACTGCTCCATCAACTCCATGTACCCGCAAGATGCATCTGTTCACGCTCTCAGCAAAGACCCGCGTTGGACTCGAGGCGGCGACGGACAGGCTCGCAAAATTTTTAGAAGATCACCGGGAGCTGGACCTCGCCGATGTCGCCTACACGTTGCAGATCGGCCGGCAAACCTTTGAACATCGGCGGATGTTATTCGCCCGCGACGTTGCGGACGCCGTTGCCATCCTGCGCAAACGAGATGTTGCGCGGGTTTTCACGCGACAGGTTGCCGCCAAACCAGGTGAGCCGATTGCAGAAAACGTGCACATCGGCGCGCTCGCCCTCCGTTGGTTGGATGGCGAGGATGTCGATTGGGCTGCGTTTTACGCGAAATCAAGCGAGCTGCGTCGGCGCCTGCCGCTGCCTGGTTATGTCTTCGAGCAGAAGACACATTGGCTTGGATCGGCCAAACCGGCCGTCCTCACTACGCCCGTAGCGCAGCCACAGGCAGCTGTCGGGCTTTCGGCGCAGGCAGAACAAAGAACTATCCCACCTATCGAAATGCAAACTGCCATTGCGTCCGCTCCGGACGTAATCACGGAGCCACGCAAGGATCGGATCGTAGCGAAACTGAAAGACGTCCTCAAAAATTTATCCGGTCAGGATGTTACCGGCGCTGATGAATCCGCCTCATTTTTCGATCTCGGGTTCGACTCTCTTTTCCTGACGCAGGCGGGCCAGGCTTTCCGAAAGGAGTTCGGCGTTAAGGTAACTTTCCGGCAACTGCTGGAAGAACTCGCGACACTAGGCACGCTGGCCGCCTACCTTGACGAAAAACTGCCGCCGGATGCGCCACCACCGATAGCGCAACCTCGCGCCGCTTCAGTAGCAATCGCACAACCTGCTACGCCAACCACCACGATAGCTGCCGAACCCCCTCCCGCGACCCCGCCGCAGAGCGCGCTGGATCTCCTGGCACAGCAGCTGGCGGCCATCGGAAAGCAGCTCGAGGCGATGAGAGCTGGAGGCTTGCCGGTCAACGGGTCAAATGGCGGGAGGCCGGTTGCGTCCCCCGTCGAGGCTTCGCCAGCGACCCCCCAGCGAGCCGAAACTGGCTCCTCTCCAATTTCGTCTGTCCCCACCCCCATGTCAGCTCCTCAAAGCGCCCACAGCCAATCCAGCAATGGATCTTCCGAATCCGAACCGAAACGTTTCGGCCCGTATAAAGCCATTGACAAGAGCGCTGCCAAGAGTCTCACCGATCGCCAACAAAAGCAGATCGACGAACTGACTGCCCGTTACACGTCCCGGACGCCTAAATCAAAGGCGCAGACCCAAGCGCATCGCGCAAAATTTGCGGATCCGCGCACCGTCTCAAGCTTCAACCGAGTGTGGAAAGAGATGGTTTATCCCATCATCGTCGAACGCGCCCAGGGCACTCGGATGTGGGACATCGATGGGAACGAATTTATCGACCTGACAATGGGTTTCGGGACCAATCTCCTTGGGCATGCCCCAGAATTTATTAAAGATGCCATTGCCGCCCAGCTCGCGCGCGGCATCGAAGTCGGTCCATCAACGCCGCTCGCCGGAAACGTTGCCGAGCTGATAACGGAACTTACTGGGGCGGACCGCGTGGCGTTTTGTAACACCGGCTCCGAGGCGGTGCTTGCAGCAATTCGCCTGGCGCGAACCGTCACCGGACGGACTCGTATCGCCACGACAAGCGGATTCCATGGCATCTGCGACGAAGTACTCGTCCGGGCGAACGTGGTTGATGGCGTCCGACGCTCGGTTCCGGTGGCGCCCGGGATTCCAGACCATGTTGTGCGCGATGTGCTCGTTGTCGACTATGGCACTCCGGAGTCATTGCAGATTTTGCGAGATCACGCGCACGAGCTCGCCGCGGTGCTGGTCGAACCCGTCCAGAGCCGGCGTCCGGATTTGCAGCCACGGGAATTTCTCCATGAACTGCGCAGAATCACACGCGATGCCGAGACCGCTCTCGTGTTCGACGAAGTGATCACCGGTTTCCGTTGTCACCCGGGCGGCGCACAAGCCTGGTTTGACGTTCGCGCGGACATCGCCACCTATGGAAAAATAATGGGCGGCGGTATGCCGATCGGCGCCGTAGCCGGCAGCTCGCTGTTTATGGACGCGCTGGACGGTGGGCAATGGCAGTACGGTGATAGCTCTTTTCCGGAAGTCGGTGTGACGTTCTTCGCGGGGACCTACATCCGCCATCCTCTCGCCATGGCGTCATCGTGGGCGGTTTTGAATTATCTCAAGGCACAGGGGCCAGGGCTGCAACGCGCCCTGAACGAACGAACCCGAGAATTCGTCTGCACTCTGAATGACTTTCTCGTTGAACGCGGTGTTCCGCTGCACATCGAAAATTTCGCGTCTATTTTCTACCTGCACTTTGACGATTCGGTGCGCTGGGGGGGCTTACTCTATTATTACTTGCGCGAAAAAGGCATTCACATCTGGGAAGGTCGCCCCTGCTTTTTGTCGACTGCGCACACGGAAGCCGACCTTGAAGCGATCATCGCTGCTTTCAAGGAGAGCGTCGTCGCGATGCAAGAGGGCGGATTTCTGCCGGGGATGGAAGAGAGACACGCCCGGGAAGCTGGCAGCGACTCGGGCGTGAATGGCCGGTCGAGCGAGGATGTTCTTGCGCGATCCACCGAGGGTTCCGTACAGCTCCGATCCGGAAGCGCGGTCTGCTTGTCCGCACCAGCTGCGCCGAAAGAGGCATTGCGGGTTCGGGACCCGGGCGATCGTCAGACTCTGCTCCAAGAGATTCGTCAGCCGCTCCCAGTTTATGAGTCGAGCCGCCAGGCGATGGAATTTTCCCTCTACTTTTTTGGGAACTACCCCGCCGAATTTTCAGAGGATAAGTACCGGATAATCATCGAAGCAGCAAAGTTCGGGGACACCCATGGATTCACCGGGATATGGATACCGGAACGCCATTTTCATTCCCTCGGCGGTTTCTCGCCCAACCCTGCGCTCATCGCCGCCGCCCTGGCGCGGGAAACTAAGCATCTGCAACTGCGCGCCGGTAGCGTCGTGCTGCCTCTCCATCATCCGGTGCGAGTCGCTGAGGAATGGGCAGTCGTCGATAACCTTTCCGGGGGGCGCGTCGGAATATCGATCGCGTCGGGCTGGCATCCGAACGACTTTGTTTTCGCTCCGGAAAATTTTGATCGTCGGCGGGAGCTGAACCTGGAACATCTGACGACGATTCAAAAGCTGTGGCGCGGCGAATCGCTCACGATGCGAGCCGGCGCGGGTAAAGACTTCACCTTTCAAATCTACCCCATGCCAAAGCAGCGGGAGCTTCCGGTGTGGCTCACCTCGATTCACGCAGATTCGTACGAAAAGGCCGGCGAGCTAGGTGTTGGCGCCTTGGGCTACCTGATGAACCAATCTGTCGATGAGCTGGCCGACAAGATCCGCCGCTACCGCGAAGCCCTCCTTCGACACGGTCACGACCCGGCACGCGGTCATGTCACGATTTTACTACACACCTTCGTTGGGTCCGACGTCGCCAAGACGCGCGAGCAGGCGCGCAAACCGCTGTGCGACTATTTGCGCTCTTTTCTCGACAACAGCCAGAAGCGGCTCGAGAGCGAGCGCGGCCCCGTAAATGTGGATGAGGAGGACGTGGATTATCTGCTCAACCGGGCGTTTAACGATTATGTCGAGGGCAAAGCGCTCATCGGCACCGCTGAGTCGTGTGCGAAAGTCGTCGAGCATCTGCATTCCATCGGAGTTGACGAGATTGGCTGCTTTCTTGATTTCGGCATCGAGCACGAAACCGTTCTTTCCGCGCTTCCGAACTTGGTAGAGCTCAAAAATCGCTTTAACAAAGCGGCTGCCGCTCCCCTTGCCTCTGCCTTGTCGGGCGCAGCTGCGGTGCGGGAGGAAGCCACGCTCGTCCAAAATATCCAGTCTTCGGCCCAGCCCGAGCGGACAATTCCCCTCACCGAATCCCAGCGCGGACTCTGGGCGCTCTCCGCGATAAGCCCGGACGCCACTCGTTCGTATAATGAGGCGGTCACGCTACAGTTGCGTGGACCCTACGAACACGACAGGATGCAGCGAGCCTTGCAATCGCTCGTGAACCGGCATGAAGCCCTGCGCACGCGGATCGGCGAAGACGGTGAGAATCAGGTTGTTGCTCCCGCAGTAACAATTCAGGTACCGCTAGTCGATCTGAGCGAAACTGAGCATCGAGAAACGACCGCACGAGAGCTGCTCGAGAAATCCGCGTCGGAATCGTTCGATAGCTCAAGCGCCCACTTCCTTCGAGCGGTCGTTATTAAGTTAAGCGAACAACATCACATTCTTACGCTGACCTTTCATCACGTCTTGGGGAACGGGCCGTCCTACTGGATATTCCTGAACGAACTCTGCGCGCTTTACACTGGTGCCAGCGAGCTCCCTGAGCGGATGCAGCTAAGCGAGTTCGTCCGGTTACAGCCAACGTTGAGCACCGCTCAGGATGAAGAGTTTTGGCAGGGGCAATTTGTCGAACCCCCGCCGCCGCTGGATCTGCCGCTCGATCACCCGCGACCGCCGGTTGTCTCTTTTCGCGGTGACCGAGTGACAATGACGGTCGATGAATCCATGTGCCGAGCGCTGCGCCAGGTCGGTGCGGCGCGGAGATGCTCTCTTTTCATGACTCTTTTCGCGGCGTTCAACGTTTTGCTGCACCGGCTGAGCGGCCAGGATGACCTAGTGGTCGGCGTTCCATTCGAAAGCGGTATCCGCGAGCGAGCGGGCGGCGATGCTCTATTCGCCAATACTACGAATGTCATGCCGCTGCGCAGCCGCGTCGAAGGCGACCCGCCCTTTACCGAATATCTTGAGGCCACGAAAGGGCTGATTCTGGCAGCCTCGGAACATCAGGAATATTTCTTCGGCCGGCTTCTGAACAAATTGCACCTCTCTCGTGATCCGGCCCGTTCACCTCTATTCTCGGTATTATTCAATTTTGAAACCGGCGAATTCTGCAAGAATGCCGATGGACTCGCGGTTGAATTGGTGACAGAAGACTTTCCGTATCGCGGGCCGGTTGGGACCACCATGAATGAGATCTATCTCAACGTGGCGGAAAAGCGCGGCACCCTTGAGTTTCAATGCGATTTCTGCACCCAGCTGTTTAAACGTGAAACGATCGAACGATGGTTTGGTCATCTACGTACCCTCCTGCAAGCCATTACGGTCGATCCAACGCAGCCAGTTTCTTTGCTCCCCATCCTGACGGACCAGGAGCGCAAGACCTTAGTCGTCGACTGGAACCATACCTGGCGCGATTGCCCGACGAACGTCTGCCTGCATGAGTTGATCGAGGCGCAGGTCGAGCGGACGCCGGATGCAGTAGCGTTGGTTTTTGAGAACGAATCGCTTACTTACCGCGAAGTTAACCGCCGAGCGAACCGACTCGCGCATCACCTGCGTAAGCTTGGCGTCGGCCCTGAGGCAATCGTCGGCATTTTCGGCGAGCGGTCACTCGAGATGGTCATCGGGCTGGTAGCCACCCTCAAAGCCGGTGGCGCGTATTTGCCGCTCGATCCAACCTATCCCACGGACCGGCTGGCATTCATGCTTGCCGACGCGCAGCCGGCCGTCGTGCTCATGCAGCGTCAAATGGCCGCGCAGGCGCCTCCGCACGACGCAAAAGTCGTTTTCCTCGAGGACAAATTGGCTGCGGAAAGTGATGATGACGTGAATCCCGTCAACCTCACGCAACCAGAGAATTTGGCGTACGTGATCTACACCTCGGGGTCAACCGGTCAGCCAAAAGGAGCGATGAACACCCATCGCGGTATCTGCAATCGCCTGCTGTGGATGCAGGAACAATATCGTCTAACGGCGGAGGATCGTGTCCTGCAAAAAACACCGTTTAGCTTTGATGTATCGGTGTGGGAGTTCTTCTGGCCACTCCTGGCGGGCGCACGTTTGGTGGTGGCGCGCCCCGGCCTTCATGGAGACAGCCAATACCTCATCAACACGATTTCCGGGAACGCAATTACGACGATTCACTTCGTTCCGTCCATGCTTGCGGCGTTCCTGGAGGACAGGGACGTTGCAAATTGCTCATCCCTGCGGCAGGTGATCTGCAGCGGTGAGGCTTTGCCCGTCGAATTGCAGGATCGTTTTTTCGCGAAGCTCGCGAACACGAAGTTGGATAACCTCTATGGCCCGACTGAGGCAGCAGTCGACGTGACGTTTTGGAAGTGTGAACGCGGTTCGGGCGAGCGCACCGTGCCGATAGGGCGGCCGGTAGCGAACACGCAAATCTATGTGCTTGACCGGACGATGCAGCCGGTGCCGCCTGGTGTTGCAGGCGAACTTCACATCGGCGGCGTACAGCTTGCGCGCGGCTATCTCGCCAAGCCCGAGCTGACCGCGGAGAAATTCGTGCCGAATCCATTCGGCGAAGAGCGGCTTTACAAAACGGGCGACCTCGCGCGCTACCGATCCGACGGGGCTATCGAATTCCTCGGCCGGATTGACCATCAGGTAAAAATTCGCGGATTCCGCATCGAGCTCGGCGAGATCGAGGCGGTGTTGAAGAAGCACGGGGCAGTTCGAGACTGCGTGGTCTTGGTCCAGGAAGAGGGTGACGAGTCGCAGCGGCGTTTGGTTGCCTACGTTGTCGCAAAAGAGGTATCCATTCGCGAGCTCCGGGAGCACGCGCAAAAGATCCTTCCTGATTACATGGTGCCCTCGGCTTTCGTGTTTCTCGACAAATTACCTATGACCTCTAACGGCAAGCTGGATCGCCGGGCACTGCCGAAACCGCAGCTGGAGACTGACCGATTTGTTGAGCCGCGTACGGCGTTGGAGCGCAAACTCGCGGAGATCTGGCAGAATGTGCTCGGTGTCGAGCGCGTCGGAGCCGACGACAATTTTTTCGAACTCGGCGGCGATTCGCTCACCAGCGTACGCGTGGCAAATCGCTTGCACGACCTGACCCACGAGCGGGTCTCAGTAGCCTTAATTTTACAAGCGCCGACTGTGTCACAGTTAGCTGACCTGCTGGTGGAAAATTACGATCTCAATGGGGTTTCTCATCGGCCATCGGTCGACTGCCGGATCGATGACAGCAAGATCGCGGAGATGCGCGCACTGATAACTCCCGCTAGACGTGTGGCTGGCGTTAACGGCAAGAAAAATCCTCGTGCAATTTTCATCCTCAGCCCGATGCGTTCCGGGTCGACACTGACGCGCATCATGTTATCCGGCCACCCAGGTCTGTTTGCACCCCCCGAGCTACAACTCCTGCAATTCGAGCGGCTCTCGGAGCGGAGGGAGACGTTCACCGGCTACGACCGCTATATGCTCGAGGGCACCCTTCGGGCGATCATGGAACTCGAGCATTGCGACCTGCAGCAGGCAAAAGCGCGCATGGCCGAATTTGAGGATACTGGCTGCACTGTCCGAGAGTTTTACGCTAAACTGCAGCAATGGGTCGCACCGCGATTTCTCGTGGACAAAACCCCCGACTACGCGATGGATATTGAGGTCCTGCGCCGCGCAGAGCAATGGTTCGAGAACGCTTTCTACATCCATCTCGCGCGCCATCCGCTCGGCATGATCCGTAGCTACGAGAAGGGCCACTTTGTTCTAGAGTCGCCCTATCGTGGGCGCCACAATTTCTCGAGCCGGGAAATAGCAGAACTAACCTGGCTCGTTTCCCAGGAAAATATCCTCGCCTTCCTCAAGGAAATCCCGGGTGGAAGGCAGATCCGAATTCAGTTTGAGCAGCTCGTTCGAGAACCACAAAAAACGCTCGAAGACCTGTGCGAGGCAATCGGGATCGATTTCAACCCGGCAATGCTGCGGCCTTACGAAGAAGGGCGAATGACCGATGGCGTGCATCCCGAGTCCCAGCAGGTCGGAGATCATAACTTCGCCGAACACAAAGGGCTTCGACCCGAGATCGCTGAGAGCTGGCGCTCCGACTATTCCGAAGAGTCGCTCGGTGACCGGACGCGGAGGACCGCCCAAAAACTCGGATATGGCGAGGGTATTTCTGCACCCCGTCAAGTCTCCACCCCGGCGCCGCCGAGGAGTTCGAAGAAGGCATGGTCTCCGATCGTTACGCTTCAGTCACGCGGCTCCCGGCCGCCCTTTTTCAGCGTTCATGATGGCTATGGCTCGCCGATGTTTTACGGACAGCTGGCCAGGTGTCTCGGCGACGATCAACCGTTTTACTCATTCCAGCCGCACTGGCCGAAGGGAACCCCCTACACGACCATCGAATCAATGGCAGCTTCCTACGTGGAAGCGATGCGCGAGGTGCAGGCGCGAGGCCCCTATTTTCTGGGGGGATATTGCACCGGGGGCGTAATTGCCTTCGAGATGGCCCAGCAACTATACGCAGCAGGCGAAGAGACAGCCCTCTTAGCCCTGTTTTCGGCAAACAATCCGCAGCGACCGCCCCGCCGTAGCCCCTTGAGTAAGCGAATTGGACTGAAGTTAGAAGGACTCTCCGGTCAATCACCCATTGAGAAGCTGCGCTATTTCAAGGATCGCGCTGCGAACAAGGTGAGATGGGAAGTCGCGCAAGTGTTTTCCAAGGCTCGAAAATCGGACGCTGAAACGGGCGAAAGCCTTAAATTGCCATTTTGGATCATGCTTGAACGCGCGAAGTCAGCGTATCAACCTTGCCCCTACCCTGGGGAGATCGTTGTCTTTCGCGGAACAGCCTCCGATGGTTATGAACGAGGCAACGATTACGGCTGGGCCGAGCTCGCCGGAGGCGGCCTGGAAATTCAGGAGATACCGGGTTGTCATCATGGGACGATGTTTGAACGGGGCCATGTGCCGGTGCTTGCGGAAAAATTGAACGCCTGCATTAGCGCGGCGCTTAGCCGGATTCATCACTAGCTGGCAGATAAATAGTCGTCGGGAGGAAAACCACAATATGACGTTTCGCGTCTCACATCCTGAAAACTACTCTACGCCTGTAGCTCAGGCGCAAGTTCTAGCGGCAGCCAGCGAACATTACCCGGTCTCTGACCAACCATTGTTCGCCGCCGCATATAACGAGCTTTGCCGGATCGATTTGAACGGTAGGCGAGTGTTGGAAGTATGCTGTGGCGAAGGCATGTTTGCGATGCGTTTAGCTTCCGCCTTCCCATCCGCGGAGGTCGTCGGGATAGATAAATATCAAGGCAACGGTGTTCACATCAAAAGGGCGATGGATCGGCTGCCTAACTTATCCTATGTTTGTGGCGATGTTTTGTGCCTGCAGCAATACCCGAATGCTTCTTTCGACCTTATTTACGGTCAGGCAGCTTTGCACCATTTGGCGCACGATACGCTGAAGGTCGCTACCGAATTTTCAAGGATTCTTAAACCTGGAGGGCGGCTCATCTTTGTTTTCGAGCCACTCGGCCATAACCCGCTGGTCGCCGCGATTCGTGCCGTACGGATGGCAAAGATGGAGGCGCCTGATGAGAGCAATCTATATTTTTCGATGCTCAAAGAGATTGGGGCATTTTTCGCCTCATGCGAGGTGCAGGTCTTCAACTGCTTGGCCTATCCGTTAAAAATGGTGCGACATGTACGTCTCATCAATCTGATCCAAAGCATCGATTCCGCGCTCTTGCGCCGCATTCCGGCGCTGCTTCCATTTTGCGCGAATTTCAACGTCATTTATACCAAATGAGCGTATTGAAATCGGCTCCTCAACGACATGCTCCCGGATTCCATCCAAAATCTAAAGCCGGCGTAAGACGCGGACAATATCCGAGCACTGCGCCGAATGCTCCGAAGATAAGGTTGCCATACAGGCAGTGTGCCTAAGCTCCTCTCAGAGCCATCTTAACATAGGCACATTGCCTCTGTTGGAAGATCTGTCCCGAATTTGGTTGCCCGCTTAATTACTTTATCCATGTGGCTCCTTCAAAATCTCCAAGGGAAGCTTCAATTTCTGATCGCCCATCCTGGATTCCAGGAGGGACCTGCGCGGGCCTTGGGAAGGACATTCCTCTGGTATTTCACTGTTGCGTTCGGTTGGGCGCCAAGACGAGCCGTGCCCAAGTGGAAAACACGGTTCGAGCTTCCAAGCCGATGGAAGACCCCAGCGAAAGTGTTTTACATCTTCGGTCGCAGATATGAGAAGGAAATCGAATTTTTTGAGGAGTTCCTTCGACCGGGCGACCGAATGCTAGATATCGGAGCCAACTTTGGCCTTTATGCCCTGATGGCTGCAGCAAAGGTGGGGCCGACGGGGAGGGTCGATGCGTTCGAACCGTTTCCCGAATCGTTTGCTCTTCTTGAACGCAACATAGCTATCAATCAGGCTTACCAGGTTTATGGCTTCTGTCTCGCGTTAGGGGAATACTCATCGAAGGCCTCACTATTGATTCATGCAGACCCAGGGCGAAATAGCATAGGTAGTCTTGGCGATGCCCAGAAGGGAGCTATTTCCATTTCTGTCGAGCCTCTGGATACCATTTTGGCAGAGCCCGCACGTTTCATTGATGCCATCAAGATCGATGTTGAAGGCTGGGAACTGGCTGTCTTTCGTGGCGCAGCCAAGGTTCTTAGAACGAGTCGCCCTGTGATCGTTTTGGAGGTGAATCCGGAAAGCTGCTCTGCCGCCGGATCAAGCTATGAAGCACTAGTCGAATACCTCAGCAGGCTTGGTTTTGAATTCTTTGTTTATCGAGGTACACGAACCTTGAAGCGAAAGATACCAACCGACTTTGGAAACTGGGTCTGTATTCATCCTGAGAAATCAGGTCGCTTTGCTGACTGGCGTTTTGAGTCGTGATGTCGTTGAACTTAGAGCTTCGTGGACCCATCCACTGCGAAATCGGGGCTTCCGGTCAAAACACGGCATCCGTCTTACCAACCATACGGCTGACCGCGGCTCGGATTTGCAGCGGTTATTTTCTGCTGCGGGGCCCACGCAGCGGGCTGAGCTCGGGGGATTCGATGTATTGGCATATCAGCCAATCCAGGGATCCAGGTAGGGCTAAGCCCAGGTAGTCGCGAACGGGGTCTTTAGTCGCCGGCGACTCTGCAGCACTGAGATGATCGCCGCGATGCGCGGTCCGGCCTCCTGGCTAGACACCCGCAGTAGTTGGCCTTTAATGTAATTCTTCTATGACGAAGGGCACAGGAACGAATCTAGGGGGAATCTTGAGTTCTATGGGCAGCAGGATAGCTCCGGTTTTAGCGCCGGCTTTATCACGGCCGCCATTCCTTCGATACCTTCGATGGCTTGAAACCTATCTCGCTTATCTGCAAGGTAAGGGAATGTACGGTGACGAATCGTTGAAATTCGAAGTGCAAGCTGCGGCAAAATTGGTACAACGGACCAACCCGGTTATCTTTGATGTTGGAGCAAACACAGGCATTTGGACAAAACTCTTCCTCACAAAACGTCCGGACGCTCAGATCTTTCTGTTCGAGCCCGAGAGGACCTGCTGCGCAGCTATCACCAGACTTGACCTACCGAATACCAGGCTCATCGCCGCTGCGGTTGGTCGGCGCAAGGGAACCCAGATTCTGCACGCAGCGCCGGGTGGAGGGGGCGTCTCTTCACTTTACCCGCACAAGGATACCCCTTCTCAGCACTTCACATTTTCGCCAGTAGAGGTACCGGTCGTCTGCATCGACGATGTTGTGGAAGAGTTTCAGCTCAAGATGATCGACTTCGTCAAAATGGATATCGAAGGCGCCGAGCTAGACGCTCTCCATGGAGCTGCCGCAACACTAAGGGACGGGAAGATTGGCGCACTATCGTTTGAATTCGGTTGCAGCAATCTTAACTCACGCACTTTCTTTCGAGATTTTTGGGACGTCCTAAATCCTTTCGGCTTCTCCACTTTTCGACTTACACCGGGAGGACCCTTGATTCCGATCACGGAGTACCGTGAAGACCTCGAGTACTTTAAGCACATCTCGAACTATGTGGCGACTAGACCCAAAGCGTGCGAGTCGAGGGATCGGAGCGGCGATAGCTGAGCTGCGCGGCCGCGGTCCGGTCCAGCTTTTACGGTTCTGTCGGACGTACTTGCGCATCTTGGCTGCTCTATCCGAATCGCGGTAGAGGCAATCAAAGACTCAAAGCACCTATCAGGAGAGACCGACAAACTTTAATCATCGCATGCCGGGATTCGGTTCCTCGCCCAGTATGCTCATGGCGTTTTGTAGGATCTCGCGTTGACGTTTGAGAGTTTGAGATATTCAATTGCCTTGTGCTGCTGCCGGATCGTTTCGAACATCTCTTCCGGAGTGCTTGCAATTACTGGCTATCCTTCCGACTACTCGTTATTTCGGGCAGCAGTGAGTAATAATCTATTTGGTTTATAGATTCGGAGTGATAAGCAGCCTGCCAATTGCGCCGCTGGGAGCATCGGTTGTGTCGACCACTGTGACGCGGGAAAACATGTTATCCTTGATAGTTACGCTTTGAACAGCAGGAGTAGAAGGATATCCGTCGACGTTGGATAAGCGAAAGCACTGACCTCCGCTCACCGTGTTGTTCTCGATTACAAAATGGCCCAACTTCGCATTTTTATGCGTGTTGTCATTAGCCACCGACCACATTCCATTGAGTGCAAGGTCATTGTTCTCAATCGTATAGGTGCTGGCTGAATCATCACCCCCGCCACCTGATCCTGCCTCGTAGTAATAGAACGCACCAATCGCAATGTCGTTTGGGGCAACGAACTTGCAACCCGTTACCAAGGCAGCCCCTCCAGTGCAGTGGTAATACAAAGTTCCCGAATCGGTCGGAGTGTCGAACGTGCAATTAGCAATGGTGCCACCGTGAACGAAGCCGATAACGGTAGTTCCATCCACATTGCCGCTGGTAGCTGGCGAAAATCTGCAATTATCAACTACGGTACCGGTAGCATCTCCCTCAATAGCGATCGGGAAACACTCGCGACCTCGAACCGAGGCCGCGTAATTGCGGAAATGGCAATTCTGTACCAAACAATGGTACCAATTGGTATAGCCATCTACACCTTTGGAACGATTACCGCCTTCATCGATTGTCAGACCCCAAATCTGTATTCCGCTTACCGGATTGCCGGCCGATTCAAAAACGGCCCATTCGTCCGACCAGGTAGTCTGGATAATAGTCCGGTCATTTCCTCCCGCTCCAAAAAATTGCATATTATTTGCAACCAGGAACGGTGGGTTATCACCACGGTGGTGCAAGGTGTAGGTGCCTGCACTCAGTACATATGTCGTATTGGCTTCATTTGCATTTACCGCGTCGGTGAGCGTATCGCTGCCCGGTGACACATGGACAATCTTGTTGCCGGGATAGGGCGTTGGCTGCGCCCCAGTCAAGCCAATCACCTGGGAGACCGCAACAGTAGAGGATACAGCAGTGCTTTGCGCGAACGTTTGATGCACCGCACACCAGGAAACCGCTAATAATATTAATAGTACTTTCATGTTATGATGGAGTCCTTCGGCCCTTCCCACAGAACCCGGGGGATACGACTTTTTCTCTGCAGCTTCACCTCTGGGACAAATGTTCGTGCGCGAGTCTCCCAAGTCGAACAAAGGATAATTTCATCTCTAAGAATCAAAGAAATTCTCTGCGTGATTGCGCCTGAATTCCTCGACGCATCGATTGATTGTTTCAATCCGATTGGTCCACTGATGGTGCTTCTCTACATAAGCGTAGTTCCGCTCGATTAGTTCAGTGTGATCCTTATAATGGTCGAGTACCTCACGCAACTGTTCTTTTGGTCGACTCAGGTCGATCTCGATGAGCGGGTTGTAGTCGAATAACTGCTTCATCTCGTCCGGGAGCCTGCCTAGAATCAGGCACTTTGATGCCATGGATTGGAGATAACGCCATGTCATCGTCGATATGCTTCCAGATCTTGCCGGGTGCGTGATAGCCGAAGGCACGCAGATTGAGATTTTCGAATCGGCAAGGCCCTCGATAAAAGCCTGGCGACTTGGGAATATAATTTCTCCTTTGATCTTCTCGTACAAATATCGGATCCGAGTTTCCCGACAATACTCCTCGATGGCAAAGTGGTATTGATCCCAACGCCGACCAAGTTGCAGGACATCAATGTTCCGTTGGGTGAACGGCTTCCATTGGTATTTTGCGCAGGTGATGGCTTCCGGAACCCAATAGGCCTTAAATTGCTCGATGCCCAAGGCGTTGAAGTGTTCGGTTGCCTGCAAGCTCGAAATAAAGGCTACGTTGATTTTTTGATCCCGAAACATCCTCGCGATCTTCTGAAACTGATTTTGCCAGGTATCGTACATCCAGACCAGTCGAAGGCCGGAAGGAATCAAAAAGTACGGGAAGGTTTTGTAGGCCAGATAATGCGGCGCGATATAGCCCACCGACAGGTAGTCTCTTCCGTCGCGTGAGAGCGGCAGCAGCCGTACCATTCCTCCCACGGACATTCCCAAAAAACGAACCAGCCGCGCGGTCACTTTGATTGGCGGAATCCCGGGAAGCCCTGCTACGGTGTGCCAATCGGTGTGCTTTTGGATAGCTGCCTCGAACTCATGAATTTCGTCTAGAGGCTGATTAATCCGCTGCACTCTGGTCCTGACAAGAGTGAGTTGATGAATTTCTTTGGAAACCGACATGACAGATGACCCAGACACATAATCACCGATCTGCGCGGATCAAGCTGGAATCTTGCCCCTGGCCTCATCAAGGAGCTTACCGGCTTCGCAGTAACTTAGCCGATCACGATGCGGAGAAAACTCTGGCGTCGTACATCCAACTCACCGAAGTCGAAGCGGCGTTCCCTTGACTGCGTTTCGGGTGATCGTGAGACTAAATTTTCGTCTCGGGCTGTTTCTCGAGAAGAGCCCAAGCTTCAACCCCGTTCCTGACTAAAGTCGTAAGAGCTTTGCGGCCGACTTCTCTTAAATTCTGCTGCTTCGCCCAATCTCCCAGCGATTCGTGAAGTCGATCCCGAATTCCTGCCTCAGATGCTACGATAAACCGGGGGGCGGTTCGCAAATTATTCAGTTCTACGAGATCGTACACACGCCGTTCGCCGAACGGCCGCCACAGTGAAACCTCAGGTTGATTGCCGTCGCCGACGAATCCAATCTCCCGCACATTTTCGGGTATCATTTCCCGGATCGGAGCAAGCGCGTCGAATCGAAGCTCATAGGTTCGATAGACCGTCTCCGTTCTTTGGACCAAGGTGTTTGGCGCGTTGACTTTCTTCAGCAGACCGAGGAGCCCGTCAACAGGAAAAAGAGGTTGATCAGGTACAAGCACCAAAAGAAATATCGGGATGGCGGCAACAACAACGGTTACCGCGTGCCATAGCCGGGATCGAACAGGATGATGCGCCCCAACGAAAAGCAAAACGATTAACAAAAAGATCGGATAATAGGGAGCGAGGAGCCGCGGGCCGGATTCAGATGCCAATTCCATTCCGTAGATCAAGGTCGCGAAAACTCCGGCACCAGCGATCGACCAAGGAAGGATCTCAGGGCTCAACACCCTTTTTTTATCTTTCTTGGAACCGGCTTTAAGGCTGAGAATTCGGATGCCGACCAACAGCATCCACAAAAAGGCCACGCCAACCCCGATCCCAGCCCCATCTGATACGAGTTCCCGCATCGACAAATCCAGACGAGGGAATCCACTTTGGATCCAGTGGATCACAACGTTGTGTTGTTCGGCGTTGGCGGCGAATTCGTTCCAGCGATTTGGAAACGGAAAGATCGGGGGTTGGGCCGTATCCACGACCAATTGCAGCGTGTTCCCAGCGAGCCCTGCCACTGGGCTAGCCGGTCTCAAATCCCCACCGCCAATCGGATCACCGGTCCAATTCCCGGCATGAACCCAGTTCAGAACAGCCATCGGTAAGAACGAAACTGCGCCGGCGAGAACGATTGTGAGCAAAACTTTGACACGGCTCTCAAGTAGCCGCCCGATCTCGCTTAGCCATAAGACTCCGATCGGCAAAACCAGAGGAATGTTACTCGCCTTCGCGCCAGTCAGCAGGCCGGCCGCTATTGCGCTCAAGGCAAACTGCGAAAACCGGCCAGTCCGTTTGAATTGGCAGCCAAACGCCAGCGCGGCGAGCAAATAAACCGCAGCAAAACTATCGTTACACACGCTTCCGGCTTGCAGTACGAAACAGTAGCCGCCTGGAAACAGCCACATCCATTGCCACGCGACCTTCGCTCGAATACCGAGTGACCGCAGAACGGTGAAGACCAAGCCCGGCAGAAGCACGAAGCTAATGGCATTCACCAAAAAGAAAAGCCGGTCGGATCGCGTGAACACGAACAGCGGGGCCATAAGCCACTCGAACCCTGTTGCGCTCAAGTTCATCCGCTCGTTATTGGTTGCAATCCAATGCCACCGCCCTTCGGCAACCCAGTGCAGCAGTCGCGGGAAGCGATAAGTAAGATAGTCGTAATTGTTAGGGGCGTACAAAAGACCGCCAATAAACCCGAGACACGCCATCACCAGGAAAGTCGCCGGCAGGGGCTTCCTGAAGCGGCGACCAAGACGCCTTACCGACAGCCAAACATCGAATTTCGCCGGAACTCGCCGAAATCCCAAGATTAGCGTTACCGCCAAAATAAGTGTGCTTATTGAGTAACCGACCAAGTTCAAAGCTCCACAAATCGACAGAATCCATCCGGTTATCACGAACCAGGCTGAGACGACGATCCACAAGGCGAAAAAGTTGTAGCTGCCGAGCCCCAAACCCGGTTCGCGGTAGTGCCTAGGGGAGGCATCTTTATTCCGCAGGAACGTCGTCAGGTTATCGGAAATCTGGTGGATAGCTTGTTGCACTGGCGCGACGCAATGACCAGCCCTGTTCATCTTTTTCTGAAGTGGACGCTTACTTGTTTACGTTTTGCAACGAAATTCACTCACTTCGGCCCCCTCCGGCTCGGAGGAGCTTCCTCTTCCCGGCGAAGCGGTGCTCATTCGGGCATCGACCGGAGTTGCCGGAAAGGCTCGCGCCACAGACGAGTCCGGGCGCGGCGGACGGAATATTTTCCATAGCCTCTAAAATCGGCATCAAATTCCCAGGGTTTAGCCACCAAGCGCAGCGTTGCCCGTGGCGATTGACCCTTAAATTAAAGCTCGACCTGATCTAGCCGATTAGCCGTAGCAGATTGCCGTAACAGCATGTACCCTCGGCACGTGAATCCCAATCCTTTGTTATCGGCCACCTCGATCGATGCCAGCGCACAAGAACGCGGGATCACTCTGCTCAAAATAGTCGTCGTTGGACAAACACCCCCGCCGCTTGGCGGCCAGGCGATTATGATTCAGCGGATGCTCCGTTTGCAGATTTCCGGGCTGGAAATGCACCATGTGCCGATGCGTTTCTCGCATGAAATCGGCGAGGCTGGTCGGGTCCTCTTCCGGAAGCTGGTCGAAGGTGTAAAGGTCATCGTGTCGATCGTGAGAACCCGCTTTCGGACGGGCGCTCAAGTCTTGTACTATCCGCCGGCCGGACCAAACCTGGTTCCGGTTTTGCGGGACCTCGTTATTCTGATTGCCACTCGATGGATGTTTCGGCAGGTCGTGTTTCATTTTCACGCTTCGGGTCTCGGTGAGTTTCTCGCCCGGTCATCGCCAATCTTACGGTTTCTCGCCCACTGGGCTTACGATGGCCCGGACCTCGCGATCGAGGTGGCCCATAGCGCCCCGCGAGACGGCAGGGCCATTCGGGCGAAGCGCACCGCCGTCGTATCGAACGGGGTGGAGGACGCGGCGGCCGAATTCCCTCCGCGCAAAAGATCCCAGGCCGGGCGATGTAAAATCCTCTACGCTGGAATCCTGTTCGAGGATAAGGGTGTCCTGGACCTGATTGACGCTTGCGCCGTTCTGCTAAAGGGGGGGATCGATTTCGAATGTCAATTCATGGGTGCTCCGACTTCTGCACAGATGCAGGCGCGTTTGATTGCGAGGATCAATGACCAAGGGCTAGCGGGTCGGGTGCGCTTGTTGGGTGTTCGAACTGGCGCAGCTAAGTGGCAAACTTTTCACGATGCCGATATCTTCTGTTTTCCGACATTTTATGCGTCGGAAAGCTTCGGACTTGTGGCCGTGGAAGCGATGAGTTTTGGTCTGCCCATCGTCGTCACTGCCTGGAGGGGATTAGCCGACATCATTACCGACGAGGTCGGAATAGAGGTGCCGATTCGAGACCCTGCAGCCATTGCCGCAGCCTTGTCCGCCTTGATCCAGGATCCCGAGCGGCGTATCAAATTGGGCGAAGCCGGGCGGCGAAGGTATGTTGAGCTGTTCACGCTGAAGCAGTTCGAGCGAAACCTTGGCGATGCGCTTTTGTCTCTGCGGAATCACCGATAACGAATAGGGATGAATAGGGCCTCCGTTCTGGTTACTGGTGGTAGCGGCTTCCTCGGCACAAATCTTGTCGATCGGCTGATTGCCGAAGGCTATCAGGTCACCAACTTGGATCAAGCGCCCCCAAACAAGTCCGAGCATCGGGGATACTGGAAGCCAGTAGGTATCATGGACGCGAGTAGCCTCGCCGCGGCGATCGCGACAGCACAGCCGGCAATTGTGATCCATCTCGCGGCACGCGCCGACATCAGAGGCAAACGTCTCGAAGATTACGCCGAGAATACCACCGGTGTAGCGAACGTTCTTGCCGCCATAAAGAACCTGCCCACGGTACAACGCTTTGTGGCAACATCTGCACAATTTGTTGTGGCGCCCGGTCCCCTTCCAGCGCACGACCTCGATTTCCGCCCTCATACGGTGTATGGGGAAAGTAAGGTAGTCGGCGAAAAGTTGGTGCGCGACGCAGAACTCGCCTGCACCTGGACGATTATTCGACCGACCCCCGCCTGGGGTCCTTGGCATCCGCGCTACCCACGCGAATTTTGGCGAGTTCTGAAGCGTGGTCTCTACGTTCACCCCGGGCGTAGCCCAGTGATACGAAGCTACGGGTACGTCGAAAATATTGCTGATCAAATCGTCAAGATCGTTACGGTACCTCCGGCGGTCGTTGACCGACATGTTTTCTATCTGGGTGACGCGCCCCTTAACGTCTTGGATTGGGTCAATGCGTTCTCCCGCGCGCTCACCGGGCATGAGGTCCGAATCGCCCCCCGCGTCTTATTCCGGGGAGCAGCCCTCGCTGGGGATCTCGTCAATCTATTCAGAGTGCCGATCCCGATAAATTCAGCTCGCTTCCGCTCGATGACCGAGGATTATCTCGCGCCAACGGCTCCGACATTTGAAGCGTTAGGCTATCCCAAGATCAACCTGGTGGAAGGCGTGGATCGGACTGTGCAATGGCTGCGGCAGCAAGACCCATTTTGGGAGCCTGGTTAGATGCGGTCTCGTCGGGAGATCGGTGACTAACTACTGATCGGTAGATCGCGTCCATCGTGCGAAGGTAAGCTTCGTCGCTATATTCAGCAGCGATGCGCCGTTGGGCTGCGAGGCCGACTCTTTGGAGGCTGGATCGATCGAAATGAAGTTTGATAATTTCTTCAGCGATCCAACTGATGACCTTCCTGCGATCGGTCAACGGGATAGCCGCCCCTGAATTCGAAGTAACAATCTCCCCAGGTCCGCCAGCAGCGATGACCACCGGAACGCACCCGGCCAGCATGGCTTCCATTAACGTTATACCGGCGTTTTCGCGTAAGCTTGGCAGGAGGTAAATATGGCTCTCAGCCAATTGCCGCACGTATTCATCGCCGTCGAGGCTCTCGACAAAGGTTACCTGCTCCGTCAGGCCCAGCCGGTGAACCAGAGATCTTAGGTGCCGTAACTCAGGGCCATATCCTCCGTACATGTATTCAAAAGGAATGCCTCGAGACCTGACGATTGCGAGCGCTTCTATCGCCAGCGCAACTCCCTTTCTTCCCTCCAAATTGCCTCCGGCGAACATGCGCAATCGACCTTCGTACGACTTTCCTTGGGAGGCTGCAATGAAACGAGCAATCTGGTCTTGATGAAAAAAGACGCCTGACAGCTTGGCAGAATTCTGGTCGGAGGCGCCGAGTCTTACCAGTTGCTCTAAGGTCTCTCGGTTTGAAGCCAGGACAAGCGCCCGGCGGGCCGCTCGACGAACGGCATTGGAACGAGAGCTCACGAAATTTGAAACCGACCGCACGAACTCAAAGAGAAGCGACATCGGGCTGAGGGTCGAATAAAAGCCTCTCGGGAATCGTTCTCCGCCCCCTAACGGTCCCCAAATCAGCGGGATGCCAAGAGCGAGGAGGGGAGAAGCCACCCTCCAGGTGGAAGGGGTGACGTGGTGGACAAGATCGAAATCAATTTTTGCCGCAAGTGTTCTGGCTACCGGTAAGGCGTCTCGATTCCACTGCAGGAAACCGCACCAATCGAGAAAACGCGCTACCAGGCGATTGGGGTGATACGGCTCGTCCCGGCCCACAAATTCAAACTTCACACTGGGCGGCACCATGCCCCGGTTTTGCGCGTCGATGATGTCACCTTCGCCTCCCTTGTTGGTTAAAACCCAGAGCTCATGTCGCGAAGCGAGGGCAACGACGGCATTCCATCCGACGGCTCTTTCCGAGCCACTGTTCGGACGGCAGGCGACAGCTGAGATCAGGATTTTCAAGCCGGAATGGAGTGCGTTGGTCGGTTTTGGTTCTCCCTGAGTTATCGACCTTCAGCCCTTGCGTTTAAGCGCTAATGGGGACATAAAGCGAGAACCCAAAACCGGAGATTACTGCTCGGCTCGACGTGCCGTGCCCCCTTCGCTTGATTTACCTTCTCGCGCTTAAGGGAATGCCCAGGGGGTCGATTGTTCAGGGAGAACCGCCGCACAGTGGAACCCGAAATCACAGACTTTCTGGCATGGACCAATCTCGCACTCCTTCGATCTCTAAATGAAGATTCCCGCCATCCTCATTGCTTTGGCGGGATTGGTCGTCACCATCTTGATCGGATCGCTGATCGGACGTGACCTCGTTTTCCCGGTAGTGGCGCTTTTCGGCGTGGGGGCGATTCTGGCGCTGGTTCTAAGGTTACGCGAAAGAACCTGGCTCCTCATACCGATGTTCTGGTATCTGACGGGGAATCTCGGATTTTTGCCTTTACCCATCAGCGTTCGTGAACTGGCAGTGTTGCTGGCCTTCGCAGTCTTTCTCGTTTTCGTTGCCCTGCGAATCGTACCCATCGAGTCGCGGCTCGGCTTCCTGGATCTGTGTGTGCTGCTAAACCTCGGCTACCTCGTAACGGTGTATTTACGCAACCCGGTTGGGGTGGCCGCGTTCGGTGCCTCTATGGTAGGCGGAAGACCCTATGTTGAGATCGTCATTGCCGCCTTAGCCTACCTCGTTTTGACGAGAGCACGTCTCCTGGCGGAGACCGCGCGATTTCTCCCTTTTTTGATGGCCGGCCCCCAGATTGCGGCTTCGCTCCTGAGTGCACTCACGCATTTCCTCCCCCAATTGGGCCCGGTTGTGGCCAAATTCTATTCCCAGGTAGAGGTGTCCTCGGACGTCACCGACATGTCGAGCCAAGGCGACGACGTCGATGCGGACCGCGTTGTTGGTCTTGAATTCGGCAATAGAGCAGCTTCCCTCGCTTTAATCAGTTACTTTTCGCCGCTGAGTTTGCTCAATCCGATCCGTTGTCTGCGGTTCGTGCTGTTTGCTTTGGTTTGTGTCGGATTCGCCTTGTCTGGGTTTCGCAGCGAAATCATCGGGTTTGCCGCTTATTTCCTCCTCGCTGCCTACTTCCGGAATGGTCTGTTAAAGGCCTTGCAGACCTTCGCGTGTTTAGCAATCGTGGTTGCTGGTCTGATCGGAGCGCAGTCCTCCGGTGTTCATCTTCCCTTAACGGCGCAGCGAGCTCTATCGTTTCTACCGGGTGACTGGGATCACGAGGCAAAAACCTCCGCGGAAGAATCCAGCGAATGGCGCTACTACATGTGGCAAATCGCCCTCAACAGCAACGAATTTATTAAAAACAAGATCCTCGGGGATGGCTTCGGCTTCAGCGGGTACGAATTGCAGATCATGACTCAGGCTGACGACAGTACGGTTGGAAATGGCTTTATTGGCGGGGACCCACAAGAGGCGGCGATGGTTGTAGGAGTTTTTCATAGCGGCCCCATTTCCGCAATTCGCTACGTCGGCTGGGTGGGATTAGCTCTGTATCTGACGCTGCTGTTCGCTGTTGCGGGTTACGCCTGGCGCCTGATCAAGGCGGCAGCCTCTACACCTTTTTTCCCACTCGCCCTTTTCATCGGCCTTCCAGCCCTGTTCGAACCTATACGATACATCTTCATTTACGGCGCCTTCGACACCGGATTCCCGGAGACGATCTTCGTCTGCGGGATGCTTCGACTACTGTCCAAAGGGCTTGCCCAATGGCGTGAAGCGCAACCCGAACTCGCACCGTCGGTTCACGTGTTCGCGACCTAGCAGACCTATGAGTGAGATCAGCCATCTTCCATACGAAGTTGATGAGGATTCCAATCGCTATCATTTTTATGAGCGATTCTGGAAGCACAGGGCTCTCGAGCTGCTTGCGCGCCATATTCAAGTTAAAGACCTCGAGGTACTCGATTACGGCTGCGGAAGAGGGGAGGCTCTCGAACTCTTTGCATCGCATGGTGCAAATATCACAGGGGTCGATCCAGATCCTAAATGTGTCGAGCTGGCATCGAAATTTGGCCGAGCTAAGCTCCTCCGTGGGACGAGTCCGCTAGATATGTTTGAGCCCGGGAGCTTCGACGTAGTAGTTGCCCTTCATGTTCTGGAGCATGTCGATAATCCGAAGGAGACTTTGACCGCGCTTGGGCGGTTGGCGCGAAAGTTCGCGCTTGTCGCTGTGCCAAACCTGAGGAAACTGGAAGGCTTGTTCCAGCGTTCGATTAGCTTGGAGGTAGTAAATAGTGGCCACTTGCAGGGATGGGACCATTGGCATTTTCGGAACCTTGCAGAGCGCCATTGTGATCTAAAGGTCGTTGATTGGTCGGCGGATGCCACCATTCTAGCGGGAATCAGCTCTCTTATTGCACGTATTCTGGGCAATCGCGCCGCGATTTGGTTCGAAACCGGAATGTTCCGCAACTTATTTCCCCTTCATTCAATATCGATCATCGCGTTAATGCAACCAGTGCGCGAGAATGTACTGAACTTCGATGCCAGCCATGGCCAGAAGTACGCGATCCATCGAGCTATCGGGCGAGGAACGCTCTCCAAACAGCCGCCGTCTTTTCGCTCAAGCACAGCCGCTGCGGGTCGATTGTTTGCAGAGATTGTCGCAGCCTGCTCGCGTCATGAAAATTGCGTTTCTGACTACTGATAACCGCGAAACTCATCGGTGCTACCAATTACCGGAGCCATACTTCCACCCGGCACACGAAGCTCTGCTGGTCGGGTTTCAAAGCTTTCCAGAACTGGAGGTTCACGTTGTCTCGTGCGTTCAGCAGCCTGTCCAGTCCCCGGAAAAGCTCGCTTCCAATATCTGGTTTCACGCACTTCACGTGCCGAAATATGGCTGGCTGCGCACCGGTTACCAAGGCTGCGTCCGCGCCGTTCGCCAGAAGCTCCGCGAACTGCAGCCTGACCTGGTCCATGGCCAGGGCACCGAGCGGGACTGTGCCATCAGCTCGGTTCTCGGCGGCTTCCCAAATGTGCTCACCGTCCATGGAAACATGCGAATTATCGCCAAGGTGATGAAGGCTCCCCCCTGGTCCTTTCACGGGATCACAGCGATGTTGGAATCGTTCACTTTGCCGCGAACGGACGGCGTTGTTTGTATCAGCCGATATACCCAGCAGGCGGTGAGAAAGCTGGCCAGGAAAACGTGGTTGATACCGAATGCGGTTCACCCGGCTTTTTTTACGACGCAGAACAAACCCGTCAATCCACCGCTGCTCCTGTGCGTCGGCTATATTTCGCCGAGGAAAAATCAATTGTTCATTCTTGGTTCGCTCGAGGAACTTGCCCGCGAAATTCCATTTCGCGTCGTTTTCGCCGGGGCCGCGGACAGAAGCGATCCTTACGGAGCTTCTTTTTTGCAACGAATCGAGTCGATTCCCTGGGCCGAGCATCATGGGGTTGTCGATCGCACGGGGCTGATCCAATTGCTCCAAAAAGCACGGGCCCTGGTCCTGCCCTCTACGGAGGATAACTGTCCGATGGTCATCCTTGAAGCAGCCGCCGCCGGGGTTCCGGCTCTAGGAGCCGCGGTTGGGGGAATTCCGGAATTGATTCAAACCGGGCGGACCGGCTTTCTTTTCGCCCTGAATGATGCAGCCGCTTTCAAGAACCTGGTCCGAGAAGTACTCCTAAAAGAAAAGATGGTTCAAGAAGTGGCTGCCAGGGCGCAAGCGGAGGCTAAAGAACGATTTTCGCCGCGGGTAATCGCAGAGCAGCACATCGGGGTGTACGAGGATTTACTTGCAGGCAAAGCTTTAAATTCCGAAACGGCTTTGGAGTCGTCGCAACTTCGCGGTTCACACTGAAAGAGATTGGCTGGCGATTTTCCGCCGCGGTCGTTTCTGAGAAACGACCCTAGCCACGGCTGTAATCTGCAGAGCTCAGGCTACACGTGGCCACTTGAACCCGACCTTATGGGCCCGGATGGTTCGACGTTTTACTGGCGATGAACGCGTGAAAATCTCGATCTCAACCTGCCTCACCCGATAAGCGCCGCTGAGGAACTTTCGAAGTCGGTGGTGCCCCGCCTGTAGGGGCCTGATATCCAGAGGGCCCAAACCACCCTTGGCTCGGTGGTGCGCAAGGAATCGCCTGCTTTCCTCAGCAGGCTCAGACCCGGTACTCATGTTTACGCCGGTAAAGGTAAAGACCGCGAGAGGCTGATGAATAGCCGCCATTTTTACGCCTGCGTCCAACCAGCTGAGAACCAAATCGAGGTCACCAATCTGTGTCCAATCCGATTTATAGCTTAACCCTTTGTCAACCAGGCTGCGGCGGAAAAAGGTGCTGCAGGTCAGAGTGGGGAGATGGCATACGATCGTGTGAGAGCGACGCGGTAAAATAATTCTCCGATAGCTAACCGGTTTGCCGTCTGGATCAATCAGAACCGCGTCGCCGAACAGCACTTCTACGTCAGGACGGGCAGCAAAAAACTCTTTCACCCGCTTCAGGGTACCCGGGAGATACTGCTCGTCGGAGTTTAGATGCGCGACAACGGAGCCGGCAGATTTGGAAATGCCTTTCCTGAGTGCGTCGTACATTCCACGATCCTTTTCGACGCAGACCCGAACGGTGGGTTCCTTTTTGAGCCGATCAAGACCCTTCCCGTCTCCCCCATCCTGGATAATGTGTTCGACCGTCACTCCCTCCTGGTCCAATACAGAAGCAGCACAGAGCCGCAACCAGTCAGGTTGTTTGAACGTTGGAGTTACAATGGAGAAGTCCATGGCCGCATTAATCTTATTTTTGCGCGTTAAGACAGCATACGCTGTGTCCATAAGTGAAGATGATTGGCAATTTACTGGTAAGGCGATAATCGGACGATTATACGAACTGCGGGTTGTTTCTTTTGCCTTCGAGCATCCGCCCGTAAGCCGCCAGCAAGCGGTCGCCATAATCCTGCCAGCTGTTATTGGCGCCGCCTTTCAGATAAGCTGCCTCACCCATGCGGCGGTTCCGATCGCGATCTTCGGCCAGGATGATCATCGCTTGAGCGATGTTCGCTGGATCCCGCCCGCGGACGATGAAACCTTCCACGCCATCCTCGACCAAGGTAGTGGCTCCGCCCTCATGCGTTCCCACGACGGGCAATCCACTGGCGAGCGCTTCAATCTGAGCCCTGGCGATCCCTTCCTCCTGGGAAGGAAAAACAAACGCGGTACAGGTTTGAAGCAGACCGGCCAGTTCGGCCGGCGGGAGATACGGAATCTGGAGAAACTTTCCTTCCCATTTCCTGCGCTCATTCCGAAAATCACACTTGTAATCCCCGCAACAGATCAACTCCGCCTGTGGCAGCTTAGCCTTAACGATCTCAAAGGCACGGAACAGGTATTGATGACCTTTGCGCAGGCAAATAGTGCCTACGCAAATAAACCGCGGATTTGGCGGCACCGCAGCTCTCTTTTTGAAGAGGGACGTATCAACGCCCATCGGGTTAACGACCACCTTTTCCGGAGGAATTCCGTTGTAGACCATCGATTCCTTGCCGAACTGCGATTGAACGATGATCAGGTCAGCTCGCTCCAGTTCCCGGTTCATCCGCGCAAACATCCATAGCGGCACGGGCACTTTCTCACCCGGGCACCAGAGGTCACATTCCCGCTGCCAAATTCCAAAAAGACTTGTTGGATGACTATTTGCACAGTCGATAACCTTCAGCGCGCCGTGCCGGTCTGCCGCATCAAAAAGTTCGGTTGCATATCCCATGATCGCATGGACGACATTACATCGGGGCCACCGCTGTCGGCCTAACCACGTTTTCCAGAGCGGAAAGAACGCATAAAATAGTCGTTCCTGCCAAATTTGCGGCGCCAGGTGATAAAATGGTTTCATAGCCAAGTGGAATGGCCAACAGCGGCGGTATTTCGGCTGGGGGATGTTCGAAGAGTTTTTATCTGAGATCCAGAGTCCAGCGAGCGCATTCCGGTTGAACAATGCTCTGGCTGCCGGGCGCAGATGCCATGATCCGCAGCAAGCTAGCAGCACCTGTGGCAGATGACTCTGCTTCGCTTCAGCGGCAATCGGTTTCTCAGCGATCAACATCTTGAGAGGTAGGTGAACAGATTTCTTCCTCGAAAGTTGGGGAAATAATGGGCGCGCTCGGCGCGGACGGCGGCACTCGTCTTCCTTCAAGAATTTTGCGGCTCAGATTGGCTCCAAAATGAAACAGCTGATGACGGATTTCGTTGGGCAAGCCGAAAAGCAAAGCAAGAACGACTCCGGCCAACCCGGCCGATCCGGCGGTTACCAGAAACGGGAAGGGTCCGTTGAACCGGGTTCCCAGCGAGAAGATACCAAACGCTACAAGGGCAAAGGTCGCGACATAAAGGAAGGCGCCTTTGAGCCACCCGAACGTGACTTCAACCACCGGCGCGTTGAAGTATCTGGACACGCGAAAGACTCCATAGATTCCGCTGCAAAGCAGATTCGCCACCAGCGAAGAGACCAGGATTCCGAGAAAATGTAGGCGGGGCGCAAGAGCGATGCTCCCGGCAATGACCAGGAGTCCCTCCAGCAGGCTGATGTACTTAAAAGCCCCTATCTGTTTCACTACCGCAACCAGGCCGGTATAGCACCGAGTCACAGCGAACGAGAAAAGATAAGCCGCGGCCGCGATATTGCTCCAGGTATCCCAGCTCACTTTCCCTCCGGTCCAAATATGGACGAAACTGCGGTTCCCGAATGCACCCAGGACGGCAAAGAAACCGGCGCCGACGGCAGACAAGGCAACAACCCAGGAGAGACGACTCCGAAACCGGCTGATTTCGCCCCGAACAATCATTTCGGCAAAGGCGGCACTGGAAAAGTCCCAGACTCTGAAGACCACGACTTGGGCCATGCTAAAACTCTTCGTGCAGATTGACCAGGTTGCGGCGGCATTAAGACCGATCAGCCGGGAAACAAGAATCAACTGGCTGGCGGAGATGAGCTGGCTGGCCAGATTAACCACGAACAGGTCGCGGCTGAAGCTAAACACTTCTCGGGTCCGCTTCCAGCTGAGCCGCCCCCAGTGGCCTCGGGAAGGAAACACCTTGAGACGCGCCGCCGCGAGCGCCATCAACGAAATACTGACCGCCGTAGCTACGACACTCGATAGCAAGAGACTGAAGGTACGCAAACCGATTTTGAATCCGATCCACAGGAAAAGAAGATTCGCGCTGAACGCCACGATGGCGGCAAAGTTCTGCAGATCTGAGCGTTGGTGGGACCAGAGCGGCAAAAAACCGAACGGTGTAGTCAAAAAAGCGACTGACAACGTCACGCACTGCCACCGCATTAGCGCTTCGAATGTGGGTGCCAGGTGCGGCGGAATATGCATCAGGGATGCGATTAGAGGGCTGCAGAGAAATCCGAACGCGAAGACAATCGCTGCCTGAATGGCGAAAACGAGCGAAGCCGTTTTTAAAACTGATCCGTAAATTCCTCCGTTGATATTATCCTTCGAGTCGATGAGTAATCGAGCAACGGACTGGCCTACACCGAGATCGAGCAACCCGAGGTAACTTGTAATTTGCAAGATAACCGCCCAGAGCCCGAATTCTTCCTTGGTGAGATAGTGAAGCGCTAGCGGGATCGCCGCCGCAACGTAGACTACGTTCGCAACCAGGGCGACGTAGCCGGATCCCAGAGCAAAGATAAAGCGGCGTTTGCGGCTCATCCTTTTAATCGACAGGCGAATACCGTTTCAACCCGGTAAATTGCGCAAGGATGCGAATTAGGAAAGAAGGATTATTGATCAGGTACCGTTTCCATAATCGCCTGGGCTCCTGCGTCAGCCGGAAAAACCACTCCAGCCCGCTTCGCTGCATCCAGTAGGGCGCTTGCCTGATCCTTCCGGAATGCAAGTCAAAGGCAGCGCCGACACCAATCATCAGGGTGACCGGAAGCCGTTCGAGGTAAGCCGCCATAAAGCGCTCCTGTTTCGGGGTGCTCAAGCCGACCCAGCAAATATCTGGCCGGGTCTGCTCCATCAGCCTGATCAGGTCAAATTCTTCCTGATGGTTGAGAGGACGAAATGGCGGAGTATACGTTCCGCAAACGCACAAGCCAGGGAATCTCGACTCGAGGGCTGCTTTCAAGCCCTCGGCTACTCCTGGACCGCCTCCGTAAAAAAAATGCCGGACGCCTCCATCCGTTGATGCGGCGCATAGTTCGTGCATCAGGTCCGGACCATACACGCGATCCATTTGTTTGAAGCCTTGCAGTCGCCCGATCCATGACAGGGGCATTCCGTCGGGTGTATTGAGAAAAGCCGAGTTAAGAATGCTTCGAAATTCAGGGTCCGACTGCGCTTCGGTGACTCCGTGCACGCCAGTCACAGCGACATAACCTTTGCGCTTTGCCGCCACCGCACCCAGGATTAGCGCCCTGGCCTGAGGAAGGTTGATCGGACTTACCCCCACGCCGAGAATATTGACTCGAGGCAGGCAGGCTGAGTCCTCGTATAGGACAGGTTCACGGCAGGATTCAGGGGCGGTAGCCATTATAGATTGCGTGGTTGACGAAGTCAGGAGTCACGTGTGGCTGGGGATCTTCTAGCCTGGATCGCTCCTACCACGGCAAAGCCGCAACCAAGCGCGATTGGTGAAAGGTGAATGGTGGTCGGCATAATTCCGGAATGTTGGTACGGCTCATTCCGCGGCCGCGAGGATAGGCCTAAACGACGAACGCTAGCTCATTTTGTCGCGCTTCGCAGGACGAATTCGCCCTACCAGTTTTTCAGCGGCAAAAAACCTAGCAGAAACGCGGCGCTTCTCGCAGCGTGTGATTGTTCCGGACTAGACGGCCTCCAGCGCGGGGTGCCTCGCCGTCATCTGGTCGTAGATCCAGCTGTAGGTACGTTCCATTCCGTCTCGCAATTTTGTCGAGGGCTCCCATTGAAACACTTTTCGAATCAGCGTGTTGTCACTGTTCCGTCCGTTTACCCCTTTCGGGGCGGAGAGGTTATATTTTCGCTTGAGCTCGACTCCTGCAATCTCCTCGACGATGTCGACTAACTGGTTAATAGAGACTAGTTCATTGCTCCCAAGATTGATCGGCTCAACGAAATCGCTTTCCAGGATCATCCGGGTCCCTCGGACGCAGTCGTCGATGTACATGAAGCTCCGCGTTTGGGCTCCGTCTCCCCAAATTTCGATCTCGTGAGTGCCCGAAAGTTTTGCCTCGATGACCTTGCGGCAAATTGCTGCCGGAGCTTTTTCGCGTCCACCATCGTAGGTTCCGTTTGGCCCGTAAACGTTGTGATAGCGGGCTATGCGAGTCGCCAAGTCAAAGTCCTCGCGGAAATGGCGGGCCATTCGCTCACTGAACAGTTTTTCCCAACCGTAGCCGTCCTCCGGCAATGCCGGATAAGCATCCTCTTCTTTCAGGGCTGTGACATTCGGATTCTTTTGCTTATCGCCATTGTACACACACGCTGACGAGGCATAGAAAAATCGCTCGGTGCCCGCCTCTTCCGCAGCCAGAAGCAGGTGGGTGTTCACGAGAACACTCAACATACAGGCCGCTTTATTGAGCTCGATGAATCCCATACCGCCCATATCTGCAGCCAGATTGTACACAACCACTGCGCCCTTCGTCGCTTTGCGGCAAGCGTCCAGTTCCTTCAGGTCGAGCACTTCATTTTCAACATCATCAAAGGATTGGTACCAGGCCGGAAGTGGCTTCTGATCGACCGCCCTGATGCGCTTGAAGCCATCGGCACGAAGCGCTCGGACGAGATGCCCGCCAATGAACCCGCCCGCGCCGGTCACAAGAATTAAGTCGTTCTTACTAGTCATCGTGTATTTATTCATCTTTCGGAAATCAGGGGAGAACTCTGTGCGTGAGTTCTCATCGTTGATCAACGTTCAACGTCAACGTTTAATTCGGAGCATTCCGGTTCGGCTTTAGTCGCTTAGCGGATTTTGGGCCAAAACCGGCAAGCTCAATTTGAACGATCCCATCCCCGGAGTCCTCCGGGAATACCTTGACACTAGCCTGAGAACGATGGATCCCCAATCGATTTTTAGCCGGCTAAGCAGTCCAGGCAGAGTTAGCGAAGCAGTTCGCCCCTCTTCTGACCACGTTGCGGGGCCGACGAAGAGAGATTGTCTCGCAACATAAGCTCCTCGTGCTTTGGTAAGACACGGCTGCCAATGCACTGTGCGTCCTGGAGTGCGTGCGACTTGCCGCCGCTTTCGGATTCGCGCGGAGCGCGACTTGGACCGAGGGTCGAACCACGAAGTCCGGATTTCCGCGGCGAAAGGATACGCATTGCTGGTAGCCGTGCTCCGCTCGGTCTCAAAGCGGCGACAAGTCGCACGCACTCCAAGACGCGTCCCACGCGAATTGGGCGCGCGGTAGCGCGAAATCACCGTTGCGAGACAGTCTCGAGAAGCGCGCCCGCCAACGCCGCCGGTCGTTAATGGTTCGCTTCCTGCCGCGGATAATGCAAGCGTGGCAGATCATGGCAAAAAAAATCGCGCTTCTTTTTTCGGGACAAGGCGCCCAGGAAGTTGGGATGGGAAAAACCCTTTCTGAGCGATTTGCCGCCGCGGCCAATCTATTCTCGCAGGCAGACGAGTTTCTTGGGCGATCACTGAGCCAGATCGCCTTCGAAGGTCCGATGGAAGAGCTGACCAAAACCTCCAACTGCCAGCTTGCATTGTATGTCAACGGGCTGGCGTTGCTCCAAGTATTACGCGAAGAGTCGAGCGATTTCAGGTTCGCGGCGTGCGCGGGCTTGTCCCTGGGCGAGTTGACCGCGCATGCGGCCGGCGGGACGTTTGACTTCGCGACCGGCATCAACCTTGTGGCGAAGCGAAGCTCGTACATGGAGGAGGCGTGCAGATCTACCAACGGGGCGATGGCCGCAATCATCGGCGGCGAAGAAGCGCAGGTCCGGTCGCTCGCAAGTGAGGCCGGCGTGGACATTGCGAATCTTAATTGTCCCGGCCAAATCGTTTTGTCCGGCGAAAGGGAGAGGATCGAAAGAGCAATTTCCCTTGCCAAGGGATATGGGATTAAACGGGCTTTTACTTTGAACGTCGCCGGGGCCTTTCACTCGCGACTCATGGCTACCGCCGAAGCGAAACTCCGCGAGGATCTCGCCCACGCTGATATCGGCCATCCCGCGGTGACGGTCGTCGCGAACGTGACTGCTCAGCCCGCCACGGACCCCGGCGCTGTTCGCCAGACCTTGGCGCAACAGGTGACCCGGCCGGTTCGGTGGGCGGAGAGCATCGAGTATTTAATCGATCGGGAACACTGCGAGCTGTTTGTTGAGCTCGGTCCCGGAGAGGTGCTCGCGGGCCTTGTAAGCCGGATTCGCAAGGGAACGCAGATTCTTTCGATCGGCGACGCCGAATCGCTGGAGGACGCGTTGCCGGCGATTCAAGCGGGTCAGACGTGAGGCAAGGCGTTTTGCGCTGCGCAGCACCACCAGGACAAGCGGAGGTTGTCCCTACCACATTCTGGTTCGCCGTGGACCGGTAGGGACCGGCTCCTGCCGGTCCGGGGGTCCCTACCACATTCTGATCGCTGCGGACCGGTAGGGATCGGCTCCCGCCGGTCCAGGCACCGCGCGGAGCGAATCACTCTCCATTGGTGGTTTGATCCGGCCCGCCCTCAGACGGGGCAACAGCCAGATCGTCGTTGGCTACCCATCCGAGTCGGTTTCCGTCGGCGGTCTCAATCAAGCTGAAGCCAAACTGTTTCCGGACGACTCGCACCAACGTTCCCTTTGCCAAGGTGGCGTCCGGCATGGTGAACTGTTGTGGACCAGTACCGTACAACGGCACATTGTCCTTAACTGTCACCTGCAAATTTTCCTCGGTAATTGCCGGCAAGACGGCCGAATAAGCCGCGGCCGCTGGATCCGGCCTTCCGACCTGGCAAGCGCTGAGAATCGTGGCGGCACCGACTAGAACAAAAGTTTGAGCTATCGTTGCCTGCATAAATTTATTCAGTCGAGATTGCTGCGGTCAATGCGATATGGGCGATGGTATGCGACTTGCGCGCACAAAAGTCAAAAGTTCAAAAGCTTCTCCGGCACATAGACCACGTCGCCGCTACTGACATAAACGGCAGCAGTGGGTTGCCCTTGAAGGACGGGGCGCAAATCAAAGATTTTACTGTAATGCCTGCCGTTTACGATACGGATCAGCGAAACCTTCTTTAAATTCGCTTCAGGGGTAAATCCGCCGGCTTCCATAATAGCCTCGAGCACCGTAGCGGGCCTTTCGAAAATGACCTTGCCCGGCTTTTGCACCGCGCCCGAAACAACAACCGGTAAAGCGCGCGTTTCGAGAGTGACGATGACCTCACTATTCTGGAGCTGAGGTTTGTAGAGGTTGGTCAACTCGCGCTGAAGCTGAGCCAGACTTTTGCCCGCCGCAATCACCTCGCCGATCAACGGCAGACTGATTTTTCCATCCGTCCCGATTTTTTGGGTCTGATTAAGCTCCGGCGCGCCGGTAAAAGACACCCGCACAGTGTCGCCGCTGGAGAGCGCTACCACATTCTGGCCGGTTAAGGCACCCGGGAAGGGCACGGGCGGGGAGCTGCTGCATGCGAAACAACTGAGACAAACGAGCGCAAATCCGGAAAAAAAGATAGTTTTGCGCTTTAGCACTTGAAACGAAATGGATAAGAAGCGGGCTGACATAGAGCTGAAATCGATTCTCTTAATATGCGGCATCATCGCATATCGAAAACTGGAGTCGCGAATAAATTGAGTCTGAAGCGAAACGTACAAAGCCTGCTTAGAGTTGATCGGAAAACCTTCTGGCGGCGAAAGCCCGGAACACTTTACGGGAGCTTTGTTCTGGCATTGAGCCTGGTTGGGCTGGCGGCCAACCAGGTTGGCGCCCAGGAATCAATTCGGGCATCGCTGAGCAGGGTACCGATCACCCGATTTGAAGTGCCGCTGGGACCAACTTTTGTAACGCTCGGTCCATTTCGCGGAAACGCCGCGGTTGGGCTCGGCCTCACGGTCGACGATAATTCCGATCTCCGGTCCATCAACGGCAAGAGTGAAGCGGTTTTCCATCAGTCCCTGGCCCTGGATTTAACGTGGGAGCTCAGCCAGCTCAATATGATCGATCTTCGGCTGGGTGCGATCTTAAGCGAATATCTGGGCGGCACGGCTACTCAATCGGTCCAACTCGCGATTGAGCCCGACTCCAAGGTCGAGCTCAAGCTTGTGGCAGGCGATTTTCTGTTCTCGTTCCACAACTATCTCTCGATCGTTCAGGATCCCACCCAAGACGCGTCCGCGGCGAACCAAAACAGTTTGAACCGGCTGACCAACAACGCCGGCCTCTCAGCGGACTGGTATCTTTCGCAGCTTATTCTGACCGCTCGATTTGACTACTCGTACAGCATGGACAGTCCGAACAACAGTCCGAACAGCCAAACCAGCACCGCCACCAGCGGCTCACGAAATACGTTCCGTCCAGGTCTTGCCGCGGCGTACGCGCTTACTCCGACCATGAACACGGGTTTGGAATTCTTTTATTCGAACTCGGTATCGTCAAACTCTTTAAACACCGTCACAACGGTGAACGGCCGTACCTTTGTGAGTACCGGGGACGTCAGCGGGACAAGTTTTGGTCCTTTCCTTCGCGGGAAATTAACCCGGTTGATCACGCTGGACCTTGCCGCCGGGCTGTATGATATCGACGCCTCGCACGTCAAATCGATTAACTATTATCTCTCTTTTAATATCAGCCATCAAATCACCCATTTTTTGCAATACATCGCATCCTTTCAGAGAGATCTGCAATTTTCGACCGGGACAGATCTTTTCAACGAAAACCAGTTCGCCTTAGGTCTCCGCTATCAGCTTCGGCGTAACCTGACTCTCGAAGCAAACGGCTTTGGGCGCTGGGGCCGGATTTTCACGGGGCAATTTCCAGGAGGTTTCACCCAATATGGCACTGGTATTGGCTTCACGTACGCGCTTTCGCGGAGAATCACCGCAGGGCTGAAGTACCAATTTGTTCGCCGGGAAGGCAGCGGTGGAAACGGCAATTATCAACAGAACCGGGCTGACTTCAATGTGTCGTACGGTTTCTAGCCTTGTTACCTTCCTGATTCTTGCGGTCGCCGGAATTTCGCCGTGGCTGCGGGCCGAGCGATCCCTCGCCGCCCGACACAAAACCAGATTAGCGGCGAACATTGCAACTGACCAAGACACATCGAGTTCAGATCGGAAGATCGTCATTGGCGATACCCTGGTCTTCCGCATCGTCGAGGACGAAGACCCGCCGGTGACTCTGCGGGTCGACGAGGCCGGCCGGATCAAAGTACCCTATCTCGGCACGATGCCGGCTGCCGGCAAGAGCACGCCCGAATTGGCTCTTGAGATCAAGCATGCCCTGGAGCGGAGCCTTTACAAAAAGGCGACCGTAATGATTGCCATTGCGCGTCGTCCGGACGCTGCCGCCACCTCAGGCCCAGCGAATGCGGCAGTGCGCTCCTCCGGTCGCATCTACCTCTCCGGCGAAGTCAACAAACAAGGTCCGCTCGACCTCCCCGGCGACGAAGCGCTGACCGTCAGCCGCGCAATTCTTCGTGCGGGAGGCTTTTCCGAATTTGCGAATCGGAAAAAGGTGAAATTGATTCGGCGAACCGGCGATACGCTAAATACAAGGATCGTTGATGTCGCCCTGATTATGGACGGCGGCAGACCGGATCTCGATCCAGTCTTGCAGACCGGTGATATTATCGAAGTTCCCCAGCGATTGGTGAATTGGTAGTACGGCAGATGAGGTTTTTCGACTTACCCGCGGCTTGGCTGGAGCTCCGGCGTTTCTGGTGGGTTCTTTTGCTTTTGACTTGCGTCGGTCTGGCTGGGGGTTGCTGGCTTGCGCTGCGCCAACCTGCTTTATTCGTCTCACAAGCGAAAATGCTCGTGGCCAATCGCGCACTTGTGCCGGACACCGTTCCCAGCGACGAAGGCCAGAACGATCCCGAATTTCTCGGAACGCAGGCCGCAATTTTGGTCGGTGACGACGTTCGGATGCGGGTACAGCGAGCTTTACCCAACCTGCCCCCACCCCTCAATCAACCGGTGAAGGTGACTGCGACGAGCCTTCCCAAAACCTCCATCTTACTCCTGCGAGCTGCCGGAACGGTTCCTGGCTATACCCAGCAATGGCTTCAGCAGACGATGACGGAGTTCCTGGCGCTACGTCGCGAGCTGCGCCTGCAACGGATCGAAAAATCGGTCGCCAGCCTTCGCGAAGAGCTCGCCGCCGCCAGCGCCGAACGGCAGTCCTCGGCCGCCGCTTTTCGTGAGTACCAACGCGAACACGACATCACGACACTGCAAGACCAATTGAGCGCTGACACTGCATATCTCGCGAGCCTTCGTAAACGCATCATCGATCTACGGCTGCAACGCTCGCAGGCGAGCACGGGTTCCGCCTCTGATGCGGCCCAGGCCGGCGCTTCGATTCCACTCGACAGCAGCGAGAAAACCGGAACAGAAAATTCGGCGCGAACGGCGCCCGCTGAGCAAGACCTTCGCGTCACTGCCGCCGGCGAGGAATTAGAGTCACTGAAATCGGAGCGGGATCGGCTTCTCACATATTTGAGACCGCAACACCCGAAAATCCGGGCACTTTCCGCCCGCATCGCAAAGACCGAGCGCACAATCGCGGCCGCTACATCGCAAGCGAAGGAGGACGGCAAACAGCGGCTCGCTGTGGCCGAGCGGGGAAAAAAAGAGCAGTTGGAAGCGATCGATCGGGAGACAAACGCGCTGAATACGGAAATCTCGCGACGAGAAGCGGACCTGGCAGACCTCAATAACCAAATTTCCCAATTTCAATCGCTGAAAGCCCGACTTGCGTCGTCAGAAGGTGCCTCCGATAAATTAAGAGCGAGTCTGGCCAAAGCTGACTTGGCGGAAAAGACTGACCAGGACGTCATTGAGATTCTCGAGAACGCCGGACAGGCAACGCCACTGCCGCGCCAGTTTCTCGAAAAATCGCTTTGGGGCGGCCTCGCCGGTCTGGTCTGCGGGCTCTTGTCCGCCCTGGTGATGGGCGCCTCGCGGCAACGCTTCCAGACAATCGCTGCGGTGAGGAGGGCTCTGCCGATCCCTATTCTGGGCCGAATCATGGCCGATCGATGGGCCACGCGCAGTCGCACCGTGCTCGAATGTGATCGCAATCATCTGAGCTTCGCCGAGTCTTTCCGAAATCTCCGGTCGAGTTTATTGAATTCACCCGACGATCTCCGGAGGAAGCGTTGCATCTCAGTTACAAGTGCCGTGCCGGGTGAGGGAAAATCGGTAGTGGCGATTAACTTGGCAATCGCTTTGGCCGCAACGAGTTCCCGTATACTCCTGATCGATGGGGATCTGCGCCGGGGCAAACTTCATCACCTTCTCGGAACCGGTTCCGGGCCTGGATTTTCGGACCTTGTCACCCAGCGAGCCATTCTCGAAGAGGCTGTTCGGCCGACCCGGATGCCAAACCTTTTCCTCATGCCGGCCGGCCCGCGGATCCCGAATATCGCCGAGCAGCTGCTCGGTTTTGGAATGGGCGCGATGTTCGGAGAACTCGGGCGGCACTTTGATTTCATTCTGGTCGACACCCCTCCGGTGCTGGCTGCAGATGATGCGACAACCATAGCGGCGAGAACGGCTTGGACGCTGTTTGTCGTGCGGCTGGGCTATAGCCAGCGGCAACACTGCCAACTCGCACTGGAAGACCTGGCAAATCGCCAGGTTCACGTCCCGGGTATTGTCGTCAATTGTGTGCCTCGACACCTGACCTGCAGCCATTATTACAATAAATATACCCGGCAATTGGAGGATAGGCCGTTCGCTGCTCTGCCGGCGCCCCCGGAGTGATCGCAAATCGCAGAGCGTGAATTCTTCGGAAGAAAAATTTTAACCACAGATTTTCACAGATTTCACAGATGAAGAAACCAGCAAATTCAGGGGATCTTAATCTGCGTCTTTTTCGACTCTGTATAGTAAATCTGTGCAAATCGGTGAAATCGGTGGTTTAAAAAGTCGGGTCTTCGACTTGCCGATAGCCGGCAAGCCGTAATAGGTTGCGCAGTTTTATGCCAGCGCCACCCTACGACCAACTCCTGGCTCGGGCCCGCGAGGTCTATCTGCTTCGCTCGTCCTACGCTGTTCTTCAGTGGGACGAGGAGACTTATCTTCCACCAAAAGCAGTGCCGTTTCGAGCCGAGCAACTGAGCTTTCTCGAAGCAAAGGCGCATGTTCTGGCCACCGATCCCAAAGTGGGTGACTGGCTGAAGGCATGCGAGGACCACGCCTATGCGCCGGAGTCCGATGAAACAGCGAACGTGCGGGAGTGGCGTCGCGAATACGATCGCGCCACCAAATTGCCCGTCCAGCTTGTCGAGGAGTTCGAGCGTGTTTGCGCCTTGGCGCGCAACGCCTGGAAGCAAGCGCGCCGGGAATCCGATTACGCGATCTTTGCTCCGCATCTTTCAAAGATTCTCGAGCTATCACGGAAGCGCGCCGATTTGTGGGGCTACGCCGATTCACCCTACGACGCTCTCCTGGAGGGGTATGAACCGGGGGCGACCGTCAAGAGCGTCGGACCCGTATTTGCCGAGCTGCAACCGCCACTCCGCGAGCTGCTTGACCGGGCAGGCGGTCGTTCCGTTCCGGAAGATTTCCTCAAAGGCGATTATCCTATAAGCGGCCAACAGTCGCTGAACCGTCGGCTGGCCGCCGCTTTCGGTTACGACTTTGAGGCTGGCCGCGTCGATGAAACCACCCACCCATTCATGGCGACCCTGGGACCTTCCGACCAACGTGTCACAACACGATATGATGCACGGATGTTCCAGGCGTCCTTCTATGGTGTTCTGCACGAAGTTGGTCATGCCCTCTATGAGCAAGGACTCCAAAGGGATGCCGTGGGCACGCCGATCGGTACGGCGCGTTCTCTCGGAATTCACGAATCACAATCGCGCCTTTGGGAGAATCATGTCGGAAGGTCACGCCAATTCTGGAACAAATGGCACGGCACCGCGGTCGAACATCTTTCCGCGCTGGGACGCTTCACGCCTGAAGAGCTTGCCCGTGGTGTGCAAAGAGTCGCGCCCTCTTTCATCCGAGTGGAAGCCGATGAAATCACATACGATCTCCACATTCTTTTGCGTTTCGAGCTCGAGATCGATCTCATTGAAAACAGGCTGAGCGTGAAGGATCTCCCGGGCCGCTGGAATCAGCGGTTCAAAGAGTTGTTCGGTTTGGTTGTCCCGACCGACAGTCTGGGTGTGCTGCAGGATATCCACTGGAGCATGGGCGGTTTCGGCTATTTCGCTACCTACTCGCTGGGCAACCTCAATGCGGCGCAGCTCATGGCCGCCGCAGGAAGATCAGTGCCGAACCTCGAGCAATGCCTCTCCGCCGGCGACTACGGTCCCCTACTCCAATGGCTGAGAAGCAACGTTCATCAGCACGGTCAGCGTTTTTCTCCGAGCGAATTGATGAAGCGGGCGACGGGGGAACCAACCCAATCAAAATACCGCATCGAGTATTTGAGAAACAAATATCTGTAAAGTATCCTCCTCGCGCGTGTATCGGCGTGCAGGAGTTGCAACAACTTTTTCTCCCCGTTTTCTGGCGGTTCTGGCGGAAGCCGCGCGGATCAGCCGGGTAGCCGGCTTGCCTCTGGAGCTGGTCCACGCGGACGCGTTTGATGCGGAAAAGAATGAGCGCTTTCGCGCCGCGCTCGAGCGTTTGGGGTTGGATGATGAAACTCCCATTCACTACCAGGCCGGCGAACCGGCCGAGGCGATCCTCAAAGTACAGGCCGCCGCAGGAATGGATTTGATTATTGCCGGTGCTTTGGAGCGGGAAAGCGTCCATCGAAACTTTACCGGAAACGTCGCGCGCGAACTCTTGCGGCGTGCTCCTTGCGATCTGATTCTCTTCGTTGATCCAAGCGAGACGCCCAAACCGCTAGGCATTTTTTTTGTCCTGTTGCCGGACTTCAGCGAGCCGAGCCGGAGGGCTTTTCATCGCGCCCTCGATCTGGCCGAGTTGGCGGGCGCGGCTGAGCTTTCGGCGATTCATGTGCAGACGACCTTTGCCGAAGCCAAAGAGAAAGTCTCGGGAAGCTCGTGCTCGCCAGAGCAGAGCTTGGAAGAGCTGGTGCATGAGCGCCGGGAGAGCCCGGTGGAGCTCGACTATCACGTTTTGCGCGGCAATACCGGGTTCAACGCGTTTGAATATATTCAGTCAAGCAAGGCAGACCTGCTGGTCATGCCGTCCCAAATCGATGCGACTGGCCAGCCCGTCTTTGCTCCAGTTCTCGATTGGGTGATTCAGGTAATCCCGAGCAACCTGTGGGTTATCCGGGCTTGAGCGGCGTCAGCAGAAGTAGGAGAGATTTTAGGAGTGCGTGCGACTTGTCGCCGCTTTCTGATGGCACAGAGCGCACCTGGGCGCCCGGCACGGAACTACGAAGTGCTGGGGTTCCCCGAAGAAAAGATCCGTTCAGGTCGCGCTCCGCGCAGTCTTAAAGCGGCGACAAGTCGCGCGCACTCCAAAACGCATCCCATCCGAAACCGCCACGCGTTACCTCAGCAACTGGCGCAAGACATACGGCAGAATTCCGCTGTGCCGATAGTACTCGACTTCGATGGGGGTATCGATGCGCAACGTCACGGGTACATTTTCTTCCCGCTCGTCTTTCCGCTTGATCCGCAACGTGACTTCTTCCTGCGGACGGAGATCGTTTCTCAAACCGATCACACTGTAGATTTCCGAGCCATCCAATCCAAGCGTCTGAGCATCGACGTTCTCCGGGAATTGCAAAGGTAGGACGCCCATCCCGACCAGGTTCGATCGATGGATCCGCTCAAAACTCGTGGCGACGACTGCTCGAACGCCTAGCAACAGTGTGCCCTTGGCCGCCCAGTCGCGGCTTGAGCCGGTGCCATACTCCTGGCCCGCGATCACGACCAGAGGCACCTCCTCCTTTTGGTAACGCACCGCGGCATCGAAAATCGAGAGTTGCTCGCCGCTCGGCTGATGGACCGTTACGCCGCCTTCGATGCCCGGCACCATCAGATTCTTGATCCGAACATTGGCAAACGTCCCACGCGTCATGACCCGATCGTTCCCACGCCGGCTTCCGTAGCTGTTGAAGTCGATGGGTTTAACACCGCGATCGATAAGATATCGTCCCGCCGGGGATGTCTGTTTGATCGCACCCGCCGGGGAAATGTGATCGGTCGTAACCGAATCACCGAAAATCCCGAGGGCGCGCGCGTTAAGGACGTCATGGACGTCCTCGACATCCATAGAAAAGTCATCAAAAAACGGCGGCTCCTGGATATAATCGCTCTTCTCGTCCCAGGCGTAAAGGTCGCCGCTGCTTGTCGAGATTTCGTTCCATTTCGGATTCTGTTTCGCGAAATCCCGGTACAACTCGCGAAACGTTTCCGGTTTGAGAGCCGACGCCAGCGCGCTCTGGATTTCCTCCATCGAGGGCCAGAGATCCTTCAAATAAACATCGTTGCCTTCTTTATCTTTTCCCAAAGGCTCATGCGCCAGATCGATGTCGACCCGTCCGGCCAGAGCAAAAGCAACCACTAGCGGCGGCGACATCAGAAAGTTCGCGCGGATATTCTGATGGATACGTGCCTCGAAGTTGCGGTTACCGGAAAGAACGGCGGCCGCCACGAGATCATGCCCAGTAACGACCTCTTCGATCTTGGGATTCAATGGTCCGGAATTGCCAATGCAGGTTGTACAACCGTAACCGACGATGCCGAAGCCGAGTTGATCGAGATAAGTTTGCAAGCCGGTCTTGGCCAGGTAATCGGTAACCACTCGTGAACCGGGCGCCATGGAAGTTTTCACCGTCGGGCTAACCTCCAGCCCGCGTTCGACAGCCTTCTTGGCGAGCAACCCTGCTCCGAGCATTACGCTTGGGTTACTCGTGTTGGTGCAACTGGTGATCGCGGCAATCAAGACACTGCCATGTCCTATCTGGACGTTTTTTCCCTCCCGTCGAGCGGCAGCTTCTTTTCCGTTCATCGAGACTTCGAACCGTTCGGGAAGCTGTGCGTTATCCTTGCCGTACCCTCCATTCGCGACCGGCTTGGCAAAAAGCGTCCGGAACGTCGCGCCAACCTCTGCCAGATTGATTCGGTCCTGAGGCCGTTTCGGTCCGGAGACGGATGGTTGGACGTCGTTCAAATCCAGGTCTACTCCGACGCTGTAATCGATCTGACCGGCCCGTGGCATCCCAAAAAGCTTCTGCGCCTGAAAATATTTTTCAAACGCGTCGCATTGCGCCTCCGACCGACCCGTGAGACGCAGATAACGAACGGATTCCTCATCGACCGGGAAAAACCCCATCGTCGCCCCGTACTCGGGAGCCATGTTTCCGATCGTTGCCCGGTCTGGCAAGGTCAGAGAAGCGGCCCCTTCCCCATAAAATTCAACAAATTTCCCAACGACCTTTTTGGCCCGCAGCAATTGGGTCACGTGCAGCGCCAAGTCCGTCGCCGTAACGCCTTCGCGGAGGCGGCCGGACATACAAACACCGACCACTTCCGGGGTCAAAATGTATACCGGTTGCCCCAACATGCCGGCTTCGGCTTCAATCCCGCCGACACCCCAACCCACGATCCCAAGCCCATTAATCATCGTCGTGTGCGAATCCGTGCCCACCAGCGTATCGGGGAAAAAGACTTCGCCCGCATCGGTTTGCCGGCTGAGTACTCCTTTTGCCAGGTATTCGAGATTGACCTGATGTACGATGCCGATCCCCGGCGGGACAACTCCGAGCGTTTTGAAGGCTTGTTGGCCCCACTTCAATAGCTCGTACCGTTCCCGGTTTCGCCGAAATTCCATGTCGAGGTTCAGCGCCAGAGCTTGGGGAATACCGGCGAAATCAACCTGCACCGAGTGATCCACAACGAGATCTACTGGCACAAGCGGCTCAATCAGTTTCGGATCCCGCTTCACCCGGGCCACCGCCGCGCGCATCGCCGCGAGGTCGACCAGCAATGGCACTCCGGTGAAATCCTGCAGGACAATTCGAGCGACCACAAAGGGGATCTCGTCCGCCGCGGGATCGCTCGCTGACCAGCCGGCCAACGCCTTGACGTTCTCTTCGGTGACCTTTTTGCCGTCACAGTTCCGTAATACCGATTCAAGGACGATGCGAATACTTACCGGCAAACGGGAAATCTTCCCGTAGCCTGCCTCCTCTAAAGCCGGCAAAGAATAGTAAATCCCTTTTCGCCCATCCGCGAGATCGAGCGGGCGAACCATTTGCTCAGAAACCATACTCAGACATTTTTACCCAAGTTCTTCCAGTTTTTCCCGGATCGCATCGAAATTCGGGACTTGCTTAGGATTATCCGAGCTTTCCGCGTATTGGATAATCCCGTTGTGATCGATCACGAAAGCCGAGCGCTTCGCCACGCCGGACAACGGTAGCTTGCCGGGAAGAAAACTTTCATAGGCGACGTCATAAAGCCTGGCCACGGAATGATCGTAATCGCTGAGCAAGGGCATCTTGATCGATTCTTTCTTCGCCCATTCTTCCAGCGCAAACGGACTGTCCCCGCTGATTCCGTAAACGAGCGATTTGAGGGAATCATATCGCTGGATTGAATCAGACACGCTGCACATTTCCGATGTGCACACGCTGGTGAAAGCCATCGGAAAAAACAGCAACAGCACTTTATCCTTAGTCAACTGATCGCTAAGCGTGACCAACTCAAATCCATCGGACGACTTGGTGCTGAGGGTAAAATCTGGTGCTTTCGAGCCGACTGGGAGAGCCATAAGCTTTAAAAAAGAGTAGCTGAAATTCGTTCGAATGACGCGACAAACGAAAGTTATTAGAGCGATGCTTCCGGGTCAACGAGTGTTTACTCATCGTTTCACGTTTCGCGTTTCACGTTTCACGTTTCACACTGTCGTTCTGTATTTTATAGCTCCGAAGTTCGTAAAGCTTCCGTATGAGAAGCTCCAGTTGGTCAAGCTTGCAACGACCGACACGAAACGCGAAACGTGAAACGCGAAACGTGATGCCCAGCCGGATCATTGACCTGGACGGAGCCTGGAGCCCGGATGCGATTCGTGGTGCGGCCTACCACGATTACCTTTCCTGGGGTCCGCAACTTCGCTACTGCGCACCAGCTCGATTGATCGACCGATTCTTTCGAGAAATACGGGTTTATCCGGCAGCATTTACCCTCGTTGGCTCGGGCGATTTTCATCACCTGAGCGCGCTCTGGCAGCGGTCCCTGAGTGAACCCTACATCCTTCTGTCTTTTGATAATCACCCCGACTGGGACATTCGTCCGCCGTCATGGTGTTGCGGCAGTTGGATCTCGCGCGTCCTCGAAACGCCCAACTTGAAGCGTGCCTGTATCTGGGGTTGTGGGAATTTCGAACTGAACGCGCCCCATCGGTGGTTCGCCAATTATCGGGGAATGCGGGCTAACCGACTCCAAGTATGGCCTTGGAGCGAGCGATTCAGCCGATCGGCTCAGAAGCGCTGGCCCGGCATCACCCCGAACGATTGGCGACAAATTTTTAGCGGCTTTGCCCAGACGATCCGAGGCGAGGCGGTTTACATAACGGTCGATCTCGATTGCCTCGACGAAGACAGTGCGGTAACCGATTGGGAACAGGGAATGTTTCGGCCAGATGACATCTCCTGGGCGATTCAGGAGATTCGGAAACATGCCCGGATCATCGGTGGGGATCTCTGCGGAGCGCATTCCGGGGCTCGTTATCGACGCTGGACCCAACGAACGTGCGCGCTCTTCGATCATCCGAAAAAAACGGCAGTGAATCAAGCAACCGCGCTAGTCCGGAACGAGGCCGCGTTGGGCTGCATCTGGCCGGCTTTGGCCGGCGAGTAGGCCGTGTCGGGGTACTGCGTGTCGGCGTATTGCGTGTCGGCGTGTCGGCGTATTGCGTGTCGGCGTGTCGGGGTACTGCGTGTCGGCGTACTGCGTATCGGCGTGTTGCGTATCGGCGTATTGCGTGTCGGCGTACTGTGTGGGTACGGTTTTGTCTCGATTATTCCAACTAGCGTTTCGACGCGTTTTGGTGGGTTGATATTGCTGCACGAAGGCGTCCAGACTTATCCGTAATCGCCCTGGACCGGTGTGTTGCGCCGACACGCAATACGCCGACACGCAACACGCCGACACGCAGTACGCCGACACGCAGTACGCCGACACGCAGTACGCCGACACGCAATACGCCGACACGCCCTCAGCTTCCTGATACCAAAACCGTCCCGACCGCGATTAGGACTACGCCGAACCAAAGACGCTTGGTGATGCGCTCGTGCAGAAATATCACCGCTGCCAGGGCCAGGGCAATCCGCTGAATTCCTTCGAAAGGATAGATATAACTTAGATCAAACCGCTTCAGCAAAGCCAGATAGACAAAAAAGCCGAGAGTCATCGCGGTCAGCCCAGCGGCTAAACCAAGGGTACGCCGCGAGGCGAACAGTTTCCCTTCACTGGACATCGCGTGTTTAAAAAAGATCTGGCCCGCTACATTGCTTAGCTGGGAGACTAGAACCAGGGCCAATAAAGCGAAGCTCATAAGCGCTCCTCCACGCTGGCCAGAGGTTGCGCTACGACCAGTACCCCAGCCGTGACCAAGAGGATCCCACCCCAACGCAGCAACGAGATCTGCTCACCCAGAAAAGCCCACGACGCCAACGGCACAAGAACATGCGTCACCGCCGCCAGATTGAACGCAATGAGTAAGGGAATGGAGCGAAGAACCGAAAGCCAGAAGATCAACCCCCCAATCAAGCAAGCAATCCCGAGCCACATCCAGACCGATGCCATGTGGCCGGCGAAAAAGATCGCTTGGAGCGGACTCGTTCCGTCGCTGGCCAGTTTCAGGAAAATCTGCTCAGCCGCTGCCAGAAGGATGGAAATCCCTAGTTCGAAAGACTGTCGAACCGTCAACGGATTGGCGGGTTGGAGTTGACCTGCTTTGCGCGTAAGGCCTGGACTGCGGGACGCGATTGCCATGAAGAGGTTTACACTTGCTCTGGATCAGGAACCGTTGCAAGTGTTCTTCGACCAGCCAAAGCCGGTTATGAAGATACTTGCTCATTCGTCAAAAGATTGGATCCCGGTGACGAGCCAGTTGGGCCATACCGCCTATCTGGTGATGCTCTTTGTGATCTTCCCCTACACACCATGGTGGCTGCTCGTGATCCTCGGGTTGATCTACTCCGTCAGCATTTCCTGGAATATCAACGGCATCGCCCACAATTTCATTCACAATCCCTACTTTAAATCGCGCACTCTCAACTGGATCTTCAGCTGGCTTCTTTCGGTGACTGTCGGCTTTTCGCAGCAGTTCTACGAAGTCTTCCATAATAAGCATCACCAGGGAAACAGCGATCGACCGGACGAACACGGTGATACGGTCGATCCCCTCTCCATTTATCGGCACGGACACGAAGGCGAACCCGAGAAGATCTGGTCCTACGTTTTCCTGAGCTACTTCCGCGACGATCCCTACGTTGTTTTCCGAGACCTGAAACGCCGGTTCCCGTTCCGCGCGTACTTCGGCGTGTTCGAAATCGCGTCTTGGACTTGCCTCTGTTTTCTCGGGTTTCTTCTGAACTGGAAGTTCATGCTATTCTATCTCCCGTTCTATTATTTCGGGCATTGCTTGTCCTATCTGAATGGCTATTTCCTCCACTATGGCGGAAATCCTGACGTGCCGTTGGCCTGGGGGGTCAGCAGCTACGCTAAGTGGTATAACATCCTTTGGTTCAACAACGGTTACCACGCGGAACACCACTACAAACCAAAGATCCATTGGACCAAAATGCGGGATCTCCATCAGAAGCTGCAAGGGGCTCAGCGGACAGCGGGCGTCCGGGTGATTCAACCTCCCCATGCGCTCGGCTTTCTCGATCCTGATCTCCCGAAACTGGGCACTTCCAAGGGGTCATCCGTCGAGGCACGACCGCCGGCGCATTAAGGCGCTCACGTTTCACGTTTCGCGTTTCACGTTTCACGTTTCGCGTTGCAAGTTCAACGAGCGGAGGTTCCCATTCGGAACGAGAGAGAAACGTGAAACGCGAGACGTGAAACGCGAAACGCACCTAGGATTTGACGAAACAGGACTTGCGTGGTTTAGGGAACGCCTGCCATTCGGTGATGTGGGCTATCCGGCGCAATCACTCGTACCGCGCTGCAGATCCTATGTTTTCCAGAGCTGCTTCGATTCCGCATAAAACCGAGCGGACGGTTCTCGATAGTGCCGGCCTGACGGCCATGGCCCTGGTTCTTATCCTGGCCTTAAGGATCTTTTCGTTTGCTGTTCAAAAATGGGATTCCGACGAGACCCAGCATTTGCATGTCGTCTGGGAGTGGGCACATGGGGCGATAGGTTATCGCGATTTTTTTGACAATCATTGTCCTCTTTTCCAGCTCTTGTCGGTGCCACTCTTTCTTTTATGCGGAGAACGGCCCGATATCGTGACGCTGATGCGCTGGGTCAATCTGCCTCTGTTCCTCGCAGCTTTATGGTCGGTTTATCGGTTGGGCTCCGCGCTTTTTTCCCGACGCGTCGGAGTGGCTTCCGCAGTTGTCCTGGGACTTTTTCCGCCTTTTTTCTTCAAAGCCGGCGAGTTTCGGCCGGACAATCTGTGGAACGTCGAATGGTTGCTTGCGCTAGTCCTGCTTCTCGGCGACAAGCCAAAAACCTGGCGCATTTTCGGGGCGGGGCTGCTGTTGGGAGCAGCCTTCGCGACTTCCATGAAGACCGTTCTGCTCCTCACGATCCTAGGGACAGCTGGCCTGTTCTACCTCCTGCTCCGAACCTGGCCGGCAAAAAGCCGAATGCCTCCAGACCGGGCAACGCCCAAAGTTGGATTTCCGAAAGCGCTTAGCGTGTTCCTGGCCGGCTTGTGCGTTTTCCCGGCACTCCTGATCAGTTTTTTTTCCTATGCCGGGATACTCGGCCCCGCCCGCTATTGCCTCCTCGAACATAATTTGGTCGCTACGGGACCGTTCTGGCACTTCTTCGTGACGCGGATTGTCGATCTGCGGTTTTGGCTTTTTGTGCCGGCCGGCTGGCTGGCCTACGAGGCTCTGCGTCGGGAAGCGGATCCCGTACTGGCCAGAAATCGGGCTTGGTTTTTCCTGATTACCGGATTTTTCTGCACTATCCTGTGGGGTTTCTGGCCGGAAATCACTCTTCAGGATTACCTGCCGTTTTTCCCCCTTGCCGCGATCGTCTTGGCCTACCTGGTCCAACGTCTTGCAGAAACACCGGCTCTGGCCCGAAATCGAAGGTTTTTTTCTTTGACGATTGCCGCGCTCTGCTGCCTACAATTCGGCTGGTTGGCTTGGCTTCTCTGGAAAGAGCGGGACGCGAATACGATCGAATTTGCCAGAATTCGCGAAATCCTGCAATTGACGCGCCCCGATGAAAAGGTCTTTGATGCAAAAGGTGAAGCGATCTTTCGTTCCCGGCCGGCCTACTGGGTTTACGAAATTCTCACCCGGGAACGGATGGCTCGCGGCCAACTGAAGGACGATATGCCGGAACGCCTGATTGCTACGGAGACTGCAGTAGGAATACCGTTCCATTTCCTTACCAAGCGAACTGAGCAATTTCTCCAAGCCAATTACTTACTGCGAGACCGGCTTCTCGTACTCGGTCAGCACTTAGCGTTGACAAAAGACGGCACTGCTCCTTTCAAGATTGCCGTTACGGGAACCTACACCTTCCTGGATAGCAAAGGCCCAGTGCCCGGTCAGTTGGATGGTCACCCCGTGAAAACGGACAACCGGCTGGAAACTGGACTGCACGTTTTTAAACCGGAACAGCCATCCGCGGCGCTGGATATCCTCTGGTCGCGTGCCTGGCACGCCGGTCTCGCTTACCATTGATCGGAAAACTTATGCTCCTTAACCCCGACGACCGTATCCTTGTTTTCGCCCCTCATCCGGACGATGAGACCCTCGCCATCGGCGGACTGCTGGCCACCGCATTCGATCGCGGTTTACCCGTTCGTGTCGTTTATCTGACAAGCGGCGATCGGAATCCCTGGGCACAACGATTTGTCGAACGCCGCTGGACTCTTCGGGATGAGGATCGAGCTCGCTGGGGGAAACTGCGCGAAGCCGAAGCAATTGCTGCTTTGGAGGTGCTCGGTGGAAACTCGGCCGACGCCTGTTTTCTGCGATACCCGGATCAAGCCCTCACAAAACTGCTCCTGTCCGGCGAGCGCGCAGTTATCGATGATCTCAGGGCGGAGCTGCTTGGGTGGAAGCCGACTTTAATGCTCCAGCCGGCGGCCGAAGACGCTCATCCGGATCACAGCGCACTGCACGTTCTGCTCTCGGCTATTGTCGCGCCGGAAGCGTCTACCAATGCCAGGGTGCTGAATTACCTGGTACACCAACCAAGAGCTGGCCAGGCGCGGAAACCGATGACGACATCCTTAAACCGGGCGTTGATCAAACGAAAACTGAAGGCCATCTTTTGTCACCGAACTCAGGTAGCTGCCGGCCGCAAAAGGTTCGCCAGCTACGCGCGCCCGCAGGAACAGCTTTTCGACGGAGAGCCGTTAGAGACAAGCTTCCCGCCACAAAGCGTCCCTTGGATTGATGGCAACTTTCTGAACTTGCCCATCGCGCAGTGCGTCTTGTGTTCGAAAAAGCAAAAGGTTCTTCTGGTGCTCCGGACTGAGTCAGGTGACGTGCAACGTTTTGCTTTCTGCCTTAAAGGGAAGGCGCGCCACTTGGATTTCCAGGATACCGTTACCGGGGAAACAATTTCTTCACTGGAGGTGTACTGGAACCGGCGCACGGTTCAGGTTCGGCTGCCGAAAATGCCGCGGCTGAGTACGGCCATACTCAAGGTCTGTACCCCGACTCTCTTTTTTGATCGCGCCGGCTGGTTAAACCTCCCGGTGTTCCAGCGCCCATCGAAGCGCCTGAAAGCACACGGCTCCGAACTGGTAGGCAAGGCAATAGCCGATAGTCCAAGCCAGCAGCCAATAGCCAATGACTAATCACCGAGCCCGATGTCGTAGCGCAAACGGGCCCGTCGGTACCAAGTAGCGCCGGCATCCTGCCGGTTCAAAAAGCTGACAAGCGGGAAGCTTCTCCTACCTTGAAGTCCCGGATAGACCCGACCTTGTCCGTATTCTGAGCGCAGAAAATCAGGACGGCCTCTCTCTCCGGCGTAGCGCTCCAGGTCATTGGCGATCGGCCATTGACTATCCGCTCTGCGCGAGGATTGCGATCATCTGCTGGGCTAGTTTTGGCCCGATCCCGCTTTCTTCGTGTTTGAAATAAATGAAGACACTTCGCCAGCGTTCTTTCTGGCTCTGGACAAAATCTGCCCAGTGTCGCAGGTCGGGTTCGCGGTAATCTTCGCGGCGCAGGCGCAGGTAGCCAAACTGCGTCGTTGCGACACTTGGAACGGTGCGGTCCTCGGTATCGGCCAGACAAAGAGCGGCTCGCTGGCGCTCGAGCAGAGCAAAGATCTCATCCTCGAACCAGGACGGGTGGCGAAATTCGAACGCGGCCGACAATTCAGGAGGCAACAACGCCAGAAATTCCTCCAGTAGCGCAGTGTCTCTGGCGAAGCTGGGTGGCAACTGAAAAAGGATGGGACCCAGCTTCTCTCCCAAGCCAAGAATACATCGTACGAAGTATTGCATCGTGTCCGCGCAATTGCGCAGTTTTGAATAATGGGTAACTCGCTGGGGGCCTTTTAAGCTGAACTTGAACCCCTCTGGTGTGTTACCCGTCCAGCCCTCAATTGTTTTGGGGCTTGGTATCCGGTGAAAAGTGTAATTGATCTCCGTCGTGGAAAACCGCTCCGCATAAAACGGCAGCATTTTTGTGGTGCTCAACTTCTCTGGATAGAACGTTCCGCGCCACGCGGGATACTGGAAGCCTGATGTTCCGACGAAGATGTTCACGGACTGAATCTTACACAACGGCTCTGACCTTGAACATCGATCTTTAGCGACGGGTTTACGGCCTGGGGCAAACGCTGTATATTAATTTTGGTTCCGCCCAGCACTTAGGTTTTATGGACAATTCGGAACAAACATCAGAAGAGATGGTGCAGAATTGGCTGAAGGACGTCCAGCGTCGGGGAGTCGAGCTCTACGCAAGAAATCAAGTCAACACGATTCTGTACTTGTCGTTTGCAGCAAAAGATAACCTGCGATTCAGTGTAGAAATTGACCTCGTAGTTCGGGACATCAGGGTCGAAATCACCGGACCGCACTTGAGCTCGGTCGTCCGGAAAACGCTGTTCCTCGATTCGCAGAACCTCCGCTGGCTGGCCAAGAGGATGTGCCCGATCAGCGAAGGACAAGTCGTTGTGCCTGTCTACCTGCTGGCCGAGCTGGCGGTTCTCTGTCATGCATACCAGCGGCTGGTCCAGGACTATGCTCGTGACCACGGGGGACGCAATACGAGCAACACCGTGCAGCAGATCGAAGCTGAGTTACGGGAATACCTCACGCCGGCAGAACAACAGCGCACAGACAATCCCTACCTGCAAACTCGTAAGATTGAGGCCCATTCGTGAGGCTGTTTGTGGTTGGGCCAGGGAGGATGTGGCTGCCTGTTGTGGAGTGCGTGCGACTTGTCGCCGCTTTGAGACAGCGCGAAGCGCGGCTCAGAGGCGGAGGACTAATCACGGAGTGCCGGATTCCCTAGCGAAAAAGACCCTGTGGTAGCAGCCGCGCTCCGCGCGGATCCTAAAGCGGCGACAAGTCGCACGCACTCCAAAACACCCTTGGAGACAAATCGCTTTCGGTGGCTCATTCGCGTGTGCCAGATAAGAATGATTCAATCGAAGGATGGCAAAGCGAGCGGAGTTGGCCATATTTCATTCAGCAAGAAACGACTATGAAGACGGCGACCAATGATCACCCACTCACCACACGGCCAGCGTGGAAAGCTCTACAATCCCACTATCCTGAGGTCCAGCAATTACACCTTCGGAAATTGTTTGCCGATGATCCTCAGAGGGGCAAACGACTGAACCTCCAGGCCGTCGGCCTCTACCTTGATTACTCGAAAAACCGGGTAACCGACGAAACGCTCAAGCTCCTTCGCCAACTGGCCGGCGAGTGCGATCTGCAAGCGCGGATCAATGCCATGTTTCGGGGCGAAAAGATAAACGCGACGGAAAAGCGCGCGGTCTTGCATGTCGCCCTTCGTGCCCCCCGAGGAGCAACAGTGTTGGTCGACGGCGAGAATGTGGTTCCCCTGGTCCACGAAGTCCTGGACAAAATGAGGGATTTTTCCAACCGGATACGTAATGGTGAATGGAAGGGCTACACCGGAAAGCGCATTCGCAACATCGTCAATATCGGGATCGGCGGATCGGATCTTGGCCCGGTGATGGCCTACGAGGCGCTGAAACATTACAGCGATCGGTCGTTGACTTTCCGGTTTGTTTCGAACATCGACGGTACCGATTTTGCGGAGGCGGTCCTGGATCTTGATCCCACCGAAACGCTGTTCGTCGTCTCCTCCAAAACTTTTACTACCCTGGAGACGATGACCAACGCGCAGACCGCTCGCGACTGGTTGCTCGGCGCCTTGGGCGGCAAAGTTGAAGCGGTTGCCAAGCATTTCGTGGCAGTCTCGACCAATGCCGAGAAGGTCGCGGAGTTCGGGATCGACACGGTCAACATGTTCGGGTTTTGGGATTGGGTCGGTGGGCGTTACTCCATGGATTCGGCAATTGGCCTTTCGACCATGCTCGCGATTGGTCCAGAAAACTTCCAGTCGATGCTCGATGGCTTTCACTACATGGACGAGCACTTCCGAACGGCGCCATTCGAAAGCAATTTACCGGTCCTTCTCGGCCTCTTGGCGGTGTGGTACACCGATTTCTTTCATGCCGAGACGGTCGCTGTTCTGCCGTACGAGCAATACCTGAAACGATTTCCCGCTTACCTGCAACAGCTGACCATGGAGAGCAATGGAAAACACGTCACCCTTGCGGGGACGGAAGTCGACTATCCGACCGGCCCGATTTACTGGGGAGAGCCGGGAACAAACGGCCAGCACTCCTTCTATCAACTCATTCACCAGGGGACCAGGCTGATCCCCTGTGATTTCCTCGGATTCGCCGAGACGCTCAATCCGCTTGGCCGGCATCACGACGTGCTGATCGCAAATATGTTTGCCCAGGCAGAAGCGCTCGCTTTCGGAAAAACCGCTGAGGAAGTAAAGCGGGAGGGAACACCGGACTGGCTCGTGCCCCATCGGGTATTCGAAGGAAATCGTCCCTCGAACACCATCCTGGCTGATCGACTCACCCCCGCGATGCTGGGAAAACTTGTGGCCCTCTATGAACACTGCGTTTTCACCCAGGGCGCGATCTGGAATATTAACTCGTTCGACCAGTGGGGCGTCGAATTAGGCAAGGTGCTCGCCCAAAGGATCATTCCAGAGCTTGAATCCGAAACCGAGCCCGAACTGCGGCATGACAGTTCAACCAACAACCTCATCCGCTGGTACCGCCAACAAAAACAACGGAAGCCTTGAGAGTGTCCGATCGCGTGAAGACAACGAACTCAAACTCTGCCCACTCCGATGCCCTCGTTTTTTATGGCGCGACGGGCGATTTAGCCTACAAGAAAATTTTTCCGGCTCTTCAAGCGATGGTCAAGCGCGGCCATCTGGATGTGCCGATCATCGGCGTCGCGAAAGCCGGCTGGAACCTCGAGCAACTGAAAGCCAGGGCTCAGGACAGCTTGACCAGCCATGGGGGGCTCGACAACGACGCCTTCGGCAAGCTGAGCAGTCTGCTCCGATATGTTGACGGCGATTACCAGGACAAATCGACTTTTCAAGCCATCGCCCAGGAGTTAGGTCCGGCCCAAAGACCGGCCCACTACCTCGCCATTCCTCCAGCTCTCTTCGGGTTGGTCACCGAACAACTCGCTAACTTGGGTAAAACAAAAGAGGCTCGGATCATCGTGGAAAAGCCGTTCGGCCACGACCTTGTCTCGGCTCAAAACCTCAATCGCATTCTGCTCCGCGCCTTTGATGAGAAGGCCATCTTTCGCATCGATCATTATCTCGGGAAACGGCCCGTACATAACTTGCTTTTTTTCCGTTTCTCAAATGCCTTTCTCGAACCATTCTGGAACCGCAGTCACATCGAGAGCGTCCAGATCACCATGGCGGAAAACTTTGGGGTTCAAGGTCGGGGCGCTTTTTACGATCAAACGGGCACCATCCGCGACGTCATCCAGAATCATCTTTTTCAGGTGCTGAGCAACCTGACGATGGAACCTCCCCCTTTGACCGATAGCGAATCAATTCGAGACGAAAAGGTAAAAGTTCTGAAAGCGATTCCTCCGCTTAAACCCGCGGACGTCCTCCGCGGCCAGTTTCGCGGTTATCGGGATGAAAAGGGCGTCGCGCCGGATTCCCAGACAGAGACCTTTGCCGCCGTGCAACTGGAGATCGATTCGTGGCGCTGGACGGGGGTTCCTTTCTACATTCGAGCCGGCAAGTGCCTGCCGGTGACGTGCGCGGAGGTGGTCGCGCGGCTTCGTCAGCCGCCGACGATGTATCACGGGTACGAGTTGCGCTCAAACCACGTCCGATTCCGGATCGGTCCGGATGTGACGTTGGCCGTTGGCGTAAACGCAATTGCGTCTGGCGAACACAACGTCAGCCGGCCGGTCGAAATGATCGCGACGCGGCACCCGCTCGCCGACGAGATGGATGCTTACGAACGACTTCTCGGCGACGCGATGGAGGGCGATCGGACCTTGTTCGCTCGAGAAGACTACGTTGAGGAAGCTTGGCGGATTGTCGATCCGGTGTGCCAGGTGCCCACTCCCCTCTATTTTTACGAGCAAAATACGTGGGGACCGGCTGAAGTCGATCGGCAGGTTTCTCCCCCGGAAGGGTGGCAGAACCCAGTCCTGCAAGAGTCCTAGGCATCATCCATGAAACTCTGGCTGCGATTGATACTCGTGACCTCAAAGAACTCGTCGATCGCTCCGATCACGCAGCGAGCTCGCCCCAAATCTACCGCATAAGCCACCCGTTTTCTGGGGATTGCTCGACAACGATCAGCTCCAGGGCTACAAAGTGAATGAGAGCAACAACAAGTTCGGAATCGTGCGATCGAAGAAAATGACACTTTTCGTCCGGCCCTTATTTTTGATCGGATTAGCTGCTTGTCTGGGAGCGTGTGCCCGCGACCAGGGTCTCCCGCTGGAGCCGCAAACGATGTATTCCCCTCGCCCGTCAACCATCCGAAGCGTGCAGATCGCCCTGCGCAATCGTGGGTATTACGCCGGCCCGGTGGACGGATCTTTAGGCCAGGATGTCGGGATCGGCGTTCAGCGATTCCAGGTTGACCACTGCCAAAGAGCGACTTTGAGACTCAACCGCCCGCTTCTGGTCGCGCTGGGCATCGAGAGGGAGGAGAAATAAGTGACCAAACTTTTAAGGAAAATAAAGCTGGTGTGGTTTTGCGGGGCGATGGCCCTGTTCGCCTTCGGCCCGGCCGTGGCGGTCGGTTTTTCGGATTCCGGCGTCACGGTTGGAGCGTCCGGTCCGCTGATCGCCTTTCGAGTACCGGCGTTCCTTGGCTGGGCCATCAGGATTCGGAATGACTCCGCTCAGAGTGAGTCGGCTCTCTACACGATCAACGGTTGGGCCGATCTGCGGGCCGTCCCTGCTCATCGCACGGTAAGAGCAGGATATGTGCTGGGACGGGAGATTCCCACCTTCCGATTTGCATCCGACAAATAGACTTTAAGGTAGGATAAGCTTCCAGCTTGTCAGCTTTGTGGACCGGCAGGATGCCGGCGCTACCGGAAGGCAGTCCGCGCTACGTCACTTGCAGGTCTGGACTGCCACTGGGACCGACACAGCTCTTATGGCGCGTTCAGTAAACCGATCAAGATCGGATAGACGATTGCCGTCTGTTGGCCGTTCTGCGCAGGATCAATCATATCGTGCTGGATTTTCATTTCCTTCGGGAAGTCGACCACAGTAAACTTCGGCAACCCCCTCGCCCGCCAGAGACTGATGAGCTGCCAGGTGATGGCATCGTTAACCGCGTCGTCGCTCTTCGACGTAACAAGTGCGATATCTTGCACTTTTGGCGCACTCTGCAGCGCTCCGGAAAAGGTGGCCAGACTGATTCTTAGCAATTGACCGAGTGCTCGGGATGAAAAGCCAGGATAGGCGTGCGGTGGTGCATTGGGATCGGGACTGAACCAGTCCGTGCGAATATCCGGCAACAACGGCAAAAGCAAGGCGAGGAGTTTCTGCCCTCTCGTACTCTCACGCCGCACGAGACCGAGGGCCGGCGCGATTAACAGCACGCGAGCAACGTCAGTCCTGTTCTGCGCTATCCAAGCCGCCATTGTTCCGCCAGCTGAGAGTCCGGCGACATAGACCTTTTTCCCGAGACCGCAGGCGATATCGACACTCTCGTCCGCGCAACCGCGCAGCTCCTCGGCCTTGAGGGACGTGAGATTTTCCACTCGCCGGTCGGCCATACCGTGCTGGGGCAATCGTGGAACAAATACATTGTATCCCAAATCGTAAATCAGTTCGGCGAGTTGGCGAAACTGTTGGGGGCTGTTGGTTAACCCGTGGAAGAATACCACCGAGTGCTCGGTACGATAGCCATGAGTCAGAAGGATCGTCCGAGCGACCGGGTTCAACTCCGGGCCCTCGCCCTGTTGAATCGTTTTGACCCGGTTGAGCGCATCCGAGTAGTCCGCGGCGGGGTTGGGCCGGCTCGCGAGGCTGCCCTTCGCCGCATGAAGGGCACCGTTGAAGGCTACCTGAAAAAGCAACAGAAGAACCAGAACGGCGACCAGCAAAATCAGGCCAATGCGAGTCCATCGCGCGACAACTTTGCGGGCGCTGGCGGACAGTGGTTTCATCGAGGGTGCTGGAAGGATCTCATCGGGTCATGGCCGCCAGAGATCCCATAGATCCGCGCGTCAGACGGCCGCCGCGGAGCCAGCGGAGCGAACGCGAAAGGCCCAGATGGTCACCGCGACGCCTTGAATAAGCAGGAGCACCCCCAAGACTAGCGGAACGGCCAACGCCGCCGTTACCGGTCGGCCAAGGAGGAATAACCCAACCAGCACGTTGATTACTCCCAAAATCACTGAGCCGAATCCGCCGCCGCGGGCGCCCGAAAAGATTTCGAGTAAGCCGAGGATCAAACCCTGAGCACCAAGAACCAGGACGAATACAGTAGGCACGGTCAACGCGGCGAGGAGCGGGTGTCTCAGGACAAATAGACCGGCCAAAATTCCAACGATGCCGGTGACCAGCGACCAACCCCAATGAATGGAGCGGTGGACGAAGACCTGCACCAGGGCGAGCACTCCGGTGATCAGCCAGTAAAAACCTAACAGTGTCACGAGCGCTACCATCGTGGCACCAGGCTCGAGGAGGAGAAAGATGCCGAGTACAATGCCAGAAAGACCCTGGAGTAAAAACACCCACCAGATGTCCGCATACTCTTTTCGCAAACCTACGGTAGTCATAATATCGAAGTTCTTAGCAGGTAGCTCGGTGGACGACCAGCGTTCAAACGACGGCCTTGTAGATTCTAGATCCTGGATCCTAGATGTGAGCTCCGAGATCTCGTTTCTGGATTCTGGATCCCTGCTCCTAAATAAATTGACTTAGGCCCCTCGCCCGGACTCTATTTGGTTGCGGCACTCATGCCTCCCCCCTATGCGCACAATCTATCGTTTGTTTGGGCCAATTCTTGGCCTTCTCTTAGCAGCGCTGGCTGCATCACCGGTTTCAGCCCAGGAGCATAAAGAAGTTTATTACTGGGTCTCACACGGCGCCCCAACGGACCCGGTCTGGACTTATTTCCTGCAAGGAGCCGAGCAATGGGCCAAAGATACCGGGGCTGAGGTCCGTACGTCGTTCCACAGCGGCGATGTTCCGTCTCACCAGGAGGCCATCCGTGCGGCGATCACTGCCAAGGCGCGCGGTATCGTTACCAGCACTCCCGATCCCGGAAGCCTGACGCAGGTGATCTCGGAGGCGCACGCTGCAGGAATCCCGGTGATCATCATGAACACCGAGGATAAAACCAGCGGGCGCGACGCTTACGTCGGCGGCGACAACGTCGCCATCGGCCATCGGTGGGCGCAATACCTGGTTGATCATGGGTTTGTCAAAAAAGGCGACTTCGTGTGGCTCCCGGTCGAGGTGGCCGGTGCGACCTACCAAACCCTTGAAACCCAAGGCATCAACGCTGTTTTTGAGCCGCTTGGAATCAACAAAGAAATCACCGAGACCAAGCTCGATCAGGCCGAGATCATTACCCGGATGTCTGATTACTTGACGGCAAACAAGGGCAAGATCAAAGCGATCATCGGTTTGGGCGATCTGGTGACTGGAAGCATCAAGCGAGTCTTCGACCAGGTTGGTGTCAAGCCCGGGGAAATCCCGGTCGTCGGTTGGGGCAACTCGCCGGACACCGCCCAAGAAGTTCTTGATGGATACGTAAATGCCGCGATGTGGCAGGATCCGCAGGCGACCAGTTATATGGCTCTATCGATGGCGGCAATGGCAGCCAGCAAAATTCCGCCAGGATTCGATATCAGCGTCGGCACCCTGTACGAAAAGGACAAAGCGGCCACGTATCTTAAGCTGATGCAGGGCAAGAAGTAGTGGATGGGAAAGTGGGAAACGACTAGCGGGCTGCAATGGCGTTCCGATTTGGAACAGAAGGCCGCAGCATTGATCTTCGCGGCCTTCTGTGAGGAAATTCCTCGATTACAGGCTGGAAGCCCGAGCCGCTTTTCTCCGTCGTGACACCGGTGTCTTGCCGGTCCAGAAGCCTCAGAAGCTGGCTGCTTGTCCGACACCGTCACCGGTCCCCGGTTCGGCGGCTCTTCTCGACAATCGACGCCCGATAGTAGAGAAATCTCAGCCATGCGGAAGCTCTTAGCGCGGCCCGAATTCGGGCCGTTTGCCCTGCTGGTGCTAGAGATTGTTATCTTCACCGCGAAGTCACCGGCTTTCCTCTCGGTCGGCAACATCAGCAATTTGCTCGCTTTCACCCCGGAGCTGGGGATGGTCAGCCTGGGGATGACGCTGCTGATGATTTCCGGCGAGTTCGATCTTTCGGTAGGTTCAGTCTTCGGGTTTGCGCCGGTCATTATGTGGACCTTTTACAACACGCATACGACGTCGCTCGAGGTCGGTTTCGTGACCGCCATGGTCTTGGCAGTCCTCGTCGGATTCATCAATGGCTGGCTGGTTACGCGCCTCAAAATTCCGTCGTTCCTGGTTACGCTCGGCATGCTCTTGGTGGTTCGGGGCACCGCGCTTTACATTACCGATGGTTTTCCGCAACACACCTGGACAGGTAAATCCCCCCTGACTAACTTGATTGTTGGAGAGTTTTCGTTGGGACCTCTGCGCGTCTACGCTTCTTTGCTCTGGTTTATCCTGTTCGCGCTGATCCTTGGGTACGTCCTGAGCCTCTCGAAGGCGGGCAATTGGATCCAGGCCGCCGGTGGCAACCCGGAAGCCGCCCGTGCCCGCGGCGTGCGCGTGGCTCGGACCAAGATACTGCTCTTTATCCTGACGGCGGTGATTTCCGCATATGCCGGGATCACCAGCTCAATCCGCGTTTCCTCTGCAAACCCGAATTCCGGGACTGGCTACGAACTGGAAGTGATTGCCATGGTCGTGATCGGCGGAACCGCCCTGAGTGGAGGACGTGGTACGATCCTCGGCACGGTACTCGGTGTTCTGATTTTACGGATGATGCGCAACGGCATTGTCTTGATCGGGGTTCCGGGCCTTGCCTATAACATCTTCATCGGCGCGATTATTTTGTTCATGATGGCCCTGCATTCCGGGCTGGAAAGAAGGCATCACGCAGGAACCTAGATGGGCGTTGGATGAAACTTCGCACTGATCAATTGAGAGGATCCTTTCGCCGCCAACCTCGTCCGGAGCAGCGAGACGAGTAACGACATTGAAATTCTATGGAAGACGGCTTTCTCGTGCGCATGGAGAGAATCAGTAAATCCTTCGGGCAGGTTCAAGCGCTCAAGGATGTCTCTTTTGCGGTCCGCCCAAGCGAGATTGTCGGGCTTCTCGGTGATAATGGCGCGGGTAAGTCGACACTCATCAAAATCCTTTCCGGAGCACTCCGAGCCAGCAACGGCGACATCTTCATGCATGGGAAGAAGGTCCAGATCCGCACCACGACAGATGCGATCAGGCTGGGAATCGAAACAATCTACCAAGACTCAGCGCTGGTGACGCAACTGTCGATCGCGCGCAATCTTTTTCTCGGGCGCGAACCGGTGAAAGGGCCGCGCGTGTTTGGGCACTTGAACCAATCCGACATGAATGAAGTAGCCAGTGATTTACTGAAACAGGTTGGAATCAGTAAAGATATTCCGCCGACGACCGCGGTTAGCGCGCTTTCCGGCGGCGAACGTCAGGCCGTGGCGATTGCCCGGGCGCTGTTTTTCGAGAGCAACCTGATCATTCTCGACGAGCCAACCAACAACCTTGGTGTGCAGGAAACCCAGGGTGTTTTACAGTTTGTCCGGAATGCTCGTGACGCCGGTCACTCGTGCATTTTCATCGCTCACAACATCTACCATGTGTTTCAGGTGGTCGATCGGATCGTCATTCTGCGACGCGGAAAAAAAGTGGCGGACGATATCATTCCGAAACAGACGACGATCGAAGCGGTCGAGCGCATCATCACTGGCATGGCCTAGCGGAGTGCGCTATAGCGCGCACTCCCAATCGCAAATAGCAAACGAATCTCCGCATATGCGGTCCGCGAAGCGGCGGCTAACCGCCGCCCGTCGATTTCCGATTACCCCACGGTTTCACCAGATCGCGCACAATCAAAAGCACGAGAAGCACTGCAATCGCTGTCAGAACTCCCAAGACAATTGCGAAGCCGGAAAAGCCCTGGCCCGAGAGGGCGACCTGGTTAATGATCAGCAAGAAAACCGCGATAAAGGTGACGAGAACCAAAATCGCGATCTTAGTCAAGAGTGGTCGAGTTCCAGGAGGAGGGGGCGCTGTTTCTTTGCGAATATCGTCTGCTGGCATATTATGGGGGCGCACATAGCAGATAGCAGATCATAAAGCGCAAATCAAACGGGTCAGCGATAATCGGACGGTTCCGGATTTCGCATCTGGAAAAACGATGAAGGCAACCGGCAAAGCTGTCCCAGAACTCTGGGCGCCGAATCGTCCGATCCTGGCGGGGTGCATTACTTCGAATGACGCCTACTCGATTTACCGCCCGGGCGGCGTTGGCACTAGCGGCGGTACGCCACGCCCGCTATCGGTGGATGGGGCGGAGGCGCGTCCGGCAAAGGAGGCTCGGTCTCCGGTCGTGGAGGAAACGGAGGGTTTGGCGGAGCCGGCGCTGGACGCGGACCCGGCTCCGGACCGGGCTGAACAGGTTGCGGAGGTTGCGGTATTTCGAAAACAACGGGAGGAACCTGTTGGCTTCTCAGCAGCGCGTTGGCGTTCGGTGGATTCATCAGAGCCCGACATTTGAGGTTAAGCGACAGACACCCCCAAGTTCGCGGCCAAGCTGATCAACGGTCTTTTCAACGGCTATTTGCGATCGTTCGTGAGGTGCGGCCCTAGCAAAGACAGATCAGCCGGGCTCAGACGATCCCTGGCAGTCTTTGCCTGGTGCCAATAGGGATAAAGCAACGGCGGCCGGCTCACATCATCCAGGCGCTTGAATTCCTCGTCGCTGAGCCGCAGGTTTGCCGCCCCGAGATTGTCTTTCAATTGTTCCTCGGTTCGGGCACCGACGATCACCGAACTTACTCCCGGTTTACGCAAAAGATAAGCCAGGGCGACTTGCGCACCCGAGGCGTTGTGCGCTTTGCCGATCGAGATGACTACTTCGACGATATCGTAGAGTTTTTCCCGATCGTAAACCGGCGGCTCGCCCCAATCATTCAGATGCCGGCCTGCGGGTTGATCCTGTCCTCGGCGATACTTGCCCGACAATAAGCCGCCAGCCAACGGACTCCAGACAAGTATCCCCAAGCCTTGGTCCAGAGAGATGGGAACCAATTCGTACTCCGCGTCTCGTCCTTGCAAGGAATAATAGATCTGCTGACTAACGAACGGAACGAAGTTGTGCCGATCCGCTATGGCAAGAGCTTTCATGAGATGCCATCCTGAAAAGTTCGATGCCCCGATATACCGCACTTTACCGGCCCGGATCAGAGAATCCAAAGCCTCCAGGGATTCCTCCAGAGGCGTTTCGCCATCCCATTCGTGAAGCTGATAGAGATCGATATAGTCGGTGCGCAGCCGCTTGAGGCTGCGCTCGCATTCCCGCATGATATGGTGGCGGGAAGTCCCTCCATCGTTCGGGCCCGCACCGATGACCATCCGGGACTTGGTGGCAATCAGCACCTCATCGCGCCGGCCTTCCAGCACTTCTCCCAGAATTTCCTCAGAAACCCCTTCCGAGTACACATTGGCGGTGTCGAAAAAATTAATCCCGGCTTCAAGACAAAGATCGACTTGCCGTCGTGCATCTTCCACGCCGGTCGAACCAACCTTGCTGAAAAAACTGCGGCCCCCAAAGGTCATTGTGCCGAGGGTAAGAACGGACACTCGAAGGCCGGAGCGGCCAAGTTGACGATATTCCATAGAAAACGTTTAGCCTGTGCCGTTCAAGGTTCAAGGCCTAACGCCGCGGCTGTGACCGTTGGCGCTCGAGATCCCGGAGCGGGATCGTGGGCTTGATGTTTACCTGTTTCAAGGCAGCGACGTTCCCGATTTCGTAAGCATCGATTGTCGCCTTCAGCCGCGGTTCAATTTTCCGCATCTGAGCCGCCGTGTAGTGATAGTACGCCCGCAAATATTCCCGCCGGCCTTCAAACGTGCTTGCGCGCGCAGCTTCCCAGCGAAGGCGGATCGCGAAAGGGTCATTCTCGGCAGTGCTGAGAAGCTGCCGAAACCGGACCCGATCATGGGCTTGCTGAGTAACCGACGGTTTTGGCGGAGGGGTCGGGACTGATGCTGCGACGCCATTGGGAATGAGATCGTACGGCAATGGAGCAGAAGAAGGTGGCCCCCGGGGAGTTGTCGCCGAAGGCGGCGGCGGCGCCGGCAGTTGATTGGTTTCCGGCAAGAGATCCGGCGCGGCCAGCGGGGTCGGACTCGGCGTCGGAGACGGACTTTCCTGAGCGATCAGGGGAAGAACGCCAGTCAGAACGAGAAACAGGGCGAGACGCACAATCACAGTTTTCTTTCTTGCTCAATCGTTTTGGCCGGCCTGTCATGCAGCAGTTCCTGCAGCGAAGCGGCCGGCTGGTCGGGCCGGCGGGATTCGAACCCACGACCTCTTGAACCCCATTCAAGCGCACTACCAAGCTGTGCTACGGCCCGACGACTGAGGCGGGAAGATGCGTCGCCGCCACAGCGATTTCAAGCGGATTCGCCGAGGTCAAGACGCACGGGGTCAGGAGTTCAGTAGCTGCGGGAGTCCAGGAGTAGCAGGAGTTCAGGAGCCGCGGGAGTCCAGGAGTGGATCGACGATGGCGATGGCAAGCGAGAGCGGGTCGGATTCCAATGCCACTATCGATCAATTTCAAATTCGCGAGGACGAGTAGCGGCATGCGACTCTTGCGTTACAATCGAAGCTCCTGCTACTCCTGAACTCCTGCTACTCCTTCTTACTTCACCGCGCCAAAGGTCAGCCCGCGGACAAGCTGTTTCTGGGTCAACCACCCGAGGACCATAATTGGCGCGACCGCCAAGAACGACGCCGCGGAAAGTTTGGCCCAGAACAAGCCTTCCGGACTGGAGTAAGAAGCGATGAAAACTGTGAGTGGCGCCGCATTTGCACTGGAGAGATTGATGCTCCAGAAGGCCTCGTTCCACGAAAAGATGATGAGCAGCAGGGCGGTTGAAGCGAGTCCGGGTATGGTCATCGGACGAAGCAGATGCCAAAGCTCCTGCCAGATGTCAGCCCCATCAATTCGCGCTGCTTCCAGGATGCCTTTGGGTACTTCGCAAAAATAGGTGTAAGCCATCCAGACGGCGATCGGGAGGTTAATCAGCGTGTAGATCAAAATCAGCCCGGGTATGCTGTCAAGAAGTCCTAACTTCTGCCAGAGAATGTAAATCGGAATTAACACGCCGACCGCCGGCATCATTTTCGTCGACAACATCCAGAGCATTGCCCCTTGCGATTTCTCGGTTGGGAAAAAGGCCATTCGGTATGCGGAAGGAATCGCGAGAATAAAACAGAGCAAAGTCGAGCCAAAGGCGATCAGGATAGAGTTCCGCGCGAACAGCAAATAGTTGCTGCGCGCAAAGACGTCGGCGAACGACTCCAGGGTCGGCATGAAGATCAGGTCAGGCGAATAGGCGCCCTTTTCCGTTTTGAAAGCGGTGATCGCGATCCAGAAAATCGGGAAAAAGAAGATGATGCCGATGAGCCAGCCCAGAAGAGTAAGAACGATTTTGCTAATTTTCGGCATTTCAAGCGGTCTGGAGGTTCTTGGCGAGAATACGCACGAGAAAGATTGAAACGATATTCGCTAAAATGACAGCCAGGATGCCGCCCGCCGAGGCAACACCAGCATCAAACTGTTGCAAACCGAGCGCAAATACGAGGTATGCCAAGGTGGTTGTGGCATGACCAGGTCCGCCCGACGTGGTGACGTAGATCTCGGCAAAGATCGAGAGGAGGAAAATCGTTTCGATCATAATGACGACTGTAATTGCCCGCTGCAAGTGCGGAAGCACGATATAGAAGAACTGGGTCACCGGACCCGCTCCGTCGATGGCCGCCGCCTCTTTCTGCTCCTGATCGAGCGACTTCAAAGCGGTGACCAGGATCAGGAAGGCGAACGGAGTCCATTCCCAGGAAACGATGATGATGATCGACAGCAGCGGGTAGTCGGCAAACCAATCAATGACCGGTAAGCCCATGGAACGCATGGCCAAGGCGATTAAGCCGTAGACCGGATGCATAATCATGTTTTTCCAGATCAGGGCGCTCACGGTCGGCATAACGAAGAACGGTGCGATGACTAACAGCATGGCCACGTTTTTACCAAAAAACTCCTGGTCGTAGAGCACCGCGAGCAGTATGCCAACCACGACGGTTATCACGAGGACCGCACCGATAAAAATCAGCGTATTGAGAATTGCCGGAAAGAAGGCCGGGTCGCTCCAAAGGAACTTATAATTCTGCAGACCAATAAACCTGATCGGAGCCGGGTTCAGCAGGTTGAAAGGGATGAATGAGAAGACAAGGGTCATCAATAAGGGCACGATCATCCATACGACCAGCGGGAGGACCGATGGAACCATGAGCCAGACTCTGAGTTTCTCAGCCCGGCTCTTTTGGACGACGGGAGCCTCTGGAGGAGGAGCTACCGGCGGCACTGACGCTTCAACACTCATGAGTGGGCTCGCTCCTTTCTTTGGCAGACTTACGTTCGATCGATTTATTTCAAGTAACCGGCTTGCCTGACCGCGCGCTCGGCTTCGCTCTGGCTCGCTTGCAACGCTTGGTCAACCGTCATTTTCCCAGCAAAGGCGGCTGATAGATTCTGCCCTACCTCGGAGCCAATGGAAAGCTTCTTCAGCCGGATCACGTCGGGATTATTCGCGACAGCGATCGTGATGGATTGCTGCTGGGCGGCCGCGACGAATGTGCCGGCCAAAAGCGTGAGCGTCAGGAAAAAGGATCGCTTAAACATCTTAGAATTTTCTTGGAAGAAGGCGAATTGAAGACGGCACCCGCTTTGCGGCTTACCCCCTCGTTGGGTTGTTATTTTGGTAAGGTCAATGCCATTTGCCGGTCAAGATTATTTCACGTCAGTTCCATCTTAGCCCATGCTGACCTTCGCCAGTGTCGCCCGTGCGCCAAGCTCGTAGAAGTCGCGCAAAATGGCGCCAATTTCCCGGGTAAAGCGTTCGTTCGAAGGGAGGATTTCGCCGAACAATTCCCGAATTTTGAGAAATTCATCCGGCCGCTCACGACCGGCTAGAGCCGCCTCGCGCAATCTTTTTGCCCAGGGATCGATGATCGGCAGCTCTTTTCCCTGATCGTCGGTACCGCTGAGATACCGAAACCAGCTGGCCACCGTAAAACTCAGCTTCCGAATCGGGCCGCCCCGTTCAAGCTGCTCCAGAATTGAAGGCAGGACAAACTTAGGAATGCGGGCGGAACCTTCCGTCCCTATCCGCGACAGTTGGTCACGAATGGCGGGATTGGAGAAGCGCTCGATCAGCGTCCTTTTGTATTCGGCGAGATCAATGCCGGGGACCGGAGGCAGCAGCGCAGTCACCTCTTCGTCCATCATTCTCTGGACCAGGGTGCGGATCTGTTCGTCCTCCATTGCCTCGTGGGCAAAAGAATAGCCGAGCAGCATTCCGATGTAGCACATCGCTTGATGGCTGGCGTTGAGCAGACGGATCTTCATCTTCTCATAGGGAAGCACATCGGACGTCATCTGGGCGCCGACTCTTTCCCACGCCGGACGGCCAGTCGGAAAATGGTCCTCAATCACCCACTGCCGGAAAGGTTCGGTTACAACTGGCCATCCGTCGTCGATTCCAAATTTCTCTCTGACCAATGCACGATGTTCGTCTGTGGTCGCCGGAGTGATGCGATCGACCATGCTGTTCGGAAAGGCGCCATTTTGAGTCAGCCAGTTGTTCAGCGCTGGATCGAGCATTTCAGTAAAGGACAAAAACATCCTTTTGAGCACGTCACCATTGCTTTGAAGATTGTCGCACGACATCAGGGTGAACGGCTCCAGGTCCCCTTCCCGACGCCTCGCCAAGGCCGCCGCGAGATACCCGTAGGAGCACTTTGGCTTCCCCGGATTCGCCAAATCGTGTCGAATGTCTGGATGCTCGGCGTCGAACTGACCTGTCCCCTGATTCACGTAGTAACCGCCTTCAGTGATGGTCAGGGAAACGATCCGGCAATCGGGCGAAGCCATCTTCTCGAGCAGGACTTCAGCCTCCTCTGGCGCAAAGATGAACCCGCGGTGTGACCCGACAACTCTCGCCCGATCGCCCGACGCATCGCGCGCAACGACGGTATAGAGATAATCCTGTGACCGCATGACGTCACGGATCCTGGCGTCATGTTCGAGCAATCCAACTCCGGCGATCCCCCACTCCGACGGCCCGGCCTCATGGAAGAGGTCGTCGGCGTAAACCGCTTGGTGAGCCCGATGGAATCCGCCCACACCGATATGCACGATGCTTTGACCGACTTTCCTTCGGTCATAGGCGGGTATTCTGACATCCGCCGAAAGATTTCCCAAGTTCTGCTGGTTGAGCTTGGTAGCCATAGGCAGGTTAGTTGTCAGTCCGGGGTGCTGACGCTGTAAGCTTGTTTCGTGGCAGGGCAACTGCCCTCAAGCCGGGTTCCGGCGCCGGCAATCCCGGCTATTTTAAGTAGCCACCCTGGACCATTGCACGTTCGGCCGCGGACTGACTATCTTTCAGCGCCTGATCCAGAGGCATTTTCCCAGCTAAAGCGCCGGCAATGTTTTGACCGACGACGGTGCCAATGGACTGAAATTCAGGAATCCCGACAAATTGGATCCCGATGTAGGGCACCTTTCTGATAGCCGGATTGGTGGGATCAGCGGTCTCGAGTGCTTGAAGAGTCGTGGCGGCAAAGGGAGCCGCTTTCTGATACTCAGGATTCTCGTAGAGCGACTTTCGGGTTCCGGGAGGCGCCGAGGCCCAGCCGAGATCTTCCGCAGCCAGCTTGATGTATTCCTTGGAGGTGGCCCACTCGGCAAACTTCTCCGCGGCCTCCGGCTGCTTGGCTTTCTTTGGAATGCTGAAAGCCCATGACCACAACCAGTGCGAGCCATTCGGCGTCAACTCGATCGGAGACGGGGCGTAGCCCATTTTGCCGGCAACCTGCGATTGCTTTGCGTTTTCCAGCATGCCTCCGGCTACCGTGGCATCAATCCACATGGCGGCTTTACCGCTGGTCATCAGAGTAAGATTCTCATTGAACCCGTTGGAGGTCGCTCCAGGTGGTCCAGCCTTCTTCATCAGATCAATATAAAAAGTGATCGCCTTCTTCCATTCCGGCGTATCGATCGTCGGATGCCATTGCATGTCGAACCAAGTGCCGCCAAACGTATTAATTAACGTGGACAGAAACGCCATATTTTCTCCCCAACCGGGCTGTCCCCGGAGAGTAATCCCGTAAACGCCCTTGCCCTTGTCCGTCAAAGCATCGGCAAACTTCGCGATGTCGTCATATTTCGGCTGATCGGGCATCTTGAGTCCCTTGGCGTCGAACAAATCCTTGCGATACATCAGCATCGAACTCTCGCCGTAAAAAGGCAGGGCGTAGAGTTTTCCCTCGTAAGAAAGGCCGTCCCGGAGGGATTTGAAGACGTCGTTCAGGTCGTACTCGGCCGGCAGATTCTCAAAGGGGCGGAGCCATCCTCGCTTGGCGAAGATCGGAGTTTCGTACAGACCGATAAAGATAATGTCGAACTGTCCGCTCCCTTGGGAAACGTCAGTAGTAACCCGTTGTCGGAGAACATTCTCTTCAACGATGACCCAATTCAATTTGATATCGGGATTTTTTTCCGTGAATTTGGACGAGAGCCTTTTCAGCTCGATCATGTCGGGATTATTAACGGTGGCAATCGTCACCTCCTTTTGCTGCGCATAGGCGATCGCTCCAAACAGGAGTAAGCCCAGGACTGAAGACACAGTTGATTTGATCATGGATAGATGCCGGCGATTACGTTTCTGGGGGAGAGAGAAGATGGTCAAAAAAACAGCCACCCAACCTCAACATGTGCTTTCTCTCGGAGCAAAAGTCAAGCTAGGAAGGCGTGGAATGGTTCCCGGCCTTTAGCTCATCGAGCAGGAGGTGCGCGCAAATCTCATCGGTAACCAGTCCGGTAATGAGCCGGCCGTGTAATGCACCCTGAATAGCCTCCACTTTTTGCCGGCCGGCCGCGAATGCGATCATCGGCCGGGCGGACGACGGTCGCAACGCGATGCTTGTGACCCGCGAGGCGACGGCGGCACGCACTAATTTCCCCTCGCGATCGAACGCCCATCCCAGGATTTCGCCGACCGCCCCGCTTTGCGAGAGTTCGCTTACCTCTTTTCGGGTGAGAAACCCATCCCGGTGCAAGGGACAACTGGCCCCAAACTCACCAATCCCGACAAAGGTCGCATCCGCATTGGCCGACAGGTCTTCGACAACGCGGTAAAGCCGGTGATTGCACCATTGACTTCGTTCACCCGGAGAATCCGCGAGGAGCGGCGCGGGCAACAGAAAATATTTGCCGCCCGTCTTTTCCGCGATCCGCAGGGCGACATCGTACCGGTTGCTCGAGCCGTCGCGAGCCATCGTACCAATCAGCGAAAGAAACCGATGAGCAGGCCGATCTATTTCGGTGAGTTCCTCCACGACCGCCTTGAGCGTCCGGCCGGAACTGAGCCCGATAATTTGCGGTTTTTTCTTTTGAATGAAACTCTCCATCACCCGGGCGCCAGTCACGGCGACTGTGCGGAGCACGGCTCCAGCGTCGTCGCGGTCGGATGGCACAACCTCGCAGAGTGAAAGCCCGAACTTCCGCTGCAGCTGCTGCGCCATGGCGAGACACTCGGCCACCGGATGATGCACTCGGACCTTGACAATCCCTTTTTCCAGCGCGAGGGCGACCAACCGTTGAGCCGTTGGCCGGGAGACATGCAGTTTCTGGGCGATTTCGTGCTGGGTATCTCCCGCGACGTAGTATAGCCAGGCCGCACGGGCAGCCAAATCGAGCTTCTCTTGCTCCTTCGGCGATAATTGCATGGTACCAGCCCGCTCGTCACTTTGCCAGCGGAATTGTCAAAAGATCAAGCTTCGTCCGCCTGCACCCAGTTGCGAATGTTAATTGAGGTCTCGCCTAACCGGCAGACTCGAGTTCTCACCGCGTCGGAAATTTCCAGACTATCGGCCAGATCCTCACTGGTAACAAAAACGAACCGAGGAATAATAAGGCAGCGAAAATCGAGCATCAGGCTATTTGCCAAAGCCATGACTGACATGTAACTCGATCTGCCTCCCGCCGCGCAAAGAAACCCGACCACTTTGTCTTCCCAGGAGTCGCCCGTGAGTTCGATTAGATTCTTTACCGCCGCACTGACATCAAAATTATAAATTGGTGTCGCCAGGATGATCACGCGCGCGTGCAAAATAGCCTTGGCACACTCGACTACGGACGGATCTTCGTACGCGTCACCGGCGTCGCAGAGTGGCAGAGAGCGTTCTCGCAAATCCAGCAGCCGAGCGGAAAGCTGGCGGGAACGATAGAAATCCAGAAGCGTTTGCGCCAGCACCCGACTCCGGCTCACGGCCCGCAGAGATCCTGCCACCACAAGGTACTCTGAAGGTGAATCCATGGCCGGACTCAACCTCATCCTCGCAAAAAGCGCAACGACGAGCTGACACCGGCTAGGCTCCGAGAGCATTTGAGAAGATTTTTCAATAGGCTTTCCGTTGAGCTGCGCTATGATTAGCGCTCCACCGGGGCGTAGCTTAGCTTGGTAGAGCGCCTGCTTTGGGAGCAGGAGGTCGCACGTTCAAATCGTGTCGCCCCGATTTTCTTTTGGAGTGGCGAGTAGCGAGTGACGAGTAGCGAGTAGCGAGTAGCGAGTAGCGAGTAGCGAGTAGCGAGTAGCGAGTAGCGAGTGGCGAGTGGTGGGTGGTGGCTCGGTGTCTTACAAATCTGGATTGGGTAACTCGGAACTCGCCACTCGCTATTCGCTACTCGTCCCGGATCGGTCAGGCTAAAATGATTTTGTGACGAGTCGATTCGATATCTTGACTCTGTTTCCGTCGCTGATTGAAGGCGCGTTTCGCGCCAGCATTTTGGGTCGGGCGCAACAGAACGGTTTGATTGAGATCCGGTGCTTGAATATTCGGGATTGGACGACCGACAAACATCACATCACCGATGAGCCACCCTATGGAGGAGGTCCGGGCATGGTCTTGAAGCCCGAACCAATCTTTGCCGCGGTCGAAGAGCTTCGCACCGTCGATTCGCAAGTCATCCTTTTGGGGCCGGCAGGACGTCGCTTTGACCAGGCGGTCGCTGCTGAGTTGTCCTGGAAGCAACATCTCATCCTGATCGGCGGTCATTACGAAGGGGTGGACCAAAGGGTGGCGGACCACTTGGTGGATCAAGAAATCTCGATCGGCGATTACATTTTAACGAATGGCGCAATCGCCGCCGCGATAGTCGTCGACGCCGTAGCCCGCCTCTTGCCGGGGGTGCTCGGCGCCGAGGAATCGGCCGCCAACGATTCCTTTAGCGACAATCGCTTGGAGTACCCGCAGTACACCCGGCCTCCGGTATTTCGCGGCTGGAACGTGCCGGAGATCCTGCTTTCGGGCAACCATAAGCAGATCGAGATCTGGCGAAGAGAACAAGCTCTTCACCGGACCGGTTCCCGGCGACCGGATCTGCTTTTGAAACCGGCTGAGCGTAAGGATGAGGCGGCCTCGGGCGATTGCGGGTCCGTCGAAGATGCCGTCGCCAAGGGGGCTGGACCAAAGGAAAACGAGTGAAAAAGCACGCTGTTTTCCGGTTGTTGGGATTTCTCGGGTGCTTCGCCGCGCTTCTGGCTGTCGCACTCGCGGGTTATTACTTCGTTCTGTCTTTGCGGTTCGATCTGCATCAGGTCGGTCATATCCCGGAGCGCTCATGGCTCTACGACATGGACGGCAAGATCTACACACGGCTGCATGGCGAAAATCGGATATTGACTGACCTGAAGAACGTCTCTCCGTATTTCAAGGAGGCGTTGCTGGCGCGGGAGGATGCCCGGTTCTATCAACATCATGGAATTGATCTCGTCGGTACTTCCCGCGCGCTCATCAACGATCTGTTGCACCGCGGGGTGCGGCAGGGAGGGAGCACGATTACCCAACAATTGGCGCGAAACAGCTTTTTCCTAGGCGGGCGCGACCTCGGCCGCAAAATTCTGGAAGCGTTCGTCGCCCTCAGAATCGAAGCGGGGTTTACGAAGGATCAGATTCTTGAGAACTACATCAACCGTATCTATTTCGGATCGGGCTACTACGGGCTGGAAACGGCCAGCGAAGCGTACTTCGGGAAGCCTGCATCCGGTCTAACCCTGCCGGAAGCGGCACTGCTGGCGGGCTTGATCCGTAGTCCGAACCGTTATTCGCCTTTCAATAATCCGGATGGGGCGATCGCTCAGCGCAATGAAGTGCTGCAGCGCATGGCAGAGCTCAAAATGATCACTCCGCCACAGGCGGAAGCGGCTGATCGCTCCCCGCTCCGGGTCGCTAGCCGGCGTCCGCGCGCGCCGCAGGAAAATTATGCGATTGATGCCTTGTATCGCGAACTACAAGGGCTGGTCAGCCAGGACCAGATCGATGGAGGTGGTCTCCGCATTTACACGACAATCGACCCGGCGCTGCAACAGGCTTCGGAAGCTGCGGTGAACAACTGGCTGACTGAAGTTGAGCAGAAACCTGGCTATAAACATCCCCGCAAATCCGATTACTCCGAGTCGGATCGCGCGAACGAAGCGGACACCGACTATCTGCAGGGCGCTTCGGTCACGATGGACAATCGGACCGGTGCGATCCGGGCGCTGGTCGGCGGACGCGATTATCAACAGAGTAAATTCAACCGCGTTCTCCAGGCCAACCGCCAAATCGGCTCAACGTTTAAACCGTTCGTTTACGCAGCGGCTTACTCCCAGGGAATGATGCCCGGAACGCTGGTGAGTGATGGCCCGCTTCATCGAGGCGAGATTGTGGGCGCGCCGAACTGGAATCCGCAGAACTCCGATGGTCAAAACCGGGGAGTGCGGCCGGCCCGTGACGGCCTGATCTACTCGCGCAATCTCATGTCGATCCGCGTGGGCGAACTGGCTACGCTGGAACGGGTTCGTAATCTTGGTCTGACGGCCGGCCTGGCCCGCGATATTCCGAACACACCGGCGATTTACCTCGGCGCATTTGAGTCGACGCTCAGGGATGTCACTGCCGCGTACAGCTCGCTGGCTGCCCGCGGAGTTCGGCGACAGCCTTACCTGATCGAGCGCATTGATGACGCGGAGGGGCACGTCCTTTACCAGGCACACCCGGCGCAAACGCAAGTACTCTCTCCGGCGATCGCCTGGATGATTGCTCAGACCATCCGCGGGGTGGTCGACCACGGTACCGCCAGCTCTGCTAGGTCTCTTGGCCTCGACCGATATGCGGCGGGGAAAACCGGCACAACGGACGACTATAAAGATGCGTGGTTTGTTGGGTTTACCAATTCATTAACTTGTGGCGTTTGGGTCGGCTTTGATCAACCCCAGACCATCGAACAGAGAGGATATGGCGCCACGCTGGCCCTCCCGATCTGGGTGCGAATCATGGAAAAAGCCTCTCGCCAGAAATATCCGGATGGCGAGTTCCCGGCCCCGGAACCTCTCGTGCGCGTACAGTTATGCTCCATCTCGAACGATCTCGCGACGAGTGGCTGTCAGGCGGCGGGAACCAGCTACGAGATCACTTTACCGCAATCCCGTGTCCCGCAGAAATCTTGTCCGGTCCATCTCGGAGAACAGCCGCAACCCTTCCGCGCTCAACAACAGCCGCTGCCCGACAATGATAATTTCGGCCGGCGCCTGTTACGCTCGTTCCGCGACTTCTTCGGGGGCTAGTTAGAAGACGACTGACTGGAAGGGTGTGTCGGACCTTACCATAGCATCGCAAAATCTTCGCCCGGACACAGATCAAAGCCCGACAAGTCCTGGAAGCCTGCGCCACGCAGCGCCCTCAAAGCGCCGCAAGAGAGGCGCACTCCAAAATTACTTGCCGAAATTCAGGTACGTATAACCCTTCAAGCCGCGTTCGTACTCGCTGAGCAGGCGCATCGCTTCGCTGGGTTTGAGCCGATCGGATTTGATCGCAGCATCGATCTGGCCTTTCAAAAGCCGCGTCAAAAGATTCTCATCCCATTGAGTCATTGAGAGGACGCTGCCGATCGTGCTCCCCTCGATGACCTCCTCGACATACCAGCCGGATTCTTCATCTTCATCCAGAAAAACGTGCGCTTCGTTCACCCGGCCGAAAAGGTTGTGCAGGTCTCCCATAATATCCTGGTAGGCGCCCATCAAGAAGAACCCGAGGTAATAAGGCTCACCCGGCACCACGCGGTGCAGCGGCAAAGTGTCTCGCACATCCTGTAGATCAATGAACTTGCTGACTTTGCCGTCGGAATCACAAGTGATATCCACGAGCGTCCCATTGCGGTCGGGAACTTGTTCGAGGTGGTGAACAGGCATCACCGGAAACAGCTGGCCAAGAGCCCAGTGATCGAGCAACGACTGAAAAACCGAGAAGTTGCAAAGGTACTGATCCCCCAACGCAGTCTCCAGTTCCTTGATCTCATCCGGCACGTAGCGCATTCCGCGGCAGAGCTCCACAACAGATTGCGCAATCTGCCAATAAATTGTCTCGATCCGGGCCTTGCTCTCCAAATCAAGTAAACCCAGCTCAAACATCGACTGCGCCTGTTCTTTCAACTGTTGTGCATCGTGCAGATTTTCCATCCGGTTCTGTTTGGTGAGCGTTCGTTGAATCTCGATCATGTCGTGCAGCACCTTTGGATCGGAATCATGTACAGTCAGGGGCAAGTCAGCAGTTCCTTTTTCGATTGACCCAAAGGCTTCGACAATCAGGACCGAATGATGCGCAACGATGGCTCGACCACTTTCGCTCACAATGATGGGATGAGGTACTTCTTCGCTATCGCAGACGTCCATGATGTTATAAACGACGTCGCGGGCGTACTCCTGGAGAGTGTAATTCATCGAACTATCAAAGGCGGTGCGCGAGCCGTCATAGTCCACTCCCAGGCCGCCGCCCACATCAACGTAGCGAACCGGATGCCCCATCTTGGTGAGTTTGGCGCAGAAACGCGCCGCTTCGCGGACGGCCCGCTTGATCACACCGATATCCGGCACCTGCGAACCGACGTGGAAATGCACCAGCTCCAATGTCTCGGCCAATCCTTCGGATTTCAGATAGTTACTGGCTGCAACCAGTTCCGCGGTCGAGAGTCCGAATTTCGCGTTTTCGCCTCCACTGGTCGCCCATTTGCCCGAGCCCTTCGCCTGTAGCCTGACGCGCAGTCCAAGAATAGGGAGGACATTCATATCGCGCGAGACCTGCACGATCTGACGGATTTCCTCGAGCTTTTCGACTACCATGATGACCTGCTTGCCAAGCTTGCGCCCGAGTAGGGCGTTTTGGATGTAGATGGTATCTTTGTAGCCGTTGCAGATGATGAGGCTTTCCGGGTTTTGATGTACGGCCAGAGCGGCGATTAACTCGGGTTTGCTCCCGGCTTCGAGCCCAAAATTATAGGGACTTCCGGAGTCGAGGATTTCCTCGACCACCTCCCGGAGCTGGTTGACCTTGATCGGGAAAACCCCTTTGTAGACGTTGCGGTAGCCGGCCTCGGTAATCGCTGATTGGAAGGCTCGGTTGATCGTTTCCACGCGGTGGCGAAGCAGATCCTGGAAACGAATTACCAAAGGAAAACTTAGGCCGCTCTCCTTGGCCTTGGCGACCACATCGGTGAGGTCGATCGCCTGGTGCTCGGACTGGGTCGGCATCACTTGCACATTCCCCAACCGATTAATTGTGAAATAACCCGAACCCCATCGATCTATGTTATACAGGGCAACCGCCGACGGAATATCCCAGAGTTCAGACATGCTGCCGCAAGCTAGTAGGCCTAGTTCCAAATGCAACGGCCAAGCCAGGAATTCTGGACCGCAAACGGCGATTTGGTTCCGGCGGCAAACGAACTTGGGCCAACCGGTATCATTCCTCTTCCCCGGACTCGCCAGGTCCGGAACTTTCCTCTTCCATTTTCCGCAATACCTCGGCCATATCCTCAACTTCCTCCCAAACCTCGCGACTGACGTAGATCGGAGCGCTTTGCTGGGTTGCCATGGCGATGCAATCGCTCGGGCGAGCATCGATTTCGATCAACTTGCGCTGGTGTAACTCATTCTCCGCGCTCAGGATCAAACGCGCGTAGTAGGTGCCGCGCTTGAGATCGTTGACGATGATCCGGTCTACTTGGGCGCCCAGTGCCCGCAAGATATGGCCGAGCAGATCGTGCGTAAGCGGGCGCTCCTTCTGCATACCGCGCATGAACATCGTGATCGCGGCACCAACGGTCTGATCTACGTAAATGACGAACACCTTCTCCTCATTGCCGAGAAAAACCGCGCAACTTCCAGAGGTCGGAATGATCGCGCGGACCTGCACCTCGACAACAGGTTTACTCATAAGTTCAGATTAGCCTCGGAGAACGTTGAGCGTCAATGACTGGCAAATCGTCGAACACGCTGAAACATCGCCTTTGCCGGGTACTAATCCAGAGCGTTTTGACGTTGTCTGGGGACGCGCTGCCAAAGACATACTTTGAAGTGCGTGCGACTTGTCGCCCCTTTAGGATCCACGCGATAGAGCGGGAGACTCGCGTTTCACATTGTGCGTTTCACCTGCATTTCAGCGAAACGTTAAACGTGATGCTCACCCCAGCGAACGGCCCTCCAGAAGCTCGATGATTCGCTCCTGGACCGCGGCATAAAAGTTAATCTGCACCAGAACCAGTTCTCGTTTGGTGAACGCTCGCGGAACCTTGTGACTGGAAAGCTCCCTCTCCGTAAAATTGTAGCGGTCGGCGAGCACAAGCCTGACCTGGTTCAGCGTGTTCAGCCAGGCTTCGCCATGTTCCGCCCGGATCTTCAGCCGACCATGGCCTCCCCGCGGACTTTGGAGGTGGTCGATATCTTCTTTTACGACGGTTCGCGCCGAGAGAAAGAGACGCCGCAGCTCTGGTTCTACAAACTCCGCCCAATCCCGGAGAAATTCCGTCTCGGTCTCGGCGGCGGGCGGAGGGAAAAGCCGATTGTCAGGTTGGCTGTCGCCCGAGTCGGCCAGTGGAACGATCTCCCGGATTAACTCGACTTCGATCGGCTCGATATCCAAAAACTCGATCGTCCCATCATTCCGCCCGCGAATAAGCATCACTCAGACTGTTCAAGGGTCGCCAACAGCAGGTGGCCGTGCAGTTGCTGAACGTAGAATTCCGCTCGCTCCCGCTGGCCGCTCCAGACAATGGACCGGCCTCTATAATGAACCTCGAGCATGTGATGCTGGGCCTTGTCGCGGGAAAAACCGAAAACCCTCTGGAAAACGAGCGTAACGTAGCTCATGAGATTTACCGGATCGTTATGGACGACCACGTTCCAAGGCACGTCCAAGCGCACTTTGGTTTTTTGCTCCTGGAGAATATCAGGCATTTTCCTGGCACCTCGGGTAAGAAGGCGACGCGGAGAGGAATTCGTTCACGACCTTGGCGGCAGCGGCCAGAAAGCCGGATAGATCTTCCTCGTCGGTCAGACTCCAGCTCAGTTCCTGCCAGCAATAGGACAGAAAAACCAAGCGCGCCGGGATTGAAAAGGATGCCGCCCGGCAAGCGAAAACCGTCGCATAATGACCCGGCGTCTGTCCCGCACGGGTCGCCTGCTGTAAGCGGGCGAACATCCGGTCTCCCCGAGCCGGGGTTCTCTGAAGAAGGTTTTGCCCGAGCTGCGCGCTTTTTGTCCGAAGCGGCATCTCGAGCGTCTGGTCGTACTCCAGATCCAGTCCAATAATTTCGCGAACATGCTGCCGGCCGGCCAGCGAGAGCACCGCGCCAAGATGCGGCAAAAGACCGGTCGCGAAATCGGTTTGCAGCCAGCGCTCCCAGCTTTCGAGGGGAACCGCCGTGAGCGGCTGCCAGTGCAAAGCTCCCGGAGGTTCACTTCCCGAATTACATCGACTGACAACCTCCAGTAGTTCGTTCATGAGAGCGCGGATACCGAGAATTTTGGGGATGTTATCACGATGCGATAAACCAGATCAACTCTCCCGAGCTTGGCTGTACCCGGCCGGCCGGAAGGCTGCTGTCGCCATGCAGAATGGCTTCCACCAACGGTTCATGACGAGGGTCGTTGACCAGGAAAGCAACTCGGTGCGCCGCGTTGATGAGCGGAAAGGTGACAGTCAACCGCCAGGCATCCAGCTTTGGCACGAAATTGCAGACCACATCACGGCTGGTTTCGCGCAACGCCGGCGTCTCGGGAAAGAGCGATGCGGTGTGGCCGTCCTCTCCCAACCCGAGCAAAACTAGATCGTGCGCCAGGCGTTCTTGCCGGAATCGCACAGCCAGGTAATGGATCGCGGAATTGTATTCCTCCGCACCCTCCTGGGGCATCAACTCTCCTTTCATCCGCAACACTTCGCCAGGCGTCGTAACCATGAGAAAGCATTCCGAAGCGATTCGATAGTTCGTCCGCGCATCATCCGGCGGTAAACAAAGCTCATCGCCGAACGTGATAATCCATTTCGTCCAGGCACAGTCCATGAGCGCCAGTGCCTGGTAGACCGCGCGCGGACCTTCACATCCGCTCAGGCTGAGGCAAAAAAATCCGTGAGCGTCAATCGCTTCATTTGCGCTGTCAGCGATAAAACGGGAGGCTGTACGCGCAAGAGACTTGGTGCGAATGACCTCTGGTTTCATAAGAATTTCACCGGCAAGAGAAACTCAAGAATTGCGGTTCCCGCCTTTAGCTCAGCGAGCGACATGCTGACCAGGCCAGCTTTTCTCAGGTGAATCGCTTGCTCTTCCGCTCCCAATAGGTTGGCGCAAAATCTGGTCAAATCCGGCTCATGACCAACGAGCATGATCGTCGTGTGTGGCGACTCCTTTCGCAAAAGGCCCAAACCTCTCTCCGGGGTCATTCCCGGCCGAAGTTCCTCCGCGAGCCGCACCGGGTTCCTGCCTTCGAGGCAACTGGCCACGATCTGTGCGGTATCGCGCGCCCGGACAAGCGGGCTCGAAAAAATCAACCCGGGAATCAAACCCTGGCTCACGCAAAAGCGCCCAACCGTCTTCGCCTGTTTTGCGCCTTTCTCCGTTAAGCCGCGTTCCGCATCGGTAGCCGCGTGCGGGACTGCTTCAGCATGTCGAAGTACGAGTAGATTCATAACCAAGATTATTTCTCAGATCCCCGCTTGGTCCAACCCCTACCCTGCTGGCAGTACTGACTATTGCACAACTTTGCCCGCTTCGGCGAACTCCTTCGTGGGCGGTCCGAAAGCTTTGAGAAATGCTACTTCGACGGCGAGATTCTCTTGAACATTCCGGCCCAGTTGATCTTCGAGCGATTCGATTGCGCCGATGCGCCGGAGCAGATCGGCAACGCTGGTTCTCTCGGCGGCAGCTGCCGTTTTTTCTCGATAGGTCGGCAGATCGAGATTAGCGACGCCTTGTTGATGACGGACGACGTCACCCAACCATTCCTTCAGATGCCAAAGCAACGAGGACCTTATCTGGATATAGCGGCTTTCCGTGAGCACGTTGAGCCGGTCCTCCATATCCTCCAGCCATCGGCCATCGGTTCGATTCTTGTAGATCTCACTGTCTCGCTCCAGCAACCCTTCGTGTTCCGTCTCGATGCGAGCCCGCGCATTCGCCAAGGCTTCTTCCAGTTTGCGTGCCAATCCAAGCGCTCCAACAATTGAAAAATTGTTGGTTTCAAAAAAGCGGCCCAGCGCATCCAGCAGCACCCCGGCTTCCGGCTCCAGGATCGGTGGTCCGGTGAGGCGCAGCGGCACTTGAACACACCGCGACCGGATGGTGTCTAGCAGAGCCTCAGGCAGCCTGGTGAGCAGGATCAAAATCGACTGTTCGGGCGGTTCTTCGAGAGTTTTCAGAAACGCGTTGGCGGCCTGCGGCATCAGGCGATCTGCATCCAGGACGACCCCAAACTTTTGCCGGGCTTCGGTCGCCCGCATGTGCAGGGCGCTCTCCAGGACACGCACCTGATCAACCAGAATCCGGCGTGCTTTCGACTCGGGCTCGATCCGGTGAAAATCGGGATGTCCCAGCGCGTTGGGAAGATCGTTGATCGATTTGAAGAGCTCCTGAGCCAGTTTCTGTTTGCCGCTACCTTCCGGTCCGGAAAACAAGAAAGTGTGTGCCAGCTTGCCGCGGCGATACGCCGCCAGCAATAATTCGAGGGCTTGTTTACTTAAAAAGGCCATGGACTTCCCGCCAAACTGCCTGTTCAACCTGCTCGACTGGTGCAGAGCCATCAATGACCTTTACGCGGTTCTCCTCCGAGTCAGCCAAGGCCAGGAAACCGGCGCGGACGCGCTCAAAAAAATCGGGCGGCTGAGATTCCATCCGATCCCGCAAGCCGAGCGGGCGCACTTGGCGAAGGCGGCGACGGCGAGCCGTCGCCAGATCGAGATCGAGTACGATCGTGAGGTGAGGCCGCAACCCTTGCGTACAGAAAGCGGCGAGGTTCTCTATCATTTCTCGATCCAGCCCGCGGCCGTAGCCTTGATAGGCAACGGTTGAGTCGGTAAAACGATCGCAAAGAACGTCGTGCCCTATTGCCAAAGCCGGCGCGATGACCTCTGCGACAAGCTGGGCGCGACTGGCCGAGAAAAGCAGCAATTCAGTTTCCGGGCGCATGGCAGAGCTTTGGCGCGAATGAAGGAGCAACTCGCGGATCGCTTCCCCGAGATCGGTGCTCCCTGGATCGTGCAGCCCAAGGACGGAGCGACGCAAGCCTTCCAGCCGTTGTTGCAGACGCCCCATCTGCGTCGATTTTCCGGCGGCTTCGCCTCCTTCAAAAGTGATAAAAACTCCCGGCATCGCGTGGTCAGAGTGCTTGAACGCTGGAGGTTGATCCAGCGAGAATTTTTTCTTCAACGCTGACACCGAAGCCGCCCCGTGTTATTCGAGATCGATGCCCAACTTCTGGCTGGTGAAGCAGGAACCTACGGCGTATTCCTGGGAACAGTTTCTGGCCGATGGAAAGACCGACTGGACTGGCGTCCGCAACTTTCAGGCACGCAACAACCTCCGAGCGATGAAGCGAGGAGACCAAGTGCTTTACTACCATAGTGTCAATGGAAAGGCGGTCGTCGGAGTCGCCCAAGTGAGCAAAGAGGCGTTCCGCGATCCGACTTCGGTGGAGGGCGACTGGGTAGCGGTCGAACTAGTCCCGGTACGTTCGCTTAGCCCGGCGGTCACTCTTGCGACCATGAAAGGCCGGCCGGAGCTGCAGAATATTGCACTTCTGAAACAATCGCGTTTGTCGGTGGTGCCTCTCACGAAGGCCGAATTCGACAGTATTGTCCGACTTGCGGGCGTCCCGCGGTGAGACCGGGGCAGGCGGCGCCCTCCCGGGGAGCGCCGTACACCATTTCCAAGATGGAGGTCGATGGATCAGATCCGCAAAAAACGCGTACTTCATCGAAGCGCGTACCGGCAAACCCCGCGCGCAGCCAGGGGTCTAGGATTCCTCTTGCGGTCTGCCCTCCTGCTTGTCGCGCTTGCCGGATTCGCCGGAGTGATCCAATACTTTCTCTCGCACTTGGTACAAAACCCGCCCGACCGGGTGCTCGAACTGGGCAGTGACGACGTCGATCCTGAGACAACCCTCGCCGCCCGTGCGCTCCTTCGACAGAATCTCTTGAACCCGCTGTTGACCTTCCGGCTGCTTATTGAGGCCCGGACGAAGCTGAGTGGGCCGGTGCTGGCCGATGCCGAGCGTTTGCTCAGAGATGAAAAATTTCCGCCCTCCGTGGAAGCGCTGGCGCGAGGGCTTGAGCAAGGCCTTGAGGACGGACAGGTGGCGGCATTCACTTTCTGGATCCAATCGGTTGGCAAGCCGGAGACAAAAGAAGTCGATCTCCGGCTGAATGACGTCGATCTCGGACATTTTGCGCTGAGTGCGGAACGTTCGTCGGTAACCCTCATCGGGCGCCGCAATGAAGAGTACAGCCTGCAAATCACCGCGCTCGGTCCGGGGCGGACTACGCTGCGCGCCGAAACCGCGACGAGCGTGGCCGAAACACGCAGTTTGCGCCCGGGCGAGCACTATACCTGGTTTGTGACGGTGAGAGGAGCAGGGTGAGCGGTTTGAGCGGTTTGAGCGGCTTGACCGCAGTGGTAGCGGTAGCTCGGACGGCGTCGGGTCTTTCGGCTTCAAGGTAGGACAAGCTTCCAGCTTGTCAGCTTTTTGAACCGGCAGGATTGCCGGCGCTACCTGGTATGGATGGAGGCCTCGTCCGTACTCTACCCGATCTGAGCGGTCAGCATAGCGCTGTGCGAAATGCCTAGGTGTGTGGCTGCCCGCTCATAAGTACCGAGGAGGCCGCCCACGCTACGGCTACCGCTGCGCTCAAGCCGCTCACGCCGCTTCCAATTGACGTTCAACGCTATTCATGGTTTTAGTCTTTCCCCACGATGAAAACCCTTCGCGAAATTGCAGAGCTGATCGGCGGCAAGCTGCAGGGAGACCCTTCTGTGGTGATCGAGCGAGTGGTTCATCCGGCCGCCGCAGCAGGGTCTGGGGACCTTGCGTTTGTATTGTCACCAGCGGTTATTCCACTGCTGATTTCGAACGGGGCTCTCAGCGCGGTTGTGCCTGAAACGTTGACCGGTGTTCCGACCCCAAACCAGATCCGGGTTGACCGTCCTCGACTGGTTCTGGCGAAACTCACGAAGTTATTTGAGCGTCCGGTCTTTGTTGGCGACGGGATCCATCCGTCCGCATCGGTCGATTCGACCGCGATCGTCGGTGACCACGTCAGTATTGGACCACATTGCTGGGTTGGTCCGCGAGCGCGAGTCGGCTCCGGGTCGCGCCTGGTTTGTAATGTAAGTGTTGGTGCTGACGTTGAAATCGGGGAAGATTGCTTGCTTCATGCCGGCGTTTGTATTGGAGACCGAAGCCGATTAGGAAACCGGGTGATTGTTCAACCGAACGCGGTAATCGGCGGAGACGGATTTGCTTTCGTCACGCCAGAGCAGAGCAGTGTCGAGTCGGTCCGCCAAACCGGCGAGGTGAAAAATTTCAACACCGAACTGCTCCGGATTCATTCGGTCGGCTGTGTGGTGGTCGAGGATGAGGTGGAGATTGGCTGCGGCACATGCATCGATCGGGGCACTTTAGGAGAGACTCGGGTCGGCCGCGGCTCAAAAATCGACAATTTAGTTCAGGTCGGACATAACGTCACGATCGGTCAAAACTGCCTGATCGTCTCCCAAGTGGGGCTCGGGGGTAGCTCAATTGTCGGTGATCGCGCAGTGCTCGGTGGTCAGGCTGGTCTTCCGGATCATCTTACCGTCGGCGACGATGCAGTGGTGCACGCGCAGGCCGGGATCACCAGCCACATTCCCGAGCGCGGGGTGGTCATCGGCTCGCCGGCCCAGCCGAAGCGCGATTTTCTGGAACGCGAGGTCCATCTCAAGCGCTTGCCAGGCATTTACAAGACGGTGAAAGAACTGCAGCGCAGGGTCGCCGATTTGGAACAAATGATCGCCAAATCGAACTGAGCGTCCTCGGACGACCGGTTGACACCGAGCCTTGGACCGGTAGCCTTGCAACCCTTCCATGAAACAGGTCATTGCAACTCCGGACGCTCCTTCGGCCATTGGGCCTTATTCCCAGGCGATCACCGCCGGCTCCATGATCTTTTGCTCCGGTCAAATCCCCCTGGATCCGCAGACCGGCCAGCTCGTGCAAGGCGGCATAGCCGAGCAGACCCGACGCGTTTTGCGCAATCTCGCCGCCACCCTCAAAGCGGCCGGGGTTGGTCTCGAACAGGTCGTAAAGACAACGGTTTTCCTGATTGATCTGCGGGAGTTCGCGGAGATGAATAGTGTTTACGAGACCTTCTTCTCGACCGAACCTCCGGCGCGTTCCACTGTTGAAGTGCGCGCCTTGCCGAGAGGCGCACGAGTTGAGATCGAAGCCGTCGCGGTGAATGTTTAAACAAATTGTGGCGGAAACTCTCTTAGACATTTTCAACAGGACAGGCGCCCTGCTCGAAGGTCACTTTGTGCTAAGCTCTGGGCTTCACAGCCGCCAATACTTCCAATGCGCACTGGTTTTGCAATACACCGACCTCGCTACGCGGCTTTGCGGTGAGCTGGCCGGGCAAATCCGCGATGTGGAGTGCGACGCTGTCATTTCACCGGCATTGGGCGGAATAGTCGTCGGTCAGGAGATGGCGCGCTTTTTAGGCAAGCGGCATATCTTCGCGGAAAAGTTCGATGGGAAACTTGTTCTTCGCCGGGGGTTTGCGATCAGTCCGGGAGAGCGCTTTGTGGTGGCGGAGGACGTGGTGACAAGAGGTGGAAAAGTCCGGGAAACAATCGATATTGTTCGGAAGAGCGGCGCGCACGTCGTCGCGGTTGGATGTCTGGTAGATCGCAGTGGTGACCGGCGACCGGATTTTGGATGTCGTTTCGAGAGTCTGGCGAGGTTGCATTTCGAAACTTTTGAACCCGATAGGCTTCCACCGGATTTAGCTGCGATCCCGGTTTCTCATCCCGGCAGTAAGTAGGAGAAAAAGAATGGTCAGCTGGATTTTAAAAAAGGTGGTTGGTTCCAAGAACCAACGAGAAGTTCGCCGGTTGCGGCCCTTGGTCGAGAAGATTAACCGGCTGGAGCAAGAGTACGCGACGTTGAGTGAGGAGCAGCTACGGGAGAAGACTGCTGCCTGGAGGACGGAGCTTGGGCAGATTGAGGATCCGGAGGCTTTGGCGAGTCGCCTTAACGAGATTCTGCCGGATGCTTTTGCGTGTGTGAAAAGCGCCGCCCGGCGTCTTTGTGGACGCAGTTACAACGTCTGCGACCAGCTGACTACCTGGAACATGGTGCACTTCGATGTCCAGCTGATTGGCGGCATCGTATTACACTCCGGACGGATCGCCGAGATGGCGACGGGCGAAGGCAAGACTTTGGTGGCCACTTGCCCTCTTTATCTGAACGCGCTGGCCGGACGAGGCGCTCATCTGGTGACCGTGAACGACTATCTCGCGCGACGAGATGCGGAGTGGATGGGCGAGCTTTTCCACCTGCTCGGGTTGACCGTTGGTTGTATTCAGCACGACCAGGCACCCGACCTCCGTCGCGAACAGTACGAATGCGATATTACCTACGGGACAAATAGCGAGTTCGGATTCGATTACCTTCGCGACAATGGAATGGCCACTTCGAAGGACCAGCAGGTCCAGCGCGGCTATTATTATGCGATCGTCGATGAAGTCGATTCCATCCTGATCGATGAAGCCCGTACGCCATTGATCATCAGTGGTCCGGCAACGGTTTCTTCGCATCAATACGACAAGTTCAAACCACTGGTCGAGCAACTGGTCCGAAAGCAGACCATGCTGTGCAACCGTCTCAGCTCGGAAGCAAAAGAGGCCATCGAGAAAGGCAATCTGGAGGAGGCCGGCCGGTTGCTGTTCAAGGTCAAGCTTGGTCAACCCCGCAACAAAGGGCTGCTCCGGTTGATGGAAGATCCGGAACATCGCAAGGCTCTCGACAAGGCGGAGCTCTCTTTCTACCAGGACTCTCGCAAGGATGAGCTGGTCGCCCTGAAAGAAGAGCTGTTGTTTGCCATCGATGAAAAGCACCAGGAAGCCGATCTCTCGGAGAAGGGTCGGCTCTTTTTGAATCCAGACGACCCGAACGCCTTTGTTTTGCCCGACCTGATCAGCGAATTTACGGAGATCGATCTTGACTCGAGTCTGACCGTTCAAGCGAAAGACGAAAAGAAGCGAGAGCGCCAGCAGTTCTGTGACAACCAGGCCGAACGGATCCACAACATTTCACAACTGCTCCGGGCCTACTGCTTGTTCGAGAAGGATGTCGACTACGTCATCGAAGAGAACAAGGTGATCATCGTTGACGAACACACTGGACGGAAGATGCCGGGACGCCGCTGGAGCGACGGTCTGCACCAGGCGGTCGAAGCGAAGGAAGGCGTCCAGATCGATCGTGAGACGCAGACGTTGGCCACCATTACGATCCAAAACTACTTTCGCCTCTACTACAAGCTGGCAGGTATGACAGGAACGGCCGAAACCGAGGCCAACGAGTTCCACGACATCTACAAGCTCGATGTCGCCGTCATTCCAACTAATCGGCCTTGTATCCGGGCGGACGCCAATGATCGCATTTACAAAACCCGCCGCGAGAAATACAGCGCGGTGGTTGACGAGATCAAAGGGTGTTATGCCAAAGGGCAGCCGGTACTGGTCGGCACCGCGAGCGTCGAAGCATCCGAGTTGCTCTCCCGAATGCTCAAACGCGAAAAAATCGCGCACAACGTTCTCAACGCAAAGTACCACCGCCAGGAGGCCGAAATTGTGGCCCGGGCCGGTCAGCGCGGCACCGTAACCATTTCGACTAACATGGCCGGACGCGGGACCGATATTAAGCTTGGCGACGGAGTGCCGGAAATCGGCGGTCTGCATGTACTCGGCACCGAGCGGCATGAATCGCGGCGCGTAGATCGACAGTTACGGGGCCGGTGCGCGCGTCAAGGCGATCCCGGTTCATCCCGATTCTATGTGAGCTTCGAGGATGATCTCATGCGGAATTTCGGCGCATCGGAGAAAATGACGTCGATGATGGAGCGGTTCGGGCTGAAAGACGGAGAGGAGTTGGAGCATCCTTGGCTGAACCGGAGTGTCGAGACCGCGCAAAAGCGCGTGGAGCAGCGGAACTACATGATCCGCAAACGGACGCTGGACTTCGACGACGTGATGAACAAACAACGAGAAGTTGTTTACGCTCTTCGCAACGAGACCCTTGAGACCAGCGAGCCGCGCAAACTGGTGTTTGAGATCGTCGAGGAAGTTCTGCCCCAGCGGGTCCGCGAATACCTGGAGGACAGGGACAGTGGAGAACCAGACTACGACGGCCTGCTCCAGTGGGTGACGACCACTTTCCCGCTCGGTCTGACACGGCAAAGCGCCGGCCTGGAAACGCGGACAATCGAAGAAAATGCCCAGTTCCTCGTCGATCGAGTGAAGCAGTCTTATGAGCAAAAGGTCAGCCATGAGGAGTCCGATGCAGTCTCCGGCTTGGAGCGCTACATCCTCTTGAATGCGATCGACCGCCTCTGGCAGGAACATCTGTATGCCATGGATGGCCTCCGGGAGGGCATTTACCTTCGCAGTTATGGGCAAAAAGATCCCTTGGTGGAATATAAGGCGGAAGCCTATGAAATGTTCAGCCAACTCATGGCAAGTATTAAGAATGAGGTTCTTTCCAATCTCTTCCGCAGTACGACCAACCTAATGGCTTTCGAACATTTCCTGGCTTCTCTGCCGTTCAACCTTCCGCAAAGTCCGGAATTACCCGGTACGCTGCGTGTTCCGGTCGGCGGACCCATGCCGCGAAAAGAAAACTTCGGTTTCCCGAACCGGGAGGATAGCGGAAATGGCGACAGCGAGCTGGAGTTGGTGCTCCCCTCGGCCAAACGCGATACTCCCAAAGTCGGTCGAAACGATCCGTGCCCATGCGGTAGCGGCAAAAAATACAAGAATTGCTGCGGCCGAGTAGCGTAAAGGGATCTCCGTTTTAGGAATCTTCTTGCTCTATAGGGGACTGGTTTCGGGGCAGTGGCGTTGTGGAGTGCGTGCGACTTGTCGCCGCTTTAAGACCGCGCGGAGCGCGGCTCAAGAAAAAACAAGGGACCACCGGAGCCGGCCGCATTCGGAGGAATATTGCCCCGCGCCACGCGGAGACTAAACCGGCGACAAGTCGCACGCACTCCACACCACGCAAAACATTTGCCCGACGTGGTTCCTTCCATTATATAGGACGTTGTAACACGGGAGATGCCGGGCTTGGGGTTGACGTGGGCTAGAAGCTATTGGGCGCTGGCGCACAAAGTCGGGCTAGACTCTTCGCGAACAGACTTGTCTGGAGCGGAGTGGTTCCAAGTCCGGGTGCTCACCTTCCACAGCCGCCCGAATACTCCTGGATGTTACGGTGAGGGTATTGGGTTTTAGGGGCTAAGTTCCGCCCAATCTGTTCTTTCTCAGTATGCAAAGTGCATGCCTTCACCTGATGAACTTCAGAATTCAGCATGAAATGAAATCCCAACCTATGCACTATCAAGGACGACGATCTCGCCGAGGTCGCCGCAAACGTTCAGGCCATGTAGCCAGCAGCCGCATTGCTTCTCCGAAGCAAAAGCCGACTCTTTGGCAGCGGATACGGACCTTTTTCCAGGGCTCGCGGCCATCCGCCCCGGTGAAATCGATAGAAAAGCCGGTGCCGAAAGCCGTTCCGAAAGAGAGGATCAGTCGGAAGCCGGAACTCGTTGAGGTAACTTCGCCGAAGCTTTACGTGGGCAATCTCTCCTTCGACGCTACCGAGAGCGACCTGTTCGAGCTTTTTAAGGGGGTCGGCCAAGTTCGCAATGCGGAAATCGTCTCCCACAAGTATACGCAACGTTCGAAAGGGTTTGCTTTCGTCCAGATGACAACCATTGAAGAGGCACGTCGTGCGGTTGAGGAACTCCACGATAAGGAGTTTTTAGGCCGAAAGTTGGTTGTCAGCGGGGCGAAGACACCTGACATGGAGCGAGCGGCGTAGTAAATTCGTTCCGAAGGTTTCAAGACCCGCGCTCACAAGTTGAGTGCGGGTTTTTGTTTTCTCGATTCACGATGACAGTCTCTGAGGCATCGCTGGCCGATCTACGATTTTTGATTATTGCCGGGCCGACCGTAGTCGGAAAATCAGCCTTCGCCGCGAAGCTGGCGCTGGCCTGCCACACCGAGATTCTCAATGCCGACGCGTTTCAAATGTACAAAGGCTTTGACGTGCTCGCGGCAAAGCCGGAGGAAAAGGAACTCGCGGCCGTTCCCCACGACCTGCTCAGTTTTGTCGAGCCGGCCGAAAATTTCGACGCATTCCGTTTTGCTCAGCTTGCCGGTCGCAAGATTCGCGATTTAAATCGAGCAGGCATGGTTCCGCTGGTTGTGGGCGGCACCGGCTTTTATCTTCAGGCTCTCACCCATTCGCTACCGTCGCTTCCCGCGGCCAACCCCGCGTTGCGGGACCAGCTCGCCCGGCGACCTTTGGCAGCGCTCCTTTCCGAGTTGGCAACTCTCGATCCCGACTCTTTTGCCAATATCGACCAACGTAATCCGCGCCGGATCATCCGGGCACTCGAGGTCTGTTTCCTCACAGGAAAGCCCTTTTCCAGTTTCCAGCGAGCCGCCCCAGGCAACCGATGGAAAGCAGTGTTCCTCGACCGACCCCGCCGCACGCTCGACGAACGCATTCACGCACGCGTCAGCCGGATGCTGGCCCAGGGGGCCGTTGAAGAGGTGGCCGATCACTCGGGCTTGCACACTGGCGCGGCACGAATGATTGGCTTTCGATCGATCAAGGAATATCTCTCCGGAAATCTTTCGTTGGAAGCCTGCCGGGAAGATATCTGCGGACAAACAAGACAGTACGCCCGTCGTCAGCTCACCTGGTTTCGTGCTCAGGGATACCAGGCGGTCGATCCGGCATCCGCTTTCCCGCTGGCGGCCGGTTTCTTCAATGAGCTGACTCGGATGATGCCTGCCAGCCGAGCCAGTGATCTGAGGTTGTTTAAAACCGAATAGCTGCTTTTGACCATCACTTCGCCGTTGCAGGGTTCCGGCTTGTTGCGTAGGCACTTGGCGTTCTTCTCTCGCCCCGGTTGGTCGTGGCCGTCCTGCCGCCGGCCAATCGTACTCGTGATGGTTGCTCTGGCCGGGTTTTGGAACCCGTACTGGCTCGCCGATGGGGATCAGGTCTGTTCGCGGAAACCGGCGATGCGGCCGGACGAAAGCTTTTCAGAAGGCGGATCTCCTCTGATTTCAACTTGCGAAACTGGCCCGGAGCCAGCCCTGATCGAGTCAGCGATCCGATCCGCACTCTGACGAGTTCCCTGACTTTGTAATTCAAAGCGGCAAATACGCGTCGGATCTGGCGGTTCATGCCTTGAGTAAGGATCACCCCAACCCGGTTGTTTCCGCGGTTCACGACCTTTTCAAATCGGGCTCGCCCGTCGGAAAGATAAACGCCTCGAAGCACGCGTGGAAGATGGGAAAGATCAAACGGGCGATCCAACTTCACCAAATACTCTTTCTCGAGCTTGAACCGGGGATGTGAGATCTTTTGAGCGAGTTCGCCATCGTTGGTCAGGAGGAGCAATCCCTCGGAGTCCACGTCCAGACGCCCAACGTGGGCCAAATGGTTTAAAGCTCGCGGCAACAGGTGATAGATTGTGTTGCTCGAGCCGGTCTTTCCGCGTGTTACTTCGTAACCTCGGGGCTTGTAGAAAAGGATGTAGGAAAAGGTTTCGGGGCGAACAGCTCGCCCGTCTACTTTGACCTGGTCAGTCTCGCCGACATTCGTGCCAAGGTTCTCGCACAACCTTCCATTTACCGATACGCGCTGTTCCCGGATGAGCGCTTCGGTTGACCTCCGGGATCCCAACCCGGCAAGGGCGAGAAAGCGATTCAGTCGCACACGTAGATTGGGAGATCTTGCGAACGTCGTGTGGCGCGGCTACTAGCAGGGCACCGATCAAGCGTCCGGCTTGGTCTTTGGTAATCCGATTACTTTGTCACCCGGCTTGAATTGTCCCCGCTTCTTCAGCAGTTCCACGCGTTCAAATCGTTTAAGCACATTACGCTTGGTCTGGATAGTGCTCGCCCCTTTCAAACTTCGATGCTGTGACATAAATAGTTGCGCTGGAACGCCGAAAGTAACTCTGAACCCGGTAAATGCAACGCGAAAGACACTCCTGTAGCGCGGGCGCCCTCGTCCGTATCTGGCAGCGCCGGCATCCTGGGTCTGTCGGACTTTGCAAGAGCATCGGCAATCCTCGCTGGCTCGGTCTCCCGCCCCGGGAGGGACGTTGGAAAATAGGCCGGCAATTTATTGCCGGTATTCCAGATTGATAAGGACGCCGTCCCGGAGGGCCGGATTGAGCCTGGAGCGGCAATAGCCGAGTCATCATGCCTCCGCAGAAAAACGAAGCTCTTCCTCCATCTTGCGGGCCTGCGGTCCGATGGTCCCGGATCACCCGGCCCTCCGGGACGGAGATCATCTTTAAATCGAGTACCGGCAATAAATTGCCGGTCTATTTTCCAAGGTCCCTCCGGGACAAGAGGCCAAACTCCGACACGCCCAGGATGCCGGCGTTACTTGGTATGCGCGCGGGGCCGTCCGCTCGTTCGTTCAGACCAAACCGAGTTTCATTTTGCCGGCTTCGCTGATCATGTGCTGGTTCCACGGGGGATCCCAGACCAGCTCGACCTGCGCTTCATCCACTCCGGGGATGGTTAGAATTTTCGCACGCGCGTCTTGCGCGATCGCGGGACCCATCCCGCAACCCGGAGCAGTTAAGGTCATCTTTACGTCGACGCGGGTACCCGTATCTTCCGCCTTGGTTACCTGGCAATCGTACACCAATCCTAGATCGACGATGTTCACCGGAATTTCCGGATCGTAAACCGTCCGGAGTTGCTCCCAGACCTCCTCTTCGTCAACCTCCTCGGTGCTTCGCTGTTTTTTTCCCTCGGAACTCCGCGCCTCCAAACCCAAGGCATCAGCATGCTCCTCGTTGATGCGAAAGAGGCCGTAATCGCAGGCGATGGTGTAACTCCCGCCGAGACTCTGGGTGATAATAATCCTCGTCCCTGCGGGGATTGTCGTTTTCAAACCGGCAGGGATCTGGATCGCTTCGCAATCCCGTTTAAGCTCAATTTCCGTTTGTTCGTTCATCAGGAGTTTTCAGGACGATTTTCGATCCCAGAGGTTTTTCTGTCTTAAATTGCTCAAGCAGCGTCGGTGCGCCTGCGTGCGATGAGGCGGTGGCCTGATTTTCCTCCGGAGCCAGAGCAGAGCGAAGGGCGCTTTCGACCATCTGAGCGCAATGGATTTTCACGGGAGGGATCGGGCCCAGCGGCGCTGCCAGGTCCTCACCGGACATCGTCAGGGCCTCGTGCACCGTCTTCCCGGCGATCAGGTCGGTAGCCAGACTCGCCACCGCGATCGCCGTTTCACAGCCAAATGTCTGGAAAGTCGCCTTGTCGATGACGCGCTCGCCGTTCTCCTCGCGAAACTTTACCCACATCCTCAACATGTCGCCGCAAGCGGCGTTGCCGACAGTTCCAACGGCGTCCGCATCCGCCAGCTCGCCCAGATTTTTCGGGCTTTTCAGCGCGGCCTCAACACGTTTTGCAAAATCCTCGCTCATCAGTCATTCAATATCGTAGCGGGGAAGCTTTTGATCAACCTCCACGCTCCATTGATCGATGCCGCCGGAAAGGGAACGTGCATTCGTGAAACCATGACCTCGGAAGTAGGCCGCTGCATCCAGGCTGCGCACGCCGTGATGACACACAAAAACCAATTGCCGTTCTTTCGGCCAGCTGGTGATCATCTCCTGCATCAGTTCCTGACTAAGAAAAGTCGAATTAGGGATATGAACCGCTTCCCATTCTTCCCGGCTTCGCACATCGATCAAGCGAAGAGGCTCGCCTTGCCGCAGCCGCTCAGACACTTCCGCCGGCGTCGCCTGGAGTTCTCGGTCCGCTTCCTGCGCTTCCAAAATTTTGGCAATGACTTCATTCACCGGAAGATCGTCGTTTCTTTGGCAAACCTCAGCCAGAGTTTCGTCCGGCTGAAAACCGCAACTTGCGCAACCGCCGATGTGATATTCGCGGAAAAGAGCTCTCTGCGCGCCGGGATATTCGGCCAGCAGCTCAGCCATCGTAGTATTTGGATCCAGCGTTTTGGTCAAACTCACTCGGAACCGTGACACACTCGCCACAAAAAGCAAAACGCACGGCGTAGCACTCTGGGCGGCGAGGCCGGCAAAGAAGGGCTTGGTCTGGAGTCTGGCAAGCGCTTGAGCTTCCCGCTCCGGAGGAGCAGAATGAAAACAGGGCGGTGCTTCAAGCGCCGGTATTCGAATCAGCCCCAGCCAGCGTCCCGCAAGGCCGCTCTGACTAACATCGCAGTGGCGGAACGTGGATTGGCGTTTGAGACCTCAACCCGGCCCTGCGGGACGGGACCACACTTGATGCGGTACCGGCAATAAATTGCCGGCCTATTATCCATCGTCCCTCCGGGACGGAGGCAACACATATGCTAGCCCACGACCCTCAAACCAATGAAAGCCCAGCTACTTCACAAACAGAACACTAGGTTGACGTTTTCGGTGCAACCTCTTTACTCACGCATTTCACATTTTCCGCCAGCCGCGCCCGGACTAGTCGTCGCATCACCAGGATTTCGCGGAGCATACGAAGACTATCGCTGATCACATGGACCTTGGATTCCGGTGAATTGGACCAGTGCACGGGCATCTCCAGAAGTTGCAGATCCAATGCCCGAGCCAGCAGCAGCACCTCAACATCGAACGCGAAGCCATCCGTCTTTTGATGCCGGAAAATTTCCTGAGCCGCCTCCGCCCGAAACCCTTTGAAGCCGCATTGTGTATCCGCGATTTTCAAACCGGAAAGCAATTGGACAATCCAGTTGAAGGTCTTCCCCATCAGCTCGCGCAGGATACTCTGGTGCCGCAAAATCTGGCTTTCCGGGTGTTGCCGATTGCCCACAATTAAGTCGATGTCCGGTTGTTCGTGGAAAAGCGTGATTGCCCGATCGAGATCGGAAAGGGGAGTGCTGAGATCCGCATCGGTGAAGGCGACAATCTCTCCCTGGGCGGCGAGCATTCCGGTTCGCACGGCGTATCCCTTGCCGCGGTGCACTGGGTTGGCGATGACCCGCAATTCGGGAAACACCAGACGCTCTTTTTCGGCGCATTCGAGCGTTCCATCCACACTTGGCTCAACCACAACCAGGACTTCGAAACTGAAGGGCCACGATTGCCGGTGGCGAATCAGTTCCTGCAATGTTACCGGCAAACGGTGCGCCTCGTTGTAAGCAGGAATAACCAGGGAAAGGTGAGGCCGAATCTGTTTGGACATCATGAAAGAGATCGCATATATAACTGCGCCGGTCGGAGCGAATCGGACACAACTCATGCCACAACTCGTTCGTGCGCACAAATTCGGCGAGCTTTTACCCGGCCCTTCCCGCGCGGTGAGTAGCTAGACCTCTCCCGGGGTAAGTGCTTCCTTTTCATGGGCAAACGACAAACTGTAATTCCGATCGCTATTGTGGTGCTCGCGGCGGTGTTGCGCCTGGCCTTCCTCGATCTTAAACCGCCTCATTTCGATGAGGGCATCAATGGTTGGTTTTGCGACCAGATGTCCAAGAACGGCTTCTACGCCTATGACCCCACCAATTATCATGGGCCTCTTCATTTCTATGTTCTGTTTGTCTCGCTGCATTTGCTCGGTCGGAACCTCTGGGCGCTGCGGCTTCCAGTTGTCCTGGTAGGTGTGGCGTCGGTCTGGCTCCTGACGCGGTTTCAACGGTTCCTCGGCGCGCCAGCCGCCTATCTGGCCGCCTTGGCCATGGCAATCTCTCCCGGATTTCTCTTCTATAACCGTTATTCCATTCACGAGAGCTGGTTGGTTTTTTTCCTTCTTTTATTGCTGTGGGGAGGACTCGACCTCTACTCCGCTCCGCGAAGGCGTTCAGCCTGGGCGCTCGTCCTCGGCATCACCGGAGCAATCCTTACGAAAGAGACGTATTTGCTGCATTTTCTCGCGTTTGCCGCCGCAGTGCCGATTTTTTGGTGGCTCAACAAGCTGCGACCGTCGACTGGCTGGCTCTCTCGCGCTCCTCGGCCCCTTCCCACCACTCATCTGCTCATGGCATCGGGGGTAGGAATATTTCTCCTGGTTTTTTTCTATTCAGGGAACTTCCAGCACTGGTCCGGCCTGAAGGGCTTGTTTCAGACGTTCACTCCTTGGGCGAAAACCGGCTTGGGAGCAGCCGGTCATGGAAAGCCGGATTATGATTTAGCGCCGCTGTTACCGCATTTCCTGACAGCCCATGGACCGCTTTCCCATGTGTCAGCGCTGAAGCTCAACTGGTATTGGATCAAACTCTTCACGGTTTACGAATGGTTCTGTCTGGGCGGGCTTCTCTTCAGTGTGCGGTACGTTTTCGGCGGCCATGCGGTCCTGCGCTATCTCGCGATTTACGCGGCAGGCACTCTGCTGGTCTACAGCATCATTCCTTACAAGACCCCGTGGTGTATCATCTCGATTGCGTGGCCGTATCTCCTCATCGGCGCCGACCTTGTTGACTTCATTCGCGCGCGGGTCAACCCGCCCATCGGCGCGCTCCTTGCCGTCGGCTTGCTCGCCCACGATGGCTGGCGTTCGTATCAGGTCAATTTTTTGCGGTTCGACAACCCGAAAGAACCGTATGTATACGTCCAGACCTTCCGTGACTATGAAAGGTTTACGAACCCGATCCTTGCTTTGGCGGAGCGCGATCCGCAAGCGACTACTCGGCTGCATGGTTTGATTTTGCTTTCGAGTTATTTTCCAATTCCGTGGGTGCTGGGCGACTTCGCGAATATTGGGTACTACAACAGTGACGACCGCTGGCCCGCGAACCTGGACGCCGACTTTATCGCAGTGGAAGAAACGAGTGCCGCGACACTTGAGTCCAAGCTGAAAGATCCCTATTTCACGGTAAACTTCCGATTGCGTGACGGCATGGGTGAATGCCGAGGGTACTTTCGTTACACAACGTTCAGAGACATTTTTCCCGACCAGGAACCCGACTTCCGTCCTTCCGCCAGTCCCCGATGAAGATCTCCCTGTGCGCTCTTGCCTGGGTCGCGCTGGCAACGCTCCTGGGCCTGGTGTTTGCCTTCAGCTCGCTGGGTCTGACGCCGTTAACCGCTGGTCTCAGTCTTTCTTTAGGTCTGCTCGTAGCGGCTCTCGCCACTTTTCTCCCAAAAGAAGCCCCTCGCCTTTCTCACGTTACCGTTTCCTGGATCCATATCCTCGTCGCCGCGGTTTTTGTTCTGTTCTCTCTACGAGCGTTTTCCCGCGTGATCTTTGTTCAGGACGGGGTTGTCAAGGTCCTCTCGCCCAACAACCTCGGTGATATCTGTTTGCATCTGACACACATCAATTACTTCGCCCGCGGACCTCGCTTCTGGCCCGAAAATCCGATCTACGCTTTCGACCGTCTGCACTACCCTTTTGGGCTAAATCTTTTCAACGCCCAGCTCAAACTTGTCGGAGTCGAGCCAAAGCTCGGGATTATCCTTTGCGCCTTTGCCGGTGCGCTCCTGACCGTGCGAGCGCTTTTCTTGTTCAATGGTCCTTTCGGCGTCGCGGCCTTTTTGTTCAATGGCGGCTTGGCTGGATTTGTGATCTTTCAGAGTTGGCAGCTCATCGACTATCAAGCAAATCTCGCCTGGAAATCGATCCCCTTGGCGCTCTTTGTGACCCAGCGCGGTTTGTTGTTTGCTATTCCGGCGGGCTTGCTCCTCCTGGTGCATTGGTACCGAAAGCTGTTTCAGCGATCCGATGAGCCAGTCCTCCCTTTCTGGGCCGAGTGGCTTCTCTACGCTTCGATGCCGCTGTTTCACCTGCATACCTTTCTCTTCCTTTCTTTTCTCCTCCTCTGGTGGTTCGTGTTTGGAAATCCGAACTGGCGATGGCATCTCCTCCGCCTGGTTGGCGCCTCGTTCGTGCCCGCCTCCTTGCTGGTGTACTTCGTCACTGGTTTTGAACGAGCGAACGCGATTGGATGGCAGCTCGGTTGGTTGAAACCGCCCGAACAAGCAGCTTGGCTTTTTTGGCTGCAGAATTTTGGGTTCTTTTTGCCCCTGGCCTTGGCCTTGCTGGTTTACCTTTGTTTTCCCGCACCGGCGACAGAGCGGGTTCGCCGGCAAACCCTGCGACTATTCTGTTTTCCAGCGGCCGTAGTTTTTCTCGCGTGCGCATTTATCCGATTCGCGCCATGGGCTTGGGACAACACGAAATTGCTGCTGTGGGCTTATCTCATTTTGATGTTCGGCCTCTGGAAAGCCTTTTTTTCCCGCTGGCCCTGGTTTGCCCGCGTCCCGGTTCTCTTTCTGCTATTCTTTTCGGGTGCAGTCAGCTTGCTCGGCGGTCTCGTCCCGATTCATACCAAAGAAGGCTATGCGATCGGCGACCTGGGCGAGTGGCAAGGGGTCGCGAAGATGACAGAAAAATTTCCGCCGAACGCGGTGTTTGCCGTTTATCCGACTTATAATCATCCGGTCCTGGTAGCCGGGCACCGCGTTGTGTTAGGATTTCCCGGACATCTCTGGAGCCATGGTCTTCCCTATCGACCTTACGAGATCGACTTGAACCGTTTGCTGCACGGCGATCCGGATTGGCCGGCTCTCTGTCAGAAGTTAAATGTGGATTACATCTTTTGGGGACGTTTTGAGCAAGCGCACTACCCCGATTCTACCCGGCCCTGGGAAAACGTTTGTCCGCTAGTTGCCAAAAGCGACTGGGGACAGATCTATGACGTCCGGAAGCTGGCCGAAGGGCCGGCGCCAGAATCGGACCATCAGGCGGCGGACAGCCATCACTGAGCGCATCGGCAACGCACGCTTGCGCGCCGCCCAGTCGGCCGCGTTGACGGCGGTTTCTCTCGCGGCGAGTCTAGACACCATGGAGTCTCTTGATCTGATCATTTTGGGCGGAGGACCAGCTGGATATACGGCGGCGTTCCGTGCAGCCCAGCTCGAACTGAAAACCGCAATTATCGATAAGCGGGAGACGCTGGGAGGGACTTGTCTCAACATCGGATGCATCCCGAGCAAGGCTTTGTTGATGTCGTCGGACCACCTGTTGTTTGCCCGGCACCAGGCCGAACACCATGGGATCAGTTTTCAAGGCGTGAGTTTTGATCTGGGTAAGATGATGCAACGCAAAGAGAAGGTGGTCCGTCAACTGACCCAAGGCCTCGAATTCTTAATGAAGAAGAATAAGATCACTTGGGTGCGGGGGACGGGTCAGTTGGTCGCTCCTGGCAAAGTCGTGGTCACCAAGCCGGATAACAGTCAGGAAGAGTTGAACGCCCCTCACGTCATTCTCGCGACCGGGAGTGTCTCGGCCAATCTTCCGGACATCGCTCTCGACCGGCGGGTGGTTGTCACCAGCGACGAAGCGCTCTCCTTTGATACTGTTCCGGACGAGCTTCTCGTGGTGGGCGCCGGTTCGATCGGCCTTGAACTCGGTTCCGTCTGGAACCGGTTGGGCGCGAAGGTGACGGTACTGGAATTTCTCCCGCGGATCGCCGCCTTTTTTGATCCGGACGTAACCCAGACGCTCCACAAGTCTCTCGAGAGCGAAGGATTGACTTTTCATCTCGAAAGCCAGGTTACTCAGATCAGGGTGGCTGACGGCCGCGCGACTGTGCAGGCAAGAAATAAAAACCAGGAAAACCTTGAATTCACGGCTGCTAAGGTACTGGTCGCGGTCGGCAGGGTTCCTTACCTCGAGGGCGCGTTGGCCAAGGATCTCGGCCTTAAACTGACGGATCGAGGCCGCGTTGCAGTGGACGAACGGTTTCGGACCAGTGTTCCAGGCCTCTACGCGATCGGGGATATCATCGATGGACCCATGCTCGCTCACAAAGGCGAGGAGGAAGGTGTCGCCTGTGTCGAACTCATCGCCGGTAAAGCCGGTCACGTAAACTACGAGATTGTGCCCAACGTGATTTATACCAATCCGGAAGTCGCCGGCGTTGGGCTCACGGAAACGGAGGCGAAGCAGAAGAGTCTCGCGGTAAAGATTGGCAAGTTCCCTTTTGTCGCAAATGGCCGCGCTCTAGCCAGTGATGTGCCGACCGGGTTTGTGAAGATCATCGCGGACGCGCGAACCGACCGGCTGTTGGGCGCACAGATTATCTGTGCCGGCGCTTCGGAGCTGATTCCAGAAGTCGTCTCGGTCATGGAATTCGGCGGCAGCGCCGAGGATGTCGGCCGCACGATTCATGCCCATCCCACGATGAGTGAGGCGGTAAAGGAAGCAGCTCTGGCAGTCGATAACAAGGCGTTCTCGATTCCTCCGAGAGAGGTTGGCAAAGCGCGAACCGGCGGGTAACGGGCCGCGAGGATCGCAAGGAAAACCCGCGATTCAATGATCAGCGCGATCATCCTGCGGCGCATCCGTTTTTCTGACACCAGCCTGATCGTAACTTGGTTTAGCGATCGACATGGAAAGCTGAAAACCATTGCTAAAGGCGGACTCCGACCAACCAGCCCTTTGGCCGGCAAGCTCGACCTTTTCTTTCACTGCGATTTGTCCCTCGCCTGGGCGCGCCGATCCGATTTGCACACGCTGCGAGAAGCGGTTCTTCGCGAGGCCTTCAATGAAATCCGAACCGAATATGTAAAAATGTTAGCGGCGTCCTATTTCGCCGCTTTGGTCGAGGAAGTGACGGAACCCGAGCATGCCGTGCCGGAGATTTATGAACTCTTGCTCCGCTCCTTCCGCTATCTGCAGAATCATTCGCTCGATCTCCGCGGCTTGACGTTCTTTGAGTTTGAGCTTTGCCGGATCCTGGGAGTCGCGGCGGACGATCGGTCCCGTTCCGCTCAGCAGTTGCTGGAAATATTCGGTCGTTTGCCCGATTCCCGACGCGAATTGGTCGCCCGACTGTAGGGAGAGTGTCAGTCTTGGAGTGCGTGCGACTTGTCGCCGCTTTTAGATCGCGCGGAGCTCGGCTGGGACCGAGAACGATACACGAAGTGCCACCTTTCCTGGCGAAAGGGATCCGGTTCGTTTGAGGCCGCGCTCGGCGTAGTTAGAAAGCGGCGACAAGTCGCACGCACTCCAAGACGGCTCGAACGACCGACCCCGGCACTGGCACCGGCACTGGGACTGACACTGACACTGACACTGGCACTGGCAGCGGCATGCCACTGGCTGGCACTGGCACCGACCCCGGCACCACCTCACTCGTACCGCAGCGCTTCGATCGGGTCGAGCGATGCCGCTTTCTGAGCCGGATACAGGCCAAACGCGAGTCCGATGAACGAGCACACCAAAACGCCGGCAACCGCCCATAACCAGGGGAAGACGAGGCCTGCCCGGAGCCACGCGGCAACCCCGTTTCCGACCGCCACGCCTGAGACGATGCCGAAAGCCGCGCCGATCAGGCAGAGAAACAATGCCTCCAATAAGAACTGGAGCCGGATGTCTTTCTTCCTCGCCCCTAAAGATTTGCGGACGCCGATCTCTCTTGTTCTTTCAGTCACGCTGACGAGCATGATGTTCATGATGCCAATCCCGGCGGCAATCAAGGCAATCGTGCTGATGACAAATGCACCGACCCGAACCGATGCCGTGATGCTCCGGAAAGCCGACGCGAGGGAATCGTTGGCGTAAATCTCGAAGTCGTTTGGATCCTCCGGTTTCAGGTCGCGCGCCTTGCGGAACGCTCCGATCGCAAACGCAAACGTGCGATCGTAGGCCATCTGGGTCCTGGCCGTAACGGCCAGGTTGATGCTGCGCCCTTTGCTGCCATAGTTCTCAAAGAATTTCGTGATCGGGATGATGACAAAGTTGTCGTCATTTTGGCCGAAAGCGCCCCCTTTTTCGGCAAAAAGTCCGACCACCTGATAGGTTTTTCCGTCCAGTTTGATCGTTCGGCCGATCACATCGCCGCTCGGAAACAAACGCTCTTTGATTTGCTGGCCGATGACACAGACACCCCGAGCGAATGCGACATCCTCGGCCGACAAGTTGCGTCCCTCACCCATCGCGAATTGGTTTACCGTAACAAACGCCCGATTGGTTCCACAGATCACCAGATTCGGGTTAGTCTTCCGATTTTCATAAACAGCTTGGACACCGACATCCCAGATCTTTGGACAAATCTGCTCCGCGGTGTCGCCCATCAATCGGGCAAACTCAAGGTAGGTCCGGTAGGTTATGTTGGGTCGATTCTTGAATTTATCGTCGCTAAAGTTGAACCCGGTCGGGTACTTCGAAAATTGGAAGGTGTTCGAACCGAGAAAGGTTAAACCCGTTTCAATAGAAGATTGGAGGGCGGAAATGGTAGTCATCACACTAATAACGGAGAAGATCCCGATGCTGATACCCGAGACCGTCAACGCCGAACGCAATTTATTTGCGCCAAGCGACCACCAGGCCATCCGAATAATCTCAAAAACTAACATGGGTCACTGGCACTGACATTGGCACTGGCACTTCTCCTCTTATTCATAACGCAGCGCTTCGACTGGATCGAGCCGCGCCGCTTGCCACGCCGGCGCGAATCCCGAAGCAACTCCGGTTAAAACAGAAATAGCGATCGCCAAAATCACGAGCTCCGGCGAGAACTGGATAGGAAATGCAGGAGCAGCGAAGGCAATCAGGGCAAAAAGAGAGTAGGCCAGCGCCAGCCCAATCGCTCCACCCACCAGGCAGATGGACACCGCTTCAACCAGGAACTGCAGAAGGATCGTGCGTCGTCGAGCGCCGAGTGCCTTTCGTGTCCCGATCTCCCGGGTGCGTTCCTTCACACTCACAAAAGTGATGTTCATGATCCCGATCGCCCCGACAAACAACGCCAGGCCTGTAATGAAGAGGCCCGCCACGGCCAAGCCCGCTTTAATCGGACCGAGGGTCGAACGAAATGCCTGCTGCTCGTTGATCGAAAAATTATCGGCTTGTTCCGGCATCAGCCCGCGGATCCGGCGGAACGTACCGCGCAACTCTTGTTTGGCATCCTCCATATGCGTCTTGTCTTTCACTTTGACCCGAATGGAGGCGTTCTCCGCGCCGGCCTTGAAATATTTGACGTAGGACGCCAACGGAATCACCACTTGGGAGTCCCAACTGAAGAGCCCGAGGAAAGAACCTTGTCTCTCAAAAACTCCGACCACCCGGTACTGTTGTTCGTCAAGCCGCACAAGTTTATTGAGAGGATCTTCGGGACCGAACAAAGATTGGGCGATGTCCAGTCCGATCACACAAACATTCCAGCCGCCGCGACTCTCTTCTGGAGTGATAAAGCGGCCCTCCGTGCAGTTGGTCGATCCGATCAAGGAATAGTCGCTGGTGGTACCCATCGTGTAAACGCTGGTCGCTTGTCGCTTGCCGTAGGTGATCGTCTCCATCGTGGAAGGGGCGGCCACAGCCAAAACCAAACGAGAGTTTGACGTTTCCCGGATCATTCGGTTCAGCCGGTCCGCTATTACCGGCCTGATATCAGGCCGGTTTCGATAGGTGGAAAAATCATCTACCGGTGTCCAGGGCCATTGCTCGACGTAAAGCACGTCGTCGCCCAGGAGCGCCATGCTGCGATCGAACCCTGTATCGATGCCTTTGATCGCCGTGCCCATCAAGGTCACCGCAATCACCCCAATCACCACCCCAAGGGCCGTCAGGAATGACCGGGTACGATTCGCGTTGATCTGCTGTCCGGCAATTCGGCAGCTTTCGACTAGCTCAACCCAGAGTCGTCGCATTCCAAATCGCTTTCGATCAAACCGTCCCGGAGCCGCACGATCCGTCGAGCATGTTCAGCCACATTCTCTTCATGAGTTACCACGACGATGGTGTTGCCCAGCTCATAAAGGTTTTCGAACAAAGCCAGTATTTCCTCGCCCGTTCGCGAGTCCAGATTCCCGGTCGGTTCGTCTGCCAGGATAATCGAAGGAATTGTCACCAACGCGCGCGCAATGGCGACTCTCTGCCGCTGCCCCCCGGAAAGTTCATTTGGCTTATGATGTAACCGATCGGAAAGGCCTACTTCAACCAAGACCGCCGCAGCCCTTTCTCGTCTTTTCTCCGGTTCCACCCCGGCGTAAATCAAGGGCAACTCGACATTTTGCAAACTAGTCGACCGCGGGAGGAGGTTGAACGTTTGAAAAACAAAGCCGATCTCGCGATTCCGGATTTCGGCCAACTCGTCGTCCTCCATTGCCGCGACATCTTTGCCGCTGAATTCATAGCGACCGCTGCTCGGCGTATCGAGACAACCGAGCATGTTCATCAAAGTTGATTTACCGCTGCCGGACGGACCCATGACGGCCAGATACTCATTCCGCCGAATCGTTAAATCGACGCCGCGCAGAGCATGGATGATCGTGTCGCCCATCGTATATTCCTTGGTGATGCTCTCGATCCGGATGACCACCTCGCCTTTTGGCAGAACCAGCCGGGAATCTACCGATGACAATTCACTTCGCATTTTTCGGCGGTTCAATCCTGATCTCCGCTCCGTCTTTCAGATCTTTGCTGATCGCGTTATAGGGTCCGCTGATCACTTCAACCCCAGGTGAAACGCCGGATAGGATCTGTAGATAGGAATCGTCGGAAATACCGGTCCGGACCGCCGTCATTTTCGCGAGATTCCCTTGTTTCAAAAAGACTACGCGTTCGAGTTTTTTGCGATCCGCTTTGTCGGCGTCAGGGGAGGAAACGCCTCCTTGATCTTTCCGTCGCTCTTCCTGTGCCTGTTCGGCGGTTTTGCCCGTGTCCCTCATCCGCACAGTAACCGCCTGCACAGGTACGGAAACGACCTGCTTGACCGTTTGGGTCTCGATATCGACGTTCACGCTCATCCCGGGCCGAAGCTCTACTTCAGGGCTTCTGATCAGGATTCGGACCTCAAAATTGGTCACTTCTTGTTGCGTACCTTCGTTCTTGACCGTGGCGGTGCTGGCAATCTGCTTGACTCGCCCGGTCAGCTCGCGGCCGGGGTAGGAGTCGATCTGGACACGGACCGGATCATTGATCTTGACATTGACGACATCGTTCTCATTGACGTCCACGCGGGCTTCCATCGAATCGAGATTCGCCACCCGCATAACTTCGGTCCCGGCAAAGCTCCCCGTCGCAACCACCCGTTCTCCCAGTTCACTGTTCAGCGCGCTGATTTTGCCGTCGACTGGCGAATAAATCACACATTTGTTAAGCAAATCCTGAGCTTGGTCGAGCGAACTGCGGGCCACGTCGATCTGGTGAAGCGAAGACTCGTAGGAAGCTTGCGAGACCTCTGACTTGGTTTGGGCGCCTTTCAGCTCGCTCTCCGCGATCAGCTTCTTGCCAAAAAGCTCCTCACTGCGGTGCCGATCCAATTCGTCGTTCAGCATCTGAGCCTTCCGCTGCAGGCTATCGGCTTGCGCAGCGCTCAGGGTGGCCTCGGCTTGCCTGACCTGAGCGATGTAATTGTCCGGTTTGATCTTTATCAGAAGATCGCCTTTGCGGACATGCTGACCATCGATCACCGGGAGCTCGATGATTTCTCCGGCGACTTCCGGAGAGATCTTTACTTCCACTTCCGGCCGAATCTTGCCTGTGGCAGAGACGAGTTGCGTTATGTCGCGCACCGCCGCCCGCTCCGTGGTCACCAAAACGGGCTTGTTTTGTTTCTGGCTGACCAATACTCCAAGGGCGACCGCGATCAAAGCCAGCCCAAAGACAGTCCACCATCTCCAAGGCCGCTTCTTGCGCCGTGCGATTTTCGGTACCGCAATCTGTTGATGCATAAGAGGTCTAATCCGCGAAGCACCTGCTTCCCCCCGGATGAATACACCAGCCCCCTGTTCGAGACACCCAGAATTAAGGAAAAGTTTAAGCAGCTAGAATGTTCGCGCGGTCTCAAAGCGCCGCAGGAGAGGCGCACTCCAAGACACGCCAAAGTCCGATCGACCCGGCTCGTCCGTATCCAGAACGCCACCGTAGGCGGTGCGCGGACGCAACTCGTTATCGGGACTCGCTACCCGGCACCTGGGACTCTGGACTCGCAACTCTAGTCCCCGGTTCTCCATGTTAAAATGCCGGATTGTTGTTACCATAGTGCAATGACGTTTGGATTTCTCGGATTTGGGAGGATGGCTTCGGCCCTGGTTGAAGGCATGATTCAAGGGAACTGTTGCCAGCCAAATGAGATCCTGGTCGTGAACCGGCATCCGGACAATCTGGAGAAGTCTATTCAGAAAGCGGGCGTCCGCCTTGCCCAATCGGCAAAAGCGCTCGTTGAACAATCGGACACAGTCATCCTGGCTACCAAGCCGGCCGATGCGCTCTTCGCCCTGCGAGAAGTCCGCCAGTATTTCGATAGCAAATTGCTGATCTCGGTGGCGGCCGGCATCAATCTTGAACGATTGCAGGAAGCGGCGGGGCACCGAACGCGCATCATTCGAGCGATGCCGAATACTCCTTCCTTGATTCGGAAAGGAGCAACAGCTTACGCACTGGGCGATCATGCCACCCAGCAAGACGCGCAGGCGACGGAGCGGATATTCTCTGCCGTTGGGATCGTTTATCGCTTGAAAGAAGCCGGCTTGGATGCTGTTACCGGACTGAGCGGAAGCGGTCCCGCTTATGTTTTCACTTTCATCGAGGCGCTGGCCGATGGAGGTGTCACGATGGGGCTCCCGCGTGAGATTGCCCTGGACCTCGCCGTCCAGACGGTGATCGGCTCTGGCCAGATGATCCGCGAAACGAATCTCCATCCAGCGGAACTCCGTGAGATGGTGGCCAGCCCGGGGGGTACAACCATGGCGGCGCTCGAAACGCTCGAAGCCAAGGGATTCCGGTATACCGTCATGTCTGCGGTCCGCGCGGCAACTGAGCGCGCCCAGGAACTTGGCCGAGGATGAAGATGCGACAAAGTTAATGAGACCGGGATCGATCGATTCTGTCCTTCGAGGGTTCGGGATCTTTACCGGCACTCCAGGCCGGCTTGTTTCAAGCTCTTTCTTCTCTCTTGTTCTCGCTTTTGTCCTGACTGTTGCCAGCGTCGGCTCGGCCGCGGACCAACCTTCTTTGCCAACCCTCACCCCCGATGCCAAGCAGGCGGCGGAACGAGGCCTGATCCTCTTCCGCAACAACCAGTTTGCCGAAGCCAAAAAGGAATTCGAGAAGATGACCCAGTTGGCCCCGGCGCACCCGATGGGCTGGGCCAATCTTGGTTCGGCCGAGTTTCGCCTGGGACAGACGAAGGAAGCCGAAGAACATCTGAAAAAAGCGGTCCAACTCGACCCGACCGCCGCGCAAGCCTGGCTCACTTTAGGAATCCTCTACTACCAGAAAAATGATCTGGACGCCGGCCTGGCCGCCCTCAGTGAGGCCGTCTACCATGATCCGAATAACGCCTCGGCTCACCTCTATCTGGGTGTGCTCGTGCGCAAACGGGGCTGGGTTGACGCCGCTGAGGACGAATTACGAAAAGCCGTCGAGATCGATGAGAATTATGCGGAAGCACACTACAATCTCGCCGTTCTTTACTTGGAACAAAACCCGCCTTCCATCGAGCTCGCTCGACGCCACTACTACCGGGCGCTGCGCTTGGGAGCCGCGCCTGACCCTGAACTGGAGAAGACACTAAACCATCCGAACTAACGCGCAAAAACCACCTAATAACCTATTTTAAACATAAACAAATCCTCATCAAACAACTCCAATAATATTTCCCTCAAAAAAAGCAGCAGAATTCGCCGGCGTAGTCGGGGAATTCTGCTGCCGGAGCCTGCATCGCTCATCCGGCCTGGGCCGGATGAGCGATGCAGGCTAATGAGTACGAATCGATCGTAAGTGAGCTCCAGCGGCAGTCTCTCCTCCGTCAGCTCGAAACAAGCGACGAATCGCGCGGATGCATTCTGACGCGAAACGGCCGGCATTTGGCAAATTTCGCTTCGAACGATTACCTCGGTCTGTCACAACATCCCGCGATTCTTCAGAGTGCTAAAGACGCGATCGATCGCTTTGGCGTGGGCGCCGGAGCGTCGCGGCTGGTTACCGGTTCGCTGGCGCCGCACCGCGCGCTGGAGGAGACGCTGGCTGGCTTCAAAGGTACCGAGGCTGCTCTGGTTTTCAGCAGCGGCTTTGCTACGGCACTCGGCGTCATTCCGGCCCTGGTGGGGCGCGGTGATATTGTTGTTCTGGATAAACTGGCCCACGCTTGCCTGATTGACGGCGCAAAGCTTTCCGGAGCCCTTCTCCGGGTCTATCCACACAATCATCTGGATCGGTTGGCTGCTTTGCTCGACTGGGCCGAAAAAAAGCATCCCCATTCTCGGGTCCTCATTGTTACTGAATCGGTTTTCAGCATGGATGGCGACATTCCCGACCTAGCTGAGATCGTTCGCTTGAAAAACCGGAGCGGCGCGCGCCTTTTACTCGATGAAGCCCATGCGACCGGTGTCGTTGGGCCCGGCGGACGGGGCTTGAGCGCCGACACCGGGCTGAGCGATGCGGTCGATATTCATCTGGGAACACTCAGTAAAGCTATCGGTGTGAGCGGCGGATTTGTCGCGGGCCGCCGATCGCTGATCCAGGTCCTCATCAACCGGGCCCGGAGTTTTATCTTTTCGACTGCTCCCCCACCCGCTGTCGCCGCGGCCGCCTTGACCTCAGTCGAGCTGGTGCAGTCTGAAACAGGCAACGGGCTCCGGGAAAAATTGCAGGCAAACACTCATGCGCTCTTTCGCAGCCTGCCGGCCTCATTTCGTCCACCTCACCCACAACATATTGTTCCTATCGTTCTTGGCTCCGAGGAACAGGCGCTGGAGGCTGCGCGCCGGCTCAAAGACGCCGGTTTCCTCGTCCCCGCCATTCGGTATCCAACCGTGGGCCATGGTTCGGCCCGGCTCCGGCTCACGATGACGGCCAAACATACCTCGGAGCAGATCGCGGAACTAACGACGCTGATCCGGAAGGCGCTCTAGCCATCAAAATGTCCGCGACTGGCAAGAATTGTCTCGGGAAAAGCCGGTGCCCGGGAATCCAATTCGACAGATTCCTGCGAACTAGAACTAATTACACATCATGAAAATACCGATCGCCCTGTGTTTGTTAAGCGTCGTCTCGATCGTTCAGGCCGCCAGTCTGACTCCAGCTGAAAGGCAGTTCGTCGAGAACGCGGCTGCCGGCAATACCGCGGAAATCAAATTGGCCCAATTAGCTCAACAAAAGGCGCAGGATTCTCAAGTGAAAGATTTTGCGAATCGCATGATCACCGACCACGGAAAGGCAAATGACAATTTGCGGCCCATTGCCCAGGCGGCAAATGTGACAATGCCGGACCAGCTCAAAGGGGACGCGAAAGCGACTCACAATGAACTGCAAAAACTAAGCGGTGCGAAGTTCGATCGCCAGTACGTGACGTCCATGGTCAGAGATCACCGCAAGGATGCTGCGGCTTATCGGAAAGCACAAGCGACGGTGAAGGATCCGCAACTAAAGGCCTACATTGATAATACCCTGCCAGTTGTGGAGAGCCATCTAACCATGGTGGAAGGAATCGAGAAGTCGATGGTAAAACGGTGAACGACGCAACCAACTTCGACGACCAAGAGGCGCTTAGTCATCCGATCAATCAGGTCTTTGCGATCATTGAAAATCGGAATCAATCAGCGACGGTCGTGGCAGCTTTGCACGGTGCAGGCAGCGACCCGGAAGACATCGGGCTGTTGGCCGGTCGGGAGGATGCCGGAAAGCTTGATGCTGCGATCGGTAAAGAAGGGCTGCTGGCAAAACTGGCAAGCACCGGCGCCGATTTTGGCGACAAAGATACGCTTTATCTAAAAAGATATCGGAAAGCCTTGGAGGAAAATCAGGCGGTTGTCGCCGTGGTCGCGAAAAAGGGAAAGACGCGCGACGAGCTTGCGGAGATTCTCAAGCTGCATGGCTGCACCTTTATCAACTCGTTCGGACGCTTTATTATCGAGCGGCTGGAAGGCTGAACTTCGCATCGTTCCGGCTGGAGTGCTTAACCCATGAGTATTGGCTTAGTTTTGGCGGCCTCCACGACTTCGACTTCGCCGACAAATAGTTCAATCAAACAGACCAAACAAACGACAGGCTCGAATTAACGATCCACTTGCCCGTGGTTGAGCACAGCGACCAAAAAAATCCCTCCACAAATACTCCCTAGCAGGGCTATTTTCCGTTCAAGGAGGCAGGCATGACGTGAGCGTCTCCTTTTCGGCTGAACCAAAGAAGCGCATTGCGCGCGTCCAGTCACATCCACGCTTTTGGTCAAATGCGACGTTAAGAGGAGTCTTGATCTCGACGGGCATGTTCCCTTACACATTGGGCCTCCGTTGCGTGTTCCCCCCTGTCCCCGAAGCTTGCAATGCCCCAGATTTTCTCTCCGAGAGCGAACACCCGGTTTCGGGTTGGGCTGATCGCATTCCCTTTTTTTCTCGGAGGCCTCTGTTACGCCGCTTACGTCGTCACCTGGTCGCCTTATTATACCGACGTCCACCGGGCCATCGAACAACCGGTTCCATTCAGCCACAAACATCATGTCGCGCAGCTCGGTATTGATTGTCGCTATTGTCATGATTCGGTCGAGACGTCGGCTTACGCGGGAATGCCCTCCACGCATACTTGCATGACGTGTCACTCGCAAATCTGGACTCAGGCGCCGATCCTGTCTCCGGTTCGCGACAGTTTGACGGAATCAAAACCGTTGAGGTGGCGGCGAGTGCACAATTTGCCTGATTTTGTCTACTTCAACCACAGCATTCACGTCAGCAAAGGAGTCGGCTGTTCCACTTGTCACGGCAATGTCGGCGAGATGGCGATCACCTGGAAAGACCAGACGCTTTACATGCAGTGGTGCATCGGCTGTCACCGACACCCAACCGAGTTTCTCCGGCCGCGTTCGGAGGTTTTTAACCTGGCTTGGAAGCCGTCGCCAGATCGGCAGCGGCGAACAAACGACGAGGCTTTGCGGCCCCTCGGAGTCAAGAGCGCGATGGAGATGATGGATTGCACAACATGTCACCGCTGAAGACGAAGTGATGTACCGGCAAGTTGATGCACGATGAGGTGCCGTGAAATCTGAAAAGCCAAACCGAAAATGCCAAACGCCGCAGCTCTGGCGGAGCGTCGAGGAATTTTTGCAAGCGGATGAATGCGCGCCCTGGCTGACCGGCGAATTTCCGGCAGCCGCCGAGCCCGTTGATCGACGGCACTTTCTTAAGATCATGGGAGCGACTTTTGCCATGGCTGGTCTCGAGGCCTGCAGCAAACAGCCCCGGGGAAGCATTATCCCTTACCTCGAAGATCCGCTCGGAATGATTCAGGGCCGTCCTCTCCATTTTGCAACCGTACTGACTCGTGACGGCTACGCCACGGGAGTGGTTGTTAAAAGCCATGAAGGCCGTCCAATCAAGATCGAGGGAAATCCGCGGCATCCGGCGAGCCTGGGTGGCTCGAGTGTGTGGGATCAAGCTGCCCTGCCGCAACTCTATGACCCGGATCGGTCGCAGAATGTTCTAGAACATGGCGAGATCCAGACCTGGGATGCCTTTGTAGATCGGCTTTCCAACGAATTGCGCGCGAAAAAGAGCGTTCAGGGCCGAGGGATCCATATCGTTATTGAAGATTCCTCGTCGCCCACTTTGCACGCGCAGATGGCGGAGTTTCAACAGCGCTATCCAGCGGCGCAATGGCATCGCTGGCAACCGGCTTCCCGTTTTAACATCCATGAAGGTTGCCGTCAGGCCTTTGGTCAGCCCCTGGAACCACACTATCAGTTGGATTCTGTCGACGTCATCGCTGCCCTAGACTCAGATTTTTTCTTGGAAGAGCCGGAGAGTCTGCGATTGGCCCGCGCGTTTGGCAGACGACGATCTTACGAGAACGGGGCGAAGACTCGGCCGATCAAGCTTTACGTGGCCGAACCGACGATGACAATCACCGGAACCGTCGCGGACCGGCGAATCGCAGTCGCGCCTAGCCAGATAGGAGGCTTGCTTGCGCAGATCGCGGCTGGGCTCGGACTCAGTTCGATGACGCCCGGAGCACAGGCGACAGCCTTTTCCCCGGAAACAGTCGAATGGATGGATCGGCTCATCGCTGACACGAAGCAGGCCGGCCCGCACTGCCTATTTCTCACCGGCCCCCGCCAGCCCGCGCAAATTCAGGCAATCGTGCAAAGCTTGAACAACCGGCTTGGCGCCGCCGATGCAGCTATTCGCTACGTCGCCCCGATCATTGGCGACGTGAGCGATCCACTCGCAGGGCTACGGCAGCTTTGCACGGCCCTGGACGCCAAGTCCGCTGACTTTGTGCTTGTGCTCGGCGGCGATCCAGTCGCAACCGCGCCTCCGGAACTCGGTTTGGATAAAAAGCTCCGCCAAGTGCGCTATTCCCTTCATTGGGGAGAATATCAGAATGAAACAGCAAAGGCATGCATTTGGCACGTCCCGGCCGCCCACGCTTTAGAGACCTGGAGTGACGCGCGGGCCGCAGACGGCACTATCTCGATCGTGCAGCCGTTGATTGCGCCACTCTACGGCGGCCGGTCCTTGCACGAGTTATGGGCAGCATGCCTGGAGGATTTTTCGTCCAGTGATTACCAACTTGTTCGCCGATACTGGCAACGAAACGGTCACTGGGCAGACTTTGAATTAACCTGGGCTCAGGCCTTGCGCGACGGGGCTCTCCCAAACACCGCGTTGGAGCCGGTCACAGTAGGCGAGCCGAATGAACCAGGATTTGCGTCTCCGAGCAATTCCGGCGAGATCGAGATAAGTTTTCATCTTGATCCCACGCTTTGGGACGGGCGCTACTCAAACTGCGCCTGGCTTCAGGAATTGCCGCTGCCGGTCAGCAAAGTTAGCTGGGATAATCCGGCCTTTGTCAGCGCTGAACTTGCTCATCGGATCGATGTGCGGAACGGGGACATCGTCGAGCTCGCGGTTGAGCAACAGAAGCTGGAGATTCCTGTCTGGATCCAACCGGGTCAGGCGGCCAACGTTGTTTCCCTCCTGCTAAATACCGGACGAACGCCGTACGGGCGCGTCTCCTCTCTCGTCGGCTTTGCCACTTACCAGCTTCGAGGCGGCAGCGATCTCTGGAACCGGTCCGGCTGTCGAATCAGGAAGCTGAGCAAGACCTATCAACTGGTTTCCACGCAGTTACATCACGCCTTGGAAGGTCGCGAGCCGGTTCGGCTGGTTGATCGTTCCATTCTGGAGAAGGAACAGGAGGCGGTTTCTTCTCAAGAGGTGAGCAAGGGACTTTTTAATCCGTCAGAGCTCCTTACTGCACCGCTGCAGTGGGGGATGGTGGTCAATCTCAACGCATGCATCGGGTGTAATGCCTGCATGATCGCTTGTCAGGCTGAGAACAACATTTCCGTCGTTGGGAAGGACCAGGTCTGGCGTGGTCGCGAGATGTATTGGATTCGAGTAGATAGCTACTTTGACGGCGATCTCGCAAACCCGCGAGTGCATCATCAACCGGTGCCTTGTATGCACTGCGAAACGGCGCCCTGCGAGCTCGTCTGCCCGGTAGAAGCGACCCTCCACAGCGCCGAAGGGCTGAATCAACAGGTATACAATCGCTGCATCGGTACCAGGTTCTGCTCGAATAACTGCCCTTATAAAGTTCGACGATTTAACTTCCTGCAGTACGCCGATCTGAAGACTCCTGTCCGACAGTTGATGTGGAACCCGGAAGTCACGGTTCGCACCCGCGGAATCATGGAGAAATGTACTTACTGCGTCCAACGCATCCGCAACGCCGAGATCGATGCGGAAGTGGCCAAGCGACCATTGGGGCCGGATGAAGTTGTTCCGGCGTGTGCGCAGTCCTGTCCGACCGAGGCGATCATCTTTGGTGATATCAAGAATCCCGTCGGCCGTGCTGCCCGCCTTAAACGATCACCGCTCAATTACGCGTTGCTTGGCGAGCTGAATACACGGCCAAGAACTACCTATTTAGCTAAAGTGAAACCGGAAAGCGGGAAAACCAATCCTGGGACGTCATGAAACGCGCAAACGCCACCGGCAGCGAGACTTCTCTACTCGGATATCCGAGAAGACTCGTTGAGCCAGGGCTGACGCGGGAGAACGTCACTGACCAAATTGCCGGGATCGTTCTGCGGCGTGAGCATCCCCGGGCTTGGTGGGTTGGCTTCGCCGTGGCCTTCGCCTTGCTGATGCTGCTGTTGCTTGGCATCACCGTGCTTTTTGCGGTCGGCGTCGGCGTTTGGGGAATTAACATCCCGGTCGCGTGGGGTTTTGCTATCGTCAACTTCGTTTGGTGGATCGGGATTGGCCATGCCGGAACGCTGATCTCAGCCATTCTTTTGCTCCTCGCCCAGAAGTGGCGAAATTCCATCAACCGGCTCGCCGAAGCAATGACACTGTTTGCGGTCGGATGCGCCGCGATGTTTCCCCTCCTTCATCTCGGTCGTCCCTGGGTTTTTTATTGGATGATTCCCTATCCGAGCACCATGGGGATCTGGCCCCAGTTCCGCAGTGCGCTGATCTGGGATCTTTTCGCGGTGGGCACGTATTTCACGGTCTCGCTTGTTTTCTGGTATACTGGTTTGATCCCCGATCTCGCGACGATGCGCGATCGAGCGCGGACATGGTTCTCCCGAAGGATCTTCGCCGTTCTTTGCCTTGGCTGGCGGGGCTCTGCCCGGCATTGGGGGAACTATAAAAGTCTTTATCTGTTGCTCGCGGGGCTTTCCACCCCATTAGTCGTTTCGGTTCATAGTGTAGTTAGTCTTGATTTTGCGGAAACAGTGCTACCCGGCTGGCACTCAACAATCTTTCCGCCCTACTTCGTCGCGGGAGCAGTTTATTCGGGCTTTGCGATGGTGCTGAACATCTTGATTCCGCTCCGAGCTTTCTATCGATTGGAAAACGTCGTGACGCTCCGCCATCTGAACAACATGGCGAACGTCATGCTCGCAATGGGACTCATCGTTGCCTACGGATACGTATTGGAAAATTTCTTTGGCTGGTTCAGCGGCGACATCTACGAGCAATACATGACGCTTAACCGCGTGATCGGCCCGTATGGATGGGTCTACTGGATGTTGATGCTCTTTAATGTGGGGATCCCGCAGTTGCTCTGGTCACGCCGGATTCGCACCAATCCGCTGAGGCTCTTCTTTGTCGCGTTGAGCGTCAACGTCGGCATGTGGCTGGAGCGTTTCGTGATTGTCATCGTGAGCCTGCATCGCGACTTTCTACCCTCGCGCTGGGGGTTCTACGCTCCGACTTTCTGGGATTGGGCAGTTCTTTTTGGTTCGGTGGGACTTTTCCTGTCGTTGCTCTTTTTGTTCATTCGTTTTCTGCCGCTGATGTCGATTTATGAAGTCCGCGAACTGCTGGAGGAACCGGAGGCGGGCGCCGCATGAACACTGGATTGAATCGTCTCTATGGCGTAGCCGCTATCTTCGAAGATAAAGCGGAGCTGCGACGTGCGGTGAATCGTTTACGTCAGGCCGGGCTTACTCGCTACGACGTCTTCTCTCCCTCACCGGAAGGCATGCCGGAGCTGGTGGGCCAACGGCATAGCTGGGTTCCGTTAATCGTGCTTCTCGGCGGAATCACCGGTGGACTTACCGGCTACTTTTTCCAAGTCTGGGCGATGGCCTTCGCCTTTCCGTTCAATATTGGCGGCCGGCCGCTGCACAGTTGGCCTTTGTTTATTCCAGTTACCTTTGAACTAACGGTGCTCGGCGCGGCGTTATCCGGTCTTATCGGGATGCTCGTGTTAAACGGCTTGCCCCGATTACATCACCCGGTCTTTGACGTCCCTGGGTTCGAGCGCGTAACGACGGACCGTTTCTGTTTGCTACTCTCCGCCTCCGACCCGGCCTTTGATCTTGTATCCTGGCGTGATTTACTCAGCAGCGCGCAAGCGAGAAATATAACAGAACTTTATCTGGATCCGGTAACGCGCCGGGGAGAGGTAGCTCGATGAGGCCGTTCTGCGTTCAAAGTGTAATCGGTAGAGCAGGCCAACTTGTCGCCGCTTTAGAACCGCATGTAGCGCGGACGGCTTCGTCCCCATCCCTGTTCTTCGTTTTTTTCACCGTGCTCATCCTGAGCGGTTGCCAACGCGAGATGCGCGCCGATGCGCGGATCAAGACACAGCAACCGAGCGACTTTTTTCCCGATCGCAGCTCGGCTCGCCCGCTTATTGCCGGTACCGTCGCGCAGGAAAAATCAATCGGCGACCCGTTCTTCGAAGATGGCGAAATCAACGGCCATCTTGTAATCGGGTTTCCACGAGCGGTTACACCGGAAGACCTCGCGCGCGGCCGAGAACGCTTCAATATTTACTGTTCCGAGTGCCATGGATTTTCTGGGGATGGTGATGGCATGATCGTGCAACGCGGTTTCCCTTCCCCTCCTTCTTTCCACGAACCGCGGCTCGTGGCAGCACCGGAAGGGCATTTCTTTAACGTCATCACTCACGGTTTCGGAGTGATGTACGCCTATGGCGACCGGGTCAATGAGGCAGATCGCTGGGCAATTATCGCTTATATCCGGGCGCTCCAGCTCTCCCGGAACGTACCGGTTTCTTCCTTGCCGGCCGACGAACAGAAGAAGCTTCCCCAATCAACCGGTGGATGAAAGCCGATAAGCTAACTTTCCGTAAAATTCGAACCGCCGCTCTCCCGGCCGCCGGGCTCGGCCTCCTGGTGCTTTTTGCCGGGGTCCTTTTCGATCCTCAGCGGGCGATGCCTTCTTACCTGATCGGTTATCTTTTCTGGCTCGGAATCAGTCTGGGTTCTTATTCGCTGTTGATGTTGCACCATCTGACCGGAGGCAAATGGGGCGTTGGTGTCCGCCGGTTTTTAGAGGCAACCATTGAGCCAGTGCCCTGGTTCGCTGTACTGTTTGTCCCGATCATTCTGCGGGCACACGTTTTATTTCCCTGGGCTTACCTGGCGCCTACAGCAGATTCTGTCGTACAACATCGGGCTATTTACTCGAACGCTCCCTTTTTTCTGGTGCGGGCGATCCTCTATTTCGGAACCTGGATTACGCTGGGATTTTTCCTCCGCAGACTGTCGTGGGACCAAGATAAGACAAGTGATCCGGATCCGACGATTAAGCTGCGCACGATCAGCGGACCAGGTTTGGTCTGGCATTGCCTGATCGTGACCTTTGCCACGATCGACTTGGTGATGGTGCTGGAAAGAGATTGGTATTCAACTGTGTTTCCGCCACTAATTCTTTCGGCCCAGGTTCTCTGCGCCATTTCCCTGGCCGTCATTCTGCTCTATTTCTTCCGCAGCTATCCCGGATTCGACGCTTTTTATACTCCGCACATTCTCAACCAGCTCAGCAATCTGCTCCTGACGTTTGTCATGCTGTGGACTTACCTGGCCTTTGCCCAACTTCTGATTATTTATGCCGGGAATTTACCTCATGAAGTAACCTGGTACTTGCACCGCATCCATGGCGGTTGGCTTTGGCTTGGTTGTTTGCTTGCCGCCGGCCAGTTTTTTGCGCCCTTTATCCTTCTTTTATTTCGCTCATTCAAACAAGCGGGGCGCCCGTTGATGCTGCTCGCCGGTTCGCAGTTAACGCTGCAGTTGGCGGCATGGCTTTGGTATATCGCGCCTTCTTTTCGCCATGCGTTCCGGATCAGCTTGTACGATCTGGTCTCAGTTTTTGGCTTTGGCGGAATTTGGATCTTGGCTTACCTGACCGGCTTAGCACGAGCGCCTGTTCTTGCGCAGAATGATCCTCGCTGTCCCGTTCGGGTGAGTCCGACAGAGAACACCCTTTTATTATGAAGCAAGCCATTTCGAAAGAGTCGTTGCGTCGTGGATTCGAAGCCCAGGACGTACCAGCGCGGCCGTTTCTATATATCAGCGGAGGATTTGTCTTCGCCCTCCTCACGCTGCTCCTCGTGCTCTGGTGTTTGCTCAACCTGATGATTTTGGGGATTTTTCCTCAGCGCCAATCCGGAGCAAGTGTGGTCGAGCACGTCACTCGTTTTCCCCCGCCTGAAATCCAGACCAATCCGGGAGGAGATTTTCAAGGGTTTCTTGAGGCTCAGCATAAGAAACTGAACCGATATGGCTGGGTTGATCATCAGCGCGGTATTGTACAAATCCCGATCGAAGAGGCAATGAACCGTCTACTCCAAAAAGGTTTGCCTGTTCGGCCGCCGCAGACCGGGCCGACCGAAGTCGAGATGATCCAACAAAAGAGTGACGTTTACCCAAGGAGCCCGCCGCAATGAGGAATCGGATTGACAGACAAGTGCGGTCACACCTTTGCGGTCTACTCCTGGTGGTTGGCTTTTCGTCCCCTTCCTGGGGAGCCAACGCGGATGACCCCAATCGCGCGGTTCGATTCGAACAGCACCTCAATCGGCAGATCTCTACCGACACGATCCTTATCGATGAGACAGGAAAACAGGTTCGGTTGGCCGATCTCATGAACCGGCCAACCATTCTGACAATGGGTTATCATCGCTGCCCAATGTTGTGCGGCGTGGTTTTGGACTCCGTGACCAAGGTTTTTGCCGAACTCCACGACCTGGTTCCGGGAAACGATTACCAGTTCATCTTTATTGGGATCGATCCAAACGAAACGCCTGCCTTAGCGGCCGCCAAGAAGGAAACCTATCTGCGGCGTTTGCATAGTCCGGAGGCCGCCCAAGGATGGCATTTTCTTCTCGGCTCGTCTGCGGATATCAGGAAGATTGCCGACGAGATCGGGTTCGAATTTCGTTACGACAAGCTAAGTCAACAATTCGTCCACCCGACCGGGTTGGTGTTCGTCACTCCCGCGGGGCGCGTCTCGAGTTACCTGATGGGGGTGAATTATTCAATCAATCAGTTGAAGAGCAATCTGCGGCTTGCCGGCCAACAGAAGATTGGCTCGTCGGTCGACGATCTCTTGTTACTCTGTTTACACTACAATCCGAAGACAGGGTACGGACCCGTGATTTTTACATCATTGCGAATTGGCGCTCTGTTCACAGTTCTGTTAGTCGGTTGGTTGGTGTTACGGGGGGTAAACCGGCGAGAACCTTCACCATGATGGCGGATGTTCCATTCTTGCCTGCTCACGACTCGGCTCAAGCGGCCCAGGTCGACCTGCTTTTCACCTGTCTGCTTATCATCGCCTTCGTCACGCTTGTTCTGATCGCCAGTGCGGGCCTCTATTTTCTGATTAAATACCGCCAGGGTTCTGCGGCCGATCGGACTCCAGGGAAATTTAGCACTCTGCGGCTCGAGATTGCCTGGACCATTATTCCTTTTTTCTGTTTTCTTGGTCTCTTTATCTGGGCGGCAGTCCTCTTCTTTGAGATGCGACGTGCACCCGAGAACGCTCTCGAGGTTCACGTTGTCGGCAAACAGTGGATGTGGAAGGTCCAGCACTCGGAAGGTAAACGAGAGATTAACGAGCTGCATGTTCCCGTCGGCCGGCCCATCAAACTAATTCTTGCTTCCCAGGACGTCATCCACGGTTTTTTCCTACCTGCTTTCCGAATTAAGCAGGATGCCGTGCCGGGACGTTACACTACCGAATGGTTCGAGGCAGAACGGGTTGGCACCTTCCGTCTCTACTGCTCCCAATATTGCGGTACCTATCACTCCACCATGCGGGGGTGGGTCACGGTGATGGAACCAACGGAATATGCCCGTTGGCTGCGGAGTGGCTCGAATGAAGTCCCAATGGCACAGGCGGGTGCCTCCCTTTTTCGCTCGTTCGGTTGCAGCGGCTGCCACGAACCGGGCGGCACTGTGCGAGCGCCTCCTTTGGAAGGGATTTACGGTAAGCCGGTGGCTATGCAGGATGGCCGAGTATTAGTGGCCGACGAGCGCTACCTGAGGGACTGCATCCTGCTGCCCCAATCCCAGGTCGTTGCCGGTTATGACCCAGTCATGCCTAGTTTCAAAGATCGTCTGACGGAAGATGAGCTGTTTCAATTAATCAGCTATATCCGAAGTCTGAGCGATCAAAGGTCGCCGCCATCCGCGAAATAGTCGGCAAAGAGCAAACAACGAATACCATGGATACCGTCGTTCAACGAATCGAAGTGAGTCACCGTGGGTCAAGTGATTCCTATCTAGCTGAGCACACGCTGCGCTCATGGTTTCTCACGACTGACCACAAACGCATCGCTCTGCTGTATCTTTGGTCGCTGATCGGCTTCTTCTTCGTGGGCGCTTCGGCAGCTGCCTTGATGCGGCTCAGCCTAATTTCACCCAGGGGTGAGCTGGTCAGCGCCGAGCTATACAATCGGCTATTTACCATGCACGGGGTGATTATGGTCTGGTTTTTCCTCATTCCTTCGATTCCGAATGTCCTCGGAAATTTTCTGTTGCCTCTGATGATCGGCGCGCGCGACCTCGCTTTCCCCAAGCTGAACCTGTTAAGTTGGTACATTTTCATGTTCGGCGGAAGCTTAGCTCTTTATGCTCTTTTAGCCGGCGGCGTCGATACCGGCTGGACCTTCTACACTCCCCTCAGTACGACCTATTCCAATTCCAATGTCGCCTTGATGGCCGCAGGAATTTTTATTTCCGGCTTTTCGTCCATACTGACCGGGCTGAATTTTATCGTAACAACCCATAAGCTCCGCGCCCCGGGCGTGACCTGGTTTCGGCTGCGATTGTTTGTTTGGTCGCTCTACTCCACCAGCGTCATCTTGGTCCTGGCGACCCCGGTGCTTGCCATCACGCTAACGTTGATGACGGTCGAGCGGATCTGGAAAATCGGCATTTTTAATCCTGTTCTTGGTGGTGACCCAGTGCTCTTTCAGCATCTGTTCTGGTTCTATTCGCATCCGGCGGTCTATATCATGATTCTCCCGGGGATGGGTGTGGTGAGTGAGCTGGTCGCCGCATTTGCGCGCAAAAGGGTCTTTGGTTACACCTTTGTCGCGTTCTCCAGCGTGTCGATCGCTGTGCTTGGTTTCCTCGTCTGGGGGCACCATATGTTCGTCAGCAGCCAATCCGTTTACGCGAGCATGGCCTTCTCTTTTCTCAGTTTCATGGTGGCGGTACCTTCTGCCATCAAGGTCTTCAACTGGACTGCGACATTGCACAAAGGGTCGATCAGCCTGGAGACGCCGATGCTTTATGCTTTGGGTTTTGTAGCTTTGTTTGCGATCGGCGGAATGACCGGACTCTTTCAAGCGTCGCTCGCCATTGATGTCCATGTTACTGCAACCTACTTCATCGTGGCCCATTTCCACTACATCATGGTCGGTGGCATGGTGATGGCGTTTATGGGAGGGCTGCATTTCTGGTGGCCAAAAATAACCGGAAGAATGTATCCGGAACTTCTTGGAAAGCTGGCGGCGTTTACCACGTTTGTTGGATTCAATCTGACTTTTTTCCCTCAGTTTATTCTTGGCTATCTCGGGATGCCGCGTCGTTACCACACTTATCCCCCGGAATTTCAATTCTATAACGTGCTTTCCAGCGCCGGAGCTAGCATCTTAGGTATCGGCTATCTTTTACCGTTTCTCTATTTGCTTTGGTCGCTGAAATATGGAGGAAAAATCGGCAACAATCCTTGGAACGCCAAAGGGTTCGAATGGGAGGTGAGTTCACCACCGCCGAAATATAATTTCGAAACGGTCCCGATCCAGACTGAAGACGTATATAATTACCCTCACGCCAGTTCAACGAACACTTTGGAAAAGCGGATACCCGGCAAAGAATGAACATCGCTGCACCAGCGTTGCCGAAACAGTTTGAAGATTTTGAGCAGAAGGCCGAGACCGCCCGCGCGGGTATGTGGGTTTTCATCGCGACGGAAGTAATGTTTTTTGGCGGTCTGATCCTTGCTTACACGGTCGGACGGCTATGGTACCCGCACGCTTTCGCGGCCGGAAGTGCGCGCCTTAACTTGCCGGCCGGCACCTTTAACTCAATCATCCTGATCTTCAGCAGTTTTGTCATTCTGTTGGCATTGCAATCTTTCCGTCGTGGCGCCCGGCTGCCAACGCTCTGGTTCCTGGCGGTGACCTGGTTCCTCGGCCTGGTGTTCCTCGCCATCAAAGGCTTTGAATATCGGTCCGAATGGCAGGAGCATCTTGTTCCCGGTTTGGACTTCCGCATTGCCGGGCTCGATCTAGGGCCGGCCCAATTGTTCTTCTTCTTTTACTTTGTGATGACGGGTTTGCACGCTGTGCATCTGATGATCGGGTTAGGGGTAATCGCTGTCCTGTTCCTCTGGATCGTCGTCCGCCGAAACGCGCCAGCCAATCCGATGCCCCTGGAGATTGCCGCGTTGTACTGGCATTTCGTCGACGTTGTCTGGGTGTTTCTCTTTACCTTGCTCTATCTATTGCGTCATGCCTGAATCCCAAGACCTTTCCTCGAGCCGATTGCCGAATTCTTCCATGAAACAGCATTTACTGGTTTTGCTCGGATTCCTGGTCTTGCTCGCCGTTAACGTCGGGCTCTCTCTCCTGCACCTTGGCTTGTTCGCAGTTCCCGTCGCAATGATAATTGCGTTGTTGCAGGCCGGACTCATCGCGGTCTTCTTTATGGACCTGCGCGGCGCGGCTCATTTGGTCCTGATCTTTGCCGGTGCCGGATTGGTCTGGTTATTTATTCTCTTCTTTCTCACGATGAGTGACTACCTCTTTCGTCAGGTCGGCTGAGGGCTAGTCAGTGTCCATTCCAGCCCCGGATCTTGCTCACGGCGGCGAAGGCGCGCGTCGGGAACCGCCCACCGCCAAATACGTCCGGCCTGAACGTCAGACTCGAACCCGGCACGCATCCGATGCCGAAGACCGTTGATGGAAAGGTTAGGCAGCTCTCTCACGCGATCGCTGAATCTCTAACGGTTCCTCAATCGGAGCTGGTATACATTGAGGAGCAGGACGGTTTCCCCGGTTTTACCCGTAAGAAGCTCGGCAAGGGCTTCATTTACTTCGACCTTGCTGGTACGGTTGTAAAGAACGACGAGGTTATCGCTCGGATTAAAGCCTTGGCTATCCCGCCGGCCTGGAGCAAGGTCTGGATCTGTCCGACGGCAAATGGTCATCTGCAGGCGACCGGCTTGGACGCCAAGGGCAGAAAACAATATCGTTATCACGATAAATGGCGCAGCCAGAGAGATGCGGCGAAATTTGAGCATCTCTTTCATTTTGGACGGCAGCTGCCTCGGCTTCGACGACGAGTGAACCGTGATATGCGTGAGCGTCACCTCCGAAAGGAGCGTGTCATCTCGACGATCGTTCGTCTGCTTGAGGAGTCGCTGATTCGAGTAGGGAACGACGAGTACGCTCGAGAAAATAAATCCTACGGACTGAGTACGCTCAGGAACCGCCACGCCTTGGTGCGGGGCGATGAATTGCAAGTTCAGTTCCGCGGAAAGAGCGGCGTTTACCATGCAGTCAAAGTCACGGATCCCCGGGTCGCGCGGACAGTGAAACGTTGTCAGGAGCTGCCGGGCCAGCGTTTGTTCCGGTACTATGATGACGCTGGAGAGTTGCGAGATGTACGCTCTGATGACGTCAATGGATATGTTCAGAGAACCCTGGGACAGGAATTCTCGACAAAAGATTTCCGGACATGGGCGGCTTCCGCTTTTGCGCTCTCGATTTTGTCTCGACTGGAGCATCCAACTAGTAAGAAGGAAGCTCGACACGAGATTGGCCTGGCAGTGAAGCAGGTAGCACACGTTCTCGGCAATACGGAAGCGGTTTGCCGCAAGAGCTATATTCATCCTGCGATTATCGAAGGGTTTCAGGCTGGCGACCTTGCTGCTCCAGAGGTTCCCGCTCACCAGCTCTTGTCCCGCTCCGGCTTATCCGGACCGGAACGCGAATTGTTGCGATTTTTGCGCCGGCTTCGGCCGAAGAAACGTAAGAGAAAACCGTCGCAAGCCGCTATCGGGAGGCCGCAAAGCAAAGTCAGCCAGATCTGAACGCGATCTTTTTTCCGGTAAGTGCACGCCGGTTCGAAGCACGGCCTCGCTGAATATCGGCCACGATTCCTAAGAGCTGGTCGACTCGATGTCCGCACGTGTGTTTCGCCCGGATAGTGCGCAAGCCGTTTTGAGCCAGGGAGGCGGCCAGTTCGGGTCTTTCCAGCAAGTTTGACAGGTGCGCCATCATTGCTTCCCCAGTCGAAGCCATGAGAAAATCACGTCCCGGCTCGAACAAACCTTCGGTATCGTCCCAAGGGGCGGAGATCAAAGGTATACCGCAAGCCAGAGCCTCAAAGGGTCGAATCGTAGGGATGCCGGCGAGCCGCCTGACATACGGCCGACGCGGAATGTGAACCGTACATTTGAACCGGGAAAACTGGACAGGCACCTCGTAATTGGGCAGCCATCCGCCGTATCGAATGCCTGCCTTTGCCAAACGGACCCGGGTTTCTGACGGATAACGGACGCCAAAAACTTCGGTTTCAACGCCAAGCTTCTGCACCGGGGCCAACAGAAATTCGGTGATTTCGTCCGTTCTTTCTTCGTCTCCCCAATTACCGATCCAGATCACATCGCCCTTGTTACCGCTGAACGGACGAGGATAAAAAACGCGCACATCGGCGGCCTCATGCCAGACCCAAACTCGCTGACCTCGGTCCCGGTACACCTTGGCCAGAGCTTCGCCGTAGGCGAGCACACCGTCGAATCCGGACAGATCCAATCGGTCAAAAAAAATGGGATCCGATACCGCACGATGATGCGTATCATGGAAAAACAGAATCGGATTGCTCTGTTTCCGACAGTATTGACTGAGAGAATTGATGAGTTCGGGCTCATTCCATTCGTGAGCGATCGCCAGGTCAATTCCTCGCAATGCCTCTGCAGGATTTATGGCGCGGTACCGTATACTGGAAAGATTCGGGTAGGCACGCTGAAACTCTTTCAGATGTAATGGACCTTCTGACTTGATCAGTTGAACGACGCTCCAAGCGTCGAACGGCTCATATACCTTCAGCTGATGACCGCGCGCAATCAGCTCAGAGCAAATGCCGCGAAGAAAATGCGCGTTTCCATGGTTCCAGTCGGAGATGAGCGAGTGAACAAAAAACGCGATATTCACAAGGTCCTGAAAGGCTAATAATAGAATAAGCGGAAAAAATCGGGAAAAATGTAATTCGCTACACCTAAGTCAATGCTCAAGGACTCATGAGTCAGCGCATTCTCAACTAACCAAAATCACAGCTTTCAAGAACCCTTCTCTCCGGGCTTCCGCTTCGCGAAAAGCAGAATTAATCTCATTTGCCGGAAAACGATGGGTAATTAGATCTTCTCCGCCAAACGACCCTTGGAGGACGCGATTCAGGGCCTCGCCCATACCTGAACGGTAGACCGCAGGGTTTCTTTCGTGAGCGTTGATGACGTCCAAGCCCCGCCAGTTCCAAGACTGGAGATTGACCGTTCGAGATCCATCCTGATGATAGCCGGCGATAATCAACCTTCCTCCTCCGCCGGTAATTTCAGAGGCAAAGTCAAGCCCGGCTTGCGTGCCGGTGGCCTCGATTACGACCTCGCAGCCCCGGTCTCCCGTGAGTTTGCGGACGGAGGCTATGCCGGACAATGGCTCAGAAGAATTAACGCAATCGTGAGCGCCCAGCCGAGCGGCGAGATCCAAGGCTTCGCTCCGGCGGGCCGCGGCGATGACTCTAACGTTGGCGCGCACGGCCAACTGGACAAGCAGCGCACCGAGAAAACCGATTCCGATAATGGCCACCGTCTGTCCTGCGGTGATCCCGGATCGGCGAAAAATGTTGACCGCACAGGCCAGGGGTTCGCCAAGAAAAACTTTCCCATCAAGACACGCAGGAAGATTTACCAAGTCGTCCGCGCTGGACAGGCAATACTGGGAAAAGGCGTTTTGGGATAAACTGGCAACCCGGTCACCGAGCATGATTTTCTTGACGGCTGAACCCACTGCCGCAACCACACCGAAGGCCTCGTGTCCTGGAGCCCCCGGTGGAAATGGATACGTAAACCAAGGCGCGCCTTTCCATGGGCTCAGATTGGACGAGCAGATGCCGCAACCCTCGATCTTGACTACCGCCTCATTCGGCCCCGGGGTCGGGTTTGGAACCTCGCGCCACTCAAAGCGGCGCGGTTCTACCAAGCAAGCAGCTAGCATGGGAAAGATAACAATGTTTATCTTCATTCGCGGCTCGGAACGAGGGTGGGCGTTCCGAATCGATCGCAAATTGGCGATAGTTCGACAATGCGGCGAAGTCGCAACGAAATTAACTTTTCTCCCTCCACTCGGCGAGGGAGCGCTCTCCCGCGGCACAGTCGCGTTTTCCCGATGGGGTACTCAGGTGTTTCCCTGACAAACGTTTGTACAAAGATCCACGAAAACCTTTCGTTCGATTACATCTTCGACTGTTTTCTTAGCTTCTTTGTCATGTTCAGCACGATTTTGATTACCGGCGGCGCGGGATTCATCGGTTCACATCTGGCCGACGAATTGATACTCAATGGATACAAAGTACGAGTGATCGACTCGCTCCTGCCTCAGGTGCATGGAAGAAGTCAGAAACGGCCGACGTATTTGGACGACGATGTCGAGTTGATTGTTGGCGATATTCGCAACGAGAAACTCTTGGCTCGCGCTTTGGAAGGGGTAGACGCCGTTTTTCATCTTGCCGCGGCGGTCGGTGTCGGACAGAGCATGTATCAGATCGCAAATTACTCCGACGCTAACTGTCTCGGCACAGCCAGTCTGCTCGAATTGCTGGCCAGGCGACCGGTCGCCAAATTGATAGTCGCTTCGAGCATGAGCGTCTATGGCGAAGGACTCTACCGCAGCCGCACCGGCGAAATCTACGGTTTAGCGGAGCGAAAACTTGATCAATTGAAGCGGCGGGAATGGGACCTTCGCGGGCCTGACGGGGATCAATTGGAGCCGATGCCAACGCCGGAAACAAAGGTTCCCTCTGTTCCTTCCGTCTATGCCCTTTCCAAGTACTATCAAGAGCGCCTTTGTTTGTCGACCGGTCCAGCTTATGGGATTCCGACGATTGGACTACGCTTCTTCAATGTATACGGGCCCAGACAAGCATTGTCCAATCCGTACACCGGGGTGTTAGCCATCTTCTCCTCTCGAATCCTGAATAGTCGACCGCCGCTCGTCAACGAGGACGGCCAGCAGAAACGTGATTTCATCTATGTCAAAGACGTCGCGCTAGCTTGCAGGCTCGCTCTGGAGAGTACCGACTCCAGCGGAAGTGTGTTTAATGTTGGCAGCGGAAACTATTATACAATCGGTCAATTAGCCCGCGATATGGCCCGCTTTCTCGGTCGCGACCACCTCGAACCGGAAATCACGGGCCGCTACCGGGTTGGGGATATCCGGCATTGCTACGCTGACATCTCTCGAAGCCGCCGAATTTTAGGATTCAATCCGCGCTACTCGCTGGAGACCGGATTGAAAGAAATGCAGGGTTGGCTGGAAGAACAATCTGCGGAAGACCTGGCCCCGGAAGCTTCTCAGGAGTTGATGAAGCGTGGCCTTTCCGCCTGAAACCGTAATTCCTGCGAAGGGAGGCGAGCGAGTGTCGGATAATTTGACGAAGACGACGGGAGCAAAGCGGATTTTGATTACCTGCGACTGCGTCGGAGGGATTTGGACTTATGCTTTGGATCTGTCGGAGGGGCTGAGAAAATATGGTTTTGAAGCCCATCTGGCAACTCTTGGTCCGGCGCCGAGCCGGGCACAGCGCGCTGAACTGGAAGCCAGACAAATCAAACACACGATCGGATTGTTCAAGCTCGAATGGATGGAGGATCCCTGGCCAGATACCGAAGCGGCTATGGAATGGCTCCGCGAGTTAACGGGGAGGATCGATCCCACACTTCTGCATTTCAACGGATACAGTTACGCGGCGGCCGATTGGAGTAGGCCGACTTTGGTCGCCGCACATTCCTGTATACTTTCCTGGTGGCAAGCAGTAAAGGGCGAGCCGGCGCCCAGCAAGTATGATGAATATCACCGGCGGGTGAGCGGTGGGCTATCGGCTGCCTCATCGGTGGTAGCCCCGTCCTGTGCGATGCTTCATTCACTCTGGCAGCACTATGGGTGGACCGGCAAAGGTCGCGTCATTCCCAACGGTCGTTCCGTACCTACGGTCGGGGTAGGCGCCAAGGTGCCGCAGGTAGTTTCGATCGGACGATTCTGGGACGAGGCTAAAGGAATAACCCTGCTGGAAAAGATCGCCCCGAGGACGAATTGGCCAATTGCCGTAATTGGGCCACAACATGGACCAAACGGATCAGACTACTTCCCACGGTCGTTGCACATATTAGGCAGTGTCGCCCAGTCGGAAGTCCTGGAGGTTCTCAGCCGCGCGATGATCTATGCGGCACCAGTTCTCTATGAACCTTTCGGTCTGGCAATCCTGGAGGCGGCGCTTTGCCGTTGCGCACTTATCCTGAGCGATCTCCCTTCCCTTCGCGAGTTCTGGGACGACGCGGCGATTTTCGTCGAGGTGAATAACGTCCGCGAGTGGTCCGAAACGATCAATCGATTGTCCGCGGACAAAATCGCTTTGCGGAAACACGCGCAGCGGGCTCGCGCCCGCGCATTGAGCTTGAGCGCTGACGCTATGTGCCAACAGTACGCTGAGCTATACGAGGCGATGTGCGAGAAGCAAATGGAAAGAGCTCCTGTGGTGGCTTCGGTCGCATGAAAATCTCGATTTTTGGCTCCAGCATTATTTCTTCCTACTGGAATGGGGCAGCGACCTATTACCGCGGGATGGTGAAAGCCCTCCACGAGAAGGGACATGACATTACCTTTTATGAGCCAATGGCTTACGATCGACACGCGCATGTCGATCTCGACCCGCCGGAATGGGTGAACGTTGTCATCTACCGGCCGACCCCGGACGAAGCCGAGCGGCTGATCGAACAGGCTTGCGCATCCGATTTATTAGTGAAGACGAGTGGCATCGGCGCTCTCGATGAATATCTGGAGCAGGCAGTGATCCAGGCGAAGGCAAGTTCCCGTCTTGTTGCCTTCTGGGATGTTGACGCGCCTTCAACTCTGGATCGCCTTCGTGATAATGAGCAAGACCCTTTTCGACAGCTGGTTCCGCAGTTTGACCTGATTCTAACCTATGGAGGAGGACACCCAGTCATTGCAGGTTACAAGAAATTCGGCGCAAAAGAATGTTACCCGATCTATAACGGTTTAGATCCGGCGACGCATTTTCCAGTCGAGGCAAAGCCGGCTTACCGGGCAGACGTAAGTTTTTTGGGCAATCGCCTGCCCGACCGAGAGGACCGGGTTGAGGAATTTTTCTTCAAGCCGGCAAGAGCATCGCCCGACCGGCGTTTTCTTCTAGCTGGCAATGGTTGGAGCGACAAAGCCGTTCCAGGCAATGTCAATTATCTCGGCCATCTCGGAACCCGCGATCATAATAGCTTCTACTGCAGCGCGTTGGCCGTGTTGAACATCTGTCGGAGCAGCATGGCTGATTATGGTTTTTCGCCGGCGACTCGGGTATTCGAGGCGACCGGGGCGGCCGCTTGCCTGATCACGGATGCCTGGACCGGCATCGCCGATTTCTTCGAGCCGGGCGAGGAAATCCTGGTGGCTGAGCACGGCGAGGATATTGCGGAAATCGTAGGCCAACTGAAGCCCGGGCAGGCCCGCGCGATCGGAGAAGCAGGCCGCCGACGCTGTCTCCGGGAGCATACCTACCAAAAGCGGGCGGCACGCTTTGAGTCGATCTTTTCTTTGACACTCAGTCGATGAAGGTAATCATTTGCGGTTTATCAATCACATCCTCGTGGGGCAATGGGCACGCGGTGAGTTACCGCGCACTGGCGCGCGCCCTCACCTGCCGAAGACATCGTGTTCTGTTTCTGGAACGAGATACCCCTTGGTACAGCCCATTTCGTGACCATCTCAGCGCTCAGGAACTTGGCTCGGTCGAGGTTTACCAGGATTTAGCCGAGCTTCGGCGCCGGTACACCGAGGAAATTCGGACAGCAGATTGCGTGATTCTGGGATCGTTTGTTCCAGAAGGGGTGCGGGTTGCTCGCTGGCTTCTGTCCAACTCCTCGCAAGCCGTCCGGATCTTTTATGATCTTGATACACCGGTGACGGTCGAGAAACTTGAGGCCGGTGATGAGCAGTACATCTCGGTCGAATTGCTGCCGCAATTTGATTACTATTTTTCGTTTGCTGGAGGCGCGGTGCTAGACAAGCTCGCTAAGCGATACCGCGTACAGAATCCGATTTCTTTTTGGTGCACGGTTGATCCGGAAGTTCATTTTCCCTGTCCGGGTCGTTTCGATTGGGAACTGGGCTATTTGGGAACCTACAGCGCAGATCGTCAGCGGAAACTGGAAACGTTGCTGAATCGAACCGCCGGCGAGATGCCAAACAAAAGCTTTGTGGTGGCCGGTCCGATGTATCCGGAATCGATTCGTTGGCCAAAGAATGTTGCCCGCCTGGAACATGTCGCGCCTGCCGAACACCGGATCTTTTATGGTCGCCAACGCTTCACATTGAACCTGACCAGGGGAGCAATGGCGAGCAATGGGTATTCGCCCAGTACCCGACTTTTCGAGGCCGCCGCCTGTGGGACCGCGATTATTTCGGATCCATGGGAGGGTCTGGATGAATTCTTTGAGCCGGGAAAAGAGATTCTGGTAGCTCACAACGCACGCGAACTGCGTGAGATTTTGGAGGAACTCCCGGAAACAGAACGAGTGGCTCTGGCCCTCCACGCTCGCCAGCGCGTTCTCGCCACACACACCGCCATCCACCGGGTAGAAAGGCTCGAACGCATCGTCAATAAAAGAACAGCAGAAGAGAGCAGTGGCAGAAGGAAGGACCTAATTAATTATGAGCAACAAAATACGAACGGCGGTTTTCGGGGTCGGTAATTGCGCCTCGGCCTTGGTGCAGGGGATCAGTTATTATCGGGAAATCCGAACAGACGAACCGGTTGTCGGGCTGATGCATCCTGAGCTGGGCGGTTATTTGCCGCGGGACATCGAATTTAGCGCGGCTTTCGATATAGACAGCCGAAAAGTTGGTGTGGATTTGAGTAAGGCGATCTTTGCCCCGCCGAATAACACCCGGCGATTCTCCGAAGTAGCTGCGACCGATGTCATCGTGCAGCAGGGTAATTTGCTGGACGGGGTTGGCCGTTTCACCGAACCGGTGATATCCGTCGATTCGCGGCCGCCGGTCGACGTGGCAAAAATGCTTCGGGAAAGCGGGACCGAGGTTGCCCTGTGTTACCTCCCGGTTGGTTCGGAAAAGGCGGTTCGCTGGTACGCCGAGGAGTGTCTGAAAGCCGGCTGCGCCCTGGTAAATTGTATGCCGGTGTTTTTGGCGTCGAATTTGGAGTGGCAGCGACGATTCTCTCGCAAAGGACTTCCGATCGTCGGCGACGATATCAAATCGCAAGTAGGTGCGACAATTGTGCACCGGCTTCTTGTCGATCTTTTTCGCCGACGCGGCGTTCGCCTTGACCGGACTTACCAGCTTAACTTTGGAGGAAACACGGATTTTCTGAATATGTTGGAACGAGATCGACTGATTTCGAAGAAAATCTCAAAGACCAATGCGGTCACCAGCCAGATTGGTCGCAAGATGCCGGAAGCCTCGATCCACGTCGGCCCAAGCGATTACGTCGAATGGCTCGAAGATCGCAAGTTTTGCCACATTCGTCTGGAAGGCTGTGGCTTCGGTGATTCACCGATCTCTTGTGAAATAAAGCTGGAAGTGTGGGACTCGCCTAATTCGGCTGGGGTTGTAATCGATGCGATTCGTTGCGCGAAACTCGCTCTGGATCGCAAGATCGGCGGCCCTTTAATCGGTCCTTCCAGCTATTTCATGAAATCTCCCCCTGTGCAATTCACCGATAGTGAAGCGAGGCGACTAACTGAAGATTTTATTCATAATCGGCCAGCAATGGACTCGATCTCCCAGTTAACCGCACCGGAGGGCGACTTAAATGCGCCGGTGGAGGTTTCTCTGGATGGAATGTAACCAACTTATGAGGAAGATTGGCGGTTCCTTCCCGGTAGAGTCCTATGTCTGATAAAGGAACATTCGAACGGAAAGTGCAGTCGCTGGGTGAATGGTTCCAGAACTTCGATTTTGGGGGCATCAAGACTGCGCCGAACCATCCGCTTGGCGATTATCCGAGGGTAAAATGGGATCGTTTTCGCGGATCTATTCCCCAGAATCTGAAAGGAAAGTCAGTACTTGAAATCGGTTGTAATGCGGGATTCTACGCTTTCGAGATGAAAAAACGCGAAGCCGACCGGGTAGTTGGTATCGATACTGACCGCACTTACTTGTGCCAGGCCGAGTTTATGCGGGAAACGTTAAAGCTGGACGTAGAATTTCGGGAACTCTCGGTCTACGATGTCAGCGAGTTGAGAGAACAGTTCGACCTCGTCCTTTTCCTCGGCGTGCTCTATCATCTTCGTCATCCTCTCTTGGCGCTGGATTTGCTCCGGCAGCACGTTACCCGCGACCTTCTCGTGGTCCAGTCGATGCTCCGAGGAAGCTCGAAGACTGAGGAGATCGAGCCGGATTATTCATTCTGGGAGTCTGAAGTTTTTTGCCAGCCGAGTTTTCCGAAGATGCATTTTGTCGAGAATCAGTATGCGGGGGATCCGACTAATTGGTGGATTCCGAACCAGGCGTGTCTCGAAGCCATGATTCGCTCAGCCGGTTTTCGCGTGCTGCAACATCCCGAGGACGAGGTCTATGTCTGTCAGGTTACCGCGTACTGAGGCAGAAAAATGATCGAAGCAGTCACATTTTGGAATGAGCCAAACAATAAGTCCCACTGGGATTTCGAGGTTGATCCAGATTGGCGCCAGTTTTCAGAAATGGTGAAACGGGCTTCGCTGGCGGTCCGGCGCGAAAATCCGGTGCTTCTCCAAATCTTAGGCGGTACATCGCCGATCGACTCCCATTTTGCCCGACGCCTCGACGAGCTGGGTCTTTTACGTTATTTAGACGCGTATGGTGTCCACGGGTTTCCCTTGGACTGGAATCATTGGCAGATCAATGAGTGGCCGGAAAGATTAAAATCGATCGAGTTGGCGATCCCGCTTCCAGTGTGGATAACGGAGGTTGGGGTCTCGACCTTCGGAGCGGACGAAGTACAGCTATTTGGCTTGCAGCGAACAGCTGAACTATTGAAGAGACGGGTGCCGAGGATTCACTGGTACAGTCTCTACGATCTCCCGAAAGCATGGTCGGCCACTACCCGCCATCGCGAATCGGAAGGATCTTCCTACTATCGTCATTTTTACATGGGCTTGGTGCGAGAGGATGAAACGGAAAAGCCAGCCTATCGCGAATTTGCCCGGCACGTTCCCGAGATTGGCATCTGTCAATGGTTCCACTTTCGAGATCACCGCCTGGAAGACGCGGCCAGTCGCTTAAAGGATCTCGGCGTCCGCTATCTTCGGACTGGATTGAGTTGGGCCGATAGTTTTCGGCCCGGCGCAATCGACTGGTTCGATCGTCAAATGGAGGTACTGGGTGATTTTGATCTGACAATTACCTTCTGCTTTACCCCGGAGCATCTCGGGATCGTACCACATCACACAAGCGCACCGCGCAATCCAGACCACTACGCGGAATTTTGTGTGGGCATGGTTCGGCGCTACGCTCCGGGGAGTGGCCTCGCCATTGAGCATAACATCCATGCGTCCTCTTCTATCTGAATGAATACGGCAGTTCCTGCACCTACAGCGAATTTGAGTGTTCAAGGACCCTTCGTTCCGATCGCATGATAAAGCGCAAAATAGCGTTCCAGCATGCCATCCAAACGGAAGCGGGTTCGAGCTGACTCTCGGCAATCTTCCCGATGCAAGCGCTTGGACGCCCGGATAGCGGCGGCCATTTCCTGGACGCTCTCGACCAAAAATCCGGTACGATTGTCTTCGACGATTTCGGGGAGTGCTCCCGACCGGAATGCAATGACCGGTGTCCCGGCGGCAAGCGATTCCATCGCGACCAGCGAGCTGGTTTCCGCAGCGAGACTAGGTTGAAGAAGACACCGCGCGCGCCCCAGCAAAGACCACTTAGCTTTTTCGGGCACCGGGCCGACAAATCGGTATCGATCAGTCAGCCTGGGCTTAATCTGCTCCTCAAAATAGCGTTGATGTGTCTCGTACGGGAAAACCTGCCCCGCGATTTGCAAGTCTACTCCCGCCAATTGTGCTGCCTCGATCGCCGCATGAATGTTTTTCTCTGGAGCGATTCGGCCTAGGCAGACTGCAAAGTCCTCGTCCTGCGCGACCTCGCGCGACTCTGGGAGCGGAACGCCATTCGGGATTGGAGGCAGAAGCCGGGGGAAAAGGTCTTTACCACACTGGTAGTCCGGGTCGAACTGGTGGTAAAAAAGGCAGCTGCGGTGTTGTGACTCGGATACGCAGTGTAAAAAGGTGTTTTTGCGCTGAATCCGGAACATGTCCAAAGGATAAAAGGTGATGGGCAGGTGGAGGGTGACCAGAGTCGGAAGGGATGAGGCCGGAAGATATTCATAAAAATCGACGCCATGCAGATGAACCAGAGATGGCCGGAAGACTTTGAGAGCCTCTGCCAGAACTGCTCGAACTTCGGCGTAAACCACGCGGCGCACAGCATCATCGATCATTGCGCCTATCGATCGAATGGAAAGCAGCGCGCCTCGGACATCAGAATTTTCCGGGGCGATCACGATGGATTTGTGACCTTGCGCGACCAATGCGCGATCAATCCGGCTTAGGATCTGTTCCGCTCCACCGACTGCGTTCGGTCCGACCGGAGCGAATGGATAACCAACGCTCAGAATGGTAAGTGCCACCGGATATGTTTGTTATCGGGTTAAGAATGATCGAGCACATTCCCGCCAGTGCGATCCATTGATCCCCCAGTTGAACAAATCATAATAAAGCTGTCCCGAATGAGGCGGCTTCAGAAAATCGTAGTCAGGAGCTACCCGAAATCTCTCTTCGTTAATTGCAAAATTACGTAGAACTTTCTGCTGCGAGGCGTAGATCGCAAGCAGCCGCGCTTTGCGGGAACGTTCCTCGTCGTTCAGGACTGCGCGCCGCTCAGGGACCTCCGTCGCGGCGGTAAGGAAGCAATCGGACTCCAGCCGGCCCTCGCGATTGTGATAGGCAAGCATTTCCAGCCGGCGACACGAGGCTTTTTGCGTGCAGACAGTAGCAACGGCCAGAGCAGTAGCATCGTGATCCGGATGACCTCCCTCGTAGGGAGGCGCCAGGATCGCATCCGGCTGAATTCGCGAAAGAACCCGGCCAATCTCTGCTGCGATTCGATCCAACTCATAACTCGTTCGTTGGTCACAAAAATCCAGCCAAAAAGCGTTTCGTAGCGGAATCTCGCAAAATCGGAGTACTTGCTCGGTTTCTCTTCGACGGATCTTCGCATAGGACCCGGGATTATGAATCGCTTGGAACAAGCTCCCGTTTATTTGTTTTCTCAAGTCCGCGCTTTCCAATGCCTTGAACCGGTCAGCAGCGTGCACGTCGCGTTTGTTCCCTAAACCGGGGGCTCCTTGGGTTACATAGATGACGAATACTTTTTCCCGAAGAGCTAGCAATGAGCTTGCCCCGATGACTTCGTCGTCGGGATGGGGCGCCACGATAGCGAGCCTCTCGACTGTTCCACCCGCTAGCTCGCAAAGATCACAGAAACTCGAAGCGACGATCTCATTTGTGCCTAAAAGACGCACTGTTACCTTTGTTTGAGGGGCGCCGGCGATCGTCCGGGCTTCTGGCCCGCAGCCGCAGCAGTCGATGCGCCTAATCGGCGACAAGCGGCGTAGAAACCTTCGATGCTGCCGACATCGAGGTAGGATGTTCCTGCCTTCACTCCGATCACTTCGCCGCCTTCCGCCAGGAATGCGTTGATCAAGGTACCCAGAAACTCGTCCGCCTCGTCTCGGCGATGCCAGAGAGCGCAAAGTTCTTTAAAAATTAGTCCCGGCATCCTCATTGCACCCCAAATCCATTTGGATTTCGCATCCCGGCTTTTCACCAGGACTTCCTTTACCCGTGATTGGCTACCCAACTGGACTGAATCGAATTGTTCAGGAGTACTCACCGGGAACAGAAGCAGGGAAAACCGGTTGGCTGGCAGCTTGCTGAAACCGTCGACCGGAAACCAGATCGTGTCAGGCAGCCCGATCACAACTTCTTCGTCCGCGGAAATAAGGGGTTCCGGCCGAAAGATCGCGTCACAGAGGCCGAGCGGTCGAGGCTGAACCTCGTAGATGATGTGGACTTGGTCCGGCCCGGCGCCGTGATATCGCAGAATGTCGCTTTTCAGTGGGGAAATGACGAAGCACAGTTTTGAAGCCCCCCCGAGGACCATCCTTTCCATAATAAAGTCACTCACTGCCCGCGGTCGATTTCGATCAACCATTTTTCCAATACCGACGGGCAACAGTTCTTTCGAAAAGGCGAGAGGCTGAATCCTTTTACCTTCGCCGGCGGCTGGAATAATTCCCCACATATGTAAATTCTCGAGTCGAGATCAGGCAGACTGCAAAAAACGCTCCAGTTCGGCAGCGCGCCGATCCGAGCTATGCTGCGCGAGCAACCGCCCGTAAGCAGCGATGGCGATTCGATCGATCTGTTCGTCCGGCAGAGCCAAGGCCTGAACGACGTCCTCGGTGCTCTCCGCGACAATGATTTCTTTTCCGGGCTCGAAAAATTCCTCCAGACCAGGCCAACGATCCGTGATGACTACCGTCCGGCAGGCGACCGCTTCAAAGATCCGTCCGGATGGACAGTAACCGGAGCTGGCCATAGATCGGCGGGTGATGTTCAGAGTAAATTTTGAAGAGCTGAAAAATCGGCCGTGTTCGGAGGGGGCAACGTGCCGGACAAAAAAAATATTTGGCCGCCAGGGAAACGTTTCCGGATACAGCGCTCCGGCAATCACAAACCTGTTTTTGGGCAACTGTTCTGCTGGCCGGACAAGCAGCTTTTCGAGAACGGGTTGGCGGTCAGCCGAAAACGTGCCGAGAAAGGAAAGTGCAGCCACGTAGGCGGAAGCAGGCTTTTCCCGGCAGTGAAACTCCGGGTCGGCATGTCCGGGTAGCATTTCCACGTGCTCCGCGCCCAAATGCTTTCTCAAGATAGCCAGAATCTCGCCACCAGCAAAGCTGAGGACCAGATCAAAATCACGAAGCCCATTTTCTGGCAGGTACTCGACCGATCCTTGTTCACGGAGGCGCTGGATCGTGACCGGGCTGTCCATGTCATAAAAGACTTTGAGCCCCTTGTAACCTTCTCTTAGAAGCCTGGTCGCAATCACTCCATCGGGGCAATAAGAAGTGATCAGCGCCACGTCCGCACGCGCCAAGTGACGGCGCGCCTGGGGAAGGACTGCATCCCAGTTCTGGTAAAGAATCAGCTCTCCATCTGCCCAATCCATCAAATCACGCGTGCCGGCATAGTAAGGAACGTCTTTTTCAAAAAACGTGAGTTGATGCCCGCGTTTTGCCAAGCTTCGGCCCAGACTCCGCCACAGCGTAGCGTGGCCATTGCCCCAAGAAGAGGTGATCGTAAGGCCAAAAATGACAATTCGCATTGGCAAGAAAAACGGGAAATAGCCTCCTTGGAACATCGCTCCTGTTCCGACCTTTGAAGGTCGGGGGAAGTACTGGTAAGAAGATCAGGGAGGGTCCGATTTCAACAGGCGCAGATCGCGAATGTTGCTATCATCTGCTCCCCCTCGCGCAAATCGCGCGTTCCAACTCCTTGCCGCGAGAACCCGTCCGCTTGCCGCTTTGTTTGCGAAGAATAATCTAAGTGACGACTATTAAGGATAGCGGTTCACCTGTTGCCGAATCCGGGATGAACGAAGTGCTCGTGCGAAATATTAAAACACTGCTCGAGAAGCGGCGTCAGGAAGAGCGGGGATCCAGCGCGGAGCAAAAGGCCGCTGACGCTATTACGCGATTCGTCGGGAGCATGCCTTTTGTTTACATCCATGCTGTTATTTTCGCCATCTGGACCGTTATCAACGTCGGTTGGCTGCCATTGCCTCGTTTTGATGCAACGTTCGTGATCCTTGGCACATCAGCCTCCGTCGAGGCGATTTTCCTCTCGACCTTCATCCTTATTTCGCAAAACCGAATGAGCTTTTTAAGCGAGCGGCGGGCCGATCTGGATTTGCAGGTCAGCTTACTTTCCGAACACGAGGTTACCAGGCTTATCCAGCTCGTCTCGCAAATTGGCGAGAAAATTGGCGTCGATGGGAGTACTTCACGGGAGCTCGACGAGTTAAAGCAGGATGTCCATCCGGAAAAAGTCTTGGATAGAATCGAGCGCGAAAGCCGCGACTGAGGCCAGACTGAGGATGTAAGATGCTTATCCGCGAGTAGGCCTCGGACGATTGATCGCGCATCGCTGCTTGAACTCCAGGGAAAAATTCTCCTGTGTGGACGCTGCAGCGTTACGTATGACGGAAATCGATTTCCCGATTGAAACCACCTTGACCTGCGTCTCGCTGACAAAGCTTAACAAAATGGCGTTGTGGGCCCGCGAGTTTGCGCGCACCCGCGCCACCCGGCGAATACTATCTCGCGGGGATGGGCTTTGTCGTTCAGGCGCTAGCTTGAAAAGCTCGTAAGGTTATCAAGTTCATTTATCACTCCGCGAACTACGTCAGACCATTCGCTTCGTTTTGTCTGGCGAAACAGTCGCATGGTCGGATACCATGGAGAATCAGCTCGACCCTCGAACCAACGCCAGTCAGAATCGAAGTGAAGCAGGGTCCAGACCGGCTTGGCCAACGCTCCGGCCAAGTGGGCTACCATCGTATCTACGGTAATTACCAAGTCGAGCTGGCTAATCAGTGCGGCTGTGGCCAAAAGATCCATGGATTGTTCGGCAAGGTTCATGAACGGAAGCAACCCGTCTACTGGAGAGTCGCGTTGCAGCTGAAACCAATTCACCTCCCGGACGTCCGCGAGCGGGGCCAGTTCTTGCCGCGGCACTGCCCGCCGCGGATCGTAGGCTCCTCCGGCCCAACATAATCCCACGTTAAGCCTTCCCGTTCGAGTAGAAGAGACATGAGATACCGGAATCTGCAGGTATGGTACCTCACACGGAATGGTCGCGAGGGTGGTTCGAAAAACATAGGGTAACTCAGTCGATTCGACCTCTACAAGATCGGCCGGCGGCTCTCGTAAAGAGTCTAACGGGAAAATTCCGTCCAGAGGAAGAGATGCAAAAATAGAGAGAAGCTGCGGAGGGACTTCCAGAAAGACGGTTCTGGCTCGACTCCGAAGCAATCGAATATACCGGACGTAGTGTATAGCGTCCCCTAGCCCACGCCAGCAGCGTACAAGCACCGCACGCCCATCGACCGGCGTGCCGTCCCACAGCGGCCGAAAATGACGAGGCAACTTCGACCATGATCTCGGCGCTACCAGCAATCGGTCGCTTTGCCGCCATGCTGCCTCCAGGTCACCGGATCGCGCTGCGGCCCACCACCGCTGACTGACCTCCTCACTGAGCGCTGAAGGGTCGCCCACTTTCTCGAATCGCGTTTTGTGTGCCTCAGTGCGCTTACCGCTCCCCACTTTTCACGCTCCAAAAAGATCTCGGGAAATTGTTCGCCCGTGGCGAATCGGATGGATCTGCTGTGATGAACCCGTTTTGCGAATGATGGTTCGGACCGAACAAATACGTCCATCGCAGGTCAGGAACGCGACTCTTCTTATATGAGCGAGCAAGGCCAAATAAATCGACGCAGAGTGATCACCGGTTTAAGTGCAGGGTTAGTGGCTGCCGCAGCGTCGCGAGTCTTTGCCAGCGAAAAAGCGGAGCGACCGATGCAAAAAGAACTTCAAGATCCGACCACCAAATATCCGAAGCCCCCGTTCAAGGGGCAGTCGCAGCCGTGGCCCGGCCTGGCTAAGTTGATGGATCCACGTCCGGATCACGGCGAACAGAGTTATCAGGGCTCCGGTCGCCTGCAGGGTCGGAAGGCTTTGATCACCGGTGGCGATTCTGGCATGGGTCGGGCGGCGACGATTGCGTACGCCCGGGAAGGAGCTGACGTAGCCATTAACTATTTTCCGACTGAACAACCTGATGCAGAGGAAGTCATTGCTCTCGTCAAGGCGGAAGGCCGGAAGGCGATCGCTCTTCCCGGAGACTTAAGAGACGAAGCGTTCTGCCAGAACCTAGTGAATGACGCGGTAAACGGCTTAGCTGGTTTGGACATCGTCGTCTGCAACGCGGGGCGACAACAAGCCCACCCGTCGATCCTTGATATAACTGCAGAGGAGTTTGACTGGACGATGAAAACCAACATTTACGCGCCCTTCTGGATCATCAAAGCCGCGTTACCGCATTTGCAGCCTGGTTCCGTCATCATCGGAACGACGTCCGAACAAGCCTACGATCCGTCACCTGATCTGTACGATTACGCACAGACTAAGGCGGCGACGATGAATTACGTGAAATCGCTGGCCAAGCAATTGGGGCCAAAAGGCATACGGGTGAACGGCGTTGCGCCCGGCCCCATCTGGACACCTCTCCAGGTTAGTGGCGGCGCGAGCCAGGAAAAACTCAAACAATTCGGCGGCCAGACCCCTTTGGGACGACCTGGTCAACCCGCTGAGCTAGCCTCTATTTATGTCCAGCTCGCTGCTAATGACGCCAGTTATGCCAATGGACAAGTGTACGGTTCCACTGGCGGATCCGGCCAGCCGTAGCTTTTAACTGGGCGCGCGAAAACGGTTCAGGAGGGTTGCCAACTCCCGGAGCGGGACCCTATCTCTTTGTTAACTGACCGGTATCAAGCAAGTAAGCGTTATTCGCTTCAGTGATAATTGCCATGGCTTTTTTCGAGCCTTTCCAGTCCAAAATTTTCGGGTTTTTCGCAGTAAAAAACGTTGTGCTTAGAAAAAATTGCTCGATTTCTTCGCGCAAACGTACTGGCAATTCGGAAGCGCGCTCAAATTCTCCGAGACGATCTTGCCATCGCGGCATCAGGATGACACGGTCGTTTCTTTCCCGTTTCCCTCCTTGATCATCCTGATCCATTTCGACGACGCCTAACGGATGGCAAGGGAGCAGGACTCCTGGGTAAGTCGCCGCGTCGTGAAGGATTAACACATCGAGCGGATCTCCGTCCGGAGCTCGGGTGCTTGGAACGAATCCCCAATCGAATGGATAGGATAAGCCGAGCGATAGAGAATGCGAGACGGTAAAGACTCCAAGTGATGGCTCGTATTTGAGTTTAACCACTGAGCCTTTCGGCGCTTCAACCACCGCATTCACCGATCCATCTTCGCCATATGTCGGCAGGTTAGATAACAAATTTGAATCGGTATTTCTCATCTTCGTTGGCCATTCAGCTTCTTTCGAGCGGCGCGCACGCTTGCTGACATCCGAATTGCAGCTTCCAATGAACGCTCCCTAAGAGCGATCTCTCAGATCGGTTTTGCCGGAAGCCCTCGCACAGTGGGCGCAGCAAAACACTTGCCCCGCCTGCTCGGCTCCATGGCCAATGATTTTGCACCCACACACAGGGCAAGTCGGAGCCAGCGCGTGAATCGCGCATTCAAAGCTATCAAAGGTATGGGTCTGTCCCTCGAGGATAATTTCGAAGGATTTATCGTAGTCGTTACCGCAAACTTCGCATTCAGGCATAAGCAGTTCCCTCCTGCTTGTTCGTCCGTGATGAATCGAATGGATCTGCTGTGATGAACCCGCTCTTGGCGACAATCTGCCCGTCGCCGGCGGCGATTCTCTCGATTGGTTGCGGCTATGCCGCTTCGTGATCTTCAAAAGACGATCACATCGGCATCTGACCTCCGGTGACTCCGTAAATCTCCCCGGTGACGTAGCTAGCTTCATCGCTCGCCAGGAAGACAAAAATAGGAGCGATCTCTGCGGGCTGTGCGGCACGCCCGAAGACAGTCTGTGAGCCGAAGTTCTTCACCTTGTCTTTCGGCATCGTGGATGGAATCAATGGCGTCCAAACCGGGCCGGGTGCAACAGCGTTGACTCGCACGCCTTGCTTCATCGCAAAGCTGGCAAGCGACCGGGTAAAGCTGACAATCGCCGCCTTGGTCGAGGCATAGGCGATCAGGTGCGGACTGGGATCGAAGGATTGAATTGAGCCTGTATTGATAATCGAGTCGCCCGCTTTCATTTGCGGGAGGATCGCCTTGCAGAGGCGGAACATGCCGAAAACATTTACGCGGTAGGTTTCCTCAAACTCCTCATCCGAAAGGTCCTGAAAATCCCCGTAGCTCCGTTGGTAAGCGGCATTGTTGACAAGGATGTCGATCGCGCCCAGCGCATCGATCGCTTGACGCGCGACCGATTCGGCCTCGGCAGGCCGGCCGATATCTCCGGGTAAAAGGATCGATCTGCGACCGGCTTCGCCAACGAGGCGCTCGGTTTCCAGGGCATCTCTTTCTTCCGATAGAAAAGATATTGCCACGTCCGCACCCTCGCGGGCGAAGGCCAGAGCAACCGCGCGGCCGATGCCGCTGTCAGCGCCAGTGATAAGCGCGCGGCGACCCTCGAGGCGACCGGTGCCTTGATAGCTCGACTCTCCATGGTCGACGTTGGGACTCATCTTCTCTTCACTCCCGGGAGGAGGCTGTTCCTGCGTCGACGAGTAAGGTGGCTGCGGGTGAATTTTCCTTGGATCTCTCGTACTCATGTATAGCCGTTCGCTTGCGACCGAGCGTATGGCTGTCTGCTCAGCTCACATTCAAAATAGCAGTTTTACTTGCGCTCTGAGATAGGGAGCGCCCCCGCTGTTATTGACTGGCCCCGCTCGGACATAGTCAAAGGTCCGCATGATCGTCCACCCGGCAATCACCTGGAAATCGAATGCCTTCCGAAATGTATAGTCCAGGCCGAGTCCGGCCCGCTGTTCTTCATATTGCAGAATAGCATTGTTGGTGCGGTGATCGATGGTCGGGCCGTTGCGATAACCCGCGCCGATCAGCTCGCCGTCAAGATAAATCTCGAGATTGGGATCTGGCAGATAACTGATCCGTGGTTGCGGAAACAAGCAACGAAAGTTGAATTTATTGCTGATCTTCCAGTTAAAACCCCCGACCGGGAAAACAATCGGAGTCGTGAACGCATCAATGCTCGCTCCAAAAATGAGATAGAGGTTTGGCCTCAGCTGAAAACCCGGAGTGATCCGGATCGGGATATCGAATGAGTTTCCCGTGATGTGATCGCGAGTATAGTAAATACCGGGCTCGAGCTGAACCACCGGATAGAAATCGTCTACCGACCAGTACGAAAACAAAATCTCTCCGGAAAGCGAGGTAAACGAGTAAGGGAACAAGAGGTTCGAGCGGGAGAAGTCGAATCGTTCGTAATCGGCGCCCAATTGGAGATAATAGTCTCCGGTAATGCGGAAATTGCGCAATGGCTCAATCTCATATCGATATACGGCCTGCTTTCCGAGGTTCTGTGACCTTTCGAGATGGCTGCCCAGCGTATATGTACTATCCAGGGTAGCGCCCAAGGCGGTCCCGGATTTTCCTGGAGCGATGATGAAGAGGTTTGCGCTAGCGTGCCGCCTCCCGCGGCCGCTATCTCTGCCAGGCAAAAAAGGAGCCAAAGGCTACCTACACGCTTCATTTTTCTTTTCGATTTAGCGGGTACGCGGTGATCGTACCCTTGATTTGCGGACCGCGTATATCAGGTTTTTTCTCGCATCGCTATAAAGATCTGACGCCAAATCGGCTGCACAATGCGGCCGTCCTCTCTTCACTCTGCTGATCTCAATCGATCTCGACAGTGTTGCCGGCGGTGACCTGTCCCAGGAGCGAGTTAACATCCCAGTTGGCGAGAGCTTGCTTTCCCCAACAGGCGTCGTTGGCACCTTTGACCCGACCTGTTTCGAATCTTCCCGCGTTATCCGGTATTCCTTATAGGCGGGAGCCGACTGCTGGAGTTCTTGCAGGGTGGCCGGATCAATCCCTCCACCCGAAGGGCGACCCTTTGCATCCTGGTAACGCTGGAGCGCTTTTCCGCAAAACTCCCCCCAGCGGCCATCGATTTTTCCGGGACGAAAGCCTTGCTGGTCGAGAAAGATCTCGAGTCGCACAACGGCCTGTTCATCCGGGCCAGGCACACTGATGGCCGGAGAGCCTGAAGGTGAAGCTGAGGGTGCCGGTGCCGAGGGACTGACTGCCGGAGACGGGGAAGGCTGAACACCCGCGTTCGGCTCGGCCGGAGCGATGGTTGGGGATGCGATCGGATTGCCGGCGATTCTGTCACCAGTTTTCTCTTGTTTTGCGTTAGCCGGCAGGGTGAACGACAGCGCCGAGACCAACAGAATGATACATGCATAACACATAGTTAACCTTCCGATCCGCTACCGTTCGACGCGCAGGTCGATCAATTTGTTCGGCCCCGTCTCCCCACACAGCTTTCCTGATAAGGAAAACCGGTTTTCTTCGCCTTGGTGGGGCCGAAGCCGCTTGGCGCGCAATTGCTTCGATGGCCGTTCCAAACACTTCTATTAGCGTAACCCATTCTGGCCTAAGACATCGCGCGGAGCGTTGCTACAGAGCGGCCCGTATCATTTCGTGCTCGCCCCTCGCTTTTTCTTGGCCGCTTTCGCGCCTTTCCTGGCCAACGCTGTCCGGGTCGCCTTGGGCAGATGCGCGACGGTTCTTTTCTTCTTCGCTGCCGCGGCAGCCTTCTTGATGTTCTTCCGAGCCGCAGCGCTTTGTGCAGCTGTCATATCCGAAGTTCGAATTCCACCAACGCGCTGCGCGTCTCAAAATCCAAAAGACTCGTGCGGTTCGACCGTCAGAAGAACCCGCTGGCGAGAAGACCCTTTGTGGTGTCTGCCGCGAACGACTTTCGTTATGAGATTTAAAACTTTAAAGATGAATTCGCTTCGTGATCTCTTGGTGGAGGAGCTGCGTGACCTTTACAATGCGGAGCATCAGCTGATCGAGGCACTCCCAAAGATGGCTGATGCCGCGAAAACTCCGGATTTGAAGTCCGCGTTTAAGCATCACCTCGAACAAACGAAACAGCACGCTTCTCGCCTCGAACACGTCTTCACCGGCATCAGAGAGAAAGCCGAGGGCGAAACGTGTGAGGCCATGAAAGGGCTGATCAAAGAAGGTGAGCAAATCATTAAAGCCGAAGGCGATCCAGAAGTGCGCGACGCAGGACTAATCGGGGCAGCCCAGAGAGTTGAGCACTATGAGATAGCCGGATATGGCACCGCACGTACGTTGGCCCGCCGGCTTGGTGAGGACGAGATTGCAACTGTTTTGCAACGGACCCTCCAAGAGGAAGGCGAAGCCGACAAAAAGCTGACCTCGATCGCCGAAAGCCAAGTCAACGTAGGCGCAGCTCGTCGATAGCGGTTAACTAAAAAAATCAGAATGCGATTCGCCTGCCGCGACTCTGACAGTCAGAAGGAACTGCCGCTATCGCTGCAGTGAGTTCCGCCATGATTTACATCGGAACCAGTGGCTGGAGCTACAAAGGCTGGGCAAACTCGTTTTATCCGGAGGATTGCCCAGCCAAACGACATCTTGATTTCTACGTCACCCAGTTTCCCACCGTTGAAATCAACGCCAGCTTTTATCGGTTGCCCGAGGAATCTGCTTTTGTTGCCTGGCGAAAGTCAGCTCCCCGCGGATTCCTGTACGCGATCAAGGGCAGCCGAGCAGTCACCCATTTCAAGCGTTTAAAGCCCGGCGCAAAGTCGTTCCAGATTCTGCTTCAACGATGCCGGTTTTTGCGACCGCGGCTAGGACCGATCTTATGGCAACTACCGGGAAATTTTACCAAGAATGTGGAACGCCTGAGTCAATTTGCGAAATCGTTATCCCGGCGCTACGCACATGCCATCGAATTTCGTCACCCATCCTGGCTCGACAAAGAGGTGGAAGACGTCCTGAAGCGCTATCGTATCGCCGGCGTATCAGTCAGTTCTCTAGCCATGCCGATCCATCTCACTTCGACTGCTAACTTTGTCTATGTCCGTTTTCATGGTTTAGCCGGAGGACCAGCTCACGACTATACCGATCAGGAACTTGAGCCGTGGGCGGAACATCTGCGGCGATGCGCTCGTCAGGGATTGAAAGGATTTGCTTATTTCAACAACGACACCAGCGCTCGGGCGCCAGTGAATGCTCGGAGACTGATAGAGATGGTCGGCAAGTACGCGGCAAAGCCGAGCAGCGCTTCGGCCGGATTTGAACCGAACCGGACGGCTTCCGGCAAATCGGACGGATAGTCAGGAATGGCGCAGGCGGCAGATCGGAGAGCGGTGAAGCTGCTATCCGCCAGAGAATCGGATTCAGTGTGCTGACGACGACATGCGGGCTAAACGAAAGGTAGTTCTCAAAACCGGGCGGGCGAATGGCGCCGCGCTCGTTCCCCTCGCGCGGGAGAAGCTCGCATCGCCAAAACGCTTTCCCGACGCGCGGAAGATTCTGGGGGTTCTCGGTCCTGGGCTGGTGACCGGCGCAGCGGACGACGATCCGAGCGGTATCGCTACCTATTCAAGTGTCGGAGCCCAATTCGGGTATTCGATGTTGTGGACGATGCTTTTTATTTACCCCTTCATGGCTGCAATCCAGGAGATCAGCGCACGTTTGGGTCGCATCACCGGTCGAGGAATCGCCGGCAACATCCGACAATTCTACCCGCGATTGGCGCTGTACCCGGTCGTCGCGCTACTACTGATTGCCAACATCATCAACATCGGAGCAGATATTGGGGCAATGGGCGCCGCTGCCAATCTACTAACCGGCGGGCCGGCTTTGGTCTACTGCGTGGTCATCGCGGTTATCTCGGTACTTCTCCAGGTTTTTATTCCCTACAAGACCTATTCAGCGGTCCTCAAATGGCTCACGCTGTCTTTGTTCGCTTACGTCGGTACAATCTTTGTAACGCATGTATCCTGGACCGAAGCTCTCCGCGGGACCTTCATTCCGACAATCTCGCTCAACCGGGAATTTATGGCTGCCTTCATCGCTGTCTTGGGAACAACGATAAGCCCGTACCTGTTTTTCTGGCAGTCGGGCGAGGAGGTTGAGCTCATGGAGAGCGCTCCAAAAGAAAAACCGCTTAAGCAAACACCTCGCCGGGCTGCCAAGGATCTTCAAAGAATCAAGGTCGATACCTATATTGGCATGGCATTTTCCAATGTGATCGCCTTTTTCATCATTCTGACGGTTGCAGTCACTCTGCACGCTAATGGGAAAAACAATATTGAAAGTGCCGCACACGCTGCCGAGGCTCTCCGTCCGATCGCGGGTCCTTTTGCTTCCCTGCTCTTTAGCCTGGGAATTGTGGGGACAGGTCTTTTGGCTTTACCCGTACTCGGCGGTTCGGCCGCCTATGCCGTGGGCGAGGCGCTGCGCTGGCCTGTCGGGCTCGAGCGAAAACTGATGGAAGCCAAGGCCTATTATGCGGTACTGGCAGTCGCGATGTTCATCGGGCTCTTGCTTGATTTTACCAAAGTCGATCCGATTAAAGCCCTGGTCTGGTCCGCGATGATCAACGGGGTCACCGCCGTTCCGGTCATGGTTTTTATGGTCCTGATGGCCGGCAACCAAAGGATTGTGGGCAAGCTGAATCTTCCGCTTTATTTAAGAGCTCTCGGATGGGCGGCCGCCGCGATCATGGCGCTGGCCGCAATCGGGATGTTTCTGACGATTTAACTCTTTCGGATTGGATCTATGTCGACAACTCTGGGATGGACTGAAATTGCCCTTCGTCTGGCTCTGACGGTCGTCGCGGGTGCATTGATTGGGTTCAATCGCGGCGAGCACGGCCGCCCGGCTGGGTTGCGGACAACACTATTGGTCTGTCTGGCTGCATCAATCGCGATGATCCAGGCAAATCTGCTGTTGGGCACCACCGGCAAAGCTTCGGATTCGTTTATTGTACTAGACCTCATGCGCCTACCCCTCGGTATCTTGTCCGGCATGGGCTTCATTGGTGCCGGAGCCATCTTGCGCCGAGACAATATCGTACTGGGCGTGACCACGGCCGCTACGCTCTGGTTTGTGACCGTTGTCGGTCTGTGCTTCGGTGGTGGACAGATCGGACTTGGACTGGCTGCGCTGATCTTGGGCTTGATCGTGCTTTGGGGTCTGAAATTAGTGGAGCAACACACAAAGCAGGATCGGCGAGCCAAGCTGATCCTCATTACCGGCGCAAATGGGCCGACCGAGGACGAAATCCTCGCGAACATTTTCGGGGCGGAATGCCAGATCATCTCCAGCGCCATGGCCTATGCGAGCCGTGGACAACAGCGCAGATTAACGTACCTAGTGCAGTGGCGCGACTTCCCCTCGGTCAGCCGGCCTCCGGCCTTCCTCGAGCAACTGGCTCGCCAGCCCGGTGTGCTCAAACTGGATTGGAACCCCGGACAATAACGGAAGAGAGGATCGCCGATTCGATGCTCGGCGAAGCAGGCCATTCAGTTATATCGTAAAGAGAGATATCTCGAAATTGGGGTTCAAGCCGGATTCGATACATCCGCAAGCGCTCACGAAAACGACCCCATTTGCCGATGGCGATGGCCAATGGCCAATTACTGATTACTGATCACCGATGACCGATGACCAATTACTGACCACCGACCACCATTCCCTGCGCAATTAGAGAGCACGAAACCAAAGCGATAATGAAAGATAAAGTCAGCGATTTCCTGCTGAAACGCTTGTCTGAGTGGGGTATCAAACGCATCTACGGATTTCCCGGCGACGGAATTAACGGGATTATCGGAGCACTGGATCGCGCCGGAAAGATGCTTGAGTTCGTCCAGGTCCGGCATGAAGAAATGGCCGCTTTTATGGCCTGCGCACACGCGAAGTTCACCGGTGAAGTGGGCGTCTGCCTGGCGACTTCGGGTCCGGGCGCTATCCACCTCTTGAATGGCCTCTATGATGCGCAGATGGATCATCAGCCCGTTGTCGCAATCATCGGACAGCAAGCGCGCTCAGCCATCGGTGGAAGCTACCAGCAAGAGGTCGATCTCGTCTCTCTTTACAAGGACGTTGCCCGAGAATACGTCCACATGGCAACCGTCCCGGCCCAGATCAGGCATCTGGTTGACCGCGCCATTCGGATTGCCAAGGCCGAACGGACAGTTACTTGCCTCATCATTCCCAACGATTTGCAGGAACTCGACGCCGTGGAGACGCCGCCGCGCGCTCATGGCACGATCCATTCCGGACTGGGGTTCTCCATGCCGCACGTGGTGCCAAAGGAAAAAGACCTGCAGCGGGCGGCTGAGGTGCTGAATTCCGGAAAAAGAGTAGCGATGCTGGTAGGCGCAGGGGCTTTGCACGCGGCGGACGAGGTTTTGAAAGTGGCTGATATCCTTGGCGCAGGCATCGCGAAGGCCTTGCTTGGCAAGGCAGTGTTGCCTGATGACCTCTCTTTTGTCACGGGTTCGATCGGTCTGCTCGGCACGAAGCCGAGTTGGGAGATGATGACGAAGTGCGATACCCTGCTGATGATTGGCTCGAGCTTTCCTTACTCCGAGTTTCTTCCGAAAGAAGGTCAGGCTCGCGGTGTCCAGATCGACATCGATGGACGGATGCTCAGTATCCGTTATCCGATGGAAGTGAACCTCATGGGCGATAGCGCGGAAACGCTGCGCGCACTGGCCCCATTGCTCGAGCGAAAGAAAGATCGTTCATGGCGCAAGGAGATCGAGAAGGAGACAACCGAATGGTGGAAAGTTCTCGAAGAGCGCGCGATGGAGGGCGCCGATCCGATCAATCCGCAGCGGGTGTTCTGGGAACTGTCACCGCGTCTCCCAGACAATTGTATCCTCAGCAGTGACTCTGGGTCGTCGGCTAACTGGTTTGCCCGCGATTTGAAGATCCGGCGCGGAATGATGGCGTCACTCTCCGGGAATCTCGCGACTATGTGTCCGGGAGTGCCTTATGCGATTGCGGCTAAGTTTGCGTTCCCGGACCGTGTAGCCTTCGCCCTGGTCGGCGATGGTGCGATGCAGATGTTAGGAAATAATGGCCTGATCACGATCAGTAAGTATTGGAAAGGGTGGAGTGACCCTCGCCTCGTCGTGCTCGTCTTAAATAATCGCGACCTCAATCAGGTGACCTGGGAACAGCGAGCGATGTCTGGAGATCCGAAGTATGAAGCGTCGCAGGATATACCGGACTTTCCCTTCGCTCGATACGCCGAGTTACTCGGGTTGCGCGGCATCCGCGTTGATAAACCGCAGGACATCGGTCCGGCTTGGGATGAGGCGCTATCGGCCGATCGTCCGGTGGTATACGAGGCTTACACGGACCCGAACGTTCCGACGCTTCCGCCGCACATCACTTTCAAGATGGCTGCGGCGTATTCGTCTGCTTTGGTGAAAGGCGATCCGGAAGAGAAAGGGATCATCCAGCAGACGATCAAGGACGCGGCGGCGACGATCCTGCCGCCCAATGGGAAGAAGTGAATCAGGATTCCTCCGCGTTCTGTTGGCAATGAAAATCGATGAAATATCGGTCGCGGCGTACACCATTCCAACTGACGCGCCGGAATCCGATGGAACTCTGGCTTGGGATAAAACGACGATCGTCTTGGTGGAGGCCAAAGCAGATGAGTTAACCGGCCTTGGCTACAGTTATGCGGACGCAAGCACAGCGGTCCTGATCCGTGACAAGCTCGCCAAAACGGTGCTGGGCCTCGATCCATTCAACATCGCGTCGGCGTGGACCGGTATGGTGTGCCAGATCCGAAACCTTGGCCGGCCTGGCATAAGCGCGATGGCAATCTCCGCGGTCGATAACGCCCTTTGGGACTTGAAGGCGAAACTCTTGAATCTGCCAATGGTAAGTCTTTTGGGCGCAGTTCGGACCGCCTTACCCATTTATGGAAGCGGCGGCTTTACTTCCTACTCCGACAAGCAACTGGCGCAACAATTCGGTGGCTGGGTGGATCAAGGAATTTCCCGGGTAAAGATGAAAGTTGGCCGGGAACCGCGGAAAGATTTGCAGCGGGTGCGCGTAGCGCGCGACGCAATCGGAGGCGCAACCGATCTCTTTGTGGACGCGAACAGTGCGTACGATCGGAAACAAGCGCTCTACTACATTGAGCGATTCGCGACCGATTTTGGAGTTTCCTGGATGGAGCAACCGTTACCTCCGGAAGATCGAACCGGCATGCGGTTTTTACGCGAGCGAAGTCCGGGAGGTTTGGAGATCGCTGATGGGGAATATGGCTACGAGCTCACTTATTTCCGCGAGATGATCGACTCCGGCGCGGTGGATGTCGTTATGGTCGATGCCACTCGCTGTGGGGGAATCACTGGATTTCTTAAGGTAGGCGCCCTTTGTGAAGCGTCGCGATTCCCGATGTCTTCGCATTGCGCGCCGCTTCTGCACATGCACGCCGGCTGCGCTGTCCCGGCAATGCGGCACGCCGAGTACTTCCATGATCATGTCCGGATTGAACGCATGTTCTTCGAAGGGATGCCGGAACCGGTGAACGGTGCTCTTCAGCCTGACCTATCCAGCGCCGGCCTAGGCGTTTGCTTTCGGAGAACTGACGCGGAGCGGTACCGTCAAAGCTTCTGAACGAACAATGCGCATCCTTTCGCTGGGGAAATTTGCACGTCGTGGTTCCACCCTCGGTCTAGGTCGTGCTCCGCGCGAATCCGAAAGCGGCAACAAGTCGCACGCACTCCACAACGCACAGGCCATTGGCAGCCGTTTCCTGCCAAAAGCGCGCGGAGCATGTTGCGAGACACTCTTTTGCACTGAGGCCTTATGAGAAGAAGTACGCGGCTGAATGACCTGACGTTGATGCGCGATCTTCGGTCGGTAAGAAGCCACATCCGAGAGGGACGATTTCAGAGAAGCCTTTCTTTGCTGGCGGGATTGTCCAGCATTCTTTCCGGGCTCGAAGTTGCTTACGAACATTACCGGGGCAGTTACGGCCAACGCGTGATGTATACGCCGGTCATTCTCAGCGGGGCGTTGACCGCAGCTGGAGTGTGGGGATCGATTGATCGGCGGGTAGCGCGTTCGGTGCTGCGGTGGGTTTCGGCCGTCACGCTTCTCGACAGCGGTTTAGGATTCTTTTTTCATGTTCGGGGTATTCAGCGCAAGCCAGGCGGTTGGCGGTTACCCGTAGCGAATATCATTATGGGGCCGCCGATCTTCGCCCCGCTGTTATTTGGAGTCAGCGCTTACCTTGGCCTGCTCGCCTCATTCTTGCGCTCGGAAGACGCACCGGCGGTCCGCTCCCTGAATTACCGGCTCGGCTCCGGATCTGCTCACCCGCTGAAGCGCTTGCTCCGGGGAGCAGCATTAAGCGAAGGGCGGTACCAACAACATTTGGCCGCAGTCACGATTTTGGCGACCTTCTTCAGCGGTTTCGAGGCGCTCTATTCGCATTACAAGAATAATTTTCGTTATCGCGCTCAATGGACCCCGGTGATTATTACGCCGTTGCTTATGATGGCGGCGGGAGCATCGATCAAAAGCCCCCGGATCGCGCGTACCTGGTTGCCGACCGTGTCTCTTCTGGCGATGGCCGACGGCGCGATTGGATTTTTCTATCACGCACGCGGAGTGCTCCGCCGGCCAGGCGGCCTGAAGCTGAAACTTTATAACATCATGTATGGGCCACCGCTCTTCGCACCCCTGCTTTTTGCGGCCTGCGGTGCGGTGGGACTGCTGGCTAGCCAGATGCGACGAGAGCACTAATCCCAACCGACGAATGGAGAAACAAAATAATAATCGCGATGGCCGGCTTCGGGATCCGTTGACCGGCGATCGCCTTGAGCTAAGGCCGGAGCCCGGCTACTATCCGGGTTACAGCACCCTCGATCAGAAGGGCTTCTGGGATGCCGCGACGCGCGCCATCGTTCTTCGACGATTGCAGGATCCGCCACCAATTCGTTTCTTCGATACCGAAGAAGTGCGTGTGCTCACCGTCGTGTGCCAGCACGTGCTCCCTCAAGACGATCGGCCCCTGGACCGACGAATTCCCATTGTTCCTTTGATCGATGAACGTCTTTTTGAGCACCGCACTCGAGGCTACCGGTTTGAAAACATGCCGACACACGAGGAGGCGTATCGCTTAGCGATTCGGATCTTCCAAGTAATGGCTCGCGAGTTACACGGCCGCGCATTTCTGGAGCTGAGCTGGCTCGAGCAAGATGAGTTATTAAGGACGATTCGCGACGGCAAGCCGGCCGCTGCTTTGGATCTCTGGCAGAGCATGCCCGTGCATCGTTTTTGGACCCTGCTGGTCGAGGATTGCGTGGAAGTTTACTATGCGCATCCTTGGAGCTGGGATGAGATCGGATATGGCGGTCCAGCCTATCCGCGCGGCTATTTTCGGCTCGAACGCGGTGAGCCGGAACCCTGGGAAGTCCAGGAAGAACGTTATCTCTGGCTGGCGCCGCCTGATACCGTTTCGGATTTTGCCGGGTTGGAGAACGCCGAAGATTTGACTCATTTACAACAGGGGGACGTCCATCATTGAAGCTGCCAGTCGGAGGCGTCTTTCAGCCACCTAATCGGCACACTCATTCTCTTGGGTCGATGCAGCGCATCAGTTCTTCCATGCGCCGGCACTCCAAGACCGAATCGGTCGATTATCTTGTCGTTGGAGTAGGGTCAGCTGGTGGCGTGCTGATTCAAAGGCTCGCCCGCGCGGGGTTCTCGGTTGTGGGGCTGGAGGCCGGACCCTTTTGGGATACAGAAAAAGATTGGGTTAGTGACGAAGCCGGCTCGCATCGGCTCTACTGGGAAGATCTCCGGATCATTGGTGGCGCCAATCCTTTGGCGCTCGGCGCGAACAACTCCGGCAAAGGCGTGGGCGGCGGATCGGTGCACTGGGCGGCTTTCGCGCCGCGATTCCATCCATCCGACTTTCGGATCCACACGGAGGACGGTGTGGGGGTGGACTGGCCGATCAGCTACTACGATCTGAAACCCTACTATGAGCTTCTCGAGCTGGAAATGCCAGTTTCCGGTCCGGCGTATTTCCCTTGGGGCGATCCGCATGGTTATCCGTACGGCCCGCACCCCATGGGAGGCGTGGGAAACAGTTTAATTCGAGGCTGCACCAAACTTGGCATTCGCGTCTGTGCCGGTGGTCCGGTTGCGATCAATGCAGGCTCGCACGGTGAGCGTCCACACTGCATCTATCGCGGATTTTGTATTCAGGGCTGCAAAGTCGGAGCGAAAGCCAGCACTTTGATTACCCATGTACCCGATGCATTGCACTGCGGCGCCGAGATCAGGGATCGCTGCATGGCCGCTCGAATCGAACTCGGCCCCGCCGGGAGGGTTACCGGCGTCCTGTACTTTGATCGCGACGGTCGAGAACATTTCCAGAAAGCAAAAGCGGTGATTGTCTCTGGGTATGCCATTGAAACGCCGCGCCTGCTGCTGAACTCGGCGTGCAGTCGACACGAGAATGGGTTGGCCAACTCCAGCGACACGGTCGGACGATATTTAATGGCGCAGGCTGGGAATGTAATTCTGGGACGCTTCGCCGACCCGGTACGAATGTATAAAGCACCGCCTGCTCATGCGCTGACTGAAGAATTCTATGAAACGGATCGACAGCGCGACTTTGCCCGGGGTTTTGCGATCCAGACCGTTGGCCCATTGCCAATTGCTTTTGCGAAACAGATGATGGCGGCGAAAGGGGCTTGGGGATGGGGCATGCGCCGAGTTATGATGGACTATAATCATTGGTCGGCGCTCGGCTTGTTAGGCGAAATCCTGCCGTGGGCCGACAACCGGGTTACCCTGGCGAGGGAACGAGATCAGTTCGGTCTACCGGTGGCCCATGTTTCGTTCAACCTGCACGACAATGACAAGAAGCTGATTGAATTCGGGAAGAACAAAGTCATGGAGGTGATGCGGGCGGCGGGTGCGGAAGAAGTCGTACAGGAAGCACGCTACGCTCATCTGGTGGGCGCAGCTCGCATGGGAAAAGACCCCGCGACATCGGTAGTCGACTGCTTTGGTCGGACTCACGATATACCGAACTTGTTCGTCTGCGACGGCAGTATTTTGCCGACACAAGGCTCTGCTAACCCTGGGTTAACTATACAAGCATTGGCTGCGCGGACCGCCGATTATCTCATCTCGCAAAGAGACGATATTTTTACATCGAACAAGCGTGACCTGACCTCACCTCCCATTCGCCGCAGCCTTTCTCCGCCAGGCACTCACGGAGTAGGGATACCCCGATTCCGGACGGGTCAAAAGCTGGTTGGTTTTTAGTCCCATGCCAACAGTCCGATTGAGGCGAATAGAGATAGAAGCGATCGCAGCGACCCGGTTTATGTTTGGCGCCGGATGCGCTCTCTTGTTAGGGCACCTTCTTGCCCAGGACGAGCGACGGCTCTTGGGATGGGTACTTACCGGGGTCGGAACGATAACAACAATCCCTCTGATTTTGCTGGTTTATGGCCAGAACGCTAACCGGTGGAAAGAAACGACAGATGAATACAAATAAAGTGGTTGTTATTACCGGCGCGTCTGCCGGCGTGGGACGAGCCGCCGTTTGTGCGTTTGCAAAGCGGGGCGCCCAGATTGGTCTTTTAGCTCGTGGACAGGAAGGCCTTGACGGCGCATGCAGAGAAGCGGAAGCATGCGGGGGCCGCGCCATCGCACTTCCGACGGACGTAGCGGATGCGGCGGCCGTGGGAAGGGCAGCCGAAGCGGTCGAGGAAAAATTTGGACCGATCGATATCTGGATTAACAACGCGATGACCTCGGTCTTCGCACCGGTCACAGAAATCAGACCTGAGGAATTCAAGCGAGTCACTGAGGTAACTTACCTGGGTGTGGTGTACGGAACGATGGAAGCGCTGAAACGCATGCTGCCAAGAAATCGTGGCACAATTATTCAGGTTGGTTCGGCATTAGCCTACCGGAGTATACCATTGCAATCAGCCTACTGCGGGGCCAAACACGCCATCGTCGGATTTACCGATTCATTACGTTGCGAACTGATTCACGAAGGCAGCGCGGTTAAACTCACGATCGTTCACATGCCGGCGCTGAACACCCCTCAGTTTGGCTGGGTAAAAAATCGTCTACCCCACAAGGCGCAGCCAGTGCCGCCAATCTTCCAGCCCGAAGTTGCCGCCGAAGCAATTTTTTGGGCAGCTGACCACTATCGTCGAGAAGTCTGGGTCGGCGCTTCGACCTACGAGGCAATTCTGGGTCAACGGTTCGTCCCCGGTTTGTTAGATTTCTATCTCGGTAAGACAGGATATCAGGCGCAGCAATATGATGGAGCGGCGGACCCGAACCGTTCGGACGATCTCTGGGAACCAGTATCGGGCGACCCTGGTGCGCACGGCTCGTTTGATGACCGGGCACACAGCCAGAGTTGGGCTCTGACGCTGACCCAGCATCGGGCATGGCTGGCCGCTGCAGGAGTCCTTTTAGGCGGCGTCATCGCGAGTTTTTTGGCCTTCGGACGGACCAAAGTGGCCGGAGGCAGTCGCCGACCCTAGAATGGAATCCATCCGTCCGTGTCTCTCACTCTATCGCGGGCTCCTGGAAGTCTGTTCTACGACTCCGAGCGCGCGTAACTCCGGACCCGGTTAAGCCAACCGGTCAGCCATCGACCTTCCCGTCGTTCGGGCGGCGAATTCTTGACGCGTTGAGCGAGCACTCTTTCCGCGGAGTGACTGAATGCCTTTAGCGGCGGCTCGTCTTCCATCTGCAGCAACACCTGCTCCAGTCCCCAACCCTCCCCTCGATAACGCTCCGTTTGCAAAGTCCCCTCGCCTTTGAAATTCACATAATCGACCAGGGCGTATACTCCATCCGGCTCCGCGGCGACTCGAGCAAAATTCTGACGTAACCGCTCGCGTTTTGCCGGGTCAACGTCGGCCAGCATTTTCGGGAGTGCATTTTCCAGCCGGTTCGCGGCGAACTTCGCCTGCAGCCCAATCGTCCGCTCCAGAAAAGACCGGAGAGAGATCATTCGTTCACTGGATTGCGCTCTCAGAAACGATTGGCGATCAGGCCAAGGACAGGCACGCGCGTCTTGAATCCAGGCCGGCACCGAAGTTCCTTCTCGGCGAAGAAAGGTTACTAACTCCGGAAAGCTCTCTTCAAATGGCCCCCTCCGGTCGGCGGGGTACCAAATAAAATGGCCGATGCCGAGCGAAGCAAAATCCTCTCCCTCGTTCCATGCGGTTAGTCCATTGATCGTCCCGCCTGATTCGTTTTGCCAAAGCCGGCGCCCGAATCGTTCGGCTTCACTATCGGAAAGCGTGATCGCCTGAACAACCACCGGCATGAACAGAACAAAAGAGAAAAGCAAAAGACGCATGGCGGAAAACACAGGAAAACCACAGATTTCACAGATTGTCACAGATTTTGAGAAGATTTTGGAATTGGCGCCTAACGTGTCCGCTTTGACCAAGTCGGCGGCTGGAAAGCAACGTGCCAAACCGGTTCACCGGATTACCGACGAGGCAGGGCTGTGGACTTCAAGGTAGGAATAAGCTTCCGCTTGTCGGCTTTTTGAACCGGCAGGATGCCGGCGCTACCTGGTACGGAGGCCGTTCGCGCTAGATGAGTCGCCCGCCTCTGCGTCTCCGGGACCAGGATCTACGCGACGTCAGCTAGATCGCTAGAACGGCGAACATTCGCGATTTCTCTGGACGGCATCACGGCCGTTCTGTGTCACTTTTCCCCGTGAACCCAATGCTTCTGGATACAGATATTGGTACGGATGTTGACGATTTGCTTGCTCTGGCTCTGCTGGCGAAAGACCCAGAGGCACGGCTCTATGGAATTACGACGGTCCATGGAGACACGATCCTGCGAGCCCGAGTTGCCCGTTACGCTTGCGACCTTCTCGGCTGCCGGAACATCCCCATTGTGCCGGGTACATCCAAAACGTTGACCGGTCGCCCAGTCGATTGGAAAGGTCATGAAGGGCAGGGCGTGCCTGCCCTTTTGACAATCCCAGTTGAAACCAGCATACCTGCTCCAGATTTTCTTAGTCAGCAAGCAACCCGGTTTCCCGGCTCTTTGGAAATTCTCGCGATTGCTCCGTTGACTAATCTGGCGTTGGCGATCAGCCTGGATCCAGATTTCAAAAAGCGCGTCAAAACCATCTATTTGATGGGTGGCGCTTACTATCAGCCAGAACGCGAACACAATATTCTGACGGATCCGGAAGCCGCCCGCATGGTTTTTGACTCTGGGATTCCACTGTTTGTCTTGGGTTTGGATGTAACACTGCAGGTGACCATCAACGAAAATGACCTTCCACGGCTGCAGCGACTGTCGAACAGATTCGGTGATTTCATGGTTGGCCAGATCAGGCGCTGGTGGGAATTTCTTGGCCATCCCTGGTGCTGTCTGCATGATCCGTTGGCGGCGCTGGCCATGTTCGAACCGAACCATTTTTCTTTTGAGCGGTTAAGCGTTGGCATTGCCGAAGACGGCCTTATCCAGGCAAGGTCCGATCCGCGCAGCCCGATCAGCGTCGCCCGAACGGTGGACAGGGAGAGTGCCAAGAAGGCGATCCTGGACCGGATCTGCGGGCAGCAGCTTAATTGACTGTTAGTGGCCCACCTGAGAAGCTTCCCCCGTGCCCGCCACTGCAAATCGAGGACAACTCAGCACCGGCAGCTGGAATGAAGTGCTCGATGCTTCGGGGCAGCCGCGCCCCGCGTATCAGACGCTCCTCGAGTGCCTTGACGGCCTCAGTGCAGCCGAGCTTACCGATGTCGAGGAACGGCTCGATGCCACCCTGCGAGAACTCGGAGTCACCTTTGAACTGCCGACCAACGGAAGGCGTAATACCTGGTTCTGTGATCTTCTGCCCCAAGTCTTCCTCCAGGACGAATGGGATCTTATCGCACGCGGCTTCCAACAACGGATTCGAGCGTTCGAGCTCTTTCTGCAGGACGTCTACGGCGAACGTGAGATTCTGCGACAGCGGGTCATTCCGATTCCATTGGTGCTAGGTAGTCCGAACTTTCAGCGAGCCGCAGTCGGTCTGCCAGTCGCAAAAGGGCATTTTCTGCATCTCAGCGGGCTCGCGTTGTGTCGGAACGGCGAGGGCAGGCTCGTCGTAAAAAACCACTACTTCTGTCACCCTTCCGGCCTCTCTTATATGGTCCAGGACCGGCGCCTGCTCGCTCGGGTTCTACCCGAGATTTTTGAGCAGATGTCGATCGAATCGATCGTCGACATTCCGACCGAAATAATGCTGCGGTTGCGCACCGCCGCCGGTCGCAACAATCCTTCCGCGGTATTGCTCAGCCCCGGAGTCGGTAGCGCCGTGCACTCCGAGCACAGTTTCCTTGCCCGCCGCATGGGCATTCCGCTCGTCCAGGGCGGCGATCTGGTAGTCCTTCAGGATGCACTCTTTTTGCGCACGGTGGCCGGTCTGGAAAGAGTCGATGTAGTGTACAGCCGTCTAGCCGATCCTTGGCTCGATCCTCTGGTTTTTCGTCCGGGGAGCCGACTCGGTGTTCCCGGCCTGGTCCAATGTGTGCGCCAGGGCAGCCTGACGCTGATAAACAGTGTGGGCGCTCAACTGGCGGACGACCGAAGCTTGCTCCACTGGGCCGATACGATCATTCGCTTTTATCTGGGCGAAGCGCCAATTTTGCCGACCCTTCCGACCTACTGGATGGGTGATCTGGATCAGCGAGAAATGGTCCTGGAAAAACTCGATCAATTTCAGCTGCGAGCCCTCACGGGGGAGCGCATTTTGATCGCCGAGAACGAGAATGCGGCGACCGAGATTCGCGCGGAAACACGTCGATCGCCTCATCTCTGGGCCGCTCAACTACGCGAGGACGCCGCGCAGACGGTCGGTTATCTGCGCGGGCGCCGGACAACCCGCCGCCAGGATCACATTGTCTACGGCATGCGGGGACCGGAATCTTTTACGGTGTTTTCCGGAGCCCTTACCCGGGTTTCGGCAGATGCGTCGGGACGAATTGAGTCTGAACATGGCGGAGGCGGCAAAGATACTTGGGTGCTACGCGAGACAAAGGTCCGACTTCCCCGCCCTCTTCGCTTCCGGCGGGCCCGGCTTCGCGAAGGAGAACGGGTGAGCAGCCGTGTCGCTGAATCGTTCTACTGGCTCGGCCGCTATCTGGAACGCGCCTTCGTCGTTGCGAAAATGGTTCAGACGATCGAGACGGTCGAAATGGAGGAACTAAACGCGACAGAGCGCAAGCTTTGCCGGCCGGTTTGGGACCAGCTCTTACCTTCACTCGACTCGCCCAAAAAGCGGGGCCGGCGCAGCATCGCGAACGTGGAGGAACGTTACCGGATCATGCTGGATACGACTGATCCTGGCTCGGCAAGTTTCATGATCGGGATGAGTTTGACCAACGCTGACTCGCTCCGAGAAGCGATCAGCCCGGAGGCCTGGGTGCCGCTTACCTTTTTGCGAGCGCTTTTCCAGCGGAACCGGTTCCGCGAGGGGACCAGCGAAGCCGATGCCCGTCGAGTAACACGCCGGTTGGCCGACGCTCTCGTCTCGCACATACCGCAGTTTTTCGCGACCGCACAACTATCGATGCTGGCGAATGACGGTTGGAGTTTCAGCGAGCTGGGGCAAGTTCTCGAACGTGCCGTTTCCACGGCCAGCGACAGTCTCGCGATCATTCGCTCAGTCTGCCGGCGATTGCGCGAGGGTCAGCTGATCGAAATTGAGCTTTCGGCGTTTCTCCGCTTGATGGGCGCCCGCGATCCTTATCGACGAATTTATCAGACCCGCTCCGAACCTGCTTCCGTCCTTGAGCTTTTGTGGCAGAACAAGGAACTCTCGCGTTCGGTCACTTGGTGCCTCAACCGTTGTGCTGACCTCTTGCGAACGTCTCTTCCGCCGAATTCCCAAACGGCTGCAGTCGCGCTAAATTTCCTGGAAGCTCTCCGTCAACGGATCCGGCGCATCGATTGGTACAACTTTTTCGTGGGTGCGGAGGATAGCGGAATACGAGTGGTGCACGAGGAACAACTCGTGGAACTCCTGCAAGTGCTCTTGTCAGACACAGGTCAGGTGCATCACGTGATTGCCGATAATTTTCTGAACCACCAGGGAACCATCTCCGACCCGGAACCGATGCTTTTGTAGCCAGGTAGTGCCGGCATCCTGGGCGTGTCGGACTTTGGCCTCTTGTCCCGGAGGGACCTTTGGAAAATAGACCGGCAATTTATTGCCGATGCTCTTGCAAAGTCCGACAGACCCAGGATGCCGGTTCAAAAAGCTGACAAGCTGGAAGCTTATTCTACCGTGAAGTCCGACCCGGCCCCGTCCGTATCTGCGACGATTGGTCACGCCACGCACTCAAGCCGCTCAAGCCGCTCAGGCCGCTCAAGCCGCTCATTTGACTGCCCGTTGTACAACTGTTTAGCTGTGTCGTTCCCCAATGAGCATCCCCGCGAAGTCTCTGGCGTTCTGCCGTCGTGCCCTGGCCAGTCGCGATGAATTCTGGTCGGACCAGGCTCGCGCCATTCACTGGCAACGACCGTTCGACAAAGTCTGCGAGTTCTCTAATCCGCCCTTTGTTCACTGGTTTGCTGGCGGTCAGACAAACCTGAGCTACAACGCGGTTGACCGGCATCTGGACAAACGCGGAAATCAACCCGCTCTTTATTACCTGTCAACTGAGGTAAACGAAGAAAAATCTTTCTCATTCAACGAGTTATACCTGGAGATCAATCGGTTCGCGGCCGTGCTTCAAAGCCTCGGCCTGCAGCGCGGAGATCGTGTGGTCATTTATCTGCCAATGATCCCGGAAGCGGCTTTTGCCATGCTCGCCTGCGCTCGGCTCGGTCTTATTCACTCCGTCGTTTTTGCCGGATTCGCGCCGGCTAGCCTGGCTACCCGAATTGACGACGCTGAAGCAAAACTTGTCATCACCGCGGATGCTGCCCTGCGGGGCGGCAAGACCATTCCGCTGAAGCGGTTGGTCGATGAAGCGATTGAACTGGCCAAACGTCCTCCAGCAGCTGTGCTGGTCTGTAATCGCGGAGTTGAACAAGTCCGTTCGTCCGCGGAACGCGACCATGATTACGCTCCTTTGCGCGAGAGGTTTTTCGAAGCGCGCGTTCCGCCTGTCTGGCTGGAAAGTGGGGAAACAAGCTACCTTCTCTATACCTCGGGAACAACCGCCCAGCCCAAAGGCATCCAGCGTGATACCGCGGGTTACGCCGTCGCTTTGGCGATGACGATGCGCTACCTGTTCGCCGGCAAACCGGGTGAGACAATGTTTACGGCCGCGGATGTCGGCTGGGCCGTCGGGCATTCCTACGGAGTTTACGGCCCGTTGATGCATGGTATGAGTACAGTTTTTTACGAGGGCCTGCCAACGCAGCCCGACGGAGCGATCTGGTGGAAGATCGTCGAAAAATATCAGGCGACGGTAATGTTTACTTCGCCGACGGCCATTCGCGTGCTGAAACGGCAAGATCCCGAACTGCTGCGACGGCACAATACCAAATGTTTGCAGAGGTTGTATCTCGCCGGTGAACCGCTGGACGAACCGACCTGGAAATGGATCAGCGAGGCGCTCGGCGTACCTGTTATCGATAACTATTGGCAGACGGAAACGGGTTGGCCGGTACTCGCGTTGTTGCCTGGGTTGGAAACGCCAGCCATTCGGCCTGGATCGCCGGGGATCGCCATGCCGGGATACGATGCAAAGATTGTTCACCCGAAAACCGGGGAACAATTACCCCCCAATGAGAAAGGGGTGCTCGCGTTTGGTCTGCCGTTGCCACCTGGATGCATGCCGACCGTTTGGAAACACGACGAAGTATTCCGCAACCACTACTGCGGCCAGTTCCCGGGCAAATTGCTGTACTCCACGTTCGACTATGCGCTGCAAGATGATGATGCTTACTTCTATCTCTTGGGCCGGTCGGATGACGTAATTAATGTGTCCGGACATCGGCTGGGCACACGCGAGATCGAGGAAACGGTGGCTTCCCATTCCGCGGTGGCAGAAGTTGCTGCAGTTGGCGCCAGCGATGAAGTCAAAGGTCAGGCGGTGCATTGCTTTGTCGTGCTGAAAGCAAAAGACGAAACCGGGATGGGCGACATCAGAAAGGAAATCGCGAATATCGTGGTCGGACGCCTGGGAGCTTTTGCCCGACCGTCGATGATCTACCTGGTGAAGGGCTTGCCAAAAACTCGTTCTGGAAAAATCTTGCGCCGGGCGATTCTGGCTATCGCCGAGGGGCGCAACCCGGGCGACCTAAGTACCCTGGAAGACCCGATTGCGTTGGAAGCAATTCGCAACCTGATTGAGGTCGCCAAGGGCGATAACCAATGACCGATGACTGATGGTCTCGCACGATGCGTATCAGCACGCAAATGAAGGCTATTCGTTTGTCGATTGCCTGAGTTTCTGCGTGATGAAACGTCGCCGGATTTCGCGGCTGGATTTCATAAATCCCACCCCTCCTGAGAAAGCCTTTATCGACATTCTCGACCGGTTTCGATCCCAAAACATCTCGAGTTTGAACTCCGGCGCAGATTCCGGCATCACTCGCCCCTCCTCCGCTATCGGTTTTTCATGTCGAGGCGCGGCTCGAGGTATGAGCGGTAACAGATTCGCCCTGGTCTGCTGCAGGCAAGCATCGAAACCGGACAATCGTCCCGGCCGACCTCCTTGAGCGTGAGATTGCACCAGGCGTTGGCCGCGGCAGGAATGTCCTCGCCGCCGTCGGAAGCTGCGTCGAGTTCCGCAGTGAACAGTTCTTTGTAACGGAGATATCTACACGGTTCGAAAGGCATGGTTCAAGTTCTGATTCGGTCGAGACAACGGCGGACTAATGCTTGAGCAATTGGCAACTTGTACCCGTTGTGTGTCAGCGGTTTCGCCTTCGAGGCGAGGCTCTCGGCAATCGCTGCGATCGAGTCGGTGCTCAATTCGCTTTGTTCCAGCAACGGAGAATCCACAGCATAGGGAATCGGCGCAACCGCCCCCAGGAAAACTGCGACCTGTGTCAAATGGCTCCCAGTCTTTTGTCCCGCGGCGGCGCAACTCACCAGCGCCCAGTCGAAATCTCGTTTTTCGCTAACCTGCATATAGGTACTCCGATTTTTCGCCGTTGGCACTTCGACTCGGACGATCAGATCCGCGGAACGGAGAGAGTTGTGCGCGAGCGGATTATCCCACGCATCAGAGTATAGGTCAGGGATCGCAAACGTTACCTCTTGCTCACCTCGACGCACGGTCACCCTCCCATCAAGTGCAGCTAAGATAACAGCAAGATTGGAAACGACGGGACTGATGCAAGGGTTTCCAGAGAACAGACTATGGTACTTGTTTTCGCCTTCGCGAGCATAACAGGTGCTGCCGCCACGCTTCAGACAACGAAGATCGCGTTGCCGGTAATACCAGCATCGTGAATGTTGAGCCAGGTTCCCTCCCAGGGTCGCAACATTTCGAATTTGCGGCGAACCTACTTCCGCGGCTGCCTCCGCTAACCCCGGTAGGGTTGCACGGACCTGGTCGTTGCTTGCAATCTCGGCGATTCGCACGTTTGCGCCAAACTTCCAGGTCTCGGTGGATGTATCGATGCGGTCGAGGTTCGGGATCGTTTTTAGATCGATCACTCGTTTCGGAGATACGATGTACTCTTTCATCTCGCCGAGCAGATCGATACCACCGCTGAGGAATCGACTTTCCGAGGTCGATAGTTGAATGGCCCCATCGACCGAGCGGGCTTTGGCGTACTCGAAGTTTTTCATAGCGACTGTCGGTCAGGCGCCGGTTTCCCCATTTCCCTCCCCGACCTGAACTCGAGGAATCTTGCCAAGCAAACCAAGGATCTGGCCCGGAGAAATCGGCAGGTGGTTGACTCGTTTCCCGATCGCGTTCGAAACCGCATTCGCAATCGCTGCCGCCGTCGGGATGGTTACCGGTTCCCCGATTCCGATGACCCCGCGCTCCGGCATATCCTGAAGAACGATCTCAATGTCGGGCACATCCGCTGCTCCCGGTAATTTATAGGTTTCAAAGTTTGGATTCAGTACGACACCGGTCGCTGCGTCCATGATACGCTCCTCGTACAGCGCAAAGCCAATACCCATAATGATGCCGCCATTAATTTGACTCAGGCATGCAAGTCGATTCACCACCAGCCCGCAGTCCTGAACACAGACAATCCGGTTCACTCGTACAAATCCCGTTTCGATGTCGACCGCCACCTCGGCCATCTGGACTCCGCCCACACCACGACCCGAAAGACCTTCTCTCCAGCGACCTCGAGCGACCACAGGGTTAATTCGCAGACGCGATGTCGCTGGACCCCAATTAGATCCGTGCGGATCCTCCAACCCGGAGGCAGAACTCAGATTTCGCAGCGCGTTCTGACATGCATCGAACACAGCAGGCGAAACCGAAGCGGCAGTCGTGCTCCCTCCGCTTCCTCCGGACGGAGGGAAGGCCGTGTCACCGATCTTCACGGTGATTGCGGCTGGCTCGATGCCGAAAACCTCGGCGGCAACGATTGCGATGAGCGTCCTCGTGCCAGTCCCAAGATCCTGCGTGCCGCAACGAACCTCTACAGTGCCGTCCCGATTAATCTGCACCTCCGCCTCGCTTCCGTCGCCACCACCACCCCACGTCGCGCCGCCGCACCCCACGCCGGTTTTCACAGGCCCCGAAGAGGAACCGGGCGAGCGATACTTGGCTTTCCAACCAAAACGCTCGGCAGCGATACGGAACTGTTCTCGTCGAATCTCGAATGGATCGTTCTTAATCCGCAGCTCAAGAGGATCCATATTCAGAGCGAGAGCCATCTCATCAATGATCGACTCCATGCCGAACGAGGCCTGCGGATGCCCAGGCGCCCGCATCGCTCGTGCTGAACCGGCGTTGATCGCAACGGTGGTTTGCTGCACACGGCTGTTCGGAATCTTATAGATGTAGGGCGCCGGAAATCCGGCGCCGCCGCCTCCGGCAGCCGTCATACCGCCGCTCGCGTATCCAGCGCTTCCATAGGCCTCAAGCTGGTAGGCTACCAGAGTTCCATCTTTCTTCGCACCCAGCCGCACTTTTTGAAATGACGAAGGTCTATTCCCCACCGCTAACGCCTCGTCGAAACGGGTCAACATCAAGCGGACAGCGTGGCCCCCGGCCTCTTTTGATAAGCGCGCAGCGAGCCCTCCCTCGACTCCGGCACCATTTTTTGCGCCGAACCCGCCACCCATGAACTCCGAGATCACATGAACTCGGTCAAGTGGCACGCCGAGATTGTCTGCCAAGCCGTCTTTAACACTCGAGATTCCCTGAGTCGAAGCCCAACAAGTGAGCCCGTCATCGTTTAGCTGAACCGCGTTGCCATGCGTCTCCAGGGCATGATGTAATTGTACCGACGTTTGAAAGAAGCCTTCCACGATCTTATCGGCGCTTTGAAAAGCCGCATTCGGATCGCCAACCTGCAGTACACGCGGATCTCCGGCGTTTGGCTTATCTTCAAAAACGCGCGGCGAAGCGTCCGACAATGCAGTCTCTTCCTTGACCACGAATGGGAGCGGTTCTGACTCTACGCGAATTGCGCGTAAGGCATCTAGACACGCTTGCTTCGACACGCCGGCAACCGCCGCTATTTCCTCACCATAATATCGGACGGTAAAGGGCGGATTGTTCGCCACCACTGCAGCCTTGATCCCCGGAATCCGGAGAGCCGGCTGCAGATCGATAGCGCGAATGCGTGCAGCCGGCCATTTCGAGCGTAACATCATCCCGTAGAGCCAACCGCCTGGTTGCATATCCGAGGCATACTTCGCGCGCCCACTGACTTTAATTGGGCCATCGTTCCGAACGTGCTCCTTGCCAAGTTGCTGCGGCTCTTTGGGCCATTCTGACATCGTTTCTCTCTACCAGGTTTGAATCAGCTCGACTCAACTACTTTCTGAGCAGCCTTGAAAATATGGGGATACGTGCCACACCGACAAAGGTTGCCCGAGCACGCTTTTTTAATTTCCGCGAGCGTCGGATTTTTTTTCTCGTTAAAGAGGGCAGTGAGCGACATGACAAAGCCGGGAGTGCAGTAGCCGCACATCAAAGCATCGCATTCGATGAACGCCTGCTGCACCGTATTCAGACTTTTTTGGTCGCCGAGGCCTTCGACAGTAAGGATTTCCTGACCCTCCATCTCGAAGGCGAGTTTCATGCAAGCGTAGATCGGCTTACCATTCACAAGGACAGTGCACCCTCCGCACGTGGCGCGATCGCAAACTTCTTTGGCGCCGGTAAGTCGGAGCCGGTTTCTGAGGACGTCGAGCAGGGTTTCGCGAGGCTCTACTGCAATCTCCTGCCGGTTGCCGTTGACCCGAAGAACCAATTTTGCTGCGCTGGGACCGATGGGTTTTTGATCATCCAAGGCGACGGCCGATTCCGCTACGGCTGTCGCCTTGGCTAAGGCACTAACCATTGCCGTGGCCCCCACGCCTCGGAGAAAATTTCTTCGCGAGATTTGTTCGTCCACGGTTCTGAGTTCCGTTCTCAGTGACAGGTTGAGTCGGTTAACCGACCGGCATTTGGATTAGATCCGAAACTTGCCAGGAAAACGTTTGGGCGATCATGGTCCGTCCAGAAAAGCGTTGCGTCCTGGATCTTCGAAGTCCGCGAAGCCACCACTTCAAAAGCGGAATGATCCACCTGCGGCTCGTACCAGAGCGCTTGTCCGCAAGCACCAGAGGTGCATTTCCCGATCGGCATCGTCGTCAAAGATACAGTGTCTCCCACGGTAACTGCTGCCTCCTGCCCGGACCTTCCATAAGCAATCTCGGTTTCGATTACTGGCGTCCCTCGCGGAAGCGGACGCTGAGCGGCCGCCCACGACACCAGCGCCTCTCTTTTAGCTTGCGGGAGACCCCTCGGAATGAAGATCTCCGCTCTGTCACTGAGCGCGCCTTTTTCCGCGAGATTTCTTGAGCCCATCTCCAGAACTGCGACCTTCAAATGCGTCAAATCCTGGCCGTTCCACGTTCCGCTCTCGATCGACCAGGCGCGAAAGGCCTGCCGTCCGAGTAGCGTTGACTCGGCTGACGCCGTGCAGCCGCCCGTGTATAGATCGCACGAATGCAGCTCAACAAACTCACCGAACGGTTCAGCGGCGGAACAGAATTGCGACACCACAAAAAGCACGATTACGACCGAAAGCTTTTTCACGGCAGTGATCCTTACAATTGTGACCCTCGCAGCAAATCCCGATGCTGGCAACGTGTAGACTCGAAAGAGTAATTGGCCAAGTCACGTTGCGGCCACGGCTCTTGCGCCCGGATCAACACAGACCAACAACACTTGACGATCGCTTTGGGCGTATCTGCGGCTTGCTGTCTTCAGCCAATCGATGGACGTGAGAACCTCCGAAACTACTTCACTGAACCCAATGCGAGACCGCCCCGCCAGAAGCGCTGCAGCATGAGAAAGACAATGATCACCGGAACGACGCTGACAAGCGCTCCGGCGAGAACGATAGAGAACAACACTTTGCCGCCGCCGCCGCCTGCACTAGCCAGCTGGTACCAGGACGACAGACCCACGGTCAGTGGAAAATACTCCGGGGATCGCAGGACGATCAGCGGCAGAAAGTAGTTGTTCCAGGTTGCGACAAACGAAAGCAGGAAAACGGTCACGAAGCCGGGAGCGACAAGCCGGAACACGATGCTGCGGAAGATGCGGAACTCGCCGGCGCCATCAATTCGCGCCGCGTCCAGGAGCGCGTCGTCGACGCCCTGCTCGATGTAGACGCGCATCAGATAGACGCCGATCGGCGAGATCATCGAAGGCAGAATGATTCCAAGCGGGGAGTCGGTCAGCCCCTGGCGCGCCAAAAGCAGAAAGATCGGTACCACAAGCGCCGTTTGCGGGATCATGATTGCGCCGAGGATCATGGCGAAGAAAGCGTCACGGCCACGGAACTCAAATTTGGCGAAAGCGTAGCCGGCCGCCGAGGCCAGCAGCGAAGCGCCGAGGGCCGAGACCGACGCGTACACAAACGTGTTCACCAACCAGCGTGCAAACACCCCATTGGAGTAGGCGAACAGATCATGAAGATTGGCGGCAAGGGCGAACTTTGATCCGAACCAGAGGCCAAAGGTCGAAAACAGATCCTGGTTGGATTTGGTCGAAGCGACCACGAGATAGAAGAGCGGAAGGAGCGTATAGGCAAGAAACAGGCCGAGCAGGAGGGTGCTCATCCGCCGCGCCCGCAGGTGCCTGCTCCGCTCCACAACGATGCCGCCGCTGGCGAGCGCCACCTTCATGTAGCCGCGCCTCCGCGTCGGTTTGTCATGACGGTGAACAGGTAGGCGACCGAGGCAATGACGATGCCGAGAACAAATGAGATGGCGGCAGCATAGTTGTATTGCTGGTTCGCGGCCGCGAGGAAGTAAGCGTAGATGTTGGGCGTGTAGGATGTGCCGATCACCTGCGGCGCTATAGCGCGCATCAGGAACGGCTCGTTGAAGAGCTGCAGTGAGCCGTTGATCGAGAAGATGACAGTGAGAAGGATGGCTGGCCACAGAAGCGGGAGCTGAACCAGACGCGCATATTGCCACGCGCTGGCGCCGTCGACGATGGCGGCTTCCTGGAGTTCCTGCGGAATCGCCTTCAGGGCCGCGTAGTAGATGATCATGTTGTAGCCAGTGAATTCCCACGTGACGACGTTGGCGAGCGAGAAGAGCATGGCGCCGTCGGAGAGGAAGTTGGGCGGCGGAAGGCCGGCCCAGTTGGCTGCTTGGGTGAAGGGGCCGAAGACTGGCCCGTACAGGTAGCCCCAGATGAGCGCGGCAATGACGCTCGGCACGGCATAGGGAATGAAGAACCCCAGTCGGAAAAGGCTCCTGGCGTGGAGGTTGCCGCGATCGAGAACGAGCGCGAACGCAAGCGCGAGGCCCAGCATGATGGGCACCTGCACTACGCCGAAGAGGGCGAGGTGCGAGATTCCGCCCCAGAATTTCAGATCGCTGAAGGCGCGAAGATAGTTGGCAAAGCCGGCAAACTGCGTACCGCCGACAAGGGTGTCGCGAAACACACTCGTATAAAACGCATATACCAGCGGCGCGACGGTGAAGGCCAGGAACAGAGCCGCAAAGGGCGCCAGGAAGATATAAGGGACGAGGGCGGTGCCGAAGCCCCGCCCCCGCCGCACCGTTGGCGAGGGAGTGAGCGTCGACCGATCGGAAGGGCTCGATGCGACGGTACCGCTTGCAGCAGTGTTCATCGACGATGTTGTATCCGATCGAAGCCGAGTTGGGCGGCAGCCAGAAGCCGCGGCCCCGGTCGCGTCAGGTCTTCACGGTGAACCCTTGATCCTGCGCGTACTGGACGAAGGTGTTCTGCAGGCGATCGAACGCTTCGGCCAGGGTTCCCTTGCCGCTCGCGGCCGCGCCCAATTCGTCTCCCATGGTTGAGTTGACATAGTCCTGGAACGGACTCCACTGGAACGATGGGTCAACGTGTTTGGCGGACTCGATGAAGATCTGATTGACCTGTTGCCCGCCGTAGAATTCGAACGGCTTGTTCGCGAACTCCGGGCTGTTGAGAAGGTCGTTGAGGACCGGGAACAGGAACTGCTTCGTCGTGTAGAGAGTCGTGGCCTCCTTGTCGGTCGTGAGCCAGATCGCCAATTCCGCTGCTTCCTTGGGATGTTGACTTGCGGCGAGGACGGCAAGGGTCGAGCCGCCCCAGTTGGCCGAGACAAACTTGCCGGACTCCCACTGAGGGATTGCGGCCGCGCGCCACTTTCCCGAGCTCGTCTTGGCGAACGAGGTCAGGAACACCGGTCCCCAAGCCGCCGTCAGCCACGTCGCATAGCGTCCCTGATCGAGCGAGCGGAACCACTCCGCCACGAAGCCCGGCTTGGCTTCAACGACCTTCCTGTCGAGCAGAGGTTGCCAATAGGCGGCAAACTTCTTGGCGACCGCGCCGTTTACCTGGATGCTGATTTCGGTGCCATTGACCTCGAATGGACGCCATCCCGCCTGCCAGAGAAGCGAGTTCACCCAACCACCATCGGTAAAGATCGCGTTGGTCAGGTAGGTATCCGGCGCGGCCTCGTGGAGTTTGATCGCCTGCTCCGCAAACTCGTCCCAAGTCTTCGGAAGTGAGATCCCATGCTTCTCAAAAACGTCGTTGCGGTACAGCATTCCGATCGGGCCGCTGTCCCATGGCATGGCGTACACCTTGTCGCCGTCACTGACCTGATTCCAGCTCCATTCGGCGAACTCGCTCTTATGTGAGTTGGCCCATTTGCCAATATCGGCAAGCGCCTTCACTTGCTTGAACGACCTGACCACCTGGAATTCGACGTGACAGACGTCCGGCAGGCCCGACCTGGCCTTCAACCCGGCGCGGAGGTTGGTGTACTCGGCGGGGCCCTGACCGGAATTGATGAGCTTGACTTTGATGTTCGGGTGCGCCTTCTCGAAAAGGTCCACTTGCGCCTGGAAGTCGGGCAGCCAGGCCCACAGCACGAGGTTCACCGTCTCCTCGGCCACCGCCGGAACGGCGGGAATTGCCGCCGCCGCAATACTTGCGCCGGCAATCTTGAGGAAGTGGCGGCGATCCATCTCGCGTTTGTTCACGCTGAGCGCTTCGGTCATTTTCGATCCTCCCTTTGAAAGCCAGGCAGCTGCCTTCAGTCTCGCGTGGCACGCCGACGTGGCAAGCTCATTTCTTTGAAATACGAGGTTAATCCTCGAGGCGAAGCATTGTCAACGTTGCGAGGACAACCATCAGCGGACAGCGTTGGCGAGGAGATTTCGCACGGTGCCCATCTCTTGCTTGAAAGTCGGTGCGAGCAAAACTTCACTTCAAAAAGGCCGTCTACGACCTGCTCAAGAGCCGCAAACTGGCCGGTGAGGTTGCGATCGAACCGTACGGCCTTCGTTTGATTCGAAGGTGATTCACAATGGGGTGGAGGGCATATCGGGCGCTTGAGCTGGTCTGTCAGTAATCGAAGGCCCCGGTTATGAGCGCGCTAGGGGGTCTGCCTGTCACCTTCTTAAAGAGCCGTGAAAAATGAAATTCGTCGCAAAAGCCAAGCGCCGCTGCCGTCTCCTTCACAGAGAGTCTCCGATTCAACAGGAGCGTGCACGCTTTCTGCATCAGGTATCGTTGCCTGTACTGGTGCGGGGATACACCGAATCGAGACTTGAACTTCTTTCGAAACGTTTCGTAGGAAAATCCTAAAGTCTTCGCGATGACTGAAAGCTGTTCGCCCTGTTCGGTTTCGAGTGCTGCGGCAGCCTCGACCAACCAGGATTCCTTAGGCGCCCGTTCCTGAAGCATTCGGAGATCGGCAAGAACCCCCTGGAGAGCGACAAGCGAAGCGGCCGCCTGGAGCGGGGTAGTCACTGATTGTGGGCAGACTGATTTGAGCCGCTCCAGCCATACCTCTAAGGGTTGAACGGCTTGGACCGGGCATCGATCGTCAAGGAGCTGTCCCTGCCTCCAAAGATCGAAGATCGGCCCGTCAAACACGACAAAGAATTCGTCCCAATACTCGCCCTTCCCGGGCCCGTATTCATGACCTAAATCGGGATATACCCAGATCAGATCGCCGGCTCGCACAGCCCGGGCATAACCGTTCGCATCGCGATAATGACCGGATCCCGCCAGCAAGTAGACCAGAGCATAGCTACCATAGACCCGAAGCCGCTCTCGACCCGTGCCAAGGCTATTTTTCAGGAAAGCAGCCAACCGGATTGTCCCTAAGGACGCGGTAGCTGGCTTTGCTAGCACAAATTCGTAGAGATTGTGAGGCCGCACTTCGCTAAAATACCAAATCGCACATGTGTTTTGCCAATCATTCCATTCCTCCCACGAACGGCTGGCTTAAAGTCATTCATGTCATTAGCCAATTCGTTCGCCCCGACGTCTGCGGGTTTGAGCTTGGAGCTTGGTGATCATGCCTTTGGCTTCCTTGAAAGCTCGGCCGGCATCATGGGTGACCCGAAAGCGTTGCGCGAACGGCTGTTGGCGGAAGGTTATCTCTATCTCCCGGGATTCCTGGACCGAGATAAAGTTTTGCTAGCCCGAGAGTCGATCACAAGCCGGCTTGCCGCCGAAGGCTTGTTGCACCCGGGTTACCTGGCCTTCGAGGGCGTGGCTAAGCCCGGGGAGCGAACTGCTTTCCGGCCAGATCTGGCATTTGGAAACCGCGCAATCGAAAGCTTGATTTACGGCCCGAGGGTGACCGAATTTTATGAAGAACTGCTGGGTGGTGCGATACGCCACTATGATTTCACCTGGTTCAGACCGGTTGGCCCGGGTAAGGGTACTCCTGCGCATTGTGATCTTGTTTACATGGGGCGCGGTACCAAGCAGGTCTTTACTATGTGGGTGCCGTACGGCGACGTTTCGCTCGAACTTGGCGGACTGATGATTCTGGAGGATTCGCACAGGAAATCCAACCTGCTTCGCAATTATTTGCGGCGTGATGTGGACAGTTATTGCTTGAACCGTCCCGGCGCGGAAGAAGCCAAGGCTAAGGAACGGAGTGTCTGGGAGGGTTGGTTGGCGCGGAACCCCGTTACGATACGGCAAAAGCTAGGCGGTCGGTGGTTAACAGCCGAGTTCCAGATGGGCGATGTTGTCACCTTCGGGATGACTGTCGTTCACGCCAGCCTTGACAATCAAACGGATCGCATCCGTTTTTCCTCCGATTCGCGCTACCAACTTGCATCGGAAATAATTGATAACCGGTGGATTGGTTCAAAGCCGCCCGGTCACACGAGTGCAGGCAAGCGCGGCCGGATCTGTTAAGAGGCGTTGCGGTTGTTGGCGTTCACATAGCGCAAGCGGCACCTGGCTTGCTTTGCCGGCCGAAATAGCTAGTTCCGGTCACGACATTGCCGCGCCCGAAAATACCGGATAGGCGAGGAATCGTCTTACAGTCGATCCTGATTGGCCCGCGACGAATTTGATCACCGCGCTATGCGAGACCTTCGAAGGACTGGCCACGACGACTTTGATTTCAGGGCTCGAAGGCGATGTTCTTGCTAGAAGGGACGCACGCATGCCCGCGAACCCTGCTGCGAACAGAGGGTCATTCAGAGTAACCAGACTGTAATACTGATTCTCGAAGGGCATGCCTGTCTCGTTAGTGATTGTCTCGCCCAAACTCTTCGACCTTCATAACCCCTGAACTTCGCCGACCTCCTCACGGACGAATTCTACGCGATTGATGAGCGGACGCCCGAAGGCCGGAGCGCTGATCTCAAATACGTCTCCTTCCTGAACCCTGATTCCATCGGCAAATGAAAGGGTAGCGGTTCCGAAGAAATGGACGTGAACATCGCCGGGCCGAAGAAACTGGGGGTACTTGAAATGGTGGTGTTCGAGGTTGGCCAGCGAATGGCTCATGTTGTCTTCTCCGGACACAAACGGCTTTTCCCAAAGCACTTTGTCGTTCCGGAGAATGCGGCTTGTTCCAGCCACGTGAGCGGGCAAGGCCGCAACCAGCAATTCGGGTCCAAACGCGCATGGACGCAGTTTTGAATGCGCCAGGTAGAGATAATTTCGTCTTTCCATCACGTGATCGGATAGTTCGTTGCCCAAAGCAAACCCGACACGATAAGGCCGCTTATCGGGCCCGATAAGATAGAGCCCGACAATCTCTGGTTCCTCACCGGCATCCTCGCTAAAAGAGGGAACCGACAAGGAAGCACCCGGGCGCGCGACGATGCCGCCGTCGCCTTTATAGAACCATTCCGGCTGCACGCCGCGTTGACCCTGTTCGGGTTTTCCTTCTTCAACTCCCCACCGAAACATTTTGAGCGAATCAGTCAATTCTTCTGCCGCTGCGCTGATCTTGTGGTGCATTTGATCGCGCGCCGCCGCGCTCCCGAGATGGGTCAAACCCGTTCCGGTTACCAGACAATGTGCCGGATCAGGATGATCCAGGGGCGCAAGAACTTTCTGCTCCGTTAATAGCCGGCCGTAATTATGCGCCTCGGCGACCTGGGAATGATCGATCTGTTGCGTCAGCGTTTTGCCCGACCGGATCGCTTGCCAGGCAAGATCGCGAGTCGATTCGACCCCGGCAATTTCCAGTGCGTTTTCTTCGTCGATGATCGCCACGCCACGGGCGCCGCCCGCTTTTTCGAATTGGATCAAATTCATAAGTTGAAGCCGGTCGGTCCGTCTGGAACGAACTCCTATTTTCGACCTTTGTACTCTTGCACTGAATACAGCGCCACCGCGATCAGCAAAAGAAGACCTGTCCAGATATACTGGTAATAGGCAGAGACATGGAGCTGGTTCAGAGCGTTTTGCATGAGCACCAGAAAGGCCGCTCCGAGAACCGTTCCAACCATCGTGCCGCGACCACCAAAAACACTGGTACCCCCGACTACAACCGCAGTGATCGAAGTTAGTGTAAACTGACTACCCGCTTGCGCGTCGCCGCTGCCGATCCGTGCTGCGATCACCAAACCGGCCAGCGCCGCCATTGAACCGCAAAAAAGGTAGGCGAGACAACGAACGTGATTGACAAGGATCCCGCAGACGTAAGCGGCCTCTCGGTTCGATCCCGTTGCGTAGAGTCTCGATCCGATCCGACCTTTGACCAACAATACTTCGCCGACGGCGGTGATCAGAAGAACGACTAAACTGGCTACCGGCACCCACCCTATCCGAAGGGTGATCAAATCAGAAAAGCGATCACTAACATGCCCGCCGGGACTCGGTCGCACGATCAACGCAAAACCAAACGCTAATGAATAGGTGGCCAGAGTACTGATCAGGTCAGGGATGCCGCACCACAAAATCAAAACGCAATTTAAAGCGGCTATAGCTAAGGCGGCCAATAAGCAAGTAACTACGCCAAAGGCTTCGCTGCCGTTATTCAGAATGAGGTAGGAGGCGAGAGCCGTGGTCAGGCTGATCGAGGGTCCCACCGAGAGATCAATGCCCCCGAGTACGATCACTGCCATCTGGCCGATTGCAACCAGGGCAAGCGGAACAATTTGGATCAGCAAATTGCCAAGATTTCTTTCCGTGAGAAAATAGGGTGAACGACTGGTCGTGTAGAGACTCACCGCCAAGATCATAGCCAAAAGGAACAACACGCCCGAGTACCGACGCCAGAGGATTTCCGCAAGGCGGACCCGGCGTCCGGCTTTTCGGTGAGGGGTCAAGATGTCGCCACCGTTTTCCACACGACCAGCGCCTCGCCTTGTTCTGACCGCGCTTCCTATAATTCTTTCTTCAGTTGCTTCCGCCGCCGGGATCTCGTCGACGATCGCCCCGTTGGCAACGACAAGAATGCGGTCGCTGAGGCCGATCAGCTCCAAAAGATCGGAGGTGAGCAAAATTACTGCGGCACCTTCCGTCGCCAGTCGGCGAATGACGCGATAAAGCTCCAGCTTGGTCGCGACATCAACGCCTAAGGTTGGCTCGTCCAAAAGGTAAACTCTGGGTTTCGCCAACACCCAACGACCCATTGCCACCTTTTGCTGGTTGCCACCACTTAGTAGGGCGATTGGCTGCTCAGCCGACGGAGTTTTCACCCGAAAACGGTCAATGGTCTGAAGGACCGCCCTAGTTTCTTGGGCACGGTGGAGAACACCAAGGGTGCTCCAGCCCGACAAATGAGGATTGCCGATGTTGTCACGAATTGAGAGCGGCGGAAAAAGGCCTTCTCCGCGGCGGTCCGCTGGTGCGTAAACCAGGCCCGCGCGGATCGCATTACGCGGAGAACGCAACAAAATATTTGTTCCGTCGAGCTGTGTCTCGCCGCGCGTGGGCACCAACCCAAAAAGCGAGCGCAGGATTTCGCGTTGGCCGTTTCCCTGAATTCCCCCCAGTCCAACGATCTCACCTGCGGCTGCCGTGAACGAAATATTCTGAAAACAGCCAGGGCTGGATAAGCAATTGACTCTGAGCCGAGTCAGGCCGGTTCCGGCCGATTTTGGAGGAAAAGCGAGTGCAAGTTGTCGGCCCACCATTTTGCTCACCAGATCGTCTTCAGTTACCCGATCGTTCGTGACCGTGGAGACAATCTCGCCATCTTTCAGTACGGTAATTCGGTCGGCGAAGGCCAACACTTCCCGCAAGCGGTGAGAAATATAGATTATCCCGATTCCCCTCGTGCGCAGGTTGCGCAAAACGCGCTGCAAGCGATCGACCTCGGCAGGATCCAGAGCAGAAGTCGGTTCATCGAGGATCAGGACCGCCGGATCAGCGGCGAGAGCGCGAGCGATCTCCACGAATTGGCGCTCTGCGGTACTCAGTTCGCAAACAAGCCGCCTTGGATCCAGCTCAATCCCGAGCCGCTGCAGAATGGCTTTGCTGCGCTGTTCGATCGCTCGGCGATTTACGAGCAGAATTGGACCAGGCTCGCGTCCAAGAAGAATGTTTTGGGCGATGTCCAGATCTCCAACCAGGCGGGTGTCCTGGTATACCATTGCGATTCCGAGATCATGGGCATGCCGCGGAGAGGTGAAACTTACCGTCTCACCTTTTACGCGGATCGTGCCAGAATCCGGCGGTAAAACGCCCGCCAGTATTCGCATCAAGGTGGTTTTACCAGCTCCGTTCTCTCCCACCAGCCCGTGGATTTCTCCGGCTCGACAAGAAAAAGAAACGCGCCGTAACGCCTGAACTCCGGGGAATGATCGCTCAATGCCGTCGACCTCCAGAACCGGCGGCTCCCCCGAGGGCGCGATCATGCCTTGAACAAAGTTTTCAGCTCATCATTCGAGAGGTCAGTATCAACGAAAACTCCATCGGGCAAATCGGGTCGAACATAGTTCTTGTAGTTCTCGGATGTGATTAGTTCGGGCTCGATCGTCTGTCGCTTTGGCACCTCCTCTCCAGCCAACAACTTAAGCGCCGTACGCAAGGCAATGACGCTCTCCCACGTCGGTTCGGACAAAAGCCCGATCTTGAATTTAGGCTGGTTAGCAGCCTCCTGAGCATAGAGTTTCAGCAGCCCGTTGTAGTCGTCGCCGGTAACCGGAATCAACGGACGTTTGGCGGCAAGCAACGCTTTCATTGCACCAGCGCCGACTTGAGAGCCGTCGCACCACACTCCGTCGATCTCGGGGTAAGCTGCAATGAGGTCGGCCATGACGACCTTCGCTCGATCTTCCTCCCAGTAGGCGTCCCGGAAAGCCAAAACCTGGATCTGACTTCCCGCCATGGCCTTTTGAGCGCCCGCCCATGCCGCTGCGGTGTAGGAATTGCCAGGAAGTCCTCCCAGGGCTACAATTTTCGCGGAATTTCCAACTGCGTCCCGCAACCATTGGCCAAGCGCATGCCCTTTCTTTTCTGGATCAGTGCCGATAAATGCTGTCCAGTCCTCTCCATCGACCGGTAGATTGAATGGTATCGTCACAATCCCCTGTTTCGTCGCCTCCCGGAGAGCAGGAGCAACCGCCGATCCGGAATTCGGGATGCAGAGAATAGCATCAACATTTTGCGAGACCAGATTCTCAATATCGTTGACTTGCTTGGTGATGTCGCCTTGGCCGTCGACCACTATAAAATCGCTCAGCTCTTTGTGTTGAGTCGCTTCCTTCTTGACCGAGTAAAGGCATTCAGTTCTCCAGGTGTTCCCTGAAAAGCCGTTACTGAATCCGATGCGGACTTTGCCTTGCTTCTTGAACTTCGCACCATTCACCGTGCCACCGCTGGAAACGATTTTGGCCTTGCTGGTCGCCTCATCAGCGAAGGCGGGTAGAGCACGGGACAGAGCAGTGAAGCTGAGCGCCGCGGCGCCGATCTTCACCGCTTGTCGCCGCGAATAACGAGGGGGAACGTAGTTGTCATTCATAGTCTGGGGGTATCAATCGAACACAGATTTCGCAGATTAACACCGATTTAAAAAAACCTTAAGAAAGAAAGGCCGAGTCAGCTAACGCGCCTTCGGCCGCTAGGCTGTTACAGCTTTCGCGCCGCTCAGGCCGATCCAACGATAGAGCAAAACACTCATGGCGATGACGGCGCCTTGCAGGACAAACTGCGTTCCGGTCGAAACATGAACGATATTGGTAAAGCTGGTCAGCTCAGTGATAAATAGCGTTCCGCCAACTGTTCCCGTCACTGATCCGATCCCTCCAGTGAGGGCCGTGCCACCCACCACGGTCGCCGCAATGGAAGTCAAAAGGAATTGGTCGCCGATCCCCAGGCTCGGAGAACCGATATAGGAAGTAAGCAGCAAGCCGCCAAACGCCGCCAGGATACTACTCAGGATATAGGCAACTATCACAACCCGAAAAACCGGGATTCCGACGAGTCGAGCAGCCACTGGGTTGGCGCCCACCGCATACAGTTGGCGGCCGAACATGGTGGCTCGCATGGTCCAGGCGATCAGTAAAGCAACAGCCAACCAGCAGATTGTGCTGATCGGAAATCCGAACAGGCGCCCTTGCCCAAAGACCGCGAAACTCGGAGAAATGGCGCCATGCGGAGCGCCCTGCGTGTAAACCAGAGCCGCGCCAAAAAGGATCGAGTTCATTCCAAGAGTGGCCACTAATGGTGTTACCCGCAGCCAGGTAATAAGCAGGCCATTGAGTGATCCGACAAGCGCGGCAGTCAATAGACAGACACCGAGAGCGGGTAAAAGTCCGGTCCCCTGCCCTCCCATAATGCTCGTCGAAACGATATTGGCCATGGTGACAACCCCTGCTACCGAGAGATCGATTCCGCCGACTAATAAAGCGAGCGTCTGACCTGTCGCAATAATCCCGAGAAAAGCGGAAACCTGGAGAATATTTAAAAGCTGCTGGATCTGGAGCATGCCGGGCGAAATCAACCCCGAGATGAGGTAGAGTATGGCGGCAATAAACCAGACCGGCCCAACGCGAAAGGCTCTTCTACCAATCCAGGATTGCATTGTCTCGAGCGCGAATACCAAGTGGATGGATCACTTCCTGTTTGAAGGGATGTTTTTTGGCACGCTCCTCATCGACTTCGATCCCGAGTCCTGGAGCGGCGCTGGGTAGCCAGTAACCGCTCTCTGTTCTCAACGAACTTTTCACGACTTCCCAGCGCCAGGGAACATCCGTTAACATATCTTCCTGGATCAAAAAGTTGGGCGTCGAAAGCGCAAAATGCAGCGCGACCGCATTGGCGATCGGGCCGAGAGGGTTGTGTGGCGCAACGCCCATCTGGTACGTCTCAGCCATTGCCGCAATTTTTTTTGCTTCAAAGAGACCGCCGCAATGACAAAGGTCGGGTTGGATCACGTGACACGCGCGCTGCTCGAAGATCGGCCTGAACTGATGGCGACCGACTAAACGCTCGCCGGTTGCAATCGGCACCTGGACGCTTTCTCGGACCTCTCGCAAAGCTTCGACGTTCTCGGGGGGGACTGGCTCCTCGCAGAAATACGGTCGAAATTCGGCGACCGCGTTGATGTACTGGATAGCCATGGCCGGGTAGGTACGCCCATGAAAGTCGATCATGATGTCGATCGCGTCGCCGACGCTGTTCCGCAGTCTTTCCATGAGCCTGGTAAACTGTTTGATCTTGCCGATCCCTTCCAGAGGCTCCGAGTATGGCACGAAAACCACTTTGAGAGCAGTGTAACCTCGGTCAATCACTTTGTGCGCGAGATCAATCAGCGGCTCAACGTCGAAGGTTTCGTACACGGAGGCCATATTGCCGCCGCCTAAATGGGTGTACATCCGAACTCTGTCGCGCACTTGGCCCCCCAGTAATTCGAAAACGGGTACTCCCAACCTTTTGCCATTGATGTCCCATAGGGCTTGTTCAATCGCCGAAATCGCGCTCATTCCGATCACCCCAAGACGCCAAAAAGACTGCCGATAGAGCTTCTGGAAGATGTGTTCGATCCGGCAAGGGTCTTCACCGATCACCATCGGGCTGAAATCCTCGATTGCGCCCACGACTGACCGAGTTTTCCATTCCAACGAGCCTTCGCCCCATCCGAAAAGGCCGGTTTGGTCAGTCTCGGCTTTGCAGAAAACCCAGTTCCGCATTTCCGCGTTGACGACTACAGTTTTTAGATTGGTAATTTTCACAGTTCGCCGAGAATCGTTTCCCGGATTCCAGGAAGCCCTTCCGCACACGATAAAAACCGACCTTCATTGTAACTCCAGGTGTCCGGCCATCGCATACGCCAGTTCGAGGTGCACAGGCTCAGGCCAGTTGCCCAGCTGTGGCCCGAGCTGCAAACAAGCCGTGCGCAAATCTTTCACTCCGGAATTTTTTAACAGCAGCTCGGCGCGCTCGACGAAAGCCCGCGTTTCCTGACAGAACTCGGCGATTTCCGGTCCTCTTTTTATTGGCCAATGGCAGCTCACGTAGTAGTCGAGATCAAGCTGCTCGATCAATTGACAGGTTTGCAGGTAAGTCTCCGGATAGAGGTAGGTTGGACAGAGCGCCGGCTGACCGGTCACGCTGAGGTACACCGCGCCTTGAATCGCGTCGCCTCCGAATAGTACCCGGTCCCGGTGATCCCAAATTCCGAGGTGCCCTTTGCTATGACCGGGAAGATGAAGGATCTCCAAATCCCAATCCGCATCCAACCGAAGATGTTCGCCGCCGCGAAAGGTTAAATCAACCGGCTGTGGATCTCCCAAATCAATCCGGATATTGCGAGCAACTTCATCCGGGTAGAAGACGCCGAATCGCCGGTAAGCGTCGTAGCGCGTTTTGAAGAGCTCTTCCGGCCGTTCAATGACGAACCGGTCGGACTGCCCACAGCAGAGCAAGGATCGGGGGGCCCAGCGTTTGATCCCAGCGTTCCCGCCAACATGATCAGAATCACAATGGGTGTTGATGACAAACCGAAGATCGTCCGGTCCGAGCCCTAGTTGACGCAGACCAGGAAGGATCAGGGAATCGACATGCCCCGCGCACCCCGTATCGAGAAGCAGGGTTCCAAAAGCGCCGCGCAACAATGGCAGATACAACGGCCGAATACCCACCTGACCTTCCAGAAGGTAAACACCTTCAAACAGTTGTTTCATGGTTTTCAGGAGGTCGGCTGCTTCTCCGGATCCATAGCGTCCGCTGCTTTCACCGGCATGGTTGACCTGCTGCACCCTTCGTTAAGTTGCCATTCACCAGCCGCCAGATCCCGAGCGGGTTGTGATCTTTTAAAGCGTCCGGCAGCAGTTCCGGCGGCGCGTCCTGAAAGCAAACCGGTCGAGCGAACCGCAGGATGGCCGCTGTCCCTACCGATGTGAACCGCGAATCCGTGGTGGCCGGGTAGGGACCGCCATGCTGCATGGACGGACAGACCTCGACGCCGGTGGGAAACCCGTTCCAAAGGATTCGTCCAGCTTTTTCGCGCAAAATCGAAAAGAATTTCGCCGCTAACGGTAAATCGCCGGCCGTACCGTGAAGGCCGGCCGTAAGTTGGCCATCGAGTTCTGAGGCCAAATGGAGCATTTCCTCTTCATTGGCGCATGCAATCAAGACAGTGAGCGGACCAAAGATCTCGTGGTGGAGGCCCGGATTCGTTTGATAGGTCTGAGCGTCAACGGCCACCAGATAGCCTCCGCCGGAGTTTTCAACGAATTGTTGGACCTCCGCGAGGTTGTCGGTAAAGCCTTGCGCGATCTTGTCGGTCAACATTCTTCCACTAGAGAAAGTTGTCAGTTCATGAGCGAGAGTCTGGCGAAACGAATCCAAGGCGGCGCCTTTGACAGCAAACACGAGCCCGGGCTTGGTACAAAATTGTCCATCGCCCAAGGTCACGGATCCGGCCAATCCCTTGGCGAGACCGGCCGCGTCATTGGCCAATGATCCAGGCAAAAGAAAAAGCGGATTCAAGCTGCTCATTTCGGAAAACACCGGGATCGGATCCGGCCGGGACACACCGGCATCAAAAAGGGCTCGGCCGGCGGCGAGCGAGCCGGTAAAGCCAACCGCCTTGATCCTCGAATCTTTTACCAGGGATATCCCTGCTTCCACGCTGGTATCGCTGATCAGGCCAAATACCGCTTCGGGATATCCGCCCTTTTGGATTGCTTGCTCGATCGCACCCGTTACCAGCTTGGAAGTTTCGGGATGTCCAGGATGCGGCTTGACGACGACGGAACAACCGGCGGCCAAAGCGGAGGCGGTATCGCCGCCCGCGACCGAAAAAGCAAAGGGAAAGTTGCTGGCGGCAAAAACCGCGACCGGGCCAATCGGAAAAAGCATTCGGCGGAGGTCTGGTTTGGGAACCGGTTTTCGGCCGGGTTGAGCGGTGTCGATACGCGCATCGATCCAGGAACCTTCCCGAAGCAGCGCTCCGAATGATCGCAGCTGGTTGACCGTGCGGGCGCGCTCGCCGTTTAGCCGTGCCGCGGAAAGCGCTGTTTCCTTTTGACAGACAACGATCAATTCGTCGCCAACGGCAAGGATCGCCTCGGCAACCTGGTCGAGGAACCCGGCAAGTGTTTTCGGATCTGGCGCGACATACGCCGCGGCTCGCTGAAGGAGAGACTCCGTGTTTTCTAACATTGGCAGCAACGTAGGACAACCTTCCTAACTTGTCAGCCTTTCAGGAATGCGGGAGGACCCGCGACTTGGAGTGCACCCGACCCGCTTTCGCCTTCGCTGCGCTCGGCTACGTCGCGACAGGCCCGGTCGCCACGGCTAACTCTTCGGCGCGCCGGCGAATTCGATCGGACCGCTGATCGGATCGCACTTCCTTAAGGCAAGCACCCGATCGAGGATCGGCGGATGTGTGTAATGCAGCATGACTAAGAGCCAATGGGGAGTGAGGTTGGAAAGGTTTTCCCGGCTGAGCCGTTTCAAGGCAAGAATCAAGGGCTCGGCGTCTCCCAGGGCCTTGGCCGCGAACCGGTCCGCTTCGTACTCGTGGCGGCGGCTCCACCACTTCGTGAAGACACTAAAGACGATGCCAGCCGGTCTCAGCAAGATCAGCGTGAGAGCCAGCCCAACATAATACGAAGGAGTGGTCACCTGGAATGCAGCAAAGAGAGGCGACCAGGAAATGCAAAATGCGGATAAAAGAAAAAGTCCGAACAACGTCACCTGACCAAAAAGAAAATGCTGAAGGATATGCCGGCGTTTGAAGTGGCCGATCTCGTGCGCAAGAATCGCGAGCAACTCAGCGGTAGGGTGGCTATTGATCAACGTGTCGTACAGCGCAATGCGTTTGTTCGATCCGAAGCCGGTCAGAAACGCATTTGCTTTCGAGGAGCGGCGGGAACCGTCGATCACCATAAGATCCGCGACTGGAAAACGTTCGCGCGCACATAGTTCAATGATGCGGTCCCGCAATTCTCCGGCGGGCACTGGGGTTAAGCGATAGAAAAGCGGCAGGATCAGCGGAGGCGCGACGTAGACCAGCAGGATCGATAAGCCCGCGGTAATCCCCCAGGCAATCCACCAGGCGTTGACACCAAACGACTGGAAGAGGTAAAGCACAACCGTGACAATGCCGGTTGCCAGGGCAAGCGCCAAAGACCATTCTTTGATTCGGTCCAGCACAAAAGTGGATAATGTTGCTCGATTGAAGCCGAACCGCTGTTCGATGACAAAGGTCTGGTAATAATCAAAAGGCAGGCTCAAGAGCTCGCGAGCAACCGCGAGGATTCCGAGATAGAGTAGACCGGCCAGCACCGGGTGAAGATGGAAAGAACGCAACCAGACGTCCAGCTTACCGAAACCTCCCAGAACCCAGAATACGAGTAACACCGTCAATCCCGTCGCGGAAACAGCGATGTCCACCCAGGTGTTCTCTCGCGTGTACGCTAGTGAACGTTTGTACCGATACTCGTCGTAAACGTCGGAAAACTCGCCGGGGATCTTGCTGCGCAGACAGCGCAGGTTGAGAATTTTTGCGAGCAGATCAACTGCAAAATAGCCCACCAGCGCAACCAACAGAAAAATGGTGAGCATATCTTTTTTTGCGCAAACCGGGAACAGTTTGGATCGACCGATCAGGCCACCCCGAAAACGGTTATCACGCGGCTGAAGCCGGAGGGAGACTCCTGAGGCGCCGGCTTTCCTGCTCTGCTCGCTCTTCGTCCTTCGGGTATTTAATGCGGGTGTGGAGCATGTTCTGCAGCGTAAATCGGAATGTCTCCGCCACCGCCCGAATTTCTCGCAGAGTCAGATCACATTCGTCGAGCTGACCTCCGGCGATCCGTTTACTAATAATCTCGCTCACCAGCTGCTCGATCTTTTGCGGAGTCGGTTTATCGAGGCTTCGCGAGGCGCTCTCTACCGCGTCGGCCAGACTGATAATTCCACTTTCCCGGAACTGGGGTTTCGGCCCGCTGTAGCGGAAGCTTTCCTCACGTACTTCGGGAATATCTTCCTCCCGGATATTCATGATTTTGCCGCCTTCGCGCGCATCCCGTTGTTGCTGGAGCGCACGCTTGTAAAAATACGATACCATTGACGTGCCATGATGCTGCTGGATGACGTCGATAATCCGCTGGTTCAAACCGAACTTCAGACCGAGATCCACTCCTTCTTTGACATGGGCGATGATGATCAAAGCGCTCATGGTCGGTGCAAGATCGTCGTGGGGATTTTCGTCTCCCACGATGTTCTCCGAAAAGTAGTTCGGTTTTACGAGCTTACCGATGTCATGAAAATAGGCACATGCGCGAGCCATCGTGCCATTGGCGCCGATCCGATTGGCGGCGGCCTCAGCGAGGTCGGCAACCACATCGCTGTGGTGCCAGGTTCCGGGGGCTTCCAGGCTCAAACGCAGGAGTAAGGGATGGTTGCGATCAGCCGTTTCCAGCCATGACATGTCGGTCGTGATGTGGAAAGCAGCTTCGAGAACGGGAAGCGCGCCACCAACGACCATGGCGGTGATCACCCCGGTCAAAACCGCCGCCAGGGACTGTTTACCGAACATCGCCCAATCAGTCCCACCGAGCTGAAGCCACGGTACAGTGATGATTCCAAAGGAAATCGCCAGGACCCAGGTCGCCAAGCCGACGTAAACCCCGGCACGAATGAGCCGGCTTCTCCGCCGAACCTGAATCGTCACAAACACCGCGATAAAACCGCTGATCAAACTCATCACGAGGAGAAATGCGTCAATCCCGCGGAAGAGAATGGAGCTCCACAGACTGACAAAGACCGCGGCAAACAAGCCAAGGTTCTTGCCCAGAAGCACCGAGAGAATGAGCGGAGCGAAGGCGAACGGGATGAACAACACTCCGAACTCTTTTGGCACACTTCCCTGCCCCTGCGTCGAGAACACCATGAGCAGCTTGGCGATACAGAGGTGCAGCAAGATGATCCCGAAAACCAAGCCGACCCGGGAATTTCTCTGAAAGGTTTCGGGGTGGTTAATCCAGAGTTGCGCGACGGCCGTCACGAAAACGAGTAAGCCGATTAGAAAGTATTTCGCCGGATCGGGATGCTCGCCCGAAAAAATCAAAGCTGCCAGGATCGAGATGAACACTCCAAAAATCGCGAGTTTCATTCGCGGATCGGAGTCGAGTTTTCTCAGCCATTCCTTTTGTGTCGGCTTTCGCCGCAGCTTTCGGCAAGCAAAGCCTTGCTTGATCAATTTCCGTCGATCTGGAGCGCCAAACATACCCTAGTTTTTACCTCGATGGATTTGATAAGCCTTAATGATTGATTGAACAAGCGGATGCCGTACCACGTCACGCTCGTCAAACTCGGTAAAATTGATCCCCGAAACTGCCTTCAGAGCATGCAATGCCTCGATGAGGCCGGAGATCCGGTGCGGAGGAAGGTCAATTTGGGTTTTATCTCCGGTGACCACGCATTTCGAATCTGACCCCAGGCGAGTAAGGAACATAAACATCTGTTCAGCCGTAGTGTTCTGCGCCTCGTCCAGAATCACAAAAGCATTGGTCAGCGTCCGTCCGCGCATATAGGCCAGAGGAGCGATCTCAATCACGCCACGATCCATGTATTTCTGAATTTCCTCAGGATCCAACATATCATACAAAGCGTCATAGAGCGGCCGCAAATACGGGAAGATCTTTTCTTGCAGGTCACCTGGTAGGAAGCCGAGAGCCTCCCCAGCTTCGACGGCGGGCCGGGTTAAAACGATCCTTTTGACCTTTTCCTTTTTTAAGGCATCGACAGCCATCGCCATGGCCAGGAAGGTCTTGCCGGTGCCGGCAGGTCCGACCCCAAAAACTATGTCAAAAGTCTGGATGGCCTCAACGTACGCCAGTTGCTGTCCTGATCTCGGTGTGATCGGCGCTCGCTTCGGCGGGGTCAATACGCGGAAATCGGCGAGATGTCCCAGCGACTTCCGGCTGTTTCCTTCAACCACCGAATCCAGCACGTACTGGAATTCATGACGCCGGATCGGCATTCCCTTGAGACGAGCCTGTTCAAGCTGGTCGAAAACGGCGCGGGCCTTCTCGATGCTAGAGCGCTCACCCTCCAGGCGAATCCAACCGTCTCTCGTCGTGACTTTCAACTCGAGACGGTGTTCCAGAGACTGCAAAAGGTTTAAATCGTTTGCGTACAGGTTTTGCACGGCGCGCGCGTTCTCGAACTGAAGCGTTTCGGAATCTGCCATCCACTGGATTTGAAGGACCCTCCCTTTAACGCAAATTGAGGTCTTTGTAAACGGCTGATCGCACTGTGGTCTGGGTCCGCCAGGTGGCTCTCTCCAATGGCAGATCGTGCAACGTGTTGCGCCCGAATGAGTTGGACGAATTGTCACGTAAATGCCAGGACAATCTGTGGAGTGCGTGCGACCTGTCGCCGCTTTTAGATCCCGCCAGCGCGACCGGCAACGTGGAGGGTCTTGTCGTCAAGGAGCTGAGCATTTCGTAGTTCGGTCTTCGACCAGATGCCGCACTCCGCGCGATCCTGAAGCGGCGACAAGTCGCACGCACTCCATAACGTCCAGCGCCTATTTGTAGCCGTAAACCATCGCCCAATGCGTCCGGTCGGCGGGTGAACTGGAGACCTCAACAATAATATAATAGGTTCCGGTCGCTGGCGCTCTGACTCGGGAAGCCGCAAACCGGCCTTTTTGCCATGACTCGTTCTCGATCAGCTTACCCCGGTTGTCATAAACGTGGATCGAGATTTTTGCTCCATCCACGTCGGTCCCCATAACAAACCAGTAGTCGTTCCCTTTGAACAGGGTGTGCGGAATTGCTTTCTCTTCCTTTACACCGAGATCCCCGCCCCATTGATCATCCCGAACCGTGTAGCCTTGTTTGACGTAAGGCCCGATCCCTTCCATGGCCCGGGAAATCGCATCGTCCACTGTCGCGAACGCCGTCGCTCCGTAATGAACAAGACCTAAGAAAAGTAGAAGTCGTTTCACAATTACGCGCGATCAAGCGTTCGCATCAATCGCGCGAACCGTTTCGGCAGTGATTTCCTTGATGCGCCTAACTGATGCCGGCGTGATTTTCTGATGAATTAAAGGTGCTATTTCATCCAAGCTATGCTGGACATGACTAACCAGTTCATGGTTCCGGAGTCGAGCCGGCATTCCGGCCAAACGTTCCTGAAAATAATGAAGCAAATCAGGCTGGTTCAATAAATCAGCTCCATCCGGAGAATAGCTTTTGTCGACAATGGAAGTAAGTACTTCGGTGCCGCGGAGCCATCCACCCAGGCTCACCAGGTGCGCCAATTGATCATCTTTGAGTTCGATCATGGCATTCTTTACGTCGGTTAGTGCGCCGTCCAGCTCGCGTCGCACACCCATCCAATCAGATGCATCCGCCTTGGTTTGGATGGCGTTGGTCCGCGTCAGAACGGCCTTCTCCACTCCGATGGCTCGTGAGAGAGCAAGGACGTCACGCCCGATATCGCGAACACGTTCCCGGTCCATCGCTTCCACTGCCACGAATCCCTCGGCAATGACCGCACCAAGCAGAAGAGCGATTCGAGGGCGCTCCCCTCGAACTCCCGCTGGAGGATCCCGCAGTTCGCTTCGCCAATCCGGTGTCCCCAGCTTGTCCAGTACATTGAAGACTTCGCTAGGCAGCGGTACCACGACATCGTCGAGCCGAGTCGCCGGAAACCGGGAAAGGTCAATCTGGCGAGGAGGGCTGTCCGCGCGATTCAGCGAGCAGAGCGAGCCAAGAATCAGCAGTGTGAGAATCAGCTTGTTGGTCATTTGGCGTAAAATGGTGGAGAAAAAGAATCGTCACCGTCGTTCAGGACATCCTCGCAGGCAGTCCGCTGCGCACCCTCCCCAAACACAATGTCCCAATGCTAAAAGGAAAAATTTGATTCGGCAAACTCTCTTTGGCACAAGGCCGATGCGTGGCCGATAGCCGTCTATTTTGCTTGAAACTGACCGTAAAACCAACGAGATCGGGGGGGCTGCCACCGTCCATGCAACTCGAAAGAGTCCAACAACTGATTCGGCTCTTCCGTGAAAAGAAGCTACTGGTTATCGGCGATCTGATGCTGGACGAATACGTGTGGGGTCGGGTATCCCGCATTTCACCGGAAGCGCCTGTACCGGTAGTCGAGGTTTTACGCGAATCATATTACCCGGGCGGCGCAGCCAATGTGGCGCGGAACGTGCGCGAGTTTGCCGATACCGTGGAGATCGTAGGCTTGTTGGGATCGGATCCGCCCGGCGCCCGGCTCCAAGGATTGCTCGCCGAGAGCGGGATCGCGCTCGTCGGGCCTCCGCCTCGACCATCTTTCCATACGATTGTCAAGACGCGCATCATTGCGCGGCACCAGCAGGTGGTGCGCGTCGATCGCGAACAGCCGGTGACCATCAGACCGGAACTCCAGGAAGAGTGCCTCAATTATCTGCGGAAGAATATTGCTTCGGTCGATGGCATTATCCTGGAGGATTACGGAAAGGGCTTTTTCCAGCAGTCCATGGTGGAGGGCATCGCCGAGATTGCTCGAGCGAATGGGAAGATCATCACGGCTGATCCGAATCCACGGAACCCGATCCGCTGGCGATCGATGACGGCGGTTAAACCAAATCGGCAGGAAGCGTTCGGCGCAGCCAATGAACCGTGGTCTGAGCCAGATCCCCAACCGCTGAAGGATCGACCATTGCTTCGAGTGGGAGAAAAGCTGCTCCAGGATTGGCAACCGGAAAACCTCGTGATTACCCTCGGTGATCTCGGGATGATCCTCTTCAGCCTGCACGATGAACCCCATCACGTGCCGCCACGGGCCCGGGAGGTTTTCGATTTGTCGGGTGCCGGGGATACGGCGGTTGCGCTTTTTACCCTCGCGCTTGTCGCCGGTGCATCCCCGGTCGAGGCGGTGGAAATTTCCAATCGCGCGAGCGGGATTGTGATTGCTAAGCTCGGAACGGCGACAGCCTTACCCAGCGAGCTGCTCGAGAGCTTTTCGATGGAATGACCAGAAAAGCGGTTTTTCTCGATCGTGATGGCACTCTCATTCGGGATGTGCCGTACCTCTCGCGACCGGATGAAGTCCAGATTTTTCCGGGGGCCACGGAGTCTTTGTGGAAGCTCCGGAATGCCGGGTTTCAGCTGGTGATTGTGACCAACCAGAGCGGCATCGCTCGAGGGTATTTTACCGAGCGCGAGTTCTGGCAGGTCCAGGCTCGCGTTGAGGAGGAGCTCGGAGCGGGTCTGATCCAAGGAGTCTACTTCTGCCCGGATGGTCCTGGACAGCCTTCCTCCAGACGCAAACCAGCTCCTGGAATGCTCCACGAAGCTGCGCACGATTTTTCTTTGGTTCTGGAGGAGAGTTTTCTGATTGGCGATAAGATCAGCGATATCGAGGCTGGTGTACGGGCCGGCCTTCGACTTTCGATTCTCCTGGGCGGATCGGCCGAGGATCTAGTGGGAGTGCCGGGCCCGGCGATCAGCGCAGTGACGTTGAGCAGCGCCGCGGATCTTATTCTAGCGGCAGATAATGAGAGAGGCTTGAGCGGCTTGAGCGGCTTGAGCGGCTTGAGCGGCTTGAGCGGCTTGAGCGGCTTGAGCGGCTTGAGCGGCGCCGAGTAGCTAGAGCGTGCAAAAGCTGATCAGCTAATACCGGCGCACGGCTTTTTATCCCCAAAACTGAGCAATTATTCGCGGGTTGCTCCCACCACCTTTTAAGGCCTGCTCGATGGCCCGATTAGCGGCTTCTATTTTGGAATTTTTGCCTAGGGCAACTCCGACCACCGAGCCTTTTCCTTTTTCGGCGACAGCAACCGCCCCGTAGCCTACTTTGGCTGTCGAAGCCAAGATATGGGGATTAGACCTCCATGCTTAAAACAAGTCTGGAGCGCCTGTGCTTTGGCCGACTCCACCGCTGCGGGCACCATAGACGTCCACCGGAAAGTGTTCTCCATGTCCTATCGCGACCGCCGAGGCGGCCGCGCGTGCCGCGGACAGCATCACGGCGGCCAGCGCTAATCCCAGTAAAGCGGCTTTGTTCATACGAATCAATGTTTTAAATCCTAGTTTGGCGTTCACCTGATAAAGCGCATGTGGTCTCGATGAGCCGAATTCTACGGACCAATCGAAGCTCCGAACTGTGTCCGCATGATGCGCACATCGATGACGTTCGGTGTGATCGGCGGGATTTTGCTTCCGTTAAGAAGGGCAGGGTCGGGCAGTACAATCACGTTGCGCTTCCAATTTGGGGATACCGTATCCGCTGCGGACGACCCAAGGGCAACGATTCCGCCGGTTAACAACACGTTCTGCGACCTTATGGCCAAAGCCGGATTTGACTGACCCGTGATGATGACCGCGTTGATCCGCGCGCGGCCACCGAACGCCCCCGGTCCCCTCGGCTGGCCGTTGCTAGGGCCTGTCGGTGAAACCGGACCGGCAGGAAAAAAATCATTCTCAAAGACGTTTCCCTGATTGTTCACTCCATAGGGATCGACCGATGCAGGAGCGTCGATTTGATTGATTCGCTGCTCATTCTCGCTGGTTTGCCGTAGCTCGCGATGTATCGCGGCGTTAGCCTCTCATCCGTACCGTCACCATGCACCGCCCGTTCCATCGCCGGTGCCGTCCCCGCTCCCACCGTCACCTCCACCATCTCCACCCCCGCCATCTCCGCCTCCGCCATCTCCGCCTCCGCCATCTCCACCGCCTCCGCCATCGCCGCCACCACCTCCGCCGTCGGCTTTGGGCTGAAATGAATTATTCAAAAGACTGGACCAGCCGTGCACGAGAGCCGGGATCACAATCCTGACGACAGTTCGCACAAGGATCGATGATACTGGTGCACTGACCGGCCATTCCGCGTGCAACGGTCGCACCGTCAAGATCACGCTGAGAAACACCACAAGCGCTAAGGGCGCATTTCTCCTTCCTCGCAAAAGCATGGTTCGGTTTTTTCCTCGCTCTCGTCTATCCGACGGGGGCAAACCTCGTCAATCCTTTCCTATATCTCTTTTTTCAAAAATGTTATATCCTGTCGCAACAGGGAGCAAAACAGGTGTGAATTCAGAAGACCGCCAAAGCCTTCGCAAAAAGCCCGCCATTGGCACGAAGATTACTAATTTTACGGCGCCTTGTGGAGTGCGTGCGACTTGTCGCCGCTTTAGGATCCGCGCGGAGCGCGGCCCCGACCAAAGAGGTATTTTCTCCGAGGGAAACAAGCTCTTCGCGGATCGATCGTCGGCCGAGGGCCGCGCTCCGCGCGGATCTCAAAGCGGCGACAAGTCGCACGCACTCCAAGACGTTTCTGCCCGAACTGGCTGCCTGCTCAACCCGCGCTTTCCTTCTGGAGCTTGGTCCGTTACCCCGCTTAGATTTATAGCCCGATGAGCAAAGTCACAGGAATCATTCCGGCCCGCTGGGGCTCTACTCGATTCCCGGGAAAACCGCTCCATGGTATCGCCGGCAAACCGCTCATTCAGCATGTCTGGGAGCGCTGTGTCGAGGCCGAAGCATTTGACCAGATCATCGTGGCGACGGACGACATGCGGATTGCCGAAACAGTCTTTAACTTTGGCGGCGAGGTCTCGATTACGTCACCGGATCACCCGAGCGGCACCGATCGGGTGGCTGAAGTAGCCGGCAAGCTGAAAAACACGTCGATCATTTTTAATATTCAGGGCGACGAACCGTTGATCGAGGCCAGTCTCATGCGCCGTCTCGTTAAAAAAATTCTCAGCAGCGACAAGATTGGCATAATCACGGCAGCGGCGGTCGCAACCCCGGAGGAAGCGGCTAAGGAACAGGTCGTCAAGGTGGTCTTCGATCGACTGGGCGACGCTCTCTATTTCTCGCGGTCTTCCATTCCGCATACGCGCGGGGTATTGCCGGCTAACTTGCACAAGCACCTTGGCATCTACGGCTACCGGCGCCGGGTACTTTTAGACTTTGTCCGCCTTTCACCGAGTGTTCTGGAGCAGAGTGAACACCTTGAACAGTTGCGCGCTCTCGAGAATGGGATGAAGATTCGCGTCGTTGTGTCCGAGACTCAGGCGATCGGCGTAGACACGTTGGAGGACGCAAAGGAGGTCGAAAAGGCGCTGCTTCGCGGGTTTGGCGGACGTTAGCAATGAAATATATTTTTGTTACTGGTGGAGTCGTTAGTTCGTTAGGCAAAGGCTTGGCGGCGGCGGCGCTTGGCACTTTGCTGGAACACCGGGGGATCCGGGTTATCCTGCAGAAATTCGATCCATACTTGAATGTGGATCCGGGCACGATGAGCCCGTTCCAACACGGGGAAGTCTACGTGCTCAGTGACGGCGCGGAAACAGACTTGGACCTCGGCCACTACGAGCGCTTTACCAATTGTGTTCTCTCGCGCGCCAATAACGTCACTAGCGGCCAAGTATATGAAACCGTGCTCGCGAAAGAAAGACGAGGCGATTACCTCGGCAAGACCGTCCAGGTAATTCCGCATGTTACCGACGAGATCAAAGGACGGATCCAGCGGCTGGCGCGCGATCAACCCGGCGATGTCATTATTACCGAGATCGGAGGCACCACCGGTGATATCGAGGGTTTGCCTTTCCTTGAGGCAATCCGACAGTTTCAGCTCGAAGTTGGCACCGAAAACGTGGCGATCATGCACGTGACGCTCGTGCCCTACATCAAAGCGGCGGGTGAACTAAAAACCAAACCCTCCCAACAGAGTATCGCGAAACTGCGCGAAATCGGTTTGCAGCCGCATGTCTTACTCTGTCGAACGGAAAAACCGCTGGAGCTGGAAGTGCGCCAGAAGCTGGCGCTTTTTTGTAATGTTCCACTCCACGCCGTCGTCGAAGTCCGGGATGTCGACCACACCATCTATGAATTGCCGTTGACCCTCCAGGACGAAAAGCTCGATGATACGATCTGCCGCCTGCTCCGGCTGGAGACCCGGCCGGCCGATATGCATGAGTGGCGCAAGTTTGTCCAACGCGTCGTCAGCCCGAAGAAAAAACTCAAAGTCGCGGTTGTCGGAAAATACATCGATCTGCAGGACGCGTATAAAAGCATCTACGAATCCTTGACGCACGCCGGCGCCGCTAACGACTGCGGGATCGAGATTGTTCGCGTTGACGCGGAGGATCTGGAAGGTCACGATCCGCACAACGCGCTCGGTCAGGTCGCCGGCATTCTTGTGCCCGGCGGTTTTGGGGATCGCGGCATTGAAGGGAAAATTCTGGCGGCTCGCTACGCTCGGGAAAACAGAATCCCTTATCTCGGTCTTTGCCTTGGAATGCAGGTTGCGACGATCGAGTTCGCCCGCAATGTCTGCGGTTTCGCCGGGGCCAACAGTACCGAATTCGACGAAAACTCCGGCGATCCCGTTATTTGCCTGTTGGAAGAACAGAAGGAAGTGCGCAAGAAGGGTGCCTCGATGCGGCTGGGCAGCTGGCCCACGCAACTTACTCCAGGCACGCTCGCCGAAAAGGTTTACGGCGCGAGCCAGATCGTCGAACGGCATCGTCATCGATACGAATTCAATTTGAAATACCGCCACATCATGGAGAAAAACGGTTTTGTGATTGCCGGCACTTCACCCGACGGAAAGCTGGTTGAGCTGATTGAGCTTCGCGATCATCCCTGGTTTCTCGCCTGCCAATATCATCCGGAGTTTCTCTCGAAACCGAATTCCCCTCACCCGCTGTTTCGCGGTTTTATCGCGGCGTGTCTGGCCAATGCCGATTGACCGCGCGGCGGGATTCATGGCTACAGAATCGTTCCCGCCAGCCTCACCGGTCCGAGCAAAGATATCGCGTCGCCAGGAATTGGAGATCTTGCGTCGATAACGCTCTGAGGTGCATCGCCGTGAAAATGCTCGCTTTCAAAACGCCTGCGGACTTTCGGCGTTGGTTGGAGAAGAACTGTGACCAGTCTGATGGTGTCTGGTTGCGGATATTCAAGAAGGGTTCTGGCGAAACATCCATCACGCACGCCGAAGCGTTGGAGCAAGCTTTGTGCTATGGCTGGATTGACGGCCAAAAGAAGCCGTATAATGAGGGCTCGTTCATCCAGAAATTTACTCCCCGCCGTGCCAGAAGCGCGTGGTCAAAAATCAATACCGAGCATGTTGAACGGTTGATCAAGGCCGGACAGATGACTCCAGCCGGCTTGAGCGCGGTGCAAGCTGCTAAAGCCGATGGTCGATGGCAACGGGCCTACGATTCACCGCGCAACGCCGCCCCGCCCGAAGATTTCCTGAGAGCGTTGGCGAAAAACAAAAAGGCCGAAACGTTTTTCGCGACACTCAATCGAGCAAATGTTTATGCCATCGTATACCGGCTCCAAACCGCGAACAAACCCGAAACCCGCGAGCGGCGCCTGAAGATGATTCTCGCGATGCTGGATCGGGGTGAACGATTTCACCCGTGAGATTTTGAAACCGCCCTAGTAAAGACCCGGAATCAGCCGTGACGTTCGGGCGCGGTAAGCATCATACTCGACGCCAAAGTGTGTGCGGAGCAAGATCTCTTCCGCACGGATGCGAGCGAGGAGGGGCGGAATGAGGAGCGCCGTAAGCAGCACACCGACGCCCGAACGAAACGCGAGGCTCCAGCCGAGCGAGTTGATCAACAACCCGAGATAACTGGGATGGCGGATGATACCGTAAGGACCTTTCGTGACCAGCGTGTGCCCGGGCTGGATGGCCACCAGCCCGCTGAACCGATGGCCGAGCACAAAGACCGGCCAGATCCGCAATCCACCGCCAACAACAAAGAGAGCGACTCCAAGCCAGCGAATCGCATCGCCGTCGAGCGTCCAGAACTCCTTCCGGTCCGTGTAGGCCGGTAGATAAGCGGCCAGCAGTCCGATCACGGTTAACGCGGCGATAACCCAGCGGTTGCGCCGATCCTCGCGCAACCCTGGGCTCACATTTCCGCCGGCAAAAAACGCTACGCCACACACCGCAAACATTGCGATGGTGAGCGCGATCAGCGCGGGGTGAGAGAAGAAGGCCGCAAATCCGCCCCATCCAAGAACGGCCAGACCGAGGTAGAGAGCTGTGCCAACAATGATGAACGTCAGCCGGGTAATGGGCTTCATCATTGCCGGCTTTTCGGTTTTCTTTCCGCAGAAAATTTTTCGATAAAATCGTACGGGTAAGGCGGCTCCGGCATGCTCGCGCGATCGAGCTCGAGCACCTGGTCCGCCGATAATTCCCAACCGACCGCGCCGAGGTTCGTCTCCAGTTGTTCAAGGCTGCGCGCTCCGATAATTGGAGCGCTCACTCCAGGCTTCCGCAAAAGCCAATTGATTGCGACCTGGGCCGCGGTGTGTCTGGCTTGTTTGGCGACAGCATGCAGCGCATCCAGCGTTTGCCAGGTTGATTCCCGGTTGTACGCGGACCAACGCTCTGACCAACCCTCCTTTTCGGCCTTCTCGATCCGCGATCCCGAAGGAGGTGACGACATGCCTCGACTAAATTTGCCGGACAACCATCCGCCCCGCAAGGGACTCCACGGGATCACACCCAGCCCTTCGTTGAGCGCAACGGGGATAAGCTCCCATTCCGTCGAACGGCAAAGCAGATTGTATTGCGGTTGCAGACAAACAAACGCCTCCCAACCGCGCGCTCGACTTAGATCGATTGCTTTTTGCAACTGCCAACCAGAAAAATTGCTCACCCCGATATAACGGACTGTTCCTCGTTGTACCAGATCGTTCAGACATGACAAAGTCTCCTCGAGCGGTGTGCCTGGATCCCAGCAATGGACTTGATAGAGATCGAGGTAATCCGTTTGCAGCCGGCGCAGACTGGCTGCGACCGATGCCAGGATATGTTTCCGGCTCAGCCCAACGTCATTGGGCCCGTCGCCCATTGCAAACCGAACCTTGGTCGCGACCACCAAATCATCACGCCGCTGCCGAACCAGCCAACGGCCAACGATTTCTTCGGACACGCCGGTCGAATAAACATTGGCTGTATCGATAAAATTGCCGCCTTCGGCGACGAACTTGTCCAACATCGCGTGGCTTTGTTCTTCGGATGCTTCGTTGTTCCTCCCAAACGTCATCGCGCCGAGGCAAAGCTCGCTCACCTTCATTCCTGTTTTGCCGAGATATCGAGTTTCCATGCTGATTGGGATGGTCGATGCGCGAATCGCAGATCGCAAATCGCAAAGTTGCCCGAAAGAAGCGAAACAGGCGTGCCGCCATCGTAACGTTGGGGCAAGGTACAAGGGCGAAGATTAGAGATTGTCTCGCAACATCGTTCGACGACCGAAATTGGCGCAAAGATTACTAATTTACGACGCGTTATGGAGTGCGTGCGACTGCCCGCGAGTAGCGCCGAGGTCGAGTCACACAGGGGTTGTCTTTAAGATCGCAAGTCACTGGGCGAGCGTTGACGGCCACCGGCCAGGATCATCGTCGATGCGCAAATCAGCAGCAGGATCGAGATGATGAGAGATAATCTAACTCCGACAATAAATGTGCTTGATTGACCGACCAGTGAGCCGAACAGAGCAACACCAACAACGCTGCCCGTTTGTCGCGTAGCGTTGAGCACACCGGAGGCGACCCCGGATCTTGCTTTTTCCACCGTGCCCAGAAGGGTCGATGTGAGCGGTGGAACAAGTAACCCGAGCCCACCGCCAATGGCGGCAAGTTGGACGCACATGAACCAGTAGTTGGTTCCGCGCACGATGCCGAGCAGGCCAAGACAGCCGGCAGCAGCAATTCCCGCACCAACGGCAATAATGGTCAGCGCGCCAAATCTCTCGGTCGCGCGCGCCGCCAGCAAATTCGCCGGGAGAACAGCGCCCATCATTGGCAGAAAGGCCAGGCCGGTTGCCAACGCAGAGAAACCGTTCAACCGCTGAAAGTACAGGCTGAAGACGAAAATCAGTCCGTAAAAGGCGACGTTCACCAGGAGCCCGACCAGCGAAGTCAGCGCGAACAGCCGATGCTCGAACAGGAAAAGCGGGAGCATCGGCTGCGGCGCACGCCGTTCCTGCAGTATGAACAGGATGGCCAGGACGGGGAAAGCGGCAAAGCCGGCCAGAATCCAGGGATTGCTCCAGCCCAGAGCGCCGCCTCCAATGACGGCACCGGCGAGGCACCCAAGCATGCCGATGGCTGCCGCTTGTCCGGACAGGTCGAGTTCGCGATCGGGGGAGCGCGGGGTGTCAACGGCAAAGCGCCAAGTCAACCACAGACCGAGAAGGCCGATTGGCAGATTGACCAGAAAGATACTCCTCCAACCGGCGAGGGCGATTAAACTACCGCCGGCGAGCGGACCGAAAGTAAGTGCGAGGCTGGCACCCGCTGCCCAGGTTCCGACGGCCCGTCCGCGTTCTTTCTCCGCGTGGTAGGTATGATTGAGAAGGGCAAGCGAGTTCGGAACGAGGATCGCGGCACCGAGACCCTGCAATGCCCTCGCCGCAATGAGGGTTGGAAGACTCGGGGCCAGTGCACAGGCTAGTGACGCGCCGGTGAAGATGGCGAAGCCGCCGAGAAAAACCTTCTTTGCGCCAAGGCGGTCGCCAAGCGCGCCCGCTGTCAGAATCATCGCGGCAAACGTGATGGTGTACGTGCTGACGACCCATTGCAGCGCGGAAACACCACCTCCAATCGAGTTGCCAATACTGTTCAAGGCCGTGTTGACAATGGTGACATCGAGCTGAACCACGCCGTAGCCAAGGCTCATCGCGGCTAGTGTGAGCCACTTGGCGGTCGACGAACGAACGCTATCAGCATTCATCGATCCGGTTGGTTTGCTTACATTTGTGACGGCTCTCATGAAATAAGCGTCCGCAATTCCGCATTGATCGCAAACGGATAACACTTCAATATTAGCTGAAGCATGGAAGGAAAATATCCGATCGCTCATATCTCCTCGCTCCTCGCCGATCCGACTCGTGTGGCGATCCTCGTGACTCTTCTGGACGGGACCAGCCGTCCGGCTTCTGAGCTTGCGGCGGTGGCCAATGTCACCTTGCCAAGCGCAAGTATGCATCTCGCCAAGCTTTCCGAAGGAAGACTGATAAAGGTGACGCGGTTTGGGCGTCATCGCTATTATCGTCTGGCCGGTCCGGAAGTAGCCGCTGCAGTTGAAGCTGTCGGCATGCTGGCAAATTTTGTGCGACCGACAAAACTCGCGCCGGATACCCCGGTGCCGCCTCTGCGGATCGCGCGAACTTGCTATGACCACCTCGCCGGAGAAGTCTCGGTCGGAGTATGCGAGGCTCTGCAATCCCGAAAGTTTCTGGACAAAAATTCGTTCGCGCTCAACGAAGCGGGAGAAAATTTTCTATCGGATCTCGGCATCGATTTTGGTCCGATGAAGGCGAATCGGAAGCGTCCGCTCGTTCGGAAATGTCTGGACTGGACTGAGCGCAGGTTTCATCTCGCAGGCAGTTTGGGTGGGGCTTTGTTGGACCTGTTCCGACGTCGAGGCTGGTTAAAGCGCCATCCGGGCTCTCGGTTGGTGACGATCACGGCAGAAGGCAAGCAAGCGCTCCAGGACATTTTCGGGGTGCGGATCGGCTGAGGCCAGGAAGCGATGGCCGATGGCGGCGGCCGATGAACGATGGCCGATGGCCGATGAACGATGACCGATGACCGATGGCCGATAGCCGATGAGATTACTGATGACCGGTGACCGATGACTCATGGCCGATGGCCGATGGCGATGGGCGGCCTCTATTTCAGCGTTTGAGAACTGGAGCGATCTTGACCGCCCAGAAAGTGTTACCGATGTCCTGAACCTGCACCATTGCGTAGCTAGGAAGATCTTTGGGGGTTCAACGTTCCGAGATTTTTTTTAACTGTTCCAGCCACCGATCATGCTGGTTGTGCATTATTTCTGGACAGGCTCCTCGGGCCCAGCGTGCCACCCGACCCGTCGCGACTTCTTCGAAAATTACGCGACACCTTTTAGCACCGATGGGGGTAAGGAGCCAGGTATGGTAGGTAGAAAAATAGGGTCCAAAAGGGGTCGGGAGCCCATAACTGGTCCAGGCGATGCGACTCTCCGGAACGTATTCAGACACCTGGCTGTCCACTTGCACGTATGCAGAGTATTCACCAAACACTTTGCTGTCCAAGGGCAGGTCGATACCTTTCCACATAAACTTGGTGTTCTTTTCCAGTATCGGTGAACCATCTTTGATCTTGACCGGGGCCACATCTGGATACCATTGCGGCCACTGCTGGGCTTGAACGAGGTGATCCCAGACCGTCGCGACCGGCGCATTGATCTCAATTGCGTTATGCCCAAACATTTCTAAGTATTTGATAAACAAGCCCAAGGTCTTGGGCCAATGAATGTCCGGTGACCGCTGTTCGCGGTCCCTCATTACGATATCCGGTGGGACTCTGTTCACGGGGGCTTTGCCGGTTACCACGATACCGGGTAATTCTCTGTCGGCTCCCGCTGCGGCAGCCACGGTCACCGTGAATAAAGCATAAGCGGCAAGCAATAGCTTTGCGGCCGTACCGCTCGCGCCTCCAGTAATTCGACCGTCGCGATCGGCATCAATCTTATTTGGCACCTCGGCCAATCGGAGATTGGCCACGAGACCTGGGGGGCGATGCACGTTGAATTCATGCCGCTCCCTTACGCATCTCGTCGCAACACGCATCGGCCAAACGTACCCTTCTTGCGCCGACGATCAAATTACCTACCCCCCGAGTTAGAGCTTCTACAGTGCAACCGCAGGCGGAGTGGGATACCTTGCGGACTGGGTTCCTGAATTTCGATAGGAAAGTCATAGGTGTGAAGGAGAACAGCGATGCAGAACGGAGCTACACCGGTTTTATCCGGCTCCCAGGAAGGTTCCATTGGCCAGGCTTATGCGTTCCTGCGCCCAATCTGGGCTGCCTTGGGCGGTGAGGACCGATTGCAATCCCGAGTTGCGTTTACAGGCGACGGTGATCTGCCCTCATTGTTCGCCGTGAGCGATCTGGCGGCCGCCTCGATCGGGACTGCAGCGCTCGCGGTCGCCGAACTTGCAGGGACAACGGCGTCGCAGCCACCGGCCGTGAGCATCGACCGGCGGCTTGCTTCCTTCTGGTTCGCGATGTCAATCAAGCCTGAGGGCTGGGCACCGGTACCCCTCTGGGATCCGATCGCCGGCGACTACGCAACTGCCGATGGCTGGATCCGGCTTCACACTAACGCGCCACATCATCGCGGCGCGGCGCTCAAAGCGCTCGGCGTTCCGGCGGACAAAGATGCCGTTAAAGCCGCCGTCGGGCACTGGCAGGCCGACGAGCTAGAGGCGGCTATTATCGGAAGTGGCGGCTGCGCAGGGACCATGCGTTCAATAGCCGCCTGGACCGAACATCCGCAAGGGAAAGCCGTAGCTGCAGAGCCGCTTGTCTGGTCTGAGGCAACAGTAATCACTGCGCATGAACAGCGCAGGTTCGATCCGGCCCGGCCGCTCGCTGGCGTGCGGGTGCTGGACCTGACACGGATACTTGCCGGTCCCGTGGCAACCCGCTTTCTAGCAGGCTTCGGGGCCGATGTGCTGCGCATAGACCCGCCGGGCTGGGATGAACCAAGCGTTGCGCCGGAGGTAACGCTCGGCAAACGCTGCGCCCGGCTCGACCTACGCGACCCGGGCGATCGTAACCGCCTGTGCGAGCTTCTCGCAGCCTCCGATGTCATCGTGCACGGCTACCGGCCCGGTGCCCTTGAACGGCTCGGCTTCGGCGCGGAAATGCGACAGCGCGTTCGGCCGGGCATCATCGATGTGTCGCTCGATGCCTATGGCTGGACGGGCCCGTGGGCCGGGCGGCGCGGCTTCGATAGTCTGGTACAGATGAGCACGGGCATCGCCCACGAAGGCATGATCCGCTTTGGCAAGGATCGGCCGACACCGCTGCCCGTGCAGGCGCTCGACCATGCGACAGGCTACATCATGGCGGCGGCAGCGGTCCGCGGCCTGACCAGGAGGATGTTAAGCGGGGTTGGGTCGATGACGCGTCTCTCACTCGCGCGCACGGCCGCGCTGCTCATGAGTTTCGCGTTACCTGAGGGCGCCCGGCCGCTGGCAAAGCCCGAAACAAGTGATTTTGACGAGCGCATCGAGGCCACAGCATGGGGCCCCGCCCGCCGGCTGCGGCCGCCGGCAACAATTGATGGTGCGGCAATGCAGTGGGACCGCCCGGCAACCGCGCTAGGCTCGTCGCTGCCGAGCTGGTAGGACCCTCCCAATGGATCGAACGGAGGCCGGGTTTGTCGGACTTCAAGGTAGGATAAGCTTCCAGCTTGTCAGCTCTTTGAACCGGCAGGATGTCTGCGCTACCGGATACGCCCGAGGCCGTCCGCGCTACGGCAAGCCCGCTCAACCACCTCACTCAACGATCTGCAGGATCGCCTGTTGACCGTTCCGATGCGCCGCTGCCATAAGGAGATTGCGCAACGCGGTAATCGTATGGCCGTTCCGTCCGATCACTTTCCCGACATCCGATCGCCGCATTTCAACTTTGAAAACGAGCTTGTTCCCCTGCTCCTGTCGCGTAACGAGCACTTCCTCGGGTGATTCCACGAGCTGCCGAATCACGAACTCCAGGAAGTTTTCCACAATCGCGACCTCAGGGTTCGGCGGTTACGCCCGCCGCGGCAGCTGTCTTCCGCGCTTTCCGGATGATGCTCGCAACCGTGTCGCTCGGCTGAGCTCCATTCCTCACCCAGTAATCGGCGCGATCCAGATTGATCTCGTAATTTTGACCAGGTTTGCGCGGATCGTAGTTCCCGATCGCTTCGAGAAATTTTCCATCGCGCGGACTTCTCTTATCGGCGACGACAACCCGATAAAAGGGTCGGTTCTTTGCTCCCTCTCTTCTTAATCTGATTGAAACGGACATAATTCTAAAAAACGGGCATCGTCCCTGCACTACCCTTCAGTCACAAGTGATTGCCGGCGCCAGGGACCCGGGCCAGCATCTTTTTCATTTTTCCCGCGTTCTTCATCAGTTTCCTCATCTGGTTAAACTTTTGAAGCAACGTATTGACCTCGGCAACTGTTGTTCCACTTCCGCGGGCTATCCTCTGCCTTCGTCGAGCATTCAGAATATCCGGGGATTTCCGTTCCCGCGGGGTCATCGAGAGCACAATCGCTTCGGTTCGTTTCACCAATTTTTCGTCAACCGAAAAGCCTTTCATATTACTCATGCCCGGGAGCATGCCAAGGACATTTTCCAGCGGCCCCAGACGACGCAACATTTTGAACTGGGCCAGGAAATCATTGAAATCAAAGGAGGCGGTGCGCAGTTTCTTTTCGAGTCGAGCAGCTTCGTCTTGATCGATTGCCTCCGCTGCGCGTTCGACGAGGCTGAGGACATCGCCCATGCCAAGGATCCGGCCCGCGAGTCGCTCCGGGTAAAAAGGTTCAAACTGGTCGATCTTTTCACCGACCCCGGCAAACTTGATCGGTCGTTTGGTCACCTCGCGCATCGACAGCGCGGCACCTCCGCGAGCGTCTCCATCGAGTTTCGTCAAGACCAATCCGGTGAGGCCGAGCGCCTCGTGAAAATGTGTCGCGACGGTGACCGCCTGTTGTCCGGTCGCGGCGTCTGCGACCAGGAGAATTTCCTGCGGTTCCAAGAGGTCGCGCAGCCTGCGCAATTCCTCAATCAGGGGCGCATCAATCTCGAGCCGGCCAGCCGTATCGAAGATCTGTACATTGCCGCTTTGTGATGCTGCCCATGCGACCGCTTGGTGGCCAACGGTGACCAAGTCAGCCGACCGATTTTCCGGCGAAAAAACCGGCACACCCACTTGGTCGCCCAAGGTTACCAACTGATCGATCGCGGCCGGTCGTTGCAGGTCGAAGGCAAAGAGCAAAGGGGCTCTTCCTTGTTTTTTCAAGTACCTGGCCAGTTTCGCGGCCGAAGTGGTCTTGCCTGCGCCGTGGAGTCCGACCAACATTACTCGCGCCGGTTTTTCCAGATTGAGGGGCGAACTGTCGCCGCCGAGGAGCAGGGTCAATTCGTCGTAAAATATTTTTACGATCTGTTGACCCGGCGTGACGCTGCGGAGGACATCCTGCCCAAGCGCTTTATCTTTCACCCGGGCGATGAAGTCTTTGGCTACCTGATAGTGTACGTCGGCTTCGAGCAGAGCCAGACGCACCTGGCGCATCGCGTCATTGACGTTTGTCTCCGAGATCGTGCCGTGGCCGCGGAGATCCTTGAAAATCTCTTGGAGCTTGTCAGAAAGCTGAGAAAACACGGCGGAGACTACGCCGAAGAGCCGCTCTTCGCTACTGAGGATGCGGGATCAACCGTGAAATTCCATTTCGTCTCTACCTTCTGGCCGCCGACCTTGGCGGACAGGATCACCGTATAGGTCTTCGGAACGAGTTTTTGGCTGACCTGATAGGAGATCAGCTTCGTTTTTGGATCGTAGGTCGCGGGAACTAATCCAAGACCGCTGATTCGCATCTCGACTGATCCCGGCTCGATCGCGCCCATGGTGGCCAAGTTGGCCTTGATTGTCGGGTTTGGATTGGAGATATGCTCCTCGTTGCCGGGTTGAGTCAGCATCGACGCCACCGCCAGCTGCTGGATCTGCGCTCCACTCCCCTCGCCCTGCCCAAAGTCAAGCGCGGCCTTAAAAATATCGGGGTGTGTGGAATCGATCGCGTACCGGCCAAGCTGATCGGCCGGCGCCTCAATGCCCATGTGCTGACCGTAAACAGTGAACTGCGCCTCGTACCCCGCCGCTTCACCCGCCTTGAGAACCGCCGCGTTGTAGGTGCCATAGGGGAAGGCGAACGCTACGATCTTGATTCCCAGATGCTGTTCAAGAATATCCTTTGAACCAACGACCTCGTTGTGCAGCCAGGTAGCGTAATCCTGACCTCTCGGGGCACGCCGCAAATCGTGGTGCGAAATCGTGTGACTCTCAATATCCACCCCGGCATCGCGCATTTCCTCCAATTGCGCCCAAGTCAACGATTTTCCACCGACACCAATGTAATTCGTGTAGATGAACATGGTGAACGGATAGCCAAATTTTTTCAGGATCGGCCACGCCACGGTGTAACCCGAGATGTAGCCATCATCGATGGTGATGACGCAGCTTTTGGGCGGAATGTTCTTTTCTCCACGGCGCCAGGCGAGCACATCCTTCAGCGGAACCACCGCGATGCCTTTGTCTTTCAGCGCTTGCATCTGCGCCTGAAATTCCGCCGGCGCGATCGCCAGGCTATCGCGCGGCCGATCCTCAAAGCGGTGATAGCAAAGAACGATAAATTTGGCGCCTCGATCGATCGCTACGGGAGTAGGCGTCGATTTGGCCACCAATTTTACCGCGACCGAAGCCGACGGCGTGGCCGCGGCATTTCCGGACTTCGTGTTTGTCTGGGTCTTTTTGCACCCTCCGATCAGGAGAGGAATTGTCAGTAACAACGCGACGAACCTGCGATCCATACAGAATGAGCGCAGAATATCATGCGGACGCTAATTTGAAAGCGCGGAAAAATAGGGAATTGGAACGGCTCCGGCAAGGGAAATTTGCGTCGCAGTAAACACGTTTTCTTTATATGTACGGATATCTGCCCCGATTCGCCGTGCGTTTTGGAGTGCGCGCGACTTGTCGCCGCTTTCAGACCGCGCGGAGCGGGGCCTTAACAGAAGGGCTCCTTTCGCCGCGAAATTACCCGCGTTGTGGTTTTAGCTACTCGGTAGTAGCCGCGCTCCGTGAGGATCCAAAAGCGGCGACAAGTCGCACGCACTCCAAAACCACTCATACAGACGAGGCCGTCCCCGCTACTTATCCAGTCCGACATCCCGAAAGGTCTGATCCACCTGCGCAAAGTGCCGATCAAGGGAACACAACTCTTTCAGGTCGTGCTCAGAAATCTGGCCCATAATTTCGGGAATCCGTTTCACTTCCGCTAAAAAATCCGTTTGATTTTGCCAGGTCGCCATTGCCGCTCTTTGCACTGCTTCATAGGCTGTCTTTCGTTCCATCCCGCGGCGGGTCAGTTCGAGAAGTACCGTCTGGCTGAAATAGAGTCCCCGGGTGATGTCCAGGTTACGTTTCATGTGCTCGGGGTAGACCTGCAGGCCGGCCACTAGTTTGCCGAGCGTCGCAAGCATGTAGTCGAGCAGGATACAGGCATCCGGAAAAATGATCCGCTCAACGCTGCTGTGGCTGATATCTCGCTCATGCCAGAGGGCGACGTTCTCCAATCCGGCCACGCAATGACCGCGGATGACCCGGGCGAGTCCGCTGAGTCGCTCGCCGGTGATCGGGTTTCGCTTATGGGGCATTGCCGAACTTCCTTTCTGCTCGGGGCTGAAGTATTCCTCGACTTCCAACACCTCGGTCCGTTGCAGATGCCGGAACTCGGTTGCCCATCGGTCAACGCTCGAGGCCACTAACGCGAGAACCGTCAGAAACTCCGCATGCCGATCTCGTTGGATGACCTGTGTGGAGAGAGGATCGGGGCGCAACCCGAGGCGTCGGCACACCATTTCCTCGATTCGCGGATCAAGGTGGGCGTGGGTTCCCACCGCGCCACTCAGCTTTCCTACCGCAATGACCTCGCGGGCGCGTTTGAGGCGGTCTGCGGCTCGTCCAAACTCAACGTACATCAATGCGAGCTTCAGTCCGAACGTAATCGGCTCCGCATGAATTCCATGACTCCGGCCGATCATTGGAGTGTGTTTGTACTTGCGCGCTTTTTCCGCGACTGCCTCCTGAAGAGAAACCGTGCCGGTCAGCAGGAGGTCCGCAGCCGCCACCAACTGAAGCGCCAGCGCGGTGTCGAGAATGTCGGACGAGGTGAGGCCCTGATGCATCCACCGGGCGGCCGGTCCGACATACGACGCAACGTTCTCCAGAAAGGCGATCAGGTCGTGATTGGTGCGCTCCTCGATCTTTGCTATTTCAGCGATGGAGAATTTGGCCCGCTCACGAATCGTAATCGCGTCCTCGCGAGGAATATAGCCCAGCTCGGCCATCGCCTCGCACGCGAGCACTTCAATCTGTAACCAAGCAGAGAATTTGCGCTCTTCCGCCCAGTTTTCCCGCATCTTCGCGCGGGAATATCTACTGATCACCCCTCCCCGATACTAGAAGGTACTGTCTGACGCCACCGCGATTTTCGCCTGTTTCACCGGGGGCCGCGGCCGCCGGGACGGCGCGTGGCGTCGCGCGAGCCGATAATCGAAGGGCCAGTAGGTCGAGCGAACCGAAGGCAATTTGACCGGCCGGTATCTCATTTTACCGAACCCGTGCGCGGACCTTGCGGCCCCGATTCATCAGATGGACTTGCCCCGAGGCAAGAAGGTCAGCAACCGTTGCGACCGTCTCCTCCTGAGTTTTTGCAAAGGAACTTACTGCCAAAATCAAATCGCCAAGCGACAAGGTCCTGCTCGCCGTTTTTCGTCTTTTCATGTTCATTTCTCCTCAGTTCGGAACGTTTTCTCCGAGCGATGTACCGCGTCCGTCCGCCCGTCGTGATAGACGTTCGTGGGTTTAGACCCGGTTACACGGGATTCCGTTTAAATTTCCTCGAAATGTTGTGCGCTCCTCCAGGCGGAGGATTTTAAGTTGCGCGGAAAAGCTCGTTCAACGATTCGTCTCGCCTGACTGCTATGGATTGGTTACGGCAAATCGTTGATCTGCTCCTTCACCTGAACAATCACCTGGGGCAATTCGTGGATCTCTACGGCGCCTGGGTGTATCTGCTGCTATTCCTGATCGTTTTTAGCGAGAGCGGCCTGATCTTCACACCCTTTCTGCCCGGAGACGCACTGCTCTTCACCGTCGGTTCTCTGACGGCCGGGACCGGTAAACTGGACCTGATTACTGTCCTGGTCCTGCTGGGAATCGCCGCGCCGTTGGGCGGTTTCGTAAACTACTTTTTTGGGATGATTCTCGGTGATCGATTTTTTCAGAATCCCCAGGCACGCGTGTTAAACCCGCGTTATCTCCGCCAGGCGCACGCGTTTTATGAAAAACACGGCGCGAAAGCGATCCTCCTGGCACGCTACTTGCCGATGATCCGAACATTCGCGCCGTTTGTGGCAGGAATGAGCCGGATGACCTTTTCGAAGTTCGCCTTTTACAACGTGATCGGCGGCTTGCTCTGGGTCTTGCTAGTCGTTCTGCTCGGCCATTTCTTCGGGGCGCTCCCCTTTGTGCAGAAAAATTTCTCGGTGGTGATCGGCGCAATCATCTTGATTTCAATGATTCCGCCGGGCTTCGAATTTCTGCGTGCCTGGCAAAACCGGTCCAAGGCATAGAGGAGCGTTGTGAAGCGTGCCTGGTACCTATTGCCCCTCGCCGCGGCGGCGGTTTGGGGAACGTGGTACGTCGCGCATTCCGAACCCAAGGCCAGCCTCTCGTTGGCGGAGGCGAATCGTCGTAAAATCCTCCTGATGCAGGTTGGCACCGAGCCGCAAACCCTCGATCCGCACCTGGCACAGGGGATCCCGGAGCGGAAAATTATCACTGCATTGCTGGAAGGCCTCGTTTCCGACGATCCCCGCGATAATAATCGACAGTTGCCCGGCGTGGCGGAACGCTGGGAACACGACGACAACTTCTCTGTTTGGACTTTTTATCTGCGGAAAGACGCGCGTTGGTCCAATGGAGATTCAGTAACCGCAAATGATTTTCTGTTCTCGATCAGAAGGGTGTTAAGTCCGCGTTTCGGCGCTCCTTTCAGTGATTATCTGTTCGTTCTGCGGAACGCCGAAGAGTATCACCGCGGCCGACTCGCGGATTTCGGCCAGGTTGGCGTGAAAGCACTTGATCCTTGGACGCTGCGCTTCGATCTCATTGGGCCAACGCCTTACTTCGCCGCTTCTCTCACCCACTACGCCTGGTTTCCGGTGCATCCGGCTACCATCCTCCAGTTTGGCGGGATCAATCAGCGCAACTCCAGGTGGACCTTGCCCGGCAATTTTATCGGCAACGGCCCTTTCGTGCTGAAAACCTGGGAAAAGAACGACGTCATTGAGGTAAGGAAAAATCCGCAGTACTGGGACCGCGCCCGGGTACGGCTCAATGGTGTCAATTTTTATTCAATCGAAGATCTCAACACGGCTGATCGCGCGTTTCGGGCCGGGCAACTGCATGCGACGAACGATGTGCCCCTGGCCCGGATTCCCTGGTACCGCCGAAGCGAGCCGGACGTCATTCGGGTCGAGCCGTTCCTCGGGGTCTATTTTTACAAATTGAACGTGCAGAAAAAGCCCTTGGATAACCCACAAGTTCGTCTTGCTCTCAGCCTGGCGGTGGATCGAGAGGCTCTGGTCAAGAATGTTCTTCGCGCCGGGCAACAAGCGGCAACAGGGTTTTCTCCGCCCGGGCTTGCCGGGTTTTCTCCGTTGAAAGTCGTCGACTACGATCCGGACCGGGCGCGCGAACTCCTCGCCCAAGCGGGTTATCCCAACGGGAAGAATTTCCCGAAGCTAAACATCCTGATCAACACCAGCGAATCGCACCGATCGGTCGCCGAAGCGATCCAGCAGATGTGGAAGGAGCAGCTCAATATCCAGGTGGGTATTGAGAACAAGGAGTGGAAAGTCTATCTCGATTCGTTGAATCGAATGGATTACCAAATCGCGCGCAACGGTTGGATCGGCGCCTATCCGGATCCCATGGCTTTTCTCGGGATTTTCACCGCGGGCAATGGCAACAACGATACTCATTGGGCAAACCCGGTCTACGACAACCTGCTGGCAAAAGCCGCGCAGGAGAAGGTTCCGGAGGCCCGGCTCGGCCTTCTTCGCCAAGCCGAGGAATTGCTTCTCGCCGAGGCTCCAATAATTCCCATTTATTGGTATACTCGAGTTTACCTTCTGGACCCGAGCGTACGCGGCTGGTATCCACAACCCCAGGATAATCATCACTATAAATTTCTAGATTTGGCGCCGGAGAACGACGGATTGCTACGCGCTACCGCAGATAATCGGTAAGGCTCGGAATTTACGCCTACCGAGGTTAAAGGCTCTCGCGCGACCGCGGAGACAATTTAGACAGGAGCGTCTCGGAGTGCGTGCGACTTGTCGCCGCTTTAGGCCCGCGCGAAACGCGGCCTAGACCGAAAACGGAATCACGAAGTGCCGATTTTCGCTGCAAAATACCGCTTTGTTGGTGGCCGCGCTCCGCGCGGTCTCAAAGCGGCGACAAGTCGCTCGCACTCCAAGACGCGCGGCGTATGAAAGCGCTCCCGCTGCGCGTTGCGCAGAAACTTAACTTCACGTCTATTGCATAGCGCCCCTTATGACCAGCACCACGGCTCTCCAGCCCGAAATTGAACGCGTTGGACGAAAGCTTTTTGACCAGATCGACGCAGAACGAAGTTCTCGGCAATTCCGGCGCCACGATTTTTACACCCAGCTGCTGGACTGGTCGATGCGCGATGAGGCTTTCAAAACGCAGCTTTTCCGGTTTGTTGATGTCTTACCGGCGCTGCGGTCTTCTGAAGAGGTCATCCGGCATCTTTCCGAATACCTCAAGGACGCCGACGTACCGATTGCCAGCTTTTTGCGCGCGGCTCTGAAGCTGGGCGGGGTTGTGCCTCCGATTCCCGCGGCCTTGATCCGACGCAACGTGTCGGAGATGGCGAACATCTTTATCGCGGGCTCGGATGCGAAGAGCGCCCTGGCGAACCTGCGCCGCATCTGGCAGGAGGGAGCTCGATTCACGGCTGACATCCTCGGAGAAGCGGTGGTGAGCGACAAAGAGGCCGATGAGTACGCTGCGCGTTATCTGGCGCTGCTGAACGTCCTCGCGGATGCCACGCGCGGCTGGTCAGTCGACGGACCGCTTGCGCCCACCGAACCGCCGCTGGTCAATGTGTCCGTAAAGATCTCGGCCTTGTGCGCTCGGGTGCAGACGACCGATCCGGATGCGAGCATCGTCTCTATACTTCAGCGCCTTGTGCCAATTCTCGGGCGGGCCGGAGAACTCGGCGCTTTCATCAATCTCGATATGGAGCATTTCGGGTTGAAAGACCTGACCATCGAGCTTTTCAAAAAGGTCGGAGCTGATCCTCGATTCCGAAAAAAACCGCATCTCGGGCTGGCTGTACAAAGCTACCTCCGGAGCTCGCTGGACGATGTCGAGTCCTTGCTGGATTGGGCCAGGCAGGAGCAGCGCCAATTTACGATTCGCCTGGTGAAAGGCGCCTATTGGGACTACGAAAAAGTGATCGCTGCCCAGCGCACCTGGGTAGTGCCGGTATACCTCGCGAAACAGGAGACCGATGCCAACTTCGAGGCGATCACTCGGTTGCTGCTCGAGAATCGGGGCACAGTTTACCCAGCGTTTGCTTCGCACAACGTGCGGAGTATCGCGCACGCAATCGTTTACGCAGATCATCTTGGACTGAAACCGGGCGACTATGAATTCCAGATGCTTTACGGCATGGCCGAGCCCGTGCGGCGCGCCTTACTACGGTCCGGCTACCGGATCCGCGAGTATTGCCCGATCGGTGAATTGGTGCCGGGCATGGCTTATCTCGTGCGCCGGCTGCTGGAGAACACTTCGAACGAGGGTTTTCTGCGAGCCCGATTTTCCGATCACGCATCGACCGCGGTCCTGCTGCAAGATCCCGCGACGGCCCGCCCAACACCGGCAGGCGGAACCGGCAGGACCGAGGGCAGTCCGACACACGCCGAGCCGGCGTTCATCAATGAGCCCCCGGCCGACTTTGTACACGCGAAAATCCGTGAACAGATGATGTCCAGCATCAGTCGCATTCGTGCTCAGCTGGGACGCAAATATCCGTTGTGGATCGGCGGTAAACCAGTCGAGACACCTTCTCAGTTTTCTTCCGTGAATCCAGCACGACCATCGGAGATTGTCGGGACTTTGAGTGCGGCCGGAGTCGAGCACGTTGCCGCGGCAGTCACTGCTGCGCGAAAAGCGTTCCCTTTCTGGCGGGATCGGTCACCGGAAGAACGGGCGGCCTTGCTCGATCGCGTCGCCTCGATTCTGCGCCAGAGGCGGTTTGACCTGGCAGCCTGGGAAGTCTTCGAAGTGGGAAAAACCTGGGCCGAGGCGGACGGTGATGTCGTTGAAGCGATTGATTTCTGTACCTTTTACGCGGAGGAAATGCGCCGCCTCGCTCCCGGGCGGTTGACGCAAAATGTTCCGGGCGAGGTCAGTGTGGAATTCTATCTTCCACGAGGAGTTGGCGCGATTATCGCCCCATGGAATTTTCCTCTGGCAATTTTGTGCGGGATGACAGTGGCCGCCGTCGTCAGCGGCAACACGGTCGTTATAAAACCGGCGGAACAATCGTCGGTCATCGGGCATCTGTTCGGCGAGATTTTCCAGGAGGCAGGAGCTCCGCCCGGCGTAGTAAACTTGTTATCCGGCTCTGGAGAAGGAACCGGCGCTTATCTTGTCGCTCATCCCCAGGTGGACTTTGTGGCCTTTACCGGTTCCCAGGAAGTTGGGACAGCGATCTGGGCAACCGCCGGAGTCACTCACCCGGATCAACCGAATCTTAAAAAGGTTATTTGTGAGATGGGAGGCAAAAACGCAGTCATCGTCGATACCGATGCGGATCTCGATGAAGTCGTTACTGGCGTCCTCCAATCTGCCTTTGGCTATCAAGGACAGAAGTGTTCGGCGCTTTCCCGCTTGATCACGGTGGGGAATGTAGCCGATCAGCTGGTTCCGCGGCTCGTGGAGGCATGCGCCGCGCTGCGTATCGGTTTGCCGGAAGATCCGGGCACCGATCTCGGACCCGTTATTGACGAGGAAGCAAAAACAAAAATTCTCCGGTATCAGGAGCTCGGGCGGAACACGCACACGCTAGCCTTTCAAGCGAATCCCGCGACGCACTTATCCGGTTACTTCGTCCCACTCACAATTTTTACGGAGGTTGATCGCCAGTCCCCTCTTGCCCAGGAGGAAATCTTCGGACCGGTGCTCTCCATTATTCGGGCCGCTGATCTCGACGAGGCTTTGAACATTGCCAACGATACGCGATTCGCTTTGACGGGCGGATTTTACTCCCGAAGCCCTCAGAATATTGAAAAGGTGCGCCGCCGGTTTCTGGTCGGCAATCTCTACATCAACCGGGTGATCACTGGCGCAATCGTCGGCCGGCATCCCTTTGGCGGTTTCAAAATGTCTGGCGCCGGTACCAAGGCCGGCGGCCGCGATTACCTGCTGCATTTTACTTTTCCGCGGGTAGTCACGGAGAACACGTTGCGCCGCGGCTTCGCCCCAGAGCATGAAAAAACCGACGGCTGATGCTCACAACACCAGCAGCGTTCTTTGCATTCCTTACTTTATTCCTTACCTTTGGCTGGTGAAAGCAGTCTTGACCAGCAAAGGCCAAATCACCATCCCCGTCAAAATCCGGCGTCGATTACACCTTGAACCCGGCACAGTGCTCGATTTTGATGAAGTCGCCGACTATCTCCGCGGCTCCGTTGTGCCAGCGTCCCGCCCCGTTAAAGAACTTATCGGATTCGCTAAAACGCAACTCGCAGGCAAAACCGTTGCCCAATTGCTTGAGGAAACCCGCGGCGCTCCTGAGAAGCCGCCTAGACGGTTGCGACGATGATCACCGCTCTCGATACGTCCGTGCTCTTGACAATTGCCAAAGGCGAGCGCGACGCCGCCTCGTGGGCGCAGCGTCTGGAACGCGCTCGATCGGAGGGTCCGTTGATCTTTTGCGAGGTTGTCGGCGCCGAACTAGTCGCTTTTTTCCACAGCGACAAACTTGCCGAACAATTTCTCGAGAGGCTGAATGCCCAATACAGCGCTCTCAGCCGGGCAGGCGCCAAAAGGGCTGGTAAAGCGTTCGATGAATATCGCAGCCGCGGAGGGACTCGCGAGCACTTGATTCCGGATTTCCTCATTGCCGCCCACGCTTTGGAGCAGGCAGACCGGTTGGCCGCCGCCGATCGCGGATTCTTCCGCCAATGTTTTCGCCCGTTAAAAATCCTGAGCAAATAAAGAGCAGTTCTTCTTTTTCCTCCGGCCTTGACTTGTAACCTGAGCCGCTGCGAAATGACGGGATGGTTGCTGCCGCTGCGAAACGTCGGCCCGCGATTTTGGAATTGATTGGCACCACGCCACTGGTACCGATCACGCAGGTGGAAACCGGGTGCTGCGAGCTTTTCATCAAGCTCGAAACCCAGAATCCCACAGGCTCGATCAAGGATCGCATGGCGCTCGCGATGGTTGAGGCAGCCGAAAGCAACGGCAGCCTGGTTCCCGGTGGAACGATTGTGGAAGCGACCGCTGGTAACACCGGCTTGGGCCTGGCCCTGGTCGCCGCAGCGAAAGGTTATCAGCTCATCCTCGTCATTCCGGACAAGATGTCGCAGGAGAAGATTCTACATCTGCGCGCGTTGGGCGCGAAGATCATCATCACGCGTTCCGATGTCACCAAGGGGCACCCGGAGTATTACCAGGATCTGGCCGCAAGCGTAGCCGCCGAGACATCCGGCAGCGTTTATATGAATCAATTTGCGAATCCGGCCAATCCGTTAGCGCACGAGACGACCACCGGCCCGGAGATCTGGGAACAGATGGAGCATCGCGTCGACGCAGTAGTCGTCGGTGTCGGTTCCAGCGGTACGCTGACTGGTCTCAGCCGTTATTTCGCGCGCGTCGCGCCGGGTTGCGAGATCGTGTTAGCGGATCCCCAGGGCTCGGTGCTCAGTCAATTTATTCGTGAACATAAAATCGGCAGCGCCGGTTCCTGGCTGGTCGAAGGTATCGGGGAAGATTTTCTGCCGGAGATCGCGGATTTTTCCCGGGTCAAAACTGCCTACACGATCACCGACCAGGAAAGCTTCGCCGCGGCCCGCCAGCTGTTACGGCGAGAGGGTATTTTCGGCGGATCCTCAACCGGCACGCTGTTCGCGGCCGCCCTTCGCTTTTGCCAGGAACAAACTGAGCCAAAACGCGTTGTTACTTTCGCTTGTGACAGCGGCAGCAAGTATCTCTCCAAAATGTACAACGACGTCTGGATGGCCGACCAGGGCTTTATCCGGAGACGCCAATATGGCGACCTGCGCGATGTCATTTCCCGGAGATATCAGGATGGAACAGTCGTGGCCGTTGGGCCAACCGACTCGCTCTTAACGGCTTTTAACCGAATGAGAATCGCCGATGTTTCTCAGGTGCCGGTGCTGGATCGAGAGCATCTGGTTGGCATTCTCGACGAATCCGATCTGCTGGTCCGGGTGCAGGACGGCGGCGCCTCCTTCACTGACGAGGTCAAGACCGCGATGACGGATCGGCTCGTCACGCTTCAACCGAACGCTTCGTTGGATGAAGTCCGCGCGATTCTTGATACAGGGGAAGTCGCGATCGTCCTCGACGGGAACGAGTTTGCCGGTCTAATCACCCGGATCGATGTCTTGAATTATCTGCGAAGGAAAGTCGTTTGATGCGAAATGAATTAGCGTTCGAAACCCGGGTTATTCACGGTGGACAAGAGCCTGATGCGTCGACCGGGGCGATCATGCCGCCGATCTATCAGACCTCGACCTATGTTCAGCAGAGTCCGGGCGTACACAAAGGTTTCGATTACTCCAGAAGCATCAACCCGACCCGTCTGGCTTACGAACGTTGCGTCGCCGATCTGGAAGACGGTGCACAGGCGTTTGCTTTTGCGTCAGGGATGGCTGCAATGGCGACTGTTCTGGAGCTGCTGGAGTCCGGTTCTCATGTCATCGCCAGCGACGATCTGTACGGCGGCACTTTCCGCTTGTTCGAGCGTGTGCGCCGCGATTCGGCCAATCTTGAGTTTACGTTTCTCGACCTGACTGACCTCGCTTTGTTAAAGGGCGCATTGCGAACGAACACGCGGATGCTCTGGGTAGAGACTCCGAGCAACCCGCTCCTGAAACTGATCGACCTGGGTGCAATCGCAAGGTTCGGCCGGGAGAACAATCTGCTGACGGTGGCCGACAATACTTTCGCCAGTCCATACCTGCAGCGTCCGCTGACGATTGGGATCGACATCGTGATCCACTCGGCAACCAAGTATTTAAACGGGCACTCCGATATTGTCGGTGGGGTCGCGGTTGTTGGCCTACGCCCCGAGCTGCAGCAACGGGCCGAGCGTCTCCGCTTCCTCCAGAATGCCGTTGGTGCCATCGCCGGCCCGTTCGACAGCTACCTGGCTTTGCGCGGCCTGAAGACACTGGCGTTGCGCATGGAACGCCATTGCGCTAATGCGGCGGCGCTGGCTTCCTGGCTGGTCGCCCGATCCAAAGTACGCCAAGTTTTTTATCCGGGATCACCTTCTCATCCGCAACACGCGCTCGCCCGGCAGCAGATGAAAGCGTTTGGCGGGATGATCAGCTTGGAATTGGACACCGACCTCGCCGGGGCGCGCCGTTTTCTCGAGAGCACGCGCTTGTTCGCTTTGGCCGAAAGTCTCGGCGGAGTCGAAAGTCTGTGCGAGCATCCTGCCCTGATGACGCATGGATCAATCCCGCCCGACCGGCGGGCGGCTCTGGGCATTGGTGATTCGCTGATTCGCTTATCGGTTGGGATCGAAGATGTAAACGATCTGCGAAACGATCTCGCTGAGGCGTTGTCAGCAATTTAGGAAAGAATTGAGAGCATTAGGACGTTTTGGAGTGCGTGCGACTTGTCGCCGCTTTAGGATCCGCGCGGAGCGCGGCGCTGACTGAGCGGTTTTCTTTCGAGAAACGTGGCAATGCGTCTTTCGAATCCGTTCGCTGGGCCGCGCTGCGCGCGATCTCAAAGCGGCGACAAGTCGCACGCACTCCAAAAGCTCGCGCTGCGGCTACCGTAAGTTCAACCGGAACACTGTGAGGTCGCTCCTGGTGTCGTCCACGGCCGCCAAGCGGGCGGCATCTTCGTCTGATGGGACGACGGCAATTCCAAATGCCGAACCGGCCGCGGAATCGATCGAAAACTGGCCGACGAATTTACCGTCCTGGGTAAACTCCACGAGCTCGCTGTTCTGGCTCGGATCAGGCGAGGCATTCACAGCGTCGCCATTGGCGGTGATGAGGTGTCCGTTCGGAGCCAGCGCTAACGCCAGCGGCCCGCGAAGATGCGCGTTATCCTGATAAACGAGTTTACCTTGACCTTGTGATTGACCGATCATGGCGGCGTTTGCAATCGCGAAAATCGCGTTGTCGCCCGTCGACGCAACATAAAGGACTCCAGTCCGCGGATTGTAAGCCAGGCCAGTCGGGCCGAGAATGAGCGCGGCCTGATTGGGCACGCTGGTGTAACCCGAAGCGATCTGGGTTTTCTGTTTTACAAACACATGGTCGGGATCGACGTCTAGCTCGAGTCGCGTCACTGTGCCATTGAGCGCGTTAGAAACAAACACCTTGGCCCAGTCACCTCCGTCGAGAATGGTCAAATCCCAAGGACCGTCGAGCAGGACCGGATCGCTGATACTCGCGATTTGTTGACCGTGACGGTTGATCACCAAAAGCGAACCTGGTTGTCCATGAACCAGTGTGCCGGCGTTGGTCGGGAGGTTACCCACCAAAACGAAGCCGCCCTTCAGAACACCAAGGGCCGTTGTCAAGCCAAGCGGGGGCGCCCCTTGGAAAAAGAGCGCGGTTTGGCCGTTTGGCGCCACTTTGACAATCGTGGTGCCGGTTCCCTGCTGATTAGCGCTGTTATTGAAGTTTGAAACCAGAACGTCGCCCGGATGCAGTGCCCCATCACCGGGAAAGCCAAAGGGGACAAATGCAACGCCGTAAGGGTTAACATCGCCGTTTGAGGGAACGGTCGACGACTGGATGGGAACGAGTTGCCGATGGTTATCTTCAGCAGCAAGCGCCGGCAGCAACAGCAACGCTAAGGCGATCGCTGTTCCCAGCAGGCTGTAAACCGCCAGACGTCGCAGAGATTTATTTCGGTGCTTCGATAACCGGGTGCCTGCGAATTGCTCAGCGGCCGCCCTGCCGCCTTCTGCCGTGGCTTTCGCCATCACGATGGTTCCATCACTGAGTGCATTCTTTCGCATTTGTTGATTCTCCGGAATTCAGGATAAGAGGAAGCAGTGTGCTTTCTCCCATAGACTTATACTGCCGGGGCGAGAGGTCTATTCCCTCGACTCAATCGAAAACCTGACCGATTCCAAAATCCACCTTCGCGCGCACTCCATGATTTTCTACCAGTGGATCGCCTTGCGGTCGCGGAAGAACTTGCCGGACAATTTGTGGGAGGCTTCGGTCGCCAGCCATACCGCCGTGTCCGCTCCTTCTTCGACCGAACGGCTGGCGTTGGGGCCGCCCATGTCGGTGCGAACCCATCCCGGGCAAATCGAGTTCACCGCGATCCCCGAATCCCGCAATGCTTGATCGAACATAATCGTAGCGCCGTTCAACGTCAGTTTGGATAAACAGTAGCTCGGAACGTTTGCCGATAGACCGTCGATCTCTCCGTATCCGCTAGACACATTGATTACCCGCGCTTTATCGGCTTTTTTCAGATAAGGAAGGAACGCCTGGGTTACCCGGATCGCGCCAAAGGTGTTGGTTTGGAAAGTTTTGACCAAGAGTTCGCGCGTCACGGTCAGGATGTTCACTCCCTCATCGGGATAAATGCCTGCATTGTTGATCAAGACATCGAGATGGTCTGAGCTTTTGGCAAACGTTTCCGCGGCCCGTTGGATACTTTTGTCATCGGCCACATCGAGAGCGAGGAGATTGATCTCGCCTTTGATACCCGCCGCCGCCTGTTCACCAGCTTTTTGATCGCGCGCAGCCAGGACGACCCGCAGCCCTTTCCCGGCAAGCTGTCGGACGATTTCCTTGCCAATGCCGCGATTCCCGCCGGTCACCAGAACGATCTTTTCGGTACTCATGCGATTACGATGCGCGGAAAACGTAAGTCCCGCCAGTCAAATACGCAACGTTCCATCAAACGGTTATTTGCGGACCAGCGAAGGCCACTGGTAGCGAGAAAACGTTTTACCGGTGAGAGCCACGACCGCATTCTCGGCTTCACGATGATTGGCTCAGAGGCTAGCCACCGTCTGGACCGATCGATTGTACTTCTAAGCGGTCGGGCATCAACCAGCTAGCACACGACTCTGGAGGTATGGGGATTCGAACCCCAGGCCTTCTCATTGCGAACGAGACGCTCTACCAGCTGAGCTATACCCCCTTTAAGTCGAAGCACCGTAGATAGTGCAGAAAGCGCATCGTCGCAAGCCTCCATCTCCAGCCGTTTCCAGAGCAGCGGGAAGAGCGCCTGCATCGCCGAAAGATTGGCATTCTTGCCGGTCAACGATGGGTGACAAGCTGGAAGTTTATACTACGGATGCTCGGGATGCCATTTTTGGCGCTAGCCTCTTCGGACGCGCTCTTTCTTCGACTCGCATTCCTCACTGAGCCGGCGCAGTTCCGACGACAGTTGCTGCTTGATCTTTTCCACTTCAGCAAACTTGCCCGCCGCCTCTTCCCGCTGAATCTGAGTTTGCAACAACAGTTCTTTTTCAGCCGTTTTCGCCCGATACAACGAGTCGATCTCAGCAATTTCCGCACGCTGCGCATCTGTCAATCCTACTGAGGGCGCGTCTTTCTGCAGTCGCTCCATCGCGAGTTCATAAGCAGATTTCATGATCGTTTTGAATAAGAGTTGGAGTTGTCGGTTTGTTTTTTTCTCTTCCAAATCGTCAGGACAGACCGGAAGCACCGAACGCCGTTTATTGCTTAGTGAACACGATTCGATCGCCGTCCGCGTCTGCCTCGATCCGGTCGCCACCCTTAAACCTGCCATTCAGCAGCTCCAGGCTTAAGGGATCAAGAATCAAATGCTGGATCGCGCGCTTCAAAGGGCGGGCGCCATAGACCGGGTCGTAACCTTCTCGGGCGACCAGTCTCTTGGCGGCTTTGGTGATTGTCAGGCTCAGATTCTGCTGCGCCAGGCGGCGCTCTACGCGTTGCAATTGAATATCAACGATCTCGGTAATCTGCTCTTCGGTCAGGCGATCGAAAATGATGATCTCGTCGACGCGATTGAGAAACTCCGGACGAAAATGACTGCGCAGGGCTTCCATCACCCGGCGGTTCCGCTCCTCCCGGGTGGCGGTGTCGACGATGTATTGGCTGCCAATGTTGCTGGTCATGATGATGACCGTATTTTTGAAGTCTACGGTCCTTCCCTGACCATCCGTGATCCGGCCATCATCGAGCACCTGCAGGAGCACGTTGAACACGTCAGGAGCCGCCTTCTCGATCTCGTCGAAAAGCACGACGCTGTAGGGCTTGCGGCGAACCGCTTCGCTGAGCTGACCTCCTTCTTCGTACCCGACATAGCCAGGAGGAGCCCCGATCAATCGGGACACCGAGTGCTTTTCCATGTACTCGCTCATGTCGATGCGGATCATGGCGTTCTCGTCGTCGAAAAGAAATTCGGCCAGCGCCCGGCTCAACTCGGTCTTGCCCACTCCGGTCGGTCCGAGAAAGATGAACGAGCCGAGCGGACGATTCTCGTCCTGCAAGCCCGCGCGCGCTCGCCGGACGGCATTGGCCACGGCGGAGATAGCGTCTCGCTGGCCGATGACTCGCCGAATCAGCCGCTCCTCCATCTGGACAAGCTTTTCTCGCTCACTCTCCTGCAGACGCGAGACCGGTATCCCCGTCCAACTCGACACTACCTCCTCGATATCTTCCTCCGTGACTTCTTCCTTTAACATCGGCGACGACTTCTGGAGTTCGCCTAACCGCTTGTTCTGTTCGAGAAATCTCTGATTCAACTCGGGAAGCCGGCCATACTGAATCTCACTTGCTTTCGCCAGGTTGCCTTGACGCTGCGCCTGCTGGAGTTCGTTCTTCAGCGCCTCAATCTGTTCCTGCAGCTTGCGTGTCTCATCAATCACCTGCTTTTCACTTTGCCATTGAGCTTTCAGACGGGAACTCTCTTCCCGCAGGTTGGAAAGCTCTTGGTCGATTTTCTTTAACCGCTGCCGGCTGGCTTCATCTTTCTCTTTGCGCAACGCTTGCCTCTCCATTTCGAGCTGCATGATCTGGCGCTCGATCTGATCGATTTCCGTCGGCATCGAGTCGAGTTCGATCTTCAGGCGCGACGCCGCTTCGTCCACCAGGTCCACCGCTTTGTCGGGAAGAAATCGATCGGTGATATAGCGATTACTTAAGATGGCCGCAGCCACCAGAGCGGCGTCCTGGATTCGCACACCATGGTGAACTTCGTAGCGCTCTTTCAGCCCGCGCAAAATCGCAATGGTGTCTTCGACGCTCGGCTCATTGACCATCACCGGCTGAAACCGGCGCTCCAGAGCTGCGTCCTTCTCAATATGTTTGCGATACTCGTCAAGCGTCGTCGCACCAATGGTCCGCAACTCGCCGCGAGCAAGTTGCGGCTTGAGGAGATTCGAAGCGTCCACTGCCCCTTCCGCGGCGCCCGCTCCGACGATCGTGTGCAATTCGTCAATGAACAGAATGATTTCGCCCTGGGAGTCGGTCACCTCTTTCAGAAAAGCTTTCAATCTGTCTTCAAACTCGCCCCGGAATTTTGCGCCTGCGATCATTGAACCCAGATCCATGGCGATCACCCGTTTCCGCTTCAACGAATCGGGAACGTCTCCGCTGACGATCCGCCGGGCAAGGCCCTCCACAATGGCAGTTTTGCCAACGCCCGGCTCTCCGATGAGCACCGGGTTGTTCTTCGTGCGCCGCGAAAGCACCTGCATCACCCGGCGGATTTCATTATCGCGTCCGATCACCGGATCGATTTTGCCGCGTCGGGCTAATTCCGTAAGATCGCGACCATAGCGCTCGAGCGTTTGATATTTCCCTTCCGGATTCTGGTCAGTAACTCGCTGAGAGCCGCGGACCGTCTGCAACGCCCGCATCAAACTCTCGTGGGTAACGCCGGCAGTACGCAGCAGCTCTCCCGCCCGGCCTTTTGCGTCTGCTAGTGCCAATAAGGCGTGTTCGACGCTGACATACTCGTCCTTGAGACGGCCCATTTCTTTCTCGGCCTGCTCAAGAACACTGCGCAAATCCGTACCGATAAACTGATCGACCGATCCCCCGGTGACTCGCGGCTTTTGCCGAATAGCGTTCTCCAGCTGCTCGTCGAGCGGTTTAGGCGGCACACCCATCTTCTCGAGCAAGGGCACCGCCAGGCCGTCCGTTTGCCGGAGCAAAGCCAGCAAGAAATGCTCCGGAGTAATCTCCTGCTGCTGAAAACCGGCGGCAAGCGTCTGGCTCTCATGCAGCGCCTCTTGAGTTTTTGCCGTAAAGCGATCGGTCCGCATGAAGTTCAAAATAAGCTAGAAGTTCCGAGAGTCCAATTGGCGTGTCGGCGTGCTGCGTGTCGGCGTGTCGGCGTATCGGCGTATCGGCGTGCTGCGTATCGGCGTATTGCGTGTCGGCTGATTAGCGGTTTTTTGGTGATTTCGTCTTCAGTATCCAGGCCGGCGCTGAATCGATCATCTTGACAACCTGCGAGATGATTTTGTCACAAGCGTCGTCCAATTCGCTAAATAAAGGTTGATCGATATACCCGTGACGAAATGCTATCTCTAAGTGGACTTGCGTTTCGGCTGCTTCCGCTTCGACATCATTCAATTTTGCAACGAATGCGGCAACGTATCTTCGTTTGCGCCAAGCCTCGGCGAGATTTGCGCAAATGGATCGGGAAGACCTTCTGACCTGGTCCGATAGCGTGTATTGCTCAACCTTAGGAAAATATTTCGTAATTTCAAAAATTCGCATCACCAGGTCCATCCCGCCCTGATAAACATCGAGTTCACGGAAGTGTTTTGCTCCTCTCATACGCAATACCTGATCCGCTACACGCTCACACGCAATACACAGCACGCCGACACGCAATACGCCGATACGCAGCACGCCGACACGCAATACGCCGACACGCAATACGCCGACACGCAATACGCCGACACGCAATACGCCGACACGCAATACGCCGACACGCAATACGCCGACACGCAACACGCCGACACGCTACTCAAATTCCCAACGCTTCCAGGCGGGAGATCAGATCCTGGTAATCGAGGGCATCACGAATTGCTGCGTTGAGTCCATCGATACGCTCATCCTCAGAGGCGTGATTAAAGGAGACCCGGTGCTGTTCGGAGTTGGTCCCAAAGACAACCTCGTCCCAGTGAATCGTCTGGATTTGCGCATTGAATCGAGCGACCGCCCGGCCGCGAAAATAAGCGCGGGTGGACTCGGGAGGCATGAAGATCGCCCATTTGATGTCCTCTTCCGAGAGGTAACGACGCATGCGGCCCTGGCGAACCAGTTCGTAATGTAATCCCTGCTCCCAAGCCACATTGTGGTACTCCAGATCGATCGCCTGCAGCCAGGGATCAGTCCACTCGAGCTTTTCGCTCTCCTGGAAAGTGTTCAGCAGATATTTCTTAGCCACCCAGTCAACGCGATCGACACATTTCATGACGTCCACTTCGAGGTCGTTGAGCACGTCTTCCCATTGAGCCAAGACCCAGGCGACCTCCTTGTTTTCGCGATTGCAGCATTTCAGGGCTCTCTCCAGATACATGCGCTGGATATCGATCGCGGAAATCTTGCGCCCGTCCTTAAGCTCGATAATCCAGTCGTATGTCGGGTCGCGGCTGATTGATTTGGTTGCATCGATCGGCTGGGCAATTTCCAACTGGGGCGCTTCTCGCTTTTCAATCAGATCCAGCACAAGCGACATCGTTCCGATCTTCAGCGCGGTGGCGACTTCGCTCATGTTGGCGTCACCAAGGATCACATGGAATCGGCGGTACTTGCCTGGATCGGCGTGCGGCTCATCGCGGGTATTGACAATCGGACGCCGATTCATCGTGTCGATGCTGACGAGCACCGTGAAAAAGTCGGCCCGCTGGGAGATCTGGAAAATCCCCGGCTGCCCGGAAGACCCCTCTCCCTCGATCCCGAGTTTGCCGGCGCCGGCGAAAATCTGGCGAGTGATCAAGAACGGTACGACGTCGCTGACCAGCCGATCCCAGGGAACCGATCGGCTCATGAGGTAGTTGTCGTGGCAGCCGTAGCTGTGGCCGATGAAATCGGTATTATTCTTGTAGAGGCGAACTTCCCTTTCGGGCGCAATTTTTCGATTTCTTCGTCGAACGCACTCGGCCAGGATTCTCTCGCCGGCTTTGTCCTGGGCAACCACGTCGCGCAGGAAGGTGCATTCTGGCGTCGAATATTCTGGATGCGCGTGGTCATTGTAAAAGCGGGCTCCATTGCTCAGCACCAGATCGCTTTTGATCTCTTCGAAACTTAGCGGCCGGTTCTTGTCCAGCTCATAGTAAGCTGACTCATCCGTATCTTGTAAAAGCGTCTCCGCGCGAAAACCGCGAGCATCAAGGTGCGGATCCTCGAGGCTGTAATCCCATTTGAGCAGCGCTCCATGCTCCGTATAGCAGCGAACCAGTTCAATCGATTCCGAAACCACGTCGACCGATTCGACCCCGTTTACCGTAATACCGTATTCTGTCTCGATTCCAAAAACCCGGTTCATGAACGTTACGACGTATTCCCCAGCCGACAGCCTCCTATATCACGCTTGGCGTGGCCGCTGGTTTTGTTCCGGGACGAACCGGTACCACTTTGACCACGTTTTCTGAATCGTAATCGATCAGTTTCAGCCAATCCTCGACGATATCCGTCGGCGGAAAGATGTCATTCTCGCCATACTCGGTATTCAGCGAGAGCAGCAGATCCGCCTCGCTGATCCCCTCCTCCTGCAGCGAATTGATGGCTCGCTTGATCGCCAATTCTTTCGCCCGCTCGACCACCGACGCAATGATCGCTCCACTGACCAGATCGCCGCGGTAGAGCAAGTCGCGTTTTCCGCTTCGTAAGGTGACCTCGAGGAATTTGTTTTCCTCGCGCCGCGAAAACTGCGCCTCAGTGACCTTGTCCACCAGATGATCGACTGCCTGACGCACTCCGCCCGTGTGTCGAACGAGTGCTGGGTCGTAAGGCAGATCCAACGCCAGATAAATCTTGTAGATATCCGCCGACGCCTCTTTGTCGGGGCGATCGACCTTGATCTTTCGGTCAATGCGTCCGGGTCTCAGGATGGCCGGATCGATCAGATCCGCCCGGTTTGAAGCCAGGATAATAACGACCTCGTTCAGCGACTCGATACCGTCCATCTCCGTACAAAACATCGGTACCAAGGTAGACAAAATGCTCGCGTACCGTCCGGCTCTTCGCGTACCGAGAATGCTCTCCGCTTCATCGATAAAGATGAAAGGCAAAAATCCTTCCTTCCGCTTTTCCCGGGCAGTGGCAAAGATCTCGCGGACCATCCGCTCGGATTCGCCGACCCACATGTTCAGGATCTCCGGGCCCTTGATATGCATAAAAAACTGTTGCATATCCTCTCCGGTTTTTTCGGTGAGCTGCCGAGTGAGGTTATAAGCGGTTGCTTTGCCGATGAGCGTCTTGCCGCAACCGGGAGGTCCATAGAGCAAAAAGCCCTTCGGAGTTTGGTGTTGAAACTTGGCAAAAAGATCCGCGTGCAGCAAAGGCAACTCGATCGCGTCCTTGATCGCGTTGAGCGCCTCCTCCTGTCCGCCAACTTTCCCCCAGGGCGTTTCCGGGACGGATTCGAGGAAATAATCCTGCGTCTTGGATTCGCTCAACAGTTCAATGGCGATGCGGTAGTTCGCGTCGACCCTGATTTCATCACCGACCTTTAGGTTTTCCTTGGCGAGATCCTGTGATCGCTGCAGAACGACCGATTGCATTCCGTGTTCCATGCCGACGCGCAGCCGGTCGTTCCCGAGCACCTCGGTGATCTTGGTGACCGGGCCGGACAAGTCGTAGCCCAGATCGCCCACCACGACGTAGGCTTCGTTGACCAATACCCGAGTGCCTTTCCGGAGCTTAGCCAGATTGATGCGCGGATCTACGTTGCAATAATAATCCGATCCACCGACCACAATCTGGGCGGTTTCCTTGTTCGGGGTGCCCAGGTACGTTCCGATCCGGTTCGCCGGCGAGGTTACTTTTTTGATGACCTCGTCCAGCTTCTCGATCGTCTGACGCGCCTCGGAGATAATCTCCTCCTGATCGGAAACGGTCGATCGCAACCCGATAAGTTCGCTTCGGATCGGATCGCCCGGCGGGAGACTTGCAATGATTCTCTCCAGAATATCAGCCGGGGTCGCGGGCTCCGAACCAAAGCCACCGCGTTGAGGTGTTCTCTCTTCGTTCATTTGCTACTTCTTAAATAAACTCCGCTGCCCAAAGTATAAACGGATTCAAGATCGCTCGCAAACCGGCGACCTTACCCAACCATTTCTTACACCGCATGAGCATCATTTTTGAAGCGTGATTTTTGATCCTCCTAGATCGTTTTTGCTTGCCAGGGTGGACGCCGTCGCTCGAGGATCTCTTTCGGTTCTTTGCGAGTCAATATCGAGGCTGTGGTCTGGGTGAGGAATCCTGTGAAAATCAGGAACAGTTGCGCTGCTGTATCTGGATACGAATCCCCGAAAGCCAGTTCGGCTTAAGCCGGATGAAGGCGGGGACGAGGCGTTGCCCTAACGATCCAATCGGTCTGCCGGGAAGAGAAAAGCAAATCTCTTTCGCCGTAGCACCGCGGGACCTTTAAGACAACAAAAGCCAGGAGTCAGAATATTTGCCCAGGTCGCACTCAACCGGATCGTTCAATCGCGAGCCAGCAAGGCTGCGGCGGTCGATCGAAACGGAAAAACCTCTTCGCAAAAAGATGGTTGAGGGTGCCACCGGCCAAGGCTGGTCAACTCTCTCTAGTTGAAAACATCAATAGAAATAGTTATGACCAAGCCACTCTGGTTTTTTATTTTCTCGTTCATTCCTTTGGCCGGCGCGCCGGCCCAGGAGAATACGCCCGAACCTCTCGATCTGAACCAGGTCGTGGTTTCGGCGACCCGGCTCTTGATTCCTGTGGAACGCTCCCCCGCCGCGACCACCATCATCTCCGGAGACGACATCGATCAGCGCCAGTACCGCTTTGCCAGCGACGCGCTGCAAAGCGTTCCCGGTTTGAATGTCGTCCAGACAGGCACACCCGGTCAGGTGACGTCGGTTTTCATCCGGGGAATGCGCAGCGATCAAACCCAGGTGCTGCTCGATGGCATCCCGATCAATCAGGGCTTGGAAAGCGCATTCAACTTCGCCGATCAAACCAACGACGATATCGATCGTATCGAAGTGATTCGCGGACCGCAAACTGCCTTATACGGGTCGCAGGCTTCCGGCGGCGTAATCAATTTCGTGACGCGGCGCGGCACAAGCACCCCTGCGGCGACTGCCTTTTTCGAAGGAGGCTCGTACAATTCTTTCCGGGAAGGCGCGTCCGCCAGTGGCGCCTTCGGCCCCCTGGATTTCTCGATCGGCGCCAGTCGTTTCGACACGGAAAACGCGCGCCAGAATAACGATTACCGTGCAAACTCGGTGACCGGTGATTTTGGAGTTACTCCGACTCAATCGCTCAGGCTCGGGCTGCTTTTTACGTATACCTATGCTGACGCCGGTTCCCCTAACACAATTCTGAATCCGCAACCGTACGACAATCTGCGTACTGAACGCTGGTTGATTGCGCCAAACATCGAATTTAAGCCGGTAGCTTGGTGGAAAAATCGCTTTTATTTTTCCTACGACCAGGAACGCCAGATCAATAACCCAAACCGGGTGGACCCGTTCACCGGTGCGACCCGCGGAATCTTCCGAAGAAGCCAACTGGAGTATCAGAACGATCTGAGCCCAGTCAGTTGGGCGACTTTAACTTCGGGTTTTTATTATGGGCACGTCAATGTTTACCAGGAACGTCCCGAAATCCTCTTTGGCAACACGCTTATCCGCGATAAGTCGGAGAACGTTGCCGGGTACGCTCAACTGAAGGTCACCCCAATCCGCGACCTCGATCTCTATGGCGGCGTTCGCTATGACACTTTCCGCGATTATGGCGACCGGTTGACCTACCGGATCGCGGGCAACTATCTTTTTGCACGGACGCAAACTGTGCTGCGCTCGAGCTTCGCGACCGGTTTTACTCCGCCTTCCAGCCAGGACAAGATCTTCGGCGGAAACCCCAATCTCAAGCCGGACAAAGATAAGAGCTTTGACGTCGGACTGGAGCAGATTTTGTGGGGCAAGCGAATCCAGATCGGCGGGAACTTTTTTTATAACACCGCTTCGAACGTTGTTGGATTTAATAGTCAGTTCGAAGCCTTCAACTTGGGAGGGGCGCGGACCCAGGGAGTCGAACTTTATGCCTCGATGGCTCCCCTTCCAGGCTTGGTCATCAACGCGAACTACACTTACCTGGACGCCATCAACACCTCGACGCTTGACGTCAGTCAGCCCCCGGGCGGACGGTTGGCCCGGCGCCCGCGGAACACTTTCTATCTGGCAGTCTCTTATCTCTGGTTTCAACGACTAACGACCACCATCGAGGTGCGGAGCGTCGATGCCCGCGATGATATCTCGTTTAACGCGAACAATATGGCCATCAATGTGCCTCTCGAGGACTACACGGTCGTCCGGCTCAGCGCCGAATATCGGGTGACCGACTGGCTGAAGCTCACCGCTCGAATCGAAAACTTGTTTGGTGAGAAATATGCAGAAGTCGCCGGTTATCCGAGCCTCGGCCGGACATTTTACGGCGGCTTTGCGCTGAGCTTCTGAATTGAGCGGCCTGGGCGGTTTGGGCGGCCTGAGCGGCTTGAGCAACGTACAACCTCGTGCGTCAGGTTCTGTGGGCGCGTCGGACTTCCCAAGTAGCGCCGGCATCCTGCCGGTTCAAAACGTGACAAGCCGGAAGCTTAACCTGCTCTGTGAAATCGGCATTTGTGGGCGTGTCGGAAGTTAGGGCGACCGCTCAGGCCGCTCGCGTCTCAAAGTGGCGGGAATAATTACCTGCTGTGTCAGATACAGTACATTTAACACAAAGGTTCATTGATCGGATTGCAGCATTTTGTGGATCGCACACTGCTTTCGGCACTGCAGCCCGGATCCAACGTGGAACGGCACGTATCAGTTTTATGGTCACTATCGAAGACGCAAACAGAAACAAGCTTGGAAATTCAAGGCGAGCTGGCTCAGGAAAGGACTATGAGGCTGTCCCGCCGCACAAAATCATTGTTTTCCAATCGAGCCGCAAAAGGCCGGCAAAAACCTGGTTAGAGTCAGACCGCACTGGTTTCCGGCTCGTGGAGCGCAGTCGTTTGTCCGGAAGGCTTCCGGACGATTGGATTGAGTTGTGGGTAGTGGTCGCGGTGCTCTTCGCGTTGCTGGCGGGTCTTTACGCCGGCTGAGCAATCCGATGCCGATTCCTGCCGATGGTGATTTTTACCAACCGCCCTCCAATGCAACAGAGTGGCCTCGCTTCGTCGTATATGCAGAAACCGCAAATGGCGCCCAGCTTTTCGGCCCTGGCCAACGTCACGTTTTTCCGGCTGTGGGTTGCCGGCTTGGCGAGCGGCACGGCGGTCGCGGCCGACCAGACGGCAGCCCGCTGGGCGCTTTCTCACTCTTCGGGGTCGGCTTTCTTTATTTCGTTGTTGTCGAGTACGGCTGCGTTGCCTTTCCTGCTCTTTACCTTACCGGCCGGCTTTTTGGCGGACGCGCTCGACAAGCGACTCCTGCTGCGGACGATCAACCTCTGGCAAGCGCTGGTGGCGGCCGCGCTGGCGTTCCTGGGGTTCCGCGGCACGATCTCCCCCGCCATGCTCCTTGTCGGTTCGCTCTGCTTCGGATTGGGCTTCGCTTTCAACGCGCCCGTGTGGACCGCGCTGATCCCGGACGTGATCCCGGAAAGCGATCTGCCCTCGGCGGCCGCTCTGGGATCGCTCCAGATGAATCTCTCGGGCATCGTGGGCCCGGCGCTCGGCGGTTTTTTGCTTGCCCTTACCAGCGCGCCGGTTGTCTTCGGTCTGAACGCCTTGGGTTTTTTAGGTGTTGTAATGGCCCTGCCCGGTAACCATCACTGGCGAAGCCTGGCCAAGCGCCAGAGCGGCGCAGGCGACTTGCGCCGCTCGCTAACTGATGCGTTCCGTTACGCGCAGGTCTCAGGTCCGATCCGCGCGGTGCTGGTTCGCAACTTTCTTTTTGCGTTGTTCATCTCGGCCATTCCCGCCTTAATGCCCGTCATCGCTCTGAAGGACCTTCGCCTTGGTCCGGCGATGCTGGGTCTGCTTTTCGCTAGCATGGGTACAGGGTCGGTCCTTGGTGTCCTCGTCCTGCATCGCTGGGCGCGCCGCTATTTTTCGGCCAACCGGCTGCCTCTTGTCGCCAGCATACTCCTGGCCGCTATTTATCTTTGGATGGCACTTATCCAGCACAACCCGTCTTGCCTGGTTGTGGCGGCAATGGCTGGCGCAGCTTGGACGCTAGCAGCTTCCGAGCTTTGGCTGGCGTCCCAAAGGGCAATTGCTCCTTGGGCACGGGGCCGCCTCAACGCCGTGGTGCTCATGCTGTCGCAAGGAGCGTTGGCGGCAGGCGGCATCGTCTGGGGCGCGGCGGCAGAAAGATTCGGGTCGCGAGCCACCTTGCTCGCCATAGCCGGACTGTTTATCGCCTCGCTGCCGCTCGCCCGCCGCTGGTCCCTCGACCCGGGGGACCGTCCGGTATCTCCAGCTACACGCTGGCCCCCTTCCAACACTGAAAGCGCTCGGGTCGGCTGATATCGAACGGTTGATCTCCTAATTCAAGCCGCTCAAACCGCTCAGAGCGCTGACACCGCTCATGCCGCTCGAACGGGATCTTGCGCGACCGATCGGAAAGCTGATAATGCTGCTTTATGTTGGATACCCTCAGGGAGCCATCGAGGGATGTCGTTCCATCGGGAATACAGGAACAGTACATCAAAGCGTTCCGTTGGATGTTGCTCGCCCGGACTGTCGAGGACAGGCTCAGCGTGTTGTGGCGCGCGGGAAAGGTCGCCGGCGGCGTCTATTTGGGAAAGGGGCAGGAAGCGATTAGCAGCGCGCTCGGATTGATGTTGCGGCCGGGCGACATATTCGGTCCACTGATTCGGGATCAGGCCGGCCGGTTGGCCTTCGGAGAACCCTTGATCGACGTCGTCCGGACCTATCTTGGGTCGAAGTTCGCCCCGATGCGCGGACGCGACGGAAACGTTCACCGAGGCGCTCCGCGGGACGGTATCTACCCGATGATCAGTCACTTGGGGGCGCTGATCTCAGTCGTTGCCGGAGCTTTGATCGCTCGGCGATTTCAGGGAGACACCGAAGCAATCGGCGCCACGTCGATCGGCGAGGGCGGCACATCGACGGGAGCATTTCACGAAGGCATTAACCTGGCCGCGGTAGAAAAATTGCCGCTTGTTCTGATTATCGTGAATAACCGCTACGCCTACTCCACTCCAAACAACCGGCAATTCGGTTGTCACGATCTGGTTGATCGCGCAATTGGCTACGGGGTCGAGGGTTATTCGTTGGACGGAACAGATTTGAGGGAGTGTCTGGAGGTTATCGGTCACGCGGCTCAGCGAGCTCGTTCGGGCCATGGACCCCAGATGGTCGTTGGGCATTGCTTGCGGCTGACGGGACATGCCGGGCACGATGATGCCTCCTACATGGACAAAGCTCTCTTGAAAAGCCCGATCGGCCGCGATTGCCTGGCCGTCGCGGAATCCTACTTGCTCAAACAGCAGTGGACAGACGCGACCTGGATCGATGGTGCCAAAAAAGCAGCGAAGGAAAAGGTCGATGAAGCGATCGCCCAGGCGCAACGGGAGCCTCCCGTTTCGGCCGCTGATTGCGATTGGTGTCCCATCTCCACCCAGCGCCTCTTCATTCGTTCGGAAGACCAATGAGTATTTCCTACCTGGAGGCGATTCGAGAGGCACAGGCGGCCGCTCTGAAAGCAGATGATCGCGTCTACCTTTATGGCCAGGATATCGGGACTTTCGGTGGCGCCTTCAAAGCCACGAAAAATCTCGCCCGCGATTTTCCGGGCAGGGTGCTCGATGCACCGATCAGTGAAGATGCCATGATCGGCAGCGCTATCGGCGCCGCCATCGAAGGGATGCGCCCAATCGTCGAGATGCAGTTTGCCGACTTTTCTTCTCTGGCGGTAAACCAGATCGTCAATCAAGCAGCTACCCTGTTTTGGAGAACGGGGGTACCCTGTTCGATTACCATCCGATTGCCCTCGGGCGGCAACCCTGGCGCCGGTCCGTTCCACAGCCAGAGCCTGGAATCGCTGTATGCCCATTTCCCAGGGTTGATCGTCGTCACTCCGGCCACCGTCGAGGACGCTTACTGGATGCTGCTGGAGGCGGTCTCGATCGACGATCCAGTGATCTTTTGCGAACATAAGTATCTGTATAACCGGATCAAGATTGACAAATTGCCGGCCAAAGTTTTGCCGACCGGGCGCGCCCGAATAGCCCGGCCAGGCCGCGATATCACCGTGATCGCTTACAGCGCAGTGCTCCACGAGGCGCTCCGCGCGGCTGACGAACTACAGGCTCTAGGCGTTTTGCCAGAAGTTGTCGATCTGCGCTCAGTCAAGCCGCTGGACTTTGAAACGATTCTGTCTTCGGTCGCCCGCACCGGACGGCTGATCTGCGTCGGTGAAACCTGGCCTTGGGGCGGGGTCAATGCCGAAGTGATTGCCGGCGTCACCTCACAAGGGTTTCATTTATTGGATGCTCCCCCGGTCCGGATCAATTCGCGAGACACACCAATCCCGTATCATCCCGATCTCTGGCAGGCGCACCGGCCGGCGGCAGCGCGCATCGTGGCGGCGGTCCGTGAGCTGCTTGCGTGGTAAACGTTCCTTGATATGCCTAGAATACCAATCATCATGCCTCAGCTTGGCGAGTCCGTAACCGAGGCTACCGTCGTTCGTTTTTGTGTAGAACCGGGTGATCGCGTCGAAGCCGGCCAGGAAGTCGTCGAGGTTGAAACAAACAAAGCTGTGATGGGCGTGCCGACACCGTGCGCCGGTGTTTTGGAAACCTTTTCGGCTGATCTTGACCAGGTTTACGGGGTGGGCTCCGTTCTGGGTTATCTTGAAGCCACCGTCGAGGATGCTCATGAAGCCGGCGTTTCCGAACAATCGCCGGAAAAGGTGGCAACAGGCTCTCCTCTTGTTTCGTCTCCAGTGGAGTCTCCCGCCGCGATTGATCCAGTCGAATCGAAGACCCCGCGATTGCTTCCGATTCCGGCTAGAGGGGCCGGATACTTTTCGCCGCGGCTTCGCGCCCGCCTGGACGATCTCGGATTAAACCCGGTTGAGTTAGGGATGGTGCAAGGCACCGGTAACGGCGGGCGGGTCACCATGGAAGATTTTGAGTCTTACCTCGAAGCGCTGGCCTCAGCGCCGTCGCGCAGGGCGTCCGGACTGCGGCTGGCGATTGCCGACGCGATGCGCCGAAGCTGGACTCGCCCCCTTGCGACGATCGGCACTGCGCTGCCGCTTCAGAAAATTCTTGAACATCGCAAGACCTTAGCTCCTTCGCCTGGCCCCGCTCTCTACATCGCCAAGGCGTTAGCTCTTGCTTTGGCCGAGCAGCCAATCTATGCCGCACGCCTCGTCGCAGAGAAGCTGATCCTGCCGAAGACAATCGCGATCGGCATCGCTGTTGAGGTTGAGGATGGTGTGATTGTTCCCGTGTTACCGGAATTGGACAAGAAGCCGTTGCGCACGATTGCCAAGGAATACCAGCAATTACTTCGAGCAGCGCGGGCTCGTCGTTTGCCGGAGCAGAACCGGAGCGGGGCGATTGCGTCCGTGACGAATTACGGGCCATTGGGAATTACCTGGGGTACGCCGATTCCGGGACCGGAAGAGACACTGATCGCCGGGCTTGGGCGCGGGGAAATGCGTCCGGTCTGGAACGGCAGTTCTTTCGTGCCCGAAATGCAGGCCGAAATGACTTTAACCTTTGATCATCGGGTCATCGATGGCGGATCTTCCGGCCGGCTGCTGCAACGTCTGCTGAATCTTTTGGCCGCGCCGGAAGATCTGGCGGAGGCTACGAGTGCAAAAGAATGACTAGCCTGCATCGCTCACAAAATCCTTCAAGGATTTTGTGAGCGATGCAGGCTCAAAAGGGCCGTGGTGCGCTGGCACTGAGCACCCACGGCGGCCGGGGACGCAGCGAGCGCCGGTCCCGGCCACCTGGATCGTGCCGCCGGGCGTGGCCCCCCGGCAATCTTGAAACCCGGACGGGCATCGATCCTTTCCCAAATCAAAAATCGTCCCCGGAAAGAGTTGTCGCTCACGCCAGTGGTCTCACTGGCATCGCAGCGAAACGCTTCTCGCCCTCGCCTCCGCCCCTTTCGACGGTTCCTCATGAATTCAGTGTCCATGGCCAAACAAGCGGTTGAAGAACTCCCACAAGCTGATCCAGATGCGGGAGTCGAGCTGCGCGTAAACGAGCAAGCAGGTCGAAAGCATCAGAAAGCCGGACTTGAATTCTCTCATGGGCGGAACTGGGGACCCATGAAAGAAGCAGGACGTGTGCCAGGCTTTTGCAGCTAAGACGCAAGCGCTTCTTTCTAAGGAACTTATCTCGTTTTTTACGCAAACATTGCGACCGGGGATCCACCGATTGTCGCAATAGTGGGACGGAATCGATTCCAATCCCGGGAATGGCAGAGAACTGCCGGTCTTTAGAAACTTCGCGCTGCGACATGAAACGATACTTGGAAGACGTTTCAGGCAGGTTCTCCCAACGTGTCTTTGGCACCGTGCCGGGAGGGCGAGAACCTATTTGAGCGCCAAGCGAGAACTTGTTTGAGCGGGGCGCTAAGCAAAGCCACACCCGAGACGGCTCGAATAAATTGTCGCCATACCGGCACAGGGCACCGAGGCGTCCGCGCTACGAATCAGACAAATCGCTCAACAGCTCGCGAAGGCTTGGCGAGTCCTTGTCATCGAGGACCAGGCCGCCAACCATATGAACTCTGTGCCGCTGCTAGCAGGGATGTTCGGAACTGTGTTTACTCCTGTCCGAATTTCTTAATATCGTCCGGAGCAGCTTTGGTTGCCACCTTCGCCTGCCCCTGCACCATGACCCGAATTTGCTCGACGACCTCCGGGTTGGCGAGCGTGCTGACGTCACCGACATCCGTGGTGTTGGAAATTGAGGCGAGCACGCGCCGCATGATCTTGCCCGAGCGCGTCTTGGGCATGTCAGGAACGATCCGAACCCCTTTGGGCCGCGCGATCTTGCCGATCGACGTTTCAATCACGCGAACGACCTTCTCTTCAATGGATTTGCTGGCCTCCAGGCCGCGCTTCAGCGCGATGTAGATCTCGGGTACCCGCCCGCGGACTTCGTCTACCACCGGTACCACGGCGGCTTCTGCGACTTCATCGACAGTGAGGCAAGCGGACTCCAGTTCTTTGGTTCCCAGACGATGACCAGCGACGTTGATCACGTCATCGACGCGGCCCAGGATGCGGAAATAGCCATCGTCGGCCTGCATCGCACCGTCATTGCAGAAGTAGGGCCAGTCGCGCCAATCCTTGCTTTCCGGGTTCTTGCAGTATTTGCGGTAGTAGGTATTCACAAACCGCTCGGGATCGCCCCAGATCGTTTGGAAGATTCCCGGCCAGGGGTTGCGAATGCAGATATTGCCGGCACGACCGGAGCCCGCCGGAACCTCTTTCCCTTCTTCGTCCCAAATCACCGGATAGATACCCGGCAGCGCCGGTCCCGCACTTCCGGGTTTCATCGGATTCAGCGCCGGTTTCGTACTGCAGAGAAAACCGCCGTTTTCAGTTTGCCACCAGGTATCGACGATCACCGCCTCCCGCTTACCGACGACGTTGTAGTACCAGCGCCACACATCCGGCTCGATAGGCTCGCCCACGGTCGTCATGTGTTTGAAATGGTAATGATACTTGGCCGGCTCGTCCGGGCCGGCTTTCCGCAGCATCCGGACGGCTGTGGGCGAGGTATGGAAGATATTGACGTTGAGCCGCTCGGCGATTCGCCATGGGCGCCCGGCGTCTGGATAGTTGGGCACGCCCTCGTACATCACACTGGTGGCGGCAACTGCCAAAGGACCATAGACGATATAGGAATGCCCGGTGATCCAGCCGATATCCGCCATGCACCAGTAAACGTCTTCTGGATGGATATCCTGGATGTATTTCGAAGTGCCGGCCACGTAAGACAGGTATCCGCCCGTGCCGTGCTGGCAGCCTTTCGGGCGTCCGGTTGTTCCGCTGGTGTACATCAGGAAGAGTGGGGCTTCCGCCGGCATCGATACTGGCTCAATCTTGCGGCCCACGAACTCCTTCATCACCTCGCGAAGATCGTAGTCGCGACCCGCGACCATCGGGGTTTCTGTAGCGCTTCGATCGCGCAGGCGGCGCCAGATCAGGATCTTGTCGAGCTTCTGCCCGTTCTTCTCGGCGACCGTGGCGGCTATATCTGCATTCTTCTTATGGTCGATCAACTTTCCACTTCGGTAATAGCCGTCCATCGTGATCAGCACCCGGCTGCCGGAATCCGCTACTCGGAGCCCGCAAGCTTCGCCACTGAATCCCCCAAAAACCTGGGAGTGTATCACCCCGAGCCTGGCGCAAGCCAGCATGGTGACCGGCAGTTCCGGAACCATCGGAAGGTGCAATGTCACGCGATCGCCAGTCTTGAGCCCGGCAAAGTCGCGCAGCATTGCCGCGACTTCATTGACCCGCGCCCACAGCTCGTAGTAGGTGATCGCCAGATGCTCCTGGTCCTCTAATTCCGGCACGAAAATCAAGGCGGCCTTGTTCCCGTATTTGGACAGATGGCGATCGACACAGTTGTAACAGGCATTGAGCTTTCCACCGACGAACCATTTCCAGAACGGCGGATTACTGGTGTCCAGCGTGGTGTGCCAGTATTGGTCCCAGGTCAGCAGATCGCCATACTCTTTGAAGCACTCGGGAAATTTCTCCATGCGAAATCGCTCGTCGATCGAAGGATCGACGAGGTTCGCCTGGCCAACGAATTTGGCGCTGGGATAGTAGTATTCTTCCTCCTTCCAATGGACCGCGATTTGCGCCTCGCTGACCTCGGTGTCGGCCGTCTCCTTTGCTTTTCGCTCTTTTTCGTTGGCCATAGAATTCTCCTTTTACGGGTCTAGGATCAGTGCTTCCGGGTGGAGGCGATCACGGTGATCGCCGAAGCGTACCAAGCGGCGATTGCCGTTAAGAGTCCAAGGTACCCGCCCAGAACGCCGAGTCCAGGCTGCCCGGCAAAGTTCGCGATCGCCAGGACGAAGTACGTGATGGTCAGAAGTACAAAAACGACCAGCACCGGCCGGCTGACATTCACGGCCGCGACCGTCATGTATGCCGTGAAGATGCCCCAGGCGAGCAAGAACATTCCCACCGCCACTGGAACCGCCGGCGGCGGAATCTTTGCTGCATTAAATGTAACCAGGAGCGCAAAGGCGATCCAGAACGCGCCGTAGGAGGTAAACGCAGTCGCACCAAACGTGTTGCCGCGTTTAAACTCCCACATGCCGGCGCAAAACTGGGCTAACCCCCCATAGGCGAAGGCCAAGCTCAATACGATGGGCTCGCCAGGTTTTGGAATCCATCCGGCGTTCACTGCCGAAAGAACGAATGTCGTCAAGGCAAACCCGGCAAGGCCGAGGGGCGCTGGATCCGCGACCGACGGGGCGTTGAGACGATCGTCACTCATGATCGTGTCTCCGATGCTTCGACCGTTGATTCAAAAAAAGAAAAACTCACGTTGTTTAAAATGACGGCCGGCCGTGACACGAAGGTCGATCGCCGGAAATGGAACTTGCCGCTAGAAGGGGCAAGAAATGTTTTAGAGACTTGCATACAGTTCTGGGGGATAAGGTGGCGCCGTCCCTTACGAACCGCCAGGTCCGCGCCCGGTCGCATCGCGGAATCTATCTCGATGCGACAAAAGGAAAGCGCTGAGATTCCAATATGGGAATTGCGGGGGTTCGGTCAAGACAAAGGAGTTTTGGTGCTCGGGGCAGGTCTGGGAGTTCGGCCATATTGCCTATAGGACCTATAGGACCAATAGGACCCATGGGTCCCGTAACCGGGCAACTATAAGCAATTGCCGGGATCCAAAGTCTCAGTGAGACAGAATCTTCGACAGAAATTGCTGGGCGCGCTCCGTGCCCGGTTTCCGGAAAAAGTCGTCGGTCGGCCTGTCTTCCACAATCTGGCCTTGATCCATAAAAATCATGCGATGAGCCACCTGGCGGGCAAAGCCCATCTCGTGGGTAACAACCATCATCGTCATTCCGCCTTGTGCGAGCTTGACCATCACATCCAGGACCTCCTTGATCATCTCGGGGTCCAATGCCGAGGTCGGCTCGTCAAATAGCATCGCCACCGGGTCCATCGCGAGCGCCCGCGCGATTGCCACCCGTTGCTGCTGTCCGCCCGAGAGTTGGGCCGGATGTTTCTTGCAATGCGCTGTTAACCCCACCATTTCGAGCAGGCTCATCCCTTTTTTGAGGGCCTGTTTCTGGGATCGCTTGAGGACCCGACATTGAGCCAGGGTTAAATTCTGTTCGACGGTTAAATGCGGAAAGAGCTCAAAGTGTTGAAAAACCATTCCCACGCGAGCTCGCAATTTGGAGAGATTCGTCTTTCGATCGTTGACCGGTATCCCTTCCACTGCGATCTGGCCTTTCTGGAACACTTCGAGACCATTGACGCACTTGATCAAGGTCGATTTGCCAGATCCGGACGGTCCACAAACCACGACCACCTCGCCTTTGTTGACTTCGGCCGAGCAGTCTTTAAGGACATGAAAGTCCCCGTACCATTTTGAAACGCCCGCGATCGAGATCATTGTACGAGAGTCCGTTGCAAACGCCGCACTACCATCGAGGCAGCGTAACAGATCACGAAATAAACCGCGCCGGCAAAGAGCAGGAGCTCAACCAGAGTGCCGTCCCGATTCCCGGTGTTGTACGCTACCCCGAAGAACTCAGCTAAACCGATCACATATACCAGGGAGGTGTCCTGGAACAGAATGATGGCCTGTGTCAACAAGAGTGGAATCATTCGTCGGAATGCCTGCGGCAAAACGATCTGGCGCATGGTCTGTCCACCGGTTAAGCCAAGGGCCAACCCGGCCGACACCTGTCCCCGCGAGACGCTCTGAATGCCGGCCCGGATGATCTCGGCATAATAGGACGCTTCAAAGAGCGCGAAGGCGACAAAGGCAGAGAGCAGGCGAATATCGAATCCAGAAGAACCGAACACCCGGTTGAGCAACTGTGGTACCAAAAGATAAAACCAGAGCAGCACCATCACCAGTGGGATCGAACGAAAACCGCTCACGTACAGGGCTGCTAATGTCGATAGGAACGAATTAGATGACAACCGCAGCGCGGCGATCAAGGTGCCGAGAAGAATGCCGACAACAACCGCTACAAACGTTATCTCGAGAGTCCGAAGCATTCCTTGCGCAAGAAAGGGCAGCGCGCCGGGAATGGAGCTCCAGTCGAACGAATACACCTAGTGAGCTCCTCCGAGATAACCCGGCAACCGAGTGTATTTTTCGAGAAACCGCGCCCCGACCATCACAATAACATTCACCAACCCATAGAGTAGCGTTACAGCGATGAAGGATTCATACCAGTGCGCAGTGAACTCACCCAATTGCTGGCTTTGGCGGGAGAGCTCGACCAGCCCGATGGTGGAAGCGACCGCCGAGTTCTTGATGACGTTGAGAAATTCGGACGTAAGAGTCGGAATGATGATCCGGTAAGCCACCGGCAGGAGGACAAGAAGGTAGACCTCGGCCAGGTTAAGGCCCAACGCCAATCCCGCCGGCTTCTGCCCGGGCGCAAGCGATTTGATTCCGGAACGAACCTGTTCCGCCAGCCGGGCGGCCGTGAACGTTCCAAGGCACAGTGTGCCGGCGAGGAACTGTTGCAAGCGTGGATCGAGCGCTTGTTTGAACCAGGTACCGAAAAAGGGCACGATATCTGGCAGAACGAAGTACCAGATGAACAGCTGTACCAGCAGCGGCACGTTGCGAAAAATTTCGACATAGATTGCTCCGAGAAGGGGAAAGAACCGCCCCGGCAACGTGCGCATCACCCCAACAATCGACCCTAGAACAAACGCGACAATCCAGGCCGAGATCGAAACCAGCAGGGTCCACTGGAGGCCAATCAAGAGAAACCGGAAATAAGTACCGCTCCCGTCGAACGCCGGGCGACCGAAAATACCGAAATCCAAACCGGCCACCAGCATCGTTTCCAATCAATGCCCGGCCGAAAGACTCGGCCTATTGGAACGGCTTGTCATTCGGTTGCTTGAAGAGCTGTTTCATGTCGTCGCTTAGAGGCAGGTTGAGGTTCAACCCTTTCGGCGGGATCGGCGACAAAAACCATTTCTGATAAAGTTTTTCGATTTCGCCGGATTTCATCGTCTGGGCGATCGCGTCATCGACGACCTTCTTGAATTCGGTATCGCCTTTCGGCAACATCATTCCATAAGCCTCTTTCGATTGCGGCGTTCCGACAATCACCCAGTCGTCCGGTCTCCGTGCTTTGGCTCTCTCGCCGGCCAGCAGCGCATCATCTAGCATGAATGCAACGGCCCGCCCGCTTTGCAGCGTCAGGAAGGATTCGCCGTGATCCTTGGCGCTGATGATGTTCATGCCCATGTTATTTTTCTCGTTCATCTCCCGGATCAAACGTTCCGAGGTTGTGCCGGCCGTCACGACGACATTCTTGCCTTTCAGGTCCGGAAAGTCGTGAATCCCGGAATCCTTTTTCACCAGGAGGCGGGTATCAATAATAAAAAAAGTGTTCGAGAACGACACCTGTTGCTGGCGTTCGAGATTGTTGGTAGTCGAGCCCGCCTCGAGATCGACCGTACCATTTTGCACCAGGGGAATCCGATTCTGGGAGGTCACCGGGATCATCTTCACCTGGAGGTTTGGCAGGTTGAGCTTCTGCTTAATCGCGTCAACCGCCTTCATCTGCAGATCGTAGGCATAGCCAACCACCTGGTTCTTGTCATCGTAATAGGAGAAAGGAATAGACGATTCTCGATGGCCGAGAGAAATCGTTCCGCTGTCTTTGATCTTCTTGAGAGTGCCGGTTAGCTCCTGGGCAAAAAGACCAGCGGGGTAGCCAACGGCCCCGGCCATTGCCAGAAACGCCCAAACGCAAAAATACCTTTTCGTCGAATGAGTCATATCGGTTCGAAGTGGTGGATCGCAGGCAAAAGCTGCGGAGGACGAGAGCGAAAGTCAAGACGAACGAGCGGCTTGAGCGGTTGTGGATCCATATGCCGCTCGAACCGGTTGACAGATCAGGAACACGCCTCTACGCTGGGCGCTTTCATGCAGAATTCCGGGATGTTCTTGACTTATTTTTGCGGCTTGATCTTCGCCGCTCCTTTCGCGTTTGCGCAAAGCCAGGGAGAGAACGCCGCCCGCTTCACGGAGAACGCGCTGAAATTGCGCGACGATGTTCTTTTCAAGATCAATCCGGCCGGCAACCGGTCGAGCGCGGATTCGCCGGACGCGAAGTACCCGTGGCATGAAAACATTGTTACGACAATATTCTGGGTTGGGGAAACGCCAGCCGGGAACAACCCGGTGCCAAACCGGGCCAGTTCCTGGGATTTGAATTGGGCCAGCGATTACGGCGGAACGGATTCGCCGGAAACGGGTGCTCGTCGCGGATTTATTCCCGCCGGCTTTGTGCCCCGGCAAAATCCATTTTATGTCGCGTTGCCTTATAACGATGTCAGCGGTGGCCGGACCAAGCCGGAAGCTGCGCGCATTATTCCTTGGTTCCAGAGCAGCTTTACACGTCCGGGACAAACTGTGCTGAAAGATCGTTGGATCGCAATCCGGCGGGGCAGCCGCATCTGCTATGCGCAGTGGGAAGACGTCGGCCCGTTCAGCACGGATCACTGGCAATATGTATTTGGCAATGAGCGACCTCGGCCAAACCTGAATCGTGGCGCCGGCTTGGACGTTTCACCTGCCGTGCGCGATTACCTCCAATTGGCACCCACTGACGTCACTGATTGGAAATTCGTGGACTTTACGGAAGTGCAGCCCGGTCCCTGGGTACTATACGGCGATAATAACACGTTTGTCGCGGACCGGCGAAAACGAGAAGCGGCCGTCGCGCGCGGCGAGCGATATCGATTAATCAAGTAGCGCGGCGTGAGCGGGCTATGAAGCTCAGGCCGCTCCACTACTGCCGTATCTCCAGGTATGTCCGTGAGAGAGCGGCGCCGGTCCGGGGATCGAATCGTTCGATTCGCATCTGTTTCAGGACCCATTTTCCAGCGATTTCCTGCACGGAAATCACTTTGAATCTCTTCACCAGTTTGCCGGATCGATCGTAGGCTTCCGCTTGCACAAAACCACCGCGGTTTTTTGGAATCCATAATCGCACTGAACCGTAATTACTGGCCGCCGGCCCTCCTTGTAACAACAGGACCCAGCATGTATAAACGCTCAGCGGCTGTTCACCCTCAAGCTTCGCCCGGTCCCAATACAAAAAACGCAGAGCAAGATCTTCATAAGTCACATCGGTCCCTCGAACGGGCGCGGTAAGCTGCGCGCCGGAAACGACCCGAGTGCTCTGGCCGGTTTGCGCGGTCAGCATGGAATCATTTTCCCCCAGGCGCAGGTGCAATGTTTCCGGCGGATCGGTAAAACGAAAGATGGTTTCGTCCCCCGCGAATCGAACCTGGAATGGAATTGTCCGGCCATCGCCGGTGCGCAGATCGCCCGACAGCTCCTGATCCAGCTGCTGCACACGAGACGAGCGCAGGCGCTGCAAGATCGTTTCCGCAGTATCCTGCGCGTGCAGGCAGAGAGTAAGCGCAAAAAAGAAAACCGTGCCGGCGAAGGGCCAGTTTCGAACGCGGAAGGAGCGAGTGAGGGAAATCATAGGTTTGGACAGATGTGTTACTTTGCGCGACCGAGTGATGCTAATTTTTTCCGATCTGGATACTTGCCGACTTGGTAATCCCCAGAAATAGATAGGCGCCCGCTCTAATGGACAGCACGCTTCTTTTCCTGATTAATCGAGCTTGGACGAATCCGTGGCTGGACAGATCGATGGCGACCATCACTAGTTTTGGTGTTTGGCTGCCATTTCTGGCAATTGTGGTTGTGCTGCTTCTCTGGTTGGGAGGTTTCCGTGGCCGGAGCTTCGTACTTACCACTCTCCTCTGTATCGCTTTTACCGATGGCGTTTTCACCCAATTTGGCAAACGGTTAATCAATCGGCCAAGACCGTCGGAAGCACTGGCTGGCGTCCGGGAGGTCAGCTTGGAAAAGACGCGGCCGCCAGTGCTGGGGATTTTTCGGCCGGTCCATGTCGCGCTTTCCGGTCCTCCGGCGGAGGATATCGCTGGCCGATCTTTTCCCTCCGGCCACGCCATGAACAACACCGTGATCGCAACGATGTTAATTCTTTTCTTTGGGCGTTGGGGAGCCTGGTACCTGATACCGGCCGGCCTGGTGGCCTACTCTCGGATTTATTGCGGATCGCATTGGCCATCCGACGTCCTGGTTTCCATCGTGTTGGCGGCGGGCTGTGCGCTTCTGGTGGCCAGCCTTGCTTCTCTCGCGTATCGTGCCGTGGCGCCACGTTGGATGCCAAAGCTCTATGCCCGCCATCCCTTTTTGCTGCGGCGCCCTGAATGAAACTGCGCACGATCATACTCTTCATATTTTTGCTGACGATCACCGCTTTGCGCTTTTGGATTGCGTCTTCGGCTGAGCTTGCTCCCGACGAGGCTTACTACACGTTGTGGGCCCAGCACCCGGATATCTGCTATTATAGCAAAGGACCGGGTGTCGCTCTCGCCATCCTGGCCAGCACATCGGTTTTCGGATTGACGGAATTCGGTGTCCGTTTTTTTAGCCCGTTGCTCGCTCTGGGAACCTCCGTTCTGGTTTATTGGCTGACGCGCCGGCTGTACCGGGAAAAGATCGCCTTCTGGTCCGTCATCGCCCTCAACCTTATCCCGATATTCAACGTCGGATCGATCCTCATGACGATCGATTCGTTGTCCCTCTTTTTCTGGACGGCCGCTTTGTGTACGTTTTGGCTCGCGATTGAACCAGGTTCAAACCGGCTGACCTTCTGGATCCTGACCGGGATGTTCATCGGCGCAGGCTTTCTTTGCAAATACACTAACGCGGCGCAGTTAGTTTCCGTACTGCTTGTTCTTTTATTAGTGCCCAAACTAAGAGGTGAGTTCCGGCGTCCTCGACTTTATCTTCTGCTGGCGGCGTTTGTCCCATTCCTGATCCCGCCACTGATCTGGAACCAGCAACACGAATGGATCACCTGGGATCATTTACGAGCCCGTGGCGACCTCGATCATCCACTCGCCCCCAGCCTCTCCGCTTTCCTCGAGTTTTTTGGAGCGCACTTCGGGGTTTACTCGCCTCTTATTTTTGCGGGGCTGCTGATTGCCCTGTTTGGTTCGATCAGACGCGCGTTTCAGCAAACCAAAGTGTGTTTTCTGATCGCCTTCTCTCTTCCTTTGCTGATCGGCTATTTTGCTTTGTCCTTTCAGGGAGCCGGTGAACCAAACTGGACCGCCCTGGCGTTCGTAACGCTTGGGATACTGGGAACGGCTTGGTGGTACTCCATCGCGCGCGATCATCGGGCAGCGGCCGGGTTTTGTTTGATTGCACTGATCACCGGCGCGGTTCTGTCCCTCCTGGTTCTGAATACGGATGTTACCCGGCAAATCGGAATCCAATGGCCGTACGGCCTTGATCCGTCGGCACGCCTCCGCGGCTGGAGAACGCTGAGCGAAACCGTTGGCCAGTACCGCCAGGAGTTCGAAAAGAAGGTGGGTCACGAGGTGTTTTTGATCGGAAACAAATATCAGACCGCCGCGATCCTTTCCTTCTACCTGCCCGATAGGAGGGTTGAGGGCCCGGGACATCCGCCGGTCTATATTCCGGAGGCGCAGGACTTTGAAAACCAATTTTCTTTCTGGCCGCGTTATGACGAGTTCATCGCTCCCTCGCAGCCGGCCACCGGACAGAGCGATCAAAAGCAGCTTTTTACCGAAGAGGAAGGAACCAATCCCTTTCTTGATCGAGATGCGCTCTTCATCACCGATCGTTCCGAGAACATCCCTCCCCAAAATCTACGGAACGCTTTCACCCGTTGTGAATTGGTCGCGGTGTTCGAGTTGGAGCGGCGACATCTCCCGCTGCGTCAGATCAGAATTTTCGCGTGTTACCAGTATCAAACTCTTCCTTTGTAATGGCCTCGCTGCGGTCTTCGACCATTGGTCACTGACGCGGCCTCTCTATGGACAACGGTGCGCTAAAGGTTTCGGTGATCGTGCCGGTGTACAATGAAGAAGGGAACGTCTCCCGTCTTCAGGATGAACTAACGGAGGTACTCGCCGATCATCCGCATGAGATTCTCTTCGTCGACGACGGCTCGACGGACGAAACGGCGCGTCGAATCGTGCCGGGCGAAACCGTGCGAATTCTTCAGTTCGCGAAAAACCAGGGGCAAAGCGCTGCGATCGCAGCTGGACTGACGGCTGCCCGCGGCGCGGTGCTCGTTCTGATTGACGGTGATCTGCAGAATGATCCAAAAGATATTCCGCGCTTGCTGGAACAAATCGATCGGGGTTTCGATCTCGTGTGCGGTTTTCGCGTCGACCGGCAGGATAGCTGGTTCAAACGAGTTCAGAGCCGTGTGGCGAACTTTGTGCGAAGCCGATTTACCAAGGATGGAGTTCGCGACACCGGGTGCACGCTGAAAGCCATGAAGCAGGAGTGTCGGCAAGCCTTGGTCCCCTTTGCCGGGATGCACCGCTTTATCCCCGCCTTAATCAAGGGTTTCGGCTACCGAATCGTTGAGATTCCGGTAAAGCATCGACCTCGTTCTTCGGGTTCAAGTAAATACCGGTTTGGCAATCGCGCTCTGCGCGCGACTATCGATATGTTTGGTGTCCGCTGGTTGCTGGGCCGGCGAGTCCGCCTGCACTTTCAAGAGGTAGCGTCGCCGCGCCAACAGCCGCAAGATCGTGAACTCGGGCACTAGCACCGAAACTGACATGCGACTGCCGCGGCGGGCGCTGAACTGGGCGGTAGCTGTCGGGCTGTTCATGTTCGCCGTCAAGGTAAGCGCCTACCGGTTTACGGGTTCCGCCGCGATCTTGAGCGACGCGGCCGAATCGATTGTCCATCTGGTTGCCGTCTTCTTTGCCGCTTACAGTCTCCGTTTGTCCAGCAAACCCGCGGACGAGACTCATCGCTACGGGCATGCCAAGATTGGTTTCTTTTCCGCCGGGGTGGAAGGCGCGATGATCTTGATTGCGGCCGGATTTATCTATGTCGAATCCGTACAGAAACTGCGGCAACCGCAGCCCCTCGAGCATATCCCGCTGGGCACGCTGCTCACAATCATGGTCACAATTGTCAATGGAGCGCTTGGCCTTTACCTCGTTCGGGTCGGCCGATCTTTTCGCTCCCTGATTGTAGAAGCAAACGGGCGCCACACACTGGCCGATTGTCTCACCAGCGCAGCCGTTTTGCTGAGCCTCGGACTGACGTCGCTGACGGGCTCTAAAGTGATCGATCCGATCATTGGCATTCTGATTGCCACGAACATCCTGATCACCGGAATCAGGTTAGTGCGCTCGGGGTTTTCGGGTTTGATGGATACCGCCGACCCGGCAACCCAGGCAGAAATTCGCGCGGTGCTCGATCGGGAGACAAATCAAAACGCGGTCACCTATCACAACCTTCGCCATCGCAACATGGGCGATGCTCATTGGATCGAAGTGCACCTGGTTTTTCCCGCCGGGGTTCTGCTCAGCGACGCCCATCGCACCGCGACCAGGATCGAAAACAGTATCTGTCGCGAGATCAAGCCACGCGCGCACGTCACGACGCACCTGGAAAGCGCGCTCGATCATGACACACTGCATAAGGAAGGCGACTGAAGGCTCGGCAGCGCACTCCGGGGTAGGATCGGCATCCTTGCCGGTCAACCAGTGACCAGCTGGAAGCTTATCCTACCACCCATCAGCCGCTTACAGTCTCCGTTTGTCCTGCAAACCCGTGGACGAGACCCATCGCTACGGGCATGTAGGATCGGCATCCTTGCCGGTCAACCAGTGACCAGCTGGAAGCTTATCCTACCACTCATCAGCCGCTTACAGTCTCCGTTTGTCCAGCAAACCCGCGGACGAGACCCATCGCTACGGGCAGGTAGGATCGGCATCCTTGCCGGTCAACCAGTGACCAGCTGGAAGCTTATCCTACCACCCATCAGCCAGCCAACGCCGCTTGCGCTGCCGCCAGTTTCGCCACGGGAACCCGGAACGGGCTGCAACTCACATAATCAAGACCCAGGTGATGACAGAATTTTACGCTTTCCGGATCGCCGCCGTGTTCGCCGCAAATTCCGAGTTTGATGTCGAGGCGCGTCTTCCGCGCTTGATCCCTGGTAATTTCCATCAGACGTCCAACCCCTTTCTGGTCAATCGTCGCAAAAGGATTATTCTTCACGATTTCCAGTTCCTGGTAATGCGGCAGGAAACTGCCTGAATCGTCCCGGCTCATTCCAAGGGTTGTTTGCGTCAAGTCGTTTGTACCGAAACTGAAAAACTCGGCGTCCCGAGCGATCTCGTCCGCCAGCAGAGCGGCTCGGGGCACTTCGATCATGGTGCCCACAAGGTAGGAAAATTTTGTTTTCCTTTCTTTCGCAACTTCCGAAGCCACCCGATGGATAATGGCAATTTGAAGCTGCAACTCCTTGGGGAAGCCGACCAGAGGAATCATCACCTCTGGCTTGGTCTTGATTCCTTTTTTCTGGACTTCCGCGGCCGCCTCGAAAATGGCGCGCGCCTGCATCTCAGTAACCTCCGGGAAAGAGATTCCCAAGCGGCAGCCGCGATGACCCAGCATCGGATTGAATTCATGCAATTGCTGGACACGCCGAGCGATTTTCTCTACCGGCACGTTCAGCTTTTTCGCGAGATCGGCCTGTTGCGCCTCGGTATGCGGCAGAAATTCATGAAGCGGCGGGTCAAGCAAGCGAATTGTAGCGGGCCGGCCATTGAGTTCTGTGAAGATGCCGGCGAAATCGCTCCGCTGAAAGGGCAGTAGTTTGCCGAGCGCTTTTTTCCGATCGTCCAACGACTCCGCGAGGATCATCTCTCGCATAACGTCAATGCGATCGCCTTCAAAGAACATATGTTCCGTGCGGCACAGGCCAATGCCTTTGGCGCCGAAGGCGATAGCGGTCGCCACTTGGTCCGGGCTGTCGGCATTGGTGCGGACGTCAAGCCGGCGAGCTTTGTCGGCCCAGTTCATCAAGGCTGCAAACTCTCGATAGGTCTGGCTCTGCTTGGGATCTAACTTGTGCTCGACGAGTACCTGCACGATTTCGGAAGCGGAGGTCTTGACTTCGCCGGCGTAGACTTCTCCCAAGGTGCCGTCGATAGAGATGAAGTCGCCTTGTTTCAGGGTCAAGTCACCGGCCGTCACCGTCTGAGCCGAGTAGTCGATCTTCAACGCCAGAGCCCCGCAGACACATACCTTTCCCATTTGTCGAGCGACTAGCGCGGCGTGGGAGGAGACTCCTCCACGCGCGGTCAAGATCCCTTCGGCGGCAATCATCCCCCGCAGATCTTCCGGCGAAGTCTCGATGCGCACCAGGATCACGCGCTCACCTTTGTGCGCAAGATCGACCGCGTCCTTCGCATTCAGGACAATCCGGCCGCTGGCGGCACCGGGACCTGCGGCCAGACCCGTCGCAATCTTTTTCGCTGCTTTAACGTCTTTTCGGTCGAAAATGGGTGCGAGCAGATGGGAGAGCGAGTCGGCCGGGATGCGGGCAAGCGCTTCGTCCTTGCTGATCAGTTTCTCCCGCACCATGTCGGTCGCGATTCGCACAGCCGCAAATCCAGTTCGTTTACCGTTTCGGGTCTGAAGGATGTAGAGTTTGTTGTCTTCGACGGTAAACTCGAGATCCTGCATATCGCGGAAGTGTTTCTCCAATGTCGCCCGCACTTTGAGTAGCTCATTATGAGCAGCGGGCATTTCCTCGGCTAATCGCGCAACCGGATGCGGCGTGCGCACCCCGGCGACGACATCTTCGCCCTGGGCGTTGATCAGATACTCGCCGTAGAACACTTTTTCACCGGTGGCCGGGTCTCGAGTGAAGGCTACTCCCGTCGCGCTGGTGTCTCCGCGATTACCGAAGACCATCGTCTGAACATTGACGGCGGTACCCCATTCATGGGGAATATTGTATTTCCGGCGATAAACGATTGCCCGATCGTTATTCCAGGAGCCAAAAACCGCGCCAATCGATCCCCAGAGCTGTTGCCGCGGATCTTGCGGAAACGTTTTCCCCGTTCGCTCTTTGATCAGCTGTTTGAACTTCTCGACCAAGCTCTTCAGATCATCGACCGTCAGGTCTGTGTCGTTCTCTGCACCTGCGGCTTGCTTCACCTCGTCAATCACCGTCTCAAAAGGCTCGTGATCTTCTCCGGGACGCTTTTGCACGCCCATCACTACATCGCCGTACATCTGGAGAAATCGGCGGTACGAATCCCAGGCGAATCGAGGGTTATCACTTTTTTCGGCCACGATCTCAACCACCTCATCGTTCATCCCAAGATTGAGAATCGTATCCATCATGCCGGGCATGGAATCGCGAGCACCTGAGCGAACGGAAAGCAGCAACGGATCCAGCCGGTCCCCCAGCCTTTTCTTTACCGATCGTTCGATTTTGGCCAGAGCCGACTCGACTTGCTCGTGGAGCAGGGCCGGATAACTCTGTTTGTTCTCGTCAAAGTAGGTGCAGACATCGGTGCTGATGGTAAATCCCGGGGGAACGGGCAGCCCGATTCGGGTCATTTCCGCGAGATTAGCACCTTTACCGCCAAGCAAAGGTTTCATTTTGCCGTCGCCATTCGCTTTGCCGTCCCCGAAGTAGTAGACGTAACGAGTTTTGCCGCCCGCCTGCCTGGCCGATCCGGTTTTGACCGTCTTCCGCGTGGCGGTCTTTTTTTTGATTTTCTTAGCCATAAAATTTAAATCGTTCCGCCTGCCCGGGAGCACGTTCGTCGGGCAGACTGGTCACCTAAACGAACAGCGCGAAAGTGTCAATGTGCCGGCACCGCCCGGCGTTTTGGAGTGAGCCTGTCTTGCTGAATCCAATCCGGCTGTTCCCGCAAGCGTTTGTGCCCTCGCCAGAACAGATATGTGCTGCTGCAAAAAAACGATTCAGACAGGCTGGAAGCCTGTGCCATCGCTCAGGAATTGGCGGGCACTCGGTCGGCGGACTGGATCACATCGCCGACAGCCGACACAAAGTCATCGAGTCCGGTACTCGGAATGATGATTGTATTGCGGCGTCCATGAGCTTCCTCGGTGATTCGCATGAATCGACCGCGCTCGTTTTCGCGAAACTCTATATAGAAATGCTTTCGTTCAACTTGTAATTCTCTCGTGACGATGACGTTGTCCATGACCTTGGGAGGGATACCACTTACCATCTTAAACCCACCGAACCACCAGCGGAGGAAGAATCCAGTCTTATGGCATAAAACTTTGGCGCGGTAAACCGATAAGTTGCCGCGCCGCCCCTCACCTTCGCGCTTCTCACGCCTTGCCCAGTTTGCTGACAACTTCGAAATCGGCCTGTTGCTTAAAGAAATCGACTCGGACAACCCGGACTTCGAGTTGGTCGCCAACGCTGAAGGACTGCTTCGTTCGACGCCCGACCAATCGTCCGCGCGACGCATCGAAAAGATAGAAATCGTGGTCCAGCGAGGAGACGTGAACCAGACCGATCAGCAAGACTTCCTGCACTTCGACCCTCAGACCGTAATTCCGTACCTCGATCACCGTTGCGTGGAAACGCGGCGACTTCCTCAGGCAGCTCTGTAGATATTCGAGTTTCTTTTGCCGGATCGCTTCGCGTTCAGCGTCAGAAGCTACCCTCTCGGTTAGAGAAATGTGCTCGCAGATTTCCTCCAACCGAGTCGATGGTGGTAAAAGGAGCCGGCCTTTCTTTTGCGGTAATAGCGCTCCGAAAGCGCGGTGCACAATCAGATCCGCATAGCGCCGGATCGGACTGGTGAAATGGACGTAATCGGCTTTCGCCAGCCCGTAGTGCCCGATCGGTTCTGGCGAGTAACGCGCCTTCCGCAGACTTCGCAACAAGCCTATCCGGAGAATGTTCTCATCCGGGTGTCCCTCGATTTTATCGAGCAGACGCTGCACAGCTCGCCGATCGCTCAGATCGCCCACGTTGATGCCATAAGAACGCACCACCTCTTTAAAGTCGGCTAACTTTTGCGGATCGGGCGGTTCATGGATTCGATAAACCGCCGGAACGGCGCGAGACCGGATCTCGCGGGCAACCACTTCATTCGCGAGCAGCATGAATTCTTCGATGAGCTGATGAGAGATGTCGTTGACCTCACGTTGAACCCCCGTGGCCGCTCCGTGCGAATTAACAAGAATCCTGACCTCAGGAACATCCAGGTCCAGCGCTCCAGCGGCAAATCGCCGCTTGCGTAGTTGCGATGCAATGCGCCAAGCCTGGCGCAACAACTTGTCAACGGTCTCATTCGTTCCGCCCTGCAGACGTTCGAACGCTTCCTGGTAGGTCAGACGATACCGACTTCGAATGACCGACTCAGCAAAACGGTGACCAACAAGCCGGCCTTCCTTGTCGAAACGGACAAATACGCTCTTCGTCAACCGGTCCTCGCCCGGACGCAAACTGCAGATACCGTTGGATAGCCGTTCCGGCAGCATCGGCAGTACGCGGTCGGGAAGATAAACACTGTTCCCGCGCACATACGCTTCGCGATCGAGTGCGCTCCCCGGCTTCACATAGTGCGCCACATCGGCGATGTGAATTCCGATCTCCCAACTATGATCGAAGGTTTGAACATGAATCGCGTCATCAAAATCTCGAGCATCTTCCGGGTCGATCGTAAACACTGGCAGGCTCCGCAGATCCGTCCGGCCCGCTAACTCGCGGGGTGCAATCGCCGCGGAGAGGTTCGCCGCCTGCTCCAAAACTGCCTCCGGAAAGTCCGTTGCCAAATCGTGCTTCCGAACGATCGCAAGAACTACGACGCGCGGGTCGCGCGCGGGCCCGAGGATTTCGATCAAGGTACCTTCCGGGCTGACATGCCGATTGGCCCAGGGCTCCAAACGGAGTACGACCTTATCGTTTACGTCCGGTGCTCGGGTTGCACCGCTTCGCCGATCCGGCACTCGTTGCGGCTGAAAATAAATGTCGTGCACCAGGGCCGGCTCATCCGGTACAACGTACAGGAAATTCTTGGAGCGCTGGACGGTACCGACAATCGTCGAATTGCGGCGTTCGATCACCCGAATGACGCGGCCAGCCCGCCGGGCGTGTTGTTGCCGGCCGCCGCGAGCGGGGGCGGGTTCCGGGATAATCCGGGCAACCACCCGGTCCCGGTGCATTCCCGTTTCCATGTTCTCGGCCGAAATGAAAACGTCACCGAGGTTATCGCCGGATTCGTTCTCGACAAAGCCAAAGCCCTGAGGATTTACCTGCAGGGTGCCGGTGATCAGGTCCGCGTCCTTGGGGATGACGTACCGGTTCTTGCGAATCCGGACGATCTTTCCTTCGGTTTCCAGATCGATCAGTCGCCGGCGAAGTTTCGCACGCTCGTGGACGGGTACGTCCAACTGCCTGGCCAGGTCTGCCTTATTCAGAGGCTGATATTGCGGTGACTTAAGCAAAGCCAACAGGCGCGCCACCAATTCACCCGACAACTTATTTGCTGGCCGACGTGACATAACCAGAATTAATAACCCTCTTTCCTTCACGAAGTCGAGGGTTGCACCGTCAACCGACTGAGCTATCATCGCTTTTGCTCATCACGTGCGGGTGTAGTTCAATGGTAGAACGGTAGCTTCCCAAGCTACACACGAGGGTTCGATTCCCTTCACCCGCTTTCGCCAAGCCGCTGGCCACAAGCACGTCAGCGAGGGCGAAAGCGTCGCGCCGTAGTGGGCCGTAGCGAACACGAAGGCGGACCCAGCGCGGCAAGCCCCACGCGGCATCCGTGGAACAAGCTTCCAGCTTGTCAGCTCTTTTTGACCGGCAAGGATGCCGATTCTACGCGGTTGTGGAAATATTGCCGACCGTCGGTGGATCGATGCATCAGCTGGGTAAAAGGATTTGCGCACGGAGCCTCGTCACCAGCAAAAAGCCGTCCGGGAGCGGCCGAAGAACCGGGAACGACAATTTTGCGTAAATCACCAGCCGGATTGTGAACCGACAAGAGGTGATCCGCGTTATTTCAACTGCAGCCGTGCAGGGACTAGTCCGGTCGGATGTTCTGGTTGATATGGAAAAAGTTATCTGGGTCGTGCTTTCGCTTAATTTCCACGAGGCGATGGTAGTTATCCCGGTAGGTAGCCTTAATCCGGTCAATTCCTTCATCCATCATGAAGTTTACATATGCGCCGCCCAAGCTGTACGGATGGAGCGCCGCCCAGTAATCTTTGGTCCAGCTCGTAATCTTTTCGGTGTTTGCTGGATCCGGATCTACTCCGACAATCACCATCGACCACTTCGCATCGCGATAGCTGAAAGCCGTTGCCTGACGGTCAACGCGGCTCGCGGCACCGTCGACCGGATAGAGATGCATCGTCGATTTGAGAGTGGGTAATCCCGCGGCAAACTTCAGATGTTCCTCGATTGCCTCGTTCGGAATCTGCCCCACAAAATCCCCTCTCCAATACCACTGGTCGCCGGGCGGATAAATCCCATCGAACATACTCTGCAACGTGGTGTAAGGCATTGGCCCCATGTACTCGAATTTCGGTGGACGAAAGGTTCGGACGGTTTTAAACGCCTCTTCGACCGTGTCCAGCGGACCAGAGTAAGCCCAGACGATTCCGCACATCGTCTTCCCGTGTAACCCCTCCGGAAATGGCGGTCCGGGCGGCACCTTCAGGAATGCGAAGAAACCATATAACTCTTCAGGGAGCGCCGGCTCGCTTTCGCCATACCACTGCAATACCTCGCGAGCGTTTTCCATCTCCCAGAGCATCGGACCGCCAAACACCTGATCCACCGGGCATCCGCGATAGAGAAACGAGGTAACGATGCCAAAATTTCCGCCACCGCCGCGGATAGCCCAGAAAAGATCGGGATTGGTTTTCGCGTTGGCCGTCACGCAACTGCCATTGGCCAGGACGACCTCGGCCTCGAGCAAATTGTCCAGGGCCAGACCATATTTTCGCGTCAGGTAACCCGTCCCGCCTCCCAAGGTAAGCCCGGCGATTCCGGTAGTCGAAATGATCCCAAACGGGACAGCCAGCCCGATGCTCTGGGCCGCCTCGTTTACTTCTCCCTGAGTGCAGCCGGCCCCAGCCCGGACCGTTCTGGTGTCCGGATCGACTTGAATCCCTTTCATTCGCGAAAGGTCAATCACCAGTCCGTGATCGCAGATGCCAAGTCCGGCGCCGTTATGACCTCCTCCACGAACCGCTACCGTGAGCTTCTCTTGGCGTGCAAAGTCCACGGCCGCCCTGACGTCCGTCACATTTGCGGCAAAGACGATAGCGTCGGGATGCCGATCGATCATTCCATTGTACACTTTGCGAGCGACCTCATATTCGCGGCTGGCAGGGGTAATCACGCTGCCTCGGAGACTTGCCGACAGTTCAGTGAACATTTCTTCTGGCATAGGCTTTTTTCCCTTCGGTGCCTCAGGCCTGGCGACGTGAGGCTGAAGTCCATTAAACGCCGGGACAGCGTTCTCCGGAAGCTGGAAACAGCAACGGGGCACTTTTTAACCCGAAAGGAGTATTGAGGGGCCAAAAATTTAAGCGACGCTGCAAACGCTATACGAGCAACCAGCAGAGAGCGCGCAGCGAGGACCAGTTTTTGACCGGCCATCCTGGGGATTCGGCTGGGTGTTTCCCAAAAATGAAAGCGTATAATGAACCTGGCCCAGTGAATCAGTGGACCGCCAACGGCCTGGAACCAGCGTTGATCAGCCTCAGCGCCGCCAACAAAATGCAGGAGTTCTGGGAAGCCACGAAGACGCTCCTGCATCTGGCCCTGCCCGTCGAGTTCTGTTGCCTCTGTTTGCGGCCATTTCTCGTGATGCCTCCGACCGTGTTCCGGGAACGTGGTCCGTTTGTGGACGATGCGGATTTTCAACGCTTTCAAAAGCTCTGCCCGGTTAACCCTTACATCGAGCGACATCCGGGTATCCGGGTGATCCGGTTAAGCGATATCATCGAAACGTCGAAACTGGTAACAACTGGGTTCTTCCATTTGTTTATGCAACCATCCGGCGACCGCTACCAGGCATACCTTATTCTCTGGGAAGCGGATGTATTTCAAGGACTCGTCGGGCTGCACCGCACCGAAGAGCAGCGGGATTTTACAAACGCAGAGATCCGGTTGCTCGAACAGCTACATCCGCATTTCCAAAATGCCGGCAGGAGGTTGCTGACCTCCCATCGAGAAAAAGCTCGAAGAATGTCGCTAGAGGTCTTGCTCGGCCGGCTACCGATTGCCACGATTGTTCTCGATTGGAATCTCCGAGTAACCTATCGCAACGGGGCCGCCGAAGAACTTGGGGTCCTTTGGAATCTGGGCACAAAAGCTGCCCGGAGTCTAAAATCGAGGCAAAATTTTGCCATGCCGGCCGAAATTATTGAACTTTGTCGCCGACTTAAGGAGATGTGGAACCGCGGCGAAAACCGTTCATATGCGGTGGGCAATGGCACCGAGTTGGTAATTAAGCACCAAACTACCTCGGGTCTTCGTGCGACGGTGAACGTCTTACAGATGGACGCTGCCCCGCTGAGCTTGCCGATGTTCTTGGTCAGACTGGAAAGCCGGGATGGTTGCCTGGGCGACAAGGAGGAGAACCTCATGGATAGTCAGCTTGCTTTGTGGTCCAGCCTGAGCCTTTGCGAGCAACGGGTAGCCCGGCTGGCGAGTGAAGGGCATCGGAATGCCGAAATAGCCCTGCGCCTGAGCAAGAGCGCTTCAACCGTCAAGAAACAGCTTCACTCCGTTTACCAGAAGCTTGGTTTAACCGGCCGGAATCGGTTGATGGCGTTGCTACGTTCAAACGAATGAGCAAAACCAGAGTTTATTGCCCTCACTGTCCAAGAAACTACCAACATAGTGCTTCTCATCGTAAATCTGAACCGGATCCGCAATCACGACACCGCTGGCGCGAAGATTCCTTTCGGTTTCGCGAGCATCCTCGGTTTCGATCGTCACCCGCGGATTGGGCACGTCCGTAGGAGGCACATCCGAGTTAGTTTTGAGCATTAAGATGGTCTGGCCCAAAGCGAAACCGACCTGTTTAGCGTCTTCATAGGATGGCGGCAGGCCCAGCGTTTCACCGTAGAACTTATTTGCGCGACTAAAATCCAGCACCGGGAGGGCGATGACTTTGACGCACAGAAAACGAAAATGAGAGGTATTCATGTCAGTTAGTCATTCATCTTTTCGGGCGTTTAACGTCCGGATTTTTTATGCAGCCACACTACCTGAGGCAACGCGACCCGTCGAGTGTCCTTACGGAGTATTGTGCAGCTTTCGGACAGAGGCTGTCCCGAAAACAATCGCCATCGCGAATCTTTCAATATTCAAGCGATGAACGCGCTCCTTGGTTCGATGTGTCTGGACTCGGATTTGCTTCGACTCGAAGCTGTTCAGGAAGGAAAAGACCTGTGGGAAGTAACTCGGACCCTGTTGCATTCGGCCTTTTCCTTTGAATTCTGCTGCCTGAATTTTTATCCGTTCCTGGCGACTCCCCCGATGCTATTCCGGGAACGCGCGCCTTTTGCTACACTCGAGCAATTCCAGCGCTTTTGCCGATTGGCTCCGGCCACTCCTTACGTCCAGGCCAACCCGGGAGTTCGATACGTTCGTCTGAGCGATGTTATTGCTGAGGCGGAATTGCTCAAGAGCGACTACTACCGCGAGTTCATGCAACCGACGAATAGCCGGTATGAGATTTGCCTTCTATTTTGGGAAGGCTCTTTGTTTGAAGGGCTGGTGGGGATGCATCGGGCAACTAATCACGGGGACTTTAGCGATGCTGAGATTTCCAGGCTCCTCGGCTTGTATCCTCATTTCCAGAATGCCTTGCGGCGGGTCTTACAAATCCAAAGGGAACGCTCGATGCGCAACTCATTGGAGCTCTTGTTCGACCAGTTGCCGCTGGCGACAATCATTCTGGACTGGGACCTCCAAGTCACCTATCACAACCGCGCAGCGAAAGAACGTTGTGTGCGGTGGGACATAGGGTCGGTGGCGGCAGGGTGTCGGAAGCCTGCTGGGGGTTTCGCCCTACCGGAGGATATTCTCGATTGTTGTCGTCGCTTGAAAGGGATTTCCGGCAACGGCCGTGCGAAGACGGATCCATTGGCCGACCGTCACGGACTCGCCATTTACCACCCCAGATTGCCCGGCCTCCGAGCCGAGGTGAGCTTGCTTCAGATGAATGCTGCCACGTTAAGTTTGCCGATGTTTTTGATAAGACTGGAAGACCGCAGGGACTGCGGCAAAAGCGATGATCTCGCCGGCAGGCAACTGGCTTTGTGGGCCAAACTGAGCCGGAGCGAGCAGCGGGTTGCGTGGCTGGCCAGCCAGGGTCACCGAAACGGTGAGATTGCTCGGCTTTTGAACAAGAGCGCGATGACAGTAAAGACACAGCTGCAGTCCGTTTACCAGAAGCTCGAAGTAAACGGTCGCGGCAGGCTAATCGCGCTCGTGCGAACCTGACTAAGAGTCTTTGCCTGCTTGGTGCTCCAAGGTACGTGCGCTCTGGTCTTTTTTTTCTTCGAGCCAAGCGACATCTTCCGTGGAATCGGAAAAGCGCCTCGAGCCGGCTTCGAGGATGGCGGAATCGGGAACCTTATGCAGAGGCGTGTACCTGGGATGATGCGACTCTTTGTAGGGGTTGTTACGAGCTGCATTGTAACAGCAGATCATGGACCAGCGGGGCCTAGAGGAGGTGTTTTCAGCCGAGGCATGGAGAAGGTTGCTATGAAAGAAGAGAACATCGCCGGGATCCATCTCGACGTAGACAAGCGGGTAACGCTCGAGGATAGCGACGACGCGCTCCTTCTCAGCGCCGGCCTGATCTCCCGTCAGAACGTGGTCGACTCTTCCAAGAAGATGAGAACCCTCGATCACCTGAAGACAGCCGTTCTCGCGAGTGGCTGGATCGACAGCAATGGATGCGCTGCAGAGGTCGGGTGAAAGGACGCCATTCTGATACCAGTAACCGTAGTCCTGATGCCAAGCCCAGGCTCCGCCGGTCTTCGCATCTTTCATGATCATCTTTGAATGGTAGTGATAAACTTCGCCGCCGAGTATTCGCTCGGCGGAATTGACGATGGATTCGCAGCGCGCGAACATGCCGTAAACGGTGTCCCCGGGGTGGTTCCAAAGGGAAAGCCGGACAATCTTGCCACGACCGTCGTCTCGTCCGAAGGCGTGGTCATCAAGGGTTTTATCCTGCTTGGCGGAACGCCTCAGCAAGTCGATTTCCTGCGAACTGAACATGCTGCGGGCGAGAGTGTAGCCTTTTTGCCGATATTCGGTGAGTTGATCTGGAGTAATGGGACCGCTGGCCATAAGAGAAGTTCTTTCTTCCGAGTTTCTCATCGCGTGCAGGCAATCACAAGGACCGCCTTGCGATAGTCGCGCCATCGAATGGATTCGACTTACCTGTAAAAGGAGTAATGGACGGACTGCCACCCGTCACTCGATAGCGAGAATCACGTTAGAGGCCTTGATCACCGCGAAGGCGTCCTTACCCTCTGCCAAGCCGAGGGACTCGACGGAACTCTTGGTAATTATCGAGACGATCTCAACGCTGGAGCAATTTTTAAGGTAACCTCGCTGTTCACTGCCCCTGCAACGGTTTTGCTGACTTGCCTTTGAGGATATTGCGCGCGCTGATTTTCATGACGCACGATGGCCTTTTTAGGTGCGTTAAGCGACAACTCGATTTGCATCATTGCGAAGGGAGTCACCCAGGGGAGCTCCAGCCAGGGCAAGCACATCGGGGACAACTACACGCTCATAGCGTGAAACTTCTTCTTTGGAGCGCGTGCGATTTGTCGGGTCGTGTCGGCGTACTGCGTCGACCATGCCGCCTAAGTAGCGCCGACGGCCCCGTTGGCACCCCTTTGCACCCCCGCGATGTATGCGGCGTCCACCTCAAACATTCAAGACCACCCCCTTCTTGATCAGGATACATCCATAGGGTCGCAACTCTCCGGTTGCAACGATGGCGTATGCTTTTTTTGCCCGTTCGTAAAATGCATGCCGCTCAAGTTTGCCTAGCGGGATGTGTCTCCCTTCTTCGCGGTCAATTACCTTCTGGAAGTCCTGTTGCACCGCGGGGATTTCATCGGGTTTCTGCACCACTTCCATTCTCAAAGCCGGCTCGTCGACGAAGGTATCGAGCGGAATCAGGCGCAGGCAGGCTTCCAGCACGGACGCGGCGTCGACGCCGTCCAGCCGAACAAGTCTTTGGGCCAGGGAAACGGCCGGAAAATGGGCGTCGACGATGGCCAAATCATCGCCATGTCCCATGGAAGCTAAAGTGTGAAGCAACTCAGGTGTGTGGAGAGAAGAGAGGTTCTTGAGCATGCCGGTAATCTATAGCAGCAACGCATGTGGCGGGACAGACGATAGGGGACGGATAATGGTCGATGGCCCATGACCAATCGCCGATCGCCGATGACCAATGACCGATCACTGATCGCCCCGGCTGCTCCTTTTTCAATCGATTGCGGTCCGACGAACATCGTTTATTGTCTTTTTAACGCGGCGGAAGAGCACGTGTCCAAGTACCGGGTATGAGGTCAACATTCCGGGGCGTCAGGACTTGCCTCCGGCAATCATCCCGCTTAGCGGGAGCGCCTACCTCCTTTGTGCCTTCCGCCGCGCCTGTCCGGCGGCCAAGGGCCGATGGCCAATAACAGACGACCGATGGCCGATGGCCTAGAGCCGACAGCAAACGCAAATCGCAAACAGAAGAAGCGCTCTCTGAACCTCCTCGCTCAGGCCGCTCAGCCGGCTGAAGCCGCTCCTGCAACTCCCGCCTCCTGCCATCTAATGCCACCCCCAGCCGAGGAATCCGAGATCCCCAGGACTGATCTGCTCAGCCGGCGCGACTTTGACACGCTCGTCATCAATATTGAGCTCACCCTGGTGAGCATCATTCAGGGAGTTGCCCTTTATTTTCTGACTGACAATTCGCGCGAGGCGCTTAGCCATCTCCAAATCGACCGCTGGATCTACATCGGGAACGGACTGCTGATCATCTTTGTCTTCTGGTGCCGCGCGGTTGAGCACACGTTGACCCTGGTTCGGTGGCCGCTCCATTTCGGTCGTAATTTTCTGTACATCTCGTGCGCGATGGTTCAGGCAATCAGCTTCACCCAACTGGCCGATCCGTTGCGTTGGTTCGCCTTTGATGCGCTCTTCGCCTTGCTCGTGTGGCTGCTCTTTGTCGTCGACCTGCAACTAGTCAACCGGAGAGCCAGCGAGGCTGTCGGGCAAGCCGCGACTGAACTGTACCGGCTGATTCGCCGCGACCAGTTTCGAAACATCCTGTGGCTTGTTCCAGCGCTCTTCGTTTTCAACCTGGCAGCAGCTTTGTTTATCGCCGAACAGCCGCAGTTGGCGCTCGCTCAACGGGGGCATCTTTATTTCGCCGCCGCGCAAACCGTGTCGCTCATCGTTTATCTGGTCTATTCGCTGCGCTTTTCCGGACAGCTCGCTACCCTGATTAACAAGGTCTTCGTTGAGCGAGCTGCATCGCTCACAAATCCTTAAGAGATTTGTGAGCGATGCAGGCTATCCCATGAGATTTGGCTGGCCCGTCGATTCCAGCACAGCGCGCCAGAGGTCACCGTTTGGATCGACTTTGCGCCGGCCTCGGATGGCGAAGGCAAATGGGATATGCTCGAATGTTCCGTGCCAACGCCCGATCAACATGTTCGTTTTGCCCGACATGCCGGCATGAACCGCGTTTTGCGCAAGTCGTGAACAGTAAACGTTGTCCTGCGGCGAGGCCGGCACGCTCCGGATCGTGTAACTCGGATCGATATACTTCAAATTGACCTCCAGCCTTCGTCCCTGGAAAAACCTTGAGATCTGGTCTTTCAAGAACACGCCGATGTCGCCGAGCCGAGAATTCCCAGACGCGTCGGTGGCCGCCGTATCAACCTTCATCAAGGGTTGTCCGGCGCCCTCAGCCACGACAATAAGGGCGTGTTTCTTTTGGACAACTCGATGCCGCAGCATTTCGAGGAGTCCGCGCGGGCCCTCCAGTTGAAAAGGAACTTCCGGGATCAAACAGAAATTAACATGCTGACCCGCCAGGGCAGCAAAGCAGGCAATAAATCCTGAGTGACGCCCCATCAATTTCACAAGGCCAACCCCATTAAAGGTTCCAACCGCTTCCACGTGTGCACAGGAAACTGCCTTCACCGCTTCGGCAAAAGCAGTCTCAAAACCAAAGCTTTTGTCGAGATAGAGAATATCGTTGTCGATTGTTTTTGGAATCCCGATAACCGCTTTCCTCAAGCCGCGTCGATCGATCTCCTCCTTGATGGCGGCTCCCCCTCGCAAGGTTCCGTCCTCGCCAATGACAAAAAGAATATCGACACCGAGTTCTTCCAGATGATCGACCATCGCGGGAACATCCTGCGGTCCCCGCGAGGTGCCGAGGATCGTGCCGCCGAACGTATGGATCGCCGACACCGATTCTGGACGCAAGGTGAGCGGCACATGTCCGTTGGTGGGTACCAGACCGGCGTAACCATAGCGAACCCCATAAATCCGGGTGACTCCATAACGCGAATACAACGCCATCACGATTCCCCGGATGATGTCATTCAAGCCGGGGCAAAGACCACCACAGGTAACGATCGCGGCGGTGGTTTTCGGCGGATCGAAATAGATCTTTTCTCGCGGTGCGGCCACTTCAAAACTGAAGAGCGATTCGCCGCGGTGGAAGGCGGAAGTCACACTATTCAAGGCATCATCAAAAAGGACGCGGTGACTCTCCTCTTTGAAGCTGTCGGACTCGATGTGCCGGTGGCGCAACGGGGATAAGAAATGGCACTCCCCAAGACTTTCGATCGACGTATCCATCGCTCCCTTCCCTTCCCGTCTCCGCGAACTCTAGCGCAACCAGATCCCGCGATAGACGCGTTGATGAATCGGGCCGCGGAACTGGCCGGGATCCGGCGGCCCATTCTCCTGGCCGGGCAATACCCTTAATTCGTTCAAAGTCTGGAAATCCAGCCGCCCGGTTGGCGCCATTCCCTCTTCCTCTTGGAAACGAGCGATCGCTTCAAACGTGGCCGGCCCGGGCTGCCCGTCGAGCGGACCCCGATAGAATCCGCGCCTGGCCAGTTCACCTTGGATGGCAAACAGGACGTTTTCCCTGATGTCGCCCGGCGCTCCATCATAGGGTGTGCCTGCAAAAATGTTCCCCGGCCGGTAGTCCATATCTGGACCCAGGTCACGCGGTTGCTCGTACCTCGGATCGGTCCGCCCAGGATCTTGATACTCCGGACCGAATTCCTGGCCGGGATCAAGGTAGGGATTGCGGGGTTGATCCGGGTAGAAGCGCCGGTCTGAATAGGCGTCGCCGGATTGGTTCGACGGGTCACGATTTTCCACCTGCGGATTCGCTCGAGGCTCCGGCCGGACAGGTGCTGTTCCACTTCCAGGTTGAGCGGGCGCTTCCGCCGTGCCGGTAAGACCCAGGGATTGCCTGGTTTCCCCGTTGAGCTCTCCAGTAACCCGCAAGCCATAGCGAATTTGGTAGCGGCGAATTGCCGCGGACGTTTCCGGTCCGGGTTGCCCATTGACTGCGCCGTAGAAAAAGCCTTGATCCTTCAGACGCTCTTGAACAGCGCGGGTCAAGTCATCGCTCCGGCCGGCAGTCGCAAGCAGGCAAAATAAAATCAACAAAAGGGCCGGTTTCATGGCGTCGTCGCGGCTACCGGCCGAGGAGCAGCCGAATTGACTACGGCTTGCAGACCGCTTCCCCGAGCCTGACTGCGATACGCCATTATACCTGACGCAATCCGCTCTGCCAATTGTTCTCGATAACGCGGATTGCTCAAATTGAGGGCGTCTTCGCGGTTGGAAAGAAAGCCGGATTCGATCAGGATAGCAGGGCAAAGCAAATTACGCGTGACGTAAAAGTTTGCTTGCTTCGGCCCGCGGTAGAAGATGGCTGGATCGGTCCCGATGGATTGAGCAAGGCAATGCATCAGCTGGTCTTCCGCTTGATCTAGTCGCTCTTCGGTGTCGGAGAATGACACTCGGATTTGCCCGGCAAAGTTCTTGCTGGCCGCCCGGTAAATCTCCAAACCATGGACGACCGGGGAATCCGCGTAATTGACGTGCAGGCTCACGAAAATCGGGTTGGGAACCGCGTTGGCGAGACTGATCCGGTCGGACAGGGAGACATATTGGTCGACGACCCTCGTCAAGACTGCGCGTACCCCCGACTTACGCAATTGGGCTGCCAGCTTGTGTCCGAGATCAAGCGTGAGGTCCTTTTCCTTGAGGTTGTTGCCCGAGGCGCCGTCGTCCGTTCCGCCATGTCCCGGATCAATCACCACAGCGGAGAAGTCTCCCTTCAGCAGCCGCTTTACGGCGGTTCCGGGAAGACCCGGTGGCGAGAGTTTGGACAGAAAGATCAACGCCCAGGCGAGCATGACAATCCCAAGCCAAGGTAGCAGCACGCAGACAAATTTGCGGACGCGAGTCGTGATAAGCCTCGCCATCATCGGCGCGTCCTCTAATTCGGATGGTCCCGAACTCGGTCCAGAGCCTCGGCAACGACCGAGTCTGGTACTCCCGTGAAGGTGACTCGAGATACAGCAGATCGCTCGAGCAACGCCGCCTCGATCGTATATGTTTCGAGTTGCTCTTGCCAGAAGCTGCGCAGGGTTGCTTCGTCCGGCTTTTCCTGGTGATCCTCGTCGGCTGCGTAGCGAGCCATTGCCCAGGCGCGCATCGCAGTTTCAACCGCGTCAGCCAGCGATTTGGCGGTGACGGTGCGAAGATATTCCTCCGCGGCCTCCATGGAACGCTTCGTGCCCGCGATCAGGCCAAACGATTCCCGGCTCTTCCCGCTGACCATCGCGTTGCTGTGCATAGCGCCGTCATAATCGAGTCGCACGAAGAGGTCCTCCGCCGGGCTGCTCCCCATCTCTGCAAAAAGGATCCGAGCGAGATAAGGGGCGCCATAAATCTGCTCGAATGCCTGCTTTAGCGCGGGGCTAAAAGTGTAAGTGGCCATACGACGAAGCGAAACATCGGCGGCTGATCGGGTGAATCCCTCCGAACTAGCCAGCTCTATGGCGAGCATTCGAAGCCGCTCGATGTCACCCGGATGCCCGATCGATCCCATGGCGATCCGGTCGTACACCTCAAAGATCTTCCGGCGATCTCTTCCGAAGGTCAGCAGAAGCTGCCCGTCCGGGTAACTCAATCCGATCGTCGGGCTCCCCGTGCTGAGTTCGGTTTCGATATACTCGCGGCGGTTAGCGATCGCTTCAACCCAGCGATAAGGCTCGTCGATCATGCGGTCGCGAACTGAAAAAGAGACGACATTTGTTCCGACGGCACGGTCGTGATACCCCGCGCCGTGACTGTTTTGACGATCGGGAAGATTTTGCCTTGACGATCCACTCCCCCGGTCGCTGTATCCGCCTCTGCTGCGGTGTCCAGCGCGCGCAATGCCAGGCGGACCGCCTCGCCTTCCGACCGATCACGGAGCAGTTGACCGCCCCAGGAGTTTTCGTAGTAAAGAATGCTGCGGACGGCCGGACCACCCGAACCGCTGGCCGCAAAGTCCGCGGCCTCAAACTGAGCGCCCATCGCATCGTAAAAAAAGACCTTAGCCGGATCAGCGCTTTTCGCGTCGTAAGTAGCAAAGAGTGGGACGACCACACCGAGGCCTTGAATCACCATACTCAGGTTGTCCCGCAGTAATTTCGAGAGGGCCCGAACTTTTCCTTCGACGCTCATTTCCTGGAGCTGACTGCGCCGGTAGAATTGGAACGAATGCTCCAGCACTCTGGCCATCTCCCAAGCGGTTGCGGGTGAGCCAGCAATGGCCATGACCGAGTGTCGATCGATCTCCAGCACTTTATCAGCTCGATCGTACATGACGGTATTACCGGCGGTCGCGCGCCGGTCGCCCGCGACGAGCACTCCGTCGGAGAATTTAAAAGCCAGTATCGTCGTGGCTTGCGTTTCCACGACGGACATCTCCGAATTTTTCGCCCCAACCGGAATCGGCGAGATCAGCCCCTGCTTCTGAAGAACCGCCGGGAAATCTCCAGGGAATTGCATTCCCTCCATATTACTGACCGGTTCGCTGGCGATAGCGCTTCGATTGATTGGGATCGACTTTGCGCATTCGCTTCAACAGATCCTTGGTATCAGGCTTCGAGACATCAGGTGAGCGCGGTCCGTCCCCGTCACCTTGCTTCGGTTCCCACGGAGCCGGAGTGGGTGGTTTTTGCGTCCTTTCGGGCATGAAAGACAGTACGGGTTTTCGAAAAAGAAAGCAAGGTGAAGAGAGCGGCTTGAGCGGGCTTGAGTAGGATAAGCTTCCAGCTTGTCAGCTTTTTGAACCGGCATGGGTCTGTCGGACTTCAACGTAGGATAAGCTTCCAGCTTGTCAGCTTTTTGAACCGGCAAGAATGCCGGCGCTAGTTTGGAAGTCCGACGTGCCCGAGGCCGTCCGCGCCACGCTCAAGCCGTTCAGCCCGCTCTTCGTTACTTAGCCGGGCTGGCCGTGGCTCCGGGGGTGGCCGCAGCCGCCGGGGCGGGTGGGATCTTGATGGTCTGACCAGCCTGGAGCTTCTTGGCGTCGCCGATCTTGTTGAGCTGCTCGATCTCTTGAACCGTCACGTTGTAGCCCTTCGCGATCTGGGTAAGGGTTTCGCCCTTTGCCACCGTGTGCGTGCGAAAAGCTCCGCTCTCAGCCGGGGCCGGTTTTTCCGCCGCGGCGGCCGCGGGAGTCTGTACGGGCGCTGCTCTCGGGGGGCTCGGTTCGGGCGAGACCTTCGTTCCAACCGGACCCGATAGATCCGCGACCTTTTGCGAGAGCTTATCGAGTCGCTCTTGAGTCGCTTTCAATTCAGCTTTCAGCGCGTCCAATTGGACCTGCACGTCCTGCTTTGCACTGTCCTGCGCCCACCCGTTTGTAAGGAGACTACCGGCAAGGCCGATCGCTAGAAAAAAGACTTTCCCATCCATTTCGGGTTGTCTACAACTCGGCTTCAAAAGGTGCAAACGGAAATGCGGGAACTGGCGTCGCGGGCGAATCGCTAAGATTGCGGGCGATGCAGCTTAAGTACAATCCTCTTGCGGCATGAACTCCCGACTCGTAGCCTGTTCGCCGTGTTCCTCCGCAAGCTAGGTCTGCTTGGCGCATTGCTCGCACTCTTCTTCATTGCGGGCGGCCATTGGGCCCTGCTGCAAGCGGGCGCCTGGACGGGCATGATCGCGCAGTACACTCAGCAGTCGGGATTGCTGGCCGGATTAGCCCAGACTTTCGATGGCGCCCATCCGTGCCCGATCTGTCAGGCCATTCAGAGTGGCAAGACACACGAGCAAAAGAAGGCTCCACTGCTGCAATCGGAGCTGAAAAGGGAATGCCTGGCTCCCTGGCACCGCTTCCGAGTCTTTCCAATGTGGAATAAAATGGAATATTCCAATTGGCGCGCACAGCTGGAAAGTGTCTCGTTCGAGCCCACTGTGCCTCCTCCGCGAGCCGTCTAAGCCCGGGGGTTCATCTCCGGCTTTCCGCAACGGCGTCTCTCACGCGCGATCCGTCAAGTCAACAATTAACGCGGGTTCCGCCTACGCGCGGCTCCCAAAAACGATTTAACCCTGATGCCTTCTCAGTCAAGATTGCTACACACAGTTTTTCTGTTAGGAAAGATGCGCCACGTCGCGCCTCATTTTTTCTGCCTCGCGGCCTGGTTAGCTGCCGCTCACCCGGCCTTTTCGCACGGGTTTGCCGGCGACCGATTTTTTCCGGCCACACTCGCCACGGACGACCCGTTCGTGGCGAACGAGTTATCGCTACCCACCCTCCAATATATCCGTCAGCCGGGCAGTCCTCCGGCGAAGACGCTCGATCTATCGAGCGATATCTCTCTTCGCCTGACCTCCAATTTCGGGGTTGAAGCCGCGGACGGATACCAATTGCAAAAATCGCCTGGCTCCCGTCTCCGGACGGGATTCGTTAACCTTGAGCTTGGTAGTAAATACCAGTTTTTCGTAAGCCCCGAGCATGAAACCATTCTGTCGCTCGGCCTTAATGCGGAAATCGGGGGAACAGGGCGGCGTTCGATCGGTGCCGATCGGTTCAGTACCGTGACCCCGGCCTTGTTCTTCGGCAAAGGATTCGGCGACCTATTGGATTCGGTCGGCGCGCTTCGGCCGCTGGCCGTGACCGGCCTGGTGGGTGTCTCGTTTCCGACTCAATCGAGCGTCCGGGAGGAAGGCGAAGTGGCCCGGGTTCCGAACAACTTGGAATGGGGCGTTGCCCTCGAGTACAGCCTGATCTACCTGCAGGGCCAGGTCAAAGACATCGGTTTGCGAGCGCCGTTTAACCGGCTGATTCCCTTGGTGGAATTCGCTATGGAGACGCCGCTCAACCGGGGCCGGTCACCGACCACCGGCACCGTCAACCCCGGCGTAATCTGGTCGGGAAAATATTTCCAGGTAGGTGTGGAAGCAGTTATCCCGATCAATGCGCACACGGGCAACAACGTGGGGGTGCTGGCTCAGTTGCACTTCTATCTGGACGATCTTTTTCCGACGCTCTTTGGGCAACCATTGCTCGCCAAGCGACCATGAGAACCTGCCCGCGATTGATCACCCTGCTGTTCTGGATGAGCCTGACGTGCAGCGGTTGGGCGCACGCATTTCTGGACCATGCCGAACCGGCGGTAGGCAGTACAATTCGAGTCGCGCCTTCCCAGATAAAAATCTGGTTCACGGAAAGATTGGAACCGAGCCTGAGCCGGCTTCAGGTCTTTGACATGGCCGGACAGGAGGTAGACCGACGCGACGTGCATTGTGATCCCGCCGATAACGCCGTCCTGGAAGTCTCCCTCCCCCGTTTGAAAGAAGGGAAATACAAAGTGGTTTGGCAGGTTGTGTCGGTCGACACCCACATGACCAGCGGGACGTTTGGTTTTGAAATTGAATCCTGAGCTTACCCTGGTAATGACGAGGTGGTTGCACTGGGCTGCGAGCCTTCTGTTGGCCTCCGCGCAGCTTTTTCGGCTCTCGCTCTGTCGCCGAAGCAAGTCCTCCAGCGGACTGACCTCGGCGATCTGGCCCGGAAAATTTCTATCAGAACTGCGCGCGCTCGCGCTCGCACAGTGGGTTGTCGCCTTGCTTTCTTTGATGGTGTTATTTGTTGTTACAGCTCGGGAAATGACCGGTTCTACCGGGGGACCGGATTTTTCGCCTTTGGCGATCGTGGCCAGTCAGACTCAGTTCGGCCATGTCTGCGTTGCCCGACTGGCGATCCTCGTGCTTCTGGGTTTCTGTTTTTTTCCTTTGCGTGGAGAAACCACCAGTGCAAGACACCGCGCCTGGGCGGCGGCAGCGGCGATCCTTGCAATGGCCAGCGCTCTGATGCTGGCGCTTACAGGCCATGCAGCCGCTACGCCCGGGCCGATAGGAATTGTTCATCTTGCGGCCGATGTGCTGCATCTCGCGGCAGCGTCCGTCTGGCCGGCTGGTCTCGTCTACTTCGCCCTGTTCTTACGCTTTTGCCTGCGGGTCCGGCCGGCGCCCCTTGTCACCGTCGCCGCGCGAGCAACCGATCGATTCTCGACAGCCAGCCTGCTGGCCGTCGCCCTGTTGAGCGCGACCGGACTGACGATTGGATTCTTTATGATTCACGACCCGCGCGATCTTTGGAGCACCCGCTATGGACGCCTTCTGACCGCGAAAATCCTGGCCTTCCTGGTCATGCTGGCGTTCGGAGCTCAAAACCTTCTTGTCCTCAAGCGCAAGCTCCGACAGGAGGCACAACCGGGGAGTGCCGGGCAGCCGGCAACGGCCGCGGCGGCGCTTCTCCGCAACGTTGTTCAGGAGATCGTCCTGGGTGCCGCGATTCTGCTCATCGTCGCCATGCTCGGCATCACTGAACCGCCCGGAATGAGACCGTAGTCGCTATTCGGCCAGAACTTTTCCGATGTCGGACACGATTCGGGAGGGATCAGTAAGTTTATCGTAGTCGTACAAGACCTGGAGTTTGCCTTTCGGGTCGATGAGGTAGGAATAGGCCGAGTGATTTACCGTATAGATATCCGGATCATCTCCGGGATGATGAACAAATTCGTAGCTGCCTCCGTATGCATTGATCGTCCGGTCAATATCGGCCTTTGATCCAGTCAACCCAAGGATGTGTTGGTCGAAATACGGCAAATATTTCTTTAAGACTTCTGGTTTGTCCCGTTGGTAATCGACGCTGATAAACAGGAATTGCACTTTGTCCCGCTCCGGCCCGGGCAGCGCGTTCCGGATCGCGGCATAATCCATCAACGTGCTGGGACAGATGTTCGGGCAATGGGTGAATCCGAAGGAGAACATCACCGCTTTGCCACGGAGGCTCGCCAGATCGAACGGACGTCCGTCCTGATCTACCAATTTGAAATCATAGGCATCTTTCGCCGGGAAAAGATGAAACCCATAAAAATCCTTTTGCGCAGCCTGTCGCGCGTTCCAGTAGATGGAGAATCCGACGGCGAGAAGCACAATGGCGAAAGCCAGGCCGTATCGCCAATTCGGCCGGAAGACGCGGTGGTTTGAGATGGCCGGTGGTGGAGCTGAGGTCTGCGGCATACCTATCGATGGAGACTGCGGATATATTTCACTAAAGCCTGAACTTGATCTGCGCTCAAATCGGGATTTGGCGCCATGGCCGCACTCTCACCTACCGCTGGTCCTCCACCTCTGATCACCTCCGTAATTCGCTGGTCCGTGGTTCGCGCCTGCCACTCGGGATCGGTAAAGTCGCGCGGATCGGCGCCCAATCCGATCGCGGCCGGACCATGCCCGCGACCGTCGATACCGTGGCAAACAAAACAACGGGTCTGAAAGATCTTCGATCCTTCACTCACGGAGGGCTGAGCGACGGACCGATTCAAGCCGAGCAGGAAAAAAGCAAAGCCCAGGAGAAAGAGCCAGAGATTCATCACCGCCGATAACGAGAGGCGGGACCGGCGAGAAGTCTAGCGGGAACTTAGGAACGCACGTAGCGCCGGCATCCTGCCGGTTCGAAAAGCTGACAAGCTGGAAGCTTATCCTACGAGCAAATTCGGCGGCAGAAACTCGCGGGAGTTAAGTAGCGCAGACAGCAACAGCGAGCTTCGAAATTCCTGCTAAGCTTCTTGACCTCTTCGAATTCTTCGAAACTCCTGAATTCCTGCAACAAAATGAACCCTGTTTCCAAATTCATTTCTCGCCACTACCGTCACTTTAACGCTGCTTCGCTAAAGGACGCGGCCGAAGCCTATCGCACGCATCTGGAGAAGGGCGGCGAAATGTTGGTCACCCTGGCCGGCGCGATGAGCACGGCGGAACTTGGTTTGTCTCTCGCTGAAATGATTCGGCAAGACAAGGTGCATGCGATCTGCTGTACGGGCGCCAATCTCGAAGAAGATGTCTTTAACCTGGTTGCCCACCACCATTATCGACGGATCCCTAACTGGCGCGAGCTCAAGGGGGAAGATGAACAGCAGTTACTGGATAGTCATCTGAATCGAGTAACTGATACCTGCATTCCCGAAGGTGAAGCGATGCGGCGTATTGAAAAAGCGGTGTTGGAAGAATGGGTCAGCGCCGATCAATCCGACCGGCGGTTCTTTCCGCACGAATTCTTCTACTCGATCCTGCGCGACGATCGCCTGCAAAAGTATTATCAGATTGATCCCGCGGACAGTTGGCTCTATGCCGCGATGCAAAAGAGTCTTCCGATGATCGTTCCCGGTTGGGAAGACTCCACTTTAGGCAACATGTACGCCGGCCATTGCATCACGGGCGATGTGAAGAACGTGCATACCGTTCGGACCGGCGTCGAATATATGATCGCACTGGCCGATTGGTACACCAAGACCTCAGAAAAGAGCTCCATTGGATTTTTCCAGGTGGGAGGCGGGATCGCCGGTGATTTCCCGATCTGCGTGGTGCCGATGCTGCATCAGGATTTACAACGAGGAAACATTCCGCGCTGGGGGTATTTCTGTCAGATCAGCGATTCAACCACGAGTTACGGCTCCTACTCCGGAGCAGTGCCAAACGAAAAGATCACCTGGGGAAAACTGTCGCTTGAGACCCCGAAATTTATTATCGAATCTGATGCAACGATTGTAGCGCCTCTTTTGTTCGCCTGGGTTCTGGGCTGGTAGAAAATCGGAAACCACAGATTTCACGGATTTTCCCTGCGAGACGGGGTTTCAACCAAGTCGGTTCTTGTGCCCCAGGCGCCCCCGGCTAAATCTGTGAAACCTGTCGTTTTCGAGCTGTACAAAACCACGACCCACTTCGATGGAACGATCCAAAATCCGCAGCGGCTGGGACCTTGAAAAGTTAGTCGATTGCCGATGAATGGTCGCTCATTGGGCGTCGGGCATTGGCCATCAGGCTACTCACCGCCGACCATCAGCCGGACAACTTCGTCATGAGTCGTATTCGCGATCAGGCGTTCACCGGCCACCACACCACGCCTTAAAACCACGATTCGGTCAGCAACGGCAAAGATATCGACCAGATTGTGCGAGATAAAAATCACGCCGACTCCGCTTTGCCGCAACCGGCGGACCAGGGCCACGACCTTGCGCTGCTCCGGGACCCCGAGCGCGGCAGTTGGTTCATCCATGATCAACACCTTGGCGTTCCAGTGGATCGCCCGGCCGATGGCTACAGCTTGGCGCTGGCCGCCGGACAACGATCGAAGCGGTAGGTCGAAGCGTCCAATTCGAATATCCAGCTCTCGCAGGGTTTCGCCCGCTTCCTGGCGCATCTTTTTGCGGTCGATCACTGGGAATCCGATCATCCGCCGGACTGGTTCGCGGCCAAGGAAGACATTGCCCCCTACGTCGAGGTTATCGGCCAAAGCGAGATCCTGATAGATCGTCTCAATCCCCCGGTCGCGGGCTTGTTGCGGATTGTCAAACGAGACTGCCTTACCCTCGTAGCGGAGTAATCCGCCATCCGGCCGGTGCACTCCAGAAATGGTCTTGATCAAGGTCGATTTCCCGGCCCCGTTGTCCCCGGCCAGAGCCAACACCTCACCCGGGAACAGGGACAGCGAGACGTTCTCCAGAGCGTGGACACCTCCAAAGCGTTTCGAAACATTCTGGACTTCCAAAACAGGCTGCTCACTCATCGGACCGAGCTCCAGAAAGACGTTTCTGGCTCTGATCGACCAGAACGGAAATGACGATCACGGTTCCGACGGCGACGAATTGCCAAAAAGGTTCCACGTTCACAAAAACAAGGCCATATTGGATTACTGCGATGATCAGGGCGCCAATGACCGTCCCGATGATCGTACCAGAGCCGCCGAACAAGCTGGCGCCGCCAATCACTACCGCGGCAATGCTGTCGAGCAGCAGGGGTTCTCCGGCCTGGGCCGCTCCCGCCGAAAAGCGGGCAGTGTAAAGGATACCTCCAATCGCCGCGCAAAGCGAAGAGAGGACGTAAATTAAAATCGTGTTGCGCGAGACGTTGATCCCTGCGCGCAAAGCGGCCTGGCGATTTCCTCCGATCGCGTAGATATGTTGGCCAAACCTGCTTTGGGATAGCACAAGATGCATCGCCAAGACGATGACAATCGTCATGAGCACAAGGTTCGGAAAGCCGAGCAGATTGCCGTTGCCGATCTGGCTAAGCACCGAGTTGGACACGGGCACCGTTGTCCCTCGCGCCAGCAGGAACGCCGCGCCACGGGCAACCCCGTACATTCCCAAAGTCCCGATAAAAGGCGGGACCCGCAAGATTGCGATCAGAGAGCCATTGATCAGGCCCGGAACGAGCGCGGCAGCTGTCGCCAGGACAGAGGCAATGGCAAGTGCCGCAACTTCTCCCAAGCTGCCACTCAGCGCGTTCAGGATCTGAGAAAAAATCACGGCCGCCAAACCCATCGTAAACCCGACGGAAAGGTCGATTCCTCCAGAAATTACCACCAAGGTCTGGCCAAGGGCCAGGAGGAGCGGTGCCACCGTGAATACCGCGATCGACTGCAGATTGAACGGATTGAAGAGGAACGTGCCATGATAGACCACTTGCGCCCAGATCTCGAAGGTGACCAGCAGGAACGCCAGAAAGATCCAGGCACGAAGAGCAGCCAGCCATGTGAGCCAGCTGGTCGTGGCCTGAGCTGGCTCGATCGTATCGGCTGAATCAGTTAGCACGGACGAAGTTCGATCAGAAGTGGCTGGCGCTCTTTGGTCTCATCGCAAAGCGACTAATCCGAATAGATAAACTTTTTGACGTTCGGATCGTCGACGTTGTTCTTGTCGATCACGGTGAAACCCGTACCGATCAGGGGCGGCACGGAGTGGCCAGTGAGATGGGCAAAGGCGACCACCACCCCAAAATAACCGATTTCCGCCGGATGCTGAGCAATCGCGATATCGACATTGCCGGCTTTAATTTCGCCAACGATTGAACTAGGCGCATCGAAGGCAACGACCCTGATTTTGCCTGTTGCATTGGCCTGCTTAACGCCGTTAGCCGCGCCAGTTGCCGAGAACAAATTAGCGCCAAAAACGCCGGCCAGATCGGGGTTTCGCGCAAAGACCGATTGGAGCTGAGAAGCGGCCTTGTTCGCGTCGTCATCGTTAAATTGCGTCTCGAGCACAGTGATCCCCGGATATTTTTTCATCTCCTGTTTGAATCCTTGCTCTCGCTGGTCAGTCGTGGAAATCCCCGGCTTCACGTTGGAAACGTACACCTTGCCTTTCTCGCCGATCGCCTTCGCCAAGGCTCGTGCCGCAATCTCGCCGCCCAGGATGTTGTCCGAAGCAACGTAAGAGATCGGGAAATCCGCCTCGCCACTGCCGGTCTGGTATCTGCCATCGCCGATGAAAGTATCAACGGTTACGATTGGGATCGGTGCGGCTGCCTTCAGGGGCGCGATCAACTGGGTTTTATCGGTCGGCGCAATGAGAATCGCATCCGGTTTGTGGGCAATTACCGCGTTGAGCACGGGCACTTGCGTAACCGGATTGAAATCCGGCGCTCCTTGGAAAATCAGGTCAACGCCAAGCGCCTCAGCGGCAGCCTGAGCACCTTTGTGCATGGTAATGTAGAATGGATCAGTCGTCAGACCGGGGATCAGCGCGATCGTGAATTTTTTATTTGCAGAGAACGCCGGAGAGAAACACCCGACGGCGAGCCAAAGAAGAGTAATTAAGGACTTTTTCATGTCTGATAGGGGAACAACCCCATCATGCTAGCCAGTTGCGGAAGGTGCAAGAAGCAGAATTTGAAATAAGAGAAATCTCTTCCAGAAAACCGGCTCGGGCTGATGAAACGATCGGACCCGAAGGTCACACGAGTTTTCGAAGGATGGCCGTTAGTGACCGGAAGCTCGGCTCGACAACCGATTGATGCTGTCACTTAGCTGCTCGTTGAGTTTCTGGTATTGAGCCAGGAGCTGGCGATCCTTTATCACCAACGTGCCGTCGTCCCGACGGCTCCATTCCTTGGGATGTTCCTCGAGAATGTCAGCGATCGCCATCGTCGCTTGTCCCGCATCCAACCCCGGATCGGATTCGCCCCCCCGGTAAGTCCGCGCCCGGTCGACAAATTTCACGGCAGTCTGATCCGCTAACTCTGGTGGCACGCCCGCGGCCTGCAATCGTTTGGTCAAGCTCTGCTGCAGCTCGTTGAAAGAAGCCTCTGTTTGCTGGGCGATTTCCTTGAGCTGGTTGCCCTGCACCCTGAGGCGTTCGAGATCGTCCTTGGTTTTGACCGTTTGCAGCGGTTGCAGAAGATTCGCCGAAACGTTTTCCAGGAAGGCCAATTCAGCCGCGCCGGCGTGTGCAGACTCCGCACCGGCATTGTTCAGGATCTCGGCGATCGGCTTCTTGGCTGGCGGCACAGCGGCAGGATCCATACTGAGCAGCGCGAGGTAGCCATCTGGTGTATCCGCGATCGCCTCCGGTTGCGCCGCTTGCGCCCCGGTCGCCGCCTGCGGCGTCTCCGTTTTGGGCTGCTGTTCGTCGGTTACGTTTGTTTTCGGCTTATCCCGGTCAGCGGGAGAAAGCAGCCGAGGACCAAACAGAAAGCCGGCAATTGCCAGAACGATTATCGCCACGCCAGCGATCAAACCGACGATCGCGTTGCGGAGATTACGTCGTACGCGTCGTTCTTCGGCCTCTTCCTGCCGGGCGAGATCATCGCTTGAAGGAACGGATTTGTCTGGCATAGAAACGGACTCCACGGTTGCGAGGGTCCGGCGAAATTGCAAGCGCCAGATTGGCGCTGCCGTCTATTATTCGACGGTCACACTTTTCGCCAAATTTCGTGGCTTGTCGACATCGCACCCGAGATGAACGGCCAAATAGTAGGCGAACAGTTGCAGCGGTATGATCGTGAGAAGCGGCGTTAAGACATCCAGGCATTTCGGAATAAAGATGACATCGTCGGCGAGCTCGGCGATCGCCTTGCGGCCTTCGGTCGCAATCGCGATGACTTTGCCCTTGCGCGCCTTGATCTGCTCCAGTGTGTTCATGTTCTTCTCAAAAACCCCGTCGTCGGGAACGATCATCAGCGATGGCACTTCCGGGCGAACCAGCGCAATGATCCCATGTTTCAGCTCTGCACTGGGATGACCCTCGGCAAACCGATAGCTGATTTCCTTCAGCTTTAAGGCCGCCTCGAGCGCTATTGGATAGCTCGCTTGACGTCCAAAAAAAAGGAAGCCGTCTGAGCCGGCGTATTTCTCCGCCAGCACTCGCAAATCCGCGGCATCGTCGAGCAATCGGCTCGCTTTATCCGGGATCGTCTCCAAGGCGTTAATCAACTCTATTCCTTGAGAAGTCGAGAGGTGCCGCATTCGCCCAAACATGACGGCCAGCAAAGTGAGAATACAGACTTGTGACGTGAAGGATTTTGTCGCAGCGACGCAGATCTCGGGGCCGGCGTGCATGTAGACACCGCCATCGCTTTCGCGGGCGATAGTGCTCCCGACATTGTTGCAGATGCCCAGGCTACGGAACCCTTTGCGTTTGCTTTCTCGCAGGGCGGACAGGGTGTCAATCGTTTCGCCGCTCTGGCTGACGGCAAAGACCAGGGTGTCCTTTGTCATGGGCACATTCCGGTAGCGGAACTCGCTGGCAAACTCGCACTCGGTGGGGAGCTGAGCCAGGTTCTCCAGCAGATGTTCTCCGACAAGAGCCGCATGAAACGCGGTCCCACAACCGGTCAGAACAATCCGGTCGATGTCGCGAAGTTCCCGCGCTGACATGTTCAGACCGCCCAGCTTGACCGTGGCCTCTTCCCGAACCAGCCGGCCCCGCATCCCGTCTCGAATCGCGTTGGGCTGCTCAAAGATTTCCTTGAGCATAAAATGCGGAAAGGTTCCTTTGTCCGCATCTTTGAGAGTAAATTCTACCTTGCTGACCTGGAAATTTGAGCCGGGGCCAACCAGCGAAGCGATTGCGAAGTTATCGGGTTCGATCGTCGCAAGATCGTAGTCATCGAGATAAACGACTTCCTGGGTGTAAGCCAGAATCGCGCTGACGTCGCTCACCACAAAGTTTTGCCCCTTGCCAATTCCCAGGATCAATGGACTTCCTCGGCGTGCGGCGATAACCACGTCCGGCACGTCCAGGTGGATCAGACCGAGGCCGTAGGTCCCGGTTACCTGGCGCAACGCGCGGCGCAAAGCGTCGAGTAGCTTGGCCTTGGTTCTTTCGCCGGGCATTTGATCGAAAATTGCTCCGATCAGATGAGCCAGCACTTCCGTATCGGTCTCGCTTTGAAACGTATGTCCGTGGGCCGTTAATTCCTCGCGGAGCTTCTGATGGTTCTCAATTACTCCATTGTGAATCAACGCAAGTTTTCCGCTCTGGTCAGAATGCGGGTGAGCATTCGCGTCAGTGACGCCTCCGTGGGTGGCCCAGCGCGTATGGCCGAGCCCCAGGCTTCCCTGGATCGGCTTTTCTTCAACGAGGCGGGCCAGGCTGCTGATGCGCCCGGCGCTCTTCCGAATCTGCATTGTTCCATCGGAAACCAACGCGACGCCCGCAGAGTCGTATCCTCGGTACTCTAGTTTCCGCAACCCATCCAGCAGGATAGGTGTAGCCTCCGAACGTCCAACGTAGCCAATGATACCGCACATAGAAAAGATCGACCGTGACAAAGATTACCATCGCTTGCAAGATTCCCAGAGACGATTCTTCGCTCGGTAACAAACACCTGTTCGCAGCTATGGATGTCCACACTCTCCAGGATAAGACCTTGGCAATTGTTATGGGTGGCGGCGCCGGCACCCGGTTGTTTCCTCTTACCAAAGACCGAGCCAAGCCGGCGGTTCCGCTTGGGGGCAAATATCGTTTGGTCGACATTCCAATCAGCAACTGCCTGAACTCTGGATTGCGCCGTGTCTATGTTCTGACCCAGTTCAACAGCACGTCGCTTCACCGGCATATTCACGCCAGCTATAAGTTCGACAGCTTTTCTCGAAATTTTGTCGAGATCCTGGCGGCTCAGCAGACCCCAGAAACGGCCCGCTGGTATCAGGGCACCGCTGATGCGGTGCGACAGAATCTTCGCTATTTTCTGGAAGGTTCGTACGACTTTTACCTGATTCTCAGCGGCGATCAGCTGTATCGCATGGATTACACTCAGCTGTTACGACAACACGTTGAGACAGAGGCGGATATCACCCTGGCGGTTACACCGGTCGATCGGCAGGCAGCTTCGAGCTTTGGGATCATGCATAGCGACGCCGAGCGCCGGATCTTTCGGTTCGAAGAAAAACCGAAGGATCCGAAACTACTTGACGAATTGCGCATCCCTTCCTCTTTGCTCCAAGAGCTGGGGAAGCCACCCGACGCCGAACTCTACGAGGGTTCGATGGGAATCTACGTCTTCAATCGGCAGATCCTGATCGATTCTCTGAATAACGACTTGGACGACTTTGGAAAACACGTTATTCCGGCATCGCTCAACATTCACAAGGTGATGGCCTATATTTTCCAAGGTTACTGGGAAGACATCGGTACGGTGCGTGCCTTTTTTGAAGCGAACCTGGCGTTGACTGACCCCCTCCCCCCATACAATTTTTTTGATCGGCGGGCGCCGATCTACACACACCCAAGATTCCTTCCGGCCAGCAAACTGAACGCCGCTACGATCCGCCACGCGATCATCGCCGAAGGCTGCATCATTTCCGACGCGCACATCGATCGCGCAGTGATTGGTGTGCGAAGCGTTATCGAAACAGGGGCAACCATCCGGAACTCAGTGATCATGGGGGCCGACTTTTACCAGGGCGACGACCCGGACCGGAGTTCCGACCCGCGGCTCGGCATTGGCCGAAACTGCGTAGTCGATCACGCTATTATCGACAAGAATGCGCGGATCGGCGAAGGCGTTGTCATCACGCCCGACGGCAAGGCACCCGACGTGGATGGCGCTAACTTTTACATCCGAGACGGGGTAGTAGTAATTCCGAAGAACGCCATACTCCCTAGTGGGACCTGGATCTAACCTGCATCGCTCGCGAATCTTGCGATTCGCGAGCGATGCAGGCTATCGATTGGCAAACACAGCGTCGTTTGCTGGCGGCATCCGGATACGCGGAGTTGGAGCTTTTCCAGGAGGCGGTGACCGAGCTGGAAGCCATCGCTGCGCCCTTTAATCAGACCGTCCCGGTGTTGGCGATCTGGCTGGACGTGTACCAGAGCTGGTCGAAATGGACGGAGGCCATCGCGGTAGCGAAACATCTGATCACCCAGGATCCAGCGCGGCCCGCGTGGTACATTGGTCTCGCCTACGCGACAAGGAGGGCGCATAGCCTTGAACTTGCGCGAGAGATTCTCCTCGCTGCAGCTGTGCGGTTCCCCGACAGCGCGATTGTGCGATTCAATCTCGGATGCTATGAGGCGCAGCTTGGGGCGTTTGAAAACGCCCGTAACTACGTCGCGCGCGCCATCGAATTGGACAGCAGTTTTGCCCGACTGGCCGAAGAAGATCCAGATCTGGCGCCGCTGCGGTCCAGCTCGTAGGTTGGCTGTCGAAGAAAATCTCCTTACATCGGCTCCTCGTGTTTTGGTAGGAAACGGCTGCCAACTCTGTGCGTTGGAGTGCGCGTGGTAGCGCTCATACTGGATTGATCGTCAGAATCAAACGACCCGTGTTCCGAAACCCAAAGCCGGAGTAAAACCCGATTAGATCGTTCGCTGTCTGTCCCTCCGGA